>NZ_JANTHX010000001.1 GCF_024752305.1 Protaetiibacter mangrovi
TCAAGCGGAACAGCCGCGGCTTCGGGTTGCCGGGCTGCGGCCGCGCCGTGATCGTGCCGACCTCCACGTGGCCGAAGCCGAGCGC
Source organism: Protaetiibacter mangrovi (assembly GCF_024752305.1). Lineage (GTDB taxonomy): Bacteria > Actinomycetota > Actinomycetes > Actinomycetales > Microbacteriaceae > Homoserinibacter > Homoserinibacter mangrovi. The sequence continues at coordinate 86 of NZ_JANTHX010000001.1, forward strand.
GCCGAGACCGGGGATGCCGAGCGCCTCCTTGTCGAACCCGGCCGCCAGGCCGAACGGCGACGGGAACTCCAGCCCGAGGGTGCGCACCGCGAGGGACCCGTCCGGGCGGGTCAGCGCCCGAGCGAGGGTGCGCAGCACCGGCCATCCGAGCATGCGGATGACGACGAACGCGAGGTGGTGGGCGGTCTCGGGGTCGAAGCGCGACAGGACGAGCCGGAAGAGGAGTCGGTACATGCCGCGCTCCAGGCTACTGGAGCGCGGCGCCCTCGCCCTCCGTGTCGTGTTCGGGGGCGTGCGCGACACGCAGCAGCGTGATCGCGGCCTCGAAGTCCTCGAGCGAGTCGAAGCCCTGGTAGACGCTCGCGAAGCGCAGGTAGGCGACCTCGTCGAGCTCCCGCAGCGGCGGCAGGATGGCGAGCCCGATGTCGTTGGCGTCGATCTGCGCCACGCCCGTCGCCCGGATGGTCTCCTCGACGCGCTGCGCGAGGAGCGCGAGGTCGGCATCGCTCACGGGGCGCCCCTGGCAGGCCTTCCGCACGCCCGACACGATCTTCTCGCGACTGAACGGCTCGACGATGCCGGAGCGCTTGATCACGTTGAGGCTCGCGGTCTCGGTCGTCGAGAACCGCCGCCCGCACTCGGGGCACTGGCGGCGTCGCCGGATCGACAAGCCGTCATCGCTCGTCCGCGAGTCGATGACCCGGCTGTCGGGGTGACGGCAGAAGGGGCAGAACATCCCGCTCAGGATACCCGCGGCGGCCGCGAGACGCGTGGTCGGTTCACTCGAAGCGACGCTGTACGGCGTCGCCGTGCGCGCTGGAGCTCGAAGCGAAGGCCATTTCTGGCCTTCGCCGCGACGCCAGCGCCGACGCCCGTCCGGGGCGTCGGTTCACTCGAAGCGACGCTGTACGGCGTCGCCGTGAGCCGGCAGCTGCTCCGCGTCGCTGAAGGCGCGGATGCGGTCGGCCACCTCCGCGAGGCCCTCGCGCCCGTATCGCACCACCTGCTGCGGGCGGAGGAAGGTCGCCGCCCCGAGGCCCGAGGAGAACCGCGCCTGTCCACCGGTGGGCAGCACGTGGTTCGACCCGGCGAGGTAGTCGCCAAGGCTCACGGGCGAGTACTCGCCCAGGAAGACGGCGCCGGCGGCGTCGATCCGCGCGAGCAGCGCATCCGGGTCGGCGGTCAGCAGCTCGAGGTGCTCCGGGCCGTAGAGGTTGCTGAACTCGGCGGCGGCGGGCAGGTCGTCGACGAGCACGATCGCCGACTGCGGTCCGTCGAGCGCGGCGGCGGCACGGTCGCGGTGCGCGGTCGCGGCGAGCTGGGGCTCGAGTGCGGCGGCGACGCGCACGGCCAGCTCGGGGGCGTCGGTGACGAGGATAGCGGCGGCGAGCTCGTCGTGCTCCGCCTGGCTCAGCAGGTCGGCCGCGACGAGGACCGGGTCGGCCTCCGCGTCGGCGATGACCAGGATCTCGGTGGGACCCGCCTCGGCGTCGATGCCGACGACGCCGCGCACGAGGCGCTTCGCCGCGGCGACGTAGACGTTGCCGGGCCCCGTGACGATGTCGACGGGGTCGAGCCCCGCGTCGGGCACGCCGTAGGCGAGTGCGCCGATGGCGCCCGCACCGCCCATCGCGAACACGTCGGAGACGCCGAGCAGCCCCGCCACGGCGAGGATGGTCGGGTGGACGGACCCGCCGTGCTCCGCCTGCGCAGGCGAGGCGATGACGACCGAGCCGACGCCCGCGACCTGCGCGGGGACCACGTTCATGATGACGCTGGACGGGTAGACCGCCTTGCCGCCCGGCACGTAGAAGCCGGCGCGCGCCACGGGCTGCCAGCGCTGCTCGACGCGCGCGCCGGGGCCGAGTTCGGTGACGGCGGGCGGCGGCACCTGAGCCGCGGAGGCGCGGCGCACCCGGGTGATCGCCTCCTCGACGGCGGCGCGCACCGCGGGGTCGAGCGCCTCCACGGCCGCCGCGATCGCCTCCGGCTCCACCCGCAGAGCGGTGGGACGCACGCCGTCGAAGCGCTCCGACTGGTCGCGGAGCGCCTCCGATCCGCGCGCACGGACGTCCTCGATGAGGGCGTGGGCGGCCTCGGCAGCGACGGCCACGTCCACACGGGCGCGCGGGATGAGTGCGCCGAGTTCGGCGCGTGTCGGACGGGTTCCACGGAGGTCGAGGGTCTGGATCATCGCGAGACAATGCTAGGGGGCGTGGAATGCGCCGGCCCCGCACGAGGTTGGAACCAGACGATGGAACACGAGAGCACCGCGCACGAACCCCGGATCGTCGACGATCTGTCCGCCTTCAAGCTGGCGTTCCGACGGCTCGCCGCCGGGGTGTCCGTCGTGACGGCGCGCGACCCCGACGGCCACCCGGTCGGCTTCACGGCGACGTCGCTCGCATCGCTCGCCGCCGTGCCTCCCCTCGCGACCTTCAACATGGCGCGGGTGTCGAGCGCCTGGCCGGCGGTCGAGCAGACCGACCACGTCGTGATCCACATCCTCGGCGCGCGCAATCGCGACGTCGCGGCGACGATGGCGGGTGACCACGACCACCGCTTCGACGGAGACCACTGGGCGCCCGGCCCGCTCGGCCTCCCGCTGCTGAAGGACGTGCCCGCCTGGATGCTCGGCCGCATCGTCGGCCGCTACCCGGTGCACGAGAACGCCGTCATCGTGGTGCAGATCGAGGACGGCGGTCTGGGCGCCGAGGACGAGGCGATGCTCTACCACGAGCGCAGCTACCTGCGCCCCGGCGACCCCGCCTAGCGTCCTCCGCCGTCGTCAAACAACGCAGTTCGGGCCGAGGAGGCTCTTCAGCTCGCCGTAGAGGTCGGCCGTGACGGCGACCGGGTAGGGGATCTCGAACAGCCGGGCGGACTCCCCGCGCACCAGCCGCAACCGCACCTCGTTGTCGCCCCGGTGACGGATGAGCACGTCGCCGAGCGCGGAGACCACCTCGGTCGTCGCCCGGTTCTCGGGCACCTGGATGACGAGGGGACCCGAGCCGAGGCTCTGGCCGGTGTCGGGCAGGAACATGCTCTGCGCGTGCAGTCCGATGCCGTCGTCGCGCTGGCTGACGCGCGCACGGATCACGGCGATGGTGTCGCTCTGCAGCCCCGGGGCGAACTCCTGGTAGGTCTTGCCGAGGAACATGACGCTCACCTCGCCGCCGAAGTCCTCGACGGTGACCACGCCGTACGGGTTGCCCGACTGACGCGCGGTGCGGTGCTGGACGCTCGTGAGGAGCCCGGCGACGGTGACGATCTCGCCGTCCTGGATCGACTCCGAGGCGAGCAGCTCGCCGATGCCGATCGACGCGTGCTTGGCGAGCACGACCTCGAGACCGTCGAGCGGATGCTCCGACACGTAGAGGCCCAGCATCTCGCGCTCGAACGCGAGCTTGTCCTTCTTCGACCACTCGGGCCGCTCCGGCACGTGGTCGACGGCCTCGGGCTCGTCCCACAGCGAGTCGAAGTCGAAGCCCACCTGCCCGTTCGCCTCGTTGCGCTTGACGGCGACCGCCGATTCGACCGACTCCTCGTGGATCTCGATGAGCGCGCGACGGGAGGCGCCGAGCGAGTCGAAGGCGCCCGCCTTGATGAGCGACTCGATGGTGCGCTTGTTGAGCGCGGTGAGCGGCACCTTGCGCAGGAAGTCGTGGAAGGAGGTGAACGCGCCCTTCTGCTCGCGCGCCGCCCGCACCTGGTCGACGACGCCGAAGCCGACGTTGCGCACGGCGCCGAGACCGAAGCGGATGTCCTCGCCGACGGCCGCGAAGAAGCCGATCGACTCGTTGACATCCGGCGGCAGCACCTGGATGCCCATGCGCCGGCACTCGTTCAGATACATCGCGAGCTTGTCGCGCGCGTCGCCGACGCTCGTGAGCAGCGCCGCCATGTACTCCGCCGGGTAGTGCGCCTTGAGGTACGCGGTCCAGTAGCTGAGCACCCCGTAGGCGGCCGAGTGCGCCTTGTTGAAGGCGTAGTCCGAGAACGGCAGCAGGATGTCCCAGAGGGTCTTGATCGCGGTGTCGGAGAACCCGCGCTCCTTCATGCCCGCGCTGAAGCCCTCGTACTGCTTGTCGAGCTCGGACTTCTTCTTCTTGCCCATGGCGCGACGCAGGATGTCGGCCTGGCCGAGCGAGAACCCCGCCACCCGCTGGGCGATGGCCATCACCTGCTCCTGGTAGATGATGAGGCCGTAGCTCGTGTCGAGGATGTCCTTCAGCGGCTCGGCGAGCTCGGGGTGGATCGGCGCGATCGCCTGCTGCCCGTTCTTGCGGAGCGCGTAGTTGGTGTGCGAGTTCGCGCCCATGGGACCCGGACGGTACAGCGCGATGACGGCCGAGATGTCCTCGAAGTTGTCGGGCTTCATGAGCCGCAGCAGCGATCGCATCGGGCCGCCGTCGAGCTGGAACACACCCAGGGTGTCGCCGCGCCCGAGCAGGTCGTAGGCCGCGGGGTCGTCGAGCTCGAGCTCCTCGAGCACGGGGCGGAAGCCGCGGTTGGCCTCGATGTTGTCGAGCGCGTCGTCGATGATCGTGAGGTTGCGCAGCCCCAGGAAGTCCATCTTGATGAGGCCGAGGGCCTCGGACGCCGGGTAGTCGAACTGCGTGACGATCTGACCGTCCTGTTCGCGGCGCATGATCGGGATGATGTCGATGAGGGGCTCGCTCGACATGATCACGCCCGCGGCGTGCACGCCCCACTGGCGCTTGAGGCCCTCGAGTCCGCGGGCGGTCTCGAAGACGGTGCGGGCGTCCGCGTCGGTGTCGAGGATCGCCCGGAAGTCGCCCGCCTCCTTGTAGCGCTCGTGGGCGGGGTCGACGATGCCGCCGAGCGGGATGTCCTTGCCCATGATGGCGGGTGGCATCGCCTTGGTCAGCTTCTCGCCCATCGAGAAGGGGAAGCCGAGCACCCGACCGGAGTCCTTGAGCGCCTGCTTCGCCTTGATCGTGCCGTAGGTGACGATCTGGGCGACCCGCTCCTCGCCGTACTTCTCGGTGACGTACCTGATGACCTCGCCGCGCCGACGCTCGTCGAAGTCCACGTCGAAGTCGGGCATCGAGACGCGGTCGGGGTTGAGGAACCGCTCGAAGATGAGGCCGTGCTGCAGGGGGTCGAGGTCGGTGATCTTCATCGCGTAGGCGGCCATCGAGCCGGCACCGGAGCCGCGTCCCGGGCCCACCCGGATGCCGTGGTCCTTCGACCAGTTGATGAAGTCGGCGACGACGAGGAAGTACCCCGGGAAGCCCATCTGGGTGATGACGCCCGTCTCGTACTCGGCCTGCGTGCGGACCTCGGCGGGGATGCCGCCGGGGTAGCGCTCGTGCAGGCCGCGTTCGACCTCCTTGATGAACCAGCTCTCCTCGGTCTCGCCGTCCGGCACCGGGTAGCGGGGCATGTAGTTGGCGGCGGTGTTGAAGGCGACATCGCACCGCTCGGCGATCAGGAGGGTGCTGTCGCACGCCTCGGGGTGATCGCGGAACAGCTCGCGCATCTGCGCGGGGGTCTTCAGGTAGAACTCCTGCGCATCGAACTTGAAGCGCTTCGGGTCGGCGAGCGTCGACCCCGACTGCACGCACAGCAGGATCTCGTGGGCCGAGGAGTCGTGGGCGTGCGTGTAGTGGAGGTCGTTGGTGGCGACGAGCGGGAGGTCGAGATCCTTCGCGAGTCGCACGAGATCGCCCATCACGCGGCGCTCGATGCCGAGTCCGTGGTCCATGAGCTCGACGAAGAAGTTGTCCTTGCCGAAGATGTCGCGGAACTCCGCCGCCGCGTCGCGCGCCGCCTCGTACTGGCCGAGCCGCAGCCGCGTCTGCACCTCGCCGGACGGGCAGCCCGTGGTGGCGATGATCCCGGACGAGTAGGTCTGCAGCAGCTCGCGATCCATGCGCGGCTTGAAGTAGTAGCCCTCGATGGAGGCGAGGCTCGAGAGGCGGAACAGGTTGTGCATGCCGGCGGTGTTCTCGGCCCACATCGTCATGTGCGTGTAGGCGCCGGCGCCCGAGACGTCGTCCTCTCCCCCGTCGCCCCAGCGCACGCGCGTCTTGTCGGTGCGGTGCGTTCCCGGCGTCAGGTACGCCTCCGTGCCGATGATGGGCTTCACGCCGTTGGCGTTCGCCTGCGACCAGAAGTCGAAGGCGCCGAAGTTGTTGCCGTGGTCGGTGACCGCGATCGCCGGCATCCCCTGGGCCGCGACCTCCTTCATGAGGTCGGAGACGCGGGCCGCCCCGTCGAGCATGCTGTATTCGCTGTGCACGTGCAGGTGCACGAAGGAATCGCTGCTCGTCACGCCTTCTCCGTCGGGGTCCGGACTCCAGACTAATCCGCGCGGAGGACGTCGAGCGCGTGCTCGAGGTCGGCGGGGTAGCGTGTCTCGAATTCCACGTGCTCTCCGGTCGCCGGATGCCGGAAGCCGAGCTTCACGGCGTGCAGCCACTGCCGGGTGAGCCCGAGCCGGGACGTGAGCGTCGGGTCGGCTCCGTAGAGCGCGTCGCCGACGCACGGATGCCGCTGCGCGGCCATGTGCACGCGGATCTGATGCGTGCGCCCCGTCTCGAGGTGGATCTCGAGGAGCGTCGCGGAACGCAGCGCCTCGAGCGTGTCGTAGTGGGTGACCGCGTGCTTGCCGTCCGCCGTCACCGCGAACTTCCAGCTCGACCCGGGATGACGTCCGACGGGTGCGTCGATCGTGCCCGAGAAGGGATCGGGATGCCCCTGGACGACGGCGTGGTAGATCTTGTCGACCTCGCGGTCGTGGAAGGCGCGCTTGAGCTCGCTGTAGGCGCGCTCGCTCTTCGCGACGACCATCAGCCCGCTCGTGCCGACGTCGAGCCGGTGCACGATGCCCTGCCGCTCGGCCGAGCCGGAGGTCGCGATCCGGTAGCCTGCCCCCGCGAGGGCGCCCAGCACCGTGGGTCCGTCCCAGCCGGATGCGGGGTGGGCGGCGACGCCCACCGGCTTGTCGATGACGACGATGTCGTCGTCGTCGTGCACGACGTGGAAGTCGGGCACGAGCTGCGGCACGACGGTCGGCTCGAGCCGCGGCGCCCACTCGACCTCGAGCCACCCCGGGCGCACGCGGTCCGACTTGCCGAGCACGGTGCCGTCGAGGCTCACGCCCCCCGCCTCGAGCACCTCCTGCGCGAAGGTGCGCGAGAACCCCATCAGGCGGGCGACCGCCGCGTCCGCGCGGTCTCCGACCAGACCGTCCGGGATCGGCATGCCGCGCCGCTCCATCACACCTCCGAGGTCGGCTTCGGGATCTGCTCGATGGTGTCCTGGGCCTTGGTGCCGTCGAGGCGCACGCCGCGCAGGGTCAGGAGCAGGAAGAGGCCCATCGCCGTGCAGATCGCCACGTCGGCGACGTTGAAGATCGCGGGGAAACCCCAGAACTGCAGGAAGTCGATCACGTGCCCCATGCCGAAGCTCGGCTCCCGGAACAGACGGTCCGTCACGTTGCCGAGGGCCCCGCCGAGCAGCAGCCCCAGCATCCACGCCCACGCGGTGGACTTGATCCGCTTGGCGAACACGATGATCGCGACGATGACGCCGACCGCCACGAGCGACAGGATCCAGGTGAAGCCGCTCGCGAGCGAGAAGGCGGCACCCGAGTTCTTCACGAAATGCAGCTGGAAGAACTCCCCCAGCACCGGGACGATCTGCCCGACCTCGAGATTGCTCACGACGAGGTACTTCGCGAGCTGGTCGACGGCCAGGATGCCGGCAGCCACCACCCCGAGCAGCACGAGGGCGCGCACGCTCACGCGCGCACGCCCCGTGTCGCTCGGCGCGGGCTGCGGCTCAGTTGCCGCCAAGGCCCGGGAAATCGTTGGTGCGCTGCGAGTAGGCGGGGTACTCGGGCTGCTGCGAGCTCTGCTCCGGCTGCGCGGCCGGGTACTCGCCCGTCACCTGCGGCGCCGGGAAGCCGGCGTAGGCGGGCGGGGCGGACGCGGTGGCCGGCTGGGGCGCGGGCGCCTGGCCGTACTCGCCGAATGACGGCGACCCGAAGTCCTGCGCGGGCTGCTCGACGACCGGCGAGTCGTAGACCGGTGCGGCGGACGGGGTCGGCGCGTCGTACGCCGGAGCGGCGACGGCCGGAGCGTCGTAGGCGGGCGGCGCCGAACCGAACGCGGGCTGCTGGGACGGGGCGGAGATCGGCGCGGCCGCCTCCAGCTCGTGCAGCTGACCCTCGATGTAGCCCTTGAGCTTCTCGCGGTACTCCGACTCGAAGATCCGCAGCTCCTCGACGCGCCGCTCGAGCCCCGTCTTCTCGGCCTCGAGCGCCTCGATGGCGGTGCGCTGCTGGGTCTCGGCATCCGAGACGAGGCGCGCGGCGGTCGCGTGGCCCTCGGCGATGAGCTGATCGCGCTTCTCCATGCCCTCGCGGACGTGCTCCTCGTGGAGGCGACGCGCGAGCTGGAGCAGGTTGTTGGTGTTGCTCTGGTCCATCGAGGCGTCCTGCCCGGCGAGCTCGGGCGCGGCCGACGGGGTGGGGACGGGGACGGGGGCGGGCACCGGGGCGGGTGCGGGAGCGGCCGCGGCGGGAGCGGCGGCCGGTGCCGGCGCGGACACCGGGGCCTGGCTGGCGGAGCGCTGGAGCTCGCTGATGCGGGAGTCGGCGGCGACCAGTCGCTGGCGCAGCTCCTCGTTCTCCTGGTTCAGGCGACGCAGCTCCACGACGACCTCGTCGAGGAAGTCGTCGACCTCGTCCTGGTCGTATCCCTCGCGGAACTTCGTCGGGTTGAAACGCTTGTTGACGACATCTTCCGGCGTCAGAGCCATGACCGCACCTCGATTGCTTTCCTCATCCGGTTCCCGAATCCCTCAACCGTAGCAAGGTTCATGCCTCGCTTGAGAGTCGCGCGAGGACCAGGGTACCGCGGCGCGGCTGAGAACGGGCTGCCCCCCGTTCGGTTGCCAGTGTGGCTGGCGTGACTGGTGTGATCAGCGCTCGGCGAAGAAGCCGGCGTCGACCTCGGACTCCGCCTCGGCCTGCTCGCCGCTCACGGCGACGTGCTCGGGCGAGAGGAGGAACACCTTGCTGGTGACGCGCTCGATCTTGCCGTAGAGGCCCATCGAGAGGCCGCTCGCGAAGTCGATCAGGCGACGCGCCTCGGGCTCGCTCATCTGCGAGAGGTTGATGATCACGGGGATGCCCTCGCGGAAGCTCTCGGCGATCGGCTGGGCGTCCTTGTAGTGGCGCGGGTGCACCGTGAGGATCTCGTTCATGCCTGCGGGGGCCGTGCGCGGCGCGTTCGCCCGGCGGAGCGGGGTGACGGGCGCGGGCCGGTTGTGGGTGGACGCGGCGGCGCTCTGCGAGACCGGCGCGGGGGCGGCCGCGAGCTCGGCGGCCTCGTCGTAGTCCTCGTCGGCGAGGCCCAGGTAGACCATCGTCTTGCGCAGCGGGTTCGCCATGACATCCTCCGGATCGTGCGGTTCCTGAACCCGAGATTAACCTCGGTCCGGGCGCTTTCCCGTGATTGCCGTGCCGATGCGGAGGTGTGTCGCGCCCTCGAGGATCGCCTCGGCGAAGTCGCCCGACATCCCCGCCGAGATCCTGTCGGCCCCCGGTGCGATCGCGCGCACGCGCTCCGAGACCGCCCGCAGGCGCGCGAACGCGGGCCGCGGCTGCTCGCCGAGCGGGGCGACCCCCATGACCCCGACCAGCTCGAGGCCCGGCGCCGCGAGCACCCGCTCGGCCAGACGCTCGGCGTCTGCCGGTGCGACGCCGCCGCGCCCCGGCTCGCCCGAGAGGTCGATCTCGAGGAAGACGTCGAGCGCGGCGGCGTCGGGGTCGGAGAGGGCGTCGACGAGCGAATCCCGGTCCACCGAGTGCACCGCTCGGGCGTAGCGCCGCACGGCGCGCGCCTTGTTGCTCTGGAGCTGTCCCACGAAATGCCAGTTCAGCGCGAGATCGGCCGTCTCGGCCGCCTTCGCCTGGGCCTCCTGGTGCCGGTTCTCGCCGACATCGCGTACGCCGAGAGCCGCCAGCTCCCGCACCAGCGACGCCGGATGGAACTTCGTGACGACGATGCGGGTGAGCTCTCCGGGATCCCGATCGGCGGCACGCGCCGCGTCCGCGATGGCGGCGTCGACCGCCGCGAGCCGTTCGGCGAGCGGTGCGTCGGCGCCCATCGGCTACTTGAGGAAGTCGGGGATGTCGAGGTCGCCGTCGTCGTCGAAGTCGTCGAGAGACGCGACCACGGGGACCTCCGGCTCACGCGCCCATCCCTCCGAGGGCGACGGCTCGTCACCCTCGGCCGCGGCGGCGACCGCCACCGGCACGGGCGCCTCGACGAAGTTGCTGCGCTTCTCGGTGTGCACGGGGCGGGAGCTCGGCTCTCCGCCGTCGAAGCCCGCCGCGATCACGGTGACGCGCACCTCGTCGCCGAGGGTGTCGTCGATCACCGCGCCGAAGATGATGTTCGCCTCCGGATGCACGGCCTCCTGCACGAGGCGCGCGGCGTCGTTGATCTCGAAGATGCCGAGGTTCGACCCGCCCTGGATCGACAGGAGCACTCCGTGCGCGCCGTCGATCGATGCCTCGAGCAGCGGGCTCGCGACCGCGAGCTCGGCCGCCTTGATGGCGCGGTCCGCTCCGCGGCTCGCGCCGATGCCCATGAGCGCGGAGCCCGCGCCCTGCATGACCGACTTGACGTCGGCGAAGTCGAGGTTGATGAGGCCCGGCGTCGTGATGAGGTCGGTGATGCCCTGGACGCCCGCGAGGAGCACCTGGTCGGCGGTCGAGAACGCCTCGAGCATCGAGATGCCCCGGTCGCTGATCTCGAGCAGCCGGTCGTTGGGGACGACGATGAGGGTGTCGACCTCGTTCTTGAGGGTCGCGACACCGATCTCGGCCTGCGCCTGCCGGCGCTTGCCCTCGAAGCCGAAGGGCTTGGTCACGACGCCGATCGTGAGGGCGCCGATCGACTTGGCGATGCGGGCCACGACTGGCGCTCCGCCGGTGCCGGTGCCACCGCCCTCGCCCGCGGTGACGAAGACCATGTCGGCGCCCGCGAGGGCCTCCTCGATCTCCTCCGCGTGGTCCTCGGCGGCGCGACGGCCGACCTCGGGGTCGGCGCCCGCGCCGAGTCCGCGGGTCAGCTCGCGCCCGACGTCGAGCTTGACGTCCGCGTCGCTCATGAGCAGCGCCTGGGCGTCGGTGTTGATGGCGATGAACTCGACGCCGCGGAGGCCCAGTTCGATCATCCGGTTCACCGCGTTCACGCCACCGCCGCCGATACCGACGACCTTGATGACGGCGAGGTAGTTCTGGTTCGAAGTCACGTCCGGCCTCCTGGAGAAAACCCTCAACCTCTACTTGAAGTTTGGAGTCTTTCTCAGTACTGTTCTGGTGCCCTCACGGTAAGCGCGCGCACTCGCCGCCATCGTGCGACACCCCGCGTGTCGCGAAACGGAGGACGGCTCACGCAGCCGGAGCACCGTCAGTCCTCGTGGAAGACCGCGGTGCCGGGAGCCGACACGTCGTAGCTGCCGGCGCCCGCTCCCCCGTGGATCGCGATGAGCGCCGCCAGCACGCGGGCCTTGTGATCCGAATCCTCGGCGGCACCCCACTCGACGCGCTGGGCGGAGCCCGCCAGGGTGAGGGTGACGTCGTCGCGCGTGGACGCCGAGATGGTGTCGACCTGGCCCCGGAGCGCATCCGGCATCGCGAGCAGCACCTCGGCGACCGAGCGGTACGCGGCCGAATCGACGTCCGCCTCCGCGACCTGGATGAGCGGCAGCCCCGCAGGCCGCTGGGGCACCGAGCCCAGCACGACGCCCGCCGCGTCGACGACGTCGAAGGCCCCACCCGCGACCATCACGCCGACCGGCGCGCGCTCGACCACGTGGATGATGAGGGTCCCGGGCGGCAGGATCTCGGTCGAATAGCTGCGGATGAGCGTGAACGAGCCGAGCTCGTCGCGGAGCGCGTCCTGGTCGAGCAGTGCGAGCGGGGTGCCGAGCTGGCCGTCGACCGCGTCCACGATCCGGGCGGGGTCGAGGCTCGTCGTGCCGTCGACGCGGATGTCGCGCAGCGCGAGCAGCGGCGAGTAGACCGCGCCGATGCTCATCGCCACGAGCGCGACCACCACCCCGATCCCGCCGAGCCAGGCGATGCGACGGCGACGCGCGCGCCGCGTGAACCGCTTGAGCTCGTGCTTCTCGGCGCGCCTGCGGGCGCGCTCCGCCGCGCGGAGCTCGGCATCCGCGACACGGCTGGCCGAGGGGCGCGGCGGGCGCTTCCGCGCGGGGCGCGGCGGCGCGGCGGGGGCCGCAGGCGTCGACGCGCGGGCGGGTTCGGCCGTCGCCGCCTCGCGGCGACGCGCGGCATCCGGACGGGCGGCGCGGGAGCGCGGTGCCGGCCGCTCCGCTGCGGGCGGGGCGGGGGCGTCGAACCCCTCGGGCCGCTTCACGCGCGCCGTCCGCTCACGTGCGCTCCGATCCCAGAGCCTCGATCACCTGCGGGATGATGCGGTACACGTCGCCGCAGCTGAGGGTCATCACCAGGTCGCCGTCGCGGGCGATCTCGGCGACGCGGTCGGCGGCGGCCTGCCAGTCGGGCAGGAAGTCGACGTGCGAGGGATCCGCGAAGCGCTCGGCGACGAGCGCGCCCGTGACGCCGGGCTCCGGATCCTCGCGGGCGCCGTACACGTCGAGCACGACCGTGTGGTCGGCGAGCTCCTCGTACACGGCGGCGAACTCGCCCGCCATCATCCGCGTGCGGCTGTAGAGGTGCGGCTGGTGGATGGCGATCACGCGCCCGGATCCCACGACCGAGCGCGCCGTGGCGAGCGCGGCGGCGACCTCGGTCGGATGGTGGGCGTAGTCGTCGAAGACGCGCACACCGCGCACCTCGCCGTGGAGCTCGAAGCGGCGCCCCGTGCCGGCGAACGCCTCGAGGCCGCGCACCACGGCCTCCGGATCGTGGCCCATGGCGACGAGCACGGCGAACGCGCCCGCGGCGTTGACGGCGTTGTGGGCGCCCGGGACGGCCAGCTGCACGGGGAGCTCGCGACCCTCGTAGCCGAGGGTGAACGACACCGGGCCGTCGGCGACGACGTCGAGCACGCGCACCTCCGCGTGCTCGGCGTGGCCGAAGGTCACGACCCGCTTGTCGACGAGGCGCCGGGTGACCGCGAGGGTGCCGGGGTCGTCGCTCGACGCGACCACGAACTCGCGCGCCTCCTGGGCGAAGCGCACGAAGGCGTCCTCGAAGGCCTGCTGCGTGCCGTAGTGGTCGAGGTGGTCGGCGTCGACGTTCGTGATGAGCGCGATCGCGGTGTCGTACAGCAGGAAGGAACCGTCGGACTCGTCGGCCTCCACCACGAAGAGCTCGTCGGCTCCGTAGGCCGAACTGCGCCCGTACCCGGCGATGACCCCGCCGTTGACGAAGCCCGGGTCGGCGCCCAGCTCGCGCAGCGCCGTCACGATCATGCCGGTCGAGGTGGTCTTGCCGTGCGCGCCGGCGACCGACACGAGCCGGTGACCCCGGATCAGCCAGTTGAGGGCGAGCGAGCGATGGAGCACGGGGATGCCCGACTCGATCGCCCGCCGGTACTCGGGGTTGTCCTGCCAGAGGGCGCCCGTCACCACGACCGTGTCGGCGTCGCCGACGTTGGCCGCGTCGTGGCCGATCGCGATCTCCGCACCTGCCGCGCGGAGCTCCGCGACCGCGTCCGTATCCCGCAGGTCCGAGCCGGTCACCCGGTGGCCGGCCTCCAGCAGCAGGCGGGCGATCCCGCTCATGCCGGAACCGCCGATGCCGACGAAGTGCACGGCGCCGAGCTGCTCGGGGAGCTCCTGGTCGAGGTCGGGCTTGATCATCCTGTCAACGCTACCCGTCCGCCGCGGGGGTCGCCGACGCGGCGCCCGGGGTCGAGGCGACCGCCTCTTGCACCATGTCGACCAGTCGATCCGCGCCGTCGCGGCGCCCCGTCTCGGCGATGCGCGCGGCCATGTCGGCGAGCAGCGCCGGATCCTCGAGCAGCCGCGGCAGCCGGTCCCGGACCCATGACGCGTCGAAATCGGCGTCGGGGACCAGCAGCGCTCCCCCCGCGTCGACCGCCTCGCGCGCGTTGAGCGCCTGCTCGCCGTTGCCGACGGCGTAGGGCACGAACACCGCCGGGATGCCGAGCGCGGCGAGCTCGCTCACGGTCGCGGATCCCGCGCGGCAGAGCGCCAGGTCGGCGGCCGCCAGCGCGAGATCCATCCGGTCGCAGTACCGGAGGATCCGGTACCCGACGAGCCCGGGATCCTCGACGGGCGAGCGCTCGCCCGTGATGTGCAGCACCTGCCACCCCGCGCCGAGGATGGTCGCGACGGACTGCGAGACCCCCTCGTTGAGCCGGCGGGCGCCGAGCGATCCGCCGGTGACGAGCAGCGTCGGCCGCCCGGGCACGAGTCCGAACTCGTCGGCCGCGTCCGGGCGCGCGGCGAAGCGGTCGAGCGTCTCGATCTCGCGCCAGAGCGGCAGGCCGACCACGCGGGCGTGGCGCAGCCGCGTGCCCGCGAACACCGTCGCCACGTGCCTGGTGAACCGCGCCCCGTAGCGGTTGGCGATCCCGGGGCGGGCGTTCGCCTCGTGGATGACGAGCGGGAGCCCCTCGCGGTGCGCCGCCGCGTACGCCGGAGCCGCCGCGTAGCCCCCGAAGCCGACGACGGCTTCGACTCCGCGATCCCGCAGGATGCCGCGGGTGCGCTCGACGCTCTCCCGCCAGCGCCCGGGGAACCGCAGAGCGTCGCCGTTCGGGCGGCGCGGGAACGGCAGCCGGGGCACCGTCACCAGCTCGTAGCCGCGCTGCGGCACGAGCCGGGCCTCGAGGCCCTCGGCGGTGCCGAGCACGAGCACCTCGGCATCCGGGTCGCGTTCGCGCAGGCGGTCGGCGGTGGCGAGCAGGGGGTTCACGTGACCGGCGGTCCCGCCGCCGGCCATGAGGTAGACGGTCACCTCGGGAGCCCCTGGTGCTGCCGGGCCGCCCGCGGATCGCGGCGCGCGAACGAGAGCACGACGCCGACGGCCACGAGGGTCGTCACGAGGGAGGAGCCGCCGGCGGAGATGAAGGGCAGCGGCACGCCGAGCACCGGGAGCAGCCCGAGCACCACCGCGATGTTGACGAGCGCCTGCCCGATGATCCACACCATGGCGACGCTCGTCGCGAGGCGCGCGAAGGGGTCGACCTGGCGGCGGATGATGCGCACGAAGCAGATCGCCAGCACCACGAAGAGCGCGACGACGAGCAGCGCGCCCACGAGGCCGAGCTCCTCGCCGATCACCGCGAAGATGAAGTCGGTCTCGGCTTCCGGCAGCCAGTTCCACTTCGACTCGGAGTTGCCGAGCCCGACGCCGAACACGCCGCCGCTCGCGAGGGCCTGCCAGCCGTGCAGCGTCTGATAGCAGTACTTGCCGATGAGGGCGGGGTCGCCGTCGGTGCATCCCGTGAGCCACGCGTCGATGCGGTCGCTGCGCGAGGTGCTGAGCCGGATCGCCGCGAAGGCGAGCACGGCGAGCACGGCCGTCACCGTGCCCATGATGCGCAGCCGCACCCCCGCGAAGAACATCGCCCCGAGCACCATGGCGGTCAGGATGATGACGGTGCCGAGGTCGTTGCCGAGCATGACGAGCAGCAGCGCACCGCCCGCGACCGGCACCAGCGGCAGCGCCACCTGCTTCCAGTCGCTCGAGCGCCAGTCGTTGATGACCGGGGTCTTGCGGGTCACGATGAGGGCGAGCCACACCACGAAGCCGAGCTTGATGAACTCGGAGGGCTGGAAGGTGAATCCGGCGATCGTGAGCCAGTTGTTGTTGTAGGCGCCCTGGCCGGTGCCGATCACGAACACGAGCGCCTGCAGCACGAGCGCGCCGATCACGGCGTGCCAGGCCCAGCGCTTCCAGAAGACCATGGGCGCGCGCGAGGCGATGAGCATGAGCGGCACACCGATGACGGCGAGGATCGCCTGCCTGCTGGTGCGGGCGAAGAAGTCGCCGTCCGACACCCACGACTCGATCGACGACGACGAGAGCACCATCACGAGACCGAAGACCACGAGGAAGAGCGTCGTGCCGAGCAGGAGGAAGTACTCGGGCGTCTCGGCGGCGAAGATCCTGCGGACCGCGACGACGGCGGTGGGTGCGCGACGCGACCCGTCGTCGGCCGGGTCAGGCGGGGTCGCTCCCGGACGCGGACGGGCCGGCGGCCTGGTCGTCGTCATCGGCCCCGCCTCCCAGGTGCTCGCGCACCGCCTCGGCGAACCGTCTTCCGCGGTCCGCGTAGTCCGTGAACTGATCCATCGACGCCGCCGCCGGGGCGAGCAGCACCACGTCGCCGGGTTCGGCGACGGATGCGGCCGCGCGCACCGCGGCGGACATCACCCCCTCAGTCTCCGATCCGTCGACCTCGAGCACCGGGACGCCGGGCGCGTGTCGTTCGAACGCGGAGCGCAGGGCGTCGCGGTCGACCCCGATGAGCACGGCGGCTCTCAGGCGTCCGGCGTGGCGCTCGACGAGCGGTGCGGGGTCGACGCCCTTCAGCAGGCCGCCCGCGATCCACACGACGCTCGACGAGGCCCGCAGCGAGGCGTCGGCGGCGTGGGCGTTCGTCGCCTTCGAGTCGTCGATCCACACCACCCCGGATGCGGTCGCCACGACCTCGGTGCGGTGGGCGTCCATCCGGAAGCTGCGCAGCGCCTCCCGGATGCGCGCCGGCTCGACCCCCGCGGCACGCGCGAGGGCGGAGGCGGCGAGCACGTTCTGCACGGAGTGCGGCGCGCCGAGACCCGCCTCGTGCAGCTCGTCGAGGGTCGTCAGCTCGAGCGCGTGGCTGTGGCGCTCCTCCAGGAAGGCCCGGTCGACGAGGATGCCCTCGATCACGCCGAGATCGCTGCGACCCGGCACCCCGAGGCCGAAGCCGATGGCGCGGCAGCCCTCCTGGACCTCCGCATCCTCGACGAGGTGCATGGTGGCCTCGTCGGCGATGTTGTAGACGCACGCGACGCGGGTGTTCTCGTACACCCGTCCCTTCGCCGCGACGTAGCCCTCGCGGGAGCCGTGCCAGTCGAGGTGGTCGTCGGCGATGTTGAGGCAGACGCTCGCGAGGGGCGCGAGCCCGCCGCCGTCGTTCCGGTGGCTCCAGTGCAGCTGGTAGCTCGAGAGCTCCACCACGAGCACGTCGAAGCCGGCCGGATCGCGCACCGCGTCGAGCACGGGGATGCCGATGTTGCCCGCGGGGGCGGCGCGCAGCCCGCCCGCGACGAGCATGTGCGCCGTCAGCTGCGTCGTCGTGGTCTTGCCGTTCGTGCCGGTCACCAGGATCCAGTCGGCCGGGGTGCCGTCCGTACGGACGACCTTGTCGCGCAGCCGCCAGGCCAGTTCGATGTCGCCCCAGATCGGGATGCCCGCCTGCTCGGCCCAGAGCAGCAGCGGGTGGTCGGGGTGGTACCCCGGCGAGACGACCAGCAGTTGCGGACCGAACGCGAGCAGCTCCTCCGGGACCCCCGCGTCGTCCGAGTGCTCGAGGAACCGCGACCCGATGACGTTGAGCAGCTGCCGGTGCTCGTCGCTCCCCCGCGCCGCGACGACGAGCGTCTCGGCGCCGAGCTCCTGGAGGGTGTCGGCGACCGCGAACCCCGTGACGCCGAGGCCCAGCACCGCGACACGGAGACCGGACCAGTCGGCACGCCAGCTGGTGAGCTCCTCCAGGTGCGCGCTCAGCGGATCTGCCATTCGAGGTAGAAGACGCCGACGCCCGCCGCGACGAACAGCGCGGCGATGAGCCAGAACCGCACGACGACCGTGATCTCCGCCCATCCCTTGAGTTCGAAGTGATGGTGCAGCGGGCTCATGAGGAAGATGCGCCTGCCCGCGCCGAACCTCCACTTGGTGAGCTTGAAGTACGCGCGCTGCAGGATGACCGATCCGGTGGTGATGATGAACAGGCCGCCGATGAGCACGAGCAGGAGCTCGGTGCGGCTCAGGATCGCCAGGGCCGCGAGGGCGCCGCCGAGGGCCAGGGAGCCCGTGTCTCCCATGAACAGCTGGGCGGGCGAGGTGTTCCACCAGAGGAAGCCGACGAGGCTGCCGGTGATCGCGGCGGCGACCACGGCGAGGTCGAGAGGATCGCGCACCTCGTAGCACTTGTAGAGGTTGTCGGGATCGATGTTGACGTTGAAGCAGGACTGGTTCGCCTGCCAGAAGCCGATGAAGATGTAGGCCGAGATCGCGAAGATCGCGGCGCCGCTCGCGAGGCCGTCGAGGCCGTCGGCGACGTTCACGCCGTTCGACGCCGACACGGTGACGAGGTTCACCCAGAGCAGGAACAGGACGACGCCGATGATGGGCCCGAAAGTGAACAGGTCCAGCCACGGGATGTCGCGCACCCACGAGATCGCGGTCGACGCGGGGGTCAGATCGTTCTCGTCGGGGAAGTTCAGCGCGAGCACGCCGAACACCGTGGCGACGATCACCTGACCCGCGATCTTCGACCATCCGCCGAGACCGAGGCTGCGCTGCTTGCGGGTCTTCAGGAAGTCGTCGACGAAGCCCACGAGACCGAGCCCGACCATCATCCCGATGACGAGCATGGCGACCATCGTCCACGGCACCTCGTTGATGATGTGTCCGGTGAGGTAGCCGACGACGGTGCCGAGGATGAAGACGATCCCGCCCATGGTGGGCGTGCCGCGCTTGGTGTGATGGCTCTGCGGCCCGTCGTCGCGGATGAACTGCCCCCAGCCGAGCCGGTTGAAGAGGCGGATCCAGAGCGGCGTGGTCAGCAGCGTGAAGGCGAGCGAGACGCCCGCGGCGATGAGCAGGGCGATCACGGGTTCTCCCCCGCCCCCGCGAGCCGGTCGCCGAGGAACCGCAGGCCCGCCGACTTCGACGACTTCACGAGCACGATGTCGCCCGGACGAAGTTGCTCACGCAGCACATCGTAGGCGGCGTCGATGTCGGCCACGAGCACCGACTCCCCGTCCCACGAGCCCTCGAGTCCGGCGGCGGCGTGGATGTGCCGGGCCGCGTCGCCCACGACGACGAGCTGCCGGATGTCGAGGCGCACCGCCAGCCGGCCGATCCGGTCGTGCTCCTCCTGCGCGTAGGGGCCGAGCTCCGCCATCTCGCCGAGGACCGCGACAGTACGCCGGCCGCCGTCGCGTCCGAGCTGGGCGAGGGTCTTGAGGGCCGCGGCGGTCGAGTCGGGGCTCGCGTTGTAGGCGTCGTTGATGACGACCACGTCGTCGTCGCGGCGGAACAGCTCCATGCGCCAGCGCTCGGCGCGCGGCACCTCGGCCAGCGCCGCGACGGCGCGGTCGAGGTCGATCCCGAGCTCCCGCGCGACGGTCAGCGCCGCCAGGGCGTTCATGACGTGGTGCTCGCCCAGGATGCGCAGGGCGACGGGCCGCCGGACCCCATCCGCCTCGAGCGTGAACCGGGTGCCGTCGACACCGGTCGCGACGTCGAGCGCGCGCACCTCGGCCGCGCCCGACAGGCCGAACCCCACCACGCGCGCTGCCGTGCGCCGCGCCATCCGCGCCACGCGCTGGTCGTCGACGTTGAGCACCGCCACCGCCGACGACGGCAGATCGGTCACCATCTCGGACTTCGCCGCCTCGGTCGCGTCGATGCCGCCGAACTCGCCGGCGTGCGCGAGCCCGACCTTCAGCACGACGCCGATGTCGGGCCGGGCGATGGTCACGAGCCGGGCGATCTCGCCCGCTCCGCTCGCGCCCATCTCGACGATGAGGTAGCGCGTGTCGGCGTCGATGCGGAGCATCGAGATCGGGGCCCCGACCTGGTTGTTGAAGGAGCCCTCGGGTGCCACGGTCGGCCCCTCGGCGGCCAGGACCGCGCGCAGCAGGTTCTTGGTGGTGGTCTTGCCGTTCGAGCCCGTGATGCCGACGACTCGCAGCGCGCCGAGCGCGTGCACCCGGGCGACGACCTCGCGTGCAAGCGCGGCGAGGGCGTCCAAGCCGTCGGCGACGACGAGCTGCGGAACCGGGACACCGAGGTCCTCACGGCAGATCACGAGCGCGGCGCCCGCCTCGGCGGCCGCAGGGGCGAAGAGGTGCCCGTCGGTCACCTCTCCCGGCAGCGCCACGAAGACCGAACCGGGCCCGACGAGGCGGGAGTCGGTCTCCACGGAGCCCGCGACGACCGTCTCGGGCCCGATCCCGTCGGGGAGCAGCAGGCGACCGTCGAGGAGCTCCGCGAGCTCCCCGAGCTGCAGCGGGATCATGCCCAGCCCGCCTCGCGCAGAGCGGCACGCGCCTCCTCGCGGGCGGAGTACGGCGTGCGCACCCCCCGGATGTCGCGGTAGTCCTGGTGCCCCGGTCCCGCCCAGAGGATCGAGTCGCCCTCCTTCGCGAGCCCGACGGCGACGCGGATGGCCTGCTCGGGCGGGCTGACCTCGTGGATCTCCGGCTGGTGCTCGGCGAGCGCCGCGCCCTCGAGCAGCGTCTTGCGGATCGACACCGGGTCCTCGAAGCGCGGGTGGTGGTCGGTGATCACGAGGATGTCGCACCCCTCGGCCGCGACCCGCGCCATGTCGTGGCGCTTCGTCGCGTCGCGGTCCCCGTCCGCCCCGAAGACCATGATCGTGCGGCCGGGGGTGAACTTGCGCACCGCCGCCAGGGTGTTCTGGAAGGCGTCCGGGCTGTGGCCGAAGTCGACGTAGACGCTCGGGCCGCGCTCGCCGGACACGCGCTCCGTGCGCCCCGGAAGGTATGCCTGGATGCCGCCGCCCGCCTCGAGCGCGGCGCCGATGGCCTCGAGCTCGAACCCCGCCTCGACGAGCATGACGATCGCGAGAGCCGCGTTGGCGGCCATGTGCCACCCGATGAGCGGCTCGCGGGTGACGAGCTCGCGGCCGTCCGGTCCCGTGAGACGGAACTCGGTGTAGGCCGCCGTCTCGTCGAGCACCTCGACCGTCCACTCGGCGGCCTCGACGTCCTCCGGGGTCGCGTGCCCGACGGTGGCGATCGTGGTGACCGGGATGCGCGACGCGTCGACCACCCGGCGCCCGTACGGCGAGTCGAGGCAGACGACGCCGCGGCGGGCGTGCTCGGGCTCGAACAGCGGCAGCTTCGCCCGGAAGTACTCCTCCATGTCGGCGTAGTCGTCGAGGTGGTCGTGGCTCAGGTTGGTGAAGCCGGCCACGTCGAAGACGATGCCGTCCACCCGGTGCCGGGAGAGCGCCTGCGCGCTGACCTCGACGGCGACGGCGCGGACGCCTGCCTCGCGCATCCGCGCCAGCAGCGCGTGCATCTCGCTGGCCTCCGGCGTGGTGAGGAGGCTCACCACGGAGAGCTCGCCGATGTGTCGCTCCGCGGTGGTGGACAGTCCCGTGACGAGTCCCAGCTGCCGCAGCACTCCCTCGAGCAGGTAGCTCGTGGAGGTCTTGCCGTTGGTGCCGGTGGTTCCGAAGAGGAGGGGCGGTTCGTCGTCGGTGCGGTAGACCCACGCCGACAGCTCGCCGAGCGCGGCACGCGGCGACGGGACGAGCACGATCGGGAGCCCGCTGCCGGCGGCGAGCTCGGCGCCCGCCTCGTCGGTGAGGATCGCGACGGCTCCGCCCTCGGCGGCCTGGTTCGCGAAGCTCGCCCCGTGCGCCTTGAGCCCCGGGACGCCCACGAACAGGTCGCCGGGGTGCAGGTCGTTCGTCGAGAGCGTCACCCCCGTCACCTCGACGCCGTCGAGGTCGCCGCGGTGCTCCAGACCGAATTCCTGGACGAGCGTGGCCAGCGGGCGCGGGGTGGGATGCTCGGGGCGGAGGATCGGAGGGATCCGTGAGCTCACGCTGCGTGGCCTCCTCTGTCTCTGGTCGTCCTCCGGGCTCCTCGCGCGGGGGCGGTTCTCACCACTCGAGCGGGTTGGCCGGGGCGGGCTCCGTCGACGGTGTGACGCGGAAGGTCTTGATGACCTGCTTCACGATCGCGTTGAAGGTGGGCGCCGCGGCGGCGGATGTCTTCATCGTAACCGGCTTCGCGAAGGTCACGACAACCGCGTACTGCGGGTGGTCGATCGGGAACACGCCGGCCATCGAGACGATCCGGTCGGAGCCGTAGCCGTTGCCGTCCGCCACCTCCGCGGTGCCGGACTTGGCGGCGATCCGGTAGCCGGGAACCGCCAGCACGCTCGCCAGGTGGTACTGGGTCGTCACACCCTCCATCATGAGGAGGGTCTGCTGCGCGGCGGTCGCCGACACCACCCGGGAGCCCTGCGGATCGGGCACGTCCGTGTAGCTGCCGTCGGCCTGCTCGCATCCGTCGACGAGGGTGAGCGGAACCCGCACCCCGCCGTTCCCGAGGGTCTGGTACATGCTCGCGAGCTGCGCGCTCGTCGCGGTCATGCCCTGGCCGAACTGCTGCGTGATCGAGGTGATCGAGTCGCTCTGCGAGACGGAGCGCACGAGGCCGTCGTCCTCACCGAGGAAGTCGGCGCCGGAGGTCTCGCTGCCGAAGCCGAACTTCTTCAGGTAGGCGATGCGCTCGTCGAGCGGCAGGAGCTGCGACATCTCGGCGATGCCGATGTTCGAGGAGTTCACGAGGATGCCGGCCGTCGTGTAGTGGAGCTCGCCGTGCCCCACCGAGTCCCGGATGGTGAAGCCGACCCCGGGGATGGTGTAGCCGGAGGGCACCACGAACTGGGTGGTCGGGGTGAGCGCGCCCGCGTCGAGGAGCGAGGCGACGGTCGCCGGCTTGATGATCGATCCGGGCTCGAACGGGGCGGTGAAGCTGCGCGCACCCGAGTCCTCGGCCGAGACCGAGTCGAGGTCGTTGGGATCGACGGAGGGCCAGTCGGCCGCCGCGCGGATCTTGCCCGTGCCGATCTCCACCACCATCGCGGTCGCCCACTCGGCGCCGATCGCCGAGCCCTGCTCGGCGAGGGCCTGCTGGGCGAACCACTGCAGGTCGGCGTCGATGGTGAGATGCACCGTGCCGCCGTCCTTGGCGGGCTGCTCGACGACCTCGGACCCGGGCATGCGGACGCCGTCCTCGCTGACGGCGTACCCGGTCTCGCCGTTCTCCGAGGCGAGGCACTGCTCCCACTGCACCTCGGTACCCGACAGCGGTCCGTCGGTGCCCATGAGGCCGACCAGGTTGCCGGCGATGGCGCCGTTCGGATAGCTGCGCGCCGGCTGCGGCTCGGAGTACACCCACGGGATGTGCAGCGCCGTGACGGCCTGGAAGACGTCGAGCTTGACCGACTTCACGAGGTAGGCGAACTTCGAGGTCGGATCCTCGGTCAGCGCCGTCGTCAACTGCGCGGGGTCGGCACCGGTCAGACCGGCGATCTCCTGCACGGCATCCGAGAAGCTCACATGGGTGCGGGTCTTCTTACCGTCGACCTCCTCCACGCGGTCGAAGCCGGCGAGGTCGACGAGATCCGGTGCCGCGGTGATGTTGAAGCGGTCGACGCTCGTCGCGAGCACGGTGCCGTTCTCGTCGACGATGCTGCCGCGCGTGCCCCACACGGTGTCCGTGCGGTAGTTGGTCCCCGCGGCGGTCTTCAGCTCGTCGGCGCGCACCACCTGGATGTCGAAGAGCCGGATCGAGAAGACGACCACGATCGCGAAGACGGCGATCACCGCGACCGCGAGCCGGCGGCGGGTCCTGCGTGCCTCGATCACCGTTCTCCCCCGGTCAGCGTGTCGTCGGCGACGGTAGCGTCCCGGTCCCGCCCTGGACCGGAGCGACACCCGATTGGGCGGTCGTCGTCGTGGGGGTGGCGTCGAGCGTCGTGCCGTGCTCGGCGGCCTGGGCGGCCGCGATGGCCGCCGGGTCGAGGAGGTTGCTGCCGTCGCCGAGCAGCGCGTTGCCGATGAGGTTGCCGCCGGCGCCGACGATCTGCCCCTTGGGCGCGCCCGCCGTGCCGAGCGCCTGCCCCGTGGCGACGTCGAGGAACACCGGGTTGCCGCTCGAGGCCATGCCGAGGGCGGTGGCGTTGTCGATGAGGCTCTGGGTCGAGCTCAGCTGCTCGAGCCGCTCCTGCGCCGCGTGCTGTTCGCGGGTGAGGTCGCGGTTGTCGCGCTGCAGGCTCGTGATCCGATAGGCGCCGTCCGCGAGCACGATGCTCATCAGCAGCTGGGCGAGGAGGATGACGACGATGCCGCCGACCGCGACGAGCGCCGCGTAGATCCGCGGGCGCGCGCGCTTCTGGGCGCGTGTCGGCGCGATGTCGAGGTGCCGCTGCGGCGCCTGCTCGGGCGCCCTCCGCGGAAGCCGGACGGCGGTGGCGGTGCTCATGCGGCCTCCCGGATCCGCTCGGCGGCACGCAGCCGCACGGGGGTGGCGCGCGGGTTGCGCGCCCGCTCCTCGTCGTCGGCGAGCTCGGCGCCGCGGGTGAGGAGCGACAGCTCGGGGCGGTGCTCCGGAAGCTCGACCGGCAGCCCGCGGGGCGCCGTCGAAGTGGAGCGCGCCTGGAACTCGCGCTTGACGATGCGGTCCTCGAGCGACTGGTAGGACATGACGACGATCCGCCCCCCGACCTCGAGCGCGTCGATCGCGGCGGGGATCGCCGCCTCGAGCACGGCGAGCTCCTGGTTGACCTCGATCCGCAGCGCCTGGAACACGCGCTTGGACTGGTGGCCCGCCCGGCGGGCGGCCGCGGGCGTCGCCGCGTCGATGATCGCGACGAGGCGTGCCGAGGTCTCGATCGGGGCCTTCCGGCGTTCCTCGACGATGCGCCGCGCGTAGCGGGGGGCCAGCTTCTCGTCGCCGTACTCCCAGAAGATGCGACGCAGCGCGGCTTCGTCGTATTCGGAGATGATGCGGGCGGCGGTGAGCTCGGCCGTGTCGTCCATCCGCATGTCGAGCGGCGCGTCCTGCGAGTAGGAGAACCCCCGCTCGGCCTCGTCGAGCTGCATCGAGGAGACGCCGAGGTCGAAGAGGATGCCGGCGGCCCGCGCGATCCCGAGCTGCGCGAGCGCCTCGGGCAGCCGGTCGTAGACGGTGTGCACGAGGTGGATGCGGTCGGCGAACGGCGCGAGCCGCTCGCCGGCGAGGGCGAGCGCGTGGCGGTCGCGGTCGAGACCCACGAGCTGGATGCGGTCGAAGCGACGCAGCAGCGCCTCGGAGTGGCCCCCGAGGCCGAGGGTGGCGTCGACGACGACGGCGCCCGGGGCGGTCAGCGACGGGGCGAGCAGCTCGATGCAGCGCTCGAGCAGGACGGGGACGTGGAGCTCGTTCATGGTGGTTCGGGATCGAGCCCCCGGATCCGATCCCCATCCGGCGCTCCCTGACACCGGGGAAGGTGCGTCAGGAAACGCGGCTGAGGGTCGCATCCGAGGGATCAGAACAGGCCCGCGATCACCTCCTCGTCGGTGTCGGCGAAGTCGGACTCGGTCGCCTCGTAGTACGCGTTCCACGCGGAGGTGGACCAGATCTCGGCGCGGTTGCCCGTTCCGATGACGGTGAGTTCGCGATCGAGCCCCGCGTACTCGCGCAGCATCGGCGGGATGGTGACGCGGTGCTGCTTGTCGGGCACCTCCTGGGAGGCGCCGCTCAGCAGCAGTCGCAGGAAGTCGCGGCCCTTCTTGCCGGTCACGGGCGCCTGCCGGGCGCGCTCGTGCAGGTCCTCGAACTCCCGCTGGCTGAACACGTAGATGCAGCGTTCCTGGCCGCGGGTCATCACGATGCCGCCGGCGAAGTCGTCCATGAACTTCGCCGGGAGGATGATGCGCCCCTTCTCGTCGAGCTTGGGGACGAACGTGCCGAGCAGCATGTCTCCCCCTTCGCTCCGGCCAGGTCCAGGTATTGCTCCACTTTACTCCACACTCCACCACCGAACAAGCATTTCTGGCTTCTGAAACACGAAAGCCGCCTGAACTGCCCTGTTTTTACAGGGAGTCAGGCGGTGGAGGGAGGTGGAGGGTTCTGGCGCGACGGGGAGCGATCCGGCTCGATTCCGGACATGCGAAAGGCCGGCCCGAAGGCCGGCCTGTCAGCGCGGGGAGATCAGCGGATGCGTGTCAGCGCCGGGGACGCGGGCTCGACGGGACCGTGAACCGCAGCGGCGGGGCGACGACGAGCACCACGCCCGCGAACATCGCGGCGAAACCGAGCACGCCGACGAGCGGCTGCCGCACGACGACACCGGTCAGCAGCAGACCGAGCCCGATCAGGATGCCCACGGCGGCGAGCACGATCGCGGTGCCGTTCGCTCGACCCCGGCGCGCACCGACCGTCGTGACGTCCTCCGCCTCGCTGTGGTAGAGGTTGCGCTCCATCTCGTCGAGGAGGCGCTGCTCCTGTTCCGAAAGCGGCATCTCGAGCTCCTTCAGGCATCCGGCGCCCGCGGGTGTCGCCGGTGAAGTCGATTGTAGGCGTCTGCGGCCTGGCTAGGCTAGGCGCGTGGCTGAGAGTACGCGGTTAGTCGACCGGGTGGCAGCTCGGATCGACGACGCGCTCGACACCCGGGAGACCGTGCTGGCCGCGATCTCGCCCGACCTCGCGCCCCTCGTCAGGCAGTCGAGGGAGCTCCTCGCCGGCGGCAAGCGGTTCCGTGCGCTGTTCTGCTACTGGGGCTGGCAGTCGGTCGCCGCGATCGCGCACGATGCCGACGGTCTCGCCGAGCTCGAGGGGGCCGACCTCGAACGCGAACTCCCGGCGGTGGTCTCCGTGGCGGCCGCGCTCGAGCTGTTCCACGCGGCCGCCCTGGTCCACGACGACATCATGGACCGCTCCGACCTGCGTCGCGGACGCCTCTCGGCGCACCGCGCGTTCGAGCGGCTGCACCGCGACGCGGAGTGGGACGGCGACGCCGCCACCTTCGGCACCTCCACCGCACTGCTGCTCGGCGACCTGCTGCTCGGGTGGAGCGACGAGCTCTTCGAGGAGGGGCTCGCCCTCCTCGCCGACCGCGAGGCCGCCCAGGCGGCGCGCGCCGAGTTCTTCCGCATGCGCACCGAGGTCACCGTCGGGCAGTACCTCGACGTGCTGGAGGAGGACTCCTGGCGCTCGCGCCCCGACAACGAGGCGCTCCCCCGCGCCCACCGGGTGATCGTGTACAAGTCGGCGAAGTACAGCGTCGAGGCGCCCCTCGCGATCGGCGGGGCCCTCGCCGGCGGCTCGCTCGCCCAGCTCGCCGCGCTGCGCGAGTTCGGGCTGCCGCTCGGGGTGGCCTTCCAGTTGCGCGACGACATGCTCGGCGTCTTCGGCGATCCGGAGGTCACGGGGAAGCCCTCCGGCGACGACCTGCGCGAGGGCAAGCGCACCGTGCTCGTGGGACTCGCCCGCCAGAAGATGCCCCCCACCGCCGTGCGCGTCCTCGACGAGCTCCTCGGCGATCCGGGTCTCGACGACGCGCAGGTGCGGATGCTGCAGAACACCATGCGCGACAGCGGCGCGGCCGACCAGGTCGAGCGGATCATCGCCCACAACGTGCGGGTGGCACGGGAGGCGCTGGCCGACGCGCCGCTCAGCGGCTCGGCCCGCGCGGAGCTCGCGCAGCTCGCCGATCGCGTCACCCGCCGGGATTCGTGACGGACACGACCCCCGTTCCGCCATCTCCAGGATACCTCCCGAGCCTCCACGGGAGCCCGGTGAAAAGCTCCGCCATCCGTGTGACGATGGCAGGCCGACCCCGCGACCACACACCGGAGCACCCGTGACCACCGCATTCGACCTCCCCGACCGCCTCCGCGCGAAGGCGGACCCGGCCCTCGTGGCCGACGACGAGCGACGCTTCGCGGCCATCGCGGCGGCCGTCGCACGGCAGACGGCGGAGCTCGAGCAGCGTCTCGCCGAGGCGAGGCTCCGCGTCGGCGACAACAACCAGGAGGTGCTGGAGCGCGATCTCGAGGTGCACGAGCTGGCCGCGCGCCTGCGGTTGCTGCGCCGGTTCGGGCTGGACGTCTGCCTCGGCCGCATGGTCGCGGCAGACGGATCGGAACCCGTGTACGTGGGACGGCTCAGCCTCGCGGACGCCGACGGCACCCGCCTGCTCGTCGACTGGCGGGCTCCGGCGGCGGAGCCGTTCTTCGCCGCGACCCACGCCGACCCGATGGGTCTCGCGAGTCGGCGCCGCTACCGCTGGACGCGCGGCCGGGTGACGGACTACTGGGACGAGGTGTTCACGGCCGACGCCCTCGAGCACCACGCGGCCCTCGACGACCAGTCGGCCTTCATCGCGAGCCTCGGCGCCAGCCGCTCGCCGCAGATGCGCGACGTGCTCGCGACCATCCAGGCCGACCAGGACGCCATCATCCGCGCCTCGTCGCGCGGACCGCTCGTGGTCGACGGGGGTCCCGGCACCGGCAAGACGGTCGTCGCGCTGCATCGCACCGCCTACCTGCTCTACGCCGACCCGCGGCTCGGGCACCGGCGAGGCGGTGTGCTCTTCGTCGGCCCGCACGAGCCGTACCTCTCCTACGTCGCGGACGTGCTCCCGAGCCTCGGCGAGGAGGGGGTGCAGACCTGCACCGTGCGCGACCTGGTGCCCGAGGGGGCGACGGCCGCGGACGAGGTCGACCCCGAGACGGCCCGGCTCAAGCAGGATGCGCGACTGCTCGAGGCGGTCGAGAACGCCGTGCGCGGCTACGAGCACCGCCCCGTGGACGACCTCGCCGTGCAGACGCCCTGGGGCGTCGCGGTGCTCGGCCCGCAGGAGTGGGCGGAGGCGTTCGACGCCGCCGAGCCGGACGTGTCGCACAACGCCGCGCGGGCGCAGGTCTGGGAGACCCTCCTCGAGATCCTGGCCGACCAGTTCGACCCCGAGACCGCCCCGGCCCGCCTGCTGCGCCGCGCCCTCGCCCAGAACGGCGAGCTGACGAGCCGGTTCTCCCGCGCCTGGCCGCTGCTCGATCCGGCCGGCGTGGTGGCCGATCTGTGGACCGTGCCCGCCTACCTCCGGCTCTGCGCCCCCTGGCTCGACGACGCGCAGCTGCGCGCGCTCACGCGGGTCGACGGCCGCGCGTGGACCACGGCCGACCTGCCGTTCCTCGACGCCGCGCGTCAGCGGATCGGGGATCCGGAGATCGCCCGGGTGGCTCGTCGCCGCGCCGCGGCCCTCGCATCCGAGAAGGAGGTGCGCGATCGGGTGATCGAGGAGCTGCTCGCCGGCGAGGACGACTACGAGGGCGAGGTGCAGGCGCTGCGACAGGAACCGTTCGCCGAGCGCCTGATCGACGAGGACGCGCTGCCGTCGCTGCGCCCGGACGAGCTCGCCGGCCCCTACGCGCACCTCGTCGTCGACGAGGCGCAGGAGCTCACCGACGCCGAGTGGACGATGCTGCTGCGGCGGGTGCCGTCGCGCAGCCTCACGATCGTCGGCGATCGCGCGCAGGCCCGACACGGATTCCGCGACAGCTGGGAGGCGCGCCTGTCGCGTGTCGGTCTCCACGACGTGCGGATCGCGACCCTCACCGTGAACTACCGCACGCCCGAAGAGGTGATGGCCGAGGCCGAGCCGGTCATCCGCGCCGTGATCCCGGACGCGAACGTGCCGGTCGCGATCCGCCGCAGCGGCATCCCGGTGGTGCACCTGCCGCGCTCCGAGCGCGACGCGGTCGTCGACCGCTGGCTCGCCGACCACGACGAAGGCATCGCCTGCGTCATCGGCGATCCGGACTTCGAACCGCGACCGCGCGTCCGCTCGCTCAGCCCCGCGCTCGCGAAGGGCCTCGAGTTCGACCTCGTCGTGCTCGTGGACCCCGAGGGCTGGGGCGACGGGACGGAGGCCTCGGTCGACCGCTACGTCGCCATGACCCGTGCGACGCGGGAACTCGTGATCCTGAGCTAGAACGCGAGCGCCTGGGCGACCCGTCGCACCTCGGCCTTGCGCCCGGCCCGCAGCGCGGCGATAGGACTGACTCCGAGGCTGTCGTCGACGCCGGTGAGCCAGTGCATGGCCTCCTCGTCGCTGTAGCCGGAGTCGGCGAGCAGCATGAGCGTGCCGCGCAGCTCGTGCAGCGGCTCGCCGTCCTTGAGGAAGTCGGCCGGCACCCGCAGCACGCCGTCGACCCGGATCGCGAGGAGGTGCCGGTCCTCGATCAGCCGATGCACCTTGCTGGGCGAGATGCCGAGCAGTTCGACGAGGTCGGGCATGCTGAGCCACCCGGCGGCGGGATCTGTCACGTCTCTAGCGTGCACGACCGGCACCTCCGAACCGCAGTCGCGAAATGTTACGAACATGTGAACTCAAATAACACCAGTCACGGTAATTGACACTGTTAAACATCTGTGACACGTTATCCCGGAACCGGTGATGCCCCCGGGGCCGGAGGGGAAGGCAGGACGGCGATGCAGCAGGAGCAGCAGACGGGTGATCTCGCCCGTGCGGTGTTCGCAGGGCTCACGCCCACTCAGGTGATCCCCGCGCGCCCGGTGCGCGACGCCGGCACCTCGTCGGCGCTGACCAAGAGCATGATGGCGACCATGCCCCTCGTGCTCGCGGGGACGCTCGCCGTCACGGGTGCCGTCGCCCCCGTGAACGCCTCCCCGTCCGTCGAGCGCAAGCCCGAGAAGCCCAAGACCAGTTTCGGCAGCACCGTGCGCGCGGTGGTGTCGGCCGCATCGACCGCGACGGCGTCCGCCGCCCAGACCGCCGCGCCCTCCACCTACACCGTCAAGGCCGGCGACACCGTCTCGTCGATCGCGGGGCGCTACGGCCTGGCGACCGCGAGCGTGCTCGCCCTCAACGGCCTCGGCTGGAAGTCGCTCATCTTCCCCGGCCAGGTGCTCAAGCTCACCGGCGGCGCCGTCGCCCCCAGCACCGGCACCTCGACGAACGCCACCACGGGCGGCCGCTACACGATCCAGAAGGGCGACACGATCAGCAGGATCGCGGCGAGGTTCGGCGTCTCGACCCAGGCTGTGTTGACCGCGAACGGCCTCGGCTGGTCGAGCATCATCTACCCCGGCCAGACCATCGCGATCCCCGGCACCGTCCTCGCCGCCGACAACGTCTCGTCGGTCACCCCGATCACGCCCGCGCCGACGGCGTCGGCGCCGGAACCGACCACGCCCGTGGTGTCGGCACCCGCGCCCGTGCTGAACACGAGCTACCTCATCAAGTCGGGCGACACGCTCTCGTCGATCGCGCGGACGTTCGGCGTCAGCATCCAGGCCCTGCTCGACGCGAACGGCCTCGGCTGGTCGAGCATCATCTACGCGGGGCGCACTCTCACGATCCCCGGGGTCAACGTCGTCCAGGACGGCTCCACCGTCACGCCCCTCACCGCCGAGATGGCCGCGAACGCGTCGATCATCATCCAGGTCGGACGCGAGCTCGGCGTCCCCGACCGCGGCATCGTGATCGCCCTCGCCGCCGCCATGCAGGAGTCGAGCCTGCGCAACATCGACTACGGCGACCGCGACTCGCTCGGGCTCTTCCAGCAGCGTCCGAGCACCGGCTGGGGCACGCCGGATCAGATCCTCAACGCCTCGCACGCCGCCCGGCTGTTCTACGGGGGGCCGTCGAACCCGAACAAGGGCAAGACGCGGGGCCTGCTCGACATCGCCGGCTGGCAGTCGATGAGCCTCACCCAGGCTGCCCAGGCCGTGCAGATCTCCGCCTACCCGAACGCCTACGCCAAGTGGGAGACGAGCGCGACCTCGTGGCTGGCGCAACTGGGCTGACCGAGCCGCTCGCGACGGTTCCCGAGGCCGCGTGGCGGCCCGGGGGCGACGACGCGCTCTCCTACACTCGAAAGGTGACCACGAGCACCACCGATCCCCTGATCGGCCGCCTCATCGACGGGCGGTACCAGGTGCGCTCGCGCATCGCCCGGGGCGGCATGGCGACGGTGTACCTCGCGACGGACCTGCGGCTCGAGCGCCGGGTCGCGGTGAAGGTCATGCACGGGCACCTGGCCGACGACAGCCAGTTCAAGCAGCGCTTCATCCAGGAGGCGCGCTCCGCCGCGCGGCTCGCGCACCCGAACGTCGTCAACGTCTTCGACCAGGGACAGGACGAGGACTCCGCCTACCTCGTGATGGAGTACCTGCCCGGCATCACCCTGCGCGACCTGCTGCAGGAGCACGGCGCGCTCACCTCGGAGCAGACCATCGACATCGCCGAGTCCGTCCTCGCCGGGCTCGCCGCCGCGCACAAGGCGGGGATCGTGCACCGCGACCTCAAGCCCGAGAACGTGCTGCTGGCCGACGACGGCCGCATCAAGATCGGCGACTTCGGGCTCGCGCGCGCCGCATCCGCCAACACCGCGACGGGCGCCGCGCTGCTCGGCACGATCGCCTACCTCTCCCCCGAGCTCGTCACGCGCGGCATCGCGGATGCCCGCAGCGACATCTACGCGGTCGGCATCATGATGTACGAGATGCTCACCGGCGAGCAGCCGTACAAGGGCGAGCAGCCGATGCAGATCGCCTACCAGCACGCCAACGACTCGGTGCCGCCGCCCTCGAACGCGAATGCGCGGGTGCCGGCCGAGCTCGACGAGCTCGTGCTGTGGGCGACGGCGCGCGACCCGGAGGAGCGCCCGCGCGACGCCCGTGTGATGCTCGAGCAGCTGCGCGAGACGGAGACGCTGCTGCACACCGCGCTGCCCACGGCGGCGACCGCGGTGCAGAAGACGATGGTGCTCCCGTCCGCCCGCCAGAACACGGCCGAGACCCAGGTGCTCGGCGCGCGCGGCGCGGTGGCCACGACCCAGGAGACCGCCCCCGTCAGCCCCAACGCCGGCCGACTCCGCGCCAAGGGCGACAGCCGGCGACGGCGCGGCTGGCTCGTGTTCGTGCTCGTGCTGGTGCTCGCGATCGCGGCGGGAGGCACCGGCTGGTGGTTCGGGCCGGGCCCGGGCGGCCACGTGACGATCCCCGAGTCGATCAAGGGGCTCTCCCCCGAGGCCGCCACCGCGGAACTGCGGGCCCTCGACCTCGAGGTCGCCGACAGCACCGAGGTGTTCAGCGTCGACGTGGCGCAGGGACTCGTCGCCGACACCGACCCGCCCCTCGGATCGAGCATCCGGAAGGGCACGCCCGTCGTCCTCCAGGTCTCCAAGGGCCCGAAGCCCACCTCGATCGGTCCGCTCGCCGGGCAGACGCTCTCGGCCGCCGAGGACGCCGTCGACGCCGCGAACCTCGTGCGGGACGACGACGTCGAGTACGTGTTCAGCGACCAGCCCGAGGACGTCGTGCTGAGCGCCGCTGTGGGCGAGACCGACATCTCCCAGGGCAGCACGGCGCTGCTCGAGGGGCAGAAGGTCGACCTCGTCGTGTCCGCGGGTGCGCTCCCCGACATCGCGGGCCTCAGCATCGAGGACGCCACCGCGAAGCTGACGGCCGCCGGGCTGCAGGTGGATCCCTCCGAGCAGCGCAACTACAACGACGACGTCCCGAAGGACGCCGTCATCGGCATCGTCGACCGGGGCGCCGTGCACCCCGACGACACGGTGATCCTCGACGTCTCCGACGGCCCGCAGCCCATCCCGGTTCCCGACATCGTCGGCCGCACCTGGTACGAGGCGAAGAAGATGCTCACCGAGGCGGGCCTCGGCTTCGAGTACTGGAACCTCAAGAGCCAGCTCCTCGGCGACGGGGCGCCGAGCGACGCCGTCGTCGAGGCGATCGACCCCGACGCGGGCGCCGAGCTCCACAAGGGCGACAAGGTGCGCGTGCGGCTCAGCTGAGCCGTGCGCCGCGCGGACTCAGCGCGCCGAGAGCTCCTCGGCGACGAGGAACGCGAGCTCCAGCGACTGCATGTGGTTCAGGCGCGGGTCGCACAGCGACTCGTACTTCGTGGCGAGGGTCGCCTCGTCGATCATCTCGGACCCGCCCAGGCACTCGGTCACGTCGTCGCCCGTGAGCTCGACGTGGATGCCACCGGGGTGCGTGCCGGCCGCCCGGTGCGCCTCGAAGAAGCCGCGCACCTCGTCGACCACGTCGTCGAAGCGCCGCGTCTTGTAGCCGGTCGGCGTCGTGATGCCGTTGCCGTGCATCGGGTCGGTGACCCACAGCGGCGTCGCCTCCATCTTCCGGATCGCCTCCAGCAGCGGCGGCAGGGCGTCGCGGATCCTCCCCGCGCCCATCCGGGTGATGAAGGTGAGGCGGCCCGGCTCGCGCTCGGGGTCGAGCTTGTCGATCAGCCGCTCCATCGTGGCGACATCGGTCGTCGGACCGAGCTTGATGCCGATGGGGTTGCGGATGCGCGAGAAGTAGTCGATGTGCGCGCCGTCGAGGTCGCGGGTGCGCTCCCCGACCCACAGGAAGTGGGCCGAGGTGTTCACGGGCGTGCCGTTGCGCGAGTCGATGCGGGTCATCGGCCGCTCGTAGTCCATGAGCAGGCCCTCGTGCGAGGTGTAGAACTCGACGCGCTTCAGCTCGTCGAAGTCGGCGCCCGCCGCCTCCATGAAGCGCACGGCGCGGTCGATCTCCTTCGCCAGGCCTTCGTAGCGCTGGTTCGCCGGGTTCTGCGCGAAGCCCTTGTTCCAGGAGTGCACCTGGCGCAGGTCGGCGAATCCGCCCTGGGTGAAGGCGCGGATGAGGTTCAGCGTCGACGCGGCGGTGTGGTAGCCCTGCACGAGCCGCTTCGGGTCGGCCTGCCGGGACTCGGGCGTGAAGTCGTAGCCGTTGACGATGTCGCCGCGGTAGGCGGGCAGGGTGACGTCTCCGCGCGTCTCGAAGTCGCTCGAGCGGGGCTTGGCGAACTGGCCCGCCATCCGGCCCATCTTCACGATCGGCATCGAGGCGCCGTAGGTGAGCACCACGGCCATCTGCAGGATGGTCTTGACCCGGTTGCGGATCTGCTCGGCCGTGGCGCCGGCGAAGGTCTCGGCGCAGTCCCCGCCCTGCAGCAGGAACGACTCGCCGCGCGCGGCGCGTGCCAGGCGGTCGCGCAGGATGTCGATCTCTCCGGCGAAGACGAGCGGCGGCAGGCCGGCGATCTCGGCGGAGGCCGCGGCCACCGCCTCCGGGTCGGACCACTCCGGCTGCTGCTTGATCGGCAGCTCCCGCCAATAGTCGAGACCGGCGATCACGGCGGGATCTGCCTGCACGACGGGCTCGGTCGGGTCTACCACGGGAGGTTCCTCTGGTTCGGGGTGATCGGATGCGGGGCGACTGCCCAGCAGTCGAGCCTATCCGAGCATCGATCACGCCGCCGACGCGGGCTGCTCACGCGGCGGGCTTGGCCTGCGGTCGTCCCTTGACGCTCGACGCGTAGACGTCGACGTACTCCTGCCCACCGAGATGCGCGAGCTCGTACATGATCTCGTCGGTGATGGAACGCAGCACGAAGCGGTCGCCCTCCATGCCGGCGAAACGCGAGAAGTCGAGCGGCTCGCCGAACACGATGCCGACGCGGCGCACCTTGGGGATCTTCGTGCCGACGGGCATGACCTTCTCGGTGTCGATCATCGCGACCGGGACCACCGGGACCCCCGCCTCGAGCACCATGCGCGCGATGCCCGTGCGTCCGCGGTACAGCCGTCCGTCGTGGCTGCGGGTGCCCTCCGGGTAGATGCCGAGCCATCCGCCCGCCGACAGGTGGTCGAGGCCGGTGTTGAGGGACGCCTCCGACGCCTTGCCGCCCGAGCGGTCGATCGGCAGCTGACCGACGGCGAGGAAGAACCACCGCACGATGCGACCCCGGATGCCGCGGCCGGTGAAGTACTCGCTCTTGGCCAGGAACCGGATCTGCCGGTCGACGACGAGCGGCAGGAAGATCGAGTCCATGAACGAGAGGTGATTGCTCGCGAAGATCACGGCGCCCTTCGGGGGCACGTTGTCGTAGCCGCGCACCCAGGGCCGGAACACCGAGAGCAGGAAGGGTCCGACGATGAAGTTCTTCAGGAACAGATAGAACACCGACGCACTCCTTCCGCCGATCCGGGTCCGGACACGAGTCTAGGAGCGCCGGATGCCGTGCCCGTCATGCGCTCCGGGTGGACGCGTGCAGGCGGGCGATGTCCGCCGCGCCGACGACGCCCGCGTCGTTCACGAGCTCCGCGGTGGCGAAGGTCGGCTCGGGGTGGAATCCGCGTGCCGGCAGATGGGCGAGATAGGCCTCGCGGATGGGCTCGAGCAGCAGCTCCCCCGCCGCCGCCACGCCACCGCCGAACACGAACACCTCCGGGTCGAGCACGGCGCTGAGCGACGCCGCCGCCTGCCCGAGCCAGCCGCCGAGCTCGCGCAGCGCGTAGAGCGCGCCCGGGTCCTCCGCAACGATCAGGTCGTAGACGAGGTGGCCGTCGAGCTCGCCGTGCTCCTCGCGGGCCGCGGCGAGGGCCTGCCCGATTCCGCGCTGATCGGCGATCTCGCCGGCGAAGCGCAGCAGCGCGCGTCCGGAACCGTACTGCTCGATGCAGCCGCGCTGACCGCAGCCGCACGGCAGGCCGCCCGGCACGACGCGCATGTGCCCGATCTCGGCCGCCGCGCCGAAGCCGCCGCGCAGCAGGCGTCCGTCGGCGACGATCGCGCCGCCCACGCCCGTTCCGATGGTCAGCAGCGTCATGTCGCGGTAGCCGCGCCCCGCTCCGAACCGGTACTCCGCCCACCCCGCGGCGTTGGCGTCGTTGTCGATCGTGATGTCGAGTCCGGGCAGCCGCGCCGAGAGGTCGGCGCGCAGCGGCTCGCTGCGCCACGGGATGTTCGGCGTGTAGTAGACGGTCGACTGCGCGGCGTCGATGAACCCCGGCGCGGCGACGCCCACGGCGGAGACCTGCTCGGACGATCGCAGGCTCTCCACGACCTCCACCACCGCCTGGATGATGGCTCCCCCGTCGCCCGCGGGGGTGGGGCGACGCTCCTGCCGGATGATCGCGCCGTCCTCGGCGACGAGGCCGCCCGCGATCTTCGTCCCGCCGATGTCGATTCCGATGGCATGCACGAGCCACGAGTCTAGCCAGCCGCCGCGCCGCACCCCCGAAGCGGGGCGTGCGGGCGGCGCTGACGGGGGACGCACCGGGTTACAGTTGATCCAACGCCCGACCCTCTCCGGTACCGAAGGAGCTGCCGTGAACGAGATCTACGTCCCCGCCGTCGTCCCCGCCGACCCGGAGGCCAACACGACCGATCTGCTGATCGACCGGGTTGCCGCGAGCCCGGATGCGCCGCTCTTCGCGCTCCCGACCGCCGACGGCGGGTGGGAGGACGTCTCGACCGCCGAGTTCCACCGACAGGTGGTCGCTCTCGCGAAGGGCTTCATCGCCGCGGGCGTCCAGCCGGGCGACAAGATCGGCTTCATCTGCCGCACCCGCTACGAGTGGACGCTCGTCGACTTCGCCACCTGGTTCGCCGGCGCCGTGCTCGTGCCGATCTACGAGACCTCGGCTCCCGCGCAGATCGCGTACACCCTGCAGGACTCCGGGGCGAGCGCGATCATCGTCGAGAACCCCGACCACTTCGCCCGGTTCGACGAGGTCGCGGCCGACCTGCCTCAGGTCACGAAGGTGTGGCAGCTGCACCTCGGCGACCTCGACAAGCTCGTCGCGGGCGGCGGCGAGGTCACCGACGCCGAGGTGGAGGACCGCCGCAGCGCGGCGAAGGGCTCCGACCTCGCCACCCTGATCTACACCTCCGGGTCGACGGGCACGCCCAAGGGCTGCATCCTCACCCACTCGAACTTCGTCGAGCTCTCGCGCAACGCCGCGGTGGCGATGAAGGAGGTCGTGGAGCCCGGCGCCTCGACCCTGCTGTTCATCACGACGGCTCACGTCTTCGCCCGGTTCATCTCGATCCTCGGCGTCCACGCGGGTGTCAAGGTGGGCCACCAGGCCGACACCAAGCAGCTCCTCCCCGCTCTCGGCAGCTTCCAGCCGACCTTCCTCCTCGCCGTGCCGCGCGTGTTCGAGAAGGTCTACAACTCGGCCGAGCAGAAGGCGGCCGCGGGCGGCAGGCAGAAGATCTTCCAGCGGGCGGCCCAGGTCGCGATCGACCACTCGAAGGCCCTCGACGCGGGTCGCGTGCCGTTCGGGCTCAAGGCGCAGTTCGCGCTCTTCGACCGCCTCGTGTACTCGAAGCTCAAGTCGGCGATGGGCGGCCGTATCAAGTACGCCGTCTCCGGCTCGGCGCCGCTCGGGCTGCGTCTCGGGCACTTCTTCCGCAGCCTCGACGTGAAGATCCTCGAGGGCTACGGCCTCACCGAGACCACCGCCCCCGCGACCGTGAACGTCGTGTCGAAGTTCAAGATCGGCACGGTCGGCACCCCGCTGCCGGGTATCGGCATCCGGATCGCCGAGGACGGCGAGATCCTCGTGAAGGGCGTCGACGTGTTCGGCGGCTACTGGAACAAGCCCGAGGAGACCGCC
This sequence comes from Protaetiibacter mangrovi, assembly GCF_024752305.1. Taxonomy (GTDB): domain Bacteria; phylum Actinomycetota; class Actinomycetes; order Actinomycetales; family Microbacteriaceae; genus Homoserinibacter; species Homoserinibacter mangrovi. The sequence continues at coordinate 38,296 of NZ_JANTHX010000001.1, forward strand.
GCGGTGTTCACCGACGACTGGTTCCACACGGGTGATGTGGGCACGCTCGACGACGAGGGCTACCTCACCATCACGGGCCGCAAGAAGGAGATCATCGTGACGGCGGGCGGCAAGAACGTCTCGCCCGCGGCGCTCGAGGACCCGATCCGCGCCAACCCGATCGTCGGCCAGGTGGTGGTCGTGGGCGACCAGAAGCCGTTCATCTCGGCGCTCATCACGCTCGACACCGAGATGCTGCCGGTGTGGCTGAACAACAACGGCGAGGCGGGCGACATGAGCCTCGCCGAGGCGGCCCGCAACCCGAAGGTGCGCGCGGAGGTCCAGCGGGCGATCGACGTCGCGAACGCCAAGGTGTCCCGAGCCGAGTCGATCCGCAAGTTCACGATCCTCGACACCGAGTTCACCGAGGACTCCGGGCACCTGACGCCGAAGATGTCGATCAAGCGCAACGTCATCGTGAAGGACTTCGCCCCGGTGATCGAGGAGCTCTACTCGGGTGCCCCGATCACGGAGGGCATCTCACTCAAGCACTGAACCAGTCGGCCTGGCGGATGGCGCGCATCGCCTCGCGCTTGGTCTCGGGTTCGAGCCCCTCGATGTAGAGCTTGCCGTCGAGATGGTCGGTCTCGTGCTGCAGCGCCTGCGCCATGAGGCCGTCGCCCTCGAGCACGACCTCGTTGCCGTCGACGTCGACGCCCGTGACGCGCGCCCACGGGTGGCGCAGCCGCGGGAAGTAGAAGCCCGGCACCGAGAGGCAGCCCTCGTCGACCGGCTCGGGCTCACCCGAGACCTCGAGGACCGGGTTGATGACGTAGGCGATGTCGCCGTCGATGTTGACGCTGAACGCGCGCAGACCGACGCCGATCTGGGTGGCCGCGACCCCGGCACGACCGGGCGCCTCGACGGTGTCGACGAGGTCCTCGACGAGCGCGCGCACGCGCGCGTCACCCGGATCGGTGATCGGATCGGTGCGGGAGCGGAGCACGGGGTCGCCGAAGAGGCGGATCTGTCGTTCGGTCATGCGTTTCTGTTCGTCGGCAGGCCGTCCATCACGAGCGCGGCGAGCTCGCGGGCTGAGGCCCGGGTGAAGGGCTTGAGGTTCTCCCAGCGCACGACCGACCCCGCCGCGAGCTCCGGGTCGTAGGGCATGCGCACCACCGCGCGCACCCGGGAGGAGAAGTGCGCGTCGATCTCGTCGAGCTTCACGAGGTTGGTGCCGTGGGTGGCGGTGTTGATCGCGACCACCGCGTTGCGCACGAGCTCGCCGTAGTTGTTCGCCTCGAGCCAGGTGAGCGTCTCGGATGCCAGCCGCGCCTCGTCGACGCTGCCTCCCGACACCACGACGATCGAGTCGGCGCGCTGCAGCGTGGCGCGCATCACCGAGTGCACGATGCCGGTGCCGCAGTCGGTCAGGCAGATCGAGTAGTACCGCGACACGAGGTCGGCGACCACGTTGTAGTCGTTCTCGTCGAAGGCCTCCGAGAGCAGCGGATCGGTGTCGGAGGCGAGCACGTCGAGCCGTGTCTCGTCGCGCGAGACGTGCGTCGAGAACTCGCTGAAGTCCTTGATGGCGGCGGCATGGGTCACGATGTCGCGCACGGTCGACCGGGTCTGCTTGGCGATCCGCTCGGAGAGCGTGCCGCGGTCGGGGTTGGCGTCGACGGCGATCGTGCGGTCCTCCCGCACGTCCGACAGCGCCATCCCGAGGAGCGTGGTGACCGTGGTCTTGCCCACGCCCCCCTTGCGGGTGAGCACGGGCACGAAACGGGTTCCGCCTTCGAAGCGCTTCGCGATGCGCGCGTCGAGCGCCTTGCGCTCGCGCACCTTCGGCGAGTCGCCGATGTTCACCAGGTGCAGCGTGCTCGCGTAGACGAAGGCCGGCCACGGGCCCTCGGGCGCGTGCCTGTTGCGCTTGGGCTCCAGCAGACGGTCGGGCGTCAGCATGGCCGCGGGTTCCGGGGATGCGGCGATGCCCCGCTTGCGATCCCTCCGCGAGTAGATCTCGTCGTCTCCCGGGAGCGGCACGATCGGCGACTCGGCCGTCGGGACCGCCTCCTCGTCGGCGACGTGCACGAGGTCGGGCACGACCTCGATCGACATCGTGCCGATGCCCGTCGCGATGCCCGCGTCGGAGCCGATCGGGGCGACGGATCCGGGCATGGCCACGATCTCGTCGAGGGCGACCTGCTCCTCGTCCTCGGGCAGCTCGCGGTGCTCCGCCGGGAGCTCGATCGAGACCGTGAGGCTCTCGGGCAGGGCCGCGGCGAGCTCGGCGTCGCCCGCACCCGCGAGCGGCGCGCCGCCGACCCCGGGGTCCTCCCCCGCCGTGTTCCGCACCATGGTGCCGACCCTACTCGACGACGACGAGCAGGTCTCCGGCGTCGACCTGCTGGGTGGCGAGGATCGCGAGCCGCTTCACGGTGCCCGCGACGGGCGAGGTGATGGCGGCCTCCATCTTCATGGCCTCGATCGTGGCGATCGGCTGCCCGGCCTCGACCTCGTCGCCCTCGGCGACCTTGAGGGTGACGACGCCCGAGAACGGCGCGGCGACCTGACCGGGCTTCGTGCTGTCGGCCTTCTCGGCGCTGGCGGTCTGCACCGAGATGGAGCGGTCGCGCACGAACACCGGGCGCAGCTGCCCGTTGAGGGTGGTCATGACCGTGCGCATGCCCTTCTCGTCGGCCTCGCCGATGGCCTCCAGGCCCACGAAGAGGTCGACGCCCGGGCCGATGTCGACGGTGTGCTCGACCCCGGACTTGAGGCCGTAGAGATAGTCGACCGTGTCGACGTTGGAGAGGTCGCCGAACTGCTCGCGCACCTCCTCGAACTGTCGGGTCGGCCCCGCGAAGAGCAGGCGGTTGAGGGTCGAGCGGCGGGCCGCGGTGTCGCCGGCGAGACCCGCGCGGTCCTCGGCGGAGAGCTGCTCGACCCCGATGCGCACCTCGCGCCCGGTGAGCACCTTGGTGCGGAAGGGCTCGGGCCAGCCGCCGGGCAGGTCGCCGAGCTCGCCCGCCATGAAGCCGATCACGGAGTCGGGGATGTCGTACTTGTCGGGGTTCTGCTCGAAGTCGGCCGGGTCGGCGCCGGTCGCCGCCAGCTGCAGGGCGAGGTCGCCGACGACCTTCGACGACGGCGTCACCTTGGTGGGACGGCCGAGGATGCGGTTCGCCGCCGCGTACCAGTCCTCCACCTTCTCGAACTGGTCGCCGAGGCCGAGCGCGATCGCCTGCTGCCGCAGGTTGGAGAGCTGACCGCCCGGGATCTCGTGGTGGTAGACGCGTCCGGTGGGGCCCGGCAGGCCCGACTCGAACGGCTTGTACGCGCGCCGCACCGCCTCCCAGTAGGGCTCCAGGTCGCTCACCGCCTGCAGCGAGAGGCCCGTGTCGCGCTCGGTGTGCGCGGTGGCCGCGACGAGCGCCGAGAGGCTCGGCTGGCTCGTGGTGCCCGCCATCGGCGCGCTGGCCGCGTCGACGGCGTCCGCGCCGGCACGGCTCGCCGCGAGCAGCGTCGCGAGCTGGCCGCCGGCGGTGTCGTGGGTGTGCACGTGCACGGGGAGGTCGAAGCGCTCCCGGAGCGCCCCCACGAGCTTCTCGGCGGCACCGGCGCGCAGCAGACCCGCCATGTCCTTGATGGCGAGGATGTGCGCGCCCGCGGCGACGATCTTCTCGGCGAGGGCCAGGTAGTAGTCGAGGGTGTAGAGGTCCTCGGCGGGGTCGAGCAGATCGCCCGAGTAGCACAGCGCCACCTCGGCGACCGTGGACCCGGTGGCGAGCACCGCGTCGATCGCGGGGCGCATCTGGTCGACGTCGTTCAGGGCGTCGAAGATGCGGAAGATGTCGACGCCGGTCGCGGCGGCCTCCTGCACGAAGGCCTCCGTGACCTCCGTGGGGTAGGGCGTGTAGCCGACCGTGTTGCGCCCGCGCAGCAGCATCTGGATCGCGATGTTCGGCAGCGCCTCGCGCATCTTGGCGAGCCGCTCCCACGGGTCCTCTCCGAGGAAGCGCAGGGCGACGTCGTAGGTCGCCCCTCCCCAGGCCTCGACCGACAGGAGCTCGGGGGTGAGCCGCGCGACGTGCGGCATGACCGCGACGAGGTCCTTGGTGCGCACCCGCGTCGCGAGCAGCGACTGGTGGGCGTCGCGGAACGTGGTGTCGGTCACGGCCAGCGCGGTCTGCCCGCGCAGCGCGGCGGCGAATCCGGCCGGGCCGAGTTCGAGCAGCCGCTGCCGCGAGCCGGCCGGTGCGGGATGCGCGAGGTCGACCTCCGGCAGCTTGATCGCGGGGTCGATCGCCCCCGCGCCGTCGCCGTTGGGCTGGTTGACCGTCACGTCGGCCAGCCAGTTGAGGATCTTGGTGCCGCGATCGCGCGACTCGCGGCCGCGCACGAGCCACGGGCGCTCCTCGATGAACGAGGTCGACACGTCGCCCGCGAGGAACTCCGGATCGTCGAACACCGCCTGCAGGAAGGGGATGTTGGTCGCGACGCCCCGCAGCCGGAACTCCGCGAGCCCGCGGCGCGCACGGCGCACGGCCGAGGGGAAGTCGCGCCCCCGGCAGATCATCTTCACGAGCATCGAGTCGAAGTAGGGCGAGACCTGCGCGCCCGCCGCGACCGTGCCGCCGTCGAGGCGGATGCCCGCGCCGCCCGGCGAGCGGTAGGTCGTGATCTTGCCGGTGTCCGGGCGGAAGCCGGCGGCCGGGTCCTCGGTGGTGATGCGGCACTGGATGGCGAATCCGCGCGGGCGCAGCTCGTCCTGCCGGATGCCCAGCTCGGCGAGCGTCTCGCCCGCCGCGATCCGCATCTGCGACTGGACGAGGTCGACGTCGGTGACCTCCTCGGTCACCGTGTGCTCGACCTGGATGCGGGGGTTCATCTCGATGAAGACGTGCTGACCGGCGCGCTCGCCCGCGGTGTCGAGCAGGAACTCGACGGTGCCCGCGTTGACGTAGCCGATCGACTTCGCGAACGCGACGGCGTCGCGGTACATGGCCTGCCGGATCGAGTCGTCGAGGTTCGGCGCCGGGGCGATCTCGACGACCTTCTGATGACGGCGCTGCACGGAGCAGTCGCGCTCGAACAGATGGAAGGTCTCGCCCGTCGCGTCCGCGAGGATCTGCACCTCGATGTGACGCGGCCGCACGACCGCCTGCTCGATGAACATGGTGGGATCGCCGAAGGCGCTGTCGGCCTCGCGCATGGCGGCCTCGAGCGCCGGGCGCAGCTCCTCGCGGGTGTCGACGCGCCGCATGCCGCGGCCACCGCCTCCCGCGACCGCCTTCGCGAACACCGGGAAGCCGATCTCGTCGGCACCGCGCAGCAGCTCCTCGATGTCGGTCGTCGCGGGCGTCGACTTCAGCACGGGGACGCCGGCGGAGATCGCGTGCTCCTTGGCGGTGACCTTGTTGCCGGCCATCTCGAGCACGTGCTCGCCCGGCCCGATGAAGGTGATGCCGTTGGCCGCCGCCGCGGCGGCCAGCTCCGGGTTCTCGGAGAGGAATCCGTACCCCGGGTAGATCGCGTCGGCGCCCGACTCCTTCGCCACGCGGATGATCTCGTCGACGTCGAGATACGCGCGGACCGGGTGCCCCTCCTCGCCGATCAGGTACGCCTCGTCCGCCTTCAGGCGGTGCATCGAGTTGCGATCCTCCCAGGGGTACACGGCGACCGTGCGCGCCCCCAGTTCGTACGCCGCGCGGAAGGCGCGGATGGCGATCTCACCTCGGTTGGCGACCAGGATCTTCGAGAACATGCGGTCCTTCCTGCCGAGAGGCCGGTCGAGCTCGGGGGTTTTGGGTTCTTTCAGACTAGTGAAGGTAGGGTGGCTTCTCGTGCACGTTCTGAGCGTCAGCTCCCTCAAGGGGGGCGTGGGGAAGACCACGGTCACGCTCGGCCTGGCATCGGCCGCCTTCGCTCGCGGCATCTCGACGCTCGTCGTCGACCTCGACCCGCAGTCCGACGTGTCGACCGGCATGGACATCAACGTGGCCGGACACCTGAACGTCGCCGACGTGCTCGCGTCCCCCAAGGAGAAGATCGTGCGGGCCGCGATCGCCCCCTCGGGATGGACCCGCGGTCGCACCGGCAAGATCGACGTGCTCATCGGATCCCCGTCGGCGATCAACTTCGACGGACCGCATCCGTCGATCCGCGACATCTGGAAGCTCGAGGAGGCGCTCGCGCACGTCGAGAAGGAGTACGAGCTCGTGCTCATCGACTGCGCTCCCTCGCTCAACGCGCTCACCCGCACGGCGTGGGCGGCGTCGGATCGCGTCGTCGTCGTCACGGAGCCGGGCCTGTTCTCGGTCGCCGCGGCGGACCGCGCCCTGCGCGCCATCGAGGAGATCCGTCGCGGCATCTCGCCCCGCCTGCAGCCGCTCGGCATCATCGTGAACCGCGCGCGCGTCCAGTCGCTCGAGCACCAGTTCCGCATCAAGGAGCTGCGCGACATGTTCGGGCCGCTCGTGATGTCGCCGCAGCTGCCCGAGCGCACCTCGCTGCAGCAGGCGCAGGGTGCCGCGAAGCCCCTGCACGTGTGGCCGGGCGAGGGCGCCCAGGAGATGGCGCACAACTTCGACGTGCTGCTCGAGCGCGTGCTGCGCACCTCGCGCATCGCCGAGGTGCAGCCCACCAACTAGGTGGACCCGCTGTCGGTCGTGCCGACCGGCCCGCCTGTCAGCTGGCGGCGCGCTTGGCGCGTCGCGCGGCGAGCTCGTCCGCGGGGTCGACGCTCGCGGAGTCGAGCTCCACGAGGCTCGACTCGACCTCGCGGAGCACCTTGCCGACCGCGATGCCGAACACGCCCTGGCCGCGGCTCACGAGGTCGATGACCTCGTCGTCGGAGGTGCACAGGTACACGCTCGCCCCGTCGGACATGAGGGTCGTCTGCGCGAGGTCGTTGACCCCCGCCTCACGGAGCTGGCCGATGGCGGTGCGGATCTGCTGCAGCGAGATGCCGGTGTCGAGGAGCCGCTTGACGAGCTTGAGCACCAGGATGTCGCGGAAGCCGTAGAGGCGCTGCGATCCGGAGCCCGCCGCGCCGCGGATCGTCGGCTCGACGAGCTCGGTGCGCGCCCAGTAGTCGAGCTGCCGGTAGCTGATGCCGGCGGCGCGTGCCGCCACGGTGCCGCGATAGCCCGCGGTGTCGTCGAGGTCGGGCAGGCCGTCGGTGAAGAGGAGGCCGAGGTCGTACCGCGTCCCCGCGTCGCGCGCGCTCTGCTCGCCGGTGTCGCTCATGTCGACCGTCCTCCTCGGTGCGCGCCCGTCTTCTTAACCTTCAGGTTGAAGTTGAAGTTCAGACTCGCTGTCGCTGTCCACGGTACCCACCCGGAGGGGCACCATCAATCACATCCGCACGAGTGCGCGGCGTGTCGCGGGGAAATCCCCGCGATCGACCTCAGAGCCTCCCGAGAGCGGAGCGGATGAGACTCGACCGCACCACCTCGAGCTGCACCGCGATCTCACGTGCCAGCTCCTGCGCCTTCGCCCGGCTCGACGCGTCCTTCCGGCGGGCGATCGGGATGAGCGCCGACTCGATGAGGCCGAGCTCGCGCTCCGCCGCGGCACGGAATCCGCGCAGGTGACGCGGTTCGATGCCCGAGCGCTGCAGCTCGACGAGCGCCTTGAGCACGGCGAGCGAATCGTCGCCGTAGTGGTCGGCCGGCACGATCAGCGACGCCGACACCGCATCCTGCAGCAGCATCGTGTTGGCGCCCGCCTCGCGGACCAGCTCGTCGCGGCTCAGTCGCCGCTCGCTCGGCAGCATCGACGGCGCGGCCACCTTGGCGCCGCCCGGCAGCACCGGCTCGCGACCGGCGTCGAGTTCGGCGAGATAGCGGTGGATGACCTTGAGCGGCACGAAGTAGTCGCGCTGGATCGACAGGATCAGGCGCAGGCGGTCGACGTCGGCGGCCGAGAACTTGCGGTAGCCCGACTCGGTCCGCGCGGGGTTGACGAGCCCCTTCTCCTCCAGGAACCGCAGCTTCGAGGGGCTGAGGTCGGGGAACTCCGGATTGAGGCGCGCGAGCACCTGGCCGATGCTGAGAAGAGGGGACCCGCTCTGCGAGCGGGCCGCGGACGACGCCGGCATCAGCGGGTCGGAACCCGGTCGGCGCGCGAGGCGTAGAACGTCAGCCGGAACTTGCCCACCTGCACCTCGGCGCCGTCGCTCAGCAGCGCGGAGTCGATGCGCACGCCGTCGAAATAGGTGCCGTTGAGCGAGCCGAGATCGCGCACCTGGAAGGCGCTGCCCGTGCGGACGAACTCGGCGTGACGACGCGAGACGGTGACGTCGTCGAGGAAGATGTCGGCGTCGGGGTGGCGCCCCGCGACGGTGGTGTCGGCGTCGAGGAGGAAGCGGGCACCCACGTTCGGACCGCGGCGGACCACCAGCAGGGCAGAGCCGGAGGGAAGGGCGGCGATCGCGTCCTGCTCCTCGTCGGAGACGCCCGCCTCCATCGCCGCGAGCTGCGTGCGGAAGTCCTCGGTGAAGTGGGCGGTCGTGTCGTTGGACGCCGGATCGGGCACCGCGGGGGTGTTCACCGCGTCCGGTTCGCCCGTGCTCCCCGGACCATCAGTGGCGTCGTCGACCATGGCGCCCTCCTTCAATCCCCCAGAGTATCCGATGCGGGAGCCTGCGCCACCTGCTCATCGCGGACCAGCCGCAGCGTCTCGCGCAGGTAGATCGCCCCGGCCCACCAGTAGAGGAACGCACCCCACAGGGCGAGCGCCCAGCCCACCGGATCGCTGAAGGCCGCGATCGACGGGAAGGCCGCGCCGAGCACCAGGGTGGGCAGCGCGAAGAGCAGCGAGAAGGTGGCCACCTTGCCCAGATGGTGCACGGGGAGCGGGCCGTAGCCGTGGCTCGCGAGCACCGGACCGAGGGCGACGATGCCGAGGTCGCGCAACACGATGACGGCCACCAGCCACCACGGCAGGAACCCCTGCCAGGCGAGCCCGATGAGCGTGGAGAAGATGAACAGCCGATCGACGGCGGGATCGAGGATCTGCCCGAGCCGGCTCACCTGGTTGAAACGGCGGGCGATGAAGCCGTCGACGAAGTCGGTCAGGCTCGACACGACGATCACGATGAGGGCCCAGCCGTACTGGGCGCTCCCGAGCAGCCACAGGAACAGCGGGATGAGGACCAGGCGCACGGCGCTGAGCACATTGGGGATCGTCACGATCCGCGTGCTGACCACCTGCATCCGACCTCCTCGTCGTGAGTCTAGCGATGCGTAGGATGCCGCCATGAACCCGATGCTCGTCGTCCTCGCCGTCGCGGCCGCCGTCAGCGCCCTGTGCTGGATCGCCTCCCTCGTGACGAAGGACACCTCGTGGGTCGACCGGATCTGGTCGATCGTGCCGGTCGTCTACGTCTGGATCTTCGCCGCGGGGGCGGGATTCGCGGATGCGCGGCTGCTCGTCATGGCGGTGCTCGTCACGCTGTGGGGTGCGCGGCTGACCTTCAACTTCGCCCGCAAGGGCGGGTACACCGGGGTCGAGGACTACCGCTGGGCGGTGCTGCGGGCGCGGATGTCGCCCGGACGCTTCCAGCTGTTCAACCTGTTCTTCATCGTGCTGTACCAGAACGCGCTGCTCGTGCTGATCACCCTCCCGGCGCTGACCGCCCTCGAGCACCCGGCGCCGTTCGGTCCCCTCGACGCGATCCTCACGGTGCTGTTCCTCGGAGCGCTCGCGGGCGAGACGATCGCCGACCAGCAGCAGTGGGACTTCCACGCCCGCAAGCGCGCCGAGATCGAGGCGGGGCGGGAGCCGTCGGCACGGTTCGTGCAGACGGGCCTCTGGCGCGTCTCGCGGCACCCGAACTTCTTCTTCGAGCAGGCCCAGTGGTGGCTGGTCTTCCTGTTCGGCGCCGTGGCGGCGGGCTCGGTGCTGATCTGGACCGTCGCGGGAGCCGGCCTGCTGACCGTGCTGTTCGTCGGCTCGACGGTCTTCACCGAGTCGATCACCCGCAGCAAGTACCCCGAGTACACCGACTACCAGGCCCGCGTGTCGCCCGTCGTGCCATGGTTCCCGAAGCGCTCCGTAGCGGTAGCCGAGGGCTGAGGTCAAGGGGTTTTCGCGATTTCGCGGACGGCGCTTGACTGATCACGGTCGAACGGATGCCACCGGCACCCCGGCGGGCACCGCGACCGTGTGACCGCTCCCCCACCAGGGAGGCGGAGAAGGAGACGCCATCATGAACATCCTCGGAATCATCATCGCGATCGTGGCCCTGATCCTGCTGTTCACCGGCGGATTCGTGCAGTCGCTGAACTTCCTCCTCTGGGTGGGGATCGTGCTGCTCGTCATCGCGGCGATCGTGCTGCTGCTGCGCTTCATCAGCGGGCGCCGCGTGTAGCACGCGAACCGCAGCGAAGCGCCGGAGCCGGGCGCGGACTCGCCGTCATCACGACGGGGTCCGCGCCCGGCTCCGGCGTTAGCGTGGGGGGATGTCGTGCATCCGCTTCAACACCCCGGCGCAGCGGGCGCAGCTCGCGGCGCTCGCCCCGAGCATGCTGACCCCCGAGGAGGCCGCGGCGCAGCATCCCGCGCCCCCGGTGACCGACTCCAAGATCCGGCGCCTGCGGCTGCTCGCGGCGGACGCCGACCCGAAGATCCGGGAGGCGGCAGCCAGCTCGTATCACGTGCCCACCGAGCTCTACGGCGTGCTCGCGCATGACGCCGACGAGGGCGTGCGCGCCTGCGTGGCCCGCAACACCACGACGCCCTGCGACGTGCTTCGCGAGCTCGCGGACGACGCCTCGGCGACGGTGCGCGGCTGGGTCGCCGTGAACTACTTCGTGCCCGCCGACGTCATGGACCGGCTCGCGGACGACGAGGATCCGACGGTGCGCGGCCTCGTCGCCTGGAAGTCGTCGCTCGCCGACGATGCCCAGGCAGAGTCCCAGGCGGAGGCGTTCGCCCGCTAGCCCCGGATCGCGGCGGCCAGCTCGGGGTCGAGTCGGGCGAGCGCGTCCCGCCCGGACGACCACGCGGCCGCCAGCCCGGGATGCAGCGGCAGGCGCTCCACCTCGGCGAACGGCACCCACCGCAGCGACACGCTCTCGGCGTCGCCGATCACCGGCTCGAAGTGCTCGAGGGCACGCCCGTACACCGTCGTGTACGACCAGTAGCCGAGATCCCAGACCGCCTCGCCGAGCACGCGGACGAGGTGCTGCGGCACGCCCGCCTCCTCGTCCGCCTCCCGCAGCGCGCCGGCCACCGCCGTCTCGTGCTCGTCGTGGCGGGCGCCCCCCGGGATCCCCCAGGTGCCCCCGAGATGGCTCCACTCGGCGCGCAGCTGCAGCAGCACGCCGGCATCCGGATGCGCCAGCAGCAGTCCCGCCGCGCCGAAGCGACCCCAGAACCGGCCCTGCGCCCCCTCGACCCAGGCGTCGCCCGGCCCGTGCGGTCGCCGCGCGCGCGGATCGTGGGGGGCTCGGGTCATGGCGCCAGCCTACGTGGGGCGGGCGGGGCCCCGCCCGGAGCGGTCTCGGGGGTGCGGCGTAGGCTCCCCCGCATGGTCCAGAGCATCGTCCCCCCGTACCTGCTCGCCCGGATCGCCTCTGCCGACTCGGAGCGGTTCCCCGCCGCATCCGCCGCCGCCCGCCGCACGCTGCGCCTGGACGCGCCGCGCCGCTCGGCGCGGCTCACCCTCAGCATCGACGGCGACACCCTCGTCGCGGAGCTCTCCGACGCCCCCGACCGCGAGATCGCCGACGCCGGAGGGCGCGAGCGGCTGCCGGGTCGCGTGGTGCGCCGCGAGGGAGGTCCGGCGACGGGCGACCTCGCGGCCGACGAGGCCTACGAGGGTCTCGGCGCCACCTTCGACCTGTACTCCGAGGTCTACGGGCGCAACTCGATCGACGGGGCCGGACTGCCGTTGCGCGCGACCGTGCACTACGGCGAGCTCTACGACAACGCGTTCTGGGACGGCGAGCGGATGGTCTTCGGAGACGGCGACGGCGAGGTCTTCCAGAGGTTCACGCGCTCGCTCTCGGTGATCGGCCACGAGCTCACGCACGGGGTCACGCAGTTCAGCTCGGGGCTCGCGTACCAGGGGCAGTCGGGCGCGCTCAACGAGTCGATCTCGGACGTCTTCGGCGCGCTCGTCGAACAGCACGCGGCGACGCAGACGAGCGCCGAGGCGAGCTGGCTCATCGGCGAGGGGCTCTTCACCCCCGAGGTGCAGGGCCGTGCGCTGCGCTCGATGCGGCATCCGGGCACCGCCTACGACGACGACGTGCTGGGACGGGACCCGCAGCCGGATCACCTGGACGGCTACGTCGAGACCACCGACGACAACGGCGGGGTGCACCTGAACTCGGGCATCCCCAACCGGGCCTTCGTGCTGGTCGCGGACGCGCTCGGCGGGCACGCGTGGGAGCGGGCGGGCCTCATCTGGTACGACACCCTGACCGGGTCGCTCGCCCCCGACGTCGACTTCGCGGGGTTCGCGGCCGCGACTGCGCGGGCCGCGGCCGCGCGTTACGGTGGAGCGTCGGCGGAGGTCGACGCCGTACGCGCCGGCTGGGAGGGTGTGGGAGTGACGATCGATGGCGGACGAGCCTGACCCCGATCGCGACTCCCCCGCGGTCGACATCCGGGTGACGCGTTCCGGCGGAGTCGCCGGGATGCGCCGCGGTTGGGCTGTGGCCTCACCCGACGCCCGGCGGTGGGAGCCGCTCGTCGACGCGTGCCCGTGGGACGACGACGGCCCGGGGCTGCTCGTGCGCGACGACGGCCCCGACCGGATGCTGTGGCGCATCGAGGTGCTCGCGCCCGGACCGGCGCGGTCCGCGGAGCTGCCGGAGAGCGCCGTGGAGGGGCCGTGGCGCGCGCTCGTCGAGACCGTGCGCGACGAGGGCTCCCGGGTGCGCCCGGAGCCGCCGCACGGGAGCGCGGGGACCGCGGATGGCTGACGCGGCGGTGCGCATCGACGCCTGGCTCTGGGCGGTGCGGGTGACGAAGTCGCGCTCGGCGGCCACGGCCCTGTGCAAGGCCGGGCACGTCAAGGTCGGCGGCGAGACGGCGAAACCCGCCCAGCTCGTGCGCCCCGGCCTCGAGGTGCGGGTGGTGACCCCGCACGGGGCGCGCATCCTGGTGGTGCGACAGCTGCTCGTGAAGCGCGTGAGCGCGCCGCTCGCCGCCGCCGCCTTCGACGATCTGACGCCCGCTCCACCCCCGCGGGAGGAGCGCACCATCTTCGCCGAGCGGGATCGCGGGACGGGGCGTCCCACCAAGCGCGATCGCCGCGAGATCGAGCGCCTGCGCGGCTACTGAGGCGTCCGCCGCGCGTCCGCCTCGACCTCGAGGTGCGGTGCCTTCGTCACGAGCAGCCAGGTGGGCAGGGTGATGACGCACAGCAGCGGGAGCAGCGCCACGTCGCCGGTGATCGTGAGGGCGAGGAAGATGGCGATCCAGCCGTCGCGGGTCGCGACGAGCACGATCCCGAGCGCGCCGCAGGCGATCGCGAGCCCCATCGGCATGCCGGGGATGAGCGCGTGGCCGGCCAGCCCCATGGCGACCCCCGCGAACACCGCCGGGAAGATGCGGCCGCCGCGGAACCCGGAGCTCGCCGCGACGAGCAGCGCGATCACCTTGACCACCGCGAGCACGAGGAGCGCGCCGACGGTGTACCGCCCGGCCTCGTGCACGAGCTCGGCCGTCTGCTCGAGCCCCTTGAACATCGTCAGCGGCCCGCCGAGCACGGCGAGCGCCCCCAGCACCGCGCCGCCGAGCGTCGTGAAGACCACCGGATCGCGCAGCGCGTGGAAGAGCCGGTGCAGGTACGGGAACGCGAACGCGGCCGCGATGCCGAGCAGCGCCGAGGCGGCGGCCACCGCGAAACCGGTGGCCAGGTCGAGCAGCTGCGGGTCGGTGTAGGGCGCGACGTCGACCTGCATCGAGTCGACCCCGAGCATCCGCATCGTGAGGGCCCCGGCGGCGGCAGAGGCGACCGGCAGGAAGAGCTTGTCCCACAGCGACCCCCCGCCCCGGATCGCGGCGACGGCCCCCGTCAGCACGAGGGCGGCCGCGACCGGGGTGCCGAAGAGCGCGCCGATGGTGCCCGCGACCGCGAGCGTGACCGCGAGGCGCTGCGGCACGAGGCGGGAGACCCGTGCGAACGCCGCGACGGCGAGCGCGCCGTTGATCGCGATGATCGGGTTCTCGGGGCCGAGGCTCACCCCGCCGGCGAGTCCCAGCACCACCGCGATCGCGATGCTCGGCACCGCCGTCGCGGGCGGGGGCGGGCTGTCGAACTCGGTGGTGGCCGAGTCGGCCCCGCCGTGACCGGGCACGAACCGCAGCGTCAGCCCGACGAGCAGCCCCGTCGCGGTGAGCACGGCGATCGTCCACCACGGGCTCCCGTTCGCGACGCCCACCGCGTCCGGCACGATCGTCCAGAGCAGCTCGCCGAGGGCATCGGAGGCCACGTCGAGCACCCACAGGGTGAGCGCCGATCCGACGCCGACCGCCAGCGCGGGCAGCGCGAGCAGCAGCAGGGCGCGGACCCGCGGCTCGGGGGCGACGGCCTCACCGGCCCCGCCCGCCTCGTGCTCGTCCACGGCATCACGCTAGGGACAGCGGCGCGCGAGCACCAGTGCCCGCTGCGGATGCGCGCTCAGGCCGGGAGCGCGCCCTCGATCGCCGAGATCACGGCCGGGTCGTCGGGCTGCGTTTTGGGACGGAACCGGGTGACCGTCCCGTCGGGCGCGATGAGGAACTTCTCGAAGTTCCAGCTGACGCGCCCCGCCTTGCCGTCGGCATCCGGCACCTGGGTGAGCTTCGCGTAGAGCGGGTGCTTGTGCCAGCCGTTGACGCGGGTCTTCTCCATGAGCGGGAAGGTGACGCCGTAGGTCGTGGAGCAGAACTCCTGGATCTCCTCGGCGCTGCCCGGCTCCTGCCCCATGAACTGGTTGCACGGGAATCCGAGCACGGTGAAGCCGCGGTCCTCGTAGTCCCTCTGCAGCTGCTCGAGCTTCTCGTACTGGGGCGTCAGGCCGCAGCGCGAGGCGACGTTCACGACCATGACGGCCTTGTCGCCGTAGTCGGCGAGGGTCGTCGGCGCGCCGTCGATGGTCGTCAGGGGGATGTCACGGATGCCCACCGTGCCAGCCTACGAGCCGATCTGTGCCTACGCTGGCAGCATGGCGATCGAGCTGGCGCACGAACCAGACGCGCATCGGTACACCCTGCGCCGCGACGGGGCGATCCTCAGCGTGCTGGAGTACCGCGACCAGGGGACGAGCGTGGTGTTCCACCACACGGTGACGGTGCCGAACCAGCGCGGTCACGGGTACGCGGCCCGCCTCGTCGAGTTCGCCGTCGACGACGTCGAGCGCGCGGGCGGCCGCATCACCCCGACGTGCTGGTACGTCGCCGACTGGTTCGCCGCGCATCCGGAGCGCGCGGCGGTGCTCGCGCGCTGAACCGCCGGCGGGATACGGGACCGCTAGCTGTAGTTCCTCGTGAGGTTGTGAACGCGTGCTGCGG
>NZ_JANTHX010000006.1 GCF_024752305.1 Protaetiibacter mangrovi
CTGGAGTTCGTCGCCGTCGGCTGGGCGGCGCTCGTGCTCGCACTGTTCGCCGTGCTCTTCCTCGTCGGGCGCGCCCCGTACCGCATGGAGCTGGTGCTGCCGCACCGCCGTGCCGTGGTGGGGGAGCCCGCACGCGGTGCCGTCACCGTCGACAACAGCGGTGGACGACGGATGCTGGGCACCGTGATGGAGGTGCCCGTCGGCGAGTCGATCGTCGAGCTCGCACTGCCGGGCCTGCGGCGCTCGACCGCCCACACCCAGGACTTCGGCATCCCGACCGATCGACGCGGCGTCATCGCGGTCGGCCCCGTGCGCACGGTGCGCGGCGACCCCCTCGGACTCGTCCGCCGCGAGCTCAGCTGGACGGATCGCCTGGAGCTCGTCGTGCACCCGCGCACCGTCAGCGTCCCCTCGACGAGCACCGGCCTCATCCGCGACCTCGAGGGTGCGCCGACGCGCGATCTGACGGCGAGCGACGTCTCGTTCCACGCCCTGCGCGAGTACCAGTCCGGCGACGACCGCCGATACATCCACTGGAAGTCGACCGCGAAGACGGGCACCTACATGGTGCGCCAGTTCGAGCAGACCCGCCGCAGCCACCTCGTGGTCTCCCTGAGCCTCGCCACCCACGACTTCGCGAGCGAGGCCGAGTTCGAGCTCGCCGTGAGCGTCGCCGGGTCGCTCGGGGTGCGGGCGATCCGCGACGGGCGCACGGTGTCGGTGGTGGTGTCGGCGATCACGCCGGAGTTCGCCAAGCAGCGCGTGTACGCGGTGCGGCCGCTCGCGACCCACCTGCCTGACCGGCTGCTCGACGACCTCGCGGTCGTGCAGGCCTCCGTCGACGCACTGCCGATGCGCGACATGGCGCGGATCGTCGCGGACGGCACCCCCGGCATCTCGGTGGCCTTCCTCGTCTGCGGCTCGCGCACGAGCGCCCAGGAGCTGCGCGCCGCCGCGTCGTCGTTCCCGCCCGACGTGGAGGTCGTCGCGGTGGCGTGCGACCCCGAGGCCGTGCCCGGCATGCGCCGGCTCGCCGGGATCAACGTCCTCACGATCGGCTACCTCGAGGAGCTGCGGCTGGCCCTGGCCCGATCGGCGGCGGTCGCGTGAGCGGGCGTCGGGTGCGTCTCGCGGCGATCGGCGACATCCTGCAGCTGTGGCTCGTGACCGGTCTCGCCGCCCTCACGTTGTGGCCCATCTACCAGTCGTCGGCGTTCATCGTGCTCGCGGTGACCGCCGTGCTCCTCGGCACCGCCGTGGCGTCCTTCGGCGCGATGTTCCGCTGGCCGGCCTGGGTGGTGCTGATCGTGTCGGTCGCCGTGTACGCCGCGGTCGGCGTGCCGCTCGCGGTGCCCGGAAAGGCGATCGGCGGGCTGCTGCCGAGCGTCGACGGGCTCGTCGACCTGTTCGCCGGCATCGTGGTGGGCTGGAAGCAGCTGCTCACCATCACCATCCCGGTGGGCGACTACCAGTCGCTGCTGGTGCCCGCCCTCGTCATGCTGTTCGGCTCGACCGTGATCGCCTGCACGATCGCCCTCCGCGCGCGCGTGGGGGAGTTCGCGGTGATCCCGCCCCTCGCCGTGTTCATCGTGGGCATCCTCATGGGGCCGAGCACCCCGGGCTACCCGGTGCTGCTCGGCACCGCGATGCTCGTCGCCTGCGTCGGCTGGATCAGCTCGTGGCGCTGGCGCCGGCGGCGGGCCGTCAACCGGGTCCGGGATCGCGACGCCACCGCATCCGGTTTCCGCTTCGGTGTCGAGCTGCGCACCCTCGTCGCGGGGGTCGTCGTGCTCTCGCTCGCCGGGGGAGGTTCGATCGCCGTGGCGAGCACCCTCACCCCGCGTGCCGACCGCGAGGTGCTGCGGAACGTCGTCGCCCAGCCGTTCGACCCGCGCGACTACGCGAGCCCCCTGTCCGGATTCCGGCGCTACCTGCGCGACGACCGGGTCGACGAGGTGATGCTCGACGTGACAGGGCTGCCGGCGGGCGCGCGCATCCGGATCGCGACCCTCGACAGCTACGACGGCGTCGTCTACGCGGTGGGCAGCGCCACCGTCGACTCGGCGTCGGGCACCTTCGTGCGCGTGCCGTCGCGGCTCGACCAGTCCTCCGCCGGCTCGGACCGGGTGAGCGTCGACGTCACCGTCGAGGGCTACCAGGGCGTCTGGGTGCCGACGGTGGGGATCATGGAGGACCTGAGCTTCTCGGGGGCCGACAGCACCCGGCTCGACGACGGCTTCGCGTTCAACGACACGAGCGGCACCGCGGTCGACCTCGCAGGGGTCGCCGCGGGAGACAGCTACCGCATCGACGCCGTGCTGCCCGACGACCCCAGCCTCGACACCCTCCGCACGGCGGTCCCGGGCTCCGCGCCGGTGCCGCGCATCGCCGACCCGCCCGAAGAGCTCACGACCGCCCTCGACGGCTACGTCGAGGGCGTCGACGGGGCCGGCGCCCAGCTCGTGGCGGCGATCCAGGGTCTGCGGGCCGAGGGCTACATCAGCCACGGGCTGGCCGACGACGAGCCCCCCAGCCGATCCGGCCACTCCCTCGACCGGATCGCGGAGCTGTTCTCGGGCAACCGGATGATCGGCGACGCGGAGCAGTACGCGGTGGCGGCGTCGCTCATGGCGACCCGGCTCGGGTTCCCGGCGCGCGTCGTGCTGGGGTTCGCGCCGGAGTCGGCGGGGACCGGCAGCACGACGGTCGTGCGCGGCTCGGACATCACGGCCTGGATCGAGGTGGACACCGCGCAGTACGGCTGGGTCGCCGTCGATCCGGTGCCGCCGGTTCGTCCGATCCCCGAGGAGCAGCCGGAGGATCCGACGCCCGTGTCGCGCCCGGAGTCGATCGTGCCGCCGCCCGCCGACCGCCCCGACCCGCGCGAGGAGCAGCTCGACCCCGACACGACGGCCGACGAACCGCAGGCGGTCGACGCCGGGCTCGAGGTGCTGCTGCAGACGCTGCGCATCACCGGCGTCGTGCTGCTCGTGCTGTTCATCGCGCTCGCGCCGTTCCTCGTGGTGGTGGGCGCGAAGCTGCGGCGACGGCACCTGCGCAAGACGGAGCCGAGCACGCTGGGACGCATCCGGGGCGGATGGGACGAGTTCGCCGACCTCGTCGTCGACCACGGTCTCGCACCCCCGCCCTCGGCGACCCGCGCCGAGCTGGCTGCTGCCGTCGGAACTCTGCCGTCGCGCGTGCTGGCGGCGGTCGTCGACCGTGCCGTCTTCGCGCCCGACGCGCCGAGCGAGGCTGACGCCGAGCGCGTGTGGGTCGCGGTGGGCGAGCTGCGCACCTCGCTCGACTCGGGGCGTACGCGCCGCGAGCGGCTGCGCGCGCTCATCTCGGTGCGCTCCCTCGGGGGCGGATCGGTGCGCATGCTGCTGCGCCGACCGGGGGCCCGCCCATGAACTGCGGATACTGCGGGACGCCCCTTCCGCCCGGCGCCCTGTTCTGCGTCGAGTGCGGTCGATCGGTCGGTCACGGGGATGCGGCACCGCCCCGCCCGACGACCCCGATCGCGCCGGAGCTGCAGGCCCCGCACTGCCCGCAGTGCGGGAGCCCCATCGTCGAGGGCGACATCTTCTGCGGGGAGTGCGGTTTCGTGCTGCGCCCGATCGCGGCGCAGCCGACGGCGCCCCCCGTGCCCGCGCCCTCGCCGGAGCCGAACGCCGAGCCCGAAACCGAGTCCGAGCCCGAACCCCTGCCCGTCGCGGATCCGGAGGAGGCGCCCGAGCCGGATCCCGACCCCGAACCGGATCCGCGTCCCGAGGACGAAGACGACGTCGAGTCCGCCCCGCTGCCCGAGACCTCGTTCCTCGCGCCCGCACCACTCGAGGACATCGAGAGCACGCGGATCGTCGCGTCCCCCCGCCGCGGGGAGCGCTACGTGCTGCAGTTCAGCACCGGGGAGAGCGTCGTCGTGGTCGGGAACGGCCTGATCGGACGCAACCCGTCGCCGGAGCCGGGCGAGTACGTCGACGAGCTGGTGTCGATCTTCGACGTCGGCAAGTCGGTCTCGAAGTCGCACGTCGAGTTCGGCCAGGAGTCCGGGCGGTTCTGGGTCAGCGACCGCTACTCGACCAACGGCACCGTCGTGCGCCAGCCCGACGCGGCGCCGGTGCGCTGCGAACCCGGCAGACGCTACGTCATCTCGCGGGGGAGCCGCGTCGAGATGGGCGAGCAGTTCTTCATCGTCAGCTGATCGTCCCCATCCCGCGGGTCGCGAGCCGCTCCCCGGACGGCGGATGGCCGGATCGCACCGGATGGGGGATCGCGCTCGGATGGTGGCGTGCACCTGCCGCCCGAACGCCTCGCGCTCCCCGTCGTCGACCCGCCCGCCCCGCGTGCGCGCATCCCCGTGGTCGCGATGGCCGCGCCGCTCGTGTTCGCGGGGGTGCTCTGGCTCGTCACCGCGTCGCCGTACACCCTGCTGTTCGCCCTGCTGGGGCCGCTCGTCGCGGCGGGGTCGGCGCTCGACGGGCGCCGCGGAGCGCGTCGCGAGCGGCGGCAGCGGCTCCGGGCCGCCCGCGACGACCTCGCCGAGCTGCGGCGGCTCGCGGATGCCGGCCTCGCCGCGCGTCGTCGCGAGCAGGAGGAGCGCGTCCCGTCGCTCTCGGCGCTCACCCCGCGCTCGGACGCGGGCTGGTGGATCGGCACGGGGGACGTGCCGTCGGGCATCGAGCTGGTCGCCGAGGGCGAGACGCCCGAGCTCGCCCCCGAGATCGCCGAGCTGCGCGCGGCGGTGCAGACCCTCCGCCGGGTGCCGATCCTGCTCCCGCCCGGCGACGAGCTCGTCGTGGCCGGGCTCGACCCGCTCGTCCGGGCGCTGTCGCGCGCGCTCGTACTGCAGGCGGTCGCGCGCTGCGCGCCCGGCACCGCGTCGGTCACCGTGCCCCCCGACGAGGAGTGGGCGTCGGCCCTCCCCGCGCGCTGCGCCCCGGGACGGGAGTGGCGCGTCGAGACCGCCGCCGGGCCGGTGCTGCAGCTGCGACGGGTCGCGGTCCTCCTCGGCGTGGCGGGCCTCGACCTCGGCGGGGGCGAGGAGGCACCGAGCGCCGCGGGCGTCTGCACGGGGTGGCGACCGTCGTTCCTCGCGCGGGCCGAGGCCTCGGCGCATGCCTTACGCCTCGCGACCGCGGCGGTGGACGCCGGGTGGCGGCCGCCCGGGGCCATCCCGGCCTCGATGGAGCTGTCCGAGCTGCTCGCGGATGCGGGCGACGCGGCATCCTCGGCGGCGACGCTCGGACACGACGGCGCATCGCCCGTGCAGATCGACCTGGAGCGGGACGGACCCCACGCCCTCGTCGCCGGCACGACCGGGTCGGGCAAGAGCGAGCTGCTCGTGAGCTGGGTGCTCGCGCTCGCCGAGCGGCGCTCCCCGACGGAGCTCGCGTTCCTGCTCGTCGACTTCAAGGGCGGCGCCGCGTTCGCGCCCCTCTCGGGGCTCCCGCACGTGGTCGGCGTGGTCAGCGACCTCGATCCGTCGACCGCGGAGCGCGCGGTCCGGAGCCTGCGCGCCGAGCTCCGGCGCCGCGAGGGGATCCTCGCTCAGCACGGCGTCGCCGAGATCGGGGCGCTCGCGCATGGCGTGCTCCCGCGGCTCGTCATCGTGGTCGACGAGTTCGCGGCGCTCGTCGCCGCGGATCCGGGGCTCCACGGCGTCTTCGCGGACCTCGCCGCGCGCGGGCGCACGCTCGGCCTGCACCTCGTGCTCGGCACGCAGCGTCCGGCGGGCGTCATCCGCGACGCCATCGCGGCGAACGTCACCGTGCGCCTGTGCCTGCGGGTGATCGACCCCGCGGACAGCGTGGCCGTCGTCGGCGTGCCGGATGCGGCCGCGCTCCCCGCAGCCTTCCCCGGCCGGGCGGTGCTGCGGGACGCCGACGGCGTCCGCGAGGTTCAGCTCGCGCGATCCGGCCCCGGTCTGGCCGAGCGGATCGCGGCGCGCTGGGCGGACGCTCCGCGCCCCGCCGACCGCCCATGGGTCGATCCGCTCCCCGCGCGGCTCACGCTCGCCGAGATGCCGCGACTCCCCGGGGGCGGGCCGGTCGTGGGCCTCGTGGACGTACCCGAGCTGCAACGGCGCGAGCCGTTCGCACTCGACCCCTGGGCGGGCGCCGTCCTGCTCGTCGGCGCCACGGGATCGGGGCGGAGCGAAGCGCTCTCGACCCTCGTCGCCGCGAGCGCGTGCGCGACCCGCTGGGTCGTCGACGAGCCCGCGGAGCTGTGGGCGGCGCTCACCGAGCCTCCCGCCGCGGAGCGCAGCCTCGTGGCCGTCGACGACCTCGACCTGCTGCTGGCGCGCGTCGACGGCGAGCAGCGTGCGCAGCTCGTCGAGCTCCTGGCGCGGGCCGCGCGCGAGGGACGGCGCGGGGGAGTGGCGCTCGCGGCGAGCGCGCGCGGGACGGGCGGCCTGCAGGGGGCGGCGGGCACGTTCGAGCAACGCGTGGTCCTCCGTCTCGCCGATCGCGACGAGCACCTGCTCGCGGGAGCGGATGCCCCCACCTTCCGCGCGGACCGACGCCCCGGCTCAGCGGTCTGGCGCGGGCACGACGCGCAGTTCGCCCTGGCGCCCGCACGACCGCCGGTCTGGCGGTCCGCGCCCCCCGGGATCCGGCTCCCCGAGGGTCGCTGGGCGCTCGTCACCCCCGACCCGCAGCGCTGGCTCGACGCCCTCGCCGCGGCGGGTGTGGACGCCGCGCCGCCCGGAGCAGCCCCGGCGGCGGTGCGCGTCGCGGACGCCGACGGATGGCTGGCCGCCCACGCGACGCTCGCGGAGGCGCGCCGCGAGGGATGGCTCCTGCTGCAGGGGTGCTCGTCGGCCGAGCTGCGCACCCTCACCCGGTCGCGCTCGGCCCCGCCGCTCGGGGACGGCGACGCCTGGCGCGTCCGGGCCGACCGCGTCGAGCGCGTGCGGCTGCTCGTCGCCCGAGATCGGGATCAGGCCAGGCCGAGCGGAGCCTCCTCGGCCTCCAGCCCGTGAGCCGTCGCGACGGCCGCGTTGACCACGTGGCCGGCGTGCACGTTGAGCCCGCGCGCGAGCGCGGCGTCCGTGCGCAGCGCCTCCCGCCATCCGTTGTCGGCGATGGCGCGCACATAGGGGAGGGTCGCGTTGGTGAGCGCGTAGGTCGAGGTGTTCGCGACCGCGCCGGGCATGTTGGCCACGCAGTAGAAGAGCGAGCCGTGCACCGGGAAGGTGGGGTCGGCGTGCGTCGTCGGATGCGAGTCCTCGAAGCACCCGCCCTGGTCGATCGCGATGTCGACGAGCACGCTGCCCGGCTTCATGCGCTCCACGAGCTGGTTCGTCACGAGCTTCGGCGCCTTGGCTCCGGGCACGAGCACGGAGCCGACGACGAGGTCGGCGTCGAGCACGGCCCTCTCGATCTCGAAGCTGTTCGACGCGATCGTGCGCACCCGACCCGCGTAGAGGGCGTCGAGCTCGCGCAGACGCTGGATGTTGGTGTCGAGCACCGTCACCTGGGCGCCGAGGCCGACCGCGACGGCGACCGCGTTGGTGCCGGCGACGCCGCCTCCGAGCACCACGACGTGCGCGGGCCGGGTTCCCGGCACCCCGGGCACGAGCAGGCCGGGGCCGCCGTGCGGCCGCATCATGACGTTGGCGCCCACGATCGGGGCCAGGCGCCCCGCGACCTCGCTCATCGGCGCGAGCAGCGGCAACGCGCCGGAGGCGAGCTGCACCGTCTCGTAGGCGATCGCCGTGACGCCGCTTTCGATGAGGGCGTGCGTGAGCTCGGGCTCGGCGGCCAGGTGCAGGTAGGTGAAGAGCACGAGGCCGTCGCGGAAGCGCCCGTACTCGCTCTCGATCGGCTCCTTGACCTTGAGCACGAGCTCGGCGTCGCCCCACGCCGCGTCGGCGTCCGCCACGATCGTCGCGCCCGCCGAGGTGTAGTCGTCGTCCGTGATCGAGGATCCGAGGCCCGCACCCGACTGGATGAGCACGTCGTGACCCGCCGTCGTGAGGTCGTGGACCCCCGACGGGGTGATGGCGACCCGGAACTCGTTGTTCTTGACCTCGCTCGGCACACCGATTCTCATGCCGCAAGAGTAACGCCGCCAGACAGAGGAATCCGAAGAGGAATCCCTCGAGTTGTGCTGATTTCGTGAAATCTATGTTTCGAAATGGACGCTTTTGCCCGTTGCGGTCGTGATGCGCCCGGGGATGTGCAAATATCAACGCACGGCATCGCTGCCCCGCCCGCGCACCACGTGAAGGAGCTCCATCACATGTCCCGGTCTCTTCCCGAAGATCCGCTCATCCGCAGCCTCGTCATCCAGGCCCGTCGCGCTCAGGTCAGTCGACGCACCCTCCTGCAGGGCGCCGGCATCGGCACCGCGGCGCTCACCCTCGCGGCCTGCTCGACCGGGGGCAGCAGCAAGCCGACTCCGGCGAAGGACAACTCCGCGAACGACCCGACCCTGACCTGGGCGAACTGGTCGCTCTACCTCGACGAGGACGACGCGGGCGACCACCCGACGCTCCAGCAGTTCCAGGACGAGACGGGCATCACGGTCGACTACCGCGTCGACGTGGACGACAACAACTCCTACTACGCGAAGGTCAAGGACCAGCTCGCGCTCGGCCAGGACATCGGTGCCGACACCGTCTGCCTCACCGACTGGATGATCAGCCGCTGGATCCGCCTCGGCTACGGCCAGGAGCTCGATGCGGCCAACATCCCGAACAAGTCGAACCTCGAGCCGAGCCTCTCGGACGTCGACTTCGACCCGGGCCGGAAGTACTCGCTGCCCTGGCAGGGCGGCTTCGCCGGTATCTGCTGGAACAAGGCCAAGATCCCGAACGGCCTCAAGTCGGTCGACGACCTCTGGAACCCCGCCCTCAAGGGCCGGGTCGGTGTGCTCAGCGAGATGCGCGACACGATCGGGCTCATCATGCTGCAGAACGGCGTCGACATCTCGGGCGACTGGGGCAACGACGAGTTCGCGGCCGCCAACGACATCTTCCGCAAGCAGGTCGAGGTCGGGCAGATCCGCAACATCAAGGGCAACTCGTACATCGACGACCTCGCCAACGAGGACACCCTCGCCGCGATCGTCTGGTCGGGCGACGTGACCACCCTCAACGCCGAGAACGGCGACAAGTGGGAGTTCGCGATCCCGGAGGCCGGCGGCACGATCTGGAACGACAACTTCATCGTGCCGATCGGCTCGAGCCGCAAGGCGAACGCCGAGAAGCTCATCAACTTCTACTACGACCCCGAGATCGCCGCCGAGGTGGCCGCCTGGGTCAACTACATCACGCCGGTGGTGGGGGCCAAGGAGGCCGCCGAGGCGATCGACCCCGAGCTCGTCGACAACCAGCTGATCTTCCCGAACGAGGAGACGCTGTCGACGGTCAAGCGGTTCCGCAGCCTGACTCCCGCGGAGGAGCAGTCCTTCGGTGCCGAGTTCCAGTCGGTCCTGATCGGGGCCTGATGGCCGGATCGTTCGACGAGTCGGGGGCCGACCTCGAGCTGGTCGGCGTCACGAAGCGCTTCCCCGGGTTCACGGCGATCGAGAACCTGAACCTGACGATCCCCGCCGGATCCTTCTTCGCCCTGCTCGGACCCTCCGGATGCGGCAAGACCACGACCCTGCGCCTCGTCGCCGGGCTCGAGGAGCCGACCGCGGGGCGCATCCTGATCGGCGGCAAGGACGTCACGACCTCGAAGCCGCATCAGCGCCCCGTGAACACGGTGTTCCAGAGCTACGCGCTGTTCCCGCACATGACCGTGCTCGGCAACGTCGAGTTCGGGCTGAAGCGCCGCGGGATCTCGAGCGCGCGCGAGCTGGCGCACGAGGCGCTGCGCCTCGTCGAACTCGACCACGTCGCGGGGCGTCGGCCCGCGCAGCTCTCGGGAGGTCAGCAGCAGCGCGTGGCGCTCGCACGGGCCGTCGTCAACCGACCGGCGCTCCTGCTGCTCGACGAGCCGCTCGGCGCCCTCGACCTGAAGCTGCGCCGCCAGATGCAGCTCGAGCTGAAGTCGATCCAGAGCGAGGTCGGCCTCACCTTCCTGCACGTGACCCACGACCAGGAGGAGGCCATGACCATGGCCGACACGGTCGCGGTGATGAACAAGGGCCGCATCGAGCAGATGGGTGCGCCCGAGGAGCTCTACGAGCTGCCGCGCACCACCTTCGTCGCGAACTTCCTCGGCCAGTCGAACCTCTTCACGGGCGACGTCGTCTCCACCGAGAAGGATTCGATGACGGTCGACATCGCGGGGCTCGGCATCAAGGTGCCCCGCGAACGCGCCCAGCGCCACGCGGGCGAGGTGACCATCGGCGTGCGCCCCGAGAAGCTCACGCTGCACACGGCCAAGCCGGAGTCGACGGCGGGGGTCAACATCCTCGGGCCGGGGACCGTGATCGACGTCTCGTTCACGGGCGTCAGCACGCAGTACCTCGTGCAGGTGCCGGGGCTTCCGGTGCTCACCGTGTTCGCCCAGAACATGGTGTTCGGCCCCGTCGCCGAGCCGGGTGCCGAGGTCTACGTGTCGTGGCGCGTCGAGCACGGCTTCGGCCTCGCCGACGAGCCCGAGCCCGAGCCGAAGTTCGCCGGCGACGACGACACGCGCACGATCGCCGTGCAGCGGCGGCAGCGCCTCGAGGACGAGCTGGACGAGGCCTGAGGTGGCATTCGGCGCATTCGCCAACTCGGGCCCCGACCTCTCGGCGGCGGCCCCGCGTCGGCGCAGCTACGTCGCGATCATCCTGCTCGCGCCCGGCGTGGTGTACCTGCTCGCGACCTTCGTGGCCCCTCTCGTGTCGCTCGTGCTCACGAGCTTCAAGGAGCCGGGCGGCGACTTCGAGGTCGGCGAGTACGTGTACGCCTTCCGCTGGGAGAACTACGCGGAGGCGATCGGCCGATTCGGCGAGATCTTCCTGCGCACCTTCGGGTACTCGCTGCTGGCGACGATCCTCGCGCTGCTCATCAGCTACCCGCTGGCGTACTTCATCGGGGTGACGCTGCGCCGCTTCCCGCTCTGGCAGAGCCTCGTGCTGATCCTCGTGATCGCCCCCTTCTTCATCAGCTTCCTGCTGCGCACCCTCGCCTGGAAGGCGATCTTCGCCGACGAGGGCCCCGTCGTCAGCTTCCTGCAGGCGATCGGCATCCTGGGGCCCGAGGACTACCTCAACGGCACCGCGTTCACCGTGATCTTCGGTCTCACCTACAACTACATCCCGTTCATGACGCTGCCGATCTACACCTCGCTCGAGCGGCTCGATCTGCGCTACGTCGAGGCCGGCGGCGACCTCTACGCGGGACCCGCCCAGCGCTTCTGGCGCATCATCCTGCCGCTCTCGCTGCCCGGCGTCGTGTCCGGCACCCTGCTGACCTTCATCCCCGCCTCCGGCGACTACGTGAACGCGAGCAAGGACTTCCTGGGGTCGACGAACACCGTGATGGCCGGCAACGTCATCAACGACATGTTCTTCCAGAGCTTCTACCCGCTCTCGGCCGCGGTCTCGATCCTGCTCATGATCGCGATCCTCATCCCCGTCGTCGCCTACGTGGCCCGGAGCGGATCGGAGGACCTGCTGTGAGCACGCAGGAGGCGGCCGCCCTCGCCACCGCCGAATCGGCGCCCGCACCGCGGGGACGCGCGCGCAGCGGACGAGGGGGCGCGGGTGCGTGGGTGGTCGGCGCGTACTCGCTGCTCGCGCTCGCCATCATGATGATCCCGATCGTCTACACGATCGTGTTCTCGTTCAACGACGCGCGGCGCACCAACATCGTGTGGCGCGGCTTCACGCTCGACAACTGGCTGAAGATCTGCGACGACGCGCGCGTGTGCGAGTCGTTCGGCAACAGCATCATCGTGGGCGTCGTGGCCACCGTGGTGGCGACGATCCTCGGCACGATGATCGCCATCGCGATCGTGCGCTACACCTTCCGCTTCACGACGCTCATCACGATCCTGCTGTTCCTGCCCATGGCGACCCCCGAGGTCGTGTTGGGCTCGGGCCTCGGCTCGCAGTTCGTCAACATGGGGGTCGAGCGGGGGCTCTGGACGATCATCGTCGCGCACATCATGTTCTGCATCAGCTTCGTCGTGGTGACGGTGCGGGCACGCGTGGCGAGCCTCGACCCCGCGCTCGAGGAAGCCGGACGCGACCTCTACGCGAGCCCCGCGCAGGTGTTCTGGCGGGTCACGCTGCCGCTGCTCATGCCCGGCATCCTCGCGGCGGCGCTGCTGTGCTTCGCGCTCAGCTTCGACGACTTCATCATCACCAACTTCGTCTCGGGCAACGCCGAGACCTTCCCGAAGTTCGTGTACGTCGCGGCGAGCCGCGGCATCCCGCCGCAGTCGAACGTCATCGCCTCCGCCGTGTTCGTGCTCGCGATCGTGATCGTGGTCGCCGCGCAGCTGTCGGCCGGGGTGCGCCGTCGGAAGCTCGCGAAGACGGGCTGAACGTGTACCGCGACCGCGCGCGTCTCACGGAGCTGTGGGATGCGGAGCTCGAGACCTTCCGCCGCCTCCACCCGCGCTCCGGCGAGCTGTGGAACGCGGCGCGCGAGCACCTGCCGGACGGCGTGCCGATGCTCTGGATGGCGAAGTGGCCGGGGGACTGGCCGGTGTACGTGGAGGAGGCCGCGGGCGCGCACTTCCGCTGCGCCGACGGCATCGACCACGTCGACCTCTGCCTCGGCGACACCGGTGCCATGGTAGGGCACGCCCCGGCGGCGTCCGTCGCCGCGATCACCGAGCGGCTCGCGCGCGGCTCGACCTTCATGCTGCCCACCGAGGACGCCGCGGTCGCCGCGGGCCTGCTCGCCGAGCGCTTCGGCCTGCCCGAGTGGCAGTTCACGCTCTCGGCGACGGATGCCAACCGGCACGTGCTGCGTTACGCGCGCCAGGCGACCGGTCGGCGCAAGGTGCTCGTGATCGACCACTGCTACCACGGCACCGTCGACGAGGCCTACGCGACGCTCGACGACGACGGCCGGGTGGTGTCCCGGCGTCGCAACATCGGCCCGCCGGTGCCGCTCGACGAGACCACGGTCGTCGTGGAGTTCGACGACCTCCCGGGGCTCGAGGCGGCGCTCGAGACCGGCGAGGTGGCGGCGGTGCTCATCGAACCGGCGATGACCAACATCGGCATCGTGCTGCCGCAACCCGGATGGCACGAGGCCGTGCGGGCCGCCTGCGACCGCACCGGCACGATCCTCGTCATCGACGAGACCCACACCCTGTGCGCCGGCCCCGGAGGCATGACCGCGCGCGACGGGCTGCGCCCCGACGTCGTCGTGGTGGGCAAGACGATCGGCGGCGGCATCCCGGCGGGCGCCTGGGGGATGACCCGCGGGCTCGCGGAGCGGGTGCGCGACAGCCTCGAGTGGCGGGGCGAGGGCCGCGAGGATCTCGACGTCGGCGGCGTCGGCGGCACGCTCGCCGGCAACGCGGTGTCGACCGCCGGCATCCGGGCGACGCTCTCGGAGGTGCTGACGCCCGAGGTCTACCCCGGCATGATCGCGCGCGCCGAGGAGTGGACGGCCGGGGTGCAGGCGGCGATCGACGAGTTCGACGTGCCGTGGCAGGTGACCCGGCTCGGCGCCCGCGCGGAGTACAGCTTCCGCCCGACGCCGCCCGCGAACGGGCGCGAGGCGGCCGACGCCGACGACTTCGCCCTGCAGCAGTACCTGCACCTGCACGCCCTCAACCGCGGGATCCTCATCACGCCGTTCCACAACATGGCGTTGATGAGCCCCGCGACCACCTCCGCCGACGTCGAGCGCCACACCGTGGCATTCCGCGAGGCGGTCGCCGCGCTGTTCGGGTAGCTCGTCGCTCCGCGACGGGCCTCAGAACGCGAGGCGCAGGGTGGTCCAGGGGTCGGCGAGGGCGGCGAGGGTGTCGTCGGCGGTCTCGCGGGCGAGCAGACCCTCGCGCACGAGCAGTTCCAGGCCGACCGGGGTGGTGGCGCGGTGCGAGCCGTCCAGCGCCTTCACGGCGACCGCCTCGCCCCCGGGGGTCACCAGCACGAGCACGCCCTCGGCGCCGAGCTTGGCGACGAGCCCCGTGCGCTCGATCGTGACGGTGTTGGCACGCCCCGGACCGTCGAGGGCCCAGGGGTTCGCGCGGATGGCGTCGCCGAGCACGGTTCCGGAGCGGGCAGCGCGGGATGCCGCGCGTGCGAGACCGGCGAGGCTCAGCACGGGGACGGGCGCGCCGCAGCCGTCGACGCCGAGATGGACGAGCTCGTCGCCGGACAGTTCGGCCGTGAGCGCGAGCACCTGCTGCTGCACCGGATGCGCGGGGTCGAGGTAGCTCTCGAGATCCCAGCCGTGGGCGACGGCGGCCGCAAGGAACCCCGCGTGCTTGCCCGAGCAGTTCATCGTCAGCCGCGACGGCGCGGATGCCGCCCGTCGCGCCGCGGGATCCGACGGCCAGTCGGCCGGGCAGCGCAGGGCGTCGGCGTCGAGGCCCGCGTCGGCGAGCATCCGCTCGACGACCGCGACGTGCCGGGGAGTTCCCGCATGGCTCGCGGAGGAGAGCACCGTCTGCTCGGCGTCGAGCACGACGCCGAGCAGCTCGACCGCGGTGGCCTGCACGAGCTTGAGCGTCGAGCGCGGGTAGATCAGCGCCTCCGGATCGCCGAGCGCCCGCGCCAGCGCGCCGTCGGCGTCGACCAGCGCGGCGGCACCGAGATGATGCGACTCCGGCCATCCGGAGCGCTCGACGACAGCGAGCGGGGCCGAGGTCGAGGCGTCGAGCGCGGCGCTCACGCCCCTGCCGCGGCGAACGACTCGGCGAGCACGTCGAGCGCGTCGGCGAGCAGCTCGTCGGTGAGCGCGAGGCTCGGCAGGAAGCGCAGCACGTTGCCGTAGGTGCCGGCGGTGAGCACCAGCACGCCCCGCTTCGCCGCCTCCGCCGCGATCTTGGCGGGCAGGTCGGCCCGCGGCTCGTGCGTCTCCGGGTCGAGCAACTCGACCGCGATCATCGCGCCGATGCCGCGCACCTCGGCGATGACCGGGTGGCGTTCGCGCAGCGCCTCGAGCGCGGGACGGAGCCCCGCCTCGATGCGCGCCGCCTCGGCGAGCAGGCCGTCCGCCTCGATGCGCTCGAAGACGGCCACCGCCGCGGCGCAGGCCACCGGGTTGCCGCCGAAGGTGCCGCCGAGGCCGCCCGGCTGCGAGGCGTCCATGATCTCGGCCCGGCCGGTGACGCCCGCGAGGGGCAGGCCGCCGGCGATCCCCTTCGCCGAGAGCACGAGGTCGGGCACGAGGCCGAAGTGCTCGCTCGCGAAGTAGGTGCCCGTGCGGGCCATACCCGACTGGATCTCGTCGGCGATGAAGACGATGCCGTTGGCCGTGCACCACTCCTGCAGCGCCGGCAGGTAGCCGTCGGCCGGCACCACGAAGCCGCCCTCGCCCTGGATGGGCTCGACGACGAGGCAGGCGAGGTCGGACGCGCCGACCGTCTTCTCGAGGTAGCCGATCGTGCGCGCGGCGGCGGCGGCGCCCGAGAGCCCGTCGTGCAGCGGGTACGAGTTCGGCGCGCGGTAGACGTCGCCCGCGAAGGGGCCGTAGCCCAGCGAGTACGGCATCGCCTTGAAGTTCATCGCCATCGTGAGGTTGGTGCGCCCGTGGTAGGCGTGCTCGAGCACGGCGACGCCGCTGCGTCCGGTGAACTTGCGCGCGATCTTGACGCCGTTCTCGACCGCCTCCGCGCCGGAGTTCACGAGCACGGTCTTCTTCGCGAAATCGCCGGGGGTGTGGGCCGCGAGCAGCTCGGCGACGCGCACGTACTCCTCGTAGGGGGTGATGGTGAAGAGGGTGTGGGTGACCTCGGTCAGCTGCGCGGATGCGGCGGCGACGACCGCGTCATCCGTGTGCCCGATCGTGGTGACGCCGATGCCCGCGCCGAGATCGATGAACTGGTTGCCGTCGACGTCGCGCAGGATCGCGCCGTGGGCGCGCTCGATGTAGACGGGCAGGGCGCTCGAGACGCCGTCCGACACGACCCGGCGACGTCGCTCCTGCAGCTCGATCGACCGCGGTCCGGGGATCGCGGTGACGACGCGGCGTTCCAGGACGAGCGGCGCTACCGTGGGGGAGGTCAGAGTGTCGGTCATGGCTGCGATCCTACCTCCCGCGAGGCGGCATCGAATGCTGCTGATTCCGTCGCGGTGGCCTGCTCAGAGTGAGGATTCCCATGGATCACCGCCACAATTACGCGGTTTCCGTCGAATGGACGGGCAATCGCGGAACCGGCACCTCGGGCTACCGCGAGTACGGGCGCGAGCTCGTGGTGCGGGCCGAGGGCAAGCTGCACGAGATCGCCGGGTCGAGCGATCGGGCGTTCCGGGGCGACCCGGCCCGGTGGAACCCGGAGGACCTGCTGCTCACGGCGCTGAGCCAGTGCCACCTGCTCAGCTATCTGCACGTCGCGGT
The DNA here is from genome assembly GCF_024752305.1 of Protaetiibacter mangrovi. Classification (GTDB taxonomy): domain Bacteria; phylum Actinomycetota; class Actinomycetes; order Actinomycetales; family Microbacteriaceae; genus Homoserinibacter; species Homoserinibacter mangrovi. The sequence continues at coordinate 16,424 of NZ_JANTHX010000006.1, forward strand.
CACCCGGGGGATCGTCGTCGTCGCCTACACCGACGACGCCACCGGGCGGATGGTGCAGACCCCGGACGGCGGAGGGCACTTCACCGAGGTGACGCTGCATCCGGTGGTGACGATCGCGGCGGGCGACCCCGCCGACGCGCTCGACGCGCACCGCGAGGCGTCGAAGCTGTGCTTCATCGCCTCCTCGGTGAACTTCCTCGTGCACCACGAGCCGGTGATCCGGCTCGCCGACGACCCGCTCTCGTGAGGCGGGCGCCTCAGGGCGCGGAGTGGCTGTCGAGGTGGGAGAACAGCTCGGCGCGCTCCGCGTCGAGGGACTGCAGCTCGGCCAGCTTGTCGTTGTAGGAGTCGACGTCGGCGTTCAACTGCACCCGGTCGTCCTCGAGGGCGTCCTGCCGGTCGAGCAGCTTCTGCCGCTCCGACTCGAACTGCTGTTGCGAGTCGAAGTCGCCCGCGTCGGCACGCTCGTTGAACTCGTCGATGTCGGCGTCGAGGGCCGCGAGGTCGGCGTCGTAGGCCGCCGAGCGGGCCTCGAGGTCGGCGTAGGCCGCGTCGAGCTCGGCGCTCAGCTGCTCGATCCGCGTGCTGTAGCCGTCGAGCTGCTCGGTCGACCCGGATGCGTAGGCGAGCACCTGGGTGCGGTTCCCGAAGATCTCGGCGTAGTGCGTCTCCAGCTCGGCGGGGAGTCCGTCGTGCCCCGTGCCGAGGCGGGAGTGCCACTCGTCCGCGCGCTGCGACTCCGGATAGCCGGCGACCACCTGCACGTCGGCGTCGGTCTCGGGGAGGGTCGCGACGTACGACGCGACGAGGGCGTCGATCCGGGAGCGCTCGTCGGCGTCCATGCGGTCGTACACGGCATGCAGCAGCTCGTGGGCCGCCGTGGCCTCCACGGTGCCCGCCAGGCGGTCGTCGGTCACGTCGTAGACGTAGATGCGCTGCCGGTCGTAGCAGCCGAGCACCACGTCGGCGTCGATCGGGCAGTGCACCTGGAAGTCGCTCGCGTCGTCGACCTGCGGGCGGCTCGCGAAGAAGATGCGGCGTCCGGTCTCGGTGAGCGTGAGCTCCTCGGCGAGCTGCTCGGCCCGGGCGGACGGCGGGTCGGTCCAGACGATCCACTGGTCGGCGTAGGCCTGCCGGCGGCCGGCGTCCCACGGTGCCGCGGCCACGAAGCCCGCGACCAGGAGGGCCACGAGCGCCCCGCCGACCCAGCGGCCGACGTGGCGCCGCCTGCGCCGGGGACGGATCGGCGGCACGGGCTGCGAGGAGCCGAACTCCTCGGGGAACGGGTCGCTCGCCGGCTGGCGGAAGCGGTCGGTCAGCTCGTCGGTCATGGCTCAGAGGGCGGTGAGGGCCTCTTCGAGCACGCCGACCGCGTCGTCGATCAGCTCGTCGCCGATGACGACGCTCGGCAGCAGCCGCAGCACCGAATCCCACGATCCGGCGTCGAGCGGGATGACGCCGTTCGCGGTCGCGTGGCGCAGCACCGCGGCGAGCGCCTCCGGGTTCGGCGTCGTGGTTCCCGGCTGCACGAGCTCGATGCCGAACATCGCCCCCTTGCCGCGCACCTCGCCGACCACGCCGAAGCGCTCGGTCCAGTCCGCGAGCCGCGCGGTGAGCGTGCGCTCGACGCGCTGCGCCTCGCCGATCAGGTCGTCGCGCTCGATGATCTCGAAGACCTTGAGGGCGGCCGCCGTCGACACCGGGTTGCCGCCGAACGTGCCGCCGATGCCGCCGGGCTGCACGGCGTCCATGATGTCGGCGCGTCCCGTGACGGCGGCGAGCGGCAGACCGCCCGCGATGCCCTTGGCGCTCGTCACGAGGTCGGGCACGACGCCGTGGTGCTCGATCGAGTACCAGGCGCCGGTGCGGGCGATGCCCGCCTGGATCTCGTCGGCGACGAAGACGATGCCGTTCTGCTCGCAGAAGCGCTTGATGGCGGCGAAGTAGCCGGGCGCCGGGATGATGATGCCGCCGTCGCCCTGGATCGGCTCGGCGAAGAACGCCGCGACCTCGGTGGCTCCGATGTGGGTCTCGATGTAGTCGATCGTCTTGGCGGCCGCCTCCTCGCCCGTCAGCCCGTCGCGGAACGGGTAGGAGATCGGAACCGAGTAGAGCTCGCCCGGGAACGGGCCCATGCCGGCGCGCTCGGGCCACGGGCGGTAGGTCATCGCCATCGTGAGGTTGGTGCGGCCGTGGAAGGCGTGGTCGAGGCTCACGATGGCGCGGCGCCCGGTGAAGCGGCGCGCGATCTTGACCGCGTTCTCGACCGCCTCGGCGCCCGAGTTCACCAGGATGGTGTGCTTCTCGAAGTCGCCGGGGGTGATCTCGGCGAGCTTCTCGGCGACGCGCACGTAGTTCTCGTAGGGCGTGACCGTGAAGAGCGTGTGGGTGAGCTTCGCGGCCTGCTCGGCGACCGCCGCGGCGACCTCCGGGTGCGCGTGCCCGATCGTGGTCACCCCGATGCCGCAGCCGAGGTCGATGAGCTGGTTGCCGTCGACGTCGACGAGGATCGCGCCGGCCCCGTGATCCATGTAGATGTTGGCGAGCGTGCCCGCCCCGCGCGACACGCTCGCCACGCGGCGCTCCTGCAGGGCGCGGGACTTCGGACCGGGGAGTTCCGTGACGAGCTTGCGCTCCTGGGGCACGCTGAAGGCCATGCCCCGAGTCTAGGCGGCGGTCGCTGGACGGCCGCCGAGGCGGGCTCGCACCGCGTGCCAAGGTTCCATGGGGGAGGATGGGGTGTCCCCACAGCATCCGAGGAGTCCGTCGTGCCCCGCGCCCTGCCCATCCTGACCGTCGCCGCGCTCGCGGTCGCCCTCGTCGGCTGCTCGTCCGCCGACCCCGACACGACGTCGACCCCGACCGACGGTGCGACCGCCGACGCGCGCACCTGCGCCGCATCCGGACCCGAGTCGGATGCCGTGTCGGTCACCGGCGACTTCGGCGCCCTGCCGACGGTCGACTTCGACGCGCCGCTCGAGCCCGACACCACCCAGGTGAGCGTCGTCTCCGACGGCACGGGCGAGGAGGTGCCCTACCCGTCGGTGATCTCGGTCGACTACAGCTTCTACGACGGGACGACGGGCGACGTCATCGAGTCGACGAACTTCACCTCCGGCGAGGAGGCGGTGTTCGTGCTCGACGAGAGCCAGCTGCTGCCCGGCCTGCTGAAGACGATCGAGTGCGCCGAGGTCGGCTCGCGCGTCGTCGGGGTCTCGACCTCGGACGACGGCTTCGGCGACGACGGGCTCGAGGACTACGGCATCGCGGGCGGCGACTCGCTCGTGTTCGTCGTCGACATCGTCTCGGCCGTGACGCGCGCCGAGGGCGAGGCCCAGGACCCGGTCGCGGGCATGCCGACCGTCGAGCTCGACGCGGACGGCGCCCCGACCGTGACGATCCCCGACGACTACACCCTGCCCACCACGACCCAGTCGGCCGTGCTCATCCAGGGCGCCGGCGCGCAGGTGCAGGCGACCGACCAGGTGTACATCCAGTACCAGGGCATCAACGCCGAAACCGGCGAGATCTTCGACCAGACCTGGGGACGTGCGCCCTACGGCGGGTCGGCGAGCAACTTCATCGCCGGCTTCACGAACACGCTCGTCGGCCAAAACGTCGGTTCGCAGTTCCTCGTGGTGATCCCGCCGGCCGACGGCTACGGCGAGGCGTCGGACGACAACACCAACGCGCTCGCGGGGCAGACGCTCGTCTTCGTGGTCGACGTGCTCGCGGCGGTGCCCACGGCGTGACGCGCGACCCTGGGTAGGCTCGCGGCATGAGCCGCCGTCGTGTCGTCGTCCTCGGGTCCACCGGTTCGATCGGGGTGCAGGCGCTCGAGGTGATCGACGCGAACCCCGAGCGGTTCGAGGTCGTCGGCCTCGCCGCGGGCCACGACGCGGAGGGCCTCGCCCGGCAGGCGGCTGCGGCGGGGGTCACCCGCACGGCGCTCGGCATCGACGAGGCCGTCGCGCTCGTGCACGACGTGCCGGCCGATGTCGTGGTCAACGGCATCACGGGGTCGGTGGGGCTCGCGGCGACCCTCGCGGTGCTCGAGTCGGGGGCGACGCTCGCGCTCGCCAACAAGGAGAGCCTCATCGTCGGAGGGGATCTCGTGCTCGCCGCGGCGGCGCCGGGGCAGATCGTGCCCGTCGACTCGGAGCACTCGGCGCTCGCACAGGCGCTGCGGGCGGGGGAGCACGGCGAGGTGCGGCGGCTCGTCGTCACCGCGTCCGGGGGACCCTTCCGGGGGCGCACCCGCGAGCAGCTCGGCGAGGTGCGACCCGAGGACGCGCTCGCCCACCCCACCTGGAACATGGGCCGGGTGGTCACCACGAACTCCGCGACCCTCGTCAACAAGGGACTCGAGGTGATCGAAGCCCACCTGCTCTTCGGCATCCCGTACGACCGCATCGACGTCGTCGTGCACCCGCAGTCGGTCGTGCACTCGATGGTCGAGTTCGTCGACGGCTCGACGATCGCGCAGGCGTCGCCGCCCGACATGCGCCTGCCGATCTCGCTCGGACTCGACTGGCCGCATCGCGTGGCGGGCGTCGGCGCACCGATCGACTGGACGACCGCCCAGCAGTGGACCTTCGAGCCGCTCGACGACGAGACGTTCCCCGCCGTCGCCCTGGCCCGCCGGGTGGGCGAGCTCGGCGGCACCTACCCGGCCGTCTACAACGCGGCGAACGAGCAGGCCGTCGAGGCGTTCCACGCGCGCCGGGTGCCGTTCCTCGGCATCGTCGAGACAGTTCGGCGGGTCGTCGACGCGCACGAGCCCGGTCCTGTCACCCTCGAAGGAGTGCTGGCGGCCGAGGACTGGGCCCGCGACGAGGCCGATCGACTGCTGGCGGGGGGAGTGAACGGATGACGCGACGGGTCATCGCGGCAGGGGCGGCCATCGTGCTGCTCGCCTCCGGGATGACCGCGGCGGGTCTCGCCCAGCCCGCCGTCGCGTGCGCCTGCGGTGCGCCGACGCCGCCGAACGGCACGACCGTCTCCGTGGGCGAGGAGCACGCCTTCGTCACCTTCGACGGCACCACCGAGCGCATCGACCTCGTGCTCGACATGGCCGCGGACGGTGCGGACACCGGCCTCGTGCTGCCCACACCGACCCCCGCGACCGTGAGCCTCGGCCAGGCCTCGCTGTTCGAGGCGCTCGACCGTCAGACCGCACCGGAGGTCGACACCGTCGAGGACTGGTGGGGCTCGGAGGGCGAGGGCGGCGCGGGCGCGGCCCCCGAGGTGCTCTCGGAGGTCGACCTCGGACCCGTGCAGGCGGTCACGCTCGCCGCATCCGACGCCGCCGGGCTGCAGGCGTGGCTCGCGGCGAACGGCTACGCGATCGACCCGGCCGTGCAGAACCTGTTCGGCGACTACATCGCGCGCGGCTGGTCCTTCGCGGCGCTCAAGCTCACGGGCGAGGTGCCCCTCGACGGTGCGCTCGACCCCGTGAGCTTCACGTTCACGACGAGCCAGGCGGTCTATCCGCTGCTGCTCTCCCAGGCCGCCACGGTGCCCCAGACCGTGCGGCTGTACCTGTTCGGCGAGGACACCATGCAGGCGACCTTCCCGGACGGCACGGTCGCCGGCGACGTCGCCTGGTCCGGCCCGGTGACCGAGCCCGCGCTCGCCGTGTTCGGCACCTACCTGACCGAGATCGAGGCGTACTTCGCGGATCCCGCCACCCAGATCACGGGAGACCTCACGCTCGGCTCGACCGGGGAGCGGCGCGACTACACGCCCGTCGAGACCCGCACCAAGTACGTGCAGATCGGCGGCGTCCCCCTCGGGATCGCGATCGCGGCCGTCGCGACGGTCTTCGGCGTCATGCTGCTCATCGTCATCCTCGGCGGCGTCGTCCACCGGCGCGCCGAGCTGCGCCGCCGGCGACCCTGGTAGGCGTTCAGCGCGCGCATCGCCCGGCCACGGCCCGCTCCCAGCACGGGTGCCCTAGCCTGGCGCCGTGGAAACCGTGCTGCTCTACGTGCTCGGCATCGTCATCGTGGCGGTCGGGCTCGCGCTGTCGATCGGACTCCACGAGCTCGGCCACCTGATCCCCGCCAAGCGGTTCGGGGTCAAGGTCGCGCAGTACATGATCGGTTTCGGGCCGACGCTGTTCTCCCGCCGGAAGGGCGAGACCGAGTACGGGTTCAAGCTCATCCCGCTCGGCGGCTACATCTCGATGGCCGGCATGTACCCGCCCGCCAAGGACGGCGACGGCGCGGCGCGCACGGCGAGCACGGGGTTCTTCGACACCCTCGTGCAGGACGCCCGCGACCAGTCGGCCGACACCGTGGAGGCGGGCGACGAGGACCGCGTCTTCTACAAGCTCCCGGTGCACAAGCGGATCGTCATCATGCTCGGCGGGCCGGTCATGAACCTGCTCATCGCGATCGTGCTCTACACCGTGGTGCTGTGCGGGTTCGGGGTGTACCAGAGCTCGACGACCCTCGGGAGTGTGAGCGAGTGCATCGCGACCGACGCCTCGCAGACGGAGTGCACGGCAGCGGATCCGGCGGCGCCGGCGGCGGCGGCGGGGCTCAAGCCCGGCGACCGCCTGGTGTCGATCGACGGCACCCCGATCGAGAGCTGGGATCAGGCGAGCGCGATCATCCGCGAGCACCCCGGCGACACCATCGCCTTCGTGGTCGAGCGCGACGGCGCGCAGGTGACGCTCGACGTGACCCCGCTGCTCACCGAGCGACCCGTCGTCGACGCGAACGGCACGGTCGTCGTCGACGGCGACGGGAACACCGTCACGAGCGAGGTCGGGTTCATCGGGGTCGGTCCGGCGAGCGAGAAGGTGCAGCAGCCGGTGACGGCCGTGATCCCCGCAGTGTGGGACAACACGGTCGCGGTGGGGAAGATCATCGTGACCCTGCCGCAGCGTCTCGTGCAGGTGGCGCAGGCGGCTTTCGGCGGCGAGGAGCGCGACCCGAACGGCCCGATCAGCGTCGTCGGCGTCGGTCGGCTGGCGGGGGAGATCACCTCTCTCGACTCGGCGCCGATCGCCGACCGGGCCGCCGGCCTCATCCAGATGCTCGCGGCGCTCAACGTCGCGCTGTTCGTGTTCAACCTCATCCCGCTGCTGCCGCTCGACGGCGGGCACGTCGCGGGGGCGATCTGGGAGGCGATCCGCCGCCGGATCGCCGCGATCCGCGGCAGGCCCGACCCCGGTCCGGTCGACATCGCCAAGCTGATCCCGCTGACGCTCGCGATCGTCGCCGTGCTGGCGCTGTCCAGCGGCCTGCTCATCTACGCCGACATCGTCAATCCGGTGACGCTCGGCTAGATGTAGTTCCTCGACACGTTGTGAACGGCTGAGGTAGGCGAA
>NZ_JANTHX010000007.1:0-379 GCF_024752305.1 Protaetiibacter mangrovi
TTCGACCCCACCTCGGCCAGCGCCGAGAAGGTCGCCGTGCTGACGGAGTACGAGAACACCGGCAGCTGCTGATGGCACGCATCACCGTGGGGGTGAGCCTGAAGATGTACTTCGGGCACCGCGCCGCGCGCGAATGGCTCGCCGAGGTCGCCGACATCGCGGCGCGCAGCGAGGCGGTCGCCGACGGGCGTGTCGAGCTCTTCGTGGCGCCCGGCTACCTGCAGCTGCTGCCCGCCCTCGAGGCGTTCGCCGGCACACGTGCGATCGTGGCCGCGCAAGACGCCTCCGAGCACGACGCGGGCGCCTACACGGGCGAAGTCAGCCCCGCCGAACTGGCAGAGATCGGCGTGCGCATGGTCGAACTCGGCCACGCCGAGCG
>NZ_JANTHX010000007.1:419-67621 GCF_024752305.1 Protaetiibacter mangrovi
CCCGGTCGCGGCGCCGGATGCGCTCGAGGTCGCCCGCACCCAGGTGCGGTCGGCGGTCGCCGGCGCCCCCGCGGGCCGCCTCGTCGTCGCCTACGAACCCGTCTGGGCGATCGGCGCCCCCGAACCGGCAGGCGCCGACCACATCCGGGCGGTGACCTCCGGCCTGCAGGCGCTCCTCGCCGAGCTGCCGGGGCGCGACGGCAGCGCCGTCATCTACGGGGGCTCCGCCGGACCGGGACTGCTCGCGCGGCTCGGCGACGACGTCGACGGGCTCTTCCTCGGCCGCTTCGCCCACGACCCGGCGGCCCTGCGCGAGGTGCTCGCGGAGGCGGAGGCCCGGGTCCGCTAGACCCGGGGGCTGTGCCAGCGCTGCTGCGCGTCGAGGAGCCCGAGGCGCACCAGATCCTCGGTCGCGTCCGCGGCGTCCGAGAGCAACGAGGGCAGCGCCTCGCGCTCGACCTTCGCGAACGGCGACAGCACGAAATCGGCCGCGTCCTGACGGCCGGGCGGCCGCCCGATGCCGATGCGCACGCGGGCGAAGTCGGGGGTGCCGAGCGCTGACTGGATGTCGCGCAGCCCGTTGTGCCCCCCGTGACCCCCGCCGACCTTCAGCTTGACCGTGTCGAACGGGATGTCGAGCTCGTCGTGCAGCACGATCACGCGGTCGGCGCCGAGGTCGAAGAACTTGGCGGCGGATGAGACGGGGCCGCCCGAGAGGTTCATGAACGAGTTCGGCTTGACGAGCACGAGCTTCGGCAGGCCGGGACCGAGGCGTCCCTCGGCGAGCTGGGTGTTCGTCTTGTGGCGCGAGAAACGCGCGCCGATGCGCTCGGCCAGCACGTCGAGCGCCATCTGGCCGACGTTGTGGCGGTGAGCGGCGTAGCCGGGCCCGGGATTCCCGAGCCCGGCTACGAGCCAGGTGTCGTCGCGGGTCACGATGTGACCCTACTCAACCCGATGGGGAGTTACTCGGCGGCCTCGTCGGCGGCGGCCTCCTCGGCCGGAGCCTCGGCAGCGGCCTCCTCGGCGCCCTCGGCCTCGGCGGTCTCCTCGCCCAGGTCGACCTTGGCCGGCAGGGTGACGTTCACGACGAGAGTCTCGGGGTCGGAGACGAGCGAGGCGCCCTTCGGGAGCTCGACGTCGCCGGCGAGCACGTGGGTGCCCTCCTCGGCGCCCTCGACGTTCACGACGAGGCGCTCCGGGATGTGGGTGGCCTCGGCCTCGATCGTCAGCGTCGCCGCGTCGAGCGCGACGATGGTGCCGGCGAACGACTCGCCCTCGACGTGCACGGGCACGTCGATGGTGACCTTCTCGCCCTTCTTCACGACGATGAGGTCGACGTGCTCGATGATCTGGCGCACCGGATCCTTCTGCACGTCCTTCACGAGCGCGAGCTCGCTCTTGCCGGCGATGTCGAGGTCGAGCACGGCGTTCGCCTTGCGCAGGATGAGGCTGACCTCGTGGCCCGGCAGGGTGACGTGCTGCGGCTCGGTGCCGTGGCCGTAGATGACGGCCGGGATCTTGCCGGCGGCGCGGATCTTGCGGGCCGCGCCCTTGCCGAACTGGTCGCGGACCTCCGCGACGAGCTTGTTGTCGTCGGACATGGTGACTCCTTCTGGTGGGGCTCGCGGCCCCGTCTGGAAATGGTTTCAACTCGAACGCGCAACAGCGTGAGGAAAGACTGAGGCCTAACCCACCGCGTCGATCACGGATGCCGCCTCGCTCTCGCGGGCGCGGCATCCCTCGCCGAAGTTCAGCGGGCAGTCTACACCGCCGCGGACCCGCGATCCTGGACGGCCCCCGCCGACCGCACGGGACGCAGCGTCACCCCGAGGGCGAGGCCCGTCACGCTCAGCCCGACCGCGAGGATCGCCCCGCTCCACCCGAGCACGGGGAGCGTCGCCAGCACGCCGTTCGGCGCATCCGCGTAGGCGTCGGAGTCGACCACCAGCAGCACGACGCCCACGAGCGCGAGCACCGGCCCGGCGAGCCAGGCGCCGATCGGGCTGCGGCCCGCCGGCAGCAGCGCCAACCCGAACACCGCGCCCGCGAGCGTCACCGCGAGCGCCGGCCCCAGTTGCCAGTCGAGCAGTTGGAACACACTCCGGTAGAAGGAGCCGCCTGCGGTGAACGCCCACACCGCCGCCCCGATCGCCAGCACCCCGCCGACCCCCGACGCGATGCGCCAGCCGAGGTTCGGCGCACGGCGCCGCGCCACCGCACCCACGCCGAGGAGCGCCGCGCCGATCAGCAGCGACGCACCGAAGGCGACCACGTAGAACCCCCCGGATGCGAGCCCCGGGTCGACGGCGACGAGCGCGTCGAGCAGCGCGATCGCGGGCGAGCCGGCGCCGCCCGTCGAGGTGGGGACCAGCAGCGCGAGGAGCGAGAACGCGAGGTGCGCGCCGCCGGCGATCAGCACGCCGAGCGACGACCAGCGCACGCTGAACGCCGCCACCCCGAGCAGCACGGCGCCGAGGCCGGCGAGCGCCGGGAAGCCCCCCGAACCGCCGTCGACCCCGTACTGCGACATCCGCAGCACCGTGTTGCCGCCGCCGTACCACAGCAGCGCGGTGCCGGCGAGCGACCCGGAGAGGGCGACGACGATGCCGAGTGCGCGCGCCATGGTCAGTAGAACTCCCGGGTGTTGACGACGTTGAGCAGGGTCTCGCCGTCGAGGAAACGCCGGGCGTTCTCGGCGAAGAGCTCGGCGATCAGCCGGGGCTCGTGCGAGCTGATCGCGGCCGTGTGCGGGGCGAGCAGCACGTTCGGCAGCTCCCAGAGCGGGCTGTCCTCGGGAAGCGGCTCGACGGCCGTCACATCGAGCACGGCCATGCCGACCCGGCCGTCGCGCAGCGCCTCGACGAGGGCGGGCTCGTCGACGGTCGTGCCGCGGCCGACGTTCACGACCGTCGCGCCGGGCTTGATCGCGGCGAGCACCTCGGCCGACAGCATCCCGCGGGTCTCGTCGGTGCCGGGCAGCGCGAGCACGACGGCATCCGCCTCGGATGCGGCGCCCGCGAACTGCTCGACGGGCACGATCCGCTCCACGTCGGCCTCCACCTCGCGGCGGTGCACGCCGACCACGTGGCAGCCGAGATCGCTCAGCATCGTCGCGGTGAGGCGGCCGATCTGCCCGAGCCCCACGACGAGCACCGTCGTCTCGGAGAGCAGCCGGAGCGGCTCCCGCGGCCCCCACCGCTTCGCGCGCTGCAGACCGAGCAGCCACGGCATCCGCTTGGCCCCGGCGAGCACGCCGAACACCGCGAACTCGGCGAGCGGTGCAGCGTGGACGCCCGCGGAGGTCGTGAACAGCACCCGCTCGAGGTCGGCATCCGACAGCCGGGCGGCCTTCACCTGCTGCCCTCCGCCCGCCGGGATCGTGTGCACCCAGCGCAGGCCGGGGTTCGCGGCGACCGTGCGACCGAGCGCGCGACCCGACTGATCGGGCACCCCGAAGAGCACCTCGGCGGAGTCGAGCAGCGCCTCGTAGCGGGCCTGCTGCTCGGGGGTGCGCTGCTTCGGCCCCGCCATCCAGTCGATCTCGGGGTCGGCCAGCAGCTCCGGCTCCCACACCACCTCGAGCCGATCGTCGCGTGCGATCAGCTCGACGAGCTCGCGGGTCAGCGGCGTCGCGATCACGACACGGAGTCGGGTCATGCGCCCTCCAGGTCTCGGGCGGCCGCATCCGCGATCCGGGCGGGGGCGGCGGCGATGTCGTAGACGAGCACGTGCTCGTCGGGGTCGGGACGCTCGAGTGTCGCCAGCTGCGAGTCGAGCAGAGTCTCGGGCATGAAGTGGTGACGCGACGACATGCGCGCCGCGAGCAGCTCGCGCGTGCCGTCGAGCAGCACGAAGCGCACGCCGGGCGCCGCCGCCCGCAGGCGGTCGCGGTAGGCGCGGCGCAGCGCGGAGCATGCGACCACCACCGGCCCCGCCGCGAGGCGCTCCCCCACCGCGTCGAGCCACGGCCACCGGTCGTCGTCGTCGAGCGGGATGCCGGCGGCCATCTTCGCGACGTTCGCCGAGGGATGCAGCTCGTCGCCGTCGACGAACACCCACCCCAGGCGGCCGGCGAGCAGCGCCCCCACGGTCGACTTGCCGGAACCCGAGACGCCCATCACGACGACCGGTCCGCTGCTCACGTGCTCCACGCTACCGCCGTCGCCCGGGGCCGGACGGGGAATGCGCGACCCGATAGCCTGGGAGCACTCCCCAGCAGATTCGGAAGGATCCCCCGTGTCCGGAAACGAAGCCCAGGCCAACATCGGTGTCGTCGGTCTGGCGGTGATGGGTTCGAACCTCGCCCGCAACCTCGCCAGCCGCGACGGCAACACGGTCGCGATCTTCAACCGCAGCTACGAGAAGACCCGGGGCGTGCTCGACGCGCACCCCGAGGCCGGGTTCCTGCCCGCGGAGACCTACCGGGAGTTCGCGGACACCCTCGCGAAGCCGCGCACCGCCATCATCATGGTGAAGGCGGGCGCCGGAACGGATGCCGTCATCGACGAGCTGGTCAAGGTCTTCGAGCCGGGCGACATCATCGTCGACGGCGGCAACGCGCTCTTCACCGACACCATCCGCCGCGAGAAGGCGGTGCGCGAGACCGGCATCAACTTCGTCGGCGCCGGCATCTCGGGCGGCGAGGAGGGCGCGCTCAACGGCCCCTCGATCATGCCCGGCGGCTCCGACGAGTCGTGGGTCACGCTCGGCCCGATCCTCAAGTCGATCGCGGCGGTCGCCGAGGGCGAGCCGTGCGTCACGCACGTCGGCCACGACGGCGCCGGGCACTTCGTGAAGATGATCCACAACGGCATCGAGTACGCCGACATGCAGCTCATCGCCGAGGCGTACGACCTCATCCGGCGCGGCACCGGCAAGAGCCCCGCCGAGATCGCCGACATCTTCGCCGAGTGGAACCGCGGCGAGCTCGAGAGCTACCTGATCGAGATCACCGCCGAGGTGCTGCGCCAGGTCGACGCCGCCACCGGCGAGCCGCTCGTCGACGTGATCCTCGACCAGGCCGGCGCCAAGGGCACCGGCGCCTGGACCGTGCAGACCGCCCTCGATCTCGGCATCCCGGTGTCGGGCATCGCGGAGGCCGTGTTCGCCCGCTCGCTGTCGTCGAAGCCGGCGCAGCGCGCCGCCGCGGCGACGCTCCCGGGACCGTCGGCCGCCTGGACCGTCGACGACCCGGACGCCTTCGTCGAGGACGTGCGCCGCGCGCTCTACGCCTCGAAGATCGTCGCCTACTCGCAGGGCTTCGACGAGATCGTGGCGGGTGCGGCCGAGTACGGCTGGAGCATCCAGAAGGGCGAGATCGCCAAGATCTGGCGCGGCGGCTGCATCATCCGCGCCCAGTTCCTCAACCGCATCACCGAGGCGTACGCCGACGACCCGTCGCTCGTGGCGCTGCTGACCGCCCCCTACTTCCGCGACGCGCTCGCGGCGAGCCAGGAGTCGTGGCGGCGCGTGGTCGTGGCGGCGGCGCAGGCCGGCATCCCGAGCCCGGCGTTCTCGTCGTCGCTCGCGTACTACGACGGCCTGCGCGCCGACCGGCTGCCGGCCGCGCTCGTGCAGGGTCAGCGCGACTTCTTCGGCGCCCACACCTACAAGCGCGTCGACCGCGACGGCACCTTCCACACGCAGTGGTCGGGCGACCGCACCGAGATCGAGGCGCAGGACACGCACTGAGTCACCAGATCGGGTTGTCGACCCCGAACGGGCGCGGCGCGCGGTCCCAGCCGAGCCGCACCCCGGCGACCTCGAGCGGGGGCGGCAGCACCCGCACCGGGCCCCATCCGGTCTGCAGCAGCTCGCCGTCACCCGGCTCGTCGACGGCGAACCGGGCGGCGCGGGGCAGGCCGCGCGCGTCCTCGAGCTCGACCGCGGTGCGTGCGAGCGAGAGGCGCGCCTCGGAACCGACGCCGTCGCGCAGCCGATCGCGCAGACCGACGAGCACGGCGGCGGCCATCAGGTAGCCGGTCGCCTGGTCGAGGGCCTGCACGGGCAACGGCACGGGCTGTTCGGCGGCGGCGGTGCGCATGCCGGCATCCGCGATCCCCGCCGACATCTGCACGAGGCTGTCGAAGCCGCGGCGGCCCGCCCACGGGCCTGTGAATCCGTAGGCGTCGAGGCGGACGTCGACGAGTCCCGGCCGGGTCGCTCGCCGCACCTCGGCGCCGAGCCCGAGCCCGTCGAGCGCGCCGGAACGGTAGCCGTGCACGAGCACGTCGGCCTCCGACAGCAGGCGGGTGAGCTGCGCGAGTCCCGCCGGGTCGTGCGCGTCGAGGCGCGAGGTGCGCTTGCCGAGCGTCATCTCCCAGAGGGCGGGCTCGTCCCAGCTCGGCGGGTCGATCCGCAGCACCTGCGCGCCGAGCCCCGCGAGCAGCCGGGTGGCCACCGGCCCGGCGAGCACGCGCGTCAGGTCGAGCACGCGCAACCCCGCGAGCGGCCGCTCCCGGGTGGGTCGCCACTCCGAGTCGGCGTCGCCGACGCCGGTGGACTCGCGCGCCACCAGAGGCTCCTCGGCGACCGCCGCGCCCTGCGGATGCCGTCGCCACTGCTCGGGGCGGCGCATGGTGGCGGCGCACCCGCCCTGCTCGACGACGGCGGTCTCGAGCTCGTCGGCGTGCCACGCCGCCACCGCACGGGCGACCGCGTCGCGATCGGCCTCGACGCCGAGCACGCGCAGCGCGGCCTGTCGGTGGTGCGGTGCGTTCGTGTGCAGGCGCACCCAGCCGTCGACGGCGGCATAGTCGCCCGCGATCGGATCCCAGGGCGACGGGGCGACCCAGCCGACGGGTCGCACGCCGGAGCGGAACCAGGCGTCCGCACGCTCACGGCGCACCGTGACGGCGGCGCCCGGGATGCCGCCCGCGTCGAGCAGGGCGGCGAGAGCCGAGCCGGCGGCCGCGACCGATGCGGCCGCGAGGTCGGAGACCGGATAGGGCGACTCGAGGGTGGCGGTCCCGGTCACGTTCGCGGCGGCGACGTCGACGCCGAGGGATCGACCCATCCGCTCTCGCAGCTGCGCGTCGGCCGATCCCGCCATGCCCCGACGCTACGCCGGGGCACCTCTCGCCGGAAGGGCCGCATTCGACCGGGTGGTCGAGGACCGCGCCCTCGGCGGTACGCAGCTCGGGACCACCGCCGGGTGCGAGACTGGGGCCGTGGAGCAGGACGACGAGATCCCGCCCGAGCTCGCCGGGTACGAACCGGGCGAGGTGGGGGCGCTGCGCGGCCCGCGGATGCGGCGGGTGACGCGGATCGTCGTGCTGGTGGCGGTGGCGGCGCTCGTGCTGCCGGGGGTGCTCATCGGCGTCTCGACGGCGAGTCGCACCGCCGCCCTCGCCTGCCAGGTCGTCGGCTCGACCTCCGCACCGGATGCGATCTTCCTCGAGGCGCGCTGGGAGTGGTCGGGCGAGGAGGGTCCGGGCTGGTACTGCTACGCCACCGAGTTCGGGGGGCGCGAGATCCAGCTGCGGTTCCTGGGGTTCATCCCCGAGGTGAAGGTGGTGTCGCCCGGCGTGCGGGTCTAGGCGGCGCCGTCGAACATCGAGGTGACCGATCCGTCGTCGAACACCTCGTGGATGGCGCGGGCGATGAGCGGCGCGATCGGCAGCACGGTGAGCTTGTCCCAGCGCTTCTCGTCCGCGAGCGGGAGGGTGTCGGTGACCACCACCTGGTCGATGACGTCGGACTGCAGGATCTCGGTCGCGGGGTCGGAGAACACGGCGTGGGTGGCGCCGACGATGACGCCGGTCGCGCCGTGGGCCTTGAGTGCTTCGGCGGCTTTGACGATGGTGCGCCCGGTGTCGATGAGGTCGTCGACGATGAGGCACACGCGCCCGTCGACCTCGCCGACGATTTCGTGCACGCTCACCTGGTTGGGCACGCGCGGGTCGCGGCGCTTGTGGATGATGGCGAGGGGTGCGCCGAGCTTGTCGGACCAGATGTCGGCGACCCGCACGCGGCCCATGTCGGGGCTGACGACGGTGAGGCTCTTGGGGTCGAGTCGCGACTGGAAGTAGTCGAGCAGCACCGGCATGGCGAAGAGGTGGTCGACGGGGCCGTCGAAGAAGCCCTGGATCTGGGCGGCGTGCAGGTCGACGCTCATGATGCGGTCGGCGCCGGCGGCTTTGAACAGGTCGGCGACGAGTCGCGCCGAGATGGGCTCGCGGCCGCGGCCCTTCTTGTCTTGCCGGGCGTAGGGGTAGAAGGGGGCGACGACGGTGATGCGCTTGGCGCTGGCGCGCTTCGCCGCGTCGCACATGATGAGCTGCTCCATGAGCCACTCGTTGATGGGCGCGGTGTGCGACTGCACGATGAACACGTCGGCGCCGCGGATCGACTCGCCGAACCGCGCGTAGATCTCTCCGTTGGCGAAGGTGCGCGCATCCGTCTCGACGAGTTCGGTTCCGAGTTCTTCGGCGATGTCGACGGCCAGTTGCGGGTGTGCCCGCCCTGAGACGATGACGAGCCGCTTCTCTCCGCTGATCTTGATGCCGGACACTGTCCCCGATACCCGCTCTCCGTTGGCGACTCGACTCCGAGTCTAGTGTGTCGCCCGGGTGTCGCCCGAGTGACATCGCGGTGCCCGCGGGACCGGATACGCGGGTCGGTGGTCTCGGGGCGGATCCGCGGCGCGGTCGCTCTCCGGACCGCCGCCCCTGCAGGTGGTCGAGGAGCGCGCCGCCGAGCGGCACGCGTCTCGAGACCCCCATCACCCGGCCCGGTCACCCGGCGAGGAGTCGCTCGAGTGCGGGGCTGCGGGAGGGCAGCGGTGTGTGTCGGAGGGTTCCGTCCCGGTCGGGTTTCTCGAGCAGGTAGTCGCCGCCGTCACGTCGGATGCGCCACCGGTTGTTGTGCACGGTGAGGTGGCAGAACCTGCAGAGGAGAACGCCGTCGTCGACATCTGTCCTGCCGCCGTGTTCGTCCCAGTGGTCGATGTGGTGCGCTTCGCACCAGGACGGCGGTCTGCCGCACATCAGGCACCCCCCATCCCGGGCAGCCATCGCGATCCGTTGCTTCTCCGTGAACAGCCGCAGTTCCCGCCCCAGGTTGAGCGCTTTGCCGTCTCCGTCGAACAGGATCGGGACGGCGCCGGATGCGCAGATGAACCGCTCCGCCGTGTCGATCGACACCGCCTCGGTCTGCCCTTCGAAGAACGCGGCACCCACCCGGGTGTCGAGGTCGGTCTTCGTGACGAGGATCCGGACGGCGGGCTTCCGATCCCCGAGCAGCTTTGAGGGGTCGACCTGCGCACCGGCACGGACCAGGTCGACGAGGGTGTCGAGGGCGAGCTGCTCCGTCGTGCGCTCGTCCCGCACGATGTCTTCCGCACGCTCGATAGCGTGCGGATCCACGAACCGGGGCCCGCCGCGGCGGGGCGAGGTGGCGGCATCGAGGATCGGCACCACGATCGCCGCCGACTCCGGATCCAACAACCCCGTCACCCGCGTCATCCCATCTAGTTGCGGCGTCACCCGCAGGAACCGCTTCGCCCGGAGCTCATGCTCCCGGGCGGCGACACCGGCCAGGTCCAGTTCGTCACGCACGCGGCCCGCACGGATCGCGAGTTGCTCGATCGTCAGTCCCGGCGCCTCGCGGAGCAACTGTCCGACTGCTTCTTCCAGCACATCGTCCGTGGTGCCCTCGGCTGCCGCGGTCAGGCGGGCGCGGATCAGTTCCGCCGCCTCCACCGAGATACTCGCGGCGGCGACCGCGTCGCCGATCAGGCTCTGCCACCGCGGCACCGGCGGCGCCTCGGGCATCGTCGGTCGCTCGACGGACAGCAGCTCTGCTGCCTTCACGAGCGTGCGGGCATCCCGGGCGGAGGTGCCGGAGACCTTCGCGATCAACTCTTCAGCGGTCCGCACGCCCTCCGACTGCGCCAGCCCCGCATGCCCGAGCTCGCGGCGGGAACGGTGCGCGATCTCACCCGCCACCGTCGCCGCCACCGCATCCAAGCGACGCCGCACCTCCGCGATCCAACGCTGCGACACCAGCAGCTCCGCATCGGCAAGACCACCCACCGATACCGGTGCGAACGGCACCGACAGGTCACCCAGACGGGTGAGGGAGTCGGTGATCGAAGCCATACCCGATCCTCCCACGACTCGAACGAATGTTCGAGACTCGGAAGCGTATTGGTGGAGAAGTCACCACCCCACCCGAGGGGGGAGGGGGCGAGGCTCGGGTCGGCGAACGTGCGGAGGGTCTCGACACGCGCGCCGTCGCTTCGCGGCGGCCCGCTACTCGACCGACCAAAGGGCGCGGCGGCCCGCTACTCGACCGACGAAAGGGCGCAGCGGCGCGCTCCTCGACCGACGAGAGGGCGCGGCGACGCGATACGCGACCGACGAGAAGGAGGCGGCGCCGCTCCTACTCGGCCCCCGCCGGATCCGAGTCGGCACCGAGGGCCCGCTCGGCGATCGCGGCGGCTGCGGCCTCCGCCGCCGCGGAACCGGGTCGGTTGGCGGCCACCCAGCGCTCCATGTTGCGCTGCGGCGCGACGTTGACGGCGAGCGCCCCCGGCGGCACAGGCTTGCGCACGACCGTGCCCGCCCCCGTGTAGGCGCCGTCGCCGATCGTGACCGGCGCGACGAAGACGTTGTGCGATCCGGTGCGCACGTGCGATCCGACGGTGGTGCGGTGCTTGTTCACCCCGTCGTAGTTGGCGGTGATGGTGCCGGCGCCGATGTTCGACCCCTCCCCCACCTCGGTGTCGCCGATGTAGGAGAGGTGCGGCACCTTCGAGCCGCGCCCGATCTTGGCGTTCTTCGTCTCGACGAAGGTGCCGATCTTGCCGCCGCCCGAAAGCTCGGTTCCGGGGCGCAGGTAGGCGAACGGCCCCACCTCGGCGAACGCGCGCACGACCGCGAGCGTCGCATCCGCGCGCTTCACGACGGCGCCCTCGCCGATCTCGCAGTCGACGAGGGTGGTGTCGGGCCCGATCACGGCGTCGCGCTCGATGGTCGTGGCGCCGGCGAGGCGGGTGTTGGGCAGGATCTCGGCGTCCTGCCCGATCGAGACGGTCAGGTCGATCCAGGTGGTCGACGGGTCGACGATGCTCACGCCGTTCAGCTGGTGACCGCGCACGATCATCGCGTTCAGCCGCGCCGCCTGCTCGGCGAGCTGCGCGCGGTCGTTGACCCCGGCGACGCGCCAGTTCTCGGCCACCGGCACCGCCGCCACCGGCGCGGATGCCTGGCGCAGCAGCGCCACGACATCCGTCAGGTACTTCTCGCCCTGCGCGTTGGAGGTGCCGATGCGCGGCAGCAGTTCGCGCAGAGCGGATGCGGCGAACACGTAGCTGCCGGAGTTGACCTCGGTGATCGCGAGCACCTGCTCGTCGGCGTCCTTGTGCTCGACGATGGCGGTAACGGCTCCGCCCGCATCCCGCACGATGCGTCCGTATCCGGTGGCGTCGTCGAGCACGGCCGAGAGGATCGTGGCGGATGCCGTCGCCGCGCGGTGCTGTTCGACCAGCGCGCCGAGGGTGACGGCGTCGAGCAGCGGAACGTCGCCCGAGACGACGACGACCTCGCCGTCGAAGTCGTCGGGCAGCGCCGCGACGGCGAGCTCGACGGCCCGGCCCGTACCCGGCACCTCGTCCTGGTCGACGACGATCGCCGTGTCGGCGTACTCGAGCACGGCGGCGGCGACGTCGTCGCGCTGATGCCGCACGACGACCGCCACGTACGCGGGCTCGAGGTGCCGCGCGGTGGTGAGAACATGCGCCACCATGGGCAGTCCCGCGATCGGGTGCAGCACCTTCGCGCGACGGGACCTCATCCGGGTGCCTTCGCCGGCGGCGAGCACGATCACGGCGAGTCGGGGGTCGGTCATGCGCTCATTCTCGCAGCATGCTCGCGTGCGGCGCCTCAGGAGATGTCGACCGTCACCTGCTCGATCGACCCCGTGTAGGCGAACGGCAGCTCGTAGGTGAAGTCGATGGGCGATCCGGTGTCCATGCCGATGTCGAGTCCCTCGCCGAGCGAGAACTGCACGGGCACCGTCCGTTCGAGGCGGCCGGCGGCGACCTCGGTTCCGTTCGCGCGCATCGTCACGTTCGCGCCCTTGCCGATGCCGCCGCCGTCGTAGTCGAGCCGCACCTCGAGGCGTGTCCTGCCGGGAGCCAGCGGTGCATCCGCCGTGATCGTGGGCCGGTCCAGCGCGAGGAAGTTGTAGACGAACGTCGGCCGCCCGTCGCGCAGGTACAGCCCGTAGCCGCCCTCGAGCCCGCCGTGCGTGATGATCATGCCCGAGGCGTCGCCGTCGGGCACCACGATGTCGGCGGTGATCGACCACGACTTGTTGAGCATCGGCAGGCACGCCGCGTCGGGCAGGGCGATCATGCCCGGGTAGTAGGTGGCCGAGGTGCGGTGGCCGACGAGGCTCGGTCGGCCCATCGCCTCCGCGTTCATACGCTGCGAGGCGCGCCAGTCGAGAGGCAGCACGCTGTACTTCGCGGCCTCGACCCACCACAGGTCCTGCAGCTGCCGCAGCAGCTCCGGATGCTCGGCCGCGAGGTCGTGCGCCTGCGAGAAGTCCTCGTCGACGTTGTAGAGCTCCCAGACGGCCTTGTCGGGGTCCCACTCCTGACGGTTCGGATCCCACGGCACGAACGACGGGGCGGACGCCATCCAGCCGTCGTGGTAGAGCCCGCGGTTGCAGGCGAGCTCGAAGTACTGCGTGGTGCGGGTCTCGGGGGCGTCGGATGCGAGCAGGGCGGCGGCGAAGCTGCGTCCCTCGATCGGCTTCTGCACCACCCCGTTCAGCTCGGTCGGCGGCGTGACACCGCACACCTCGTAGAGGGTCGGCACGATGTCGATCACGTGCAGGAACTGCTCGCGCAGGCCGCCGCCATCCGTGATGCGCTCGGGCCAGGAGATGATCATCGGGTTGCGGGTGCCGCCGAAGTGGCTGGCGACCTGCTTCGTCCACTGGAACGGGGTGTTCATCGCGTGCGCCCACGCGGACGGGAAGTGGTTGAAGTGCTTCGGCCCGCCGAGCTCGTCGATGGCGAGGATGTTGTCCTCCCAGTGCTCGCTGATGCCGTTGAAGAACAGGTTCTCGCACAGCGACCCCTCGAGCCCGCCTTCGGCGCTCGAGCCGTTGTCGCCCGCGATGTAGATGATGATCGTGTTGTCGGCGTCGGGCAGCGCCTTGACCGCGTCGATCACGCGCCCCATGTGGTGGTCGACGTGCGCACCGTAGGCGGCGAAGACCTCCATCATCCGCGCGTAGAGGCGTTTCTGGTCGTCGTTCAGCTCGTCCCAGGCGGGCAGGCCGTGCGAGCGCTCGGTGAGGTCGGTGTCGGTGGGGATCACCCCGCGCGCCTTCTGCCGCTCGATCGTCTGCGCGCGGTAGGCGTCCCAGCCTTCGTCGAACCGCCCGCGGAACCGTTCGATCCACTCCTCGGGCACGTGGTGCGGGGCGTGGGTGGCGCCGGTCGCGACGTAGAGGAAGTAGGGCTTGTCGGGCGCGATCGACTTCACCTTGCGCACCCAGTCGATGGCGTGATCCGCGAGGTCCTCGGTGAGGTGGTAGCCGGGCTCGTTCGCCATCGGCACGTAGTCGTGGTTCTCGAACAGGATCGGATTCCAGTGGTTCATGTCGCCCGCGTTGAACCCGTAGAAGTAGTCGAAGCCCATGCCGTTGACCCACCGGTCGTAGGGGCCGGCGACGCTCGTCTCCCAGGTGGGGGTGTTGTGGTTCTTGCCGATCCAGGCGGTCATGTAGCCGTTCTGACGCAGCACCTCGCCGATCGTGCCGCACGACTTCGGCAGGATGCAGGCGTAGCCGTCGTAGCCGGTGGCGATCTCGGTGATGCCGGCGAAACTCGTGGAGTGGTGGTTGCGCCCGGTGATGAGCGCGGCCCGCGTGGGTGAGCAGAGCGCCGTCGTGTGGAAGCGGTTGAAGCGGATGCCCTCGCGCTCGAGGCGGTCCATGGTGGGCGACGGGACGCCGCCTCCGAAGGTCTCGAACTGACCGAACCCCGCGTCGTCGAGCAGGATCAGCACGATGTTGGGTGCACCCGCGGGCGGCTGCACGGGCTGGGGGAAGGTGGGCGCGTCGGAGTCCTGGAAGGTGCGGCCCACCTCGCCGGCGAAGCGGAAGTCGGGGCGCGGCAGGATGCCGGGCGTCGTCGCGGCGGGGAAGGCGGCATCGTCGGCCATGGGGGTGCTCCTCGTGTCGATGCCACGAGCCCACCACCGGATGGGCTCGACACGAGACCCGATGCGGGTGAAGGGCTGTCGCCTCAGGCGCTCGCGCGCAGCCCGTCGACGGCGACACCGATGATGCGCTCGCGCTGTGCGGGGTCGGCGTAGACCGCCCCCGCGACGCTCGAGATGAGCCGCACCGTGTCCTCGATCGTCACGTCGGCGCGCACCGCGCCCGCCCGCTGCGCGCGCTGCAGCAGCGGTTCGCCCGCGTCGAAGAGCACCCCGCGGCACGCCCCGAGCGTGGGCGAGTCGCGGTTGATCCCGTCGAGCAGCACCCGCTTGGTGGCGGCGAACGCCGCGTAGCGCTGCAGCCAGGCGACGAAGGCCGGGAACGGCTCGAGCCCGCCGAGATCGTCGGCGTACCCGGCGATGGCCGCGACCTCCCCGAGATAGACCGTCTCGACGAGCGCGTCGCGGGTGGGGAAGTTGCGGTACAGCGTGCCGATTCCGACCTCGGCACGGCGCGCGATGTCTTCGAGGGAGGCGTCGATGCCGTCGTCGGCGAACGCGTCGCGAGCCGCGGTGAGCAGCGCGTCGAAGTTGCGCCGAGCGTCGGCGCGCGCCGGCCGGCGCTCGCCGAGCAGCTGCTGGGCACTCGAGATCATGGGTCCTCCTGTCGCTCCACCGCCCGCGCGCCGTCGCGCTTGCGAAACGGAGGCTGCCTCCGCTAAGGTTTAAACGGAGGCCCCCTCCGAACGGAGCCGACCTCCATTCTAGCGCCGCGTCGTCGACGCCGCATCCGCGCCACCCGCGCATCCGGATCCCCACCGAAAGGCCACCATGCCTCGCGTTCCCCACCCCCGCCTCGCCTTCGCCGCGATCGCCACCGCGTTCGCCGTGGTGTCGTCGCTGCAGTCGTTCCTGATCCCCGCCCTGTCCCAGATCGGCGCCGACCTCGGCGCCGACGCGGTCGGCCAGACCTGGATCATCACGAGCTGGCTGATCACCGCCGCGGTCGCCACCCCGCTGCTCGGCCGTGCGGGCGACCTCGTGGGGCGCCGCCGGGTCTTCCCCGCCGCGATCGCCGCCGTCGGCGTCGGCACCGTCGTCGCGGCGTTCGCCCCGAACCTCACCGTGATGCTGCTCGCCCGGGTGCTGCAGGGGCTCGGCGGCGCGATCTTCCCGCTCGGCTTCGGCATCGCGCGCGACACCTTCCCGGCTCATCGCGTGCCATCGGTGATCGGTGCGCTGTCGGCGATCATGGCCGTCGGCTCGGGGCTCGGTACCGTGATCTCGGGCCCCATCGCCGAGAACTTCGGATGGCGCACCCTCTTCGCGCTCCCCCTCGTGCTCGCCGTCGGCGCCGCGGCGCTCGCCGCGCTCGGCGTCGCCGACACGGCCGAGCGCGCCCGCGGGGGCATCAACGTTGCCGCCGCCGTGCTGCTCTCCGGCTGGCTCGTCGCGCTGCTGCTGCCGCTGAGCGCCGGCAACCAGTGGGGCTGGGACTCCCCGCTCGTGTGGGTGCTGCTCGGCACGGCGACCGTGCTGCTGGTCGCGTGGATCACGGTGGAGCTGCGCTCGCGCACACCCCTCGTCGACATGCGGATGATGCGCATCCCCGGCGTCTGGACCACCAACCTCACGGCGCTCGTCACCGGTGCCGGCATGTTCGGGGTGTGGGCGTTCCTGCCGCGCCTCGCGGAGACGCCCGCCGCATCCGGATTCGGGATAGGCGCCACGGTGAGCCTGACCGGCCTCATCATGCTGCCGATGCTCGTGACGATGGCCACCGTCGGGTTCGTGGTCGGCCCGCTCAGCCGCCGCGTTCCGTTCCCGGCGCTGCTGGCGACCGGCGCCGCGATCTCCGCGCTGTCGATCCTGTCGATCGCCCTGTTCCACGACTCCGCGTGGCAGCTCGCGATGGCCGCGGGTGGTCTCGGGATCGGCACGGGCCTCACGGTCGCCGTCACCCCGAACCTGATCGTGCAGTCGGTTCCCGCCTCGCAGACCGGCATCGCCACCGGCATCAACGCCAACATCCGCACGATCGGCGGCGCCCTCGGCACCACGATCTTCACGACGGTGGTCGGTGCGAGCATCGTGGGCGGCGCGCCGACGGAGGCCGGCTACATCGCCGCGTTCGCGGTCGGCGCCTCGCTCACCGCGGTCGGCGCCGTGGTGCCGCTGCGGCTGCTCGAGGTGCGTCCCCGCCGCCCGCGGGCCCGCACCATCCCGATCGTCGAGACGGGGCTGCCGGAGTCCGAGGCCGCCTGAGGTCGGGTGCGGTCCGCGCGTTCCGTGCGTTCTCGGTGACGCGACGGACCGCACCTGCCATGCTCGGTGTCATGTCATCCGAGCAGGCCGACGAGGAGACGCTGCACGCCCGCGCCCCGTTCCAGGTGGAGCGGGTGGGTGCGTTCATCGACGCGGTCGCCGCGATCGCGATGACGCTGCTGATCCTGCCGCTCATGGAGAGCGTGGGCGAGGTGGCCGGTGCGGGCGAGGACACCCTGCACTGGGTCGGCCAGCACGACCAGCAGCTGGTGAGCTTCGTCGTGAGCTTCGTGCTCATCGCGATGTTCTGGATGATCCACCACCGGATGTTCCGCGCGGTCGAGGCCGTGACGAGCCCGCTCATGTGGATCCTCGTCGGGTGGCTGGCGACGATCGTCTGGCTGCCGGTCGCGACCGCCATCTCGGGCGCGATGGACGCCGACGACCCCTGGGCGAAAGTCCTGTACGTCGGCAGCATGATCGCCACCTCGCTGTTCTCGCTCGCGATCCGCCTCTACCTGTGGCGGCATCCGGAGCTCCACCACGCGCCGAGCGGTTCGCTGAACACGGGCGTCGCCGTCGACATCGCGATGGCCGTGCTGTTCGCGATCGCGCTCACGCTCGGGCTGCTGATCCCCCGCGTCGGCTACTACGCGATGTTCGTGATGCTGCTGACCCCGCTCGCCCAGCGTCTCGTGCTGCGGGTGATGGGGCGGGCGCGCGCCTCGAGGTAGGCGGGGCGCACGGTCGCGCCCCTGTACCGCGGCGGACCCCGGGACTAGCGTGACCGGCATGGACGACGACGTCGCGAAGCGGGGTTCCACGTCGGACGAGCGGGACGACGGCCCGCACGGGAGCCGCGACACGCGCTTCTTCGGGCAGCCGTGGGAGCTCGTGCACATCTTCGGGGTGGAGATGTGGGAGCGCTTCAGCTTCTACGGCATGCAGGGCATCCTGCTCATCTACATGTACTACTCGGTCGCCGACGGCGGGCTCGGGATCGACCAGACCGTCGCGGCCGGCATCGTCGGCGCCTACGGCGGCACCGTCTACCTGTGCACGATCGTGGGCGCTTGGCTGGCCGACCGCCTGTTCGGCTCCGAGCGCGTGCTGTTCGTCAGTGCGATCGTCATCATGTCGGGGCACGTCGCCCTCGCCCTGCTGCCCGGCGTGTCGGGGCTCGGCGTGGGTCTCGTGCTGGTGGCGGTGGGTTCGGGCGGCCTGAAGGCCAACGCGACCGCGGTCGTCGGCACGCTCTACGCACCCGGCGACCCGCGGCGCGACGCCGGCTTCTCGCTGTTCTACCTGGGCATCAACCTCGGAGCCTTCCTCGGGCCGCTCGTCACCGGCTTCCTGCAGAGCGACGTCGGATTCCACTGGGGCTTCGGTGCGGCCGCGATCGGGATGGCGGTCGGGCTCATCCAGTACTCCTTCGGCCGTCGCGCGCTGCCGCCCGAGTCCCGAGTCGTGGCCAACCCGCTCCCCCGCAACCGCTACGCGCCGATGGCGGGGATCGCGGCGGCCGCCCTGCTGGTGATCGTCGCGCTGGTGCTGCTGGGCGTGATCCGGGCCGACAACCTCGCCGGCGTGGTGATCGTGATCGTGCTCGGGGCAGCGATCGCCTACTTCGCGCTCATCATCTCGTCGAAGCGCATCAGCGCCGACGACCGCTCGCGCGTGATCGGCTTCATCCCCCTGTTCGTCGTGAACGTCGGATTCTGGTCGCTGTACCAGCAGCAGTTCACGGTGCTCACGATCTACTCCGACCAGCGGCTGAACCGCAGCATCCTCGGATGGGAGATGCCGGTGTCGTGGGTGAACTCGATCAACCCGATCTTCGTGATCATCCTGTCGGGGGTGTTCGCGGCGATCTGGACGCGGCTCGGCCGGAGGCAGCCGTCGGCCCCGGTCAAGTTCGCGCTCGGGGCGATCGTGATGGGCGGGGCGTTCCTGCTGTTCCTGCCGTGGGCGAACGGGGCCCCCAACTCCACGCCGCTGCTCGCGGTCGTCGGCATCCTGCTCGTGTTCACGGTGGCGGAGCTCTTCATCTCCCCGCCCGGCCTGTCGGTGACCACGAAGCTCGCCCCGGCCGCGTTCCACACGCAGATGGTGGCGCTGTACTTCCTGTCGGTGTCGCTCGGCACCTCGATCGCCGGGTGGCTGGCCGGCTTCTACGACCCGAGCGACGAGGTGCCGTACTTCCTGGTGCTCGGCCTCATCGCCGTGGCGCTCGGCGTCGCACTCTGGCTCGCCTCGCGGCCGGTGCTCGCGCTCATGCGCGGGGTGCGGTGAGGCGCCACCGGACTCGACACCACGGGTCAGAAGGTCCCGACGGGCCCGTCGCCCCAGAGGAACGAGAACGCGCTCAGGTCGGGCACCCAGCGGGAGACGGCGACCTGGATCGCGGCGTACATGATCCCCGGAACCCAGGCGAACCGAGCGCGTGGCTGCCCCCGGATGCGAGGACGGATCTCAGCACGACCTGGGCGACGAGGAAGTACGCGGCCGATGTCGGCAGGTAGAGGGTGCACCACACCACGAGCCCGACGCGCATCGGGGTGCCGGCGGAACGCTCCCGGCTCCGCCGCCAGGATTCGAACCTGGACTGTACGGCTCCAAAGGCCGACGTGCTGCCGTTACACCACAGCGGATCGCGCCGGAGCGCCCGTCAAGTCTGCCAGGTCAGCGCACCGCGACCGTGCCGAGGAACAGCTCCACCATCCGCTCGGCGTCCACCTCGAGCGCCACGTCGACCTCCACCCAACCGGGCGCCGTGCCGTGGAACGCGTCCTCACCGGGGTGCGCGCGGCGGTCGACCACGGTCTGCCCGCGCGCGTGCCCGCCGAGCTCGACCCGCACCGGCAGGCGCTCCACGCGCAGCAGCTCGGGCGCGACGATGCCGCACACCGCGCCGGCGTCGCCGATCCAGCCGAGGTGCGGCAGCTCGCCGTCGGGCGTGCGGATGCGGGTGCCGAGCAGCCGGCCGACCGCGGCGGTGCGCGCATCCGTGGAGGCCGCCAGTCGCGCCGCGACGTGCTCCGCCACCGAGACCCGCTCGAACACGTCGAGGCCGTACATGGCGAGCGGCACCCCCGCCCCGAGCACCACGGACGCCGCCTCCGGGTCGTGCCACACGTTGAACTCGGCGACGGCGGTCGCGTTGCCGCCCGACGCCGACCCGCCCATGAACACGATGCGGGCGAGGTTGTCGGCCACCTCCGGATGCGTGCGCAGCAGCAGGGCGAGGTTGGTCTGCGGCGCGAGGGCCACGAGGGTCACCGGCACGGGGTGCTCCAGGATCACCCGCCGCAGCAGCTCGATCGCGCGGTCGGGCTCGGCGGCCCGGGTCGCGGGCGGCAGCACGAGGCCGCCCAGTCCGTCGGCACCGTGCACATGTCCGGCATCCCGGGCCGGTTCGATGAGGGGCCTGACGGCCCCCGCCGCCACGGGCACGTGATCCGCGCCCGCGAGCGCGAGCACCCGCAGCGTGTTGTCGACCACCCGTTCGAGACCGGCGTTGCCGGCCACGCAGCTCACGCCGAGCAGCTCGAGCTCCGGGTGCGCGGCGGCGAACAGCAGGGCGAGGGCGTCGTCGACGCCGGTGTCGACGTCGAGCACGATCGGGGTGGGCATGCCCCCATCCTGCCGGTGGACATCATTCCGCGCCGTCGGACACCGGCGCGCGGGTATCCAACGAGCCCGAGACATGTCTCTGTCGACCACAATGGGGGGATGCCCGATAACGACGAGGTCGACCGGATCGTCGCCGCCTGGGAGCGCGCGCATCCGGAGCTCGACTTCTCGCCGCTGCAGGTGCTGTCGCGCGTCGGACGGCTCGCGAAGCACCTCGATCGCGCGCGCCGGGACGCCTTCGCCACCACGGGCCTCGAGCCGTGGGAGTTCGACGTGCTCGCAGCACTCCGCCGCGCGGGCGCGCCCTACCAGTCGAGCCCGAAGGCGCTGCTGCAGCAGACCCTCGTCTCGAGCGGCACCATGACCAACCGCATCGACCGGCTCGCCGAGCGCGGCCTCGTCGAGCGCCGCACCGACCCGCACGACGGCCGCGGGGTGCTCGTGGCCATGACGGATGCCGGCCGCGCCGCCGTCGACGGCGCCATGCGCGACCTGGTCGCGCGCGAAGCGCAGCTTCTCGGCGCGCTGTCCGCATCCGACCAGGAGCGGCTCGCCACGCTGCTGCGCAAGCTCAGCCTCGACTACGACGCCTGAGCCGGGGGATACCCTGAGCATGTCCACCGCCACGAAAGGATCTGGACATGGCTGACTCCCCCCTCCCCGCGTCGCTTCTGCGTCGTCTCATCGCCGAGACGTTCGGCACGTACATGCTGGTGTTCGGCGTCATCGGCGCCGCGCTGTTCTTCGCGCCCGACAACGGCGCACTCCCTGTGGCGCTCGCCGTGGGCCTCGCGGTGCTGACCGCGGCCTACGCGGTCGGATCCATCTCGGGCGGGCACTTCAACCCCGCCGTCACCCTGGGCGCAGCGACCGCCGGTCGTTCGCGCTGGGTCGACGTGATCCCCTACTGGATCGCGCAGATCGTCGGCGGTCTGCTCGCGACGCTCACCCTCGGACTCTTCGGCGTGCTGAGCGACAAGAGCCTCGACTTCGGCGGCGCCTCCAACGGATTCGACGCCCACTCCCCCCTCGGCTTCGGTCTCTGGGCGGTGCTGGTGGCCGAGATCGTGGCGACCATGCTGTTCGTGCTCATCATCCTCGGCGTCACGGCGGCCGGTTCGACCACCTCGGGCTTCGCCCCGCTGGCGATCGGCCTGTCGCTCACGATGTTCCACCTCGTGATGATCCCGGTCAGCAACGCCTCGCTGAACCCCGCTCGTTCCATCGCGACGGCGGTGCTCGGCGGGCCGGACGCCCTCGCGCAGCTCTGGGTGTTCCTCGTCGCCCCGCTCGTCGGCGGCCTGATCGCGGGCGCCGTCTACCGCCCGCTCTTCGGCGGCAAGTAAGACAGCGCTCGGGTCCGGTGGACACCCGCGTGCGGGTGTCCACCGGACCCGAGACATGTCTAGGCGCAGATCGGATGATGAGAGCTTGCTCATCCGGCGCGCCCGGGGCCGCCGGGCGCCGCCTGGGATGATCGGGGCATGGCGACTCGTTGGCGCAGCATCGCGCGCTCGGCGCGCGTGCGCATCCTCGCCTCGATGCTGCTCGTCGCCGCGATCGGCATGACCGCCGCGGGCGTGACCGCCTACCTCATCCAGCGCGAACGGGTGCTGACCCAGATCGACGACCGGCTCACGGCATCCGTCGAGGGCCTGCAGTGCATCGCCGACGGGTGCGACGGCCGCCAGGCCCCCACCTCGGTGCTCGGCTTCCTCAACGAGGCGATGACCCGCGTGCTGCCCGACCACAACGAGTCGACGCTCGGCATCATCGACGGCGTGCCGCGGCTGCGCCCCTCGAGCGGTATCAGCTTCGCGATCGACGACGACCCGGACTTCGTGGCGCGCATCCTCGAGGAGGCGGATGCCGAGAAGGTGGTGCGCGGCACCGCGGCCACGAGCTTCGGCACGCTGCGCTACGCCATCATCCCGGTGACCATCGAGGGCGACCCCGCCGAGGGGCTCTACGTCTCGGCCTACGACCTCGACGCCGCTCTCGACGAGATCACGGAGGCGTTCCGCACCTACGCCTACGTCGCCGCGATCGCGCTCGTGATCGTCGGGCTGGTCGGCTGGTTCGTCTCGGGCCGCATCCTGCGGCCGCTGCGCCTGCTGCAGGACACCGCCACCGGCATCGGCGAGGACGACCTGACGACGCGCATCCCGGTGACGGGCACCGACGACGTCTCGGAGCTGTCGCACGCCTTCAACGCGATGCTCGACCGCCTGCAGCGCTCGTTCGACTCGCAGCGGCGGCTGCTCGACGACGTGAGCCACGAGCTGCGCACCCCGATCACGATCGTGCGGGGGCATCTCGAGCTGCTCGACGTCGCCGACGCCGGCGAGGTCGACGCGACGCGCGAGCTCGCGATCGACGAGCTCGACCGCATGAACGGGCTCGTCGACGACATCGCCCTGCTCGCCAAGACCAGCCGCCCCGACTTCCTGCGGCCGCAGCTCGTCGACGTGGCCGAGCTGACCGAGCAGGTGCTCGCGAAGGCGCGCGCCCTGAGCGCCGACCACGAGTGGCGCAGCGCCGGCATGGCGCACCTCGTCGCCTCGCTCGACCCCGACCGCATCACGCAGGCGTGGCTGCAGCTCGCCGAGAACGCCGCCAAGTACGCACCCGCGGGCACCGTCATCGAGATCGGCAGCGTCGTCGAGCACGAGGGCGGCGCCGAGCAGCTGGAGCTCTGGGTGCGCGACCACGGCCCCGGCATCCCCCAGGAGCAGCTCGACTGGATCTTCGACCGCTTCGCCCGCGTCGAGGTCGGACGCGGGGTCGAGGGCTCGGGCCTGGGCCTCTCGATCGTCGCCGCGATCGCCGCCGCGCACGGGGGCCGCGCCTACGCCCGCAACCCCGGGTCGGGCGCCCGCGTGGCGATCACGATCCCCGTCGACACCCCCGAGGAGGTTCCGGATGCCGCGCATCCTGGTGGCTGAGGACGAGGCGCGCATCTCGTCGTTCATCGAGAAGGGCCTGAAGTCGGCCGGCTACGGCGTGGAGACCGTCGCCGACGGCGTCGACGCGCTCGCCCTCGCCCGCAGCGGCGAGTTCGATCTGCTGCTGCTCGACATCGGCCTGCCGGGCATCGACGGCTTCGAGGTGCTGCGCCGCCTCCGCGAGGGCGCCAACCCTCTGCCGGTCGTGATCCTCACGGCGCGCGACTCGGCGGCCGACACCGTCGCCGGGTTCGAGGGCGGCGCGAACGACTACATCGCGAAGCCGTTCCGCTTCGACGAGCTGCTCGCGCGGGTGCGGGTGCGCCTGCAGGATGCGCGACAGCAGCAGGCGCAGCCCGCGGCGGCGCAGACGCTCGACTGCGGGCGCGTCAGTCTCGACCTGCGCACGCGCCGCATCACCTCCGAGGCAGGCACCTTCGACCTGTCGGCGCGCGAGTACGCGCTCGCCGAGGAGTTCATGCGCAACCCGGAGCAGGTGCTGAGCCGCGAACAGCTGCTGAGCCGGGTGTGGGGGCTCGACTTCGATCCGGGGTCGAACGTGGTCGACGTCTACGTGCGCTATCTGCGCCGCAAGATCGGCGCCGACCACCTCAAGACGGTGCGCGGAATGGGCTACCGCTTCACCGGCGCGCCGGACTGACCGCGGACAGACGGATGCCGCGGGGCCCTGCACCCCGCGGCATCCGGCTCATCGAGCGACGTCAGTGGTGGCCGCCACCCCAGCCGCCACCGCCGTGGTGTCCGCCACCCCAGCTGCCGGAGCGGTCGCCGTCCCGGCTGCCCCAGTCGCCGCCGCGGTCGCCGTCGTGGTTCCAGCCGTCGTGATCCCAGCCGTCGTCGTCCTTGTCGGACCAGTCCTTACCCGACGAGTCGGGGTCGGAGTCGTCGCCGGCAGCGGCCTCCTCGGCGGCCTTCTGCGCGGCCAGCCATGCCTCACGGTCCGCAACGCGCTTGACGCGCTCGCCCGCATTGTCGGAGCGGCAGTTCTTGTCGCCGTCGTCCTTGATCACGACCGGGTCGGAGGGGTCGACCTCGTCGACCGCGTCACCCGATCCCTGATCGGCCGTGCCTTCGTCGGAGGTCGCGTCGTCGGTCGCGGAGTCGTCGGGCGTCGGGTCGTCGGTGGGCTCGGCGGTCGGCTCGGTCGTGGAGTCGTCGAGCGTGGTCGACTCGGCGAGCTGCTTCGAGCTCGGGTCGACGGTGCTGACACCGCTCACGTCGAGGGTCTGACCCGCCTGCTCGGCGACGTCGAGTGCGGATGCGTACCCGACACCTCCGACGAGGGCCGTGACGCCGATGGCGCAGCCCGCGGCGAGTGCGAAGATTCCCGTGCGCTTCATGATGGAAGCCTCCCTTTCATCCCCTTCAGCCTCGCGGGCGGCCATGAGAGGGACGAACGGGTTTCATGAGAGCTCTGTCATCTCAGACGGAGACGATGCGGCGCGCCCCCGTCTCGAACTCCTCGAGGTCGCCCGTCTCCCCCGCCCGCACCGCGCGGCGGCCGACGACCCACTGGTACACCAGCACCGCCGCGAGAGCGAGGGTGCCGATGCCGATCTTCACGGGCCACGGCCAATCCTGGCGCGTCACGAAACCCTCGATCACGCCCGAGATGAGCAGGGCGACGGTGAGGCCGACCACGAGGGTGAAGAACGCGCGGCCGTCCTGCGCGAGCGCCTCGGCCCGGGTCCGGGCGCCGGGGGCGATCCACGCCCAGAAGATCATGAGCCCCGCCGCCGCCGCGAGGAAGATCGCGTACAGCTCGAGCTGGCCGTGCGGGCTGATGTAGAGGAAGTACTGGTCGAGGCGGTCGTAGTGGTTCATCACCGCCGCGGAGACGCCGAGGTTCTGGGCGTTCTGGAAGACCACGTAGGGCACCCAGATGCCGAGGACGCCGAAGACGACGCACTGCGCGGCGATCCAGGCGTTGTTGGTCCACACCTGCGCCGCGAAGCCCGCCTCGGAGTACTCGGAGTAGTAGCCCACGAAGTCCTTCTCGGCGTAGCGCTGCAGGTCCGAGGGCAGCCCGAGCGCCGCGAACGCGCGAGGATCCGTCGACAGCCACACGAAGTAGGCGGCCGCGACGACGGCGGTCACGGCGGCGACGGCGAGGGTGAGCCAGCGCACCCGGTACAGGGCCGCCGGCAGCCGGACCGCCGCGAACACGGTGAGCGAGCGCAGCGGATTGCGCCGCACCCCGGTGAACAGCAGGCGCGCGCGCCAGAGCGCGAGCGAGAGGTGCTCGCCCTGCGCGGAGCCGCCGACGGTGGTGCGGATGGTCGCGAGCTGCGCCGCCCCGGTCTGGTAGCGCTCGATGAGCTCATCGGCCTGGGCGCCGCTCGGGCGCCGGACCCGCGCCAACTGGGCGAGACGTTCCCACTCCGCACCGTGGGCGGCCGCGTAGGCGTCGAGGTCCATCTGCTTGAATGATACGCATGGCGGCGGATCCCGACGCGGACTGGGTCGACACCCTCGCCGACGACGACGCGCTCCTCACGGGCGAGGCCGTCGCCCTCGACCTGCGGCCCGCCGGATTCGCGCTCCGCGCGGGCGGGGCCGTCATCGACTTCGCCGCGTCGCTCGTGCTGTTCGTGGTGCTGATCTTCGCGTTCTTCGTGCCGGCCGGATGGGCCGGACTCGAGTCGGCGTGGGCCGGCGTGTTCACCATCGGGAGCCTCGTGATCGCCTTCGTGATCGCGCCGTGCCTGGTCGAGACCCTCACCCGCGGCAAGTCGCTCGGGCGCCTCGCCGTCGGGGCGCGCATCGTGCGCGACGACGGCGGGGCCGCGGGGCTGCGGCACGCGGCCATCCGGGCGCTCGCGGGCGTGGTCGACTTCCTGCTGACGCTCGGCGGGCTCGCGGCGCTGGTCGGCATCCTGTCGCCGCGGTCCAAGCGCCTCGGCGACCACCTGGCGGGCACCTACGCGCAGTACGAGCGGGCACCGCGGGTGGCCACACCGATCTTCGGCATGCCGCTCGAGCTCACCGCGTGGGCGCACGTCGCCGACGTGGCCCGGATGCCGGATCCGCTCGCCCGCCGCGTCGCGAACTTCCTCGCCTCGGCCCGCGAGCTCGATCCGACCCGACGCGGCTACCTCGCCCAGCAGCTCGCCTACGAGGTGTCGCAGTACGTCTCACCGCTGCCGGCGGTGGAGCCCGAGCTGTTCCTCGCGGGCGTCACGGTCGCCCGGCGCGACCGCGAGGCGCGCGCGCTGGCGCTCGAGGCGGAGCGCCTCGCCCGGCTCGCACCGGTGCTCGCGCCGCGCTGACGCGCCCGCCTCAGTAGCGGTAGTGGTCGACCTTGTACGGCCCCTCCACCGGCACGCCGATGTACGACGCCTGCTCGGGCGTGAGCTCGGTGAGCTCCACGCCGAGCGCCGCCAGGTGCAGTCGCGCGACCTTCTCGTCGAGGATCTTCGGCAGCACGTACACGCGGTCCTCGTAGGCGGCGCGGTTGACCCACAGCTCGAGCTGCGCGAGCACCTGGTTCGTGAAGGAGTTGCTCATGACGAAGCTGGGGTGCCCGGTCGCGTTGCCGAGGTTCATGAGCCGTCCCTCGGAGAGCACCAGCACGCTGCGTCCGTTCGGCAGCCGCCACTCGTGCACCTGCGGCTTGATCTCGACGCGCTCGGCGCCGGGCAGCGACTCGAGGCCGGCCATGTCGATCTCGTTGTCGAAGTGGCCGACGTTCGCCACGACGGCCTGGTGCTTGAGGCCCAGGATGTGGTCGAGCGTCACGACGTCCTTGTTGCCGGTGGTCGTGATCACGAAGTCGACCTGGTCGATCACCGAGTCGAGCCGCGCCACCTGGTAGCCGTCCATGGCCGCCTGCAGGGCGTTGATGGGGTCGATCTCGGAGACGATCACCCGGGCGCCCTGACCGCGCAGCGCCTCGGCGGACCCCTTGCCGACATCCCCGTAGCCGCAGACGAAGGCGACCTTGCCGCCCATGAGCATGTCGGTGGCGCGGTTGAGGCCGTCGGGCAGCGAGTGGCGGATGCCGTACTTGTTGTCGAACTTCGACTTCGTGACCGAGTCGTTCACGTTGATCGCCGGGAACAGCAGGCGACCCTCGCGGTGCAGCTCGTACAGGCGGTGCACGCCGGTCGTGGTCTCCTCGGTGACGCCCTGGATGTCGGCGGCGATGCGCGTCCAGCGCTGCGGGTCCGCGGCGAGCGAGGCGCGCAGCGTGTCGAGCACGATGCTCCACTCGTGGCTCGCACCGGCGGGCGTCGCGGGCACCGCGCCGGCGAGCTCGTACTCGCGACCGGTGTGCACGAGCAGCGTCGCGTCGCCCCCGTCGTCGAGGATCAGGTTGGGGCCGGTCCATTCGGCGCCCGCGGCGGCCGCCTCGGCCGACCAGTCGAAGATCTGCGAGGTGGCCCACCAGTACTGCTCGAGCGTCTCGCCCTTCCAGGCGAAGACCGGCACACCGGCGGGCTGCTCCACGGTGCCGGTCGGCCCGACGGCGACGGCGGCTGCGGCCTCGTCCTGGGTAGAGAAGATGTTGCAGCTGGCCCAGCGCACCTGGGCGCCGAGCGCGACGAGCGTCTCGATGAGCACCGCCGTCTGCACGGTCATGTGCAGCGAGCCCGCGATCCGGGCCCCGGTGAGCGGCTTCGACGCCCCGTACTCCTCGCGGAGGGCCATGAGGCCCGGCATCTCGTTCTCGGCGAGTCGGATCTGGTGGCGACCCGCCTCGGCGAGCGACAGCTCGGCGACCTGGAACGGGACGGCGGTGGCGGGCGTGACGGTGCTCATGCACCCCATTCTCGCAGGGCCGAGCGGTGTGTGACGCCTAGGACCTGATGAGCGCCAGCACCTCGTCGCGGATGAGCTCCATCTGCTCGGGCGTCGCCGCCTCCACGTTGAGGCGCAGCAGCGGCTCCGTGTTCGAGGGCCGCACGTTGAACCACCAGAAGCCGAGGTCGGGAGCCCCGGTCACCGTCAGCCCGTCGAGCTCGTCGAACTCGCCGCGGCCGGCGAAGGCGTCGACGATCCGGGTGTAGGCGGCCGGCACGTCCTGCACCGTCGAGTTGATCTCGCCCGAGAGGGAGTAGGGGTCGAACGCCGCGGCGAACGCCGACAGCGGCTCCGCCTGACCGCCGAACTCGGCGAGCAGGTGCATCGCCGCGAGCATGCCGTTGTCGGCGCCCCAGAAGTCGCGGAAGTAGTAGTGCGCCGAGTGCTCGCCACCGAACACCGCGTTCGTCTCGCGCATCCGGTCCTTGATGAGCGAGTGTCCGACGTTGGTGCGCACCGGGATGGCGCCGGCCGCCTCGATCGCCTCGGGCACGAACCGCGAGGTGATGAGGTTGTGGATCACCCGCACCTCGCCGGTCTCCCCGGCCGCGCGGACGCGTGCCACCTCGCGCTGCGCGACGATGGCGGCGACCGCGCTCGGGCTGACCGGGTCGCCCTTCTCGTCCACCACGAAGCAGCGGTCGGCGTCGCCGTCGAAGGCGAGGCCGAGGTCGGCGCCGTGCTCGACGACGGCCCGCTGCAGGTCGCGCAGGTTCTCGGGCTCGAGCGGGTTGGCCTCGTGGTTGGGGAACGTGCCGTCGAGCTCGAAGTAGAGCGGGATGATCTCGAGCGGCAGCTCGGCCAGCCCGGCGGCGGTGCCGAGCACGGCGGGGACCGTCATGCCGCCCATGCCGTTGCCGGCATCCACCACGATGCGCAGCCGGCGGATGCCCGACAGGTCGACGAGGGACCGCAGGTGCGCGGCGTAGTCGGCGAGCACGTCGCGCACGGCGACCGTGCCGACCGCGTCGGCGCGCGGCACCGCGCCCTCGGCGAGGTAGGCCTGGGCGCGGTCGCGGATCGCCGCGAGGCCCGTCGAGAGCGAGATGCCCTGCGCGCCGGCGCGGCTGAACTTGATACCGTTGTAGCGGGCCGGGTTGTGGCTCGCGGTGAACATCGCCGCGGGGGCGTCGAGCCATCCGGACGCGAAGTAGGTCTCGTCGGTCGAGCACAGTCCGATGCTCACGACGTCGGCGCCGCGCGCCGAGGCGCCGCGGGCGAACGCGGCGGCGAACTCGGGACTGGAGTCGCGCATGTCGTGACCCACCACGACGGTCGAACCCGCCGCGTCGAGCTCGTCCACGAAGCCGGCGGCCAGCGCCTCGACGACCTCGGGGGTGAGCTGGCTCCCGACGAGCCCGCGGACGTCATAGGCCTTGACGAAGGCGGAGAGATCAGGTGTCGTCACGGACTACGACTGTAGTTCACCCACGGTCACGTGCCGCACGATCTGCCACCCCTGCGGCGCCGACAGGCGCTCCGCGTGCCGCTCGCACAGGTCGTAGCTGTGCGGTTCCCGGCGGATCGCGAGCGGGCCGAGCACGGCCATGGCGTCGGCGTAGTCGTAGGTGAGGGTCGCGACGGCGTCGCGGCCGCATGCCACCTTGCTGCACGATCGCGCGCTCATCGAGCCGAGCCTACGCCCGGGGCGGGACCGTAGACTGGCGACATGCCCCGATCCGCGCGTCGCGCCTCGACGAGGACCGGCTACCGGGATCGCCACGGACGCGGGATGCGCTCCGCGGTGACGGGACCGCACCTGCCCCCGCTGCGCACCCGGCTCGACTTCTTCGACGTCTGCGTCGCCTCGGCCGTCGAGTACCTGCGCACCCTCTGGCCGGAGGAGCTGGTCGGGGTGCGCTTCGACATCGCGGCGTTCCCGCCCGGCGCCGCCGGCCCGGATGGCGTGGATCGTTGGAGCACGGATCCCCGGCGCAGGCGCGTCACCCTGTACCGCGTCCCGATCGAGCGGCTCGTGCAGCTGCACCGCGACGACGACTGGCACCGCCGTTCCTACATCGAGAGCTGCGTGTTCCGCGCGGTGGCGGAGCTGCTCGGCAAGGACCCCTGGGACATCG
Source organism: Protaetiibacter mangrovi (assembly GCF_024752305.1). GTDB lineage: Bacteria > Actinomycetota > Actinomycetes > Actinomycetales > Microbacteriaceae > Homoserinibacter > Homoserinibacter mangrovi. Next base: position 30,348 of record NZ_JANTHX010000007.1, read on the forward strand.
CGCCGGAGCGCTACCGCCACTTCTGAGCGGGTTCCCCACTAGGGGCGGATCACGATCGGGCTGTCCGCCTGCCGCGGCGCCGTCACGGGGTAGGAGGCGAGCTCTCCGCGACCGGCGAAGCCGACCGCGACGGCCAGGCCGTCGGCATCCGCCATCAGGTACCCGGTGCCGGCGTCCACGGCCACCGCGGTCGAACCCACGGCCGGCACCTCGACGACGACATCCGCTCCCCCGTCCATCGGGGTGAGGGTGAGGGTGCGCGCGACCCCGTCGACGGCCGCGACGACCAGCACCGGGTCGGGCCCGTCGGCGATCGCGACGGCGACCGATCCGCGCAGCGTCGTGGCCGACGCCGCCCAGGCGAGATCCGCGGGTCCGGGCTGCACGGCCCCGTCGGCGTCGGTCGTGGGGTCGGGGATCGTCGAGGTGCGCACGCCCGCCACCACCGGCTCGTCCGAGCTGAGGGCGACCGTGTAGCTGCCGTCCTGGAACGGGTCGGCGCCGAGCTCCAGGGCGGCGGCGAGCGGGGTCTCGAGCACCTGGCCGGCGCCCACCTCGAGCTGGAACGAGGTCGCCGATCCGCCCTCGACGGTCGGGGTGACGCTCACCTCGACGCTCGCCGTGGTCTCCCCCGGGTTGCCGACGCGCACGACGGCCTGCAGGTCCTCGTGATCCTCGAGCCCGAGCGAGCTCGCCACCCCGTGCTCGTCGAAGATCCGCACGGCGGGGATCACGACATCGCGCGCCGGGGCCGCGCCCGCCGAGACGAGGTCGATGCCGCCCGGGTCCAGCACCCGGATGACGGATGTCTGCAGGGCGGCGACCACCTGACCGCCGCGCGCCTCGACGTGCACGACGGGCGAGGTGAGGTCCGGAGCGAAGCCCGAGAGAGGGAGCACCCGCTGGCCGCCCGCGGGGACGGTGATCCCCGACATTCCGGGGGCGGTGACCCGTCCGCTCTCGCCCCACATCTCGACGCTCACCTCGGCGGCGACCTCGGTGGGGTTCGCGAGCAGCAGCAGCGTGGTGCGGCCGACGGTCGTCGATCCGCCGACGAGCCAGGCCGAGCTGGTCGCCTCGGCGCAGCCGGAGGCCGCGAGCCCCCGCAGGTCGCCCTTGCCGTCGAGGCTCTCCGCTTGGGCGCCGGCGAGCACGGCATCCGCGGCCGCCGCGACGCGCAGCGCCGTCGGCGCCTGGTCCGTTCCGCCGCTGCCCGCGTCGCTCAGCGAGAGCGGAGTCTGCTCGACCGTCCCGGATGCCGTGTCGGTGATCGTGGGCACCCCGATGGCGTACGGCTGCGAGGCGTTCGCGCCGGTGTCGTCGCCGAGACGGAGCGCGGCACCCGCGCACACCGACAGCAGATCGGCGGGCTCGGGGTCGACCGTCGTGCCGAGGGGCTCGACGCCGATGCTCGGCAGCGGTACGAGACCCACGGCGAGCACGACGACCACGGCGGCGGCGGTTCCGACGAGTCCGCGCACCACCCGCAACGAGACCACCGTCACGGTGCGCCCGATGCCGCGCCCGTCGCGCGGCTGCCGGACGGGCGTGGGTTCCTGATCGGCCTCCGTCCGCTCCTCCGGCTCGTCCGGAACGGGGGTCGGCTCGGGGCGCTCGTCGTCAGCCATCGGAGTCCTCGTCGAAGGTCGTGGCGGCGGGCTCGTCGAGCGAGGAGCGCGTCTGCACGACGCGCCTGCGCCGCCGCGTGGGGATGGCGAGCAGCAGGGCCGCGAGCAGCACCGCGCCCTGCAGGGCGAGCACGCCGAGACCGTAGCCGCCGCGGGACGCCTGGGCCTCGGGCGTGCGCGCGAGCTCGGTGTACGCCCACAGGGTGCCGTAGCCGCTGTCGCTCTCCGCGGCGAGGGCCGAGGAGGCGTCGAGCGACTCGAGCGCCCGTGCGCGCACGGCGGCCGCGGCCGGCTCCGGATCGTCGCCGAGCGGCGTCACGAGCACGAACCCGATCTGGAAGTCCTGCAGCTCGGGTACCGGGTCGTATCCGCCGCGGGAGGCGAGGTTGCCCGCCAGTTCGGCGAGCGCCTGCTCGTCGTCCGAGATGGCGGTGCGCCCCGCGGAGAGGGCCGACTGGTCGTCGAGCGTCGCCCCCTCGCCGCGCTGCAGCACCGCCCCGAGCGAGCCGTCGGGCTGCGGCGTGAGCACGAGGGTGCCGACCCCCGGCTCGTTCTGCGCCGCCGCCGCGGCGAGCGCGGGCAGGATGCGCCCGTCACCCGGATGCACGGGCGAGGTCCCGAGGATCGGCGCGCCGAGCAGCGGGACGACGGCCACCAGGGCGGCCGCCACGGCGATCGAACCGAGCGGCACCGCGACCCGGGCGACCGACTCGAGGGCGACCACCGCCGCCCCGACGAGACCCAGCCAGTAGAGGCTCAGGGCGGCACCCGGCCACGGGCCGGTGGTGGCGAGCCCGAGCGTCGTGACCTGCAGGTGCCCGGCCACCCAGGCAGTGGCGAGCCCGCCGGCCGCGAGCCCGAGCGCGGGGATCGAGCGACGGGCACCCGGCAGGAACAGCGCGAGCAGGGCGAGGGCGGCGACGGGCGCGAGCAGCACCGCCGGCAGCAGGGTGCCCCACGCGGCGCCCGACAGCCCGAGGGCGTTCAGGATGCCCTCCCAGCCGGCGACATCGGCATCCGGGCGTCCGATCAGCAGGCCCCACCCGCTGGTCGGCTCGTAGGGCTGCACGACCCCCGGGTCGGCGAGCACCGCGAGCGGGGAGCCCCGGCGGAACGCGTCGGCGACGAGCGGCGCGAAGAGCACGATCGCGGGGATCGGCACCCCGATGATCCGGGCGAACCCCCGCGGACGGGCGAACGCCCAGGCCACGACGGCCAGCAGCAGCACCGGGGCGAGCACCGGCGAGCCGGCGGCGATGCCCGCGAACAGCAGCGCCGCGACCGCGGCGGCACTCCAGGAGCGTGCGCCCTCGATGAGCGCGAGCGCGAACCACGGCAGCAGCAGGTGGACGAGCACGGCGCCCACCCGCCCCTCGCCGAGCGCGCCGAGGAAGGCCGGCGCCGCAGCCCAGAGGATCGCGGCGGCGACGGGCGGCCAGCTTCGCTCGCTCAGCCGGGTGGCCGCCCACCAGGCGCCGAGCGCCGCGAACGGCAGCGCGACGAGCCACAGCAGCACGATCGCGTAGGAGGGGTCCCACCAGGTCGCCGAGCCGAGCAGCGCCCACAGCAGCGAGGCGGGATCGGCGGCGCCGAGGAATCCGACGCCGATCTCGCGCCACCCCCACCCGAGGCGCGACCACAGCGCGGTCGGGTCGGAGGTCAGCGGGATCAGTCCGCCGCCCTCGAGGGTCGTGGCGCCGAGCAGGCGCCAGAACGTCAGCACCCCGACCGCGATGGCGACCGCGACGACCCAGATCCCGCCGCCGAGGAAGGAGGCCCGCACCAGGTCGGGCTCGCGCCCGGCGCGTTCGTCGGCCTGATCGCGCTCGTGGGCGCGGTGCTCGCGCAGCGCGGGGCCGTCCATGCGGAGCGGGGCGACCGCACGCCATCCGACCGTCCGTGCGCGGCGCAGGCGGGCGCGCGCGCCCGGCACCGTCGGGTCGAAGGCGCCCCGGAACGCCGCCGAGACCTCACCGGGTACGGCGCCGGGGCGCTTCGCGAGCAGCTGCCCGAGGATGCGCAGGATCGCGAGCGGCAGCAGGCTGACCCAGTGCACGGGCAGCAGCACGCCCGGCGCGTAGACGAATCGGCGATGCAGCTGCGCCGTGCGCGCGATGCGACGGCGCAGGCGCACGGATGCCGGACGGCGGCGCGCGACGTCCTCGGGGCGTCGGCCGCGCTCGACGCGGGCGGCCGGGACGCGCACGACGCGGTGGCCCGCGAGTCGCACCCGCACGCCGAGGTCGAGCCCCGCGTCGGCGGAGGGCAGCCCGGCGTCGAGGCCGTCGACCGCGTGCCAGACGACGCGTCGCACGATGGCGCCGTCGACGGCGACGGCCAGCACGTCGGTGACCGTGTCGTACTGGGCCTGATCGAGCTCGTCGTCGACGAGCAGCACGGTCGCGCCGCCGCGCGACATCGTCTCGCCGTAGGAGCGCAGGCGGGCGTGGTCGTCGGGGTCGACGAGCTTGGGTCCGGCGACGGCGACGGAGGGCGCCACCTCGACGGCCGCGAGCAGGGCCTGCAGGGCGTCGGGCTCCGGAGCCGAGTCGGCGCGGAGCAGCCAGAGCCACTCGTCGGCCGACTCCTGCGGGGGCGCCGCGCGCAGCGCCCGCGCGATCCCCACGCCGAAGGTGCCTCCGGTCGCGGTCACCACCTGCGTCACGCCCGCGGCTTCGAGCACCTCCGGCTCGAAGGAGGTCGTGGGCTCCGCGACGACGACGAGCCCCTCGGGTCGCCGGGTCTGGCTGGCGAGGGCGGCGAGGGTACGGTCGAGCCACCGGTCGCCGTCCTGGACGACGAGGATCGCGGTGACTCTGGGCATCCCTCCCACGCTAGGTGCGGGCGCCCGGGCGGGTGATCTCGACACGCGCCTCCGGCGCTACTCGATCAGCGGGAGGGGCGCCCACGGCGCTCCTCGATCAGCGGGCGAGGGCTCAGGCGGTGCGACCGCGGCGCAGCTTGCGGCGCTCGCGCTCGGAGAGCCCGCCCCAGATGCCGAAGCGCTCGTCGTTGTCGAGGGCGTACTCGAGGCACTGGGCCCGCACGGAGCATCCGGTGCAGATGCGCTTGGCGTCGCGGGTGGAGCCGCCCTTCTCGGGGAAGAACGCCTCGGGGTCGGTCTGCGCGCAGAGGGCGTCGGTCTGCCAGGAGAGCTGGCTGTCGTCGTCCTCGACGGTGGCGGGCCGCAGCCCGGGCATCCCGAGTCGGACCGGATCGACGAACCAGTCCTCGGGGACCGACGGACGATAGTCGTTCCTCGTCATCGCATCCTCCCCTCGGCGACCCCGGCCGGTCGCTGCATTGGAGCTAATTACACTCGTGTCATTCGTCCGCGTCAAGTCGCGGGATAGTACCCGCGGGCGGCCCGGGCGTGTCGCGACGCGCCGAGCACCGAGGTCTCAGTCAGGACTCGGCTGCCGCCGTGCGCGCGGACCACGCGCTCGCGACCATCTCGTCGAGGCTGTGGCGCATCCGCCACCCCAGATCGCGCGCGGCCAGCTCGCCCGACGCGACGATGCGCGCCGGGTCGCCGGGGCGACGCGCGGCGATCTCCGGGGTGAAGTCGACGCCGGTCACCCGCGCCATCGCCTCCATGATCTGCCGCACGGACGCCCCCTCCCCGCTGCCCAGGTTGTAGGCCGGTTCCAGCGGGCGCCCCTCGACGAGCGCCTGCGCCGCCGCGACGTGGGCGAGGGCGAGATCGGACACGTGCAGGTAGTCCCGCACGTTGGTGCCGTCGGGTGTCGGGTAGTCGTCGCCGTTGATGCGGGGGGTGCGTCCCGCGACGAGCGAGTCGAAGACGAGCGGGAACAGGTTGTGCGGGCTGGTGTCGTACACGTCGGGGTACCCCGATCCGACGACGTTGAAGTAGCGCAGCGAGGTGTGGGCGAGCCCGGCGGCGACGCCCTGGTCGCGCAGCAGCCACTCGCCGATGAGCTTCGACTCGCCGTAGGGCGAGGTCGGGTTCTTGGGGGTGTCCTCGGTGACGAGGTCGCGATCCGTGTTGCCGTAGACGGCCGCCGACGAGGAGAACACGATGCGCCCGACACCCGCCTGCTGCATGGCGGCGAGCAGCACGCGGGTGCCCTCGACGTTCTGGCTGTAGGTGTGCAGCGGGCGCTCGACCGACACGCCCGCGTACTTGAAGCCGGCGACGTGGATGACACCCTCGACGTGGTGCCGCTGCAGGGTCTCGAGCACGAGCTCCCCGTCGAGGATCGTGCCCTCGAGGAACCGCACGCCGCCCGTCACGAACTCGCGGTGACCGCTCGACAGGTCGTCGATCACGACGGCCTCGATCCCGGCCTCGGTGAGGGCGCGCACCACGTGCGCGCCGATGTAGCCGGCGCCGCCGGTCACGAGCCACGTCATGCTGCCAGGCTAGCGGGCCGGATCGACGCGGCGGCGCGCTCAGGCGCGACGCGTGGGCACGCGGCGGTATCCGTCACGCGCGGTGACGACGAGCGAGCCGATCGCCGCGGAGGCGGCGAGGCCCACGAGGAGGACGAATGCGATCATGGCAGTAAATCTATGAGTTCTGGTTTTCCGCCACGAGTGGCATGATGGACACCATCCATCGAAAAACCGCCAAGGAGCATCCATGTTGAAGAAGGTGGTCTGCCTGGCCCTGCCGGGCACCGCGCCGTTCGAGTTCGGCGTGGTCTGCGAGGTCTTCGGGATCGACCGCAGCGAGATGGGCGGCCCGAGCTTCGACTTCGCGATCGCGACCGCCGATCCCGGCCCCATCCCGACGAGCCTGGGCTTCACGATGACGATCGAGAACGACCTCACCGTCGCCGCCGACGCCGACCTCGTCGCCGTCCCGGCTCACACCATCGGCCACGTCGACGAGCGCTACCTCGAGGTGATCCGCGCCGCCGAGGCCCGGGGAGCGTGGGTGCTGAGCGTCTGCTCGGGCGCGTTCGTGCTCGCCGAGGCGGGCGTGCTCGAGGGACGCCGCGCGACCACCCACTGGATGCACACCGACCGGCTCGCGCGCGAGTACCCGGGCACCGAGGTCGACCCCGACGTGCTCTTCGTGCAGGACGGCAAGGTCGTCACCGGCGCCGGCACCGCGGCGGGCATCGACGCCGCCCTGCACATCGTGCGCGAAGAGTACGGCGCCGCCGCCACCAACGTCATCGCGCGCCGGATGGTGGTGCCCCCGCAGCGCGACGGCGGGCAGTCGCAGTACATCCCCACCCCGGTGCCCGAGTGCAAGACCGACACCTTCGCGCTGGTCATCGAGTGGATGCTCGAGCATCTCGACCAGGACCTCACGGTCGACCAGCTCGCCCGCCGCGCGCTGATGTCGAGCCGCACCTTCGCGCGGCGGTTCCGCGCCGAGACCGGCACGACCCCGGCCGCCTGGCTCAACCGTCAGCGCATCCTGCAGGCGCAACAGCTGCTCGAGCAGAGCGACGACGGGCTCGAGCAGATCGCCCAGCGCACCGGATTCGGCACCGCCGCCGTGATGCGCCACCACTTCCTCAAGGTGCTGCAGACCACCCCGACCGCGTACCGACGCGCATTCGGCGCCCGCGAGGCCGGCTGAGCGTGACGGCGCGGGTCCGACCACGCGACCGCCCCCGTAGACTCGCCGCGATGGACCGGAGCACACGATGAGCGGCGCGCGCGACGACGAGGAGCGCCCCTACACCGACTGGAAGAGGTGGGGGCTCGACGCCGGGTTCGGCGTCGCCGACGCCGGGGACCACGATCTGTTCACGCGGGAGCTCCGCAGCATCGAGAAGCGCACCCGCATCCAGGACGTCGTCGAGATCGGCTACGGAAACGGCACCTTCCTCGGCTACTGCCGACAGCGCGGATGGGCGGTGACCGGGGTGGAGCTCCTCCCCGAGCTGCGGGAGGCGGCGATCGCCACGGGCTATCCCGCGGTGGCGGACGACGAGGTCGACACGCTGCCCGAGCACGCCTTCGACCTGGTGGCGGCGTTCGACGTCTTCGAGCACATCGATCCGACGGCCAGCATCGAGTTCCTGCGCTCGCTCGCGCGTCGCCTGCGGCCCGAGGGCGCGATCATCCTGCGCTTCCCCAACGCCGACTCGTCGCTCGGCAACCCGTTCCAGAACGGCGACCCCACCCACGTGAACGCGATCGGCACGCTCAAGCTCGACTTCTACGCGCAGCAGGCCGGCCTCGAGGTCGTGGAGTTCCGCGGCACCCGCCGCCGGGGGTTCCGCACCTCGCCGATCCACGGCATCCACCGCCTCACCGCGGCACCGATCGCGATCGCCGCGGGCGCCGTCCGCCGGGCCATCCACTTCCCCGACCTGCGCGTGGTGCTGTCGTCGGGGAACGTCGTGGCGATCCTGCGCCCGTCGGCCTGAGCCGGTCAGTCGTCGTCGCCGGAGGCGACGAACACCACGCCGTCGCCCCGCACCCCGAGCCACGTCTCGTCGTCGATGTAGACGGCATGCCCCCGCTCGAGCGTCGGACCGCCCTCGAGGGCGACCGATCCGGCTGTGCACAGGGCGATCGCCGCTCCGGGTAGCCGCAGCTCGACCCCCCGCGCCGTCGCCTCCCGGTCGATCACCGTGAGCCGGAAGTCGGGCACCCCGGGGCGGAAGATGCGCACCCCGGGCTCGGGCTCGTGCGGCACCAGGTACGGCACGGGCCGGGGACGGAAGTCGAGCACGTGCAGCAGCTCGGGCACGTCGACGTGCTTGGGGGTCAGCCCCCCGCGCAGCACGTTGTCCGACGCCGCCATGAGCTCGATGCCGAGGCCGTCGAGGTAGGCGTGGATGTTGCCCGCGGGCAGGAACAGCGCCTCGCCCGGGCGCAGCTCGACCGTGTGCAGCAGCAGTGAGATGACGATGCCCGGGTCGCCCGGGTAGTGGTCGGCGAGCAGCCGGACCGTCTGCCAGCTGGGGCCGTCGACGGTCGCAGCCGCCTCGACCACCGCCTCGACGAGATCCTCGACGCCGTCACCGCGGCCGATCAGCCAGGCGAAGACCGGCTCGAGCGCCGCATCGTCGACGAGCCTGTCGAGCAGCGGCGCGATCCGCGGATCCGCGGCCACCGGCGCCAGCACCTCGCGGGTGTCGGCGACCGGACGGAATCCGGAGAGGGCTCGGAACGGGTCGGAGAGGGCGTAGATGATCTCGGGCTTGTGGAACGCGTCGCGGTAGTTGCGCTCGGGCGCGTCGAGCGGCACCCCCGCGGCGTCCTCGCGGGCGAAGCCGGCCTGCGCCTGCTGGGGGGTCGGATGCGCCTGCAAGGAGAGCGGGGCGGCCGCCGCGAGCACCTTGAGCAGGAAGGGCAGACGGCCCTCGACGACCTCCAGGAGGGTGCGGTGCTCGCCCACGACGCGGGCGGGCGACCCCGGGTGCGCACCGAGCCACAGCTCCGCCTCGGGACCGCCGCTCGGCTCGGTGCCGAGCAGCTCGGCGATGGCGGTGCGGGACCCCCACGCGTAGTCGCGCGGGGTGTTGGCGATCTCGACGAACACGGGCACTCCTGCGGGGGACGGTATTGGATCAAACTACCAACCGCTTGGGACGGCGGATCGGCCGGTCGTAGGCTCCGGATGCCCGCATCCGCCGCGCCCGTGTGCGCGGATGCCGAAGATCCGGAACGAGGGAGTCACCCGCATGACCTTCACCCAGCTCGCCAGCGACTTCTACGGCTTCGAGACGAAGCTCACCGAGCCCGAGCGCGAAGCGCTCGGCGGCCTGCGCGCCTGGCTCGAGTCCGACGTGAAGCCCGTCGTCGCCGATCACTGGGATCGCGCCGAGTTCCCGCACGAGATCCTGCCCGCCTTCCACCGCCAGCCGGTGTTCGGGATGCAGTGGGACGAGACGAAGAGCTTCGAGAACTCCGCCGTCTACCGAGGCTGGGTCGCCCTCGAGCTCGCGCGGGTCGACGCGTCGATCGCCACCTACGTCGGTGTGCAGAACGGACTCGCCCTCGGTGCGGTCGCGGTGTGCGGCTCGGACGAGCAGCGCGCCGAGTGGCTGCCGAAGCTCGCCGACGGCTCCGTGATCGGCGCGTTCGGTCTCACCGAGCCGCTGTCGGGTTCCGACTCCGCTCAGGGTCTGCGCACCACCGCGACCCGCGAGGGCGACGAGTGGGTGCTCACCGGATCCAAGCGCTGGATCGGCAACGCGACCTTCAGCGACATCGTCGTGATCTGGGCGAAGGACACCGCCGACGGCCAGGTGAAGGGCTTCATCGTGCCGACCTCGACGCCCGGGTACACGGCCACCAAGATCGAGCGCAAGCAGGCCCTGCGCATCGTGCAGAACGCCGACATCGTGCTGGACGGCGTGCGGGTTCCCGAGTCCCTGCGGCTGCAGAACGCGAACTCGTTCCGCGACACCGCCGCGGTGCTGCGCCTCACGCGGGCCGAGGTCGCGTGGGCGGCCGTGGGGGTCGCCGTCGGCGCCTACGAGGCCGCTCTCGCCTACACGAAGGAGCGCATCCAGTTCGGCAAGCCGATCGCCGGCCACCAGCTGGTGCAGCAGCACCTCGCCGAGATGATGGGCGGCATCACGGCCTCGATCGCGCTGTGCACGCGCGTCTCGGAGATGCTCGACGAGGACGTGCAGAAGGACGAGCACGCCGCGCTCGCGAAGGCGTATGCGACGGCGCGCATGCGTGAGACCGTCGCCCGCGCGCGCGAGGTGATGGGCGGGAACGGCATCGTGCTCGACTACGACGTCACCCGCTTCTTCAACGACGCCGAGGCGCTCTACTCCTACGAGGGCACCCGCGAGATGAACACCCTGATCGTGGGTCGCGCCCTCACGGGCGCGGCCGCCTTCGTCTAGGCCGCGACGCGGGACGTCCGGACGCCGCCGCCCGCTAGCCTGAACGCATGAGGGCCGCGACGAGCTACCAGCGCGCGCTCGCGACGCTGAGCTTCGGCGTGCTCGCCGCGGGCGACTTCTGGCGCTACCTGCTCAGCTGGTGGGGCTGGGGCGCGCTGGCGGGCGTCGTCGTCGTGCTCTCGATCCTCGAACTCGTGCGCGCCCGGGTCGACGTGCGGCGGCTGCCGTCGTTCCTCCTGCTCTTCCTCGCGTTCGCGGCCGTGTCGATCGCGTGGTCGGCGTATCCTGGTGCCTCGGCGCTCGGCGTCGCGCTCACGCTCGCCACGACCGCCGTCGCGGTCTTCCTCGCGACCTGCCTCAGCTGGGAGGAGGTGCTCGAGACCTTCAGCGACACCCTGCGCTGGATCCTCGGGCTCTCGCTGCTGTTCGAGTTCGTGGTGGCCGCGTTCATCCGCAGGCCCGTGCTGCCGCTCTGGGTCGACTACAGCGACCTCGAGAAGATCCCCGCGGCCTTCTACTGGTCGCGCGACCTGCTCTTCGAGGGCGGACGCATCCAGGGGATCGTCGGCAACGCCAACATCCTGGGGATGCTGGCGCTGCTCGCGCTCATCGTGTTCCTGCTGCGCCTCGCGGCGCGCAAGGGCTCGCCCATCTGGGGCTGGTTCTGGGTCGTCGTCGCCGTGGCGAACCTCGCGCTGACCCGCTCGTCGACGGTGGTGGTCGCGGCGGTCGTGGTGCTGCTCGTCGCGGCGTTCCTCTGGGTCGTGCGGCGCACGACCGGCACCGCGCGGCTCGCGGTGTTCGCGTCCGGGGTCGTGGTCGCGATCGGCGGTCTCACCGCCGCGTTCCTCGCACGCGAGCCGCTGCTCGCCCTCCTCGGCAAGAGCTCCGACCTCACCAACCGGCTCGACATCTGGGAGACCGTCGGCGCGCTCGCCGCCCAGCGCCCGGTGGTCGGCTGGGGATGGGTCAGCTACTGGGTGCCCTGGGTGCCGCCGTTCGACGACCTCGTCGTCATCAAGGGGGTCACCTACCTGCAGGCCCACAACGCGTGGCTCGACGTCTTCCTGCAGCTCGGGGCGATCGGCGTGGCGATCTTCGGCCTCGTGGTGCTCGGCGCCCTCGTGCGCAGCTGGGGCATGGCCGCCGAGGTCACGCGCATCCGCTACTCCGCTGCGGAGCTGCGCTGGCCCGAGACGACCGCCCCGCTGCTGCTGCTCGTCGCCCTGCTCGTGCAGAGCCTCGCCGAGAGCCGCCTCATCATCGAGCTCGGGTTCGCGCTGCTCGTGATCATCGCCGTCAAGACCGGGTGGAGCGACCCCGAGCGCGCGGAGGGGGTCGAGGCGTGAGCGAGCGCCCCGAGCCGCGCGAGGTGGCCCGCGCGTTCCTGGGGCTGCTGCGCAGCCCGCGCTTTTCGGCCGTGCTCGCCACCACGGGCGTCGGGATCGCGGCCCTCAGCTACCCGATCGTCCGGCTGATCGGATGGGCGGGGTACCTCGCCGCGCTGGTCGGTCTGGTCGCGTTCATGATCGTGGTGCTGCTCGCACGGCGGCGCGAGCTCGACGGGGAGATCCCGCCGATCTCGCTGCTCGTGTTCGTGGGCTGGGCGGGGATCTCGATCGTCTGGAGCTCGTACCAGTGGGTGACCCTCGGCGGGGTCGCCTACCTCGTCGTGTACGCGTTCGTGGGCGTCTTCATCGCCTACACCCGCGACACGATCCAGATCGTGCGCGCGTGGGGCGACGTGCTCCGCGTCGCGCTCGGGGCATCCCTCGCGATCGAGCTGGTGTCGGGGATCCTGATCGACGCGCCCATCCCGTTCCTCAACGTGCTGGGCAAGCTCGCGGAACTCGGGCCGATCTCGGGCGTGCTGCAGACCCGCAACCAGCTCGGACTGCTCGCCCTGGTGGGGGCGGTGAGCTTCGCGACCGAGCTGCGCACGCGATCCGTGCGCCCCCTCGTCGGCGTGCTCTCGCTCGTGGGCGCGGGTCTGTGCATCGCGCTCACCCAGTCGCCGATCATCGTCGGCACGGCGGCCGTCGTGGCGGCGGCGGCGGCGGTGCTGTACGGGATCCGGCGGGTGCGCCCGGAGCGGCGCCAGGCGATGCAGTTCGTGGTGCTCGGGGCGGCGGTCGTGCTCATCGTGGTCGCCTGGATCGTGCGGAGCCCCCTCGTCACGGTGTTCAACGCCCAGGGGGCGCTCGACTACCGCCTGCACCTGTGGCAGAAGATCGTCGCCCTGCTGCCCGGCAGCACCGTGCAGGGCTGGGGGTGGACCGGACGCTGGCACCCCGACATCCCGCCGTTCCTCTCGCTCACCGCCACGGGCAGCCGACCCGCGTCGTCGGCGCTCAACGCCTACCTCGACGTGCTCTTCCAGCTCGGGATCATCGGGCTCGTGGTGTTCGTGGGGATGCTCGGTCTCGCCTTCACCCGGTCGTGGCTGCTCGCGGGCCGACGCCGCAGCGTGATCTACGCGTGGCCGGCCCTCGTGCTCGTCGTGCTGCTGCTGCATTCGCTCGCCGAGAGCGCGATCCTCAGCGAGTTCGGCTGGCTCACCTTCGTCGTGTGCTGCGTCACCGCGTCGCGGGAGCTCAGCTGGCGGTCCGCGCTCGCGCCCGTGGCTCCCGCGGAGCTGCCGCACGAACCGTCAGACGGCTGAGCCCAGCGCGACCAGCTCGGCGCCCACCATGGTGTGCACCAGCGAGGTGAATCCGACCGTCGGCTGCCAGCCGATGTCGCGCAGCCGACGCGGGTCGCCCACGAGCTCCTGCGGATCGGCGGGGCGGTAGAAGGCGGGGTCGGTGCGCACGTAGCGCTCCCAGTCCTCGATGCCGACGTGTCGGAACGCCTCGGCCACGAACTCCCGCACCGAGTGCGATTCGCCGGTCGCGACGATGTAGTCGCCGCCCTCGGGCTGCTCCACGATCCGGATCATCGCCTCGACGTAGTCGGGGGCGTACCCCCAGTCGCGATGCACGTCGATGTTGCCGAGCACGAGCTCGTCCTGCAGCCCGAGCGAGATCCGCGCGACGCCGATCGCGATCTTGCGCGCGACGAACGTCGCGGGCCGGCGCGGAGACTCGTGGTTGTAGAGGATCGCGTTGCTCACGTGCATGCCCCGCGCGCGGTAGATCGAGGCCATCTCGTGGGCGAACGACTTCGCGGCACCGTAGGGGGTGACGGGCTTGCGCGGCGTCTGCTCGGTCTGCGGCACCTCGGAGGCGTCGCCGAAGATCTCGGCGCTCGAGGCCTGCAGCATGCGGACCGGCGAGCCGACCAGGCCCTGCCGCCACGCCGCCTCGAGGATCCGCACGGGCCCGAGACCCAGCACGTCCGCGGTCTCGGCCGGGTACTCCCAGGAGCGCGCGACCGAGGTGTTGCCTGCCAGGTTGTAGATGCGGCTCGGCGCGATGTCGGCGATCAGGCGCCCGATCGCGGTCGCGTCCGCCAGGTCGGCGACGTGCCCGACCACGCGGGGCTGCTCGACCGCGAGCCGCTCCCTGCCGTCGCGGCTGTGGCACATGGCGTGCACCTCGTGCCCCGCCTCGAGCAGCCGCGCGACGAGATACCCGCCGTCCTGACCGTTCGCCCCGGTGACGAGGTGCCGCTGGCTGCTCATGCCACCGAACGGTACACGTCGAGGTGGGCGTCGAGGCAGCGCTGCCAGGTGAACAGCCGCACCTGCTCGAGCCCGCGCGCGCTCAGCTCGTCGGCGCGCCCCAGGGCCTCCAGGATCCCCGCCGCGATCGCCGAGGGGTCGCCCGCGTCGAACAGCACGGCCGCATCACCGCACACCTCGGGCACGGAGCCCGCGTCGGTCGCCGCGACCGGGCATCCGGACGCCATCGCCTCGAGCGGCGGCAGACCGAAGCCCTCGTAGAGGCTCGGGAACGCGAGCACCGACGCGCTCCGGTACAGCTCGCGCAGCTCCTCGCCCGAGACGAGACCGCGCACGTCGACCCACTCGGGCAGCTCGCCGAGGGTGTCGAGCCCGCCCCCCGTGAGCACGAGTCGCAGTTCGGGGCGCTCGCGACGCACCTCGCGCATCGCCTCGACGAGACGGGCGTGGTTCTTGTGCTTCCACCCGCGTGCGGGGTAGAGCACGAACTCCTGGCGCGGCCCGACATAGGGCGTGTAGTCGTCGGCGTCGACGCCGAGGTGGGCGACCCGGATGCGCTCGGCGGGGATGCCGAGCAGCTCGATCATGCGGGTGCGGGCGAACTCGCTGATCGTGATCACCGCGTCCGCGCGCTTCGCCGCGCCCTCGTAGTAGCGGCGACGGAAGGCGAGCTCCGCGCGGCCGAACAGCTGCGGCAGGTCGAGGTGCTGGACGTCGAGCAGCGTCTGCACGAAGGCCTGCGACGCGGCGGGGCGCGGCACCGGGATGGTGAACGGGTAGTGCACGATGCGCGAGGTGCGCAGCCCGGCCGGCAGGGCGGGGCGGCGCAGGGTCGCGGTCGCCACGGCGCGCAGGCGCTCGGTGGTCGACGCGCCCGTGCGCACCTGGGGCACCACGACCTCCGGGATGCCGCGGCTGAATCCGCCGGCGTTGGCCGGCACGTAGGCGGTGGCCGCGACCTGCTCGGTCGTGGCCAGCTGCCGGGTGAGCTCGCGGGCGTAGGTCTCGCTGCCGCCCATCGCCCCCGGCACGAGGGTGAGCATCGAGAGTGCCACCTCGGGCGCGTCGGTCATGGTCAGGCGGTCTGCACCGTGTCGACGTAGTGCCCGCCCTCGAGCTCGAGCGCGGCGACGTCCGCGTCGACCATGATCTGGGCGAGCCGCGGCGTGAGGATGGTGGGCTTCCAGCCGAGCAGCTGCTCGGCCTTCGCCGGGTCGCCGATGAGCGAGTCGACCTCGGTGGGGCGCAGGTAGCGCTCGTCGAAGCGCACGTACTTCTCCCAGTCGAGGCCGGCGTGCTCGAACGACAGCTGCAGGAAGTCCTTGACCGTGTACGCCGTGTTGGTGGCGACCACGAAGTCGGTCGGCTCGTCGTGCTGCAGCATGCGCCACATCGCCTCGACGTATTCGGGGGCGTAGCCCCAGTCGCGCACGGCGTCGAGGTTGCCCATGTAGAGCTCCGACTGCACCCCGGCCTTGATGCGGGCGACCGCCCGCGTGATCTTGCGGGTCACGAACGTCTCGCCGCGGCGCGGCGACTCGTGGTTGAAGAGGATGCCGTTGGTCGCGAAGATGCCGTACGCCTCGCGGTAGTTGCGGGTGATCCAGTAGGAGTAGAGCTTCGCGACGCCGTACGGCGAACGCGGGTAGAACGGGGTCTCCTCGTTCTGCGGCGGCGGGGTGGCGCCGAACATCTCCGAGCTCGAGGCCTGGTAGAAGCGGGTGTCGAGTCCGATCGCCCGGATCGCCTCGAGCAGACGGATGGTGCCGAGGCCCGTCACGTCGCCCGTGTACTCGGGCTCGTCGAAGCTCACCCGCACGTGCGACTGCGCGGCGAGGTTGTAGACCTCGTCGGGCTGGATCTCGCTGAGCAGGGTGACGAGCCGCGAGCCGTCGGTGAGGTCGGCGTAGTGCAGGAACAGGCGCGGGTGGTCGGTGTGCGCGTCCTCGTAGATGTGGTCGATCCGGTCGGTGTTGAACGTCGAGGATCGACGGATCAGCCCGTGCACCTCGTAGCCCTTGCTCAGCAGGAGCTCGGCGAGGTAGCTGCCGTCCTGGCCGGTGATGCCGGTGATGATGGCCCGCTTGGCGGCCGTGGTTTCGGTCATGGAAGTGCTCCGGTGGGTGCGAGTCTGCATCGGCAGGCGCGGCGCGTCAGACGGCGCCGAGACTCCGAAAGCCTACCGCAGCGAGCCGCGGCGACCCTCACCCGGCGGCGAGCTTGCGGGCGCGGGCGCTCACACGGTTCGCGGCGAACGCGGAGGCCCAGCGGATCGGGTACTGCCAGAGCACGCTGATGCCGCGCAGCGCGCGCGGGAGGTGACGGCGCTTGACCGCCTCCGACTCCCGGCTCGAGTTGATGCGGCTGGCGACGGTGAGCGAGTCCGGGTGCCACCGGAAGGCCGACACCACCTCGCGGGTCCAGGCGAATCGGCCATAGGCCCGCAGCGAGAGGAACGCGTCGAGATCCATCGCGTACTTCAGCTCGGGGTCGAACCCGCCGATCGCCTCGAGCGCGTCGAGGCGCACCATCGTGCCGGGGTGCGGGATGAGGTCGGGACCCCACGGCAGCAGGAACGTCGCGAGCCCGCCCGCGTTGCTCGTGCCGATCACGCGACCCGCGGGGTCGATGTACTCGCAGCCGCCGAACGCGAGCACGGCATCCGGACGCCGCCCCAGGATGTCGCGCAGGCGCCGGAGGCCGCCGACGCGGAACAGGTCGTCGTCGCCGATCCAGGCGTAGAACTCCTCGGTCGTGCGGGCGTCGAGGCCCCGGTTGATCGCGGTCGAGATGCCCGCCTTCGGATCGTCGACGACGACCGCCCCGAACCGCGCGGCGAGCTCGCGCGCGGCGGTCGCACCGGGCGGCGCGATGACGACGAGGGTGAGCGCGACGTCCTCCCGCTGGGCCTCGACGGCGTGCAGGGTCTCCTCGAGCGTCTCCAGCCGGTCACCGAGCGTCGGCAGCACCACGAGGATCTCGGGATCGGGCATGCGCGTTCCTCGATTGCTAGCATTCAGGGGAGGTGGGGCGGCGCCTGACGGCGGGAGATCCGAGCACGGACCCGCATGCCGCGGCCAGTCGCCGACAGTATCACGAGCAGGTCCGGAGAGCCCTTTGAACAAGCACGACCGCATCTACATCGCGGGGCATCGCGGGCTCGCCGGTTCGGCCATCTGGCGGCGGCTCGAGGCCGAGGGCTACGACCAGCTGATCGGCGCCACCTCGTCCGAGCTCGACCTGCGCGACCGGGACGCCGTGTTCGCGTTCGTGCGCGACCAGAAGCCGGACGTGATCGTCGACGCCGCGGCCCGCGTCGGCGGCATCCAGGCGAACGACACCTACTCCGCGGAGTTCCTCAGCGACAACCTGCAGATCCAGGTGAACCTCATGGACGCGGCGAACGCCGCGGGGGTCGAGCGGCTGCTGTTCCTCGGATCGTCGTGCATCTACCCGAAGTACGCGGAGCAGCCCATCAAGGAGTCCTCGCTGCTGACGGGCGAGCTCGAGCCCACCAACGACGCCTACGCGATCGCCAAGATCGCCGGCATCATGCAGGTGCAGGCGTCGCGCAAGCAGTACGGACGCCGCTGGATCTCGGCGATGCCCACGAACCTGTACGGGCCGGGCGACAACTTCCACCCCGAGCACTCGCACGTGCTGCCGGCGCTCATGCGCCGCATCCACGAGGCGAAGGTCGCGGGCGAGCCGGAGGTCGTGATCTGGGGGTCGGGAACCCCGCTGCGGGAGTTCCTGCACGTCGACGACCTGGCCGACGCGAGCGTGTTCCTGCTGGAGAACTACGACTCCCCCGAGACCATCAACGTGGGCGTCGGCGAGGATCTGTCGATCCGCGACCTCGCGGAGCTCATCGCCGAGGTCGTGGGCTACGAGGGGCGCCTCGTGCAGGACGCGACGAAGCCCGACGGCACGCCCCGCAAGCTGCTCGACGTGTCGCGCCTCAACGACCTCGGCTGGCACGCCCGGATCGCGCTGCGCGACGGGATCGCCGAGACCTACGCCTGGTACCTGGAGCACCTCGACCAGCTGCGCACCCGCTGACCTCCGAGCCGATTGGTACTATCGCACCGTGTCGAGCGCCATCGAGCGAACGCTTGTGGTCATGCCCGCGTTCAATGAATCCGAGTCGGTGCGCTCCGTGGTCTCCGAGGTGCTCGAGAAGCTCCCCGGTGTGACGGTGCTCGTGGTCGACGACGGCTCGAGCGACCGCACGGCGGAGGAGGCCCGGGCGGGGGGCGCGATCGTCGCCGTCCTGCCGTTCAACCTCGGTGTCGGCGGCGCGATGCGCACGGGCTTCCGCTACGCGGTCGAGCACGGCTACGAGAACGTCGTACAGGTCGACGCCGACGGTCAGCACGATCCGGCGGGGGTGCCGCTCCTGCTCGAGCGGCTGACCACGGCCGATGTGGTGCTCGGCGCCCGGTTCGCCGGCGAGGGCGAGTACCGGGTGCGCGGCCCGCGCCAGTGGGCGATGAAGGTGCTGTCGGTGGCGCTCACCCGGATGGCCCGCACCACGCTCACCGACACGACCTCCGGATTCCGGGCGAGCGGTCCCCGGGCGGTGACGCTGTTCGCGGCGAACTACCCGGCCGAGTACCTGGGCGACACGATCGAGTCGCTCGTGATCGCCATCCGCTCCGGCTGCGTCATCGAGCAGGTGCCGGTCGCCATGCGGCCGCGCGCGGGCGGGCGCCCCTCGCACAACCCGCTCAAGGCGGCCGCCTACCTCGGGCGCGCCTGCATGGCGCTCGTCTTCGCGCTCACCCGCCCGCGGGTGCCGCTCGAACCGCGCGAGGTGCTCGCATGAGCCTCACCGCCTACTTCTTCAGCGTCGCCGCGGCGCTCGTGACGCTCGTCGTCGTGGTCGACCTGCTGCGCCGCCGGCGCCTCCGCGAGCGGCACGCGATCTGGTGGCTCGTCGCGGGCATCATGGCCCTCGTCGTGAGCCTCGTCCCGACGGTGCTCACCTGGGCCGCCGTGCTCGTGGGCGTCGAGGTGCCCATCAACCTGGTCTTCTTCGTGAGCCTCGCCGTGCTGTTCCTGGTGTGCATCCAGCACAGCGTCGAGCTGACGGCACTCGAGTCGAAGACGCGGGCGCTCGCGGAGCGGGTGGCGCTGCTCGAGCTCGAGGTGCGCGACGACGCACCTCCCGCGGACGCCGCCGACTCCCCTCGGACGCCGGAATGAGTCGGGACGCCGGACTCGTCCGCGTTCTCGCCTTCGGCGCCGTCGTCCTCGCGCTGCTGGGCGCGTTCGTCACGTGGAGCGTGTCGTCCCCGGTCGCCTCGAGCGCCGACGAGGACTTCCACCTGGCGAGCATCTGGTGCGGCGACGGCCTGCGTGACGGCTACTGCGAAGAGGGGTCTTCGGACGTACACCGGACGGTGCCGCGGCAACTGCTGACCGCCAACCAGTGCTTCGACAACCAGCCCGAGCAGTCGGCCGCCTGCCCCGGCTACCCATCCTCGGTCATGATGGACACCGACCGGGGCAACTTCGCGGGCGTCTATCCCCAGGGGTTCTACGCCGTCATGGGTCTCCTCGTGAGCGCGGACATCTCGGCCTCGGTGATCGCGATGCGGGTTCTCAACTCACTGCTCTACGTGGTCATGATGTCGGCCCTGTTCCTCCTGATCCCGGCGAGACGTCGCGGCCTGCTGGTGTGGGGGTCGCTCGCGACGATGGCGCCTTTCGGAATGTTCCTCATCCCGAGCGTCAATCCGAGTAGCTGGGGTGTCATCTCGGCGTCGACGCTGTGGATCGCGCTTCTCGGGTACTACGAGGCTCGGACGACCACCCGCCGGATCGGGCTGGCGGTCCTCGCCTGCGCTGCGGTCCTCATGGCCGTCGGATCCCGCGCCGACGCGGCCGCGTATGCCGTCGTCGCGATCGGTCTCGTCAGCCTGTTGAAGGGGGATCTCTCCCGCCCGTTCCTGAGGATGGCCATGCTGCCGGCGGTGCTGGCGGTCGTCGCGGTCATCGGGTTCCTGAGCGCGGGGCAGGCCAACTCGATCAACCCGGGCTTCGAGATCACAGCCCCCACCGAAGACAACCAGACCTGGATCTCACTGCTGTGGGACAACCTCCTGCGGCTGCCCGAGCTGTGGGCGGGAGCCTTCGGCGCGCCCGTCGCGGGCCGTGCGTTGTGGCTGGGCACGGTCGCCCCCGGGATCGTCTGGGTTCCCGTCGTCCTCGTGGTCGGCGGCCTGGTGTTCTTCGGTCTGCGGCGACTGGACTGGCGCAAGTCGATCTCGCTCGCGGCGATCGCGCTGCTCCTCACCGCGCTGCCGATGATCTGGCTGATGCGCGACCAGATCCTCGTCGGCCAAGGAGTGCAAGCGAGGTACCTCTACCCCCTGATCATCGTCTTCGTCACGATGAGCCTCGTGGGCTATGACGGAGTGCGCGCCGGGCTCACGCGTCTGCAGATGACGCTGATCGCCATCGTCGCGCTCGCCGCAGATGCCGCCATCCAGTGGGTCACCCTGCGCCGGTTCGTGACCGGGCTCGACGCGCACGGCATCAATCTGAACGCCGGTGCGGAGTGGTGGTGGGATGTGCCGATCGGGCCGATGCACGTCTGGTTGATCGGCGCGTTCTGTTTCGCGGGCTTCTGCGTCGGCTGCGTCTTGTACGGCGTCCTGAGCCGGTCCCAGGAGCCCGAGCCCGCCCGCCCCTAGTCGCGACTGGGTGTCAGCCCGAGCCCGACGTGCACGACGAGCCCGAGGATCGGGCCGACGATCGACGCCAGCGTCACCGCCTGGACGACCCCGTCGGCCACGACGATCGCCGCGATCGTGGCGACGGCCGCCGCCGCCCATCCCGCCGAGTAGGCCAGGTGCCGGGATGCCGCGAGCAGTTCCGCGCCCGTCACGGTGAGGGCGGCCACGAGGGCGGACGAGACCACCAGCACGGCGTAGAACCACGGCTCGACCATCGGCGTCGAACCGCTGATGAACGCGAGCACCGGGGTGCCGAGCAGCGCAGCCGGGATGGCCAGCACCCCGCCGACACCGAGGATCACGAGCGCGAGGAGCACCATCGAGCGCCGAGCGTGCGGGTCGGCGCGGAACCGCACGACGAGGTAGCTCTGCAGCGACATCACCCCGACGATGAGCGGCGCACGGACGAGGGTGGTCGCGAAGATCACCTCGCCGAGCAGCGCCGCGTGCGCCCCGTCGGACGCCGTCGAGATGAGCAGCGGGAATCCGCTCACCATGAGCGCCGTCGCGGTGGAGGCCACGAGCGTGCGCGCGATGTTGCCGGTGAGCGCCCTCATCCCGACGTCGAGCCGGGTGCGGTTCACGAGCCCCACCCGGAGGATCGGCCAGAGCACGACCACCACGAGCCCGAAGGGGATCGCGATGAGCCAGGCGAGCCCCTGCGCGTCGAGGCCCAGCATCCCGCCCACGACGACCGCCACGAGCCGCACGACCGCGTCGGCGATCATCATGAGGGCGAGGTGGTTCCAGTGGTGCACCCCGTAGAGCGACCCGGCGACGACGGCGACGACGGCGTAGGAGGCGGCGCCGAGCGCGAGCGGCAGCACGAACCCCCAGGTCGCCTCGGGGAACACCGCCGCCCCCCACAACGGGGCCGTTCCGAGGATCGCGAGCGCCACCACGACGGCGAGCGCCAGCCCGAAGGTGCGGGCGGTGCGCGGGCCGACGGCCTCGTCGCCCCGCACCGGATGCGTCGCCCGCGCGATCTCCTGCTGCACGCCCGCCAGGGCGCCGACCACCAGGTAGATCGACGCCCAGAACACCGCGAAGCCGGCGTACTCGGCGGGACCGGTCAGGCGGAACGCGAACCACGTCACGAGGTAGCCCGCGACGCCGGCGACGAGCGTCGCCACGAGGAGCGTCGTGGCACCCCTCGCGGACGGCCGCGCGGCGGTCTCGGTCACCCCGCGACCGCCTCAGCCGGGGCGACCACCCGGAACAGCTGCATGCGGGACGCGCCCTGCACGATGTCGTCGATCGGGTCGAGGCAGTCGCCTCCTGAGATCGTCTCCTCGGCGAGCACGTAGTCGACGTGCTGCTGGGCGAAGTCCGAGCAGGGGTCGAAGGTGCCGAGCACCACGTCCGGGTAGGGGTTCGAGAGCTGCGGCTCCCCCTCGCCCCACGTCCACCGCACGTGGGCGAGCCGGTTCCAGGCCTGCTCCTGGTCGCCGCCCGGATCGATGTCCTGCCACATCCGGGTGGGCGGATACGGCTGCACGCCCGCGTAGGCGCGCACGCCCGTCTCCATGAGCACCCCCATCACGACATCCGAGCCGATGCCCACCCAGGTGCCGGGTTCCTCGGCGTCGGTCGCCAGCACCGCCGACCCGACGTCGGTGCCGCCGAGGTCGAACGCGCCGAGGTAGAGCGGGTTGACCGCGGCACCCGTGACGGTGGCGGCCACCAGCAGGGCGGCGGCGGCCGCGGTGAGGGCGGTGCGGAAGAACACGAGACCGATCGCGACGAGCAACGCGACGAGCGCCACCGGCCAGAGCACCGCGACCGCCAGCACGCCGTCGTCGGCGGCGATGATGCCGAGCAGCAGCAGGACGTGGATCCCCGCCGTCATGAGGACGCTCCCGAGTGCGACCCAGCGGGTGGTGCGCGGTCCCCACGCGGGCTCCTCGGGGCGTTCCGCCTCGCGCGCGACGAGCGCGAACACCACGGGGATCAGCACCGCGAACGCCATGCGGAACCGGCTCGCGGTGACCCGGTCGAACATCAGCAGGCGGGCGAGCGGGTCCCAGCCGGGGACGAACAGGTACGCGAGCACGAGGAGCACCACCGCACCGACCATGAGCAGCACGAAGTCGACGCGCCCGCGCCGCGCGCTGCGGATCACGAACCACACGAGGCCCGGTAGCAGGAACACGCCGATGAGCAGAGCCGTCGCCGCCTCCGATGCGTTGGGGCCGAGCACGCTCGGACCATCGGTCGTCGCGAAGGTCTGGCCCCAGACGGCGCCCGCGAAGCCGATGGCATGCGGATCCTGCAGCAGCAGCGCGCCCGTGCTCTCCGACCGCTGCCCCGGATACACCGTCGACGTCATCGCGACCGCGGCGGCGCGGTTGTCGGCGATCCACGCGAGCACCAGCCCGAGCGCCCCCACCCCGGCGAGGAGGAGCGGCGACAGGCGGCGCACCAGCGAGATCACGGCCGCCTTCGTGCGCGCCCGCTCCTGCAGCACCGCTCCGACGAAGAAGAACAGGAAGACGACAGCCCCGGGCAGGATGAACGGCACGTAGAGCGTCGCGGCCAGGCAGGCGCCGAACCAGCCGGCGGCGACCGCCCACAGGATCCGCACCCAGAGCTGCGGGGCGCGCAGCATCCAGAGGGTCGCCGTGATCGCCAGGATCGGCCAGGCGCCCGCGAACATGCTGGTCGAGCCATACCACCACTGGAAGATCGGGGTGAAGAAGACGGCGCACGCGACGAACGCCGCCATCATCGGCCGACGCGGCAGCAGGGTGACGACGAGCGAGTACGTCGAGGCCACGAGCAGGAATGCGGGAGTCCACCACTCCCAGGCGATGCCGGCATCGGGACCGAACAGCAGGTAGCCCCACAGCTGCGGGCGCAGGATCATCGACCAGTCCCAGGCGGGCAGATCGAAGCCGAGCGTCGTGGCCATCCCGCCGGGGAACGTCTCGTTGACGACCGGGAAGCCCTGCCGCCACTGCGAGATCACCCACCCCTGGTGCACGATCCACTCGTCCGAGCGGATGATCCGCGGACCGCCGATCAGCAGGTCCGGATCCTCGCCCGTGCCGAACAGCGTCCAATAGGCGCCCGACGAGGTGCCCGACACCTGCAGCACGACCAGCACGAGGGCGCCCACCCCGACGAGCAGGGGGAACCACGCGAGCACCCGGATGTTGGGGAGCCCGTAGATCGTCGGCTCGATGAGCGACCGGTACCTCGCGGCGATCCTCGCCCCGCGGGTCAGGGGAGGCCGGTCACTCACCGATTGCTCTCGATCCAGTCCTGCAACGCCGCCACACCGCGCGCCAGATCCCACTCGGGCTGCCAGCCGAGCCCCTCGATCGTGCGTCCGATGAGGCAGGACGCGGCCCGCACATCGCCCTCGCGGAACGCTCCGGTGATGTGCGGCGCCGGCGCGTCGTGGTAGGCGGCGATCGTCTCGGCGAGCTGCAGGATCGTCGTGCCCACGCCGGATCCGACGTCGAAGCCGCGCACACCGGGCTGCGGGGCGCGGCTCGCGGCCTCGAAGGCGGATGCGACGTCGGCGATGTAGACGAAGTCGCGCACGATCGCGCCGTCCTCGTAGACCGGGATCGACTTGCCGTCGCGCGCGAGCTGCGAGAACAGCGACACGATGCCGGTGTACGGGTTGATGAGCGACTGGCCGTCGCCGTAGACGTTCTGCAGGCGCAGGATCGTCAGCGGCACCTCGAAGGCCCCCGTCCACGCCCGCAGCAGCAGCTCCTGGGTGAGCTTCGTCGCGCCGTAGACGCTCGTGGGGGCGGGCGGCGTGACGCCGTACTCGCTCGGCACCGGGGTCGCCCCCGGGAAGTCCCACTGCCCGGCGGCGAGCTGCTCGTGGACCCGCTGACCCGGGTCGACGAGCGACCCGTCGGCGGCGCGCCAGCGGCCCTCGCCGTACACGGCGCGGGAGCTCGACAGCACGATGTGCCCGGGCAGGATCTCGTGCCGGGTGAAGGCGTCGGTCATCGCCGTCGTGCCGACGACGTTCGCCGTCGCGTGACGGGTCGCCTCGCTGAGCGACTGCGCGGTGCCGGTCTCGGCGGCGAGGTGGATGACGAGGTCGGGGCGCACGTCCGCGAGCAGTCCGTCCCAGACCTCGGCGACCGCCACATCGCCGACCACGAGCTCCGCCGCAGCGGGGAGGTCGGCGGGGCGCTCGGCCCGCGCGTGCACCTGCGGGTGGAGCGAGTCGACCGCCACCCACCGCTCCGCCGCGTCGCCGAATCGCTGGGCGAGGGCGCATCCGATGAAACCGGCGCCCCCGGTCACGAGCACCGTTCCGAGTGCGGTCATGTCTCCTCCTGTCACGGTGACGTCGGACTCCACCGTAGTTGACTTGCCCGGGTGATCGATCCGGCTCTCATCGGCGCAGCAGATCGCGCACGGCGTCCCACGAGCCGCGGCTGGCGAGGGCCCGGTACTCGCCCGTGAGCAGCCACCCGACGACCCGCGGCGCACGGGCCCAGCGGTGTCGGGGCAACGCGGCCCGCGCCCGCTCGAACCGGGCCTTCCGCCAGGAGCGCTCGACGAGCGGCGCGGGGAGGCCGCGCGCCGCCAGGCGCTCGGCGAGCTCGTCGGCGCGCTGGGCGAGCAGCGCGTTACGCTCCGCGTCGGTGTCGACGACCCGGGAGATCTTGTGCCGCAGGGTCGGGGCCGCGGCACCCACCTGGTTGCCGCCGTGCACCCGGTAGTCGATCAGGGCGCGGTCGTCGATCCGCAGGCCGCCGCGGGCGGCGGCCAGGGTCGCGAGCCACTCGTCGTGCAGCCACCCCGCGGGGAACGGCAGGGCGTCGTCGAGCAGCGGCCGCCGGAACGACGAGGCCGCTCCGGTGGCGAGATTGCGGCGGAGGTAGACCGGGAACGCGTCCCCCCGGCGCACGGCGTCCGCTTCGTGCGACGAGACCTCGAGGCGCGCGAAGAGGGTCGTGCCGTCGGCGTCGCCGGCGCCGTCCACGACGACGGCGTCCCCGTGGAGGAACAGCAGCTCCGGATCGGCGCGGTACGCCTCGCGCGCGACGGCGATCCGCTCGGGGTGCCACACGTCGTCCTGATCGCACAGCACCACGATCCCGCCCGTGGTCGCCCGGATGGCGCGCTCGAAGTTCGCGGTGACCCCGAGCGGCGCGGGGTTGCGCTCGAGCACCACGCGGATCCCCCTGGCCCGTGCAGTTTCGGCGAACCGCTCGAGGATGGCGACGGTGCCGTCGGTCGAGGTGTCGTCGATCACGACCACCTCGGCGGGGAGCTCGCTCCCCGCGAGGATCGAGTCGAGCTGCGCGGGCAGGTAGCGCTCGCCGTCGCGGGTGCAGATGGCCACCGACACCTCGTCGTCGCGGGATCCGCCGACCCGGGCGTCGCTCACCCGGATCTCCGGCGCAGCCGGTTGCGCACCTTCCAGAAGACGAGCGAGGGCCCGCCCGCCTTCAGGTAGTACCCGACGAGCGAGAGGTCGTGCCGCACGCCGGCGCGCTTGCGGCGGGTGGGCGCCGCGCGCCGGGTGACGCCCGCGACCCGGTCCCGCGCGGGGGCGGGGTCGGCCACGAAACGCAGCAGGGGCTGCAGCACCCGCTCCCAGGTGGACTCCTCGCGGACGCGCGCGACCGCCTCGATCGCCGCCGTGCGACGCTCGTCGTCGAAGAGCATCCGCTCGAGGGCGTCGGCGAGCACCTCGACCTGCTCGGCGGGGACGGCGATCCCGAGCCCCCGCGCCTCGACGAGATCCGCGAAGTGGTCGCCCTCGGTGACGACCATGGGCAGCCCCGCCCAGAGGTAGTCGAGGATGCGGGTACGGAACGAGAACTCGGTCTCGATGTGGTCGAAGTGCGTGCTCACCCCGAGATCGGCCTCGAGGAGGTAGTTCTGCCGGTCGGCGTAGTCGACCCAGGAGTCGTTGAGGAAGACGTGACGGTCGAGCACGCCCAGCTCGCGGGCGAGCTCGCGCGTCCGGGCGACGATCTCCATCTCGGGCACCGCGGGGTTCGGATGGCGGGTGCCCTGGAAGAACAGGCGCACCCGCGGCCGGCGCTCGGCGAGCAGGGCTACCGCGCGCACGAGGGTCTCCGGATCGAACCAGTTGTAGAGCCCCCCGCCCCAGAGGATCAGCTGGTCGTCGGGCCCGATGCCCGGCACGACACCCTTGACGACGGCGCGCTCGTGGCGCGGCAGGGTCGAGGGGAGCCCGAACGGCACCACGTCGAGGAGGCCGCGCAACCCCGGGTCGCCCTCGTACAGCGCCGGGGTGAGCCTGCCGAGCCCGGCGAGCTGGCCGAGGTAGAGGTGGCGCTGGCGCTCGGACGCCGCCAGCATGAAGTCGGCTCGCTGCAGCTGCTCGTCGAGGATGTCGGTGGCGTCGGCGACCGCCTTGGTCCAGCTCGCCCAGCCGGACGGACGCGCCTGCTCGAGCGCCTCGAGGTGCATCGGGTCGTACACGTCGGCGACGATGATCTTCTGCGAATCCTTGAGCGACTGGAAGACCGACAGCGCGGTCCCCTGGAACACGACGACCTCGCACCACTGCTCCCAGCGGCCCATCGAGCGGTCGTCCCCCGCGGGAACGTGCACGACCCGGAAGGGCGCATCCACCTCGGAGACGCCCGCGAGCGAGACGAGCACCACCTCGTGTTCGCGCGAGAGGGCGGCGGCCATGTTCCACGCGCGGATCGCGGGACCGGCGAGCTTGGCGCCGATCGGATCGCCGGTGATCACGAGCACCTTGCGCGCCCGCGGCCCGTCGGCGACGTCGAACGCCTCGACCAGGTTCTCGTAGCCCTCCACGAACTCCGGGGCGTCGAGGACCGGCGCGTCGGTGCGCCCGACGAGCAGGGAGATCGCGGAGTCCGGGACGACGCGCGACGCCTGGACGGCCTCGCGGTCGGCGCGCAGGCCCGGCAGCTCGTCGACGAACGAGTCGATCGCGTAGACGGGCGCGAGCGCGAGGCGCGGAACCTCCTGCGCGGGCCCGTCGTCTCCCCCGCGGCGCAGCTCGAATTCGCGCGCGTCCAGCCCGCCGAGGGCCACGCCCCGACGCACGGCGAGCGCCATCGCCGCGGGCAGGGCGTCCTCGAGGGTGCGGTCGGAGACGTTCTTGTAGAGCGTGAAGAGGGCGTTGCGCTCGAGGAGGTAGCGCTCCTTGTGCTCCCCGAAGCCCGTCATCGAGGCGTGGTGGCGGTGGTACGCGAGCGAGCCCGGCACGTACCGCACCCGTCGCCCCCGCAGGTTCAGGCGCCACCCGAGGTCGACATCCTCGAAGAACATGAAGTAGCGCTCGTCGAACCCGCCGATCGCCAGGAAGTCGTCGCGCCGCACGAACATCGCCGAACCGGTCGCGAACAGCACGTCGTGGGGTTCGTCGGCGAGCGGCGGGATCGGCTCGCCCGTGAACGGCTTGTAGCCCTGCCCGAACCAGGTCATGGCCGCGCCGATGAAGTCGACCCGCTCGCCCTCCCAGTCGAGCACCCGGCTCGCGACGGCGCCGACGCCCGGGTCGTCGAAGGCGGCGACGGCGGCGCGGATCCACTGCGGATCGGGGCGGGCGTCGTTGTTGAGGAACGCCACGAACTCCCCGCTGCCGCTCGCCACGCCGAGGTTGCAGCCCCCCGCGAACCCCGTGTTGTCGGGCGACTCGATCAGCAGCACCTCGGGATGGGCCTCCCGGATGCGTGCGGCGTCGTCGCCGCCCGAGGCGTTGTCGACCACCACGATCTCGAGCGCGTCGGCGGGCCAGTCGACCTCGCGCAGATGCGCGATCGCCGTGATGGTGTCGTCGGCACCGCGGAAGTTGACGAGAACGACGGTGACGACGCCCGAGCGCGCGTTGACCACTGCAGCCCCTCCGTCGTCTACCGAGCCGCGGCGAGTCTACCAAGGTCGCTCCGGGAGGACGCCGTTCAGCAATCCCCGGGGGCTGCTCACCTAGAATTCGATGGCCCGTCCGCCTCCGGACCGGGAATCCCACGAAATCCTCTGCAGAGAATGACCGAACAGCTGACGAACTCCACGATGCGGCGCGCCGTCCTCTACCTCTTCTACGACGAGCGCGGGACGGTCGACGACTACATCCCCTACAAGCTGCGCGCCCTCCGCCCGTTCGCGGAGCGCATCTCGGTCGTCGTCAACGGGCTGCTCGACGACGCGGGCCGCTCGGCGCTGGAGGAGGTCGCGGACGACATCTGGGTGCGTCCCAACGAGGGCTTCGACGTGGGCGGTTTCCAGGAGGGTCTCCGTCGACTCGGCGACGAGGTGGAGGCCTACGACGAGCTCATCCTCATGAACTACACGTGGTTCGGTCCGGTGCGCCCGTTCGCCCCCCTCTTCGAGCGGATGGACGCGGCGCAGCTCGACTTCTGGGGACTCACCGATCACGGGCCGGTCACCCCGCATCCCTATCTGGGGAAGGGGACGATGCCGGCGCACCTGCAGTCGCACTGGCTCGCCGTGCGCCGCCCCATGCTCGCCTCCGACGCGTGGCGACGGTACTGGGACGAGATGCCGCCGATCCGCTCCTACGCCGACTCGATCCACCACCACGAGTCCCGCTTCACCGAGTACTTCCATGAGGCGGGATTCAGCGGGATCGCCGCGTACCCTTACCAGGACTACGCGCCGCTCGAGCACCCCGCGTTCGAGGCGGCGTCCCAGCTGCTCGACGACGGCTGCCCCGCGCTCAAGCGCCGCCCGCTGTTCCACGACCCCCTCTACCTGGACCGCATGGGCCTCATCGGCCGCTGGCTGGTCGAGTCCGCGGCCTCCGAGGGCTACCCGATGCGGTTCATCTGGCAGAGCATGGCCCAGACCGCGGCGCCTCGCACGCTCTACACGAACGCCGCGATGATGGAGATCCTCCCCGAGCAGATCTCCGACTGGGACCCGGCCTCGCCCCCGCGGATCGTCGCGATCCTGCACATCTTCTATCCGGACATGACCGACGGGCTGCTCGACCGGCTCGCCCTGGTCACCCCGGGCGTCGACCTCGTCGTGACCACCGCCGACGAGCAGAAGGCCGACGCGATCCGGGCGACCATCGCGCGCCGCGCCGATCCCGCCATCCGACGCTCCGAGGTGCGGGTCGTCGAGTCCAACCGGGGTCGCGATCAGAGCGCGTTCTACGTGACCTGCCGGGACGTGCTGCGCGGCGGCGACTACGATCTGGTCATCAAACTGCATTCGAAGCTCTCGCCGCAGGACGGCCCGAATCGCGGCGAGTTCTTCCGGCGCCAGCAGTGGGACAACCTGCTGCCCACCCGCGAGTACGCCGAGAACGTGATCGGGATGTTCCAGCGGGAGCCGGGACTCGGGGTCGTCTACCCGCCCATGATCCACATCGGATTCCCGACGATGGGCAACGCGTGGTTCACCAACCGCGACTCCGCCCGGCGCATCGCGGCCCGCCTCGGCATCCACACCCCCCTCGAGGAGGGCTCGCCCCTCGCGCCCTTCGGCGGGATGTTCATCGCACGGCCGGAGGCGCTCGCCCTGCTGGCCGGTGAGGAGTGGAGCTTCGACGAGTACCCGCAGGAGGGCGAGTACGGCGACGGCACGCTCTCGCACGTGCAGGAGCGGATCGTCTCCCACGCCGCGGCCGAGCTGGGGTACCACACGCGCACCATCGCCAACCGCGAGTACGCGGCGATCAGCCACACCATGCTCGAGTACAAGCTCGACGAGACCGTGCGCGGGGTCAGCGGCGACGCCTACGCCCAGGTGCACGCGCTGCGGCCGTTCACGAAGCTCGCCGGGGTGTCGCGACGCGCCATCGTCAGCTACTACCTGCACCTCTACCACCCGCGGCTCGTGGGCGCGGCCCGGCGCATCCTCCGACGCGGGACCGCGACGTGAGGACGCTGGCGACGGAGTTCGACCCCCGGGCCAACAGCATCGGCTTCGTCCGCTGGCTCATGGCCTTCGCCGTCATCTTCTCGCACGCGGGACCCATCGCCGGCTTCTACAGCGGCCACGACCTGGGGGTGCAGTGGAGCAACGAGCAGTCGCTCGGCGGGGTCGCCGTCGGCGGCTTCTTCTTCCTGTCCGGGTTCCTCATCACCAAGAGCCGGATGGGTCGCTCCACCACGGCGCGGTTCTTCTGGCGCCGCGCGCTGCGCATCTTCCCCGCGTTCTGGCTCGCGCTGCTGAGCACCGCGTTCGTGCTGGCGCCGATCGCGTGGATCCGCGTGCACGGATCGATCGACGGGTTCTTCCGTCACCCCGTCGAGTCGCCGCTCACCTACTTCTTCAACAACATGTCGCTCATCCTCAACCAGAGGAACATCGCGGAGCTCGGCGGCGGCCTCCCGTACTCCGAGAACTGGGGCGCCCGGGACTGGAACGGCTCCGCCTGGACGCTCGCCTACGAGTTCGGCGCCTACATCCTCGTCGGGATCCTCGGTCTCGTCGGGGCCCTCGCGCACCGCAAGGTCGGCGCGGTCGTGGCGCTCGGCATCATCGCCCTGTCGGCCGTGCAGTGGCTCGGGGCGGCCGACCTGGCGCGGCTGAACCCGGTGTTCGGCGACCACTTCATCCTGCTGCTGTGGCCGCCGTTCGCGTTCGGCATCCTGTTCGCGCTCTACGGCGACCGCATCCCGATCGACTGGCGGATCGCCGTCGCGGGGCTCGCGATCGCGCTCTACTGCTACGCGCGCGGTGGCTACCTCGTGATCGGGCAGTACGGCTTCTACTACTTCCTCATGTGGTTCGCGATCCGTGCGACGCTGCTGCGGAGGTGGGAGCGCTTCGGCGACTTCTCCTACGGCATCTACATCTTCGCCTGGCCGATCATGACCCTGGCGACGTACTTCGGGCTGGAGAACCGAGGATGGCTGGTCTACCACGTCGTCATCGTCGTGGCCTGCCACATCGCGGCGTTCCTCAGCTGGCACCTCATCGAGAAGCCCGCCATGAGCCTGAAGAACTGGACCCCGCGACCCGTCGCATGGGCGATCGAGCGGTGGCGCGCACTGCGCGGCTCCATCGCCGCGCGCCGCGTACCCGGTGAGGGGGCCGGCGCATGAGCCTGCGCGAGCTCCCTCCGGAGCAGGCGGTCCGCCGCGACCGGTGGCGGCACCTCCGGTACGTGCCGCTCATCGCCCTGATGGTCGCCGCGGTGCTCGCCGCGACCGGTGGCTTCTACGTGACGCTGCGCCAGCAGGCGGCGGCATCCGAGGTCGCGACGCCGTCGGCGACCGCGTCGTCCGGCCCGACGGCGCTCCCCGCGAGCTGCACCCCCGCGGTCGACCCGCCGGCCGGCGAGCCGTGGATGTCGAGCGATTCGACCCACTCCGAGACCACCTGGGCCGAGCACGCCGACGAGCTGAGCGAGCCCTACGTGATCGGCCGGGACGGCTTCGTGTTCTGGGGCGACATCCAGGCGGAGAACTTCTCGCAGGCCGTCGGGCGCCGTTACCTCAGCGCCGAGGAGCTGGCGACGTGGCGCACCTACCTGACGACCCTCCGCGACGGGCTCGCCGCGCAGGGCGTTCCGCTCTACGTCGTCGTCGCCCCCGCGAAGTGGGGCGCCTACCCCGACGAGCTCCCCGCCTGGACCGACGGACTCGTCGGTTCGAGCGCTCTCGACCAGCTGCTCGCCGCGAACCCCGACCTGCCCTTCGTCGACCTGCGCGCCCCGCTGCGGGATGCGGCGCGCACCACCCCCGTCTACAGCCGGGTCAACAGCCACTGGACCGACTACGGCGCGGCGGTGGCGTGGACGGCGATCTCCGGCTGCATCGCCGCGAGCGACCCCGACCTCGCCGCCATCCACCTGCCCGAGACGACAGGGGTGACGGTGAGCGACGGGGGGTCCGAGTTCGCCCAGTGGGGACTCACCTCCCCCGTGCCCGACTGGACGACGCCCGAGTTCGCGGAGCCGCTGCTGCCGGTGTCGCTCAGCATCGCGGGAGCCGCGCCGACGACCGTCGACGGCACCCGCCGGGTGGGGCTCGGCGAGCTGCCCGCGCGCACCTGGACCGACGGCGCGCAGGCCGACGCGACGGCCCTCGTCGTGCGGGACTCGTTCGGGGTGAGCCTCGCCCCCTACCTGCAGCAGTCGTTCGCGCGGACGGTGCAGGTGCGCCACATGTTCGACTACCCGCCCGACCAGCAGCCCGACATCCTGGCCCTGTCGGCCACCGAGAAGCCCGACGTCGTCATCCTCGAGATCGCGCAGCGCCACCTCGAGTTCCCGCCGCCGGTGCCGTGACCGGCGCTCAGTCGCGGGATCGGCGCCTGATGGGCTCCAGCGGCTTCATGATGACGTCGGCCGCGCGGTAGCGCCTCTGTCCGAGCACGGCCGTGAGGTGGTGCACCTCGCCGTCGAGGCGGGCGACGTCGCGGATCGCACCGAAGTACAGCTCGGCGTAGTCGTCGTGCGCGCGACGGTCACGACGCATCTGGTCGCGCAGGCGGGTCGTCCACACGAGCATCGGCGAGCGCTCCGTCGAGCCCGGCAGGGCCCGCAGGCCGGCGAGCGGCTCGAGCAGCGCATGTGCCCGCGCCGCCCAGGTGTGCAGCTCGAGCACCCGCTCGCGCAGGCGCGCGACCCGCTCGGCCGTCGCATCCGGGTCGCGCGAGAGCTCGAGGACGATCTCGAGGAGGCCCTGCGGATCGGAGTAGACCGGCACGTCGCCGAGGCCCAGCTCGTCGAGACCGCGTCCGGCGTTGGTGACGACCATCGCCCCGGAGGCCAGCGCGTCGAACAGCCGGCTGTTCTGGGTGCCGAACTGCGCGGCGGCCTCGATGAGGTCGTCGACCACCACCGTCCAGGACCCGTACACCCCGGGCAGCTCGAAGTAGTCGACGTGGTCGCGCTTGTCGATCGCCCCGGACAGCGTCAGGAAGTCCGAGTTGACGCCGTACCAGGCGACCGGCACCTCCTCGGAGACGTGCTCGAGCGCCGTCTGGATCTGGCGTTCGACCCCCCAGTAGTTGGCCGTCGTGACGACGCCGGCGGTGCGATCGGCCGAGGGGTCGTCGAAGAGCTCGGGATCGGTCGCGAGCGGCACGACCCGCACGGTTCCCTCGTACGCGTGCGACAGGCGCTCCGCCGCGTCGTTCGACGAGCACCAGATCTCGGCGAACTCGTCCAGGTAGGGCAGCGACGCCCACTCCGTCGTCCAGTTGCGCACCCAGGCGACCGCCTTGGTGGCCGGATGGATGAATCCCGGCACCCAGGACTCGAGCATCACCACGGCGACGTCGACGTCGTCGGGCGTCTGCTCCGCCATGTGGTCGACGTCCCAGAACGACACCCCCCATCCGGCGTCGCGGAGGGCGCGCGCGAGACCGAGCGCGACGTACAGGTCGCCCTTGCTCGCGGAGATGTCGGTGCTCGAGACGCAGAACAGCAGCGTTCCGAGGACGCCGGTGCGATGGCGCCCCTCGAGGAGGGAGAGGTAGTCCGTCCGCACGGCGCGAGCCGTGTCGACGGCGATCGCATCGTTGCGCACGGGCTTGTCCTGTCCTGGTTCGGGTTGGGCAGTCAGCCAATCATAGGGGATGATCCGAGCGAGCCGGGCCCGCCGTCGGGATCGCGCACGTCCCCTCAGAGGCACTGTTGGAACGACTCGATCGCCGGGGTGAGCGAGTTCGGGCCGCCCAGGAGCGTGACGCGTGCAGGGTCGAGGGCGTGCACCCGATCGATGAGTCCGCGCACCAGGCAGTCCCCCGAGCCGAGCAGCAGGGGGCCGCCGTCCTTCGCCGCGAGGATCGAACCCGTCAGTGCGTCGGGGTAGTTGAGGCCGCTCGCGATGTAGACGACGTCGGCCGAGGTGTAGGCGGCGCTCGCCGCGACCGAGACGGCGAACCGGTCGGGGCCGGTCAGGCGGGTGACCGTGTAGCCGGCGGTGGTGAGGGCGTCCTGGACCGACTGGGGCACGGAGTTCGGACCGCCGGCGATCGTGATGCGCTGCACGCCGTTGCTGCTGAGGAAGGCGAGCAGCGCGGAGCTCGGCGCGGCGTTCGCCCCGTTGATCAGCACGACCGGGCGGCCCTGGTAGGCGCCGACGCTGCCGGCGCTCAGGGCGTCGGGGAAGTTGAGACCGGTGGCGAGGTAGATGTCCGGCGTCGACCCGAAGGTGGCGGCGATGTTGAGCGACGCCTCGAAGCGGTCGGCACCCGAGACGCGCGTCGTGGGTGCGAACGCGGTCAGCTGCGTGCGCACCGCCTCGCTGACCGAGGCGGGGCCGCCGACGATGACGATCGCCGAGGGATGGAGTCGGGTGAGCTCCGCGCGCGTCTCGTCCGGGAGCGCGTTCGGGTCGGTGAGCAGCAGCGGGGCGCCGTCGCGCGCCGCGGCGGGCGCTGCCGAGAGCGCGTCGGCGAAGCCGAGGCCGTTGACGACGTAGACGGTGGCCGCGCCGCTCGGGTAGGCCCGCTTCGAGATGTCGGCGGACACCGTGTAGCGGTTGGCGCCGGTGATGCGGTCGACGGTGTCGGGGCAGCCGATCGAGCCGCCGCAGTGCGCGACCGTCGCGGTGACGCACGGGAAGACGGCGCTGGCCCCCGACGAACCCGCGACGTTGACACCCTGCACGCACACCCGGCGCACACCGGATGGGACGTTGCCCACGGTGATCTCGTAGGAGTGGCCCGCGCCGTACGCGGTGTACCAGGCCTCCATCTCGGGCGCGGTGACGTTGGCGACGCCCGAACCGTAGTAGCCGTCTCCGACGAAGACGTTGAGCGAGATCGACGAGGAGGCGCGGTCGCTGTCGACGCCCCACCCCCGGATGGTGATCGTGTTCGCCGCGGTCGAGGTGACGCTCATGATGCCGCCGAAGGTGGAGCCGTCGTCGACCGTGGGCGAACCGAACCAGTCGGTGTAGAGGCGCCAGAAGTTGCGGTTGCCGTACGAGGAGCACCCGTCGCCGTATCCGTAGAGGTTCTCCTGCAGCATCGCGGGCGGATTCGGCTGGTAGGGCGTGTAGTTGTAGAGGGCGAGCGTCGCGAAGTTGCGGACGTTGACCGCGGGTGCGCCGCAGGCGGCGTTCGTCGACGAGTACCGGATGTTGTAGACGCCGGGGCCCCTGAAGGCGAACGTCGAGTTCGGCATGGCGGCGCGGTAGACGCTCAGCTGCCGCGCACCCGACATGATCTGGATGCCGAGTCCGGCGAACGCGCTGTTGCATCCGCCGCTGTCGGGGCAGGCCTGCCCCATCGCGGCCCGGAGGGCGCCGTCGGTCGGCGCCTTGCTCGTCACGAGGCTCTGCTCCTTCTGGAGCGTCACCAGGATGACCTTCGCCGAGATGCCGCAGGCCACCTGCGTGCGGTAGATGAGCTCGGACACGGCGAGATTGCCCCCCGCGATCGCGGAGCAGGCGAGCTTGCCGGAGTCGCCGGAGTAGGACGCCGGGCGATCCGCGATCGGCAGGACGGCCACGTTCAGGCACTTGCCGTTCTGACAGGTGCCGATCATGCTGTCGAGGAACGACTGGATCTGGGCGGCGGACATGGCGCCGGCGTCATAGAAGTTGCGGTCGCTGATGATGTAGCCGGGGTCGAACTGGCTCGCCACCGCGGCGTCGGCGGCGGGCGCCTCCGCGGGAGCGAACGGGAGCAGGAGACCCGCGCCCAGTGCGAGCGCCGCCAGCAGGCCCAGGCGACGGCTCCGCACGGTCGTTGCGAGCATGACAGATTCCCCCGATCCGACACGGACCCCTCCAGGGTAACCCCCGAACCACCCGTGGCGGCCGACGACGCGCACGGCGACTATGCTGAATCACTGTCATGGCCGCGCTTTCAGATCCCGCGGAGGCCCGCGCCGCGCGCTTCGCCAAGCTCGAGCAGATGCCCCTGCTCGTGACGGGCTCCCGGGCGGGAGCCGTGCGGCACAGCGCCCGCCAGCTGCGCGACATCTTCCGGCGACGCGAGCTGCTGGGGCTGCTCGTCCGGCGCGACCTGAAAGCCCGCTACAAGGGCAGCGCCCTCGGCTTCCTCTGGTCGTTCATCAAGCCGCTCACCCAGCTGCTCATCTACTACGTGGTGATCGGCCAGTTCCTCAACGCCGCCCGCGGCATCCCGGACTTCGCCGTGTACGTGTTCTGCGGGCTCACCATCTTCGGCCTGTTCAGCGAGACGGTGTCGGGCGCCTCGACCTCGATCGTCGGCAACCAGGGCCTCATCAAGAAGATCGCCCTGCCGCGCGAGATCTTCCCCCTGGCGAGCATCGGCTCGGCGCTGTTCAACTTCTCGATGCAGCTGATCGTGCTCATCGTCGCCGCCATCCTCACCGGCAGCCTCGTCTTCGGTGCGCACCTGCTCTACGCGATCCCGGCGATCGTCGTCGTGCTCATCTACGCCGCGGGGCTCGGCCTCATCCTCTCCGCGGCGAACGTCTACCTGCGCGACATCCAGTACCTCGTCGAGATCGCCCTCATGCTGCTGCTGTGGGCCTCGCCGGTGGTCTACTCGTGGTCGATGGTCCGGGGTGTGCTCGGCGACGGGCTCGCCCTCGAGATCTACACCGACAACCCGATCACGCTGTCGGTGCTGG
>NZ_JANTHX010000007.1:67626-187962 GCF_024752305.1 Protaetiibacter mangrovi
TTTTTTAATGATACGGCGACCACCGAGATCTACACCGACAACCCGATCACGCTGTCGGTGCTGGCGTTCCAGATGGCCTTCCGGGATCCGAGCGTCGCGGGGGCCGAGTACCCGGAGCTGCTCCTGCTGCGGCTCCTCATCGCAGCCCTCCTGGGCCTCGTGCTCGCGTTCTTCGCGCAGCGCGCCTTCGCCCGCATGCAGGGCAGTTTCGCGCAGGAGCTGTGATGACGACCGACTCGACCATCGGCGCACCGCCGGACGTGATCGTGCTGGACGATGTCGCGAAACGCTTCGTCATCCGCAAGGACCGCTCGCTGAAGGAGCGGATCGTCACCCTCGGCAACGGGCGGCGCCACCGCGAGGACTTCTGGGCGCTCGACGGCGTCTCGCTCACCCTCGAGGCCGGGTCGACCATCGGGCTCATCGGCCACAACGGTTCGGGCAAGTCGACCCTGCTCAAGGTCATCGGCGGGATCCTCGAGCCGACCCGCGGCACGGTGGCGCAGCGCGGGCGCGTCGCGGCGCTGCTCGAGCTCGGGGCCGGCTTCCACCCCGACCTCACGGGGCGCGAGAACGTCTACCTCAACGCGTCGATCCTGGGCCTCAGCTCCGAGGAGGCGAGCGCGCGCTTCGACGAGATCCTCGAATTCTCGGGCATCGGCGACTTCATCGACACGCAGGTCAAGTTCTACTCCTCCGGCATGTACGTGCGCCTGGCGTTCGCGGTCGCGATCAACACGGATCCCGACATCCTGCTGGTGGACGAGGTGCTCGCCGTCGGCGACGAGGCGTTCCAGCGCAAGTGCCTCGACAAGATCCGCGAGTTCCAGCAGCAGGGACGCACCATCGTGCTGGTGACCCACTCGCTCGGCCAGGTCCTCG
Source organism: Protaetiibacter mangrovi (assembly GCF_024752305.1). Lineage (GTDB taxonomy): Bacteria > Actinomycetota > Actinomycetes > Actinomycetales > Microbacteriaceae > Homoserinibacter > Homoserinibacter mangrovi. Next base: position 68,509 of record NZ_JANTHX010000007.1, read on the forward strand.
AGCTGTGCGATCGGGCCGTCGTGCTCCACCACGGCAAGGTCGCCGCAGACGGCGACCCGCGGATGGCCGTCGCGCTCATGCGCGACCTGCTCGAGGAGCGGCGACTGGCGGAGGAGGACCACCGCGAGCAGAACCGCACCGGCTCCGCCCGGATCGTGTCGGTATCGGCGGCGGCGTCCGGACGGGGAGCAGCCGAGGTGGTGTCCCCGGGCGACGACCTCGACATCGACATCGAGCTGACCGCGGACGAGGCCCTGGACGACTGGTTCCTCGGCGTGCAGATCGACTCCTCGCTCGGACAGGTCGTCTACGGCACCACCACGAAGCGGCTGGGAGTCGAACTGGGGCAGCTCACGGGACCCCGCCGCCTGCGGGTGCGCCTCGGCGACGCGCGGTTCGGCCCCGGCAAGTACTTCGTCAACGTGTCGATCATCGACGGCGTCGGCCGCCACGTCGACGACGCGGTGCAGGCGGCCTCGTTCAACACCGCCGACGACGGCCTCGCGGTCGGGGTGATCCACACCCGACCGGAGCTCACGGAACTCGACGCGTGAACGCCCGGGTCGCCGTGGTGACGGTGAGCTACAACTCGGCTCGGGTGCTGCCGGAGTTCCTCGCCTCGATCCCGCCCGCCGGAGGCGCCGAGCCGATCGTGATCGCCGACAACGCCTCACCCGAGTTCGGCGACACCGAGCGCATCGCGCGCGAGCACGACGCCCGCGTGCTGCGGCTCCCCGACAACCGCGGCTACGGCGGTGCCGTGAACGCGGCGATGGCCACGCTGCCCGACGAGACCGAGTACGTGGTGATCGCGAACCCGGATGTCGTGCTGCACGCCGAGGCGATCACCCGACTCGTCGCGGTCGCCGATCGCACGCCCGGCGCGGGGGCGGTGGGGCCGCAGATCCTCGACCCCGACGGCACCACGTATCCGTCGGCCCGGCGTCTGCCCTCGCTGCGCACCGGGGTGGGCCACGCCCTGTTCGGGCCCGTGTGGCCGGGCAACCCCTGGACCCGCTCGTACCGCGAGGACCGGCAGGAGCCGGTGGAGCGCGACGCCGGCTGGCTCTCCGGCGCCTGCCTGCTCGTGCGGCGCCGCGCCTTCGCGCAGATCGGCGGCTTCGACGAGGGCTACTTCATGTACTTCGAGGACGTCGACCTCGGCAAGCGCCTCGGCGACGCGGGGTGGAGCAACCGCTACGCCCCGGACGCCGTGGTGACCCACAGCGGCGCCCACTCCACCTCGGGTTCGAAGGGTGCGATGGCCCGCGCCCACCACCGCTCCGCCTACCGCTACGTCGCACGGCGCTACTCGAGCTGGTACCTCGCCCCCGTGCGGCTCGTGCTGCGGGTGGGGATCGCGCTGCGCGAGGCGATCACCGTCCGCTGAGGTTCAGCGCTCGCGCCGCAGCCAGTCGTAGAAGGTCGCCTTGATGTCGCCCTGGCCGTGGAACTGGTTCGTCTCGTGCAGCACGAACTCGATGCGGGTGTCGAGCTTGCGCAGCACGAGGCCCCGCTCGACCGCGTAGTAGCTCAGCCAGATGTCGTCGAGCATGCGGAACTCGTCGGGGATGTCGGTGAAGAACCGGGGGTCGGCGACGACGGCCGACGACATCACCGATCCGCCCGGGCCGACGTGGTCGACGGGTTCGCCGACCTCCGCGAGGCGCCGGTCCCAGTAGTAGCCGCTCTGCATGCGCCACGCCCACCACGCCGTCACGGCGCCCGGGTCGTACTGCCGCAGCGCATCCGAGACGAACGACGGCGTGACGTCCTCGTCGTCGTCGAGCACGATCACCGGGTGCCCGGGGGCCGCGATCTCGAGCTTGCGGGCCCAGTAGAAGCGCGCGATCGAGCCGATGTTGTGGGGCGACTTGACGATCGAGGCGCCGCGCAGCGCACCCGCGGGCGCGAACTCCTCGAGCGCGGCGAGATAGCGCGGGTGATCCTCGCGGCGGTTGTTCCAGAGGTAGAGGCGCACGCCGTCCGGGTGGTCCTGGGCGTCCAGCAGGCGCAGCACGTCGCCGATCCGCTCCGGGCGGTTCCAGAGGCACATCAGCACCGGGGTGCCGCCGTCGCCCCAGGCGAAGTCGCGCGAGCGGAACCAGCCGCGGATGAGCGCAGACCGGACGAGGTGCCGCGCGCCGCGCCGCATCCGGAGGTTCCACGACATCCCGCCAGCCTATCGGCGGGAGCGCGGGTCGCAGCTCCGGTCAGCCGAGGAACGCGTCGGCCGACCAGTCCTGGATGGGGGTCGGCACGACGCCGAGGACGGCGCGCGCCCGAGCCGTGTCGGCCCACACCCGATCACGCGGGCCCGTCTCGTCGACGACGTGCACCCGCGCGATCCGCGCGACGAGGTCGACGAGGGCGCGATTGCTCGTCGCCGCGCCCGAGCCGACGTTGACCCGCGTGTGACCCGGAGCGACGGCGGCGTCGACCGCGGCGACGACCGCGCGGGCGACATCGGCGGGGGTCACGTAGTCGCGCACGAAGTCGTCGAGGCCCCGGAGTCGCACCGGTTCCGCCTCCGTCGACCGCACGAGACGTTGCGGAAGCGAGCCGGGCAGCTCCGGACCGCTGACGTTGAAGATCCGCAGCGAGAGCGCGGTGACGGCGTCGCCGAACGCGTCGAGCACCTCCTCCGCGCGCACCTTGCTGCGACCGTACGGGGTCGTCGGCGCGACGGCCTCGTCCTCGCGGGCCGGCGACTCGCGTACGGATGCGTACACGGCCGCGGACGAGGCGAACACGAGCCGGGCGCCGACCGACGCCGCCGCATCCGCCACCCGTCGGGTGCCCTCGACGTTGACCTCGTCCAGGTCGTCGGAGGCACCGGGCAGCAGCGCAGCCAGGTGCACGACCACCCCGGGTCGCAGCCGCTCGACGAGAGCCCGCACCTCGGCCTCTCGCCGGATGTCGAGCGGATGCTCCCGCGACGCCCGGGATGCGCTGGCGACCTCGCGGCCCGCCGCCCGCAGCGCCGCGACGATCGGGCGTCCGAGGACGCCGTCGCCGCCCGTCACGAGCACGGGGACGGTCATCGGATGGCGAAGCCCATCGCCCGCAGCGCGTCGACGACCTCGGCATCCGTGGAGGCCGATGCGGCGCACGCGGCCACGAGCGCGCGGATCCCCTCCGGGGTGACCGACGCCGGCTCGCTCTCGCGCAGCACGAAGATCTTGTCGTTCGCGGTGCCGGCGACGAGCTCGGGGTCGTAGCTCAGCTCCTCGTAGAGCTTCTCGCCCGGGCGCAGACCGGTGAACACGATCTCCACGCCCGGCGCCACCGTGCGCACCAGGCTGCGCGCCAGATCCTGGATCCGCACCGGCTCGCCCATGTCGAGCACGCAGATGTCGCCGCTGCGACCGACGACCGCCGACTGGATGATCAGCTGGCTCGCCTCGTCGATGGTCATGAAGAACCGGGTGACCTCGGGGTCCGTGACGGTGATCGGTCCGCCCTCGCGGATCTGGCGGCGGAAGGTCTCCATGACGCTCCCGTTGCTCTGGATCACGTTGCCGAACCGCACCGTCGAGAACTGCACCTGGGGCGCCCGGGCGGCCCAATCGGCCACGAGCAGCTCGCCGAGGCGCTTGCTCGCGCCCATGACGTTGACGGGGTTGACGGCCTTGTCGGTCGAGACGTAGACCACGTGCGAGACTCCGTGCGCGACCGCGAGCTCGAGCACGGCGTCGGTGCCGCCCACGTTGTTCGCGATCGCCTCGCCGGGGTTCTCCTGCATCAACGGGACGTGCTTGTAGGCCGCCGCGTGGAAGACGAGCTCCGGGCGATGGCGGGCGAAGACCGCCTCCATGCGGGCGCGGTTCTTCACGTCGGCGACGACGAACTCGGTGCCCTCGGCCGCCTCGAGCCGATGCTGGAGGCGGAACACGCCGTTCTCCCACCAGTCGACGCACACGACCTCCGCGGCGCCGAGCGCCGAGAGGAGCCCCGCGAGGCGCGAACCGATCGAGCCGGCGGCACCCGTCACGAGCACCCGGCGCCCGCGGACCAGGTCGCGCGCGCCCTCCAGGTCGTGCTTCACCGGACGGCGGCCGACGAGGTCGAGCACGTCGACGTCGCTCAGGTCGTCGACGGCGACCGTCTCACGGCTGAGGGTCTGATAGGTGCGCGGGATGATCGAGAACGCGACGTCCGAGGTGTCGAGCACCTCCAGGAACGCCCGCAGCGAGGCGGCGTCGATCGACGGGATGGCGAAGTAGACGGCGTCGACCGCCTCGGCGCGCACCACCTCGTTGACCTCCGACAGGGTGCCCCGCACATCGGAGGCGGTCTCGACGTCGTCGAGGAAGCCGACGACGACGTCGCCGTGCTGCTGCGCGTCGGCGGCGAGCGCCTGCCCGGCGGTGCCGCGGCCGACGATGAGGATCCGCCGTGCAGTCATCAGGCGCGCGCGAGCAGCTTCTCGAGGTAGCTGCCGTACCCGCTCTTCCTGAGCGGGGCCGCCAGGCGCGCGAGCTGCGCGTCGTCGATCCACCCGGCGCGCCAGGCGATCTCCTCGATGCATCCGATCTTGAAGCCCTGGCGGTCCTCGATCACGCGCACGTACTCCGACGCCTGCATCATCGACTCGAACGTGCCGGTGTCGAGCCACGCGGTGCCGCGGTCGAGCACGTGCACCTGCAGTTTGCCCGCCTGGAGGTAGCGGTCGTTGACGGTCGAGATCTCGAGCTCGCCGCGAGCGCTCGGCTCGATCGTCTTCGCGATGCCGATGACGTCGTTGTCGTAGAAGTAGAGGCCGGGCACCGCGTAGTCGCTCTTCGGCGTCGTGGGCTTCTCCTCGATCGACACCGCGCGGAGCTCGTCGTCGAACTCGACCACGCCATAGGAGGTCGGATCGGCGACCTGGTAGGCGAAGATCAGCCCACCGTCGATCTCGCCGTGCTTGCGCAGGTTCGATCCGAGGCCCGAGCCGTGGAAGATGTTGTCGCCGAGCACGAGCGCGACGGAGTCGTCGCCGATGAACTCCTCGCCGATGATGAACGCCTGGGCGAGCCCGTCGGGCGAGGGCTGGATCGCGTACTCGATCCGCATGCCGAGCTCGGAGCCGTCGCCGAGGAGGGCGCGGAACTGCTCGTTGTACTCGGGGGTCGTGATGACGAGCACCTCGCGGATGTCGGCCATCATCAGCGTCGAGAGCGGGTAGTAGACCATCGGCTTGTCGTAGATGGGCATGAGCTGCTTCGAGATGCCCTTGGTGATCGGCCAGAGCCGCGTTCCGGACCCGCCGGCCAGGATGATGCCCTTCATCGGGCGCTCTTCGCGTCGAGCGATGCGTAGTAGGCGAGGGCCGCATCCCAGGTCGGCAGCAGCCCCTGCGCCTCCGCCTCCGCGAGGGTCGGAGCGGCCAGGTCCTTCGGCGACAGCAGCGGCTCGCCGGCCTCGGCGGGGAACTGCAGCCCGATCACGGGGTCGAGGGGGTCGATGGCGTGCTCGGCCGTTGGGTTGTAGACGTCGGTCACGAGGTAGCTCACGACCGCGTCGTCGCTGAGGGCGACGAACGCGTGCCCGAGCCCCTCGGCGATGTAGATCGCGCGGCGGTCGACGTCGTCGAGGCGCACCGCATCCCACCGACCGAACGTCGGCGAACCGATGCGGATGTCGATCGCGAAGTCGAGCACGGCGCCGTGCGTGACGGTGACGTACTTCGCCTGGCCGATCGGGAAGTCGGCGAAGTGGATGCCGCGCACCACTCCGCGCTTCGAGACCGAGGTGTTCGCCTGCCGCAGATCGATCGGGTGGCCGACGGCCTCCGCGAGCCGGTCGAAGCGGTACCACTCGAGGAAGACCCCGCGGTCGTCGCCGTGCTTCTGCGGCGTGATCTCCCACGCCCCGCGGACGCTCAGTTCTCGGATCTGCACCCGACGATCCTAGTCGGTGCCGCTGGGGCCGCCCGGCGGGGGCGACCCCGGCGGATTCAGCAGGAGACGAGCTGTGCGACCGAGTTCGTGAGGGAGGCCGTGCCGCCGAACAGGGTCACGCGATCGACGTCCCGCGCGGCGAGCTGCGCGAGCACGCTCGCGGGGACGCACGAGCCCGGGGTGCCGTAGAGGGGCGCCCCCTTCGTCGCCGCGAGCACGGAGCCCGCGAGGGCGTCGGGGAAGTTCAGCCCCGTCGCGATGAAGGCGTCGCCGAGGGTGCCGCTCGGGAACGCCTGGGCGTTGATGTTGGCCGAGGCCTCGAAGCGGTCGGCGCCGGAGATGCGCTGCACCGTGAAGCCCGCGCCCTGGAGCGAGGTGAGGATGCCGTTCGACACCGAGTTCGGTCCGCCGGCGATGAGCACCGTGGTCGTCCCGAGCGAGTGCAGCAGGTCGATGGTCGCCTGGTCGGCCGAGGTGGAGACGCCGTTCACGAGCACGACCGGTCGCCCGAGCGACCCGCCTGCGGCGCCCGCCGAGAGCGCATCCGGGAAGTTGAGGCCGGTCGCGAGGTACACCGTCGGGGCTCCGCTGCCGAGGAACCCGCTCGAGACGATCGCGCGGGATGCCGCGAAGCGGTCCGACCCGCCGAGGCGGTCGATCACGAGCCCGCTGCCGAGGGCGGAGCGCAGCTGGCCCTCGATCGCCACCGGCACGGATGCGGGACCGCCCACGATGACGACGCGGTCCGGCGAGAGCCGCTGCAGCTCGGTCACCACCGAGGAGGTCAGGCCCCCGGGCGGGGTCAGCAGCACGGGCCCGCCGAGCTTGGCCGCGAGGGGCCCGGCCGAGAGCGCATCCGGGAAGTTCATCCCGGTCGCGAGGAACACCGTGTCGACGGTCGTCGCGAAGGTGGCCTGCGAGATCGCGACCGCCACCTCGTAGCGGTCGGCTCCCGCGATGCGGTCGACGGTCGGCGCGGTCGCGGTCGCGTACCAGGCGCCCGCGGTGATGCGCACCTGCGCCGTGGCGCCGGTGGCCGAGACGACCTCGACGTGCACGCCCTGATCGGCGGTGTGGAACGCCTCGCCCGCGTCGAGGGCGAGCTCGCGACGCGTCGACCCCGTCGGCATCGCGAAGGCCTGCAGCTCGTACGCGCCGCCGTCGAGCACCAGCCGGCTCACCAGCACCCCGGTGCCCGCCGAGATGGTGTGCGACGCGTCCGGATACGACGCCGAGTTGAAGTAGCTCGAGGTGTAGAAGGCGCCGCTGTCGCCGCCCGTGCCGTTGCGGTACTCGACGTAGTAGACGGCGCTCGGGTCGTAGGGGTCGACCACGCGGACGCCGCGCACCCCCGAACCGGCCGTGACCGCGTTCAGCGCCACGGTCGACTGGGTGGCGATGCCCGAGGTGCGGGTCACGGTGGGCACCTCCGACCCGCCGAGGAAGCCGAGCTCGTAGCGGCGCGGCATGCTGAGCGCCGGCGCCGGCTCGTCCGACCATCCGTAGCCCATCACGTCGTAGATGTCGGCGTACTCGTAGGTGTCGCAGCCGCTCGGCGTGACGCGTCCCGCGGAGGTCGGGCACCAGTCGATGTTGCTGTGACCGAGTCCCAGGTTGTGGCCGATCTCGTGCGACAGGCCGGGCACGAGCACGTTGGCGTTCTCGGGGATGATGACGGCGCCGCCGTCGCCGTAGTCGCCGATGCTGCCGAGGCCGGAGAAGGCGCCCCCGCAGATCGAGGGGGTGATCACGACGAGATGGTGGTTCGTGGACTGCCAGTAGTAGTTCGAGCTGTGCCCGAGCGCGACCGAGATCTGCCCCCAGAAGGTGAACAGGTTGCTCGCGATCGCCGAGCAGCTCGACCCGGTCGCCAGGGCGGTGGTGGACGCGCGGGAGAACGACGTGATGTCGCCGTCGCTCTGGGCGACCCACCACGCGAGCGAGGAGGCGAGATCCGTCTCGAGGGCGCTCGTCGAGCGGGCGGGGGCGACACCCTGCACGGTGAGCACCACGAGGTCGGCGTCGCGCACCGACGCGACCGAGATCGCTCCGACCGCGAGACCGCGCGCGCCCTCCGGGGCGGCGTCCGCGGCGACCGCGTCGCCCACCGGATCGCCCGTGCGGGCGCCCTCCGGCAGCTCCCCGAGGTACGGCTCGATCCCCGAGCCGGTGTCGACGGCGACGGAGACGGAGGCGCCGTCCTCGTGGTCGACGGATGCGACGAGAAGCGTTCCCGACGGGTCCGCGGACACGACGGTGGGCGCTGCACCTCCCGCGACGAGCAGGACGGTGGCGAGCGCGGCGACGACGGTATTCACGTGATGGTTCCCCCCGGGTTCGGACGCTAGGGGATGCACCGCGGACGCGTCCAGTCCCCCTTCGCGGTACCTCGGTAGACTCCCTGAGCAGTTCCGCACAGAAAGCGACCCCCTCGACCCCATGCGCATCCTCGTCACCGGCGGAGCCGGTTTCATCGGCTCGAACTTCGTGCACCACCTCGTCGAGCGCACCGACCACACGGTGACCGTGCTCGACAAGCTCACCTACGCCGGCAACCTGGCGTCCCTCGACGGCCTGCCGGAGGACCGGGTGGCCTTCGTGAAGGGCGACATCGCCGACGCCGGCCTCGTCGACGAGCTCTTCGGGCGGCACGACGCCGTGGTGCACTACGCGGCCGAGAGCCACAACGACAACTCGTTGAACGACCCGCGTCCGTTCCTCGACACCAACATCGTCGGCACCTACACGCTGCTGGAGGCGGCCCGCCGGCACGACATCCGCTTCCACCACATCTCGACCGACGAGGTCTACGGCGACCTCGAGCTCGACGACCCGGAGCGGTTCACCGAGGACACGCCCTACAACCCCTCGAGCCCGTACTCCTCGACGAAAGCCGGCAGCGACCTGCTGGTGCGGGCCTGGGTGCGCTCGTTCGGCGTGCAGGCGACCATCTCCAACTGCTCCAACAACTACGGCCCCTACCAGCACGTCGAGAAGTTCATCCCCCGGCAGATCACGAACGTGCTGCGCGGCGAGCGGCCGAAGCTGTACGGCACGGGCGAGAACGTGCGCGACTGGATCCACGCCGACGACCACTCCTCGGCCGTGCTGACGATCCTCGAGAAGGGCGTCATCGGCGAGACCTACCTCATCGGTGCGGACGGCGAGAAGAACAACAAGGAGGTCGTCGAGCTGATCCTCACGGAGCTCGGCCGGGAGGCGACCGCCTACGACCTCGTCACCGATCGCCCCGGGCACGACCTGCGGTATGCGATCGACTCGAGCAAGCTGCGCCGGGAGCTCGGATGGGCCCCTCGCTTCGGCGACTTCGCCGCCGGTCTCGCCGCCACGATCGCCTGGTACCGCGAGAACGAGGCCTGGTGGGCGCCCCAGAAGGAGGCGACCGAGGCGAAGTACCGGGCGTCGGGCCAGGCATGACCCGCTACCTGATCGCCGGCGCCCACGGGATGCTCGGCCACGATCTGCAGGAGGCGCTCGCGGGTCGCGACGTCCGCGCGCTCGGACGGGCGGAGCTCGACATCACGGACGCCGACGCGGTCTCCCGCGCGGTCGCGGGAGCCGACGTGGTCATCAACGCGGCCGCCTACACGGCCGTCGACGCCGCGGAATCCGACGAGGAGTCCGCGTACGCGATCAACGCGACCGGTGCCGGCCTGCTCGCCTCCGCCGCGGCGGAGGCCGACGCCCGGTTCGTGCAGGTCTCGACCGACTACGTGTTCCACGGCGACGCCTCCTCCCCCTACCCGGAGGACGCGCCGCTCGACCCGCTCGGCGCCTACGGACGCACCAAGGCGGCCGGGGAGCGCCTCGTGCGCTCCGCCCACCCGGGCGCCCACATCGTGCGCACGGCCTGGCTCTACGGCCGGCACGGCGCCAGCTTCCCGCGCACGATGCTGCGACTCGCGGCCGAGCGCGAGACGGTCTCGGTGGTCACCGACCAGCTCGGGCAGCCCACGTGGACGGGCGATCTGGCCGCCGCGATCGTGTCGCTGCTCGACGCGGACGCCCCGGCGGGCACCTACCACGGCACCAACGGCGGCGAGGCGAGCTGGTTCGGGTTCGCACGCGCCGTCTTCGAGATCGCCGGGCTCGACCCGGAGCGGGTGCAGCCGACCGACAGCGCCTCCTTCGTGCGGCCGGCGCCTCGCCCGGGGTACTCGGTGCTCGGCCACGACGCCTGGACCCGGGTCGGCCTCACCCCGCCGCGCGCGTGGCGCGACGCCCTGGCGGCCGCCTGGGAGTCGGGCGCCCTGGCGGGCTAGCGGGCCGCACGCCGACAGTTCCGACGATCGAGGAGGTCCGATGGTGCAACGGCTCAACGTCGTCCTCGACGGGCTGGACGGCCCGCCGAGCGCTCTGCGCCGTTCCGCCGAGGAGCTGACCGGCGCCCTGATCGCGCAGGCTCCCGACGGATGCGAGGTCGCTGCGATCATCGCCTCCTCCCCCGAGCCCGTCTACGCGCACATCGTCGAGCGCCTGCCCGGTCTGGCATCGCTCGAGAAGAGCGCGCTCGCCCGGCGGGAGCTCGCCGCGAGCTGGCGGGGAGGGTTCGCGCGGGTCCACGGGATGACGCACGCCGTCAACCTGCTCGCTCCTCTCGCGGCCCACGACCGGCTGAACGGCTCGGCGCAGCTCACCGTCACCGTCCACGACGCGATCGCGTGGACGCATCCGGAGCTGCTCGACTCCGGGCGTGCCGGGTGGACCCGCGCGATGGGGCGGCGTGCCGAGCGGTACGCCGACGCCGTCGTGGTGCCCAGCCATGCGGTCGCGGCGGAGCTCGGCGAGGCGCTCGACCTGGGCGACCGCATCCGCATCGTGCCGGGGGCGCCGAGCGCCTCGCTGCTGCCGACGGGTGATCCGCGGCGTCGCGCCCGCGAGCTCGACCTCCCCGAGCGCTACCTCCTCACGGTCGCGGGGCCCGAGCCGCGCAAGGACCTCGCGACGACCCTGGCGGCCGTCTCCCTGTCGTCATCCGGGCTGCCGCTCGTCGTCGCGACCGCGGACGCCGAGGGCGTGCGCGCGCTCGCCGCCGAGGCCGGGACGACACCCGAGCTGCTGCACGTCGTCGACACGCCTCCGGATGCGGATCTCGGCGTGCTCTACCACGGAGCCCACGCCTACCTGTGCTCGAGCGTCGCCGAAGGCTTCGGGCTCGCCGTGCTGGAGGCCCTCGCCTTCGGGCTCCCCGTGGTGCACACCTCGCTCCCCGCCCTCGACGAGCTGACCGCGGGCGCGGCGATCTCGGTGGAGCGCGACGATCCGCACACCCTGCCCGCGCGGTTGGCGGAGGCGATCGACGCGATCGACGGCGAGCTCGCCGACCGGCTCTCGACGGCCGCGGGCGACCGCTCGCGCGCCTTCTCCTGGCGCGACTCGGCCGACAAGATCTGGCAGCTGCACGCCGACCTCTGAGGCGCGCCTCCGCGCTACGGCGCCGGCTCGGCGGATGCCGGGTGCAGGAGCGCGTCGATGGTCGCGTGGATGGCGTCGTAGTCCGGGGCGGACGGGTCGACCTCCGGCGGCACCAGGTCGTGCGTGACGATCGGCTGCGCCTTCGACTTCCCCGCGAGGTCGACGAAGTACGACAGCATCTGCTTCGGGATGTCGGTGCGCACCACCTGCTTGCCCGCCGCGGAGATCGCGATGAAGTGGGTGAGCACGGTGGCGGGCGTGAACTGGTCGAGCATGGCCTGCTGCACCTGCCGCTGGTGCTGCATGCGCTGGTAGTCGGTCGTGCCGTAGCGCGTGCGCGCGTAGGTCAGGGCCGTCCCGCCGTCCATGTGGTAGTCGCCCGGCTCGAAGTAGCCGGCGGGCGGCACCGAGTTGCCGTCCAGATCCTCGTTCGCCCCGTAGGCGACCCGCTCGCTCACGGTGATGTCGATGCCGCCCATCGCGTCGATCAGGTCGGCGAACCCCTGCATGTCGATGAGCACGTAGTACGGGATCGTGATGCCGAGCACGCCCTCGACGGCGTCGCGCATGGCCTCGACACCCGGGTTGGAGTTGTTCGCCTCGGCGTCGGGGTAGAGGTAGGCCCAGTCGAGCTCGCCGTAGGTGTAGAGGTAGTCGATGAGGCACTTGCTGCCGCAGTCGTAGCCGTTCGGCATCACCTGGTACAGCGGCGAGCCCTCGACGAACGGCACGTGCTCGAGGTTGCGGGGGATGCCGATGAGGGTGACCTGGCCGGTGGTGGCGTCGACGCTCGCCACCGAGATGCTGTCGGGACGCATGCCCTGGCGGTCGGGACCGGCGTCGCCGCCGAGCAGCAGGATGTTGTACCGCCCGTCGACGGGCGGCTGCGACGGGCCCTGCGCGAACACCGTGTCGAGCAGGTCGATCCCCGCCCCCGCCGACACCGCGCCGTAGGCCGCGGTGCCGGACACGCCGGCGAGTGCGATGACCGACAGCCCCGCCACGAACGCGCGCGCCGCCGGAGCCACCCGGATCAGCCGCACGAGGCGCAGGGTGTCGAGGGTCAGCACGACCCACAGCACGGCGTAGAACAGCAGGGCGAGGATCGCCACGGCGAGCAGCCAGGTCTCGGTCGCCAGCGTGATCAGCACGCCGCGGGCGAAGACGGCCATCAGCACCAGCACCACGGCGAGCACCCAGAAGACGATGGTCGCCGAGAGCCCGAAGCGGCCGAGTCGCCGGTTGCCGGCGAGCACCTGGGCGGATCCCGGCACGAGCAGGTTGAGGGCGACGAGCCACCAGGCCCGCTTCGTCATGAACGCGGTGTCGGAGCGGTCGGGATCGCGCAGCACGCTCGCCATGTCAGAGCTTCTGCTGCAGCGCCGCGTTCTTCTCGGCGACGAGCGCCTCGAGCGACGCCGCGAAGTCGGCGAGACGCGCCGTGAGAGCGGCGTCGCCGGACGCGAGGATCCGGGCGGCGAGCAGTCCGGCGTTGCGTGCTCCACCGATCGAGACCGTGGCCACCGGGATGCCGGCGGGCATCTGCACGATCGAGAGCAGCGAGTCCAGCCCGTCGAGCTTCGCGAGCGGAACGGGCACGCCGATCACCGGGAGCGTCGTGACGGAGGCAAGCATGCCCGGCAGGTGGGCGGCCCCACCCGCTCCCGCGATGATGACGCGCAGGCCGCGACCCGCGGCCTCCTCGCCGTAGGCGACCATCTTGTGCGGGGTGCGGTGCGCCGAGACGACCTCGACCTCGTACGGGATGCCGAACTCGCCGAGCGCGGATGCGGCATCCTGCATGACCGACCAGTCGGAGTCGGATCCCATCACGACACCGACCGCGGGCTTCAGTTCAGGCACCTGGCAATGCTAAAGGTCAGTCCTGGAAGAAGGCCGCCGCGGCGCGCGCGCGGGCGACCACGTCGTCCAGCTCCCCGCCGATCGCGGTCACGTGCCCGACCTTGCGTCCCGGACGGGACTCCTTGTCGTACGAGTGCAGCTTCACCTCGGGGCGGTCGGCCATCGCGCGCGGGTAGCGGTCGGTCATCCTCTCACCGGAGGGACCGCCGAGCACGTTGATCATGACGCTCACCGGCGCGATCGGGCTCGGGTCGCCGAGGGGCAGGTCGAGCGCCGCACGCAGGTGCTGCTCGAACTGGCTCGTGACCGCGCCGTCGATGGTCCAGTGGCCCGTGTTGTGCGGACGCATGGCCAGCTCGTTGACGAGCAGGCGCCCGTCCTCGGTCTCGAACAGCTCCACCGCGAGCACGCCGGTCACGTCGAGCTCCGTCGCGATGCGCACCGCGAGCTCGCGTGCCACGTCGGGAAGGGTGCCCGCGCGCGGGGCGGGCGCGAAGACCTCGGCGCACACGCCGTCGCGCTGCACCGTCTCGACGAGCGGCCAGGCCGCGACCTCGCCCGACGGTCGCCGTGCGACGAGCTGCGCGAGCTCGCGACGGAACGGCACGAACTCCTCCACGAGCAGGCCGTCGGCCGCGTCCGCGAACCAGTCGTCGGCGTCCGCGGCGTCGCGCACCACCCGCACGCCCTTGCCGTCGTAGCCGCCGCGGGGGGTCTTCACGACCGCGATCCCGGCGTGCGCGTCGAGGAACGCCCCGAGCTCGCCGGCGTCGGCGATGCGCGCCCAGTCGGGCACGGGCGCGCCGATCGCCGAGAGCCGCGCGCGCATGACGGTCTTGTCCTGCGCCACCGCGAGCGCGTGGGGCCCCGGGCGCACCGGGATCCCGGCGCGCACGAGCGCGTCGAGCACATCCTGGGGCACGTGCTCGTGATCGAAGGTCACGACGTCGACGTCGGCCGCGAACGCGAGCACGGTGGCCGCGTCGCGGTAGTCGCCGACGGCGGTCGCCGCGAGCGCCGCGGAGCTGCCCTCGACCTCGGCGAGCACCCGCAGCTCGACGCCCAGCGCGACCGCCGGGGGGATCATCATCCGGGCCAGCTGACCGCCACCGATGACACCGACTCTCACAGCGCCCTCTCCAGATCCGTCCAGTTCTCCGCGGCTAGACTGCCGCTTCTACGACCCTACGGCTCCGACGGGGAAGGCACGACGCGTGCGCAAGCTCATGACGCAGTTCGCGCGATTCGGCGTCGTCGGGGTCGTCGGGCTGGTCATCGACTTCGGGGTCTTCAACCTGCTCCGTGCGACCGTGCTGGCACCTGAGAACCTGCACGAGGGGCCGGTGCTCGCGAAGGTCGTCTCGACGGCCCTCGCCATCGTGGCGAACTGGATCGGCAACCGGTTCTGGACCTTCCGCGAGCACCGCGGACGCCAGCTCTGGCGCGAGTTCGTCGAGTTCCTCGTGGTGAGCCTCGGCGGCATGGCGATCGGGCTGGCCTGCCTGTGGGTGTCGCACTACCTGCTGGGCTTCACGAGCATCCTCGCCGACAACATCTCGGGCAACGTGCTGGGCCTCGCGCTCGGCACCGCGTTCCGCTTCACGTTCTACAAGCTCTGGGTGTTCGCCCCGCACCGCGGCGAGACCGGTCCCGCGGTCTTCCCCGCGGCCGAGGCTCCCGAGCAGGTCACCGACGGCCGTAGGCCGTCGTCTCGTCGGGCGGCCGCGACTGCTCCTGCTGCCGGCGCGATGCCACCGGGTTCACCGACAGCTCCATGAGGTCGTGCAGGGTGGCCTGCACCAGATCGGCGCCGGGCACGTCGCGCAGCACGACCGGGCGCTCGAGCCCGGTGTTCACGAGCACGTTCCCCGAGCCGAAGAGGGGCTGGAGCCCCGCCTTGCGCACCGTGACGTCGTAGCCGCGGCTGTGCAGCAGCTCCTGCCGGGTGCGCACGAAGACGCCGTGCCGCAGCACGATGCGCCGGGTCGTGATGGTGTAGTTGCGGCCGAGCCAGGAGATCAGGGGGATCAGGAACAGCACCACCGCGACGAGCAGCGCACCCCCCAGCACGGCCCAGTTCTGCCAGGCCTCGGGGAACGTGCCCCCGAAGTAGCCGAGCGCCGCGGCATCCGCGACGAGCACGACGCAGGGCCAGAACAGCACCCGCCCGTGCGAGCGCAGTCGCGCGACCACGGTCTCCGGCTGCACGGTCCGCGCCGAGCCGGAGGCGGCCGTCGGCGTCGCCTGGGTCATGCTCCAGTTCTAGCGGACGTGCGTGACATCCCCGGCCGCGACAGACCGCGCGCGGCCGTCCCGGTCGGCGACCACGAGCCTGCCGTCCGCGTCGAGGTCGACGGCCGACGCCTGCAGCGCCTCGCCGCCCGGGAGCTCGATGCTCACCGGGCGCCCGAGTGTGAGGCAGGCGGCACGGGCCTCGGCGCGGAGCCCCGCGGCGTCGGCATCGGCGCCCGCGGCGAGATAGCGCGCGACGCGATCGCGCAGGCCCTCGAGATAGGCGGCGAGCACCGCGTCCTCGAGCGCGTCGGTCACCTCGGCCCCCTCGACCGCGAGGGAGGTCGCCGTCGGCACCGGGAGCTCCTCCTCCGACATCCGGGTGTTCACCCCCGCGCCGACCACGACGCCCGTGCCCGCGGGGAGCAGCTCGGCGAGGATGCCGCAGATCTTGCGCCCGTCGACGAGCACGTCGTTCGGCCACTTGAACCCGACCGTGCGCCCGGGCAGCGCCAGGCGCACCGCCGCCGCCATCGAGACCCCGGCGATCACCGGCAGCCAGCCGAGACGCTCGGGAGGCACCGCGGAACCGTCCGGCATCCGGGGGCGCAGCAGCACCGACGCCGCCACCGCGGCGCCCGGCGGGGCGGTCCAGGATCGGCCGAGCCGCCCGCGCCCCGAACTCTGGTAGCGGGTGAGCATGACCGTGAGATCGCCCATGCCCTCGCGGTCCGCGCGGGCCGACAACTCGGTGTTCGTGGAGCTCGACGAGGCCACCTCATACAGGACGCTCGCGACGCTCCTGCTCCGATCGAAGCTCATGGCGGCCAGCCTAGGATGTCGTCCATGCCGTCAGCGCGAGCCCTCCCCCTCGGGCGCGTCCTGGTGGTGACGCCGACCTACAACGAGGTCGAGAACCTCGAGGCGACCCTCGCAGCGGTGGCCTCGTCCGGCGCCGCCTGCGACGTGCTCGTGGTCGACGACGCGAGCCCCGACGGCACCGGGGAGCTCGCGGACCGCCTCGCCGCACGCGACCCCCGGGTGCACGTGCTGCACCGCGCGGCGAAGGAGGGGCTCGGCCGGGCGTACCTCGCCGGATTCGCCTGGGCGCTCGAGCGCGACTACGACGTCATCGTCGAGTTCGACGCCGACGGCTCGCATCCGGCCGAGGCGCTCCCCGCCATGCTCGAGGCCCTCGCCGCGGATCCTGCGGCCGGTCTCGCGATCGGGTCGCGGTGGGTTCCCGGCGGACGGCTGGTCGACTGGTCCGCCGCGCGGCGACGCCTCAGCAGGACGGCCAACGCCTACGCGCGGGCGATCCTCCGGCTGCCCGTGAAGGACGTCACGGCCGGATTCCGCGCCTACCGCGCGGAGGTGCTGCGCGAGATCGCCCACCAGGTGGTCGATTCGCGCGGGTACTGCTTCCAGATCGACCTCACCATCCGCACCCACGACGCCGGATGGGTCATCCGCGAGGTGCCGATCACGTTCCGCGAGCGTCGGGCGGGCGTCTCGAAGATGAGCGGGGGCGTGGTGGCCGAGGCCATGTGGCGGGTGACGGTGTGGGGCGTCGCGGGGCTGTTCCGACGCCGACGCCCTGGCGCGGCCGGCCAAGGTGCGGCCCCGGGTTTTGTCGGATCGCACAACCCCGTCCCCCCGGAGCGCGACGGATAGGCTGAACGCCGTGACCGACGAATCCGACCTCCACACCACCGCCGGCAAGCTCGCCGACCTCAAGGTCCGCTACCACGAGGCCGTGACCGCCAGCGGCGAGGCGGCGATCGCCAAGCAGCACGCGAAGGGCAAGAAGACCGCGCGCGAGCGCATCGAGCAGCTGCTCGACCAGGGTTCGTTCGTCGAGCTCGACGAGTTCGTGCGCCACCGCACGCACGCCTTCGGCATGGAGGACAAGCGGCCCTACGGCGACGCGGTCGTCACCGGCACCGGCACCATCCACGGGCGACAGGTCGCGGTCTACGCGCAGGACTTCACGATCTTCGGCGGCTCGCTCGGCGAGGTCGCGGGCGAGAAGATCATCAAGGTCATGGAGCTCGCGCTCAAGACCGGCGTGCCGATCATCGGCATGCTCGACTCGGGCGGCGCGCGCATCCAGGAGGGCGTCGTCGCCCTCGGCAAGTACGGCGAGATCTTCCGGCTGAACACCGCGAGCTCCGGGGTCATCCCGCAGATCTCGATCATCCTGGGACCTGCGGCCGGCGGCGCCGTCTACGGCCCGGCCCTCACCGACTTCGTGATCATGGTCGACAAGACGAGCCAGATGTTCGTGACCGGGCCGGATGTCATCCGCACCGTCACCGGCGAGGACGTCGGCATGGAGGAGCTCGGCGGCGCGCTCACCCACAGCCAGCGCACGGGCGTGTCGCACTACCTCGCCTCCGACGAGGACGACGCCCTCGACTACGCGCGCACGCTCGTGAGCTTCCTGCCCGACAACAACCAGGCCGAGCTGCCGGTGTACGAGTCGGAGACCGAGCTCGAGATCAACGACTCGGATCGACGGCTCAACACCCTGATCCCCGACTCGCCGAACCAGCCCTACGACGTGCTCGAGGTCATCGAGCGCCTGGTCGACAACGCGGACTTCCTCGAGGTGCAGGCCCTGTTCGCGCCGAACATCGTGATCGGCTTCGCCCGGATCGAGGGGCGCTCGGTCGGCATCATCGCCAACCAGCCCAGCCAGATGGCGGGAACCCTCAACATCGACGCGGGTGAGAAGGCGGCGCGGTTCGTGCGATTCTGCGACGCGTTCTCGATCCCGATCCTGACGATCGTCGACGTGCCCGGCTACCTGCCCGGCACCGACCAGGAGTGGACGGGCGTCATCCGCCGCGGCGCGAAGCTGCTGTACGCGTACGCCGAGGCCACGGTTCCGCTCGTCACGGTCATCACCCGCAAGGCGTACGGCGGCGCCTACATCGTCATGGGCTCCAAGCAGCTCGGCGCCGACCTGAACTACGCGTGGCCGACGGCCGAGATCGCGGTGATGGGCGGCCAGGGAGCCGTCAACATCCTGTACCGCAACGAGCTCAAGGCCGCCGAGGCCGCCGGCGAGGATGTGGCCGCCGTGCGCACCCACCTCGCGAACGAGTACACCTACAACGTGGCCTCGCCGTTCCTGGCGGCGGAGCGCGGCGAGCTCGACGGCATCGTCGAGCCGGCCGCCACCCGTCTCGTGGTGATCAAGGCGCTGCGGGCGCTGCGCACCAAGCGGGCGGCACTGCCCGCCAAGAAGCACGGGAACATCCCGCTGTGACCGAGCAGGAGCAGCCGCTCACCGCGCAGGTCCGGGTCGTCGGCGGGGACCCGACCCCCGAGGAGCTCGCCGCGACGACGGCGGTGCTGCAGGCGGCGCTCGACGAGCTGGCCGGCATGCACCGGCGGGCGCACCGCTCCCCCACCCGCTGGCAGCGCGAGAGCAAGGGACTGCGGGCACCGCTCGAGCCGGGCGCCTGGAACCGCTGGGCCCGCTGACCCCCGAACGGGGGTATCCGTCGCGGAACGGCCGGATCGCGACGGAATCCGTCGCCATCCGCCGCGCACGGCCCCCGATTCGCCGCACGCGCGTGCATGTACCCCGGAATTGTGACAAAGTGGCCCGAAACGCCGGAACTGTCACCCGAAATTGTCCCCCGAAAGTCCCCCATAATGACGACTTACGAGGCTGTCGGAACCACGCATACTTATAACCAGCAGGTGTATCTCATCGAGTTACACAGCATCACCGGTCGTCTAGGGTAAGCAGACCGTTGATGTGGGGGCGAGTCAGGGCGATATTCGGGTTGTCGCCCTGACTCGAATCTTGCGAGGGGCCGGACGCTCTGTCCGGCCCCTCGTCCCATGCTGGGGCCCTGCCGCCGCGTCCGGGTCCGCGCCTACGGGGCGGAGTTCCGCGGGATCTCGAGCCAGAGCTCGACCTCGTCGTCGGGCTCGCCTCCGAGCAGCGTCACCGACTCGTCGTCGACGCTCCGCAGCCCCACGACCGTGACGGCGACCTCCGAGCCCTCCGGCACGGTGCGCGCGATCACCCGGTCGGCCGTCGTCTCGCGCAGGGCGAGCGCCAGACGCCCGAGCACCCGATCCAGCTCCGCGTCGACGAGCTCGTCGATGCCGCCCTCGTCCAGCAGCGTCACGATCGTGCCGCGGCGGCGCGCGAGCATGACCTGCTCGCGCACGGCGTCGTTGAGCAGCTTGCGCCCGCGGATCTCGTCGCGGATGGCGGCCTCCAGATGCAGGCACTCCGCACGCTGCGAGGCGGTCAGGTCGCCGCCGGAGGAGCGGATCGTGCGCAGCATCGGGAGAGCCATGACGCTCGTCTGACCGAGCCGGAACTGCCGCTCGTTCAGGTGCGCCTCCTGGGCGGCCTGCCACTCCGTCGCCTCGCGCTCCGCGTGCGCGAAGCGCTCCGAGTCGCGGGTGGCCTTGGCGAGGGTGTTGGTGAGGATGTGGGCGACGCCGACCCACGACGCCGACCCGATGACGCCGATCGTGCCGAGCGCACCGGGCCCCGACCAGAACAGCGTCTGCACGACCAGGAAGATGATGCCGGCCCAGGCGAAACCGGGTCGCAGCCGCACCGCCGTGATGGTCATCAGCGTGCCGATCGCCGCGACGTACCAGGTGGCGTAGCCGTTTCCTCCGGGGCGGGCGGGGTCGAGCACGCTCGTGATGAGCGGCGGCAGCGCCACGGCCACGCCGATCGAGAAGGACGCCAGCCAGATCGGCATCCGGGTCTCCGCTCCCGGCCACAGCACCGCGGTCGTGACGACCGCGTAGAGCAGCATGCCGGCGAGCACCGCCCCCGGCTGATCGGCGTACGGGAAGGTGAGCGAATAGCCCGCCAGCACCAGGTGATAGCCCGAGAACACGGCCGCGAGCGCGACGATGAGCACCCGGGGGACGCCGATCTTCATCGCGACCCCTCCCGCACCGCAGGCCAGTGCAGCGACACGACCGTGCCGGCACCCGGCGCCGTGTCGATCGCCGCGGCGCCGCCGACGCTCGCGACGCGTTCCAGGATCGAGACCCGCACCCCGAGCCGCTCGTTCGGCACCGCGTCGCGGTCGAACCCGGAACCGCGATCGCCGACCTCCACCACGAGGTCCTCGTCGCCGCCCCGCACGATCGCCCAGCGGCGCACCCCGGCCCCGGCGTGCTGCAGGCTGTTGACCATCGCCTGCACGGCCGCCGAGTACATCGCCTCCGCGACGGCGACCGGCACCCGGCCCGGCCGCACACCGTCCGAATCCACCTCCACCGGTTCGGACAGGGCGGCGGCGGCGTCGGCGATCCGGTTCGCGAGCGCGGCGACCGAGATCTCCGCGTCGCCGGAGGGCGCATCCGACACGGCGTCACGCAGGTGGCCGATGGCGTTGCCCGCCATCCGCGCCGCGAGCTCCTTCGCCTCGCCCGACTCCGCCCGGGCCGCCGAGAGCAGCGTGGTGAGCACGCTGTCGTGCACGATCGCGTCCACCTGCACGCGCTCGGCCTCGATCGCATGCTGACGGACCGCGTGGCCGTAGCGCTCGAGCGCGGTCGCCTGGGCCCGGTCGACCGAGGAGGCGGCCCCCCGCAGGATCGCCGTGATGATGGTGATGGCCCCGCCGAGGATGATCGCGTAGACGGAGTCGAGCACCGCCTGCGTGATCGTCACCCCGCCGCCGGGCGGCGTGAGCCGCACGACGCCGTAGATGAGCGGCACGACCACGACGTAGGCGGTCGCGAGCCGGATGCCGAGGCCCACCGTCGCCATCGCGGTCGCGATCGTCAGCGTGTAGTACAGCCAGTAGCTGTCGGGCGACGGCGCCTCGGCCGGGTCGACCACCGCGAACGGCCAGCTCACGAGGGCGACGAGGTAGATCGCGGCGAACGCCACGTGGCCCGCTCGCAACCAGCGATCGGCCGCCGAGACGATCACCGTGACCGCGAGGCTCGCCACGAGCGCGCCGACCATCACGATCGACCAGACCGGGTTCATGTTCGGCAGCTGGTCGATCATCGCCGGGATCGACTGGATCATGAACGCCACGCCGAAGCCCGCGGCCGTCCGTGCGATCGCCGTCGTGACGCGCACGAGGCTCAGCGGGTTGCGGACGACGCGCCCGCGCGGGACCGACGCGAGTCCCGCCGGCAGACCGTCAGCCATCGCTGTCGGGGTCGAGCCCCGGCAGGATGCCGTCCTCGACCGCCCGACGCAGCAGGTCGACCTTCGTCGGTGCGGGTCGACCGACCTCGACGTACTTCGCCCGGATGCGGTCGAGGTACTCGCGCGCCGTCGAATAGCCGATGCCGAGCTGCTCGGCGGCGAGCTTCAACGGCAGCCCCGAGGCGTACAGGTGCAGGATCTCGCGCTCACGACGCCCCAGCTCCGCCTTCGCGAAGTCGCGGTCGGCGTCGATCGCGGTCGCCCACTCGAGGTTGTTGAGCACCTCGCCGCGGGCCACGGTCGCCGCCGCGGTCACGACGGTGCGCATCGACGCCGACTTCGGGATGACGCCCGCCGCGCCGGCCGCGAGCGCCTCCCGCACGAGATCGACGCGGTCGGCGATCGAGTGGACCAGCACCGGGGCGCCGATCGCCTGCACGCTCTTGACGTTCTGGGTGACGCTCGAGCCGTCGCCGAGCGACAGGTCGAGCACGACGACGTCGACCTCGCGGCCGCCGAGGCCCGCGATGAGCTCGGCGACGTTGGGCGCGGCGAGCATGAAGTCGTGTCCGGCCTCCACGAAGGCCGCCTTCAGCCCGACGCGCACGGACTCGTGGTCGTCGACGACGGCCACGCGCGCCGGATGCGTCTGGACATCCGACTCCGGGCGATCGATCACCGTGCTCATGCTGACTCCCGATCAGGGGCGGCGGTCCGCCGTGGCTCATGGTACCCCGCGGCATCCGTACGGGGGTGGAACGTCCTGTCCGGCGCGGTCATGCGCGCACGAACGCGCCGACGGCTTCGACGTGGTGGGTGCTCGGGAACAGGTCGAACGCGCGCAGGCCCGTGAGCGCGTACCCGCGCTCGGCGAGCAGCCCCGCATCGCGCGCGAACGCGACCGGATCGCATGCCACGTACACGAGCTGGGCCGGGCGCACGGCGGTGAGGGCGTCGAGCACGGCGCGCCCCGCGCCGGAGCGCGGAGGGTCGAGGACGACCGTCGCCGCCTCGAGCCGCGCGCGCTCGGCGGGTGAGGAGTCGGCGAGCGCCGTCACCCAGCGCTCGACCCGGGCCGTCACCGCCTGGGCGCCCAGCCAGTCGGCGAGGTTCTCCTGGGCGTGCTCGGTGGCGCGCTCGTCGGACTCGACCGAGGTGATCCGCACCGTCGAACCGAAGCGGTCGCCGACCGCGGCGGCCAGCAGGCCGACCCCGCCGTAGAGGTCGAGGTTCGCGGCGCGCGGGTCGAACAGGCTCCCGTCGATCGCGTCCTGCACGGCGCGCGTGAGTGCGAGGGGGGCGGCGGCGTGCACCTGCCAGAACCCGGAGTCGTCGACACGGAACTCGCGCTCCCCCACGCGCTCCCGGATCACGGACGGCGCCTGCCGCCCGACGATGAGGCGCGCGCCGCCGACGCTCGGCGCGAGCACCTCGACGGCGCCGCCCGCGTGCTCCGGCATCCGCTCGCCGAGCGGGGCCACCTCGCGCAGCTCGTCGGTGCCGAGCGGCAGACCCGCCACCCGGATCACCCGGTGCGAGCGCGCCGCGTAGGGACCGACGGTGCCGTCGTCGGCGACATGCAGTCGCTCGCGGGTGCGCCATCCGCCTCCGTCGGCGGGACCGTCGACGGCCTCGACCTCGACGGAGCGCTCGATGCGCGCCATGCGCTGCAGGGCGTCCGTCAGCACGTGGGCCTTGAGCGCGCGCTGGTGCTCGGGCGCGATGTGGCCGAAGTCGGCGCCTCCCGGCCGCACGGCGGGATCGCGCGAGACGTCGGCCTCCGGCCAGAGGTGCGGACGCCGGTGCGGGCTGGCCTCGAGCACCTCGACGGTGTCCGCCCACCAGAAGCGGTCCTTGCGGTCGTCGACGATGCGCGCCCGGATCCGCTCGCCGGGGATCGCCTCCGCCACGAAGACGACGCGCCCGTCGAGGCGGGCGACGCCGTAGCCCCCGTGGGCGATGTTGGTAGCCTCGACCTCGACCTCGCGGCCCCGCATGTCACCCATCCCCCCGAGCATAGGCGCGGATGGGCGGGCCGCCACCGGGAGGGAGCGATCCGTGCGGCTGTACCTGGCGTCCACCTCGCCCGCGCGGCTCGCGACCCTGCGCGCCGTCGGCATCGACCCGGTGCCCGTGCCGTCGCACGTCGACGAGGACGCGGTCGCCGCTGCAGCCGGTCCGCAGGATCCGGACGCCTTCGTCACCCTGCTCGCGCGGGCGAAGGCGGAGGCGGTGGCGGAGCGACTGGTCGACGACGGCGGGCTGGACGGCCTCGTGCTCGGGGGCGACTCGGCCTTCGTGCTCGACGGCGTGATCTACGGCAAGCCGCACCTGCCCGAGGTGGCCCGCGAGCGCTGGCGGGCGCAGCGGGGTCGATCCGGGGTGCTGCACTCCGGGCATTGGCTCATCGACGCCCGCGGCGGCCTGCTCGGGCGGGCGGTCGGCGGGGCGACCTCGGCGGTCGTGAGCTTCGCGGCCGACATCACCGACGACGAGATCGACGCCTACATCGCCACGGGCGAGCCCCTCGAGGTGGCGGGCGCGTTCACCGTCGACTCCAAGGGCGCCGGCTTCGTCGAGCGGGTCGACGGCGACCCGCACACCGTCGTCGGTCTCGGGGTGCCGTACCTGCGCACGCTCGTGCGCTCGCTGGGCGTCGAGTGGACCGAACTCTGGAACCTCTAGCGGATCGGGTGCGTGTTTGTGCGCGGTCGACAACGGCGACACCGCGGATCGCCCCTAGGCTGGGGTCACTATGCCTCGCATCTCGAAGGTCCTGATCGCGAATCGGGGTGAGATCGCGGTGCGCGTGATCCGCGCCGCCCGCGACGCCGGCATCTCATCCGTCGCCGTGTACGCCGACCAGGACCGCGGTGCGCGGCACGTGGTCCTCGCCGACGAGGCGTACGCCCTCGACGGGTCGACGAGCGCCGAGACCTACCTCGTCATCGACAAGCTGCTCTCCATCGCCCGGCGCTCCGGCGCCGACGCCGTGCATCCCGGTTACGGCTTCCTCGCCGAGAACGCCGACTTCGCGCGCGCCGTCATCGACGCCGGCCTCATCTGGATCGGCCCCTCGCCGGATGCCATCGAGCGCCTCGGCGACAAGGTGTCGGCTCGCCACGTGGCCGAGAAGGTCGGCGCACCGCTCGCCCCCGGCACCCTCAACCCCGTGGCGGACGCCGACGAGGTGCTCGCCTTCGTCGACGAGGTCGGCCTGCCGGTCGCCATCAAGGCGGCCTTCGGCGGCGGCGGGCGCGGCCTCAAGGTCGCCCGCACCCGCGAGGAGGTGCCCGAGCTCTTCGAGTCGGCCACCCGCGAGGCCGTCGCGGCGTTCGGCCGCGGCGAGTGCTTCGTCGAGAAGTACCTCGACAAGCCGCGCCACGTCGAGACCCAGTGCCTCGCGGATGCCGCCGGCAACGTCGTCGTCGTGTCGACGCGCGACTGCTCGCTGCAGCGCCGCCACCAGAAGCTCGTCGAGGAGGCACCCGCGCCCTTCCTGACCGACGCCCAGAAGGAGCTGCTCTACAGCTCGTCGAAGGCGATCCTGAAGGAGGTCGGCTACGTCGGCGCCGGCACCTGCGAGTTCCTCATCGGTCTCGACGGCACCGTCTCCTTCCTCGAGGTCAACACGCGCCTCCAGGTCGAGCACCCCGTGTCCGAGGAGGTCACCGGCATCGACCTCGTCCGCGAGCAGTTCCGCATCGCCGAGGGCGGCACGCTCGACTACCCGGACCCCGAGACCAAGGGCCACTCGTTCGAGTTCCGCATCAACGGCGAGGACCCGGGGCGCAACTTCCTTCCGACCCCGGGCCCGATCCAGGCCATCCGCTACCCCGGCGGCCCCGGCGTGCGCATCGACTCCGGCGTCACCACGGGCGACGTCGTCTCGGGCGCGTTCGACTCGATGCTCGCGAAGCTCATCGTCACCGGCTCCTCGCGCGAGGACGCGCTCGAGCGCGCACGCCGCGCCCTCGACGAGTTCGAGGTCGCGGGCCTGCCCACCGTCATCCCGTTCCACCGCGCCATCGTGCGCGAGCCCGCCTTCACCGCCGAGGACGGCGCGTTCGGCGTCTACACGCGCTGGATCGAGACGGAGTTCGCGGGCGAGCTCGAGCCGTGGGGCGGCGTCCTCGCCGACCCGGCGCCCGCCGAGAAGCGCCACTCGGTCGTGGTCGAGGTCGAAGGCAAGCGGGTCGCGGTGTCGCTGCCGACGACGCTGCTGCCCTCGGCCACCGTCTCCGCCCCGCCTCCCCCGCGTCGCCGCGGCGGCGCCGGCGCGGTGGCCACGGCCACCGGCGACGCGGTCAAGGCGCCCATGCAGGCCACGATCGTGAAGCTCGCGGTCGCCGAGGGCGACAAGGTCGTCAAGGGCGACCTCGTGGTCGTGCTCGAGGCGATGAAGATGGAGCAGCCGCTCACCGCCCACAAGGACGGCACGATCGGCTCGATCGACGCGACGGTCGGCGCCACCGTCTCGTCGGGCCACCTGCTGCTGACGATCGCCGACTGACCCCTCTCCCCCCTCCCGCGAGCGCTACCCGTTTCGGCGAGCGCTACCGGTCTATCGGTAGCCGTCGCCGGTTTCGGTAGCGCTCGCGGTCAGCGGATGCCGTGCTGGCTCAGGAGTCGACCGAGGCGCGCGGGCGACGCCGCGGTCGCGGCATCCCAGCGCGCGACCGAACGGACGCCCCGCTGGCGGCGCAGGCGCTGCTCACGCCACTTCTCGTCGAGCAGCACCTGTTCGAGGGTTCGGCCGTCGCGGTAGCGCTCGTCGAGGTACTTCACCTTGCCGTCGAACTCGCCGACCGCACCGAACCGCGGCCACCAGAAATCCACCATCATCAGGCCGTCACGGTCGTGGAACTCGTGCTGCAATTCGGGTGCGGGAAGCCCCGCCTCCGCGATCGAGACGCGACTCAGGGACTCGAGCGGCGAGCCGCTGCGTGCGTCCGCGAACGCGACCACCTCCCGCGCGCGACGTGCACCCCGGTAGCCGGGCTCCGGGAGCCCGTCGACGAGTGCCTCGCGGGGGATACCGCGGGCGAGCACAGCATCCGCGACCATCACCCCCTCCGCGAAGCGCGACGTGCGCGCGACGTCGACCGCCGTGCGCGCGAGCGTGGTCACCTCCAGCCCGTCGAGGACGACGGTGTCGCGCGGGATGTCCAGGCAATGGCGCACCAGCCTGTCGTCGGAGCGACCACCACCCGCCCGCAGGGCGATCACATGGACGTCGTCCGGAGGGTCGCCGAGGAGCGGAAGCCCCCAGGCGGTGGCGGCGGTCCGGTGCGACAGCACGAGGCGCCGCTCGCGCATGAGGACGACCGCGCGCGCGAGCGTCAGATGCCGCTCCCGGACCGACATCGGCTCCCACCGGGCGGCCGGGATGTAGACCCCGCGCACCAGCCGCAGCAGCTCGCCCGTCCTCACCCTCGCCGCGATGCGATCCGCTTCGCTCTCGGGAGCCTCTCGCGCCAGCACGAACTCCTCCCGCCACGGCGAGGTGATGACGGTCTCGTCCATCCCGCAACCCTGCCGAATCCGACCGCGGCGCCCCGTCGTCTCTCCACAGCTCGCGAGCGCTACCCGTTTCGGCGAGCGC
Organism: Protaetiibacter mangrovi; assembly: GCF_024752305.1. Lineage (GTDB taxonomy): Bacteria > Actinomycetota > Actinomycetes > Actinomycetales > Microbacteriaceae > Homoserinibacter > Homoserinibacter mangrovi. Next base: position 95,693 of record NZ_JANTHX010000007.1, read on the forward strand.
TACCGGTCTATCGGTAGCCGTCGCCGAAACGGGTAGCGCTCGCGAGGGTCAGGGGCGGGTGCAGGCACTCGGAGGGGACGGCTACGAGACGATGTGCATCGCCCGGGCCGCGTCCGTGACGGCGCCCGACAGGGAGGGGTAGACCGAGAACGCGCGCGCCAGCTGGTCGACCGTGAGCCGGTGCTCGACCGCGAGCGCGATCGGCAGGATGAGATCGGACGCCTTCGGGGCGACGACGACCCCGCCGATGACGGTGCCGGACCCGGTGCGGGCGAACAGCTTCACGAAGCCGTCCTTGATGCCCTCCATCTTCGCCCGCGGGTTCGACGCGAGCGACAGCTTGTAGATCTCGCCCTGGGCGATGCCGTCCTCGATCTGCTTCTGCGACCACCCGACCGTCGCCACCTCGGGGTGCGTGAAGATGTTGCTCGTCACGTTGCGCAGCTCGGTCGGCGTGACCGCGTCGCCCATGGCGTGGTAGACGGCCGTGCGCCCCTGCATCGACGCGACCGAGGCGAGCGGGAGGAAGTCACTGCAGTCGCCGGCCGCGTAGACCATCGGCATCGAGGTGCGCGCGACGCGGTTGACGCGGATGTGGCCGGACTCGGTCAGCTGCACCCCGGCCTCCTCGAGGCCGAGGCCCGCCGTGTTGGGCACGGATCCGACGGCGAGCAGGCAGTGCGACCCCTCCACCGTGCGCCCGTCGGAGAGGGTGACCACGACACCGTCGCCTCTGCGCTCGACCGACTGCATGCGCGACTTGGAGAGCACGGTCATGCCCCCGCGCACGAAGACGTTCTCGATGACGCGCGCCGCATCCGCGTCCTCGCCGGGGAGCACCTGCTCGCGGCTGGACACGAGCGTGACCTGGGCGCCGAGGGCGCGATACGCCGACGCGAACTCCGCACCGGTGACGCCGGAGCCGACGACGATCAGGTGCTCGGGCACCTCGTCGAGGTTGTAGAGCTGGGTCCAGGTGAGGATGCGTCGCCCGTCGGGCTTCGCGCTCGGCAGCACGCGCGGGCTCGCGCCGACCGCCACGACGACCGTGTCGGCGACGAACTCGTCGAAGTCGACGCGCTTCTTGCCCTTGCCGGTCGAGACGACGAGACGGTCCGGTCCGTCGAGGCGGCCGTCGCCCGCGACGATGCGCACGCCCGCCTTGATGAGCTGGGACTTCATGTCCTCCGACTGCTGGCGCGCGAGCAGCAGCAGTCGCTGGTTGACGGCCGCGAGGTTCACCGTCACCTCGGGACGCACCGCGCGCCCCGCATCCGTGCGCGAGAAGAACTGCACGCCCAGATCGGCCGCCTGCCCGACATCCGTCGCCGCACCCGCGGTCGCGATGAGCGACTTCGACGGCACCACATCGGTGAGCACCGCCGAGCCGCCGACGCCGGCGCGCTCGACGAGCGTCACCTCGGCGCCGAGCTGGGCGCCGGTGAGCGCCGCCTCGTAGCCGCCGGGGCCGCCCCCGAGTACCGCGATGCGCTGGGTCCGCTCGAACTCGTAGGGCATGACTCCATCTTCGCGCATCCGCGGGACGGATTCGCGCGCCCGCCCGCGCGTGCGGCCTGCCGAATAAGGTGAGGGGATGCAGACCTCGCACCCCCTCGACGACGAGGATGTCGATCCCTTCGCCGTCGCCCGCATCGCCGCCGGGCAGCTCGCGGAGGCGACCGGCGTCGAGCGCCACGACCTCGCGCTGACCCTCGGCTCCGGATGGGCGAAGGCCGCCGACCTCATCGGCGAGACCGTCGCGACCATCCCGGCGACCGAGATCCACGGCTTCAGCGCGCCCGCCCTCACTGGCCACGTCGGCACGCTGCGCAGCGTGCTGCTGCCGAACGGCAAGCACGCGCTCGTGATCGGCGCGCGCACCCACTTCTACGAGGGCCACGGGGTGCGCCGCGTCGTGCACTCGGTGCGCACCGCGGCGGCGGCGGGGGCGACGACGATGATCCTCACCAACGGCGCGGGCGGCATCAAGGAGCACTGGACGCCGGGCACCCCGGTGCTCATCGGCGACCACATCAACCTGACGGCCGCGTCGCCGCTCGAGGGCGCCACCTTCATCGACCTGACCGACCTCTACTCGGCCCGACTCCGCGCCGTGGCGCGGGGCGTGCAGCCCGACCTCGACGAGGGCGTCTACGTGCAGTTCCGCGGCCCGCACTACGAGACGCCCGCCGAGGTGCAGATGGCGAAGACCATCGGCGGCCACATCGTGGGCATGTCGACCGCCCTCGAGGCGATCGCCGCGCGCCAGGCGGGTATGGAGGTGCTCGGTTTCTCCCTCATCACCAACCTCGCGGCCGGCATCTCCCCCGAACCGCTCAGCCACGCCGAGGTGCTCCAGGCGGGCAAGGACGCCGAGCCGGTGATCTCCGAGCTGCTCGCACGCGTCGTGGCGGCGATCTGATGGGCACCGAGCTCGACCCGGTCGCCGCGGCCCGGGCATGGGCGGCGCAGGACCCGGACGAGGTCACCCGCGCCCAGCTCGAGGCGCTGCTCGCCCGAACCGACGCGGGCGACCCGGACGCGCGAGCCGAGCTCGCCAGCCGGTTCGCCGGGCGGCTGACCTTCGGCACGGCGGGACTCCGCGGTGAGCTCGGGGCGGGGCCGCTGCGCATGAACCGCGTGCTCGTCGCCCAGGCCGCGGCAGGACTCGCCGCCTACCTGCTCGCCCGCGACCCGCATCCCTCCGTCGTGATCGGCTACGACGGCCGCCGCAACTCCGCCGTCTTCGCGCGCGACACCGCCGAGCTCATGGCGGGCGCGGGCGTGCGCGCGGTCCTGCTGCCGCGGATGCTGCCGACCCCGGTGCTGGCGTTCGCCGTGCGCCACCTCGACACGAGCGCGGGGGTGATGGTGACGGCGAGCCACAATCCCGCGGGCGACAACGGCTACAAGGTGTACCTCGGCGGCCTCGACCACGGTTCGCAGATCGTGCCGCCCGCCGACGCCGCCATCCAGGCGGCCATCGTGGACGCCGCCGCCGGGTCGATCGCCGACCTCCCCCGTTCGGACGCCTACGAGACCGCCGACGACGAGGTGGTCGACGCCTACATCCGCCGCACCGCGGCGCGCATCGGGGATCCGCAGCCGCTGACGGTGGTCTACACCGCCATGCACGGCGTCGGGTGGGAGACCGCGAGCCGCGTCTTCGCGGAGGCCGGCTTCGCGCAGGTGGTCTCGGTCGAGGCGCAGCAGGATCCCGACCCGGACTTCCCGACGGTCGACTTCCCGAACCCCGAGGAGCCGGGGGCGATGGACCTCGCCTTCGCGACCGCCGCGGCACACGACGCCGACCTCGTGATCGCGAACGACCCCGACGCCGACCGCGTCGCCGTGGGCGTCCCCGACGGCGCGGGCGGCTGGATGCGGCTCTCGGGCAACGAGGTCGGCTGGCTGCTCGGCTGGCGCGCCGCGCGCCGCGTCGCCGAGCGGAACATCGACCACGGCACCCTCGCCTGCTCGCTCGTCAGCTCGCCGGCGCTCGGCGTGGTGGCGCGCAAGGAGGGTCTCGACTTCGCCGAGACCCTGACCGGCTTCAAGTGGATCTCGCGCGTCGGCGACCTGCTCTACGGCTACGAGGAGGCGCTCGGCTACCTGGTCGACCCCGACAAGGTGCGCGACAAGGACGGCATCTCGGCGGCCGTCGAGGTGCTCGGCCTGTTCTCCGACCTCCGAGCCGCCGGCACGGACTTCGCCGAGCACCGCGCGGCGTTCGCCGACCGCTACGGGGCCTTCGCATCCGGCCAGATCTCGGTGCGGGTGGCGGACCTCGCCCGCATCCCCGAGCTGATGGCGCGCCTGCGCCACGACCCGCCGCGGGCGATCGGCGGCATCCGGGTCGAGCGGATCGACGACTTCGCGGGCGGGTTCGGGCAGTTCCCGCCGAGCGACATCCTGCGGTACCAGCTCGAGGGCGGATCGCGGGTGATCGTGCGCCCCTCGGGCACCGAGCCGAAGCTCAAGTGCTACCTCGACACCCGGTGCGACGAGGGCAGCCCCGAGGAGCGCCAGGCGACCGCCGACGCCGCGCTCACCGCGCTCGACGAGGGCATGCGCGCGCTGCTGACCTAGCGTCGCGATCAGGCGGCACCGACGTCAGCCGACGAGATCAGCCCAGGGCGTTCTCGAGCTTGCGCTGCAGTTCGGCGGTGTCGAAGTAGTTCTCGACGACGATCACGTCGGCGAAGGTGCGCCCGATCGTCTCGACGAACTCCGGTCCCGTGAGGATCACCTGGGCGTCGTCGAGCTCGCTCTCGAGCATCGAGGCGTCGATCGCCACCACGCGCGCGTCGATGCCCAGGCGCTGCAGCGCCCGCTCCGCATTCACCTTGAGGATGCCGCTCGTTCCGATGCCCGCGCCGCACAGGGTCAGGATCTTCACGGGGCGACCCCGAGGATCCCGCGCACCTCGTCGACCGTCGCGGCATCCGCGATGCGCTCGACGGCATCCGAGTCGTTGAAGATGTTGGCGATCTCGGCGACCAGCTGCAGATGCCGCGCGCTCGAGGCCCCTGCGAGGGCGAGCACGACGCGCACCGGATCGTTGTGCGGATGCCCGAACGGCACCGGATCGGCGAGGGTCACGATCGCGAGGCCGTCGCGCCGCACGGCGGGACCGGGGCGCGCGTGTGCGAGTGCGAGGCCGGGCGCCACGACGACGTACGGTCCGTGGGCCTCGATCATGCGGATCATGTCGACCGCGTAGCCGGCATCGGTGGCACCGCTCGCCGTCAGGGCGCGTCCGGCGATCTCGACGGCCTCGCGCCAGTCGCGCGCGCGGGCACGCAGGACGACCGCCTCGTCCGGCAGCGGGGGCAGGGTGGCGGTGTCGTCCATCAGGCGGCGCCGAACCCGCGTTCGAGCAGCTCGACGAGCTCCGCGCGATCCTCCAGGGGCAGGAACGCGGCCTCGGCGGCGTTGATCTGGAACGTCAGCAGGTCGTCGAGGTCGTAGCCGAAGGCGTCGACGAGCAGGGCGAGCTCGCGCGTGAGGCTCGTGGCGCTCATCAGGCGGTTGTCGGTGTTCACGGTGACCCGGAAGCCCAGCTGGTAGAGCAGGTCGAAGGGGTGCGCGGTCAGGTCGTCGCCCCACGCGGCGATCGCCCCGGTCTGCAGGTTCGAGCTGGGGCTCGTCTCGAGGGCGATCCCCCGATCCTTCACCCACTGCGCGAGCCGGCCGAGGCTCACGTAGCTGGCCTCGTCGTCCTGCGACTCGATCGTGATGTCCTCGGCGATCCGCACCCCGTGACCGAGCCGCAGGGCGTGACCGTCGACGAGGGCGCCGCGGATCGACTCGAGGCCGTCGGCCTCGCCCGCGTGGACGGTCGCCGGGAAGCACTCGCGGGCGAGCAGGTCGAAGGCCTCGGCGAACCGACCGGCGGGGAATCCGGCCTCCGGGCCGGCGATGTCGAAGCCGACCGCGCCGCGGTCGCGGTGGCGCAGTGCCAGCTCGGCGATCTCGGTGCCGCGGTCGAGGTGGCGCATGGCGCTGATGAGCTGCCCCACCCGGATGCCGTGGCCGACCTCCGCCGCCGCGTCCACGCCCTCGTCGAGTCCGCGCTGCACGGCCTCGACCGCCTCGTCGAGGCTGAGACCCCGCGCCAGGTGCTGTTCGGGCGCCCAGCGGATCTCGCCCCACACCACGCCGTCGGCCGCGAGGTCCTCGACGAACTCGCGGGAGACGCGCGTGAGCCCCTCGGCGGTCTGCATGACGGCGGTGGTCAGGTCGAAGGTCTTCAGGTACTCGACGAGCGAGCCGGAGTCGGACTTCTCGGCGAACCAGGCGGCGAGAGAGTCGGCGTCCGATGCGGGCAGCTCGAGGCCGAGCGGCTCGGCGAGCTCGATGATCGTCTGCGGCCGCAGCCCCCCGTCGAGGTGGTCGTGCAGGGACACCTTGGGCAGTGCCCGCAGGTCGATCCCGTCGACGACGTGGTGGTGTGCGGATGCTCCGTCGCTCATGGTTCCAGCGTAGTCGCGCGGGGGGTGCCGATCCTGTGCCGGAGCCGAATGCCGGCGCCCCGGGACGGGCTATCCTGCGGCGCCGCCCGCGCCCGCGAGGCGGGTCGTGATGGCCGCCGCGGCCTCGATCGCGAGGTCGCGCACCCGGTCGGCGTCGGCCTCGCTGAAACTGGTGGCGACGTACGGCACGGTGAGGGCCGCGCGGGCGTGCCCGCGGGCGTCGCGCACGGTGGCGACGAGGTCGGCGATTCCGGGTTCGCGGGGGTCGTGGCGGCGCAGCGAGCCGTCGGTCGCGACCTCCGCGAGCGCGGCCGGGTCGACGGCCCCCGCGAGCGCGGCACGCAGCTCCGGCGGGGCGCCCGCCACCAGCACCGTGCCGGTCGCGCTGGCGAGCGGGAAGGCCGCACCCACCCGTACGCGGTATCCGAAGTCCGCCGGGCTCTCCACCTGGGCCACCACCCGCACCGCGTCGCCGTCGAGCACGGCCAGGTTGCAGGACTGCCGGATCTCGGCGGCGAGCCCGCGCATGACCGGCGTCGCCGCCACGAGCAGGCCGCGCAGCGGCGGGTGGCGATGGGCGAGGTCGAAGGGCGCCATCGAGAGGGAGTAGAGCCCCGACGCGCGGTCGCGGATGATCCAGCCGCGGTTCTCGAGCACGACCAGCACGCGGAAGATCTGCCCGACGCTGCGCCCGGTCGCCTCCGCGAGCTCGGTCTGGGTCGCGCCCTCGGCGCGGTCGGCGAGCACCTCGAGCACGTCGAGCGCCTTGTCGACCGCGGGGGCCGAGTAGTCGGGCTGGCCGCTCATGCCGCTCAGCGATCCGCGCCCATCGCTCGCAGCATGCGCCGGGCGATCTCGCGGTCGATGTCGTCGGGAACCGGCTGCGCCCCCGGGGCGAGCGCAGCGGCGCGCGTCGCGATCCGCTCGAGCGACAGGGTCTGCAGCAGGAAGCCGAGGTCCATCGACTCGAGCGAATTGCCCTTCGGCTCGCGCCCGGCGAGGTTCATCATCCGCCCGCCGGCGAGCAGCACCACGTGCCGACCGTCCGGCAGTTCGACGCGCTCGATCGCCTCGTCCATCCGGATGACGGATGCCGCGCCCGCCATGAGCTCCGGAACGTCGATCTCCCACGGGAAGTGGCCGCAGTTGGCGAGCACCGCGCCGTCGGCGACGCGCGCGAAGAACTCCGCACCGAGCACCCCCGGTCGGCCCGTCGCCGTGATGAACACCTCGCCCCAGTCGGCGAGGTCGAGCAGGGATGCGACGCGGAAGCCGTCGAGCGCCGCCTCGAACGCCTTCAGCGCGTCGACCTCGACGACCGCCACCTTTCCCCCGAGCTGGCGCAGGTAGTGGGCGACGCCGCGCCCGCACCATCCGTAGCCCGCGACCACGAAGCGGCGGCCCGGCACCATCAGGTTGGTGAGACGCATGAAGCTCTCGACCACCGACTGGCCGACCGCGTGCTTGTTCTCGCCGATCGCCTTCAGCAGGCTGTCGTTGATCACGATCACCGGGAACGGCACGCGCCCGGCGAGCTCGCCGCGCAGCCGGTCGCCGCCGGAGGTGGTCTCCTCGGTGCCGCCGAGCACGCGGGCGGTCTCGCCGCGTGCGACGATGCCGGCGGCGAGGTCGGCGCCGTTGTCGAGCAGGATGTCAGGCGCGGCCTCCAGCACCGAGGCGACGTTCGCGTGGTGCTGGTCGAGGCTGTCGTCGCGGCTGCCGAACACCGTCATGCCGGCCGCGCGCAGGTGGGCGACCACGTCATCCTGCGTGGAGCCGTGGTTGCCGGTCGCGACGATCTCGGCCCCGCCGGCCACGAGCGTCTCGAGCAGCACCGCCGTCTTCGGTTCGAGGTGCAGCGACATCCCGATGCGGTGTCCGGCGAAGGGCCGCGAGCGGCCGAGGTCGTCGCGGGCGGCGGCGAGCAGCGGCATGCGCGAGCGGATCCAGGCGATGCGTGCGGCGCCGCGAGCGGCGAGGTCGTCGGTGGCGAGGACGGTCATGCGGCCATCGTCGCACGGCTTGCGTATATGAACAAGCATTTCATATCTGATATCGCTGCTAGGATCGGCCCATGCCCCGCCGCATCATCCTGGACTGCGACCCCGGACACGACGACGCCATCGCGCTGCTGCTCGCCCACGGCAACCCCGAGATCGAGCTCGCGGCGGTCACGACCGTCGCCGGCAACGCCGGCATCGAGAACGTCACCCGCAACGCGCTGTCGGTCGCGCGCATCGCCGGCATCGCCGGGGTGCCGTTCGCGCGAGGCGCCGCCCGCCCGCTCGTGCGCAGCGTCGAATTCGCCCCCGACATCCACGGCGACTCCGGCCTCGACGGCCCGGCACTGCCCGAGCCGCTCTTCGACGTCGACCCCCGCGGCGCGGTGCAGCTCATCATCGACACCGTCATGGCATCCGAGCCGGGCGAGATCACGCTCGTCCCCACCGGCGCGCTCACCAACATCGCGCTCGCCGCGCGCATCGAGCCGCGCATCGTGTCGCGGGTGCGCGAAGTGGTGCTCATGGGCGGCGGCGTGCATGTGGGCAACTGGAACGCCACGAGCGAGTTCAACATCGTGATCGACCCCGAGGCTGCGCACATCGTCTTCAACGAGTCATGGCCGCTCACCATGGTCGGCCTCGACGTGACCCACCAGGCGCTCGCCACCCCGCAGGTGCGCGAGCGGATCGCCGCCGTGGGCACCCGGCCCGCCGCCTTCGTCGGCGAGCTGCTCGACTTCTTCGGCGCCACCTACCTCGAGGCGCAGGGCTTCACCTCGCCCCCCGTCCACGACCCGGTCGCGGTGGCGTACGTGATCGACCCGTCAGTGCTGCAGGTCGTGAAGGCGCCCCTCGACGTCGAACTCGCGGGCACGCTGACGCTCGGCATGACCGTCGCCGATCTGCGTCGCCCGGCACCCGCCGACTGCACGACTCAGGTCTCGCTCGGCCTCGACGAGCGCCGCTTCTGGGACCTCGTCGTCGACGCGCTGGAGCGCATCGGCGACCCCGACGCCTGACGCGCGGACTCATCCCGAGGCGTCACTTTGCGTCGCTTCTGGCGCTGTCTAGGCGACTCAAACCGACGCCTCACCACTCACCGGTCCTGCCCATCACGCTGGAGCACCGTCGCTCCCCCGTTTCGGGCTCCATGTTCTTCCGGGTATCGGTGGCACCACCAAGGTCGTCGCCATGCCGACACCGCCCGCTCCACTACCGCCCGACCTCGCGGCACCGGCGTTCGCCGTGCGCGACGCCCGTCGCATGGGGATCGATCGCAACAGGATGCGGCGTGGCGACCTGACCAGCCCGTTCCGCGGTGTACGCGAGACCGTCCCGTCGTCAGGCATCCGGGATCGATGTGCCGCCTACCAGACGATCATGCGGCCAGATGCGTACTTCTGCGGACCCACGGCTGCTCTCCTCTGGGGTCTGCCGCTCCCGCGTCGCCTGGAACTCGGCGAACCGCTGCACGTCGGACTCCCCCACGGGCAACGCGCGACCCGGCTCGCCGGAACCGCGGGACACCACTTCGTGATCACGGCCTCCGAGCTGACCATGCTCGACGGCATGCCGATCACGACGCCCGCCCGCACCTGGTGCGACCTCGCACCGTATCTGAGTCTCGAGGACCTCGTCGCGGCGGGCGATCGGGTGATCTGGCGGCGCGCCCCGCTCGCGTCCCTCGCTGACGTCCGAGAGATGGCCCGGGTGCATCCCGGGCGTCGTGGCGCACTCACGCGTGCGACCGCCCTGCCGAAGCTGAACGACCGATCGGATGCGAGGTCGGAGACCCAGCTGCGGCTGCGGTTCGCCGACGCCGGCTTGCCGCCGATGGTGGCGAACCACGAGGTGTGGAAGGACGGTCGGCTGATCGCCGAGATCGACCTCGCCAGCATCCGCTACCGCGTGGGCATCGACCACGAGGGAGACCACCACCGCACCGATCAGGCGCAGTGGCGGCGAGATCTGCGTCGCTTCGTCGAGCTCGAAGATGACAGCTGGTCGATGATCCGCTCCACTGCCGACGATCTGCGCGACACGAGTCGCCTCATCGAGACCGTCGAAGCCCGTTTGCGTCGCCGCGGCTGGACAGGCTGAGGCGTCGCTTTGTGTCGCCCCACCCCAGTCCACGACGACACGAAGTGACGCCTCAAGTCGAGCCTCGAGGGAAGCAGGATCAGTGACGGGTCGAGGCGTCGGTTTGCGTCGCCAAGATCGCACCTGAGGCGACCCAAAGTGACGCCTCGAAGAAGTCACGCCTCAGGCGAGGCGGGTGCGGATGAGGGGGCGCTCGGGCAGGGGGGTGCCGACGGGCGCGATCGTGTAGGCGCCCTCGAGCGACTCGAGCGCGCGGGGGAAGCGCGCCGGGTCGTCGGCGTGGAGCGTGAAAAGCGGATCGCCCGCACGCACCGCGTCGCCGGGTTTCGCGTGCAGGTCGATGCCGGCGGCGTGCACCACGGGGTCCTCCTTACGGGCGCGCCCGGCGCCCAGACGCCATGCGGCGACGCCGAACGGGAGCGCCTCCTGGGTCGCCAGCACACCGTCGGACTCCGCACGCACCGTGTGCGACTCGCGCGGGGTGGGCAGAGGCGCATCCGGATCGCCGCCCTGAGCGGAGATCATGGCGCGCCAGGTGTCCATCGCGCGACCGTCGGCGAGGGCCGCCTCGACGTCGGCATCCGGCAGGCCCGCCAGCTCGAGCATCTCGCGGGCGAGCGCGACCGTCAGCTCCACGACGTCCGCCGGACCACCCCCGGCGAGCACCTCCACCGACTCGCGCACCTCGTTGGCGTTGCCGATCGCGAGCCCGAGGGGCACGTTCATGTCGGTCAGCAGCGCACGCGTCGCGACGCCCGCCTCGTTGCCGAGCCGCACCATGGTGGCCGCGAGCTCGTGCGCGCGGTCGTAGTCCTTCATGAACGCGCCCGAGCCGAACTTCACGTCGAGCACGAGGGATGCGGTGCCCTCCGCGATCTTCTTCGACATGATCGACGACGCGATCAGCGGGATGGCCTCGACGGTGCCGGTGATGTCGCGCAGCGCGTAGAGCTTGCCGTCCGCCGGGGCGAGGTCGGCTCCCGCGGCGCAGACGACGGCGCCGACCGCGCCGAGCTGTGCGAGGAACTCCTCGTTGCTGAGGCGAGCGCGCCATCCGGGGATCGATTCGAGCTTGTCGAGGGTGCCCCCGGTGTGGCCGAGCCCGCGGCCCGACAGCTGCGGCACCGCGACACCGAACGAGGCGACGAGCGGGGCGAGGGGCAGCGTGATCTTGTCGCCGACGCCGCCCGTCGAGTGCTTGTCGGTCGTGGTGCGGCCGAGCCCCGAGAAGTCGAGCCGCTCCCCGCTCGCGACCATCGCGAGGGTCAGCTCCCGGATCTCGTCGCCGGTCATGCCGTTGAGGAACACGGCCATCGCGAACGCGGACATCTGCTCGTCGGCCACGTAGCCGCGGGTGTACGCGTCGACGAGCCAGGCGATCTCGGCGGCCGACAGCTCGCCGCGGTCGCGCTTGCGGTGGATGAGGTCGACGGTGTCGAACGGTTCGACCATCAGTCGTGGGCCTCGCGGTAGGCGGCGAGGGTCCGCGGGCCGAAGGCGTCGGGGATCACCTCGTCGATCGTCTTCACACCCGAGACGGTCTGCAGCAGCATCCCCTCGGCCGAGTGCTCGAACAGCAGCTGCCGGCAGCGTCCGCAGGGCATGAGCGCGTTGCCGTCGCCGTCCACGCACGTGAAGGCGACGAGCTTGCCGCCCCCCGTCATGTGCAGGGTCGACACGAGCGCGCACTCGGCGCACAGCGTGAGCCCGTAGGAGGCGTTCTCGACGTTGCAGCCCCAGATGAGACGACCGTCGTCGACGAGCGCCGCGACGCCCACCGGGAACTTCGAGTAGGGCACGTAGGCGTGCGGCAGGGCGGCGATGGCCGCCTCCCGCAAGCTCGCCCAGGTCTCGTCGGTGATCTCGACGGGCTCGGCGGGACGGGCGTCGCTCATGACTTGATGTACGGCGTGCCGTCGGCGGCGGGCGCCCGCGAGACGCCCACCAGCCCGGCGACCGCGAAGATCGTGACGACGTAGGGCAGCATCAGCATGAAGTCGGACGGCACGGGCGATCCGATGATGCCGAGCACGCTCTGCAGGTTGGTGGCGAATCCGAACAGCAGGCCCGCGAGGGTGGCCCGGATGGGATCCCAGCGCCCGAAGATCACCGCGGCGAGGGCGATGAAGCCCGCACCGTTCGTCATCTCCTTGCCGAACTGGCCGACCACGTCGAGCGTGTAGTACGCACCGCCGATGCCGACGACCGCGCCCGCGAGGGCGACGTTCCAGAAGCGCGTGCGGTTCACGTTGATGCCGACCGTGTCCGCCGCCTGCGGGTGCTCGCCGACGGCGCGCAGGCGCAGGCCCCAGCGGGTCTTGAACAGCCCGAACCACACCAGGAACACCGCGATGTACATGATGTAGACGATCACCGTCTGCCGGAACAGCACGGGGCCGAGGATGGGGATCTCGGAGAGCCCGGGGATCGGCCAGATGGGGAACTTGACGGGCGAGTTCAGCGACGGGTCGGAGGTGAGCACCTTCGAGTAGAAGAAGCTCGTGAGGCCCACGACCAGCACGTTGAGCACGACGCCGACGATCACCTGGTCGACGAGGTACTTGATCGAGAACGCGGCGAGCACGAACGACACCAGCATCGCGCCGACCATCGCGGCGATCAGCGCGATGACGGGCTGCCCGGTGATGGAGCCGATGATCGCCGCCGAGAACGCGCCGAAAAGCAGCTGGCCCTCGATCGCGATGTTCACGACGCCGCCGCGCTCGGAGATGACCCCGCCGAGCGCGCCGAAGATCAGCGGAACGCTGAGCGCGAGCGTGCCGACGAGCATGCCCGGCACGGGGATGTTCTTGTCGGCCGCCACCCAGGTGAGGAAGGCGAACAGGAACAGCACCGCGAACACGACCGAGATCCACAGCGGGGCACGGCCCGGGCCGAAGCGCACGAAGGCGACGGCGCCCAGGGCGGCGAGCACGAGCAGCACGGCGACGACGATCACCGTGATCTGCGTCGGCACCACGAGCGGCGCGAGCTGGATGGCGTCGACTGTGGTCGAGAGTGTGAAGGTGGTCTCCCCGGAGTTGGGGAACACGAACGCCATGAGCAGCGCGACGAGCGCGAAGACGCCCAGGATGATGGGGGTCTTCCAGCTGCGGACGAGCGCCTTCTCGTGCACGATCGGCGCGGATGCGGCGGGGGCGGGAGCGGTGGTCGTCACTTGGTCACCGCCTCGGGGGTCGCCGTGGTGCGCTTTCGACGGGCGGGCGGCTCCGCGTCGGGCCGGGGAAGCCGGAAGATCGAGCGCACCAGCGGGGGCGCCGCGATGAGCAGCACGATGACCGACTGCACGACGAGCACGATGTCGATCGGGATGCCCTGGCTCGCCTGCATCGTGTATCCGCCCGCCTTGAGCGCGCCGAACAGGATGCCCGAGAAGAAGACGCCCCACGGCTTCGAGCGTCCGAGCAGAGCGACCGTGATCGCGTCGAACCCGATCCCGGCGTCCACGCCGGCGGCGAAGCCGGTCGTCGTCGTGCCGAGCACCTGCGATGCGCCCGCCAGGCCCATGAGCCCGCCGGAGAGCAGCATCGCCACGATGTACACGCGGGTCACGCTGATGCCGGCGACGCGCGCCGCGTGGGGGTTCTCGCCGACCGCGCGGAAGCGGAAGCCCATGCTCGAGCGGTTGAGCAGGTACCACAGCCAGATGGTGGCGATGATCGCGAAGAGGAAGCCGAGGTGCAGGCGGTAGGAGCCCACGCCGAGCAGGTCCGACAGGGTCGGGTAGACGGCGCTCGGCAGGGCGGGCGGCGACTTCGGCGTGTTGGCGCCCGGCGCCTGCAGGGCGCCCGGCGTCTTCAGCAGGTAGGAGATCAGGTAGAACGCGACGTAGTTGAGCATGATCGTGACGATCACCTCGTGGGCGCCGGTGCGCGCCTTGAGCACGCCCGCGATCCCCGCCCACACGGCGCCGCCGACGCACGCCGCGACCGTGGCGAGCAGGATGTGCAGGGGCGCGGGGAGGTCGATCGACCAGCTGACCCATCCGGCGCACGCGGCCGCCACCAGGATCTGACCGCGTCCACCGATGTTGAACATGCCGACACGGAAGGTGAGCGCCACGGCGAGACCGGCCGTGATGAGCGGCGTCGCGAAGGTGAGCGTCTCGGTGAGCGGCTTGATCGCGTTGACGAAGTCGCCCCGCTTCGGGTTGTAGACCGCACCCTGGAACAGCGAGACGTACGCTCCGGACACCGACTCCCAGATGGCGCGGAAGGTGTCCCCCGGCCGGGCGAAGAAGTATCCGGCCGCCTTCTGCACGGCGGGGTCGGTGACCGCGATGAGGATCGCGCCGATGAGCAACGCGACCACGATCGCGAGCAGCGAGATCAGCCAGTTCGAGGTGAGGATCTCGCGCAGCACGCGGTTGGCCGCCGGCGGCGGGTCGGCCTGCGCGACCGGCGCCTCGGGAGCCCGCTGCTCCACGGGCACCTGTTCGGTCTCGACCGCCTCGGGGGTCTCGCCCGCGGGGGGCGTCGTCTTGTCGCTCACGCGGCGGCTCCTGTCGTCTCGCCGGCCATCATGAGGCCGAGCACGTCGCGCGGGGTGTCGCCCGGGACGATGCCCACGATCCCGCCGCGGTACATCACCGCGATGCGGTCGGCGAGCGCGACGACCTCGTCGAGCTCGGTCGACACCACGATCACGGGGATGCCCGCGTCGCGCGCCTGCACGATGCGGGTGTGGACGAACTCGATCGAGCCGACATCGAGGCCGCGCGTGGGCTGCGAGGCGACGAACAGCCGCAGTTCGCGGCTCAGCTCGCGGGCGAGCACGACCTTCTGCTGGTTGCCGCCGGAGAGGCGCCCGGCGTGGGTGTCGATGCCCTGGGCCCGGATGTCGAACTCCTCGAGCTTCTCCTGCGCGAAGTCGGCGAGCTCGCGCAGCTGCAGCGTGCCGACCTTCACGAACGGCTCGCCGACGGAGCGGTCGAGCATGAGGTTCTCGGCGATCGTGAACTCCGCGACGAGGCCGTCCTCCTGGCGGTCCTCGGGCACGAACCCGACTCCCGCATCGAGCACACGGCGCACGCTCTTGCCCACGAGCTCGACGCCGTCGAGGGTGATGGACCCGCTGGTGCGCGGCTGCAGGCCGAGGATCGCCTCGGTGAGCTCGGTCTGCCCGTTGCCCTGCACCCCGGCGATCGCGAGGATCTCACCGGCTCGCACCGTGAACGAGACGTCCTTCACGACGTACTGGTCGCGCGGATCGACCACCGAGAGCTCGGAGACGACGAAGGCGTCGGCGCCCGGGTCGGCGGGCGCCTTGCTGATGGTGAGCTCGACCGCGCGGCCGACCATCATCGACGCGAGCTCCGTGTTGGTCGCCTGAGGCGAGGCCTCGCCGACGACCTTGCCGAGGCGGATGACGGTGATGCGGTCGGCGACCTCGCGCACCTCGCGCAGCTTGTGGGTGATGAAGACGATGGCGGTGCCCGCCTCCTTGAGCTGGCGCATGATCGCCATGAGCTCGTCGGTCTCCTGCGGCGTGAGCACCGCGGTCGGCTCGTCGAACACGAGCACCTGCGCGTCGCGCGAGAGCGCCTTGATGATCTCGACCCGCTGCTGCACGCCCACCGGCAGCTCCTCGACGATCGCGTCGGGGTCGACGTCGAATCCGAAGCGGTCGGAGATCTCCCGCACACGGGCGCGGGCGGCGGCCAGGTCGAGCACGCCGGGGCCCCTGGTCTGCTCGTGGCCGAGCATGACGTTCTCGGCGACGGTGAACACCGGGACGAGCATGAAGTGCTGGTGCACCATGCCGATGCCCGACTTCATGGCGTCGCCGGGTCCGGCGAAGTGCTGGACCTCGTCGTCCAGCAGGATCTCGCCCTCGTCGGCCTGGTAGAGGCCGTACAGCACGTTCATGAGGGTGGACTTGCCTGCGCCGTTCTCGCCGAGCAGGCAGTGGATCTCACCGGGTTCGACCGTGAGGTCGATGTGGTCGTTGGCGACCAGGGCACCGAACCGCTTGGTGATGCCGCGGAGTTCGAGCTTCATTGTCTCAATCTAGGAAGTCGGTCTGCGACACGGCAACGGGGAGACCGGCGATGCCGGCCTCCCCGTGCCGTGGTGCGAAGAGGGGTTACTGCGGGGTCGCGGGCGAGGTGACCTTGAGGTCGCCCGAGATGATCTGAGCCTTCAGGTCATCGAGGGTGGCGCTCAGGTCGGCCGGGACCTTGGACTCCCAGTCGTGGAACGGGGCGATTCCGACGCCGCCGTTCTCGAGGGTGCCCACGTACGGCGCGATGTCGAACTTGCCCTCGGCCGCCGCCACGACGGTGTCGTGGACACCGGCGTCGACGCCCTTCATCACCGAGGTGAGGAGCAGGTCCTTGACCGACTCGTCGGTGTTGTACACGTCGGCGTCCACACCGATGAGGGCGATGTCGCCGCCCTTCTCGCGGATGGCCTCGGCGGCGCTCTGGTAGATCGGTCCGCCGACCGGCAGGATCACGTCGGCGCCCTGGTCGAGCAGGTTCTGGGCCGCGGTCTTGGCCTCGACACCGGCGGCGAAGCCGCCCGTGAAGGAGCCGGTCTGCGAGGCCTTGTCCCAGCCGATGGCCTTGACGGAGGTGCCGTTCTGCTCGTTGTAGTACGCGACGCCGTCGACGAAGCCGTCCATGAAGATGGTGACGGGGTTGATCTGGATGCCGCCGAAGGTGCCGACGACGCCGGTCTTCGAGGTGGCGGCGGCGGCGTAGCCGGCGAGGAACGCGGCCTCGGCCGTGTTGAAGAGGATCGGCTTGCCGTTCTCGGTGTCGTTGACGCCGTCGAAGTCGCCGTCGAGGCTGTCGTCGACGATCGCGAACTCGACATCCGGGTTGGCCTGCGCCGCGGTGATCGTGGCGGCCGACAGCAGGAAGCCGACGGTGACGATCATGTTGCAGCCCTCACCGAGGAGGCTCTCGATGTTCGGCGCGAAGTCGTCCTCCGAGCTCGACTCGACGTGCTTCTCCTCGATGCCCAGCTCCGAGGCGGCGTCCTGCAGGCCCTGCAGACCGAGCTCGTTGAACGAGTGGTCGTCGAACCCACCGGAGTCGGAGACCATGCAGGCCAGGAAGTCGGGAGCGGCGCTCTCCGAGGGCGTGTCCTCGGGCGCGGCGGCGCAGCCGCTGAGCACGATGGCGCTCGCGCCGAGGATGGCGAGGCCGGAGAGACCGGCCTTGCGGGTCGTGATTGTCACTGTGTCCTCCAAGAAGTCGCCGGGCAGGATGACCGGCGGATTGCGCAACACGTTACCTTCTGTGACGCGCGCCGAGACGTGAGCACCGGCGCTCGCAACAGAACAGTTACACAGCCGATCGGCTTCGGAAATACCTCGGAAATGTTCGTGCTCAGATGAGCACGCGTCGGCACCGCGTCCGCGGATTATCGCGGGCCACGAGCGCTCAGAGCACGTCGTCGCGGCCCGACAGCTTGAGCGCGTCGACCATGCTCTTGACCCGCTGGGCGTTGGCCGTGGTCGTGACCAGCAGCGCATCCGGGGTGTCGACCACGACGATGTCGCGCACGCCGATGAGCGACACGATCCGGTCCGACTGGCTCACGACGATCCCGCTCGACGCATCCGCGAGCACCCGGGCGTTCTCGCCGATGATCGACAGATCGCTGGCGCGTCCGCCCGACTTGAGCTTCGCGACCGACGCGAAGTCGCCCACGTCGTCCCAGTCGAAACGGCCGGGGATGACCGCCAGCCGTCCCTCCGCGGCGGCCGGTTCGGCGACCGAGTAGTCGATCGCGATCCGCCGCAGCGCGGGCCACAGCCGGTCGACCGCCGGTCCGCGGGCCGCCGGGTCGTCCCAGGCCTCCGCGAGCTCCTCGAGCTGCGCGCGCAACTGCGCATCGTAGGCGCCGATCTGATCGAGCAGGCGGTCGGCGCGGGAGATGAACATGCCGGCGTTCCACAGGTGCCTGCCGTCGGCGAGGTACCGTGCGGCGGTGTCGGCGTCGGGCTTCTCGACGAAGCTCTTGACGAGCAGGGCACCCGGGGCGCCCTCGATCGTGGCCGGGTCGCCGCACTCGATGTAGCCGAACCCGATCGCCGGCTCCGTGGGCTGGATGCCGATCGTCGAGATGTAGCCCGCGTCGGCGGCGGCGATGGCCTGCGCGACGGCGGCGCGGAACCCGTCCTCGTCGCCGATGACGTGGTCGGCGGCGAACGAGCCGACGATGACGTCGGGCTCGCGGCGCACCAGTATCGCGGCCGCGAGACCGATGGCGACGGTCGAGTCGCGCGGGTCGGCCTCGAGCACGATGTTGTGGTCGTCGAGCTCGGGGATCTGCTGCTCGATGGCGGAGCGATGCGCGCGACCCGTGACGATCAACACGCGCTCCGGTCCGGCCAGCGGGGCCAGCCGCTCCCACGTGCCGCGGAGCAGGGTGCGCCCCGACCCGGTGAGATCGTGCAGGAACTTGGGCGCGTCGGCACGGGACAGCGGCCACAGGCGCGAACCCACCCCGCCCGCCGGGATGATGCCGTAGAAGCGGTCGCGCGCCGAAGTCATGACGACAGCCTAGAGAGCGCCCCGCCCCGTTTATCTCGATATCGAGACAAGTTAGGTGAGCCTCAATCGCGGCCCCCGAGGGCCGGGCATAGACTGGAGACCGTTCCGACGACGAGCGACTCGCGAGGGAGATAGCGCCGTGACGAGCCAGGCCGCACCACCCGAGAGCCCCGCGGCATCCGTCCCCCTTCCCAAGAAGCGCAAGCTTCCCGCCGGCACGCTGTACCGCGGTCGCGAGGGGATGTGGTCGTGGGTACTGCACCGCATCACCGGAACGGCGATCTTCTTCTTCCTGCTGGTGCACATCCTCGACACCTCGCTCATCCGCATCAGCCCCGAGGCCTACGACGCCGTCATCGGCACCTACAAGACGCCGATCATGGGCCTCGGCGAGACGGCCCTGGTGGCGGCGATCGGGCTCCATGCCTTCAACGGCCTGCGCATCATCTTCATCGACCTGTTCTCGTGGGGCCCGCGCGCCCAGAAGGCGATGTTCTGGGTCGTCATCGGACTGTGGATCGTGCTGCTGATCGGATTCGTGCCGCGGCACCTGATGGTCGTCTTCGGAGGCGAGTGAGATGAGCACGCAGAACATCGCCGCGCCCCGCAGCCCCCACCTCAGCCACCGCAAGCGCCGCTTCAACATCGAGAAGTGGGGCTGGATCTACATGCGCGCCTCGGGCGTGCTGCTCGTGGTGCTGGTCTTCGGCCACCTCTTCTACAACCTGATCTTCCCCGGCAAGGTGTCGATCCTCGACTGGGCCTTCGTGGCCGGCAAGCTCGCCGACCCGATCTGGATCGTGTGGGATCTGCTGCTGCTGTGGCTCGCCCTCATCCATGGCTCCAACGGCATGCGCACCCTCATCAACGACTACGCACACGGCCGCTTCCGCACGTTGCTGCTGTGGGCGCTCGGCGCGACCACCGTCGTGCTGCTCGTGCTCGGCACCCTCGTGCTGACGACCTTCGACCCGTGCATCGGCGGCACCGACAACGCGGAGTTCGCCGCGATCTGCGCCGCCGCCCAATAGTGAGAGAGAACGTGAGCGACTACCTCGAGTTCGAAGACGGGGACGTCATCGACGGCGTCCACTACCACCGCCACGACGTCGTCATCGTCGGGGCGGGAGGTGCAGGGATGCGCGCGGCCATCGAGGCCGCTCCTCGCGCCAACACCGCCGTCATCACGAAGCTCTACCCGACCCGCTCGCACACCGGTGCGGCGCAGGGCGGCATGGCCGCCGCCCTCGCGAACGTCGAAGAGGACTCCTGGGAGTGGCACACCTTCGACACCGTCAAGGGCGGCGACTACCTCGTCGACCAGGACGCTGCCGAGATCCTCGCGAAGGAGGCGATCGACGCCGTCCTCGACCTCGAGAACATGGGCCTGCCCTTCAACCGCACCCCCGAGGGACGCATCGACCAGCGTCGCTTCGGCGGCCACACCCGCGACCACGGCAAGGCGCCGGTGCGCCGCGCCTGCTACGCCGCCGACCGCACCGGCCACATGATCCTGCAGACGCTGTTCCAGAACTGCGTGAAGCTCGGCGTCAACTTCTTCAACGAGTACTACGCGCTCGACCTCGTGATGACCGAGGTCGACGGGGTGCCGCAGCCCTCCGGCGTCGTGGCCTACGAGCTCGCCACGGGCGAGCTGCACGTGTTCCAGGGCAAGTCGATCGTGTTCGCCACGGGCGGCTTCGGCAAGATCTACAAGACCACCTCCAACGCCCACACCCTCACGGGCGACGGCGTCGGAATCATCTGGCGCAAGGGCCTGCCGCTCGAGGACATGGAGTTCTTCCAGTTCCATCCGACCGGCCTCGCCGGCCTCGGCATCCTGCTCACCGAGGGCGCCCGCGGCGAGGGGGCGATCCTGCGCAACGCCTCCGGCGAGCGCTTCATGGAGCGCTACGCCCCCACCATCAAGGACCTCGCACCGCGCGACATCGTCTCGCGCTGCATGGTGCAGGAGGTCGCGGAGGGGCGCGGCGCCGGACCGCACAAGGACTACGTGCTGCTCGACTGCACCCACCTCGGCGCCGAGGTGCTCGAGACGAAGCTGCCCGACATCACCGAGTTCGCCCGCACATACCTCGGCGTCGACCCCGTGGTGGAGCCGGTGCCTGTGATGCCGACCGCGCACTACGCCATGGGCGGCATCCCGACCAACGTCAAGGCCGAGGTGCTGCGCGACAACGACACCGTCGTGCCCGGTCTCTACGCGGCAGGCGAGTGCGCGTGCGTCTCGGTGCACGGATCGAACCGGCTCGGCACCAACTCGCTGCTCGACATCAACGTGTTCGGCAAGCGCGCAGGCAACAACGCCGTCGACTACGCCAGCACCGTCGACTTCACCCCGCTGCCCGCCGACCCGGCGAAGGCCGTGCGCGAGCTCGTCGAGGGCCTGCGCGACGCGTCGGGCACCGAGCGGATCGCCGCGCTCCGCAAGGAGCTGCAGGACGAGATGGACCGCAACGCCCAGGTGTTCCGCACCGACGAGTCGCTCGCGAAGGTCACCGAGACCATCCACGAGCTGCGCGAGCGGTACAAGAAGGTCTCGATCCAGGACAAGGGCCACCGGTACAACACCGACCTGCTCGAGGCGATCGAGCTCGGCTTCCTGCTCGACCTCGCGGAGGTCGTCGTGTACTCGGCGAAGAACCGCAAGGAGAGCCGCGGCGGCCACATGCGCGACGACTACCCGAAGCGCGACGACGAGACCTACATGAAGCACACGATGGCGTACCTGACGGGCGATCCGCACTCGGCCGACGCGGCCGACCACATCTCGCTCGACTGGAAGCCGGTCGTGATCACGAACTACCAACCGATGGAGAGGAAGTACTGATGGCGGGCGCTGCCACGCTCGAGGCGGTCGACAACACGGCGAAGGCCGAGGCTCCGATCCAGGCCTTCACGGTGACCCTCAACATCCGTCGCTACGACCCGGAGAAGGACGCGGAGCCGTACTGGCAGGACTTCGACGTCGAGCTCTACGCGACCGACCGCGTGCTCGACGCGCTGCACAAGATCAAGTGGGAGCAGGACGGCTCGCTGACCTTCCGCCGTTCGTGCGCCCACGGCATCTGCGGCTCGGACGCGATGCGCATCAACGGCCGCAACCGTCTCGCCTGCAAGACCCTCATCAAGGACCTCGACATCTCGAAGCCGATCTACGTCGAGGCCATCAAGGGGCTGCCGCTCGAGAAGGACCTGATCGTCGACATGGACCCGTTCTTCGCGTCCTACCGCGAGATCCAGCCCTTCCTCATCGCGTCGTCCAAGCCCGACAAGGAGCGCATCCAGTCGGTCGCGCAGCGCGAGCGCTTCGACGACACGACCAAGTGCATCCTCTGCGCCGCGTGCACCTCGAGCTGCCCGGTGTTCTGGACCGACGGACAGTACTTCGGCCCCGCCGCCATCGTCAACGCGCACCGCTTCATCTTCGACTCGCGCGACGAGGCGGCGAACGTGCGCCTCGACATCCTCAACGACAAGGAGGGCGTGTGGCGCTGCCGCACGACCTTCAACTGCTCGGAGGCCTGCCCCCGCGGCATCGAGGTCACGAAGGCGATCGCCGAGGTGAAGGCCGCGGTGCTGCGCGGCAAGCCCGACATCCCCAAGAAGTAACGTCAAGCCCCTCCGTGGGATCCGCGCACCTCGATAGCGTGGAGTGATGGTCGACACGGATGCGAAGCAGCCGCCCGCCCTCATCGCGTGGGTGCAGCGGGTGGTCGCCTGGGTGATGGGGCTGCGCCCCGTGCGGGTGTTCCTCGACTACGGCGCGCATCGCGGGCCGCTGCTGGCCGCCGGGCTCTCCAACCAGGCGATCTTCGCCGTCTTCGCCGCGATCTGGGTGGCGTTCTCGGTGTTCGGTCTCGTGCTCGCCGGCAACATCGGGCTGCAGCAGGCCCTGCTCGACCTCATCGGGAACGCCGTGCCCGGCCTCATCGACACCGGTGACGGCACCGGGGCGATCGACCCGGCCGACCTCGTCAACACGACCGTGCTCGGCTGGACGGGCGCGATCGCCCTCGTCGGCCTGTTCTTCACGGCCCTCGGATGGCTCGCGTCGGCGCGCGACGCCATCCGGGTGCTCGGCGACCTGCCCGGCCCGCGCACCAACTTCCTGCTGCTCAAGCTCAAGGACCTGGGGCTCGCGCTCGGCTTCGGCGCGCTCCTGCTGATCTCCGCGGGACTGTCGGTGCTGTCGTCGGAGGCGCTCGACGGCGTGCTCGCCTGGCTCGGCATCCGCGACTCCACCTCGACCACCGTCACCGCGCGCATCCTGTCGATCGCCCTCATGTTCGCGCTCGACACCGTGGTGCTCGGGGCGCTCTACCGGGTGCTCGCCGGTGTGCACATCCCCCTGCGCTTCCTCGCGCAGGGAGCCCTGCTCGGCGCCGCGGCTCTCGGCGTGCTCAAGGTGCTCGGCACCGCCCTGCTCGGCGGCGCGACGAACAACCCGCTGCTCGCCGGATTCGCCGTGATCATCGGACTGCTCATCTGGTTCACCCTGATCTGCCAGGTGATCCTGATCGCCGCGTGCTGGGTGTTCGTGTCGATGAAGGACGCCGGGGTGCCGCTCGACGAGCGACTCGCCGCGGAGGCGGCGGCCGAGGCGGAGGCCGAACGCGAGAAGCTCAAGCAGGAGCTCCGGGCCGAGCTCGCCGCCGAGAGGCCTGGCTTCTGGAAGCGGCTGTTCGGCCGGAGGTGAGCGTCCGCGGTGCTGGCTAAGGTGGAGAGCGTGTCGCGCCCCCTCCGCATCGCCTCGGTCAACGTCAACGGCGTGCGCGCCGCCTTCCGCAAGGGCATGGGCGAGTGGCTCGCACCACGCGGCGTCGACATCCTGGCGCTGCAGGAGGTGCGTGCCGAGACCGACGATCTGACCGCGCTGCTCGGCGACGAGTGGGACGTGCTGCACGACCCGGCGACCGCCAAGGGTCGCGCGGGGGTCGCGCTCGCGAGCCGCCGCAAGGCCGAGATCCACCGCGTGACCTTCGGTCCCGACGACTTCGACTCGGCGGGGCGCTGGCTCGAGGCCGACTACGACATCGACGGCACGATCGTGACGGTCGTGTCCTGCTACGTGAACTCGGGCGAGGCCGACACCCCCAAGCAGGTGGAGAAGTACCGCTTCCTCGACGCGATGGCCGAGCACCTGCCGAAGCTCGCGGCCCACAACCCGCTCGCGCTCGTCGTCGGCGACCTGAACGTGGGTCACCGCACGCTCGACATCAAGAACTGGAAGGGCAACGTGAAGCGCGCCGGCTTCCTGCCCGAGGAGCGGGCCTACTTCGACCGGTTCCTGGGGGCCGAAGGCGAGGGCGGCTACAACGCGGGCGCCGGGTTCGGCTGGGTCGACGTGGGTCGCCGCTGGGCCGGCGAGGTGCCCGGCCCGTACACGTGGTGGTCGCAGCGCGGTCAGGCCTTCGACACCGACACCGGATGGCGCATCGACTACCACCTGGCCACACCCGAGCTCGCGGCCACCGTGGTCGACTACACGGTCGACCGGGCGAAGGCGTACGACGAGCGATGGTCCGACCACGCTCCCGTCGTCGTCGACTATGCGGTCTGACAAGACCGCAGGTTGAGTAGCCTGCGAAGCAGGCGTGTCGAAACCCGCACAGAGAGACCCCGTGATGACCAAGCCCCGCCTGTTCTCGGGCATGCAGCCCTCCGCCGACTCCCTGCACGCCGGCAACTACATCGGCGCCCTGCTGCAGTGGAAGAGCCTGCAGCAGGACTACGACGCCGTCTTCTGCGTCGTCGACCTGCACGCGATCACCGTGCCGCAGGATCCGGCGACCCTGCGCGAGAAGACGCGACGCACCGCCGCGCAGTACATCGCGGCCGGCATCGACCCCTCGGCCTCGACGCTCTACGTGCAGTCGCACGTGCCCGCGCACGCGCAGCTCGCCTGGGTGCTCAACACCATCACGGGCATGGGCGAGGCGAGCCGCATGACCCAGTTCAAGGACAAGGCGGCGAAGCACGGAGCGGATGCGGCATCCGTGGGCCTCTTCACCTACCCGATCCTGCAGGCGGCCGACGTGCTGCTCTACGACGCCGAGATCGTGCCCGTCGGCGAGGACCAGCGCCAGCACATCGAGCTGACCCGCGACCTCGCCCAGCGCTTCAACACGCGCTTCGGCGAGACGTTCGTTGTGCCCGAGGTCTCGATCCTCAAGGAGACCGCCAAGATCTACGACCTGCAGAACCCGACCGCGAAGATGTCGAAGTCGGGCGAGGCCGAGAACGGCATCCTGTGGTTGCTCGACGAGCCGAACCGGCTCGTGAAGAAGATCAAGTCGGCGGTCACCGACAACGACGGCTCGGTGCACTTCGACCCCGAGGGCAAGCCGGGCGTCTCGAACCTGCTGACGCTGCTGTCGGTGCTCGGCGGCACCTCGATCGAGACGCTCGAGCACGAGTTCGCCGGCCGCGGCTACGGCGACCTGAAGGGTGCGGTGGCGGATGCCGTGGTCGCCGAGTTCGGACCGGTGCGCGAGCGCGCGCTCGAGCTGCTGGCCGACCCGGCCGAGCTGGACCGGGTGCTCGCCGTCAACGCCGACCGCGCGAACGAGATCGCCGAGGCGACGCTCGCCCGCGCCTACGACCGGATCGGCTTCCTGCCAAAGCTCTGATGGAACCCGTCGTGCTGCGCACCGAGCGGTTGGTGCTCTCACCCGCGCGGCTCGACGACGTCGACCACGCGACCGCACTGCTGCAGGAGCCCGTGATGGCGACCATGCTCGCCTCGCTCCCCTGGCCGTACACCCGCGCGGATTCCGTCCACTACATCGGCACGATGGTGCCGGCGGGGTGGGCGTCGGGTGACGCGCTCAGCTGGGCGATCCGCGAGAGCGCCGACGGGCCGCCGCTGGGCGACATCTCCTGGCGTCCCCCGCGGGGCGACGTCGGCTACTGGCTCGGGGCGCCGTACCGCGGCCGCGGCTACATGACCGAGGCGCTGCGGGCCGTCGTCGACTGGGTCTTCGCGCGCACCCCCGAGCTCGACCGCGTCGGCTGGGAGGCGGTGGTGGGCAACGTCGCGTCGGCACGGGTCGCCCGCGCCGCCGGCTTCCGCTACGACGGCGAACGGCCGGTCGAGATCGACTTCCGCGACGGCACCCGCCCGATGGGCTGGCACGGATACCGCCTGCGCGACGACGACGGCGGGGTGCACGCGGGGTGGCCGCTGTGAGCATCCGCGCCGTGCTGTTCGACCTCGACGACACCCTGTTCGCCCATCGCGAGTCGGTCGAGGCCGGCATCCACGCGCACCGCGCGGAGCTCGGCGGGGCGCTGGCCGAGGCGGAGCCGGCCGCGGAGTTCGCCCGGTGGAACGCCCTCGAGGAGGAGCACTACCACCGCTATCTCGCGGGTGAACTCGACTACCTGGGTCAGCGCCGCGCCCGCGCCCGCGCCTTCGTCGCGCCGTACGGGATCGAGCTCGACGACGAGGCCGCGGAGGCCTGGTTCGAGTCGTACCGGGTGCACTACGAGACCGGCTGGCGCCTGCACGACGACGCGGTGCCGTGCCTCGACACGCTCGGCCCGCGTCGGCTGGGCATCATCACCAACGGCGATCTCGCGTTCCAGACCTCGAAGGTGCAGGGCGTCGGGCTCGCGCGGCACATCCCGCTGGATGCGCTGGTGGCGAGCGGCGAGGTGGGCGTCGCGAAGCCCGACGCCCGCATCTTCGCCCTCGCCGCGGAGCGGCTCGGCGTGACGCCGCCGGAGGCCTGCTACGTGGGCGACCGCCTGCACACGGATGCCATCGGTGCGGCGCGTGCCGGCCTGCTGGGCGTGTGGATCGATCGCCGCGGCACTGCGACCGTGGAGCAGCTCGCGGAGGCCGCCGCGGAGGGCGTTCCCGTCATCCGCTCGCTCACCCAGCTGCCGTCGATCCTCGTCTGAGGCGTCGCTTCGTGTCGCGTCGCGCCTCCGGCAGGCGACACCAACTGACGCCTCGAGCTCGGACGGGAGGCGGTGAGGTCGGATGACGCGGGAATGTCTCGGCGACGCGTGCGTTGTAGACTCCGAAAGCAGTAGCACGTGCTCCGGGGGCGGTGGAATTCCGCACCGGCGGTGATAGTCCGCGAACCCCGTTCCGCGAGGAACGGGGCCGATCCGGTGGAATTCCGGGACCGACGGTCAGAGTCCGGATGAGAGGAAGCACGCGTCGGCGGGCGTCTCTGACGATCGCCGACGGGCGCCGACTCGTGTCGCGCATCCCCGGACCGGAACCGGAAGGGATGCCATGGCCGAGACCGTCTCGTTCGACGCCGCCATGCGCCGCGCCCTCGAACTCGCCGCCCGTGGCCCCGTCACGGGAGGCAACCCGCAGGTCGGCTGCGTGCTGCTGGACGACTCGGGCGCGATCGTCGCCGAGGGCTGGCACCGGGGCGCCGGCACCCCGCACGCCGAGGTCGACGCGCTGTCGCACCTCGCCGACGCGCACGGCCTCACCGCCGTCGTCTCGCTCGAGCCCTGCAACCACACCGGACGCACCGGACCGTGCAGCGAAGCCCTCATCGCCGCGGGCGTGGCGCGCGTGGTCTACGCCGTGTCGGACCCCGGCCACGAGTCCGCCGGCGGCGCGCAGCGCCTGCGCTCGGCGGGCGTCGAGGTGGTGCCCGGTGTGCTCGCCGACGAGGTGCGCGCGTCCCTGCATCCGTGGCTGACCGCCGTGGCCCGCCGCCGCCCCTGGGTGACCGTCAAATGGGCGTCGACCCTCGACGGGCGCGCCGCGGCCGCCGACGGCACGAGCCAGTGGATCACCGGCACGGCCGCGCGGCAGCGGGTGCACGAGCAGCGGGCCGCATCCGACGCGATCCTCGTCGGCACCGGCACCGTGCTCGCCGACGACCCGTCGCTCACCGCTCGGGGCGACGGCGGCGAGCTGCTGCCGCACCAGCCGCTGCCCGTCGTGGTCGGCGAGACCGCGGTGCCGGCGGATGCCGCCCTGCGCCGCCACCCCGCCGGGCTCTACGAGACCGGCACCCGCGACCTCGCGGCGGTGCTCGCCGCACTCGACGCCCGCGGCATCCGACGGGTCTACGTCGAGGGCGGCCCCACGCTCGCATCCGCCGTGATCGCCGCGGGCTTCGCCGACGAGTACGCGGTCTACCTCGCACCGGCGCTGCTCGGCGGCGCCCGGCTCGCCGTGGGCGACCTCGGCATCACGACCATCGCCGAGGCGCGCCGCCTCGCGATCACGAGCATCGAGCAGCTCGGAGACGACCTGCTCGTGATGGCACGACCTGCGAAGGGACACTGACATGTTCACCGGCATCATCGAGGAGCTCGGCACCGTGCTCGCCTGGGAACCGACGGCGGATGCCGCCCGCATCACCGTGCGCGCCCCGCTCGCCGTCTCGGATGCCTCGCACGGAGACTCGATCTCGGTCTCGGGCGTCTGCCTGACGGTGGTCGACCAGGGCGACGACTGGTTCACGGCCGACGTCATGGGCATCTCGATCGACGTCACCACCCTCGGCGAGCGCCGTGCGGGCGACCGCGTGAACCTGGAGCGCGCCGCGGCCGTCGGCGACCGCCTCGGCGGGCACATCGTCCAGGGGCACGTCGACGGCACCGCGACCGTGCTGAGCGTGGAGGACGGATCGGCGTGGAGGGTCGTGCGCTTCGCCCTCGCGCCCGAGCTCGCACCGCTCGTGACCCGCAAGGGCTCGATCGCGATCGACGGCACGTCGCTCACCGTGAGCGCCGTGGCCGAGGCCGCGGAGACCGAGCAGTGGTTCGAGGTGTCGCTCATCCCCGAGACCCTCGAGGCGACCACCCTCGGCGCGCTCCGCCCGGGCGACCGGGTGAACCTCGAGACCGACATCCTGGCCCGACACGTGGAGCGGATGCTCCGGATGGGAAGTGCACGATGAGCCTCAGCGACATCCCCGGCGCCCTGCAGGCGCTGCGCGAGGGTCGACCCGTGATCGTCGCCGACGACGAGGGCCGCGAGAACGAGGGCGACGTGGTGCTCGCCGCCGAGACCGCCAGTCAGGAGTGGATCGCCTGGGCGGTCAAGCACTCCTCCGGCTTCATCTGCGCGCCGATGACCAACGAGATCGCCGACCGCCTCGACCTGCCGCCGATGGTCGCGAGCAACCAGGACCCGCGCGGCACCGCCTACACGGTGTCGGTCGACGCGGCCGACCGGCTCTCGACGGGCATCTCGGCATCCGACCGCGCCCACACCCTGCGGGTGCTCGCCGACCCGGCGTCGACCCCCGAGAGCGTGACCCGCCCCGGCCACATCCTGCCGCTGCGCGCCGTCGACGGCGGCGTGCGCGCCCGCGACGGGCACACCGAGGCCTCGGTCGACCTGATGAAGCTCGCCGGGCTCACCCCCGTCGCCGCGATCGTCGAGATCGTCGACGAGGACGGCGAGATGATGCGCCTGCCGAACCTCATCCGCCTGGGCGAGCGTGAGAACGTGCCGGTCATCACGATCGAGGCGCTCATCCGGTTCATGGAGGAGCGCCGTTGCGAGGCCGACCCGAAGGCCGAGGTGACGGTGCCCGAGTGGCAGCGGGTCAGCTTCGAGGTCGAGACCCACGTGCCGACGGCGCACGGCACCTTCCGGGTGCGGGCGTATCGCGACCGCTCGACGGGCGCCGACCACGTCGCGTGGATCGCCGGTGAACCCCGTGACGGCGCACTGGTGCGCGTGCACTCCGAGTGCCTGACGGGCGAGGCGTTCGGGTCGCTCAAGTGCGAGTGCGGCCCCCAGCTGGATGCGGCGCTCGCCACCATCCAGGCGGAGGGCGGCGTGGTGGTCTACCTGCGCGGTCAGGAGGGGCGAGGGATCGGCCTCATCAACAAGCTGCGCGCCTACCGGCTGCAGGAGGACGGCTTCGACACGCTCGACGCCAACCTCGCGCTCGGTCTGCCCGCGGACGCCCGCGACTACGGAGCCGCCGTCGCGATCCTGAAGGATCTCGGCATCCACCGGGTGCGCCTGCTCACCAACAACCCGGAGAAGGCGCGCCAGCTCGACGAGCGGGGCGTCGAGGTCGAGCAGCTGGTGCCGCTCGTCGTGGGCGTCGGCGAGTACAACGAGGGCTACCTCGACGCGAAGCGCGACCGCATGGGTCACGCACTGCCCACCCACCAGGAGCTCATCGGTCAGCTGACCGCGAAGGGAGTCGACGAATGAGCGGCGAGGGTCGCCCCACGGAACTCGACGTCGACGGCGGCGGTCTGCGGATCGCGGTCGTCGCCGGAACGTGGCACGAGCGCATCACCGAGGGTCTGCTCGCGGGCGCGCTGCGCACGCTCGAGGCCTCCGGTGCCGAGATCGAGGTCATCCGGGTGCCCGGCAGCTTCGAGCTGCCGGTGGTCGCGAAGGCGGCTCTGGATGCCGGTGCCGACGGGGTGGTGGCGCTCGGCGTGATCATCCGCGGCGGCACGCCGCACTTCGACTTCGTCTCGAACGCCGCCACCGACGGGCTCACCCGTGTCGCCCTCGACACCGGCAAGCCGGTGGGCTTCGGCGTGCTGACCCTCGACGACGAGCAGCAGGGGATCGACCGCGCCGGCTTGCCCGGGTCGAAGGAGGACAAGGGCCGCGAGGCCGCCGAGGCTGTGCTCGCGACCGCTCGGGTGCTCGCCCGCCTGCGGAGTCGGACGCCCTAGCGGCGTGTGAGGTGGATCAGGGGGATCCGCCGGTCGGTGGCCTTCCGGTAGCCGAGCAGGGTGCGTCGGGCGACGGGGTGCATCGTCTCGAGGAGGGCCGCGAAGGTCACGTCGGCCTCGTCCGGGGCGAGCTGGCGGGCCGCGACCGGGATGCGCTCGCCGCCGATCTCGATGACGGCCCGTTCCGGGTGCGCGGCGAGGTTGTAGTACCAGGCGGGGTGGTTCTTGGCGCCGGCCGCACTCGCGGTGATGAGCCATCCGCCCTCGTGCGGTCCATAGCCGACCGGGCTGGTCCGCTCGAGACCGGACTTCGCGCCGATCGTGGTGAGCGCGAGGACGGATGCGCCGTTCCGCGCGCCGGGCTTGCGGGGCTTGCGGGCCTGTCGCACGAGGTACCGCGTGATGAGGCCCTCGATCCCCCTGTTGGTCGGCTGCTTGCTGCCGTAGGTGCCGGCCGGAAGCGGCGGGAAGGTCGTGGGGGTCTCGTCGGCGGCGCGCGCGTCGCCGGTCGTCGGGTTCTGCATATTCCCCACACTACCAGGGTGTTCAATATTTTATCAGGGTGACGAACCTCGCTCCCGACGGGTCAGGCCGGGAGCGCGGCGAACACCGCCAGCGTGTCCGCGACCAGCGCGGGCTTCTCGGAGCCCTCGATCGCGACGGTCACGCGCTGGGCGAGGCGCACGCCGAGCGGCGTGCGCTCTGCACCGGTGATCACCGCGGACGCCCGCACCCGGGCGCCCGCCGGCACCGGCTGCAGGAAGCGCACCCGCTCGAGCCCGTAGTTCACCGCCATCGCGAGCCGACCGACCTCGAGCAGCCCCTCGGCGAGCGCCGGCAGCAGCGACAGCGTGAGGTAGCCGTGCGCGATCGTGGTGCCGAACGGCCCGGCCGCGGCACGTTCGGGATCGACGTGGATCCATTGGTGGTCCCCCGTCGCCTCGGCGAACATCCGGATGCGCGCCTGGTCGATCGTGATCCACTCCCCCGCGCCGAGATCGGCACCGACCGCCTCGAGCAGTTCGTCGGGATGTGCGAACGACGTCGTCATGCGCGAGGTCCCCCCGCGACGTAGAGCACCTGTCCCGAGACGAATCCCGCCTCCTCCGAGCAGAAGAACGATGCGGCGGCGGCGATGTCGGCCGGGGTACCCGTGCGGCCGACGGGGATCTCCTTCGCCGCGAGTGCGAAGAACTCCTCGGGCTCGAGGCCGACCCGCCGTGCGGTGGCGGCCGTCATCTCGGTCTCGATGAACCCCGGCGCGATGGCGTTGGCGGTCACGTTGTAGCGGCCCAGCTCGATCGCGAGGGTCTTGGTGAAGCCCTGCATCCCCGCCTTCGCGGCGGCGTAGTTCGCCTGCCCGCGGTTGCCGAGCGCCGAGGTGGACGAGAGGTTGACGATGCGCCCCCACTCGGCGGCGACCTGATGGGTCTGCACCGCCCGGGACATGAGGAACGCACCCCGCAGGTGCACGTTCAGCACGGCATCCCAGTCGTCGACGCTCATCTTGAAGAGCAGGTTGTCGCGCAGGATGCCGGCGTTGTTGACGAGGATCGTGGGCGCGCCGAGCTCGTCGACGGTGCGCTGCACGGCGGCGGCCACCTGCTGCTCGTCGGCGACGTCCGCTCCGATGCCGACGGCGCGACCATCTGCGGCGCGGATCGCCTCGACGGTCGCGGAGGTGGAGCCCTCGTCCAGGTCGACGACGGCGACGGCGTACCCGTCGGCGGCGAGGCGCGCGGCCACGGCGGCTCCGATGCCGCGGGCCGCGCCCGTCACGATGGCGGTTCTCTCGGTCATGGGTTCCTCTCGATGGGTGGGGTCAGAAGACGATCAGCTGGCGCAGCGCGGCGCCGTCGGCCAGCGTGTCCATCGCGGCGGCGACGTCGTCGAGGCGGATGCGGTCGCTGACCAGCTGCTCGACGGGCAGCAGGCCGGCCCGCCACAGCTCCACATAGCGGGGGATGTCGCGCTCCGGCACCGAGGTGCCGAGATAACTGCCGACGACGGTGCGGGCCTCCGCCGTGAGGGCCAGCGGCGAGATGCTCGACCGCGCATCCGGAGCCGGCAGGCCGACGGTCACGGTGGTTCCGCCGGGAGCGGTCGCGGCGAAGGCGGTTTCGAAGGCGCGCGGATGCCCGGCCGCCTCGATCACGACGGGGGCGCGCAGGCCGGAGCTCTCGAGGTCCGAGGCGAGCACGGTCTGCAGCGCACCGAGCGCCGCCGCCGCCTCGAGCTTGTCGGCGCGGGCGTCGACGGCGATCACCGGATGCCCGAGGGCGCGGGCCACGAGCAGCGCCGCCATCCCGACGCCGCCGAGGCCCACGACCATGACGGTGTCGCCGTCGGCCGGGCGGGCGGCGTTCAACACGGCGCCCCCGCCGGTGAGCACCGCGCAGCCGAGAAGCGCGGCGACATCGGCGGGGACGTCGTGGGGTACCGGGACGACCGAGCGCCGCGAGACGACGGCGTGGTCGGCGAAGGCGGAGACGCCGAGGTGGTGGAAGACCTCGCCACCGTCGGCATGCAATCGGCGACCGCCCTCGAGCAGCTCACCCGCGCCGTTCGCGGCCGAGCCCCGCTCGCACGGCATCCGCCCGTCGGAGGCGCAGCCGGCGCAGTCGCCGCAGCGCGGCAGGAAAGTCATGACGACGCGGTCGCCGACCGCCACGTCGTCGACGCCCGGCCCTGCGGCCTCGACGATGCCGGCCGCCTCGTGGCCGAGCAGCATCGGCAACGGCCTCGGGCGGTTGCCGTCGACGACGCTCAGGTCGGAGTGGCAGACGCCCGCCACCTCGATGCGCACCAGCAGCTCGCCGGATGCCGGCGGGTCGAGCTCGAGCTCCCGCACCGCGAGCGGGCGCGACGCGGCGTACGGACGGGGATCGCCCGTCCGCTCCAGCACCGCGCCCCGGATCCGCATGTCAGCTGAGCCGCTCGATCACCATGGCCATGCCCTGACCCCCGCCGACGCACATCGTCTCGAGGCCGAGGGTACCGCCGGTGGTGTGCAGGCCGTTGAGCAGCGTCGTCGTGATGCGTGCACCGGTCATGCCGAACGGGTGGCCGACGGCGATCGCGCCGCCGTGCACGTTGAGCTTGTCCCAGCCGATGCCGAGCTCGCGGGCCGACGGGATCACCTGGGCGGCGAACGCCTCGTTGATCTCGACGAGGTCCATGTCGGCGACCGTGAGACCGGCGCGGGCGAGCGCCTGACGGCTCGCCTCGACGGGGCCGAGGCCCATGACCTCGGGGCTGAGCCCCGTGACGCCGGTGGAGAGGATGCGCGCGAGCGGGGTGAGCCCGAGCTGCTTCGCCTTGGTGTCGCTCATCACGACGAGCGCGGCCGCGCCGTCGTTGAGCGGACAGGCGTTGCCCGCCGTCACGGTGCCGTTCTCGCGGAACACCGGCTGCAGCCCGGCGAGGGCCTCCATCGTGACGCCCGCGCGGGGCCCGTCGTCGGCCGACACGACCGTGCCGTCGGCGAGCGTGTAGGGCGTGATCTCGCGAGCGAAGAAGCCCTCGACGATCGCCTTCTCGGCCCGGTTCTGACTGAGGCAGGCGAACTCGTCCTGCTCCTCCCGCGTCACGCCGTACAGCCCCGCCGCGTTCTCGGCGGTCTGCCCCATGGCGATGTAGGGGTCGGGCAGCCGGCCGTCCTCGCGCGGATCGCGCCACGCATCACCCGAGGCGGCACGCGCGGCGGTGCGCGCCTTCGCGTCGGCGAACCGCGGGTTCTCGAAGTCCTGACCGGTGACGTAGTCGCTGTTGCCGTGGATCGAGCTGGAGACCGACTCGACCCCCGCCGAGATGATCACGTCGGCCTCGCCCGCCTTGATCGCGTGGAGTGCCATCCGCGTGGTCTGCAGGCTCGACGAGCAGTAGCGGGTGACGGTCGCGCCCGGCACGGAGTCGAGACCGAGCAGCACCGCGACGATGCGCGCCATGTTCATGCCCTGCTGTCCTCCGGGGAGACCGCAGCCGAGCAGCAGGTCCTCGACGGTGTTCGGGTCGAGTTCGGGCACCTGGTCGAGTGCGGTCTGCACGGCGAAGGCGGCGAGGTCGTCGGGGCGCACCTCGCGCAGCGAGCCCTTGAATGCTCGGCCGATGGGGGTTCGGGCGGCGGCGACGATGACGGCGTCGGGCATGGTGTCTCTCCTTCGAGGCGGATGCGGTTCCGGGCTCAGACGAAGGCGCTCAGGCCGGTGATCGAGCGCCCGACGATGAGGTTGTTCATCTGGTAGGTGCCCTCGTAGGTGTAGAGCGCCTCCGCGTCGGCGAAGCGGCGTGCCACGCCCTGGTCGAGCTGGATGCCGTTGCCGCCGAGCGCCTCGCGGCACCAGGCGACCACCTGCCGGCCGCTCGCCGTCACGAAGGCCTTCGCGAGGGCGGCCTGCTGGTCGTACGGGCGGCCCTCGTCCATCATCTGGCTGAGGCGCGCGCACATCGCGATCGACGCCGTGATGTTGCCGAGCGACTTCGACAGCAGATCCTGGATGAGCTGGAACGAGCCGAGCTTGCGCCCGAACTGCTCGCGCTCCACGACGTAGCGCACCGCCGCCTCGTAGGCGCCGACGGCGTTGCCGACCGCCTGCCAGGCGACCTCGGCGCGGGTCAGGGCGAGCACGCGGGCGGTGTCGCGGAAGCCGTTGCCGAGCTGCAGGCGGCGCTCCTCGGGCACGCGCACGTCGACGAGCGTGATGTCGGCGTTCTGCACGACCCGCAGGCTCTGCTTGCGCTCGATCTTCGTCGCGGTGAAGCCGGGCGCGGTGGCCGTCTCGACGATGAACCCCTTGACCTGGTCATCGGCGACGTCGCGCGCCCAGATCACCACGACATCCGCGAACGTCGCATTGCCGATCCAGCGCTTGGCGCCGTTGAGCACCCACTCGTCGCCCTCGCGGCGGGCGGTGGTCTCGAGGCCGCGTGCGGTGTCGGAGCCGTGCAGCGGCTCGGTGAGCCCGAAGGCGCCGATCAGCTCGCCGCGCGCCATCTTCGGCAACCACTCGGCGCGCTGCGCGGCGTCGCCGCACATGCCGATCGCGTTCATGGCGAGCCCGGAGTGCACCCCCACGAAGGTCGCGACGGAGGCGTCGTTGCGTCCGAATTCCAGGGCGACCCAGCCCCGGTAGAGCGCCGTGTTCTCCCACAGCCGCGACTCCTCCCACAGCGGGCCGTAGACGCCCAGCTCGGGGAAGCCGGGCGTGATCCGGTGGGGGAACTCGGCGCGCTCCCAGTGGTCCTCGATGATCGGCGTCACCTCGCGCTCGAGGAAGTCGCGGATGCGCACGGCGCGCTCCTGCTCGACGTCGGAGAGCAGCTCCTGCACGTGGTAGAAGTCCACGTCGAGGAGGGCGTTCTCGAGGGTCGCTGTCGTCATCACTCGCTCCATCGCGGTCGGTACGGACTCCGGTCGCGGGGGTCGGACCGGTGGCGGTGACGACTATGCAACATTTCTCCAGATGTTGCAAGCAGGCGGATTCCGGATAGCATTCGGGGCATGCCCGAGAGCCCCCCGGTCGCCACGGTCGGCGTCGGAACCCGCGCCACGCTGCAGGTGCCGAGTGCACTCTCGGCCCGGCTGCGCGGCACGCCGCCGCATCGCGACGCGGAGCGGGCCTTCCAGCTGGCGCGCCGGGCCTTCATCGCGGGCGAGCGCATCGAGATGGGGCCGCTCGCGGCCGAGCTGGGCGTCGACCGCACCTCGCTGTTCCGCTGGGTGGGCAACCGTGACGCGCTGCTCGCCGAGGTGCTCTGGTCGCTCGCCGAGGCGAGCCTCGACCACGCGGAGGCGGCATCCACGGGAGCCGGCCCGGCACGCGTCGTCGACATCCTGGGAAGGTTCGTCGACGGGCTCGTCACGGCCCCGTACTTCCGCGACTTCCTCGCACGCGAGCCGCAGCGATCCCTCCGACTCATGACCACCGGGGATGCCGAGATCCAGCGGCGCTACGTCGTCGCGGTCGAGGAGCTGCTCGCGACGCACGCCCCCGAGGCCGGTCGCCCCGCCCTGCCGCGCCACGACCTCGCCTACCTCATCGTGCGCATCTCCGAGACCTTCTCCTACGCCGACCTGATCGCCGGCGAGGAACCGAGCGCCGAGCGCGCGCGGGCGGCGTTCGCCCTCGTGCTGGGCGCGTGACCCGAGGAGCACCGTGAGCGACTACGGCTGGTACCACCCGTTCCCGACCCGCTGGAACGACAACGACGTCTACGGCCACGTCAACAACGTCGTCTACTACGCCGCCATGGACACCGCCGTGAACAGCTGGATGATCGCCCGCGGCGGGTTCGACCCCGAGCGCGGCGAGGTGATCGGCGTCATCGTCGCGTCCTCGTGCGACTACCGCGCCTCGGGCAGCTTCCCGGAGGTGCTGCGGGTCGGCGTGCGCGCCGGGCGCGTGGGCCGCACGAGCGTCACCTGGGAGACCGGCATCTTCCGCGAGGCGGACGGCGAACTGCTCGCGGCCGGCACCTTCGTGCATGTCTTCGTCGATCGCGACGACCGGCGCCCGACGCCGATCCCGGATGCGCTGCGCGCGGCGATCGAGAACGAATTGGTCGTCACCGAGACTTAAAACCGACCAGCCGGTATGCTACGGTTTCGGCATGGACGACGGCGTCTCCCCCGCGGGTATCGACATCCGCGCCTTCGGCGACTGGCTCGCTCTCCGCGAACCCGGACTGCACGGAGCCGGACCCCTCCGGGCCACCCTGCTCACCGGCGGCCTCAGCAACCTGACGTACCGCATCGACGGAGCCGCGCGACCCCTCGTGCTGCGCCGCCCCCCGCTCGGCCACGTGCTCTCCACCGCGCACGACATGGGCCGTGAGTTCCGCGTGCAGAGCGCCCTGCACGGCACCCGCGTCCCCGTGCCGCAGCCGTACCTGCTCGCGCCCGACCCCCACGGCGACGCCGGTGTGGGCGCCGAGTTCTACCTCATGGAATACATCGACGGCGAGATCCTCGACTCGACCGCGAAGAACGCCCGGTGGGCCGCGCACGAGCTGCACGAGGTGAGCATCGCCCTCGTGCGGACGCTTGCACGACTGCACGCGGTCGACCCCGAGAGCGTCGGGCTCGGCGACTTCGGCCGGGCGGAAGGATTCCTCGCCCGCCAGCTGCGGCGCTGGGCCACCCAGTACGAGGGCAACCGATTCCGCGAGCTCCCCGACCTCGACCGCCTGCTCGAGCTGCTCGGGGCCGGGCTGCCCGAGACGCGCTGGAGCTCGATCGTGCACGGCGACTACCGCCTCGACAACGCACTCGTGCAGCGCGGACCGGGCGGGCCGCGGATCGCGGCGGTGCTCGACTGGGAGATGGCGACGCTCGGCGACTCGCTCACCGATCTGGGTCTGCTCGGCCTGTACTGGGACCTGGGCGAGGTGGTGGGCGAGGCCGCCGTGGGCCGCACCTCCGTCGACCACGCCGCCGGCTACCCCGCCTTCGAGGAACTGCTCGACGCCTACGCGCAGTGCCGCGACATCCGCGTGCCCGAACTCGGCTGGTACCTCGGCTTCGCGGCCGCGAAGCTGGCCATCATCCTCGAAGGCATCCAATTCCGCTACGACCAGGGCGAGACCGTGGGCGAGGGCTTCGACAGAGTAGGAGAGATCGTGCCGCTGCTGGCCGCATCCGGGATCCGCCGCCTCGAAGGGGTGCGGTCCTGATGGACTTCGCCCCCAGCCCCCGGGCCGTCGACTACACCGCGCGCATGCGCGCCTTCCTCGACGAGGTGGTGATCCCCGCCGAACCGGCGCTCGACGAGCAGCTCGAGGCGACCCCCGGGGTGTGGAGCTTCCGGCCCGTCGTCGGCGAGCTGCGCGCCGAAGCGCGGGCCCGCGGCCTCTGGAACCTCTTCCTGCCTGGGCACGACGGCGGACTGTCGAACCTCGACTACGCGCCGATCGCCGAACTCTCCGGATGGAGTCCGCGGCTCGCGCCCGTCGCCATGAACTGCGCCGCCCCCGACACCGGCAACATGGAACTCCTCCACGCCTTCGGCACCCCCGAGCAGCGCGAACGCTGGCTCGACCCGCTCCTCGACGCGCGGATCCGCTCGGCGTTCTGCATGACCGAACCCGACGTCGCCTCCTCCGACGCCACCAACATCGCCACCCGCATCGAGCGCGACGGCGACGAACTCGTCATCACCGGGCGCAAGTGGTGGTCGACAGGCGCCATGAATCCCGCAGCCGAGCTGCTGATCGTCATGGGCGTCACCGACCCGGATGCGGAGCCGCACCGCCGCCAGTCGATGGTGCTCGTGCCGCGCGACGCCCCCGGGGTCGAGATCGCGCGCCCCCTGACCGTGTTCGGCTACGACGACCGCGACCACGGTGGACA
The DNA here is from genome assembly GCF_024752305.1 of Protaetiibacter mangrovi. Taxonomy (GTDB): domain Bacteria; phylum Actinomycetota; class Actinomycetes; order Actinomycetales; family Microbacteriaceae; genus Homoserinibacter; species Homoserinibacter mangrovi. Next base: position 134,309 of record NZ_JANTHX010000007.1, read on the forward strand.
CGCCGAGATCGTGTTCGACGCCGTCCGCGTGCCCGTGGCGAACCTGCTCGGCGGCGCCGGCGAGGGATTCGCGATCGCGCAGGCTCGACTCGGACCCGGTCGCATCCACCACTGCATGCGCGCCCTCGGGATGGCCGAGCGCGCCCTCTCGCTCGCCGGCACCCGCGCCCACGAGCGCGTCGCATTCGGCCGGCCGCTCGCCGAGCACGGGGTCGTGCGGCACCGCATCGCCGCCGCGCGCACCGAACTCGAAGCCCTGCGGCTGCTCGTGCTCAAGACCGCATGGCTCATGGACACCGTCGGCAACAGGGCTGCCCGCACCGAGATCCAGGCGATCAAGATCGCCGTGCCGCAGGCCGTCGGCCGCATCGTCGACGACGTCATCCAGCTCTTCGGCGCGGCGGGAGTCTCCTCCGACTTCCCGCTCGCCGAATTCTCCGCCGGCATCCGCACCCTGCGCATCGCCGACGGGCCCGACGAGGTGCACCTCGAATCCCTCGGCCGCGCCCTCCTCCGCACCCCCACCACCGCATCCCGCACGACGCCGTCGACGGAGACGGCCCGACCCTGAGAGGTTCGCCATGACCGCACCCGACCGCCTCTACGACGGCCCCGGCTTCGCGACGATGTCGATCGCCGCGATCCTCGCCGAGACGGCCCACCGTCAACCCGAACGCCCCGCGCTGCACTTCATGGGCCACACCATCCCGTACGGCGCACTCTGGGACCAGGCGCGCGCCTACGCGGGGGCGCTCCGCGACCGGGGCATCGGACCCGGCGACCGAGTCGCCGTCGTCATCCCCAACGTGCCCGACTTCGTGCGCGTCTACTACGCCGTGCTGTCGCTCGGCGCCGTCGTGGTGCCCGTGCACCTGCTGTTCAAAGCCGACGAGATCGAATTCGTGCTGCGCGACTCCGGCGCGAAGCTCGCCGTCGTCGCAGCCCCGGTCCTCGAGGAGGCCGCCGTCGCGGCCGCGCGCGCCGGCGTGCCGCTCACCACCGTGCTCCTGCCCGAGGCGATCGCCGCCGAGAAGGGCATCCCGCGCCTCGAAGCCGAAGCCGCCGCCGCCGACCCGATCGAGCGCTACGCGTCGACGTCGCCCCTCGACCCGGCAACCATCCTCTACACGAGCGGCACCACCGGCACCCCGAAGGGCGCCATCGGCACCCACCTCAACATGGTCGAGCAGGTGAACGTCGCCCTGCTCGACACCTTCCCCATGACGGCCGACGACGTCGTCTTCGGCGGACTGCCGCTGTTCCACATCTTCGGGCAGATGGCCGTGCTCAACGTCACCTTCCGACGCGGCGGTTCCATCATCCTGCTGCCCAAGTTCGACGCCGTCGAAGCGCTCGAGCTGATGGCGAGCTACGGCGCCACCGTGTTCACCGCCGTGCCCACCATGTACATCGGGATGCTGCAGGCGGCCGAGCAGACGGATGCGCGCCCCCCGCTGAACTTCGCCGTCTCCGGCGGCGCCGCCCTGCCGGTCGCCGTGCTCGAGCGCTTCCAGGAGGTGTTCGGGGCCCCCATCCACGAAGGCTACGGCCTCACCGAGACCAGCCCCACCGTCTCCTTCAACTACGTCGGCCGCCCCCCGCGCCCCGGCACCGTCGGCCAACCGAACTGGGGCGTCGACGTCGAGATCGCCGACCCCGAGAACGACGACGCCGTTGTGCTGCTGCCGCACGGGGAGCTCGGCGAGATCGTCGTGCGCGGCTACAACCTGTTCGCGGGATACCTCGGCCGCCCCGAAGCCACCGCCGACACCATGACCGACGGCTGGTTCCGCACCGGCGACCTCGGCACCAAAGACGACGACGACTACATCACCATCGTCGACCGCAAGAAGGACATGATCGTCCGCAACGGCTACAACGTGTACCCGAACGAAGTCGAGCAGGTGCTGCTGCGCCACCCCGGCGTCGTCAACGCCGCCGTGTTCGGGGTCGCCGACGACACCCACGGCCAGGAGATCCACGCCGCCGTCATCCCCCACGACGACACCGTCGACGCCGACGAGCTCATCGCCCACGTACGCGAGCGGATCGCCGCCTACAAGTTCCCCCGCGTCGTGCACCTCGTCGCCGAACTGCCGCTCGGGCCGTCGGGCAAGGTGCTGAAGCGCGAACTCGTCGCTCAGTATCAGCCTGCCCACCGGAGCTAGCGCCTCGGAGGGGTGGGAATCCGCTCTTCCGACGCATGCCCCCGCGTGCCGCCGGACGGCGGCGCGCTCCCGCCAGTCCCGATGCCAGCGTCGGAAGAGCGGATTCCCACCCCTCCTTCGCTCGCACTCGGTGACTCTGCGCGCGAGGTCGGAGGTGGTCGAGGAGCGCGCGGCGCAGCCGCACGCGTCTCGAGACCACTGGCGAGCGCGCGAACGGCCCCGGATGCCGCAGCATCCGGGGCCGTCGGCGGTGGTGGGTCAGTTGCTGGGGACACCGCCCGAGAGGAGCTCGACCGGGGGCTTGTCGTACGCGACGACCTTGTCGCCGTCGCGCACCCAGCGCTCGCCCGTGGAGGCCTGCACGCCGTCGTGGACGACCGTGATGCCGGCACCGACGTAGCCGTTGTGGTCGGTCTTGCTGAACGCGAGCGGCACGAGGCCCGAACCCTTCAGCTCACCCGACTGCACCGCCGTGATGAGACTCTCGCGCGTCGGCTGCTTGCCGGCGTGCAGCAGGGCCTCCGCGAACAGGTAGCCCATCGCCATGCCGTAGACGACCGAGCCGTTGAAGGGCGCCCCCTTGTTGTACTTGTCGTTGATGTCCTGGAACAGCTCGATCCACTTGTTGTCGGACTCGGATGCGTCCGGCAGGTAGTTGTCGCTGATGAAACCCTCGAGCAGCAGCGGCGCCGCATCGCCGAGGTAGCCCGCGAGCGGGCCGTAGTCGGCGCCCGACGACGACGACACCCACTGCGGGAAGTACGACAGCTGTGCGGCCGTGCCGATCGCGAGCGCCGTGAAGCCGGTGATCGTGGCGAGCACGTTCACCTCGCACCCGGCCGCCTGCATGGCGACGATCTGCGCCGACACATCCTGGTTCGACACCGAGTAGGTCTGCACCTCCGCGAGGCCGTCGGCGCCGAGGATCTTCTCGAGCCCCGACTGGACATCCGTGCCGAACTCGTCGTCCTGGCCCAGCAGGCAGACCGTCTTGCCGCCGAACTCGTCCGAGATGTGCTGGCCGAGCACCATGCCCTCGGTCACGTAGTCCGTCTGGAAGCCGAAGGTGTTCGGATACTTCTCCGGCTGGTTCCAGGCCGCCGACCCCGAGGAGGCGAACAGGTCCGGAACATCGTTGTCGTTCAGGAAGTCGAGCACCGAGCTGTGGGTCGGGGTGCCGAGGCCGCCCAGGATCGCGAAGACGTCGTCGTCGAGCACCAGCTCGCGGACGACCGTCTGGGTGGTCGCCGGGTTGTACCCGTCGTCCTTCACGATGTAGTCGATCGTGCGGCCGTTGATGCCGCCCTGGTCGTTGACGTAGTCGAAGTACGCCGCGGTGGCCGCCGAGATCGGCGCGTAGGACGCCGCGGCGGGCCCCGTGAGGGGCTGGTGGGTTCCGATCTTCACCGAGGTGTCGGTGAGGCCCGGCTGCTCGGCGGCGCCCGGGGTGCTGCAGGATGACAGCACCAGCGCGCCTGCCAGGGCAAGCGCGATCGCGGACACCGTCGTCGCACGTGCGTGCGGTTGCGTCATCGTGGATCCTTTCGAGAGGGATGGGGTGCGAAGGGTGGTTCAGGGGCGACGCCGCCGCAGGCGCCCGACGAGGGAGCCGACGGCACCGTTGATGCCCCGGGGTGCGACGAGCATGACGACGACGAGGATGACGCCGAACACCACGATCGCCAGGTTCCCGTCGAGCCGCTGCGACAGCTCCGCGGGAAGCGGGAGGGCCTCCGTGATCGACGAGGTCAGCTCGGGCACCAGCACGAGCACGACCGCGCCCCAGACGGCGCCGGCGAGGGTGCCGACGCCGCCGATGACCACGGCGACGAGGAGGAAGAGCGAGAAGCTGAGGGAGTAGGCGCCGGGCGAGGCGGCCTGGGTGACGTAGGCGAGCACGCCCCCGCCGAGACCGGCGGTCGCCGCGCTGATGCCGAACATCGTGACGCGCGTGGCACGGGGGTCGATCCCCGACAGGCGCGCGGCCGACTCGTCGTCGCGCACGGCCTGCATCCGGATCGCGTACGGGCTGCGCACGAGCTGGGCGAGCACCCCGAGCACGAGGGCGGCGGCGCCGAGGCCGACCCACGCCTGCCACTGCTCGTCGGCGATGAGCTGCGACAGCCACTCCGGGCGGCGTTCGACCGACACGTAGAGGCCCGCGTCGCCGCCGAAGACATCCGACATGAGGCTCGTGAGCGCCGGAAGCGCCAGCACGAGCGCGAGCGTGAGACCCGCCAGGTACGGTCCGTGCAGGCGCGCCCCCGCGATTCCGACGACGGCACCGAGCGCCGCCGCGACGACGATCGCGACGAGGAACGGCGCGTACAGGTGCACGAGCGACGGCACCGATTCGTCGGCGAGAGCGTTCGAGGTGAAGGCGAACGCGTACGCCCCCGCCGCCATGAACGCCGCATGGCCGAGCGAGAGCTGGCCGGTGCGGCCGACGAGCAGCGAGAGACCGGCGATCGCGCACAGGTACGCGGTTCCGACGGCGAGCAGATAGTTGCGGTAGGGGTCGAGCAGGAACGTCGCACCGAGCGCGAGCACCAGCCCCAGCGCGGTCACCCCCCAGCGCTGGAGCGGAGTCCAGGAGGACGGCGTCAGCAGCCAGTGAGGGCGGCGCGGGCGCACCGGGGCCGGGGCGGCGGATGCGGTGGAGACGTCACGGGTGCCGGTCATGCGAGACGCGCCTTCCGAAGCGAGAACAGGCCCTGCGGACGCAGCAGGAGCACGAGGACGAGCAGCAGCAGGATCGCGATCGGCCCGACCGTGGCCCCCCAGAGCGTCGTCACGATCGTCAGCAGCACCCCGACGCCGAGACCGGCGACGACGGCGCCGACGGGCGAGTCGAGCCCGCCAATGATCGCCACGGTGAACGCGTTCACGAACAGCAGGTCGCCCGAGTGCGGGTTGAGGCCCAGCTCGGTGGGCACCGCCAGCAGCACGGCGAGACCGCCGACCGCCGACGACAGCATCCAGCCGAGCGTGCGCATGCGCACGACGCGCACGCCGTTGAGCCGCGCCACCTCCTCGTCGAAGGCGGAGGCCCGCATGGCGAGGCCGAGCGAGGTGCGGGTGAACAGCAGCCCGATGCCCGCCACGACGACCGCGATCACGACGAAGACGAACAGCGTGTACGGCGACACGATCGCCAGCGAGCCGACCGTGATCGGCTCGCGGCTGAACGGCACCGAGATCGGCTTGTAGTCGGCACCGAACAGGATGCCGAGCAGACCGGTGAGCACCATCACCACCCCGATCGCGACGATGATGGCGTTGAGCGGCGACGCGGTCGGCAGGTAGCGCATGAGGCCGCGCTCCACGCCGACGCCGATGCCGGCGCCGGCGAGCAGCACCACGACCACCGCGAGCGGGAACGAACCCGTGCCGATGAGCACCAGGTAGGCGACGTAGGCGGCGGTGACCGCCATGGCCCCCTGCGCGAAGTTGGCGATGCGGGTGGCGCGCCAGATCAGCACGAGGGCGAGCGCGAAGAGCGCGAACACCGCGCCGCGCGCGAGGCCGGCGCCGAGGAGCAGCAGGACGGTCGACATGTCAGAACCCCAGGTAGAGATGGCGCAGCTGCTCGTCGGCTTCGAGCTCAGCGGCGGGACGGGTGGCGACGACGCGACCGAGGTTCAGCACGACACCGGTGTCGGCGATCGAGAGCGCCGTGCGCACGTTCTGCTCGACCAGCAGGATGGTGAGGCCGTACTCGGCGCGCAGCCACGCGAGCATCGTCATGATGTCCGAGACGACCTTCGGGGCGAGCCCCAGCGACGGCTCGTCGAGCAGCATCACGGCGGGATGCGCCACGAACGCCCGCCCGATGGCGAGCATCTGCCGCTCGCCCCCCGAGAGCGTGGAGCCGAGCGCCTTGCGGCGGGCGGCGAGCGCCGGGAAGAACTCGCACACCTCCGCGATGTCGGTCTCGCGCTCGGCGCGGTCGCCCCGCCAGAGCGCGCCGAGCCGCAGGTTCTCCTCCACGGTCAGCTCGCCGATCACCTGACGCCGCTCGGGCACGTGCACGATGCCGCGGCGGATGCGCTCCTCGACGGGCACCCCCGCGAGCGAGACGCCGCCCATCCGGATGTCGCCCGCGCTCGTCGGCAGCAGACCCGAGATGGTGCGCAGCAGCGTCGACTTGCCGGCGCCGTTCGCCCCGACGACCGCGACGATGGAACCCTCGGGCACCACGAGGTCGACGCCGTGCAACGCGGGCTCCTGGCCGTAGCCGGCGACCACGCCCTGCAGCGACAGGGCGACGCGCGTCGTGGTGGCCGTCATCGCCCCACCCCTTGGATGTCGTCGACGTCGACGTCCTGCCCGAGGTAGGCCTCGGCCACGACCGGGTCGACGCGGATCCGCTCGGGCGTGCCGGCCGCGATCACCCGTCCGGCGTCGAGCACCACGATGCGGTCGGAGACCGCCATGACCAGGTCGACATGGTGTTCGACGAACAGCACGGAGGTCTCGGCGTTCTCGCGCACGACGTCGAGGATCAGCTCCCCGAGCTCGTCGATCTCGTCCTCGCCGAGTCCGCCCGCCGGCTCGTCGAGCAGCAGGAGCCGCGGCGACGACACGAGGGCGCGGGCCAGCGCGACGCGCTTCTGGAGCGGATACGGCAGGTCGTCGGGCAGGCGGTCGGCGGTGTCGCCGATGCCGAGGCCGTCGAGCGCGCTCTGGGCGCGCCGGGCGGCGTCCTCGAGGTGACGCGGACCGGCTTTCAGGCCGATCAGTCCGGTGAGCGCACCGGGCGCGAGCGGGGAGAGCCCCGCCATCACGTTCTGCCGCACCGTGAGCCCCGAGAAGAGGGCGAGACCCTGGAAGGTGCGCGCGACGCCGGCGGCGGCGAGGCGGTCGGCGCGGGGGCGGGGTTCGCCGTCGACGAGCACCGTGCCCGATTTCGCCTTCGCGAGACCGCAGATGATGTTGAACATCGTGGTCTTGCCGGCACCGTTCGGCCCGATCAGGCCGACGACCTCGCCGGGCGCGACGTCGAACGAGACGTCCTCGAGGGCGGTGATCCCGCCGAATCGCGCGGTGACGTCGCGCACGCTGAGGCGTGCTGCGGGTGCGGGTGCGCCGGTGTCGGCGACGGACATGAGCCACTCCATCGTGTCGTCGGGTCGTCGTTGCGGGTCACTGTAGCAGACGAACCGACCGGGCGGTATGTTTTCGCGACGACCCATCACGGGACGTCCCGCCCAGGTCGCTCAGCCCGCGGTGGTGTGCGGAAGCGAGGCGGTGATGCCGCCGTCGACGACGAATTCGGAGGCCGTCGAGTAGCCCGACGCGTCGCTCGCGAGGAAGACGACCATCTCGGCGACGTCCTCCGACGTGCCCGCGCGCGCCAGCGGGATGCCGAACGCCGCGGGGTCCAGATGCGCGGTCATCGCGGTCCGGATGAAACCCGGATGCACCGAGTTCACCCGGATGCCGAACCGCCCGAGCTCGATCCCCGTCGACTTGGTGATGCCCGTCACGCCGAACTTGCTCGCCGTGTACGCGTGCAGCGCGGCGTTGCCGCGCAGCCCGTCGACCGACGAGAGATTCACGATCGAGCCGCTCCCCTGCTCGCGCATCACGCGGGCGGCCGCCTGGATGCCGAGGAAGGTGCCGGTGAGGTTGACCTCGAGCACCCGGTTCCACTCGTCGAGCTCTTGGGACCGCACGGATGCCGAGGTGGCGATTCCGGCGTTGTTCACGAGCACGTCGAGGCGTCCGTGCGCCGCCATCACGGCGTCGACGGTGCTGCGCCAGGACACCGGATCCGTCACGTCGTGATGCAGGAACGTCTGCCCGAGCTCGTCGGCGAGGGCCGCGGCGGGCTCGTCGAGCACATCGGAGACGACCACCACCGCCCCCTCGCGTACGAGGGCGCGGACGATGGCCTCCCCGATGCCGCGACCGCCTCCCGTGACGAGCGCGACCTTGCCGTCGACGGCGTTCACGCGTGCGCCCCGTCGACGACCGCGACCAGTCGCCCGACGGACGCGCCCGCGCCGAGCCGGTCGAGCGCGGCGGGAACCTCCGAGAACGGCACCTCGGTCACCTCGGGCTTCACGACGCCGGCCGAGATGAGCTCGAGCAGCGCCGCGTGCGCGCGCCGGGGCACATCCGAGCCGCGCTCCAGGTACAGCCCCCAGTAGACCCCGACGGCGCTGATGTTCTTCACGAGCAGCAGGTTCGCGGGGATCTGCTGCACGTCGCCGCCCGCGAAGCCGACGATCAGCAGCCGCCCCTCGAAGGCCGTCGCCCGCTGCGCCGCCGCGTAGGTGTCGCCTCCGACCGGGTCGAACACCACATCGGCACCCCGCCCGCCGGTCTCCTCGCGCACGCGCGCCAGGATGTCCTCCGTGCTGCGGTCGATCACCACCTCGGCCCCGAGGCGCCGGGCGAGCTCGCCCTTCGCCGCGGAACCGACGACGCCGATCACGCGGGCGCCGGCGGCGGCCGCGAGCTGCACGGCAGCCGAACCGACTCCGCCGGCGGCCGCCGTCACGAGCACGGTCTCGCCCGACTGAAGGTTCGCACGATGGTGCAAGCCCACCCACGCGGTCTGGTACCCCACCGTCAGCGCGGCGGCCTCGGCATCCGTCAGCTCGGGCGGGGCCGGGAACACCGATCCGGCGGGGAGGACCGCCTCCTCCGCCATCACACCGATCATCGTGCCGACGACCCGGTCGCCGACCGCGACGCCGACGACATCGGCCCCGACCGCGGTCACCGTGCCGCAGCACTCCACCCCCGGCACGAAGGGCGGCTCGGGGCGCACCTGGTACCTCCCGCGGCACAGCAGCACGTCGGGGAAGTTGAGGGCGATGGCGGCGACCCGGATGCGGATCTCACCCGGGCCGGGATCCGGGACGTCGCGCTCGACGAGTGCGAGCACCTCCCCCGGCTCGCCGTACCCGGTCGCCTGCCACGCCCTCGATGTCATGTCGCTGCTATTCCCTTCAGGAAGAGGTCGGTGATCTGCTCCGCCACCTCGGTCTGCGACTCCGTGCCCCCCGGCTTGTACCAGTTGGACAGGTAGTGGATGTCGGAGAAGAAGTTGGCGACGAGCACCGCGATCGGGATGTCGTCGCGGTAGAGCCCCTCGCGCTGCCCGTTCCGGACCAGGGTCGCGAAGGCGTCGTTGTACTCGCGGCGGCGCCGGGTGACCTCGCGCTGACGCTCCGGCGAGAGCATGTGCACCGACCGGAAGAAGACGGTGCCCTCCTGCAGCGAGTCGATCGAGGTCTCGATGACGTCGATGCAGGCCATGCGCAGCGCCTCGGCGGTGGGCAGCCCGCGCGCGATGATCTCGTCGAGGTGCTCGCGCTGCAGCGTCAGCATCCGCTCGTAGATGCCGAACAGCAGGTCGTCCTTCGAGCGGTAGTAGTGGTACATCGCACCCTTGGTGACGCCGGCGCGCTCGACGACCTCCTGCACCGAGGTGGTGGCGTAGCCCTTCTCGGCGAACAGTTCGACGGCCGCCCGGGCCACCTGATCGCGGACGTTGAAATCCTTCATGCTCCCGACTCCTGCCGGCTATCCGATCGGGCGGAGCGAGCCCCCGCCGTCGATCACGATAGTGCGGCCCGTGATCCAGGCGGCGTCGTCGGAGAGCAGGAAGGCGACGGGACCCGCGACATCCGCGGGCACGCCCAGGCGCCCGAGCGGGAACTGGGCGGCGACCTCGGCCTCGCGTCCGTCGTAGAGCGCCTTCGCGAAGTCGGTCTTGATGATCGCCGGGGCCACGGCGTTGACCCGGACGGCGGGGGCCAGTTCGGAGGCGAGCTGTTGGGTGAGGTTGATGAGCGCCGCCTTCGAGACGCCGTAGAAGGCGATGCCGGGGCTCGGGCCGGTGCCGGCGATCGACGAGACGTTGACGATCGAGCCCTGTCGCTCGGCGAGGCCGGCGGCGACGGCGTCGCGGGTCCACTCGAGGGCTCCGACGACGTTCACCTCGAGGATCTTGCGAGCCGCGGCCGGGTCGACCTCGAGCACCGGACCGTAGACCGGGTTGATGCCGACGTTGTTGACGAGCAGGTCGAGGCCCGCGTGACGTTCGCGGATGCGGGAGAACACCTCCGCGCGGTGCTCCGGGTCGTCGGCGCGCCCCGCAACCCACTCCGCGGCATCGCCGAGTCGCGCGGCCGCCGCGCGCAGGGGCTCCTCCTTGCGTGCCGTGATCACGACGCGCGCGCCCTCGGCGACGAGCCGTTCGGCGATCGCGAAGCCGATTCCGCGACTCGCGGCGGTGATCAGGGCGAGCTTGCCGTCGAACCGTCGCATGCGTCCTCCATCGGGCGTCGTCGGGCCGGAGCGAAACCGACCGCTCGGTATGTTAGCGGAAGAAGCTGCGCGCGCAACCCTTGACAGCCCAAACCGACCGCGCGGTATGCTCCCCTCACCCGACACGTCGAAGGAGACGCGCCATGGTCGACGGCACCGCAGACGAGGTATTCGCCCCGCTGGTGGACGAGTTCGCACGACGACTCGACAGCGAGGAGGAGCTCGGCGCCTCGCTCGCGGTGGTGATCGACGGCGAGCCCGTCGTCGACATCTGGGGCGGCTGGGCCGACCCGGAGCACAGCGCACCGTGGAGTTCCGACACCATCGTCAACACCTGGTCGTGCACCAAGACCGTCACCGCTCTCGCCGCGCTCATCCTGGTCGACCGCGGCCTCGATCCCGACGCGCCGGTCGCGCGCTACTGGCCCGAGTTCGCCGCGGCGGGCAAAGAGGGCGTGCTCGTGCGGCAACTGCTCGGGCACACCTCCGGGGTGTCGGGGTGGGCGGAACCGGTCACCCCGGCCGACATCCTCGATGTGCCGCAGGCGACCGCACTGCTCGCCGAACAGGCCCCGTTCTGGGAGCCGGGGACGGCATCCGGCTACCACCTGCTCGACTACGGACACCTCGTGGGCGAGTTGATCCGACGCGTCGACGGGCGCGAGCTGGGCACCTTCGTGCGCGAGGAACTCGCCGAGCCGCTCGGAGCCGACTACTGGATCGGCCTGCCCGACAGCGAGTTCGGCCGCGTCTCGAACGTCGTCCCGCCGCCGCCCGCGCAGATCGACCTCGGGCAGGTGCCCCCGGACCATCCGGCGGTGCGCACCCTCGGGAACCCGGTGCTCGGCGCCGAATACAGCTGGACGCCGCAGTGGCGGCGCGCCCAGCTCGGCGGCGCGAACGGCCACGGCAACGCGCGCTCGCTCGCCCGCATCCAGTCGGTGCTCACGAACGGCGGCGAGCTCGACGGGCGCCGGTTCCTCTCCACCACGACCATCGAGCGGGTGTTCGAGCAGCAGTCGGACGGCCTCGACCTCGTGCTCTTCCAGCCTCTCCGCTTCGGCATCGGCTACGCGCTCCCGCATCCTGCCGTGACGCCGTACCTTCCCGAGGGATCGCGCGTGGCCTTCTGGGGCGGCTGGGGCGGATCGCTCATCCTCAACGACGTGGGTCGAGGGGTCACCTTCGCCTACGTGATGAACCGGATGTCGCCCGGCATCATCGGCTCGGAGCGGTCGAACGCCTACGCCGCCGCGCTGTACGCCGCGCTCGGGTAGAGCCTGCGGCGCCTCAGTCGAGGAAGAGCGCGCGCAGCCGACGCGTCGTGAAGAACAGCCCCGCCACCACCATCGCCAGGTAGTAGAGCACGTGCACGAGCATCACCGGCTCGATCACGCCCGTGGTGAGCCCGCGCACGAGCTCCACCCCGTGCCACAGCGGCAGCGCCATCACGGCCCACTGCACAGGCTCCGGGTACACCGTGATCGGGAAGAAGGTCGCCGAGAGCAGGAACATCGGCAGCATGACGATGAAGATCCACTCCATCTGCTGGAAGGTGCGGAAGTAGCTCGTGATGCCCATGCCGATGGCCGCGAAGCCGAACGCGATGAGCACGACCGCGGGCACCGCGAGCAGCGCCGTCCACGAGAGGTTGAGGCCGAGCAGCTGCATGACGATCTGGAAGCCCACGCCGTACACGGCGCCCCGGAACAGGGCGAGCAGGATCTCGCCGAGCGCCACGTCGAGCGGGCCGAGGCTCGTGGCGAGCATGCCCTGGTAGAGCTTGCCGAAGTTCATCTTGAAGAACACGTTCCACGTGGAGTCGTAGATCGCGCCGTTCATGGCGGACACCGCCAGCAGCGCGGGGGCGATGTAGGCGGCGTACGGGATCTCGTGGCCGCCCGCATCCGTGACGGTGCCGATGTAGGCGCCGAGGCCGATGCCGAGCGAGAGCAGGTAGAAGATCGGCTCGACGAAGCCGGAGATCACGACGACCCAGTTGCTCGATCGGGTGGCGACGAGTCCCCTCCCCACGACGGCGCGGGCGTTGCCGGCGTAGAGCGCGGTCACGGCGCCGCGACGCGGCGCGCTCCGCTCGGTCGTCGCGGTCACGATTCGAGCCTCCGCGTGACGATCCGCACCGCGATCAGCCAGCCGACGAGCGCGAAGACCACGAGCGTCAGCAGGTGCACGAGCACGAGCCAGGCCGGGCGATCCGCGCCGTACGCGACCACGCGCCCCAGCTCCGAGCCGTGCCAGAGCGGCGAGAGCCACCCGAGCGGCTGGAGGACGACGGGCAGCTGCTCGAGCGGGAACAGGGTGCCGCTGAACAGGGTGAGCGGCAGCACGAGCACCCGCTGCACGACCGCGAACTGGCCCTTGTCTTCACGCTGGGCCGCGGAATAGGCCAGCAGCGGCGCCCCGAACGCGAGGGCCGTGAGCGTCGCGATCGGCACGGTCAGCACCCCCGTCGCGAGGGGGATCGCCCCGAAGGCGGCGACCACGAGGAAGTAGACCAGGCAGGTGGCGAAGGCGCGCAGCGAGACGAACAACACGATCCCGCCCGCGACCTGCCGCGGCGAGATGGGGGCGGCGTGCATGCCGAGGTAGATGGGGTTCCATTTGAAGCCCATCATCACGGGGTAGGTGAACTCGTCGGAGGCGATCGTCACCGCGGCCGTGGCGATGAGCGCCGGGGCGACGAACACGAAGTAATCGACCCCGTCGACGCCCCCCGGTCCGGTGCCCGCACCCACCAGCACGCCGAGCCCGATCCCGAAGGCGAGCAGGTAGAGCAGCGGGGTGCCGATCGCCGAGACGACGTTCACCCCGAGGTAGCTGCGCCAGATGCGCACGTGATGCTCGGCGACGTAGAGCGCGCCGAAGCGACGCGGCGCCTGCCCCGCGCGCATCGCCTCATCCGTGACCGAGCTCATTCGATGAGCGACCTTCCCGTCAGCCGGAGGAAGACGTCCTCGAGGCTCGAGCGCCGCACGAGGCTCGTGAGCGGCTGCAGCCCCCGCGCCGTGACCTCGACGAGCGCGGCCTCGCCGTCGGACGCGTAGACGAGCACACGATCAGGGAGCACCTCGAGGCGATCGCCGATGCCCGCGAGCCGCCCCGCCGCGACCGCGTTGTGCTCCGACCCGAACCGCACCTCGAGCACCTCGCGGGTCGAGTACTCGCGGATGAGCGACGCCGGAGTGCCCTCCGCCATGATGCGGCCGTGGTCGACGACGACGAGGCGATCGCAGAGCTGCTCGGCCTCGTCCATGTAGTGCGTCGTGAGCAGCAGGGTCGTGCCCTGCTCCTTGAGCCGGAACAGGCGATCCCACAGGATGTGCCGCGCCTGCGGGTCGAGGCCCGTCGTGGGCTCGTCGAGCAGCAGCATGCGGGGGTCGTTGATGAGCGCGCGGGCGATCGTGAGGCGGCGCTTCATGCCCCCCGAGAGCTCGTCGACCTTGGCCGAGGCCCGGTCGGCGAGCTGGGCGAACTCGAGCAGTTCGTCGGCACGGGATGCGACGAGGCGCCGCGGCAGGCCGAAGTAGCGTCCGTAGGTGATGAGGTTCTCGCGCACCCGCAGCTCGGTGTCGAGGTTGTCCTGCTGCGGCACCACCCCGAGCCGGGAGCGGATCTCGGGCCCGTGCTGGTCGGGGTCGAGGCCGAGTACCCGGAGCTCGCCCGAGGTGCGGGTCGACACGGCGCCGATCATGCGCATCGTGGTGGACTTGCCGGCACCGTTCGGACCGAGCAGGCCGAACGACTCCCCCGGCGCGACCTCGAACGAGACGCCGTCGACCGCGGCCACCTCGCCGTAGCGCTTCACGAGCCCGGTGGCGGAGATGATGGTCACGGGACGTGAGCCTAGGCGGTACGACGGACAGTCGGCGGATCAGCCGCATCCGCCATTCCCGCACCGCCGTCCGATCCCTACACTGAGCTCACTCCGTCCGGCACCACCACCACGAAGCCGAGTCCCGTGAATCGCGTACGCCCCCTGCTGCCCCTCGCCCTGCTCGCCGCCGTCGCGGTCTCGCTCACCGGGTGCGACCCGGTGCCGGCGCCGACACCGGCGCCCTCCACGGCATCCGCGACGCCGACCACCACCGCCGACGACGACCCCGCCGGTTCGGAGCTGCCCGACGACGCCGTGCTCGTCGTCAGCGCGAACGTGCACGATGCCGCGGGAGACGGCCTCGCGCTGCGGCTCGTCGTGCACCGCTCGTACGCCTGGGACTCGCCCGAGGGCGCGCCGTTGGCCGCCGCGATGACGAGCGGATGCGCCGGGGCGCTCGACGAGAGCGTCTACGACGGGCAGCTGTGGAGCTTCGCCGCCATCGACGTCACGGCGACGCCGCTGGGTCCGACGCCCTGGCCGGGCGACCCGGCCGTGCCGCTCGAGTACTGGGTGACGCTCGACCCTACCTCCGCCTTCCTCGCCCTCGCGGACTCGGGCTTCCCGCTGCAGGATCCGACCGTCGACCCGGCGACCCCGCACTGCGATCGCGACCGCTTCATCCCGGGTGCCGGCTCGGGCACGCTCATCGTGGGGTTCCAGGGCGACACCGACGCCGTCGACGCCGCCGGGCACTTCACCCGATGGGCGAACCACCGCTACGGCTTCTCGACGCAGCTCGTCGCCGGCGGGTCCTCGTCCGGCGCAGCGGTCACCGAGTGCACCTTCGTCGTCACGGATCTCGGCGCCTCGCTCGGCGGCGGGGCGGCGAGCTGGGTGGAGCAGCGCGACGACACGCACTGCGTCACGGGCACCGGCCTCCCGGAGGATGTCGACTCCTGAGGCGTCGGTATGCGTCGCCATGGCGTGGCCCAGACGACACCAGGTGACGCCTCGGCGTCAACGTGAGTTGACGCCCCGTCACGCGTCAACTACGGTTGACGCGTGGACGTCGGACAGCTGCACACCCTCGCGGGTGACGCCGGGTCGCAGGACCCGCTCGTCGCGCTCCGCGCGGTCGCGCAGCTGCGGCGGGAGCTCGACCGTCACGAGGCGGTCGTGGTGCGCCGTGCGCGCAACGCCAACGCCTCCTGGCAGCTCATCGCGCTGTGCCTCGGCGTGACCAAGCAGGCCGTCCACAAGAAGTACGGGCGCGCCTGACGCGCCACCGCATCCCCCGAGGAAGACCATGACGAGCACTGACGCGCCCGCGCGCCGCAACCCCTTCCGCCGCAGCGCCGACACCGGCCCGCGCGCCTCGTTCCGCGAGCTCTGGCCCTACCTCACCGAGCACCGCCTCGTGCTGGTGCTCGCGGTGGCGCTGAGCCTCGTCGGGGCGGCGCTCTCGCTCGCCCAGCCCGCGCTCGTGAGCCAGGTCATCACCCTCGTGCAGAACGGCGACACCCTCGGCGGCCTCACCTGGCTGCTCGTCGCGCTCGTGATCGGCAACGGGGTGGTCTCCGCCATCCAGCACTACCTGCTGCAGCGGGCCGGCACGAGCGTCGTCTTCTCGTCGCGGCGCGCCCTCATCCGGCGGATGCTGCGGCTGCCGATCAGCGAGTTCGACACCCGGCGCACCGGCGACCTCGTCTCGCGCGTCGGGTCCGACACGACGCTGCTGTACGCGGTGCTCACCCAGGGGCTCGTCGACGCGCTCGGCGGCTCGGTGGTGTTCGTCGGCGCCATCGTCGGGATGGCGATCATCGACCCGGTGCTGCTCGGCACCACCGTGCTCGTGATCGCCGTCGCGATCGCGGTCGTCGGCGGGCTGTCGGGCCGCATCCGCGTCGCCAGCCGGGAGCAGCAGGAGAAGGTCGGCGACGTGGCCGCCGGGGTGCAGCGCGCCATCGCGGCGATCCGCACGGTGCGCGCGGCCGGGGCCACCGAGCGCGAGTCGGCCGCGATCGAGCGGGAGGCGAAGGCCGCCTGGGGCGCGGGCATCAAGGTGGCGAAAGTGTCGGCGCTCGTCGTGCCGGTCGCCTCGATCGCCATGAACGTGTCGTTCCTGGTCGTGCTCGGGCTCGGCGGCTACCGCGTGGCGTCCGGCGCGATCACGATCGCGAACCTCGTGGCGTTCATCCTGTTCCTCTTCCTCATGATCATGCCGCTCGGGCAGGCCTTCGGCGCGGTCACCTCGGTCAACCAGGCGCTCGGGGCGCTCGGGCGCATCCAGGAGATCATGCGCATCCCCTCCGAGGACGAGGGCGACGCGGACATCGAGGCGGCGCCCGACGTGGAGACCGATGACGCGATCCGCTTCGAGGAGGTGCGGTTCGCCTACCCCGAGGCGGCGCACAAGACCGAATCCGAGAAGGTCGTCGCGTCGGAGCTCGGCGAGGAGGCGCTCCCCGAGCCCCCCGACCGCGAGGTGCTGCACGGGGTGTCGTTCGCGGTGCCGCGCGGTTCGCGGGTGGCGCTCGTGGGACCCTCGGGCGCGGGCAAGTCGACGATCCTCTCGCTCATCGAGCGGTTCTACGACGCGACGGGGGGCGTCGTGCGGGTCGACGGCTCGGACGTGCGCGCCCTCGGACGCGAGCAGCTGCGGGCCCGGATCGGCTACGTCGAGCAGGACGCCCCGGTGCTGGCCGGCAGCATCCGCGACAACCTCACCCTCGGCACCCCCGACGCGGACGACGCCCGGTGCATCGAGGTGCTGCACGCGGTGAACCTCGGCGAGGTGCTCGACCGCGACCCCGCCGGACTCGACGCCGCGGTCGGCGAGGAGGGCGTCATGCTCTCGGGCGGCGAGCGCCAGCGCCTCGCGATCGCACGCGCGCTGCTGGCCGCCCCGCCGATCCTGCTGCTCGACGAGGCGACGGCGTCACTCGACGGCGTCAACGAGCAGCTGCTGCGCGAGGCGATCGACGCGGTCGCCGAGGAGCGCACCCTGCTGGTGATCGCGCACCGGCTCTCGACGGTCGTCGACTCGGACGTCATCGTGGTGCTCGACCACGGCCGCGTCGCCGGCGTCGGCACGCACTCGGAGCTGGTCGCATCCGTGCCGCTCTACCGCGACCTCGCCAAGCACCAGCTGCTGGTGTGAGGTGGAGCTAGACATGTCTATGACCCGATAGACACCCGCGCGCCGCTGTCTATCGGGTCGGAGACATGTCTATGGCGGAGAAGGGTCAGGACATGGGCGTCAGCGTGTACTTCGTGTCGAGGTACTCGTGGATGCCCTCGAAACCGCCCTCGCGACCGAGACCCGACTGCTTGACGCCGCCGAAGGGGGCCGCGGCGTTCGACACCACGCCCACGTTCAGCCCCATCATGCCCGTCTCGAGCTGGTCGATCATGCGCTGACCGCGCGCGAGGTCGCGCGTGAACACGTACGACACGAGGCCGTACTCGGTGTCGTTCGCCCGGCGCACGGCATCCGCCTCGTCGGTG
The DNA here is from genome assembly GCF_024752305.1 of Protaetiibacter mangrovi. GTDB lineage: Bacteria > Actinomycetota > Actinomycetes > Actinomycetales > Microbacteriaceae > Homoserinibacter > Homoserinibacter mangrovi. Next base: position 152,108 of record NZ_JANTHX010000007.1, read on the forward strand.
AAGGTCGCGATCGCGAGCACGGGGCCGAAGATCTCCTCGCGCAGGATGTCGGACCCGGCGGCCACCCCCGACACGACGGTCGGGCGGTAGAAGGTGCCCGGCCCCTCGACCGCCTCGCCACCCGTGGTCACGGTGGCGCCGCGGGAGACGGCGTCGGCGACGAGCTCGGACGCCTTGGCGACGGCCTTCCCGTCGATGAGCGGTCCGATCGTCACGCCCTCCTCGGTGCCGCGCCCGATCTTCATGGCGGCCACGCGCTCGGTGACCTTGCGCGTGAACTCCTCGGCGACATCCGCGTGCACGAGGAAGCGGTTGGCCGCCGTGCAGGCCTCGCCGATGTTGCGGAACTTCGCGAGCATCGCGGCGTCGACGGCCTTGTCGAGGTCGGCGTCCTCGAAGACGAGGAAGGGCGCGTTGCCGCCCAGCTCCATCGAGGTGCGGAGCACCCCCTGCGCGGCCTGCTCGAGCAGCTTCACGCCCACCGGCGTCGAGCCGGTGAACGACAGCTTGCGCAGTCGCGGGTCGCGGATGATGGGCTCCGACACGGCGTTCGAGGTCGAGGTCGTGATGACGTTGACGACGCCCGCGGGCACACCCACCTCTTCGAACAGCTTCGCCAGGTACAGCGTGGTGAGGGGCGTGAGCGTCGCGGGCTTGATGACGACCGTGCAGCCCGCCGCGAGCGCCGGGGCGATCTTCCGCGTGGCCATCGCGAGCGGGAAGTTCCAGGGGGTGATGAAGAAGCACGGGCCGACCGGGCGCTGGGTGACGATCATGCGGCCGGTGCCCTCGGGGTTCGGCCCGTAGCGACCCGTGATGCGCGGGGCCTCCTCCGCGAACCAGCGCAGGAACTCGCCGCCGTACGTCACCTCGCCCTTCGCCTCGGCGAACGGCTTGCCCATCTCGAGCGTCATGAGCAGCGCGAACTCGTCGGCGCGCTCCATCAGCAGCTCCCACGCGGCCCGCAGCAGCTCGCCGCGCACCCGGGCGGGGGTCGCCGCCCACGCGGCCGCGGCATCCACCGCCGCGTCGAGGGCGCGGATGCCGTCCGCGGGTGTCGCGTCGGCGATCGACACCAGGGTCTGCCCCGTGGCCGGGTCGTCCACGTCGATCGTGCCGCCGGCCTCGCCGTCGATCCACTGTCCGCCGATGTACAGCTGCGTGGGCACCTTCGCCAGCAGCGCGCTCTCCGAGATCATGTGCCCATCTTCTCAGCGCGGGCGAGCTTCGAGGGCCACCAGATCGCGCGCCCGATGTCGTACGCCACCGCCGGAACCAGCAGCGAACGCACCAGGATCGTGTCGAGCAGCACGCCGAAGGCCACGATGAACGCGATCTGGGCGAGGAACAGGATCGGGATCACGCCGAGCGCCGCGAAGGTCGCCGCGAGCACCACCCCCGCGCTCGTGATCACCGCGCCCGTCACGACGAGCCCGCGCAGGATGCCGGGGCGGGTTCCGAGGGCGGCGCTCTCCTCGCGCACGCGCGTCATCAGGAAGATGTTGTAGTCCACCCCGAGCGCCACCAGGAACACGAACGAGTACAGCGGCACCGCGGGGTCGGCGCCCGGGAAGCCGAAGAGGTGGTCGAACACCAGGGCCGACACCCCGAGCGCGGCCGCGAACGACAGGATGACGCTGCCGACCAGCAGCAGCGGCGCGACGACCGCCCGCAACAGCAGCATGAGGATCAGCAGGATCACCGCGAGCACGATCGGGATGATGACCGTGCGGTCGCGGATGGACGTCGCGTCGGTGTCGATCGCGGTCGCGGTCACCCCGCCGACGATCGCATCCGGGTCGACCTCCACGACGGCCTCCCGCAGTGCGCGCACCGCGTCCTCCGCCTCGACCGAGTCGGAGGCGTCGGCGAGGGTCGCCTGCAGCATGACCTGTCCGTCGACCACCGTCGGCTCGACCGCCACGAGCGTCGGGAAGGGGGCGGGCTCCGCATCCGTTCCGACGGGCATCGTGCCGGTCGGCGAGTTGTCGGACAGCGCCACGACCGAGTCGACGCCGTCGACGGCGAGCGCGGCGTCGGCCAGTTCGGTCAGGTCGCCCTCGGCGCCCACGATGATCGCGGGGCTGCCCGAGCCGCCCGGGAAGTGCTCGCCGAGCAGCTCCTGCCCGTCGCGGGCCTGCGACGGTCCGAGGATCAGCTCGGACTGGGCGACCCCGTCCGCCTTCAGCTGCGTGAGGCCGAGCGCCGCGACGAGGAGGGCGAGGGTCGAGACGATCCAGATCACCCGGGCACGTCTGGAGACCAGCCGCGCCACCGCCGACCAGAGCCGGGACTCGCCGTGCTCGTCGCCGACCTTCGGCCGGAACGGCCAGAACGCCGCGCGACCCGTCGCGAGCAGCAGCGCCGGCAGCAGCGTGAGCGAGCCGAGCAGGGCGAACGCGATGCCGATGGCGCCGACCGGGCCGAGCGCCTTGTTGGAGTTGAGGTCGCTGAACAGCAGGCAGAGCAGGCCCGCGATCACCGTGCCGCCGGAGGCGAGGATCGGTTCGACGGCGCCCTTCAGCGCGTCGATCGTCGCATCCCACCGCCGGGTGTGGCGGCCGAGCGCCTCGCGGTACCGCGCGGTGTAGAGCAGCGCGTAGTCGGTCGCCGCGCCGATCACCAGGATGAACAGGATGCCCTGCACCTGGCCGTTGATCTGCACGACCCCCGCATAGGCGAGCCACCACACGGCGAGGATCGCCGCCGAGAGTGAGAAGACCGCGGTGCCGAGCACGAGCAGCGGCAGCAGGGGCGAACGGTAGACGACGAGCAGGATGAGGAACACGGCGAGCAGCGCCACGAGCAGCAGCAGCCCGTCGATGCCCGCGAACGCCTCGACGAGGTCCGCGCTGAAGCCCGCCGGACCCGTCACGGCGGTCTGGACGCCGTCCGGCGCCCCGTCGGCGACGGCGCCGCGCAGCTCCTCCACGACCGTGTCGAGGTCGGCGTCGGCGTCGATCGGAACGATGACCTCGACCGCCTCACCGTCGTCCGAGGGGATGGCGGGGCTGGTGTCGCCGACCGCGTCGATCGCCGCGACGTCCGCGATCACCTCGTCGATCGCCGCGAGGTCGGCGTCGGTGAGACCCCCGTCCCGCGCGAAGACGACGATCGCCGGGATCTGCTCGGACCCCACGAACTCGGGCACGAGCTGCGCCACCCGGGTGGCGTCGGCGCTCGCCGGCAGGTAGCTCGTCTGGTCGTTCGACGAGACCTCGCCGATCTTGCCGAAGTACGGCCCGCCGACGCCGCCCGCGGCGACCCAGGCGACGATGAGCAGCGCGGGGATGACGACTCGCAGCACGCGGCCGACAGCACTCGGGCGGGGGGCCCCCGCCGACGGCGCGCTCATCGGCTCGACCGCACGGCGCCGCCGGCGTCCTCGATCTCGACGAGCGACTCCGCGCCCGTGACCGGGTTCACCGCCGCGACGAGGTCGGAGAGCACGGTGACCGTGCGACCCGCGTCGAGGGCGTCGAGGGCCGAGGCGCGCACGCAGTAGTCGGTCGCGATGCCCACCACGTCGACCGCGGTCACCCCGAGCCGGTCGAGGGTGTCGGGGAAGGCCGCCCCGTCGTCGGTCGTCCCCTCGAAGATCGAGTAGGCGGGCACACCCTGCCCCTTCTTGACGTGCACGTCGACGAGCGAGGTGTCGAGCGCGGGGTGGTACTCGGCTCCCGGGGTGCCGGCCACGCAGTGACGCGGCCAGCTCGTCACGTAGTCGGGCGCCCCGTCCGTGGCGAAGTGGCCGCCGTTGTCGTCGTCGCCGTGGTGCCAGTCGCGCGACGCGATCACCACGTCGTAGCGGTCGGGATGCGCCTCGAGATAGGCGGTGATGCCCGCCGCGACGGCGGCGCCGCCGTCGACGCCGAGAGCTCCGCCTTCCGTGAAGTCGTTCTGGACGTCGATCACGAGCAGGGCGCGCGACATGGTGGTGCCTCCGGTCAGTTGTTGGAGAGGTTGTCCCCGCAGCGGTACACCGCCGTCGTCAGCGTGTCGAGTGCCGCACGGGCGGTGCTCGGGATGCCGTCGCCGATCGCGTAGAACGCGAAGGCGAGCGGGGTGCCGTCCGCCGCGTTGAGGTAGCCCGCGAGGGTGTAGGCGGTGTCGATCCATCCGGTCTTGGCCCAGACGTTGCCGCGCGCCACGGCGTTGTCGCCCGTGAACCGACTCGCCAGGGTGCCGCTCTTCCCCGCGACGGGCAGGCCGTCGCGCACCACGTCGAGGCCGTTGGCGCCTTCGCGCACCTGGCGCATGAAGTCGGCCATCGTGGCGGCGGGCACCGCGTTCAGGTCGGACAGGCCCGAGCCGTCGCGGATCGTGAGACCGGTGGGTGGCACGCCGAAGTTGGCGAGCTCCGAGGGGATCACCTGCTGCAGGGAGCTGGCCGAGCCGCCGAAGCCCGCCTCCTTCGAGACGATGCGCGCGAGCATCTCGGCGAGCGTGTTATCGCTGACGAGCAGCATCTGGTTGATGAGCACGCGCAACGGCTGGGACTTCACCTCGGCGATCGCGGTGGAGCTGACGGCCGTGCCGAGCGTGGTGGCGACGCCGGGGTCGACCACGTCGCCGCTCGGATCGGCGGTGCGCAGCGCGCTCACGAAGGCGGCACCCGCCCGGGCGATCGGGTCGGTCGAGCGGGGGCTCGTCGACGCACGCGGGTCGGCGCGGTCGCCGTCGACCTGGAGAGCCGTCACCTCGGAGTGGTAGCCGGTCGTCTGCTCGGAGCGCTTCCAGCTGTCGTCCCACTTGTCGGCCGAGCTCCAGTAGCTCGCGTCGAGCACGACCTGCGTGATGGGCGTGTCGGGGTACTTGGCGGAGTGCGCGGCCACCGCCTGCTCGGCGAGGGTCTGCAGCTTGGGCGCTCCGGGGTAGAAGCTCTCCTGGCCCGCCGGCAGCGCCGAGAGCGTCGCATCGCCGCGGCCGACCAGCACGATCGTGCCGGGACTCGAGCCCTCGTAGACGCTGGTCGTGATCTGGAAGTCGGGGCCGAGGCGCGAGATCGCGGCTGCGGCCGTGAACACCTTGAGCACGGATGCGGTGCGCGCGGGGGTGGAGCCGCTGCGGTCGAACAGCACCTCGCCGGTGTCCGCGCGCATGACGTATCCCTCGAGCGACATGAGTCGCCCGTCGGCCGCCTGCCCGGCCACGGAGCACGTGCGCAACCTGCTCGCGGTCGCGGGCTGATCCGACACCGCACGCGCCGGATCGACCGTCGGCGTCGGCGTCTCGGCAGCTGCCACGGGTTCGGCGCGCGAGGCCCAGGCGACGCCCGCGAACACCGAACCGGTGCCGAGCAGCGCGAAGGCGAGCGCTCCCGCGGAGACCAGCCAGGCCACCGGATGGCGACGCAGCATCGCGCCGAGACCGCCCCCCGTCGTCGTGCCGGCGGCAGCCTCCGGCCCTCCCGCCACGGCGGCGGCGGCCGCGGCCGGCGGCGCGCTCTTCGCCGCCTCGCGGGCAGCGCGGCGCGAGGTCGGTTGCTCGTCGGTCACCGGAACATGATAGCCAGCGGCGCCTGGACGCCCGGACGGGCGACGGCCCTACTCACCGGGGTACCGGAGTCCGATCTGCCGGCGGATCTCGTCGAGGGTCCCCATGATCGCGACCGACTCCCGCGGCGGCAGGGCCTCCCCCGCGAGCGCGCCGGAGGCCGCGATCCGCTCGAGCTCGGCCGCCTGGAACTGCATCCCGCGCCCCGGCACCTGCTCGTCGAAGCGCTCGATCACGGCATCCGCGGGGTCGATGAGCGAGAACGAGGTGGGCGTGTACCAGACGGGGTCGATCTCGATGCGCGCCTCGGTGCCGACGACCACCGCCGTCGACGGTCCCCGGGCGTCGAGCTGCGTGTGCAGCACCGCCTGCTCGCCCCCCGGGTAGCCGAGGATGATCGCCGTCTGCCGGTCGACCCCGGTCGCGGTCGGCGAGGAGATGGCGTGCACGCTCGAGGGTTCGCCGAACACGTCCCAGGCGAACGACACCGGGTAGATGCCGAGGTCGAGCAGCGCCCCACCGCCGAGGTCGGGGTTCTGCAGCCGGTGCTGCGGATCGGTGGGCAGCTTCTGGTCGTGGTCGGCGATGAGCGCGCGCACCTCGCCGAGCGCACCCGACGCGATGAGCTCGCGCACCCGCACCATGTGCGGCAGCCAGCGGGTCCACATCGCCTCGAGCACCACCAGCCGCTTCTGCTCGGCGAGCTCGACCACGCGCAGCGCCTCGACGGCGTTGAGCGCGAAGGGCTTCTCGACGAGCACGTGCTTGCCGTGCTCGAGGGCGAGCAGCGCGTTCTCCGCGTGGTACGGGTGCGGGGTGGAGACGTAGATCGCGTCGACCTCGGGGTCGGCGGCGAGCGCCTCGTAGCTGCCGTGGGCGCGCGGGATGCCGTGCGTCGCGGCGAACGCGTCGGCGGACTCCTGCGTGCGCGAGCCGACGGCCGTGACGGTGAAGCCGGTCAGGTCGAGGTCGGAGGTGAACGAGCGGGCGATGCCCCCGGTGCCGAGGATGCCCCAGCGCAGTCGATCGGTCATGGTCCCAGCGTAGGGATGACCGCGAGGTCGCGCACCCGTCTCCCGTCCGCCTGAGCGGCCCCGGATGTGCGACCCCGCGGAGTCTCGGAGCTAGCAGCCGCCCCAGCGCGCGGCGGCACGGGTGAAGGCGTAGCCGTCGTTCGGCAGCCCACCGTGCACCATCGCGAAGCAGATGACCACGCCGCCCATCGATCCCGTGTAGGTGGGGCGGTAGAGCGACTTCTGGTGGGCGGCGGAGTCCCACCACTTCTGCGCGACCGTCGTACCGGTGTTGCCGGAGCCGCCGGCCAGGTTGCCGTCGCATCCGACCGCGGGCGCACCGTCGGAGCGCGGGGTGCCGTTGTGCCCCCAGGCGCTGTTGACGTCGGGGCTGGGGTCTTCGGCGATCCAGAACAGCCGCTGCTCCATGCACGGGTCGTAGCGGAAGTTCGACATGGGCACCGGCTCGAGGCAGTTGGCGACGCGGATCGCGTTGTAGCGGGTCGCGAACGACTGCAGGTCGGAGGTCGTGGTGCCGGCGACGCCCCCGGCCGAGGTGATTCCCGGCGCGCCCGGCACCGATCCGCCGACGTTGCCCGGGCAGCTCTGGCCGGCCGCCTGCTTCGCGGCGACGCGCGCGGCCGTGCCGCTGCGCTGGGCGGCGGCGGTCTGCGGCACCACGACGGGCTTCGGCACGGGCTTCTGGGCGAGGTGCTCCGTATCGACCTTCGGGTTCGGTGCGGTCGCGGCGGCGACGATCACCGCAGGCTCGGCCGCGATGGCGACCGCGGCGACCGCGGATGCCGTGTCGCCGATGCGGCCGGTCGTGGCGAGCGGCGAGGTGGCGGCGACGGGCAGCACCGCGGCCTCCTCCGCGAACGCGGACGATCCGAGCGCGGGTCCGCCCCCGCCGACGAACGGCAGGCCGAGCGCGAGCACGGCACCGAAGACCGTCCCCACGAGAAGTGTGCGCTTGAACACTCTTGAACCCCCCAGTTCAAGAAGATTCCGCCTCCCCCCACAGGAGCCGGATAGCGCCTCCCCCCACAGGCTGCGCTACGCGTGCCAGGCTACGCCGGGTGGACGGACGCGTCGACCCCCCGGCCTGGGGGTACGCGGCTGAGAACAGATGTGGAGCCGCCTGTGGGAATCGAACCCACGACCTTCTCATTACGAGTGAGACGCTCTGCCGACTGAGCTAAGGCGGCGTGCGCTGCGAGCAGCGGCACAGCCTCCGAGCATAGCCGATGCGTCGGCGGTCTCAGCACATGGGGTCGGATGCCGGCACCGTGCCGTCGACGAGGAACGCGTCGACCACCTGGGTCACGCACTCGCTCTCGCCGTAGGCGGTGTGCCCCTCGCCCACGTGGGTGATGAGATGCCCGTGCTCCAGCTGGCCGGCGAGCGCCTGCGCCCAGACGTAGGGGGTCGCCGGGTCGTTGGTGGTGCCGACGACGAGGATGTCGGGCGACCCCGGGGCGGTGATCGGCCCGCGCTCGACCGTCGACCGGAACGGCCACTGCGGGCACAGGGTGCCGCCGTACGCCATCCACGGTCCGAACACCGGCGCCTGCTCCTCGAGCTCCGCGGCCTCGCTGCGCATCGTGGCCGGGTCCGCGTCGCTCGGATAGTCGAGGCAGTTGATCGAGATGAACGCCTCGGTGCCGTTCGAGGAGTAGCTGCCGTCGCTCTCGCGATCGTTGTAGACGTCGGCGAGGAAGAAGGCCGTGTCGGTGCCGCCCGCGACGGTGTCGGTGAACAACTCGTCGAGATAGCTCCAGTTGCCCTCGTTGTAGAGCGGCAGGATGATCGCGCTGAACATGGTGTTGGCACCGAGACGCCGCCCGTCGTCGGCGGTCAGCGGATGCGCGTCCAGCTCGTGCAGCAGGCCCGCGATGCGCGCACGGGCCGCATCCACCGACCCCGTGAACGGGCAGTCGTCGCGGTCGAGGCAGTCGGTGAGGTACGCCGTGAGGGCGCTCTCGAATCCCACCGCCTGGGTGAGCGTCACGTCGAACTCGGTCGCCGACGGGTCGAGTGCGCCGTCGAGCACCAGGCGCCCCGCCTTGTCGGGGAAGCGCTCGGCGTAGCGCGCGCCGAGGTAGGTGCCGTAGGAGTATCCGAGGTAGTCGAGGGCGGCGTCGCCGAGGGCGGCGCGCAGCATGTCGAGGTCGCGCACCGCGCTCTCGGTGTCGACGTGGGCGAGCAGCTGTCCGCTGTGCTCGAGGCACCCCTGGCCGAACGCGGCGTTCTTCTGCGCGCTCGCCGCGATCCAGGCGTCGGAGCCGCGCTCGCCCGGCACGATGCCGTAGATGTAGTCGTCGAGCGCGGCGTCGTCCGCCGTGCAGTCGATCGGGGTCGACGCGCCGACCCCGCGCGGATCGAAGCCGACGACGTCGAAGTCGCGCTGCAGGGTGTCGCTCGCCGCGAAGTCGATCGAGTCGCGGATGAAGCCGACTCCGGAGCCACCCGGACCGCCGGGGTTGATGAGCAGCGAGCCCTGCGCGGCGCCACCCGTGGCGGGTTGACGGATGAGCGCGAGCTCGATGGTGTCGGCGCCCGGGTCGTCCCAGTCGAGCGGGGCGGTCGCGGTGGCGCACTGCAGGCCCCCACCGCATCCGGTCCAGCGCAGCACCTGGTGGTAGTAGGGCGCCAGCTCGGCGGACACCTGCTCGCCGGTGGGCGTGGAGGTCGCCGACGGGCGGGGCGCCTGGAACCACGACACGCATCCGGTGAGCAGCACGCTCACCGCGACGAACGCGAGCAGGGCGCGCGCGGCGCGCCCGCGACCATGCCGACTCACCGCGACGCCGCCGGGACGCGCCGGATGGCCGTGACGAGCATCGCCTCGAGCGCGAGCGCGGGCGCGACGTTGCCTTCGATACGGGTGCGGGCCTCGGTGATCGCGTCGAGGGTGGCGAGTGTCTCGGCCGGGGTGGCCCGCGTGGCCGCCTGCGCGAGCTCCGCATAGATCGCGAGGTTCACGGGCTCGATGTCGACGCCGAGCTGCAGCAGCAGCACGTCGCGGTAGAGCGAGAGCAGGTCGACGAGGATCCGGTCGATGCCGTCGCGCAGGCTGCGGGTCGCGCGACGCTTCTGATCCTCTTCGAGAGCCTTCAGCTGGGCGCGGAGCGCCGGGGGGACGGTGCCCCCGGGTTCCACCCCGAGCGAGCGGAGCGCCTGCTCGCGCTCCTCGGCATCCCGCTCCGCGGTGATGGCCTGGGCGTCCTGCCCGGCGAGCTCGAGCAGCTCCGCGGCGCCGAGCACCGCGGCGGAGACGCTGCGGATGCCGAGGGCGAGCTCCATCGTGCGGCGGCGGCGGGTGCGGGCCTGCTCGTCGGTCGCGAGGCGGTGCGCCATGCCGATGTGCGCCTGCGCCTCGCGCGCCGCGCGGGTGGCCTCGGGCAGGCTGATGCCGTCGCGCCGCGAGATGAGCTCGGCGACGTCGTCGACGCTCGGCACCCGCAGTCGCACCGAGCGCACCCGGGAGCGGATCGTCGGCAGCAGGTCGGCTTCGCTCGGGGCGCAAAGGATCCAGATGGTGCGCTCCGGCGGCTCCTCGAGCGCCTTGAGCAGCACGTTCGAGGTGCGCTCCGTCATGCGGTCGGCGTCCTCGATGACCATGACCCGGTGGCGGCCGACGGCCGGCGAGAACTGGCTCGCGGCGACGAGACGCCGCACGTCCTCGATCTTGATGATGACGGCCTCGGTGGTGAGGACCGCCATGTCGGGGTGGGTGCGCGCGGCGACCTGCGCGGCGGTGTGCTCGAGGTCGCCCGGCACCTCGGGGCGTGCCAGCAGCTCGGTCGCGAAGGCGTACGCGAGCGTCGACCGTCCCGACCCGGGGGGACCGGTGATGAGCCAGGAGTGGGCGAGCCCGTCGCCCGTGGCCGCGGCGCGCACGGTCGCGATCGCGTCCGCCTGACCGGTCAGCTCGTCCCAGATGCCCACAGTGGGAGACTACGCGAGCAGCTCCGACACCCGGTGCCGGATGGCCTCGGCGAGCTCGGCGACGGGACGCGTCGCGTCGAGCACGAGGAAGCGCTCGGGCTCGGCCTCGGCGAGCGCCAGGTACGCCTCGCGCACGCGGTGGTGGAACTCGGCCGCCTCGGCCTCGAGCCGGTCGTAGCGGGTGCGGGCGTCGTCGAGGCGGGCGCGCCCGGTCTCGATGTCGAGATCGAGCAGGATCGTCAGGTCGGGCAGCAGGCGCTCGGTCGCCCACAGCGAGACCTCGCGCACCTCATCGGGGTCGAGCACCCGCCCCGCACCCTGGTAGGCGACGGACGAGTCCAGGTAGCGGTCCTGGATCACGATGTCGCCGCGCTCGAGCGCCGGCCGCACCACCGTCGCGATGTTCTGGGCGCGGTCGGCCGCGTACAGCAGCGCCTCGGCGCGCGGGGCGATGTAGCCCCGACGGTGCAGGATGATCTCCCGCAGCTCGACGCCGAGCTCGGTGCCGCCCGGCTCGCGCGAGTGCACGACGGTGCGACCCTGCCGGGTGAGCCACTCGGTCACGAGCGCCGACTGGGTGGACTTGCCGGAGCCGTCGCCGCCCTCGAAGGTGAGGAACAGCCCGCGCGCCACCGTCAGCGCCTCTTCGCCGCCGCCGGCTTGCGGGCGCGCGAGGTCGTCTTCGGCTTGGCGGGTCCCTTGGCGCGCTTGTCGGCGAGCAGCTGCACCGCCCGCTCGAAGTCGACCTCCTCGACGGTCACGCCGCGCGGGATCGTCGCGTTGGTGACCCCGTCGGTGACGTACGGACCGAAACGTCCGTCGCGCACCCGGATGGGCTTGCCGCTGGTCGGGTCGGCCTCGAACTCCTTGAGGGCGCTCGAGGCGCGGCGGGCGCCGTACTTGGGCTGGGCGAAGATCTCGAGGGCCGCCGAGAGCTCGATCGTGAAGATCTGCTCCTCGCTCTCGAGCGAGCGCGAGTCGGTGCCCTTCTTGAGGTAGGGGCCGTAGCGCCCGTTCTGCGCGGTGATCGGCTCGCCCGACTCCGGGTCCTCGCCGACGGTGCGCGGCAGGTCGAGCAGCTTGAGCGCGGTGTCGAGGTCGACCGTCGCCGGCTCCATGTCCTTGAAGAGGGATGCCGTGCGCGGCTTCACCGCGGCGGTCTTCTTGGTGTTCTTCTTCTTCGGCTTCGCGTCGAGGACCTCGCCCGTCGCCGCGTCGACGGCGACCTCCTCGACCGGTGCCGCCTCGGGCTCGGGCGCGAGCTCGGTCACGTACGGGCCGTAGCGCCCGTCCTTCACGACGATCGTCTTGCCGTTCGCCGGGTTCTCGCCGAGCACGCGGTCGGTGACGACGGGCGCCTCGATGAGCTCGCGGGCCTTCGCCGGGGTCAGCTCGTCGGGCGCGAGGCCCTCCGGCAGGTTGATCTTGCGGGTGGTCTCCGAACCCTCCTCGACCACGTCGAGGTAGGGGCCGTACTTTCCGACCCGCAGGGTGACGCCGTCGTCGATTGGGATCGAGTTGATGGCGCGGGCGTCGATGTCGCCGAGGTTGTCGACGATCTCGCGCAGGCCCGGGTGCTCGCCGCCCCCGAAGTAGAACTGGGTGAGCCAGTCCACCCGGTCGGCCTCGCCGCCGGCGATCTTGTCGAGGTCGTCCTCCATCTCGGCGGTGAAGTCGTACTCCACGAGCTCCGAGAAGTGGTCTTCGAGCAACCGCACCACGCTGAAGGCGATCCAGTTGGGCACGAGCGCCTGGCCGCGCGGGGTGACGTAGCCGCGGTCGATGATCGTGGAGATGATCGAGGCGTAGGTCGAGGGCCGGCCGATGCCGAGCTCCTCGAGCGCCTTCACGAGGCTCGCCTCGGTGTAGCGCGGGGGTGGCGTCGTGTCGTGGCCCTTGGCCTCGAGCTCGGCGACGCTCAGGGCCTGCCCCTCCTCGAGCGGCGGCAACTTGGCGCTGGCCTCCGCCTCGGCGCCCCGCACCTCGTCGCGCCCCTCCTCGTAGGCGGCCTGGTAGCCGCGGAAGGTGATGACGGTTCCGGATGCGGTGAACTCGGCGTGTGCGCCCTCGCCGCCGTCGGCCGCGATCGTGACCGTGGCGGTCGAGCCCTTCGCGTCGGCCATCTGCGAGGCGACGGTGCGCTTCCAGATGAGGTCGTAGAGCTTGAACTCGTCGCCGCGCAGCTGCGAGCTGAGCTCGGAGGGGGTGCGGAAGACGTCGCCCGACGGGCGGATCGCCTCGTGGGCCTCCTGGGCGTTCTTCGACTTCGAGGAGTAGACGCGGGGGTTCTCGGGGATCGAGTCCGCGCCGTACAGCTTGACGGCCTGGTTGCGTGCCGCGTCGACCGCCTGCTGCGAGAGCGTGGTCGAGTCGGTGCGCATATAGGTGATGTAGCCGTTCTCGTAGAGCGACTGGGCGAGGCTCATCGTGATGCGGGCCGAGAAGCGCAGCTTGCGCGAGGCCTCCTGCTGGAGGGTCGAGGTGGTGAAGGGTGCGGCGGGCTTGCGCGAGTAGGGCTTCGTCTCGAGCTTCGCGACGGTGAAGGTCGCGGTGGGCGCGCGCAGCGCGTCGACGAGGGTGTCGGCGGCGCGCTCGTCGAGCGCGATCGCGTCGGCCTTCAGCGCCCCGGTGTCGTCGAAGTCGCCGCCCTGGGCGATACGGCGCCCTTCGAGGCGCGCGAGCTTGGCACTGAATGCGGAGTCGGCATCCGTCGGGGTGAAGGCGGCCGACAGATCCCAGTAGTTGGCCGACACGAACGCGAGCCGCTCGCGCTCGCGGTCGACCACGAGTCGTGTGGCGGCCGACTGCACGCGGCCTGCGGACAGGCCCGGGCCGACCTTGCGCCAGAGCACCGGCGACACCTCGAAGCCGTAGAGGCGGTCGAGGATGCGGCGGGTCTCCTGCGCGTCGACGAGCGCCGTGTCGAGCTCGCGCGGGTTCTGCTCGGCGCGCTGGATCGCATCCTTCGTGATCTCGTGGAACACCATGCGCTTGACGGGGACCTTCGGCTTCAGCACCTCGAGCAGGTGCCAGGCGATCGCCTCCCCTTCGCGGTCCTCATCCGTCGCGAGGTAGAGCTCGTCGGCGTCCTTGAGCGCGCGCTTGAGCTCCGACACCGTCTTCTTCTTGCTGTCGGAGACCACGTAGTACGGCTCGAAGCCGTTGTCGACGTCGACCGAGAACTTGCCGAGGCTGCCCTTCTTGAGCTCCGGCGGAAGGTCCTTCGTGTCGATGAGGTCGCGGATGTGCCCGACGGAGGCCTGCACCTCGTATCCGTCGCCGAGGTACTGCGCGATCGTGCGCGCCTTGGCCGGCGACTCGACGATCACGAGCTTCTTGCTGGGCACTGGGGGTTCCTCCTCTATCCGGAGCACACCATACACATACAGTCCGAGCCGGGGCTCGTGGTCGCGCAGGTCGAAGGTCCCGCGGATGCGGACCCGTCAGGGCGTCGGACCGGCCCGCGATCCGACGGAGATCGGCACACCGAGCGCCTCGGTCGACACGACGACCCGCGCCTCGGCTCCGCCGAGCTCGCACGCCGCGAGAGCCACGCGGTGCGCTGCGGCCACCTCGGCGGCGAGGGCGCACGGATCGCCGGGCACGGCGCCGAGCAGGGCGTCGGCCGCCGCGAGCGCGGCGGCGTCGGCCGCGGCCACCGCCCGCTGCCGCACGGCCAGTGCGGAGCCGATCGACAGCCCGGCGAGGGCGGTCACGACCGTGGTGCCGACGATCGCGATCGCGAGCACGCCCCCCGACCCCGCATCCGCGCGTGGCCGACGCCCACCCCGGGAGACCGTCACCGCCCGCCGTCCACCGCGCAGCTCTCGGCCGCGAGCTCGAGGCCCGCGACGGCGGCGGGGCCCCGGGCCGCCGCCGTGAGGCGTGCGCACACCAGATCTCCCCCGGTCCACGAGCGGAGTCGAACCCCCGGGAACGCCGCCGCCGCGCGTGCTGTCACCTGCCCGGCGCTCTCACCGCGTCCGAGGCCGCGCGCGGCGTCGGCCGCCGCGTCCTGCAGTCGCACGTGCTGGGATCCGACCCCGACGGCTCCGACGCAGAGCCCCAGCACGAGCACGACGGCCGGGAGCGCGACCGCGAACTCGGCCGCGACCCCTCCGCGGTCGTCAGCCGCCGAACGCGAGCGCATTCCGCACGAGGTCGGTCAGGATCTGCTGCACCTCGGGCGAGCGCATGATCACGACCAGCAGGCCGGCGAAGCCGACCGCGGCCATGATCGTGATCGCGTACTCGGCGGTGGCGGCGCCCTCGTCGCGGGAAGCTCGTGCGGCCAGCCGGCGCAGGATGCGGTTTCTCATGGGGACTCCCTGTCTCGGTGTCGGCACGACGACACCATGGTCGGTCGAATCCGTCGACCGCGGGCTCGCTCGCACCCGGCCCGTGGACGCGCGCTCCGCTGCTCGACGGGGGACGACGCATCAGAAGCCGGCGAGCGCGTCGCGCAGGATCCCGATCATGAGCGGCACCACCCCGAGCAGCACGAACCCGGGCAGGAAGCACAGCGCCAGCGGCGCGAGCAGCCGGGTGCCGAGCAGCCCCGCACGCTGCAGCACCTCGGCGAGCGCCAGCCGCCGGCACCGCGCGGCCTCGGCCCCCAGCAGTGTCGCGATCGGAACGCCGGCACGCACCGCGAAGCCGAGCGACGCCTCCGCGGCGTCGAGGTCGATCGGCACGCCCACGCGGCGGGCCGCAGCGGCGACCCGCGCGCGGGCGGTGTCGGGGGCGGCGCCCCCCGAGAGCGCGAGGGCCAGCAGCTCGTGCCCGAGCCCGGCGAGCGGGTCGGACACGCGGGCCGCGCCCGCCAGGCGGCGGTTCCAGCGGATGCCGAGCAGCAACACCGCCGTGCCGAGCGCGGCCGAGAGCGCCCCGGGCACGGTGCCCACCACGACGCCGATCGGGTCCGCCCCGATCAGCAGGGCCATCCCGATCCCCGCGAGCGGCAGCAGCGCCACGGTCCGGGCCGTCGCGAGCGGCCCGGAGAGCGCCAGATCCACCTGCCGCTCGGCATCGGCGAGAGCGCGCAGGGTGTCGGCGGCTCGTTCGAGCGCGGGCGCGAGCGGCGCGCCGACCTCGGTCGCGATGCTCCAGCACGCGGAGAGATAGGCCCAGCCGCCCGCCGCCTCCCCCGCGCCCGCCGCGGCGAGCAGGGCTCCCGGAACCTCCATCGGTCCCTCGCAGGCGGCCGCGGCCGCGATCGGCGGCGGGGCGGGCTCGAGCGCGCGCAGAGCGGCCAGCGGTTCCAGCCCGGCCGCCAGCAGGATGGCCAGACGGTGGACCGCGTCCGCGACGTCGTCGAACCCGGCCGCGGATGCGGGAGCGGCGGTCGTCGACCGCAACCGGAGCCTCACGTGGGCTCCGCGACGAGCCGCCCCCGACCCGTGAGCCGCAGCCGCCCCGCCTCGCGGATGCCCCGGGTGCCGTCGGGGCTCCGCCCGAGCTGCAGCACCGCGTCGACGGCGCTGACCGCCTGCCGGGCGAGAGCGGATGCCGACCACCCCGCGAGCGCGCCGAGCGCCTCGAGGCGCGCCGGAACATCGCCGAGCGAGTTGGCGTGCAGCGTGCCGGCTCCGCCGTCGTGGCCGGTGTTGAGCGCCGTCAGCAGCTCCCGGAGCTCGGCCCCACGGCACTCCCCCACCACGAGGCGATCGGGGCGCATCCGCAACGCCTCCCGGACGAGGCGGTCGAGGCCGACCGCACCCGCACCCTCGAGGTTCGGTTGACGGGCCTCCAGCCGCACGACGTGGGGATGCGGGATGCGGAGCTCGGCGACATCCTCGACCACCACGAGACGCTCGGCCGCGGGGGCGCTCGCGAGCATCGCGCCGAGGAGCGTCGTCTTGCCGGATCCGCCCGCTCCGGTGACGAGCACGTTGGCCCGGCGGCGCACGAGGTCGTCGACCAGCGCCCGCGGCACCGAGGCGAACATGCCGCGGGCCTCGAGCGCGTCGAGGTCGAGTCCGTCGTCGCGAGGCAGCCGGATCGAGACCACCGCCGCATCGGGCGAGATCGGCGGCAGCACCCCGTGCACCCGGATGCCGCCCCCGATCCGCACATCGGCCGCCGGCGTCGCGTCGTCGAGATGACGGCCTCCCGCCGCGACGAGCCGCACGGCGAGCTCGCGCGCCTCCCCTGCCGGCACCCGCAACCCGGGCACCGGCCGCGCCCCGTCACCGTGATCCACCCAGACCGAGCCGTCGGGATTGAGGAACACGTCCGTCGCCTCGGGGTCGGCGACCGCCGCCGCGAGCGGCCCGAACGACACCCGCTCGGGGAGCCGGCGAAGCGGGACGCGATCGGCGGACATACGGCGACGCTGCCCGACGGCTGACGCCTCGTGGAGCGCGTCCGCCGCATCGGTGGATGGACCCACGCAGGCGCGGAGAAGGAGGAGCGGCACGCACGACCGCACCGGTTATACGGAGGGGCGGCGCCCAATTGGGGGGAATGGGCGCCGCCACCGCAGCACCGTTATTTGGGGGGAATCCGATGCCGCGAAATCCGAGAGGTTACGCTCGGTGCCCAGAGTCTACTGCAAGAGCCCCCCTCTGCAACGGACGAATTCCGCCGCTCGCCGACCCGCTCGTCCGCCCGCCCGCCACCGCTGGCCGACGCGGCCCCGGTCGACCCGAGACCGCCGCGCGGGTGCCGATAGGATCGGGTCGTTCACCGGAGGATTCCGCGCGACTACCAGGCACGGTCGCGAATCGACACAAGGATGAAGATGTCCCAGAACTCGATCGACAGCCTGCTCACCGAGACCCGCCGCTTCGCGCCGGACCCCGCGTTCGTCGCGGACCGCGTGGCCGGGCCCGAGCTCTCCGAACGCGCCGCGGAGGATCGGCTCGGCTACTGGGCCGACCGTGCCCGCGAGCTGCACTGGCACACGCCGTTCCAGACGGTGCTCGACTGGTCGAACCCGCCGTTCGCGAAGTGGTTCGCCGACGGCACCCTCAACGTCGCCTACAACTGCCTCGACCGCCACGTGCTCGCCGGGAACGGCGACCGGGTCGCCATCCACTGGGAGGGCGAGCCCGGCGACTCCCGCAGCATCACCTACGCCGAGCTCACCGCCGAGGTGAAGCGCGCCGCCAACGCCCTCGCCGCGCTCGGCGTGGGCCAGGGCGATCGGGTGGCCATCTACATGCCGGTCGTGCCGGAGGCCGTCGTGGCGATGCTCGCCGTCGCCCGCCTCGGCGCCGTCCACTCCGTCGTCTTCGGCGGCTTCAGCGCCGAGAGCCTGCGCGCCCGCATCGAGGACGCCGAGGCCAAGCTCGTCATCACCGCCGACGGGGGTTACCGCAAGGGCAAGGTGTTCCCGCTCAAGGCCACCGTCGATGCGGCGCTCGAGGGCGAGACGAGCGTCGAGCACGTCGTCGTCGTGAAGCGCGGCGGCAACGAGGTCGCCTGGACGGAGGGTCGCGACCTGTGGTGGGACGAGGCGATGGCCGACGCCGACCTCGACCACGAGGCGCGCGGCTTCGAGGCCGAGAACCCGCTGTTCATCCTCTACACCTCCGGTACCACCGGGAAGCCGAAGGGCATCCTGCACACGAGCGGCGGCTACCTGACCCAGGCCGCAGCGACCCACCACGACGTCTTCGACCTGCACCCCGAGACCGACGTGTACTGGTGCACCGCCGACATCGGATGGGTCACCGGGCACAGCTACGTCGTCTACGGCCCGCTCGCCAACGGCGCCACCCAGCTCATGTACGAGGGCACCCCCGACACCCCGCACCCGGGGCGCTGGTGGGAGCTCATCGAGAAGTACCGGGTGACGATCCTCTACACGGCGCCCACCGCCATCCGCTCCTTCATGAAGCTCGGGCGCCAGATCCCGCAGGGGTTCGACCTGTCGAGCATCCGCCTGCTCGGGTCGGTCGGCGAGCCGATCAACCCGGAGGCGTGGGTCTGGTACCGCGACATCATCGGCGGCGGCGACACCCCGATCGTCGACACCTGGTGGCAGACCGAGACGGGCGCCATCATGATCTCCGCCCTGCCGGGCGTCACGACCTTGAAGCCGGGCAGCGCCCAGGTGCCGCAGCCGGGCGTGACGATCGACATCCTCGCCGACGACGGCACCCGCGTCGACCCGCCGAACGGCGGCCTGCTGACGGTGCGGGAGCCGTGGCCGTCGATGCTGCGCGGCATCTGGGGCGACCCGGAGCGCTTCGTCGAGACCTACTGGGAGAAGTTCCGGGATCAGGGCTGGCGATACTTCGCGGGCGACGGTGCGCACGTCGACGAGGACGGCGACATCTGGCTGCTCGGCCGCATCGACGACGTCATGAACGTGTCGGGGCACCGGCTGTCGACGACCGAGATCGAGTCGGCGCTCGTCGGCAACCCGATGGTCGCCGAGGCGGCGGTGGTGGGCGCATCGGATGAGACCACCGGTCAGGCGGTCGTCGCGTTCGTGATCGTGAAGCAGTCGCACCGCGAGGAGCACAGCGACGAGGAGTTCGTGCAGCTGCTGCGCGGCCACGTCTCGCAGGCGATCGGTGCGATCGCGCGACCCCGCGACGTCTACATCGTGACCGAGCTGCCGAAGACGCGCTCCGGCAAGATCATGCGCCGCCTGCTGCGCGACGTCGCCGAGGGACGCGCGATCGGCGACACGACGACGCTCGCCGACACCTCCGTGATGCAGATCATCAGCGACAAGCTCCGCACCGGAGCCCCCGCCGAGGACTGACCTACGCGAACTCGAGGATGAGCTCCACCTCGACCGGCGCGTCGAGCGGGAGCACGGCGACGCCGACCGCGGAGCGGGCGTGGGCTCCGGCCTCGCCGAAGACCTCGCCGAGCAGTTCGGAGGCGCCGTTGATCACACCGGGCTGGCCGGTGAAGTCGGGGGCGGATGCCACGAAGCCGACGACCTTCACGACGCGCGTGACGCGGTCGAGCGAGCCGATGACGCTCTCGGCCGCGGCGAGCGCGTTGAGGGCGCACACACGGGCGAACTCCTTCGCCTCGTCGGCGCCGATCTCGGATCCGACCTTTCCGACCGCCGGAAGCACGCCGCCGATCATCGGCAGTTGGCCCGCGGTGAAGACGAGGTTGCCGGATACCTGCGCCGGCACGTAGGCCGCCACGGGCTTCACGACGGGCGGCAGGGCGAGGCCCAGTTCGGCGAGGCGGTCGGCGACGGTCATGCGTTCTCTCCTTCGATGGGGCGCTTCAGGTAGGCGACGAGCCCGCCCTCCGGCCCGGTGACGATCTGGACGAGCTCCCAGCCCTGGGAACCCCAGTTGTTGAGGATCGCGGTCGTGTTGTGGATGAGCAACGGCGTGGTGAGATATTCCCAGGTCGGCACTTTTGGGGGTTCCGTTCAGCTATCGGGCAGGAGAGTTCCCGTACCCTGAACCCTATGCCCGCATCAGGATCCACGGCCAGAAGTCTGCTCGGCGCAGGCGCCGGCCTCCTCGGTTTCAGCGCGATCGCCGGACTCCTCGTGACCGTCATGGTCGCTCCGGCCATCGCCGTCACCGGCATGACCGCCAACAACTCGATCAACGTCTTCCAGGACCTCCCGGACTACATCGAGATCACCTCGCAGCACCAGCGCAACACCTTCGTCGCGGTCAACCCCGCCGACGGCACGGAGATCACCGTCGCCGACTACTACGACCAGAACCGCGAGGAGGTCAGCCTCGACTCCATCGACGACGACCTCAAGTGGGCCGCCATCGACGGTGAGGACCGGCGCTTCTACGAGCACGGCGGCGTCGACGTGCCGTCGCTCGTCCGCGCGGCGATCGGGCAGGCGACGGGCACGAGCGAGTCGGGCGCCTCGACGCTCTCGATGCAGCTGGTGCGCAACATCCTCGTGCTGAAGGCCGTGAACAACACCGACCTCAGCGAAGACGAGTACAAGCAGGCGATCATCGACGCCACGTACCCCGACCTGAACCGCAAGCTCAAGGAGATGAAGCTCGCGATCAGCCTCGAGAAGAAGTACACGAAGGACCAGATCCTCGAGGGCTACCTCAACATCGTGCTGATGGGTCAGACCACCTACGGGGTCGAGGCGGGCGCCCAGCGCTACTTCGGCACCTCCGCCAAGGAGGTCACGCCGGCGCAGGCCGCGAGCCTCATCGCGATCGTGCAGAACCCGTCGAAGAACGGCCTCTACACCGCCGACAACTTCGCCGCCAACAAGGCGCGTCGCGACGTGATCCTCGGCTGGATGCACACGCAGGGCCACCTCACCGACGAGGAGTACCAGGAGGCGATCGCCACCCCGGTCGACGAGACCACGGTGAGCCAGAACGCTCCCCGCAGCGGATGCTCCTCGGCTCCCGTCGAGTACCGCTTCCCCTGCGACTACGCGCTGAAGACCATCCTCAACGGCGAGGTGTCGTCGCTCGGCGCCACCAAGGAGGAGCAGCTGGCCCGCTGGCGCCAGGGCGGCCTCAAGGTCTACCTCACCATCAACCCCAGCCTCCAGGCCTACGCCACCGCGGTCGCGGGCGAGATGGCCCCGGCCACCGAGACCCGCATGCAGCTGGGTGCCGCCGTCGCGAGTGTGCAGGTCGGCACCGGGCGGATCCTGATCATGGCCGAGAACAAGACGTTCGACGACACCGGCACGGGCGATCCGCAGACGACCACCGCCGTCAACTTCACGGGCGACGTCACCCACGGCGGGTCGAAGGGCTTCCAGCCCGGTTCGACGTACAAGCCGTACACCCTGCTCGCGTTCCTCGCGGCGGGCCACGGCGTCAACGAGACCTTCAACGCGAGCATCCGCGCGACGCCGATGGCGAAGTTCCAGGACAGCTGCAACGGCCCCTACGGCGGCCCGGACTACACCTACCGCAACGACTCGGGCGAGTCGGGCCTCTACAACGTGGTCCGCGGCACGGCGGGCTCCGTCAACTCCGTCTTCATCCAGATGGGTTCCGAGGTCGACCAGTGCGACATCGCCAAGATCGCGGCATCGATCGGCGTGCACCGCGCCACCGGCAAGGCCGACGGCTCGGACCTGTACACCAACCCGGCCTGCATCGTGGGCGGCTGCGAGAACAACATCGCGCCGCTGACCCAGGCGGCCGCCTATGCGGCGATCGCCAACCAGGGCACCTTCTGCAAGCCGATCATCATCGACAAGCTCGTCGCCGACGACGGCTCGGAGCTCGCCGGCCAGAACGCGGAATGCGGTCCGTCGCTCGTCACTCCGGCGGTGGCCAACACCGCGGCGTACGCCATGCAGGCCGTGATGAACGGAACCGGTTCCGCCTCGAACCCCCGCGACGGCACGCCGTACATCGGCAAGACGGGTACGACCAACGACGCCATCCACACCTGGATGGTGGGCTCGTCGACGAGCGTCTCGACCGCGGTCTGGGCGGGCAACATCGACGGCAAGCAGAGCATGCGCAAGATCACCGTCGCCGGACGGTACGGCGGCAACCTGCGCCACTTCATCTTCAAGCCGGTCGCCCAGGCGATCGACGCCCAGTACCCGGGTGTCGCATTCCCGGGGCCCGACGACTCGCTGCTGAAGGGCGTGCAGGTGTTCGTGCCCGACAACCTGATCGGCACGACCCCCGAGATCGCCAAGGCCGCGATCGAGCAGGCGCAGCTCTCCTACGAGGACGGCGGCCAGATGGACTCCGACCTGCCCGCGGGCACGGTCGTCGCGACCGACCCCGCTCCGGGCTCGCAGGTGTCGAAGGGCACCGTCGTGCGGGTGTTCACGAGCAACGGCCAGGCCGCGGCCGTGCCGGATGTGGTGACGCCGAACCAGAACTTCAACGACGCGAAGAACCAGCTGCAGTCGGCCGGGTTCCTGAACGTGTCGCAGGAGTGCGAGGAGGCCGCGGTCGGCGACCCGCCGTCGAGCCTCAACAAGGTGATCGCACAGGATCCCGCCGCCGGGTCGGTGGTCAACAAGAACACGGCCATCACGCTGACCGTCAAGAAGGCCACCTGTACATGACGCCGACGGGACGCGCGGCCGCCGGAGCGCTCGGCGCGACGGCGGCCGCGGGTCTCGCGACGCTCGCCTGGGGCGTGTTCGTGGAGCGCAACCGGTTCACGGTGCGACACGAGACCCTGGCCGTGCTCGAGCCGGACGCCCGGCCGATCACGATCCTGCACCTGAGCGACCTGCACATGGCGCCGTGGCAGCGCGCGAAGCAGGACTTCGTGCGCTCGCTCGCGGTGTACGAGCCGGATCTCGTGATCGACACCGGCGACAACCTCGGGCACCGCGACGGGATCGACGGCGTGCGCCGCGCCCTCGAGCCGTTCGGCGATGCGGCGGGGGTCTTCGCGCACGGGTCGAACGACTACTTCGGCCCCGTGCTGAAGAACCCGTTCGGTTATTTCTTCGAGAACGGCCACGGCCGCCCGAAGACCGAGCCCGACCTCGACACCGCTGAGCTCGACCGCTTCCTCGGCGAGGGTCTCGGCTGGCTGGATCTGAACAACCGGGTGCACGCGATCGAGCTGAACGGCACACGACTGGAGTTCATGGGGACAGGCGACGCGCACCGCGGATGGGACCGTCTCGGTGCGCTGCCGGGCGCCGTGGAGGAGATGCGCGAGAACGTCGAGTGGTCGACGGGCGAGCCGCGTCAGGTTCTCACCCTCGGCGTCACGCACGCGCCCTACCGGCGCGTGCTCGACGCCTTCGTGAGCCAGGGCGCCGATCTGATCTTCGCGGGCCACACGCACGGCGGCCAGGTGCGCATCCCCGGTCGGCCGGCGCTGGTGACGAACTGCGACATCCCCCGCGAGCAGGCGCAGGGTCTGTCGGTCTGGCGCGCGGGCGCCCGCAGCGCCTTCCTCGAGGTGTCGGCGGGCCTCGGCACCTCCATCTACGCACCGGTGCGCTTCGCGTGCCCGCCCGAGGCGGTCGTGCTGACCCTCACCCCGGTCTCACTGGACCGAACCGGCTCGGATATCGGCTATCCTTGACAGGTTGCCGCGTGCAGCAACGGGGTATGGCGCAGCTTGGTAGCGCGCGTCGTTCGGGACGACGAGGCCGCAGGTTCAAATCCTGTTACCCCGACCAATGACGAAAGGGTCGCCTACGGGCGGCCCTTTCGTGTCACGTGAAGTCGGCGTCGGGCTCCGTGCCGTAGCTGAACTCCATGCGCGGGCGCCATCCGCGGTTGAGGACGCCGCCGGACTCCTCGAGGTAGCACGCGCCGCAGAGCGACTCGTAGGTCACCTCGACACCGTCGATCGCCACCTGGTCGCCGTCGAAGATGAAGCGGTCGCCGATGCGCCGACCGTTGAACACGGCCTTGCGTCCGCAGCGGCAGATCGTCTTCAGTTCTTCGAGGGAGTGCGCGATCTCGAGCAGGCGCCTGCTGCCGGGGAAGGCGACGGTCTGGAAGTCGGTGCGGATGCCGTACGCGAGCACCGGGACATCCTGCTGGATCGCGATGCGCAGCAGGTCGTCGACCTGGCCCTCGGTGAGGAACTGCGCCTCGTCGAGCAGCAGACAGCTGACATCGGCACCGCGCTCCTGCACGACCCGTGCCCGCTCGCGCTGGAAGCGCTCGAGCAGGTCTTCGGTTGCGCCGATGGTGAAGTCGACGGGTCGCACGACGCCGAGGCGCGAGACGATCGCCGCCTCGCCCTTCGAGTCGATGGCCGGCTTCGCGAGCAGCACCTCGTGCCCGCGCTCCTCGTAGTTGTACGCCGCCTGCAGGAGCGCCGTGCTCTTGCCGGAGTTCATCGCCCCGTACCGGAAGTACAGCTTCGCCACTACTCGAGGTATCCGTCCTCCGCCGCGCGGCGGATCAACTCGGCTTTCTTGCCCGCGGGGCGGCCCACCTTGGCGTACTTCTCGCGGACGCGCCGCAGGTAGGTCTTCGCGGTCTCGTACTGCACGTTCATGCGCTCGGCGACCGCGATCGTGCTGTAACCGGAGACGTACAGCTTGAACGCCTCCTCCTCGCCGGGGCTGAGCTTGGGCTTCAGCTGCTGCAGGGGTGCGGTCGCCTCGCGCTCGGCACCCGCCTCGTCGGCCGCGTCGATTCCCATGACGCGCCGTGCGGCGGCCATGACGGCCGTCATCGGCAGCGACTTGGAGAGGAACTCGCTGGCGCCCGCCGCGAACGCGCGATCCCGCGCCTCTCGCGTGTCGAGGCTGGAGAGCACGATCACCTTCGCGCCGGCGGCCCGGCAGGTGCGCACCCGAGCCTCGATCGAGATGGGTTCCTTCAGCTGCAGATCGATGAACACGAGATCGGTCGGGAAGGCGGGGCTCTGCACCAGCTGGAGCCAGTTAGCCGCTCCCAGCACGACGTCGAAATCGGGCGCATGCTGCCCGATCCAGGTGCTCAGGGTGTCGAGCAGCACCTCGTGGTCGTCGAGGATCGCCAGCCGCACCACCGCACCCCCGGTGTCGCCGCGCACCGGGGCAGCACTCAGCGTCGGGTTCATGCGATGAGCCTACCGCCGCATCCGCCCCCGGGAGCCGCTCGACGCGGTCAGAACAACGTCGGCTGCAACGCCGCCGCGGCGCTCGGGCTGAGCTCTGCCGCGAGGGCTCCGACGCCGTGCGGGCTGCGACCGGTGCCAGCCCCCGGCGAGCCCGTGGCCGGGTCGACCCGTGGCCGTTCGAGCCCGTAGCGGCGCAGGAGCGGACGGATGCGAGCCGCGAGCTGCCGTCGGTACTCCTTCGACGCGTAGGCGCCCGATCCGTACAGCTCCCGGTAGCGCGGCACGAGCTGCGGCTGCTCCCTCGCGAGCCACGCCGCGAACCATTCCTTGGCGCCCGGGCGCAGATGCAGGGCGCTGTAGGCGACCCCCGTGGCCCCGGCATCCGCGATGGCCCCGATCGCGCGCTCGAGATGGTCGCGCGAGTCGGTGAGATGGGGCAGCACGGGCATGAGGAAGACGGAGCACGGCAGTCCCGCCTCGCGGACGGCCCGCACGGTGGCGAGACGGGCGGCCGTCGTCGGGGCTCCGGGTTCGATCGAGTGCTGCAGCTCGTCGTCGTAGATCGCGATCGACATGGCGGTCTCGACGGGCACGCGTTCGGCGGCGGCCTGCAGCAGGGGGATGTCGCGGCGCAGCAGGGTGCCCTTGGTGAGGATGCTGAACGGGGTGCCGGATGCCGCGAGAGCCGCGATGACGCCCGGCATCAGGCGATAGCGGCCTTCGGCTCGCTGGTACGGGTCGGTGTTGGTGCCGAGGGCGACGTGGGGACGCAGCCAACTCGGCTTCGCGAGCTCGCGCTCGAGCACCTCCACCAGGTTCACCTTGACCACGATCTGGGTGTCGAAGTCGCGCCCCGCGTCGAAGTCGAGGTAGGTGTGCGTCTGGCGGGCGAAGCAGAAGACGCACTGGTGACTGCAGCCTCGGTAGGGGTTGATGGTCCAGCCGAAGGGGAGCGCTTTCGCGGCGCCCGGCACGTGGTTGAGTGCCGACTTCGCGAGCACCTCGTGGAACGTGAGCCCGGCGAATTCGGGGGTCTGCACCGAACGCACCAGGTTGTTCAGGCGCGCGAGACCCGGCAGTGCGTCGTCGGCCTCCGTGCCCAGTTCCTGACCGCTCCACCGCATGTCGAGATTCGAACATATCTTCGACGAGGAGTCAAGCGACGTCCAGCGCGAGCTCCGGTCCGCCCCAGCGTCGGCGCAGCCATCGATCGTGGCTCGCCACCACCACGGCCCCCGGGTAGGTCCCGAGCGCCTCCTCGAGCTCGGTCGCGAGCGCGAGCGAGAGGTGGTTGGTCGGCTCGTCGAGCAGGAACACGTGCGGGGGTCGCGCCACGATGAGGGCGAGCGCCGTGCGCCGCTGCTGGCCGATCGAGAGCCCGCCGACCGGCCGATCCAGGTCCCGTTCGGCCAGCAGGCCGAGTCCCGCGAGGGGAAGCTCGACCGCGCGCCGTTCGCCGATGGCCCGCTCGTACAGCTCGCGCGGGGTGCGCTCCGGTCGCTCCCAGCGCACGTCCTGGTCGAGCACAGCGAGACGGAGCCCCTTCCGGCGCGTCACGCGCCCCGCGTCCGGGGTGATCCTGCCCGCGAGCACGCCGAGCAGCGTCGACTTGCCGGCGCCGTTCGGGCCGGTCACGAGCAGCCGCGCGTCGGACGCCACCTCGAGGTCGTCGATCGCCAGGCGCCCGTCCACGCGGGCCCCTTCCACCGCGAGCAGCGGCCCGCTCCCGTCGAGCGGGTGGGTGCCCGCCGGGATGCCCGCGAAGCTCAGCGGCGGGGGCGGCTCGCCGACGCGGGAGGCACGTAGATCGTCGAGCCGTCCGGCGGCGTCCCGGATGCGCCGTGCCGCCTGACGCTCGCGATTCTCGGCCTTCAGGTTCCAGCCGAACTTCTCGTTGTCGGGTCTGACGCGGGTGGTCGTCGTGCCGCTCGCCGCCGTCGCCATGGAGCGCTCGAGCCTCTCCTCGGCGCGCGCCTCCTCGGCGAACCGCGCCTCCCAGCGCGCGCGTTCCGCAGCCTTCGCCGCGAGGTAGTCGCTGTAGCCGCCGCCGAAGCGCGTCAGCCCGTCGGATGCCGACGGATCGATGTCGACGAGGCCCGTCGCCACCTCGTCGAGGAAGGCGCGGTCGTGGCTCGCGAACAGCACCGGCCCGCGCCAGGCGCGGAGCCTGCTCGCGAGGAAGCCGACGGCCTCGTCGTCGAGGTGGTTGGTGGGCTCGTCGAGCAGCAGCGCCTCCGGTCGCGCCAGCAGCAGCGCCGCGAGCGCGAACCGGCTGCGCTGGCCGCCGGAGACCTCGCCCACGGGGCGGTCGAGGGGGATGCCGGCGACGCCGAGCCCGTCGAGGATCTCGTCGCGACGGGCCTCCAGCGTCCAGAGCTCGGCCGCCTCCGCCGCCGCGAGCAGCTCGGCGTAGCGGTCGGCGGCATCCGGATCGTCGCCCGCGAGCGCGGCGGCGGTCGCGTCGAGCGCGGCCTCGAGCGCCCGGAGGTCGCCGAGCTCGGCCTCGAGGACGGCCGCGACCGGCGCGCGCGGGTCGGCGCGCACCTCCTGCCGCAGCAGCGCGGTGCGGTCGGGTCGCTCGATGCGCCCGGTATCGGGTTCGAGGTCACCCGCGAGCGCCGCGAGCAGGGTGGACTTGCCCGCGCCGTTCTCGCCGAGCAGGCCGATGCGCTGCCCGGGCGTGACGGTCAGGGAGAGATCGGCGAAGACGCGGCGATCGCCGAACGCGACGCCGATCCCGTCGGCGCGCACGAGCGCAGAGGAGAGGTGCAGGGATGACACGGGGAGGATTCCGATCGGCTCGACCCTCGGTCGCGAGGGGAGGCGAGTCCCGCCGGGCGTCGGCCACGGGCGCGGGGATGGTCGGACTCAGAGCTCCACGATCGACGAGGCTACGTGCCGCCCCGGATGCTGTCAAACGCGCTCGGCGCGGCGGTAGGCGGCGACGAGCGCATCCGCTCCCCCGCGCCAGGGTGCCCCGTGGCCGGGGATCACCCAGTCGACGTCGAGACCGGCGAGCCGCCCCAGGGAGTCGGATGCGGTCGCCTGGTCGTCGGTGAAGGGGGCGGGCTGGGGGCCTTCGGAGCCCGTGAGCACACTCCGGGTGGTCATCGCGTCCCCCACGAACACGACGCGCGCCTCGGGAACGTGCACCGCGATGCTGCCGGGCGAATGCCCCGGCATTCCGATGATCACGGGCGAGCCCGGCAGGGGCAGCACGTCGCCGTCCTCCACGGCCTCGACCTGCGCGACGGCCGGCATCGAGAACCCTCCCTTGCGGATCGCGTAGGCGAAGAATGCGAGCACCGGACCGAGGCGGCGGCGGTCCTTCGGCGGCGAGGGGGGCTTCTCGCCCATGGCGCGGGCGACGTCGCCGGCTCCCACGTAGACGGGGATGCCGAGCTCGGCGCGCAGGCGCTCGGCGAACCCGGTGTGGTCGGTGTCGCCGTGGGTGAGCACGATCCCCTTGATGTCGGAGAGCGGTCGGCCGATCGCCTCGAGCTCGCGTCGCAGGTCGGCGTAGTGGCCCGGCAGCCCCGTGTCGATCAGGGTGAGCCCGTCATCCGTCACGATGAGATGGACGGCGATGAGATCGTTGCCGATGCGTCGCAGCTGCGAGGCCAGTTCCATGAAGGCTACGATAATTAGCCATCGGGAAACCGTCAAGGAGGAATCGGATGCCGGCACCGGAGAAGACCACGCTCGACGAGATCGTCGCCGCGGGCTGCGAGCTCGTCGAGACGCTCGGGGCCGAGGGGTTGACCATGCAGGCCGTCGCCTCGCGGGTCGGGGTGCGGGCCCCGTCGCTCTACAAGCGCGTCCGCGACCGCAACGAGCTGCTCTCCCTCGTCGTCGCCGCGACGCTCGCCGAGCTCACGGCGCGGGTCGAGGCGACCCTCGTCGACCCCGATCCCCGCGAGCGAATCCGCGCGCAGGCGGAGGAGTTGCGCCGGTTCGCCCACACGCGGCCGGTCGGCTACGCGCTGGTGTTCGGCGCCCACGGGTCCGCGCGCCCGGAGGGAGCGGCCCTGGCGCGGAGCGTCACCCCGCTGCTCGACGCCGTCCGCGAGCTCACCGGAGACGCGCACGCGCTCGACGGCGCGCGACTGGTCACCGCGTGGGCCAACGGGTTCATCGCGATGGAGCTCGGCGGGTCGCTGCGGATGGGCGGCGACGTCGACGAGGCATGGCGCTGGGGCCTCGACCGGCTCGTCGGCGCGCTCGGGCCGAGCTGAGGGCTAGACCGCCAGGCCGAGGGTCTTCGCGGTGCCCGCGAGCTCCGATGCGGCCTTCTTCGGCGCATCCGACAGCTTCGTGCCGTAGGAGGGGATCATCCGGGTCAGCTCCGGCTTCCAGCCCTCGATGCGATCCGGGAAGCAGGTCGCGAGCACGTCGAGCATGATCGGCACGGCCGTCGACGCGCCGGGCGATGCGCCCAGCAGGCCCGCGATCGTGCCCTCGCCGCCCGCGACCACCTCGGTGCCGAACTGGATCACGGCCTTGCCGTCGGCGCCGCGCTTCATGATCTGCACGCGCTGACCGGCCGTGATGCGGTACCAGTCGTCCTGCTGTGCCGTCGGCGCGAACTGCTGGAGCACCTCGTGCTGCTTCTTCCGCGAGGCGAGCACCTCGGTGACGAGGTACCAGACCAGGTCGAGGTTCTTCAGGCCCGCCCCGACCATCGTGCCGAGGTTGTGCCAGCGGATCGAGGCGAACAGGTCCAACCACGAACCCGTCTTCAGGAACTTGGGCGTCCACCCGGCGTAGGGCCCGAACAGCAGGCTCGCCTGGCCGTCGACGACGCGGGTGTCGAGGTGCGGCACCGACATGGGCGGTGCGCCGACCGACGCCTTGCCGTAGACCTTGCCCTGGTGGCGTGCCACGACCTCCGGCTTGTCGGTGCGCAGGAACTGGCCGCTGATCGGGAAGCCGCCGTAGCCGCGGATCTCGCGGATGCCGGACTTCTGCAGCAGGTGCAGGGCGGCACCGCCCGCGCCCACGAACACGAAGCGCGCCGTGAGCTCGAACGGCGTGTTGCCGACCACGTGACGTCCGGTGATGCGCCAGGTGCCGTCCTTCAGGCGCTTGAGCCCGGTGACCTTGCGCTCGACCGCGAGGCTCGCACCGCGCGCGACGAGACCGTCGACGAGGTTCTCGGTCAACGCGCCGAAGTCGACATCGGAGCCGCCGACGATGCGGGTCGCCGCGATCTTCTCGCTCTTCTTGCGACCGGGGATCAGCAGCGGCGCCCACTCGCGGATGACGCGCGGGTCCTCGGTGAATTCGAGGCCGGGGAACAGCGGGTGGTCCTTGAGAGCCTCGTAGCGGCGGCGCAGGTACTCGACGTTCGACTCGCCCCACACGAAGCTCAGGTGCGGCACGGGGTTGATGAAGCGGGTGGGCTCCGGCAGCAGCCCGGCGTCGACGAGGTGGCTCCAGTACTGGCGCGACACCTGGAACTGCTCGTTGACCTTGACGGCCTGCGCGATCTCGATCTGCCCGTTCTTCTCGGGCGTGTAGTTGAGCTCGCACAGCGCCGAGTGGCCCGTACCCGCGTTGTTCCACGGGTTCGAGCTCTCCTGGGCGACCTCCGGAAGGGCTTCGAGGATGGTGATCGACCAGTCCGGTTCGAGCTGCTGCAGCAGCGAACCGAGGGTGGCGCTCATCACCCCTCCGCCGATGAGGACGACGTCGACGGGTTCAGACACGCCCTCCATCCTAAACGGGAGGATGCGCGGGGCCGACCGGCCGAAGGTCCTACGGGAGCTGCGCCGCTCCCCCGACGACGAGACCGATGCCGGCGGCGGCGAGCCCGAGGGTGAGGGAGGCCGCTCCGACCCAGAGCAGCACGAAGGGCCGCCCCGGTCGTTGCGGGTCACGTCCGAGCACGGAGAGGAAGAAGCCCGCGGGCATGAGCAGCGCGGCCACCGGGATGCCGAATCGGCCGACCAGGTCGATCGTGAGCGGGAGTTCGACGGTGTCGAGCAACGGGATCACGGCGACGCTCAGCAGCAGGAGCACGGCGGCGTGCGCGTGCCCGGCACGGAAGAAGTTCTTCTGCAGGGTGTTCGCCGGGATGGCTCCGCGTCCGACCCGGGTGAGGAACCATCCGCCCGACTCGACGGTGATCAGGCTCAGCAGCAGGGCGCCCAGGAGGATGGTGGTCCATGGTTGGATTGTCATGGTATCCAATATTAGATATGTATACTATCCAATTCAAGGGGTGGGCCATGCTGATGTCCGAGCTGTCCCGGCGCACGGGCGTGGGAGTGCCGACGCTCAAGTTCTACCTGCGTGAGGGTCTGCTGCCGCCGGGAGAGGCGCTCTCGCAGACGCGTGCCGCCTACGACGAGAGCCACGTACGACGGGTCGGCATCATCCGGGCCCTCACCGAGACCGTAGGACTCAGCGTGCAGCAGGCCCGGGGCGTCCTTGCGGTCGTCGACGACCCCGGCCCGTCGATGTTCGACGCCTTCGGGCGAGCCCTCGCCCACCTGCCCCCCACCGTGCCGGAGGCCGACGACTACCCGCGCGCCCGCGACGTGATCGAGCGGCTCGGGTGGGTGTACGACCCGCGCTACGTCGCGGTACGCCAGCTCGACCAGGCGCTCGCAGCGGCCGACGCCCTGGGAGTTCCGCTCGACGCCGACCGGCTCGAGGCCTACGCCCCGCACGTGCACGCGATCGCCGCGTACGACATCGCCCGCATCCCCGCGGACCCGGACGCCGCGATCGAGTACGCCGTGCTGGGCACGGCCGCGCACGAGCCGGTGCTGGCGGCGCTGCGCCGCCTCGCCCACCAGGACGTGGCGGCGCCCCGCTGAGCTATCGAGCCGCGGATGCCGTGAGCTTCGCCGCGACGAGCTCCGCGATCTGCACCGCGTTGAGCGCCGCGCCCTTGCGCAGGTTGTCGTTCGAGATGAACAGCGCGAGACCCTTGCCCTCCGGCACCGAATGGTCCTGGCGGATGCGGCCCACGAAGCTCGGGTCGGCACCGGCCGCCTCGAGCGGGTTCGGCACGTCGGCCAGCTGCACCCCGGGGGCGTCGGCGAGCAGCTCGCGCGCGCGGTCGGGAGTGATCGGGTTCGCGAAGGTCGCGTTGATCGACAGCGAGTGACCCGTGAAGACCGGCACCCGCACGCAGGTGCCCGAGACGAGCAGCCCGGGCAGCTCGAGGATCTTGCGGCTCTCGTTGCGCAGCTTCTTCTCCTCGTCGGTCTCGTCGAGACCGTCGTCGACGATCGAGCCCGCGAGCGGCACGACGTTGAAGGCGATGTTGCGCGGGAACTTCACCGGGGCGGGCAGCTCCACCGCGCCGCCGTCGTGCACGAGGCCGATCGCATCCTGGGCGACCGCGGCCTCCGCCTGGGCGAGCAGCTCCTCGCCGCCCGCGAGACCCGCCCCCGAGACGGCCTGGTAGGTGGACACCACCAGGCGGTCGAGACCGGCCTCGGCGTCGAGCACCTTGAGCACCGGCATGGCGGCCATCGTGGTGCAGTTGGGGTTCGCGACGATGCCCTTCACGGCCTCGTCGAGCGCGTGGGGGTTCACCTCGGAGACCACGAGCGGCACCTCGGGGTCCATGCGCCAGGCGCTCGAGTTGTCGATCACGAGCACACCGGCGGCCGCGAAGCGGGGCGCCTGCACCTTCGACATCGTGGCGCCCGCCGAGAAGATCGCGACGTCGAGCCCCGTGGGGTCGGCGGTGGCGGCGTCCTCGACGACGATGTCCTCGCCGCGGAACGGGAGGGTCGTGCCGGCGCTGCGCTCGGACGCGAAGAAGCGGATGTCGGCGATGGGGAAGTCCCGCTCGATGAGGAGGCGGCGCACGACCGCGCCCACCTGTCCGGTGGCGCCGACGACGCCGAGGCGGATGCCGTGGTTGCTCATCCGGCAATCGTACCGGCGCGGCGGCCACCCCAGCCGCGCACCGCTGCCATCCCTCGTCGAAGTCCTGCCCCTGGGTCACGAAACCAGGGGCGCAGTCACCCCGGAAGGGGGGACGGGGGCCACCTCGGGGCGATACCCTGGCGGCAACACACCCGAAGGAGTGACACGTGGGCTTCATCAAGGCATTCACCGGCGCGCTCGGCGGCACGTTCGCCGACCAGTGGATCGATTTCTTCACCGTCCCGAGCGTGCAGCCGACCGCGGCGCTGTTCCCGGCGATCAAGCAGGAGACCAACGCGGGCCGCGGCTCGAACACCAAGGGCTCCGAGCACATCATCACCAACGGCTCGAAGATCGTCGTGCCCGAAGGCTACGGCCTCATCACGATGCAGGACGGCGAGATCACCGGGCTCGTCGCCGAGGCGGGCGGCTACACCTGGCAGTCCGACGACGTGAACAGCCAGTCGTTCTTCGCGGGCAACGGCTTCCTCAGCCCCGTCATCAAGCAGAGCTGGGAGCGCTTCAAGCGCGGCGGGATCCCCGGATCGCAGCAGGCGGCGTTCTACGTGAGCCTCAAGGAGCTGCCCAACAACCGCTTCGGCACCCAGAGCGAGATCTACTGGGACGACGCCTGGCTCGGCACGCAGGTGGGCGCGCTCACCCGCGGCTCCTACACCCTCCGGATCGTCGACCCCATCCTGTTCGTGAAGCAGTTCGTGCCCGCCACCTACCTGACGGGCGCCCAGGTCTTCGACTTCACCGACATGAACAACGACGCGGCCACGCAGCTGTTCAACGAGGTCGTGTCGGCGCTCGCGCCCGCGTTCTCGAAGTACACCAACGACCCGAGCCGCACCCGCAT
This sequence comes from Protaetiibacter mangrovi, assembly GCF_024752305.1. GTDB lineage: Bacteria > Actinomycetota > Actinomycetes > Actinomycetales > Microbacteriaceae > Homoserinibacter > Homoserinibacter mangrovi. Next base: position 185,750 of record NZ_JANTHX010000007.1, read on the forward strand.
CACCCAGATCCAGTCCGACTCGCTCGGCTTCGCGAAGAGCCTCGCCGAGGCCGTCGAGGAGGGCTACTCGTGGAAGGCGAACCGCGGCCTCGAGATCGTCTCGACCGCCATCGTCTCGATCGAGTACGACGCCGACACGACCGAGCTGCTGTCGAAGGTCAAGCGCGCGGACGCCCTCTCGGGCGCGCGCGGCAACTCGAACCTGCAGGCCTCCGTCGCCGCGGGCTTCGAGGCCGCCGGCGAGACCGGTGGGGGTGCGGGCCTCGTGGGCCTCGGCATGGCCGCCGGCACGACCGGCCTCGGCAGCCTGCAGCAGCCCGTCGCCCCGGCGCCGGCACCCGCCGCCCCGGCCGCCACGGCGCCCGCGGCCGACGACCCGGTCGCCAAGCTCACCCAGGCCAAGCAGATGCTCGACGCCGGCCTCATCACGCAGGACGACTACGACGCCCTCAAGGCCAAGGTGCTCGGGTCCTGAGCCCGACGCACGCGAGCGATGAGCGACCCGACCAGCACGCCTCCGCAGCAGCCCGCCGCGCCGCCGGACCCCCCGGCGGCCGCGGCGGCGCCTGAGGCGGCGCCCCTCCCCCAGCCGATCGCCGACGCCCTCCCCGAGCCGGGCGACGTGAACACGTCGAACGCCAAGGGCGACGGGCTCACCAAATGCCCGCGCTGCGGCTCGGCCGAGATCGGCCCGGTGCCCGGAACCGACCAGCTGCGCTGCGCGTTCTGCCGCTTCGAATGGGTCGCGGCGAACTTCATGGCGAGCGTCGGCTTCGACTCCCCCATCGACCAGCTGCAGGGCACGGTGCGCACGACCGGTGTCGCCGACATCGACCAGAGCGCCTCGCACATCATCACGATCAAGTGCCAGGGATGCGGTGCCGAGGTCGTCATCAACACGGAGAGCCAGCTGCAATCGCGCTGCCACTGGTGCCGCCAGGTGCTGTCGCAGCAGACCCAGATCCCGAACGGCGCGGTGCCGGATGCCGTGCTGCCGTTCCGGTTGACGCACGACCAGGCGGTCGAGGCGGTGCGCAAGTTCGCATCCCGGCGTCGGATGTTCGCGCTCAAGCGGTTCAAGCAGGAGTTCGTGCCGGAGAACGTGGTGGGCGTCTACATGCCCTACCTGCTCGTCGACGGCAACGCCCACGGCGACGTCGCGGGGCACGGCGAGATCAAGACGCGGCAGTACCAGCGCGGCTCCGACAACAACAAGACCACCTACTACGACGCCGACGTGTACCAGGTGACCCGCAGCTTCGACTTCACGGTCGACGACCTCACGATCGAGTCGTCGTCGGCGCGGGCCAACCAGGACACCCGGATGAACACGAACAACGTGATCAACACGATCCTGCCGTTCGACACCAAGAACTCGGTCAAGTACGACGCCAACTACATGGGCGACTTCACCTCCGAGCGGCGCGACCTCGACGTCGACGCGGTGATGCCGGTCGCCCGGGCGCAGATGCTCAGCATCGCGCGCCAGAAGGCGACCGACTCCACCCGCTACGACCGCGGCATCCGCTGGGAGTCGGAGCAGCTCGAGCTCAAGGGCACCCGCTGGGTCGCGGTGCTGCTGCCCGTGTGGCTCTACTCGTACTACGAGAAGAAGTCGGACGGCAGCGCCTTCCTGCACTACATCGCCGTCAACGGTCGCACCGGCGAGACGATGGGCAGCATCCCGGTCAGCGTGCCGAAGCTGCTGCTGGTGGCGCTGACCATCGGAACGGTGCTCGAGGGCATCGCGATCGCCATCGTGGCCAACTTCTGACGGGAGCGCACGGATGCTGGAACTGACCACCACGATCATCGCCGCCGCCTCGGACGGCGACTGGCCCGGATGGCTGCTCGCCGCCGGTCCGGTCGGCGCCGCCTCGTTCTACTGGGCGGTGTGGATGGCGTACCGCAACACCAACAAGAGCCACTCGTACGAGCACGAGACCGAGGTCGTCGTGAGCAACATGACCGGGAACGACGTGAAGGTCGGCACCAACAACGGCACCCGCGACCGCTGGATCCGCGGCCGCAACGACGACAAGCCCCGCCAGCGACTCTGAGACACCCGTCCGTACCGCCGGACACCCGCGTGCTCGTGTCTATCTGGACCTAGACATGTCTATGCCCAGCCAGACACCGGCGCGGCGGTGTCTGGTGGTACGGGATGGTGTCTAGCGCCCACCGGCGCCGAGACGGCGCCGGGAACCGGGTGC
>NZ_JANTHX010000007.1:188112-192374 GCF_024752305.1 Protaetiibacter mangrovi
GGTTCCTGCGTAGACCACGGCGTCGACGTCGCCGTCGAGACCGAAGGCGGTGTGCACCACGCGCATCGCGTCGGCGAGGGTGTCGGCGCGGGTGACGACCGAGATGCGGATCTCGGAGGTGGAGATCATCTCGATGTTGATGCCCGCATCCGACAGCGCGCGGAACAGCTGCGCCGAGACACCGGAGCTCGTGCGCATGCCCGCGCCCACCACGGCGAGCTTGCCGATCTGGTCGTCGTACTGCAGCGACGCGAAGCCGGCATCCGCCTGCTCGGCGCGCAAGGCCGTCAGCACCTTCTCGCCCTCCGCCTTCGGCAGGGTGAACGAGATGTCGGTGAGGCCGGTGGCGGCGGCCGACACGTTCTGCACGATCATGTCGATGTTGGCGCCGGTCTTCGCCACGATCGTGAAGATCTCGGCGGCCTTGCCCGGCACGTCCGGAACCCCGACGACGGTGATCTTCGCCTCGCTGAGGTCGCCGGCGACACCCGTGATGATGGGCTCTTCCACGGTTTCTCCCTCCACCGGGTTCACGACCCAGGTGCCTTCGTTGTTGTTGAACGACGAGCGCACGTGCAGCGTCACGCCGTGCCGCCGCGCGTATTCCACCGCGCGGATGTAGAGCACCTTCGCGCCCGCGGCGGCCAGCTCCAGCATCTCCTCCGCCGTCACCCGGTCGAGCTTGTGGGCCTTCGGCACCACGCGCGGGTCGGCCGTGAACACGCCGTCGACGTCGGTGTAGATCTCGCAGACCTCCGCGCCGAGCGCCGCCGCGAGCGCGACGGCCGTGGTGTCGGAACCGCCGCGCCCGAGGGTCGTGATGTCGCGGCTGTCGCGGTTGAAGCCCTGGAACCCGGCGACGATCGCGATCGCGCCCTCGTCGAGCGCCTCGCGGACGCGCCCCGGGGTGACGTCGACGATGCGGGCGGCGCCGTGCTGCGCATCCGTGATCATGCCCGCCTGGCTGCCGGTGTACGACCGGGCCTCGAAGCCCATGTCGCGGATCGCCATCGCGAGCAGCGCCATCGAGATGCGCTCGCCCGTCGTGAGCAGCATGTCCAGTTCGCGGGGGTCGGGGATCGGCGACACCTGGTGCGCCAGGTCGACCAGCTCGTCGGTGGTGTCGCCCATCGCCGACACGGCGACGACGACCTCGTTGCCCGCCTTGCGGGTCTCGACGATGCGCTTGGCGACCCGCTTGATGCTCTCGGCATCGGCGACACTCGAGCCGCCGAACTTCTGGACGATGAGGGTCACGGGAAGGAACTCCAAGGGGTGGGAACGAAGGTCATCCTATCCAGCGCCGGATGCCGTCTCGGTCACGTCCGCCTGCGGAGGGGCCGAGCGGGGTGGCGGCCGGAGCTAGCGGCCCCTGCGCCGGATGCGTCCGCCGAGCACGACGCCGACCGCACCGAGCACCATGAGCGCGATCCCGCCGACCAGGAGCGCGATCTGCCAGCCCTCGACTCCGGTGGCCGCGAGTTGCGCGATGCTCACTCGACGACCCGCCGCCCCTCGAAGGCGCGCCCCAGCGTGACCTCGTCGGCGTACTCCAGGTCGCCGCCCACCGGGAGCCCGGAGGCCAGGCGCGTGACCTTCAGCCCCGGCTGCACGAGCAATCGGGTGAGGTAGGTGGCGGTGGCCTCGCCCTCGAGGTTCGGGTCGGTGGCGATGATCACCTCGGTGACCTCGGTGCTCGCCAAGCGCTTCAGCAGCTGCGGGATGCGCAGGTCGTCGGGGCCGATGCCGTCGATCGGGCTGATCGCCCCGCCGAGCACGTGGTACAGACCGCGGAACTCGCGGGTGCGCTCGATCGCGACGACGTCCTTCGCCTCCTCGACGACGCAGATGGTCGCACCGTTGCGCCGCGGGTCGCGGCAGATGGCGCAGGTGTCCTGCTCGGACACGTTGCCGCACACCTGGCAGAACTTGACCCGCTCACGCACCACCGTGAGGATCTCGGCGAGCCGGCTGGTGTCGAAGCTCTCGGTCTGCAGGATGTGGAACGCGATCCGCTGCGCCGACTTCGGTCCGATGCCGGGGAGCTTGCCGAGCTCGTCGATGAGGTCCTGGACGATGCCCTCGTACACGCGCTACGCCCCGCCCTCGGTCGAGGGGGCGCCGGATGCGGGCTCCTCGACCAGCCGCACCGGGCGGTCGCGCGGGTTCAGCTGCACCTCTTCGATGAAGCTCGCCTTGAGCACCTCGCGGACGACGGCCTCGCCGTACCGCCCGGGGCGGTTCGGCGCGCGTTTCGCTTCAGGGCCCATGCCGTTTCCGGCCTTGGCCGCGGCGCCGGCACCGACGGCCGTCCCGGCCGGCGGGTCCGCAGGCTGCTGAGAGGTCGACGCCGCGGGTGTCGGTTCGGGCTCGTCGTCGGGCGGCGGGGGCTCCTCGTCGGCGGGGGGCGGGACCTCGTCGTCGACCGGGGTCGCGGCGGGTGTCGCGCCGGCGATCGGGGTGACGTTCCAGCCGGACGCGGGCACGGCCGGCGCCGGCTCGGGGGCGGGCGCTGCGGCGGGCGCCCCGCCCTCGACGCGCGCGATGAACTTCACCCGCACGCCGAGCACCTTCACGATCGCCTGGCGCAGATGCTCGCTCACGCTCTCGCCGGCGCCCTGCGCCTGCCGGAAGCTCTGCACGTCGTTGTCGCTCGGGAAGCTCAGCGTGAGCACCTCGTTGGCCGCGTCGTACGCGCGCGGGGTGGAGGTGTAGACGACCATCCAGGATCCGCGCTTGATGCCCTGCACGATCTCGAGGATCTCGGGCCAGGCGTCGCGCAGCTGCTGGAGCGACACGGGCGCCGAGGCGGAGCCTCGGGGCGCGTCCGCCTGCGCCGGGCGATCCTCCACCGCCGGAGCGGGCTGCGCCGGGCGCTCCTCGACCGCCTGGGGGGCGGGCTCCTCGACGACCCGAGACGGAGTCGGGGTCGGGGTCGAGGTCGGGGTCGAGGTCGGGCTCGGGGTCGACGCGACCGGCGGGGCCGACGCGGGCGCGGGGCGCTGCGGCGACGGGCGCTCGGGGGCGGGGGCGGCATCCGCCTCCTCGATGCCGATGCGGCGCTCGAGACGCTCGACGCGGGCGAGGGTGCCGCGCTCCGTCTCGTCGGATGCGGGGACGAGCAGGCGGGCGGCCATCAGCTCGAGGTGCAGCCGCGGAGAGGTCGCGCCCGTCATCTCGGTGAGCGCCGAGTTGACGACGTCGGCGGCGCGGGAGAGCTCGACGGTACCGTAGGCGGTGGCCTGGTGCGTCATCCGCTCGATCTCGTCGGCGGGCACGCCGCGCAGCACCGCCCCCGCCTGGTCGCGTGTGGCGGCGACCACGATGAGGTCGCGCAGGCGCTCGAGCAGGTCGTCGACGAAGCGGCGCGGGTCCTGACCCGTCTGGATGACGCGGTCGACCCCCTCGAAGACGCCCTGCGCGTCGCGGGCGGCGAGCGCGTCGACGATCTCGTCGAGGAGGGCGCCGTGCGTGTAGCCGAGCAGCGCGACGGCGCGCTCATAGCGCACCGTGGAGTCCTCGGAGCCGGCGATGAGCTGATCGAGCAGCGAGAGCGTGTCGCGCACGGAGCCGCCGCCCGCGCGCACCACGAGCGGGAGCACCCCGCCCTCGACCTCGATGCCCTCTTCGGTGCACAGGTGCTGCACGTACTCGAGCATCGTGGCGGGCGGGACGAGGCGGAACGGGTAGTGGTGGGTGCGCGAGCGGATCGTGCCGATGACCTTCTCGGGCTCGGTCGTCGCGAAGATGAACTTGACGTGCTCGGGCGGCTCCTCGACGAGCTTCAGCAGCGCGTTGAACCCCTGCGGGGTCACCATGTGCGCCTCGTCGAGGATGAAGATCTTGTAGCGGTCGCGGGCCGGGGCGAACGCGGCGCGGTCGCGCAGATCGCGGGCGTCGTCGACGCCGTTGTGGCTCGCGGCGTCGATCTCGATGACGTCGAGGGATCCGCCGCCGTCGCGCGCGAGCTCGACGCAGCTGGCGCAGGTGCCGCACGGGGTGTCGGTGGGGCCCTCGGCGCAGTTGAGGCAGCGCGCCAGGATGCGGGCGCTCGTGGTCTTGCCGCATCCGCGCGGACCCGAGAACAGGTAGGCGTGCCCGACGCGGTCGGTGCGCAGCGCCGTGCGCAGCGGATCGGTCACCTGCGCCTGGCCGATGAGCTCGGCGAACGTCTCCGGCCGGTAGCGGCGGTAGAGGGCGGTGACCACGGGTCAACAGTAGTCGGCGCGACCGACCCCCACCGGGCGGATGCGTCGCATCCG
>NZ_JANTHX010000007.1:192398-210307 GCF_024752305.1 Protaetiibacter mangrovi
CGGGCGGAGACGCAGGCGGATGCCGGTAGACTGTCCGCGGCTCCCCGCGTGGCGCCATCCAGGCCAACTCCCCCAGGGCGGAAACGCAGCAAGGGTAACCGGGCTCTGGCGGGTGCGCGGGGGGTCCCTGTGTTTGTCGGCGCCGCGATAATCCGCGGCGCACGCTCCGCCGGCCCCGCGCGAGGGCCCGGCTCCGCTCGGTTCCCGGCGCCGGTATGCTTGTCGGGACGTCGACACCGACGCCAGGAGGATTCGCCTAGTGGCCTATGGCGCACGCTTGGAAAGCGTGTTGGGTGAAAGCCCTCGGGGGTTCGAATCCCCCATCCTCCGCTGATGTGCGAAACGGCTCCGCCCGAAAGGGTGGGGCCGTTTCGCACATGTCGGGCGCTGCGGATTCGAATCGCAGGTGGGCCCACGCCGCCGGTTCCGGCGCGCGGCGCAGCCGCGTGACGGCCGTGCGGTGGGGACGAATCCCCCATCCTCCGCTGATGTGCGAAACGGCTCCGCCCGAAAGGGTGGGGCCGTTTCGCACATGTCGGGCGCTGCGGATTCGAATCGCAGGTGGGCCCACGCCGCCGGTTGCGGCGCGCGGCGCAGCCGCGTGACGGCCGTGCGGTGGGGACGAATCCCCCATCCTCCGCTGTGTGAAGAGCGGGTCGCCCGAAGGGTGGCCCGCTCTTCACGTTTCGGGTGCACCGGATCGGAGCCGTGGTCAGCCGGCCGCCCGAATCAAGGAACCGGGCAACCCATCTCACGGACCGCGAGGCGCGGGAGCCCCTCATCCGTCACACAGACCTCAGCGGCCACACCGACTCCTTGATTCGGGATGCCCGACTCCTTGATTCGGGATGGGGGTGGCGGGTCAGTAGCCGGCGGTCGCGTGCACCCGGGCGAGCAGGAGCGGGCCCGTGCGGTCGAAGACGCGGCCGCCGATCGCCACCCCTGCGACGGCCGCGGCGACGCCGACCAGGAGGCCGACGACGAGGGAGAGCCACGAGAGGGCCGCTGAGCCGGCGACCGCGGCGGCGACCGCGAGGCCGAGGGCGGGGGCGGTCAGGGCACCCGCGAGCAGCGTGAAGCCCATGAGGGCGAGACCCGCCGTGAAGGTCTGACCGGGCACCCGCTTGAAGATGTTGTCGCCGGAGGCCGGCACCGGGATCACGATGTACGCCGAGCTGATCGCGCAGATGCCGAGCCCCGCGAACAGTGCGCAGAGCCCCGTCCCGAGCACCGCCGGCAGGAGCTCCCACCTCCCCGACAGGGCGACCGTCACGATCGCGACGCCGAGCACCACCGGAACGCACGCGCTCGCCGCGCCGAGCAGTCGACCCGCGCGATCCGCGCGTCCGGTGATCCCCGTCGCGAGCACCGAGGCGAACGCCGAGCCGTCGTAGGCGACGTCGGCATAGGGCACGAGCCCCAGCAGCAGCGCGGGCAGCACCACCGCGAACGCGAACAGCGGGCCCTCGACGTGGCCGCCGAGGGCGAACGCGAACAGCGCCGGCAGCAGCACCACGATCACGAGGTTGCGCAGGTAGCGGGGGTCGCCGAGCCAGTAGCGCAACGAGCGCGCCCAGCCGGCCGCCGTCGCACCGGTCGGGGCGATGCCGAACCAGCTGAGGCGCCCGGCGCGTCCGCTCGCGATCCGTCGCCGCGGCGACACGGATGCGGCGACCACGTTGCGTCGCCACAGCAGCCAGAGCGCGGCGAGGGTCGCGAGCGCGATCAGCAGCTTCAGGGAACCGGAGAGGTAGGCGCCCGCGGCGAGGTCGCCGGGCACCGCCCAGACGGCGCCGACGGGCGTCCACGAGATGCCTGCCACCACTGCGCCGATGCGCTCGGCGAAGTCGTCGCCGGCGCCCCCGACGAGACCCAGCAGCCCGGTCAGGATCGGCCCGGTGAGCACCAGCAGCGCGAAGGCGACGAGCGCGACGCCGTTGCCGAAGCGACCGCGGCCGCGGTTGGAGAACGAGGCGACCGTGCGGGAGGCGAGCACGCATCCGAGCACGCCGAGCGGCAGACAGATCACGGCGGCGAGCACCGCCACGGGCCAGCGCCCCCACGCGGCGAACCCGCTCAGCACGCCGAGCGTCGTCGCGATGCCGGGCACCCCCGCGATCCCGACGACCGTCAGCGCCAGCATCACCTGCCGCGTCGTGAGCGGGAACGGGGCGAGCTGCTCGGCCTCGACGGTCGTGTCGACACCGCCCGCCACGAGAGGCGCGATGCTCCAGCCGACCACGAGCAGGGCGCCGCCGATCGTCATCACCCCGCGCACCGCGTCGAGCCCCGAGGCGCCGATGAGCGCGAGGCCCACGACGGCGACGGCGAGCGCCCCCGCGGCACCCGCGATGCCGAACACGAAGCCGACCAGCTGCCACACGCTCCGCGCGAGCATGTTGCCGAGGATGCGGTATCGGAGCCTCAGGACTGTCGCAACCACGTCGGTCCCTCGGAACGGGTGCGCCCGCCGACGAGCTCCAGGAAGCGCTCCTGCAGCGTGGATCCCGCGCGCACCTCGTCGACCGTGCCGGCGACGAGCACCCGGCCGGCCGCCAGGATCGCCACGTGGTCGCACATCCGCTGCACGAGGTCCATCGAATGGCTCGACACGATCACGGTGCCGCCGCTCGCCGTGTAGGAGCGCAGCACGTCCTCGATGTTGGCCGCCGACACCGGGTCGACCGACTCGAAGGGCTCGTCGAGCACGAGAAGGCGCGGTGCGTGCACGAGGGCGCAGGCGAGCGCCACCTTCTTGGTCATGCCCGCCGAGTAGTCGGCGACCGGTGTGCCGGCCGAGGATCCCAGGTCCATGAGACGCAGCAGGTCGGCCGTGCGCTCGAGGACCTGCTCCCGCGGCAGCCCGAACATGAGCCCGGTGTAGGTGATGAGCTGCTCACCGGTGAGGCGGTCGAACAAGCGCACCCCGTCGGCGAGGTTGCCCACCATGCGCTTCGCGGCCACGGGATCCGTCCACACGTCGACGCCGTGCACGGCTGCGGATCCGGCGTCGGGCCGCAGGAGCCCCGTCGCCATGGAGAGCGTGGTCGTCTTGCCCGCGCCGTTCGGGCCGACGAGCCCGTAGAACGAGCCGGTCGGCACGACGAGGTCGACGCCGTCGACCGCGACCGTGCCGCCGAACCGCTTGACGAGACCGGCGAGCGCGAGCGCGGGCACGGCGGATGCGGTGGACATGCGGCAACGCTAGCCGACCGGCGGCACCGCCTCGTCCGGGCTCGCGTGCACCCGTCCGGCGGCGGCGAGCCGGCGGTACCAGTCGACGCGCGCGGCGACCTGCGCGGCCCGCTCGGGAAGTGCCGCGAGGTGCAGTTCGACCCCCGTCGCGGCGAGGTCGCGCTCCAGCTCGCGGAGCGCCTCCAGCACGGTCACCGTCATGACCGGCTGGCGCGACAGGTCGAGCACCACGCGCGTCACCTCGGGTTCGCCGGCGGCGACCGCGAGGACGGCGCGCCCGTAGCCGAGCACGTTGGCGGTGTAGAGGCCCTGATCGGGGAGCACGACCACGGCGCTCCCCCGGCGCGCGGTGCTGAGGTGCGGGGTGTTCAGCTCGCGCAGCACGAGCACGAGGGTCACGACGACGCCGAGCGCGACGGCGGGCAGCAGCCCCGCGGTCAGGCCGAACACGGCGACCGCGAGGGCGATCCAGAAGTCGGACGGGCTGACGCGCGCCCAGGAGATCAGGGTGGGCACGTCGATGAGCGAGACCACCGCGACGAACACGAGCGCCGCGAGGCTCGCCTGGGGAAGCAGCGACAGCACGGGTCCGAGGAACGCGGCCACGAGCACGGCGAGCACGACGGTGACGATGCCCGAGAGCTGTGTTCGCGCTCCCGCGCCCCGGTTGACGGCGCTCTGCGAGAACCCGCCCGCCGCCGGGAGCACGACGAAGAACGAGCCGACGACGCTCGCCGCACCCGTCGCGAGCAGCTCGCGGTCGGCGTCGACCGCAGGCTCGTCCGGCCGACGCAGGGTGCGGGCGACCGCCGCCGATTCGAGGAACGCCATGACGGCGATCGCGAGCGCCCCCGGGACGAGGGCGATCGTGTGGCTCGGGTCCGGCAGCCCCGGGACGGGCAACCCGCTCGGCACCGGCGCGATGAGCTCGACGCCGAGGGTGTCGATCCGCACGAGGCCGACGAGCAGGATGCCGCCGACCACCACGACGAGCGCGCCCGGCACGCGCGGGGCGAAGCGCTGCAGCACCACGAGCACGACGATGGACGCCGTCGACAGCAGCAGGGTCGGCACGTCGATGCTGCCGACGGCGCGCCCGATCGCCAGCAGGGAGCGGATGAACCCCTCGCCCGAGGCGTCCTCGGTCTCGCCCAGCAGCTTCGGCACCTGCCCGAGCGCGACGGTGCCGCCCACCCCGATCTTCACGCCCAGCGTGGTCGCCGCGCTGATGTTCTCGACGAGCCCGCCGAGTCGCAGCAACCGGGCCAGCAGGAGGAGGCCGCCCACCAGCAGGGCCAGCATCATGACCGAGCCGAGCGCGTCGTCCGACCCCGCCACCACCCCGGCGGTCACGAGCGTCGAGGCGGTGAGGGTGGCGATCGTCGAGGTCGTCGAGACGCTCATGGCCCGCGAGCCGCCGAGGGCGGCGTAGACGAGCATGGGCACGATCGCGGTGTAGAGCCCGACCTGGACGGGGAGCGAGGCGATGGTCGCGTAGGCCATCGCCTGGGGCACGACCACGGCACCCGCGGAGATGCCGGCGACGACATCCGACGGCAGCCAGGCGCGTCGGTATCCGACGAGCGTCGGGAACAGCACGCGATCCCGACGCGTTCCGGACTCCGCGATCACGCCCCCGTCGACCCCGGATGCACCTGGGCCCAGTCGTCCTTCACGCTGACGACCGTGATCGACCCGTCGGCGGCCGCCGCGAGAGCCTCCTCGGCCCCCTTGTCGTAGGCGGGGTCACCGCGAACGGGATCGTCATCGTCGTGGTGCACCAGGAGGGCGAGACCCGGATGCGGTCCGGCGAGCGCGAACTCCATCATCGGCAGGTCGCCGTTCGAGTTGCCGCCCGCCAGGATCGGTCGGCGCCCGATCCGGCTCCAGATGCGCACCGGCTTCTCCGGACCGTCGTCGAAGAACGCGAGCGAGTCGGTGTAGCGCACCCGGGCGCTGCCGCGGTCGTAGGCGAGACCGTAGGCCGAGCCGACGACGCGCTCGGGTGGGATGCCGTAGTTCGCCTGCGTCATCGGGCGCATGAAGTCGCGTTCGCCGCCCGAGACGATGTAGCAGGTGAACCCGTTGCCCTCGAGATAGCGGAGCAGTTCGACCATGGGCTGGTAGACGAGCTCCGAGTACGGGCGGCCGAGCGCCGGATTGCGCGCGTTCTCGTAGAAGTCGGCGACCGATGCGGCGTAGTCCTCCACGTCCATGTCGACCGTCAGGCCGACGAGCGCCTGGATCATGGTCATGAGGTCGGCGTCGTCGCCCGCGTAGTGCTTGTCGACGGCGCCGCCGATCCACCCGAGGTCGCCCTGCGAGACCGCCGTGTACGGCTGGCGGTCGGCGAGCGACGGGTCGGCCGCCACGGCCGCCCTCCACTGCTCCACCACATAGTGCAGCTGGGTCGGGATGGGCTTCTCGCCCCAGAGGGTTCCGTCGTTGTCGAAGACCGCGATGCGCTCCTCGGGCGGCACCGCATCCGCACCCGAGACGACGGAGGCGACGAACGCCTCGATCGCGCGGCGGGTGGGGGTGTCGCGCCAGGACGGCAGCGGATCGGTCACGAGGGTGCTCCTTGCGTCGCGGTGTCGATGCGCCGAACCTGGTCGAGCTCGAGGCCGAGGTCGGCGAGCCGGTTCAGCACGGAGTGCAGTTCGGCCTGATCGTGGAGTTCGCCGACCAGCACGGTGCGCTGCCGCGCGAGGTCGGCGCAGGCGAACTCCGGGAAGGCAGCGGCGAGACGATCGGACCTCGCGTACGGGAGCACGATCTCGTAGGTGACCACGGCGCCTCCCTCCGCAAGAAGGGTCGCGCGCCCGACGCGCGCGGGCATCACCCCGCGGGGGTGACTCAGCCGATGAGGCCCGCCGAGCGACCGGCCTCGACGGCATCCGCCCGGCTCTCGACGCCGAGCTTGCGGTACATGCTCTTGAGCTGGCTCTTGATCGTGTTCGGGCTGACCTGCTGGTGACGCGCGATGTCGGCGATGGTCTGGTGCACCGGCAGCTCGTCGAGCAGCGCCAGCTCCCGGGGCGAGAGCGCGGCGAGGGCGGACGGGGCTCCCCCGCCGAGGCGCAGACGGCAGGCCGCCAGCAGCCCGAGGGCCGCCTCGCTCCACACGCCGAGTCGGTCCGCGTCCGCGGCGAGCAGCCGCACCGCATCCGCCCGGAAGAGCAGGAACGGGCGGACCGCGCCGTAGCGGCTCGCGACGAGCACCGCCTCGCCCAGGTCGCTCGCCGCCTTCGCGGTCGTTCCCCGCGCGTCCGAGAATACGGCCAACCGCAGGTGGGCGTGGGCGAGGGTCAGCGGATCCCAGCTGCGTGCACCGCTCTCGATCGCGTGGCGCAGGGCGGTCTCCGTCTCGCGCCCCGGGGCGGCGGCGAAGGCGACGAACGCGGTCTCGAGCGCATCCGAGCCGAAGGCGTGCTCGGCCCGGCAGCGGATGGACTCGATCATCGGATGGTTGCCGAGATGCAGCGCCCCCGACAGCCAGGGGACGAGCACGAACGAGAGGAAGTCCGCGTCGGCCGCACCCTCCAGCACGAAGGAGTCGAGGCGCTGGACTGCCTCGCGCGAGGGCGAGACCCCGAGCTCGTCGAGCAGCTGCAGCACGCGGCCCCGGCGGTGCTGCTCCGGATATCGCGCGCGGTACTCGCTCGACAGCAGTCGGCTCATCGCGAGTTCGGGCAGCGACTCGGCCTTGAGATAGGCGAGGCTCGCCGAGAGCACGAGCAGGCGGCTGCTCGCCGGAGTCGGCACGAGCGTCGCATGTGCGAGCTCACGGCCCGCGGCGAGGAGCAGGGGCTCGACGGTGCGCCAGTCGGGCGTGCCCATCGCCGCCTCGAGGGCGACCTCCATGGCGGCGACCCGCAGCAGCCGATAGCCCGCGTCGAGCGCGGTTCCGACGACCCGCAGCAGACCCTCCACGGCCGCGTCGCGCTCCTGGTCGGTGCCGGCGGCGTGCAGGGTGAGCACCGCCGTGGTGAAGATCGACAGCGCCTCCGCGGCCTCGGCTTCGGAGCCGGCGGGGATGGGCGGGGTGGCCGGCAGCGGCCGGCCGGAGGCGAGCGCACGGATGCAGGCGGCCGCGAGGGCGAGGCATGCCCCGGTCTCGTCGAGGGCGTCGGGGCCGACGGGTTCGGCCGGCGCATCGGGCAGCGCGGAGAGCAGGCGGAGCAGGGCGGCCAGCCGCGGCGCACGCTCGGCGACCGCGGCGACGCCCTCCGCGAGCCGCGGGACGGCGCGGAGCGTCAACTCGACCCCATGGGTGCGGAGCACCTTCTCGATGGTCGGGGCGTGCCCCGACGCGACCGCGTGGGCGAAGGAGTCGACGGGGCGCCCCCGCTCCGCGAACCAGGCGCTGGCGCGTCGCTCGGCCCGCGCCGCCGTCCCGTTGCGGCGGGCCTCGGCCACGAGGTAGGCGCGCAGCACCGGATGGAACACGATGTCGCCGCCCGCGCGCACCTCGACCAGCAGATTGCGCCGGGAGAGACGCTCGAGGGTCGCGACCGCCTGCGGGTCGCCGCTCACCGCGACGGCGAGCTCCGGCGCGATGCGGTCGCGGACGACGCAGGCCAGCAGCACCTCGCGGTCGCGGTCGTCGAGGGTGCCGAGCACCTGGTCGACGAGGTAGTCGCCGATCGCCCGGTGGTCGCCCGCGAAGTCCGCCGCGAGCTCCCGCGCATCCGGGCGATCCGCGAGCACGTGCGCGGCGAGCGCGGCGCCGGTCGCCCAGCCCCCGATCCGGTCGAGCAGTCCCTGCTCGCCGTCGTCGTCGAGCCGCACGCCGCGACGGGCGAGCAGTGCCGACAGCTCGGGGCGCGTGAAGGCGAGGTCGGCGGTGCGCAGTTCGCGTGTGGCGATCCAGCGGGCGGGCGAGGCGCGGAACGGATCCCAGCGGCCGGCGACGATGAGGCGCGGGGAGCTCTGCTCCTCCAGCATCGCCCCGATCTGCTCGCGCAGCGGGGGCGCCAGCGCTTCGGCGTTGTCGATCACGAGCACGTCGATCGAGGATCGCGAGGCGAGGGCGGTGCGGAGCCTCGTGCCCGACGAGCCGTCGACGAGCGCGGCGCGCAGTCCCCGGGCGAGCGCATGCTCCACCCACTGACGCAGCAGCGTCGACTTGCCCGAACCAGGGCTCGCCCAGACGAGCAGATGACCGTCCGACGACAGGTCGGCGATCAGTCGTTCCCGCGCCACCAGCACCGGCACTCCCGAAAGGTTTCGCTCTCGGGGGCAGCCTAGGGGGCTCCGACCGATCTGTACACCCTCGAACGAGGGATGCTCACCAGCTGTTCACGAACCATCACCCCCGCCGGGTGATGCCCGCCCCGGGTCGCACGCCCATGCTGGCGGGGTCGGGTTCGGACGAGGAGGCGCGCGTGCAACCACCGCTCGTCGGCCTCACCCCGCGGAACCTCGGGCGCGAGCTGCTGGCGGGCGTGACCCTCATCGCCATCGCCATCCCGCTCAACATCGGGTACGCGCAGATCGCGGGCCTGCCCGCCACGGCCGGACTCTACGCCCTCGTCGTGCCGACGATCGTCTATGCGCTCGTCGTCTCCTCCCGGCAGCTCGTGGCGTCGCCGGACGCCGCGGCGGCCGCCCTCGTGGCCTCGTCGCTCATCGGACTCGCGGCGGCCGGCTCCGACGACTACCTGACCATGGCGATGGCGCAGGCGATCATCTGCGGCGTCATGTTCGTGCTGGCCGCGGTGTTCAAGCTCGGATTCCTCGCGAGCTTCCTCTCGAAGCCGATCCTGGTGGGCTTCGTCGGCGGACTCGCGCTCGACATCCTCGTGTCGCAGGTGGCGAAGATGCTCGGGGTGAAGATCGCCTCGGGCGGCGAGTTCCTCGAGAAGCTCGGCGGGCTGGTCACGGGGCTCCCCCAGCTCAACGTGTGGTCGACGCTCATCTCGGTGTGCTCGGTGCTCATCCTGGTGCTCGGCAGGCGCCTGCTCGCCGCGGTGCCGTGGGCGCTCGTGGTGCTCGTGCTCGCCACCGTCGTCGTCGCGCTCACCCACGCGCAGGATGCCGGGGTCGCCGTGCTCGGCGAGGTGCCGGCGGGCCCACCCGTGCTCACCTGGCCGATGCTCGACGCGGGCGCGTGGCTCGCCCTCATCCCCTCGGCGCTCGCGCTCACGATGGTGACCATCGCCGAGGGCCTGCTGGTCTCCCGCTCCTACGGCGAGAAGCGGCACTACCCGACGAGGCCGAACCGCGACCTGCTGGCGTTCGGCCTCGGCAACATCGCCGCGGGGGCGAGCGGCAGCTTCGCGATGGGGTCGTCGACCTCCCGGACCGCGGCGATGGATCAGGCCGGATCGCGCACCCAGCTCCCCTCGCTCGTGCTCGCGGTGGGCACGCTCCTGCTGCTGCTGTTCGGCACCGCGCTGCTCGCCGACATCCCCTCCCCCGCGATCGGCGCGATCGTCGGCGTCGCCGTGCTCCCGCTGCTCGGCATCCGGGAGTTCGCGGTGCTGTGGCGACTCGATCGCTTCGAGTTCGTGATCGGTGCGGCCTGCTTCCTCACGACGCTCTTCGTCGGGTCGATCCCCGGCATCGTGGTGGCGTTCGTGCTCGCCCTCGTGAACCTCGCCAAGCGCGCCGCGAGTCCCGCCATCGACGTGCTCGCCGACGACGGCGAACCGACCGACTCCCTGCTCGACGACGCCGCATCCGGTGCCGTGACGGCTCCCGGGGTGATCGTCGTGCGGATGGCGGCTCCGCTGTTCTTCGCGAACGGCGGCACCTTCGCCGACGCGGTCAAGGAGGCGATCGGCGCAGCGGGCGGCCCCGACGCGGTGCAGCACCTCGTGATCGACATGGAGGCGGTCACCGACGTCGACGTGACCGGCGCCGAGTCGTTCGAGGGCCTCCGCGACTGGCTCGACGACGCAGGGGTGGGGCTCGCCTTCAGTCGGCTCCGGGCACGAGCGCGGCCACGCCTCGAGCGCTTCGGCATCCTCGGCGACGAGACGGTCTTCCCCACGAATCGCGCCGCCGTCACCGCGCTCAGCTCCGACCGGACGGGGTCGTGACCATGGGCGCCGCCATCGGAGACGTGCTGCCCCTCGCCCTCGGCGTCGCCATCAGCCCGATCCCCGTCATCGCCGCGATCCTCATGCTGCTCTCGCCGAAGGCGCGGGTGACGAGCGTCGGCTTCCTGCTCGGGTGGGTGCTCGGGATCGTCGTCGCCGTGACGGTGTTCGAGCTGCTGTCGTCGCTGCTGCCCGAGAAGGACGCGGATGCCGCGCAGCCGATCGCCGGCGTCGTGAGGATCGTGCTGGGCGCGCTGCTGCTGTGGCTCGCGCTGCGGCAATGGCGGGGTCGCCCGCGCGGCGACGGGGAGCCTCCGGTGCCGAAGTGGATGCAGGCGATCGATCGGATCACCTTCCCGAGGGCCCTCGGCCTCGGCTTCCTGCTGGCTGCCGTGAACCCGAAGAACCTGCTCATGGCGGTCGCGGCGGGGGTCGCGCTCGGCGAGTCCGGTCTCGGCGCCGGCGAGCTGGTCGTCGTGATCGCGGTCTACACGCTGCTGGCCGCCTCGACCGTGCTCGTGCCCGTCGTGGGGTACCTGCTCGCCGCCCGGCGACTGAGCGGCCCGCTCGAGTCGCTGCGCGGCTGGCTGCTGACGGAGAACGCCGCGATCATGGCCGTGCTGCTGCTCGTGCTCGGGGTCTCCATGGTCGGCAAGGGCATCGGCGCCCTCTGACGCCGAGCGGAACTGCGAGGAAGGGAAGGAACAATGACCGAATTCCGCTACGGACCCGTCGAGCTCTATCTCGTCGGGTTCGAGGGCGACCGCCCCGATCCGGGGGTGGTGCAGGCGCTCGTCGACCTGCTGGAGGGCGGGCTCGTGCGATTGCTCGACTTCACGATCATCAGCCGCGGCGAGGACGGGGAGGTGACGGTGGTCGAGATCGAGGACGAGACCGAGGAGTACGGCTTCGGCACCATCGAGCTCGAGGCCGTCGGCATCGCCGGCGACGAGGACATCGCGGAGTTCGCGGAGCACATCCCGCCCGGCGCATCCGCTGCGCTGATCGCCCTCGAGCTGAGCTACGC
Source organism: Protaetiibacter mangrovi (assembly GCF_024752305.1). Classification (GTDB taxonomy): domain Bacteria; phylum Actinomycetota; class Actinomycetes; order Actinomycetales; family Microbacteriaceae; genus Homoserinibacter; species Homoserinibacter mangrovi. The sequence goes on from NZ_JANTHX010000007.1 coordinate 203,667, forward strand.
CCGCACGCTCGCGCAGAAGCTCGACGCCTCCGGCGGTGTCGTGCTGCGCACCGAGCGCATCCCCGCCCCGATCGTGAACGCGATCGTCGACGCCGTCGAAGGAGACTGACATGCCCATCCGCCGATTCGGACGCCCCGGACTCATCGGGCTCGCTGCCCGCACCGCCGTCGTCGCCGGAACCGCGAGCGCCGTGAGCGGCGCCGTGGCCGGCAACCAGCAACGCAAGGCGCAGGCCGCCTACGAGCAGCAGCAGTACGAGGCCGCCCAGCAGCAGGCGCAGATCGACGCCGCCGCCCAGCAGGCGGTCGCCCAGGCGGCGCCCGTGGCACCCGCGGCACCCGCCGCGCCTGCCGCCGCGCCCGCGGGGGGCGTCGACCTCACCGCCGAGCTGCAGAAGCTGGCCGGCCTCAAACAGCAGGGCCTGCTGAGCGAGGAGGAGTTCGCGGCCGCCAAGGCGAAGCTGCTCGGCTGACGGGATCACCGTGCCCTAGCCTGGTGCCGTGACGGCGACCGCCGACGAGGCAACCCCGGTGCGGATGCGGATCCGCGTGCGCCCGAAGTTCTCGCTGCTGAGCAACGCCCTCGCGTCGATCCTGCTGAGCACGGCGCCGCTGTTCGCGGTGGCCTACTGGTTCGCGTCGTCGCGCGGCGGGGTCGAGGTGGTCGTGTTCGCCAACCTCGTGGTGCTCGTGGCCGGGCTGTCGTTGCTGTGGCGGCAGCTGCGCATCTTCAGCGCCGTCACCGACGACGAGCTCCTCGGCAACGGCATCTTCACGCACGTGCAGCGGGTCCCGCTCTCGCAGATCCGTCACGCGTACCTCGTCCCGACCTACGTGGGCGCCGCACCCGATCCCGTGGCGCAGTTCCTCGTGACCGGAGCGGACGGCCGACGCCTCTTCCGGATGCGGGGCTCGTTCTGGCACGACCACGACCTGTTCGCCCTCGCCGAGGCGCTGCCCGTGCCGCTCGAGGTGATCGCCGAGCCGATGACGATGCGCGACTTCTTCCGCACCTACCCGGGGTCCGCCTACTGGTTCGAGAACCGCCGCCCGCTGCAGGTCGCGATCGTGGCCGTCGCACTGCTCGTGGCCCTCGCCGTCGCGGTGTGGATCATGGGCCTGCTCGGTCTTCCGGTGCGATTCCTCTGAACCGCCGAGCGGAGCCCGGTCAGGGGCGCGGGGGGATCCAGCGGCCGAGCACCGGCGAGTCCGGGGTCGACGAGGGCAGGTCCTCGAAGCCGACCGCCGCGTAGAACGCGCGCGCCGCGGTGTTGGCGGGATCCATCGTCAGGTGCACGCCCGGCACCCCGGCGCGGGCGAGCGAGGGGATCAGGGTGTTCTCGATGAGCGCCCGCCCGTGGCCGCGACCCTGGTATCCGGGCAGCAGGTCGATGTGGAAGTGGGCCGGGTACTCCTCGAGCTCGGCGATGCGCAGCACGGACGGGTCGTAGCCGCGTTGCACGAGCTCCTCCTCGGCCGAGTAGGGCTCGTCGGGGCGGCTGTACTGCTCCGAGAACCAGGGGGTCCACTTGAGGCGCCACCAGCGGATGAACTGCTCGGTTGCCGGCACCGCCACGAGGTAGCCGATCGGGCCGTCGCCCTCGTCGACCACCCAGGACCAGTCCGGCGCGGCCGTGACGTAGGGCTCGAGGAACAGGTCGGGCAGCAGCTCATCGGTCGACCAGCGACCGGTCGCATCCGATCCCGCGGCGCCGGTCAGCACGCAGATCTCTCGCAGCCGCGCCAGGTCGTCGGACCGGTACGGGCGGATGGCCGGGTTCATGCGCGCGCGGTCCGGTCGTCGAGGCCCCAGGCCTGGCCGTAGCCGCCCTCCGACTCCGGACGCGCCATGAGCTCGAGGAACGGCGACGCGGGGAACGCCTCGGGGCCGAGCACCCCGGTTCCCGACCAGACGCCCGTCGCCAGCAGCTCGAGCGCGATGACCGGGTTGAGCGCGGTCTGCCACACGACGCACTGGCTCTCGTACTCGGCCATCGTCCACTCGTTGTCGGACACGTGGAAGAGGTACACCTCGCGCGGGTCGCCGTCGACGCCGGTGCCGGTGACCCAGAGCCCCGCGCAGGTCTTGCCCGTCATCCGGGGGCCGAGCGTCGCCGGGTCGGGCAGCGCGGCCGCGACCACGTCGCGGGGGGCCACCTCGACGGGGCCGTTCGCCGAGCGGACGCGCAGCGGGGCGGTCTTGTCGAGACCCAGCAGGTTCAGGGTCTTCAGCACGCCGATGAACTCGTCGCCGAGGCCGTACTTGAAGGTGACGCGCTTCGCGTCGACCCAGCGCGGCATCAGCAGCACCTCCTCGTGCTCGACGTTGACGCATTCGACCGGGCCGATGCCGTCGGGGAACTCGAAGACCTCGGGCTCCGAGAACGGCGGGGTGGTGAACCAGCCGCGGTCCTTCTCCCACACCACCGGCGGGTTGAGGCACTCCTCGATCGTGGTCCAGATCGAGAACGAGGGGGCGAAGATCTCGTGGCCGGCCTCGTCGCGCACCACCAGGTTGGCGCCGTCGCGGGTGCCGAGCTCGTCGATCTCGCTGAACAGCTCGTCGGCGGCGTAGCGGGCGAACACATCCGACAGCCCGGGCTCCACACCCATGCCGACGAGGGCCAGGCGACCCGCCGCCTCCCAGTCGGGCGCCTGCGCGAACTGGTCGTCGCCCAGCTTGATGCCGGTCTCGGCATACGGGTTCTCGGGGTGCGGCTCGGAGAGGCTCATCGCCATGTCGAGGTAGTCGGCGCCCGCCGCCAGCGCGCCCGCGAAGATCGTCGGCACGAACTTCGGCTCGACCGCGTTCATCACGTGCGTCGCCCCGTGCTCGCGCGCGACCGCGGCGACGCTCTCGGGGTCGGATGCGTCGATCCGGCTCGCGACGAAGCGCCCTCCCTGGGGGCCGTGCTTCGCCTCGATCCAGCGAAGAGTGCGCTCGGCGCGGCTCGGGTCGTAGTCGGAGACGATCATCGTCTCGAAGAAGTCGCGACGAGCCGCGATCTTGGCGATGGCATCGCCGACACCGCCCGCCCCGACCAGCAGGATCCTCATGCGTCGAGGCTAGCGGCGCGTCGGGAGCGGTTCCAGCGGTGGGTGTGACCCGGGTGGGATCTATCCGGTCCGCGTCCCCGACGACCCGTCAGCGGAACGCCGACCTCAGCGGCGAGGCGGGACGCGAGCTGCCAGATCTCCGGGTCGTTCCAGCGAAGGGAGCGGCCCGTGTCGGTGACGGGCACGATCGGCAGCACGACCTCCCGGCTGACCGCCGAAATGCGCACCAGGATGGCCGGTTCGATCCGGCGCTTGAGGGCCCCGCTGGCGACCTCGCCGACCGTCACCTCGCGCACCTGCACAATCGGCAGCTCCAGCACGACCTCACGGCGCCGCCACATCGCCAGGATCAGGAGCGGGCCATCCACCTCGACCGTGTAGTCGACCGGACCGAGCGGACCGGTCGAGACGCCCAGGTTCCAGAGCGCCTGCGCCGTGGGAGGGAAACCGACGCCCCGGATCACGCCGCACCTCGGCCGAGCGGTTCCAGCCGCAGCTTCCGCAGCAGCAGGCACCAGACGAGCAGCGCGATGCCCGCGCCGAGCAGGGCGCCGCCGATCGTGTCGGTGAGCCAATGGGCGCCCAGGTAGGTGCGGCTGAGCGCCATCGCGACGATGTACAGCATCCCGAGCACCCACACCCAGGCGCGCTGCAGCAGCAGGCCGAGGCTCACCGCGACGACCGCCGCGTTGGTGGTGTGACCCGAGGGGAACGAGCCGTTGTCGAGGTGCACGAGGATCTGCTCGGGACGAGCACGGCCGAAGAGCGCCTTGAGCAGCTGGCAGACGCCGGCGGCGAGCGCCGAGGCGACCACGAAGTCGAGCGCCGACCACGGACGATGCGCGAAGACGAACGCGACGCCGACGCCGATCGGCACGACCAGGATGGCGAACCACCCGCCGCCGAGGAAGTCGAACACGAGCGACACCGTCTCGCCGAACGCGCCGCGGTGCTCGAGCACCTCCTCCATCCACTCGAGGTCGATGAGGTTGTTCTCCTCGCCGCGCAGCGCCACGAGCAGTCCGAGCACGACGCTGAGCGCGATCGCGGTGCCCGCGGCGAGCAGGTACGGCCGGCGGATCACACGCTGGCTCGGCTGCTCCATCCGCCCACGCTATACCGGGGCGTCAGGCTTCCAGCGGCGGCACGGTGCGCGGACGCACCACCGTCCACAGCACCACGATGGCGACGGCGATCGCGATCACCATGACCGACGCCATCGGGATCGCGTTGGTGATCGTGAAGATGCCGACGAGCGGCGAGATGATGCCGGCCACGCCGAAGTTCGCCGCCCCCAGCACCGACGCCGCGGTGCCCGCCTCGTGCCCGTGCCGCACGAGTGCGAGCGCCGAGATCGCCGGGAAGTTGAAGCCGCACGCCGCGATGAAGAACCACAGCGGGATCGCGATGCCGAGGAACCCGGCCCCGGATGCGTCGAGCACGATGATCGCCACCGCCGAGACCACCTGCACGATCGTGGCGCCCGCGATGATCCACTGCGGTCCGAGGTGCTTCTGCAGCCGGCTCGAGGTCTGCACGCCGACGATGACGCCGATCGAGTTGATGCCGAACAGGATGCCGTACTCCTGCGCCGAGAGCGTGTAGACGTCCTGGAAGAGGAACGACGAGCTCGACAGGTAGGCGAACAGCGCCGAGAAGTTCATGCCCGCGATGATCACCGCGCCCACGTAGATGCGGTCGCGGAACAGGGCCCCGTAGCGCTGGGCGACGGTCGAGTGCCCGCGCACGTTGCGCGCCTCGCTCGGGAGCGTCTCGCGCAGGAACAGCCCGTTGGCCACCAGCACGACGAAGCCGTAGACGGCGAGGAACACGAACAGCCCGCGCCAGTCGACCACCAGCAGCAGCTGCGAGCCGATGACGGGGGCGATCACCGGAGCGAGGCCGGAGACGAGGGCGAGGCGGCTGAGCATCCGCACCAGCGGGTAGCCGCCGAACAGGTCGCGCACCATGGCCATCGCGACCACACCGCCCGCGGCAGCGCCGACGCCCTGCAGCACGCGGGCGATGCCGAGCCAGAACAGGTCGGGGGCGATCGCCGCGCCGAGGCACGCCACGATGTGCACGCCGGTCGCGATGAGCAGCGGGCGCCGCCGGCCCACCTGGTCGGAGAGGGGGCCGACGAACAGCTGGCCGAGCGCGAAGCCGACCATCGTCGCGGTGAGCGTGAGCTGCACGAGCGCCGTGGGTGCGGCGAGCTCCTTCTCCAGGGTCGGCAGGGCCGGGAGGTAGAGGTCGATCGTGAACGGACCGAGGGCGGTCAGCGCACCCAGCACCAGGATGTAGGTGAGCCGTTCGGCGCGCGAGAGCGCGTCGCCGGGGTGCACGACAGCAGTCAACGGAGCTACCTCAGGGTCGAGGGTGGAGAGGGAGAGAAGTAAAGAAAAGAAAAGAGCGGCGACGCCGCTCTGCGCTCCCATTCTATGTGACGTTTCAACCGGTTCGCCGCATACGGATGTGCGTCTTGTCGCCTCCTTCCGCTCGGATGCGGTGGTGACTTACCCACCAATACCGCCTTGACTCTCGAACATTCGTTCGGGTCGTGGGAGGATCGGGTATGGCTTCGATCACCGACTCCCTCACCCGGGTGGGTGACCTGTCGGTGCCGTTCGCACCCGTGTCGGTGGCGGGTTTGGGTGATGCCGAACTGCTTGCGTCGCAGGGTCGGATCGCCGAGGTGCGGCGTCGTCTGGATGCGGTCGCGGCGACCTTGGCGGGTGAGATCGCCCACCGTTCCCGCCGCGAACTCGGGCACGCCGGGCTCGCGCAGTCGGAGGGGGTGCGGACCGCGGAAGAGTTGATCGCGAAGGTGTCCGGCACCTCCACCCGGGAGGCGCGGACGCTCGTGAAGGCAGCAGAGCTGCTGCCGGTTGAGCGGCCTCTGGTTCCGGATGCGGCACCGGTGCCGCGGTGGCAGCGGCTGATCGGCGACGCGGTCGCCGCCGCGACGATCTCGGCGGAGGCGGCGGAGCTGATCCGCACCCGCCTGACCGTCGCCGAGGGTGTCGACGAGGACGCCCTTGCGACCGCGGTGGAGCGGCTGCTGGCGGAGGCGGCGGGTCTCACCATCGAGCAACTCGCGATCCGTGCGGGCCGCGTGCGTGACGAACTCGACCTGGCCGGTGTCGCCGCCCGGGAGCAGGAACTCCGGGCGAAGCGGTTCCTGCGGGTCACCCCGCAACTGGATGGGATGACCCGGGTGACGGGGTTGCTGGATCCGGAGTCCGCGGCGATCGTGGTGCCGATCCTCGATGCCGCCACCTCCCCCCGACGCGGCGGACCCCGGTTCGTAGCACCGGACGCCATCGAGCGTGCGGAAGACATCATGCGGGACGAGCGCAGCACCGAGCAGCTCACCCTCGACACCCTCGTCGACCTGGTCCGTGCCGGTGCGCAGGTCGACCCGAACCGGCTGCTCGGGGACCGGAAGCCCGCCGTGCGGATCCTGGTCACGAAGACCGACCTCGATACCCGGGTGGGTGCGGCGTTCTTCGAAGGACAGACCGAAACGGTCTCCATCGACACGGCGGAACGGTTCATCTGCAGCACCGGCGCCATCCCGATCC
>NZ_JANTHX010000007.1:210432-402242 GCF_024752305.1 Protaetiibacter mangrovi
AGCGACTGTTCACCGAGAAGCAACGGACCGCGATGGCCGCCCGGGATGGCGGGTGCCTGATGTGCGGCAGACCACCGTCCTGGTGCGAAGCACACCACATCGACCACTGGGACGAACACGCAGGCCGCACCGACATCGACAGTGGGGTGCTGCTGTGCCGGTTCTGCCACCTCAACATCCACAACAACCGGTGGCGCATCCGACGCCGCGACGGCGACTACCTGCTCGAGAAACCCGACCCCGACGGGATCCTCCGGCACATGCCCCTGCCCTCCCGCAGCCCCGCACTCGAGCGACTCCTCACCGGGTGATGCGGCTACTCCCCCACCGACGGCCAGCCGTCGGTGCCCCAGCGCAGCGGCTCGATCGCGAGCGCCGGAAGGCCCGCATTCGCCCCGTCGTAGAAGTGGAAGCCGAGCAACTCGCCCGACACCGACTCGCCTCCCGGCCCGATGCGATCACCCTCGGTGGTGAGCACGACCGTGCCACCGCCCGACGCGAGCGGCACCCCGTCCGCATCGAGATACGGCCCGGTCACCTCATCCGCCCGACCCACGATCACCTGGTAGGTGGAGTCCACCCCGCGACAGCAGGCCCCGATCGACGCGAACAGCCAGAAGGCGTCTCCGTGCCGCGTGATCGACGGCGCCTCGATCGCGTTCGGGCCGCCGCGCCCACCGGCGAGCAACACCGCGTCGTCGAGGGACGCACCCTCCGCGAGCAGGCCGCCCGGCCAGCTCAACGGCAGCATCCGGATGCCGCTCCAGAACGAGCCGAACGCCAGCCACGGTCGCCCCTCGGCGTCGTCGATCACGGCCGGGTCGATCGCGTTGACGTCGTCGGTCTTCTCGGACACCAGCACCGGCCCCCGATCGGTCCAGCCGTAGGCCGGATCGTCGGGATCGAGCGTGGTCGCGGTCGCGAGGCCGATCGCCGAGTGGTTCGATCCGAATGTCGACGCCGCGTAGTAGAGGTACCACGTGCCGTCGTGCTCATGCAGCTCCGGGGCCCACAGGTTCGTCACACCGGGCACCTCCTCGGCGATCCACGCCGGACGCCCACCCGTCGGCCACACCGAACCGACACGACGCCAGGTGACACCCCCATCGTCCGAACGCCTCACCTGCAGCTCGCCGCCGTCGAGCAGCGGGTCACCCGTCGAATACACGAACCAGGGCTCGTCGCCCGCGCCGGCGACCAGCGCCGGATCGTGCACCCGCACGTCGCCCGCCAGATCCGACGGCGGCGTCGGCTGGATCGGGCTGCACCCCGTCAGCATGAGCGCCGCCACAACGACGGGGCCGAGCAGCCGCGCGGTCACGCGCCGGCGAGCTCGATCGCCGTCCACGACACCGGCGGCAACTCCACCGTCAGCACACCGTCGACGATCCTCGCCGAGGTGTTCGGGTGCAGTGCCACGCGCTCCGGATCGTCGAGAGTGTTCGCCACGTCGAGCTCGTCATCCGACAGCGTCTCGGCTGCGACCAGACGCACCGCACCGAGCGTCGCGAGGTCGACCGTCATCGTGACCGACTCATCCTGCGAACGGTTCACGAGGAACACCGCGGATGCCCCGCTCGCGTCGTCGTGGGTGGCGACCGAGTCGACCACCGGCACCGCACCGTACTGCGCCGTGTCGTAGAGCGGCGCCTCGAGCTTCAACTGCAGCGCGGCGCCCCGCGCGAGTCGCGACGTCGTCGCGAACGGGAAGAACGTGGTCTGCCGCCACGCAGGCCCACCCGGCTCGGTCATGATCGGCGCGATCACGTTCACGAGCTGTGCGAGCGAAGCGCTCGTCACCCGGTCGGCGTGCTTCAGCAGCGAGATCATGAGACTGCCGAACACCACCGCGTCGAGCACCGAGTAGTGGTCCTCGAGGATGCGCGGCGCGATCGGCCAGTTGTCGATCCCCGTGACCTTGTCGACCCCGTGATAGCGCTCGATGTACCAGACGTTCCACTCGTCGAACGAGATGTCGATCGTCTTGTCGCTGCCGCGCACCGCCTTCACGTGGTCGGCCGTCGCGACGACCTCCTCGATGAAGCGGTCCATGTCGACCCCGGATGCCAGGAAGCTCGCGCGGTCGCCGGCCTTCTCCTCGTAGTAGGCGTGGCACGAGATGTAGTCGACATCGTCGTAGGCGTGGGTCAGCACCACCCGCTCCCACTCTCCGAAGGTCGGCATCGCGCGCGACGACGACCCGCACACGACGAGCTGCAGCTCGGGGTCGAGCTGCCGCATCGCCTTGGCCGTCTGGGTGGCGAGCTTGCCGTAGTCGTCGGCCGAACGGTGGCCGAGCTGCCACGGGCCGTCCATCTCGTTGCCGAGGCACCACATCCGCACGTCGAACGGCAGGTCCCGGCCGTTCGCGCGTCGGCTCTCGCTGAGGGCGGTGCCGCCGCGGATGTTGGTGTACTCGAGCAGGTCCAGCGCCTCGGCGACCCCCCGGGTTCCGAGGTTGACGGCGAGCATGAGCTCCGAGCCGACCTGCTCGAGCCAGGTCTGGAACTCGTGCAGCCCCACCTCGTTGGTCTCGGTCGAGTGCCAGGCCAGATCGAGACGACGCGGACGCTCGGCCCGGGGCCCGACCGAGTCCTCCCAGCGGAACCCCGAGACGAAGTTGCCGCCCGGGTAGCGGATCGTCGAGACGCCGAGCTCCTTCACGAGCGCCACGACGTCCTGACGGAAGCCGTCGGCATCCGCGCTCGGGTGCCCGGGCTCGTAGATCCCGTCGTAGACGTGCCGGCCTAGGTGCTCGACGAAGCCGCCGAACAGCCGCCGGTCGATGGCACCGATCCGGAAGTGGGGGTCGACGGTGAGGTGTGCAGAGATCACTTGAGGCTTCCCATGGAGAGTCCGCCCTGCCAATACCGCTGCAGGGAGAGGAACGCGATGACGAGCGGCACGATCGAGACGAGCGAGCCGATGATGATGAGACTCCAGAGCGAGGTGCCTCCGCCGTTGTTGGCGGCGGCGAGACTCTGCCACTGGTTGATGCCGACGGTCACCGGGAACAGCCGGTTGTTCTGCAGCATGGCGAGCGGCAGGAAGAAGTTGTTCCAGGTGGCGACGATCGACAGCAGCAGCACCGTGACGATCGCCGGACGCATGAGCGGCAGGGCCACCTGCACGAAGGTGCGCAGCTCGCCCGCCCCGTCGACCCGGGCCGCGTCGAGCAGCTCGTCGGGCACCGCATCGCGGGCGAACACCGTCATCAGGTAGACCCCGAACGGGTTCAGCAGCGACGGCAGGATCACCGACCAGACCGTGTTGGTCAGGTTCAGCTGCGACAGCATGATGAAGGTCGGGATCACGAGGGCCGTGAGCGGCACCATCACGGCGCCGAGCAGCAGGGAGAAGGTGAAGGTGCGACCGCGGAAGCGGTACTTCGCGAAGCCGTACCCCGCGAGCACGCAGAGGATCGTGGCGCCGACACCGCCGGTGAGGGCGTAGAAGGCGGAGTTGCCGATCCACTGCAGGTAGATGCCGCCGTTGTACGTGAACAGCGTCTGCAGGTTGCCGAGGTAGTCGATCGAGTCGGCGAACCACAGCGCGCTCCCGCCGCCGAACAGCCCCGCGGCATCCTTCGACGAGTTGATGACGATCCAGTAGAACGGCACCAGGAAGTAGACCAGCAGGAGGCCGAGGACCAGCTGCGCCCCGATGAAGCGCCGTCCCGGCCGGCGCTGCGGACGGCCGTGGGTGGTGATCAGCTCGGTGTGGGTGCTCATCCGAGGAACCCCCCGCGCTTCCGCGTCGCGAGCATGAAGATGTACACGCAGATGAACACCACGATGCCGAGGGCGAACGAGATCGCCGAGCCGTAGTTGAAGTTCGCGAGCGCGAACGCCTGCTGGTAGGCGTACATGTTCGGCGTGAAGTCGGGGCCGATCGTGCCGGCCGCGAGGAACTTCAGCATCATCGGCTCGTTGAAGAACTGCAGCGTTCCGATGAGCGCGAACACCAGGATGAGCACGAGCGAGTTCGTGATCATCGGCACCTTGATGCGCACGGCGATCTGCCAGTTGTTCGCCCCGTCGATGCGGGCGGCCTCGTAGATGGAGGGGTCGATGCCCTGCAGCGCCGCGTACAGGATGATCATGTAGTAGCCGGCCCACTGCCAGGTGACCACGTTGAGCAGGCCGAAGAAGATGAGCTGGGGGCTCAGGAAGTCAGGCGCGTTCGCGCCGAAGAGGCCGAACAGCTCGCCGAGCGGCCCGAAGTTCTTGCTGTAGAGGAAGCCCCACATGAGGGCGCCGATGACGACCGGGATGGCGTACGGCAGGAAGATCATGAGCCGCGAGAACCGGGCGAACCGGGTGGTCACGACGTCGAGGATCAGGGCGATGGCCAGCGAGACGAGCATCTGCACCGGGATCAGCACGACCGAGAAGGTCAGCACGAACCAGACGCCCGACAGGAAGTGCTCGTCGGTGAAGGCCTTCAGGTAGTTCTCGAACCAGACGAACTGGGTGCCGCCGATGAGCGCCTTGCGGAACAGCGACAGGTAGAAGGCGTATGCCAGCGGGGCGATGAGGAAGACGACGAAGACGATCGCGAACGGTGCGACGAAGGCCCAGCCGACGAGGGTGTGACGTCGCCGTGCCGTGGCGATGCCCGCGCGCGGCCGCGGCTGCGCGAGTGTCGTGGAGGTCATGCGGAGATCCTTGCGGGAGTGGGGGTCCGGGTCGACCGCGAGGTGTGCGGCCGACCCGGACCGGTCGTATTACTCGGTGACGGTGAAGCCCTGCTCGGTGGCGTAGTCGACGAGCTTCTGCTGCAGCTCGTCGGCGGCCTCGGAGCCGGTCTTCTCACCGTTGTTGATGGCGGCGAGCGCCTCGGTGAACGATGCGTAGTAGTACGACGCGAACGGGCTGTAGGTGAAGCCCTTGTACGCGTCCGCGGCGGGCACGTACACCTCCTTGTTGGCCTGCTGGCCGTTGAAGAAGCCAACCTGGGCGTTCACGAACTCGTCGGAGGTGAGCACGTTCTTGTTGAGCGGGAAGATGATCTGGTTCTCCCAGCCGTCCTTGAGCGAGGCGTCGTCGGCGTACAGGCCGAACGCGACCTTGGCCGCGTTCTCGGGCTGCGACGACTGCGCCGTCACCGAGAACGCCGATCCGCCCCAGTTCACGGCCACCGGGTTCGCGGTGTCCCACTGCGGAAGCGGGGCGACCGAGAACTTGCCCGAGTCGTCGCCCGAACCGACGCCGGCACCGGTCAGGTAGCCGGGCGCCCAGGCCGCCGACACGTAGGTCGCGTAGTCGCCGCCGACCATGCCCGAGATGTACTCGGGGGTGAACTGGTCCTGCGTGCCCACGAGGCCCTTCGAGACGAGCTCGGCCCAGTAGTCGAGCACCTTCTTCGACGCGTCGTCGTTGACCTTGATCCCGATGTCCTCCGGTGTGGCGGGGTCGTAGGTGAACGGCTTCGCGCCGGCCTGGATGGTGAGGGCCATGAAGACGGCGGGCACGTTGGCGCCGAGGTCGCCGAACAGCGGGCCGCCGGCGTCCTTCACCTTCTGCGCGTCGGCCATGTACTCGTCCCACGTGGTGGGCGGGGTCGTGATCCCGTACTGCGCGAAGACGTCGCTGCGGTAGATGAGACCCATCGGCCCGCCGTCGACCGGGGCGCCGAAGACGGCGTCGCCGACCGAGACGTCCTTCCAGGCACCCTCGCTGAAGTCGCCCTTCACGTCGTCGTAGCCGTAGCCCGAGATGTCGACGAGCGCGTTCTGCACGACGTAGTTCGAGATGCGGTCGGCCTCGAGCATGATCACGTCGGGCGCGCCGGTTCCGGCCGAGATGGCGGTCTGGAACTTGTCGTACTCGTCGTTGCCCTGCCCGACGTTCGTCCAGCACGCCTGGACCTCGTCGTTGCCGGCGTTGAAGTTGTCGATGACCTTGTCCATGTTGGGGTACCAGCCCCACACCGACACGACGGGGAGGTCGGTCTTGGTGATGGTGTTGGTGCAGCTGGAGGTGTCGGCACCGCCGCCGCCCCCGCCGGAGCCCCCGTCCGCCGAGCAGGCGGAGAGGAGCGAGGTGATCGCGACGGCCGACACGGCGGCCAGTGCGAGCTTCTTGTTCACTGTGGTGGGATCCCTTCGGAAGGTGTTGTGGGACTTCTTTGTCATGCACCCGAAGCGGTCCGGTGAAGCGGCGGGTCGGACTCGGCGTGAGGCGTCTGCGCCTCCTCGCGAATCTCCCTCGATCCGTTCTCCCGGTCCATCCGGTCGATTTACAACGTTAGAAAGTAAACGTTGTAGAGAATCATGCCCACGGACGTTCACGTTGTCAATACCCGCCGGTCGGTCGCGGCTTGCACGGCAGCGACGAGGTCAGGCGGGGCCGGTGGACTCGCGCTCGACGATGCGGAAATCGGCGTACACCTCGCGCGCCGGCGTGGCGTCGTGCGAGGCCACTCGCTGCATCAGCACGTCCACCGCCGTTCGCGCGATCTGCTCGCGACCGGGGTCGATCGTGGTCAGGCTGGGCAGCGAGTACTGCGCCTCGTCGAGGTCGTCGAAGCCGATCACGGCGACGTCGTCGGGTACTCGCAGCCCCGCCTCCTGCAGCACACGCATGGCGCCGAGGGCGAGCGTGTCGTTGAGCCCGAACACCGCGTCGAACCGCACGCCGCTCCGGAGCAGCTCGCGCATGCTCGTGGCGCCGTTCGCCCGATGCCAGAGCGCCGTGTAGCCGAGCAGCGCCGGGTCGAACGGGATGCCCGCCGCGTCGAGCGCCTCCCGGTAGCCCCGCAGGCGCAGGCCGGCCGAGCCGATCACCTCGCCCTCGTGGGCGCCGACGACGGCGATGCGGCGGCGCCCGAGACCGATCAGGTACTCGGTCGCGGCGCGGGCCGCGTCGACGTTCTGCATCGTGACGTGGTCGGCGGTCCCGCCGAAGATGCGCTCGCCGAGCAGCACCAGCGGGTAGCCGACTCCCGTCAGTCCGACGTCCTCCTGGCTCATCCCGAGCGGGCTGAAGATGAGCCCGTCGCTGAGCTTGCGGCGGGGGCTCCGCAGCACCTCGAGCTCCCGGTCGCGGTCGCCGCCGGTGTGCTCGATGGTGACGGTCAGCCCGCGCCTCTCCGCCTCCCGGATCACCGCATCCGCGAGCTCGGCGAAGTAGCTGAGCCCGAGCTCCGGCAGGGCGAGGGCGATCACCCCGGTGCGGCCGGAGCGGAGGCTGCGGGCCGAGAGATTCGGCTGGTAGCCGAGCTCGGCGATCGCCTGCTCGACCTTCTCGCGCGTGGCGGGGCGGATGTGCGGGTAGTCGTTGATGACGTTCGACACGGTCTTGATCGAGACCCCGGCGAGCCTCGCGACATCGTGCAGAGTGGCCGCCACGCGCGTCACTCTACAACGTTGCAGCGCGGGCCCGGCGCGGCTCAGCGCTCGGGCGAGCCGGGGGTGCGCCGCGTCTCGAGCAGCTCCTTCACCCAGAGCGCCGAATCCTTCAGGATGCGCTCCTGGGTCTCGTAGTCGACCCGCACGATGCCGAAGCGCTTCGAGTAGCCGTAGCCCCACTCGAAGTTGTCCATGAGCGACCACACCTGGTAGCCGCGCAGGTCGACGCCCTGCTGCATCGCGCGATGCGCGGCCGTGAAGTGTCGGTTCAGGTAGTCGACCCGGTCGTCGTCGTGCACGCGCGGACCGGCATCCGTCATCGTCACCCGGTCGGGGAACGCGGCGCCGTTCTCGGTGATCATGAGCGGCTGGTCCGGGAACTCGTCCTTCAGCGACAGCAGCAGCTCCTCGAGGCCGTCGGGCGCGATGTTCCACCCCATCTCCGTGAACGGGCCCTCCTGCGGCAGGAACTCGACCACATCCGAGCTGCCCGGCCACGGCGAGCCGCCGACGTCCTTGTGGCCGTCGTTGTTGGCCTTCGGCCCCACGCCGTCCCACATCTTGACCGTCACGGTCGAGTAGTAGTTGACGCCGAGCACGTCGATCGGCTGGCGGATGTCGGCGAGATCCCCGCCCTTCACGAACGCCCAGTCGGTGACCGCGGCGGTGTCCTCGAGGAGGTCGGCGGGGTACTCCCCCTTCAGCATCGGATGGGTGAAGGCCCGGTTCGCGAGCGCGTCGATGCGGCGCTTCGCCTCGGGAGAGGTCGAGTGGTCGCCGCGGATCACGTGCAGGTTGAGGGTGACCGAGAGCTCCGGATCGTTCGTCGCCGCGCGCCGGATCTCCTGCACGGCGAGACCGTGGCCGAGGTTCAGGTGGTGCACCGCCGCGAGCGCCGCCGCGCCGTCGGTGCGCCCGGGGGCGTGGGCTCCGGAGCCGTAGCCGAGATAGGCCGAGCACCACGGTTCGTTGAGCGTCGTCCAGGTGTGCACGCGGTCGCCGAGCGCCTCGGCGGTGCGGGCCGCGTACTCGGCGAACCGCAGGGCGGTGTCGCGCGCGGGCCAGCCGCCGGCGTCCTCGAGGGTCTGCGGGAGGTCCCAGTGGTAGAGCGTCGCGATCGGGCGGATGCCGCGCTGGAGCAGGCCGTCCACCAGCCGCGAGTAGAACGCGATGCCCGCGGGGTTGACGGCACCGGAGCCGGTCGGCTGGATGCGCGGCCACGCGATCGAGAAGCGGTACGCCTGCAGCCCCAGCTCGGCCATCAGGTCGAGGTCGGACTCCCAGCGGTGGTAGTGGTCGTCGGCCACGTCACCCGTGTCGCCGTTCCAGACCCTGCCCGGCGTGTGGCTGAAGGTGTCCCAGATCGACGGGCCGCGGCCGTCCTCCCGGGCGGCGCCCTCGATCTGGTACGACGCCGTCGCCGAACCGATCACGAAGTCGGGGGCGAACTCGAGGCCGCTGTCGCGGAAGTCTGTGGAACCGGTTGCGGGGGGCATCTGTCCAGTCTCCCGCACCCGGCCCATCGGCGCGAGCCGCTTCGCGGGGGTGGGATGGCGTCTCCCGTCAGGCGGCGAAGGAGGCGGGGTCGCCGAGGATGCGGCCGAAGGCCAGCTCGGCGGCGCCGATGAGCAGGCGGTCGCGGCCGAGGGCGGCGGCGCGGATGCGGGTGCCCTCCCACGCGACCGGGAGCGTGCGCGCGGCGACGGCGGCCTCGAGCGCGGGCGCATCCCAGGCGAGCAGGGTGGCGAGGAAGCCGCCCAGCACCACGAGCTCGGGACCGAGCACGTTGATGGCGTTGCCGAGCGCGCCGCCCAGCACGATCTGCTGACGGGTCAGCTCGGCGCGCAGCGCCGGGTCGGCCGAGGCGAGCACCGCCGCCTCGAGCTCGGGCTCGTCGGCGGTGGACCAGCCGAGGATCGCGAGCAGCCTCGCGCGGCTCACCTCCTCTTCGAGCGTGCCGCCGACGGTCGCCCGATGGGCCGGGTCGTCGAGGCGGGGGCGGTTGTGACCGAACTCGCCGGCGTAGCCGTGCGCGCCGCGATACGGCTGCCCGTTCACGATGACCCCGCCGCCGATGCCGCTCGCGCCGCCGTTGAGGTAGACGAGCTGCTCGACCCCGCGGCCCACGCCGAACAGCCGTTCCGCGAGCGCGCCGAGCGTGGCGTCGTTGTCGGCGACGGTCGGCAGCTCGACGACCGACTCCACGAGGCGCGCGAACGGCACGTCGCGCCATCCAAGATGGGGCGCCCAGCGCACCATGCCGTCCTCGGCGCGCACGAGGCCGGGCACGGCGAGCCCCGTGGCGACGAGACGGCGCTCGCGCGCGGGGCCGTCGCGCAGCTCCTCCACGACCTCGCCGACGACCGCCGCGGCCTCCTCCGGCGTGGGCGCATGGTCGAGTTCGCGCCGCACCCGATGGTCGACCTGGCCCCCGAGGCCGACGAGCGCGATCGTCACGGCGTCGATCTCGGGGTTGACGGCGATGATGGCGGGGCGCGGATCGGGCAGCACGCGCCGGGACGGCCGCCCGACCCGGTTGGTCGCGGAGGGGTCGGTCTCCTGCACGAGCCCGAGCTCGACGAGCTCGGCGACGAGCGCCCCGATCGTCGAGCGGTTGAGGCCGGTGAGGGCGGTCAGGTCGGCGCGGGAGGGGCCTCCGCCCCGGTGGACGAGCTCGAGCACCGTCGAAAGATTTCGACGCCGGACCGAGTCCACGGTGTCCCCGAGTGCTGCCACGTCGCACAGATTAGCGCGTCCCCGGATGACCCCCTCCGCGGCCCGGGACGCCCCCCGGACGGGGGAGGATCCGGGACCGAAAGGTTATTTTGTTGTTATTGACGGCAATTGTCGCCCCTGCGTATGATCGCCGCATCCCAACCACTTTCGACGTAGTTGTCGAAACTTTCGAGAGGTGTTCGAAGATGAACAAAGCCCGGATCACTCGGGTCGGGGCCGTCGCCGCTGCGACCGCCCTGGCCGTCGGCGGTCTCACCGCCTGTTCCACGGGGGGAGACAGCGGCGGTGACGGGAAGGTCACCATCACCTGGTGGCACAACGCCACCTCCGACCCCCTCAAGGGACTGTGGGAGGACGTCGCCACGGAGTTCGAGGCCGACCACCCCAACGTGACGGTCAAGGTCGAGGGCTACCAGAACGAGGAGCTGCAGCGCACCCTCATCCCCAACGCCCTGCGCTCCGGCAGCGGGGTCGACCTGTTCCAGGCATGGGGCGGCGGCGAGATCAAGGACCAGGTCGCCGCGGGCTACGTCATGGACATCTCCGACTCGGCCGCCGACACCATCGACGCGGTCGGCCCGGTCGTCTCCGGATGGCAGGTCGACGGCAAGACCTACGGTCTCCCCTTCCAGTACGGCATCGAGGGCTTCTGGTACAACAAGGACCTCTTCGCCCAGGCGGGCATCGACGCCCCGCCGACCACGCTCGACGAGCTGAACGAGGACGTCACCAAGCTCAAGGACGCCGGCATCGTGCCGATCGCCGTGGGCGCGGGCGACAAGTGGCCCGCCGCGCACTACTGGTACAACTTCGCCCTCAAGTCCTGCTCGCCCGACGTGCTCAAGAAGGCGCAGTCGCAGCTCGACTTCAGCGACCCCTGCTTCATCAAGGCGGGCGACCTCCTGCAGGAGTTCATCGCGACCAACCCGTTCCAGGACGGCTTCCTCGCGACCTCCGCTCAGCAGGGCGCCGGATCCTCGGCGGGCATGCTGGCCACCGGCAAGGCGGCCATGGAGCTCATGGGCCACTGGGACCCGGGTGTGATGGGCGGCATCCTCAAGGACGACACCGGCCAGGCCGACGCGACCCCGCCGAGCTTCCTCGGCTGGTTCAACTTCCCCGGCATCCCCGGCACCGACGGTGACCCGACCGCCGCCCTCGGCGGCGGCGACGGCTTCGCCTGCGCGACCTGGGCTCCCAAGGAGTGCGTCGAGCTGCTCGAGTACATCGACTCCGAGAGCGTGCAGTCGCGCTTCGGCGAGATCGGCGCCGGCATCCCGGTGCTGCCCGCCGCCGCGTCGAGCATCACCGACCCGAACCTGCAGCAGGTTCTCGCCGGTCTGCAGTCGGCGTCCTACGTGCAGCTCTGGCTCGACACCTCCTACGGCGCGACCGTCGGCGGTGCGATGAACGACGGCATCGTCGCCCTCTTCGGAGGACAGGGCAGCCCGGAGGACATCGTGAAGGCCATGCAGGACGCAGCGGCGACGCTGTAGTACCGACGCAAGGGAACTGATGTCCACCAGCACCATCACGGCCGGGTCCGCGGTTCACGCCGCGGACCCGGTCCGTCCCCGCCCGCGCAAGAGGCGGTTCGACGTCAAGTCGGTGGCGATGATCTGGGGCTTCGCGGCCCCCGCCCTCGTCGTCTACGTGACCTTCGTCATCGTGCCCGTCGTGCTCGCCGCGGTGTACAGCTTCTTCAACTGGAACGGCCTGGGCCCGCTCGATCGCTTCATCGGCATCGACAACTACGTGCGCGCCCTCACCGACCCGACGTTCCTGAAGGCGATCGGCAACAACCTCGCGATCGTCGTCCTCTCCCTGCTCATCCAGGGTCCCGTCGCCATCGGCGTGGCCCTGCTGCTCAACCGCCCGCTGCGGGGGCGCACCCTCATCCGCACCCTGATCTTCGTGCCGTACGTCCTCAGCGAGGTCGTGGCGGCCCTGGCCTTCAAGCTGATCCTGCAGCCGAACGGCCCGTTCGACGCCTTCCTCGAGTCCATCGGGCTCGGCGGGCTGAAGCAGCTCTGGCTGGCCGATCAGAACGTCGTGTTCTGGACGCTGTTCTTCGTGCTCAGCTGGAAGTACCTCGGCTTCGCGATCCTGCTCATGCTCGCGGGCCTCCAGGGGGTGCCCGACGAGCTGTTCGAGGCCGCATCGATCGACGGCGCCAGCTGGTGGCAGATCCAGCGGCACATCACGATCCCGCTGCTCGGGCCCACCATCCGCATCTGGGCGTTCCTGTCGATGATCGGATCGCTGCAGCTCTTCGACATGGTCTGGGTGCTCACCGGCGGCGGACCGGTCAACGCGACCGTCACCATGGCGACCTACATGATGCAGTACGGATTCCAGCGCTCGCAGCTGGGCTTCGGCTCCGCGGTCGCCGTCATCCTGTTCCTGATCTCTCTCGTCTTCGCGCTGCTCTACCAGCGTCACGTGCTGCGGCGCGACTTCGAAGGCGCCGTCGGGCGGGGGGCCTGACCATGACCACGACGACCATCCCGACCGTCGGCCAGCACGCCGGCCGCAAGTTCGACTGGGGCCAGCCGGCCGTCTACTTCGTCGCGCTCGTCGCGATCGCGGTGACGATCGCGCCGGTCGTGTACCTCATCATCGGAGGTTTCCGGACGACGGGGCAGATCAACGAGGACCCGTCCGCCTGGCCCGACCCGTGGGTCATCACGAACTACCTCACCGTGCTCACCTCGGAGAACTTCTGGGTGCAGCTCGTGAACTCGACCATCGCGGCCGGCTTCACCACCGGTGGCGTGATCGTGCTCGGGGTCATGGCGGCGTTCGTCATCGCGCGCTACAGCTTCCGGGGTCGCGACGCGCTGTTCACGCTGTTCACGGCCGGGCTGCTGTTCCCGCTCACCGTGGCCGTCGTGCCGCTGTTCACGATGATCAAGGGGCTCGGCCTGCTCGGCAACCTGTGGGGCATCATCATCCCCCAGGTGGCGTTCGCGCTGCCCACCACGATCATCATCCTGGTGCCGTTCCTGCGGGCCATCCCCGCGGAGCTGGAGGATGCGGCGACGATCGACGGAGCCGGCCGCTTCGGCTTCTTCTGGCGGATCGTGCTGCCGCTCGCCGGACCGGGTCTCGTGACGGTCGGCGTGCTCGCCTTCGTCGCCTCCTGGAACGCCTACCTGCTGCCGCTGCTCATCCTGGGCGACCCGTCGCACTCGACCCTGCCGCTCGGCACCCAGGCGTTCGCGACCCAGTTCTCGTCCGACACGGCGAAGGTCATGGCCTTCACGACCATCTCGATGATCCCCGCTCTCGTGTTCTTCACGCTCGCGCAGGGACGCATCGTGAGCGGCCTGACCGGCGCGGTGAAGGGGTAGCGATGGCGATCGAGGTCGGTGTCGTGCCCGTCTGGCGCGACACCTCCAGATCCGCCGACGCGCGCGTCGAGGCGCTCGTCGCCGAGATGTCGCTCGAGGAGAAGCTCGCCCAGCTGTACGGCATCTGGGTCGGGGCGTCGTCGGACGGCGGCGAGGTGGCCCCGCACCAGAACGACATGATCGACGACGTCGATCTCGACACGCTGCTGCCGACGGGCATCGGCCAGCTGACGCGGCCCTTCGGGACCGCGCCCGTGGATCCCGCCCTGGGTGCGCTCTCGCTGCAGCGCACCCAGGAGCGGATCGCCGCCACGAACCGCTTCGGCATCCCCGCGATCGCGCACGAGGAGTGCCTCGCCGGATTCGCCACCTGGGGCGCGACGGCCTACCCGGTGCCGCTGTCGTGGGGGGCGAGCTTCGACCCGGACCTCGTGCGCGAGATGGCGGGCCGGATCGGTGCCGACATGCGCTCGCTGGGAGTGCACCAGGGACTCGCCCCCGTGCTCGACGTGGTGCGGGATGCGCGCTGGGGCCGCGTCGAGGAGACCATCGGCGAGGACCCCTACCTCGTCGGCACGATCGCGACCGCCTACGTGCAGGGCCTCGAGCGGGCCGGCGTGATCGCGACCCTCAAGCACTTCGTCGGCTACTCGGCCTCGAAGGCGGGGCGCAACCTCGCACCGGTCTCCGTCGGGCCGCGCGAGCTGGCCGACGTGCTGCTCCCCCCGTTCGAGATGGCGATCCGCGAGAGCGGCGTGCGCTCGGTGATGAACGCCTACACCGACCTCGACGGGGTGCCGACGGCGGCCGACCGCAGCATCCTCACCGAACTGCTGCGCGAGCGCTGGGGCTTCTCGGGCACCGTGGTGGCCGACTACTTCGCGGTCGGGTTCCTCGCGAGCCTGCACGGCGTGGTCGCCGAGGGCGACTGGGGCGGTGCCGCCGCCGCCGCGCTCACCGCGGGGATCGATGTCGAGCTGCCGACCGTGCGCGGCTACGGCGCCCCCCTCGCGGAGGAGGTGCGCGCCGGCCGTCTCGACGAGGCGGTGATCGACACCGCGCTCCGGCGGGTGCTGGCGCAGAAGGTCGGACTCGGGCTGCTCGACCCCGGATGGTCGCCCGTCCCGGAGGCGCTGCGCGAGGTCGGTTCGACCCCCGACGAGGTGCGCGGCACGATCGACCTCGACCCCGCCGAGAGTCGCGGCCTCGCCGCGCGCCTCGCCGAGCGGGCCGTCGTGCTGCTCGAGAACGACGGCGTGCTGCCGCTCGCGAACCCGAAGCGGATCGCGATCATCGGCCCCACCGCGGAGGACGCCTACGCCGTGCTCGGCTGCTACTCCTTCCCGGCCCACGTCGGGGTGCAGCATCCGGAGGTGGCGCCGGGGATCGAGCTGCCGACCCTGCGGGAGTCGATCCGCGCCGAGTTCCCGGATGCCGACCTGGTCGTCGTGCGCGGCACGAGCATCGACGGCGGCGAGACCGCCGAGATCCCGGCCGCGGTCGCCGCGGCCCGGGACGCCGACGTCGTCGTGCTCGCCCTCGGCGACCGCGCGGGGCTCTTCGGGCGCGGCACGAGCGGCGAGGGATGCGACGTGGAGTCGCTCGAGCTGCCGGGCGCGCAGCAGCAGCTGCTCGACGCGGTGCTCGCCTCCGGCACGCCGACCGTGGTGACGCTGCTCGCCGGCCGCCCCTACGCGCTCGGCGACGCACCGGGGCGCGCCGGCGCGATCCTGGAGGCGTTCTTCCTCGGCGAGGAGGGCACGCGCGCGATCGCCGGTGTGCTGAGCGGCCGCGTCAACCCCGGCGGCCGACTGCCGGTCAGCGTGCCCGCGACGCCCGGTGCGCAGCCGTCGAGCTACCTCGCCGCGCCGCTCGCGCGTCGCAGCGGGGTGTCGAGCATCGACCCGACCCCCGCCTACTGGTTCGGGCACGGGCTCTCGTACTCGAGCTTCGACTGGACCGACCTCGGGGTCTCGGGCGCGCTGTTCTCGCAGACCGTCGACGTGCGGGTCAGGATCGCGAACACGGGAGATCGCGACGGCTCGGAGGTCGTGCAGCTGTACCTGCACGACCCCGTGGCGAGCGTCGTGCGACCCGTGCAGCGGCTCGTCTCCTACGCGCGCGTCGACCTCGCCGCCGGGGACGAGGCGACGGTGACCTTCCGGGTTCCCGCGGAGCTCGCGGCGTTCACCGGACGCGACGGCACGCGCATCGTCGAGCCCGGCGCGCTCGTGCTCGGCGTCGGACGGTCCGCGGGCGACATCGTGTTCAGCCACCCCGTCGAACTGACCGGCGGGACCCGAGTGGTCGATCACACGCGCCCGCTGCACGCCGAGGTGGAGGTGGCCTAGGTGGTCGAGGAGCGCCGCCCGCAGGGCGACGCGTCTCGAGACCATCACCCCCACCGTGCCGGCGAGCTCGTCCTCCGACTCGCCGGCCCGGATGGGTCTCCCCTCGCCGAGCGGGAGGTGGAGGTCGCGCAGACCCGGCACGCCTTCGGCTTCGGCTCGACCGGCTTCGAGCTCATCCCCCACGCGAACGGGGAGGAGGATGCCGCCGCCCTCGCCGAGGACTGGCTGGGGGTGTTCGACACCGCGACGCTGCCGTTCTACCGCGGCGACTTCGAGCCGCGGCGGGGCGAACCGCGCACCGAGCGCATCCGCACCGCCGCGCGCTGGTTCGCGGATCGCGGGGTGCGACTGAAGGGCCACCCGCTCGTCTGGCACACGGTGAAGGCGCCGTGGATGGACGCCATGCCGCTCGATGCCGCGTGGGAGGAGACCCTTCACCGCATCCGCCGCGAGGTGGGCGACTTCCGCGGGCTCATCGGCTCCTGGGACGTCGTGAACGAGGCCGTCATCATGCCCGTCTTCGAGAACGAACCGGACGGCGTGCCGAACGCGATCTCGCGGGTCGCGCGGGCGAAGGGCCGCATCCCGCTGATCCGCGAGGCGTTCGCGGCGGCCCGGGAGACCGATCCGGGCGCCACCCTGCTGCTCAACGACTTCGACCTGTCGAGCGCCTACGAGTGCCTCATCGAGGGGCTGCTCGAGAACGGGGTGCGCATCGACGCGCTCGGGCTGCAGACCCACATGCATCAGGGCTACTGGGGCGAGGAGGCGATGCT
Source organism: Protaetiibacter mangrovi (assembly GCF_024752305.1). Classification (GTDB taxonomy): domain Bacteria; phylum Actinomycetota; class Actinomycetes; order Actinomycetales; family Microbacteriaceae; genus Homoserinibacter; species Homoserinibacter mangrovi. The sequence continues at coordinate 227,000 of NZ_JANTHX010000007.1, forward strand.
CGCGATGGTCGACCGCTTCGCCCGCTACGGGCTGCCGCTGCACCTCACCGAGAACACACTGCTCTCGGGCGAGCTGATGCCCGCCGACATCGTCGACCTCAACGACTACCAGCCGGAGTCCTGGCCCTCGACGCCGGAGGGCGAGGCCCGACAGGCCGACGAGCTCGAGCGCCACTACCGCTCCCTCTGGGCGCACCCGGCGGTGCAGTCGATCACCTACTGGGGCATCACGGATGCCGGTGCCTGGCTCGGTGCGCCGGGAGGGTTTCTCCGCGCCGACGGCTCGCGCAAGCCGGCCCACGACGCCCTGCGATCGCTCGTGCGCGGCGAGTGGTGGCTCTCCCCCACCCGCATGCGCACGGATGCCGAGGGCGTCATCCGCGTCTCCGGCACGCTCGGCGACTACCGCGTGGTCGCCGGCGGGCGGGCGGCCGAGTTCGCGATCGAGCGCCCCGGCACCGACGCGGCGCTCGCCCCGCTCACGCTGCGCTGAGCCGGGCGGTGCTCTCGCGCACGACGAGGTTGGTCGCGAGGTCCATGCGGGGTACCGACTCGAGCGGCGCCTCGGTCATCCGGATCACGAGCCGGGTCGCCTCCTCGGCCATGCGACGCAGGGGCTGGCGCACGGTCGTCAGCCGCGGGCTCACCCACTTGGCGAGCGGGATGTCGTCGTAGCCGACGAGCGAGAGGTCGTCGGGAACGCGCAGCCCCAGCTCGCGCACCGCCTCCATCACGCCGAGCGCCTGCAGGTCGGAGCCGGCGAAGATCGCCGTCGGCCGGTCGTCGCCCGCGAGCAGGGACATCCCGTGCTCGTAGCCGCCCGAGGTGTGGAAGTCGCCGAAGCGGATCCAGTCGGGGCGGATCTCGAGACCCGCGGAGGTCATCGCCGAGCGGAAGCCGTCGATGCGCGCGTGAGAGCACATCATGTCGTCGGTGCCGGTGATGGCGGCGATGCGCGTGTGGCCGAGTTCGATGAGGTGGCGGGTGGCCATGAGACCGCCCGACCAGTTGGCGGAGCCGACCGAGGGGACCTCCGGCGAGGGGTCGCCCGCGGGGTCGATGATCACGAACGGGATGGCGCGCGAGCGCAGCGTCTCCCGGTACTCGGTGGGCAGGTCGGAGAACACCAGCACGACTCCGACGGGGCGACGGCGCAGCACGCCCTCGATCCAGTCGGGCGCCGGGGCGTGCCTGCTGCCGCTCTCGGTCAGCACGACGCTCAGCCCGTGGGCGCTCGCGACATCCTCGACGCCGCGGATGATCTCCATCGACCAGGCGGCCTCGAGCTCGTGGAACACCAGCTCGATCAGCCCCGTGGCGGTCGTGGACGACGCCTTCCGGCGCAGATAGCCGTGCTCGGCGAGCAGCGCCTCGACGCGCGCGCGGGTGGCCGGGGAGACGTCGGGGCGACCATTGAGCACCTTCGAGATGGTCGACAGCGAGACCCCCGCCTGCTCCGATACCTGGGCGAGTGTGACGCGTTCGCCGGATGCGGTGCGGGCCATCGAGCCTCCCTTCGATCGCGTCAGTCTAGTCCGGGATATTCGTGGTTTTCGCGAAACTATCGGCGCTTTGCGTGTCCGGCTTCATGGTATATGTTTGAGCCTGCAACATTTTATCTCGACGAGGAGCACCCGCGATGACCGCGCCCACCCCCACCCGTGACGACAAGTTCAGCTTCGGCCTCTGGACCATCGGCTACAACGGCACCGACCCCTTCGGCGGCCCGACCCGCAAGCCCCTCGACGTCGTCCACGCCGTCGAGAAGCTCGCCGAGATCGGAGCCTACGGGCTCACCTTCCACGACGACGACCTGTTCGCCTTCGGCTCCACGGATGCCGAGCGCCAGACCCAGATCGACCGTCTGAAGGGTGCGCTCGCCGACACCGGCCTCATCGTGCCGATGGCGACCACGAACCTGTTCTCCCCGCCCGTCTTCAAGGACGGCGGCTTCACCTCCAACGACCGCCAGGTGCGCCGCTACGCGCTGCGCAAGGTGCTGCGCCAGCTCGACCTCGCCGCCGAGCTCGGCGCGAAGACCTTCGTCATGTGGGGTGGGCGCGAGGGGGCCGAGTACGACTCGGCCAAGGACATCCGCGCCGCCCTCTCGCGCTACAAGGAGGCCGTCGACCTGCTCGGGCAGTACGTGCTCGACAAGGGCTACGACATCCGCTTCGCGATCGAGCCGAAGCCGAACGAGCCGCGCGGCGACATCCTGCTGCCGACGGTCGGGCACGCGCTCGCCTTCATCAACGAGCTCGAGCACCCGGAGCTCGTCGGCCTGAACCCAGAGGTCGGCCACGAACAGATGGCGGGCCTGAACTTCGCGGCCGGCATCGCCCAGGCGCTGTTCCACGGCAAGCTCTTCCACATCGACCTCAACGGCCAGCGCGGCATCAAGTACGACCAGGACCTCGTGTTCGGCCACGGCGACCTGCACAACGCCTTCGCACTCGTCGACCTGCTCGAGAACGGCGGCCCGAACGGCGGACCGGCGTACGACGGCCCCCGCCACTTCGACTACAAGCCCTCGCGCACCGAGGACGAGACCGGCGTGTGGGACTCGGCGAAGGCCAACATCCGCACCTACCTGCTGCTCAAGGAGCGCGCCGCGGCCTTCCGCGCCGACCCCGAGGTGCAGGAGGCGCTCGAGGCGGCCAAGGTGCTCGAGCTCTCGGTCCCGACGCTGAACGAGGGCGAGACCGTCGACGACCTCGTCGCCGACCGCAGCGCGTGGGAGGACTTCGAGCCGGAGTCGTACCTCGGCGCCAAGGGCTTCGGCTTCGTGCGCCTGCAGCAGCTCGCCACCGAGCACCTGCTCGGCGCCCGCTGACCCGGATGGCGTACGTCGCGGGGGTCGACTCGTCGACCCAGAGCTGCAAGGTCGTCGTGCGGGACGCCGACACGGGCGCGGTGGTGCGCACGGGGCGCGCGCCGCATCCGGACGGCACCGAGGTGGCGCCCGCCGCGTGGTGGGACGCCCTGCGGGCGGCCATCGCGGATGCCGGCGGGCTCGCCGACGTCGCGGCGATCTCGGTGGGCGGCCAGCAGCACGGCATGGTGGTGCTCGACGCCGACGGCCGGGTCATCCGCGACGCGCTGCTCTGGAACGACACCCGCTCGGCCGGGGCCGCCCGCGAGCTGATCGCGGAGTTCGGCGCGGCCGAGCTGGCCCGCCGCACCGGCAGCGTGCCGGTCGCGAGCTTCACCGCGACCAAGCTGCGCTGGCTGCGGGATGCCGAGCCCGAGAACGCGGCGCGGGTCGCGGCCGTCGCGCTGCCCCACGACTGGCTGAGCTGGCGGTTGCGCGGCTACGGGCCCGCCGACGAGGGCCCGCTCGGTCCGGACCTGACCGAGCTCGCGACCGACCGCTCCGACGCGTCCGGCACCAGCTACTGGGACCCGGCGACGGGCGGCCACGACCACGAGCTGCTGATCGCGGCGCTCGGCCACGACGCCACGCTCCCCCGCATCGTCGGGCCGGGCGAGGCGATGGGCGAGACCGTCGAACAGGAGGGCATCCCGGCCGGGATCGTGGTGGGTCCCGGCGCGGGAGACAACGCGGCGGCGGCCCTCGGACTGGGTGCACGGTCCGGGGACGTCGTCGTGTCGATCGGCACGAGCGGCACCGTCTTCGCGGTGACGGATGCGCCGATCGCCGACGAGACAGGCACGGTCGCCGGGTTCGCCGACGCGTCGGGCCTGTTCCTGCCGCTCGTCGCCACCCTCAACGCGGCGCGCGTGCTCGACCGCACGGCCGCGCTGCTGGGCGTCGACCACGCCGGGCTCGGCGAGCTCGCGCTCGCCGCGGAACCCGGATCGGGCGGGCTCGTGCTGCAGCCCTACTTCGAGGGCGAGCGCACCCCCAACCTCCCCGACGCCACCGCGACCCTGTTCGGCATGACCCTCGCCTCGACGACCCGCGAGAACCTCGCGCGTGCCGCGATCGAGGGGATGCTGTGCGGGCTCGCCGACGGCCTCGACGCCGTGCGCCGGCTCGGGGTGTCGGCCTCGCGGGTGCTGCTGGTCGGCGGCGCCGCCGCCAACCCGGCGGTCTCCCGCATCGCCGCCGAGGTGTTCGACGCGCCGGTCGAGGTGCCCGAGCCCGGCGAGTACGTCGCCCTCGGCGCCACCGTGCAGGCGGCGTGGGTGCTCACGGGAGCCCGCCCCGAGTGGCGCCCGGCGACCCTCGCGCGCCCGACCGCGGCGACCGTCCCGCTCATCCGCGAGCAGTACGCGGCCCGCGCGGGGGCGTAGCGTCGACGCATGACCGACGCGCTGCTGCTGACGGGCGGCGGGGACTTCGGCGACCCGTGGCATCCGTTCCCCGCCACGGCCGGGCGGATCGCCGAGGTGCTCGCCGCGATCGGGGTGGGCACGCGCATCGTCGACACCGCGGCCGCGTTCGCGGCGGGCATCGAGGACGGCCCGCAGCTCGCGATCGTGCAGGCCTCGAACGCCTACGCCGCGACACCGGGCGATCAGCTGGTGCTGATCGCCCTCGACCGGCACCTCCGCGCGGGACGGCCGATGCTGGGCGTGCACGCGGCCGCCTGCCTGTTCGTCGATCGTCCGGAGTGGGAGCGCATGCTGGGTGGGCGGTGGGTGCCGGATGCGAGCTGGCACCCCGAGCTCGGCGACACCCGGGTGCAGCTCGATCCGCACCCGGTGACGACGGGTCTCGGTGACGTCCACCTCGTCGACGAGCGCTACACGGCGCTCCGGATGTCGCCGCGGGCCACCGCGTTCGCCTGGCACGAGGAGGGCGGGGTGCGGCACCCGCTGGCCTGGGCGCACGAGGCCGACGGCCTGGCTGCTGTCGCGGCGGTGACTCAGCGGAGCACGGCGAGCGCGTCCTCACGGGTCGCGACGAGCCGCGGCTCGAGCAGCAGTGTCGGCACCTCGCGCGCGCCGTTGTCGGTCGTCGCCCCCCGGGTGACCGTCGGTGCGGACCCCGCGACCACCTCGCTCACCATGCTCGCGACGGCCCGGGCGAGCTCCCGGGGATCCTCGTGCACGGTCGAGGTCTGCGAGCCGTCGCGCACGGCGCGGGCGCCGTCGAGCGTCGAACCGCCGCCGGTGAGCACGACCCGCGCCGGGGCGTCCTCACCGGTCCCGTTCTCGGCGTCGGGACCGGCATCGGTGTTCGGCGGCGTCGTCGCATCGGGCGGCGGTGCGGTCGCCGTGGGGGTCGGCTCGACGGGGATCGGCGTCGCCGTCCACGTGTCGCCGGGCGCGACCACCTCGAGCCCGGCGTCGGCCAGTACCCCCGCGACGGCGGCGCTCATGGCGTCGCTCGGCGAGAGCACCCCGGCGAGCGGCACGTCGTCGGCGAGCAGCGCGGCCACCCGCTCGGCCGCGATCGCGGGGTCGCCGCGCAGGATCGCCGCCCGTTCGAGGTCCGTGCGATCCGAGGGCACCGTGATCCGCCCGGCGTCCAGATACGGCTGCAGCACCTCGAGGGCCCCCGCGAAGGCGCCCTGCGCACCCGGGTCGTCGGCGGATCCGGCGAGCAGCTCGACCGCGAACGGGCCGGCATCCGGGTCGTCCGCCAGCCCGAGGGCGTCGACGAGCGACGTCGCCTCGGCGCGGCCCGCGGCGCGGTGATCGAAGGTGGCGTAGTAGTCCACCAGCTCGGAGTCGAGGATGAGGTCGTCGTAGGAGATGATCGCGGCCTCGTCCGGTGCGGCGTCGGCCAGCACCGCCGAGATCGAGGTGGGGTCGACGGGGGCGATCACGACCGCGGCGGGGGCGGCCGAGAGCACCTCCCGCAGCTGCTCCAGCTGGCGCGGGATGTCATCGCCCGCGAAGCGCACCTCCACCGCGTATCCGTCACCCTCCAGCTCGTCGCGCAGCACCTGGGCGCTCGCACCCCAGTCGTCGTCCGGCTGCCCGGGGAACAGCACCACCACGGGGGGACCGCTCGGCGGCGGTGTGCACGCGGCGAGCGAGCCGGCGAGCGCGCCGATCAGCAGCGCCGCCGTCATCCGACCCGACCTCGACGTCACGAGGCGAGCCTACGTCTCAGCCGAGGGTCGCGTAGGCCCGCACGGGGAAGGTGCCGAAGCCCTCGATCGCGGGAGGCGCAGCGGTGAAGCGCGCGCCCGAGGCGGGCAGCTCGCCCAGGTTGGTGAGGTGCTCGACCACGTGGATGCCGGCGCCGAGCAGCCCCGAATGAGCGGGGCGGGGGCCGTGCGGCACGACCTCGTCGATGTTGAGCGAGTCGATGCCGACGAGCGCCGCACCCTGCTCGACGAGGTACGCCACGCCCTCTGCGGAGAGGAACGGGGCGTCGACCCCGTAGGCGGGGGTGCCGAAGTGCCGATCCCAGCCGGTGTGCAGCAGCACCGCCGTGCCGCGCACGTCGCGGTCCCGGAACACGGATGCCGGGATGCCGCGCGTCGTCAGGTCGGTCAGGTGGAACACCTCCGCCGGCAGCTCGACGAGGCTCGCGAGCCCGAGGCCGGCCAGATCCGCCCCGTCGCCGTAGCGGTGGTACGGGCTGTCGAGATAGGTGCCCGTGTTCCCGATCATCGTGATGACGTCCATCGCGAACTCGGTGCCCGGCTCGTAGTGCGAGCGCGAGTCCTCCCGGGTGAGGTGCGGCGTGATGACCGGCGCGGGCAGCCCCGGGTAGGTCACGAGCCCGGCACGGATGCGGTGGCTGAGGTCGACGACGCGTCGCGGCGTGCGGTCAGGGGCGGGCACGGAACCTCCGGATGACGGTCACCAGCACGGCGACGGCGGCGAGCACGAGGGGCACGAGCAGGTGGTCCCAGGCGAGCACGAGCAGCGCGCCCGTCAGCACGACCGACACGACCGCCATCCACCATCCGATGCTCCAGCGCCGCAACAGGCGCACGGCGGCGATCATGCCCATGAAGTAGAGGGAGACCATCGAGGCGGTGTGGATGAGGATGAACGTCTGCAGCTCGAAGCCGAAGCCGAAGAACACGGCGGCGTAGCCGAGGTTGAGCGCGGCCACGAGCGCGATCGCGCGGCGCGGGACGACGCCCGCCTCCGAGCCGACGGCGAACCAGCGCGGCAGGTGCCGATCGCGACCGAGGGATGCGGCGAGGTTCGCGAAGGCGGGCACGTAGGCGTTGAGCACCCCGAGCACGATGATCGTCGCGATGCCGCCGATCAGCGCCGGCCCGATGGCGGGCCAGTTGATGGCGACGAGGTCGATGAGAGGAGCCTGCCCGGGCGACCCCGCCGAGCCGAATACGCCGACCGTGACGAGCTGCAGCGAGAGGTAGGCGACCCCGACCACGGTCATGCCGATGGCGGTGGCCCAGGCGATCGTGCGGCGCGGGTTGCGGAACTCGTGCGCGATGTGGGTGATCGCCTCGCCGCCCGCGAAGGCCCAGACGAAGAGGCTCACGGCGAGGCCGACGCCGGCCCAGCCGTGCGGCAGGAAGGGCGTGAAGTTCGCGGCGTGCACCGCGGGTGCGGCGCTCGCGATCACGGCGATGACGACGGCCACGAGGAGTCCCGAGAGTCCGAGCTGCACAGCACCCGACACCCGCAGGCCGAAGAGGTTGAGCACGAGGGAGGCGACCAGGAAGCCGATGCCGATCGCGGCGACCCAGGTGCGGTCGAGGCCGAGCGCGGTCGTCAGGTACTCGCCGCCGAGCGCCGCCACGACGGGTGCGCCGAATCCGACGCCGAAGAGGAAGAGGTAACCGGTGGCGCGCGCGGCGGTGTCGCCGAGGGCGAGTCGCACGAACGTGGCGACGCCGCCTCCGTCGGGATAGCGCCCGGCGAGCGCGGCGAAGGTCGCGGCGAGCGGGATCGACAGCACCAGCACGATCGCGACGGCGAGGATCGACCCCGGGCCGGCGGCATCCACTCCGAGTCCCGGCAGCACGAGGATGCCCGTGCCGAGCACGGCGGCGATGTACAGCGCGGATGCGGTGGGCAGCCCGATCCGCCCGTGCACCACGGGTGCCTCCCGCGTCTCGACCGCGCTCACCTTGCTCACGCTCTCATCCTGCGCTGGCACGAACGCGCGGACCAGCGATTTTCCGCCATCGTGCGCGCGATTCGCGCCGACTCAGACGCGAGCGAGGGTATCGAGCACGTCGGACATCAGGTCGTCGACGCCCTCGATGCCCACCGAGAGCCGCACGACGGCCGGCGAGACCTCGAGCGCGGTACCGCGCACCGAGGCGTGCGTCATCTCGGAGGGGTAGCAGACGAGCGACTCGACGCCGCCGAGCGACTCCGCGAGCTGGAACAGCTCGGTCGACTCGGCGAACCGGCGGGCGGCGTCGGCGTCGTGCAGCTCGATCGAGAGCATGCCGCCGAAGGAGCGCATCTGGCGGGCCGCGAGCTCGTGCCCCGGGTGCTCCGGCAGGCCCGGGTAGTAGACCTTCGCGAGCTTCGGATGCCCCACGAGCGACTCGGCGATCGCCTGCGCGTTCGCGGAGTGGCGGTCCATCCGCACGTGCAGCGTCTTGATGCCGCGCGAGGTGAGCCACGCGTCCATCGGCGCCGAGACCGCACCCACGCCGAACTGGATGAAGCCGACGCGGTCGGCGAGATCCTCGCCGCGCACCTCGAGGCCGGAGTTCAGCACGACGGCGCCGCCCAGCACATCCGAGTGGCCGCCCAGGTACTTCGTGGTCGAGTGCACGACCACGTCGGCGCCGAGCGCGAGCGGCTGCTGCAGGTAGGGCGAGGCGAAGGTGTTGTCGACGACGACGATCGCGCCGTTCGCGTGCGCGAGCTCGGCGACCGCGGCGATGTCGGTGATCTTCATGAGCGGGTTCGAGGGGGTCTCGAGCCACACCACCCGGGTCTCGGGGGTGAGCGCCGCGCGCACCGCGTCGAGCTCGCCCATCTCGACGGTGTCGAGGCCGACGCCCCACGGCACGTGCACGCGGTTCACCAGCCGGTGGGTGCCGCCGTAGACGTCGTTGCCCATGAGCACGTGGTCGCCGGGGGCGAGCAGAGCCCGCAGCAGCGCGTCTTCGGCCGACAGCCCGGAGGCGAAGCTGAACGCGCGGTCGCCGCCCTCGAGCGCCGCGAGCTGGGTCTCGAGCGCGGTGCGGGTGGGGTTGCCGCCGCGGGTGTACTCGTAGCCGCCGCGGAAGCCGCCGATACCGTCCTGCACGAACGTCGTCGTGAGGTACACGGGCGGGATCACCGACCCGGTGGTGGGGTCGAAGGACTGGCCGGCGCGGATGGCGCGGGTGGCGAAGTCGGCGTCGCGGGACTCGTCGAGGCTCATGGGTGCTTCCTGGTTCTGGGGTGGTGCGGGGCGCGGGGTTCGCTGCTCGGCGAGGCGGTGCTATTCGGCCAAGAACGCGAGCAGATCGTGGCGGGTGACCACGGCGGCGGGCTTGCCGTCGGCGGTCACGAGCAGCGCATCCGCATCGACGAGCGCGTCGCGCACCGCCGAGACGGAGTCGTTCATGCCGATGAGCGGCAGCGGTGCGCCGATGAACCCGGCGAGCGCATCCGTCATCTTCGCGTCGCCGTGGAACACGGCGTCGATGAGGCTCTGCTCGTCGACCGAGCCGACGACCTCGCCCATCACGACGGGCGGCTCGGCCGACAGCACCGGCATCTGGGAGATGTCGAACCGCCGCATCTTGTCGATCACGTGGCGCACGGTGTCGCTCGGGTGCACATGCACGAGGCCGGCGAGCTCCGGCTCCTTGGTGCCGACGAGATCGGCCACCGTCTTCTCGCCCTCGGCGGGCAGGAAGCCGTAGGAGCGCATCCAGCGGTCGTTGAACACCTTGCCGAGGTAGCCGCGGCCGCCGTCGGGCAGCAGGATCACCATGACGTCGTCGGGTCCGAGCTCGCGCGCGGCCTTCAGCCCGGATGCGACGGCGAGCCCCGAGGAGCCGCCGACGAGCAGGCCCTCCTCGCGGGCGAGCCGGCGGGTCATGTCGAACGACTCGGCGTCGGACGACGCGATGATCTCGTCGACCACCTCCGGGTCGTAGGCGGTCGGCCAGAAGTCCTCGCCGACGCCCTCCACGAGGTACGGCCGGCCGGTGCCGCCGGAGTACACCGAGCCCTCGGGATCGGCGCCGATCACGCGGATGGCGGGGTTCTGCTCCTTGAGGTAGCGCCCCGCACCCGAGATGGTGCCGCCGGTTCCGACGCCCGCGACGTAGTGCGTGATGCGCCCGTCGGTGTCGCGCCAGATCTCGGGGCCGGTGGTCTCGTAGTGGCTGAGCGGTCCGTTGGGGTTGGAGTACTGGTCGGGCTTGAAGGCACCCGGGATCTCCTTCGAGAGCCGGTCGCTGACCGAGTAGTAGGAGTCGGGGCTCTCGGGCGCGACGGAGGTCGGGCACACCACGACCTCGGCGCCGTACGCCTTCAGGGTGTTGATCTTGTCTTCGGAGACCTTGTCGGGGCACACGAACACGCAGCGGTAGCCGCGCTGCTGGGCGACGAGCGCGAGCCCGATTCCCGTGTTGCCGGAGGTCGGCTCGACGATCGTGCCTCCGGGCTTGAGCTTCCCCTCGCGCTCGGCCGCGTCGATGATGCGCTGCGCGATGCGGTCCTTCGAGCTGCCGCCCGGGTTCACGTACTCGACCTTCACGAGCACCGTGGCCCGGATGCCGTCGGTCACGCGGTTGAGCTTCACGAGCGGCGTGTTGCCCACCAGGTCGAGCACCGTCTCGGCGTATTTCATGGCTTCGAGCCTACCGGCGCGCATCCGTGTGTTACCGGTGGTCCGCGGCGGCCATAGACATGTCTCTGGCCCGATAGACACCCGCGCGCCGGTGTCTGTGAGGTCATAGACATGTCTATGGAACCTCACACCGACGCGGTCAGCTGCTCCGCGAACAACCGCGCGTACTCGCCGCCCAGGCCGAGCAGCTCGGCGTGGGTGCCAGACTCGACGATGCGGCCCGCGCGCACGACGTGGATGACATCCGCGTCGACCACGGTCGAGAGCCGATGGGCGATCGCGACCGTGGTTCGCCCGCGGGAGGCGGCGTCGAGCGCCCCCTGCACGATGCGCTCCGAGACGGTGTCGAGCGCGCTCGTCGCCTCGTCGAGGATGAGCACCGCCGGGTCCTTGAGCAGCACGCGCGCGATGGCCACCCGCTGCTTCTCGCCGCCCGAGAGCCGGTAGCCGCGCTCCCCCACGAGCGTGTGGTAGCCGTCGGGGAACCGCGAGATCGTGTCATGGATGTTCGCCGCGCGGCAGGCGGCCTCGAGCTCCTCGTCGGTGGCGTCGGGCTTCGCGTAGCGCAGGTTCTCGGCGATCGTCGCGTGGAAGAGGTAGGTCTCCTGGCTCACGACCCCGATGTGATCGACGAGGGATGCGTGCCGCAGTTCCCGCACATCCGTGCCCGCGAAGAGCACTGCGCCCTCGCTCGCCTCGTAGAGCCGCGGGATGAGGTACGACACCGTGGTCTTGCCGGCGCCCGACGGCCCGACGAACGCGACGTACTGGCCGGGCTCGATGCGGAACGACACGTCCTGCAGGGTGCCGGGCGCATCGGCGGCGGCATCCGGGTACCGGAACGTCACGTCGCGGAACTCCACCTCGCCGAGCCGCGCCGCATCCACCGATCGTGCATCGGCGGCATCCGTGATCGCCGGGTGCAGGTCGAGGTACTCGAAGATGCGCGCGAACAGCGCCCGCGAGGTCTGCAGGTCGAGCGCCACCCGCAGCAGCCCCATCATCGGGAACATCAGGCGCGCCTGCACGGTCGTGAACGCCACGATCGTGCCCGCCGTCACCGGCACCTCGTGCAGGATCAGCCACGCCGCCACCAGGTAGACGACCGCCGGCACGACCGACATGAACACGCCGACGATGGCGAAAAACCACTGGCCCGACATCTGCTGCCGCACCTGCAGCTCGATCTGCCGGTCGTTCTCGGCCGAGTAGCGGGCGATCTCGGCGGGCTGCCGGTTGAAGGTCTTGGCGAGCAGGATGCCCGACACCGACAGGGTCTCCTGGGTGATCGCCGTCATCTCCGACAGCGACTCCTGCGTCTGCGTCGCGATGCGCGCCCGCACCTGCCCGACCTTGCGCTGGGCGAGCACGAGCACCGGCAGCAGCACGACCGCCACGATCGTCAGCTGCCAGCTGAGCACGAGCATCGCCACGAGCGCCGCGACCACGGTCACCGTATTGCCGACGACGCTCGACACCGTGTTGTTGAGCACGGATGCCACGCCGCCGACGTCGTTCTGCAGCCGCGACTGGATGACACCCGTCTTGGTGCGCGTGAAGAAGCCGAGCTCCATGGCCTGCAGGTGGCTGAACAGCCGCACCCGCAGCACGCCCATCACCGAGTTGCCGACCCGCGCCGTGAGGTAGGTCTGCCACACGCCGAGCACCGCCGACACCAGCCACAGCCCGACCATCGCGCCGACGAGCCACAGCAGCACCGGCACGTCCGGGGTGCCGGATGGCGGGAACAGCCCCTCGTCGAACGCGCGCTGGGTGAGCAGCGGCGGCAGCACCCCGAGCCCCGCGGAGGCGAGCACGAGCACGATCGTCAGGCTCAGCGGAACGCGGAACGGAGCGAACAGCTCGCCGATGCGCCCGAGCAGGTTCGGGATGCGGGGCGCGGCCGCGTTCTCGGCCCGCTGCACCTCGGCATCGCGGCTGCCGACGCCCCCGCGCATCCCGCCGCCGCGTCCGCCCATGCTCACGTGTCGAGCCTAGGCGGGGCGGTTTCGACACGCTCGCTGCGCTCGCTCCTCAACCGGCGGCGAGCGCGGAGCGGCTACCCCTTCGTGGAGCCCGCGAGGAGCCCGCGCACGAAGTAGCGCTGCAGCGAGAAGAACACGATGAGCGGCACGACGAGCGACACGAACGCGCCGGCCGTGAGGCGCTGCCACTCCTGCCCGCGCGACCCCACCATCTCGGCCAATCGTTGGGTGAGTGGAGCGGCGTCCTGCGTGCCGCCCGAGAAGATCAGCGCCACGAGCAGGTCGTTCCACACCCACAGGAACTGGAAGATCGCCACCGACGCGAGCGCCGGGATGGCGAGCGGCAGCACGATCCGGAAGAAGATCTGCCCGTGGGTCGCGCCGTCGACGCGGGCCGCCTCGATCACCTCGCCCGGGATCTCGGAGATGAAGTTGTGCAGCAGGAAGATGGCGAGCGGCAGCGCGAACATGGTGTGCGCGATCCAGATCGGCAGGTAGTTCTGCACGGGGATGATCGGGATGAGGTCGTGCAGCCACTGCTGTCCGGGCTTCAGGAACGTGGAGAAGAACTGCAGCAGCGGCACGAGCGCCATCTGCAGCGGCACGATCTGCAGCGCGAACACGAAGATGAACAGCCAGTTCACCCACTTGAACCGCATCCACGCGAAGGCGTAGGCGGCCATCGACGCGAAGGTCAGCGGGAAGATGGTCGCCGGGATGGCGATGAACAGCGAGTTGACGAAGTAGGCGCCGAGCTGGGGCGAGGACTGCGACGGCGAGAGCAGCACGTCGCGGTAGTTGTCGAGGGTGAAGCCCGGGTTCTGGAAGATCGTCCACCATCCGGTGGTGAGGATCAGCTCGGCCGGCCGGAACGAGGAGATGAACAGCCCGAAGGTCGGGATCGTCCAGAGCACGGCGATGACGAGGGCGGCGATGGTGGCACCCCGCGAGGTGAGCCGCCGCTTGACCCGGCCGGCCTTGCCGCCGTCGCGTCCCTCGACGGCGACCTCGATCTCGCCCTCCCCGTCCTTGATGGGGAGGTCTGCGGGGGCAACGGAGCTCATCGGATCTCCCTCTGCTTGCGGAGCACATTGACGTTGTAGATCACGATCGGCAGCACCAGCACGAACAGGATGATGGCGAGCGCGGATCCGCGCCCCACCTCGGAGGCGCGGAACGCCTGGGTGTACATCTCGTTGGCGATGACGCTCGTGTTGAAGTTTCCGGCGGTCATGGTGCGCACGATGTCGAAGACCTTGAGGGTGGCGATCGAGATGGTGGTGAGCACCACCACGAGCGACCCGCGGATGCCGGGCACGGTCACGTTGCGGAACCGCTGCCAGGCGTTGGTGCCGTCGAGCTGCGCCGCCTCGATCTGCTCGGTCGGGATGCCCTTGATGGCGGCGGAGAGCACGACCATCGCGAAGCCGGTCTGGATCCAGATCATCACGAGGATCAGCAGGAAGGTGTTGAGCGGGTCGGTCTGCAGCCACTGCACCGGGTCGCCGCCGAAGGCGACGACGATCGCGTTGAACAGGCCGATCTGCTCGCGGCCCGCCGACTTGTACTCGTAGACGAACTTCCAGATGATGCCGGCGCCGACGAACGAGATCGCCATCGGCATGAACACGAGAGCCTTGTAGACGCGCTCGCCGCGGGAGCGGTCGATGAAGACGGCGTAGGCGAGGCCGAGCGCGGTGGAGATGGTCGGCACGAACGCGACCCAGATGACGGTGTTGATGAGGGTGCGGATGGCCGCCGGCTGGGTGAACGTCCAGATGAAGTTGTCCCAGGTGAAGTTGCCGCCCTTGTCGACGAACGACAGCCCGAGGGTGCGGAACGCCGGGTAGACGAGCCCGATCGTCAGCAGGATGAGCGCCGGCGCGAGGAAGCCGACGAGCTGCCAGTAGTCGCGCCCCTTCTTGGGCGCCTTGTCGATGAAGAAGACCAGCAGCCCGACGATGGCGGCGAAGATCACCAAGCCGATCACGAGTTGCAGGATCTTGCCGATCAGATCCCCGGTGGTCATGTGTCACTCGCCTTTCTTCACCGTCGAAGAGGTGGTGCAGGGCACGGCCCTGCTCCGAGGGTAGAGCGGGGGCGGGACTGAGAACCAGCCCCGCCCCCGATCCGGATGCGGTCAGGGCATCAGCTGGTGGGCCAGCTGGCCTCGATCGCGTCGACCGTGTCCTGCGTGGACTGGCCGCCCACCCAGGCGACGATGCCCTTCCAGAACGAGTCCGCGCCCACGGCGCCCGGCATGAGGTCCGAGCCGTCGAAGCGGAACGTGGTGTCGCCCTGCAGGATCTCGATCGACTGCTTGAGCAGCTCGCTCGAGGCGTTGTCGGGGTCGACGCCCTTGTTCGCGGAGATGACGCCGCCGAGGCTCACCCGGTTGTTGGCCCAGGTGTCGCTCGACAGGAAGGTGCGCACCGTCTCGACCTCGGGGGCGTCACGGAACGCGACCGGGAACTCGCCACCACCGGTGACCGCCTGCGGGTCGTCGGCGTTGACCGGCGGCAGCAGGAAGGCCCACACCGTGCCGTCGGGAGCGACGGTGTTGGCGTCGCCGCCGTCCGGGTTCCAGAAGGTCTCGTAGAAGGAGGCCTGGTGGTGCAGCGAGCACTCGCCGTCGAGGATCGGCAGACCCGCGGTCTGGAACGCCTCGCTGATCTGGGTCGACACGTCGCCGATGCCGCCGTTGACCATGTCGGGGTTCTTCAGGTACTCCCCGACGGAGTCGAAGGCCTTGACGATCTGCGGATCGTTGAACGGGATCTCGTGGTTCACCCACTGGTCGTAGACGTCGGGGCCGTCCTCGCGGAGCACGAAGTCCTCCACCCAGTCGGTGCCCGGCCATCCGGTCGCCTCACCGGACTCGAGGCCGACGCACCACGGCTTGTGGTCGCCCTCGGCCGCGATCTTCTCCGACAGCGCCTTCAGCTCGTCGAGCGTCGTCGGCACCTCGTAGCCCTTGTCCGCGAACTCGCTCGGCGAGTACCAGATGTAGCCCTTGATGGAGGCCATGAGCGGCGCCGAGTAGAAGGTGCCGTCGTAGGTGCCGTACTGCTTCCAGTCGGCCGACCACCACTTGTCGACGTTGTCCTCGACGCCCTTCGACGCGGGGATCAGCCAGCCGCCGGCGGCGAGCCGGGCGAGCAGACCGGGCTGCGGCACGATGCCGATGTCGGGCGCGTTGCCGCCCTCGGCGAGCACGGCGATCTGGGCCTCGAACTCGCTCGAGCCCTGGTAGTCGATCTCGATGCCGGTGCAGGTCTCGAAGTCCTTCCAGGACTCCACGAGCCGGTCGGCCTCGAGGTCGAGGATCGTGCCGCTGATCGTGACGGTCTTGCCCTCGTCGGTGCCGTATGCCTCGTACGGCGCGCAGTCGACGTCTCCGCCGTCGTCTGCGATGTCGCCGGTGCAGCCGGTCAACGCGAGTGCGCCGACTCCGAAGGCCGCGACGCCGGCCAACAGCCGGCGGTTCACCCGTGAACGCATTGTTCCTCCTCGTTGAGCCCTCCCCCGCGGGTGGCGGTGTCGGGGTGCGGATGGTGCAGGGCGGAGGCTCCCGTGCGGTCACGTTCGCGACGACGGGAACCGTTTCCATCTCCCACGCTAGGCGAGCGCTCCCACGCCCGGCAACCACCCCGTCCCCCGAACAGGTCACGATCGCGCAACCTTCCGGGGATGCGGAAGGGCGCCGCCCCCGTGGGGAGCGGCGCCCTTCTGAAGCGGTGCGTGACGTCCTTACTTGAGGACGACGGTCGCGCCGGCCTCCTCGAGCTGAGCCTTCGCCTTCTCGGCGGTCTCCTTGTTCGCGCCCTCGAGGACGGTGCTCGGGGCACCGTCGACGACGGCCTTCGCCTCGCCGAGGCCGAGGTTCGTGAGCGCACGGACCTCCTTGATGACCTGGATCTTCTTGTCGCCGGCCGACTCGAGGACGACGTCGAACGAGTCCTTCTCCTCGACCTCTTCGGCAGCGCCACCGGCGCCACCGGCGGCCGGGGCGGCCGCGACGGCGACCGGAGCGGCGGCGGTGACCTCGAAGGTCTCCTCGAACTTCTTCACGAACTCGGACAGCTCGATGAGCGAGAGCTCCTTGAACGCCTCGAGCAGCTCGTCGGTGCTGAGCTTGGCCATTTCTTTCTCCTTAGCTGTGGGGCCGGAGCCCCGGGGTCGAACCTCCGACGGGGATCCGCCGGATGTGTCTGGGTACGAGCGTCAGCTCGCGGATTCCTGCTTCTGGCGCAGCGCGTCGACCGTGCGGACGGCCTGGGCGAGCGGCGCGTTGAACAGGTAGGCAGCTCCGAACAGCGAGGCCTTGAAGGCGCCGGCCAGCTTGGCCAGCAGCACCTCCCGGGACTCGAGGTCGGCGAGCTTGCCCACCTCGGCAGCGGTCAGAGCGGCACCGTCGAAGTAGCCGCCCTTGACCACGAGCAGAGGATTGGCCTTGGCGAAGTCACGCAGAGCCTTCGCGACGGCGACGGTGTCGCCGTGCACGAACGCGATCGCGGAAGGGCCCTCGAGGAGGTCGTCGAGACCCTCCACGCCGGCTTCCTTCGCGGCGATCTTGGTGAGCGTGTTCTTCACCACGGCGTAGCTCGCGTTCTCACGGATGCTGGAGCGCAGCTGCTTGAGCTGCGCCACCGTGAGGCCGCGGTACTCGGTGAGCACGATCGCGTTCGAGTTGCGGAATTCGTCCGTCAGCTCGGCGACCGTGGTTTCCTTGTTCGCCATGGCGCTCCTTGTGGTTGTGGATGTCACGCCGAGGGCTGCCGGTGGGGCGGAGGACCCAACAAAAAAGCTCCGGCGCATGCGCACGGAGCTGAACCCGGAGGTCTACTTCACACGCCTGCGCGGGCCCCTCTGGTGAGGACTTCGTCCGCGGCCCGCAAGCGGGCGCGCAGAGACCGGCGGTCTTCGGCTCGTCGAGAGTATCACACCTGCGCGGGCGGTTCCTCCGCGGGTGGGTCCGCCGAGGCGTCCGGCTCGGCCGGGGGTTCGTCGCCCTCGTCGGCGCGTCTCCCCCACCGCGGGAGGAGCAGCGCCACCACGATGACGGCGAGCAGCAGCAGGGCGACGACCACCGCGACGGTGAACCCGGAGTCGGAGGTGGCGGGCTCCGGGTCCGGCCCCGGGGTCACGAGCACGACCTCGTCGACGGGCGTCGGGGTGGTGACGCCGGACGTGCCCGGCACGAGCGGCGTCAGCGTGCCGTCGGCGAGCGCGAACCACGCGGAGCCGCCCACGTCGCGCACCAGCTGGGCATCGTCGGGCACGGCGGCGAGCGCCACCGCGGCGTCGGGGTCCGGATCGAACTCCGCGAGCTCCGGGTCCTCGGTGTCGAGGTTGATCCAGACGATCGCGACCCCCACCGGTTCGTCGGCGATCGTCACCGGCACGGCCCACTCGTTCGCCATCCGCACGGGCTTGCCCTCCGTGTCGCCGGCGAGTCGCGCGTCGGTCCAGCGGAAGACGCGCGAGATCGGGCCGGAGGCGGTCGTGTCGTCGAAGTCGATGCCGCCGCCCGCGGCATCCGTGCCGTAGATGTCGTCGAGCCGCTCGACCATCCCGCCCCCGGTGACGTACGCCGTCACCTCCGGCGGCACGGAGCCGACGCTCGCCGACGCCGCGGCGGGCGCGGCGAAGACCAGCGGGAGGGCGAGCAGCAGCACGGGGAACGATCGGGGGGCAGATCGCATGGCGCTCAGTCTGCCAGCACCCTCCTCCGCGGCAGTCGCACCGTGAACCGGGTGTCGCCGGGCCTGCTCTCGACGCGGATCTCGCCGTGGTGGGCGTCGACGACGGCTGCGACGATCGCGAGGCCGAGGCCCGTGCTGCCCGTCGCCCGCGAGCGCGAGGTGTCGCCGCGGGCGAAGCGCTCGAAGAGAATCGGCTGCAGCTCGGGATCGATGCCGGGACCGTCGTCGGCGACCGTGAGCACCACGTCGTCGCCCGCCTCGGCGAGCGTCACCGTCACCGCGGTGCCCTCCGGGGTGTGCCGGTGGGCGTTGGCGAGCAGGTTGACCACCACCTGGTGCAGGCGGGCCTGGTCGCCCTCGACGGTGAGCGGCGGCTCGGGCGCCACCACCTCCCAGTCGTGGTCGGGCGCCGCGGCGTAGGCGTCGCCCACGGCATCCGTCACGATCCGCACGAGCTCGACCTCGCCGAACACGAGCCCCTGCCCTTCGTCGAGGCGGGCGAGCTCGAGCAGGTCCTCGACGAGGGCCGTCATGCGGATCGACTCCGACTCGATGCGGTCGAGGGAGCGGATGGCGTCGACCGGCAGGTCGTCGTCGATGCGGCGGGTGAGCTCGGCGTAGCCGCGGATGGAGGCGAGCGGCGTACGCAGCTCGTGGCTCGCGTCGGCCACGAAGCGGCGCACCTTCTCCTCGGAGTGCTGGCGGGCGACGAGCGCGCTCTCGACGTGCCCCAGCATCCGGTTGATGGCGGCGCCCACCTGCCCGACCTCGGTGCGCGGATCGGCCTCCGCGGTGGGGACCCGCTCGGGGATCGCGACGTCTCCGGATGCCAGCTGCAGCTCGGTGACGCGGGCGGCGGTCTCGGTCACCCGTCCGAGCGGCCGCAGGGCGACCCGGGTGAGGGCGACCGCACCGAGCGCCGCGAGCAGCAGGGCGCCGGCCGTGACGAGCGCGAAGATGCCGACGAGGGTCCAGGTGGTGGTGTCGACCTCGGAGGTCGACATGCCGACGGCGGCGACCCCGTTCGACGCCCGGTGCACCTCCATGCGATAGGTGCCGAGGCCCGGGATCGTGATCGTCGAGACCTGGTTCTTCGGGGCGGCGAGGGCCTGCTCGATCTGTTCGTCGGTGAGCGCCGTGCCGGGTCCCGGCCCGTCGTACACCACGCCCGCCGGATCCGCCCCGTCGACGTCGACGACGATCACGAGGCCGCTGCGCAGGTTGTCGGAGCCTCCGGGCACGCTGCCGCCCCCGGGTCCCGAGGTCACGAAGCGCATGACCTCCTGCACCTGCGAGTCGAGCCGCTGCAGCAGGTTCTGGCGCAGGGCGAACACGCTGACCGTCCCGATCAGGATGCCGACGACGGCGACGAGGGCGACGACGCCCAGCACGACGCGTCGGCGGATCGACCACGGCGCCCGGGCGGTGCGGGGCGCCTCGGTCATGACGCCGGCTTGATCAGGTAGCCGACGCCGCGCACCGTGTGGATCATGGGCGGCATCCCGTCGCCCTCGATCTTCTTGCGCAGGTAGGAGATGTAGATCTCGACGATGCTCGAGCGGCCCTCGAAGTCGTAGCTCCACACCCGGTCCAGGATCTGCAGCTTGCTCACCACACGGCGCGGGTTGCGCATGAGGTAGCGCAGCAGCTCGAACTCCTTCGCGGTGAGGTCGATGGGGGTGCCGCCGCGGCTCACCTCGTAGCTCTCCTCGTCGAGCATGAGGTCGCCCACGCGCAGCACGGGGTCGGTGTACCCGGTGACGGCGCGGCCCGTGCGGCGCAGCAGGGCCCGCAACCGGGCCACCACCTCCTCGAGGCTGAAGGGCTTCGTCACGTAGTCGTCGCCGCCCGCGGTGAGGCCGATGACGCGATCGTTCACGGCATCCTTCGCGGTGAGGAAGAGCACGGCGACCTCGTCGCCCCCCGCGCGCAGCCGGCGCAGCACCTCGAGCCCGTCGAGGCCCGGCATCATGATGTCGAGCACCACGACGTCGGGCTGGAAGGTGCGCGCTTTGCCCAGCGCGGATGCGCCGTCGGTCGCCGTCTCGACCTGCCAGCCCTCGTAGCGCAGCGCCATCTGGATGAGCTCGCCGAGCGAGGGCTCGTCGTCGACGACGAGCGCGCGCACGGGGGAGCCGTCGGGACGGGTGAGGGGTGCGGGGGCGGCGGTCGGAGTGCTCACATCTCGATTGTGCTCCGCGGCCTGGGAGATTCCTATGACGCTCCTAGACGCCGTCTAGGGAGTTCATGGGCTGGTTTCGACACGCGCCTACGGCGCTACTCGACCAGCGAGGTACCGCTGAGCGAGTAGGTCGCGGAGCGGCCGTGTCGAAATAGCACCGTCGCATGCCCGTGTGACGATGGAGGCGTGCAGCCCACCCTCGCGCTCTTCGATCCGGCCCCGGTGCCGTACCGCGAGCGCATGGTCGCGGATGCGGCCGACCGGGTGTCGTGGCTGCGCGCCCGAGCCCGGGGGGTCACGGCGACGGACGTCGCCCGCCTCACGGGCGAGAAGGCCGTGCGGGCCGTCGCGATGGAGAAGCTGCTCGGCTCGGGCTTCACGGGCAACGCCTTCACCCGCCACGGCCGCGAACGCGAACCCGAGATCGGTCGCTGGGTGGCACGCCACCACGCGGGCATGCGCGGCAACACCGCCCTCTTCCACGCCGACGGCGAGCCGCTGCACCTGGCGACGCCCGACGGCATCCGCGACACCGACGGCCGGCTCGAGCTCTGCGAGATCAAGACGACGCGCAGCGCCTGGCGCTCGATCCCCCGGCACTACCTGCGCCAGGTCTGGTGGCAGCAGTACGTGCTCGGCGCCGAGCGCACGCTCGTGGTCTGGGAGCAGCACGACGACTTCGTGCCGATCAGCGGCGTGCCGGAGACCCGCTGGGTCGACCGCGACGAGAACGAGATCCACCGCCTCGTGCAGCTCGCCGATCAGCTGCTCGGCGCGATGCGCCGCTGACGCGACCGCGACACCGCGATCGCCCCGACGCCGACGGCGCCGATGAGCGCCGCGATGCCCAGCACGTACAGCAGCACCGTGCCGTAGCCGTTCGCGAAGTTCGCCGGGTCGAGGAACGGATACGGGTACCACCCCTGCCGATGCAGGGCGTCGTTGTAGACGAACGGCCCGCGCAGCATCGTGGAGGCGGCCCACACGATCGGGTAGACCACGATGACGCCCACCGCGCCCCATCCGACTCGTCGACGCCCCGGCGCGAACAGCCAGTCCACCAGCAGCACGATCGGCACGACCACGTGCAGCACCTCGTTCGACCAGGGCAGGGTCGACCCCTGCGGCAGCTCGATGCCGCGCAGCAGGAGGTTGTAGACGATGCCGGTCGTGACCAGGTATGTCGTGGCGCAGGCGCGCAGCACGGCGTACCAGCCGGGGTCGGGGAGCACCGAGCGGGCGAGCAGCACGGCGCCGATCGTGAGGCTGACCGCGCCGATGACGTTCGACTGGATCGTGAAGAACGAGAAGAAGTTGGTGATCGACGTGGCGAGATCCCGCACCCCGGTCGAGGTCCAGTAACCGATGCTCAGCGACAGCTGACCGACGACGGCGGCGACCACGGCGAGGGCGCCCGCGATCCGGATGAGCAGGAACGCGGAGCGCATGCCGAGAAGTTATCAGCACGGTGACATCCGTGTAACACCGATGACGCATGACGCACGTTGAATGGCTCCCGAGGCGGAAAGGCCAGGGAACATGACGACGATGCGGGCCGTGACCATGGCTGCGCCCGGTGGGCCGGAGGTGCTCGAGACCTCCGAGGTCGAGGCGCCGACGCGCGTGAACGCGGAATTCCTCATCAAGGTGATCGCGGCGGGGGTCAACCCCGTGGACGCGAAGACCCGTGCGGGTCACGGCGCGTGGGCCGGCGTCACCACGACCCCGGTGGTGCTGGGCAACGACTTCTCGGGCATCGTGGTCGAGGCGCCGTACGAGTCGCATCCGCTGCAGCCCGGCACCGAGGTCTACGGCATGGGGATGGTGCCGCGGATGAGCGGCGCCTACGCCGAGTACCTCACGGTCACCGCGCTCAGCGTCGCCAGGAAGCCGCCGTCGCTCTCCCACGTCGAGGCCGCGGCGGTGCCGCTCGCGGCGCTCACGGCGTGGGGCATGGTGGTCGAGACCGCGAAGGCGCACGAGGGTCAGCGGATGCTGATCCACGCGGGCGCCGGAGGCGTCGGCCACTTCGCGGTGCAGTTCGCGTCGTACTTCGGCGCACACGTGATCGCCACCGGGTCGGCGCGCAACGCCGCCTTCCTCACCGAGCTCGGCGCGGCCGAGGTCGTCGACTACACGGCGGGGCCCTTCGAGGAGGCGATCGATCCGGTCGACGTCGTCATCGACCTCGTCGGCAACGCCGGCGGCGACACCGGCTCGCGCTCGCTGGCGGTGCTGCGCCCGGGTGCCCTCTACGTCAACGGCCCCACGGGCTCGTTCCCCACGATGAGCGCCGAGGCGGAGGCGCTCGGGGTGCGGGCCACGGGCTTCCGGGTCGCCCCCGACGCGGCGACCCTCTCCATCGTCACGCGGCTCATCGAGTCCGGCGACGTGCGGGTGTTCGTCGACCGGGTGCTGCCGCTCGAGGAGGCGGCCGAGGCGCATCGGCTCATCGAGTCGGGGCACACCCGCGGCAAGATCGTTCTCGCCGTCGCCGACGTCTGAGACGCCTCAGAGCGCCCGCTCGAACACGAAGTCGTCCTCGTAGCGGTCGCCCACGAGGAAGCGCTTGACGCCGACGCGGGCGAAGCCGTGCTTGCCGTAGAAGCGCTGGGCGCGCGCGTTCTCCTGGTTGACGCCGAGCCACATGCCGGCGGCTCCGCCGGCACGCGCGTCGTCGAGGCTCGCCCCCATGAGCGCCGCCGCGATGCCGCCGCCGTGGGCGTCCGGATGCACGTAGCACTTGGAGAGCTCGACGGTCGGGCGCAGGGCGATCGCCGCCGCGACGTCCGCGTCGGCCGGTTCGCCCGCCACGAGCATCGTGTAGCCGACGAGCATCCCGGCGTCCTCCGCGACGAACAGCACGCGACGCGGATCGGCGAGATAGCTCTCGAAGCTCGCGCGGCTCAGGTTCGCCGCGATGAAGGCGGCCTTCGCCTCGTCGGTGGTGTGCGGCGGGCACGCGAGGGGGAAGGTCAGCGCGGCGAGCTCCGCGAGGAGGATCGCATCCGACTCCGTCGCCCGTCGCACCTGCACCCCGTCAGCCTATTCCGCGACAATGGGCCGATGAGCCCCGCTGCGCACGACACCGTCTTCGAGCGGTACCCGCCCTCGGCATCCGTGGTGACGCACGCGCTCGACGGCACACGTCAGGCGGTGTTCTGGCTCGACGAGCTGGGCGACCCGCCCGCGCATGCGCCCCTCGCCGGCAGCGCCACCACCGACCTCGCGATCGTGGGCGGCGGGTTCACCGGACTCTGGACGGCGCTGCGGGCGAAGCAGCGCGACCCCGGCCGACGCGTCGTGCTGCTCGAGGCGAAGCGCATCGGCTGGGCGCAATCCGGCCGCAACGGCGGCTTCGTCGAGGCGAGCCTCACCCACGGCGAGGAGAACGGCCGCAGCCGGTGGCCCGAGGAGTACGCGCAGCTGGCACGCCTCGGCATGGAGAACCTCGACGCGATCGAGCGCACCATCGCCGAGCTCGGTCTCGACGTGCAGTGGGAGCGCACCGGCGAGCTCGACGTGGCGACCGAGCCGCACCAGCTCGCCTGGCTCGAGGGCACCCGCCCGGCCGACGGCGACGCGGATGTCGTGCTGTGGGATCGCGACGAGGTGCAGGCCCAGGTGCACTCCCCCAGCTACCTCGGCGGGATGTGGCGCACCCGGGAGGTGGCGCTCGTGCACCCCGGCCGGCTGGCGCGGGAGCTCGCCCGCGCCGCCGCCGAGGCAGGCGTCGAGCTGCACGAGGACAGCCCCGTGCGGCGGCTGGAGGCCGACGGCGACGGGGTCGCGGTGGTGACCGACCGCGGCCGCCTCCGCGCCTCTCGGGTGGCGCTCGGCACGAGCGTCTACCCCTCGCTGCTCGTGCGGAACCGGCTGATGACGGTGCCGGTCTACGACTACGTGCTCATGACCGAGCCCCTCGACCGGGGCCAGCTCGCCTCGATCGGGTGGGAGGGGCGGCAGGGCATCGGCGATCTCGCGAACCAGTTCCACTACTCGCGCCGCACCGCCGACGACCGCATCCTGTTCGGCGGCTACGACGCGATCTACCGCTACGGGGGCCGGGTGCGGGCGCGCTACGAGGACCGTCCGCAGAGCTTCGAGAGGCTCGCCCGGCACTTCTTCACCCTGTATCCGCAGCTCGAGGGTCTGCGGTTCAGCCACCGCTGGGCGGGGGCGATCGACACGAGCACCCGGTTCTGCGCGTACTTCGGCACGGCCCGCACGGGCCGGGTCGCCTACGCGGCCGGGTTCACCGGCCTCGGCGTCGGCGCCACGCGCTTCGCCGCCGACACGATGCTCGACCTGCTGGACGGCGAGCCGACCGAGCGCACCGAGCTCGAGATGGTGCGGCGGCGGCCCGTTCCGTTCCCGCCGGAGCCCGCCGCATCCGCCGGGATCGCCGCGACCCGCTGGTCGCTCGACCGCGCCGACCACCGTGAGGGGTCGCGCAACGTGCTGCTGCGCACCCTCGACGCGCTCGGCCTGGGGTTCGACTCGTGAAGCCCGTCGACGCGGGCTCGCTCCCGCTCGACCACGAACCCGTCGACGACGCGCAGCGGATCGCGGGAGCGCCGAGCACCGGATGGCGCGCGCTCGGCACCACGGCGTCCGGGGGCGAGTACGGCGTGTGGGAGATGTCGTCCGGCACGATGAGCGACGTCGAGGCGGACGAGGTGTTCGTGGTGCTGGCGGGGCGGGCGACCGTCGTGTTCTCCGACGGCCGCGTGGCGGAGTTGACGCCCGGCACCGTGATGCGCCTCTCGGCGGGAGAGCGCACGACGTGGACCGTGCACGAGACCCTGCGGAAGGTCTACGTCACCCCCGCCTGAGCTCGACGCGCTCTGCCCGCTCCCGAGTCGGGGCTCGCTCCCGAATCAAGGAGCCGAGCAACCCGAATCAAGGAACGCGCCCCGGCATCCGGACTCACCGGCCACGTCCGCCACACCGGTCACGCCGACTCCTTGAGATGGGTTGCTCGGCTCCTTGATTCGGGATGCCGCAGACGATGCCGCACGCGGATGCCGCGCCCCACGGGGCCGGAAACGACGGAAGGGCCCGCCGAAGCGGACCCCTCCTGAGTGGTTCAGCTGCTCAGAGCACCGAGACGTCGAGCGGCACACCCGGACCGAAGGTGGTCGAGAGCGACCCCTTCTGGATGTAGCGGCCCTTCGACGAGGACGGCTTGGCGCGCTGGATCTCGTCGAGCGCGGCCTTGAAGTTCTCGTTCAGCTGGTCGGTCGAGAAGCCGGCCTTGCCGATCACGAAGTGCACGTTGGCGTGCTTGTCGACGCGGAACTCGATCTTGCCGCCCTTGATGTCGGACACGGCCTTGGCCACGTCCGGCGTCACGGTGCCGGTCTTGGGGTTCGGCATGAGGCCACGGGGACCGAGCACCTTGCCGAGACGACCCACCTGGCCCATGAGCTCGGGGGTCGAGACCGCCGAGTCGAACGCGGTGTAGCCGCCGGCTACCTTCTCGATGAGCTCGGCGCCGCCGACCTCATCGGCGCCCGCCGCGATCGCGGCCTCGGCCGCGGGGCCGGTCGCGAACACGATGACGCGGGCGGTCTTGCCGGTGCCGTGCGGGAGGATGACGGTGCCGCGCACCATCTGGTCGGCCTTGCGCGGGTCGACGCCGAGCTTGAGCGCCACCTCGACCGTGGAGTCGAACTTCTTCGACCCGGTCTCCTTGACGACGGCGACGGCCTCATCCGGACCGTAGAACTTGCCGACCTCGATCTTCTCGACGGCGGCGCGGTATGCCTTGGACTTCTGAGCCATGATTACGCCTCCACCGTGATCCCCATCGACCGGGCGGTGCCGGCGATGATCTTCTCGGCCGCCTCGATGTCGTTGGCGTTGAGGTCGACCTGCTTCTGCTCGGCGATGGCGCGCACCTGCTCACGCGTGAGCTTCGCGACCTTCACCGTGTGCGGGGTGGAGGAGCCCTTGGCGACGCCGGCCGCCTTCTTGATGAGCTCGGCGGCGGGCGGGGTCTTGAGGATGAACGTGAACGAGCGGTCCTCGTACACGGTGATCTCGACGGGGATGACGTTGCCGCGCTGGTTCTCGGTCGCGGCGTTGTACGCCTTGCAGAACTCCATGATGTTCACGCCGTGCTGACCCAGGGCCGGGCCGATGGGCGGGGCCGGGTTCGCGGCGCCGGCGTTGATCTGGAGCTTGATCAGGCCGGTCACCTTCTTCTTCGGTGCCATGTTCTCTTTCTCTCTGTCGAACGGGACCGGTCGGCCCCACTCTCCCGACATCCGGACGGATGCGGTCGCCGCCCGGGCGCGCTGAAGCACGTGGGCAACCTGAACATGATACGCGACGCATCCTGTGAGCGCGAGCGCGGACTAGTCTCTGCTCATGGTCCCCGCCGCGTCCCTCGGTGCGTTCGTCGTCGCCTCGGTGCTGCTCATCCTGATGCCCGGCCCGAGCATCCTGTTCGTGATCGGCCGCTCGATCGCCTACGGGCGCCTCGCCGGGGTGCTCTCGGTGGTCGGCAACGCGCTCGGGATGCTGCCGCTGCTGACGCTCGTGGCACTCGGCGTGGGCGCGCTCGTCGCCCAGTCGATCGTGATCTTCACGATCATCAAGGTCATCGGCGCGGGGTACCTGGTGTATCTGGGCATCCAGGCGATCCGGCACCGCGACGAGCTGCCGCACGACGAGGCCGCGCGCCCCCGCTCCGCGTGGCGGCTGCTCGGCGAGGGCTTCGTGGTCGGCGTCACCAACCCGAAGACGATCGCGTTCTTCGTGGCCGTGCTGCCGCAGTTCGTCGACTACCGCGCGGGGTCGATCCCGCTGCAGCTCGGCGAGCTCGGCGTGGTGTTCGTGGCGCTCGCGCTCGTCTGCGACTCGTGCTGGGCGCTCGCCGCCGGCACCGCGCGCGCCTGGTTCGCGAACTCGCCGAAGCGCATCGCACGCCTCCGCGCCACCGGCGGCGGCATGATGATCGGGCTCGGCGGCGTGCTGCTGTTCAGCGGCGCCCGGCACTGACCCGTCGACGACCCGCAGCCCGCAGGGCGAGCAGCGCCGCGCCCGCGAGCATCGCGAGCGCCGCCGCCGAGAGCGCGGAGCGCGCATCCGCCGCTCCCGTGTCCGCGAGCGGGGCCGCCGCGGCCGCCGGCCGCACCTCGATCAGCAGCGTCGTGAAGACGAGCGGGTTGCCGGTCAGGCTCGCGGTGATGACGTGCGGGCTCGCGTGCGGGAAGCCCACCGTCGTGCCCGAGATCACATCCGTCGGCACATCGCTCGAGAGGGTGACGAGGTCGCCCGCATCGAAGTGCTGACCCAGGGCGTCGGTGCCCTCGACGTCGAGGGTGACCGAGCCGCCCTGCTGGGCGACGGCTCCGGAGGGGAGGGTCAGCGCGAGCGAGACGGGCGTGCCGTAGGCCACGTGGAGGGAGACCACCTGGTCGACCGGTCCCGACTCGTTGCTCGCCGTCACCGTGAACGCGTAGTCGCCGGCCGCGGTGGGCGTCCCCGAGACGGTGAGCCCGCTGCGGGAGAGACCCGGCGGCAGCATGCCGTCGTCGGTGAGGGAGGGTGCGGGCGAGCCGGTCACGACGAGATCGGCCGAGTAGGGCTCACCCGACACGGCATCCGGCAGGGCCGTCGTCGCGATGGACGGCGGGGTCGCCACCTCGAGCGTCCCGACGGCGGTCAGGTGGGAGAACCCGGCCGCGGCGCTCGTGGCGGTGACGGTGTAGACGCCCGGGGTCGAGAAGGTCAGCACCCCGCCGCTCACCACCTCGGCCGTCACGTCGCCGGCGGGTCCCGAGACGGTGAACGTCGCAGACACGTCGGCACCGGGGAAGGCCGCATCCGCCGTCGTGCGACGTTCGATCGTCGGGGCGACGTGGTCGCCCGCTGCGACCACGGCCGGCAGAGCCATCCAGAGGGAACCGTCGGCCGACGACAGCGCGACGGCCGCGGTGCCACCGGCGCGGGAGCCCGAGGTGACCGCACCCGCGAGCTCGGTGGTGGCATCCACCACGACCGCGGTCGGCGTGGTCCACGCGGCGACGCCCGTGATCGACGGGGGCGCGCTGCCGGCATCCGCGAGGGTCGGGGCGAAGACCCGCACCGAGGGGATCGGGCCCGCATCGGGGTCGGTGAACGAGACGAGGTAGTTGTTCTGCTGGACGGTGAGCCCGGTGAGGTCGACCGAGGCGGTGATCGTGCCGTCGTTGACGGCGACAGCACCCACGATGCCGCGCAGCTCGCCCGTGCCCGTGATCCGTCCGCCCGTCGTCACCGCGAAATCGGGGACACCGAAGTCGCCGTCGCCGGACACGACCGCGTAGCCGTCGTCGATCGAGAGGGTGCCGGCGACCTCGACGCTCGCGAGACCGTGGTCCCCGAAGAACGAACCGCCCTTCGCGGTGAGGCTCACGGCGCCCGCCGCGCCGATGTGCAGCGAGCCGCTCGCCTCCGCACCGGCGCCGGCGCCGATCACGGCATCCATCACCCAGTCGTCGTCGAGCCAGTCGAGCTGCAGCGGCACGGCGTCGAGCGTGCCGCCCGTCACCGAGATGTCGGGGGCGGAGGTCAGGTACTGCCCGCCGATCGGGAGGCCGGCGGCCGCGTGGACAGCGCCTCCGCTGATGCTGATCGTGCCGCCGGATGCGCTCCATCCCCCGCCGATGCCCTCGGTGCCGGAGGCGGTCACCGAGCCGCCGGTCACGGTGAGCGTGCCGGGGAGCACCGGCGATCCGCTGTTGGACATCGACCCGCCGATGCCGACGCCGCCCGCGCCGGAGACGGCCGTCGCCACGATGGTGCCGCCCGTCACGAGCACGTCGCCTCCCGAGCCGTTGTTGCCGCCGCCGATCGCCGGCGCGGCGACGTGGATGCAGACGTAGGGGCATGCACCGGTGTTGAAGCCCCCGGAGGTGGCAGACAGAGAGCCGCCGCGCACGGTGACCGCGCCGCCGTCGCCCCCGTCGCCGCCGCCGAGGGCGGCACCCGCGCCGCCCGTCGTGGTGACCGACCCTCCCCACATCGTGAACGAGCCGGCGTCACCGCCGGAACCGCCGCCGATTCCGGCACCGCCCGACTCCGAGTACGCCTGGATGGTCCCGCCGCGCACGACGATGTCGCCGCCGGACTGGCCGTTCACCCCGCCGATCGCGGCGTCGCCTTCCTGCCCCCACGGCATGATCCCGCCGCTCCACACCACGAGCGACGCGGTCGGGGGAACCTGGATGCCGCGCAGCAGCGTGAGCATGCCAGGGGTGGGTGAGGTGTCGCGCAGCTGCAGGTGGTGGCCGGGGGCGACCGCGATCCGCAGCGAGGTCGTGTAGCTGTTGTCGCGGGTGTTGCCCTGGAGGTCGATCACGATGTCGCGCTCGATGCGGATCTCGTCGATCGAGGAATACGAGGACGGGTTCCGGTACGCCCAGTCCGGGCCGAGGCAGATGGTGGTCGCGGTGCCGTCCGCCGCGGCCAGCGTGCGCAGCTCCGCGGGGTTCGCCGCCGTCGCGTCGCACGGCTCCGACGGAGCCACCGCATCCGGATCGTCGCGCGCCGCGAGGAACGCGGCCTCACCGAGCAGCGGATCCGCGGCGGCCGCCGTGGTGGTGACGAGCGAGACGCCGACGGATGCGGCGAGTGCGAGGGCGGCGGCGATCAGCCGCGTCGGGAGGGCACGGGGCACCCGAGAAGCCTAGGAGGACTCAGCTGGAGCCCGATGTACCCCGAACGGGTGTGTTCGGGGGACGGTCAGAGCTTGGTGACCTGGTCGAACGACAGCTCCACCGGGGTCTCGCGCTCGAACAGCGACACGAGCACGGTGAGCTTGCCCGACTCCGGCTTGATCTCCGAGATCGTGCCGGGAAGGCCCGCGAACGAGCCCTCCTTGATCGTGATGGTCTCGCCGACCTCGAAGTCGATCTCCGCGGGGATGACGCGCGGAGCGGCCTTGCCGCCCTTCGCCGCCGTGCCGCCCTTGACCGGGGCCTCGACGACCTGCACGAGGCTCTTCAGCATGTTGAAGGCCTCCTCGAACCGCAGCGGGGTCGGGTTGTGCGAGTTGCCGACGAAGCCGGTGACGCCCGGCGTGTGGCGCACGACCGACCACGAGTCCTCGTTGAGGTCCATGCGCACGAGCACGTAGCCGGGGATGCGCACGCGGTTGACGAGCTTGCGCTGGCCGTTCTTGATCTCGACGACGTCCTCCATGGGCACCTGCACCTCGAAGACGTAGTCCTCCATCGCCATCGACTGGCGACGCGACTCGATGTTCTGCTTCACGCGCTTCTCGAAGCCGGCGTAGGAGTGGATGACGTACCACTTGCCGAGCTTCGCGCGCAGCTCGGCGCGGAACTCCTCGTAGGGGTCGACCTCCGGCTCGTCGCCCTCCTCGTCGACGATCTCCTCGTCTTCGGTGGCCGCGGCAGCCGCATCCGCCTCGTCGGCGGAGTCGATGTCGAGCGCGTCGTCGACGATCGCGTCGGCCTCGGGGTCGGATGCCGCCTCCAGCGCGTCGAGCGCGCTCTCGAGGCCCGCCTCGACGTCGGCGTCCTCGTCCTCGTCGACGACATGCACCGCGCGGTGCTCGGCCGATTCGACCTGAGCCTCCTCGTCGGCGAGCACGTTGCCCTCCTGGGCCTCGTCCTCCTCGGAGGACTGCTCGGCTGCGGTCGCGAGGTCGATGTCGCGCGATTCTGAAGTCACGGTGAGTTCTTTCCTTGTGGGGGGCGAGCTGCCGGGGGCCGGGAGGTCAGCTGAAGCTGCCGTTGCCGAAAGCCCAGGTGACGAGCCAGCTGAACAGCTGGTCGAGGCCCCACACGAGGCCCATCATGATCAGCACGAACACGAGCACGACGCCCGTGAAGCTGAACAGCTCTCGGCGGGTCGGGGTGACGACCTTCCTGAGTTCGGCGATGACCTGCCGGATGAAGAGGGCGATCCGCGCGAACGGGTTCTTCCGCTCGGCGCGCTCGCGCTTGGCGTTCGCGACGACATCCTCGCTGGGCTCGTCGATCACCTTGCGTGCCACTCTCACTACCCTTTCGGCCGGCGATCCCGCGCACTCGCGTGCGCCGGATTCGCAGGGCGGACAGGACTCGAACCTGCAACCTGCGGTTTTGGAGACCGCTGCTCTACCAATTGAGCCACCGCCCTATGTCACCCTCCCCCGCTTCGCCGCATCCGGTTCCGGGCACGACGAAGTATGGGTTTCGAGGCAACCTGCACAAGTGTACGGCATGCGCCGGGGTGCGCTGTCAGTGCCGGGCGTCAGCGGCGACGCAGCGCGGTGCGGGCGGCGGCGATCACGGCGTCCGCGAGGGCGTCGAGGCCGGGCGAGCGCAGGTTCCACTGCTGCCAGTGCAGGGGCACGGCGACGCCGGGGCCGTCGGGGTCGAGCTCGACGAAGGTGCCGGAGGTGGCGTCCGCGAGCTGCGACTCGAGCAGCATCCCCCAGCCGAGCCCGAGCTCGATCGCCTGCAGGAAGTCGCTCGAACCCGACACGAAGTGCCGCGGCGGATCGAGACGGCGCCTCGACGCGCGTCGCAGGAACCGGGTCTGCAGCTCGTCGTCGTGGTCGAAGTCGACGAGAGGGGCGCGGGCGAGGGATGCCGCATCCGCCCCGTCGGGGAACCAGCGTTCCGCGAACGCGCGGCTCGCGGAGGGGCGGTAGACGAGCACGCCGAGCGGCGTCGAGCTGCAGCCGGACACCGGCTCGGCCTGCGAGGTGACGGCCGCCATCACGCGGCCGGACGCCAGCAGCTCCGCCGTGCGGTCCTGGTCCTCCCGGTGGATGTCGACGACGATGCGGCGCGCGGCGCAGACGTCGGCGATCGCGGGCAGGAACCAGCTCGTGAGCGAGTCGGCGTTGACGGCGAGGGAGACCGTCGTGAAACCGTCGCCCTCGTCGTCGAGGCGGAGCGCGGATGCCGCATCCGTCTCGAGCAGCGCGATCTCGCGCGCGAGCCGCACCAGCACCTCGCCCGACTCGGTCGCCCGCACGGGCTTGGTGCGCTCGACGAGTACGCGGCCGAGCTGCTGTTCGAGGGCCCTGATGCGCTGGCTCACGGCGCTCGGGGTGACGCTCAGTGCGCGGGCGGCCGCGTCGAAGGTGCCCGCGTCGACGACGGCGCGGAGCGTGGCGAGCTGCTGGTTGTCCAGATTCATCTGAAGCGATGCTAATGCTTCTGCAGAATCCTGAACTGGATTGCATGTCAGTCTGCGCCTAGCGTCGACACCCGTGAGCACCTCCGTCGCCCTCGCGGCCGCCCTCGCCGGGTTCGCCCTCGGCTTCTCGATGATCGTCGCCATCGGCGCCCAGAACACCTTCGTGCTGCGGCAGGGCATCCGCCGCGAGCACGTGCTCGCGGTCGTCGCGATCTGCGCCCTGTCCGACGTGGTGCTCATCTCTCTGAGCATCGCCGGCACGGGGTTCGTGCTGGGTGCGCTGCCGTGGCTGATGACCGTCGTGCGCGTCGCCGGGGCGCTCTTCCTCGGAGGCTACGGCGTGCTCGCGGCCCGCCGTGCGCTGCGACGCGAGGCCGACGCGCTCTCGGTCTCGGGGGCGGAACCGGATGCCGCGTCCCGCCGCCGCTCGCTGCTCGCCGCGATCGGCACGTGCCTCGCGGTCACCTGGCTGAACCCCCACGTGTACCTCGACATCGCGATCGTCGGCTCGCTCGCGAACAGCCACGGCGACGCGCGCTGGCTGTTCGGCGCGGGGATCGCGGCGGCATCCGTGCTGTGGTTCACGACCCTCGGCTTCGGCGCCCGGATGCTCGCCCCGGTCTTCGCGCGCCCGCTCGCGTGGCGCATCCTGGACGCCCTCATCGCCGTCCTGATGCTGACCCTCGCCGTGCTCGTGCTCCTCCCCCTGTTCACCGGCTCGGGTTCCTGACGCGCGCCGGCGCGCACTCCCTCACGTGAGGGGACGCAAACTGTGCGAAACACGGCGTGTCTCGAGCACTTTGCGTCCCCTCGCTCAGGGGGCGCGACGTCGTCCCGAAAGCGCGGGTTGAGGGGATGATCCCCAGATCACCCGACGGCCGGATCGGAGGAGCCGTGCCGGCGCGACGCTCGCGTCATGCGATCACCTACTCCGCTGCCCGATGATCTCGACCGAGCCTTCACCGTCGCGGATGCGACCGCGAGAGGGCTGAGGTACGGCCGGCTCCGCGGGATGGACCTCGCGCGCCCCTTCCACGGGGTTCGCGAGCGCGAAGCAGCGCACGATCTTCGCGAGAGATGCGCCAGCTACGCGACCCGGATGGCGCCGGACGAGTTCTTCTGCTCCGTCACGGCCGCGCTCCTCCACGGGATCCCCGTACCGCTCGTCTTCGAGCGGGATCCGACACTCCACGTCGCCGTACCCAACCCGCGGCGCGGACCACGATCCCGTGGCGTCCGCGGGCACAAGTTCGTGGTCGTGCCCCGGGCGGGTGAGGTGGTCGTCGTCCATCAGCTCCCGACGAGTTCCCCCGAGCGGGCCTGGTGCGAGTTGGGAGCCGTCCTCGAACTCGAGGACCTCGTCGCGGCGGGCGACCACCTCATCCGCCCCGCCAACCGGATGAGCAGCTCCGTGCGGCTCCGCGGGGTTCTCGAACGTCATCCGGCGCCCCGCAGTCGCAAGCTTCTGCACGAGGCGTTCGCCCTGCTGGATCCGGGCGCGGAGAGCCCTCGGGAGAGCAAGATGCGGCTCGTCTTCGTGCGGGCCGGGCTGACGGTTTTTCGCGTGAACCTCTGGGTTGCGATCCCCTCGACCGGCCGACGTCGGAGAATCGATCTCGCATTCGAGCGCGAGAAGGTGGCGTTCGAATATCAGGGGATCCATCACAATGACCCACACCAGTGGCGCGAGGACATGACCCGGATCGCAGAGCTGGAGTCGATCGGGTGGAAGGTCGTCTTCGTCAACGACGACGACCTGCAGCACCCCGAGCGCCTCGTCGCCATGGCACGCCGTGTTCTCGCG
Organism: Protaetiibacter mangrovi; assembly: GCF_024752305.1. Taxonomy (GTDB): domain Bacteria; phylum Actinomycetota; class Actinomycetes; order Actinomycetales; family Microbacteriaceae; genus Homoserinibacter; species Homoserinibacter mangrovi. Next base: position 261,483 of record NZ_JANTHX010000007.1, read on the forward strand.
TCGCGCACGCGGTGAGGGGACGCAAAGTGCGCGAGACACGCCACGTTGAGCGCACTTTGCGACCCCTCCCCGGGAGCGCACGGGCGCCGCGCCGGGGCGCGACGAACCACGGGGGGCCGGGCCGTCAGAGCAGGCGGCGCTCGAGGGCCCAGGCGGTGAGCTCGTGGCGGGACGAGAGCTGCAGCTTGCGGAGCACCGAGGAGACATGGGTCTCGACCGTCTTGATCGAGATGTAGAGGTGCGAGGCGACCTCCTTGTAGGCGTAGCCGCGGGCGATGAGCCGCATCACCTCCTGTTCGCGGGCGGAGAGCCGGTCGAGCTCGTCGTCGGATGCCGCGACCGCGGGCGCGCCCGCCGCCGTGCCGAAGGCGTCGAGCACGAAGCCCGCGAGGCGCGGCGAGAACACCGCGTCGCCCGCAGCCACCGTCGCGACCGCCGCCGCGACCTCGACGCCGCTCGTGGCCTTCGTGATGTAGCCGCGCGCGCCCGCGCGGATGACGCCGACGACGTCCTCGGCGGAGTCCGAGACCGACAGCGCGAGGAAGCGCACCTCGCCGAGCAGGGCGGCGGAGCGCCGCACCACCTCCGCTCCCCCGCCGCCGGCGCCACCGGGCAGATGCACGTCGAGCAGCACGACCTCGGGACGCAGCTCGGCGATCGCCGCGACCGCGGCGTCGACGTCGCCCGCCTCGCCGAGCACCTCGACCGCGTCGCCGAGGTCGGTGCGCAGGCCCGTGCGGAAGATGGAGTGGTCGTCGACGATGAGCACCCGCGTCATGCCCGGCCCCCTCGCGGCAGCGCGATGCGCACCTCGGTGCCCTCGGGCCCGCTCTCGACCGCGGCCGTGCCGCCGGCGCGCGTCATGCGGCCCACGATCGACTCGCGGATGCCGAGCCGCCCGTCGGGCACGGCATCAGGATCGAACCCCGCGCCGCGGTCGCGCACGAACACCTCGACCGTGTCGGGGGTCGCCTCGGCGTAGACGGTGACGTCGCCGCCCGCGTGACGCGCGGCGTTGACGAGCGCCTCACGCGCCGCCCCGGCGAGCGCGGCGGACTCCACTTCCGAGACCTCGCCGACCGTCACGACCTCGATGCGCACGGCGTACGCGAGTTCGAGCTCGCGCGCCATCGTGCGCAGCTCGGTCGCCAGATCGCCGGCGAAGGGGTCGGTGCCCGCGAACAGCCAATCGCGCAGCTCGCGCTCCTGGGCGCGCGCGATGCGGGCGATCTCGGAGCCCGCACCGGCCCGGTTCTGGATGATCGCGAGCGTCTGCAGCACCGAGTCGTGCAGGTGCGCGGCGATCTCGGAGCGCTGCTCCTCGCGGGCGAGGGCGGCGCGCTCGGCCGCGCGGGCGTTCCAGCGCGCGATGAGGGGCGGGAGCACGAACGCCGCGGCGCCGAGCAGGACGACGGTCACGGCGACGATCGCCACGAGGGTGCGCGATCCGACGAACGCGCCGAGCAGCACCGCGAGCCCGAGAAGCGCCAGGAATCCCGCGGCGAGCGATCGCACGACGGGCGCGGATGCGGCACGCTGCGGGTCGCGCGCATCGGCGGTGGTCGCCCACACGATCGCGAGCACGGCCGCCGCCGCGCTCTCGACGAGTCCGAGCGGGACGGGCTGATCGAGCCGCCAGGTGAACGGCAGCAGCAGGGCGAGTCCGCCGGCGATCCCGAGGAGCACGGCCGCGACCGGCACCCGACGCGTGCGCGGCGCGTCGGGGGTGCCCGCCTCGCGCGGCACGAGCGCCCAGAACCACAGGTAGAGCAGCACGGGCGCCGCTCCGATCGCCTCGGCGAAGAGGTTGCCGGCGAGCAGCACCGCGGCCACCGCGTACGCACCTCCCGCGAGAGTCACGGCCGCGAAGAGGATCCGCACGACCTCCGGCCGCGCGCCGAGGTGGCGTCCGAGCGCCGTGCTCACGCCGCCCAGCACGACTTCGCGCGGGCGCACGAGCGGCGGGCGCACGCGGGCGGCGGCGGCATCCGGATGCGCAGCTGCGGTCATGCGACGATCCAAGCACGACGGCGGTCCCCCGGCGCCCGGGTTCAGGGTGCGGTCAGGGGTTCACCCCATAGAGAGCCCAGCCCGATGCGCACCACGATCGGAGCATGGCTCGACGCACCCCTGCACCCCCGCCCGCCGATGAGGCGGCCCCCGACACGGCACCGGACGACTCGGCATCCGAGACGGCGCCCGAGGGCACCACCCCCGACCCGGCTGCACCCGAGGAACCCGAGGCGCCGTTCTTCACCTGGATCCGCGAGCTGCAGCTGCCCCGCCGCGAGGGCTGGCTCGGCGGCGTGTGCGGCGGAGTCGCCGCCCGGCTCGGCATCGACCCGCTCATCGTGCGCGGCGTCGCCGTGGTGCTCGCCGTCGTGGGCGCGCCCGTGGCGCTCGTGTACGCCGTCGCGTGGTTCCTGCTCCCCGACCTGGCGGGCACGATCCACGCCCGCGAGCTCGGACAGGGCCGGGTGACCCGCGCGATGCCCGGGATCCTGGCGGTCTTCCTGTTGTCGTTCCTGCCGCTCACCCAGAGCTTCTGGTTCACGGGCGCGCTGTACTGGGGCGACCTCGGCTGGGGCGGCGCGCTCGGGCGCGCCATCTGGTCGGGGGTCGTGGTCGTGCTGGCCGTGGTCGTCGTCGTGTGGCTCGCCCGCCGCGCCTCGACCGACATCCCGACCACCCCGGCCACGACCGACGACCGTCCGGACACGGTGCCGGCGTTCCCGGATGCGGCGACCGCGTCCGCGGCCGCGGCGGTGGCGGCGACCTCGATCGCCGAGCCGGGCGAACCGCCCGCCCCGCCCGCCGACGCCTCCGCGGAGGAGCTGGCCGCCTGGAAGGCGAGCCAGGACGAGTGGCAGCGGCAGCGCGCCGCCTGGGTCGCCGAACAGCGCCGCAGCGAGCACGAGCGACGGCAGGCCGAAGCCCAGGCGCAGGCCGTCGCCGCCGCGGCCGCCGCCCGCGAACGCGCTCGCATCCGGGGGATCACCAGGCCGCGCGCGAGCGCGGGGGTCGTGTTCCTCGTGGTCGGCGTCGCCCTCGTCGCGGGGGCGATCTCGGCGTTCGGCGCCGCCCAGTCGGCATCCACGCGGGGGGCCGAATGGGCGATCGGCGCAGCGGCCATCGTGCTGGTGCTCGGGATCGGCACCGTCGCGGTCGCCGTCGGGCGTCGTCGCAGCGGAGCGCTGACCTTCTTCTCGATCCTCGCCCTCCTCGCGCTCCTGACCGCCGTGCTGGTGCCCACCGATCGGAGGCTGCTGCCGCCCGGAGCCAACTACGGCATCGCCTCCGATCGAGACGGACGGTACGCGCAGCTGGTCGGCACGACGAGCCTCTACGTCACGGATCGCGACGGAGGCCCCGCCCCCGTGGTCGACCTGTGGCAGGCGGCGGGAAGCGTCTCGCTCTACCTCGACGAGGGCGCGACCGTGCGCATCGAGTACACCACCGGCTCGTCGAGCAGCTGGGCGTCGGTGGAGGATGTGCTCGGATCGGTCGGCGGACGCTCGTCGAACTACCACGTCACGGGCGGGCGCCTCACCCTGACCGCGGGGGGCGGCGACCCGGACCTGGTGCTGCGCCTCTGGGGCGGGAGCACCACCCTCTACCTGCAGGCGGCCGACACCGACGACACCCCGATCCCGCTCGACCCCGCGCCGGACGAGGTGCACGCGTGGAACGGCGACGGCGACGTGCTGGATACCCCACCCGCCCCGACGCCGACCCCGACCTCCACCCCCACCCCCGAAGGAGCCGCGCCGTGAGCGAGACCGACATCCCGACGACCGAGGTCGAGCGCCTGCCGCGGCCGCGCATCCGGATCGGCGCCGCGCTGTGGGGCCTCGTGCTGATGGCGGTGTCCGGCTCCGTGCTCTGGCTCATGGGGGCGCCGGCGCGACGCGCCGCCGCCCTCGACACCGTGCTCGACCTCGACGCCCTCGGCTGGACGGTGGTGATCGTGGTCGCCGTCGGCGGCGGCGTCACCCTGCTGGCACTCGCGGCGGTCGTCCGCCGACTGCAGCGCCGCTGAGCAGGGGCGGCCGGACGACCGCGTCGGTGCGCCCGGGCGGACTCAGCGCACCGTGCGCGCGGCGGCGAGCTCGGCGAGGATCGTCTCGAGCCCGGCGACGCCCGACGACGCCGCGATGTCGCGCCCGATGGCGGCGCTGCGCTCGCGGAACGACGGCTCGGTGAGCACGCGCATCACCGCCGCTCGCACCTGATCGGCCGTCGGCCGATCGGTGTGCAGGTCGATACCGACGCCGCTCCACGCGACGCGGGCGGTCACCTCGATCTTGTCCTCGGTGAGGCCCGCCGTCACGAGCGGGACGCCGTGCTCCATGGCGTAGTGCACGCCGCCGTATCCGCCGTTGGTCACGTAGGCGTCGACGAGGGGCAGCAGGCGGTCGTACGGGAGGTAGGGGGCGATCCGCACGTTGGCGGGATAGTCGCGCACCGGCACGTCGCGCCCGCCCGTCGACACGACGACGAGCACGTCCTCGTCGGCGAGGCCGGCGATCGCCGGGGCGATGAGCTCGGCGAAGTCGGTGTTGGCGACCGTGCCCTGCGTGACGTGCACCACCGGACGGCTGCCGTCGAGATCCCCCCACCACTCGGGCAGCGGGGTCGTCGAGGGCTGCGTGCGCGAGACCGGGCCTACGAAGTGCACGGTCTCCGGCAGGTCGGAGCGCGGGTACTCGAACGAGGGCACGGTGAACTGCACGAGCGCGTCGGCGAGTCCCGCCGATCCCATGAAGCTGCCCCGCATCCGCCCGCCGGCGCGGGCGACGAGCTCGCGCGCGTAGCGCTGCAGGGAGCCGAAGATGATCCGCTCGGCCACGAACGACAGCATCGCGTTGCGCGCGCGTCCGGCGGCACCCGGCTTCGGGGGGACGCCGAGGCCGAAGGGCGCGGTGTCGCGGCTCGCCAGCCCGAGCGGCACGATCCCGAGGTTGACGACGGGCGGGCGATCGCCGGGGCGGCTGAGCAGCAGGAGCGAGCCCATGAACAGGCTCTCGACGAGCACGGCGTCGGGACGGTCGGACGCGATGATCGCGTCGACGGCCGCGAGCTGCGCGGGGGCCGGCGTCAGGAAGATCTCGCGCAGGTCGTAGCGGATGCCGGCGGGGCCGCTCAGCCCGACGCGACCGGGGAAGGCGGCGTCCATGTCGCGGTCGTCGTAGTCGGCCTCGGCGGGAAGCGGCAGCCACTCGGCGCCGGCGGCCTCGACCGCGCTGCGGTAGCGCTCGCCGGTGAGGAAGCGCACCCGGTGACCGGACGCGACGAGGTGGCGAGTGACGGCGAGCAGGGGGGTGACGTGCCCGTGCACCGGGGTGGCGCAGACGAGCAGGTTCAGGGAGGTGGTGGTCATGGTGGTGGGTTTCGCGGTTAAGATATTGACGGACTTGATGGAGTATTCACCACCCTGATAGGAAAGTCAAATGACACCCCGCGCCTACAGTTCGCCCCTGCGCACCGCCCAGGCGGCCGACACCCGCCGGCGCATCCTCGACGCCGCAGCCGAGCTGTTCGCGCGCGACGGCTACGCGAGCACCTCCCTGGCCCGCCTCGCCGAGGCAGCCGGCGTCTCGCTCGAGACGGTCAAGGCCAACGGCCCCAAGAGCTCGCTCATCCTCGCCGCCTTCGACCAGGCCTTCACCGGCCAGGAGAGCCACGGCTCCACCATCGGCCAACAGGACGCCGGCGCCCGCCTCCTGGCCCTGCCCGACGACGAGCTGCTCGAGGGATGGGTCGAGTTCATCGCGAGTGCGAACGCCCGCATCTCGCGCCTGTGGATCGCCCTTCTCGACGCGTCGATGGGCGATCCCGCCGTCGAGCAGGGCCTCGAGGCACTGCAGTCACGGCGGCGCACGGACTTCCGCGACTCGATGGCGGCGTTCCGGGCGCGGGGCCTCGCCCGCCGCCCCGGCGACGACGAGGAGTTCGCGGCGGCCCTGCAGTTCCTGGTCTCGCCGAGCAGTTACGTGCAGCTCGTGCTCGACTCCGGATGGAGCATGCGCCGCTACCGCGAGTGGCTCGTCGACACCGTCGAACGCACCGTCTTCACCCCCTGAGCCGCATCCACCGTTCGGTGGATGCCGCACCCACCACCCGGGAGAGGCGCAACCCGCGCCGCCGGGCCAGAGTGGGGGCATGACCACAGAGAACGTCGTCGAGGTACGGCAGCTCCGCCGCAGCTACGGGGAGTTCGAGGCCGTGCGCGGCATCGACTTCGACATCCGCCGCGGCGAGACCTTCGCCCTGCTCGGCCCGAACGGGGCCGGCAAGTCCACCACCATCGAGATCCTCGAGGGCTACCGTCGCCGCACGAGCGGCGAGGTGCGCGTGCTCGGTGTCGACCCCGCCCACGGCGGCCTCGACTGGAAGGCGCGGCTCGGCATCGTGCTGCAGTCGACCGGGGAGACCGGCACCGCGACCGTGCGCGAGCAGCTGCGGCACTTCGCCGGTCTCTACCCGCACCCGCGCGACGTCGAGGAGGTGATCGCCGCGGTCGGCCTCGAGGAGAAGGCGAACACCCGCATCTCGAAGCTCTCGGGCGGCCAGCAGCGACGCGTCGACGTGGCCCTCGGCATCGTCGGGCGCCCCGAGCTGCTGTTCCTCGACGAGCCGACCACCGGCTTCGACCCCGAGGCGCGCCGTCGGTTCTGGGAGCTCATCCGGGGACTCCGCGACGAGGGCACCAGCATCCTGCTCACCACCCACTACCTCGACGAGGCGCAGCAGCTCGCCGACCGCGGCGGCATCATCGCCGGCGGCGAGCTCATGGCGCTCGGCCCGATCGACGAGCTGGGCGGGGCGGATGCGCGGATCCCGATCGTGCGCTGGCTCGATCGGGGCGTGCTCCGCGAGGAGCGCACCCACCAACCCGGCGCGCTCGTCGCGCGTCTGGCTGCGGCCGGCGAGCCCGAGCGGCTCGAAGTCGTGCGTCCGAGCCTCGAGGACATCTACCTCTCGCTCGTCGGCGAGTCCGCCGCGGAGCAGCTCGAAGGGAGCATCGCATGACCACCCTCACCCCCGCCGCCGCGCGCTTCGCGCCGGGGCGCACCATCCGCCTCGGCCTCTCGCGGGCCGGCTACGAGATCCGCGGCTACTTCCGGCAGGGCGACACGGTGTTCTTCACCTTCCTGTTCCCCCTGCTCATGCTCACGATCTTCTCGGTCGCGTTCAGCGACGGGAACTTCGGCACCACCCCGGACGGCGACCCGGTGACCGCCGCGCAGTACTACCTGCCGGCGATGCTCGCCGCGGGGGTGCTGCTCTCCGGGCTGCAGAACATGGCGATCGACATCGCGATGGAGAAGGGCGACGGCACCCTCAAGCGGCTCGCCGGCGCCCCGCTCTCGCCGGTCAGCTACTTCATCGGCAAGATCGGCCAGGTGCTCGTCACCGCCCTGCTGCAGGCGGCGATCCTGATCGCGGTCGCGCGCATCGCTTTCGGGGTGCCGCTGCCGACCGACCCGCAGAACTGGGCGACGTTCGCCTGGGTGTTCCTGCTGGGCGTCAGCACCTGCTCGATCCTCGGCATCGGGCTGTCGGGGCTGCCGCGCTCGGGCCGGAGCGCGACCGCCGTCATCATCCCGATCGTGCTGGTGCTGCAGTTCATCTCGGGCGTCTACATCCAGTTCTCGGCGCTGCCGGAATGGCTGCAGCGGGTCGCGGAGGTGTTCCCCCTCGCCTGGCTGGCCCACGGGATGCGCTCGGTGTTCCTGCCGGACAGCTACGCCGCGCTCGAGCCGGGCGGCGAATGGAACCTCGCGGGCATCGCGATCGTATGCGGCATCTGGCTCGTCGCCGGGCTCGTCGCCGCCCGCCTCACCTTCCGCTGGATCCGCAAGGATGGCTGAGTGATCCGCTCGCGCTGGTGGCTCGTCGCCCTGGGGGCGACGGGCCTCGGCGTGCTCGCCGTGCTCCTCGCGAACGGGGTGGGCCCCGCCGCGCTGACCGTCGGCGCATCCGCCGTCGTGGTCTACTCCGCGCTGTTCCTCCTCATCCGTCCGCGGGTGGTCGACGGCAACACCGCCGCGCTCGTGCTCTCCGGCGTCACCATCGCGTACGGGGGCCTGTTGACCGCGATCGAGCCGCCGCTCGCCGCCGCGCAGTGCTTCGTCTACCCGCTGCTGTGGATCGTGTCGGGGTCCCGGCGCGCGGGGATCGCGGCGTCGCTCGCCGGGTCGGTCGCGGTGGGCGCGGGCTTCTGGGTGTCGCTCGGCGGGCTGCCGGCGCTGCCGCAGATCCTCATCACGCAGACGCTCTCCTTCGCGTTCGCGTCGATCATGGGCCTCTGGATCTGGCGCATCGCCGAGCTCGGCGACGAGAAGAGCCGGCTGCTCGACGAGCTGACCGCCGCGCAGGGCGAGCTCGCGGCCCTGCATCGCGACGCGGGGGTCACCGAGGAGCGGGCGCGGATGTCGCGCGAGGTGCACGACACGGTCGCCCAGTCGCTGACCGGGCTCGTGCTCCTGGCCCAGCGCGCCCGTCGGGGTTTCGCGGCGGGCACCCTCGACGACGAGACGCTCGAGCTCATCGAGACCGGCGCGCGGGACGCCCTCGCCGAGACGCGTGCGCTGGTCGCCGCCGCCGCCCCGGTCGAGCTCGCCCAGGGCGGTATCGCGGATGCGCTGCAGCGGCTCGCGGAGCGCTTCGAGCGCGAGACCCGCATCCGCGTCGCCGTGACGACCGCGCTCGACGAGCCGCTCGACCGCGACGCCGAGGTCGTGCTGCTGCGGTGCGCCCAGGAGGGGCTCGCGAACGTGCGCAAGCACTCGGAGGCGGCGAGCGCTCGGGTCGAGCTGACCTCCGCCTCCGGCACCGCCCGGCTCACCGTGCGCGACGACGGACGCGGGTTCCCCGCCGAGGTGCACGCCGGTTTCGGGCTCGCGGGCCTGCGCGATCGGCTCGCCCTCGCGGGCGGGGCGCTCGCCGTCGACGGCACGCCGGGCGCCACGGCGATCACCGCGACGCTGCCGCTCGGGGGTGCCGCGTGATCCGCATCCTCGTCGTCGACGACCACCCCGTGGTGCGCGCGGGCATCGTGGCGCTGCTCGACGCGGCCCCGGACGTCGAGATCGTCGGCACGGCGGCGAGCGGCGAGGAGGCGATCGCCCTCGTGCCGGGCGCGGCGCCCGACCTGGTCGTCATGGATCTGCGGATGCCGGGCATCGACGGCGACGAGGCGACGGCGCGCATCCTGGCCGCCCACCCCGAGGTGCGCGTGCTGATCCTGACGACCTACGAGACCGACGACGCGATCCTGTCGGCGATCGCGGCGGGCGCGAGCGGGTACCTGCTGAAGGCCGCCCCCGAGCAGGAGCTGCTCGCGGGCGTGCGCGCGGTCGCCGCGGGCGAGGTGGCGCTCGCGCCGAGCGTGAGCCGGATGCTGGTCGCGCGCACCCGCGCGCCGGAGCCGACGCGCGGCCCGGAGCTGAGCCCGCGCGAGCTGGAGGTGCTGCGGCTCGTCGCCGAGGGGCTCTCGAACCGCGAGATCGGGGTGCGCATCCACCTCGGCGAGGCGACCGTGAAGACCCACCTGCTGCACGCCTTCGCGAAGCTCGACGTGAACGACCGCACCCGCGCCGTCACCCGCGCGATCGAGCTCGGCATCCTCTGACGCCGAGGGGTCGCAATGTGCACGCGACACGCCGCGCGGGATGCACTTTGCGACCCCTCAGCGAAGGTGAGGTTCGACCTCGGGCCAGGTCGGCATCGAGGGGGAGGCGCCGGGGCGGGTCGTGGCGATCGCGGCGGCGACGGATGCGGCGCGCAGCGCATCCGGCTCGGCATCGCCCGCCGCGAGGCGGGCCACGAGCACGCCCGTGAAGGTGTCGCCGGCGCCGGTCGTGTCGACCGGGGTCACCGGGTGCGGCTGCACCTCCGCCACGATCTCGCCCCCGCGCGCCACGAGGGCGCCGCGCGCACCGCGCGTCATCACGACGGTGCCGACGCGCAGCGAGAGAGCGCGCGCGGCATCCGCCTCGTCGGAGACTCCGGCGAGCTCGCGCGCCTCGCCCGCGTTCGGCACGAGCACGTCGACGTGGTCGAGGAACCCGTCGGGCAGCGGCAATACGGGCGCCGGCGTGACGACCGTGGTCACCCCGACCGAACGCGCGAACGCGAGCGCCTCGGCGACGAGGGGCAGCGGGCGCTCGAACTGCACCACGAGGGAGCGGGCGGCGCGGATGGCGTCACGCTGCACGTCGTCGAGCGGCAGCTCCACGCCGTTCGCGTCGGGGACCACCACGATGGCGTTCTCGCCGCCGTCGAGCACGGAGATGTGGGCGGTGCCGGTGGGCCGTTCGACGAGCGCGATCCCCGTCGTGTCGACCCCGGCCGCCGTGAGGGTCTCGCGCAGCTCCCGCCCGAAGGCGTCGCCGCCGACCGCGCCGAGGAACGCGACGTCGCCCCCGACCCGGGCGGCGGCGATCGCCTGGTTGAGCCCCTTGCCCCCGGGCACCGTCGCGAACGACGAGCCGAACATGGTCTCCCCCGGCTCGGGCAGCCGCGGCTGCCGCACGACGAGATCCATGTTGGCGCTCCCGAGCACCACGATGCTGCTCACAGCGCGACCCCCACGAAGACGGGCTCCGGATGCAGCACCACGCCGAACTCGGAGAGAACGCGCGTCTGCACGAAGTTCGCCAGCTGCACGACCTCCGCCGCGGTCGCCTGCCCGCGGTTGACGATGGCGAGGGTGTGCTTGGAGGAGATCGCGGCGCCCGAACCGGGCAGGGCGAAGCCGCGCGAGATCCCGGAGCGCTCGATGAGCCAGGCGGCCGACAGCTTCACGCGGTACTCGGCGGAGGCGAGGGCGGGCACCTCCTGTCCCGGCGCGAGCAGGCGATCACCCTCCTCGGCGACGACCGGCCACCGCGGCGCCTCCGCCGGCAGGGTGCGGGCGAACGACTCGGAGACGATGGGGTTGGTGAAGAACGAGCCCGCGCTCACCGAGTCGGGGTCGGCGGGGTCGAGCACCATGCCCTTCGAGGCGCGCAGCGCGAGCACCGCCCGGCGGGCGTCGGCGAGCGGCACGCGCTCGCCCTGCTCGACCCCGAGCGCGCCGGCGAGCTGCGCGTACGCGATCGGCGCCGACCAGCCGCCCGCGTCGAGGTCGAGCTCGATCGCGAGCACGATCCCCGCACGGCCGCGCTTGAGGGCGCTCGTGCGGTAGCCGAGCCCGAGCTCGTCGGCGTCGAGGCGCTGCACCTCGCCCGAGGCGTAGTCGAGGAAGTCGATGCCGACGAGGCGCTCGCCGAGCTCCTGCCCGTAGGCGCCGATGTTCTGCACGGGGGCGGCGCCGACGGTGCCCGGGATGCCGCTGAGCGCCTCCACCCCGGCGAGGCCGGCGTCGACCGTCGCGGCGACGAGCGCATCCCAGCCCTCCCCCGCGGCCGCGCGCACGCGGGCGTGGTGGCCGTCGCGGTCGAGCGCGATGTCGATCCCGCGGGTGACGGTGCGGATGACCGTGCCGTCGAATCCGTCGTCGGCGATCACCACGTTGGATCCCCCGCCGAGCAGCAGCCAGTCGTCGCCGCCGGCCCACACCTCGAGCGCCGTGCGCACGAGCTCGTCGCGGGTGGTCGGCGCGAGCAGCTCGCGGGCGGGGCCGCCGACGCGCAGCGTCGTGAGCCCGGCGAGCCCGGTCACCGGCGTCACGCCTCCAGGCGCACGACCGCCTGGGCCTTGCCGAGCACGGTCTCGCCCGCGAAGGTGACGGTGAGGTCGATGCGGGCGGCTCCCTCGTCGATCCGTCCCACCTTGGCGACGACCGTCACGACGGCGCCGTCGACGGGGTCGACCACCACGGGACGCGTGAACCGCACCTGGTAGTCGACGACCCGGCCGGCGTCGCCGACCCAGTCGACCACGGGCTGCACGGCGAGGCCCATGGTGAGCATCCCGTGGGCGAGCACGCCGGGGAGGCCCACGGATGCGGCGATGTCGTCGCGGTAGTGGATCGGGTTGAAGTCGCCGGAGGCCCCGGCGTAGCGCACGAGGGAGTCGCGGCTGAGGGCGAAGTCGGCTTCGGCGACGACGTCGCCGACGGTCAGCGACGACAGGGCCGGGGCGCTCATTCGTCACCCCGCACGACGAGGCTCGAGGTGGCGGTCACCACGTGATCGCCGGATGCGTCGGCCACCAGCGCGTCGGCGGTCACCATGGCGTGCCCGCCGAGGGTCTTGACGCTCGTGACGGTGAGGGTGGCCGTAAGCTCGTCGCCCGCGACGATCGGTCGGCTGAAGCTGAACCGCTGGTCGCCGTGCACGACGCGGCTGAAGTCGATGCCGCCCTCCGGGTCGGCGAGCAGCTGCGCGAGCGCGTGCTCCTGCACGACGACGGCGAAGGTCGGGGGCGCCACCACATCCGCGTAGCCGGCGGCGCGGGCCGCCTCGGGGTCGTGGTGCAGGGGGTCGGTCGCGAACACGGCGCGCGCGAACTCGCGCACCTTCTCGCGCCCCACCAGGTAGGGGGCGGTCGGCGGATAGCTCCGCCCCTGGAGTTCGGGGTTGACGCTCACGGGTCGAGACTATCGCCCCGGACGATACGGAACCCCGGCGACCGTAGGGGTCTCGCCGGGGTTCCGGGGGGTCTGTGCGGTGGTGCTGCCTTACTGGCAGGACTCGCAGTAGAGGTCGTCCATCGGGTCGACCGGAACTGCGTAGCCACCGACGGTGTCGACGTCGTTCATGGCAACCTCCCTCAAAAGTCTCAACTGGTGGTCGAGGGTTTCGGCCCTCGTGAGTCATCACTATATAACGGGAATTTCACCGATGTCATTCCCCAAGATGTTGTGTCTCGGCGTGTCGCGGGATTTTCTTCCGCGCCGCCGAATGCAGTCCATCACGCACCCCCGACATCGCTACGCTCGCCCCTGTGAGCGGCCTCGTCATCCCTCCCCCGGCATCGCGGGAGATGCACGCCCCGCACGAGCGGCCGCCCCTCCCGCCGGGCACGCGGGTCGACGGCGTCTGGATCTGGCTGCTCGTCGTCGTGCCGTGGGTGCTCGCCTCCACCGTCTACCTCTTCGACATCCGCGTCGTGTTCGACGCCCTCTGGGTGGGCGACACGGATGCCGCACTCGGCCACGTGCTGCTGCACGCGTCGCTGCTGCTCGCCAGCTCGCTCGCCACCATCGCCCTCGCGTTGCTGTTCGCCGCACGCGACGCCCGACGACTGCGGACGCTCGGCGTCGCGCGCCCGTTCCCGTGGGGCTTCGCGGCGATCGCCGGGCTCGTGTACCTCGTCGGGCGCCAGGTCGTGCTGCGCAAGGTGGTGCGCGCATCGCCCGCCCCGCTGATCGTGTCGATCACCCTCTACGTGCTCTGGTACTCCGCGTTCGCCACCTGGGCGGTGGTGAGCGTCACGACCGGCCTCGTCGAGCTCGGCACCTAGGATCGGAGCACACCGAGGAGGACCGATGACCGACACCACCGCATCCGCCGCCGCACCCGGCTGGTACCCCGACGGATCCGGCGGCCAGCGCTGGTGGGACGGTCGCGGCTGGACCGAACACACGGCACCGGGCGCCGGCGTCGCGCAGCCGGCCACCCGGCCCGCTCTGCCCGAGGGCACCCGGGTCGACACCGTCTGGGTCTGGCTCGTCGCGCTGCTCACCCTCGTGAGCAGCATCCCGATCTTCTTCTTCGACATGACGGGCTACATGCGGGCCGTGTTCGAGGCGGAGTACTCGGGCGACACCTCGCAGCTCACCTCGGCCATGGCCGGATACCTCGCCTTCTTCGCGATCTACGGCGTGCTCGGCTGGGTCGTGTACGGCTTCCTCGTGTTCTCGGCGTTCCGCGACTACAAGCACCTGGTGTCGGTCGGCGTCGAGCGCCCGTTCCACTGGGCCTTCGCGTTCATCCCGTACGCGATCGTCTACCTGATCGGACGGCACGTGGTGCTGCGCAAGGTCACGCGCACCGCGGGATGGCCGCTGTGGGCGCACATCGGCAGCTACGTCGTGCTGATCATCGTGTCGTTCGTCTGGATGGCCCTCATGATGCAGGCGATCTTCGCCGAGCTGCCGCTCTACGGGGACTACGCGAGCTTCAGCTGAGCCGGCGCCTCACGCCGCGTTCGCCGCGGCGATCAGCTGCGCGATCTGCTCGCGGCTCACCTGCCCCTGGGCGAAGCCGACGATGCGCTCGATCGGCACGCTCATCATCATGCGCATCATGTCCATGCCGAGCGCGGCGGTGTCGGCCTGAGCCATGGGCAGGGCGGCGAACTGCTCGGCGACGAGGGCGCCGGCGACCGGATGCGCGAGCACCTCGCCGAGCGTCGACTCCATGGTGAGCGGGGTGCGCACCTCCTCGCCCTCGACGTCGACATCGTCGTCGAGTCGCAGATCGCGGCTCGACGCGCCGACGGCGACGGCGTAGTCGCCCGGCTCGACCACGAACCGGTCGAGCTCCACGTTCCAGTAGGCGAGGTCGCGACCCTCGATCACGAGGTCGACCGTCGCCGTCTCTCCCGCGTCGAGTTCGACCGAGGCGAATCCGCCGAGCCAGCGCACCGGGCGCTGCACACTCGAGTCGGGAAGCGACACGTACGCCTGCACGATCTCCCGCCCCTCGCGGGCGCCGGTGTTCGTGAGGGTCACCCGGGCCCGGATGCCGTCGCCATCCGCGGCGAGCTCGAGCGCGTCGTAGCGGAAGCTCGTGTACGACAGCCCGTGTCCGAAGGGGAAGGTCACCTCGAGCTCGCGGGCGTCGTACCAGCGGTAGCCGAGGAACAGGCCCTCGCCGTAGCGCACGTGCGAGCCCTCGCCGGGGAAGTTGAGGTAGGCGGGGGTGTCCTGCAGGCGCACTGGCACCGTCTCCGCGAGCTTGCCGGAGGGGTTCACGGCGCCGAACAGCACGTCGGCGATCGCGCCGCCTCCCGCCTGACCGAGAAGGGCCCCGTCGAGGATCGCCGGTGCCAGGTCGGCGACGGGGGCGAGGCGGAGCACACCGCCGTGGCTCAGCACGACGACGGTCTTCGGCTGCACGGCGATCACCTGGGCGAGCAGGTCGAGCTGCTCCTCGGGCAGCTCGATGTGCTCGCGGTCGAAGCCCTCCGACTCCTGCGAGGCGTCGAGCCCCAGGAAGAGCACCGCCGCATCCGCGGCCGCCGCGATCCGCACGGCCTCGGCCGCGAGGTCGGCGTCGACCCCCGAGCCGTCGACGGTGAAGCCCGCGGCGAACGAGACGTTCGCCTCGGGCGCCGCCGCGCGCAGCTCGTCGAGCGGAACGTCGAGCATCGTCGGGTTGACGTGCGACGAACCGCCGCCCTGGTAGCGCGGAGTCTGCGCGAACTCGCCGATGACGGCGATCGACCCGGACGCCGCGAGCGGCAGCAGGGCGTCGTCGTTCTTCAGCAGCACGACCGCCCTGCCCGCGACGTGCCGGGCGAGCGCGTGGTGGAGTCCCGCGTCGAAGGCGGCGCCCGCCTCGCGCGCGGCGTGCGCGACGCGCGCCAGACGCGCGGTGCGCTCCGCGACGGCGTCGAGGGCGGCCGGGTCGAGCGAACCGTCGGCGACCGCGGCGGCGACCGCCGCATCCGGACCCGACTCGCCGCCGGGCATCTGCAGGTCGAGACCGGCCGCGACCGACTTCACCCGGTCGACGACGGCGCCCCAGTCGGAGACGACGACACCCTCGAAGCCCCACTCCTCGCGCAGCACGCGGGTGAGCAGGAACGGGTCGTGGGCGACCTGCACCCCGTTGACCTTGTTGTACGAGCACATGACCGTCCACGGCTGCGCGTCGCGCACGACGCGCTCGAAGCTACGCAGGTAGAGCTCGCGCAGCGGCCGCGCGTCGACGTCGGAGCTCGACCGCATGCGGTCGTCCTCCTGGTTGTTGAGGGCGAAGTGCTTGAGCGAGGCGCCGACCCCCTGCTCCTGGATGCCGCGCACCCATCCTGCGCCCATCGCACCCGACAGCAGCGGCTCCTCGGAGAAGTACTCGAAGTTGCGGCCTCCGAGCGGCGAGCGCTTCAGGTTGACGCCCGGCCCGAGCAGCACCTGCACGTCGTTGGCCTGGCACTCGCGGCCGAGCGCCGCGCCGACCGACTCCGCGAGCTCCGGATCCCAGGTCTGGGCGAGCCCCACGGCGGGCGGGAAGCAGGTGGCGGGCACGCTCGCCGAGATGCCGAGGTGGTCGGTGTCGCCGGCCTGCTTGCGCAGGCCGTGCGGACCGTCGGTCATCATGATCGACGGGATGTCGCCGACCGCCTTCGTGGTCCAGAAGTCGGCACCCGATCCGAGCGAGGCCTTCTGCTCGGTCGTGAGGCCGTCGAGGTTCGTGGCATCGGTCATGGGGTTCTCTCCTTCGGGACGGATGGCGGTCGGCGACCCCATCGTTACTTGACGGCCTTGATCATGAACACACAGAACGCGCCGACCACCGACAGGACGATGCCCACCGGGAACAGGCCCGCGTAGCCGAACGCCAGCACGATCGCGCCGCCGACGGCGGGGGCGAGGGTCTGCGGCAGGGTCGCGGCGATGTTGACGACGCCGAGGTCCTTCGCGTACGAGTCGGCGCTCGGCAGCACCTCGGTCATGAGCGCCTGGTCGACCGACATGAACGCGCCGAAGCCGACCCCGATGATGACCGACATGAGCATCATGCCGCCGACGGTCGGCATCACCCACGGCACGACGAGCCCGAGGCCGACGATCACCGAGGAGATGAAGACGAAGATCTTGCGGCGACCGATGCGGTCGCTGATCGGCCCGCTGATGAGGATCGCGGGCAGCGTGCCCGCGAGACCGAGCAGACCCAGTACCGGCACGTACCCGGTGGCCTCGTCGATGTCACCGAGTCCGACGTAGTCCTGCAGCAGGAACAGGTTGTAGCCCGTGACCCCGAAGTAGCCGGTGAAGAGCAGCAGTCGACCGGCGAACGCCCAGAAGAAGTCGGGGTGCTTGATCGGGTTGACCCAGAAGGTGCGCAGGAAGTCGAGCAGCCGGAACGGCGTGTTCACCTGCTCCTTGCTCGAGCGGTCCGGGTTGAACACCACGAACAGTGTGATCACGACGAGGGTGAAGCCCGCGAGGCCGACGTATGCGGCGCCGACGTTCTGGGCGAGGGAGGCGCCGACGACCTGGCCGCCGATCGCGCCGATCATCGTCGCCGCCCCGCCGATCGCGGCGAAGGTGCCGCGGGCGCGCACCGGCACCCGGTCGGGCAGGATCGCCGAGAGCGGGCCCTGCACGAAGTTGTAGGCGATCTGCACCATCGTCCAGGCGATGGCGATCATCAGGATGGTGTTCGAGAACGCCATCCCGATGAGCGCCAGTCCGCCGATGAGCGCGCCGCCCACCATCCAGGGGGCGCGGCGTCCGAACCGGCTGCGGGTGCGGTCCGAGACGGCGCCCGCCACCGGCTGCGCGATCATGGCGGCGAACGCGCCGATCGTGGTGACGAGGGCGAGGTTCGCGACCTTGGCGGTCTCGCTCGGGTCGATCTCGGCGACCTGGCGCGCGAGCAGGATGCCGGGGATCGCGCCCCAGAGGATGAAGACGCTGATGTTGGCCGGCAGCAGCCAGAGCAGCAGCTTGCGGAGCGGTCCGCGGATCTTCACCCGCTCCTGCGAGTCGAGTTCGGCGACACCCTCGGCCGCGAGGGCGGCACCGGGCTCGGAGGGGCTTGACGTCGTTGTCATCGCTGTTCCTTCGGGTTGGTTGTTCGGTCGGTTATCGGAGGTGGCTCACTGCGGCTGCAGCGCGCCGAGACGGGAACGGAGGTCGTCGATGAGCTCGGCGGGCGCCTGGCCTGCGGCCATGCCGAGCACGGTCTCGACGGGCATGCCCGTGGCGAGGCCGATCATCGGGTGGTTCAGCACCTCGGGCGCGAGCTCCTCGAGGATGGCGCGCGATTCGGGGTCGGCGAGGATCACCTTCAGCGGCGTCTTCGTCAGGTCGTAGCGGCTCCCGGCGGGCGCCGCAGCGGCCATCGTGGTGGTCGACGCATCCGGGCGCACCGCGGGCGTCCAGTCGGCGTACCGCAGGCCGTGCCCGACCGGGAACGTCGGATCGGCGGTGTCGTTCGGCACGTCGGGCAGGTTCGCCTCGACGGCGGCCATCGACGACGGGATCTCGAACGGCAGCCGACCCTGCGGTTCGGCGGCGCCGAACAGGATCGCGGCGAACGCGTCGTCGGACGCGCCGTAGTTCGCGGTGATGACGGACGCGACTCCCACGAGCGGGGCGAGGATCGCGGGCCGGTCGAGGTACACGTCGAGCACGAGCGGGGCGGCGACGGCGAGCTCCCGCAGATGGGCGAGCTCGTCGTCGTGGAACTCGAGCGAGCCGGCACGGAAGAACGACTCGATCGTGCCGGGCTCCCCCCGCTCCTCCCAAGGCGCCGAGGTGCGCACGATCGCCACGTCCGCCTCGGCGGGCGTCGCGACCACGTTCGCCCACCCCGCGAGGGCGGCGGGCTCCATGCCCTCGACGTAGACCTTCGGCTGGCCCGACAGCGGCAGGGTGACGGCGCCGTCGTTGGCGAGCAGCGTCTGCGAGGCGACCTGGGCGGCGAACCCCGCCTCGCGCGCCCCGGCGGCGCCGACGATCGCGTCGGCCGCATCCGCGTCGACGTAGCGCGCCCCGTCGAACAGCCCGAGGCGGAACTTCTCGCGCAGCAGGCGCCGCACCGAGGTGTCGAGCCGCGACTCGTCGACGCGACCCGAGCGTACGAGCTCGATGAGCACCTTCGGCTGGAATTCGCCGCCGAACTGGTCGACACCCGCATCGAGCGACTTCAGCATCCGCTCCTCGTAGCTCAGGTGCTCGACGCCCCAGAAGGTGCGCGACAGGATGCCCCAGTCGGTGCAGACGACGCCGTCGAACCCGAGCTGTTCGCGCAGCAGGCCGGTGATGATCTGCTTGTTGAAGCTGAAGCCGACCTCTTCGTACTCGGTGCCGACGGGCATGCCGTAGTAGGGCATGAGCTGGCTGACGCCGGCGTCGATGAGCTCCCGGAACGGCTGCAGGTGCAGCTCGAACCGCTCGCCGGGGTAGACCTGCTCGCGGCCGTAGTCGAAGTGCGGGTCCTCGCCGTCGAGCTGCGGGCCCCCGCCCGGGAAGTGCTTGGCCATGGTCGACACCGAGTGGGCGCCGAGCTCGTCGCCTTGCAGCCCGAGCGTGTAGGCGACGCCGAGGCGACCGGTGACCTCGGCGCTGGAGCCGAAGGTGCCGGATGCGCGCGCCCAGCGCGGTTCGGTCGCGAGGTCGATCTGCGGGTGCAGCGCGACGCGGATGCCGACGGCCAGGTACTCCCGGCGCACCGTGTCGGCGAAGCGGCGGGTGAGCTCCGGGTCGTCGAGGGCGCCGAAGCCGAGGAACTCGGGCCACTGCGAGAACGGCCCGGCGAAGAGCGCCGCCGCGGGGTTGTTGGTGAAGGAGTGGCGCGGGTCGGACGAGATGGAGAACGGGATGCCGAGCTCGGTCTCCTCGGCGATGCGCTGCACCGCGTTGTGCCATTCGGCGAGCTCGCGCGCGGTACCGGCCTGCAGGATGTTCACGTGCGTGATGCGCCGGTCGATGATCTTGCGCATCGACGGCGAGCCGAACATGCCCGCCTCGTCGAGGTCGGTGCCGAGCGGCGCCATCGGCTGGAACATGAGCCCGGCCTTGTCGTCGAGCGTCATGCGGGCGAGCAGATCGTCGACGCGCTGCTCGGTCGGCAGGGAGGCGTCCTGGTAGGGGAAGCAGGCCTCGGCCACGGGAACTCCTTCGTCCGGGCCGCGGCGCTCGGTGCACTCCGCGGCGAGTGAGATCAAATATCTACACAAGTGTCGGTTTTGTCAATTCCGGTGCTAACCTCGCATCCGTGAGCGCGCTGGAGACCACCCCCGAGGCGGGAGTCGAGGCGCCCGCACGCGGGTATGCGAAGGGCCGCGCCCGACGCGACGCGATCATCCACACCGCATCCGCGCACTTCGCCGAGCGCGGCTTCCTCTCGGCGACGATCCTCGAGATCGCCGCCGCATGCGGCATCTCCCGCGCCGGCCTGCTGCACCACTTCCCCGACAAGGAGGCGCTGCTGGAGGCCGTGCTCGAGGCGCGCGACGTCGAGGATCAGGAGCGCTTCGCCCCCTACACGCGCGGGTCGGGTGCCATCGGGGTGCTGCGCGGCATGGTCGACCTCGCCGACCACAACCGGCTCGTGCCCGGGCTCATCGAGCTCTTCGTGCGCCTGTCGGCCGAGGCATCGGCCCCCGACCATCCGGCCCACGACTACGTCGTCGCACGCTACGAACGCATCCGGAGCGGCACCGCCCGCGCGTTGCGCGGCGCCGTCCGCGCCGGCCACCTGCGACCGGATCTCGACCCCGACGACGCCGCCCTGCGGCTCACCGCCCTCATGGACGGCCTGCAGGCGCAGTGGCTCTTCGACCGCAGGATCGACATGGCCGCCGAGGTGCGCCGCACGCTCGCCGAATGGATGACGCCCGAGGGGCTGCGGGCGTTCGACGCCGTCGAGGTGGCTCCACCCGCCGGCTGATCAGGCGGCCTCGAACTCCACCTCGACGTGGCGTCGCGTCGGGCGCACGCGGGCGCCCGGGAAGACGAGGCGCAGGATCGCCTGCATCTCCGGGCGGAGGCGTCCGCGCCCCTCGCCGCCCCAGCGCAGGGTGAGGCGGATGAGGTCGCCGACCCGGGCGAGCTCCGCCGTCACCCGACGGTCGGCGAGCCCCGCGCACGCCGCCTCCACGGCAGCACGCTGGGTCTCGTCCATGTGCACGGCGAGGCCGTCCGGATCGCGGATCTCGTCGACGAGGTCGCCGAGCCACACCCCCTCCGACTCGGCGACGAGCGCTGCACGCAGCGCGTCGCCGAGCTCCCGCGCCCGCTCGGCGTCCGCCGCATCCGTCTCGCCCCGGGCGACCAGTTCACGCAGGAAGGGCCCGACCTCGCGCTCGACGAGGGTCAGGCGCTCACGGTGCAGCTCGTCGCGCACCTGGGCGCGCAGCTGCTCCGCCGCGGCGAGACGCGCATCGCCCGTCGACTCGCGCCATCGCAGCAGCCGCGTCACGAGCGTCGCCGAGAAGACCGCGGCACCGACGCCGGCCGCGAGCAGCGGACCCGCGGTGAGGCCGGCGTAGACGATCGCGGGCAGCGGCCAGTCGGACGCGACGGCGCCGGATGTGGTGACCACCGTGACCACCAGCACGCTCAGGATGTCGGCGATGAGGATCTCGGATGCGGGGCGGAAGCAGCCGGTCGCCATCACGAACAGGGCGAGTGCGAGTGGCGCCCAGTCGGAGCGCACCGCGGTGTTCGTGCCCCACTGGGCGGCGGCCTCGAAGCCGACAGCCGCGAGCCCCAGCACGTGGATCGCGATCGCGCTGCGCCGCGTGAACGGGGCGCGCCGGGGTGCGCTCGCCCCGACGACCACGGCGCCCGTCGCCACCAGGCAGAGGAACGCCGCCGCGAGCAGCAGCGGGGAGTGGTACTCCGCCCGATGCAGGATCGTCAGCCCGACCGAGGTGGCGAAGGCGGCGGATGTGAAGATCCAGGCGAAGAACTGGGCGGTCACCCCGGCGAGGGGGTCGAGCTGCTGGGGCGAGTGCCGCGTGCCGATCATCCGCCGGCTCCCCACGGCACGACGAGATGCACGGAGGTTCCGGCGCCCGGGCTGCTCCAGACCCGTACCGTGCCGCCGAGGCGCTCGATCCGGCCGCGCACCGATTCGCTCAGCCCGAGCCGATCGTGCGGAACCGCATCCGGATCGAAGCCGACGCCCTCGTCGACGACGGTGATGCTGAGCTCGTCGCCGGAACGGGAGACCGCCAGCCATGCCTCCGTGACCCCCGCGTGCCGGGCGACGTTGACGACGCACTGCTCGAGGGCCGCGTGCAGGGCCGGCCCGAGGGGATCGGCGATCGAGTCGAGTGCCGCCAGGTCGCCCTCCAGCCGCAGCCGCACGCCCCCGGCGGCACCGATCGCGAGGAGCTGGGAGGCGATCTCCGCGAAGCCGGGCTCGGGTTCGTCGCGCAACAGCGGCAGCATCGCGCTCGACTCCAGGCTCGCCACCACCCGCTCCCGATCGGTCTCGCTCAGGGGGCCGGGCTCGCGATGGGACAAGGCGGCGAGCTCGCCGAGCAGCGTGTCGTGCAGCACGGCGATCGACTCCCGCCCCTCGAGCTCGCGCAGGCGGCGAGCGCGGGTGCGGTGGTCGGCCGCGTCCAGCGAGGCGGTGCTCCGGCGCGAACGCCGGCGGGCGAGGGGCACGAACGCGTAGCCCACGGCCACCCCGACCGCGATCGCGATCGGCGGGAGGTCGAGGCGATACGGCAGCCCGACGAGGGCCGCCGTGATCGCCATCGTCCCCTCGCCGAGGGCGTATCCGCCGAGCGCGCCCGCGATGCCGCCCGTCCATCGGTCCGAGGCCGCGCCGATGAGCACGGCGACGTTGGTCGTCATCGAGAGCAGGAACCCGGCCGTTCCGGCGGCCGCCTGGATCGGCGAATCGGCGACCGCGACCGTGAGGGCCGCGAGGGCGGCCGCGACGGCGCCGGCGAGCGCGAAGTAGCCGAGCACCGGGATCGGATCCCACCGCCAGGCGGCGACGCAGCAGGCGGCGAGCAGCGCCAGCGGGGGGAGGATCCACCACGCGACGCTCTCCGGCACGGCGGCCGCGAGGATGATCCCGAGCGTGGCGAGCAGGCCGAGCAGCACGAGGCTCAGGGCGGATGCCCCGCTCACGAGCGCCGCCCGGGTGGAGCCGGCGGCCTCCCGCATGGGGAAGATCCAGCCTCCGCCGGCGGGCGCCTCCAGCCCCGAGGGGGGCGGAGGCGCGGCGCTCATATGCGAAGGGTAGCGATCCGGCCGGGCGGGCGGGAGTAGCGGGATGTCGCACGACTCCCGTGGCCTCGACTCAGTCGACGATGTGTCCGGCGCCGCCGTCGCCGGGGGCCGGCAGGCTCGGGCGCCCGGCGACGACCGCGACGGCCGCGACGAGGGCGATCACGGTGGCGGCCGCGAGGCTCGCGGTCAGCATCGCGCCGCCGCGGCCGTGCCGCCGCATCCCGGCGAGCACGACGAACCCGAGGATCGCCCCGGCGGTGTTCGCGATGACGTCGGTCACGTCGGAGCTGCCGACCGCGGTGACGTACTGGGCCACCTCGAACGCCAAGCTCAGCGCGCCGGCGAGGAGCGCGATCCGGGCGACGCGCCAGTCGGGCCGCAACAGCCGAAGGTAGACGCCGAACGGCACGAAGACGGCGACGTTGCCGAGGATCTCGAGCGGGTCGCTCGCGCCGAAGCCGTCGCCGGGCAGGAACGGCACGAGCTTGATGCTGCGCATGTCGGCGCGCCCGATGAAGGGGTCATGCAGCTTCCACATGACGAGCCACGTGAGCAGCGCGAGGTAGACGACGAAGAGCGTGACGAGCAGCGCGCGTCGGCGGATGCCGGGCGGCGCGGGTCTGTGCACGGCGGTGGGGAGCATGCCCTCAGTACACGCGGCGGCGTGGGCGGCGCGCATCCGTCGGGAAGCGGATCCTCGTCCGTCGGAGGGATCGTTCCTTGACAGGTGACTGTGCAGTCACCTATTTTGGCGGGGTGGACACGGATGCGGTCATCGCCGCGATCGCCGAGCCCTCGCGCCGCCGCATCCTCGATGCACTCCGCGAACGCGACGGACAGAGCATCGGCGAGCTCACCGAGGCGCTGGCGCCGCTCGGTCGCCACGCCGTGCTGAAGCACGTCGGCGTGCTGGAGGCGGCGGGGCTGATCGTGTCGCGCAAGCAGGGCCGCGTGCGGCGCTGCCACCTGAACGCCGTGCCGATCGTGGAGTTGGCGCAGCGGTGGATCGACGACTTCGGCGCCCGCGCATCCGCCGGGCTGCTCGCGCTCAAATCCGAGCTGGAGAGAGGAAACGACCGATGACCGACGACCGCGTCTACGAGGTGACCATCGCCGCGTCCGCTGCCGAGGCGTGGGCGGCGCTCACCGATCCGCACACCGTGCGGCGGTACTACTACGGCACCGCGCCCCGCACCACCTGGCAGCTCGGCTCCCCCATCGAGTTCGTCGACGACGACGGCGACGTGCAGATCGTGGGCGAGGTGCTCGAGTTCGAGCCCCCGATGCGTCTGGCCCACACCTTCATCGCCACCTGGTACGGCGGCCGCGACGACCAGGGGTCGCTGCACTGGGAGGTGACCCCGATCGCCGACGGGTGCCGGGTCACCCTCATCCACCGCGGCGCGCGCGCGCAGAGTCGAGAGGGCTCGGAGACGGCGGACGGCTCGCGCCACATCATCGAGGCGCTCAAGGCGCTGCTCGAACGGGAGCCCGACATCCGCCGCAGTGCGGTGATCGCCGCGCCGCTGGAGTCGGTGTGGGATGCGATCGCCGACTCGCGCGCGTTCGGCGCCTGGTTCGGCGCCGAGCTCGACGGCCCGTTCCGCGTGGGCGAGACCACCACGGGGCGCATCGTGCCGACGGCGGTCGACCCGGAGATCGCCGCCGCGCAGGAGCCGCACCGCGGCGCCCCGCTCACCTTCGACGTCCTGGCCGTCGAACCGCGGCGGCGCTTCGCGTTCCGCTGGAACCCGTCGGCGGAGTCGGCGGTGTCGACCGCCGTCGAGTTCACGCTCGACGAGGTGGCCGACGGCACCCGGGTCACGATCACCGAGGACGGCTTCGACGAGCTGCCCGAGGAGCTGCGCGACGCCGCCCGCGAGGGCAACGACGGCGGGTGGGAGGCGCAGACGCGGCTGCTGGCGAGCTACCTGGCCGCCCGGGCCAGCTCCAGGTAGTCGGCGCTGAGCTCGTGCCAGCGCTCCTCCCAGGAGCGCGGCACCCGGCCGGCGAGGTAGGCGGCGAGGTCTTCGACGTGGGCCTGCCACCCGGCGCCGTGCGCGGCGTACTCCTCGAGCGGCAGCCCCCGATCTTCGATGACCAGCCGCGTGCCGGCACCCTCCGGGGTCAGCAGCGCCTCGATCGTGGTGGTGACGCCGCCCGGCTCCCAGGTGCGCACCTGCAGGCGGTGCGGCGCCTCGCACACCTCGACGACACCCATCCCCCGCCAGCCGCTCGTGAAGGCCGCGGTGAACTCGCCGCCCACCCGCAGCTCGCCCTCGATCCGCACCACCCAGCGCGCCAGGCGCTCGGGGTCGGTGATCGCCGACCACAGGTCGTCGATGCCGGTCGCGTAGACGTCTTCGACGTGCACCACGCCGAGACCGCCCTCCTCGCGCAGCTCGCCGATCAATCGCTGGTCCGTCATCCGTCGCTCCTCGTCTTCTTGCCGCGGCTGACCTCGGTGTGCAGGGCGTCGAGCCGCTGCCCCCAGAGCGCGCGATAGGGCGCGAGCCACTCGTCGAGTTCGATGAGCGGCTCGCTGCGGAGCTCGTACACCCGGCGCTGCGCGTCGGCGTGCACCTCGACGAGGCCCGCCTCGCGCAGGATGCGCAGGTGGCGCGAGACACCGGGCCGTGCGATCGGCACGAGCCCGGCGAGCTCGGTGACGGTGGCCGGCCCGTTGCTGAGCGCATCCAGCAGGGTGCGCCGCTGCGGGTCGGCGATCACGTCGAGCAGAGCTTCCACATCCGCGAATGTACATCGTCGTGTACGTACATGTCAATGTACATTCGTGGATCACCCGTCAGGCCGGACCGAAGCCCTTCTCGTCGAGCCAGGCCAGCACATCCTGCGCGACGTCCTGCCAGCCCGCGTCGAGGGTGAGCGAGTGCCCCTTGCCCGCGTACTCGTGGTACTCGGTGACCGAGGAGGTGTTGTCGGCGTAGAGCTTCGCCACCGCGACCGTCACGGCCTGCGGCACGGTGTGGTCCTCGGTGCCCGAGGTGAGCAGCAGCGGACCGCGGATGGCGGTGTGCGTGTCGACCGCGGCGGGCGAGTTGCGCACGAAGTTGGCCGTCGCATCCTCGAACAGCGGCCGACCCGGCCCCGGGATCGTCCAGGCGTCGTGCAGGGCGTTCGACTCCTCGTCGCTCAGCACGTTGCCGAAGGCGTACTTGAACTGCTTCTCGTCGAGGGCCACCGTCTTCGACTTGTTGCCGGGGTTCGACAGCACCGGGAAGCCCGACTTCAGCTGCGAGAACGGCAGCACCTTCACGCCCTTGACGGGTGCCGGGTCGATCGCGACCGCCGCCGCGACGAGATCGTGGGCGAGCAGCTCCTGCGCGATGAGCCCGCCGAAGGAGTGCCCGACGACGACGGGCTTCTCGGGGAGCGTCTCGATGAGGTCGGCGTAGTGGTGGCAGATCTCGGCGATGCCCTGGTTGTTGAGGCCCGCGGGGTTCGCGCGGGTGGCCTCGACGGTGTCGAGATCGCCGGGCCAGCCCGGCGCATCCGTGGTGTAGCCCTTGGACTCGAAGAGGTCCTGCCAGGGGCGCCAGGCCGAGGAGTGGATCCAGAGGCCGTGGATGAAGAGGACGTGCGTCATGGTGGTTCTCCTTCTGTTGGGGGGTGCTGCGGTGGTGGGGTTACAGGGTCTTGACGAGGCCGCCGTCGATGAGGAAGTCGGCGCCCGTGACGTTGCCGGCGCGGTCGCTCGCGAGCAGCAGCGCGAGGTCGGCCACCTCCGAGGGCTGGGTGAAGCGTCCGGTCGAGAAGCCGCCCTGGCTCGCCACGACGCGATCGCGGGCGGTGTCGACGTCGACGCCCATCGCGCGCGCGGCGGTCGCGGCGACGCCCTGCTCGCCGAGCCACAGCTCGGTCGCGACGGGGCCGGGGCTGATCGTGTTGACCCGGATGCCGCGGTCGCCGTACTCCTTCGACAGCGACTTGGAGAGATTCCAGACCGCGGCCTTCGCGGCCGAGTAGTCGACGACGGGAGGGTCGGGCAGGTAGGCGTTGACCGATCCGATGGTCACGATGTTGCCGCCGCCGCGGGCGATGAGCCGCGGGATGGCGGCCCGCGTGGTGCGCATCGCCGCGAGGAAGCTCAGGGTGAGGGTCTGCATCCACTGCTCGTCGGTGATCGCGAGGAACCCGTCGAAGCGCAGCGACACAGCGCCCACGTTGTTGACGAGGATGTCGAGCCCGCCGAGCTCGTCGGAGCGCGCGACGAGCCGCTCGGGGCCGTCGGGAGTGGTGAGGTCGACAGACTCGAAGAGCACGTCGCCGCTCGCGACCAGCGGCTCGAGCTCGGGCGTGATCGAGCGCGCGCCCGCGACCACGCGCACCCCCTCGCCCACGAGCCCCTGCACGATCGCCAGCCCGATGCCCTTGCTCGCGCCGGTGACGACGGCGGTCCTGCCCTGCAATCCGAGGTCCATGGCCGCGAGGCTAGGGCCGGATGCGCGCCCCGCGCGTGGGCGGGCTGGGGGTGGTAGCCGCGCTACCCCTCTCGCGCGAGCACGGCGAGCGCATCCGCGGTCGGTGTGCCGGGCTCGGCGTAGTAGACGAAGATCGAGTGCTCGCCCGGCCCGAGCACCGGGAAGCGCGCGAACCGCAGCGAGAGCGCTCCCACCCGCGGGTGCGCGAGGTGGTGCACGCCGTCGCCCGCGCCGTGCACGTCGTTGCGCGGCCACACCTCGCGGAACCGGGGGCTCTCGCGGGTGAGCTGCGCGATCAGCTGCTGGGTGCGCACGAGGTAGGGCTGCGGTCCGGAGTTCGCGCGCAGCAGCGCCACCGAGCGGGCGGTCAGCCCGTCCCACTCGTCGCCGTAGAGCGCCCGCACCTCCGGGTCGAGCAGCAGCGCGGCGAGGCTGTTGGCGCCCTCACGGTAGGCGGGCACGATAGCCCGCATGAGCGCGTTCGAGGCGACGATGTCGTTGTAGCGGTCGTGCACGACCGCGGCGGTGAGCGGCCATCCGTCGATGAGCCAGCGGATGTGCGCGAGCTCGCGCTTCGGGCCGGTCTCGACGTGCGGCAGGTGCACGAGCGAGGCGAGGTAGCTGCGCGCCGTCGCATCCAGCTGCAGCGCCCGCGACAGCGCCTCGAGCACCTGGTCGGTGGGGTGGATCTCGCGACCCTGCTCGAGCTTCACGTAGTACTCGGTGCTGATGCCGGCGAGCATCGCCACCTCGGAGCGCCGCAACCCCGCGACCCGGCGCCGGCCGTTGCCGGCGGGCAGCCCCGCCTCCTCGGGACGGATGAGCTCCCTGCGTGCGCGCAGGTAGTCACCGAGGGGCCGGCCCGCCGTCATGGCGAGAGTGTAGCGAGGATGGTTGGGGCCGGGCTTCTCCCCTCGACAAGGGTGCGCCCGCAGCGCGACGATCAGGATGCCCGCCGAGCATCGGTGCGTGACGCGTCACCGCAGTGGATGATTGTCCGCGTGACCTTCCGGCGCACCGTCCTCGTGGTGGCATTGCTGAACCTCGGCTTCTTCGCCGTGGATTTCGTGGTGGCGCTGACCATCGGTTCCGTGTCCCTCTTCGCCGACAGTGTCGACTTCCTCGAAGACGCCAGCATCAACCTGCTGATCTTCGCCGCGTCGGCGTGGTCGATGCGACGCCAATCGCATGTAGGCAGCGTCCTCGCGTTCGTCATCCTGGTGCCGGCGGTCGCGACGATCATCGCCGCGGTGCAGAAGATCTTGAATCCTGTTGCGCCTGAGATCGTTCCCCTGTCACTCACCGCTGCGGGTGCGCTCGCCATCAACCTCACATGCGCGCTGCTGCTGGTGCGCCATCGCAACCTCACAGGAAGCATGGCAAGGGCGGCGTGGCTTTCTGCCCGCAATGACGCGCTCGCGAACGTTGCGATCATCGCCGGCGCCGTCGCCACGCTCTGGGTGCACACCGGATGGGTCGACATCGCGATCGGGATCGCCATCGGACTGTTGAATGCCGACGCGGCGCGCGCAGTGTGGCGCGCCGCACGCGACGAGCGCCTCGGTCGACGGTCCGCGCGCCCCTGATCTGCGCAGTCGGAGACGCGGCAACGATCACCCGCGGCCATACGTCCGGAAAGCAGAGCGGCCCGACCGGGAATCGGTCTGACCGACCAGTAAGTAGCTGAGGCGGGACTCGAACCCGCGACCTCACGATTATGAGTCGTGCGCTCTCACCAACTGAGCTACTCAGCCACGAGTCCGTCGGCGCGAGGGTGGAGCCCCGCTCCGACGGACAGAGCCCCGAGTCAGGATTGAACTGACGACCCCTTCCTTACCATGGAAGTGCTCTACCACTGAGCTATCGGGGCGTTCGCGGATCGCTCCGCGGCACCGGAAGAGCCTAGCATCCCGGAGGGGGTGGCCCGAACGCGGGAGCGGGGGTGCGGGGGGCTGGTTTCGACACGCCCGCTGCGCGGGCTACTCAACCAGCGGGATGCGAGCGATCACCAAGCGGGGAGCTGCACTCCCGGGAGCCGCCAGGCGAGGAAGGACGGGCCGGGGGTGCGCACGAGGCCGGCCCGCCACGGGGCGGCGCCCTCGAGCAGCTCGGCGTCGTCGGGGAGCTCGCCGGCGAGGTCGACCTCGGTGGCGGAGCGGGTCGCGACGACGAGCACGCACTCGTCCGCCGACTCGCGCACGAACGCCACCGCCTCCTCCGAGGCGTGCAGCCAACGGATGCCGCCGCCGTTCAGCGCCGGATGCTCACGCTTCAGAGCGATCATCCGCCGGTAGAGGGCGATGTGGTCCGCGTACGCATCCGCCGCATCCCACGGGATCGGGGTGCGGGCCTCCTCGCCGTCGGCGGCAGTGAAGCCGAACTCGTCGCCCGCCCACACCACCGGGATGCCGGGCAGCGTCATCGACAGCCCCACCGCCACCGGCACCACGCCTTCGCGCGCCGAGGTGGCGAAGCGCGGGGTGTCGTGGGTGTCGAGCGCGTTCATGGTGTGCAGCCGCGTGCGCCACGGCAGCGCCGCCGCGAACTCCCGGTGCGCCGCATAGAACTCGAGGCCCGTGTAGTCGGTGGTGCGCCCGAGGGTCATGCCGAGGCCGCCGCCCGCGGGCGAACCCGGCACCGAGAGCCAGTTCCACAGCGGCCGAGTGAAGTTGGCGTACGTCATCGCGCCGTGCCAGGCGTCGCCCGTGAAGTCGCCACCCGAAGCGTCGTTCGTCGACTCCCCCACCAGCAGCGTGTCGGGGTTCACCTCGACCATCGTGCGGCGGATCGCCCGGCGCACCGCCTCGTTGAGGTCCTCGTCGCGGTAGCGGCCCGTCATGTTGGCCACGTCGATGCGCCAGCCGTCGAACGAGAACGGCGGCTGCAGGAACCGCGCCACCACCGACTCCGGCCCCTCGATGAACCGCTCGCGCAACTCCGAGGAGTTCCAGTTGAACTTCGGCAGGCTCTTGTGACCGAGCCACGACACGTAGTCGCTCTGCGTCTCGTCGAGCCACAGGTAGAACGCGCTCTCGGCCGCGCCCGGGTTCTCGAACGCCGCGCGGAACCACTCGTGCGCGTCGCCGGAATGGTTGGTGGTGAGGTCGCCGATCACCCGGATGCCGCGCTCGTGCGCCGCCTCGACCAGCCGCACCAGCGCCTCGTCTCCACCGAGCAGCGGGTCGACGTGGTCGAACGACTGCGCGTCGTAGCGGTGGTTCGAGCGCGCCGGGAACACCGGCGTCAGGTACAGCAGGTTCACGCCGAGGTCGAGCAGGTGGTCGAGGTGCTCGCGCACCCCGTCGAGGTCGCCGCCGAAGAACTGCTCCCCCGTGCCCGGGCCGACATGGATGACGGGGTCGCCCCACGCGGCCGGCATCGCCCACTCGGGCGGCTCGCGGTCGTCCGCCGCCGCCGAGCGCGCGAAGCGGTCGGGGAACACCTGGTACATCACCAGGTCCTTGCCCCAGTCGGGCGGCGCGGGGAAGGTCACCAGCCGGAAGTCGTCGATGTCGCGGGTCTCGATGCTCGAGAGGCCCTTCGAGGTGAGCCACCACGTCTCGGCGTCGTGGTCCTCCAGCAGCCAGCGGTAGCCGTGCACCGGGTTCTCGACCACCACCTCCGCCTGCCACCACACCGCATCCGGGGTCTCGTGCACCACGCGGGCGTCGGCATAACTTGGCTCGCGATCGGGGTTCGAGCGCACCCGCACGACCCGGAGGTCGGCGAAGCCGCGCGGCACCCGCAGCCGCAGGGCGACCGTGCCGCCGAGCTCGGGGGTCTGCGTCGAGACGTACAGCGGCGAACCGTCGTGGTGCGGGAGTGCCGCGGGGGATGCGGTCATGCGGGCACCATAGACCTCTCGTGTGACGACGGGGTTTCGCGGGGGCTGGTTTCGACACGCGCCCTGCGGGCGCTACTCAACCAGCGGGTTCCAGCCGCTGGTTGAGTAGCCGCGAAGCGGCGTGTCGAAACCAGCCCCTCGTCACTTCACGGCGCCGGCGGTGATGCCGCCGACGATGTAGCGCTGCAGGGCGAGGAAGAGGGCGACGACGGGGATGGCGGCCATGATGGCGCCCGCCGAGAACGCGCTCCAGTCGGCGTAGCGCGGGTTCGACACGAGCTTCACGAGGCCCACGGCCAGGGTCTGCTTCTCGGGGTCGATGAGCAGCACGCTCGCGATGAGGTACTCCGAGAACGAGGCGATCACCGAGAGCAGCGCGACGACGGCGAGGATCGGCGCGACGAGCCGCAGGATGATGGTGAAGAAGATGCGCGCGTGGCCTGCGCCGTCGATCTTCGCCGCCTCGTCGATCTCCACCGGCACCGTGTTGAAGAAGCCGTACATGAGGTAGGTGTTCACGCCGAGCGCGCCACCGAGGTACACCATGATGAGCCCGATGTGGGTGTTGAGCCCGAACGCCGGGAACACGTCGCCGATGGCGCTCATCATGAGGAAGATCGCGACCGCGCCGAGCAGCTGCGGGAACATCTGGATCACGACGATCGTGATGAGCCCGAAGCGGCGGCCGGTGAAGCGCATACGCGAGAACGCGTACGCGGCGAGCGCCCCCATGAGCGTGGAGGCGACGGCGGTCACCGAGGCGATCAGCAGGGTGTTGCCGAACCACAGCAGGTACGGGTTCTGCGGGTCGGTCAGGATGCGCCAGAAGCTGTCGATGCCGATCCGCGAGAACAGCGCGTTCGATCCCGTGAGGGTGCCGTTCGGGTTGAGCGCGCTCGAGATCACGAACAGCAGCGGGAACACGGCGAAGGCGCACACCAGCACCGCGACGAGGTGACGCCATCCGGTGTCGGCGAACCATCGCCCGGCCGAGCGCCGACGCGGGGCGGAGAGCTGGGTCGTGGTCATCGCTGGATCTCCTCGAGGGCCTTGGTCCTCGAGAAGCTGATCACCGAGATGATCGCCACGATGAGGAAGATGATGATCGAGAACGCCGACGCCAGGCCGTAGTCGCGGTTCTGGCCGGTGAACGCCACCTTGTAGACCATCGAGATCAGCAGGTCGGTGTGGCCGACCGGCAGGCTCGTGGTGGTGTCGCGCGGTCCGCCGTTGTTCAGCAGGTACACCAGGTTGAAGTTGTTGAAGTTGAACGCGAAGGATGCGATGAGCACGGGCGCGGTCGTCGAGAGCAGCAGCGGCAGCTTGATCTGACGGAAGATGCCCCAGCCGCGGGCGCCGTCCATGGTCGCCGCCTCGGTCAGCTCGTCGGGAATCGCCTGCAGCGCCCCGGTGCAGATGAGGAACATGTACGGGAACCCGAGCCACAGGTTCACGAGCAGGGCGCTCGCCTTGGCGAGCGTCGGATCCGAGAGCCACGGGATGTCGGCGCCGGCGAACAGCACCTGGTTGATGAAGCCGAAGCTCTCGTTCATCATGCCCTTCCACACGAGGATCGAGAGGAAAGCCGGGAACGCGTACGGCAGCACGAGCAGCACCCGGTAGTACTTGACCCCGCGCATGCGGGCGTTCTCGAAGGTGATCGCGAGCAGCAGCCCGAGGATGAAGGTGAGCGCGACCGAGCCGATCGCGAACACGAAGGTCCAGATGGTCACGTAGACGAGCGGCCCGCGGATGGACTGCTCGGTGAACGCGCGCACGAAGTTGTCGAAGCCGACGGTGATCTGCCAGCCGGGGCGCAGCTCCGTGCCGTCGGGGGCGACGAACGCGCCGGTGCCCTGGTCGGCGTAGACGACGCCCGTCTGGGTGTTCGTCATGGTGCCGGCCTGCTCGTCGTACTCGAGCGTCGAGAGGTAGCGGTAGGCGTTGCTGCCGTCCTGGGTGCGCAGGGCGCCGTCGTTCGGGTCGTCGGAGTAGGGCACCGCGAGCTGGGTGATCTCGTCGGTGCGGGCGATCACCTCGGCGAAGCTGAGGCTCGTCCAGCCGGGGGCCGAGACGGCCTTGCCGCCGTCGAACTCCGCATCCGGCGCCGCGGCGAGCGGCTGGTCGTTGGTGCCGACGTAGGCGTCGCCCGTGTCGGGGTCGGTGACGAGCAGGCCGAGCTGCCCGAAGCTGTCGACGACCGTCGCCGGGTAGGCGGGCGAGTCCTCGACGCGCTGCAGCGAGGAGGCGAGCAGCGACGAGACCGCCTGCTCCTTGGTGCCGTTGTGGCCGGTGCCGTAGTTGGTGAAGCCCACGTAGCCCGTGTAGAGCAGCACGAACACCTGGAACACGGCGAGGAAGATGAGGCCCGGCGTGAGGTACTTCGCCGGGATGAGGCGCCGCGAGAAGTAGATCCAGTTCACCAACCCGGTCACGGCGAGCACGATGATCGCGACGACCCAGTTGTGCTGCATCACGAGCACGAACGCGGCGTAGATCGACAGGGCGTCGACGATGCCGAGCAGCAGGATCTTGACGAGGATCGCGCGCACGCTCCCCGGCGTGGGCGGCGCGGCCGGCCGGGTGCGGCGCGGGGCGGTGGGGGCCTGGGCCATCTGGGTCAACTCTCTGGGGCAGGGGTGGATTCACTGACGGATGCGGGGCGCGTCCACCCCTGCGGCGGCACGCCCCGCATCCGGTTCAGCGGGCGATCAGCTGATGGCGGCGGTCACGTCGGTGACGAGCTTGTCCCACGTCGCCTTCGGGTCCTCGCCGTTGATGATGGCGGCCTGGGCCACGCCCCAGTACTGCCACACCGAGCCCATCGCGGGGATGGACGGCATCGCCACGGCGTCGGCGCCCACGTTCGCGAAGCCCTTGATGATCGGGTCGCTCGACGCGCTCTCGGCGGCGGCGCTCAGGGCCGGCAGCACGTTGCCCGCCTTGAACAGCTCGAGCTGCACGTCCTCGGAGCCGAGGTAGTTCACGAGGAAGTCGGTCGCGGCGACCTTGTTCTTCGACTCGGCCGAGAGGAAGAAGCCCTTCACGCCGGCGAACGGCTGGGCCGCCTCACCGGTCGGGCTCGGCACCGGGTCGATGGCGACGTTGATACCGGCGTCGACCGCCGCACCCACGTTCCACGGGCCGGTCAGCCAGAAGGCGGCGGTGCCGTCGAGGAAGGCCTGCTTGGCGATCGCACCGTCGATGTCGGTGTTGAAGACGCCGGTGCCGGTCTTGCCCTGGCTCGCGAGCCAGTCGGCGAACTGGTAGCCGCCGTCGCTGCCGAGCTGCAGGTCGCTCGGGTCGTAGCTGCCCGAGGCGTCGGTGCCGAAGACGGGGGCGCCGAACGCGGTCTGGAACGGGTACAGGTGGTACGGGTTGCCCTCGGCGCCCTGCTCCACCACGAACGGCTGGGTGAGGCCGGCGGCCTGACCCTTCGCGATCATGTCGTCGAAGCTCGTCGCGGCCTCGGGCACGATGTCGGCGTTGCGCAGCACGGCGATGTTCTCGACCGCGTACGGGAGCATGTAGACGGTGCCCTCGTAGGTGGCGGCCTGGATGGCGACCGGCAGGTAGTCGTCGGCGGAGTCGCCGAGCTCGAGCGGCGCGACGACGCCGTTGGTGGTCAGCTCGCCGAGCCAGTCGTGGGCGCCCATGGTGATGTCGGGGCCCTCGCCGGTCGGCACCTGCTGGATGAAGTCGTCCTTGATGGTGGCGTTGTCCTTCGACACGAGGTCGACCTTGACGCCGGTCTTCTCGGTGTAGGCGTCGGCCGCGCCCTGCAGCGCGTCCACGCGCTCGGCGTCGACCCAGACGGTGAGCGTTCCGCCCGTGGTGGGGGTGTCTCCGCTGTCGCCGGCGGAGCAACCGCTCAGCACGAACGCGGATGCGACGGCGATGGCGCCGAGGCTCAGAGCGCCCTTCCTGGTCACCTTCATTGGTGTGGTCCTTTCCCTGTGGTCGGGTTCCGGCCGCCAGAGCGGAGGCCGTTCTCCGGAACGCTCGGTGCAAGCGTTTGCAGACATGACAACCCACGGATCCCCCGTCTGTCAAGTCATCCAGGTCACAGGCTGATCACGCCGGGCCGGGAATTGACAGGTGCGGTTGGAAACGTTTACAAATGGGAAACATCCGCGGGGCACGGACGCACCGATACGTCCGCGTAACAGGCGCTCGTTAGCATCGGAAGCGCCCCAGGCCCCCGACCGAAGGAACCATCGTGAACTCGACGATCGGCCGCGCGACGCAGCGCGACGACTGGTGGCGCACCGCCGTCATCTACCAGGTCTACCCGCGCTCGTTCGCGGATGCGGACGGAGACGGCGTCGGCGACCTGCCCGGCATCACACACAGGCTGCCCGCACTCGCCGACCTCGGCGTCGACGCCGTCTGGCTGTCGCCGTTCTTCACCTCGCCGCAGGCCGACGCCGGCTACGACGTGGCCGACTACTGCGACGTCGACCCGCTCTTCGGCACCCTCGCCGACTTCGACGTGATGCTGGATCGGGCCCACGAGCTGGGCCTCAGGGTCATCATCGACCTGGTGCCGAACCACTCCTCGAGCGCGCACGCCTGGTTCCAGGCGGCGCTCGACGCCGCTCCCGGCTCACCCGAGCGCGCGCGCTACATCTTCCGCGACGGAAAGGGCGCCCACGGCGAGCTGCCCCCCAACAACTGGGAGTCGGTGTTCGGCGGCCTCGCCTGGACGCGGGTGACCGCGCCCGACGGCACCCCCGGCCAGTGGTACCTGCACCTGTTCGACAGCTCGCAGCCCGACTTCGACTGGACCAACCCCGAGGTGCGCGAGTACTTCCGCGGGGTGCTGCGGTTCTGGCTCGACCGCGGGGTCGACGGCTTCCGCGTCGACGTCGCCCACGGCATGGCGAAGGCCGAGGGGCTCCCCGACTACACGCCTCCCGCCGACGCCGGCAGCATGGGCGGCGACGAGACGGATGTGCCCTACTGGGCGCAGGACGGCGTGCACGAGATCTACCGCGACTGGCACGAGGTGCTCGCCGCCTACGGACCCGACCGCATCCTGGCCGGCGAGGCCTGGGTGGAGCCGCTCGCGAAGCTCGCCAACTGGGTGCGCCCCGACGAGATGCACCAGACCTTCAACTTCAGCTACCTCGAGACGCCGTGGAAGGCCGAGCGGCTGAAGAAGGTCGTCGACGACTCGCTGGCCGCGTTCGGTTCGGTGGGCGCTCCCAGCACCTGGGTGCTCTCGAACCACGACGTCATCCGGCACGCGACGCGCCTCGGCCTCACCCCGCCCCCGCCACAGGGGCAGGGCCTGGGTCCGAAGTCGGAGTCGCATCCGGACGAGGTGGTGGGCCTGCGCCGCGCCCGCGCCGCGACCGCGTTCATGCTCGCGCTGCCGGGCTCGTCGTACCTGTACCAGGGCGAGGAGCTGGGGCTGCCCGAGGTGATCGACCTGCCGGATGCCGCCCGCCAGGACCCGAGCTTCTTCCGCACCGGCGGCGAGACCTACGGCCGCGACGGATGCCGAGTGCCGCTGCCGTGGGAGGCCGACGCCCCGAGCACGGGCTTCGGCCCGGGCGAGGCGAGCTGGTTGCCGCTGCCCGACAGCTGGCCCGACTACGCCCGCGACACCCAGGCCGGTGTGCCGGGCTCGACCCTCGAGCTCTACCGCACCCTGCTCGCGCTGCGCCAGCAGCACGAGCTCGGCGCGGGCGAGATCGAGTGGCTGGCGAGCGACGACCCCGCGGTGCTGATCTTCCGCAACGGCGCCGTCACCGTCGTCGCCAACACGGGCGCCGGCACCGCCCCGCTGCCCGCCGGCACCGTGGTCGCAGGCAGCGGCCCCGTCGCCTCGGGCCGCATCCCCGGCGACACCACGGTCTGGCTCGTCGGCTGAGCTCATACGACGTCGGGCCCGCCGCGATCCGAGGATCGTGACGGGCCCGACGGCTGTGCGGCGTCAGTCGCCCGATGCTGCGGCGGCCTCGCTCTCGAGGATCCGCTCGCGGCGGGCGTCGAGCTCCGCCTCGAGCGCGCGGCGGTCGCGCTTGTACGGGCCGTAGAGCAGCGTGAGGTACGCGGCGTTGACCACCATGATCCCGCAGACGAGCCAGAGCATGACCGTCTGCAGCCCCACCGTGTCGGCGAGGAAGCCCGCGGTCAGCGTGTAGATCGCGAAACCGATCGACTCGATGATCGAGACGAAGATCGCGAACGCGGCACCGCGCAGCTCCGGCGGCACGACCGCCATCACCAGGGGGCGGTTGACGCCCGGGTTGAGGCCGACCGTCAGGCCGACGATGCCGAACAGCACCAGGTAGGGCAGGATCCCGCCGTACACGAACTGGGTCGTGAAGAACGCGACCACGGCGAACGCCAGCTGGGCGCCCTGCAGCATCCCGACGCGACCGAAGTCGGGGCTCAGGCGGTTCAGCAGGTCGGAGAGGAAGCCGCCGACGATGGTGCCGAGCAGGTAGCCGATGCCGAACGGCGCCATCACGGAGGCGGCCACCGCGGTGTCGAACCCGAACTCCTGCACGAGCAGCACCACGCCGAAGGCGGCGAGCAGCAGGTGGCTCGAGAGCAGCCGGCTGCCGAGCAGGATCACGTAGCTGCGGATGCGCAGCAGCGAGCGGACCTTCGCCCAGGTGATCTTCGAGGCGGCGTCGCGCTCCGCCTGGCTGAACGTCTTGAGCTGCTCCTCGCCGCCGCCGGTGCCCGGGTCCTTGTAGAACGCCAGGATGAGCACACCGAAGAGCACGTTGATCGCGCCGAAAACGAAGAAGCCGTAGCGCCATCCGTCTTCGACGTTCGCGAGCTGACCGATGAGCGGCGCCATGACGCTGCCGATGGCGGCGGTGCCGCCGTAGAGCCAGCCGACGACGCGGCCGCGCTTCTTGTCCTCGAACGAGTCGCCGATGACCTCCGGCACGATCGCGTGAGCCGCGGCCGTACCGGCCGCCATGATCGCGTAGAGCACGAGCAGCTGGGCGAAGTCCTGCGAGAAGCCCGCGGCGACGGCCCAGACACCCCAGAATCCGGTGGCGATCGCCAGGATCGGCTTGCGTCCGAACTTCTTGGCGAGGAACACCCAGGTGGGTCCGGCGAACACGCCCACGATGCGGCCGACGGCCGACAGGATGCCGAGCGCGCTGGTGGCGAGCGAGAGCGCGGCGGCGATCACCGGGAACAGCGTCGTCGCCATCGAGCCCTCGCCGCCGTCGGCGACCATCGATCCGCCGAGGATGACGAGGTTCGTCTTGCGGCGCGGTACCCCGCCCGTGCGGTCGAGGTCGCCGTGGCGGATCGCCGCGGTCACCGTCGGCACCCCCGGTGGGGTGCTCGCCGCGGGCGGCGTCGTCGTGGTGTTGTCGTTCGTCATGGTGGGTTCACTCCTTTGTGATGTGGTGCAGGTGGTGCAGGTGGTGCAGGGGGTGCGAGTCGGGGCGTCAGCCCCGCTCGACGCTGGGTTCGGCGCTCGAGGCGGCCGTCAGGCGGGCGGCGAGCCCGGCGAGCACGGGGCGGGGCAGCAGGCCGACCATCATCGACGCGATCTGCAGCAGCGACAGCCCGCCGATCATGTGGACCATCGGCCCACCCGCGAGCATCGGGGCGAGCTCGACGAGCACGTCGCGCGTCGCGGGGTCGCCGAGCAGTTCGCGAAGCGGGCGGTCGAGCACGACCCCGTCGGCGCCGAAGTCGTCGGCGCGTGACGCGGGGGCGAGCGAGGCCTGCAGCATCGGCCACTGGGCCTCGATCAGCAGGTGCTCGTCGCCGAGCGGACCCTCGACCGGCAGCCCCAGTCGCACGAACTGCTCCGCGGGGGCGTCGGCCGAGATCATCGCGTCGCGCAGCGCCGTGGCGAGCCGCCTCTCGAGGTCGGCGTCGCGGAGCGGCTCGTGCTGGTCGGGGTCGGTGCGCAGGTCGAACAGCTGCGTGCCGAACGCGAACGGGCTCACCCAGGCCTGGGCGGGCGTCTTCAGCACCTTGAGACCCTTGCTGAACGGCAGCGGATCGACGAGCTGCGCGTGCGCGAGCTGCTGCTGCGGGAAGAACCCGGTCATCACGGTCGGCATCAGGGTGTGCTCGGAGAGCGGTTGGTTCTGAGGGGTCGCCGAGGCGCGCATGTACACGTAGCGCCCGTCGGTCACGCAGACGTGGCCGCCGAACACCCCGAACAGCGCGTGCTCGCGCACGGGGGTGTCATCCGTGAGCACCCCGGCGAGCGAGGCGCCCTGCATGTCGTCGGTGCCGGCGAGGCCGAAGAAGTCGAGCAGCGTGGGGCCGAAGTCGATGGTCTGCACGAGGGCGCCGCGGCGCTCGCCCGCCACCTGCGCCCGCGGGTCCCAGAGGAACAGCGGGTTGTGGATCGTCTCGTCGTACCAGGGCTGCACGTTCTTGCCCCACCAACCGTGCTCGCCGAGCATGAAGCCGTGGTCGGTGCACACGATCAGCATCGTGTCGTCCCACATGTCGTTCTCGTCCATGAGGTCGAGCACGCGACCGAGCGACTCGTCGCACATCGTGAGCAGGGCGGCGTACTCCGCGCGGGCGTGCTCGACCGCATCCGGGGTCTCGGTGACCTTGGCGTAGTCGGGCCAGTCGAAGTGCGGTCCGTCCCACTCGGCGGCCGCGTAGTGCGTCTTGTACTCGGCGTAGCTGAAGAAGGGCTCGTGCGGGTCGAAGGTCTCGATCTGCACGAACCAGGAGTCCTCGGCGAGGTTGGTCTGGATGAACTCCACCCCGGCGTCGAAGGTGAGCGTCTGGGGGTGGTCGGCCTTGTCGGCGAGGTGCGCGCGGTTGACCCAGTCCTGGCGCCAGAGCTTGGGCTTCACCGACGACGACATGCCGAGCGATTCGGGGATCTCCGGATCGGCGACCTGACCCTTCCACGGGTCGCCCTCCTGCCCACGGAAGAACTCGTAGGTCGAGAAGCGGTTGTGGTAGGTCGCGCCGCCGTCCTCCCAGTAGTGCTGGTGGTCGGTCGCGAGGTGGGTGTGCACCCCGGCCGCAGTGAGCATCGCCGGCACGGAGTCGTCGAAGGGCTCGAGCGGACCCCAGGAGCGGTGCAGGAAGTTGTAGCGCCCGGTGTGCATCTCGCGGCGCGCGGGCATGCAGGGCATCGACCCGCCGTAGCAGTTGTCGAAGGTCACGGTGCGGCTCGCGAGCCGTTCGAAGTTCGGTGCGTGCACCCAGTCCCCGCCGTAGTTCGGAAGCATCCGGCGGTTCAGGCTGTCGAACATGACCATGATGGCCCTCATGCGGAGTGCTCCTCTGCGGTGTCGGGGGCGGCGGTTTCCTCGCCGCCCAGGTCGGCGACGAGGCGGGCGCGCATCGACTCGAGCCAGTCCATCCAGCGGTCGACGGAGTCGGCGCCGAACACGTGCATGTGCTCGCCGTAGCGCGCGTAGCTCTCGACGTCGAAGCCGTCGATCGGGTCGACGCCGACGATCCCGCGCGAGCGCACCCTGCTCGCCGCGACCTGGGCGCGGCGGTACTCGAGCTCGGTCTCGACGATCCGCAGCGCGGCGGGCAGGTCGAGCGCGATCGCGAAGGCGAAGCGCGTGTTGAAGTCGGCGTCCTGGAAACGGCTGGTCGGCACGAACGGCGAACGCACCCACTCGAGCAGCACCTGCTGACCGACCGGGGTGATGCGGTAGATCTTCGCGTCGGGTCGACCGTCGCGGGCGTCGACCTCGAATTCGACGAGCCCGTCCTTCACCATGCGGGCGAGCTCGCGGTAGATCTGGCTGTGGTGGGTGTTGGAGCGGATGAACTGCCCCTCGGTGTCGAACCACTTCATGAGCTCGTACCCGTGGAACGGCTTGAGCGCGAGCACTCCCAGCACCACGTTCTCGAACTTCATCGTCCCTCTCCTCGCCATCGAGTTATGTGCATCTGCACATATGTAACATGTTGTATAGCCGTCGGAGGTTCGCTGTGTCAAGCTGTCGAGGTGCCCGTCGACGAATCCGATGCCGCGACCTGCCTCGTCCCCGCCGGCAGCTACCTGCTCGGCGACGCCTTCGAGGAGGGCTACCCCTTCGACGCCGAAGGCCCGCAGCACACGGTCGAACTCGACGCGTTCGACATCGACGCCACCCCCGTGACGAACGCGCAGTTCGCACGATTCGTCGAGGCGACGGGCCACGTCACCGACGCCGAGACCGCCGGGAGCTCGGCCGTGTTCCACCTCGCCGTCGCCGCCGAGCGGCACCACGTGATCGGGCGCTCCCCCTCCGCCCCCTGGTGGCTGCTGGTCGCCGGCGCCGACTGGCGGCATCCGTTCGGCCCCCTCTCCGACCTCGACGAGCTGGCCGACCATCCGGTGGTGCACGTGTCGTGGTACGACGCCGCCGCCTACGCGAGGTGGGCGGGTCGAGCGCTTCCCGGCGAGTGGCAGTGGGAGGCCGCCGCGCGTGGCGGACTGACGGGTGCCCGCTACGCGTGGGGCGACGAGCTCACCCCCGGCGGTCACTGGATGTGCAACATCTGGCAGGGCACCTTCCCCAGCCGGAACACCCGCGACGACGGATGGCTGGCGACCTCACCGGTGAGGAGCTACCCGGCGAACGGTCTCGGCCTCTACGACGTCGCGGGGAACGTGTGGGAATGGTGCGCGGACCGCTTCGAGACGCGGGCACCTGCGGCATCCTCGACCGGCGCCCCGCTGCTGCCGATCGCGCAGCCGGAGCGACGCGTGACGCGCGGTGGCTCCTACCTCTGCCACGAGTCCTACTGCAACCGCTATCGGGTGGCGGCGCGTACCGGCAACACCCCCGACTCGACCATGGGCAACTGCGGCTTCCGCACGGTCGGCCCCCGAACGGAGGCGCCGGGCGACCGCTAGTGGGCGGTGTTCTGGGTGAGCCAGATGAAGGGGTCGACGCGCACGCCGTCGTCCTCGATCTCGAGGTGCAGGTGCGGGGCGGTGACCTGGCCGGTCGCCCCGACGAGGCCCACGAAGTCGCCGACAGAGATCCGGTCGCCCACCTGCAGCGGCGAGGAGCCGGTCTGCATGTGGGCGTAGCTCGAGATCACGGTGCGTCCGTTGATGGTGTGCTGGATCTGCACGAAGTTGCCCCAGCTGCCGTGCCCGTCCGTGTGCGCGATCACGACGCCGTCGGCGATCGCGTAGATCGGGGTGCCGGCGCCCGGCACGAGGTCGATCGCGTAGTGGAACGTCGAGCAGCCGGAGCACGGAGCCGCGCGCGGACCGTAGCCGTCGGTGATCGGCACCTCGTACGGGAACGGCCAGCGGATGGGGCCGGTCCAGTACACGGAGTAGGCGAAGCTGCCCCGGGAGTACTTGTCGCGCAGCACCTGCGCCCACGACTTCACCTCGAAGCCGTCGCGGTCGACCGAGACGTCGGCGACGTCCTCCACGACGTCGACCTCCTGCCCCTCGACCTTCGGCGCGACGGCGAGCAGCGCGGTATCGGACTCGGACGAGGGCGCGTAGGCGTCGAGGGCGTTCGCCGGCAGCGACATGCCCACCACCAGGGCACCCGCCGAGACGAGTGCGGCACCCGACAGCAGCTTCGAGACGATCGCGCCACGGGTGGAGTGCCGCACCGAGGGGCGGGCGGATGCGGGGGCCGCGACCACGTGCGCCGGCGCCGCGAAGGTGCTCGGCGGCGCCGCCGTCATCGGGGTCGCGATCGCGGGCTCCGCGGGCGCCGGGAGGGCTCCCGACGACGCGGCGGCGCGTTCCCGCTCACGGAGTTCGCGTCGGGAGGTCGCCGGGGGGAGCGAGGGATCGGGCCCCGTCACGACGCCGGTTGCCGGTCGCCACGGAGGGGTGCGGTGACTGCGCTCACGCTCTCCTCCAAGTGGTTCGACGGTCGGGATCGGGTGTCGGGATCCATTCGATGGTATCGAACCGCCCCCGAGATCACACCCCGAGCTCGACGAGCAGCTCCTCGAGAGGCCCCACGACATCCGGATGCCCGGCGATGAGGAACTCGCGACTCGGGCGCCCCACAGCACCGAGACCCTTCACGAGCGCCCCCGCCTCCTCGGCGATGAGGGCTCCCGCGCCGTGGTCCCAGGGGTTGAGGGTGCGCTCGAAGTACGCGTTCAGCCGACCGTTCGCAACGGATGCCAGGTCGAGCGACGCGGTGCCCTGGCGCCGGATGTCGCGCACGCTCGGCAGCAGCTTCGCGACCACCTCGCCCTGCCGGCCGCGCATCGCCGCGTCGTACGCGAAGCCGGTGGCGATGAGCGCCTGCTCGAGCGGCACGGCATCCGCGATCCGGATGCGCTGGTCGCCCAGGAACGCGCCCACACCTCGCGCGGCGGTGAACACCTCGCCGATCGCCGGGTTCACGACGGCACCCGCGAGCGCCGTCCACGTGAGCGGCTCGGGGTCACCCTCGACCACAGCGATCGAGACCGCGTAGTGCGGGATGCCGTAGAGGTAGTTGACGGTGCCGTCGATCGGGTCGACGACCCAGGTCACCCCGCTCGTGCCGCCGGTGGCGCCGCCCTCCTCGCCCAGGATGCCGTCCTGCGGGCGCGCGGCGGCGATGCGGGCGCGGATGAACTCCTCGACCTCGCGGTCGGCAGCCGTGACCACGTCGACGATGCTCGACTTGGTCGCGGCGACCTCGACGCCCTCGGCGCGACGCCGGGCGGCGAGCCCACCCGCCTCGACGGCGATCGTGCGGGCGAGGTCGAGCAGCTCGGAGGTCACCCCCCAAGCCTCCCACGCCCCGCCGCTACGACGCCCCGGCGGTCGCGTCCTGCAGCTTCGCCATCACCTTGTCGAGGTTGAACGAGGCCGGCGCCTGCCGCTGCGGGAACTCGGCGAGCGACTGGATCATCTCGGCCACGTACATCTGCGCCGGCACGAACAGGAAGATGTGGTCGAGCACCCAGTCCCAGTACGTGTTCGAGGTGATGTCCGACTTCTCGTACGGGTCGGTGCGCAGGTTGAAGAGCTTCGGGAACCGCAGCTCCACGTACGGCTCCTGCCAGATCCGCAGGGTGCCCGCGGCCCGCTGCTCGAGGAACACGAACTTCCAGTTGTCGTAGCGCAGCGCCGTCAGGTCGCCGTCGTCGGAGCAGTAGAAGAAGTGCTGCCGCGGGCTCTCCTCGGCCGCACCCGTGATGTAGTCGAGCTGGTTGTGCCCGTCGAGGTGCACCTTGTACTCGGTGCCGGCGAGCTCGGTGCCCGCCGCGAGCTTCGCGGCGATGTCCGGCTCGCCGACCGCCGCGAGCAGCGTCACGAACCAGTCGTTGTGGCTGACGATGCCGTTGAGCGTCGTACCCGCCGGGATGTGCCCCGGCCAGCGCACCATCGCCGGCACCCGGTAGGCGCCCTCCCAGTTGGAGTTCTTCTCGTTGCGGAACGGCGTCATCCCCGCATCCGGCCACGAGTTCATGTGCGGG
Source organism: Protaetiibacter mangrovi (assembly GCF_024752305.1). Taxonomy (GTDB): domain Bacteria; phylum Actinomycetota; class Actinomycetes; order Actinomycetales; family Microbacteriaceae; genus Homoserinibacter; species Homoserinibacter mangrovi. Next base: position 305,971 of record NZ_JANTHX010000007.1, read on the forward strand.
CCGTTGTCGGTCGAGTACATGACGATCGTGTCGTCGGCGATGCCGAGCGCGTCGAGCTCGTTCAGGATGTCGCCCACGATCTCGTCGTGGTAGACCATCGCGTCGTGGTACGGCGACTGCCAGCGCCCCGCCCGCCCGAGGTCCTCCTCGCGGGTGTGGGTGCGGAAGTGCATGTGGGTCGTGTTCACCCACACGAAGAAGGGCGTGTCGGCCTCGGTCTGGCGGCGCATGAAATCGACCGCCGCATCCCGGAACTCCTCGTCGCAGGTCTCCATGCGCTTCTTCGTGAGCGGCCCGGTGTCCTCGATGCGCTGGGTGCCGTCCTCGTTCGCCCAGGAGTGGATGACGCCCCGCGGGCCGAAGCGCTTCTTGAAGTTCGGGAAGTCGGCCTCGGTCGGGTAGTCCGGCAGCTCCGGCTCCTCCTCGGCGTTCAGGTGGTAGAGGTTGCCGAAGAACTCGTCGAAGCCGTGCGCGGTGGGCAGGAACTCGTCGCGGTCGCCGAGGTGGTTCTTGCCGAACTGGCCGGTCGCGTAGCCCTGCTGCTTGAGCGCGGTGGCGATCGTCGGGTCGCCCGCGCGGAGTCCGACATCCGCCCCCGGCAGGCCGACCTTGGTGAGTCCGGTGCGGTACGGGTTCTGGCCGGTGATGAAGGCGGCACGGCCGGCGGTGCAGCTCTGCTCGCCGTAGTAGTCGGTGAACTTCGCACCCTCGTCGGCGATGCGGTCGATGTTGGGGGTGCGGTACCCCATCAGGCCGTCCGAGTAGGTGCTGAGGTTCGAGATGCCGATGTCGTCGCCCCAGATGATGAGGATGTTCGGCCTGTCGGACATGGTGACTCCCGTCGTCGCGGCGCGGGGATGGCGCCCTCGGCACGAGTCAAGCCGCCGCGGCTCGCGGCCGACTCACCCGGATCGGGCGAACCTCACCCCGCGTCGCGCACCAGCCGGAAGCCGATGTGGCTCATGCCGGTGTCCTCGGCCTGCGGCGAGCGCGCCGCCGGCCGGAAGCGCAGGCAGTACTCCGGCGAGCACAGGTGCGAGCCGCCCTTGAGCACCCGCCGCGGCGTCGCGAAGCCGGGCTCGGCGCTCGCCGTGGCGAGCAGGTTCTGCCGCTTCCCCGCGTCGACGGGGGTGTCGGAGAGGCGCAGGTGCCGGGGCGTGTAGAAGTCCGAGGTCCACTCCCACACGTTGCCGGTCATGTCGTAGAGCCCGAAGCCGTTCGGCGGATACGAGCCGACGGGGGCCGCGTCGCCCCATCCCTGGTTGTCGTAGGGGAAGTGCCCGAGCCAGCTGTTGGCCTGCGGCACGCCGTCCGGATGCATGTCGTCGCCCCACGCGAACCGAGCCCCCACGATCCCCCCGCGGGTGGCGTACTCGTGCTCGGCCTCGGTGGGCAGCCGGCCTCCCGCCCACGCGGCGTAGGCCAGCGCATCCGGGAACGCGACGTGCACGACCGGTCGGTCGAGTCGGTCCTCGATCGACGAGCCGGGACCGTGCGGTGCGCGCCAGAAGGCACCCGGCTGCCAGCGCCACCAGCTGCGCCAGTTGCGCAGGTCGACGGGGCCGTCGGTGGGCGTGAAGACCATCGAGCCGGGCAGGCGCTCCTCGTCGCTCAGCTGCGGGAACTCGGCCGCGTCGAGGGGGCGCTCCGCGACCGTGACGTAGCCGGTCGCCTCCACGAAGGCCGCGTAGTCGACGTTGGTGACCTCGTAGCGGTCGATGAGGAACGCCGCCACCTCGCGCTCGTGCACGGGCCGCTCGTCGGGGTAGAAGTCGTCGGACCCCATCCGCAGGGTGCCCGCGGGGATCGACACCATGTCGCGGTCGGGGGAGACGCTCACGGCTCGACACTATCGCCGGGCGGCGGCGGGTCGCCGGACATGCGAAGGGGCCGGCCCCCCACGAGCCGGCCCCTCTGCGGTGATCGATCAGGCCGGCGGCATCAGCACCGAGTCGATCAGGTACACGGTCGCGTTGGCCGTGTGCACACCGCCGCAGATGACCTTGGCGCCGTTGACCATGAGGTCGTCGCCGCTGCCGGTCACGTCGACCGTGGCACCCTGGACGGTCGTCTGCATGCCGACCACGTCGGACGGCAGGAGCTGACCGGACACCACGTGGTAGGTCAGGATCGAGGTCAGCAGCGCCGCGTTCTCGGGCTGCTTGAGCGACTCGACCGTGGCCGGGTCGAGCGCGGCGAAGGCGTCGTCGACCGGCGCGAACACCGTGAACTCACCGCCGTTGAGCGTGTCGACGAGGTTCACGTCGGGGTTCAGCTGACCCGAGACCGCGGCGACCAGCGTGGTCAGCAGCGGGTTGTTCGAGGCCGCGACGGCGACCGGATCCTGCGACATGCCGACGATCGACCCGCCTCCGTCGGGCACGGAGTCGGCGTAGGCCTGGCATCCGGGGCCGACCAGGTCGTCGAACGCCGGGTCGGTGGCGGGCGTCGTCTCGGGCTGCTCCATGGCGGGCGGCTCGGACGGCTCGGGGGCGGCCATGGAACAGCCGGCGAGCCCGAAGGCGGCGACGGCCGCCAACGAGATCGCTGCGAACGTGGTGCGAGAGGTGGTGCGCATGGGAGGAATCCCTTCGTCCTCGGAGGTGTGCGCCTCCGGTGCCGCGCGGTGCGGCTCGTGACAGGGGTTCGGAGCCCCGCCCCGATCGGTTGGGTGCGGATGCGATCGGATCCGGAACCGAACGATCCGGCCGTCCGCTCCGAATGCCCGGCATGGACCTCACGCTCGTGCTCATCGGACTGCTCGGCGGTCTCATCACCGGGATCTCGCCGTGCATCCTCCCCGTGCTGCCCGTCATCTTCCTGTCGGGAGGCGCGCAGAGCGCCCGCCGCGACGGCGACGGGCCGCAGGTGTCGAGGTGGCGGCCGTACCTCGTGATCCTCGGGCTGGTGCTGAGCTTCAGCCTCGTCACGCTCGTGGGCTCGGCGCTGCTGTCGCTGCTCGGCCTGCCCCAGGACGTGCTGCGCTGGGCGGGCATCGTGGTGCTCGTGCTCATCGGCATCGGGCTGATCGTGCCGGCGTTCCAGCATCTGCTGGAGAAGCCGTTCTCGCTGATCCCGCAGAAGGCCGTCGGGGTGGAGCGCGGCGGCTTCGCCCTCGGCTTCGCGCTCGGGGCGGTCTACGTGCCGTGCGCGGGGCCGGTGCTCGCGGCGATCACGGTGGCGGGGTCGACGGGGCGGATCGGGGTCGGCACGATCGTGCTCACGGTGTCGTTCGCGATCGGCGCGGCGATCCCGCTGCTCGTGTTCGCCCTCGCCGGCCGCTCGGTCACCGAGCGGATCAAGGCGTTCCGCACCCGGCAGCGCGGCATCCGCATCGCCGGCGGCGTGGTCATGATCGCCCTCGCCGTGGGTCTGGTCTTCGACCTGCCGGCGGCCCTGCAGCGGCTGCTGCCCGATTACACGAGCGAGCTGCAGACGGGGCTCGCGGAGTCCGATCAGGTCGGGGAGGCGTTGCAGCTCGGCGGCCTCGTGAACGACCAGAACAAGGAGCTCGACAACTGCACGGCCGGCGCGACCGAGCTCGAGAGCTGCGGCACCGCACCCGACATCCAGGGCATCACCGCGTGGCTCAACACGCCGGGCGGTGAGCCGGTCGACCTCGCGGAGCTGCGCGGCGACGTGGTGCTCGTCGACTTCTGGGCGTACTCGTGCATCAACTGCCAGCGCTCGCTGCCGCACGTGACCGCGTGGGACGCCGCGTATCGGGATGCCGGGCTGCGGGTGGTCGGCATCCACTCCCCCGAGTACGCGTTCGAGAAGGAGCAGCGCAACGTCGAACAGGGCGTGCAGCGCTTCGGCATCGACTACCCGGTGGCGCTCGACAACTCGCTCTCGACCTGGACGAACTACCGCAACCGCTACTGGCCCGCGAGCTACCTGATCGACGCCGACGGCACGGTGCGCCACATCCACTTCGGCGAGGGCGGCTACGACACCACCGAGAAGCTGATCCGCGAGCTGTTGCAGGATGCGAACCCGGATGTGGTGCTGCCCTCGCCGACCGACGTCGCCGACGACACCCCCGACGCCGGTTCCACCACCCCGGAGAGCTACCTGGGCCTCGGCAAGCAGGTGAACTTCGGCGGCGACGAGGATTACGCATCCGGCACCCACGACTACCGGTTCCCCGCCGAGTTCGCGCGCGACACCTTCGCCCTCGACGGATCCTGGACGCTCGACTTCCAGGGCGCCACGCCCGCCGACGGCGAGGCCCGCATCCGTCTCTCCTACACCGCCGGGCAGGAGGTGCGGATCGTGGCGGGCGGCGACGGGACCCTCGAGGTCTCCGGCGACCACGTCGCCGACGACCGCATCCGGGTCTCCGGCGCCCCCGATTCGTACCGGGTGGTGCGGGTCGACGGGTCGACGACCGGCGAGATCACCGTCACCGTGCCCGCGGGCGTGACGGTCTACTCGTTCACCTTCGGATGAGCACCCATCGCCTCGATACCCATCCGGCGGGTCGAGGGCTCCGAATCACTGCAGGAACCGTAGACCTACCCGAAGGAGCGGAACCCATGTCGGCTGTGATCGCGTTCCCCGCCCAGGGCTCGCGTCAGGTGTCCGACGCCCGCGGGGCCGGAAGGGATGACATGCTGAACGCGATGGATGCGCAGGGTGTCGGCCGGGGACTTCCCAACCCGGACCAGCTGCTCGCGCGCACCGCCGACGGGGATCGGGCCGCGTTCGCCGAGCTGTACGACCTGATGGCCCCGCGGATCCTCGGCCTCGTGAAGCGCCTGCTGCGCGACCCGGCGCAGTCGGAGGAGGTGGCGCAGGAGGTGCTGCTCGAGATCTGGCAGAACGCCCCCTCGTTCCGCGCCGATCGCGGTGGCGCGGTCTCCTGGTGCCTCACGATCGCGCACCGGCGGGCGGTGGACCGCGTGCGGGCCTCGCAGGCCTCCCACGACCGCGACCTGCGGATCGGGGCGCGCGACCTCGAGCCCGACTACGACGACGTCGCCGAGACGGTCGAGATCCGTATCGAGCACGAGCGGGTGCTGCGCTCGATGGCGCGGCTCACCGAGCTGCAGCGCGAGGCGGTGATCCTGGCCTACTACGGCGGGTACACGCACAATGAGATGGCCAGGATGCTGGGAGTCCCGCTCGGCACCGTGAAGACACGGTTGCGCGACGGGATGATCCGACTCCGTGACGACCTGGGGGTGGACCGATGAGCGACCGCGAGGACGCCACCGCCCGAGCCGCCGCATACGCGGCCGGGGCGATGCCGGCCGAGGAGCGGGCACGCTTCGAGGCCGAGCTGGCCGCCGACCCCGAGCTCGCCGCCGAGGCGCAGGGCTTCGTCGAGACCGCCGCGCGGCTCGGCATGGCCGTCGCGCCCGTCGAGCCGCCCGCCGCGATGCGCGCATCCGTGCTGGATGCGATCACCCGGCTGCCGCAGCACGATGGCGCGGATGCGGGCGCGGGCGCCCCGCCCGAGCCCGCCGTCGCGCCCGTCGTGCCGCTGCGCCCGTGGTACCGGCGACCCCTCGCGATCGTCGCGGCCGCGGCCGTCGTCGTCGGGCTCGCCGGCGGGGCGACCGCCTACGTGCTGACCGGGGTGGGCACCACCCAGGCGCCCACGGCATCCGAGCAGATCCTCGCCGCATCCGACGCCCGCAGCGCCACCGCCCCGGTGACGGGCGGCGGCAGCGCGACCGTCGTCTGGTCGGTGTCGCTCGCCTCCGCAGCCGTGGTCGCCGACGAGCTGCCGGCACTCGCCGACGACCGGGTCTACGAGCTGTGGTACATCGACGACGCAGGCGCTCGCCCCGCCGGCACCTTCACCACCCACGACGGCACGGCGGATGTGGAGCTCGCCGGGGCGATGACCCCCGGCGCGAGCGTCGGCATCACCGTGGAGCCCGCGGGCGGGTCGGAGCAGCCGACCACCGACCCGATCCTCGTGGTGGCGACCGCCTGAGCGACCGCGGGGACCGTCTGGGACAATCGACACCATGACCGACTCCGCACCTCGCCCCAAGAACCCTGCCGCCTGGGCCGGCTTCTGGATCGCGCTCGCCGGCCTCCTGCTGATGCCGATCCCGCTGTTCATCGGCCTGATCCTCGGCGGTGCGCTCTCCGTCATCGCGGCGATCTTCACCGTGATCGGGCTGTTCAAGGGTCTCGCCCGCGGCGGCGTCGGCATCGCGCCCGTCGTGATCGCGGCGATCTTCATCGCCCTCACCTGGGCGGGCATCTCCGTCGGCGGCGGCACCATCTGGTGACGCGGGCCGGAAATGTGAAAGACCCCGCCGAAGCGGGGCCTGTCACGTTGGTGGCGAGTGAGGGATTCGAACCCCCGAAGTCGTAGACGGCTGATTTACAGTCAGATCCCTTTGGCCACTTGGGTAACTCGCCAGGTGCGCTCACGACTCGTGTGTTCACCAACCGCTCGCGCCCATCAAGGATACAAGGTCGCGGGGGTGGCCGAGACCACGGGCGCCCCCGCCGATAGGATGCGAGCACCCCACCCACCAGCGCAGGAGGACGCGTGCCCGGCATCCACGAGGTCGCCCAGCAGGCGGGCGTCTCCGCGGCGACCGTGTCGCGGGCGCTCTCGGGGCGCGGATCCGTCTCCCCCGCCACCCGCGCGCGGGTGCAGGCCGCCGCGACCGACCTCGGCTACGTGGTCTCGTCGAGCGCCTCGGGCCTCGCCACCGGACGCACCCGCAACGTCGGCGTCGTGATCCCGTTCCTCAACCGATGGTTCTACGGCGCCGTCATCGAGGGCGCCGAGTCGGCGCTGCTCGAGCAGGGCTACGACCTCACGCTCTACAACCTCGGCGGCAGCGACGAGGAGCGGCGGCTCGTGTTCGAGCACTTCCTGCTGCGCAAACGCGTCGACGCGGTGATCGCGGTGTCGCTCGAGCTCACCGCCGACGAGGTGAAGCGCCTCATCGACCTCGACAAGCCGATCGTCGGCGTCGGCGGCCCGCTGCCCGGAGTGCGCACGCTGAGCCTCGACGACGTCGAGCTCGGCAGGCTCGCCACCGAGCACCTGCTCGCGCTCGGGCACACCGAGATCGCCCACATCGGCGGCGACGCGCTCGAGATGGACTTCCACTTGCCCACCAACCGCCGCCACGGCTACGAGCTGGCCATGCGCGCCGCGGGACTCCAGCCCGAAGACCGGCACTTCCACGCCGCCGACTTCACCATGGAGTCCGGATACCGCGCCGCGAAGCAGCTGCTCGGCAACCCGGCAGGGCGTCCGACGGCGATCTTCGCCGCATCCGACGAGATGGCGTTCGGCGCGATCCTCGCCGCCAAGGACCTCGGCATGCACGTGCCGAGCGACGTGTCGATCATCGGCATCGACGACCACGAGCTCTCGGAGTTCTTCGGGCTCACCACGATCGCGCAGTTCCCCGACATGCAGGGGCGCATGGCGGTCGAGTTGCTGATGGACGAGTTGCACCCGGGCCACCGTGAGGCCGAGGAGCTCAACATCGACCTGCCGTACGAGCTGGTGGTGCGCTCCTCGACCGCTCGCCGCTGAGCCGCCGCCGCATCCGCCTCGACGCCTGCGCCTGCCCCTCGTTCCGGATGCGGTCCGGATCATCCCAAATCAAGGAGTCGAGCAACCCATCTCAAGGAGACGCTCCCCGGATGACGCCACATCCGCCGCATCCGCCTCACCCGTCACATCCAGTCCTTGATTCGGGTTGCTCGACTCCTTGATTGGGGAGAACCAGCGCACCACGGCAGTCAGGGGGTCGGCGAGGAGGACGCGGCAGACGCCGCGTCGGCGTAGCGGATGGCGAAGCTCGCGACCGTGCCGAGGTAGACCTCGGGGGCGTTGTACGAGCGGATGCCGGCCCGCCATCCGTCCTCGGTGTCGTAGGCGGTGCTCGCCCGGCACAGGTAGTTGGCGGCGGCGAGCACGGCGTCGTCGATGTTCTGCGGGTCCTCGACGCCGTCGCCTCCCCCGTCGACGTGCCAGTTGCGCCACGCCTCCGGGATCAGCTGCATCGGGCCGACGGCCCGATCCGCCTCGGCGTCGCCGTCGATCGCGCCGCCGTCGCTGTCGGGGATGAGCGCCACCCCGTCGCCGTCCAGCGCGACCCCGAAGATGCCGGGCGTCGCGGTGCCGTACTGGTCGAGCGTCGACCCGCCGTGGCGCCCGTGATCCGACTCGGTCGCCCCGATCCCGGCGAGCGTCGCCCAGCTGAGCGCGCACTCGGGCAGCGTCTGCGCCTTCACGATGGCCGCGCCCGCGTAGGCGGCGAGGGCGCGCTCCGGGATGCCGGTGGCCCGCGCCGTGCGATCGAGCCAGTCCGGGTCGACGAGTCCTCCGATGCCCGGCCCGGTCGGGGTCGCCGCCGCGACCGGCGGCTCGGCGGGCGGCGCCCAGCTCGGCAGCGGCTCCTCCGTCGCACCCGGCAGCTCCAGCCCGACCCGCGGCGCCAGGAACCACACGATCGCGCCCACGAGCAGCACGAGCGCCGCGATCGCCGCCACGACCGCGCCGATGATCGGGAGTCGGGCGCGCACGCCCCAAGTCCTAGCATGGCCGCATGGCAGATTCCTCATTCGACATCGTCAGCAAGGTCGACACGATGGAGACCCAGAACGCTCTGAGCCAGGCGCAGAAGGAGATCGCGCAGCGCTACGACTTCAAGAACGTCGGCGCCTCGATCGAGTTCTCGGGCGAGAAGATCCTCATGAAGGCCAACTCCGAGGACCGCGTGAAGGCGGTGCTCGACGTGTTCGAGCAGAAGCTCATCAAGCGCGGCATCTCGCTGCGCTCCCTCGACGCCGGCGACCCGTTCGCCTCCGGCAAGGAGTACCGCATCGAGGCGCGGATGAAGGAGGGCATCTCGTCGGAGGACGCCAAGAAGATCTCCAAGATCATCCGCGACGAGGGGCCCAAGTCGATCAAGTCGCAGATCCAGGGCGACGAGCTGCGGGTGCAGTCGAAGAGCCGCGACGACCTGCAGGCGGTCATCGCCCTCCTGAAGGGCAAGGACCTCGACGTCGCCCTGCAGTTCGTGAACATGCGCTGACCCGCCCGGCACGCCCTCCCAGCCGCGGGATGTATCAACGGGGGCTTGTGAGCGCTCTTCATGAGCGGTGAAGATTCAATCCATGAGCGACGGCGAGACCGTTCGCGACTCCGGCCCCCCCGATCGCGGAGAGGCCGCTCCCCTCTGGGCGCGAGCGGCGGAGCTCTTCGACGCCTGGCGCGGCGGGCGCGCGGATGCGATGGACGGGCTCGTGCGCCTCGTCACCCCCGCGCTCTGGCACGTGGTGCGCGCCTACGGGCTGGGGCGTGACGAGGCGGAGGACGTCATCCAGACGACCTGGCTGGCGCTCGTGCGCACCGGCGAGGGCGTGCACGACGCGCGCACGGTGCTCGCCTGGCTGAGCACGACCGCCCGGCGCGAATCCTGGCGGGTCGTGAAGGCGACGGGGCGCCAGTCGCCGACCGACGACGAGGCGCTCGAACGCCTCGGCGACTCCGTCGAGTCGGCCGAGTCGGCGGCCGAGCGCAACGTCGAGGGCGATCGGCTGTGGCGCGCCGTCGAGTCGCTGTCGGAGCGCTGCCGCCGGCTGCTGCGGGTGATCGCGTTCTCGGACCGCCCCGACTACGTGCAGCTGTCGACCGAGCTCCAGATGCCCATCGGCAGCATCGGCCCGACCCGCGGCCGCTGTCTCGACAAGCTGCGCGAGCTGCTGACCACCGGGGAGGCCCGATGATGTCCCGCGACGACCAGGAGCTGTTCGGAGCCCTCCGCGAGCTGTGGCAGGAACGCGACCCGATGCCCCCCGGGCTGGTCGACGACGTGCTCGTGGCCCTCGGGACCCGCCGCCTCGCCGAGGAGTACCGCGAACTGCTGCTCGTCTCGGACGAGCGCACCCTCGCGGGCGCCCGCGGCGGCGCACCGCGGGTGCTCGAGTTCGGCGTCGATCCGGTCACCCTGCTGCTGCGGATCGAGTCCGACGCCGGAACCCACCGCATCGACGGCTGGCTCGCTCCGCCGCGGTCCGGTCGGGCGTCGCTCGAGACCGCAGGGCACGAGGTCGCGGCGACCGACATCAGCCCCGAGGGGCGGTTCGAGTTCGCCGGGCTGGCACCCGGCGGCTACCGGCTCGTGATCCGCCCCGACGGGTCGGAGGGTTACAGCGTGACCGGAGAATTCGAGGTGCGATGACGACCTCGGGGGAAAGAGGAGGACGACGGATGCTGACGGACAAGGGGGCACCCGACTGGCGCCGCCGCGCGGAGCAGGAGCTCCCGCGGGGGGTGGTGCGCGTCGTCACGCGCGACGACCACGACACCGCCTTCTCGACGGGGTACGTCCCGTCGAGACTGCTCGTCTCGACGCTGCTGCCGCCCGACGACCCGGTGCGCGCCCTGCTCGCCGAGCTGGTCGCGGAGCTCGGCTGGGCCCTCGAGCCCGAGCGCGGACGCACCCGCCGCGCGGCGCGCCTCGAGGAGTCCCCGGAGGTCACGAAGGAGCGCCTGTCGCGGTACCCGTGGGCCTCGGGCACCCCGGGCACCGAGCGGTTCCGACTGGTCTCGGCGATCTCCACGGCGCCGACCCCGGACGCGTGGGAGGTGCTGCGGGTCGCCCGCAGCCGCGGCATCGGCCTGCCCGGGGTGGGCCTCGAGCACGTGGGCTTCCTCGCCCCGTTCCACTCCACGAACCCGTTCCACTCGACCAACCCGTTCCATTCGACGAACCCGTTCCACTCCACCAACCCGTTCCACTCCACGAACCCCTACGCGGGAGGCGACACGCCCTCGATCGAGTACGGCTTCGCCGGCAGCGGCGGACGGCAGGTGGTCGCGTACGTGGGCCCGGATCCCGCGGATGCCACGGCGAAGCCCGCCGGATCCGCGGTCGTGGCGGTCGTCGACACCGGATGCGGGAGCCACCCGTGGCTCGACCCGGTCGTGGTCACCGCGTTCGCCGCAGCCGGTTTCACGGATGCGGGGAACGACCCCGAGGCGCGGCCCGACCAGCTCGGACCGCTCGACGGCATGCTCGACGAGGGCTCGGGGCACGGCACCTTCGTCGCCGGCCTCGTGCACCAGTCGGCGCCCCACGCCGGGATCGCCCCCGTGCGGGTCGCCGGCTCGGACGGCCTGTGGGAGGAGCAGGACCTGGTCGACACGCTGACGGCGCTCGTCGTGCAGGTGGAGGGGGGCGCGCGGCTCGACGTGCTGAACCTCTCCCTCGGCTTCTACCACGAGACCCCCGAGCAGAACGCCTTCGACATCACCGTCGCCGAGCTGCTGCTCCGGTTGCGCCGCGCGGGCGTCGTCGTCGTGTGCTCCGCCGGCAACGACTCGACCGACAGGCCGATGTTCCCCGCCGCCCTCGGACCGTGGAATCCGGCCCCCGCAGGGGGCACCCCGTGGATCGACCCGGGCGACGGCGCCCCGCTCGTGTCCGTCGGCGCGCTCAACCCCAACGGCACGGTCGCCCTGTTCAGCAACATCGGCCCATGGGTGCGCTGCTTCGCGCCCGGTGCCGCCGTGCTGAGCACCCTGCCGGCGGGCGGCGCATCCGGTTTCGAGGGCGGTGTGCAGGCCACGGCGTCCGACCCGCTCGGCGGGGTCGCGCGCGAGACGATCGACCCCGACGACTTCAGCGGGGGCTTCGCGGTGTGGAGCGGCACCTCGTTCGCCGCCCCGGTGGTCGCCGGGCTCATCGCCGCCGAGCTGCAGTCGGTGTCCGCCGAGCCCTCGGTGGAACGCGCACGCGCCGCCGTCGCGGCCGTGCTCGGCCGGATGCAGCCCCCGTCCGCCTGATGGCGTCGCGACTGACGGCCGCGCAGCTCTACGCCCGCGCGGTGGCCGCGGGCAACGCGGGCCGTCACGCGGCGGCACGACGCGACCTGCTGGCGGCGCAGGCGCGCACCCCCGACCCCGACACCGCGGCGCTCGTCGCGGGCACCCTCGCCTACCTGGACTCGGAGCAGGGGGCGGCCGAGGCGGGCATCGAGGCGATCGCGCTGGCGCTCGGCACCGCCGGCATCCGCGACACCACGCGCGCCGTGCTCACGAGCCAGCGCGGCCTGCTCGAGCTGCGGCGGGGGCGCACCGACGCCGCGATCGCCGACCTGGGCTGGGCCATCGAGCGTCTCGACGAGCTGCCCGTCAGCCTCGGACGCGCCCACCTCAACCGCGGGCTGGTGCGGCTCGAGAGGTCGGAGATCGACGGCGCGGAGGACGACTTCGCGCGTGCCGCCGCGGCGTTCGCCCGCGCCGGGGAGCCCGTCGAGGAGGCCAAGGCGCACAGCAACGAGGGCTACGCGGCCATGCTGCGGGGCGACCTGGCCCGCGCCATCCGCACCATGGACGCCGCAGCCCAGGTGCTCGGCGAACTCTCGCCCGTGATGCGCGCGGTGTGCGACGGCGACCGCGCCGAGGCGCTGCTGGCCGCGGGGATGACCGCGGATGCCGTGCGGCTGCTCGACGAGGCGGCCCGCACCTACGGCTCGCGCCGCCTGCGGCAGGCCCAGGCCGAGGCGGAGCTGCTGCTCGCCCGCGCCCTGGTGCTCGACCGACCCGCGCACGCAGCGGAGGTCGCCCGCCGCGCCGCGCGCCGGTTCCGCGATCGTGGCAACGACAGCGGCGCCGTGCGCGCGGATGCGCTCGTCGTCACGGGTGCGCTGCGCGCACGGCGCGGCACCTCGGCCGCACGGAGGCTCGGAACCTCGACGGCGCTCGCCCTCGACGCGCTGCACCGCCGCGACGACGCCGCCCTGCTGCGGCTGGAGCTCGCCCTCGACGCGGTCGCCGAGGGCCGGACCGAGGAGGCGGCGTCGCTGCGCGCGATCGTCCGCCCCGCCGCGACCTCCTCGATCGCCGTGCAGGTGCGCGCCGACGAGGTCGACGCCGCCGTGGCGGAGGCGCGGGGCGACGCGGCGACCGTGCTGGCGTCCGCCGCGCGGGGGATCGCGACCCTCACCACCTGGCAGTCCAGCCTCGGCAGCCTCGAGCTGCACAGCGGCGCCGCCCGCTACGGCCGCGCCCTCGCGACCACCGGCGTGCGCGCCGCGCTCGGGCGCGAGCACCCGCAGGAGGTGCTCGACTGGTCGGAGCGGGTCCGCGCCCTCAGCGGCAGCGTCGTTCCGCTGCGACCCGACGCCGACGCGCGGGTCGCCGACGCGCTCACCGAGCTGCGCGAGCTGCGGATGGATCCCGCGCCGACCTCGGCGAGCGCCGCACGCGAGTCGGCGCTCCGCGACGAGGTGCGGCGCCTGCACTGGGCCGACCGGGCGACCGCGGGCGAGCGGCCGGAACGACCGGTGCTGCTCGAGGAGCTGCTCGACGCGCTCGAACACGACGACGCGGCCTTCGCCGCGTACCTGTGGGTGGGCGACCGCATCGCGGCGCTCGTGCTCACCCCGCGCGATCCGTCCGCACCGCGCATCGTCGACCTGGGCGAGGCCGAACCGCTCGAGCGTCTGCTCGCGGGGCTGCTCGCCGACCTCGACATGGCGGCCACCACCCTTCCCGCCGCGCTCCGCGCGAGCACGGATGCCGCCCTCGCCGCCCGGCTGACCGCGCTCGACCGGCTGCTCGTCGCCCCCCTGGCCGCGTCGCTGTCGGGCACCTCCCGGCTCGTGCTCACGGCCGCGGGGGCGCTCGCGGGCGTGCCGTGGGCGATGCTGCCGGGCATCGTCGGCCGCCCGGTCGTGGCCGCCGAGTCGGCGCGGCGCTGGCTCGATCTGCACCGGACGCCCACCCGCATCCGGCGCGTGGGCTTCGCCTCGGGCCCCGGGGTCGAGCGGGCACGTCAGGAGCTCGACGCCGCCGCCGCCTGCTGGTCGGATGCCGACCACCTGGCGGTGCGGCACGAGGCGACCTCCCCCGAGGTCACGCGCGTGGCCTCCGAGGTCGAGCTGCTGCACATCGCCGCCCACGGGCGGCACTCCGCGGAGCATCCGCTGTTCTCGGGTTTCGAGCTCGCCGACGGACCGTGGTTCGGTTTCGACATCGACCAGCTCGCCGAGGTGCCCGAGGTGGTCGTGATGTCGGCATGCGAGCTCGGCCGATCCTCGACCCGCTGGGGGCTCGAAGCCCTCGGGATGGCGCGCGCCTGGACGCACGCGGGTGCGCGCTCCGTGCTGGCCTCACCCGCGGCCGTCGCCGACGAGCACGTCGCGGTGCTGCTGCCGGCGGTGCATCGGGAGCTGGCGCGCGGCAGCGGGGTCGCCGACGCGCTGTGCGACGCCACCCGCGCGACCGGCATCGCCACCCCGATGCTCGTCCGCGGCTCGGGGTGGTGACGCGCTCTCAGCCCACGGCGCGCGCCCGGTCGCGCAGCAGCGCGATGAGTTCGTCGCCCGCGACCTCCAGCATCGGCAGCGTCGTCGAGCCGCCGAACCACCAGCGCCCGACCGCGTCGACCACGAGATCGAGTCCGAGGAAGCCGCACTCCGCACCCATCGCCGACGCGAACCGCGCCGTCGCGAGCTGCACCCGCTCGGGAACCGGCTCGCCGAGCAGGGTCTGCATGCGGCGCAGCCCGATGATCCGCCCGTCGACGACGACGAGATGCACGAAGCGCCCCTCGGCGCCGCCCGCTCGCAGCGCCGCCTCGAGCAGCGGGCACGGCGAGGTGTCGTCGACGTCGGGCTCCGCACAGGAGAAGCCCACGTGCGCCGCCGCGAACGCCTCCAGCAGGGGGTCGACGCCGCGCTCCGTGAGCCGGTCGATCACGAGCGACGACGACGGCGCGGGGTCGGGCATCCGCTCGGCGAGCTCGCACGGGTCACCGGATGCGCGCAGCCTCGCGACCAGCCAGCGCGCGCTGCGATCCGTCTCGGCTCCGAGCACGAGGGTCCCGCGCGGGGCGGGTCCCTCGTGCTCGTGGAGCGCGTGGGGGTCGCTGCAGGTCGCGGCCCCCGATCGGGTCAGCTCCATGGGCGGCGTGCTCCCGTCGGCATGGTGGTCTCCTCCGTCGGTGTGCGCGTCGCCCGGCGGCGAAGCGTTGAGAGAGAGGAGTGCGTGCGGGGCGTCCTGATACATCCGGATCCCGTCACCCGCCCCGGGTGAGCACGGCACCTGGCGCGGCCGTGACGGGTCGGCCAGACTGAGCGCGTGGACACCGACCGCCTGACAGCCTGGGTCACACTCATCACGCTGTTCGCGCTGATCCTGCTCGACGTCGGCGTCCGCGTGGCGGCGCTCATCATCGTGCCGCGCAACCGCCGCCCCCAGACCGCGATGGCGTGGCTGCTCGCGATCTTCTTCATCCCCTACCTCGGGATCCTGTTCTTCCTGCTGTTCGGCAGCGCACGGCTCCCCAAGAGCCGCCGCCGCAAGCAGTACGAGATCAACGAGTACATCCTCGAGACCACCGAGGGCATCGACCTGGTGCGCAAGGATCCGACCTGGCCGACCTGGCTGGAGCCGCTCGTCGAGCTCAATCGCGAACTCGGGGCCATGCCGCTCGTCGGCGGCAACAGCGCGCGCATGTGGAAGGAGAACCAGGAGGCCTTCGACGCGATGGCCGCGGAGATCCGCCGGGCGAAGCGCGTCGTGCACGTGGAGTTCTACATCCTGTCGCTCGACGACTCGACGCGCGACTTCTTCGAGGCGCTCGCCGAGGCGCGCGCCCGCGGGGTGAAGGTGCGGGTGCTGCTCGACCACCTCGGCAACGCGCAGTATCCGGGGTTCCGGCGCACCAAGAGGTTCCTGACCGACGCCGGGATCGAGTGGCACCTGATGCTGCCCCTGCAGCCCCTCAAGGGCAGGTTCCAGCGCCCCGACCTGCGCAACCACCGCAAGCTCCTCGTCGTCGACGGCGAGGTCGGGTTCACGGGCTCGGCGAACGTCATCGAGACGCCGTACCAGAAGAAGAAGAACCACAAGCGCGGACTGCACTGGAAGGACTACTGGGTGCGGTTCGAGGGCCCGGTGGTCGCCGGGATCGACGCGATCTTCGTGACCGACTGGTACTCGGAGACCGACGAGCTGCTCGTGCGGGAGGCTGCCCCCGTGCGGCTGTCGGGCGACGGCCACCTCGACTGCCAGGTCGTGCCGAGCGGTCCGGGGTTCCCGGGCGAGAACAACCTGCGGCTGTTCAACTCGCTCGTCTACAACGCGCAGCGGCGCATCATCCTGGTCAGCCCGTACTTCGTGCCCGACGACTCGATGCTCTACGCCGTGACGACGGCCGCCCAGTCGGGACTGCACGTGGAGCTCTTCGTCTCGGAGATCGGCGACCAGTTCATGGTCTACCACGCCCAGCGCAGCTACTACGAGGCGCTGCTGAAGGCGGGGGTGAAGATCTACCTCTACCCGGCGCCGACCATCCTGCACGCGAAGCACATGACGTTCGACGACGAGGTCGCGATCATCGGCTCGAGCAACATGGACATGCGCTCGTTCACGCTCGACCTCGAGATCTCGGTCATGGTGCACGGCGAGCCGTTCCTCTCGCAGCTGCGCGAGGTGGAGGACTCCTACCGTGCCGTCAGCCGCGAGCTCACCCTCGAGGAGTGGGACAAGCGTTCGAGCGGCGTGCGCGTCGTCGACAACCTCATGCGCCTGACCGCCGGCCTGCAGTGAGGGTCTCGAGACGCGTCGCCTCGCGGCGCTCCTCGACCACCTAATCCCTGCTGATGCGCACCATCTCGTCGCGCGGCACCACCTTGATGCGGGCGCGACCGTGCGGCTCGCCGAGCGCCATCTCGTGGGCGTCGAGGCGGTGCCATCCGTCGAGGTCGGTCCAGGCGACACCCCGCTCGGCGAGCAGCGCCGGGATGGCGTCCTCGTCCGGCTCGGCGGGGCTCCACCAGCTCGCCTGATCCTTCACGAGGTGCGAGATGGTCTCCATCGCATCCGACTTGGTATGCCCGATCAGGCCCACCGGACCGCGCTTGATCCAGCCCGTGGCGTAGACGCCCGGCACGATGCGGTTGTCCTTGTCGAGCACCTGGCCCTCGTGGTTCGGCACCACGCCGTGCTTCTTGTCGAACGGGATGCCGGGCAGCGGCGACCCGAAGTAGCCGACCGCCCGGTAGACGGCCTGCACGGGCACCTCGCGGATCTCGCCCGTTCCGCGCACCCCGCCCTGGCCGTCGGGCTCGGTGCGCTCGTACCGGAACGCCGTGATGCCGTGCTCGTCGCCGACGACCTCGAGGGGCTTGGCGTAGAAGTGCAGGTGCAGGCGACGGGAGGCCTGCCCGACCTCGCGCTGCCGCCACTGGCCGAGCACCTTGTCGATCACGAGCACCTGCTTGTTGGACTCGATGGCCCGCTTCGAGGCCTCGTCGTAGTCGAAGTCCTCGTCGTAGACGATCATGTCGACGTCGCGCAGCTCGCCGAGCTCGCGCAGCTCGAGCGGGGTGAACTTCACCTGCATCGGCCCGCGGCGCCCGAACACGTGCACGTCGGTGACGGGCGAGGCCTTCAGCCCCTCGAAGACGTTGTCGGGGATCTCGGTCGGCAGCAGGTCCTCGGGGTGCTTCGCCAGGATCCGCGCCACGTCGAGCGCGACGTTGCCGTTGCCCACCACGGCCACCGACTCGGCCTCCAGCGGCCAGGTGCGCGGGTAGTCGGGATGCCCGTCGTACCAGCTGACGAAGTCGGCGGCGCCGTAGCTGCCGGGCAGCTCGATGCCGGGGATGTCGAGGGCTGCGTCGTGCACCGACCCCGTCGCGAAGATCACCGCGTGGTAGTGCTTCTTGAGGTCGTCGAGGGTGATGTCGCGACCGTAGAGCACGTTGCCGAAGATGCGGATGTCGCCGCGGTCGAGCACCTCGCGCAGGGCCGTGATGATGCCCTTGATGCGCGGGTGGTCGGGGGCCACGCCGTAGCGCACGAGCCCGTAGGGCGCGGGCAGCTGCTCGAACAGGTCGATCGACACGTCGAAGGCGCGCTCGTACTTGAGCAGGATGTCGGCGGCGTAGATGCCGGCGGGCCCGGCGCCCACGATGGCGAGGCGGAGCTTCATGCGGGGGGTTCCTTCCTGGCGCCGGGGCGCGTGGGGTGCGAGCGTGCGGCGGATCAGCCGGAGCGCTCGACGATCGCCTGGGCGAATCGGGTCAGCGAGGTCTTGACGGGTCCGTCGGGCAGCGGCGCGAGCGCGGCGACGGCGTCGTCGGCCCAGCGGTTCGCCTCGGCGATCGTCGCGGCGGTCACCGGATGGGCGCGCAGCTCGGCGACCGCGTCCGCGAAGGCGGCGGGGTCGGCATCCGCGTCCATGCCCCCCTCGAGGCGCGACAGCAGCGCCGCGGCCGCCTCGTCGCCCTCTGCCTCGCGGCGCAGGTACAGCAGGGGAAGCGTGGGCACGCCGGCGCGCAGATCCGTGCCGGCGGCCTTGCCGGTCTGCCCGATCTCGCTCGACAGGTCGATCACGTCGTCGACGAGCTGGAACGCGACGCCGACCTTCTCGCCGAACGTCTCGACCGGCTCCCGGTACTCCTCGGGTGCGTTCGAGAAGATCACGCCGATCACCGCCGCGCAGGAGATGAGCGAGCCGGTCTTGTCGGCCAGCACGCTCAGGTAGTGCTCGATCGGATCGTCACCCGCCCGCGGGCCGACCGTCTCGTGCAGCTGGCCGAGGCACAGGCGCTCGAAGACGTCGGCCTGGATGGTGAGCGCGCGGTCGCCGAGGCTCGCGATGAGCTTGGACGCCCGGGCGAACAGCAGGTCGCCCGTGAGGATCGCCACGGAGTTGCCCCAGACGGTCTGCGCGCTCGGCACCCCGCGCCGCACCTGCGCGTCGTCCATGACGTCGTCGTGGTAGAGCGAGGCGACGTGGGTGATCTCGACCGCCTGTGCGCCGACGACGACGTCGTCGTTCACTCCCTCGCCCAGCTGCGCCGTCAGCAGGGCCAGCACGGGGCGCACGCGCTTGCCGCCGGCGTCGAGCAGGTAGCGGCCCGCGGCATCCGCGATGTCGTCGGCGAAGGCGAGCTGGGTGGTGAGGCCCGCCTCGACCTTCTCGAGGCCCGCCTCGATGGCGCGCGCGAAGCTCTTCTCCTCGCTCGAGGCGAAGAGCGCGTCGCCGAGCCCCAGGGCGCCGCCGAGCGTGCGGCGGCGGATGATCGAGGGTGTCGGGGTCACGTGGTGGCCGTTCGGGAGCTCAGTCGGTCGCGCGCGGGGAGCGGCGGCGGGCGGCGGATGCGCGCACCGCCGGGTCGACGGGCTTGCGGGCGCGGTGCAGGGCGACGACGCCCCCGGTCAGGTTGCGGTGGGCGACGCGCGAGAAGCCGACGCCGCGGATCCACTTGGCGAGGGCGTGCTGGTCGGGCCAGCGCTCGATCGACTCCATGAGGTAGCGGTAGGCGTCGGGGTTGCTGCTGGCGAGCTTCGCGACGAGCGGCATGCCGAGCTTCATCCAGCCGTCGTAGCCGAACTGCATGAGCGGGTTGGTGGGGTGCGAGAACTCGCACACGACGAGCCGGCCCCCGGGCTTCAGCACCCGGTACATCTCACCCAGCGCCGCGATCGGGTCGGCGATGTTGCGCAGGCCGAAGCTGATGGTGACGGCGTCGAACTCGTCGTCGCCGAACGGCAGACGCGCCGCATCGCCCTCGACGAACTCCAGCTTCGGATGCCGGCGACGCCCCTCGGCGATCATGCCGGGCGAGAAGTCGAGGGCGACGACCGTCGCGCCCGACCGGGCGATCGACGCGGAGGAGGTGCCGGTGCCGGCCGCGATGTCGAGGATGCGCTCGCCGGGCTCCGGGGCGATGGCCCGCACGGTGGCGATCCGCCAGAGCGGCGCGTTGCCGAGCGAGAGGATGTCGTTGGTGCGGTCGTACCCGCGGGCGACGTCGTCGAACATGCCGGACACCTCGTCCGGCTTCTTCTCCATGTCCGCCTTGTTCACCATGGGCCATCCTAGCCAGGCGCGTATGCCGCACGCCTGGGCCGTTCGACCCGCTCGGACGCCGCCGCGGGAGCCTAGGCTGGTGAGGTGACCGAACCCGAGCGCGCCGTGCCTGCGCTCTCCGCGCGTACGCGGGTCGTCGATCCGGTGACGTCGCTGCTCCCGCTGCTCGACGCGCAGTCGCCCCTGCTGTTCATGCGCCGGGGTGAGGGCGTGGCCGGACTCGGCGAGGCGCTGCGACTGACCTTCCGCGGGCCGGACCGCATCGCGCGCGCCGCCGAGACCTGGCGTCGCGTCGCGGCCGCCGCCGCCGTGGACGATCCGGTGCGCAGCTCCGGCAGCGGTCTGCTGGCCTTCGGCGCCTTCACCTTCGACGAGCGATCCGAGTTCGAGAGCGTGCTCATCGTGCCCCGCACCATCATCGGTCGGCGCGACGGCGTGAGCTGGGTCACCGAGGTGACGGTCGCCGGCGAGGACGGGCCGCATCCGACCCCGGAGGCGACGGCGCTCGGCGCGGAGTTCCGTCTGGCGCTGCAGCCGGGCGACGTCGGTCCCGACCGCTTCCGCGAGCTCGTCGCCCGCGCCGTCGAGCGCATCCGTGCCGGCGAGCTGCGCAAGGTGGTGCTGGCGCGCGACCTCGTCGGGCACCTGCCCGAGGGCGGCGACCTGCGGCGCGTGCTCGTCGACCTCGCGCTCGGCTACCCCGACACCTGGACCTTCGCGATCGACGGCCACATCGGCTCGAGCCCCGAGACGCTCGTGCGCGTGAACCACGGCAAGGTGTCGGCGCGCGTGCTCGCCGGGTCGATCGCGCGCGGCGCCGACGCGGATGCCGACCACGCGGCCGCCCTCCGGCTCGCGACCTCCACCAAGGACCTCGACGAGCACCGCTACGCCGTGCAGAGCGTGCTCGACGCCCTCGGCCCCCACGCGCGCTCGGGGATCTCGGCGAGCGAGATCCCGTTCGCGCTGAAGCTGCCGAACCTCTGGCATCTCGCGACCAACATCGAGGGCACGCTGTCGGACGGGTCGTCGGCCCTCGATCTCGCGGCGGCGCTGCACCCGACCGCGGCGGTCGCCGGCACCCCGACGGGGAGGGCGCTGGAGGTGATCCGCGAGCTGGAGCAGCTCGACCGCGGGCGCTACGGCGGCCCGGTCGGCTGGGTCGACGCGCACGGCGACGGCAAATGGGCGGTGTCGCTGCGGTCCGCGGAGATCGACGCGGCGGGCGACATCCGCGCGTATGCCGGCGGCGGCATCCTCGCGGCATCCGACCCGGATGTGGAGCTCGCCGAGACGAAGCTGAAGTTCCGGCCCATCGTCGAAGCCTTCGGCTGAACCCCCGCCCGCGGCGTCAGCGCCGGTCGAATCGCACCCCGGCCGGGTTGCTCGGCAGGATCGTGAGGATCAGCACGATGAGATCGCCGACCGAGGGGACCAGTCGCAGCAGCACCAGCCATCCGGACAGATTCGCGTCATGCAGTCGGCGCACCGTGACCGCGAGCTGCGGGATCAGGGTGACGACGAACCAGATGACCAGCAGCCCCACGCCGACCGAGGCGAGCGCGCCGAGCGTGAACATCGACCCGTCGGTGCTCAGATCGCCTGTCGCCGCGCCGCCCACCAGGAACACGACCGCCACGCCGATGTAGACGATGCCCGTCGCGAGGGCCCACCACCAGTACTCGGACAGGCTGGCGCGTCCCGAGAAGGTGGCGTACTTGCGGAAGAAGCGTGAGACGGCCTGGCCGAAGGTGGCGCCGGGGAGGGGGAGATCGAGCGACGCAGCGGAGGATGTCGTCATGGCCACACGGTAGACCCGTGCGCGCCACCACGGAACCGGTGGCGAGGTCAGCCGAGGGCGGCGCGTTGGGCCGCGACGTCGAAGTCGGCGGGCGGCCACTCCTGCCGGAGCGAGCGCAGCGCATCCGTCAGCAACTCGGAGACGGCGAGGCGCGCGTACCACTTGTGGTTCGCCGGGATCACGTACCAGGGCGCCGTCTCGGTCGCGGTGCGTTCGATCGCGAGCTGGTAGGCGGCCTGGTAGTCGTCCCACAGTGCGCGCTCGGCGAGGTCGCCGGGGTTGAACTTCCAGTACTTGTCGGGCCTGTCGAGCCGCTCGGCGAGACGGTCGCGCTGCTCATCGGACGAGATGTGCAGCATGCACTTGACGATGACGGTGCCGGATGCCGCCACGCGCTCCTCGAAGTCGACGATGGCGCCGTAGCGACGCTCGATCTCGGCGGGATCGGCGAGCTGCCGAACCCGGCCGATGAGCACGTCCTCGTAGTGCGATCGATCGAAGACGCCGATCCGGCCGGGCCCGGGAAGTTCGCGCTCGACCCGCCAGAGGAAGTCGTGCGCGAGCTCCTCGGGGGTCGGCTTCTTGAAGGCGTGGATGTGCACGCCCTGCGGGTCGACCGCGCCGACGACGTGCCGCAGGATGCCGCCCTTGCCTGCCGTGTCCATCGCCTGCAGCACGAGCAAGACGCTCCGCGGATCGTGCTCGGTGTTGGCGAACAGCAGCTCCTGCAGCCGGTCCAGCTCGGGCTCGCCCGCCGCGAGCGCCGCCGCGCCGTCCTTCCGATCGCCGTCGAAGCCGGGGGTGGAATCCGGGTCGACATCCGCCAGGCGGAAGCCCGGCCCCACGCGCAACCGTTCGGCGAAGCTCATGCGCTCACGTTAGCGCCGGCTCGGGGCGCGGGCCCGTGCCGGCATCCCGAATCAAGGAACCGGCGGCCGGTGCCGGGTCGCGAGCGGCGCCTCAGCGGGCGAGCGCGACCTCGACGACGACGCGGCCGGGGGTCGGCGTGAGGGCGCCGTCGAGCTGGCCCCGTTCGGTGACCAGCCGGTGCTCCCAGCCGTAGGCGGATGCGAGGGCCGCCAGGTCGACGTGCTGCGGCGTGAGCAGCACCCGATCGGCGAGCGCCGGGTCGGCGGAGCGCGCCACCTCGAGCCCGTCGAAGATCGTGCCGCCGTGGTCGTTGCCCACCACGAGCTGCAACCGTGGCCACTCCTCGCCCTCGCCGCCGAGCAAGGAGCCGACGTCGTGCAGCAGCGCGAGATCGCCGAACAGCACACGCGTGACGCCGGGACGCGTCTCGTCGCGCTGCGACGCGAGGGCGATGCCCGTCGCCGTCGCGACCGTGCCGTCGATACCGGCGAGCCCGCGATTGGCGTGCACCGGGATGCGCTTGCCGGGCGCCACGCGGTCGAGCTCGCGGATGAGCCGCGACGCGCCCAGCACCAGCCGATCGTGCGGCCAGCTCGCCGCCCACACGGCTTCGGCGAGGTCGCGCCGCGTGACCGGGGCGCGCATCCGCTGCAGCTGCTCGCGCGCGAACGCGGCGCGTTCGGCGTAGTCGGTGCCGATCGAGGCGACCGAGCCGTCGTCGACCTCGAGGAGCGTGCGCGAGGCGTGCACCCAGCGGCGCGGCCACGACGGGTCGGGCTCGCGCGAGGTGTCGACCACGAGCTCGTCGGCGAACCGCGCGACCCGCCGGCCGGGGTTGTAGTCGTCGAGACCCGCGGTGCGCACCACGACCGTCTCGACACCCCGTCGCTCGATGAGCGCGGGCACCTCGCGGCTGAGGGTCGGATGCCCGAACACGACGACGCGCTCCACCCGGTCGCCGAAGCCGGCCGTTCCCAGCAGCTCCCGGTACGCGGCGACGAGGTTCGGGCCGAAGCGGGCACCGCTCGCAACCTCGGCGAGCAGGGGCGCCCCGAGCTCGCGCGCGATCCGCTCCGCCTGCTCGCCCGCGCCCGTTCCGGCAACCACGACGGTGCCGGGCGCCGGGGCGAGCTCGATCGTGTCGGCGGCGGGCACCGCCGCGGACACCCACTCCCCCGGTTCGATCTCGGGCAGCCGCACCGGCGACGAGAGCGGCTCGCGGAAGGCGAGGTTCACGTGACGCGGCCCCCGGATGCCGTCGAGCAGCTCCGCCGCGAGCGCGTCCGCCGCATCCTCCTCGCCCGCGTCGCCGACCGGCGGCGGCACGTCCCACGACTGCGGGGCGACGTCGCGGAAGATGCCCGCCTGACGCGTGGTCTGATTGGCGCCGACACCCCGCAGCTCCTCGGGCCGGTCGGCGCTCACGACGAGCAGCGGGACCCCGGAATGCGCGGCCTCCAGCACGGCCGGGTGCAGGTTGCCGACCGCGGTCCCCGAGGTGGTGACGACCACCGCGGGCACGCCCGTCTCGGCCGCGAGACCCAGCGCGAGGAACCCCGCCGAGCGCTCGTCGATGCGCACGTGCAGGTGCAGCAGTCCGGCCTGCTCGAACCGCGCCGCCGCGAGCGCGAGGGCCTGCGACCGGGAACCGGGGCACACCACGACATCCGTGACCCCCCGGCGGACCAGGCCCGCGAGCAGCGCGGTGGCGTAGACGCTCGCGGGGGCGTCGGGTGCGGGAGGCGTCACCGCGGGTTCTTCGGCGTCTCGCCGTCGGCGTCGCCGTCGAGCTCGGACAGCCGCTTCTCGAGGTCGCGGATGCGCTGCTCCTGCTCCTTCTCGCGGGCGATGCGGCGCAGGAACTCGGGGTCGTCGTCGGGGGCCGCGGGCGGCTGGCGCAGGCGGCCCGCCTGCCGCGGCTCGAGCGGCTCGCGCCCGAGGGCGAACCAGAGGATGGGACCGATGAAGATCAGACCGATCGCGATCACCGCCCACAGCGGCTTGGGCAGCGCCCGCACGCGGGAGGGCTCGATCCGCACGATGTCGACCACCGCGGCGACGAGCAGCACCAGTGCCACGATGAACGGCAGGTAGCGCAGCAGGGCGGCCATGACCCGATTCTAGGCCGGACGGACGCTCAGCACCGGCGACCTAGAATTGCCGGGTGCCCGCCTGGATCCCGTACACCCTGCTGCGCCTCGCCCTGTTCGGCGGCACCTTCGCCCTGCTCTACCTGGTCGGGCTGCCGTATTGGCTGGCGGCGATCGTCGCGACCGTGATCGGGTTGACCGTCGCCTACATCTTCTTCCCGACGCTCCGGAACCGGGTGTCGACCGAGTTCGCCGAGGGGCGCGAGCGCGCCCGTGCGAAGCAGGCTCCCGTCTCCGACGAGCGCGGCGTCGACGAGCGCGCCGAAGACGGGGAGTGACCCGCCGCCCGGATCAGGTCGACGCGCCGACGCCCGCCTGCACGACGAGCGCCAGGGCCGCCGCGAGGCCGACCTCGTAGGCGAGCGCGCTCAGCAGCGTGAGCTTGAGGGCGGTGACGAACTCCCGCGCGGTGCGCGCCGTGATCACGATGAGGATCGCCGGTGCCGCCGCGAAGAGCGCGAAGTACACGTACGCCGCGAGGTCGTAGAACACCGCGTAGAACGCGAGCAACCCGAACGGCGCCGCCACGAGCAGCGCGTACACGACACGGGACGGCATGTCGCCGAGCCGCACCGCGAGGGTGCGCTTCCCGGCCGCGCGGTCCTGCACCCGGTCGCGGAGGTTGTTGACGTGCAGCACGGCGACGGCGAACAGGCCGGCCGCGACACCGCCGAGCCAGGACTCGAGGTTGACCGTCCCGACCTGCACGAACGTCGTGCCCGCCACGGCCGCGAGGCCGAAGAAGACGAACACGGCGAGCTCGGCGAGTCCGGCCGTGTACCCGTACGGGCGCCTGCCCCCGGTGTAGAACCAGGCGACGACGATGGCGACCGCGCCGACGGCGAGCAGCCACCAGTGCTGGGTGAGCACCACGAGGGCCAGACCCGCGACGGCGGCGAGCCCGAAGAACACCAGGGCGACGACGAGCACGTGGCGCGGCTTCGCGCGGCCCGACCCGACGAGCCGTGCCGGCCCCACCCGGTGCGCGTCGGTGCCGCGGATCCCGTCGGAGTAGTCGTTGGCGTAGTTCACGCCGATCTGCAGCAGGGCGGCGACGGCGAGGCACAGCAGCGCGCGCACCCAGTGGTCGTACCACACGGGCATGAGGAGCGCGGCCGCGCCCGTGCCGAGCGCCACGGGCGCGAGGGCGAGTGCGAGAGTCGCGGGCCGGGCTGCCGAGATCCAGGTTCCGAGGGTCGCGGGGCTCGCCTCGGCCGGCGGGCGCCCTCCCGGGCGACCGCTCTTGCCGCGCCCCTTCGAGGACGCGTTCCTGCCGGGGGTCTTCGTCGCGGGCCCCGTCGTCTTCGGGCGCGCGCTGCCTCGCGCGCGATCGACGGCCTGGGGATCGAACCGTTGCTGCTTCGCCACGAGGGGAAGCCTACTGAGGGTTTCGACACGCACGCTGCGGGTGCTACTCAACCACCGGGGGGTGAGTTCGCTGCGAGGGCGCCGAGCGCGCCGCGATCGGGCTTGCCGCTCGCGAGCGTCGGCAGCGCGGCGAGCCGCACGATCCGCTCGGGACGCGCCACCGACCCGAGCGCCACCCCCACGGCGGCGATCGCCGCCGCGTCGTCGACCGCGTCGCCGCTGCAGATCGCGACCGGCCGCTCGCCCCAGCGGGCGTCGGGTACGGCGACGACGACCGCGTCGGCGCATCCGGGCTGGGCCTGCAGCACCTCCTCGATCGCCGCGAGCGCGATCTTGACGCCGCCCGAGACGATCACGTCGTCGCGCCTGCCCGACACGCGCAGCCGCGCACCGTCCCAGTCGCCCGCGTCGGCGGTGCGGAACCAGCGGATGCCGCCGTCGTCGAGGAAGCGCGCCGCGGTCAGCTCCGGGTCGCCCAGATAGCCGTCGGCGATCGTGGTGCCGCCGAGCTGCACCTCGCCGTCGACCACCCGCACGTGCGCACCGCCGATCGGGACGCCGTCGTAGACGCACCCGCCGCTCGTCTCGCTCGACCCGTAGCTGCGCACCACCCGGATGCCCGCCTCGCGGGCGCGGTCCACGAGCGGCGCCGGGGTGGCCTGTCCGCCCACGAGCACCGCCTGGAAGCCGCGCAGCGCCGCCCGGGCGGAGGCGTCACCGAGCAGCGTCGCGAGCTGGGCGGGCACGAGCGCGACGGCGTGGGAGGTGTCGGAGTCGAGCGCGGACGCGGCGGCCGTGAACGCCTCCGCCGTGAATCCGCCCGCGCCGACGGCCACCGGTCGGGTGCCGGCGCTCAGCGACCGCGCGAGCACGTTGAGGCCGGCGATGTAGTGCACCGGCAGGGCGAGCACCCACTGCGCGGGGCCCCCGAGCGCGGACTCGCTCGCCGCGGCGGAGGCGAGCACCGCATCCGTCGGCAGCACGACGCGCTTCGGGCGGCCGGTGGTGCCACTCGTCTCGACCACGAGCCCGACGTGCTGGGCCACCGTGGCGGGCAGCGGGGAGGGATCCGCACCCGGCTCCCCGGAGGCGACGAACAGCGCGGGGCCGCCGGCGAGCGCCGCGCGCAGGGCCTCGAGCACCGCGGAGTGCCCCGCGGCGGCCGGCACCTGGACGAGGGGCCTCATCGGTTCAGAAGTGCCAGGGGTACGGGCCCCAGTCGGGGTCGCGCTTCTCGAGGAACGCGTCGCGCCCCTCCGCGGCCTCGTCGGTGCCGTACGCCAGACGGGTCGCCTCGCCCGCGAACACCTGCTGCCCGACCATCCCGTCGTCGACCGCGTTCATCGCGAACTTGAGCATGCGGATCGCCGTCGGGCTCTTGCCGAGGATCGTCTCGGCCCACGCGAGCCCGGTGCTCTCGAGCTCGGCGTGCGGCACGACGGCGTTCACGGCGCCCATCTCGTGGGCGCGCTCGGCGCCGTACTCCTCGGCCAGGAAGAACACCTCGCGCGCGAACTTCTGACCCACCTGCCGCGCGAAGTACGCCGAGCCGTAGCCCGCGTCGAACGAGCCGACGTCGGCATCCGTCTGCTTGAAGCGCGCGTGCTCGCGGCTGGCGATCGTGAGGTCGCACACGACGTGCAGCGAGTGGCCCCCGCCGGCCGCCCACCCGGGCACGAGCGCGATGACCACCTTGGGCATGAAGCGGATGAGCCGCTGCACCTCGAGGATGTGCAGCCGTCCGGCGCCGGATCGGGGAGCGCCCGCGGGCCGCGTGCCGGGATCGGACCCCGCGTACTCGTAGCCGCTGCGCCCGCGGATGCGCTGGTCGCCGCCGGAGCTGAACGCCCACCCGCCGTCCTTCGGGCTCGGCCCGTTGCCGGTCAGCAGCACGACGCCCACCCTCGGGTTCTGCCGCGCGTCGTCGAGGGTGCGGGCGAGCTCGTCGACGGTCTGCGGCCGGAAGGCGTTGCGCACCTCGGGCCGGTCGAAGGCGATGCGGGCGATGCGACCGGAGGTGTCGAGGTGGTAGGTGGTGTCGGCGAGATCGTCGAAGCCCGGAACCGCGCGCCAGCGCTCGGGGTCGAAGAGCTCCGAGACCGCGGGATCGCCGCTCACAGCGCGCCGATCCAGCTGAGGCCGTAGAGCAGCACGATGGGGTTCAGCAGCACCCCGACCGCGATCGCGGCGATGCCCCAGCCGCGTCCCCAGCGACCGATCACCGCCACGAGGCCCGCGGCGACCGCCAGCACGCTCAGCAGGATGGCCGAGAGCGAGAGGCCGACACCGAGCTCGAACAGCCCGGCGAGCGAGCACGCCAGGGCGACCGCCCAGGTCACCACCATGAGGATCGCGATGCCGCCGGCGACCGAGCCGGGCCAGCGGGGGCGGGGCGCGGTCGCGTCGCCCTCGGGCGCACCGTCGTCGAGGTGCTCGGCATCCGCCGGCACGTCGAAGATCTGCAGCCCGTCGCTCACGCTCCCACCCTAGCGACGGCGGTCGCGGTGCACACTGGAGCCATGCATCCCGACGTCGACGCGCTCCTCGCGGCGGCGCACGTCGTGCGGCTGCCGCTCGCGACGCGGTTCCGCGGCATCCTCGAGCGCGAGGCGGTGCTGCTGCGCGGCCCGAACGGATGGGGCGAGTTCGCGCCGTTCCTCGAGTACGACGACGCCGAGAGCGCGGCCTGGCTCGCCGCCGCCGTCGAGGCCGCCTGGGGCGAGCGGACGCCCGTCCTTCGCGACACGATCCCCGTGAACGCGACGCTGCCCACGGTGCCGCGGGAGCGCATCGCGGAGGTGCTCGCGCGGTTCGGCGAGGTGCGCACCGTGAAGATCAAGGTCGCGGATGCCGGCGAGACCCTCGCCGACGACGTGGCGCGCGTGCGCGAGGTGCGCCGCATCCTCGGGGCCGAGGGGCGGATCCGGGTGGACGCGAACGGCGGCTGGAACGTCGACCAGGCCGAACGCGCGGCCCACGAACTCGCCGGCTTCGACCTCGAGTACCTCGAGCAGCCCTGCGCGACGATCGACGAGCTCGCCGAGCTGCGCGGGCGGCTGCACGACTGGCAGCTGCCGATCGCGGCCGACGAGAGCGTGCGCAAGTCCGACGACCCGCTCGCCGTCGCGCGCGCCGGCGCCGCCGACCTGCTGGTGGTGAAGGTGCCGCCGCTCGGCGGCGTCGCCCGTGCGCTGCGGATCGTCGCCGAGGCGGGGCTGCCTGCGGTGGTCTCGAGCGCGATCGACACCTCGGTCGGGCTCGCGATGGGCGCCCGGCTCGCCGCCGCCCTGCCCGAACTCGACTACGACTGCGGCCTCGGCACCGCCGCACTGCTCGCGGCCGACGTGACCGGCGAGCCGCTGCTGCCCGTCGACGGTGCCATCCCGGTGCGCGACGTCGACCCCGACCCCGAGATGCTGCGCGCCCACGCCGCACCCCCGGATCGGGTGGCGTGGTGGCACGCCCGCATCCGCCGCTGCGCCGCTCTACTCCCCTGACCCGCTCGTCGAGAGCCTGCGGGACCGGCTCGTCCTCCGTGCAGGGATCTCTGTGTCGGCACTCGAGAAACGCCGCGACCGCGCTCGTGGCGTTTCTCGGCCGGCGCCGCGGATTATCGCGGCGCAAGAGAACTCACAGCCCGCTGTAGGCGTGCAGCCCCTTGAAGAAGAGGTTGACGACGGTGAAGTTGAAGAGCACCGCGGCGAAGCCCACGATCGCGAGCCAGGCCGAGGGGGCACCCCGCCATCCGCGGGTCGCCCGGGCGTGGATGTAGCCGGCGAAGACGACCCAGATGATGAAGGTCCAGACCTCCTTGGTGTCCCATCCCCAGTAGCGACCCCAGGCGTGCTCGGCCCAGATCGCGCCGGCGATGAGCGTGAAGGTCCAGAACGCGAAGCCGATCACGTTCACCCGGTAGGCCGTGTTCTCGAGCGCCTCGGAGCTCGGGAAGCCGCGCAGGAACCGCGGCTGGTCGGTGGCGCCGGTCTCGCGCCGCGCCTGCAGCAGCTGCGCGATCGAGAGCCCCGCGCCGAGGGCGAAGAACCCGGTGCCGAGGATCGCGACGAAGACGTGGATGACGAGCCAACCCGACTGGAGGGCCGGCGGCAGCGGCACGACGTCGACGTAGACGTTGATGGTCGCGAGCATCAGCAGCAGCGAGACGAGCCCGGTGATGTAGGCCCCGACGTAGCGCACGTTGCGGAAGATGTTGACGGCGAGGTACACGCCCACGATCACGGCCGTGCCGGTGACGGCGAACTCGAACATGTTCGCCCACGGGGCGCGCGCGGCGGCGATGCCGCGCAGCACGAGCGCGAGCACGTGGATGACGAAGCCGAGCACGGTGAGCGCGAACGCGACGCGGGCCGCGCGGCTATCGCGCACCTCCGGGGCGGCGGTCGGCGGCGCGGGCGGGGCGAGCACCGTGGTGGTGCCCGTGGTCGACGCGACCGACGCGGATGCGGCGGGCTGCGCCGCGAGCGCGCGGCTCGAGCGACCGGAGAGGTCGACGACGTAGCCGATGAAGGCCAGCACGTACACCGCCGCCGCCGAGTAGACGGCGAGCAGCGAGTAGGCGGCGAGGGTCGCGGTCGTCACGGGTTCATCCTACGTTCGTCGGGAGTCGAGCCGGGCGGCGTGCTTGCGGGCGACGTCGGCGACCGCGGCCTCGAGCCCCGGGTCCTCGCCGCGGGCGAGTCCCGCGTACTCGAGGCGCACCCCGTCGCCGTCGGCGCTGACGGCGATCCACATGCGGCGCCGCGGCACGAACAGGCTCACGAGCAGGCCGCCGAGGATGAGCAGCGCGAACAGCAGCACCCACCCCTCGGTCGGGTCGTGGTGGAACTCGACGCTCACGAAGCGCTGCAGCCCCGTGAACTCGATCGTGCCGAGACCGTCGGGCAGCTCGGCGGTCTGTCCCTGCGTCAGCTGAATCGCCGGGGTGTCGGCCTTCGGCCCCGCGATCTGGGTGAGGTTGTCGACGTTCAGCGAATAGGCGTTCACCGAGACGCCCGCATCGAGCCCCAGATCGCCCTTGTACAGGGTCAGGGAGAGCAGGCTCGAGGTTCCTGGGTGGGGCGAAACGGAGGTATACGTGCCGTCCGCGAGCTCGAGCGGGTCGGGGTAGAAGTACCCCAGGAAGCCGAGCTGCTCGTCGAGGCCGTCGGGCACCTTGATGACGCCGAGGCTGCGCAGGTTGCCGTCCTGCGGCAGGAACGCGACCGGCCCCGAGAAGGCGACCTCGCCGTCCGGATCGCGCACGGTCACGACGGGCGCGAACCCGTTGCCGAGCAGGTACATCTTGGTGCCGCCGAGCTCGAGCGGGGAGTTCACCTTGAGGTCGGCATCCGTCCAGTCGGTTCCCGGGGTGCGGGTGGAGAGGTGCGCCGTGAAGTCGACCGGCTGGTAGTTGCCCGTCGACGGGTCGAGCTCGTAGCTGCCCTCGAAGTCGTCGAGGCGCACCGAGAACGGCTCCAGCGCGTCATCGGTGAAGAACCGGCCGGGGTTGAACGAGTCGTAGCTCGCGAGCGAGTTGGTGAACGAGGTGTCCTGGATGATCACCTTCTGGCCGGTGTACCCGAAGCCGCCGCCGATGCCCACCGTCACCAGCACGCCGACGAGCGCAGTGTGGAACACCAGGTTGCCCGTCTCGCGCAGATAGCCGCGCTCGCCCGAGATCGAGTCGCGGTAGCGCTCGACGCGGTATCCGGCGCCGCGCAGGGTGGCGCGGGCGGCCTCGACCGCGGTCTCGACATCCGTCGTCGCAGTCTGCTCGGTGTAGCCGACGAGCCGCGACAGCCGAGCCGGGGTCTTGGGCGGGCGGGCGCGCAGCGCGTCGAGGTGGTGCTTCGTGCGGGGCAGGATGCAGCCCACGAGCGAGATGAACAGCAGCAGGTAGATGGCCGAGAACCACGGCGAACTGAAGGTCGAGAACACCCCGAGCGCGTCGAGCACCTGGAAGGTGTCGGGGTTGTTCTGCTCGTACTGGATGACGCCGTTCGGGTCGGAGCTGCGCTGCGGCACGAGCGAACCCGGCACCGCGGCGAGCGCGAGCAGCAGCAGCAGCACGAGCGCGGTGCGCATGCTGGTGAGCTGCCGCCAGAAGAAGCGCAGGTAGCCGACGGGTCCCAGCTTCGGCTGGGCGATGCCGTCGGCGGCCGGCTCGGCGTCGATGTGGTCGTCGGGCCGGTGCGGGTCGCCGCTGCGCTCGGTGGGCGCCTTAGAGCGGGGTGCTGAAGCCACCGATCACCGCCCCCAGTTCCGACATGATGACGCTCCACAGCCCCGTGACCATGAGCACGCCGATGATCACGAGCAGCACGCCGCCCGCGATGTTGACGGCGCGGATGTGGCGGCGCACCCAGCCGAGGCTCGACCCGACCCAGCCGAAGCCGAGCGCGACGAGCACGAAGGGCACCCCGAGTCCGGCGCAGTACGCGAGGCCGATGAGCACGGCCCGCCACGGCTCGCCGCCGTAGCCGGCGAGGAAGCCGACCGCGGTGAGGGTCGGGCTGATGCACGGCGTCCAGCCGAGCGCGAACAGGATGCCGAGCAGCGGCGCGCCCACGAGTCCGGTGCGCGGGCGCCAGGTGGGCTTCACCTGCCGCTGCAGCACCGTGACCTGGCCGATGAACACCAGACCCAGCACGATGATGAGCACCCCGCCGATGCGCATGATGAGGTCGCCGTACTGCAGCAGGAAGCGCCCGACCGTGCCCGCGAGCACGAACACCGCCATGAACACGAGCGAGAAGCCGGCGACGAACAGCAGGGCGCCGAGCGTCATCCGGGAGCGCGTGCGGGGGGTGCCGCCCGTGGCGCCCGACACGTAGCCGAGGTACCCGGGCACGAGCGGCAGCACGCAGGGCGAGAGGAACGACATGAGACCCGCGGCGAGCGCGATGGGCACGGCGAACCACAGCCCGCCGGAGATGACGATCTCGCCCGGATCCACCGCTCAGCCCTTCTCGGCGAGCAGCTCGGCGACGATGTCGGCGACGACGCTCGGGCTCTCGAGGAGCCCGCTGATCCGCGCGGCGACGCGCCCCTGCGTGTCGAGGATGAGCGTCGTCGGCACCGAGTTCGGCGCGAGCGTCGAGGAGGCGAAGGCGAGCTGCACGGCGTTGTCGGCGCCGTCGACGATCGAGGGATAGCCGATGCCGAACTTCTTCTCGAAGCCGAGGGCGACATCCGCGGTGTCGCTCACGTTGACCCCGAGCATGGTGACGTCCTCGCCCTCGAACTGGGCGCGCAGCTTCTCGAGGTCGGGCGCCTCCTCGCGGCAGGGCGGGCAGCTGGCGTACCAGAAGTTGACGACGGTGACGGTGCCGGCGAGCGAGGCGGAGTCGAAGGCGTCGCCGGTGTCGAGGGTGCCCGAGAAGGCGATCGCGTCCTCGCGCTCGGATGCCGGGGGCTGGATCACGCGCCCGTCGCCGGAGATGTACCCCCCGCCGCCCCCGGATTCGTACTGCCCCGCGAGGTCGTCCGCCTGAGGGGTGCAGCCGGCGAGCAGCGCCGCGAGCAGGGCCGCGGGCAGCGCGAGGCGCACGCCGATACGGCGGGTTTCTCGGGTGATCACACGGCTCCCAGGTCGATGGACTGCGCGAGCAACTCTGCCGCAGGTTCCTGATAGTCCACCTCGACGAAGGCGCCGTCCCTCCAGGCGAGGGTCGTGATGCTCGACAGCGCGCAGCGGCGGGTGCGCGGATCGTGGGCGAGCGGCTTGCGCGCGACGGTGCGCGCGACCATCCAGATCGGCAGCTGGTGGGTGACGAGCACCGCGTCGCCGCCGTCGGTCTCGGCGTACGCCTGCGCCACCGCGGCCATCATCCGGGTGCGGATGGAGGTGAACGCCTCGCCCCAGGTCGGGCGCCAGGGTCCGACGAGGTAGGGCCAGTTGCGGGGGTCACGCAGGCCCCGGCGCACATTGGTGCCCTCGAAGCGGTTGGCCGGCTCGATGAGGCGCTCGTCGATACGCGGCTCGAGCCCGAATCGCGCCGCCCACGGCGCCGCCGACTCCCGGGTGCGCTGCAGGGGGCTCGCCACGAGCGCGGTGACCGGGCGATCGGCGAACGAGACCGCGGCCATGGCCGCCATCCGGTGGCCGAGCTCGGACAGCCCGAATCCCGGCAGGCGCCCGTAGAGCACGCGGTCGGGGTTGAAGACCTCGCCGTGGCGAACGAGATGGACGAGGTCGGCCGGCACCCGTCCAGTCTACGAGCGGCCCGACGCCCGCGTTCCCCGGGTGAGGGGTCGCAAACTGCACCCCCGACGGCGTGTCCCGTGCACTTTGAGACCCCTCACCCCTCGACGAAGAAGTTGTCGCGGAAGAGGCCGTCCGGGTCGACGCGGGACTTGAGCGCGCGGATGCGGGCGAGGGTCTCCGGCGGGAAGGCGCGCTCGACCCGGTCGCCGCGGGGGTCGGCCTCGAAGCTGAGGTAGACCCCCAGGATGTGGTGCTCGAGGGCGTCCCACGTCGCGTTCAGCCAGTCGGCATCGCCCGAGATCGCCGCGAGCGAGAAGTTCGCGGAGCGGTGGGCGTAGGCCGTGGCGTCCTCCGGCACGTCGGAGACTGCGCCGCCGACCGCCCGGATCTGGAAGAAGTGCACGCGACCGCTCTGCAGCATCCGCGCCAGCTCGTCCGCGAGCTCCGGCGTGAGGTGCTCGACGAGCCCTCCCCGCGCCACGGGCGCGCCGTGGCCGCCGTTGGACTCGCCGGGCGCGTTGGCGATGACCGCCGCATAGGGGGCGACCACGATCGACTGCTCGAGCAGCGGGGCGAGCTCGGCGAACGGCTGCAGCCGCTCGAGGATCGTGTCGGGGTCGGAGGAGTCGACGAGCAGCAGCGCCATGGCCGTCGACCTGCCCCCACGTGGTGCGCCCAGGATGATCTCGCCCGACACGTCGCGCGGCGCCGACTCCATCGTCTCGCCCCAACCGGCCAGGAACGCGGCGGTATCGGATGCGTCGAAGGCGAGCTGCGCCCAGCCGACGTCCCCGGCCTCCGCCGCCTCGAACTCGAACGCCGTCGCGATCCCGAGATTGGCTCCAGCCCCGCGGACACCCCAGAACAGCTCGGGGTCGTGGCCGGCGTCGACGCGCACGACGCTGCCGTCCGCGAGAACGAGCTCGGCGGCGCGCATCGCGTCGATCGTGAGGCCGTGCTCGCGGGCGAAGTACCCGACGCCGCCGGCCGTCGCGAGGCCGCCCACGCCGACGCCGCCGTAGTCGCCGGAGGTGATGACCCAGCCGTACGGCGCGAGCGCGGCGGCGACGTCCTGCCAGCGGGCGCCCGGTCCGACGCGCACGAGACGGGCATCCTCGTCGAGCACCTCGATGCCGCGGAGCGCCGACACGTCGATCACCAGGCCGCCGTCGTTGGTCGAGCGGCCGCTGATGCCGTGGCTGCCGCTGCGGATGCCGAGGGGGAGGTGGCGGTGCTCCCGCGCCACCGCGATCGCCTGGACCACCTCCTCGACGCCACGCGGGCGCAGCACGAGGCCGGGTGAGCCTCCGCGCATGTAGGTCGACCGCACCCGGCGGTACTCGCGGTCGCCGGGCTCGACGGCGTTCGCGGCGAGGGAGTCGGGCAGGGCGTCGTAGTCGATTCCGGCCGCGCGGGCCGCGAGCGCGGATGCGGGACGCACGCGGTCGGACACGGCGACACCGCCCGCGGTGCGCGCCTGCGCGACCCGCGCGCGCAGTCCGGGAGCCACCTCGGTCGCGAAGGTCTCGAGGGCGGCTGGGTCGTCGCTCGCGAGGATCAGCGTCGACACGCCGTCGTCGACGACGAGCGGCAGCAACTGCTCCACCCAGCTCGCGGGAGGACCCTGCAGGAACCCCGCCTCGTCGTCGTGGAACCGGCCGCCGATGTTCAGCAGCCGCCGGATCTCGCGGGGGTCGCGCCCCGCCGACTCCGCCGCCGCATCGATCACGGCGTTGCCCGCGGCGAGTCCGCCCTCCCCGAGGTACGCCCAGCTCGGCAGCCAGCCGTCGCCCGACCGGCCGATCAGGCGCAGCATCCGCGGCTTCAGGGCGCCGATCCAGATCGGGATGTCGTGGGCGGGCGCCGGGCCGCGCTTGGCCCCGTCGACGCGGTAGAACTCGCCGTCGACCCGCAGCCCGCCGCGCTCGTCGACGTCCCACAGGCCGCGGATGATCGGCAGCGCCTCCTCGAGCGCCGAGACGTTCTCGCCCGGTGTTCGGCGCGGGCCGCCCATCGCGACGATCGGGTCGACGAAGCCGCCCGCGCCGAGGCCGAGCTCGAACCGACCCCCCGACAGCAGGTCGAGACTCGCAGCCGACCGCGCCAGCACGGCCGGAGGACGCAGGGGCAGGTTGTGCACGTTGGCGGCGACGTGGATGCTGCTGGTCTGCGCGGCGACCCAGCTGAGCAGCGTCCAGGTGTCGAGGAACGCCGGCTGGTACGGGTGGTCCTGGAAGGTCACGAGGTCGTAGCCCAGCTCCTCGGCGAGCCGGGCGAGCGCGACGGGCGCATCGGGTCGGGCAGCGGTCGGGGTGATGAAGGTGCCGAAGCGCAGGGGGTGACCGTAGTCGGGCATGACCACAGCCTCGCCGCTCGGGCGCGCCCCGGCAACGCGCCGGTAAGTCGCTTACTCTGGGTAAGTGGACGACATCCAGCACATCGACGACGAAGCCTGCCGCCGTCTGATCTCCTCGACCGAACTCGTGGGTCGCCGCTGGAGCTCCGGCATCCTGCTCGCGATCGGTCGGGGCGCGACGCGGTTCAGCGCGATCGTGGCCGCCGTCGACGGCCTCTCCGACCGGATGGCGGCGCAGCGGCTGCGCGAGCTGGAGGCGTCGGGTCTCGTCGATCGGACCGTCGTGCCCACGACGCCGGTGCAGGTGCGCTACCGCCTGACCCGCGCCGGCGATGAACTGCTGCGCGCCCTTCAGCCGCTCGCCAGCTGGGGCCATCGCTGGGGCGATCTCGCCGACGGGGAGTCACGCCGCGAGGCGGGCTAGCCGCGCAGCCGCATCCGCCCTCCGCCCCCCGCCCCCCGAATCAAGGAGTCGAGCAACCCGAATCAAGGACCCGATGTGACGGATGAGGGTGGAGTCGCCCACTGCGGCCCCGGCAAGCGCGCAGCTCCTTGATTTCGGTTGCTCGACTCCTTGATTTGGGACGGATGCTCGGGGCGGGGTCAGGCGCCGGCGCGCTCCAGCAGCGTCGCCAGGTTCGCGGCGAGCTCGGCACGGTAGGGCACGAGCCAGTCGCCCGAGAACCCGCGCGGCACGATCTCGGTCGTCATGAGCACCGTGAACCAGATGCGGTAGAGCTCGATCCGGGCGCGCTCGTCCGGCGAGAACACCGGGACCGCGGCGAGCCGCGGATCCGGATCGCCGACGTTCATCGCGTCGCCGGCGACGACGTCGAACAGCGGATCCGCCCACATCGCCCGCTCCACGTCGATCAGCCCGAGCACCCGCCCCGACTCGGGCACGACGAAGACGTTGCCGCGCCACGGGTCGCCGTGCACCAGGCGCGGCACCGTGACCTGGGCGAGCGCCTCCCGTCCGCGTGCGACGGCGGCGCGGATGCGGGAATCCGGCAGCGCGACGCCCGCCCGCCGCGCATCCGCGAGCAGGCTCTCGACGATGAGCGCGACCGCCTCGGGCCAGCTCGTGGCGCGCAGCGTCGACGAGCCGGGGTAGCCGAACTCCGCACCCGTCTCGGCGTGCACGCGCGCGAGGACCGCACCCAGCTCCCGCGTCGCGCGATCGTTCGCCGCATCCGACATGGTCGCCGCGGCGAGGTCCCAGCGCTCGCCCGGCATCCGGCTCATCGCGAGTACGTCGACCGGGAGGGCATCCCGCCCGGTGTCGAGGAGCAGCAGCCGCGGATACGGCCACCCGCGCTCCGCGGCGAGCCCCATGGCCCACGCCTCCGTGCGCAGCATCCGCTCCTCGTAGAGCAGCAGCGAGGGGGCGTCGTCGGCCGGCGCGATCTTCACGATCGCCTCCGCACCGGATGCGAACCCCGCCTCCCACACGGAGGCGAACGTGCCGCCCTCGAGCAGGTCGAGCCGGGTGAGCTCGCCGAGCGGCGCGAGCACCCGGGCGAGCCGGTCGGGATCGGGCGGATCGAAGCTCACGCCCGGAGGATAGCCCCTCCGGTGGCGCGACTAGACTTTCCCCCCGTGACCTCCCGCACCCTCGTCAAGCAGCTCGCCGCCCAGCCCGACGGACCGGTGTCCGTCTCCGGATGGGTCGAGACGGTGCGCGATCAGAAGAAGGTGCAGTTCGTCATCCTGCGCGACGAGTCGGGCGCCGTGCAGCTCGTGCACCCGCGCACCGACATCGAGGAGCCCGGAGCCGATCCGCTCGCCACGAGCATCTCGGCCCTCACCCACGGCACCTTCCTGACGGTGACGGGCGAGCTCAAGCACGACGAGCGCGTGAAGCTCGGCGGACTCGAGGTGAAGATCGGCGACATCGAGGTGGCCGCCCCCGCGCTCGACATCCCCATCGCCGAGGACTCGTCGATCGACAAGCGCCTCGACTGGCGTTTCATCGACCTGCGCCGCCCCGAGCAGAACCTGGTGTTCCGGGTGCAGACCACGTTCCTGCACGCCCTGCGCAGCTGGTGGGTCGAGAACGACTTCATCGAGATCCACACCCCGAAGCTCATGGCGTCGGCGTCCGAGTCGCGCGCCGAGCTGTTCGAGGTGGAGTACTTCGAGACGAAGGCCTACCTCGCGCAGAGCCCGCAGTTCTTCAAGCAGATGGCGCAGCCGGCCGGCTTCGGCAAGGTGTTCGAGGTCGCACCCGCCTTCCGGGCCGACCCGTCGTTCACGAGCCGGCACGCCACCGAGTTCATCTCGGTCGACGCCGAGATGAGCTGGGTCGACTCGCACGAGGACGTCATGGCCATGCACGAGCAGCTGCTCGTGGCGGGCCTCACCGCGGTGGCCGAGAAGCACGGGGCCGAGATCGAGGCGGCGTTCGGCATCCAGGTGACGGTGCCCTCGACGCCGTTCCCGCGCATCCCGCTCGCCGAGGCGCACAGCATCCTCGAGTCCCGCGGCTACACCGTGCCGCGCGCCGACGGCGACCTCGACCCCGAGGGCGAGCGCCGCCTCGCCGAGTACGTCAAGGAGCAGTACGGGCACGAGTTCGTGTTCGTCACCGACTACGCCACCGGGATCCGGCCGTTCTACCACATGCGCCACGCCGACGACCCGACGCTCACCAACAGCTACGACCTGCTGTTCAACGGCGTCGAGATCTCGACCGGCGCCCAGCGCGAGCACCGCGTCGACGTGCTCGTCGCACAGGCCGAGGAGAAGGGCCTCGACCCCGAGGAGCTCGGGTTCTACCTCGACTTCTTCCGCTACGGCGTGCCGCCGCACGGCGGGT
The DNA here is from genome assembly GCF_024752305.1 of Protaetiibacter mangrovi. Taxonomy (GTDB): domain Bacteria; phylum Actinomycetota; class Actinomycetes; order Actinomycetales; family Microbacteriaceae; genus Homoserinibacter; species Homoserinibacter mangrovi. The sequence goes on from NZ_JANTHX010000007.1 coordinate 345,372, forward strand.
TCGGGATGGGCCTCAACCGCGTCACGATGCTGCTGCTGCACCAGCCCTCGATCCGCGAGGTCACCTACCTCTTCCGCGGGCCGAACCGCCTGACGCCGTGAGAGTACGCACTTCTGCGTGCTGTCGACCGTGAGGGTACGCAGAAGTGCGTGCTCTCACGGATGGGCTCACGCCGTCTGCTGGTAGCGCGGCTCCTGGAGCACCGTGAGGTCTTCCATCGTGGCGCGCGGGATCGACCGCATGACGGCCTCCACCATCGCGACCGCCGAGGCCTTGGCGACGTAGTTGCCGCTCACGGCGACCGTCTGCCCGCTCTCGGAGACGATGCGCCAGAAGTACGGCTGCGTGGGGTTCTTGCTGCGCAGGACCTGGAAACGCATCGGGGGCTCCTCGAACGCTCGGGGGGAGGTGATCCCTGGAGACTAGACCGGATCGGCCACCCCCGCTAGGGGGTCACGGCGCGGCGAGGTCAGCGCTCGTAGTCGACGCAGCTGCGCGCCTCGGCGACCGAGCGGATGAACGCGGCCGCCTCCACGTGCGCCGGATGCACCTGGTACGCGGCCAGGTCGTCGGCGTCCGCGAAGTCGGAGTCGAGCACGACGTGCCAGTTGCCCTCCGTCGCGCCGAGGTCCACGCCCACGTCGATCCGCTCGGCGGCGAGCACCCCGCGGAGCCCCTCGAGGCGCGACTTGATGCCCGCGGCGTCGGCTGCGCGCTGCTCCGGATCGGCGGACGCGAGCCGCCAGCTGACGATGTGACGGATCACGCCGTCTCCTCCCTCTCGTCGAGTGCGCGGCGCAACCGCGCGGGGTCGACGCGCCAGATGGTGTGCACCCGGTCGTCGATCAGCAGCACCGGGATCTCCTCGGCGTACCGGTCGAGCAGCGCCTCGTCCTCCAGGATGTTGCGCTCCTCGAGCGCGAGCCCGCGCTCCCCCGCCACCTCGAGCACGATCGCCCGGGCGTCGTCGCACAGATGGCATCCGGGCTTGCCGAGGAGGGTCAGGCGCGGTGCGGACACCCACCTAGACTATGGGGGTCATGCCCGAGGACCCGCACCACCCGAGCCCGAGCGAACGCCCCGTCATCGCCTTCTTCGACGTGGACAACACGCTCATGCACGGCACGAGCGTGTTCCACGTGGGACGCGAGGCCTGGGCGCGCGGCATCATCGGCTGGCGCGACATCCTGCTGTTCGGCTGGCACCAGCGCCGCTTCATCAAGGTCGGCGAGAACCACGAGCACATGGGAACCGCGAAGGAGCGGGCCCTGGGACTCGTCGCCGGGCACACCGAGGAGCAGATCCAGGGGCTGGCCGAGTCGATCTGGGAGCACCGCATCCGCCCGCGGCTCTGGCCCGAGACGGTGGCGCTCGCCCACGAGCACCTCGCGAAGGGCCACCAGGTGTGGCTCGTCTCGGCGACCCCGATCGAGGTCGGGCAGCTCATCGCGACCAAGCTGGGTCTGACCGGGGCCCTCGGCACCCGGGTCGAGGCGGTGGACGGCGTCTACACGGGACGGCTCATCGGCACGGTGCTGCACGCGGAGCACAAGGCCGTCGCGGCACGCGCCCTCGCCGACGAGCTCGGGGCCGACCTCGCCGCGTCCTGGGCGTACTCGGACAGCCGCAACGACATCCCGCTGCTCGAGCTCGTCGGCAACCGCGTCGCGGTGAACCCGGATGCGGGGCTCACCCGCTACGCCGCCGAGAAGGGCTGGCCGACGATGCGGCTCGACCCGGCGTCCATCAAGGCGCAGCAGAAGGTGGTGCGCCGAGAGGCCAAGCAGGTCGGCCGGGGAAAGACGAAGCCCCGGGACTGATCCCGGGGCCATCTGTCACTTCTTGTTGCGACGCTGGTGACGCGTCTTGCGCAGAAGCTTGCGGTGCTTCTTCTTCGCCATGCGCTTGCGGCGCTTCTTGATGACGGAACCCATGTTCACCTCATTCGTTCGACTAGCGGACCACCGGGTCCGTGTCGAACCGCGGGAAGCCTAACCGGGTGATTCTATCAGCCGGCCTGGATGTCGTGGTCGGCGATGCCCACGACGCCCGCCACCGCCGACTCGGGGATGCGGTACGAGCGCCCGAAGCGCACGGCCGGCAGCTCTCCCGAGTGCACGAGGCGGTACACGGTCATCGAGGAGACGCGCATCATGTCGGCGACCTCCTGGACCGTCAGGAAGCGCACGTCGGAGAGATCGCGTGCCATGTCCGCCTCGATAGCTGTGTGGGTGGTGTGACTCCTGTGGCAGGAGTGCTCTGCCACAGAGTAGAGGTTCGGGCGATCCCGTGTCCAGGACCCGGCCGGCCGTGCATCCGGGCGTGGGACGCTGGAGGCATGAGGGTGCTCGCGACGTTCCGCGCCTCGCGCCGCCAGCCGTGGCTGCAGGTCGCGAAGTCGGCGGTCGCGACCATCGTCGCCTGGCTGGTGGCCGGATGGCTGATCCCGGGTCCGTTGCCCGTCTTCGCCGCGATCGCGGCGCTGCTCGTCGTGCAGCCGAGCCTCAACCAGTCGGTCGCCAAGGCGATCGAGCGCTCGGTGGGCGTCGTCGCCGGCGTCGTCATCGCCTCGGCCCTGGCCCTCGCCTTCGGACAGGCGACGTGGGTCGTGCTCGTCGCCGTCGTCGCCGCGCTCGCGGTCGCCTGGGCGCTGCGCATGACGACGGGCACCTCGAACCAGGTCGCCATCAGCGCGCTGCTCGTGCTCGCCCTCGGGGCCGCGACCCCCGACTACGCGCTCGACCGCGTGCTCGAGACGGTGATCGGCGCGGTCATCGGGTTCATCGTGAACCTCGCGTTCGTGCCGCCCGTCGCGCTCGCGCCCGCACAGCGCACGGTCGACGCGCTGGGCGGCGAGGTGGCCGCCTCGCTCGACCGCCTCGCGACCGCCCTCGGCGAACGGCAGACCCCCGCCCAGCTCGAGGAGCTCATGCTCACGGCGCGGCTCATGCGACCGATGGTGCAGACCGCGACCGACGCGATCGCATCCGCCGCCGAATCCCTCACGCTCAACCCGCGGGCCCGGCGACGCCGCGAGGAGCTGCGGCGGCTCGAGGCGACGCTCGCCCGGCTCGGCCCGATCGTGACCCAGGTGATCGGAATGACGCGGGCGGTCTACGACCGCTACGACACGGGCCTGGCCGAGGAGCCCACCGTGCGGGCGATCGCCGAGCAGCTGCGTCGCGCCGCCCACGACGTGCGCCGGGTGATGCGACGCACGAGCGCGGAGCCGGGCGACCCGCCGACCCAGTCGATCCCCGCGCTCACCTCGCCGCTCGTGATCGGCGCGCCGTCGTCGGGGCACTGGATCCTCGTCGGGTCGCTCCTCGAGGACCTCCGCCGCATCCACGAGACGCTCGCGGAGTCGGCGGACTGAGCGCGCTCAGCTCTTGCGGAGCTTCGGCAGCTTCTCGCTGACCCGGGCGCGGGCGCCCTCGATCTTCTCCTGCGCCGTCTCGAACGCGACGCGGGCGACGTTCGCCGTCTCGGCGGCCGTGCGGCCCAGCCGGTCGCCGAACTCGGCGCCCGCCCACGCGGCGTAGACGGTGGTCGCACCGTTCTCGTCGGTGCCGACGGTGAAGTCGGTGAACGGCTCCAGCCACACCTCGATCTCCTCGAGCGGGCTCGCGTCGAGGTGGTAGTAGCGGTGCTGTCCCTCCTCGCGCACGCCGACCAGACCGTGCTCGCGCAGCACCTTCAGGTGCTTCGACACCGTGGGCTGGGCGATGCCGAGCTCGGTCACGAGATCGCCGACGGCGAGCTCGCCGCGGCTCTCGAGCAGCTGCCGGAGGATCTCACGGCGAGTACCGTCCGCCAGGACGTCGAAGATGTCGGCCATTCCGACAGACTAGCCAGGCGACCCGGGGAGTACCATGACCCGGATCCGGCGGACGAGCTGAGGGGGACGGATGCGCACCAAGCCGGTGCAGCGCGAACCTCTCGGAGCGCGCATCGTCGACGGGATCGGCGACTTCGCCACCCTGACGCCGGCGCGCTTCGCCATCACGGTCTTCGCCATCCTCGTCGGCACCTTCACGCTGCTGCTCTCGCTGCCGATCTCGACGGCGACCGGCGAGCGCGCGCCCTTCGTCGACGCGCTCTTCACCGCGGTGTCGGTGATCTGCGTCACGGGGCTCACGACGGTCGACATGGCGAGCTTCTGGTCGCCGTTCGGGCACGTCGTGATCTTCGTCGGCGTCGAGGTGGGCGGCATCGGCGTGCTGACGCTCGCCTCGATCCTCGGCCTGGTGATCAGCCGCCGCCTCGGCCTGCGGCAGAAGCTCATCGCGGCGGGCGATGCGAACCCGCTGCGCATCCACCGCGGCCCGGTCGCGGAGGGGCAGGCGGTGCGCCTCGGCGAGACCGGCGGTCTGCTGCTCACGGTCGCCACGAGCGTCATCGTGATCGAGCTCATCGTGGCCGCGGTGCTCTTCCCGCGCCTGCTGCTCGCCGGGGAGGATCCGGGCACCGCCGTGCTGCACTCCTTCTACTGGTCGGCGATGTCGTTCACGAACACCGGGTTCACCCCGACGAGCGAGGGCCTCGGTCCGTTCTCGGGCGACCCGTGGTTCCTGATCACGATCATGGTGTCGGTGATCCTCGGCGCGATCGGCTTCCCGGTGATCTACACGCTGCGCCGCAGCCTGCATCCGCGCCGCTGGTCGCTGCACACGAAGCTCACGCTCGTGACCTTCGCGCTGCTTCTCGTCGGGGGTGCGCTCGCCTACTTCCTGCTCGAGTTCTTCAACCCGGCGACCATGGGCGCGATGGACCCCGGGCAACGGGTGCTGCAGTCGTTCTTCCTGTCGGCGATGGCGCGCTCGGGCGGATTCTCGACCATCGACATCCCCTCGCTCGACGGCTCGAGCCTGCTCGTGACCGACATGCTGATGTTCGTGGGCGGCGGTTCGGCATCCACCGCGGGCGGCATCAAGGTGACGACCCTCGCGATCCTGTTCCTCGCCGCGTTCGCCGAGGCGCGCGGCAACGACGACCTCGAGGCCTACGGGCGCCGCATCCCGTCGGATGTGCTGCGCCTCGCCGTCTCCGTGGTGCTCTGGGGCGCGACGATCGTGGCGGCCTCGAGCATCGCGATCCTGCTCATCAACGACGACGAGCGGCTCGACTACGTGCTGTTCGACGTGATCAGCGCCTTCGCGACCTGCGGCCTGAGCTCCGGGTTCACGCAGAGCGCGAGCGACCCCGCGCAATACGTGCTGGCCGCGACCATGTTCTTCGGACGCATCGGTACAGTGACACTCGCCGCGGCGCTCGCGGCGTCCACGCGGCGGCAGCTGTTCCGCCGCCCGGAGGAGAGGCCCATCGTTGGTTGAGAAGATCGCCCACGACGCACCCGTTCTCGTGATCGGGCTCGGCCGGTTCGGCGCCGCCACCGCGGGGCAGCTGCAGCGGCTCGACCGCGAGGTGCTGGCGGTCGACGAGGACATGGGCCTCGTGCAGAAGTGGGCCGAGCGGGTCACCCACGCCGTGCAGGCGGACGCGCGATCGATCGACGCGCTGCGCCAGATCGGCGCCGAGGACTTCCAGATCGCGGTGGTCGCGGTCGGCAGCTCGATCGAGGCGAGCGTGCTCATCACCGCGAACCTCGTCGACCTGAAGGTGCCGCAGATCTGGGCGAAGGCGATCAGCCAGTCGCACGGCAAGATCCTCAGCCGGATCGGCGCCAACCACGTGATCTACCCGGAGGCGGAGGCGGGCGAGCGGGTCGCGCACCTGGTGTCGGGGCGCATGATCGACTTCATCGAGTTCGACGACGGCTTCGCGATCGTGAAGATGTACCCGCCGAAGCCCATCCGCGGCCTCAGCCTCGCCGAGTCGCACGTGCGCCAGCGCTACGGCATCACGGTGGTCGGGGTGAAGAGCCCGGGCAAGGACTTCACCTACGCCACGCCCGAGACGATGATCTCGAACCACGACCTCATCATCGCGTCGGGCTCCACCGCCGACCTCGAGAAGTTCGCGTCGCTGCAGTCCTAACCGCTCAGCCGCGCGCCATCTCGCGGGCGCGGGCGATGGCCGCCTCGGCGGCGCGCTCGAAGACGTCGGCGAGCCGCGCCTCGTCGAGCACGGCGATGAGGCGCTCGGTGGTGCCCTTGGGGCTCGTCACCCGGCGCCGAAGCTCGGCGGGCTCCTCCCCGGTCGCGGCGAGCAGCTCGGCCGATCCGACGAGCGTCTGCTCGGCGAGAAGACGCGCCTCCTCCCGCGTGAACCCGAGCCGCTCGGCCGTCTCGGTGAGCTGCTCGGTGAGGTAGTAGAACGTCGCGGGACCGGATCCGGAGATCGCCGACAGGGCGTCGATCCGCTCCTCGGGCAGCTCCACGACCGTTCCGACGGCCTGGAAGATCGCCCGGGCGATCGCGAGCTCCGCGTCGCCCGCCCGCGAACCCGCGACCACGCCCGTGACCGCGCGGCGCACGAGCGCGGGGGTGTTGGGCATCGTGCGCACGACGGGGTTCGGCACGACGCCCTCCATCGTCGCCGTCGTGATGCCCGCCGCGACGCTCACGACGACGGCGCGCGCGTCGAGGGCGCCGGCGATCTCGCGCAGGGTGTCGACGACCATGGCGGGCTTGACGCCGAGCAGCACCGCGCCCGCACCGCCCACGACGCCCGCGTTGGCGTGCGGGTTCTCCTCCAGCGACTCGGCGCGCACCCCCTCGGCCCGCCAGGCCGCCGCGGACGCGGCGCTGCGCGTGCTGACGGCGACGGACGCGGGGTCGACACCCGAGGCGATCAGGCCGCGCACGATGGCTCCCGCCATCGAACCGGCGCCCAGCACGGCGAGGGGCGGGAGGGTGGTCATGGCCCTCATCCTAGAATCGAGGCATGAGCGCGTCCGGCGGTACGAAGGCGATCATCGCGGCATTCCTGGCGAACCTGGGCATCGCGATCACGAAGTTCGTCGCGTGGTTCTTCTCCGGCTCCAGCTCGATGCTGGCCGAGGGGGTGCACTCGGTCGCCGACTCGGGCAACCAGCTGCTGCTGCTGCTCGGCGGGCGCAAGGCCAAGAAGTCCGCGGATGCCGAGCACCCGTTCGGCTACGGCCGCGAGCGCTACGTGTACGCCTTCGTCGTCTCGATCATCCTGTTCTCGGTCGGCGGCGTGTTCTCGATCTACGAGGGCGTCGAGAAGCTGACGCACCCGCATCCGCTCGAGAACGCCTGGCTGCCGATCCTGGTGCTCGTGATCGCGATCTTCCTCGAGGGCTTCTCGCTGCGCACCGCGGTGAAGGAGTCGAATCCGCTCCGCGGCAGGCAGAGCTGGGTGCAGTTCGTGCGACGCGCGAAGCAGCCCGAGCTGCCGGTGGTGCTGCTGGAGGATGTGGCGGCGCTCACCGGGCTCGTGTTCGCGCTCATCGGCGTCGGCCTCACGATCCTCACGGGCGACAACGTCTGGGACGGCATCGGCACGATCGCGATCGGCGTGCTGCTGGTGCTCGTCGCGATCATCCTCGGCGTGGAGACCAAGAGCCTGCTCGTCGGCGAGGGCGCCACCCCCGACGACCACGCGAAGATCCTGGCCGCGCTGAACGACCACCCCCTCGTCGAGGCCGTCATCCACATGAAGACCCTCTACCTCGGGCCGGAGGAGCTCATGGTCGCCGCGAAGATCGCGGTTCCGAAGGCGGCCCGTGCGGTCGAGGTCGCGGCGGCGATCGACGCGATCGAGGCGGATGTGCGCGCGGCGGTTCCGGCGGCCCGGGTGATCTACCTCGAGCCCGACATCTACGTCGCCCACGGCGAGAACCCGCCCACCGACGCGATCGTCATCAAGAGCGCGGACTGAGCTCCGCGGGAGGAGCAACGATGGACATCCTGCACAGCATCCTGTTCACGGCCCACATGCTGGGTCTCGCGGCCGTGATCGGCACCTTCTTCGTGCAGATGCGCAAGGACGACGGCTTCGCGGTCGGCGTGATCCTGGCGGGCGCGATCACCCAGGTGGTGTCGGGCGTGGGGCTCGTGGGCGTCGCCCAGGCCGGCGACCACGACCTGAACATGATCAAGATCACCGTGAAGCTCGTGATCGCGCTCGTCGTGCTGGTGGCCGCGATCCTCGCGTTCGTGGCGCAGCGTCGCGGCGGACGGGTGAAGCCGTGGTTCCACACCGCAGGCGGCCTCGCCATCGTCAACGTGGTGGTCGCCGTCTTCTGGCACTGACCCGACTCCGTGAGAGTACGCACATCCGCGTACTTTCGCGGGTGAGAGTACGCGGATGTGCGTACTCTCGGGGCTGGGCTCAGAGCTCGGAGGCTCGGGCGTCCTCGAAGAAGCGGGTGAGGAGGGCGGCGGACTCGGCCTCGAGCACGCCCGGCACCACCTCGGCGCGGGCGGGCAGGCGGCGGTCGCGCAGCAGGTCGTGCACGCTGCCGGCGGCCCCGGCCTTCTCGTCCCAGGCGCCGAAGACGACACGCGGGATGCGCGCGGCCAGGATCGCACCGGCGCACATCACGCAGGGCTCGAGCGTCACCACGAGGGTCGTGCCGTCGAGGTGCCAGTCGCCCCGGGTCTCGGCGGCCCGCCGGATCGCGACGACCTCGGCGTGAGCCGTCGGGTCGCCGTGCTTCTCGCGCTCGTTGCGGCCGTGCGCGAGCACCGATCCGTCCCGGTCGAGCAGCACCGCGCCGACCGGAACATCCCCGGATGCGAGGGCGAGCTCCGCCTCGGCGAGCGCGAGGCGCATGGCCTCCTCATCGGCGCCTGAGGGCATAGATTGAAGCCTATGCGAGTGCACGTCGCCGACCATCCGCTCATCACCCACAAGCTCACCGTGCTGCGCGACGAGCGCACCCCGTCGCCGGTGTTCCGCTCGCTCGCCGAGGAGCTCGTCACGCTGCTCGCGTACGAGGCCACCCGCAACGTGCGCACCACCGAGGTGACCGTGCAGACGCCGGTCGCCGAGGCGAAGGGCCTGGCGATCGCGACCCCGCGCCCCCTCGTGGTGCCGATCCTGCGCGCCGGCCTCGGGATGCTGGAGGGCATGGTCAAGCTCGTGCCGACCGCCGAGGTCGGCTTCCTCGGCATGGTCCGCGACGAGGAGACGCTGCAGCCCACCACCTACGCCGAGCGCCTGCCCGACGACCTCTCGAACCGACAGTGCTTCATCCTCGACCCCATGCTCGCGACCGGCGGTTCGCTCGGCGCGGCGATCGAGTTCCTGTTCCAGCGCGGCGCCGTCGACGTGACCGCGGTGTGCCTCATCGCCGCCCCCGAGGGCATCGAGGCGGTGCGGAAGGCGACGGAGGGCCGCGAGGTGACGATCGTCGTCGGCGCGCTCGACGAGAAGCTCAACGAGAAGGGCTACATCGTGCCGGGCCTCGGCGACGCCGGCGATCGCCTCTACGGCCTCGTATGAGCCTGTGTTACGTGTTGTGTTACGTCGGCGCCCCGCCTGGTTGACACACGGCGTAACTCTCACCCAGACTTGCCCCCATGACCGTTCACGCGCGCCCCACGACCTCCGTCGAGGCCTTCGGGAACGCCGGCATGATGATGCCGGTGCGCACGGTCATGTGTTGTCGAATGTGTGCGTAAGGCCACCTCGCGCCCGAGTTGACCCATGGTGAACTCCCCGGAATCCGGACGTCCGTCCCCGGATGACGCCTCCCGCTTCGACAGCTCCCGGCCCGCCGCTCCCCTCGATGACGCGGCCGCCGACACCTCGCAAGGATTCGACGACATGTCTCTCGCCACCCTCGACACCCTCCGCCCCCCGACCCGTCCCTACCCCGCCACGCGCGCCGTCTCGCAGCCGGCGCCCGAGGCCGAACGCCCCCGCATCCGCGCGGTGCCCGAGGGCACCGAGGCCCGCGGCTTCGCCCTCTACGTGGGCGTCGACGAGCTGACCGCCGCCACCTCCGGCGTCTCGCTCCCCCAGCTCGTCGAGGCGCTCAAGCGCACCATCGCCGACCTCGTGCCGGATGCCGAGACCTACGCCGCCGTCGCCCTCGCCCCGCGCGGTGCGGGCGGTCGCGACGTCGAGGTCGTGCGGCTCGCCCTGCAGGATCCGGCAGCCCTCGCCAAGCACCGCCAGTCGGCCGCCCCCGCCGAGCCGCCGGAGCCGAAGGGCGGTGTCGTGATCGACATCTCGCGCAAGCGCGTGCAGCTCGACGGCGAGATCGCCCCGCTGACCTACAAGGAGTTCGAGCTGCTGCAGTTCCTCGTGCTCCGCGAGGGCCGCACGATCGACCGCCACGAGATCATCGCGACGCTCTGGTCGGACGGCACCGAGGAGGTGCCGAACGAGCGCACCATCGACGTGCACGTGCGGCGGCTGCGCTCGAAGCTCGGCGCCTACGAGGACATCGTGCGCACCGTACGCGGCTCCGGGTACCGCTTCGACCGGCACGCGGATGTCACCATCCGCTGGGCATCGACCCCGTCGCCCGACGTGTTCTGACGCGCGCGGTCACGACCACCCGCGGCGGGTGACGCCCTCCCACCCCTCCCGGTGGACACTTCCGATGGATGTGTCCACCTCGTCGGGGGGAGCACGTGACCACGACATCCACGTCCGATCGGTCGCCGAAGGGCCGCGCGCGCCGCGTCGTCGCGGCCGCGCTCAGCGGTCTGCTGGCGGTCGCCGCCATGGTCGCTGTGCCCGCGGCGCCGGCATCGGCGGCCCCGGCGGGCATGTCGATCCAGAAGGCGGTGGACGGTGGCGAGCTCGCCGACGTCGGCCCGGGTGACTCCTTCACCTTCACGATCACGGTGCAGTGCGCCGACTCCCCGTGCGAGGGCGCCCGGATCAGCGACCCCCTGCCCGCCGAGTTCGTCGGGCTCGACCTGGTGTCGTACTCCATCGACCCCGACACGGTCCCGTTCACCTTCGACCCCGACGGATGCGTCGCGCCCGGCCCCGTCGTCGCCGGATGCGCCCCCACCGTCGAGTTCACCGCCGACCTGGGCGGCGGCGTGCTCGGCCTGCCGATCGGCGCGGGCGTGCTGTCGATCACCCTGCACGTGCCCGACGACCTCAGCCCCGACTGGCCGGCCAACGGGGCGCTGCTCACCAACACCGCCTCCGTCACGTGGGACAACCCGCCCGACGGTGTCGTCCCCCCTCTCGCCGATCCGGCCCAGGTGCGGGTGACCGTGCCGATCGAGACCGCGATCACGGGCGACAAGCTGTGGGAGCCCGCGAGCCAGCAGTTCGACCCCGGTGAGCCGTCGACGATCACCGTGACCTCGGGCAACGCCTCCAACATCGCGGCCGAACAGCTCGTGATCCAGGAACCGGCGACGGCGCCCGACGGCGCAGCCGCCCTCGACGCCTCGAACCCGTTCCGGATCGTCGACTTCACGGGGTTCGGCGCGAGCAGCCTCCCTCCCGACGCGACCACGGTGACGGTTCAGGCCTACGTGTTCGACGGCGCGACATGGAACTGGACGACCGACGGCGCGCCCGCCACGACGCCGACCCTTCCGACGAGCGTCGCCGACCCGGCGGATGTCGGCGGGATCCGCCTCGTCTACGAGACCGGCATCGCCCCGGATGCGAGCGTCACGGTGCCGATCCAGGTCGCCCAACGCGCCACCGACCGCGACGACGCCTCGTCGCTCGTCACCGGCACCAGCATGACGAACGAGATATCGGGCACGCTCGTCTTCGACGGGGAGCCGCCGGTGACCGACGACTGGACGGCACCGTTCGAGATCACGCCCCTCACGGTCGCCGTCACCCCCGGGAAGAGCTTCGCCCCGTCGACCGTGCCGGCGGGCTCCCCGAGCACGGCGACACTCACCGCGACCAACGCCTCCAACGGACCCGTCGACACGCTCACGCTCGTCGACGTCGGGTTCTTCGACGACGACTACCTCTTCACGGGGTTCCCCGGCGGCATCGACTGCCCGGCTGTGGTGAGCGCCTCCCCGACGATCTCCTGGCAGATCGGGGGCGTCGATCAGGCGCCCGCCGCCTTCATCTGCGGCACCGCACCCACGCCGCCCGCCGGGACGGTCACCGGTTTCACGGTCACCTTCACGGGCGACTTCGCGCCCGGGGTCGTCGCGACCATTCCCGCCGAGGTCACCCCGTCGACCGAACTCGTCTCGCTCGGCGATCCGACCGACAGCCGGGTCAACGCCCTGTCGGCATCCGCGACGAATGCCGCCGGAACCGACACCCAGGTCGCGCCCGCGACCCTCGACGTCGTCTTCCCCGAGGTCGATCTGAACCTCGCGAAGCAGCTGAGCCCCAGTTCGGCGGTCGAGCCGGGCGGCAACGTGCTCGCCACCATCACCGCGACGACCGGCACGGGGGCCGCGGATGTGAATCCCACCACCATCGTCGTGGAGGACAGCTGGGGTTCGGGTGACTCCGGCACGGGTGACCCCAACGCGTTCTGGAACGGCTTCGACCTGTACTCCATCGCCGCGACCCAGGTGCCGGCGAACACGACGTTGACGATCGAGTACCAGGTCGACGGCGACCCGAGCTGGTTGACCCTCGTGGTCGTGCCCCCGCAGAGCTCCGCGTTCATCTACACGATGAGCCACGCCGAGCTGGTCGCCGCGCTGGCACCGACGGCGACCTCCGACGTCGTCGGCATCCGCTTCACCTTCGACGACCCGAGCGGGTTCGCGCAGGGCCAGTCCGTGCAGCCGAACATCGGATTCGTGGCACGTGACACCCTCCGCGACGGCACGGGACCCACCGACACCGCCGACGACGGCCTCGCGACGCCGTACCTCGACTGGGCCCACGCCGACGCCTCGGCGGTCGTCAGCGGCATCGACGACCCCATCGAGAGCGGAGACCGCCAGGCATCCGACGACGCGCAGATCGAGATCACGACCGGATCAGGAGACGGCCCCGTCATCACGAAGCGCTGGGTGGAGGCGGCTGATCACACCAGCGACCTCGACGCCCTGGTCTCGCAATCGGGCGACACGGCCACCACGCGACTGGGCTGGTACGTGCCGCGACCCGGCTTCGACAGCGTCGTGGTGACCGATCCGGCGACGGCGCCGGGAGCGGATCCGGATGGCGCGGCCTCGACGACCTTCCAGGCCTTCGACCTGCTGTCGATCGATCCGATCAGCTTCGCCCAGGACCCGCGTCTGCAGTGGGACCAGGTGACTGCTGTCGAGCTGTTCCGCTCCGGCGCCTGGGTGACGGTGACCCCGCCCGGCAGCTGGATGGACGCGAGCGGCTTCGTCGGCTACGCACTGCTGCCGGAGGAGACCGCCGACACCACGGGGGTGCGCATCACGATCCTGCCGGACGACGCGGCCCGCGTGGGTTCCACCGATCCGACGGCGCCCGCCCCCGGTGAGGGGGTCGCCTCCTCGCCGGGCGGGGTGCAGCGCCCGATCGACCTCACCTGGCAGCTGCGCAACACCGTGCGCGTGGTCGCGACCGCGCCGACCAACCCGAACGATCCGTGGGTGACGGCGAAGCACGGCTACAACGGGCTCGATCCGAACGTCATCTGGAACTCGGCGCGGATCGACGCCGACCATTCCGTCGACGGCATGCAGTCGGACGCCGACCGCGACTCGGTCACGCTGATCGACGAGCTGCCCGGGGTGTCGGTCCGCAAGGTCGCCGACCCGACCGAGATCGCCATCCCCGAGTCGGACGACGTGCCGGCGGCCGACTACCCCCAGGTGACGTATCGGCTCTTCGCCGAGAACACCTCCCCCGCGCGGGCGCCGTACATCCGGATCACCGACCCGACACCGTGTCCTCCGGGCTCCCTCGACCAGTGCGTCATGCCGGCCGACGACTGGGACGGGGATCCGTTCGCGGGACGCGCATACGTCGCCGCCGAGAACCCCTTCGAGCAGTTCGACCTGCTGCTGGTGCATTTCGTGTTCGACGACCCGAGCGAGGTCTCGACGTCGGCCTCGACCGTCACGCTGTGGCACCGCTCCGCCGCGGGCGTGCTCTCGACGACGAGCATGTCGATCGACGCCGTGACGGCGCTCGGCGAGGCCGAGCTCGCCGACGTGGTCGGGGTCAGCGTCGTGTATCAGGGGGGATCGCCGGAGACCGATGGCGGCTCGCTCAGCCAGGGCAACGAGCTGCGGCTGGTGCTGAACACCCGTCTGCGCGCGACCGCCCGCAGCACGGGACTCGACGTGGTCGCGAGCGACGTGCGCAACATCGCCCAGAGTCAGGCATACGACCCCGTGCTCGCCCCCGACCCCGACGACCCGGCGTCCGCTCCGTACGCCTCCGGCGACGCCACCGTCACCCTCACGGACGCTCGACTGGACGTCGTCGCCGGGAAGAGCATCACGCCGGACTCGGTGCTCGAGGTCGACGCGCCGACGACCGATCCCGATGTGGCGCTCACCGCCGACTCCGGGACGGCGACCGCCGCGCCGCAATCGGTGACCCTGACCGACGACGACCCGGCGTTCTGGAACGGGGTGCGGCTCGCCGACGACCCCGCACTGATCGCCACCCTCCCCGCGGGCGCCGATCAGGTGCGCGTCGACGTGCTCGTCGCGGGGGTGTGGATCCCGGGGGTCGCGGGCGCGACACCGGTGCTGCCCCCGGTGCCGCCCGACAGCGTCCGGGGTGTGCGGTTCGTGTTCGACCGCACGGACGGCGACGTGTTCTCGCACACCGCACCCGCGGCGCCGTGGAGCGCCGCCGCCGGCTTCACCGTGACCCTGCTCGGCACCCAGCGCGACGGCACCCCGCTCCCGTTCCCCGGGCAGCTCGACGACACCGTCACCGCGGCGAGCGAACGCACCGACGGCCTGTTCAGCACCGCCACCGCCGAGGCCGACGACGGCATCGTGCTCGACCCCGGCACGCGCGGCCTCGACGTCGTCAAGACCCAGCCCGGGTCGGGCCACAATGTGGCGGTCGGGTCGACGGGAGACTGGACACTCGAGTTCACCGACACGGGCACCGGCTTCGTGACGATCGACGAGGTCGTCGACCGGCTTCCCGCCGCGCTCGAATGGGACGGCACGCCCCCGAGCTACGCGACGAGCGCGGGAGGCACCCTCGGCACCGCGGTGTCGCTGTCGAGCTCGCCCGACGGGAAGACGCTGACCTTCACCTGGCCCGCGGGCGCGAACCGGATGTCGCCCGGCGAGACCTTCACGATCACGATCGCGCTGACACTGCTGCCGGGCCTCTCCGCGGGCCAGTCGGCGGTCAACGACTTCCTCGTGGACTCGGCCGACCCCCTCGACGACTGCACCAACACCTCCGGCAACGCCCAGGGACTGCTCACCGGACTCGCAACCGACCAGTGCGGCACCTCGAACTTCGTGCAACCGAACCCGGGCGGGGCCCTGTACGCGGCCAAGTACGTGAACGGCGACGTCGACGGCGCGGTCGTCGACGGCGAGGCGAACCCGTCCGACCCGAGCGCCGGGTGCGCGGTCGACTCCGAGGGCTTCACCCGCCTGCCGTGCGCCTCGTACTCCGCCGTCGGCGCGGAGGACGAGTGGAAGTTCTCGGTGGTGAACGCGGGCACGATCGACTACTCGGCCGTCACCATCGTCGACCCGCTGCCCCGACCGGGCGACCGGATGCTGGCGACCGGCAGCGCGCGGCTGTCGGAGTACCACCCGGTGCTCGTGACCGACTCGATCACCGTGCGTCCGATCGTGGGACTCGACATCACCACCGAGGTCACGACGAGCGCCGACCCCTGCACGGGGGCCGCCCCCGGATCCGTGTGGCTGAGCGACCCGACCTGCGACACCACCGCCGTGTGGGAGACGCTGTCCGGGTACACGGGTGATCCGGAGGCGATCACCGCGATCCGGGTGACGATCGTCTTCCAGCGCATCCCCCTCGCCCCCGGCGACAGCGTCGAGCTGCGGTACCGCACGGTGAACGAGCCCGCGTCGAGCACGCTCGTCGACGGCGCGCCGATCGACGTTCCCGACACCGACCCGGGCATCGCGTGGAACCAGGCGGGGGTGACCGCCCAGCTGCTCGTCGGGAGCCCCCTCTCGTCGGCGCCCGTGCAGGCGGGTGTCATGCTGCTCGCCGGCGACCTCGGCGTCACGAAGCTCATCGTCGGCGACCTCGCCCAGGCGCCCGACGAGTTCGACTTCCAGGTCGAGTGCACCGTCGCGGGGGTGCCGCTCGCCCTTCCGGATGACGGTGCCCTCACCCTCAGCCGAGGCGGCGGGCTGCGCACCGACATCCTCGGAATCCCCCTCGGCGCCGACTGCACGGTGTCGGAGCTCGGCGACGTCGGAACCTATGGCGAGCAGGAGCGGTTCGGCGACGGGGCGACGATCGCCGTCGACACGGCATCCGACGGGTCGGGCAGCGCACCGGTCGTGCAGACCGCGCGCGTGCAGAACCGCTACCCCTTCCCCGCCCCACCTGGACCGCCGCCCGGACCCCCACCCGGACCGGACCCCGACGGCAGCGGCCTCGCCGGAACCGGACTCGACGGCGTCGACCTGCTCGCGGTGCTCGGTCTCGGCCTCGCCGCACTCGGAGTGCTGGCGATCGCCACGAGGAGGCGGCTCAGCGCACCTGGTGCTCGGTCGCGATGCTGACGTCGACCACCACGCTCACGAACGAGGGCAGGTCGCTCAGCTCGGCCGAGAGGTCGCCGAGCTGCGGGATGTCGCCGTCCGGCGTCACGACGTCGACCGTGGCCGTGAGGCCGACCCACCGCACGTCGTCGACGTGGGAGCCCTGCTTCGTGGAGATCCACGCGACGCTCGCATCACGGATCTGGGCGTTCCAGGAGGCGAGGGCGAGCGTCACGATCGAGTTGAGCACGAGCGGCACGAGCACGACGAGCGACAGCAGGGCCACGATCAGGTAGGCCCGGCGGCGACGCGGCGCGGGCATCGAGCTGGGTTCGCGGGCGTAGCCGGCGACCGTGAACACGATGCTCGCGGCGATCACGATCGCCAGCGCGTTGAGGGCGAACAGCAGCAGCGCGCCGAACGCGAGGTCGAACGCACCCTGACCGGCGCACACCCCGACGACCCCGAGCGGCGGCACGAGCGAGATCGAGATCGCGACCCCCGGCAGCACGGTGCTGAGATCCCGGCGCGACATCGCGAAGGCGCCCGCGAACCCGGTCGCGAGGGCGGCGATCATGTCGAGCAGCTGCGGCGAGGTGCGCCCCGTGATCTGCGAGTTCGTCGTCAGCGATGCGGGGTCGATCACGATCGAGGAGAACAGGGTGCCGAGCACGATGACGATCGCCACCCCGGCGACCATCCAGAGGAAGCTGCGCAGCACGAGACGCGGATGCCCGGTGACGATGCCGAAGCCCATGCCCTGGATCGGCGTGGCGAGCGGGGCGATGATCATCGCGCCGATGACCGTCGCCGTCGAGTCGGCGATGACGCCGCAGATCGCGATAACGCCGGACAGCACCAGCATGATGAAGAACGCGCCGCGCTTGCGCACCACGTCGCCGCGGCTGAGGTCGAGCGCGTCGTGCAGATCCTCGGCCGTCTGACGCTGCGACGGCGGGATGAGGGCCTGGGTCAACCGCGACATCTCCGCCCTCCCTCGGCTGCGCACCGCTCCTGTGTGCAGAGTAGGGCCCGCCCGAACCGGGCGGCAAGATCGACGCGACCCGGTATCACCGACGGCTCCCGGGCCTCCTCTCCCCTGTGGGCGCATGCCCGCCGACGGTGTCCGCCGCCGCTCCTCGAGAGGAAGAACGATGACCACGACCAGTCCCGCTCGGCGCAGCGCATCCAGCCGCTCGCGCACGAAGCACACGAGCTCGGAGGCGGTGCGCCCGCGCGCCGCGACCGACGAGGAGGCGCTCGCCACCACGGGTGCCCCCAACCCCTACGCCCTCGCCTCGCTCGTCGCCGGGCGCCGCATCGACTGGGACAGCGCGCGCGATCCGCAGGGCGTGCTGGAGGACGTCTTCGACCTGCCCTACGCCGACATCATCGGCTCGGCGGACTCGCCCATCTTCTACGGCAGCACCCTCGCGAAGGGGCGCCCGACCCGCTCCCGACCGGCCGCTCCCCCGGCGCGCGGCGACGACGACACCGACGACAAGGAGACCGGCACGCCGGACCTGTCGCAGGCGTCGACGCTCGCGGACGTGCTGGCCGCGCTCGGCGAGAAGAACCCCTCCGACGTGCCGGTGCGGGGCGCCACCCTCACCCGCGACGGGGTGTTCGCCCAGCTCGGGCGGGCCGGCGACCTGAAGCTGCGCTACGCGCACCTGTTCGACGACCGCGTGCTCGACGTGCTGTTCCCGCTGGAGCCCGGCTACCACCCGCCGGGGTACAGCTGGCAGGACACCGGGCGCTTCTACAACGAGACCACCGAGTTCTTCGACCCGGTGCAGGGCTCGGTCGCCGACTGCTACTTCATCGCCGCGATGTCGTCGGTGGCCTGGGCGAAGCCGTTCACGATCGCCGACCGCACCCGCGCCACCGCATCCGGCCAGGACTCGTTCACCCACCAGGTGAGCTTCTTCGGCGGCAGCGGCGGCTACGGCTCGGGCGGCTGGGGCACGGTCGAGGTGTCGGATCGGGTGCTCGTCGGGTCGGGCGGCAGCGTCTCGGCCTTCGCCCACTCGTTCGAGTCGGGGGAGATCTGGCCCGCCGTCTACGAGAAGGCGTTCGCGAAGTGGCGCTTCGGCACGAGCGACGACTTCCCGAAGATCCCGGACCTGGCGTGGGGCAACACGGTCGCCTCCTGCGTCTCGCTCACCGGCGGCCACGCCTACGCGAACGGCCACTCCGGCATGAGCGACGCGCAGCTGCTGACGCTCGTGAAGTCGCACAGCCTGGGCGGGCGCACGACGACGCCCATGGTGTGCTGGTCGTACGGGGCCGGCTCGGATGAGGCGACGCGCGCCGCGAACGAGGCCGGCATCGTCGCCTCCCACGCCTACTCGGTGCTCGGCTGGATGCGCCGCTACGAGTGGGTTCCCCGTCTGCGGCTGACCGTCGACATCCCGAGGATGATCCCCGAGTGGCGGGTGCCGACGCCCGACCCCGTGCTGGTACGCGACCAGCTCGGCGGCGCGACTCTCGACGAGCTCGCTCGGATGCGGATCGACCTGCCCGACGAGGTGTTCCAGCGCTACGAGCTGCGCCCGGTGGACTACATCATCGTGCGGAACCCGTGGGGGTCGACGCCCGGCACCGGGTCGACGACCGCCTCGGGCGACTTCCACGCTCGCGACGTGAGCTGGTGGCGCGACGTGCCGCTCGGCGCGAACGGCGTGTTCGCGATGGAGGTGGGCGCCTTCCGGCGCTACTTCGCCGGCACCGGCGGCGCCGACTGAGACCCCCGGGGCGGGGCCGGCGTATTCCTCACCCGGCCCCGCTTCGGGCACCCTAGGCTGGCGGCGTGGCCGCCTCTCCCCCCTCCGGAGGAGCGCTCGCCCGACGCCTGGGACTGCTCGACGCGGTCGCGATCGGGCTCGGTTCGATGGTCGGCGCCGGGGTCTTCGCCGTGTTCGCCCCGGCCGCGGCCGCCGCCGGATCCGCGCTGCTGATCGGCCTGTTGCTGGCGGCCGTCGTCGCGTACGCGAACGCCACCTCGACCGCGCAGCTGGCAGCGCGGTATCCGAGCTCGGGCGGCGCCTACCTCTACGGGCGGGAGCGGCTCGGCGAGTGGCCGGGCTTCCTCGCCGGCTGGGCCTTCGTCGTCGGCAAGACGGCGAGCTGCGCCGCCATGGCGCTGACAGCCGCCGCCTACCTCGTGCCGCCCGAGTGGGTGAAGCCGGTGGCGGCCGGATGCGTCGCGGTGCTCACCGTCGTCAACGTCCTCGGGGTGACCCGCACAGCCCGCGCCACCATGGCGATCGTCGTGGTGGTGCTCGCGGTGCTGGCGCTCGCGGTCGTCGGCGGCCTCGCGTCGGGGACCGCCGATCCGGCATCCCTCGCTCCGGCGCTCCCGGAGTCGGGGGTGCTCGGGGTGCTGCAGTCGGCGGGCCTGCTGTTCTTCGCCTTCGCGGGATACGCGCGGATCGCAACACTCGGGGAGGAGGTGCGCGACCCCGCTCGGACGATCCCCCGCGCGATCCCGCTGGCCCTCGCGCTGGCACTGCTGGTCTACGCGGCGATCGCCGTGACGGCGCTCGCCGTGCTCGGACCGGAGCGGCTGGCGGCTTCCGCTCGACCCCTCGCCGAGCTGGCGGGGTCCGGTGGGTGGAGCTGGACGGCGCCGATCGTGCAGGGCGGTGCCGCGCTCGCCGCGCTCGGGGCACTGCTCGCCCTGCTCGCCGGGATCACCCGCACCGGGCTCGCGATGGCGCGCACCGGCGATCTCCCCGGATGGTTCGCGGCGATCGATCCGCGGTTCTCGGTGCCGCGGCGGGCGCAGCTCGTGCTGGGCGCGATCGTGCTCGTGCTCGTGCTCGTCACCGACCTCCGGGGCGCGATCGGGTTCTCGTCGTTCGCGGTGCTGCTGTACTACCTCGTCGCCAACCTGTCGGCGTGGACGCTGCCCCGGGCCGAGCGGCGCTCCCCCCGGGTGCTGCAGGCGGTCGGCGCGATCGGCTGCGTCGTGCTGGCGGCCACGCTCCCCTGGCCGAGCGTGGTCATCGGATGCGCGGTGCTCGCGGTCGGTGTCGTCGCACGGCTCGTGCGCGTCACGGCCGCCCGCAGGGCTTAGCCGACCGGGGCGGCCGACCGGATCGCGGCTCGCATGCCGGGGGTGGCGCGGAGCTCGCCGGCGCGGTCGACGGTGAGCACGTCGACGTCCCAGCGCTCGGTCGCGAGGTCGAGGGTCGCCTCGCCGCCCGCGACGATCGCGGTGGCGAGCACGTCGGCGGTCACGATGTCGTCGGCCAGCACGCTGACCTGCACGAACGGGCTCACCGGCAGGTCGAGCCGCGTCCAGATGTGCTCGCCACGCTCGGCACTGCCGCTCGTCGCGAGGGCCCGGCGGGAGGCAGCGGGCACGACGGCGGCGAGGACCGCCGAGCGGTCCGCGGGGTCGACGATCCCGAACGGACCGGAGGTGCCGCCGGCCGACCAGCACAGGTCGCCGCCCACGCCGAGCTGCCAGTCTCGGGAGCCGGCATCCAGCAGCGCGGCCGCGTCGGCCATGGCGAGCGCCTTGACGACCCCGGAGAGGTCGACGACCCCGTCGGGTCGGTGCGCCGTGAACGCCCCGTCGGTGCGTGCGCGCCAGGCGAGGGCTCGCGCGTAGGCGCCCCGCAGGTCGTCGCTCGCATCGTCCAGGCGCAGGGAGCCCGCCGCCACCCGCGAGAGTTCGGAATCCGGACGGTACAGCGAGAAGCGCGCGTCGACGTCCGCGAACCCGCGCTCCACCTCGGCGATCACGGCCGCCGTCAGGTCGCTGCCCACGATCGAGGCCTCGGTGCCCATCGTCGTCCAGTGGTGCCGCATCTCAGAAGCCCGCCTGATCGAGCGCCGACTGGAGCGACGAGAGGTACGCCTCGCTCGTGTACGTGGCGCCGCCGACCATCTGCACGTTCGCCGACTGGGAGGCGAGCACCTCTTGGCGCAGGATCGGCGCGGCGCGGTTGCTGATCTGCACCGAGCGGCCGTCGTGATCGGTCAGCTTCAGGGCCGTCACGTCCGTGATCGCGCCGCCCGAGATCGTGACCTGCACCTGCACATCGCCGAAGCGGGTGCTCTCGACCGAGCCCGAATAGGTGCCATCGGCGGCTCCCGAGGTCGAGGTCGTCGAGCTGCTGCTGTCGCTCCCCGAGGTCGAGCCCGAGTCCGTCGTGTTCGAGGAGCTCGAGGACGACGAGCCCGTTCCCGTGGTTCCGGAGGCGGTGCCCCCGGTGTCGGTGGTCGTCGTGGTCGCGAGGGTGCCGTTCGAGGTGCCGGCCTCCCAGCCGATCGCGAGGATGCTGAACGCCGCGAGGGCGCTCCCCAGGATGGCTCGTGTTCTCACCAGTCGAACCTCTCCGTGTGGATGCGGTCCTCGTGCACGCCGGCCGCGCGGGCGTCGGCGACGACCGCATCCGTCCAGGCCTGCGGGCCGCAGATGTACAGGTCGGACTGGGCGAGCTCGGGGAAGATGCTGCGGATCGTGACCCCGCGAGCGCGATCCGCCGCCGACAGCCAGCCCCCGGTGGCGCCGCGCGGTCCGACCGAGCGGAACAGGCGCGCCCCGCGGCGGCCGGCGAGCTCGCGCAGCTCGTCGGCGAGGAACACGGCGTCGTCGGTGGAGCCGCGCAGCAGGATCGTGGCCTCGCCGTGGGCGAGGTCGCCCGACTCGAGCAGGGCGCGCACCGGGGTGACGCCGATGCCAGCGGCGACGATCGCGAGCCGCGGCGAGGTGCGGGCGGCGTCGGTGAAGAGCCCGAACGGGCCGGAGAAGCTCACCGGCGTGCCGGGCGCGACGCGGGTCATGCGGCGGGTCCCCTCGCCCAGCACGCGCACGGTGATGCGCGCGCGGCGGGCGGTGGGCTCGGCCGACAGCGAGATCGGATGCGCGTGCCACCAGGTGCGGCCGCTCCAGAAGCGCCAGAAGAAGTACTGGCCTCCGCGGGCGCCGAGCAGGTCGAGGCGGCGCCCCGTGAGGTGCAGCGACGCGACGTCGGGTGCGATCCACTCGACCCGCTCCACCCGCATCCGGTGCCGCAGCGACGACACGATCGGCTCGGCGACGCGGAAGACCACGATCGAGCCGATCGCGACGATGTAGAGCCCGATCCAGTAGACGCGCTGCACGGTACCCTCGGCGAGCACCCCGCCGACGCTCAGCTGGTGCGGCAGCGCGGTCAGCACCGCGGCGTAGCTCAGCAGGTGCACGCCGTACCAGAACTCGTAGGGGAGCTTGCGGCGCACGGCGACGAGCGAGGTGACGACCACCGCCACGAACAGACCGATGGCGAGGAACGCGAGCGGCATGTCGGGCAGCTCCCACAGCTGCACGAACTGGGCGACGAGGTCGAGCTGCGCCGTCAGGGCGTAGCCGATGAGCAGCAGCGCCCCGTGGGCGAGCAGCAGGTAGAGCGCCGGCTTGCCGAGGCGCCGGTGCACCGCCATCGCGCGATCGTGGCCGACGACCGCGTCGAGCACGGGGATGCGCGCGGCGAGCACCAGCATCACGAGCACGAAGTCGGTGCCGATCAGCCCCGCGAGGATGCCGACGCCCGTCACGATCCCGCCCGCCGAGGTCCAGTCGGCGAGTCCGCCGGAGGCCAGGTAGAGCGCGGCGGCCGCGGCCCCGGAGGCCCAGAAGGCCATCACGAGCAGGTCCGACGCGAGCCGACGGCGCTGGAGGCGGCGCCGACGACCCGCGTCGATGGTCGGGGCCGACCGTGTCACCTCGGGGGTGGCGGCGACGTGGGGGAGCGTCGCGGTCATGTCTTCCTCCTGGGGTCCGGTCGGTCTCGACCAGTTCAGGATGGAAGCCGTGCCTATGCCGGGGATGTGAGCGGGCCGTCCGCCGGATGAGAGTTCTCACAGGAGGGAACGGTCAGCTCCACCCGCAGCCCGGGGTGCAGATTCCGGGCCGTCACCTCGCCGCCGGCGGCCCGCGCGATCCCCTGGACGAGCGCGAGACCGAGGCCCGCACCCCCGGCGCCGCGGGTGCGCGCGTCATCGGGGCGGCTGAACCGCTCGAAGGCGCGCGGCAGGAAGTCCTCCGGCATCCCCGGCCCGTCGTCGTCGACCGCGAGCACGATCGACCCCTCCGCGGCGCGCAGCGCGACCCGGATGCTGCCCGCGCCGTCGGTCGCGGCAACCGCGTTGGCGAGCAGGTTGTCGACGACGCGGCCGAGGTTCGCCGAGCCGAGCGGTGCGCAGCTGCCGTCGGGAAGCGCCAGCTCGAGGTCGATGTCGGCCGCGGGCGCGAGCAGGCGGGCGCGGTCGACCGCGTCGCCCACCGCGGCGGCGAGCGCGTCGGCGTCGGAGGTCTCCGCGACGGCCAGCTGCTCGAGCCGGGTGAGGGCGAGCAGGTTCGAGGCGAGCGCGCCGAGCCGTGTGGCGTCGCGCTCGGCGGCCTCCAGCTCGGCGCGCAGGGCGTCGGCGTCGGCGCCGCTCTCGCGCGCGAGCTCGAGCCGGGTGCGCAGCGCCGCGACCGGGGTGCGCAGCTCGTGGGCGGCATCCGACACCATCTGCTTCTCGCGCGCCGTCGACGCCCGGATGCGGCGCAGGAAGTCGTTGAGGGTCGCCGCGAGCTGGGCGAGCTCGTCGTGGGCCTCGCCGACGGGCAGCACCGTGTCGCCCTCGGCGGGCAGTTCGGCGGCGGCGCGGCGCATCCGTTCGACGGGGGCGAGCGCGGCGCGCGCGAGCAGCCAGGATGCGACCGCGAACAGCGCGAGCAGCAGCAGCCCTCCGACCACCAGCACGAGGTCGAGGCCGTGGAGGGCGAGCTCGGTGCTCTCGGAGCTGCGGGCGGCCCAGAGCGCCCAGGTGCCCTCGGCCGTCTCGACCGTCTCGCCGGCGATCGTGTAGGGCACGTCGTGCACCTCGGCCCGGAACTCGGTGTCGGCCGGCGCCCGGTGCTCGACCTGCTCGTGCAACTCGTGCGGCATGGTGTCGACCACCGCCTGGCCCGCGGGGTCCACGATCCGCACGAGCACGCCGTAGGCGGGCTCGTCGAGCGACTCCCCTCCGCCGTCGCCGATCTGCTCGGCGAACGGCGCGAGGTCGGCGCGGGCGAGGGAGGCGTCGATGTCGGTGAGCATCCCGTCGACGACGCCGCGGGTGACGAGCAGCGCCACCGCGAGCAGCACGAGCGCGAGCAGGGTCGAGCCGATCGCGAGGCGCACCCGCACCGAGACCCGTCTCATGCGCCGGGCACCTCGAGCCGGTAGCCGACCCCGCGCACCGTCTCGATCGTGAAGCCGACGCGCGCCGGATCGAGCTTGCGGCGCAGGTAGCGCACGTACTGGTCGACGACGTTCGGGTCGATGTGGCGGGTGGTTCCCCACACCTCCTCGAGGATGGCGCTGCGGTCGAGGGCGGCGCCGGGATGGGTGGCGAACAGGCGGGCGAGCGCGAACTCGCGCGCGCTGAGCGCGACCGGCTCGCCGCCGATCCGGGCGCGCAACGTGGCCGCGTCGAGCTCCAGCTCGCCGACGACGACCCGCACCTTCGGCTCCTGGGCGTCGCGGCGCACGAGGGCCCGGATGCGGGCGCTCAGCTCGGCGAACGCGAACGGCTTCACGAGGTAGTCGTCGGCACCCGAGTCGAGCCCGTGCACACGGTCCTCGACCGCGTCGCGCGCCGTCAGCAGCAGCACCGGCAGCCGGGAGCCGCGCATCCGCAGCTGTCGGCAGAACTCGAAGCCGTCGAGGCCGGGCAGCATCACGTCGACCGCGGCGGCCGCGAATCCGCCCTCGACCGCCTCCATGAGTCCCGTGGTGCCGTCGCGCGCCTCGGCGACCTCATAGCCCTCTTCCCGGAGCCCCCGGGTGAGCAGCTCGGCCATCTCGGGGTCGTCTTCGACGACCAGGATGCGCGCCACTCAGACCACCCCGGTGGTGCCGAGCAGCCAGCCGACGAGGAACGTCGCCGCGAGCGCGAGCGCCCCGCCGATGACGACGCGGGCGATGGTGCGCGGCACCGAGGCTCCGCCGATCCGCGCGGACACCGCGCCGGTGAGCGCGAGGGCGGCGAGCACGGCCACGAAGGTGCCGGGCACCCGGACGGCCTCCGGCAGCAGCAGGATCGTGAGGAACGGCAGCAGGGCGCCGATCGTGAACGACGCCGCCGAGGCCCAGGCGGCCGTCCAGGGGTTCGCCACGTCGTCCTGGTCGATGTGCAGCTCGACCTCGAGGTGCGCGGCGAGCGCGTCGTGGGCGGTGAGCTCTTCGGCGACGGTCTGCGCCGTCGCGGGGCTCAGGCCCTTCGCCTCGTAGAGCGCGGCGAGCTCGCGCAGCTCCGCCTCGGGCATCGTCGCGAGCTCCTCGCGCTCCTTCGCGATGAGGGCGTGGGTGCTGTCGCGGGAGCTGCTGACCGAGACGTACTCGCCGAGGGCCATCGAGATGGCCCCTCCGATGAGGCCGGCCGATCCGGCCGCGAGGATCGCGGGCACGGAGGTCGTGGCGCCCGCGACGCCCACCACGATCGCGGCGACCGAGACGATGCCGTCGTTGGCGCCGAGCACCCCCGCGCGCAGCCAGTTGAGGCGCGCGGCGACTCCGGCGGCGTGGGGTTCGTCGGCGTGGGTCTCGGTGCTCATCGCGTCAGTAGACCACCCCGGATCGGCTCCCCGCCAGCGCCGAAGGTCCTCCGGGGGAACTCGCAGAAAAAATAACGAACGGATAACTAGACAGCGTTATCTTTCCGTTATACATTCAAAGAGCTTGATTCGTTTGCTGTGGCGGACCAAGCGGAATGTGATTGCAGGACACTCTTGGTGCAAGGGAGAAGGCCGGCCGCTCGCCTCTGCGGCCGGCCTTCAATCATTTCCTAAGCTGAGTCCGTGAACGATCGCGCGGACGCCGTCGACGCCTGGGAGTCCCTCTACCGGGCCCAGGTCTCCGTGCTGCGGGCGCTGCTCGCCGAGTTCCCCGACGACGAGGTGAACTTCACCGAGTACGACGTGCTCTTCAACCTCTACCGGCAGCCGGGTCGCGCCCTGCGCATCCGCGACCTCAACCGGCATCTGCTGCTCACCCAGCCGAGCGTGAGCCGGCTGCTCGACCGCCTCGTGGCGCGCGGCATCGTCGTGAAGCGCCGCGACCCCGCCGACGCACGCGGCACGATCGTCGCGCTGACCGAGCACGGCGTGGAAGTGTTCCGCAGGGTCGGGGCGCAGCACGCGCGCGCGATCGCCGTACGGATGTCGGTGCTCGACCCCGACGAGCGACGCACGCTGCGCGCGCTCACCGAGAAGCTGCGGGCCGGGGCGTCGCCGAGTTGACGACCGCCCCGACGCTCGTCTGGTTCCGCGACGACCTGCGCATCGCCGACCACCCGGCGCTGCACGCGGCCGCCGATCGCGGCGCGCCCGTGATCGCCTGCTACCTGCTCGACGAGCACGGCGAGGGGGTGCGCGCCCCCGGCGGTGCGGCGCGGTGGTGGCTGCACCACTCGCTCGCCGCGCTCCGCGACGAGCTCGCCGAGCTCGGGGTGCCGCTCGTGCTGCGCCGCGGGCCGGCCGTCGAGCTGCTGCCCGCGCTCGTCGCCGAGGCGGGCGCCGACGCGGTGCTGTGGAACCGCCGCTACTCCCCCGCCCGCGCGATCGATGCGCGGCTGAAGTCGGCGCTGCGCGAGGCGGGCGTGGATGCGCGGTCGTTCCCGGGCGACGTGCTCGCCGAACCGCAGGACGTGCGCACCGGCTCCGGCACCCCGTACCGGGTGTTCACGCCGTTCTGGAACGGCCTCCGGGACCGCCCGGTCGCCTCTCCCCTGCCCGCGCCGGATGCGCTGACCGGCGCCGACGCCCCCGGCGGCGACGCGCTCGAGGCGTGGGGGCTGCTGCCGACGCGCCCCGACTGGTCCGGCGGGCTGCGCGCCGCCTGGGCCCCCGGGGAGGCCGCCGCGCTCGCGCGGCTCGAGGAGTTCGCCGGAGAGCTCGACGGCTACGCCGAGCGCGACCTGCCCGCCGTCGACGCGAGCTCGCGCCTGAGCCCCCGGCTGCGCTGGGGCGAGCTGTCGCCCCGCCAGGTGTGGCATCGCATCCGCGCCGCCGGCGGGCCGCAGTCCGAGCCGTTCCTGCGGGAGCTCGGGTGGCGCGAGTTCTTCCGGCACACGCTCTTCCACGAGCCGGACCTCGCCACCCGCAACCTGAAGCCCGCCTTCGACCGCTTCCCCTGGGCCGAGCCCGACCCGACCGAGCTCACCGCCTGGCGCGAGGGGCGCACCGGGCTGCCGCTCGTCGACGCGGGCATGCGCGAGCTGTGGGCGACCGGCACGATGCACAACCGGGTGCGGATGAGCGCGGCGAGCTTCCTGATCAAGAACCTGCTGGTCGACTGGCGGGTCGGCGAGCAGTGGTTCTGGGACACGCTGGTCGACGCCGACGAGGCCTCGAACCCCGGCAACTGGCAGTGGGTGGCGGGCAGCGGGCAGGACGCGGCGCCGTACTTCCGCATCTTCAACCCGGAGCGTCAGGCGGCCCGCTTCGACCCCGACGCGCGGTACATCCGGCGGTGGATCCCCGAGTACGGCACGGATGCCTATCCGGCCCCGATCGTGGACCTCGCCGCGACGCGCGAGCGCGCCCTCGCCGCCTACGACACCATCCGGTGACGCGCCCCCAGGTGATCGAGGAGCGCCCGCGCAGCGGACGCGTCTCGAGATCACGGACGCCCCTCAGAACGCCGGACGACCGCCGATCTGGGTGACCGCGCACGCGGCCACGAACACGCCGGTCTCGGCCGCGGCGATCGGGTCGTGGTGCTGCACCCAGCTCTCGAGGAAGCCCGCGGCGAAGGCGTCCCCCGCGCCGGTCGGGTCGACCAGACGCACGGCGGGCGCCGGCACCTGCACCGCTTCGCCTCCGTCGACGACCACGAGCACCCCGTCGCCGCCGAGGGTCAGAGCGACCACCGGGAACCGGGCGCCGAGCACACGGGCGGCGGCGATCGGGTCGTCCTCCCCCGTCAGCAGCCGCGCCTCCGCACGGTTGGGGAAGAGCAGGGTGGCGCCCTCGATGGCGCCGTTGAACGCCTCGACGCCGAAATCGGCGATGTAGCCGATGGACGCCGGATTCACCGACACGGGCACCCCGCGCGCGGTGGCGTGCGCGATGAGGTCGCGGGTGCGGGTGGCGCCGAAGCCGTCGAGGATCGAGTAGCCGCTCACGTGCAGCACGGCCGCGTCGTCGAGCAGCTCATCGGTCACGCTCTCGATCCGCAGCGCCCCGTTGGCGCCGCGCTCGACGAACATCGACCGCTCCTCGCCGTCGACCACGATGATGATCGACCCGGTCGGGATCGCGTCCTCGACCTGCAGGTGCGGCTCGACCTCCGACTCGCGGAACTCGCGCTCGTGCACGTCTGCATCGTGCGCGCCGACCGCGCCGACGAAGTCGACGGGGGCGTGCCGGGAGCCGAGCCACACCGCCGTGTTCGCGGCCGAGCCTCCCGGTCGCGGACGGATGGTGGCGGGCGTGTCGGTGTCGGGTCGCATCGGCACGCGCGGCACGACGACGATGTCGTTGATGACATCGCCGACGACGACGATCCGGCTGCCCGTCACGGGCGGGGCGCGATCCGCGACCAGGCGGTCGCGACCTCCGCGGCGACCCGCACGTTGTTGCGCGCGAGGTCGAGGTTCACCTCGAGGCTGCGGCCGCCCGACTCCTCCACGATGAAGCCGAGCAGGAACGGGGTGACCGCCTTGCCGCGCACGCCCGCGGCATCCGCGGCGGCGAACGCGGTCGCCAGCACCCGGTCGTGCTCGGCGGGATCCCACTGCTGCGCGAGCGGGATCGGGTTGGCGAGCACCATGCCGGTGCGCGAGCCGAAGGCGTCGCGCGCGGCCATCACCTGCGCGACCTCGTCGGCGGTGTCGACCTTCCAGTCGAGCTCGCAGCCCGACTCCCGCAGCCAGAACGCGGGGAACGCGGTGGTGCCGTAGCCGATCACCGGCACCGACAGCGTCTCGAGGCGCTCGAGCGTCGCCGGGATGTCGAGCACGCTCTTCACGCCGGCCGAGACGACGGTGACGGGCGAGGAGGCGAGGGTGGTGAGGTCGGCCGACTCGTCGAACGTCTCGGATGCGCCGCGGTGCACGCCGCCGAGCCCGCCGGTGGCGAAAACCCGCACCCCGGCGAGGCCGGCGAGGTAGGCGGTGGCGGCGACCGTGGTGGCGCCGGAGCGTCCGAGTGCGGCGAGGATCGGCAGGTCGCGCACGGAAGCCTTGGCGAGGTCCTCCTCGGCGATGCGGCGCACGCCGTCGGCGTCCAGTCCGATCTGCGGCACCCCGTCGAGCACGGCGATCGTCGCGGGCGTGACGCCCTTCTCACGCAGGATCTGCTCGAACTCGATCGCCGCCTCGTGGTTGCGGGGGCGCGGCAGGCCGTGGCTGATGATCGTCGACTCGAGGGCGACGACCGGGCGGCCGTCGGCGAGCGCGTCGGCGACCTCGGAGGAGAGCTGGAAGGCGGTCACCCCCCAACGCTAATGCGCGTGGTGAGCGGCGACGTTCACGATGCCGCGACGGAGCCGACGGCCGCGGGCATGTGGGCCACGGTCGCATAGGGGCAACGGGTGCACCCCGGCCGAACGTGCCGGCGCGACCGCACTTCAAAAGGTCCCGAACCCCTCTGCGATCCCCCCGGATTCTTCCTTCAGGGAGTTGAGTCGGGCGGCCAAAGACGTCAAGTCGCTTTTCGACGGAGGAGTTCCGTAGAGACCTGCCTCGCCCAGGAGGGTGAACCGCATCTCTATGGAGCGTTCTGCAGCTCGCACTCGGATCGTGAGTCCAGTCGCCCCGGCAGAATCTGCCTCGATCGCTTCGATTCGTTCCCACGGCCACTCGCATACTCGTTGACCACGGAGTCGTGCGAGTCTGACCCCGTATGGCCCGGCGTCAAGCAGCATCGTCGAGTCCAGCAGCGGCCGGGCCGCGCCCTCGAGGTCGGCCAGCGTCCAGATGGCCGCGTTCAACGATCCAGTCCGGGTGACGATCGCGGAAGAGATTCCGGAAGGATCCAGCTTCAGACGAGCACGACTAGCGCGTTGTTTCCGAGCAATGCCAATCGCGGTCGCGGCACTGACGATTGTCAGCGTCACGAGAAGTCGGTCACGCCACGAGTCAAGGTCGACCCCGCTCGTAGCGGCGACCGCGACCAACATCACGAGCCCCGCGATCACGAGCGAGGTGCACACGGCTAGCGCGGCTCTCATCAGGCGTTCCCCCACCCCACCGCAGCACCCGCACCATCGACCCGCACCGTCGCACCACCCGCGTACCTGCAACGACTACCAGAACCATACCCACGCCGACGTAGGATTATCGCCGTCTTCTTTGCGACTACTGCATGTCCTGTGGGCGCCTGGCCTGTCCGACGATGCCGTGCGATTGCCGCTCGCACCTGCACCAGCAATCCCACACCCTGCGGCATCGAAACCGCAGTCGAGCTCATGCCGCGGAATGCTCGCATGCACCAGACGACCCGCCCCATCGAACCGATACATCGACACCCCAGGTACGAGGCTCGAGTCCCTACTCGTGGTCAGCTACGTCAGCTCCCAACCCAGACGATCGACGAACGTCTGCGCCAATTCGACATCGAAGCCGTCATCGGCGACGGCCATCAAGACCTCCCCCAGGATCGCCTCGTACGGAGACTCCCAGCGCACCTCCTGCTTGGACGACGCCCACATTCGAAGCTCCGTCAAGCTCATGCTGCCCAGGGAGAAGCGCATCAGCACTGCGCGCGTCTCGTCGTTGGTGAGCAGTTGCTCGGAGTCATCCCCGCTGGGCGTCATCACTAGAAGGCTCCCGGATTAAACCGTTGGGTCGCGATGAAGTTCTGATGCACCGTTCCGGATCATCCATTCGAAACGCCCTTCTATGCCATTGACTGAGCCGGGCATCCGTCTGACTCGCCACTCTCGGCGAAACTGTCGCTGATCGCAACATCTCCAACGCCGTCGCTGGCGTTGGCGTTGGCGTTGGCACCACTGCACGACCCGAACCGCCCCCCGAACTTCCTCCCGAGCCACCGCGACCGGGGCCATCGGCGGCGGTGTTCGCTGCAGTCTGGGAGCCGAACGTCATCTTCACTCCGCTCGCACCTCCGACGTTTGCGCACTTGCAGTGAACCGATGCGAGCCGCCAGTCGTCGCGGACTGTCCCGCTGAGGTCGTATCCGTTGATGGGGTCGGCCGGGTAGTCGTACGCGTTCGTGACCCCGCCCTCGACGGGGTCGACGGACATGAACCGCCCCAACGCGGCCACGAACACCCGGGCACCCATCTCGATCGACGCGACACTGCCCTGGTGCTCGTAGAGCTTGCGGGCACCACCCACCCACGCATAGTCCGCATCCGACCCGGACACCGTGTCCGGCACCGCATCATCCGCAACCGTCGTACCGATCAAACCCGTGCCCGGGTCGACCGGCTGCCCGAACGGGTCATACGACGCCCGCACCCCCACCCGCACACCAGCCGGGTCGGCCTGCACGATCACATCACCATGCAGATTCGGGTACGCCCACCCCAGGGCTGCGCCGGCACTGTCGACCCGCACCGTCGCACCACCCGGCAGACCATACGTCGCCTCGAACCCGGACGGGGTCACCACCGCCCACGCAGCATCACCACCACCCGCGTAGAGGTACTTCGGTCACCTCGACCGGAGCACCCGTCTTCGTGACGGCCCGTCG
Source organism: Protaetiibacter mangrovi (assembly GCF_024752305.1). Classification (GTDB taxonomy): domain Bacteria; phylum Actinomycetota; class Actinomycetes; order Actinomycetales; family Microbacteriaceae; genus Homoserinibacter; species Homoserinibacter mangrovi. Next base: position 377,550 of record NZ_JANTHX010000007.1, read on the forward strand.
CATCCCGCACGTACTCGATGATCGTGCCGTCACCCAGGACCGTGCCCATGTGCCGGTTGACGGCAGGCTTTCGGTCAGAGCTTTGTGAGTCGACCGTCGCTGTCGAAGATCGCGACGATCCCATCATCAGTTTCGGTCAGCCACCTCGCAACATATATCGGGCTGCCGTCCGTGGACTGGGTGATGCAGAGGTATACGACAGCTGCTGCGTCCTCAGGGAGCCCGCCAACGTCTTTGAAGCCTGTGCCTGGCGCTTCTGAGGTAATGTCCCGAACCTCAGCCGAGTTGCTGGTCCACGCAGCCACGAACGTTGTAGACGCATATACCGACTGACACTCTTCAAGAGCTCGAGTGTCTTGCCTTTCGTCGGACACCGCGGCGATCAAAGTCCGATCTGCAAAATCGTGTCGCGCTCCCGGCGTTCCAGACTCAGCACACGACGCCAAGGACAAGGCAACAATGATCAGTCCGACCGCGCCGGCGAGGGATTTCATTGAGTCACCTTCTCCAGGGAATAGACATCAACTGTGATGGACTCGGAAGACGGCCAGCCGCATTCATCACACCAGAAGTTTGCCCAGCTAATGTAGCTGAATCTGGGGCGCGTCCCTGTTCCCGAGTACCCGACGTCGGCGGGATCAAACACACGCCAGCAAGCCCCTTTCGCAATCAGCGTGCATCGCAAGGCCTCCTGACGCTGTCCGTCCAGTTCCATGGTCATGATCACATCTACGACACCGGTGCCACCGTAGGTCGCGTAGAGCACAACAGGATTGTCGGTCCTGACGCGGAAGCTCCAGCCCTGCCCATTCACCGATCCCTGATACTTCGGCGCGTAGCCCTGAGCCACCGGCGGAGGCGGAGCCACAGGTCCAATGAAGTTCGAGCTGCCCGGTTTGGAAGGCTTCTTCGGAACATCGAACTGAGAACACGCGGAATCGATGCACGCGCGTTCCCCGCTCAAGTCAAATCGATTGATGGGGTCCGCGGGGTAGTCGTACGCATTCGTCACCCCGCCCTCGACGGGGTCGACGGACATGAACCGCCCCAACGCCGCCACGAACACCCGCGCACCCATCTCGATCGACGCGACACTGCCCTGGTGCTCGTAGAGCTTGCGGGCACCACCCGCCCACGCATAGTCCGCATCCGACCCGGACACCGTGTCCGGCACCGCATCATCCGCAGCCGTCGTACCGACCTCACCCGTACCCGGGTCGACCGGCTGCCCGAACGGGTCATAACTCGCCCGGTCGCCCACCCGGGCACCGGCCGGGTCGGCCTGCACGATCACATCCCCATGCAGATTCGGATACGCCCACCCCACCTGGGCACCCGCACTGTCGACCCGCACCGTCGCACCACCCGGCAGACCATAGGTCGCCTCGAACCCGGACGGCGTCACCACCGCCCACGCAGCATCCCCACCACCCGCGTACAGCTACTTCGTCACCTCCGGCGACGGATCCGACGGGCCGGTCTTCACCGTCCGCTGCACGATCCGGTTCGTCGCATCCCGCACGTACTCGATGATCGTGCCGTCATCCAACACCGTGCTCGTGTGGCGATCCGCCAGGTCGTACACCAGCTGATCGGTGCCGAGCAGAGTCGTGTTGCCATGCGCGTCATACGCGAGCGTCGCCCCCGGACCCGTCGACGACAAGTTCCCTCCCGCGGGCGTCACGCCCGTTGACGGTGTAGGTGTCACCGTCGTGGCGGTCAGGCGGTCGGCCGCGTCATAGCAGTACGTGGTGGATGTCGTCAGCCAACGAATCGGTCAGCGTCAAGCTCGCTCGCGTGCAACTAACTCGTGCGCACGCATTTCGCCCTCGGGGGTCGCCGACATCCAGCAGATGGCGCCGGGTGTCGGGACCGTGCCGGGCCAGTCCCGACTCCATCGCTCGGCGATTCGTTCGACGGCGTCGCCGGCACCGACATCCCACGGGCGGAACACGCCCAGCTCGTCGACGTCTCCCGGCACCATGAGCCCCGCCGAGAGCAGTTCGACGATGACGCCCATCGTGTGGATCCTGCGATCGTCGAAGCTGGCAAGCGGGGTCCGCTCCGAGACCGTGGAGTAGACCCAGCTGGGGTCGACCCAGTCGACGAGCCCCTCGATCAGCAGCTCCTCGACCACTGTGCGTGTGGTGTCGCTCATCTCTCCCCGCACGTCTACCACGCGGGCGTGCGCTCTACGAGACCCGCTCGCGCGAGGCGGGCACCACCTTGCCGGGGTTGAAGTTCTCGCCGGGGTCGACCGCCGAGAACAGGCCGCGCATCACCGCGACGCCCTCGGGCGAGATGTCCTGCTCGATCCACGGCGAGTGCTCGACGCCCACGCCGTGGTGGTGGGAAATCGTGCCGCCGTTGTCGACGAAGGCCTGCTGGATGGCGCTCTTCACCACGTCGTACTCGGCGAGCATGTCCTCCCCGCCGACGAACGCGAAGGTGAAGTAGAGGCACGCGCCCGAATGGTAGGAGTGCGACAGGTGGCACATGATCCAGCCCTTGGTGCCGATCTCGTCGTAGGCGGCGTTCGCGGCGGCGACCACGGCGTTGTAGACCGGCAGCAGCTTCGACCAGGGCGCGGCGGTCTCCGACACGTCGCCCGCGGCGCCGCGGTCGAGCAGGAAGTCGCGCAGGTACGGGGTGTCGAACTTCTTCTGGTCGTAGAGCACGCCCGGGCCGGTGCCCACGCCCATGCCGCCGTGCTTCTTCACGATCGCGCCGACGAGCTTCTTCTGGCGGGCGACGTGCTGCGCCGAACCCTCGAAGCCGATGAACGACAGGCAGATGTCCTCCAGGGTCCAGCCCTTGGAGCGCATGATCGACGGCAGCACCTTCTCGGCGAGCACGGCGTCCATGCCGTGGCGCTCCTTGCTGGTCGCCATCGAGAAGCCCGTCTCGCGCGAGTCGGAGACGCGCGTGATGATGGGGCTCGCATCCGACTCCGAGATCGCCTGCATTGCGGCGAGGCCCGCCTCCCAGTTAGGGAAGAAGTACGCCTGGATCTCGCGCAGCTCGGCGACCCGGTGCACCTGGGCGGTGATCTCGGTGATCACGCCGAGGCGGCCCTCGGAGCCGACGATCATCTCGCGCACGCTCGGGCCGGTCGAGGCCGACGGGATCGCGGGGATCACGAGCACGCCGTCGCGGTCGTCGTGCGACGGGCGCACCACGCGGATGCCCCGCACGATCTGCGCGATGTCGCCGTACTTGTCCGACTGCATGCCGGAGGAGCGGGTCGCGGCCCAGCCGCCGATCGTCGAGTGGGTGAAGCTGTCGGGGAAGTGGCCGATCGTCCAGCCCTGGGCGGCCAGCTGCGCCTCGAGGTGCGGGCCGAGGGCGCCCGCCTCGATGCGGGCGAGGCCGGAGTCGGTGTCGATGTCGAGCACGCGGTTCATGCGGCCCATGTCGAGCGAGACCACGGTGCGGGTCTCGCCCGGGATCGGCTCGAGGCTGCCGGCGATGTTGCTGCCGCCGCCGAACGGGATGAGCACCGCATCCTGGGCGACCGCTGCGTCGACCACCTTCTGCACCTCGGCCTCGTCGGCCGGGTACACGACCACGTCGACCGCGCGGGCGATCCGGTTGGAACGGATGCGCACCAGGTCGCGCAGGCTCTTGCCGTAGGTGTGCACGACGCGCTCCATCGCATCCGTCGTCACGTGGTCCTCGCCGACGATGCCCGCGAGCGCCGCCACGAAGGCGGCCGGGGCGACCGGGTCGGCGAGGGTCAGCCCGTCGAACGCCGGCTGCTGGGCCTGCTCGGCGGTCGCGAGGTCGAGGCCGACCGCGTTCAGCACGAAGGGGGCGAAGCCCGGCTTGTCCTCGTGGTGGAAGCCGACGCCGTCGACGCCCCAGCCCCACCACTTCATGTGCTCGACGTCGGTCACGCTGTCTCTCCTTCGGGCGACGGATGCGCGTTCGGCTTCGGGGAGCCGGACGCGCTCAGGATACGGGGTGCGTACGCCGCGTGCAGACGCACGATCTCGGCCCGCACGCGGGCGGTGAAGGCGACGGCCGTCTCGTCGGGTTCCGCGCGCATCGGCTCACCGAACACGACGCCCACCGGCAGGCGCCCCGCCTTCGGCCAGCTGCTGCCCCGCGGATGCGCGATGCCGGCGCCGATGAGTGCCACCGGGACCGTCGGCACGCCCGTCGCGATCGCGAGCGAGGCGGCGCCCGACTTGAAGTGGCCCATCTCGCCGGTCTTCGAGCGGGTGCCCTCGGGGAACACGAGCAGCGGCACCCCGCGCTCGAGCAGCGACCTCGCGGAGACGCTGCGCTTGTTGAGGCCCGTGCGGTCGACGGGGAAGGCGTTGAAGAACAGCGCCGTGAGCCCGCGGCGCCACCACACGTCGAAGAAGTAGTCGGCCGCCGCACCCGCCGCGAGGTAGCGCGAGAGCTTGCGCGGGAGGGCGCCGAGGATGAGGGGCGCGTCGAGGTGGCTCGAGTGGTTGGCGACCACGACGAACGCCTCCGGAACGTCGCGGAGCTTCCGCCGCCCGACGACCGTCACCCTGACCACCGACCACGCGACGGGCTTCAGGATCCAGCGCTGCGCGATGAAGCGTGCGGCCGCCTGCCCCTTCGACGTGAAGCGGTCGCGGCGGGGGGTCGGGTGGTCCGCGCCGCTCGTCACCATGCAGCCAGGCTAGTCCTGCCGGATTCCGCGGCGGTTACGCGACGGGCTGGCGACCTCCGGTGCATGTCCTGCGGCGGGGGCAACCGCACAGATGGGGTCGTACCAGCTCGGGACGGGGACGGGGTCAGGGCTGGTCGCGGTGACGGGAGCTCGAGATGCTGCGCGAGACCCAGCGCACGGTGCGGGGCGGCAGGTGGCGCAGCAGCCAGGTGAGGAAGCGGTAGCGCAGCGTCGGGATGGAGACCGCGCGACCGCGGGCGGCATCCTTCAGGCAGGCGGCGACCAGGTCGTCGGCCGACAGCCAGAGCCAGGAGGGGATCGACGACTTGCGGATCGCCGCGCGGTCGTGGAACTCGGTGTGCACCCAGCCGGGCAGCAGCGCCGTCACCGTCACGCCGGTGCCGTGCAGCGCGTTCGACATGCTCTCCGAGTAGACGCGCATCCACGCCTTGATCGCCGAGTACAGGCCCATCGAGAGGTAGCCGGCGACGCTCGCCACGTTGACGATCGCGCCGTTCCCGCGCTCGCGCATCCCCGGCACGACCGCGGCCGAGAGCACGAGCGGCGCGCGCATCATCACCTCGAACGCGTCTGCCGCCTCGGCGAGGTCGGGGTCGGCGAGGCGGCTCTTCATGCCGTACCCCGCGTTGTTGACGAGCAGGTCGACCGGGCGCGCGGTGTCGGCGAGACGCGCCGCCACCCGGTCGATGTCGGCGGCGGCCCCCAGGTCGGCGACGATCACCTCCACCTCCCGCCCATCCGAACGGAGTTCCGCTCCGAACTCCTCCAGACGGGATGCGGTTCGGGCGACCAGCACGAGGTCGTATCCCCGGGCGGCGAGCGCACGCGCGAAGGCGGCTCCGATGCCGGCGGTTCCGCCGGTCACGAGGGCTGTGGGCATGCCGCTCACGATAACCGCCCGGGCAGCCCTCTCCGTCACACGTTCGGAATACGGGGTGCGATACGGTCGTTCGGGGCGCACCATCGCCCGAGCGCGCCCAGCAGGAAGGCCCACCATCCGCATGACGCCACGAGGCACGACGGCCGTCGACGAGTTCGACGTGCGGGAGTACGCCCGCACGGCCCGGGGCAGTCACCGCGCCGAGATCGACGGCGAGGCGATCGCCGAGGCCGGACTCACCCCGGATGCGGTGCACCTGCTGCGCGTGCTGCGCGACCTGGAGCGCGGCACCCTCGACCGCATGCGCAACCTGCTCGTCACGGCGACCCACAAGGATGCGCGGGTCACCGCGTTCCTCGCGACCTGGGCCTTCGAGAAGTACTGGGTGGCGGACGCGCTCGACGTGGTGCTCGGCGCCGTCGGCGCAGACACCACGCCGCTCAGCGGGCCGCTGCGCAAGAGCGCCACCGAACGCGCCGAGCGTCGTGGCCCCGTGCGCCGGGCACTCGCCGGCAACATCGCCGGCGAGGACATCGTGGCCGGGCACGTCACCACGGGGCTCGTCGACGAGCTCATCACGCAGGTCGCCTACCGGCGCCTCGGCGAGGCGGCCGCCGCGCTCACCTCCCTCGTGGCAACGCTGATCGCCGTGAAGGACCGCCACGTCGCGTTCCTCGCGGAGGAGGCCGAGCACAAGCTGGCCGCCTCGGCGCGGGCCGTGCGGCTCACGCGCAAGGCGCTCGCGCAGGCGGCCTGGCCGATCGGCGCGACCGAGATCCCGGCATCCGACCGCACCTTCTTCGAGACCTTCGTGTTCGGCGACGCCGAGGGGCGCACCGCCGCGGCCCGCATCGGCGAGCGCCTCGCCGCGCTGCCCGGGCTCGGCGCCGAGGGCGCCACCGTCACCGCGAGGCTCGCGCCGTGACGCCGAAGCGGGCGAAGACCGAGCTCGGGTCGGCCCACGTCTTCCTCACCGGGGGCACCGGATTCGTCGGCCAGGCGGTGCTCGAGCGCCTGCTCTCGACGCACCCCGACACCACCATCTCGCTGCTCGTGCGCACCAAGGGCTCGGCGGGCGGCGACGACCGGCTGCGCACCCTGCTGCGCAAGCCCGTGTTCCGCGCCTGGCGCGAAGCGGTCGGCGACGCGGGGGTCGAAGACGCGGTGGCGCGCCGCATCCGGATCGTCGAGGGCGGCCTCGGCTCGGTGCCCGCGCTGCCCGGCGACATCGACATCGTCATCCACTCCGCCTCGACCGTGTCGTTCGACCCGCCCATCGACCAGGCGTTCGACACCAACGTCGGCGGTGCGATCGGCCTCTACGAGGCGCTGCGCGCATCCGGATCCACCCCGCACGTCGTGCACGTCTCCACCTGCTACGTCGGGGGGCTGCGCAAGGGCGTCGTGCCCGAGGCGCGGCTCGGCCACAGTGTCGACTGGCGGGCCGAGTACGCGGCCGCGAAGTCGGCCCGCGAGCGCGTCGAGCTGATCTCGCGCCAGCCCGATCAGCTGCGCGCGTTCATGGACCGCGCCCGCGCCGAGCACGGCAAGGAGGGCCCGCAGTCGGTGGCCCGGGTGAGCGAGGAGGCCCGCGTCGCGTGGGTCACCGACGCCCTCGTCGACGCCGGCCGCACCCGCGCCGAGTCGCTCGGCTGGACCGACGTCTACACCCTCACGAAGGCCTTCGCCGAGCGCGCCGCCGAGGAGCTGTGGGCGGGCACCGGCGGCAGCCTCTCGGTCGTGCGCCCCGCGATCATCGAGTCGGCGATCGCGCATCCGTTCCCCGGCTGGATCGACGGCTTCAAGGTGGCCGACCCGCTCATCCTCGCCTACGGGCGCGGGCTGCTGCCCGAGTTCCCGGGTCTGCCCGACAGCGTGCTCGACCTCATCCCCGTCGACTACGTCGTGAACGCGATCCTCGCCGCCGCGGCGAACCCGCCGGCCGGCGAGCCCGAGTACTTCCACGTGAGCTCGGGGGCCTCGAACCCGCTGCCATTCCACCGGATGTACGAGAACGTCAAGGAGTACTTCACCGCCAACCCGATGCCCTCTCCCGGTGGCGGCGACATCGGCGTGCCCACCTGGCGCTTCCCGGGCGGCCGCAAGGTCGAGGGCGAGCTGCGGCGCGCGCGCACGCGGCTGGAGCGGCGCGAGCGGCAGCTCTCCCGCGGACGCTCGACCACGCGCACCCGCGCACAGCTCGCCGAGCTCGCCACCAAGCGCAGCGACCTCGAGACCCTCGAGAACTTCGCGGAGCTGTACCGCGCCTACGTGCAGACCGAGATCATCTTCGACGACACCAACACCCGCGCCCTGCACGCCGCGATCCCCGCGAAGCTGCGGGCCGACCGCGGCTTCGACATCGCGGCGATCGACTGGGAGGACTACCTGCAGCGGGTGCACTTCCCCGCGATCACCACCCTGACGCGCGCGTTCTCGCGTCGCCCCGAGGCCACCTCGACCGAGGGCCGCCCCGCGAAGGCGCTCTCCGAGCGCACGGATGTGGTGGCGGTCTTCGACCTGGAGGGCACGGTCGTCGACACCAACCTGGTCGAGCAGTACCTCTGGGTGCGGCGCGCCGGCTGGGGCTGGACCGCGTGGCCGGCATCCGTCGTGTCGATCCTCGCCCACCTGCCCGGCTACCTACGCGCCGAGCGTCGCGACCGGGGCGAGTTCATCCGCACCTTCCTGCGGCGCTACGAGGGGATGTCGGAGGCGCGCCTCGAGAAGACGGTGCGCGGCGGCTACGCCGACACCATGCTCGGCCACACCGCCACCGCCGCCCTCGAGCGCGCCGCCGCCCACCGCGCCGCCGGCCACCGCACGGTGCTCGTCACCGGGTCGATCGGCACGCTCACCGAGCCGGTGGCGAGCGCGTTCGACGAGGTCGTCGCGGGCGCCATGCACGTGAAGGACGGGCAGCTGACCGGCTACCTGGCCCGCCCGCCGATCGTCGACGAGGCCCGCGCCAACTGGCTGCGCCAGTACGCCGAGCGCGGCGGCTTCGACCTGTCGGCGTCGTACGGCTACGGCGACAGCCACGCCGACCTCGTCTGGCTCGAGCTGCTCGGGCACCCGCACGCCGTCAACCCCGACAGCCGCCTCGCCCGCGAGGCCGGGCGCCGGCGGTGGCGGATCGACACCTGGAGGAGCGGGAGCCGTTCATCCAATCGTGCTTTGATTGCGGAAGGCACCGCATCCGACACCCGTGAGAAGGGAGCGGACGGCTCGCGCTGACGCCGCCCGGACAGCCATGGCATTCGACATCGACAAGTACACGACGAACTCGGCTGCCGTCGGCTGGTCGGACCTCGACTTCGACGTCTTCGACGAGCACCCGCTTCCCGAGAACACCCTGCGCACCCTGCGCTACATGTGCGACATCGAGTACCACACGACCTGCTACCTGCGGGACCTGCTGACCACCCCCTCGCACAACGAGCCCGAGGTGGGCGCGTTCATGACGATGTGGAACCGCGAGGAGTTCTGGCACGGTGAGGCGCTCGCCGCGGTGCTCGCCAAGCACGGCATCACGGTCGACTACGACGTGCTGAAGGCCACCCGCCTGAAGCTCGGCTGGAAGGACCGCCTCGACCCCATCAAGCAGTCGGTGATGGGCGGGCTCGTCGGCAACGACTTCGTGGCCGTGCACATGAGCTGGGGCGCGGCCAACGAGTGGTCGGCCAACGCCGCGTACCTGCGGATGGCGGAGCTCGAGGGCAACCCGGTGCTCGCCGAGCTGCTGAAGCGGATCGCGAAGCAGGAGACCCGGCACGTCGCGTTCTACGCCTCGCAGGCGCGCGACCGGCTGAAGGACTCCAAGAAGGCGCAGAAGCTCACCCGTTTCGCGCTCTCGCGCTTCTGGGGCCCGGTCGGCTCGGGCGTGCAGGACGACGCCGAGGTCACCCACGTCATGAACCACCTGTTCGCGGGCCCCGAGGGCCGCAAGCTCGTGCGCGACGTCGACTCGCACATCGCGAAGCTCCCCGGCATGGAGGGCCTCACGATCGTCGAGGACTCGCTCGAGAAGCGCGGCATCGCCGCCTGATTGCCAGGTCCCTCTCAGGAACCGGCTCCTGCCCCCGTATCCCGGGGCTTCGGGGCGACTCCGCGCCGTCGTCGAACCCCGTTCGGGGGTGATCGCACCAAACCGATCTCCGGGCGGCTCCGGACCCCTCCCTGCGTCCGGGAGATCCCCGCGACGCGGATCCGGAACCGGATCGACCTGAAAAGGGGTTCAGCAATGAACAAGACGAAGATCGCCCTCGGCTCCACCGCGGCGGCCGCCGCACTCATCACCGCCGGCATCGCGGCACCCGCGATCGCCGACGACTCGACGAGCATCGACACCTCGCGCTCGACCGACACCAGCCTGGAGGCGCCCGTGGTGGTCGCGCCCGAGGTGGGAACCGGCGACGTGCTCGCGGGCGGCGTGCTGAACGGCGGGCTGCTGAACGGCAGCGCGATCGCGTCCGGCAACGACACCGCGTCGGGCAACACCGTCACGGCCCCGGTCGCCTCCGGCAACGACACCGCCATCGGATCGGGCAACGACACCTCGATCGGCAACGGCACCTCCGTCGGCAACGGCACCTCGATCGGCACCGAGGTCTCGGACCTCGTCGACCAGACCGTGGACGCGGGCGTCTCGGATGTCGTCGACGGCGCCCTCGGCACGAGCGTCGACGACCTGATCGACGTGGACGGGATGGTCGGCGGCATCACCGACTCGATCGACCTCGGGGCGATGCTCGACTGAGCTCCGACCCTCTTCGGGGGCCGCGCGACCACGGTCGCGCGGCCCCCGTCATGCGGGCGGGTGCGGGCGGCGTAGAGTCGCGGGATGACGTCCTCCCGTCCCAGCACCCGGGAGGCGATCCGTGCCGCCGCCGCCGAGCTCTTCCCGGCGGGTGGATACGCCGGCACCTCGGTGCGCGACATCGCCGCAGCGGCCGGTGTCGACGCGGCCCTCATCATCCGCCACTTCGGGTCGAAGGAGGCGCTCTTCCTCGAGATCATGCAGCTCGACGAGGAGGCGCAGCCCCTGCTCGACGGCCCGATCGATCAGCTGGGCGAGCACTTCATCGAGTACGTGCTGAACGCCGGCGACGAGGTGCGCGGCATCTTCCTCGCCCTCGTGCGCGCAAGCGACTCGGACGGGGTCGCGCCGCGCCTGCGCGAGGTGCACGACACGGCGTTCGTCGCACCCCTCCGGTCGCGCCTGACGGGGCCGGATGCGGAGGTGCGGGCGCGGCTCGCGGCCTCGCTCGTGGGCGGGCTGCTGTACAGCATGTGGGTGGTCGGCGACGAGGAGCTCCTCGCCGCCGACCGGACCGACATCGTGCGCCGCTACGGCGCACTCCTGCAGGCGCTCGTCACGCCCTGAGCGCGCTCGGGTCGGGCGCCCGGCCGATCGCTACTGGACGGACCAGCCGCCGTCGGAGGCCACGACCTGACCGGTGACGTTGGTCGCGTCGTCGCTGAGCAGCCAGGTGATCGAGGCCGCCAGCTGGTCGGGCATCGCCACCGGGGGGAGCAGGGCGAGCAGCGGGGTGATCCGCTCGGCCCCGAGCTCCGAGGCGAAGCTGGCCTCGATGTTCGTGGCCGTGCCGCCGGGGGCGACCGCGTTCACGCGGATGTTCCTGCCCGCGTACATGAACGCCGTCGACTTGGTCAGACCCACGACCGCGTGCTTCGAGGTGGTGTAGGCGAGTCCGGCGGCGGAGCCGCGCAGGGCGGCCTCCGAGGCGACGTTGACGATGGCGCCCTTCCCGGCCTCGAGCATCAGCGGCAGCACGGCGCGCGTCAGCTTGAACATGCCGGTGACGTTGATCGAGATCACCCGATCCCAGACCGCGTCGCTCACCTCGTGCAGCGGGGTCATGTCGTCCATGATCCCGGCGACGTTGGCGAGCGCGTCGATCCGTCCGCCCGCAGCCGCGACGATCGCGGCGATCGAGTCGGGGTTCGTGATGTCGCCCGCGACGATCGTGACGTCGTTGCCGGCGAGCTCGGAGGCGAACTCGTCCAGTCGCGGCTGGGACACGTCGACGGCGATGACCTTGCCGCCCTCGCGGGCGACGCGCGACGCGGTCGCCTTCCCGATGCCGGACCCGGCGCCGGTCACGACCACGGTCTTGCCCGCGAAGCGGCCGGGCGTGATCTGCTCGGTCCACTCGCCCGGGGTGGGGGCGTCGTCCGCCTCCTCCTCCACGGGGGCGACCCCGCCGTTGACCTTCGCCACCATCTCGTCGACCATCGCCTGCGGGAACTGGCCCTTGCTGAGCTGCACGAGACGCTGCAGCGGGAAGAGCCGGACCGGGGCGAGGGCCTTCTCGTCCTGTCCCCCCTGCGCGAGGAGGTCACGCAGGAGCGGGCCTCCGACAGGGTGCTTGAGCCATTCGCCCACCGACGACTTCCCGGTGAGCGGCTTGTCCTTGGCCATGATGACGTGTCCTTTCTCGCGGCCTCGTCGTCGGGGTCCGCGACTTCAGTCTCCTCCGCGCGACGAGCGCAGTCAACTTTGTTGACACCGCTCTCGGCGAACACTCGGCGACGTCACGCGGGCGGGAGCTCGATGCGGAAGACGGCGCCCGACCGCTCGCCGGACCGGGCAGAGATGGCGCCCCCGAGGCGCTCCACGAGGCGGGCCGCGATCGACAGACCGAGTCCCGTGCCCACCGGACGCACCTCGGCGTAGCGCTCGCGGAGCCTGCCCCGCTCGAACGCGTGCGCCGCGTCGTCGGCGCTGAGCCCCGGACCGCCGTCGGCCACCTCGACGACCGCGCGGTCCCCGACGAGCGAAGCCGTCATCCGGATCGTCGAGCCCTCGGGGCTCACCCGCAGCGCGTTCTCGATCAGACCGTCGACGAGCTGGCGCACCCGGCCCGCGTCGGTGCGCGTCGCAGCGGTCCCCTCCGCGACGAGCGCGACGCCGAGAGCGGTGGCGCGGCCCGTCCAGGCGGATGCGGCATCCGCGAGCACCGGACCGAGCTCGACCCCCGCGAGCACGACCGGGAAGTCCTCCGCCTCCAGCCGCGCGAGCGCGAGCAGGTCGTCGGTGAAGCGGCCGAGACGCGTCGCCTCGGCCTCGAGGGTGGCCCCGACCTCGGTGGCGGCGGCACCCGGGACCAGCCCGTCGCGCAGCGCCTCGGCGTAACCCCGGATGGCGGTGAGCGGCGTGCGCAGCTCGTGCGAGATCGACAGCAGGAACTCGCGCTGCCTGCCCTCGGATCGCGTCAGGGCGTCGTCGAGGGCCTCGAGGGCCGCCTCGACGTCGGCGATCTCGGAGACGCTGCTCGGCGCCGGGGCGACGCCCCGCTCCCCCGCCGCGATGCGGCGCGCCGAGCCGGCGAGTCGCGCGAGCGGACGCGACAGCGTGCGCGCCGCCACGAGGGCCGCGAGCGCCGCGACCACGACGCCGATGGCGAGAGCGAGCAGCACCCGCAGGGCGATCGCCGGCGTGACGGCCCGCACCGACGTCGCATCGCGCGCGAGGACGACACCCCCGCCGTCCGCGCTCGGGCGCGCCTCGACGATCCAGTTGACCCCGTCGGCGCGCGCCGAGGTCGACGCCGCCTCGCCGTCGAGCAGCGCCGCCACCACCCGGGCGGGTGCGGGCGCGGTTCCCGAGACCGACCCGTCGGCGGCGACCACCGCGGCGCGGGCATCCGATCCGGCGAGCTCGGCGAGACCCTCCACCAGCGCCGCCCGGGTCGCCGGACGCGCGTTCGCCAGCCGCTCCGCCTGGAGTCCGAGCGAGGCGCGCGCCTCCTCCGCGTCGCCCGCGCGCGCGAGCTGCAGCACCGCCACCGCCGTCACCATCGCCGTGAGCACTGCGACCACGACGGTCACCAGGAAGATGCGGCGCGCCAGCGGCGCGCGGCGGCTCATGACCCGTCCCGCAGGGCGTAGCCGACGCCGCGAACGGTCCGGAACGGATCGGGGTCGCCGAGCTTCGCGCGCAGCTGGGCGAGGTGCACGTCGACGGTGCGGGTGCCGCCGTAGTCGACCGCGCCCCACACCGCCGAGAGCAGCTGCTCCCGCGAGAACACCTGACCCGGTCGCGTCGCGAGGTGCGCCAGCAGCTCGAACTCGGTGGTGGTCAGCTCGATCTCCACGCCTCCGGCCCACACCTGACGCCGGTCCGTGTCGAGCTCGATCCGCCCCACGCGGCGACGGGCTCCCGCATCCGCCGCGTACCCGGAGCGGCGCACGAGCGCCCGCACGCGGGCGACGAGCTCGCGCGGCGAGAAGGGCTTCGTGAGGTAGTCGTCGCCGCCGAGCTCGAGACCCAGCACCCGGTCGATCTCGTCGTCGTGCGCGGTGACGAAGATGACCGGGGTGCGGTCGCCCTCGGCCCGCAGCAGGCGCACGAGCTCGGTGCCGTCGATCCCGGGAAGGCCCACATCGACGACTGCGGCGACCGGCGAGAGCCGTCGGATGTCGGCGAGACCGCTGCGCCCGTCGCGGGCGAGGTGCACGCCGAACCCGGCGTCGGCGAGGTACAGCCGCTCGAGGTCGGCGATCGCGCGCTCGTCCTCGACGACCACCACCAGGCCACGGGCGTCGGGCTCGCTCATGGGGACATTCAAGCCCACGCGGGCACGACCGCGGGCGTCATCGCTGCGTCTCCTGCCCCGCCGCGTCGTCCGCGTCGTCGAGCAGCCGCTCGGTGTCGTCGAGCGACCCCGCCGCCTCGCCGAGCAGCTCGTCGACGTCGGCGAGCGAGGTCGGCGAGGGGTCGGCGGCCGGGGCGCCGGCCCCCGGGTCGACGGGCGCGAGCCGTCCGCATCCGGCGAGGGCGACCGCCGCGACGAGCATCGCCGCCGCGGTCGCGATCCGTGCCGCGCTCATCGCAGCTCGTCCGCGAGGGTGCGGGCGTCGACGACGGCGCTGCGCAGCGAGAGCACCGCGTCGCGGGCGGTCAGGGTGATGTCCTGCATGACGGCGGGGTCGGCGTCGAAGTCGTCCACGGCCACGGCGAGCGCGCGATCGGCGAGACCGTCGAGGTCGTCCTGCGCCTTCTGGATCTCGGAGCGGAGGTCGGCGAGGTCGTCGGCGAGGTCGTCGCGGCCCTGCGCGTCGATCGCCGCCTCGAGCGCCTCGGCGGCGGCCTGCAGGCGCGGGATCGTGACCGCCTCCGCGCGATCGGCCCCCGCGACGACGTAGCTCTGCGGGAGAACGACCGCGTAGACCCGGTAGTCGGAGAAGATGCTGCGGTAGTCGTCGCGGGCGGACGCCGCGTCCGGGGCCCCGTCGAGCTCGCTCCGCAGCGACTCCAGCCCGCTGCGCGTGTCGGTGATCGTCGCCTCGAGGCTCGAGCGGTGCCCCTCGTCGAGGCTCTGCGCGTTGCCGAGGCGCAGCTCGGCCGCGTCGAGCGCCGTCAGCCGGCGCTCGATCGCGAGGTCGCCCTGCTGCTGGATCTCCCCGACCGTGGCGCGGGCGGGCGGTGTCGGATCGCCGTCCGTCACGGCGGCCGGCGCCCCGGCGGTGAGGATCGCGGCCAGTGCGGCCGCGACGATCATGGTGCTCATGTGGTCCTCCGTTCGCGCGGCGTGGGGTGCGTCGCAGGAACGAGAGTGGCGGGTCGTCGTCACCGCTTCGTCAGCGGAATGTACGGGTCGTGTAAGGACGGGGCGGCGTTCAGGATGCCGAGCGCAGGAGCTCCGCATCCGGTGGGAACGTCAGTCCGCGTTCCGCGCGGGCGCGCGCCGCGTGCGCCGCCTCCCGCAGCGCGTCGGCCCGCGGCCCGTCGGCGATCGCGGCGAGCGACCCGAGGCAGCGCTGCAGGCGCAAGGCGATCTCGATCTTGTCCGCGCCGTCGCGGGCGATCGGACGGAAGGCGTCGTCGAGCAGGTCTGCGAACGCCGGCGACGGGGCGTGCACGCGATCGGTGGTCGGCTCATCCGGTTCGGGCGCGCGGAGCACCCGCGAGAAGACCCGATCGAGCGCCGCGATGATCTGCACCGCGGTGCCCGGATCGTTGACGGCGGGCGAGAGTGCGCGGCTGCCGATCTCGGCGAGCGCGATCACCCCGAGCCGGGGGTCCTGCTCGAAGGTGCGGTGGTGCTCGATCCGCACCGCACGCCGCACCCCGCGCACCACCTCGTCGGGCTCGCCGAGCTCCCCCTCGATCCACGCGACGGGTGCGGAGAGCTCCGCCCCCGAGCCGGGGCAGATGGCGAGATGCACGACCACGCCGGCGGAACGCGCCACCGCATCCAGTGCGGGGACGTCGACGAAGGTCACATAGCCGACCTGTTCCGGCAGCACGGAGAGAGCGGACGGAGGCACCTCCACCGGCGCCGACGCCCCCAGGTGCGGCGCGCGCGACCAGGTCGAGAGCGTGCGGTCGGCGGCGGCCTCGACCCGATCGATCACATCCGCCATCCGCCCGAAGCCCGACAGGTGGGAGATCCACCGCAGCAGCGCCACCACCACGTAGACGATCACCACGAGGGTCGCGAGGAACAGGATCGTGCGGCCCGCGGTGTCGTAGTAGCTGGTCGAGAGGGCGACGAGCCCCACGATCGCGAACACGAAGGTGCCGAGGAAGCTCGAGAGGGCGTTCTGCGAGGTGCGGTCCTCGACGAGCAGCCGGGTCGCGCGCGGGGTGGCGACGGATGCCGCCTGGCCGTACGCCGACACCATCGCCGCGAGCGAGAAGGTCGTCACCGCGAGCATCGTGGTGGCGAGCACCTGCAGGATCGTGGCGACCGAGCCCTGGCCGAGGTCGACGCGCAGCGCGTCGGGGACGACGGGCCCGAGCAGCCCGCCGATCAGCACGATCGCGACGGCGGCCGCCGTGAACAGGGCCGCCCGGAACCAGATGCGCCGCGTCATCCGCACGAAGAACATCCGCCAAGCGCTCATGCGCTCGATTCAACCACCCGTCACGCCGCGAGGAGGGCCTCCCGCAGGCCGTCGAGGATGCGGTCGAAGACCACGTCGACCGCACCGACGGCGTCGAGCTCGACGACCCGGCCCCGGTAGTGCTCGAGGAGCGCCTCCTCGGACTGCCGGAAGCCGGCGATGCGGGTGGCGGCGACCTCCGGTACGTCGTCGGCGCGGCCGCGGGCGTCCATCCGGTCGGCGAGCACCTCGTCGGGCACCTCGAAGTGCAGGGCCACGTCGAGCTCCGCGGCGCGCGCCCGCAGGAACCGGTCGAGCATGCGGGCCTGTGCGATCGAGCGCGGGAAGCCGTCGAGCACGAAGCCGTCCAGGTGCGGCTCGACCGCCTGCTCGACGATGCCCACCACGAGATGGTCGGGCACGAGCTCGCCGCGCTCCACGAACTCGCGGGCGCGCTCGCCGAGGGCGGTGCCGGATGCGATGTGCGTGCGCAGCAGCTCCCCCACCACGATCTGCGGAACGCCGAGGCGCTCGGCGACGAGGGCCCCCTGGGTGCCCTTGCCCGCACCGGGCGGGCCGACGAGCACGATGCGCATCACGCCGCCCTCCCCTCGCGGGTCGCCACGGGGCCCGTGGCCAGCGCCGACAGCGCGGCGTTCACCTCCGGCTCGACGAGGAAGCGGGAGTACGCCTCGATCGTGAGGAAGGTCGGGAACTCATCTTCGAGCGCGAGGCTGCGCACGAGTTCGGCCGCGTCATCGAAGCGGCCGCCGTCAGTGCGGTAGCGGGCCACCGCCTCCTGGAGCAGGTTCTCGACGTGGGCGCCCGTCACCCGGGTGCCCTCGGTCGTCACCACACCCTGGCGGATCCACTGCCACAGCTGCGAGCGGCTGATCTCGGCGGTCGCCGCATCCTCCATGAGGTCGTCGATCGCCGCGGCGCCGACGCCTCGCAGCCACGACTCGAGGTAGCGCAGCGCGATCGACACGTTCGCGGCGACCCCGGCATCCGTCACCTCGCCGTCGATCCGCAGATCGACGAGCTCCCGGGCCTCGACGTGCACGTCGTCGCGCAGCCGGTCGAGCTGGTGGGGGCGCTCGCCCAGCACCGCGTCGAACTCGGCGCGGGCCGTCTCGATGAGGTCGGGGTGCGCGACCCAGGTGCCGTCAAAGCCGTCTCCCGCCTCGCGGCGCTTGTCGTTCGCGACCTGCTCGAGCGCCCGCGCCGTGACCTCGGGGTCGCGACGGTTGGGGATGAACGCGCTCATGCCGCCGATGGCATGCGCGCCCCGCTTGTGGCAGGTCGCGACGAGCAGCTCGGTGTAGGCGCGCATGAACGGCACGGTCATCGTGATCCGCGCGCGGTCGGGAAGCGTGAAGGCCGCCCCGCGGCCGCGGAAGTTCTTGATGATCGAGAAGATGTAGTCCCAGCGGCCCGCGTTGAGCCCCGCGCAGTGGTCGCGCAGCTCGTAGAGGATCTCCTCCATCTCGAACGCCGCCGGGATCGTCTCGATCAGCACCGTCGCCCGGATCGTGCCGTGCGGGATGCCGAGCAGCTCCTCGGTGAGGGTGAACACGTCGTCCCACAGCCGCGCCTCGAGGTGCGACTCGAGCTTCGGCAGGTAGAAGTACGGGCCGCTCCCGCGCGCGATGAGCTCGTGGGCGCTGTGGAACGCATACAGCCCGAAGTCGACGAGCGACCCGGATGCGGGGCCGGCGATGCCGGGCGCATCCGTGTAGCGCAGGTGCTTCTCGACCAGGTGCCAGCCGCGCGGGCGGAACACGATCGTCGGGGTCTCCTCGCCGAGCCGGTACTCCTTGCCCTCGGCGCTCGTGAAGTCGATCCGGCGGCGGATCGCGTCGGACAGGTTCAGCTGCCCGCCGACGATGTTCGCCCAGGTGGGGCTCGTGGCGTCCTCGTGGTCGGCGAGCCACACCTTGGCGCCCGAGTTCATGGCGTTGACCGTCATCTTGCGGTCGGTCGGGCCGGTGATCTCGACCCGTCGGTCCTCGAGGCCGGGGCCGGCGCCCGCGACCCGCCAGTGCGGGTCGTCGCGGATCGCGGCGGTCTCGGGCAGGAAGCGCAGGTCGCGACCGTTCTCGATGCCGCGGCGCCGCTCCATCCGGGCGCTGAGGATCTCGTGGCGGCGGCCGACGAAGGCGTCGTGCAGCCGGGTGAGGAAGCGCAGCGCCTCCGGGGTGAGGATCTCGTCGAAGCGCTCGCCCTGCGGGCCGAGCACCTCCATCCGTGCGTTCATGGTGAATCTCCGTGTGGTTTCGGAGGCCATAGACATGTCTCGACCGACGTGGACACCCGCGTACCGGCGTCTATCAGGTCAGAGACATGTCTATGGCCATCAGGGTCAGTGGAACTGGGCGGCCTCGGTGCTGCCCGCGAGGGCGAGCGTGGCCGAGGTGGGGTTGAGGGCGGTGGCGATCCGGTCGAAGTAGCCGGTGCCCACCTCGCGCTGGTGCTTCGTGGCCGTGTAGCCGCGCGCCTCGGAGGCGAACTCGGCCTCCTGCAGCTCGACGTACGCGGACATGTGACGGTCCTTGTAGTCGAGGGCGAGCTCGAACATCCCGTGGTTGAGGGAGTGGAAGCCGGCGAGGGTGATGAACTGGAAGGCGTAGCCCATCGCGGAGAGCTCGCGCTGGAACGTCGCGATCCGGTCGTCGTCGAGGTGGCGCTTCCAGTTGAAGCTCGGCGAGCAGTTGTACGCGAGCTTCTGGTCGGGGAACTCGGAGTGGATCGACTCGGCGAAGCGGCGCGCGAGCTCGAGGTCGGGCTCGGCCGACTCCACCCACAGCAGGTCGGCGTATGGCGCGTAGGCGTGCCCGCGGGCGATGACCGGGTCGATGCCGTTCCGCACCTCGTAGAAGCCCTCGGCCGTGCGCTCGCCCGTGAGGAACTCGCGGTCGCGCTCGTCGTGGTCGCTCGTCAACAGGGTGGCGGCGAGCGCGTCGGTGCGGGCGATGATGACCGTCGGGGTGCCCGCGACGTCGGCCGCCATCCGCGCGGCGTTGAGGGTGCGGATGTGCTGGCCGGTCGGCACCAGCACCTTGCCGCCCATGTGCCCGCACTTCTTCTCGGAGGCCAGCTGGTCCTCCCAGTGCACGCCCGCGGCACCCGCCTGGATCATCTGGTGCATGAGCTCGTAGGCGTTGAGCGGTCCGCCGAAGCCGGCCTCGGCATCCGCGACGATCGGGGCCATCCAGTCGCGGCTCGTCGCGCCGGTCTCCGCGTACTCGATCTGCGCCGCGCGCTGCAGGGCGTTGTTGATGCGGCGCACGACGGCGGGCACCGAGTTGGCCGGATAGAGCGACTGGTCGGGGTAGGTCTGGCCCGAGAGGTTGGCGTCGGCGGCGACCTGCCAGCCGGAGAGGTAGATGGCCTCGAGCCCGGCACGCACCTGCTGCACCGCCTGGTTGCCGGTGAGCGCGCCGAGGGCGGCGATCCAGTGCTCGGGGTTCTCGGAGTTCACGAGGATCGACTCCCAGAGCCGCTCGGCGCCGCGGCGGGCCAGCGTCGCCTCCTCGCGGACCGGCCCCCGCAGCGCGACGACGTCCTCCGCGGTGTAGTCGCGGCGCACTCCGCTCCAGCGCGGGTCGGCCGCCCACTCGGTGGCGAGCTCCTCGGCGGTCTGGGTCTGGTCGCCGGGTCGCGGGATGCTGCGGGCGGGGGTCGTGCTCATGGGCGGTTCCTTCCGGATGCGGGTCCGCGGGATGCGGTGCGTGTGTCGATGGTGCGCCCACCACATCCGACTTTCTCGACCGAGTCCGCCCGAAATATCTGTGTTTTTCTCTTGAGCGCAAGAACCCGGGATGCGATGCTCGTCGCATGAGCACCGCGGCCGCGCACCCGTTCGACGATGAGGACGTGATCGACTCCCTGACCGTCGGCCGCCGCATCCGGCAGCTGCGCCTCGACCGCGGCATGACCCTCGAGGCGGTCGCGGGCGAGCTCGGGCGCGCGATCTCGCAGGTGTCGCTCATCGAGAACGGCAAGCGGGAGCTCAAGCTCGGCGAGCTGCAGCGGCTCGCGCGCATCCTCGGCACGACCGTCGACGAACTGCTGACCCAGGAGCCGCCGTCACGCCGGGCGGCGCTCGAGATCGCGCTCGAACGGGCCCAGCGCGGTCCGCTCTTCCAGAGCCTGGGCCTCGACCCGCTGCCCATCCGCAAGTCGCTCAGCGACGACGCGATCGAGACGATCCTCGCCCTGCACGACGAGCTCGGGCGCCTGCATCGCGAACGCGCCGCCACCCCGGAGGAGGCGCGCCGGGCGAACGCCGAGCTGCGACGCGAGCAGCGCAGGCGGGGCAATCACTTCCCCGAGCTGGAGGCCATCGCGGCCGACCTGCTGGGCGCCGTCGGGCACGAGGGCGGCCCGCTCTCGCAGCGCGTCGCCTCCGAGCTGGCCCGCCACCTGGGCTTCACGCTGCACTACGTCGCCGACCTGCCGCCCACCACGCGCTCGGTCACCGACCACGCCAACGGCCGCATCTACCTGCCCGTGCGGCAGACCTCCGACCCGCGCTCCGCCCTGCTGCAGGCGCTCGCCGCCCACGTGCTCGGCAAGCAGGAGCCGCGCGACTACGCGGAGCTGCTGCGCCAGCGCGTCGAGACCAACTACCTGGCGGGCGCCCTGCTCATCCCCGAGAGGAGCGCGGTCGAGTTCCTGACCGCCGCCAAGACGAAGCGCGAGCTCTCGGTCGAGGACCTGCGCGACGCGTTCGCGGTGAGCTACGAGACCGCGGCGCACCGCTTCACGAACCTCGCGACCGAGCACCTCGGCATCCCGGTGCACTTCCTCAAGGTGCACGAGTCGGGCGCGATCTCGAAGGCCTACGAGAACGACGGCGCCCTGTTCCCGACGGATGCGCTCGGTGCGGTCGAGGGCCAGGTGGTGTGCCGGTACTGGTCGGCGCGGCAGGTGTTCGACGTCGAGGACCGGTTCAGCCCGTACCACCAGTACACCGACAAGCCGAACGGCACCTACTGGTGCACCTCGTCGATCCAGTCGACCGGCAACGGCTCGTTCTCGGTGAGCGTCGGCACGCCCTTCGTCAACGTCAAGTGGTTCCGCGGACGCGACACCCCGGTGCGCCGCGCGTCGACGTGCCCCGATCCGTCGTGCTGCCGCCGCCCTCCCGCCGAGCTCGCGGCCCGCTGGGAGGACGCGGCCTGGCCGAGCGCGCGGCTGCACTCCTCGCTGCTCGCGGCGATGCCCACCGGCACCTTCACGGGCGTCGACCTCACCGAGGTGTACGAGTTCCTCGAGGCGCACGCGCCGGAGTAGGCCCCGCCTCGGTCTCCGACTCCTGCTGGTCGCCGGTCGCGCCGTCGGCCTGGTGCCGGTGGTGCGTGTCGCGGGCCCTCTCGCGCGCTTCGAGCTCGCCGGGTTCGACGTAGGTGCGGCCCGCCCGGTGCTCCTGTTCCGGGCACATCAGAACGCTCGGCCCCCCGGCGTCCGGTCCGGGTCGACCGACTCGTCGGGGGCGAACGGCGCCGGCTCGTCGGGCGTCGGGTCGTAGGGCGTCGGCGCCTCGGGAGCGGGATCCGGTCCGCCCGGGATGCCGTCGGGCAGCAGCGGCGGGCGGTCGGGGTCTCCGTCGGGCGGAGGTGCGATCGAGGCGTCGGGATCGGCGAGCACGATCGTCTCGTCGGGCTCCGACAGCTCGCCGTCGGTGGTGGGCATGCGCTGGTCGTCGAACTGGCCGTCGCGCGCATCGGACTCGGCGGTGTCGACGCGCGAGGCGGGCGTCTGCGGCGCCGCGGGCTCGTCCTCGGTCACGATGAGACGGCCGTCGGGGCCGAGGTCGTCGCTCGTCACGGCGGTGTGATGAGGGTGCCCGACCACGTAGCCCTCCTCGTCGAAGTGCTGCGGCGTGACCTCCGTCGTCTCGTCGATGGCGTGGTCCTGGATCTTGCCGGTGTCGGTCATGTCGACTCCTCTCCGATACCAGTGGACGCCCATCCGCCGCGGAAGGCAATGGGGGTGACAGCGGCGGATGCCCGGGTTACCATCCCCACGTCCGATGGGAGGCGCGGATGATCCAAGTGCGGGTCGCGGCCCTCGTGGTCGACACCACGGGCCAGCACGTCATGCTGCTGAAGCCCCTGCTCGATGCGGATCGCGCGGGCGCCGTCGTCCCGATCTGGATCGGCGAGCTCGAGGCGACCTCGATCCTCGTCGCGATCGAGGACGTCGAGATGCCGCGCCCGTTCGCCCACGACCTGATGCGCAACCTGCTGGCGAGCGTCGACGCCGAGGTCGAGCGGGTCGAGGTGACCCGGCTCGAGGAGGGCACCTACTTCGCCGAGGTGACGCTGTCGACGCCCTCCGGGGTGCGCCGCGTCGACGCCCGCCCCTCGGATGCCGTGGCGCTGGCCTCGCGCGCGGGCGCCTCGATCTGGGTGGCGGAGTCGGTGCTCGAGGAGGCCGGCGTGCCCGACCCCACCGTCGACGAGGCCGACGCGGAACGCAGCGTCGACGACTTCCGCCGGTTCCTCGACGACGTCGACCCGGAGGACTTCCGAGGCTGAGTCAGGCGAGGGGTCGCGCCGCGAGCGCGAGGTGCTCGAGCACCGCCTCCACCGTCTCGGGGGCACCGAGCACGCGGGTGTGCCCCGCGCCCGGCACGACCACGAGCCGCGAACCCGGGGTGGCCGCCGCGAGCGCACGGGAGTCGGCGAGCGGCAGCTGCCGGTCGGCGTCCCCGTGCACGACGAGCAGAGGGACTCCGGCGCGAAGCGGATGCGCGAGCGCGTCGTACCGCTCGGCGAGCGTCGCCGGGTCCTCGCCCACCCGGCGGAGGAAGCGGCGCTCCAGCTCGGCGCGGGTCGGCTCGTCGAGGCGCAGCATCCGGGAGAACTCGTCGAGGAACGCCGCGGGGCGGCCGGCTCCCGCGATCGAGACGACGGCATCCGCCTCGAGACCGTGGCGCACCGCCGTGACCGAGCTGAAGCCGCCGAAGGAGTGGCCGACGAGCGCGCGGAAGCGACCGTGGATGCGCTGGAGTTCGGCGAGCGTCGCGAGCCAATCGCGGATGTCGACGGGACCGCCCGACGACGCCCCGTGCGCCGGGGCGTCGAACGCGAGCACCCGATGCCCCGACTCGAGCAGCGTCGGCACGAGCGGGGCGAACTGGGCGGCGCGACCACGCCAGCCGTGCACGAACACCACGGGAGGGCCGTCGTCGCCCCACGCGTAGGTGGCGACCCGGCGACCGCGGACCTGCAGTGCGCCGCGGAGAGCCTGTGCGTGCACGGCCTCCTCCCGGCCGGCGACCGTCATGCGGGTCAACGATGGCGCGAGAGTCAACCCGCGGCGATCAGGGGTGCGGGGCCGGCGCGAGGCGCAGATCCAGCCGCTCGAGCTGGGGGAGCGCGTGTTCGGCGGCGTGCTCGGCCCGGTGGGCGATGCGCAGACCCTCGGAGAGGGCGTCCCCGTCGACATGCACCAGGGCCGACCCGACCAGTCGATGCCCGACCCAGCGCAACCGCAGCTCCGACGCGCCCCGGACCCCGGGCGTGCCGGTGAGGGCGCGTTCGAGCGCGTCCACGTGGCTCGGCTCCACGGCGTCCATGAGTCGGCCGCCGATGCTCCGCACCGTGCCCATCAGCAGCACGACGATCGCCAGCGAGATGACGAGGCCCACGATCGGATCGGCGAGGGGGAACCCGAGCATGACCCCGACGGCCCCGATCACCACGGCGAGCGAGGTGAACCCGTCGGCACGCGCGTGCACGCCGTCGGCGACGAGCGCCGCCGATCCGATCCGCCGCCCGACGCGGATGCGGTACACCGCCACGATCTCGTTGCCCGCGAATCCGACGATCCCCGCGGCGAGCACCCACTCGAGGTGCTCGACGGGGCGAGGCTCGATGAAGCGCAGGACCGACTCGACGGCGGCGACGATGGCCGAGAGCGCGATCATCGCCACGACGAACAGGCCCGCCAGATCCTCGGCTCGCCCGAACCCGTGGGTGTGACGCCGCGTCGCGGCACGACACCCCAGCGCGAAGGCGACCCACAGCGGCACGGCCGTGAGGGCGTCCGAGAAGTTGTGCACCGTGTCGGCGAGCAGCGCGACCGAGCCGCTGACCACCACGATCGCGAGCTGGGCGAGCGCGGTGATCCCCAGCACGACGAGGCTGATCTTGACCGCACGGATGCCGCGGGCGTTGGACTCGAGCGCATCGTCCATCGCGTCGGCGGCGTCGTGGGAGTGCGGCACGAACACGTCGTGCAGCAGGCCGCGCAACCCGTGCTCGTGCTCGTGCTCGTG
>NZ_JANTHX010000007.1:402305-757440 GCF_024752305.1 Protaetiibacter mangrovi
ACCCATGTCAGCCCTCCGCTCGCTCGTGGTGGTGCCGCGGCACGCCGACCGTGTGCTCGGCCTGGAGCACGGCGTCGGTCACGAGCTGAAGCGCGTGCTCGTCGGTGAGCGCGTAGAACACGGTGGTGCCCTGCCTCCGGGTCGTCACCATCCGCGCCAGCCGCAGCTTGGCGAGGTGCTGCGACACCGTCGCGGGATTGCGGTCGACGATGTCCGCCAGGTGGTTCACGGAGAGCTCCCCTTCGCGCAGGGCGAGCACCAGGCGGATGCGCGTCGCGTCGGCGAGCATCGAGAACACCTCGACCGCGAGCTCGACGAACTGACTGTCGACGTCGATCCCGTCGGTGCCCTTATCTATGTGCATACGCAGATTCTAATGTTCTGCGCATCGCCGCCGCTAGAGGGCGCGCAGCCGCGGGGCGAGGTCGCGCTCGAACAGCTCCATGAAGCGCCGCTGGTCGTGGCCGGGGGCGTGGAAGACGAGGTGGTTCAGACCCCAGTCGATGTACTGCTTGATGTCGGCGACCACCTGGTCGGGGTCGGATCCGACGATCCAGCGGGAGGCGATCTGCTCGATCGGCAGCGCATCCGCCGCCTTCTCCATCTCGACCGGGTCGGTGATGTCGTGCTTCTGCTCCTTGGAGAGCGCGAGCGGCGCCCAGAAGCGGGTGTTCTCGAGCGCGGTGTCGTAGTCGGTGTCGTAGGACAGCTTGATCTCGATCATCCGGTCGACGTCGTCGAGGGTCTTGCCCGCCTTGCCGGCCCCCTCCTCGACCGCCGGCATCAGCTCGTCGCGGTACAGCCCGGCACCCTTGCCCGAGGTGCAGATGAACCCGTCGCCGGCGCGACCCGCGTAGCGGGCCACCATCGGACCCCCCGCCGCGATGTACACCGGGATCGGGGTGCCGGGTCGGTCGTAGATCGACGCGTCCACCGTCTGGTAGTACTCCCCCTCGAAGCTCACCCGGTCGCCGGTCCACAAAGCCCGCATCAGGTCGACCGACTCCCGCAGCCGGGCGAACCGCTCCCTGAACTCCGGCCACTCCCCCGTCCACCCGGTCGCGATCTCGTTGAGCGCCTCACCGGAGCCGACCCCCAGGAAGATCCGCCCCGGATACAGCACCCCCATCGTCGCGAACGCCTGCGCGATCACCGCCGGGTTGTAGCGGAACGTCGGCGTCATCACACTCGTCCCGATGAGCACACTCGAGGTCCGCTCGCCCACCGCCGTCATCCAGGCGAGCGAGAACGGTGCGTGCCCGCCCTCGTGCCGCCACGGCTGGAAATGATCCGACGTCGTCACCGACTCGAACCCGTGCCCCTCCGCCGCCACCGCGAACTCCACCAGATCACGCGGCGCGAACTGCTCAGCCGACGCCTTGTACCCGAGACGAAGAGGACGAGTCACTCGTCGACCCCCTCGAGCGAGGGCGACGGGGCGAGGATCCCGTCCCAGCGGGGGGTGGTCTCCGAGCGCAGACCGAACTGGTCCAGCGCGCGCGTGACGATGTGATCGATCATGTCCTCGAGCGATTCGGGGTTGTTGTAGAAGGCGGGCATGGGCGGCATGATCGTGACCCCGAGCCGCGACAGGGTGAGCATGTTCTCCAGGTGGATCGGGCTCAGCGGGCTCTCCCGCACCATGAGCACGAGCTGACGACGCTCCTTGATGACGACGTCGGCCGCGCGCGCGACCAGGTCGTCGGCGATCCCGTGCGCGACCTGCGCGAGGGTCTTCACCGAGCACGGCGCCACGATCATGCCCAGGGTCTCGAACGAACCGCTCGAGATCGTCGCGCCCTGGTCGCCCGGGCGGTGCACCACGTCGGCGATCGCCTTGAGATCCTTCGAGCTCAGTCGTGTCTCGTGCTGCAGGGTCTTGGCGCCCCACGGGCTGACGATCAGATGCGTCTCGAGATCGAACTCCCGCGCGCGCTGCAGGGTGCGGACGCCGAACACCGCCCCGCTCGCCCCCGTGATCGCCACGATCAGCCGCTTCCTCATCGCAAGACCTCCTCGAGTACCTCGATCTGATGCTCCCACCGTTGCGCGACGCCCGCGGGATCGTCGAGCTCGAAGCGGATGCCGGAGGTGACCTCGGCGTAGCCCACGCGGTCGAGTTCGACCTCGACGATGTCGCCCGCGAAGGCGGCCCGGCCGGGCGGCAGCTCCACCCCGGTCGCCTCGGCGAGGGAGACCCGGATGCGGAGCAGCCCGCCGTCGGCGACCCCGAGCAGCAGGCAGCGTCCCGTGTCGCGCACGGCGGCCGTCGTCCGGCTGCCCGCGTAGAGGAGCACGCCCACGCGTTCCCCGAGCACGAGCACCTCGCCCGCGCTGAGCGCGGCCACCCGGGGCTCGGCCCCGGCGATGAGCAGCACCGTCTCGCCGACCTTCGAGGCGAGCCCGCGCCCGTCGAAGACGTCGGCCCACGCCGCGGGGACGCCCGTCATTCCATGACCCAGGACCACGTCTCCCGGGTGAAGTTCTTGACCTCGATCGAGGGCCCGATCGCCTGCGGGAAGCGATCGCGCCACGACCAGGGCCGACAGGCGTCGATGATGAGCCGGGAGTTGGTGCCCTTGTGATCCGGATGGATCGCGGGATCGAGCGCGCCGCTCAGCGCCCCGGTCAGGATCTTGGTGTCGCGTTCGGGGTCGGCGCGGGTCGTGACGGCCCAGATCACCTCGTGCAGGTCGGTGATGTCGATGTCGTCGTCGACGACGATCACGATGCGTCCCAAGTAGTTGGCCTGGCGCACCTGGGCGGCGATGTTGCCGACCTGACGGGAGTGGCCCTCGTACAGCTGGGTGATCGAGATGATGTTGAACAGGCGGCAGCCGCCGACGCTGTGCGTCCAGGCGTTCACGACCCCCGGGATCCCGGCCCCCTGGATCTCGCGCTTGAGGGCGGCGCTGCGGCCGTACTGCTGGAAGCGCTGCGCCTCGTACGGGGGCTTCTCGGGCGGGCAGCCGAGGATGATGGGGTTGTTCCGGTAGTAGACGGCCTTCACCTCGAACACGGGCTCGGGACGCGCGGTCGAGGCGTAGTAGCCCGTCCACTCGCCGAACGGACCCTCGTCGCGGGTCACGTCGTGCCGCAGGAAGCCCTCGATCGCGATCTCGGCGTCGGCGGGGATGGGCAGACCGGTGAACTCGCCGGTGATGGTCTCGATCGCCTCGCCGAGCACGCCGCCGACCCACTCCAGCTCGCTGACGTTGCGCGGGATCTCGAGACCGGATGCCATGAACTGCAGCGGGTGCAGGCCCGCGACGATGACGGCCGGCATGTCCTCGCCGGCGTTGAACCAGGTGTCGCGGTGGAGTCGTCCATCCTTGCCGGGCGAGATGTAGATGGCGGCGGTGGTCTCGTCGTAGACCTGGGCCCGGTAGGTGCCCATGTTGATCGTGCCGTCGTCGCGACTGCGGGTGATGATGCCGCATCCGGTGCCGATGAACGGCCCGCCGTCCTCCGGATGCCACAGCGGCGTGGGGAAGGCGAGCAGATCCACGTCGTGGCCCCGCATCACGTTCTCGGTGATGGGACCGGACTCGACCTGCTTCGTGGCGATCGGCACGACCGAGTCGAGGTGCGCCTGCCAGGCGTCGACCAGCTCGAAGGTGCCGATGTCGTGCGGCAGGCGCAGAGTGTTGGCGAGTCGCTTGCGGTTGCCGAGCGTGTTGACCGCGACGCGCCACCCCTTCGGATAGCCCGGGATCGCGTCGAACAGCACGGCCGGAGACTCCTCCGTGTGGTGCAGCATCTCCGACACCAGGCCGATGCTGGCCTCCGCATCGACGCCCTCGATCACGCGCAGCTCACCGAGCTCGTCGACCTCCCGCAACCAGCGGCGCAGCCCCGAGTCGTCGGTGCCGGGTGCTTCGGCGTAGGGCACGGTGGCCGCGTCGCCGCGTCCCTTCGCCCGGAGTTCGTCGGGGATCGTGTCGCTCATGCGCGCACCTTTCCGCGGCGGGTGCCGCTGTGTCGAATCACCGGGAGACCCGGTTGACCTGCCACGGGGTCAGCTTCCGCTGCGCCCATGCGGCGAAGCCCTGGATCGCGACGGCGACGATCATGATCACGAAGATCGGGACGAACATGTCCGCCGTCAGGTAGTCGATCGCGAAGAGTTTGATCTGGCCGCCGACGCCGACGAGCGTCGACGTGATCTCCGACACGATGACGCCGGACCACGCGGCCGAGAACGCCTGGCGTCCCCCGGCGACCATGAAGGGCGACGCCGCCGGCAGGATGATCCCCCAGATGATCTGGCGTTCGTTGGCGGTGTATGCGACACCCGCGTCGATGAGGTCCTTGTCGACGGCCCGCACGCCCGCCATCGTGTTGATGATGACCGGCCAGACCGCCGACAGCACCACGTATCCGAGACGGAACGGGTAGTCGAATCCCAGCAGGATGATCATGAGCGGCACGAGCGCGACGTGCGGGAGGCAGTAGAGGAACGTCACGTACGGGTCGAGCGCGTAGGCGACCTTCTTCCAGCGCCCCATCGCCACGCCGATGGGAAGACCGATCACGAGGGCGGCGGCGAGACCGGTGACGAGAACGAACATGGAGTCGAAGAACGGCCCCCATACCGATCCGGTCACGAACAACTGGGTCCACGCGGCGGCGAAGATCTCCGACGGAGGGGCGATGAGCGCCCGGCTCACATCCTTCGCGCCGATCTCCCAGGCGCCCAGCAGCACCACGAGGGTGACGATGCGGATGGTCCAGCGGCCGAGCGGGGACTGGGCCCACTTGTTGCGCGACGCCGCGCTGTTCATCGTGCGGATGGCGCGGGTGGTCGTCGAGGCGGTCATCACTCGGCCTGCGCATTCGTCGGGATGTCGCGTTCCACGACGCCTTCCTTCTTCCGCCTCCGGTTCCACGGCTCGTTGAGGGTCGTGTTGAACCGGGTGAGGAACTCGGCGATGAAGACCGCGAACAGGCCGAGCACGACCACCGCGACGAACATGGAGTCGATGCGGAAGTACTTGGCGTAGTAGGAGATCAGATTGCCGATGCCGCCGGCCGACGTCGCGATCTCCGCGACCACCACGCCCATCAGGCCGCGGCCGAGGCCGAGGTGCAGGCCGGCGAAGATGTAGGGCACGCTGCCGCGGAGGTAGATGCTGCGGTACACCTTGAATCCGGAGGCTTTGAACGCCTTCCCGACGTCGAGGAGACCCTGATCCACCTCCTTCCCGCCCAGGTAGGTGTTCAGCATGATCGGGAAGACGGCCGACAGGAACACGATGCCGATCCTCATCTCGAAGCTGATGCCGAGCCACAGCACGAGCACCGGGATGAGGGTGATGCGCGGGGTGGCGTAGAGCGCCGAGAGGTAGGGCGACAGCGCGGTCTCGACGATCGGGCTGAACGACATGAGCAGACCCAGCGGCACCCCGACGAGGATGGCGAGGCCGAATCCGGCGCCGAGCCCGCGGAGGGTCTCGAGGAACGCGGGCCAGACCTCCGGCCAGAAGTGCTCCACCGCGGCCGCCCAGATGGCGGACGGCGAGGAGATGACGTACGGCAGATCCCGCCCGAAGTACTCCCAGACGCCGAGGAAGACGACGAGCGAGATGACGCGGATGGTCCACGGATTGCCGAGCACCCGTCGCCAGGCGGGGGTCGCGGCGGAGCGGGCGGCGGGGCCGGGGGCCCCTCCGGTGGGCGGGGCGTCGACGGTCGCCACCTGGGTCATTTCGCCGCCCCCGCAGCGATCTTGATCTGCGACTGGAGCAGGTTCCAGCATTCGTCGCGGAGCTCCGCATAGCGCTCGGTCGCGCGCCAGTTGGAGTCGGTGCGGGGCTTCTCGATGTCGACGGGGAGGTCGGCGATGACGCGGCCCGGGTTGACGCCCATCACGATGATGCGGTCGGACAGGTAGATCGCCTCGTCGATCGAGTGCGTGACGAAGAGCACCGAGAGCCCCTTCTCAGCCACGATCTTCAGCAGCAGCCCCTGCAGTTGCTCGCGGGTGAGCGCGTCGAGAGCGCCGAAGGGCTCGTCCATGAGCAGGAGCTTCGGCTCGATCGCGAGCGCACGGGCGAGACCGACGCGTTGCTGCTGCCCGCCGGACAGCTGGGAGGGGAAGTGGTCCTTGCGGGACCCGAGGCCCACGAGCTCGAGGTACTCGGCAGCACGCGCGAGGCGCTCCTTCTTGGGGACGCCTTGCACCTCGAGCCCGTAGGCCGCGTTCTGGAGTGCGGTCTTCCAGGGGAACAGGTTGAAGCTCTGGAAGACGATCGCCTTGTCGCGAGAAGGACCGTTGCTGGCCTCTCCGTTCACGAAGACCTCACCGTCGGACTGCTCCAGGAGGCCGGTGACGATCCGCAGGGCGGTCGTCTTCCCGCATCCGGAGGGCCCGAGGAGCGAGACGAACTCGCCGGCCCCCACCTCCAGGTTGAAGTCCACCAGGATCGGGGGCTTCGCCGGGTCGTAGCTCTTCGTGACGTTGATGACGCTCAACATGTACTTCTCGACTCCTTCGTCGTGTCGGTCGGACCGTTACTGGAACGTGCCGTTCCGGGAGAGGTAGTCGTCGACGAACGTCGAGTTCAACCACTCGCTCTTGTCGGGGATGGTCGCCGCGTCGAAGTCGCCGGCGTCGATCGAGGTCTGGATCCAGCTGTCGATCAGGTCGTCGCTCAGGCCGCCGTCCACACCGAAGAAGTCGATGTCGACGAAGCCGTCGTAGGCGCTGTCGCGCAGCGCGTCCGAGCTCTCGGTGTCGACCGACTGCGACAGCTCGATGTAGCCGTCCTTGTCGCTCGCCGCCCAGCGCTCCGCGTCGATGAGGGCGTCCACGGCCTTCTGCGCGACCTCGGTCTTCGCCGTGAAGTCCGTCGACGCGATGAGTCCGGTCTGCACGTACGGGCCGAGGGCCGGACCGCAGTACAGCAGGGCGTGGAACTGCCCGGTCTCGATGGCCGCTTCGGCGCTCACGAGGTGGGCGACGGTCGCCTGGACCTGGCCGGCCTGGAGGGCCGCGACGCGCGCCGAGGTGCCGCCGATGACGACGTAGTCGGGCGAGTCGATGTCGAAGCCCTCGGCGTCGAGGGCCAACTTCATGATCGTGTCGCCGGCAGAGCCGGGGGTGTTGACCGCGATGGTCTTGCCCTCGAGGTCGTCGATGCTTTCGATGTCGTTCTGGGCGAGCACCACGTAGTCGGTGGCCTGCGCGTTGACCGCGACGAGCTCGACGGGCGCCTCGGTGTTCTGCACAGCGGTGATCATCGAGGGCAGCGAGCCGATGTAGACGTCGGCGGCACCGGCGACGACGGCGCGCAGTGCGGCGTCCTCCTCCTCGACCGACTTGAAGTCGACGGAGAAGCCGGCGTCTTCGAGGTTCTGCTTCCACTTCTCGACGTCCACGGCGCTGAAGTCCGGGGTGCCGATGCCGATGATGCGGATGGTGAGGTCGTCACCGTCGCCGCCGTCGCCGCTGTCGCCGGAGGTGCTGCATCCGGCGAGGACGAGGGCCATGGCGACGACGGGGATTGCCAGGAACCGAGCTTTCATCATTGAAACCTTCTTTCTCCGCAGGCCATTCTGCGGAAGGGGCAAGTACCGCTATCGCATCACCCCATGTTCCATAAGTCAAGCAATCATGGCAAATTTGTTTCCAAGAGGAGGTGAAGCAAATTTCGCTGTCATCGCTCCGGCTTGTCGGAATCCTCGCCGGAGAGCACGAAGAGCCCCCACCGATCCATCGACTTCATGAGCCGGTCGTAGCGCGTCATCGAGTCGCCGAGAGCCGCCATCGTCCCGTTCAGCAGCACGTTGAGCACCGCCACCGGCGCCACGAGCGAATTCTGCGTGCCCATCCCGCTCACCCGCGTCGGCAGCACGACGTCGACCCGCTGGCCGACGGGCGAGATCGGCGTGTCCGTGAGCCCGACCAGCTTCATCTTGCGCTCGCGGGCGAGTTCGAGGATCTGGATGGTGTCCGCACTGTACGGCGCGAAGCCGATCACCAGCAGGGCGTCGTCCTCCGTGGCGGAGAAGAGCGCCGGCACCTGCCTGCCCCCGAGGTTCTCCAGCAGATAGGCCTGGCCCCGGATGCGCTCGAGGGTGAGCGCCGCGTAGGCGGCCAGCGCGCCCGACGCGTAGCCGCCCGCCACGAAGACGGAGCGCGCCGAGGCGAGGATCGCCACCGCCTCGTCGAGCCGCTCCGGCTCGAGCGCCGCGATCGTCTTGCGCAGGTTCTCGAGGTCGTGGAGCAGCGAGGCGGCGTGACCACCCGCTTCGAGATGCTCCGCCAGTCCCTCATCGCCGTCGGACCCCGTCGCCTTGCCCCGGATGTGGCCGCGCACGACCTGGCGCACCTGCTCCTGGAGATCCGGATAGCCGTTGAGCCCCAGCTTGTAGGCGAAGCGGACGACGGTCGAGGGCGCAACGGAGAGACGCTCCGAGAGCTTGTCGACCGTGGCGAAGGCCACGAACTCCGGGTCTTCGACGATCGCCTCGGCGATGCGCTTCTGCGAATGGGTGAGCTCATCGTACTTCTTGCGCACCGCGCTCAGGACGTCCTGCGAGGCATCCATGTCGACCTCCGGTTCCGGCGACCGTCGGGCCGCACCGCAGTTGAGAGTAGTGGAACACTCGCTCCCATCGTTCAACTGAAACGGTCATCTTGCAACAACAATGTTTGTTTCATTCTCTGGCCACTCCTGCAGCGCCCTGCTAGGGTCGACCCGATCGCATCGACGAGGAGCATCCATCCATGGCACGTGAGCTGACGCGCGTAGGTGACATGACGTTCGGCGTCATTCTTCCCAACAAGGGGCGCGGATCCGGACCCGAACATCTGGACGCGGTGGCCTCGGTCGCCACCGAGCTGGGCTGGCGCAGCGGATGGGTCACCGACCACCTCATGGTGCCGGACGGCCCCGAGGCTGACGAATACGGGTGGATGCTCGAGGCGCTCACGACCATCGCCTGGGTCGGGGGTCGCCACGAGGATCTCGTGCTGGGGACGAGCGTCGTCTCCCCGGCGATGCGCGACGCGCCGATGCTCGCCAAGGAGCTCGCAACCCTCGACGTGCTGCTGGGCGGGCGCCTCATCGTCGGCGTCGGCGTGAGCGACACCGACGACCTGCCCGAGTACCGCAACATGGGCAAAGAGGACAGGTTCCGGGTGCGCGGGCGCTACGTCGACGAGTCGATGCGCCTGTGGCGGCACCTCTGGTCGGGCAGCACCGAGCCGTTCCACGGGGAGTTCCACACCCTCGAGGACTTCACCTTCGCCCCCCTGCCGACCCGAGACATCCCGATCTGGGCAGGCGGGCGCAGCGCCCGCGCCCTCCGCCGCACCGCGGAGTTCGGAGACGGCTACCACGCCGCCCAGACAGGTCCCGCCGATCTCGAGGAGCGGTTGCCGCAGCTGCGCGAGGCCATGGCCCTCACCGGCCGCGCCTTCCCGTTCGTGTCGACGCGGGCGCGCGTGAAGTTCCAGGCCGCGCCGAGCGCCACCTATTCCATCCACGGCGACCCGGAGGCCATGATCGGCGAGGTGCTGCGCTTCGCAGCCGTCGGCAACGACGAGCTGATCCTCGTGTTCGAGGGGCACGACCCCGATGAGTTCGCCGCGAACGCACGCCGCTTCGACCGCGAGGTGATCCGGCCCGCGGCCGAGCGCGCCGCAGGCCGATGACGACCACCGCGACGCGTCTCGCGGAGTTCGCCGTCGGCACCACGTGGTCCGGCATCCCCGTGGCCGCGCAGGACGCCGCGCGACATCTGCTCGTGGACGCGATCGCGTGCGCGATCGCGGGGCGCGACGCGCCCGCACGCGCGGACTTCGCGCAGGCGGCACGCGGCCTCGGTGCGGGACGCGCGCTCGTCGTCTCCGATCCGGAGGGCGCCGGACGTGCCGCCGCCGCCCTGCTCAACGCCTGGCAGGCGACGGCGACCACCATGTGCGACGTCTTCCGCCCCCGCATGTGCCACGTCTCCCCGCCGCTGCTCGGCGCGGCGCTCGCGACGACCGCGGACGACACCGCCGTCGAGGAGGTCCTCCGGGCGGTCGCGATCGGCGCCGAGGTCACGGTGCGGCTCTGCGAGGCGATGGACGAGGGCTGGTACCGGGGCGCCCGCTGGCACGCCCCGGGCGTCGTGGGCCCGTTCGGGGCCGCGACGACCGCCGGCCTGCTGTCCGGCCTCGACGCCGAGACGCTCGAGCGCACGTGGGGTCTCGCCCTGCTGCAGTCGGCGGGCACCTTCGCGGCGATCGGCTCCCCCGGGGTCAAGTTCACGCAGGCGCGCGCCGCCCTCGCGGGGGTCCTCGCGGTCGACATGACGCGGGCGGGGCTGGGCGGCCAACTCGATCCTCTCGAACATCCGGACGGCGGCCTGCTGATCGCCTACGGCGGCGCGGATGCCGACGCCGTGCTGCGCGGAATCGGCGACGACTGGCGCCTGCACGGCATCGCGCTGCGCCGCTGGCCGGCGGCGAGCTCGCTGCAGTCGGTCATCGAGGCGGTGCTCGCGCTCCGCCGCTCCGGCTCACCCGAACGGATCGTCGTCGAGCTCCCCCCGCAGTCCTTCGCGCTGTGCGCCGACAAGGGCTGGCCCGATCAACTCACCGCGCTGCAGTCGGCGCGCTGGGTGGCGGCCACCGTCTGGCGGGTCGGCGACTGCCGACTGAGCGACTTCTCGCCGGAGTCGCTCCTCGACTCCGAGACGGCGGGGCTCGCTGGTCGAGTCGAGGTGCGGGAGGATGTGGCCCTCGGCGACGGCGCCGCGCGCGTGCTCGTCGACGGCGCCGCGCGCGAGGTGGCCGTCGCGCTCGGCACCCCCGCCCGTCCACTCGACGCCGCGGCCGTCGAGGAGAAGCTCGTGCGCACAGCGGGCGACGCACGGGCCGCGCGGCTGCTCGCCGCGCTCGACGACGCGGATGCCCGCGCCCTGCGGGACGCGCTGCGCGGCTGAACGAGGCTCAGGGGCGGATGGCCTCGGGCGAGAGCCCATCCCGTGAGCGCGCGAGCCACAGGGCGAACGCCGCGGCGCCGAGCGCCAGGATCCCGGACATCACCAGGAACGCCGCCTGCGGCCCGAGGCGATCCGACACGGAGCCGTCGATGAGGGCGGCGATCGGACGCCCCCCGATGAACCCCATCGTCCACAGGGCCATGACCCGCCCGCGGAGCCCGTCGTCGAGCAGCTCGAGCAGGCTCGTGGAGACATCCGAACTCGCCGCCAGGTAGCCCATGCCCGAGACCACGATGACGCCGAGCGCCACCCCCGCGACGGGCGCCGCAGCCACCCCGACGAACCCGACCACCACGAGCGCCAGGCCCGTGACGCACGTCCACCCCGGGCCGAGCCACCGGCGCATCCGACCCACGAACGGCGCCATCAGCAGGGACCCCATGCCGAACGCCGTCACGAGCAGTCCGGCGTTCTCGGATCCGAGCCCCAGATGCTCGGCGAGCGACGGGCCGAGGGTGATCGCCGGGTCGGTCGCCATCCCGACCACCAGCGCGAGCAGCAGGAGGCCAACGAGCCCGGGGTTGTGCATCACGTGCCGCACCCCGCCCAGGACACCGCCCTGGCCCGAGCTCCGGGCGCGCCCGACGGGACGGATCACGGCGAGCACGATCGCGTAGGCGGCGAAGCTCACGGCGTTCGCGCTGAAGGCGAGGCCGGGCCCGCCGAGCGCGACGAGTCCCGCGCCGAGCGCCGGACCGATCCCCCGGGCGAGGTTGAAGGTCAACGACTGGAACGCCGATGCCTGCGCGAGATCCGCCGGGGGGACGAGCGCGGGAAGCAGCGCCTGCATCGTCGGGGTGCTGAGCGCCCGGCCGACGCCCAGCACGAAGGTCACGGCGAGCAGCAGCGCGACATCCCGGGCGCCGAGCAGGACGGCGATCGCGAGCGAGCTCGCGGCGACCGCCATGACGGAGGAGATCACCAGCAGCAGCACGCGCCGGTCGAAGCGATCCGCAAGCTGACCGCCGAGCGGGGCGAGCACGATCGAGACGCCGAATCCGGCGACCGACACGAGCGCCACCATCGACGAGAGCCCGGTGATCTGGAACACGAACACCACCGCGGCGATGTCATGGCACCAGGTTCCGATGTTGGAGGCCAGGCTGCCGGCGAAGTACGGCCCGAAGCTCCGGTCGGCGAAGAGTCTCCACACCGAGCGCCGCTCCGGCCGCGGCGCGGGATCCTCCGCCGTCATCCGGCGACGCGGAACCGCGGGATCGTGACCTCGCCCTCCGGATCGAACGCGACCTCCACCGCATCGCCCACCGCGAAGTCCTCGCCCGTGAGCGGGAGCACGTTGCTGATCATGCGCGGCCCCTCCTCGAGCTGGACGAGCACGACGTTGTAGGGCAGGCGGTCCTTCCAGGCCGGGTGGTAGCTCTGGTGGAACACCAGCTTGGACAGCACCGTGCCGCGGCCGGACAACGCCTGCCACTCCCAGCGTTCGTCGAGGCACACGGGGCACCACGGCGCGAGCGGATAGCGGAGGTGATCGCAGGCGAGGCAGCGCTGCACACGCAGTTCGCCCGCCGCGGCGCCCTCCCAGAAGCCGCGGTTGTTGTCGGTGACGACGGGTCGGATGAGATCGGTCATGTCAGCGCCCCAGGACGAGTGCGGCGGAGGTGTTGAGGGTCATGCCGCGCCCGGTCACGAGGGTGACCTCCGCTCCCGGCACCTGCCGCGGCCCGCATTCACCGCGCATCTGGCGCACGCCTTCGACGACGTGCAACCAGCCCTGCATGTACGACTCGGAGAGGTTGCCGCCGGCCGTGTTGACGGGCAGCTCCCCTCCGAGCGTGATCCGTTCGCCGCCCTCGACGAACGGACCGGCCTCGCCCGGCTTCACGAAGCCCGCGTGCTCCAACCAGAGCAGCACCGAGATGGTGAAGTTGTCGTAGAGCTGGGCGACGTCGATGTCCGTCGGGCCGACGCCGGCCATCCGGTAGGCGTCGAAGATCGCCTCCCGCTGGTGCGGCATGTACCACCAGTCCTCCTTCTCGAGCTTCTGCAACGAGTGGGCCTGGCCCATGCCCATGATCCGCACCGGATGGGTCGCGTTGTCGCGCGCGCGCTCGGGGCTCGTGACGATGATCGCGACGGCGCCGTCGCTGATGAGGCAGCAGTCGAGCAGGTGCAGGGGGTCGACGATCATCCGGGAGTTCTGATGGTCCTCGATCGTGAAGGGCTCGCGCATGATGGCGTTCGGGTTGAGCGCGGCGTGCTTGCGCATCGTCACCCCCACCCAGCCGAGCTGCTCGCTCGTGGTGCCGTAGACGGCCATGTGGCGGCTCGCGGCGATCGCGCTGTTCGCGGCGTTGCCGAACATGCCCCAGATCCCCCAGGAGTCGTCGTCGCCCGCGGCCGCACCGAAGCGGCTGCCTCCGGTCTTCGCCGCGTCGCCGAACACGACGGCGACCGTGGAGGCCATGCCCGCCTCGATCGCGAGCGCCGCCTGGGTGACGAGCGTGCCGACGGTCGCGCCGCCCATGCTGATGCTCCACGCGATCCGCGGATTGATCCCGAGCAGTTCGCCGAGCGCCAGATAGTGCTTCGCGCCCTCGGGCGAGGTGGTGCCGGGCATCGTGATGAGGCCGTCGATCTCGTCCTTCGGGATGCCCGCGTCGCCGAGGGCGTTCACGAACGCCTCCTTGGCGAGCTGATTGGAGGTCACACCGGGGAACTTGCCCATGCGGCTCGTCCCGACCCCCGTGATGGCGGCCTTGTCCCAGCTCATCGATCGTCACCCATCCGTTCCGACTACCTTCCTTCGAATCTCGGCGGGCGCTTCTCGCGGAACGCGGCGCGTCCCTCCGCCCGGTCGTAGGTCTCCGCGAGCTCCGCCCACAGCCGGCGTTCGAGCTCGATGCCCGGGCCGATCGCGTCGAGAGCGGCACGCGCCGCGCGCTTGGCCGCGACGAGCGAGAGGGGCGCGGCTTCCGCGATGCGCTCGGCGAGCTCGGCGACACGCTCGGCGAACTCGTCCTCGGCGAAGACGTCGCTCACGAGTCCGTACCGGAGCGCCGTCTCGGCGTCGATCGGCGCGCCCGTGAAGAGGGCCTTCGCCGCCACGGCCGAGGGCAATGCGTGGAAGATGCGCTGGGTGCCGCCGCTCCCGGGGAGACTGCCGATCCTCACCTCCGGCAGGAGGAACTTCGCGCGCGGGGTCGCCACCCGCAGGTCCGCGGCGAGGGCGAATTCGAAGCCGCCGCCCGCCGCGCCGCCGTCGACCGCCGCGATGAGGGGCTTCGTGAAGTCGTCGAGCGGCTGCGCGAGGCGCTGCGGGTTCACGAGGAGCGGATGCGCCGGGTCCTGCGGACCGGTCAGGTCCGTTCCGGCGCAGAACACGCCACCCGCGCCGGTCAGCACGGCGACGCGCACCTCGGGATCCGCGTCGAGTGCCGCGAACGCCTGAGCGAGCTCGAGGCGTGCATCGAGGTCGAGGGCGTTGCGCTGCGCGGGACGGTCGAGCACCACCCATCCGACCTGACCGTGCACCGACCACGTCACGCCGGCCATCAGTAGAGCACCTTCTCGTCGACGAGACGTGCGATCTCGGCCGCGTCGAGCCCGAGTTCGGCGGCGAGCACCTCGGCCGTGTCCTCGCCGAGCAGCGGCGGGCGGGTGACCTGCGCCTCGGGCCCGTCGATCAGCCGGAACGGACTGCGGTTGATCGGGATCCGTCCGATCACCGGGTGCTCGACGTCGCGCCAGAACCCCCGCTCCCACAGCACCTTCTCCTCCACGATGTCGCGGGAGGAGTTGACGGGGGCGTGCGGCACGCCCGCGCGGGTGAGCAGGGCGATCGCGGCGCCGCGGTCGTGGCGGGCAACCGCGGCGGCCACGAGGGCGTCGACCGCGCCCTCCTCCGACGCGCGCGCCGCGGCGACCGCGAAGCGCGCGGGGGCCGCGAATCCGAGGGCGTCGACGAGCGACGCCCAGTGGGCGTCGCGCCGGCAGGAGACGACGATCCACGCTCCGTCTCGGCAGACGTAGGCACCGTGGGGGGCCACCCCCGGCACGCGATTGCCGACCGGCTCCGGCTGCCGGCCGAGACCGGCCTCGACGAAGGCGGGTCCGAGCACGTTGACCGTCGACTCGAGCTGGGACAGCTCGATCTGCTGGCCCTCGCCGGTGCGCCGACGGTGGCGGATGGCCGCGAGCACCGCCACGAGGGCATGACCCGGGTTGGGCACGTGGTCGGGGAAATGGGTTCCGGTGCCGACCGGCGCGCGACCGGGCACCCCCGACAGCGCGACCAGCCCCGACAGGGCGGCGATCGTCGAGCCGAAGCCGATGTAGCTCGCGTGCGGCCCCTCGGCGCCCTGCATCGGCATCGTGAGCGAGATGAGCGCGGGGTTCGTCTCGCGCAGCTGCGCGTAGCCCATCCCCCAGCGCTCCATGATCCCCGGGCGGAAGTTGCTGCTGACCATGTCGACGCCCTCGGCGAGGCGACGTGCGAGGGCACGTCCCTCCGCGGTCTGCATGTTGAGGGCCACGGACCGTTTGCTCGAGTTCCGGCTCGCGAAGTACCCCGAGGCCTCGATCCCCTCCGTGCCCGGACGGAACGGCGGCGAGAGCCGCAGGTTGTCGGGGTGGGTTCTGGATTCGACACGGTAGACGGACGCGCCGAGCTCGGCGAGCGTCTTCGTCACGAGCGCCCCGGCGCCGATCCAGCAGAAGTCGAGGATGCGGAACCCCTCGAGCGGCCGCCCCGCCGTCATCGCACGCCCTCCTCGACCCGCGCCCCGAAGAGCTCGGGGTCCGCTTCGCCGAGGGCCGGGGCCGGGCGCGGATCGGCGGCGGGCGTCGCCGAGAGCCGATACGGCGCGCGCGGGAAGCGGATGCTGCCCACGCGGGCGTCCGCGACGTCGACGAAGAAGTCGCGCGACGCGAGCTGCACGTCGGCGAGCACATCCCCGACGGTGGCGACCGGCGAGAGCGCGATCATCCGCGCCTGCGCGTCGCGATAGAGGTCCTGCTTGCCGCGCTGCGCGGTGAACGCGGCGAACAGCTGGCCGAAGCGATCGATGGCCTCGTCGCTCTGCCGGTATTCGAAGCTCGACCACCGCGGGTCGAGCAGTTCCGTCGCATCCGGGCTGCCGCACTCGACCATCCAGCCGACCAGATTCGACCAGGCACGCGCGGTGCCGAGGCGCCCGGCGATCATGGAGACGTAGCCGTCGCGGCAGGGGTAGACGCCGCTGCCCGCCTCCCGCGGCCGGTCGCCTTGACGTTCTCGTACCGTGCCGGTGAGCGCGTAGGTCACGGCACTGTCCTCGAGCGCCTGGGCGACGCACTCCTGTGCCGACACGTCGTAGCTGGATCCACCGCCGCCGCCCTCGGCGTCGAGCAGCGCGGCGAGCGCGGCGACGGCGCCGAAGATCGAGGCGGCGAAGCGGCTCAACCCACCGTAGGCGGCGACCGGCCCGAGGTCCGGATATCCGCCCAGGTGCAGCAGCCCCCCCGCGGCCATCAGGACGAGATCGTCGGTGTCGGTCCACGGGGCGGGGTGCTCGAGACCGAACGGCGTCACCACGACATGGCCGATTCCGGGATGGAGCCGCCGGAGCTCGACGTCGTCGATTCCCAGCTGAGCGAGCACGGGGCCGGGACTCTCGATCACGAGATCCGCGGTCGCGAGCAGGTCCCGGAGCTCGTCGACGCCCTCGGGCTGGGCCGTGTCGATCACGAGGGAGCGCTTGCCGGCGCTGACGAACCGCTCGAAGGCGCTCACCCCGCCCTCCGGCCACCCGATCAGGGGTTCCGCAGTGCGCGTGGTGGCTCCGCCCGGCGGCTCCACGCGGATGACCTCCGCGCCGAGATCCGCGAGCAGGCGGCCCGCGTAGGCGGCCAGCTCGTCGCCGAGGTCGACGACGCGGACGCCGTCGAGAGCGGCGGGAGGGCGGACGGATCCCATCGTCACGACCTCGGGGTGATGATGAGCGAGCGCAGCTCGGTCATGTGCTCGATGGCGTAGCGGATGCCCTCGCGCCCCATGCCGGAGTCCTTGACCCCGCCGTACGGCATGTGGTCGATCCGGTAGGTGGGCACGTCGCCGATGACGACACCGCCGACCTCGAGGTCGTCGAACGCCTCCCAGAGGGTCGCGAGGTCCGAGGTGAAGACGCCGGCCTGCAGGCCGTAGTCGCTCGCGTTGACGCGGGCGATCGCCTCCGACAGCTCGTCGAAGGGCTCCACCACCACCACAGGCGCGAAGGCCTCCTCGCGGGCGAGGCGGACGCCGCCGGGGACGCCGGTGAGCACGGTCGGGCGGACGTACGCGCCGTCGCGGGTCCCCCCGGTGAGCAGCCGCGCCCCGGCGGCGACCGCCTCGTCGACG
Source organism: Protaetiibacter mangrovi (assembly GCF_024752305.1). Classification (GTDB taxonomy): domain Bacteria; phylum Actinomycetota; class Actinomycetes; order Actinomycetales; family Microbacteriaceae; genus Homoserinibacter; species Homoserinibacter mangrovi. The sequence continues at coordinate 419,644 of NZ_JANTHX010000007.1, forward strand.
AGTTCGAGGGTGCGGGCCGCCGCCGCGTCGGAGATCATCGGGCCGAGGTCCACGCCCTGCTCGAGCGGGGGTCCCACCCGGAGCGCCTCGGCGCCCTCGACCAGGCGGCGCTGCAACTCGTCCGCGAGCGAGCGATGCGCGAAGACCCGCTGGACGCTGATGCAGATCTGCCCGGCGTACTTGAACGATCCGACGAGGAGGCGCGGTACCACGAGGTCGAGATCGGCGTCGGCCGCGACGATCACGGCGCCGTCGCCGCCGAGCTCCAGCACCACGTTCTTGGAGCCGGCGCGCGCGCGCATGTCCCACCCGACGCGTGCCGAGCCCGTGAACGACAGCAGCTTGAACCGGGGATCGGTGACGAGAGAATCGCCGACCTCGATGTCCATCGGCAGCACGCTCACCGCCCCCTCGGGCAGACCCGCCTCGTCGATGAGACGCGCGAGGTGCAGCAGCGTGAGGGCGACGCGCGAGTCCGGCTTCAGCACGATGGTGTCGCCGGATGCGATGGCCGGCGCGAGCTTGTGCGCGGCGAGGCTGAGCGGCACGTTGAACGGGCTGATGCCGGCGACCGGCCCGAGCGGCACGCGCCGGGTGATCGCGAACTTGCCGCGCGAGCTCGCGATCAGATCCAGGGGCACGAGCTCCCCGCGGATGCGCTCCGCCTCTTCCGCGGCGTGCCGGAAGAGGAAGGAGGTGCGGTCGACCTCGACGAGCGCGTCGGCGAGCGGCTTGCCCGCCTCCCGCGCGAGGGAGGTGCCGAGCTCCTCGCGCTCGCGCGCGATCCCCTCCGCGATGCGACGCAGGGCGGCGCTGCGCTCGAAGGACGCGAGCCGACGGGTGCTCTCGAACGCGGTCACCGCGGCCGCGGTGGCGCGCTCGAGCTGCTCGGCGGTGGCTCGGAAGGTCCGCCCGATCTCCTCGCCCGTGCCGGGGGCGATGGAGATCAGCTCGAGCGGCGACTCCTCCCACCGACCCGCGACGTAGATCGGCTGGCTGTCGCTCACGGCGTCTCCAGCTGCCCCTGTGCGCCGTAGCCCGCATACCAGTTGTCGGGGTACGCGCGGTCGAGTCCGGTGGTGAAGTAGGTCGGCACGTCGGGGTCGGTGTCGACGTCGATCACGTACGGCCGGCCGGAGGCGATGCCGCGGTCGAGTGCCGCCGCCAGATCCGACGCCTTCTCGACCCGCTCGCCGTCGGCGCCGAAGGCGCGGGCCAGCGCCACGAAGTCGGGGTTGTAGGGCTCGCCGTCGGGCGTGCGGAAGAAGATCCACGGGTGGTTGCGGCCGAACGCCCGCCCCGCGCCCTTCTTCTCGATGCCGAGCTCCTTGTTGTTGATGATGACCCAGACCGTGGGCAGGCCGTACTCGATCGCCGTCGCGAGCACCTGCGGACCCATGAGGAACGCGCCGTCGCCGGTGAGGGCGATGGGCACGAGACCCGGCTTGGCGACCGCGGCGCCCGGGGCACCCTCGCTCGCCCAGCCCATCTCGGCCATGCCCGAGCTGATGTGCCAACTGCCGGGTCGGGTGATCTGCAGATACGGCTCCGCGTACTGGTCGATGTCGCCGATGTCGACGAACAGGTGGGTGTTCTCGTGGCGCTTGAGCGCCTCGCCCACCTCGTGGCTGAGGCGCCCGGGGTGGATCCGGTCGAAGTCGCCCGTGATCACCCGCTCGACCTCGCCCGCCCAGGTCTGCTTGAACTCGGCGACCTGCTGCCGCCATCCGTCGATCGCGAGCGCCTCCCCGCCGAGTGCCGCACCGAGGTCGGTGAGGAAGCCGCCGGCGTCGGCCTGGAGCCCCAGGGTGACGTCGTAGTTGCGGCCGATCTCCTCGATGGCGAGGTCGACCTGGATGATCTTGGTCTCCTCGGTGTCGTAGATCGCGCCCTTGCGCCAGTTGCCGGCGTTGTTGTCGCTGAACCGCGCACCGAGGGCGACGATGAGGTCGGCGCCGCGAGTGGCATCCGCCGCGGCCCAGGTGCCGGAGCGTCCGACGGGGCCGACCGCGAGCTCGTGGGTCTCGTCGAGCATGCCCTTCGCGGGGACGGTCGTCGCGACGGGCACCCGGTAGGTCTCGGTGAACGCGGCGAGCGCATCCGCGCCGCCCTTCGAGCGCACCAGCCCGCCGCCCGCGAGGATCACCGGGCGCTTCGCCGCGCGCACCAGCGCGGCCGCCTCGTCGAGCGCCGCGGCGTCGACGCGCGACCCGGTGCGCACCTCGCGCGACGAGGGCGGGATGATCGCGCCCTCGACGACGCTGTTCTGGATGTCGGTGGGCAGCTGCACGAACACGGGTCCGGGTCGCCCGCTGACCGCCAGCTTGTAGGCCTGGTTGAGCGTGTCGATCACCGTGTCGGGGCGGATGACCATCCAGGCGCCCTTGGTGAGCGGGCGCATCACGCTCACCGCGTCCTCGTGGCCGTGGTAGTACATCTCCTGCATGCCGGCCTTGCCCATGAAGTGGGTCGCCGTGCCGCCCGCGATGACGAGCAGCGGAACGGAGTCGTGCATGGCGCTCGCGACGCCGCCGACGGCGTTCATGAGGCCTGGGCCCTTGGTGACGATGACCGGGGCGATGCGACCGGTCTCGCGGAAGTAGATGTCGGCCTGGTGCACGGCGTGCGACTCGTGCTTGGCCTGGATCCCCTTGATCTCGGGGTGGTCGATCAGGCCGTCCATGATGGGCCAGATCGCACCGCCTGCGTATCCGAAATAGTGGGTGATCCCCGCGGCGGCGAACCAGTCCGCGAGCGCATCGACTACGCGCATTCTCCGAGCCTCCTTTGGCCGAGTTCCTGTCGCCATCGTTGCAGCAACAAAAGTTGCTGTCAATACGGCTCGCGACAAGAACGGCTCGACATCCCCCGATTGGCGAGCGTCGAGGCGTGCAACAACCGTGTCACCCACCATTGACACCTCGAACAACTTGTGCTTGTGTGCAGGCAGCCGCGGGGCTCCCCCATCCACCACCCGCAGCACCCTCGCGGTCCGACAAGGAGGTCGACATGCAGGCAATCCATTCATCCACGTCATCCACCCCTCGGGTCCGTCGAAAGCGACTCAGGGTCGCGGCGATCGCGACCGTCGGGGTGGTGGCAGCGGCGCTCGCCGGTTGCAGCACCACCGGCGACGGCGGCGACGGCGGCGGCTCTTCCGGCGGGTCGGCGCTCAGCACCTACGACAAGTTCGCCGCGATGAGCGGGCAGGAACGACACGACGCGCTCGTCGCCGCCGCGCAGGAGGAGGGCGTCGTGGTCTTCTACTCGACGGCACCCGGCTGGCAGCCCGTGCTCGACGCGTTCAGCGACGCCTACGACATCGACGTCGAGGTCTTCAACGGACGCTCCGAGACGATCCTGCAGCGCGTCGTGCAGGAGTACCAGGCGGGCCTCAACGCCGTCGACGTCTTCGAGGACGAGAACGCCGCGCTGCTGTCCAAGGAGGACGGCATCACCGCCCCCTACGTGAACGACGAGCTCACCTCGCAGATCCCCACCTTCAGCACCGACAACGACATGGTGCCGTTCCGGCTCTCCGTGCCGGTCGTCGCCTGGAACACCGACCTGGTGTCGGATGACGAGGTCCCCGACACGATCGAGGGCCTCGCCGATCCGCAGTGGAAGGGCAAACTGACGATGGATGCCGGCGCATGGACCTGGTACATGGCGATCCACGACTACCTCGCCGACAAGGGCTGGGACGACGACCGCATCCAGGAGTTCTTCGAGACCCTGGTGTCGTACTCGAGCCCGCAGGCCTCGTCCATCGCGATGACCGAGTTGCTCTCGGCGGGCGAATACGCGGCAGGCACCTCGGTGCTGACGCAGGTGATCGACCGCACCGCGGCGAAGGGCGCCCCGATCGCCTGGCGCACCGCGGACGGCGACTACGTCAAGCCGCTCGTGGTGCAGCCCGAGGGCGGCGTGCTCATGGCCAACGCGCCGCACCCCGCCGCGGCGCTGCTGCTGGTCGACTTCATCCTCTCCGATGGCGCGCAGGTCCTGCACGACAACAAGACCTTCATCAACACCGCCATCCCGATCGAGGGCGGCCCGCTCACCGGCGTCGCCGAGGACGACTTCATCTACCTCGACACCAACGCGCTCATGGATGAGGCCACCCGCTCGAAGTGGTCGGACGCGTACGACGCGCTGATCCGGGGGCAGTGACCCACCGCGGCGCCGGGACGGCCCACCCGGTCCCGGCGCCGCACCCGTCATCCGAGCCGACCCCGTCCTGAGAGCGAGTCATGCTGCAGCAGCGATACACCGAGGAGCGTTCCGCGGGCCAGCTGGTCCGCCGCGTCCTGTCCCCGAAGAACGTGATCGTCTTCCTGGCGATCCTCATCATCGGCTACCTCGTCCTGACGCCGGCGATCTACCTGTTCATCGCCACCTTCTTCTCGGGCGGCGCCTTCACCCTCGACGCGTTCCGTCGGGCCTACGGCACCTCCGGGCTCGACTCGATGGTGCTGAGCTCCATCGTCTTCACGGTCGGCGCCACGGTTCTCGCCCTCGCGCTCGGCACCGCGCTGGCCTACATCACGGTGCGCACGAACGTGCCGTTCCGCTCGCTCATCGTCGCGACCTCGCTCGTGCCGCTCATCGTGCCCGGTCTGCTCTACACGATCGCCTGGGTGATGGTCGCGAGCCCCAACGTCGGCATCGCCAACCAGATCGGGAACGCCCTGACGGGCGGGCCCTGGTTCGACATCTTCTCCATGCCGGGGATGATCTGGGTCGAGGGCACCCACAACGTGCCGCTCGTCTACCTCTTCATGTTCGTCGCGTTCCGGGCGATGGACCCGTCGCTCGAGGAGTCGGCGCTCGTCAACGGCGCCACCCGGGCCACCATGCTCCGCCGCATCACCATCCCGCTCATGCGCCCAGCGCTCGCCGCGGCGGCCCTCGTGGTGGGCGTCAAGACCCTCGGTTCGTTCGAGGTCCCGACCCTGCTCGGCGTCCCCGGCGGCATCTTCGTCTTCGTCTCGCGGATCTACTACGTCATGTCCGACTTCCCCTACGACACCGCCGCCGCCGGCGCGCTCTCGATCGGTCTGGTCGTGCTCGCGATCCTCGGCACCTGGGCCCTCAACCGGATGCAGGGCGACGGCAAGCAGTACGCGACCGTGACCGGCAAGGGCTTCCGCCCGGCCGCGCTCGACCTCGGACGGTGGAAGTGGCCGGTGGCCATCGGGGTGCTCGTCTACTTCCTGGTGACGACGGCGCTCCCGCTGTTCGTGATGGCCTACAACTCGCTGCTCCCGCACTTCCAGGCGATCAGCATCCGCGCGATGTCCGAGTTCACCCTGCAGAACTACGTGGACCTGTTCGAGAACCCGATCTTCGCGCGGTCCGTCGGCAACTCCCTGCTCCTCGCCGTCGGTACGGCCACCGCGATCATGGTGCTCACCGCGGTCGCGGCCTGGGTGGTCGTCCGCGGCCGTCGGCGATCCCGCAAGCTGGTCGACCAGCTCACCTTCATCCCGATGGTGTTCCCGGGCCTCGTCATCGGTCTCGCCGTCTCGTTCGTGTACCTGCGCAACCCGCTGCCCATCGCGGTGTACGGCACCCTCCTCATCCTGCTGATCGCCTACATGACGAACTTCCTGCCCTACGGCATGCGGTACGCGATGTCGTCGCTGCAGCAGATCTCCGCCGAACTCGAGGAGTCGTCCGCCGTCGCCGGCGCGAGCTGGTGGCAGACCTGGACCCGGATCGTGCTGCCGCTCATGTTCCCGGGACTGATGGCGGGCTGGATCTACCTGCTCATCGTGGCCGTCCGCGAGCTGGGGTCGTCGATCCTGCTCTACAGCCCCGGCAACGAGGTGATCGCGGTGCTCATCTTCCAGATGTACGAGGAGGGCGAGCTCGTCGACATCTCGGCGCTGGGCGTCGTGCTCGTCGTCTTCCTGTCCCTCATCGTCGCGCTCGTGCACAAGTTCGGCTCGCGCGTCGGCATCCGCCTGTGACCCGCTCCCCCGACCTCACCTGGAAAGGCTGATACGTGCTCCGCATCGACAACCTCCGGAAGACGTTCGACGTCCCCAGCGACCAGCGCGGCCGTGGACGCGCCACGGCGTCCGCGCAGCTCGCGGCGATCGACGACGTGTCCCTCGAGATCCACGAGGGGGAGATGTTCACCTTCCTCGGCCCCTCGGGCTGCGGGAAGACCACGACGCTGCGCTCCATCGCCGGACTCGAGCGTCCCGACTCCGGCGAGATCCGCCTCTCGGAGCGCGTCCTCTTCTCCCGGGGTCGCGGCCGCGACCGGGAGGTGCCCGTCAACCGGCGGGGCCTCGGCATGGTGTTCCAGTCGTACGCCATCTGGCCCCACCTGTCGGTTTTCGACAACGTGGCTTTCCCCCTCCAGGTGATGCCGCGGAGGGATCGCCCCAAGAAGAAGGTGATCGAGGAACGCGTGATGCGGGTGCTCGCCACCATGGAGCTGGACGCCTTCGCCGGCCGCTCGGCCACCAAGCTCTCCGGCGGCCAGCAGCAGCGGCTCGCCCTCGCCCGGGCGCTCGTGACGGAGCCGCCGCTGCTCCTGCTCGACGAGCCGCTGTCGAACCTCGACGCGAAGCTGCGCGAGTCGCTGCGCTTCGAGCTGAAGAGGTTGCAGCACGAGATCGGCATCACGAGCATCTACGTCACCCACGATCAGGTCGAGGCGCTCGCGCTCTCGTCGCGGATCGCGGTCATGTCGAAGGGCCAGGTCGCCCAGGTCGGTGCTCCCCGCGACATCTACACGCACCCCGAGTCGAAGTTCGTGGCCGAGTTCATCGGCAACTCCAACTTCCTCCCGGCGACCGCCGTCGAGTCCGGCAACGGCACGGCGATCGTCGAGACCCCGCAGGGTCGGCTCGAGGTGGCGGTCGACCGACCGCTCGACGCGACGGCGTCGTACCTCATCGGCATCCGCCCGGAGTCGGTCGAGGTGCTCGCGGCGGAGACCGCCCCCGCCGCCGGCAACGGCTTCTCGGGCACGGTCGCCGCGCGGAGCTACCTCGGCGAGGCGGTCGACCACATCGTCGACATCGGAGGCTACGAGATGCGGGCCCGGGTGAACCCGTCCGTCTCGTTCCCGGCGGGAACCGCGGTGCGCCTGCGCATCGACCCGGCGACGATCTCCCTCATCCCGACCGAGGGGGCGAGCCGATGATCGACGACATCGTCGCGACGCGCGTCGAGTTCCCCGGCTGGCGCGGGGACGAGATCCCCGGCTACCTCGCCCGGCCGAGCGGTGACGGGTCGTATCCGATCGTCGTCGTGCTGCACCATCGCGACGGATGGGATCGCGAGTCGAAGGAGATCGCCCGACGCTTCGCGACCGAGGGCTACGCGTGCATCCTGCCCCACCTGCACCACCGCTCGGCGCCCGGCGAGGCGCCCGAGGTGGCGGCGAAGATCTCGTGGGATGCGGGAGGCGTCCCCATGGAGCAGCTCATCGGCGACGTCGAGGGGGCGCTCGCCTACCTCGGCGCGCAACCGTTCGCGGCGGCGAAGCGCGGCATCATCGGCTACTGCTCGGGCGGACGGCAGTCGTTCCTCGCCTCGACCCGCATTCCGTTCGACGCGACCGTGGTCTGCTACGGGCCCAAGATCGACACGCCCCCCGCGGACCTCACCGACGCCAATCCGGTGTCGCCCCTGTCGCTCGCCGGCGACCTCGTCGGCCCCGTCCTCGGCCTCTTCGGCGACGACGACCGCAATCCCACCCCGGAGGCCGTCGGCGCCGTCGACGCCGAACTCACGCGCCTCGGCAAGGAGCACCGCTTCGTGAGCTACCCCGGCGCCGGGCACGCCTTCTTCGCCGTCAACCTGCCCGCCTACCGCTGGGAGGCCGCCATGGCGGGCTGGGCCGAAGTCGACGGATGGTTCGACCGCCTGCTGCGGGACCCGCGATGACGGCGAACCACCCGCGGCTGTTCGAGCCGCTCGACGTCGGCGCCCGTCGCGCGCGCAACCGCATCGTGCGCGCGGCGACCACGACGAACCTGTCCGAGGACAACGGGGTCAGCGACCGCCTCATCGCGCACTACGCGGGGATCGCGCGCGGAGGGACGGGCACGCTGGTCACCGAGGCGCTGCGCATCCATCCGAGCGTGCTGCACGGTCCGTTCGGCATCGCGGCGTTCCGCGAGGAAGCCCTCCCGGGGCTCGAGCGCTTCGCCGCGGCCATCCACGACGAGGGCGCGCTGCTGATCGGCCAGCTCAACCACAGCGGTCGGCAGCACACCTCGACGAGCGTGCCGCCGCGCCTCGTCGGCCCGTCCCCGGTGGCCTGCCCCCGCAGCGGCGGGGTCCCGCACGAGCTCACCGCCGCGGAGGTGTCGGAGCTCGCCGACGGCTACGTGCGCTCGGGACTCAACATCGCGCGCGCCGGCTTCGACGGCGTCGAACTCAACGGCGCGCAGGGGCACCTGCTGCAGCAGTTCCTCTCCCCGTTCAGCAACATCCGCGACGACCGGTACGGCGGGGATGCGGATCGTCGCGCCCGGCTCGCGCTCGACATCCTCGGGGCGCTCCGGGCGCAGGCCCCCGCCGACTTCGCCATCGGCTACCGGCTCGGCGTCGACGAGTTCACCGACGGCGGCCTCACCACGGAGCTCACCCGGGACTTCGCGCTGCGGCTGCAGGACGAGGGTCTGATCGACTACGTCTCGTTCTCGCAGGGCAACTTCAACTCGATCGCGACCCACCTGCCCGACCGCCACCACCCGAGGACGCCGTTCGCCCACGTGCAGGAGCAGGTCGGGCGCGCGCTCGATCGTGTGGTGCGGATCGCGTGCACCGGGATCGTGATGCCGGAGGACGCCGACCGGATCCTCGCCGGAGGCTGGGCCGATGCGGTCGCGCTCGGTCGCGCGCTCACCGTCGACCCCCGATGGGCCGCGAAGGCGGAGGCGGGGCGCGACGACGACATCCGCCCCTGCATCCAGTGCAACCACTGCTGGTCGGGGCTGCACGAGGGTCTCGTGCCGCTGACCTGCGTGCAGAACGCGGAGGTCGGCCGCGAGTTGGAGCTGCGAACGCTGCCCCCCGCCGACCCCGCCCGGCACGTCGTCGTCGTCGGCGGCGGCCCGGCGGGCATGGAGACCGCGCGCGTCGCCGTCGAGCGCGGGCACAGCGTCACGCTGCTCGAGGCCGAGGCGGATCTCGGAGGCAAGGCGGGACCGGGCGTAGGCGATCTCGGCGGCGTCGGCGGCTTCGAGGCCGCCGCCCGGTGGCTCGCGCGCTCGATCGACCGCGCCGAGGTGCGCCTGGGCGTCGCGGCGGATGCGGAGACCGTGCTCGCGCTGGATCCCGACGTGGTCGTGGTCGCGACGGGTGCCGCTCCGGAGGCGCCGACGGTCCGCAGCGACGACAGCGTGCGACTGGTCGACGACGTCTCGGAGCTCCCGGAGCGGATCTCGGGCGGCGTTCTCGTGTTCGACGAGGACGGACACTACTGGGCGGCACAGGTCGCCGAAGAGGTCGCCCGACGCGGCGGCCGCGCCGTCGTCGTGACCCGCTTCTTCGAGCCGTTCCGCGAGCTTCCGAGCGTCTCGCGCATCGCCGCCCTGCGGAGCCTCGACCTCGCGGAGGCGGAGATCATCCCGATGCACGAGCTCGTGCGGTTCGAGGACGGAACCGCGGTGCTCTGCCACTACGACTCGCGGCGGGAACGGGTCGTCCCCGACGTGCACGCGGCAGTGTGGGTGGGCCCGCAGCACGCCCGCTCCGAACTCGTCGCGCGCGTGGGCGAGCTGCGTCCGGGTCTCCCCGTGCACCTCATCGGGGACGCCCGCGCGCCGCGCCGCATCCGCAACGCGATCCGGGAGGGCTACGAGCTCGGTCGCCGGGTGTGAGGCGAACTGCTCGGCGGAGCAGGCACCGCCCCGCTAGTCGACCAGCGGGGTGCCGTGGGTGTGGAAGGTGTCGATCGTCTTGAGGCCCCAGGCCTGGCCCTTGGCCCGCTCGGCGGCGGTCCACGAGATCGTCTTCCAGTCGGGCGCCAGGATGAGGCGCGCGCCGGCGTTGCACAGCTCGATGCGGTTGCCGCCCGGCTCCCACACGTAGAGGAAGAAGGTCTGCTGGATCGCGTGCTTGTGCGGTCCGGTCTCGATGTGGATGCCCGCCTCGAGCATCACGTCGGCCGCGCGCAGGATGTCCTCGCGGGTGTCGGTCGCGAAGGCGATGTGGTGCAGGCGGCCGTTCGCGCCCGTCCAGTCGCGCGTGTAGACGAGGTCGTAGCTCTTCTGGCCGAGGTTGTACCAGATGGCGGCGTCCTCGCCGTCGTCGGTGACGATCCGCTCGGTGCAGCGCGCGCCCAGCACGTCGGCGAGGAACGCCGAGACGGCCGGCACGTCGTGGGTGAGGTAGTTCACGTGGTCGAGGCGGCGGATGTTGGCCCCGCGGCCCGGGAACGCGGCGGCCTGGTTCTTGAGCGAGGGCGTGTCGGTCGCGTCGGGCTCGTACCAGTCGACGTCCCAGTAGACGCCCATCGGATGCCCGTCGGGGTCGTCGAAGCAGTACACCTCGCCGAGGCCGTGGAAGCCGTCGCGCCGCTCCCCGGCGAACGGCGTCTGCGCGATCGTCGCGATCAGCCGCTCCATCGCCTCCGGGCTCGCGGCACGCAGGAAGGTGCGGCCGATGCCGGCCTGCTCGCGCGCGATGAGCCGCAGCGTCCACGAGCTGTAGTCGTCCCAGGTGTGCAGATAGATCGACTCCGCGTCGCGGTGCACCTCGCGCAGCGCCATCTGGTTCACGAAGAAGTCACGGCTCGCCTGGAGGGTCGGCGTGTACAGCTCCACCGGGCCCACGTGGGCGAGTTCGCGGCGGCGTTCGGGGTCGTGGCGCAGTCGCGGCGCCGCGTGATCGGTCATCGTCCGATCCTCTCGTCGTGGGCGGCCCGCGGCCACACCGTTCCATCCATGATCCTGCGCGCGGTGCGCACCAGCGTGCTCGAACGCACGCCCGTGGCTGCGCCGGAGCCCTGCAGCTCGAGCCCGACCTCGAACGCGCCCGTCGGGTGCTCGATCCGGTACGGCCCCTCCCCCGCGTCCGCGACGCTCCCGACCGTGCCGGGGGTGAGGCATCCGACCGCCACCGACACGGCACCGAGCACGCCGATCGCCTCGTGCACGCGGTGCGGGATGAAGGTGCGGGTGGTCGCGAGCCCCCCGTCGCGGGCGGGCGAGACGATGCTGAGCTTCGGGACGGTGGTGTCGGAGACGTCGCCGAGGCCCATCGCGTGGCCGGCGTCGAGCCGGATCCGTTCGAGGCGGGCACGCAGCGGCTCGTCCGCCTCGAGCTCGGCGGGGCTCTCGTCACCGCGCAGCCCGAGCGCCGCCGCCGGGATCAGCACGACCGGCATCCCGGCGTCGACGCACGTGACGTCCTCGCCGCCGAGCCGGTCGACGAGATGGCCGGTCGGGAACGCCGGGGCGCCGTCGCCGAGGAAGTCGAGCGGGATCGCGGCGGCCGGGAACGGCACGCCCGACATGAGGGTGTCGCCGTCGTACTCGACCGCGCCGCCGGGTGTCGGCACGTGGGCGGTGACGAACGAGATCGTCGGGTTCAGCAGACGGATGCGCACGGGGGTCACGCCGTCGTGGGCGGCGACCAGACCGCGCTCGATCGCGAACGGTCCCACCCCCGCGAGGATGTTGCCGCAGGTCTGCCGATCGGTGACGAGGGGTTGGTCTGGCACCACCTGGAGGAAGAGGTAGTCGACGTCGGCCTCCGGCTCGGGCGAGGGCGAGACCACCCCGACCTTGCTGGTGAGCGGATGCGCGCCCCCCAGCCCGTCGATCTGCCGCACGTCGGGCGAGCCCATCACGCGCAGCAGCAGCTCGTCGCGCTCCGCGGGGTCGTCGGGCAGCTCGGAGGCGAGGAAGTACGCCCCCTTCGAGGTTCCGCCGCGCATGAGCATGCAGCGGATGCCGGCCGTCGTCATCCGAGCGCCTCCGGAACTCCCTCGCCGGCGACCGAGCGCAGCAGCTCGGCGACCGCGCGGGTGATGTCGGCGCGCCCGCCCGCGGTCTCCGCCATGGTGGCCGCGGCCTCCATCTCGTCGATGCGTCGCACGGCATGCACCGCGGTGCCGCCCACGAAACCGGCGAGCGTCTGCTCGTCGAGGTCGGTGAGGGTCGCGAGCAGGTGCGGCGCGAACCAGTCGACGAGACCCTCGCGCTCGGCCGCGCGCAGCGACTCGATCATGACCCCGGTGAGGCCCTTGACCAGCATGCTGCGCAGCAATTTGCGCGCGGCCGCGGTGCCGGCCTCACCCGGAACGATCTCGCTGGGGATGCCGGCGGGCGCGAGCAGTTCGGCGAGCGCCGTCGCGCCGTCGCCGCTGACGAGGATCGGGGTGTTCGCGGCCCCGCGGCGCACGGGAGCCATGATGGCGGCGTCGGCGAAGCGCATGCCGGCGGCGGTCGCGGTGCCGGCGAGCGCGCGCTTCAGCGCCGGGTCGGCGGTGGCGAAGTCGGCGTAGAGGGTCCCGGGTGAAACGACGCCGACGGCGGACGCGAGTGCCGAGGCCGCGCGGGCCGCGGGCGCGAAGGCGAGCACGGCATCCGCCCCGCGCACCGCGCCCTCCGCGGTGTCGACGCGCGCGACGCCGTCTACGGACGCGGTCGGGGCGGGATCCCATCCGCGCACCGCGACGTGACCCACGAGGCCCGCCGCGAAGGTGCGTCCCGCCTCGCCGAGCCCGAGGACGGCGACGCGGGTCATCCCGCGTCCCGCGGCAGCCGGTCGACGTACTGCACGCCGAGTTCGGCGAGCAGCGGGCGCAGGGAGTACAGGTCGACGCCGAGGGTCCCCGCGGCGAGCACCTCGCGCTTGGACTCCTCGTTCGCGAGCCGCGCCGCCGCAGCGGCGGCGACCTCCTCCCCCCGGGTGATGGGGAGCACGAGGACCCCGTCGTCGTCGGCCACGACGATGTCGCCGGGGTTCACGAGCTGCCCGGCGGCGACGACGGGGATGTTCACGGAGCCCGGGCTGGCTTTGACGGTGCCCTGCGCGTGCACGGCACGCGACCACACGGGGAAGCCCATCTCGCGCAGGGTCGCGATGTCGCGCACGCCGGCGTCGATCACGAGCCCGCGCACCCCGCGGGACAGGAGCGAGTTGGCGAGCAGGTCGCCGAACATGCCGTCGGTGGAATCCGACGTCGTCGTGACGACGAGCACGTCGCCCGGGCGGCACACCTCGACCGCCGCGTGGATCATCAGGTTGTCACCCGGATGGCACGACACGGTGACCGCGGAGCCCGCGATCGCTGCGCCCTCGAGGCGCGCCCGGATGCGCGGGCCGAGCAGCCCGATCCGTCCGGCGGCCTCGTGGGCGGTCGCGACGCCGGCCTCGCCGAGAGCGGCGATCACCGCGTCCGGTGCGCGGTCGATCTCGCGGACGACGTAGTGCGCCATGTCAGTCGAGCTCCTGGGTGACCTGCGGGTAGAAGCGCTGGAAGGCCTCCGCCCGGGTGTCCTTCGGCAGGCCCAGGTTCGGTCCGCTGTTGCGCTCGGCCTGCACGCCGCGGCGCTTGCCGAGGTCGGTGTAATAGGGCACGAGGTGGGCCTGCGCGACGAGCGCGTCCATGGCGGCGACCTTGGTGTCCCAGACGGACGTGATGTCGAGCAGCACGTCGGGGATGAAGCCGCAGACCTCGGGCTGATGCGGCTCGAAGGCGAAGACCGGGGGCGCGCCGATGACGTCACCCACGCCGACTACGCCCGGGGCCTGCGCGAGCACGCGCGCCGCGAGCGCGATCTCGCCCGCCTTCGGGTGGTCCATGTTGTAGGGGTCCCGCTCGCCGTGGGTGAGCACGACCGCCGGCTGCACCTCACGGTAGAGCGCGATCAGACGCTCCATGAGCTCGTCGCTCTCGCGCAGCGGGTAGTCGCCCGCGTCGAAGAAGTGCACCTCGGCGCCGAGGGCGTCGGCGGCCGTCTGACCCTCGTCGCGACGGATCTGCTTGATCTCGTCGAGGCTCTTGCCCGCCCGCCAGGCGGCGGCCGACTCGCCGCGCTCGCCGAAGCTGAGGCAGGCGATGACGGCGCGCTGTCCGCGGGAGACCGCGAGGGCGATGGCCCCGCCCGCCCGCCAGACGAAGTCGCCGGGGTGTGCCGTCACGACGAGGAGCGGCGATTGATCCGACATTGGACCTCCCAGAAGATGGTGCTGTCACTATACATTCGGCGGCAATATTGTCAACAATCTTGCTGACGACACAAGTCGGGTCCGGATGCGCTGCGCCGCGAGTGATCGCTGGTGCAGAATCGGACGACACCTCGGCGACACAGAACAGGCCCACCGTGAGCGATCTCGACGAGGTGCGCACCCAGCTGCGCACCGCCATTCTGCGGGGAAGCTATGCCCCGCGTCAGCGCCTCATCGAGACGGAGCTGGCCGAGCAGTACGGCGCGAGCCGCTTCGTGATCCGCAACGCCCTCATCCAGCTCGCGGCCGACGGGCTCGTCGAGCTGCAACCCAACCGCGGCGCCCGAGTGCGGGAGATCTCGGTGGCCGAGGCCGTGGAGATCACCGAGATCCGCCAAGCGGTCGAGGGCCTCGTCGCGCGACGTGCGGCCGAGCTCGTCACCGACCAGCAGATCGCGGAGCTGCGCGAACTCGGGGCGCGGATGGAGGCGGCCGTCGCCCAGGGCGAACTGCTGCGCTACTCGGAGCTCAACGGCGTCCTCCACTCACGCGTGCGGGAGATCGCCGGTCACGCGACCGCGTCGCGGATCATCGAGCAGCTCAACGGCCAGATGGTGCGGCATCAGTTCCAGCTGTCGCTGCTGCCGGGTCGCCCCACGGTGTCGCTTCCGGAGCACCTCGCCATCGTCGACGCCGTGTGCGCGCGCGATCCGGAGGGGGCGGAACGCGCGATGCGCGCCCACGTCGGCAGCGTCGTCGGCACGCTCGCCACCCTGGACACCTCCGGCCACCTGGCCAAATAAGATTGTCAACAATTTCGTTGACGGTATTGACAGCGAACCTGGCGACGACGTAGCGTCCCGGTCAACGCGGGGATCGCACCGACCCCGCGCGTCCGCCCTCATCACAATGGAGTGACATGTCCACGAAGCGCATGTTCGGCGTCGCCGCGTTCGGCGCGGCCGCCATCCTGGCACTGACCGGCTGCACCGACTCGGGAGCTCCCGCTCCCGCCGAGTCCGGCGACGCCTCCGGGGAGCTCATCCCGATCACCGTCGGCGTCATCCCGATCGCCGACACCGCACCGCTCTACCTGGCCCAGTCGGAGGGCTTCTTCGCCGACGCCGGCCTCGACGTCACGATCGAGACCGCCGCCGGCGGTGCCGCGATCGTTCCCGCCGTCGTCGCGGGCGACTACCAGTTCGGCTTCAGCAACACGCTGAGTCTCATGGTCGCCCAGTCGAAGGACATCGACGTGAAGATGGTCTCCGCCGCCGTGGCCACCACGGGCGACACCTCGAGCGACTTCGGCGCCATCGTCGTGAAGGGCGACTCGCCCATCCAGACGGCAGCCGACCTCTCCGGCAAGACGGTGTCGAGCAACACGCTCGGCAACATCAACGACACGGTCACGCGATCCGTCGTCGACGCCGCGGGCGGAGACGGTGCGAGCGTAAACATCGTCGAGGTCGCCTTCCCGGACGCGGTCGCCGCGGTCGAGAACGGCCAGGTCGACGCCGCCTTCGTGGTCGAGCCCTTCGTGTCGGCAGCGCTCGCCGCGGGCGACCGCGTCGTGAGCTACGCCTACGCGGACTTCGACCCGTCGCTCGACATCGCGGCCTACTTCGCCCTCGGCAGCTACGTGAGCGACAACCCCGACATCGTGGAGAAGTTCCAGACCGCGATGTCGCAGGCCCTCGAGTTCGCCCAGAAGAACCCGGATGCCGTGCGCGACATCATCGGCACCTACACCAAGACGGACGACGCGACGCGCGCCAAGATCGTGCTCCCGATGTTCCCGGTGGAGATCAACGAGGCGGCGCAGAAGAAGCTCGCCGAGGCCGCCGTGACATACGGCGCCCTGTCCGCCGAGCCGGACTGGGACAGCCTGCTGCCGTAACCGGCATCCGCACCATCAGATCCACCTGAACCCGAGAAGGCAAGGAACGACATGACGACGACGGCGTTCGGACGGCGCAGATCGCATCGGCCGAACGCCGTCGTCAACATGGCTCTCGGACTCGCGGGCATCGCCGGGCTGTTGCTCGTCTGGGAGCTCGTGACCCGCACCGGGATCATCGACCCGCGGTTCCTCCCCCCGGCGAGCGAGGTGCTCGTGCGTTTCGCCTCGATGCTCCGCGACCTGCAGTTCTGGCGCGAGGTCGGCGAGACCATGACGAGCTGGGCGATCGGTCTCGCCATCGCGGTCGTCGCCGGCACCATCGCCGGGTTCGCGATCGGCTCGAGCCGATTCCTGGAACGAGCCACCCGCTCGACCATCGAGTTCCTCCGTCCCATCCCCTCGGTGGCGCTCATCCCGCTCGCGGTGCTGCTGTTCGGCACCAAGATGCAGTCGTCGCTGCTGCTCATCGTCTACGCGTCGTTCTGGCAGGTGCTCATCCAGGTGATCTACGGCACCCTCGACGTCGATCCGGTCGCGAACGAGACCGCCCGCAGCTACCGCCTCGGACGGCTGCAGCGCATCCGCCACGTCGTCTGGCCGACCACCCTCCCGTACCTCATCACGGGCATCCGGCTCGCCGCCTCGGTGGCCCTGATCCTCGCCATCACCGCGGAGCTCATCATCGGAACCCCCGGACTCGGCAAGGCGATCTCCGACTCGCAGTCCGGGGGCGACGTCGTCGGCGTCTACGCCTACATCCTCGCGACCGGCCTCATCGGGGTGCTCGTCAACCTGGTCGCCCGCCTCGTCGAGCGCCGCACCCTCGCCTGGCACACCTCGATCCGATCGGAGCTCGCGCTGTGAAGCTCCTCAAGGATGCCGCGTACACGCTCGGCCTGCCCGTCCTGCTGATCCTGCTGTGGTGGATCGGCACCCTCGGCGGCAGCAACTTCTACGTGCCGACCCCGGCGCAGCTTGCCCAGACCTTCGTCGACACCTGGTTCAGCCCCCGGCTCTGGGAGGACATCCTGCCGAGTCTCGGCCGGCTGTTCGCGGGGCTCGCGGCGGCGATCGTGTTCGGCGTCGGCATCGGCGTGTTCATCGGGTCGTTCCGCACCGTGCGCCGCGTGCTCGAACCGCTGCTCGAGTTCTTCCGCGCGGTGCCGCCGCCCGTGCTCGTGCCGCTGTTCATGCTGATCTTCGGCCTCAACGACCAGATGCGCGTCTTCGTGATCGCGTTCGGCTCGGTCTGGCCCATCCTGCTCAACACGATCGAGGGTGTGCGCGGCACCGACGAGGTGATGCGCGACACCGCGAGCAGCTACCGGATCACCCGGGTGCAGCGCCTCGCCTACCTGATCGTGCCCGCCGCGGGCCCCAAGATCCTCACCGGGGTGCGTCAGTCGCTCTCGATCGCGCTCATCCTCATGGTGATCTCCGAGATGTTCGGCTCGTCGTCGGGCCTCGGCTTCCTGATCTCCTACTTCCAGCGGAGCTTCGCGATCCCCGAGATGTGGAGCGGCATCCTGCTGCTCGGCCTCATCGGCTTCGCGCTCTCCGTCGTCTTCCGCCTCATCGAGCGGCGCATCCTGCGCTGGTACCACGGACTGAGAGAGGTTCAACGTGAAGGTTGATCCCATGACCCCCGAACCCTCCGGCGCGGCGGCACGACCCCTGCTGGTCGTGGAGCACCTCAAGAAGGTGTACCCGACGGCGACGGGCGGCGTCGAGGCCGTCCGCGACCTGCACTTCTCGGTTCCCGAAGGCCAGCTGGTGTGCATCGTCGGCCCCTCCGGCGCCGGCAAGACCACGCTGCTCAAGTGCATCGCCGGACTGCTGCCGATCACCTCGGGACGCATCGAGCTGCTCGGCGAGGCGATCACCGCGCCGCCGAAGGCGATGGCCGTCGTGTTCCAGGAGTACGGCCGCAGCCTCTTCCCGTGGATGAGCGTCGAGGCCAACGTCGAGCTGCCGCTCAAGAGCGCGGGCGTCTCGAAGCCCGAACGGCGGGCGGCAGCGGCGGACGCGCTGCACGCGGTCGGCCTCGACGACGCCGGAGGCAAGTACCCGTGGCAGCTCTCCGGCGGGATGCAGCAGCGCGTCGCCATCGCACGAGCGCTCGCCTACAAGCCGAAGGTGCTCATCATGGACGAGCCCTTCGCCGCGGTCGACGCGCAGACCCGCGCCGACCTCGAGGACCTCATCCGCGTCATCTGGAAGCAGCTCGGCGTGACGATCCTGTTCGTCACGCACGACATCGACGAGTCGGTGTACCTGGGCGAGCGCGTCGTGGTGCTGTCGAACTCGCCGACCGTCGTGCAGGACGACGTGGTGATCGACCTGCCCGCCGAACGCGACCAGCTCACGACCCGTTCGCATCCGCAGTTCGCGGCGTTGCGCAGCCACATCTACGAGCAGATCCAGCGCGCCAAGCACAACCGGGGCACCGAGACGGCGTCGACGCCGACGGTGCTGCGGCGACACTGAGCCGACGACCATGCGCCACCCGAAGCGCTTCCCGTTCGTCGCCGCAGCCGCCGTCGCCGCGTTCGCGCTGACCGGGTGCGCCGTCCAAGGCTCCGACGCCGGCGCGCGTTCCACACGCGCGTGCATCGTCCTGCCCGACACCACGTCGTCGCCGCGCTGGGAGGGGAGCGATCGTCCCGCGCTCGAACGGGCGGTGAAGGATGCCGGCTTCCAGGTGGTCTCGGACAACGCGGAGGGCGACTCCTCGGCGTTCCTCCGTATCGCGTCCGAGATGATCGACGGCGGATGCGGCGTGATGATCCTGGCCGACGTGGGCGGCGCCGCCGCACAGGTGGCGATCGACGCGCACGCGCGCGGGATCCCCGTGGTCGCCTACGACCGCCCGTTCACCGGCGCCGACTTCCTCGTCTCGTTCGACTACGAGCGCATCGGCGCCCTGCAGGGGCAGTCGATCCTCGACGGCCTCTCGGCCGCCGGCGTCGACCCGGGTCTCGCCGTGGTGGACTTCGTCGGAGGCGACGACGACGATCCGACCGCCGCCCTCACCCGGCAGGGCGCCGTCGGGGTGCTCGCGGCCGCCGGCGTCTCGCCGAGTGCGGACCTGCCTGCGGCCTGGGATGCGGCGAAGGCCGCCGAGACCGTCGGTACCTCGCTCGACCTGCTCGGTCGGGTGGACGCGATCTGGGCGGCCAACGACACCAACGCTGCCGGTGCCATCCAGGCCCTCGATGCGCGCGGCATGCGCGCGATCGTCACCGGGCAGGACGCGACCCTCGCCGGTCTGCGCAGCGTGCTGCTCGGCACGCAGGCGTCGACCGTGCTGAAGCCCTACTCGGCCGAGGCGAAGACGGCCGCCCAGGTCGCGGTGACGATCCTCTTCGGGGAGACGCCCGAGTCCGACGGCGAGCTCGACGACGGAACGCCGTACGTCTACGTCCACGCGAGCCTCATCACCCCGGAGCGGGTGTCCGAGGCGATCGATGCGGGCGCCGCCTCCCTCGCCGACGTGTGCGCGGGCATCGAGGACGCCTGCTCGCGCTACCACGTCGCGTAGCCGGATCGCTCAGCTCACGCGATAGGCCACGTAGCGCACCCGGTCTGCGTCGCGGGCCGCGGAGGCGACGAACACGGCGTGTTCGAGCGGCGCGAGCTCGGGCGCCGAGGTCTCGAGGGTGAGCACGGTGCGGAAGTAGTACGCGGACGCGTCGACCGGGTCGCCGCGCAGCAGCGTCTCGAGCACCTCCGGGCTGCCACTGCGCAACCCGCGGGAGTGCACGAGCACGAACGCCCCCGCGTCGGTGCGCACCGTGTAGCGCGCGTCGACGTCGACCGCACCGTCGGCGCGCAGCACCTGCCAGTCGGCACCGCCTGGCAGGATCCGGCCGGTGAGTTCTCCACGCACCTCGCCGCCCGTGATCGGGACCACCCGGCGATGGCCGACCCGGGTGAGGCCGTGATCCTCGAGCGGGCCGAGCTCGGCCACCACCTCGAAGGCGGGGGTGAGCTGCGGGACCGGTAGACCGCTCATCGCGACCAGACGGGCAGGGCGATGCGGCATCCGTCGGGGCCGTGGGCGAGCACCTGGTCGGCGACCACCGTGGTCGCGGCATCGAAGGCCGCCTCGCCGGTGCCCGGGTTGCGTGCGTAGCGCGGGTGGGCGCCCGAGCTGATCTGGATGCCCACGCGATGCCCCGGCAGGAAACGGTGGAAGGTGGGCCAGAGCGCCACCTCGACCTCGCGGGAGCCGTCGGCGTCGGGGGCGGGGTCGGTCGCGGCGGTGCCGACCGAGCCGATGCGGCGGATGCCGTCGCACACCGTCATGACGCGCCCGTCGGGGTGCACGTCGGTGATGCGCACGAACACGTCGAAGCTCGGGGCGCTGGAGCGGACCCGGATGCGCGCGACCGGCTCCCCCGCCACGTCGAGCGGCGCGGCCAGCTCCTCGGAGCGGAACGCGACGACGTCGTCGCGCGTCTCGTGCGCGGCGTTGTCGGTCGGCAGCGTCTTCGGCTCGAGGCTCGGCCCGCCCACCGCGGGCGTCGGGTGCACGGGGTCGTAGGTGTAGCTCGTGGATCCGGATGCCGCGGTGTCGGTCGAGAGCGCGCCGTGCTCGTGCAGGAACCACTCGGTGGGCGCAGACCCCGCCGGCGGCCAGCTCGCCAGGTCGTGCCACTCCTCGGCGCCCGTCTGGAAGGCGCGGACGGGAGCGGGACGGTCCCACGCCCGTCCGAGGAACGTCTCGCGCAGGAAGGCGAGCGTGTCCCGATGCGCGGGCACGGCGCGACCGGGGCTCACGTGCCCCCACGGCCCGATCGTGATGCGGGGCGGGTTGCCGGCCGCCGCCAGGCGCGCGTAGTTGCGCAGCTGCCACGGCAGGAAGATGTCGTACCAACCGGTGACCATGAGCACGGGCGCGGTCACGTCGGCGACCGACTCGGTGTGCGACTGCTGCGTCCAGTACTCGTCGGTGAGCTTCTCGTGGCGCACCCAGTCCTGGTACCAGTGCACGGTCTCGCCGGAGGCGGCGGCGTCGCCGGCGCTGAGCGGCAGCACGTCGAACGCCTTCGCCAGCTTCGGGTCGGGCAGCAGCATGCCGAGCAGCGCCGCCCCGCCCTGGCGCATCCGCACCATCATCCGCGTCCACCCGAGCGCGTTGCGCAGCGAGAACGCGCCGTTGTCCCAGGTGATCGCGCCGAAGTCCGGCATCGTGATCTGCATGATGTAGGCCTCGGGTGCTTCGTCGGGGTGTTCCCGTTGCATGCGTCCCGCGATGGCCCACTGGGTGTAGCCCATGTAGCTCTCGCCGGTCATCGCGAGGTGCCCGGTGAACCACGGCTGGCTGCGCACCCAGCGCACGGTCGCGATCCCGTCGCGCTGCTCGTCGACCTGGGGCGTGAAGACCCCCTGCGACCCCCAGGTGCCGCGCGAGCTGACGAACAGCACGGGGAACCCCTCGTAGGCGAGCACCCGCGCCATGCCGCCGAGGGGGCCACTGCGTCCGTAGGGCCCGCGGATCAGGATGGTGGGAAGCGTCGGGTCGGCCCCGTCCGGCGCGTAGAGGTCGCCCAGCAACTCCACCCCGTCGTCCATGGGGATGCGGAGGTCTTTGTGGACCGTGAGCTCGTGGGGTCCGAGCGCGACGCCGCGGCGGGAGCGGCGGTCGAGGGCACGGGTGATGCGCTGGGACAGGGTGGGCATGCGGTCTCCTCGTCGAGTCCGTTGATTGTCAGGTTTCCTGACTATACAGCCGATAGCGCTCCCGCAAGACGTGCTTCTGAACCTTGCCGCTCGCGGTCCGCGGCAGCTCGTCGACGATCTCCAAAGTGCGCGGCGTCTTGTAGCGTGCGAGCCGCGTCGACAGCTGCGCGACGAGCTCCTCGGGGTCGAGGGTCGCCCCCGCGGCGAGCGTCACCACCGCGTGCGGCACCTCGCCCCAGCGCTCGTGCGGCACCCCGATGACGGCGACGCCGGTGACGCCGGGGATGGCGGCGATCGCGAGCTCCACCTCCGAGGAGTAGATGTTCTCGCCCCCCGAGATGATCATGTCCTTCACGCGGTCCGAGATGGAGAGGAAGCCCGCCTCGTCGACGCTCCCGATGTCGCCCGTGCGCAGCCAACCGTCGTCGGTGAACGCGTCGCGGGTCGAGGCGTCGTCGTCCCAGTAGCCGGCGAACACGTTCGGCCCGCGCACCTCGATCTCGCCGGGATCCCCCGGTCGCGCCGGCACCCCCTCCGTGCCCCGGATGCGGAACCGCGTGAAGAAGTGGGCGAGCCCCGCCGAACCCGCGCGCGACACCGAATGCTGCGGCGGCAGCATCGTCACCCCGGGCGCGCTCTCGGTCATGCCGTAGCCGCCCGAGAAGTGCAGCCCCCGCGCCTCGTAGGCCTCGCGCACCCGCGCCGGCACGGGCGACCCGCCGCACGTCATGAGCCGCAGCGAGGAGAGGTCGGCGGTCGCCCACTCGGGCGCCTCCACCATGAGCTGGAAGGTCGTGGGCACCCCGCTGATGCTCGTCGCGCGCTCGCGCTCGATCGTGCGCAGCGCATCCCCCGGCACGAAACGCTCCTCGAGCAGCAGGGTGGCGCCCTTCGCGAGCACGGGGAGGCACCCCATTCCGAGCGAGGCGACGTGGAACAGGGGGGACACCATGAGCGCGCGGTCGGTGCTCACCACGTCGTAGTCGGCGAGCACGTTGAGCGCGTTCCAGGTGAGATTGCCGTGGGTGAGCACCGCCCCCTTCGGGCGCCCCGTGGTGCCGGAGGTGTAGATGATCATCGCCGGGTCGTCGAGCACGACCTCCGGGCGGGCGCGTGCATCCGGGGCGCCCGCGAGCAGCGCGTCGAAGCGCTCGACGGCGGCGTCGATCGTGACCGGGTCGTCGGGGTGGTTCTCGACGACCACGATGCGCGGGATGCCGAGCTCGGCGGCGGCCGCCGCGGCCTCCGGCTCGAGGGGCGAGGTGTTGACGAGCAGCCGCGACCCGGACTGGCCGAGCATGTAGGCGAGCTCGCGCACCGCGAGGCGCGTGTTGAGCGGCACGAAGATCGCGCCGAGCAGCGCGGACGCGAACAGCAGCTCGACGAACGACGGGTGATTGTTGCCGAGGTAGGCGACGCGGTCGCCCGCACGGATGCCGCGGGCGGCGAGCGCATCCGCGATCCGATCCACGCGGTCCGCGAGCTCGCGATAGCTCGTGCCCTCACCCCGGAACACGATCGCGGGGTGGTCGGCCGACGTCCGGGCGCGCCGACGCAGCCATCCGCCGATGCCGTCCGGGATCATCCTCGACTCCCTCCGCCCCTCCGGGCCCGTTCGCAGGCTACTTCGCGAGGTAGTCGCGCTCGATGAACTCGATCACGACGGCCGGGCGCTCGGCGCCCTCGATCTCGATGATGCCGCTCACGTGCAACTGCACACCGCCGGCGATCTGCTCCACCCGGGCGAGCGTCGCGACGAGCCGCACCCGCGCGCCGACCTTCACCGGCGAGGTGAAGCGCACCTTGTCGAGGCCGTAGTTGACCTTGGTCTCGACGCCGTCGAGCGCGAAGATCTCACCCCACAGCGGGATGAACAGCGACAGCGTGAGGAAGCCGTGGGCGATGGGCGCGCCGAACGGGCCGGTGGCGGCGCGCTCGGGGTCGACGTGGATCCACTGGTGGTCGTCGGTCGCGTCGGCGAAGGTGTCGATGCGCTCCTGGGTGACCTCGCGCCATCCGGAGGCTCCCAACTCGGTTCCGACGAGCGCGTCGAGGTCGGCGAGGGTCGCGGTGCGGGTCATGAGGGGTCCTTGGGGGTCAGGCCGAGCACGCGCACGGCGTTGGCGAGGAGGATGCGGGGGCGCACCTCGTCGGGGATGTCGAGGGCCGCGAAGTCGGCGAGCCAGCGCTCTGGGGTCAGCAGCGGGAAGTCGGAGCCGAACAGCACCTTGCTCTTCAGGAAGGTGGCGGCGGCGCGCACCAGCTGCGGCGGGAAGTACTTCGGGCTCCACCCCGAGAGGTCGATCGCGACGTTGGCCTTGTGGGTCGCGATCGAGATCGCCTCGTCCTGCCAGGGCACCGAGGGGTGAGCCATGATGACCTGCAGCCCGGGGTGGTCGGCGGCGATGTCGTCGAGCAGCATCGGGTTCGAGTAGCGCAGCCGGAAGCCGCCCCCGCCCGGGGTGCCCGCGCCGATGCCGGTCTGGCCGGTGTGCACGATCGCCGGTACGCCGAGCTGCTCGACGGCCGCCCACAGCGGCCGGAACTCGTCGGCGCTCGGGTCGAAGCCCTGCACGGTCGGGTGCAGCTTCACCCCGCGGGCGCCGTGGTCGACCACGAGCTCGCGCAGCGCGTCGACCGCCCGCTCGCCGTCGCGGGGGTCGACCGAGGCGAACGGGATGAGCACGTCCGCGTGGTCGGCGGCCCCCCGGATGACGTCGAGGCTCGGAATGGGCGCGTGCCCGAGTTGGGTGTGCGCGTCGAGCGAGAACACCACCGCCGCCATCCGGCGTTCGCGGTAGTACGCGGCGATGCTGCCGAGGTCGGGGTTCACGCCGTCGGTCTTGAAGTACCGGCTCGCCGCCTCGGCGAGCGCGGGCGGCAACGAGGCGTGCCCGTCGTCGCCGACCTCGACGTGCACGTGCACGTCGATCGCCTCGATCGCGTCGAGGTCGAGCGCGGGTTCGTAGCGGGTCACGCCTGCTCCGGCTGGAATTCGGCGGGCAGCGGCGGGAAGTCCTCGCCGACCGACTGCGCGTTCTCGCGCAGCACCGGGGCGAGCTCGGATGCGATCGCCGCGGCGCTCCAGCCGCCGTCGCGGAACTCGCTCAGCACCGGCTCGGGGTGGGTCCACAGCTGGATCCGGTCGCCACCGGCTCCGATCACCTGGCCGGTGATGCCGGCCGCCTCGTCCGAGGCGAGGAAGGCCACCAGCCCGGCCACGTCGTCCGCGGTGCCGAAGCCCAGGTCCTTGCGGTAGAAATCGGGCATCGGCTGCCCGGCGTCCTCGGCGGCGATCGCGGCGGCGAAGTACGGCACGGTGCGGGTCATGGCGGTCGCGGCGACCGGGATGACGGCGTTCACGCCGATGCCGGCGCGCGACATCTCGAGCGCCCACGTGCGCACCATGCCGACGATGCCGGCCTTGGCCGCGGCGTAGTTCGTCTGCCCGAAGTTGCCGCGTTGGCCGGTCGGCGAGCCGATCGCGATGATGCGACCGGCGACGCCGTGCTCCTTGAAGTGGGCGTAGGCCTCGCGCACGCACGTGAAGGTGCCGCGCAGGTGCACGCGCACGACGGCGTCGAAGTCGTCGTCGGTCATCTTGAGAAGGCTCTTGTCGCGCAGCAGGCCCGCGTTGGTGACCAGGATGTCGAGTCCGCCGAAGGTCTCCACCGCGGTGCGCACCAGCTGCTGAGCGGTCTCGGTCTCGCCGACCGGCGCGACGACGGCGACCGCGCGGCCACCGTCTGACTCGATCGCGGCGACGGCCTCGGCCGCGGCGTCCGGGTCGACGTCGTTGACGACGACGGCGGCACCGTGTCGGGCGAGTTCGCGGGCGTAGGAGAGCCCGAGACCCCGGCCGCTTCCGGTGACGATGGCTGTCTTGCCCGCGAGGGTCGGCTGCTCGGATGCGGTCATCGATCTCTCCTTCGGCTGCGCGGCGATGCGCACCGGCCCAGCTTGCCAGATCATCAGGTTTCCTGTCCATTCCGCGGTAACCTGGTGACCCCTAGGCTGGGCTGACAGCCGCGGAAGGAGCCCGGGTGACGCAGGACGATCAGGCCACACTGCTGTATCTCGTCAAGCAGGTCGAGCTCGCGGTGCGCGCCCGACTCGACGGCGTCGTCGCCGCGGAAGGGCTCACCACCATCCAGTACACCGCGCTCACGGTGCTCGAGCGGCATCCCGACCTGACGAGCGCGGCACTCGCCCGGCATTCCTTCGTGCGGGCGCAGACGATGGGAGAGCTCGTCGCCGCGCTCGACGCCCGTGGCCTCATCGAGCGGCACCCCGACCCGCGCTCGCGGCGGCAGAACCTCATCCGCCTCACGGCCGACGGGCGCCGCGTGCTCGAGGCACTGCGCGAACCGGTCGCACAGCTCGAGCAGCGGATGACGGCGCAGACCTCCGCCTCGCGCGTCGCGACCGCGCGCGCGGCGCTCGAGGCGTGGCGCGACGCGTTGAGCGCACCCGACGACTGACCCGCGGCTGCTCAATCCCCGTGGGAGGTGGGCAGCGGCCAGCCCGTGTAGGCCTCGGCGAGATAGGTGCGGCCCGCCGCCGAGTCGACGACGGTGCGCAGTTCGCCGAGCTGGCGCAGTCGGTCGAAATCGCTCGACTGGGGCGCGAGGTGCAGCATGCTCGTCATCCACCAGGAGAACTGCTGCGCCTTCCAGATGCGGTCGAGGGCCTGCGCGGCGTAGCCGTCGACGAGCCGCGCATCACCCTCGAGCAGCAGCGCGCGCAGCGCGCGGGCGAGCAGCACGACGTCGGCGATCGCCAGGTTCATGCCCTTGGCTCCCGTCGGCGGCACGGTGTGTGCGGCGTCGCCGACGAGGGCGGCACGTCCGTTCCGCAGCTCGTGGGCCACGAAGCTGCGGAAGCGCAGCACGTCGCGCTGGAAGATCGGGCCCTCGTGGAGGGTGGTGCCCGGCACGCGGGACTGCAGGGTGTCCCAGATCTCGGCCTCCGACAGCGCGTCCGGGTCGGCCTCCGGGTCGCACTGGAAGTACATGCGCTGCACCTCGGGGCTCCGCTGGCTGACCAGCGCGAAGCCGTTCTCGGAGTTCGAGTAGATGAGCTCGTCGGCGCTCGGCGGCGCCTCGCAGAGGATGCCGAACCAGGCGAACGGGTACTCGCGGAAGTAGCCGCCGGTCTGCGAACCGGTGACGGCGGCACGCACGACGCTGCGCGATCCGTCCGCGCCGACCACGAAGTCGGCGTCGACCACGAGCTGCTCGCCCCCGGCGTCGACCGCGACGACGCGCGGCCGGTCGGTGTCGACGCCCTCGACGTGGTCGGCGGTCGTCTCGAAGCGGATGTCCTGCCCGGCACCGAGCCGCAGCGCCAGCAGGTCGATCAGCACCTCGTGCTGCGGGTACAGCCAGACGCTGCGGCCGACGAGCGCCGCGAAGTCGATGCGGTGCCCCTCCCCCGCGAACCGCAGCTCGACGCCGTCGTGGCGGTGCCCCACGGTGTCGACACGGGTGCCCGGGTCGAGGGCGCGCAGCAGCTCGACGGTGCCCTGCTCGAGGATGCCCGCGCGGATCGTGGTCTCGATCTGCTCGCGGGTGCGGGAGTCGAGGATCACCGAGTCGATGCCGGCGTCGGCCAGCAGCTGCGAGAGCACGAGGCCGGCGGGACCGGCGCCGACGATGGCGACGCGGGTGCGGAGGGTGTCGGACATGGGCGTCTCCTTCGACGTCGGGACGCGACATTGTGCGCAGGGGAGACGGGGATGCGCGGGGCGATTCCCGATGAACGGGGATCTAGGTGGTCGAGGAGCGACGCCGGCGCTCAGTGGCGGTAGCCGAGGGAGCGCTCGATGTCGCGCGCAGCACGGTGCAGCTCGACGATCGCGAACTCCGGCTGGGCGTCGCGGGGCAGCACCACCGAGAGCGCCGCGATCACCCGCCCCGTCTCATCCCGGATCGGCACGGCGATCCCGGTCGCCACCTCCTCGATGAACCCCGGGGCGACCGCGTGGCCGAGCGTGCGGATCTCGGCGAGCTTGCGCCGAACGGCGGCCGGGTCGGTGAGGGTCGCCGCGGTGAGCGGATGCAGCGGGGCCGCGAGCACGCGTTCCTGCAGTTCGCGGTCGCCGAAGGCGAGCAGCACCAGGCCCGAACTGGAGGCGTGCAGCGGCAGCCGGCCCGCGATCCGGGTGACGTTGGAGCCGCTGGCGGGGCTGCTGAGGCGTTCGAGGAAGAGCGCCTCGTCCTGTTCGAGGATGGCGAGCTGGGTGTGCTCGCGCACGCGCGACTGCACGCGCTCCATGAACGGCAGCGCCGCCTGCCGGAGACGCAGCGCCCGGGAGGAGCGGGTGGCCAGCTCCCACAGGCGCATGCCGATGCGCACCCGGCGGTCCTCGTCGCGCTCGAGCAGACCGGCCTCGACGAGCTCGCCGACGATGCGGTGCGCCGAGGAGCTCGGCAACCCCGCCCGTCGCCCGATCTCCGCCGTCGTCTGCACGGTGCGGGTGGGGGTGAAGGTCTCGAGCACGCGCACGAGCCGGTCGGTCACCGAGTCGCCGGAGGTCGAGTTCGCCACGGGCCCAGGATGCCACAGCGGCATCCGATTCCCATTCAGCGGGAACGATCTCGCGGGGACGGAGGCCAGGGCCGACGATGGAGCGACCGCATCCGTGTGGCGTCGAAGGGGACCCATGACCGACATCGCCGCAGCGCCCGAGAGCCTGCTCGCCGCGCCCGACCAGGCGTCGCAGCGCGAGATCACGCGGGAGATCACCGAGCTGCACGCCGCCTACCGCACGCGGGAAGGCGCGGGCGAGACGCTGCACGCCACGATGCACGACTTCCCGCCGTACCGCTCCAGCATCCTGCGCCACCCCACCAAGAATCCGAAGCTCGTCGACCCCGAGACGATCGAGCTGTTCTCGCCCGCCTTCGGCCAGCGCGACGTCGCGAAGATCGAGTCCGACCTGACGCTGCAGCACGCCGGCGAACCGCTCGGCGAGCGCATCACCGTGCGCGGGCGGCTGCTCGACTCCTGGGGTCGCCCGCTCGCGAATCAGCTCGTCGAGATCTGGCAGGCGAACTCGGCCGGCCGCTACATCCACCAACGCGACCAGCATCCGGCGCCCCTCGACCCCAACTTCACGGGCGCGGGCCGCACGGTCACCGACGACGCGGGCGAGTACCTCTTCACGACCATCAAGCCCGGGCCCTACCCGTGGAAGAACCACGTCAACGCCTGGCGGCCCGCCCACATCCACTTCTCGGTGTTCGGCACCTCGTTCACGCAGCGGCTCGTCACCCAGATGTACTTCCCCGGCGACCCGCTGTTCGCGCTCGATCCCATCTACCAGTCGATCCACCGCCAGACGGACCGCGACAACCTGGTGAGCGCCTACGACCACGACCTGACGGTGCCCGAGTTCTCGATGGGCTACCGCTTCGACATCGTCGTCGACGGCCCGGATGCCACCTGGACCGAGGGCGAGGAGGAGCACTGATGGGCGCGCCGCGGAAGACCCACGCCCCCTCGGCCGGCCAGACGGTCGGCCCGTTCTTCGCCTTCGGGCTCGCGTACCCGAAGATGCACGAGGTGGTGTTCCCGCACTCCGCAGGCGCCATCGTGCTCGGCGGCACGGTGTTCGACGGGGCGGGAGCGCCGATCCCGGATGCGATCGTCGAGATCTGGGGTGCGGATGCCGACGGCTCGGTTGCCCGGGCACGCGGGGCGCGGCGCCGCGACGACCACAGCTTCACCGGCTTCGGGCGCGCGATGACCGACGACGAGGGGCACTACGAGTTCTGGACCCGCGAACCCGGCCCGAGCGGGTCGGGTGCGGCGCCGTTCTTCGCCGCTGTCGTGTTCGCGCGCGGGCTGCCCGACAAGCTGCACACCCGCATCTACCTCCCCTCGGATGCGGCAGTGCTCGACGCGGACCCGCTGCTCGCGTCCCTCGACGCCGACGAGCGCGCTACCCTCGTCGCGACACGCACGCCCGATGGCGGACTGCACCACGACATCCGATTGCAGGGCGAGAAGGAGACGGTCTTCCTTGCCTTCTGACCCCTTCGACGTCGGGTTGCTGAGCCCCGTCACCGCGGGACACGACGCCGCCGTCTCGGACGACGCGGTCGTCGACGCGCTCGTCGTAGCCGAGGTCGCGCTCGTGCGCGCACTCGCCTCGCTCGGCGCGGTAGACGGCACCGTCGCCGACGCCGTCGCGGACGCCCTCCGCGGCTACGGCGTGGACGCAGCCGAGCTCGCGGCCGCCGCGCCGGGTGGCGGCAACCCCGTGATCCCGCTCGTCGGCCTGCTGCGGGCGCGGGTGCCCGCCGACGCGCGCGCGTGGGTGCACCGCGGCGCCACCAGCCAGGACGTGCTCGACACGGCGCTCATGCTCGGCGCTCATGCTCGTCGCCCGGGACGCCGCGGATGCCGTGCTCGGGCAGCTGCGCGCGACCGCCGAGGCACTGACGGTCGGCGCTCGGACGCATCGCGACGTGGTCGCCGCGGCCCGCACCCTCACCCAGCACGCGGTCCCCACCACGGTGGGGGCGCGGCTCGCCGGCTGGGTGCGCGGCGTCGACCGCGCGGCCGTCCGGCTCGAGGCGGCACGCGACGCGCTGCCGGCCCAGCTCGGCGGTGCGGCGGGCACGCTCGCGGCATCCGTCGACGAGTTCGGCGTCGGGTTCGCGGCGGCGCTTCCCGCCGCCTACGCCGCCGAGCTCGGGCTGGCCGCCCCGGATGCCCCCTGGCACACCGCACGCTGGCCGATCACCGAGCTCGGCGATGCGCTCGTGCAGGCGCTCGACGCGCTCGGCGTGATCGCCGCCGACGTCGCGACGCTGTCGCGGCCCGAGATCGGCGAGCTCGCCGAGGGCTCGGGGGGCGGGTCGTCGGCGATGCCGCAGAAGGCGAACCCCGCCGAGTCGGTGCTCATCCGCTCGGCCGCCCTGCGTGCTCCGCAGCTCGGCGCCACCCTGCACCTGGCGGCGGCGACCGCCGTCGACGAGCGCCCCGACGGCGCCTGGCACGCCGAGTGGCCGACGCTGCGCGAACTGCTGCGGCTCGCGCTCGGTGCCTCCGCCCACGCCGCCCACCTGGCGGCCGAGCTGCGGCTCGACCCCGCGGCGGTGCGGCGCAACCTCGAGCTGTCGGGCGGGCGCATCCTCGCCGAGCGTCTCGCGCGCGTGCTGGTGCCCCGCATCGGCGCCGAGCGCTTCGCCGAGCTGCTGACCGGCGATGCACCGCTCGCCGACCGCATCCGGGAGCTGCCCGAGGCGGCCGACCTCGACGTCGAGGGCCTGCTCGACCCCGCGGGCTACACGGGTCTGGCGCCCGGTTTCGTCGACGAGCTCGGGGGCGACTCGTGACCGTGCCCGCGATCGCCCTCACCGCCCCGGCCGGGCCGGACGACGCCCCGCTGCTCGTGCTCGGCCCCTCGCTCGGCACCTCGACGATCCTCTGGGAGGACGCCGTACCGGCTCTCGCCGAGCGCTATCGCGTCGTGGCCTGGGATCTGCCCGGCCACGGCACCGCCCCCGCCGCCCGCGCTCCGTTCACGGTCGCCGAGCTCGCGGATGCGGTGGCCGCTGCCGTGCCGGACGCGCAGTTCCTCTACGCGGGCGTCTCGCTCGGCGGGGCCACCGGTCTCGAGCTGCTGCTGCGGCATCCGGACCGGGTACGAGCCGCGGCGATCCTCGCCTCGGGGGCGCAGATCGGCGACCCGACCGCATGGCACGAGCGCGCCGCGCAGGTGCGCGCCCAGAGCACCTCGAGCGTCATCGTCGGCTCCGCCCAGCGCTGGTTCGCCGACGGCTCGATGGCCCGCCGACCCGAGCTGACCGGGCGCCTACTGCACGCCCTGCAGGACGCCGACGACGAGAGTTATGCACTGTGCTGCGAAGCGCTCGCCGGCTACGACGTGCGGCCGGCGCTCGGACGCATCCACGCCCCGGTGCTCGCGCTCTGGGGCAGACACGACCGGGTCGCCCCCGAGGCGAAGGCCGAGGAGGTCGCGGCGGGCGTCGCCGACGGCCGCGCGGTCGTCGTGGAGGACGCCGCCCACCTGCCCCCGGCCGAGCAACCGGAGGCCACCGCCCGCGCGCTGCGCGACTTCTTCGATCCCCGCACGGAAGGAACGGCCCGATGACACGACCCGACGGCGAGGGGCTGAGCGACGCCGAGCGCTACGCGCAGGGCATGACGGTGCGTCGCGCCGTGCTGTCGGATGCGCACGTCGACCGCTCGATCGCGAACACCTCCGAGCTCACCGCCGACTGGCAGGACTTCATCACGCGCGTCGCCTGGGGCGACGTGTGGTCGCGGCCGGGGCTCGACCGGCGCTCGCGCTCAGTCGCCGTGCTCAGCTCGCTCATCGCCCACGGCCACCACGAGGAGCTCGCGATGCACCTGCGCGCGGCGATCCGCAACGGCCTCACCGTCGATGAGATCCGCGAGGTGATCCTGCAGTCGGCCATCTACTCCGGCGTGCCCGCGGCGAACTCCGCGTTCCGGATCGCCTCCGAGGTGCTCGGCGAGACCCCCGAGGAGCCCGCGTGATCGACAAGACCGTCGCGACCGTCGCGGATGCGGTGGCCGGCATCCCGGACGGCGCGACCGTCATGATCGGCGGCTTCGGCCGCGCAGGGCAGCCCGTCGAGCTCATCGACGCCCTCATCGCGGGCGGGGCCGGTGACCTCACGATCGTCAGCAACAACGCCGGCAACGGCGACACCGGGCTCGCCGCGCTGCTCGCCGCCCGGCGGGTGCGGCGCATCATCTGCTCGTTCCCGCGCCAGCACGACTCCTGGGTGTTCGACGGCCTCTACCGGGCGGGCGAGATCGAGCTCGAGCTCGTGCCGCAGGGCAACCTGGCCGAACGCATCCGGGCCGCCGGCGCCGGCATCGGCGCCTTCTTCTCGCCCACCGGGGTGGGCACCGAGCTCGCCGCAGGCAAGGAGGAGCGGGTGATCGAGGGGCGCCGCTACGTGCTCGAATACCCGATCCGCGCCGACGTGGCGCTCGTCTCGGCGCTCAGAGCCGACCGCTGGGGCAACCTCGTCTACCGCGAGACGGCCCGCAACTTCGGCCCCGTCATGGCGTCCGCCGCGACGACGACGATCGTGCAGGTCGACGAGGTGGTGCCGCTCGGCGCGCTCGACCCGGAGACGGTCGTGACGCCCGGGCTCTACGTCGACCGCGTCGTCGCGGTCGGCTCGCGCCCGTGGCTCGACGGTGGGGAGTTCGTCGGCGGCGTGGACGTCGAGGGGCGCCCGCTCGAGACCCCGGAGGCCGCGCGATGACCACCCGCATCGGGCGCGACGAGCTCGCGCGTCGGATCGCCGCCGACATCCCCGACGGCTCGTACGTCAACCTCGGCATCGGCGCGCCGACGCTCGTCGCCGAGTACCTGCCCGCGGACCAGGAGATCATCCTGCACACCGAGAACGGGCTGCTCGGGATGGGTCCGGCTCCGGCCGCCGGGTCGGTCGACCCCGACCTCATCAACGCGGGCAAGCAGGCAGTCACGGCGTTGCCAGGCGCCGCCTACTTCCACCACGCCGACTCGTTCGCGATGATGCGCGGCGGGCACCTCGACGTGTGCGTGCTCGGGGCGTTCCAGGTGAGCGAGACGGGCGACCTCGCCAACTGGTCGACGGGGGCGCCCGGCGCGATCCCCGCGGTCGGCGGCGCGATGGACCTCGCGATCGGCGCGAAGGCGGTCTACGTGATGACCGACCTGCTCACCAAGGAGGGCACCTCGAAGCTCGTGACGGCCTGCGACTACCCGCTCACCGGCGTGCGCTGCGTCTCGCGGGTCTACACCGACCACGCCGTGTTCGACATCACCGACGACGGGTTCGCGGTGCGCGAGACCTTCGGCGACACCACCGTCGACGAACTCGAGCGGCTCACCGGGCTGCACCTCGTCGACGCGACCCGGGAGGGATGACATGGCCGCCACCGTGATCTACGACGCCGTGCGCACACCGTTCGGCCGCGCGGGCGGAGCGCTCGCCGGGGTGCGGCCCGACGACCTCGCCGCGGTCGTGATGCGGGCCACCGTCGACCGGACGGGCCTCGACCCCGCGCGCATCGACGACGTGATCTTCGGCGACGCCAACCAGGCGGGCGAGGACAACCGCGACGTCGCGCGCTTCGGCGCGCTGCTCGCGGGCTTCCCGACGAGCGTTCCGGGTGTCACGGTCAACCGGCTGTGCGGCTCGTCGGTCGAGGCGGTCATCCAGGGCTCCCGCGCGATCGAGGCCGGCGACGCCGACCTCGTGCTCGCGGGCGGCGTGGAGTCGATGAGCCGAGGCCCGTTCATCGTCGAGAAGTCGCCGAAGCCGTTCCCGGCATCCGGCAACCCGACGATGTGGAACAGCTCCATCGGCTGGCGGATGGTCAACCCGGCGTTCCCGAAACCGTGGACGATCTCGAACGGCGAGTCGGCGCAGAAGCTCGCCGACATCTACGGGATCACGCGTGAGCAGCAGGACGCGTTCGCACTGCGCAGCCACCACCTGGCCGCCGCGGCGTGGGCCGAGGGGGTCTTCGCCGACGAGATCGTGCAGGTGCCGGGGGTCGAACTGCCCCGCGACGAGGGCATCCGCGACGACACCACCCTCGAGAAGCTCGGCAGTCTGAAGCCGCTGTTCGCCGCGGACGGCAGCGTCACGGCGGGCAACTCGTCCCCCATCAACGACGGCGCCTCGGCGGTGCTGCTCGGCCGGGAGGGGGCGCTCGACGCCGAGCCGCTCGCCCGAATCACAGGCCGCGGCGTTTTCGGGAACGACCCGGATGTGTTCGGCGTCGCGCCGGTCGAGGCGGCGAACCGCGCCCTCGCGCGCGCCGGCCGCAGCTGGGCCGATGTCGATGTGGTCGAGCTCAACGAGGCCTTCGCCTCGCAGAGCCTCGCCTGCCTGAGGCTCTGGACCGAACTCGACCCCGAGCGCGTCAACGTGCACGGCGGCGCGATCGCGATCGGCCACCCGCTCGGGGCCTCCGGCGGACGCATCATCGCCCGCGCCGCCTACGCGCTCGCCCGCCGCGGGGGCGGGGTCGCGGTCGCCGCCATCTGCATCGGCGTCGGACAGGGCCTCGCGGTCGTGCTCGAGCGCTGAGCCTCAGCGCGTGAGGAGGAGCGCCTCGCCCTGACCGCCCCCGCCGCACAGCGCGACGGCTGCGGTGCCGCCGCCACGGCGCACCAGCTCGTGCACCGCGTGCACGACGAGCCGGTTGCCGCTCGCGCCGACGGGGTGGCCGAGCGCGATCGCTCCGCCGTGGATGTTCACGACGTCGTCGGCGAGACCCAGCTCGGCCTGCGAGCGCACGACCACGGCGGCGAACGCCTCGTTGATCTCGACGAGGTCGAGGTCGGCCGGGGTGATGCCCGCTCGGGCGCAGGCCTGCTCGATGGCGCGCGCCGGCTGGGCGTGCAGAGAGTTGTCGGGGCCGGCGACCTGGCCGACGGCGCCGAGCGTCGCCAGCACGTCCCACCCCTCGGATGCCGCGCGGGCGCGCGTGGTGAGCACGACGGCGGAGGCGCCGTCCGAGATCTGCGAGGAGTTGCCCGCCGTGATGGTGCCGCCCTCGGCGAAGGCGGGCCGGAGTCCGGCCAGCCGCTCCTCGCTCGTGTCGGGACGCACCCCCTCGTCGGCGGTGACGACGACCGGGTCGCCCGTGCGCTGCGGGATCTCGATCGACACGAGTTCGGCGTCGAAGACCCCGTCGCGCTGCGCCGCGGCCGCCCGGCGGTGCGAACGGGCGGCGACCGCGTCCTGCGCCTCGCGGGTGATGCCGAGCTCCGGATTGCGGCGCTCCGTCGAGGCGCCCATGCTCTCGTGGTCGTAGACGTCGGTCAGGCCGTCGTGGGCGAGATGGTCGAGCACCTCGACGCTGCCGTACGACCAGCCCGCGCGGGAGCCCATCAGCAGGTGCGGCGCGCGGGTCATCGACTCCATGCCCGCGGCGACGACGACCTCGGCATCGCCCGCGCGGATCATCCGCGCGCCGTCGATGACGGCGGTGAGCCCCGAGAGGCAGACCTTGTTGATCGAGCCGGCGTGCACGTGCCAGCCGAGACCGGCGCCGAGCGCCGCCTGGCGGGCGGGGTTCTGCCCGACGCCCGCGGCGAGCACCTGCCCGACGAGCACGGCATCGACCGTCGATGCGGCGACGCCGCCCTTCTCGAGGGCGCCGCGGATCGCCGCCGACCCGAGCTGCACGGAGCTGCGCGAGCCGAGCGCACCCGAGAGGCGCCCCTGCGGGGTGCGGGCCGCCGCGACGACGACCACGTCGGTGTCGGCGCTCATCGGACCGGCTCCACGAGCGCTGCCGACACCGCGAGAGGAGGCTCGGTGGCCGCGATCACCTCGTCGACGCTCACCCCCGGCGCCGTCTCGACGAGCACGAGGCCGTCGGCGGTGACGTCGATGACGGCGAGGTCGGTGATGATCCGGTCGACGACGCCGCGGCCGGTCAGCGGCAGCGAGCAGGCGTCGACGATCTTCGCGCTGCCGTCCTTGGCGACGTGCTCCATGAGCACGATGACGCGTGCGGCACCGTGCACGAGGTCCATCGCGCCGCCCGGACCCTTCACCATCTTCCCGGGGATCATCCAGTTGGCGAGGTCGCCGGTGGCCGACACCTGCATGGCGCCGAGGATCGCGGCATCGATCTTGCCGCCGCGGATCATGCCGAAGCTCGTCGCCGAGTCGAAGAACGCCGAACCGGGCAGCACCGTGACGGTCTCCTTGCCGGCGTTGATGAGGTCGGGGTCGACCGCGTCCTCCGTGGGGTACGGGCCGACGCCGAGGATGCCGTTCTCCGACTGCAGCACGACGGTCACGTCGTCGGGCACGAAGTTCGGCACCAGGGTCGGCAGGCCGATGCCGAGGTTCACGTAGGAGCCGTCGGCCAGCTCGCGCGCCGCGCGGGCGGCCATCTCGTCACGGGTGAGCGCCATCGCTCAGCTCCTCTCCGCCGCGGCGACCGTGCGTCGCTCGATGCGCTTCTCGATGTCGGTGCCCACCTCGACCACGCGGTGCACGAAGACGCCGGGCAGGTGGATGTCGTCGGGGTCGAGCTCGCCCGGTTCGACGAGCTGCTCGACCTGGGCGATGCAGACGCGCCCGGCCATGGCGGCGAGCGGGTTGAAGTTGCGCGCCGACTTGGTGAAGACGAGGTTGCCGTGACGGTCGCCGCGGGCGGCGTGTACGAGCGCGAAGTCGGTCGTGATGGCCTCCTCGAGCACGAACTCGCGCTCGACACCGCCCACCTCGAAGGTGCGCACGTCCTTCGCGGGCGACGCGACCGCGACGCCCCCCTGCCCGTCGTAGCGGCGCGGCAGGCCGCCCTCGGCCACCTGGGTGCCGACGCCGGTCTGCGTGTAGAAGGCCGCGATCCCGGAGCCCCCGGCGCGCAGCTTCTCGGCGAGGGTGCCCTGCGGGGTGAGTTCGAGCTCCAGCTCGCCGGAGAGGAACTGGCGCTCGAACTCCTTGTTCTCGCCAACGTACGACGAGGTCATCTTGCGGATGCGCTGGGCGCGCAGCAGGATCCCGAGCCCCCAGTCGTCGACGCCGCAGTTGTTCGACACGATCGAGAGGTCGCGGGTGCCCTGGGCGAGCAGCGCCTCGATGAGGGCGATCGGGTTGCCGGAGAGTCCGAAGCCCCCCACCGCGAGCGAGGCTCCGTCCGGGATGTCGGCCACGGCCTCCGCCGCGCTCGCGATCCGTTTGTCGATCATCGTCGATCCTCCCCGTCGGCTCCGTCGCTGGTGCAGCCATCCTGCGCCGCGCGTCGTGCGGGGCGAAGCGGGGCCTTGCCATGTGGAATCGGATGCGCGTAGCGTCCACATCGTGGACATTCAGCCCGACCCCGTGTCCACATCGACGACGCCCGGCGGCACCCAGTCGGTCGGCCGAGCCGCGACCCTGCTCAAGCTCGTGGCCCGCGCGGCGGAGCCGGGAGCTCGCGTCTCGGACCTCGCGGAACGCGCGGGGCTCACCCGCCCGACCGCGCATCGGCTGCTCACGGCGCTGCGCCGGGAGGGGCTCGTCGACCGCGACGAGGAGACCGGGCTGTGGGTGCCCGGCCCCGAGCTCTACCTCATGGGCACCGCCGCCGCCGCACGCTACGACGTCGCCGACCTCGCGCGCGACGTCGTGCGCTCGCTCGCCGCGGTCACCGAGGAGAGCGCCTTCCTCTCGGTGCGCCAGGGCGACGAGACCGTGTGCCTGGTGCGCGAGGACGGGAGCTTCCCCATCCGCTCGTTCGTGCTCTCGGAGGGCGTGCGCTTCCCGCTCGGCGTCGCGTCCGCGGGGCTCGCGATCCTCT
Organism: Protaetiibacter mangrovi; assembly: GCF_024752305.1. Taxonomy (GTDB): domain Bacteria; phylum Actinomycetota; class Actinomycetes; order Actinomycetales; family Microbacteriaceae; genus Homoserinibacter; species Homoserinibacter mangrovi. Next base: position 457,700 of record NZ_JANTHX010000007.1, read on the forward strand.
CCTTTCTGCCGCCCGACGAGATCGACGCCTACCTGGCGCGCCATCCGGAGCTCCCCGCGCGCTGGGGCGAGCAGCACGGCGGGCGCCGCCTGCGCGCGCGCCTGGATGAAACCCGCAAGCAGGGTTACGCCCTCAACCCGGGGCTCATCGTCGAGGGCAGCTTCGGGCTCGGGGCGGCCGTGTTCACCCGCGGCGGACACCCGCAGTGGGCGCTGAGCCTCACGGGCGTGCAGTTCCGCTTCACGCCCGAGCGCGTCGAGAAGCTCGGGCGCATCCTGCTCTCCCACGCCCACCAGCTGACCGCGCGCATCGCGGCGGGCGGGCGCGGCGCCTGGCGCTGAGCGCGACACGGCAGGATGGAGGTGTGACCTCGACCCCCGCCGCACGCCCCCGCATCCTGCTGCTCATCGGGATCGGCGTGCTGACCGGCTTCGTGTCGGGGCTTTTCGGCGTCGGCGGCGGCATCGTGATCGTGCCCGCGCTGGTCACCGCATTCCGGATGGATCAGCGCCGCGCGGCGGCCACCTCGCTCATCGCCCTGCTGCCGATCTCGATCGCGGGCACCGTCACCTACGCCCTCAGCGGTCAGGTGCACCTGCTCGCGGCACTGCTGCTCGCGGCCGGCAGCGTCATCGGCTCGCCGATCGGCGTGCGGCTGCTGCACCGCATCCCGGATCGGGTGCTGCCGTGGATCTTCGTCGGCTTCATCGGCGTCGTGATCGTCTCGCTGCTGCTGTCGCCGCCGAGCCGCGAGGGCGCGATCGAGATCACCTGGCTGTCGGGGGCGGCGCTCGTCGGCATCGGACTGCTCGCCGGCATCCTCTCCGGACTCGTCGGGGTCGGCGGGGGCGTCGTCGCCGTGCCCGGGCTCGAGGTCGTCGTGGGTGCGGGCGACCTGCTCGCGCGCGGCACCTCGCTCGCGATGATGATCCCGACGACGGTCGTCGGCATCCTCTCGCACCGCAAGCACCTCGACGTCGACCTGCGCTCCGGGTTCATCCTCGGCGGCGCGGCCGTCGTCGTGACCCCGCTCGGCTCGCTCGTGGCGCACCTGCTCGACGCGGTCGTCGGCTCGATCCTGTTCGCGGCGTTCCTCGTGGCGGTGAGCGTCGTGGTGGTGCTGCGGGGTCGCCCCCGCCGCGGCTGACGTACGCTCGCTGCATGTCCCTCGCCGCCGCCGCGGAGCCCGCCTCCGGTTCGGCGATCGTGCCATTCATCGTCATCGCGCTGCTCGGCGTGATCGCGGTCGCGGGCATCCTCGTCTCGCGGTCGCGGCGCCGGCGCGCGGCGGCCGCCGACCCCGCGCGGCCCGCCGAACCCGAGGTGCTGTGGGGGCTGCACGTGCCCGGCACCCCGGTGCAGCGGATGGGGCGGTCGTTCGCGGTCGGCTTCGCGGCCCTCGACCCCGAGGAGACCTCGCGCGTCGTGCGGTCGACCGACGGCGGCGCGAACTGGTACGTCGTGCCCCGCGAGAAGTGGGCCTCCTCGGACGAATAGCCCGCGATCAGGCGGGCAGGATCCGCACCGTCGTCGGCGCGGCCGACGCGCCGGTGATCGCCCCGACCGGCCCCGGCCCGTAGCGGTCGTACTTCGCGTGCATCGCCGCGTCGATCGCGACGTGGTCGGCATCCGGCGCAGGAACGAAGACGACCGCGAACTCCTCGCCGCCCACGCGGATGCGGCCGCGCCCGGTGGCGAGGGCGCGGCGGTACCAGCCGCCCTCGGGGCCGCGGGCGGAGCGCGCGACGAGCGCGCCCTCGACGGCGACCGCCCAGATGGTGACGAGCGGGCCGGGTGCGCCGTCCCTTCGGTCGGGCGCCACGCGGATCTCGTCGTGCCGGCCGAGGTCGGCGAGCTGCTGCGGGGTCCAGCTGGTCATGATGCTCCTCAGGCTTCCGGGATGACGCGGTCGAAGAAGTCGTCTCGGGCCGCATCCGGGTCGGGTCCGCCGCGCACGCCCGTGTCGAGGGCGTCGATGCGGGCGAGCTCCTCGGCGCTCAACTCGACGTCGAACACGTCGAAGTTCTCGGCGATGCGCACCGGGTTCACCGACTTCGGGATGGCGGAACGACCCTGCTGCAGGTGCCAACGCAACATCACCTGCGCGGGCGTCTTGCCGTGCGCCGCCGCGATCCCGGCGATCACCGGATCCTGCATGACGTTGCGGCGCTCGTCTCCCCACGGCCCCGGATAGAAGGTGATGCCGCCGATCGGCGACCACGCCTGGGTCAGGATGCCGTGGGCGGCATCCGCCGCCTGCACCGCCGGCTGCGTGAAGTACGGGTGCAGCTCGACCTGGTTCACCGCCGGCACCACCTCGGTCTCGGCGAGCAGCCGCTCGAGGTGGTCGGGCATGAAGTTGCTGACGCCGATCGCCCGCACCCGTCCGTCGCCGAGCAGCGCCTCGAGCGCCCGGTAGGCGCCGATCACCCGCTCGAACCGCGCGGGGGCCGGCTGGTGCAGGATCAGCAGGTCGAGCCGCTCGACCCCGAGCTTGCCGGTCGCCTTCGCGAAAGCGTGCAGCGTCTCGTCGTAGCCGTAGTCGCTCACCCACACCTTGGTCTCGATGAAGACCTCCTCGCGGTCGAGGCCTGCACGGCGGATGCCCTCCCCCACCTCGCGCTCGTTGCCGTAGGCGGCGGCCGTGTCGATGTGCCGGTACCCGAGCTCCAGCGCGGTCGCGACCGCATCCGTCGTCTCCTCGGGCGGGCTCTGGAACACCCCGAGCCCGAGGGCGGGCATCGTCACCCCGTTGTTCAGTGTCACGTCGATCATCAGACCGTCACCATCACCTTCAGCGCGGTACGCGCATCCATCTCGGCGTACCCGGTCGGCACGTCGTCGAGCGCCACGGTGCGGTCGAAGACCCGGCCGGGCTCGATCGCTCCCGAGAGCACCTGCGGGATCGCCGCCTCGAGGTAGGCGCGCACGGGCGCCGGCCCTCCGGCGAGGCGGGCATTCTTGCCGAACAGCGACCCGAACCCGATGGGAGCCTCCTCGTACTGCGGAACGCCGACCCGGCTGATGATGCCGCCGGGACGTACGACACCGTACGCCTGCTCGTAGGCGGGCAGGTGGCCGACGGCCTCGAGCACCACGTGGGAGCCCTCGCCGTCCGTGAGGTCGAGCACGCGCGTGATGCCCTCGCCGCCACGCTCGGCCACGACATCGGTGGCACCGAACTCGACGCCGAGATCCGTGCGCACGCGGTGACGCCCCATCAGGATGATGCGCTCTGCTCCGAGTTGCCGCGAGGCGAGCACGGCGGAGAGCCCGACGGCGCCGTCGCCGATCACGGTGACGGTCTTCCCCGGTTCGACCCGCCCCATGAAGGCGGCGTGGTGTCCCGTGAGGTACACGTCCGAGAGGGTCAGCAGCGAGGCGAGGAGGCCCCCGTCGGCGGAGGCCGGGTCGAGGTCGGGCACCCTCACGAGGCTGCCGTCGGCGAGCGGGATGCGGGCGAGCTCCGCCTGCAGTCCGCCGACCTCGGCTGTGCCGTAGAAGCCGCCGTGGATGCACGCGGTCTGCATGCCCTCGCGGCAGAAGACGCAGCTGTTGTCCTGGTACGCGAACGGCACCACCACGAAGTCACCCGGCCGCACGGTCGTGACGGCCGCGCCGACCTCCTCGACGACGGCGATCAGTTCGTGGCCGACCGGGCGGCCCACCTCCGACGCGGGGGCCGAGTGAAAGGGGTGCAGGTCGGAGCCGCAGATGCAGCTCCGCACGGTGCGCACGATCGCGTCGGTCGGCTGCTGGATCACGGGATCCGGCACGGTCTCGACGCGCACGTCTCCCGCGCCGTACATGAATGTGGCACGCACTGGTGTCCTCCTCGGGGTCGGTCTCCAGTGAACGCCTCCGATCGCATCCGCGGCAGGTGCTGCCGTACCGGGTACCGACGGAACCTCCCTCGCGCCGCCGAGCGGGCGTAGCGTCGAGGCATGTCCGACGTGCAGGCCGAGATCCGCGAGTTCCTGAGCTCGCGGCGCGCGCGCATCACCCCCGAGCGGGCGGGTCTGCCCGCCTACGGCGGCAACCGCCGGGTCGCGGGGCTGCGCCGCGAGGAGGTCGCGATGCTCGCCGGCGTCTCGGTCGACTACTACGTGAGGCTCGAGCGCGGCAACCTGGCGGGAGCGTCGGATGCGGTGCTCGACGCCCTCGCGCGCACCCTGCAGCTCGACGAGGCGGAGCGGCAGTACCTGTTCGACCTGGCGAAGGCATCCGGTCCCGCACCGCGCCGCGCGAAGACCGCCGCCCCGACGGTGCGCGCCACCGTGCAGCAGGTGCTCGACGCCATCGAGAGCCCGGCGTGGGTGCGCAACGGACGCCACGACATCCTGGCCGCGAACCGCATGGGGCGGGCGCTCTACTCCCCCGTCTTCGATGACCCGGCACGCCCGGTGAACACCACGCGCTTCGCCTACCTGAACCCGGCGGCGCGCGAGTTCTGGCGCGACTACGACCGGATCGCCCGTGACGCCGCCGCGATGCTGCGGCTGGAGGCGGGTCGCAATCCGCACGACCCCGAGCTGATCCGCCTCATCGGGGAGCTGTCGACACGGAGCGAGCTGTTCCGCGAGCGCTGGGCGTCGCGGGATGTGATGTTCCATCGCTCGGGGCGCAAGCGCCTGCACCACCCGGTGGTCGGCGACCTGGACCTCGACTACGAGTCGATGGAGCTGCCGAGCGAGCCCGGCCTCGTGCTCAACGTCTACACCGCACCCGCCGGCTCGCCCTCCGCCGACGGCCTGCGGCTGCTCGCGAGCTGGGCGGCCACCGAGCTCGCCGATGCGGCCGAACCCGCGAAGGAGACCACATGAACCTCGAGCCGAAGCCCGCGACCGTCGCCGGGCCTGAGCAGACCTTCACCGGCCGCGTCTGGTTCGACGTGCTCTGCGGCGCCCACCCGGAATCCGCGATGCGCGTGAACCGGGTGCGGTTCGCCCCCGGCGCCCGCACGGCCTGGCACGCGCATCCGGGCGGGCAGACACTGCACGTGACCCAGGGCGTCGCGCTCATGGGCACCCGCGACGGCACGGTGCTCGTCGTGCACCCGGGCGAGACGGTCTACACCCCGCCCGGCGAGGAGCACTGGCACGGCGCGACGCCCGACGACTTCATGGAGCACCTCGCCATGTGGGAGGACCAGCCGGGGAACGGCGCCGTCTGGGCCGAGCACGTGTCGGATGCCGACTACGCGAGGCGCTGAGCCCCTTGCTCTCTATGCTGGCGGCGTGAGCGACGGCATCCCGGCGCAGCCCGGGTCAGGCCGCCGGGTGCACTGGCTCGAGCTGTTCTTCGACCTCGTGATGGTCGTCTACGTCGGCCAGGTGGCGCACGGCATGCACGGCGAGCCCGGCTGGCCCGAGCTGCTCGTCTTCACGCTGCTGCTCGCGGCCGCCTGGTGGGTGTGGATCAACGTCACCCTCACCCTCAACCTCTTCGGGTCGACGACGGCGTCGACGTGGATCAGCGTCACGGTCGTGATGGTCGCGGTGGGGGTCATGGCCGCCGCCGTGCCCGAGGCGGTCGGGGAGCGGGCGTGGGCGTTCGCGATCGCGAACGCGATCATCCGGCTGGTCTGGATGCTGCCGTGGCTGCTGAAGCACCGCACGATCGGCGTGCCGTGGTGGCGGCCCATCCTCTACAACGGGACCCCCGCCGCTCTGTGGCTGGCGTCCGTGCTGCTCCCCGAGCCGTGGATCTACGTCGGCTGGGTCGTCGCGATCGGCGCCGAGATCGTGCTGCTCACCGCGACCACCGGACGCTCCGTGTGGCTGAGCCGCACCGTCGACGTCGAGCACCTCGCCGAGCGGGTCACCCTGCTCGTGGTGATCGTGTTCGGCGAGTCGGTGCTCACCATCGTCGGCGAACTGGACGCGCATTGGGAGCCGCTCTCGACCGGCGCTGCGGTGCTCGCCTTCGCCTCCGTCTCGCTGCTCGCGTGGGTGTTCTTCCGGCATGCCGCGGCCTCCGCCGAGCGCGGGTGGCACGCGCTGCGCAGCCAGGGACGGCTCGGCGCCCTGCGCGACGTCGTCATGTACCTGCCGTTCCTGCTCGTCGCAGGCGTCACGCTCTTCGCCGCCGGCCTCGGCACGGCGGTGGCGCATCCGGATGAGCCCCTCCCCCTCGGCGCCGCGCTCTGCATCGCAGGCGGGGTGACGCTGTTCTACCTGTCGAGTGCGGCCGAGGCGCTGCGCTACGGGCGTCCCCTGCGCACGGTGGCCGTGTGGACGGTCCCCGGACTGGTGCTGCCCTGGCTGCCGCTCGCGGTCACCGTCGCCGCGCCGGCGATCTGGTTCCTCGCGGTCACCTTCCTGGTGCTCGCGACGCTCACGGCGCTCAGCTGGTGGGGCGCGCGGCGTCAGCCCGCCTCGGCGGCGAATGCATCCCATTCGAGGAGCGCCTGACGGAACTCGTCCCGATCGAGCGGGCGCAGCGCGTGCGCGACCGATTCGATCTCCGCGGCGCTCGCGCCACGGTCGGCGTCGAGATCCGGCCAGTAGCTCTCGGTGAGCGACTGCACGATGGCGACCCATGCATCATCCCGCTGTGCGATCGCGCTGCCGTCGACCAGGCGCACGGTGACCGCGTCATCCACGGCGCAGATCCCGTCGTAGTCCGCCATGGTGACCTCGTCGTCGAACGCGCCGGAGATCGGGTCCATGAGCCAGCAGAGGTAGGCGTCATCGTCGAGATCCGCCGTCGCGGCGCGGGTGTCGATGCGAAGCGCCCCGGCGTCGTCGGTGCGGTAGAACGCGGTCGCCTGATCGAACGAGCTGGAGACGATCACGCGCGTGGCCCGGTCCCAGTCGGTGACGACCGGTCGTACCGCCTCGTCGAGGGTCCGTTCGAGCTGCTGCTCCGCGGCGATCCGCTGCGCCTCGGCCTCCGCGGCTCGGCGCTCGTTCTCTGCGACCACGGAAGGACCCGCGAATGCGGCGACCGAGAGGATCACGACGAGCGAACCGCCCAGGCGCGCCCACCATCGAGGCAGTGCAACCGCCGCCGCTCCCACGGCGAAGACGGCGGCGGGCACGACGCCGACATCGACGCCGAGGGCGGGAATCCAGTGGACGGGTATCTCCCCGGCGCTCACCAGCAGCGCCACCGCCCCAACCGTGCCGGCGAGAGCCGCCGCGACGCCGGCGACGACCTGGCGCTTCCGGGTGACCACCCAGAGCGCACCGGCGGTGGCCCCACCGATCGCTGCGGCGAAGACGAGCGCGAAGGCGAGGCCGACCGGCGGTACGAACAGCACCGCGGCGAGCACGGCGGGCGCCGACAGCATGATGATCGCATCTACGACCAGGGCGAGGCCCAGCCCGGCGAGCATCCGGCCCGCACCGGCGCGCGTGGGCCGCTGCGCCTGTTGACGGGCGGCGGTGTCGATCATCGGCCGGGCCCCGGACCCATGTGCGTCATGGGTCGATGCTAGGGATCCCTCAGCGCCGCCGCATCGTGAGGGCGACGTGGATGAGCGGCACCGCGGATGCCGCCATCAGCGCCCACCCCCAGGGTTCGTCTGCACGCACGAGCAGCACCCCGCTGAACAGCATCGCCGCGAACACGATCGCCGAGATGAGGCGGCTGAGCAGCCGCTCGAGCGAGGAGAGCCGATTCTCGACGCCGGGCGCACGAACGGCCAGCTGGCCCCGGTCGATGCGGGTGACGAGCTCGTCGACGCGCTGCGGCAGACGGCCGATCGTCGTCGCGTAGCCGACCGCCCGGCGGCCGAGCTCGCGCACGTCGCCCACCGAGTTGCTGAGCACCGAGCGCGCGAACGGGTCGACCGCATCCCACATGTTGAAGTCGCGGTTGAGGGCGCTCGTGACGCCCGAGATGAGTGAGATGGTGCGGATCAGCAGCAGGAAGTTCTCGGGCAGCTGGAACGGCAGCGACCGGATGGTGTCGCCGAACTGGCGCGCGAACGCCTCCAGCTCGCGGGGGTCGAGGTCGCGAAGCTCGGCCACCCCCATGCCGCCGAAGCGGTCGAACGACGCCGCCATGGCGCGCTCCAGCTCCTCGGTGTCGGCGCCCGGCAGCAGCACGCCGAGGCGCTCCAGCGAGGCGACGAGCGCCCGCCCGTCGCGCGCGACGACCGCCAGGATGAAGTCGCGCAGACCCGCCCGCAGCGCATCCGAGATCTCGCCCATCATCCCGAAGTCGACGAAGGTGAGCCGCCACGCATCCGTCGAGCCGCGCGGCCCCGGGGTGACGAAGATGTTGCCCGGATGCGGGTCGGCGTGGAAGAAGCCGGCCACGAAGATCTGCTGGAACGTCGCGCGCGCGAGCTCCTGCGCCACCGCGGCCGGGTCGATGCCGACCGCCTCGAGGGCCGCGACGTCCGTGATCTTGATGGCCGTGACATCCGACAGGGTCAGCACCCGCAGCGAGGTGCGGTCCCAGACGACGGCGGGGGTGCGGATGCGGGCGTCGCCCGCGAAGTCGGCGGCGAAGCGCTCGGCGTTGCCCGCCTCGTTCAGGTAGTCGATCTCGGCGAGGCTCGTGGTGGCGAACTCCTCGACGAGCCCGGGTGCGTCCACCCGCGACGAGACGAGCCGCACCCGCATGAGCCAGCGACCCACCCGGCGCAGCGCCGCGAGGTCGACCTCGACGACCTGCTCGATGCCCGGACGCTGCACCTTCACGACGACGTCCTCGAAGCCGACGTCGGCTGCGACGCCCGGAGACAGCCGCGCGCGGTGCGCCTGCCCGAGTGAGGCGGCGGCGATCGGCACCGGGTCGAACGCGGTGAAGGCGACCTCCAGGGGGATGCCGAGCTCGGCCTCGGTCTGGGCGCGGATGCGCTCGAACGACTCGGCCGCCACCTCGTCCTGCAGGCCCTCCAGCTCGCTCGTGATCTCGGGCGGCAGCACGTCGAGCCGGGAGGAGAGGAACTGCCCGACCTTGATCATGAGCCCGCCGAGTTCGACCGCGAGACCGTGGAAGCGTCGCGCCAGCCGCTGCAGCCGCGCCGCGCGACCGCGTTCGGCGAGGCCGCCGAACCCGATGCGCGGCAGCACGAGCTCGAACCACCACGCCTGCACGAACGCACGCGTCGCGAACCGCATGATGCGGCGGTAGCGGGCGCGCAGCTGCGCGGCGTCGCCCGACTGCGGCATCCGGTCAGTCCTCGGCGAGGATCGCGTACAGCCTGCGCCGGGCCTCGTCGACGATCGCGACGGCGCGCTCGTTCTGCTCGGCGGTGCCGTGCTGCACCACCTGCGACGCCGCCTGCGCGAGCTTCACCCCGGCCTTCGGCAGCGCCATGCCGCGCTCGGCGCGGGCGCGCGCCGACTCGGCGGCTTCGGGGGCGTCGGCCGCCTCCGCCGCCTCACGGCCGGAGTCGGTGAGGGAGTACACCTTGCGCTCGCCGGTCTGCTTCGCGGTGACGAGCTTCTCGTCGGCGAGCAGCTGCAGGGTGGGATAGACGGTGCCGGCGCCCGGCGACCAGGCACCCGAGGTGCGGGCCTCGATCGCCCGGATCACCTCGTAGCCGTTCATCGGCCCGGCGAGCAGCTCGACGAGGATCGCGGTGCGGATGTCGCCCGGGCCGCCCCGGCGACCCACCGCCGAGGCGAAGGTCTCGCGGAGACCGTCGAGGGCCTCCCAGAAGTCGAACCCGTTCGGTGCTGATGCGCGCATGTCGGAATCCTCTCGGCGATCAGGCCACGATACGCCCGACGCCTGGGCGCCGGTCAGGATCGGAGAAGCCGGCCGGCGCCGTCGCTCGCTAGCGTGACGGGTGAGGCGCGATCGGGCGCCGGAACCCCCAGGAGGTCGCCATGTCGTACGTCGTCGATTTCGTCGATGTCTCGCCCGTCGGGCTCGAGAGCTCGCCCGTCGCCGAGGCTCTCGCGGGGCTCCGCGCCAACGAGGCGCGCTACTTCCGCAACAAGTACGAGCACGTGTTCACCGTGGAGCCCGCGAGCGAACGCCCCGACATCGTCGAGTGGGTGAACCGCATCCTGGCCGAACGCGACATCGTGATCGCCTCGCCGGCGCTCGAGGCGACCGAGTTCGAGGTCGACGGCATCCGCTGGTCGTACGTGTTCTACGAGAGCGGGCTGTCGATCAACGTGCTCTACACGCTCGACCACGCCGGCAAGCGCGCCGTCGGGTTCAAGCTCACCGACGGCATGGCGGTGCCCGCCGAGCTCGCCGACAAGTTCAAGTTCGCCCGCCAGCGCTCGAAGCTCGCCGGCACCATCCGCGGCTCGTACTTCGCCATCAAGGGCGAGTACTGAGGCGACAGACGGGTCGCCCGCCGACGATCGCACGTCGCCGCCGTGATCTAGCCTCGGTGCATGGAGTCGCCCTGGGTCGGCACGGCGATCGCCCTCGTGCTGCTCGCCGGCACCGCCGCGGGCACGCTGTCGGTGATGCGCGTGCCGGCGTCGTGGGAGCCGCTCGTCGCGCTCGTGCGGGCCGCCCTCCAGCTCGCCGCTCTCAGCCTCATCCTGACGGGCATCATCTCCGACCCGCTCTGGGTCGCGATCGGACTCGTCGTGATGCTGGCGGCGGCGTTCGGCACCGCCGCCCGGCGCTCGAGGGCGACCGGCCCGGATCTGATCCCGCTCGCCGTGGCCATGGTGGCGGGGCCGGTCGTGGTGATCGGCGTGGTGTTCGCGACAGGCGCGGTCGAGCTGTCCCCGCGCTACACCCTCGCGATCGGCGGGATCATCATCGGCAACACGATGACCATCGCCATCCTGACGCGACGACTGTTCCGCGAGGCGGCGCATCAGCGCTGGGACGAGGTCGAGGGGTGGCTCGCGCTCGGCGCGACCCCCTGGCAGTCGACGCGCGAACTCGCCCGCGGGGCGATCCGCAGCGCTCTCCTGCCGTCGATCGATCAGACCCGCACCACCGGCATCGTCGTGCTGCCGGGTGCGTTCGTCGGCGCGATCTTCGCGGGCGCGTCGCCCCTCGAGGCGGGACGGTTCCAGCTCGTCGTGCTCGCCGGCATCCTGGCGGCGGGCGCTGTCAGCGCGACGTTGCTGCTGCGACTGGGGGGCGGCGTCCGACAGAAACCGCCCGCCCCCGAGGGCGCGGGGGCGGGGCGAGGCGGCTGACCGCACGCGTCCCGCAGACACCTCACCCCGCTCCCGCTCAGGCGGCCGCGTGCGGGTCGGTGCGGTTCAGCGTCGCCACGACCTGTGCGTAGTCGCCGCGCGCCTCGCCGTAGCGCAGGAACTTGACGCGCTCCACCTGGATCTCGGTCGCCTCCCCCGCCGCGAGGATCGACATGACCTCGTCGGCGAACTCGTCGAGAGGCATCGCGAACGGGTTCTCGGCGTGACCGGGCATGAGGTCGGTCTGCACCGCCGGCGGCTCCAGCTCGAGCACCTCGACCGAGGTGCCGGCCAGCTGCAGGCGCAAGCTCTCGCTCAGCATGTGGATCGCCGCCTTGGTGGCGTTGTAGCTGGGCGTGACGCGCAGCGGCGCGAACGCCAGACCGGACGACACCGTCATGATGGTCGCCGCGGGCTGCGCGCGCAGGTGCTCGATGAGGGCGCCGATCAGGCGGATGGGTCCGAGCAGGTTGGTCGTCACCGTCGCCTCGGCGGTCTCGACGAATCCCGCCGGGGTCGTCCAGTCCTCCGCACGCATGATGCCGGCCATCGCCACGACGACGTTGAGCGACGGATGCCGCGCGATGACCTCGCGCGACGCCTCCGCGATGCTGTCGGCATCCGTCGTGTCGATCCGCACGGTGTCGATGCCGGGGTGCCGCCCGGCGATGTCGGCGAGGAGCTCGGTGCGGCGACCGCCGACGATGACGGTGTTGCCGGCCTCCTGCAGGCGCAGCGCGAGGGCGAGACCGATGCCGCTCGTGGCACCGGGGATGAAGATCGTGTTCGAGTCGATTCGCATGCCTCGAGTGTTCGCCGCATCCGGGGCGCCGGGCAGAGAGCGCTTGTCGGGGGATCGGCGATCCCTGGTTCCCGGCCCGGGCAGCGCGCATGATGGGGGGATGGACCGTTCCTCGCTCGCCGCATTCCTGCGGCGCCGCCGCGAGACGCTCCGGCCGGAGGACGTGGGCCTGCCGCCCGGCGCGCGGCGCCGTGCACCGGGCCTTCGCCGCGAGGAGGTCGCGCAGCTCGCGCTGATGTCGACCGACTACTACACCCGCCTCGAGCAGCAGCGCGGCCCGCAGCCGAGCACGCAGATGCTCGCCTCGCTCGCCCGCGCGCTGCGGCTCACCGCCGACGAGCGCGACTACCTGTTCCGGATGGCGGGGCACACGGTGCCCGATCGGCTGTCCGCCGCCGACCACGTCGCCCCCGCACTGCAGCGCGTGTTCGACCGGCTCTCCGACACCCCGGCGCTCGTGATCTCGCTGCTCGGCGAGACGCTCGTGCAGAACGAGCTCGCCGCCGCCCTGCTCGGCGACCACAGCGGCGCCCGCGGTTGGGAGCGCGTCGAGGCGTACCGCTGGTTCATGCGCCCCGACACCGATCGCGCGCGGTATCCGGAGGCCGACCACGCCCGCCACAGCCGCGCCCTCGCCTCCGGACTGCGCGCCGCGTCCGGGGCTCTCGGCCCGCGCTCGCGGGCGGCCGAACTCGTCGAGGTGCTGCTGCCCCGCAGCGCCGAGTTCGCCGAGCTGTGGGAGCGGCAGGAGGTGGCGCAGCGCTTCGCCGACCACAAGATCCTCGTGCACCCTGAGGTCGGGCCGATCGAGCTCGACTGCCAGACCCTGTTCACCGAGGACCGCTCGCAGGCGCTGCTCGTGCTGACCGCGGAGCCGCGCAGCGAGGCGGAGGAGAAGCTGCGGCTGCTGGCGGTGCTGGGGAGACAGGAGTTCGCGAGCACGCCAGGGCGGAGCAGCTGAGATGGCGACGATCCTGATGTTCCACCACGTGTACGGGCTCACGGACGGGGTCGTGGCGGTGGCCGACTGGCTTCGTGAGGGCGGTCACGTCGTGCACACGCCCGACCTGTTCGACGGTCACGTCTTCACGTCGATGGACGAGGGCTTCGCCTACGCCCGACGCGACGACGTCGACACGGATGCGCGGGCCGACGCGGCCGCGAGCGAACTGCGGGACTAGTCGATCGCGAGGCGAACCCAGACGACGGACGCAGTTCCTTCGCGAGCATTAGCAAGGTGGGTCGCGCGCAGCTTGAGAAGGCAGCTCCGGCCCATCGCGCAACGATTGCTGACGCGATGAGCGGTAGCCTCACTGGCGCCGAGATTCAACAGCTCGCTGATCTGCTCGAGAAGCTGAACACGGGTAGCGAGCTCGATCCACGGCGCTAGTCGCAGTCCGCCGCGTCCTTGAGTTGACTTTGTTGAGTCCACGTAGCGAACGTGCCGGGGCTATCCGAGCTGCAGATGGTTCGAGATAGCACCAGGCTCGAGGGAACAATCGCCACGGCCCGCTCGTCTGTCAGCAGCGTGGTCCAATCTGAGTCCGCCTGCAGCACGTAGGCGACCACCGAGGGTGAATCAGCGAGCTCGATCTGTTCGATAGGTAGCCACATGTTCTTGGGCGAGATGAGCACCCCAATCACCACAGCCATGACGGTGGCCATGGAGTCGGGCCCTGCCCTTCCCTCAGCAATGCGGGGCCATCGACGCTTTGCGGCGCGCCACCCGAAAGCGAGACCGAGAAGAGCAGCCGCGAGCGCGAGAAGTCCCAAGAGGAGGGTCCAGCTCGTCGTGTACAGGAGCACCAAGGCCGCAATCGGGACAGCAATCGAAGTCGCCCCCGGGTGCCGTGCGATCGTTCGGAGGGCTCTCACACGCGCCTTGCTGTCAGTGACCAGAACCACCACCGCAACGCCGACGAGAGCGGGCACCAACGAAACCATCGTGCCCACCAGCACCGCCGGGATATCGAGTGTGCGCAGCAGCACCAGGAACAGCGAGGTATCGCCACCCGAATACATCCAGATCCGCACCGCGGCCGCTGCTAACGGAACAATTGCAATCAGCAGAGCCGTGTCGAGCCCAATGCCCGGGTGGCTGTCCACCTCCGGTCGGGGGGCGGGCTCTCGCTTCGCGCGACGCTTCAGAGCGGATCTCACTGCTGAATCGTGCCGCGAAGCCGTCACTCCTGCCACACCCCTTGGTGGGGGTGCTGGGGCCATCGATCAGCGCGAACTCCCTGCTTCGTCGCAGAGCACGACGAGGCGCTTTGGAATCCCGACCACCGAGGCATCTCGGATCAGGCTCCCGAGGGTGATGTACCAATTCCGGCGAACTCTCTCCGGGCGCAGCCGAGTCAATCGCGCCACTGTCGCTTCCAGCGCACTGATGTCTCCTGGTCGAGCGGCACCGGTCTTGCCACGAGACGCAGGAAAATCTGTCTCGGGAAGCACTCGTTCGTACGGCAAGGCCTTCAGCGCGTCATCGGGCATCGCCGCATTCACCGAAAAGTAGCAACCAAGTTCGATCGCGCGGCGGATGTCGGTCACATCGCCGAGAAACCAATGAAGCACCACACCGCGGTTGCCGGACTGCTCGACCGCGTCGAGAACCTCCCGGACTCGTCCAGCGCTGTGGAGGGAGACTATGCGCCCCTGTGCTGCGGCTAGCGCCTCGACCAGCATTGCCCGATGCGGCGCGGAACTTCCACGCCGATCCAGACCTACTTCACCCACGAGAAAGTTCGTCTGCGCCAATGACTCGAACCTCTTCAAGTCCCACGAGTCCACTGCGCCGCGGACGCCCGGATGCGCACCGATCGCCCAGTAGATCCCATCCTGAGTGTTCGAAATCGCAACCTCAGCGTCGTCTAGTGTCCTCGTCATCGCGAAGACTTGGGCACCCTCCAAGGTCGCGACCTGGCGCCGCGTGACCGTGGGATCGATATGGGCGTGGCAATCAAGGGCGGGGAAGTCGAACGGCACGAAGCTCCTCCAACCCGCGATGAACCAGGTCGATCACAGCGTCAAAGTCTGTCCCGCCCGGCCATCGACCCGAGGCCAGAATCGCTACATCCGGAATGCCGCCGGCGAGAGCTTCGCGGATTGAATAGATGTCGCGGCTCCGCGCCTCGACGAGATCCTTCCGATGACCGCCACTCAGCGCGTCACACGCGTACGTCGAGGGGTCGCGCATGCCCGCAGCGATGAAACTCCCCCGCCGAACCACACACGCCACGCAGAGCCCGCAGTTCAGATTGGGGTCCGCGTGAAATCGCTGCGTGTTTCCCCGACCGCACGAATATGACGCGGCGGTGACTGGCGCCCACCTCTTGGACCTCAACTCCGTTTTCGCCTGCCCTACGAGCTCGCCCTTGGTGAGGGCAGAGAAGGGGTTAACCACGGCGACTTCAATCGACAGCGAATCGAGCAGCGCATTCACAAGGGCGAACGTGTACGGATGCGTCGATCGTGTTGTCAGGGTGCCACCGCGCCCGGCGTCGAGAGGGGCATTGATGCTCGTGAAGCCGTTCTCCGGAACCCACACCTCCGGCGCCCCGTCATTCTCCGCATGAAGGACGGCCATGACCATGAAGAGGAGGGAACGCATACGCGGCCCGTGGTTCTTTCGGTCAGAAGCATCCGCCAGGAGCAGCTCTTCGAGTCGATAGGTCGCGTCGGCTCCCAGCGCGCCGGCGATCAGGTTCTGTGCATGACGCACCGCTGTGGAGTAGTCGCGGGCTCCTACAAAGCCGACCGCGGCACCGTCTTTCATTCCGATGACGGCACCGGCCAGCGAGTCAAGTCCACCCGAGAGAAGTTGAATCCGATCGAGGCCCAGCGAAGTCACCTGAGTGGCGTCCGACGCGTGAGCCGACTGGTGGATCACAACAGTCCATCGATCGCCCGTGAGCCACCGAGCCAGGTCGACTAGCGCATTGAGCACGTCCTCGGTCCACCGCGCAGAATCTGCAACATGTACATGGACCTCCAAGTCTCGGTGGAGGGAGACGGCTGGCTTTTCGACCAGGCTGTCGGCGAGATAGAGCGCGGCGACGATCCGGAATAGATCTCGAGTTGAGCCCGAGGCTGCCGAGAATTCCGCGAGGCCCCACTGCAAAGTGGTTGTGATTGATCCGGCTGTCCCCGGAGAGACGGGCCACACAATCTGCCCGGCGCCACCAACCTCGGACGGTGTTCCAGACGGAAGCACTTCGAACACATGCGTCATGAGGTCCCCTCCACGAACTCCTTGCACGCTCGAGCTGCAAGTCCAGAGGCGTAGTCCGCCACGTTCTGGGGCGACTTCGAGGTCAGCACATCGGCAACCTGATTCACGCGCGCGCGGATCCAGTTCTTGACTTTGGTCTCGAATGCCTTCACGGCTCCGTCAGCACGAGCGCGAATGTCCTTGCGTGCCGACAACTGGACTTTGGCGAGCTGCCAGGCAAGAGCAGACACGAACTGCCCGATGCGCGCGGCCAGAGTGGATCCAGTCTGTCCAGAGGCGAGCGTGGCAAGGACAGCTTCCGCAACCGCCTGATCATCAGGATGGGACGATGGGCCAAGAATGAGTGCAGAGAGCTCGAGATAGAGGGCCATGCCCGACAATCCGTCGAGCTGGCTGAGGTCAATGCCAAGCTCAGCGAGTTCGGCATCGTCGCCGGCTTCGACTGCCTCAACCGCCGCGAGGACAAGTGCGCCTCGCGCCGCCTGCCGCGTAAAGGCTGGCTGCGTCCGTCCCTCGCGACCATCACCTGAAGCGCTCGAGCCCCCGCCTGAGCGGCTGGAGGCAAGGAGGTCGGCGACGCGGTACGACCGTCCGGATGTGTCACCTCGCGACAGAGCCTTGCCCAAAGCCGCACCGAATGCCGTAGACAATGAGTTCCCCGCCGGACTGCCAATCTCGGTCGATGCATTGGAGGCGGCCGCGTTCCAGGCGCTCGAACCGCCGAAAGCGTTAGATGTACCCACTAGACGACTTCACCCCTCATCTCGTCGCGGATTGCATCTGCAAACATCGGCTCGGCCGCTCGGAGTTCTAGGAGCGCCTCCAGTGTCGCGGGGTAGTTTGCGAAGTACGGCAGCTCGGTGCGGGTGATCGAAGAAAGCAGGTCAGCGCGATTGAGCACGCTGGAGACTGGCTCTATGAGGTCGACTCTCCTGAGGGAAATACTCTGCAACGAGTCAAGCGCCTGATCTCTACGCCCCCCGAGCAACGCGGCCGCGAGTTGTTGAGCAACCGCCGCATCTCCGGTCTGAGGCTCCTCCGCGAGATCGTCTTGGGCGCCTTGCCGGACGAGCTCGCTCTCGGAGAGGAGCCTCCGAAGCAAGCGAGTTTCTTCGTCGTTGAGATCCGGACCCACGCTGACGTTCGCCACGACGGTCGCAGCGAGCGAAAGGTACGCGGTCACATCTTCCGGCTTCTCGCTGAGCTGCACACCATTCCGCGCCCAAGTGACTAGGGCCGCATCAGGCCCAGAGTCGTCCGCGTTCTCCCAACCCCGGAGCGTCTCGCTCCGCGCGTCGAGCGCCTGAGCGCCGAGTTCCGCGAACTTCGTGGGGAAGTTCTGCTCCAGGACCCATAGCTTCATCACCGACCCCAAGTCGATCGCTCCGCTGGTCGCTCCAAGTACTCGTGCCCTGATCGCCAGGTTGTTGAGAAATCGCTTGAGCTGACGGGGCGTCGATGACTGCGAAGGTGCCATGCCATAGACCATCGACGCAGCCTGTTCCACCATCTCACGGGTGGGCAGCTCGTCAACCATTCCCTCGTATGCGTAAGGGGAAACGCCTTCCGTCCGACGAGCGAGGCTCGCCTGAGCCAGACGCGCTTGGACCGCCTTCTCAGCGTCCGCGCACGCGAGAAGGAGAGTGAGGTACGCCTCCGCACCAGCCAGCGTCATCTGCGGGAGGGTGAAGGGCAATTGGATGACTTTCTCGGTGTAGCTGTCTGCGAAGCGACCTCGCGCTTGCCTATCCAAGGCGTCTCGGAGACTCTCTCGAATGAAGCTGTCGTCGGCCGCGATGACGAAGGCCATCCCCTCGACACTCAGAAACAGCTTTATTGCCTCCAATGCTCCGAGAACGTCACCCGGCAGACACCGGTCGAGATCGTCCACGAGCACTACCACTCGATCGACGGTGGGGAGCTCGGAAATCAGTTTGCCGAACTGCTTCCGGAACTCGCGCATGCCAACGCGCATGCTCGCCTGTTCAGGCGTCGGATCCTTCGGCGTCAGCGCGTCGACGAAGCCTGGAATGTCGGGAGTGAGAGTGACGAGTGACTTCGCTGCGACCTGAGCGACCTTGGTCCATGAGATCCGGCGACTGAGCTCGACGACCTTCTCCTTCAAGGTTCCAAGCGCCGCCGCCGCTCGTTCCTTCACCTCCCCTTCGGCGAGAAGAGACTGGCGACGCTCGTACTCGTCCTGAACTCCCTCCAGGACTCGCGTGATCAGGGTGCCCCGCGGGTCTCCCGTGTCGACGAACTCCCAGGGGTCGACCTTCACAACAAGAACACCGTCTCGTCGCCGCAACTCCAACTCGACGAGGCGAAGCGCCGTACTTTTACCGCCACCCCAGGGCGAGTTGATTCCCACCGTCACTGGGTCAAGACGATCGTCCAAGGCCGCATCCGCGATGGCGACCGCTATTGGTTCGAGACCGAGTAGATCGATCGACGCAGGATTGTCGTCGAAAAGGGAAAAACCGTGGGGTGGCATTTCAACTCCGAAATGGTCGGCTAATCCACCCACAGGTCTTCACTCCAACGCAAGTACCCAATCGCAGGGACGAAACTGTCGCTCAACTGGGTCCGGGACCGAAAGGCCACGCCTCCCCCGCGAGCCCGGCGCCCTCATAGGCTGGGACCGTGAGCATCGCCCGTTCTCCGGAGGCCCGCACGTCCACGCCCGCTGATGCCCCACCACCTCTCCTCACGCGGTCGGGCGTCCCTGCCGCTGCGCTCTGGGCACTCGATCCTCAGGTCGTCCACCTCAACCACGGCTCCTTCGGCGCCGCGCCGCGTTCAACGGTCGAGCTGAGGTCAGTGCTGTTGGCCGAGGTCGATGCGAATCCTCTTCGATGGCACCTCAGCGTGCAACCGCGCCGAGAGGAAGCGCGGCTGGTCGTCGCTCGGTTCCTGGGTTCTGATCCGCGATCCCTGGCTTTCGTCCCGAGCGCGAGCGCGGGCACGACGGCAGTGCTTCGCGAGCTTTCGGGCGGCGAGGTGGTGGTCACCGATCACGCCTATGGTGCGCTTGCGAAGCACGTGGCGCTCCAAGCGGCGCGAGTGGGCGCGCGCGTCGTGACCGCGCGTGTGCCACTGTCGGCGACAGCTGCCGAGGCCACTGCCGCGGTCCTCGACGCCATCGGCCCCGAAACGCGCTTGGTGGTGCTCGACCATGTCACGTCAGCGACGGCTCGCCTGATGCCGGTGGAGCAGGTGTCAGAGGCGGCGCGTGCTCGTGGCGTGGCTGTGCTCGTCGATGCGGCCCACGCCCCCGGAATGCTCGAGGCTCCGGCGGCGACGACGGCGGATGCGTGGGTCGGCAACCTGCACAAGTGGGCATGCGGCGTGCGGGGTTCCGCGGTGACCGTGCTGAATGCGGCGACAGCCGAGCGAGTGCGGCCGCCGATCGAGTCGTGGTCCAGCGACGCGGCGTACCCGGAATCGTTCGACGAGCAGGGCACCGCGGACTCGACGGGATACCTGGCATCGGCCGCCGGAATCACCGCGCTGGAGGAGGCGATCGGTTGGGATCGTATCCGGCTGTATCAAGGTGAGCTCGTGTCCTACGGGCGCGACATAATCGCCGCAGCATTCGCATATGCGACGGGCGAGGACCATCGTGTGGAGGTGGGTATGCCAGCTCCATCGATGGCGCTCGTGGCTTTGCCGTCGGGGCTTGCAGCGCAACCAGAGAGTGCTGCAGCGCTGCGCCAACGGATCGCCGATGAGCTCGGCTTCGAGACGCAAATCGCCGACTGGGGCGGTGTGGCGCGGCTTCGGCTGTCGGCGCACGCCTATTCGACGTCGCAGGATTTCGATCGTTTCGCCGAGACGGTGGTGCCCGCTCTCGTGCAATGGTCGCGAAGCGCCTCGAAGAGGTGAACGACGACTCCGCGAAAAGGGCGTCCGGCGGATCGATGCGCCGGACGCCCCATCGCTGCGGCTTCTAGAAGTTGACCTTCACGTCCCAGTCGGTGGCGTCGCAGGCGATCGAGCTGCCGGCGTGCTGAACCACGAACGACAGCCGATCACCTACGGCTACGGAGGACGTGATTCCCGATGGGAAGGTATACGACCCTCCGTTCGTCACGTTCTGGTAGCCCGATCCGGGCCAGATCTGCGTGCCGTTCTTCAGGATTCTGAGGTTCACCCCTGCGGTGTTGCCACACGGCCCACCGACGGTGATCGGCCCGTTCGCGCCGATCGTCACGGTTCCCGCCGAGGGCGCCACCCAGGTGCGCACCGAGTCGCAGTTCAACCCGGGGTGCTGCTCGGTGGGCGAGAACACGGTGCAGTAGGGCTGCCCGCTTTCCCACTCGCGAGACAGTCGGCTGTACGCCATCGCCGACATGCTCGTGCCGCCGACCGTGGTGTACTCGGCGCGCCACTGATCCCACCCTTGCGTGAATCCGTCGGATGCCTTCCAGACGATGTTCTGAAGGCCGGTGTTCGCGGTGATCGTCGCATTCCACGTCGTCGCATCGCAGGCGATCGAACCGCCCACACCCGAGACGACGAACCGAAGCAGGTCGCCCGGAGCCACGGTGGTCGTGACGCCCCCGGGGAAGGTCAGACCCGCGCCGCCGTTGGTGATCGCTGCAGCACCCGCCCAGATCTGAGTGGTGTTCTTCAGGATGCGCACCGTGACGCCCGCCGTGTTGCCGCACGAGCCGGGAACCTGGATCGACCCATCCGAGCCCAGCGTGACGGTGGCCGAGATCGGCGCCTGCCAGGTGCGGCTCGAGTCGCAGGCGTAGCCCGGATGCTGCTGTGTGCCCGAGAACACCGTGCAGTAGGTCTCGCTGCCCTTCCACTGGTACTGGTTGCCGCCGGCCGCGGTGACGTACTCCATCGGCAGGAACGTGGTCCCGCCGCGAGAGGTCGCGTATTCGGAGCGCCATTGGTTGTGGGTGTACCCGTTGGAAGCGGACCAGCTTGTCGTCGCCGCCGGATTGCCCGAGGTGTCGACGGTGGCGTAGCGCGCACGCACGGCACATCCGCTGAGTCCGGTCGCGTTTCCGTAGAGCCGGAATGAAGAACCCACCGAGTAGGTGCTTCCTGTGGCGGGGTCGACGGGCCAGAGGTACCAGCAGTTGTCAGTTGCCGTCCCGCCCGTCAGGGTGACCGGGCTCGACCATGCCTGATTTGTCAGGTCGGTGGTGGTGCTGATCCAGTCGTGACCCATGGCGATGAACTTGTTGAGTGCGGTGCTGTAGGTGAAGGCCGGGGTGTCTTCGTAGCTGAACTGCCCGGCCGGGTCGCCGTAGTGGATGATGCCGGTGAACGGCATGACCGTGCCGTCATGTCCACCGATGCCCGCCTCGCTGAAGGAACTCCCGTACCACTTCGTCCAGCAGGTCGTGGTGGCGATGTTGGCGATCGGGCAGCGTGCAGCGTTGTAGTGCATGTACTTCGACTGCTGCGAGGAATGGTTGACCGGGTCCCGGTAACCGGTCGCGTAGAAGAGGTAGAAGTAGCCGCCCGCCGTGTCGACGACAAGTCGTTGGTCGCCCACACCGAAGGTGTACGAGCCGGCCGGAGCTCCCGCGGGCGCGACGAAACTGGCGTCCTGCGTGAGAATCCACCCCGCCCAATTCCATGTCAGGCCGAGATTGGACGATGTGGCGAGACCGACCTGCCGCGCGTAATTGCCGTTGGGCAAGTTGAACTCACTGTGCACGATGCCGTACCAGGTGCCGGTGCCGGGCTGGATCCACACGTTCGTCAACCACCAGGCGTAGTTCAGGTTGGTGGGGAATCCCGATCTCGTCGCGAGTTGGTTGGAGCCCATGTTGTCGACGGTCGTGCCCTGCCAGCGGTCCCAGCGCTGCGATCCGCCCTCGCTCGTCATCGCGTAGAGCGTGCTGCCCACTTTGACGATGTTCGCCGGCGCATCGGTGAGGTTGAGCCACGACGAACCGGTGAAGTTCGCGGGGCCGAGTGTTTCGGATGGGGACGGCAGTGCCGAGGCCGGGCCGGCTGCGACTGCAGCCCCGGCGATCAGCGCAGCGACGGCGGCTGCTGAGGCTATCCGACGGCGCAATCGCCCGCCTTCGCGGTTCCACTTCACAGATCTCTCCTTCGAGGTCGGTATCGCGTGCAATCCATCTTTAACGTTAAAGGTGGTACGCACGTTCTACCCTTGCAGACCTCTTCAGCGCAAGACCTTTAGCGATACACGGGTTCACCGAAATCGGGAACAGCGAGGCGCGCGCCCGACTGCAGCGCGGACCGATGCGCGATGATGCCGGGCAGGGTGAAGCGGGCGGCCGTCCAGGCGTTCACCGGGGGGAGGGTGCCGTTCTCGACGGCCCGCACGAAGTCGTCGACCAAGAAGTGATGGGCACCTTCGTGACCGTTGTGGGCGCCGTTCAACTCGATGGGAAGTCGCGAGGTGTCGTGGATGCGTGCATGGCCCGAGATGAACGAGTCGCGCAGCGCCGGCGCGATGTCCGCGAGGGACGGGTCGTTCGGGTCCATGGTGTCGGTGGTCGCCAGCAACTCGGTGACGTCGTCGACCTCCTCCTTGTCCTGCCAGACGGACGTCGTAGCCAGTTGCTCGAAGCTGCCCTCGGTTCCGAAGAACCGGAAGCGGCTCTCACGGATGCGCGAGGGGTAGCCGACGCGACGCATCTCGTTGATGCGCATGGCGCCGCCGTCGGCGAGCTCGAACAGGGCCGTGGCGTTCGAGAAGTCGTTCTGGAACATGCTGACATCGCGGTCGAAGACCCCATCACCACGATCGTCTTTCACGCCGATGCAGCTCACGCTCACCGCGTGCGTCGGAAGGGCCCCCAAGACCCCTCCGATCGAGTGCGTCGGATAGAGCATGGGCGGGTAGCTCGCCGTGCTCTTCCATTCCGCGCCTCCGCTGAAGCGGTACGCGTCGTAGAAGCCGAGATCCATGTCATGCACGTAGTCGCCTTCGCTGTAGAAGACGCGACCGAAACGCCCCTCCTGCAGCTGCTGCCGCGCGAAGACGGTGGCGGGGTTGTAGTAGCTGGTCTCCCCCATCATGTAGGTCAGACCGGTGCGCTTCACCGCGTCGATGATCGAGGCGATCTCCTCTTCCGTGATCGCCATCGGCACGGCCGAGTAGACATGCTTGCCCGCCTCGAGAGCGCGCACGACGAGCGGCCCGTGCGTCCACCGCTGCGTGAAGATGGCGACGGCATCGATCGTCGGGTCGGCGAGCATCTCGTCGAAGCCGGCGATCGTGCGGTCGAGTCCGAGTCGCTGCACCTGCGTCGCAGCGCGCTCGGGGATCACGTCGGTGGTCGCGATGCGCGCGACACCCGGGTGCAGCTGGAAGAGCGCGGCGAACTGTCCTGAGAACTGGCCGGCGCCGACGATGCCGAGGTTGAAGGGCATGGGGTTTCCTCTCGGAGGGGTGGCGGGTGGACTACGACGAGGGCGCGAGCGCCTGCGCCTCGATGGCCGCAGTCCGCGACTGCACGGCGCGAAGACGTTCGGCGTCGAACTTCGGGGTGCGATCGAAGAAGAACAAGCCGTTTTGCTCCTGGAAGACATCGGTGAGCTGGGTGTAGCAATAGCCGAACATCTCGGGGTTGTCGAGCAGCACATCCACGAGTCCGGTGAACCGCTGATAGAAGGCCTCGAGGGATTCCGGACGCTGACCGTAGCCCCAGCTCGCCTCGCCGTCGGCGGGCGTCGGGTTCCACCAGATGCCGCCGAACTCGCTGCAGAAGTACGGCTGCCCGCGATAGGCGATCGACCACGGTGCCGTCTCCGGGATCGAACGGTTCTCGTCGTCTTCGGTGTTGATGTAGGGGACTCCGGTGCGGATCATGTCCATCACCCCGGCGAAGAGCTCGGGGTCCTGCTCATAGTTGTGCGAATCGTAGATGTCGGTCTCGGCCACGCGATGCGAATAGCCGGATGCGTCGATCACGGGGCGGGTACGGTCCGCCGCCTTGGTGGCGAGGAACATGCCGCGGGTGACGTCGTCGAGGACAGTGATCCCGTCACCGATGTACTGCCGGGTCTCGTTAAGCGGGCACCAGCCGATGATGCTCGGGTGCGAGTAGTCGCGCTCCAACGCTTCGAGCCACTGGGTGATGTAGCTGGCCGTCGGCTTCTGCCGGTCGTCGGGCTTCCAGTCCACCTTGCAGCCCCAGTCGCCGAACTCTCCCCACACGAGGTAGCCGAGCCGGTCGGCGTGGTAGAGGTATCGCTCCTCGAATACCTTCTGATGCAGGCGCGCTCCGTTGAAGCCGACCTCCTGGGCGAGCTTGATGTCGCGGATGAGGTGCTCGTCGCTCGGCGCAGTCATGATGCCGTCGGGGTAGTAGCCCTGGTCGAGTACCAACCGCTGGAAGACCGGTCGGCCGTTCAGCAGCACCGACTTGCCGACGATCGCGACACTACGCAGCCCCGCGTAGCTCCGCGCACCGTCGATGACGGCGCCCGAGGGATCCAGGAGTTCGAGGTCGAGATCGTAGAGGTGCGGATCCTCGGGCGACCAGAGCCGCGATCGTGAGGCAGGGATCGACAACGTCACTCGCGGCGCGAGGTCGATGTCGGCGCGTGCAGTTCCGCTGACGACGATGCCCTCGGCATCTCGCAGCGTGACGGCAACCGAGCCGCCCGGCACATTCGAGGTCAGCGGGAGCTCGACATGGAGGGCGGATGCTCCCACGTCCGGAGTGATCCGCGGCCGCTTCAGCGAGATGGGCGGCACCGCCTCGAGCCAGACCGTCTGCCAGATGCCGGTCGTGCGGGTGTAGTCGCAATGGTGGTTGTGATACTCGGTCGACTGCTTGCCACGGGCCTGCGATGCGTCTTTGCTGTCGCGTGCGCGCACGACGAGGGTCGACGTGCGACCTGCGCGCACGAACGTTGAGATGTCGATCGCGAATGGCGTGAACCCTCCGCGATGACGACCGACCTCGATGCCGTCGATCCAGATCGTCGCGTCGTGATCGACGGCCCCGAAGTGCAGGACGACATTGAGGCCCGACCATTCCGCGGGGATCTGGATGGCGCGGCGATACCAGACGGCCGCGTGGAAGTCGGTGTCCCCGATTCCAGAGAGCTGGGACTCCGGCGCGAAAGGAACGGTGATCTGATGCTGCAGACGCCGCTGCACCAGCCCGCGCTCGAATCCGCTGTCGCCCCCGTCGAAC
Organism: Protaetiibacter mangrovi; assembly: GCF_024752305.1. GTDB lineage: Bacteria > Actinomycetota > Actinomycetes > Actinomycetales > Microbacteriaceae > Homoserinibacter > Homoserinibacter mangrovi. The sequence continues at coordinate 482,963 of NZ_JANTHX010000007.1, forward strand.
TCGAACTCCCACTCCCCGTTGAGGTTCCGCCAGCGATCGCGAACGAACTGCGGGCGCGGGTACTCCGGGCGGGGCTGGTCGGTCATGGTGTCCTCTCGGCGTCGGGATTTGTCGCTAACTGTAGCGTTACATAGAGCCTCGTCAAGTTCTGATCCATTGTCCGCACTTGTTTCATAAATTTGTTGACATCACCGAGCTGTAGTTCTACTTTGACGTTACATACGCCGGTGCAACCCGGCCCGACGAAGTGGACGGATCGATGGAGATCAGCGCACACGACAACCGCCGAGGCGGGTCGCCTGCGTTCGTGATGTCGTACTTCACGCTCGCCGACGAGGCGCTGCACCTTGCCGTCAGCGACGACGGGGTTCACTTCGAACCGCTTCTCGGTGGCACCCCGCTGTTGCGTTCAGAGCAGGGCGCCCACTCGATCCGGGATCCCTTCATCGGAGAAGGAGTCGACGGTCGCTTCCACCTCCTGGGGACCGACGGGTGGCGCAGCAACAGCGTCGTCCACAGCGTCTCCGATGACCTGCTGCAGTGGAGCACCCCGGAACTGATCCCCGTGATGGCAGAGATCGCCGGCACCTACAACGCGTGGGCCCCGGAATTCTTCACCGATCCGGCAACCGGAATCCACCACCTGCTCTGGTCGTCGATCGTCGACCCCGCATCCACCCCGCCGACCGGAGCGTGGGTCGATCCCGTGATGCGCCAGCGGATCTGGACCTCACGCACCACCGACTTCGTCGACTTCACGCCTGCCGAGGTCTTCTTCGATCCCGGCTACACCGTGATCGATGCGACCGTCGCAGTCGACTCGGATGGATTCCTCATGGCGTTCAAGGACGAGCGCGGGCGCAACGACCTCGCCACCGACAACAAGACGATCCGCTTCGCCCGATTCCCTCACCCCGGTGCGCCGTTCCACCTGCTCGACAGCGCCGTGCCCTTCTCTCCCGTCGAAGGCCCTTCCCTGTTCCGACGCGATGGCGAGTGGGTGGTCATCTTCGACCGCTTCCTCGAAGACGCCTACGCCGCCGCCACCAGCCGGGATTGCCTCCGCTGGTCGCCCGCTCCCCTGCAAGTACCCGCCGGCATGCGCCACGCATCGGTCTTCTCCCCGAGCCACCCCCTGAACCTGCCGATCGCAGCCCACGCGGCCGGCACCCCAGCTCAGTCGCCTACCCGAGGCTGAGGCACCACACTGATGAGACACAAAGGAGTGAACATGCGACGAATCGCATTGGCCGCGGTGCTCGCGGCCGGCATCGCCGTCACAGCATCCGGCTGTGCGTCCACGGGCGACGGCGGGGACGAGAACGTCCTCACCGTGGTGTCGTGGAAGAGCGAAGACACCAACGACGCCGATATGAAGACGATCAACGATCTGTTCCGCAAGGAGCACCCGGAGATCAAGCTCGAGTACACCTGGGTCGACAACCCCGACTGGCTCACCTACAACAACCCGCGGTTCGCCGCAGGCACGGCCGCGGATGTGCTCATGCTCGACCGCGTCAAGATGATCGCCTTTGCCAGCCAGGGCTTCCTCGCCGACCTCTCGGACCAGCCGTGGGTTGACCGCCAGATGGACGACCTGACGCCGTTCAACCAGTACGACGGCAAGACGTACCAGTTCAACGCCGAGAACATCCCGCTCGGCCTCTACGCGAACATGGACCTTCTGGCTCAGGCGGGGATCGACGAGGTGCCGCAGACCTGGCCCGAGTTCATCGACGCGCTCGAGACGCTGAAGGCGGCCGGCATCCCCGGCTTCTCGGTTCCCAACAAGGGCGGATGGATGGGCGAGCAGATCGCCCTCGAGCTGGCCGCAACCCATGTGCCTGCCGGATGGGTCGAAGACTACGACGCCGGCGACGCATCGTTCACGGGGACGTGGGATCCGGTCGTCGACGCCTTCAAGGAGCTCTTCGCGAAGGACCTCGTCGACCCGGCGCTCTCGCTCGGCCTCGACCCGAACGTCGACGCCATGCCCGAGTTCCAGGCCGGCAAGTGGGCGTTCATGGTGCAAGGCGCATGGTCGCTGACGAACATCCTCGAGAACGCCCAGTTCGAGGTGACGCTGAACGCGTTCCCGGGCGGCCCGGCGGGAAGCGAGCCGAAGGCGTTCAACTTCGTCGGGAGCGGCTGGGGCATCAACGCAGCAGCGAAGAACCCGGATGCGGCACGGACGTATCTGGACTTCCTCGCGTCTCCTGAGATCGCGACGATCTTCCTGGAGGCCGAGGCGGGCTTCTCGACACTGAAGGATGTGCCCTCGCCGTCGAACGAGGCGTCGAAGCCCATCGAGGACAGCTTCGCGGCGGGCAACGTGACGCCGTCCGTGGCGCAGATGCTCAACGATCCGGATGCGGAGTTCGACCTCATCAAGGGCGTCGAGAACATCTTCCTCAATCCGACTGCTCCAGCCTCCGACACGACCAGCCTGCTCAACTCGCTGGTCGAGCCGACACAGCTCAAGTAGTCGAACGGCGGGGTCCGGCTGCCTGGGCCGGGCCCCGCCTCTCTCCCTGAAAGGAAGCCTCGTGCGTCTCACGCGGCCAACCGCACTTCTCTTCATCGCACCCGCCCTGATCCTGTTCATCCTCTTCACCGTGTATCCGGCGGTCAGCGGCCTCTGGCTGAGCTTCACCGACGCGCGCGGAGCTCTCGCCGGCGACTTCATCGGCATCGAGAACTATGTGAAGGCCTTCACCGACCCGAAAGCAGCGGCAGCCCTGCAGAACACGATCGTGTTCACCGTCATCAGCGTCGTTCTCCAGAACGCACTCGCCCTCGCGCTCGCGCGGTGGATGTACAGCCACACCCGGCTTCAGGGCTTCGCCCGCGTCGGCACCCTGGTGCCCGCGATGATGGCCACTGTCGCGGTGGCGTACATCTGGTCGTACATCTACTCGCCGATCACCGGACCGCTGAACACCCTGCTTCGCGCGGTGGGACTGGACGGCGCGGCCAAGATCTGGCTCGGCGATCCGACGACCGCCCTCGCGGCGATCGCGGTCGTCAACGTGTGGATGTTCACCGGGTACGCGGCCACCATCTACCTGTCGGGTTTCCTGTCGATCCCGTCGACGATCTTCGAGGCGGCCGCGATCGACGGCGCGCGCGGATGGAAGCTGTTCCGATCCGTGGAATGGCCCCTTCTCGCCCCCGCCTTCACGGTGAACCTCACGCTCTCGACGATCGGCGCGCTGCGCGTGTTCGACCTCATCCTCCTGATGACGAAAGGTGGACCGGGGTTCTCGACCGAGTCGATCAGCTACGTCATCTTCAACGAAAGCTTCGGAAAGTTGAACTACGGCTACGGCAGCTCGCTCGCTGTCATCCTGCTGATCCTGACCGTCATCGTCTCGTTCATCCTGACGACGGTTCTCCGACGCAGGGAGGTGGAGTGGTGACGACGTCAGCGTCGGGCCTGCGCCGGCGGCCCCGAGTACGCCCGCTGCGACTCGTGAGCGGCATCCTTCTCGTGATCGTGACCCTGATCATCCTGCTGCCGGTGTTCTACATGCTCGTCAGCTCGGTGCGTACGACGGCGGACCTCGGCGAGAATCCGCTCGGCTTCCCCGATCCGATCGCCTGGGGCAACTACGGAGACGTGTTCGCGAGCCTCGACTATGGCCGGGCGATCTTCAACACCGCGCTCGTGGCGCTCAGCTCGGTCGCGCTCGTCGTCGTGACCGGCTCCGCTGCGGGCTGGGCGATCGCGCGCCACATCCGTGGTTGGACGAAGGCCACATACCGGCTCTTCATCGCGGGCCTCACGATCCCCGTCTTCGTGCTGACGACGCCGCTGTACCTGCTGATGCACACACTGCACCTGCTCGACACGTACCTCGCGGCGATCCTCGTCTACGCGTCGTTCAACCTGCCGTTCGCGATCCTTTTCTATGTCAGCTTCCTGCGCAGCATTCCGCAGGAGCTCGAGGACGCGGCGGCCATCGACGGATGCGGGCCGCTGAAAACGTTCTGGCACGTGGTGTTCCCGCTGCTGCGGCCGGCTACGGCCACGATCGCCATCTTCGTCACGCTGAGCATCTGGAACGATGTGGTTGTGCCGCTTCTGTTCCTCACCTCAGGTGGCGTGCGCACCGTGACCCTGTCGGTCTTCCAGTTCGTGGGAACGCAGAACTCGATCGCGGCCGCGCAGCTCTTCCCCGCCGTGGTGCTCGCCGCGGCACCGCTGATCGTGCTGTTCATCATCTTCCAGCGGCAGATCATCGGCGGCATCACCGCCGGAATCGGAAAGAGCTGACGTGGCGCTGTTCGATCTCCCGCTGGATGAACTGGAGCACTACGCGCCCCGGGTGCCCGTGCAGCCGGACTTCGACGAGTTCTGGTCGTCGACGCTGGCCGAGGCGAGGCTTCACGACCTCGCGGTCGCCCTCGAACCGGTCGACAACGGACTCGCGGTCATCGACACCTTCGACGTGTCGTTTGCGGGTTTCGCGGGCGACCGGGTGCGCGCATGGCTTCACCTGCCGCGGGGCGCATCCGGACGCCTCCCCGTCATCGTCGAGTTCGCCGGCTACGGCAGCGGCCGGGGTCTCGCCCACCAGAACACCATCTACGCGCAGGCCGGCTACGCCCATCTCGTGACGGACAACCGGGGGCAGGGGCAGTGGACGGTCGGCGACACACCCGACCCCTCGCCGGCATCCGGAACCGGTCCCATCGGCGGCTACCTCACCCGTGGCATCACGGCACCCGGCGACCACTACTACCGTCGCCTGTTCACCGACGCCGTACGCGCCGTCGATGCCGTGGCGACTCTGGCGAACGTCGATGCTTCGAGGATCATGGTCGCCGGCGCCAGCCAGGGTGGTGCGATCGCGCTCGCTGCCGCCGCTCTCCACCCGGCGGTGTTCGCGGCGATGATCGACATTCCCTTCCTGTGCCATGTCGATCGAGCGGTACGGATCACCGACCGCCTGCCCTATCGAGAGGTCGTCGACTATCTCGCCCGCTACCGCGACCGTGAAGGCGTGGCGCTCAGAACGCTGTCGTACTTCGACGGCGCCAATTTCGCCCCGAGAATCACCACCGAAGCGCTCTACTCGGTCGCCCTGATGGACACCACCTGCCCGCCCTCGACGGTCTACGCGGCCTACAACGCGCATGCCGGCCCGAAGGAGATCGCGGTCTACCCGTTCAATGACCACGAAGGCGGTGGCGAGTTCCACCGAGTTCGCCAACTGGAATGGCTGGGGCGAGTGCTGTCCCGACCGTCGCCGGGCGTGACTTCGTCCTAGAGTGAGCGCAACCACCCCGCTCGCAGAAAGGCGACCCGACCGGCGATGACCGAACGAGTGACGCTTGCGCAGATCGCCGAGGCCACCGGATTCTCGGTGATGACGGTCTCGAACGTGCTCAACGATCGCCCTGGCGCCTCTGACAGCACGCGCAAGAAGGTCGCCAAAGCGGCCGCACAGCTCGGCTACATTCCAAGCAGCGCAGCTCGGAACCTCAAGGGCGGACGAACCGGGCTGGTCGGCATCATCGCCGACGTCACCAACCCCTACGGTCTCGAGATCGTCCGCGGCGTGATGGATGAACTCGAATCGTCGGACCTCGAGCTGCTGATCAGTTCGAACCACAACGACCGCGGCCGGGAGTACGAGCGGGTCGACTTCCTCACCCGCGGTTTCGTCGACGCCCTCGTGCTGATGGTGCCGGCACTCGAGCAGCCGACCATCGACCTGCTCGTAGAGCGTCGGCGGCCGGTCGTCATCGTCGACCCTCGACGTTTCGACATCGACCTCCCTCGAATCGTCGTCGACAACTACGGAGGTATGCGCCAGGCGACCCAGCACCTGCTCGATCTCGGCCACACCGAGATCGGGTATCTCAGCGGCGTCTGGGAATTCGAGAGCTCCCGGGAACGGTTCTCCGGGTTCGAGGATGCGATGCGGTTGGCGGGACTCACCGTTCCCCCCGAGCTCAAGGCGATCTGCGAGTTCAACTACGCCAGTGGTTTCCAGAACGCGCAGAAGATGATCAGCGCCTCGCATCCGACGGCGATCGTCTGTGGCGCAGACACGCTCGCGATGGGCGCGATCGACGCGGTGCGGTCGTTGGGGATGTCGGTGCCTCAGGATGTTTCAGTGGTCGGCTTCGACGACCTGCCGCAGGCGAGCCATTCCTACCCAGGCCTGACCACGGTGCGGCAACCTCTTCACGACATGGGGCAACTCGCGGCGCGCTCGGTCGCATCCCAGCTCAACGGCACCGGGCCACTTATGGAGCGGATGCTCTTCAACACGACTCTTATCGTGCGCGGATCCACAGCGGCACCCCGCGGCGGCGACTCGACCGCCCTCGATGCAGCGGTGTCGTTCTCCGAGTAGTGGGGCGCCGGGACGGCGCTCTCGGCCGCTCGCTCGGCTCCATGCGAGGCCGAGCATCCTGGAGCCCCTGTCAGAGACTGTGGCCGTCATGGACACGATGGACAGCTCTTCTCAACTCAAGGAGGGGGCTCGAACGGGCGGAGCCGCGACCTCTGAGGGTGAGCGTTCGGGCGCGCTACCGGTCCTCACTGATGAAGTCGAACCAATCCTGGGCGTACTCGTCGAGTTCACGATCAAGTTCCCGCACTAGGTCGTCGACGAGCAAATGCAGTTCGGCCGGGGCGATGACGCCGAACAATAGCCCGTCAGGCCCAAGACCCACCTCGAGCTTCGCTTCGGGAAGAGCACCTATCCCTCTCCGAGCGCCTTGTGCGGTCCGTGCGGTTGCAATCCAGCCTTCGTCATCGAAGTCGGCCTCTTCTAGATGCTCAAGGGCGTTGCGCAATTGGCGGAGATAGGCGACCTGTGGCCGCGGCTTGCGTCGTCGCGTTCGATAGAGCTTCGCCATCCAGATCTCCAAGCTAGATGCCGCATGAACAAGCATGGATTCCGCTATCCAAATCCGTCGAATCTTGTCCAAAAGGTCCGACTCAGACAGCCCCTCGATATCCATGCGCTCGTAGGCTCGGTCAAGCGCTCGGTACTCTTTCCGCATTGCGGACGCTTCCTGGAGCAATCGCATCGATGCTTCCGCCCAACCACGGGCCAGCATCAAGGGCAGGTCGTCGCCCTCGCCATCGAAGGTCTGCAGCGGCAACGGCCGTCCGGAGTCGTTCACCCTGACATTGTGCCGGTGCCAGCTCTCGGCGCGCGCGGGGCAAGAGGGGCAGTTGCCCCGCACTCGGTCGTTCTCGCGCGCACCCCCGCCCCAGCGATTATTTGGCCCGCCCCGTCATCGCATCCGAGGTCTTTCCGCGAATCCGGAGGGCGCCGCTGCGGCGGAGACGTTCGCTCGTCTCGCGGGTCATGAACAACGCGAACTGAACCTCAAGGGGCACTGAAGCCACCCGACCAGGCAGGACTGGAGTCTCAGGAGATCGAATCCCGATTGCACGGGGATTGCACGGGCCGTCGCGGTCGCGATGCGTGAGCAAACGAAAGACCCGGCCAGAACAACCGTCTGACCGGGTCTTTCTACTGTCTCAACCAGTGTGCGCCCGGAGGGACTCGAACCCCCAACCTTCTGATCCGTAGTCAGATGCTCTATCCATTGAGCTACGGGCGCGCGTCGACGCGAAGTCAACCTGACGACTATATCAGGGCTCTGATGACGTCGAGCACGCGGCCGAGGCGGGCGCCCGGCGGTCAGCCGTCGCCGTCGGCTGCGGCAGCCGCGTCGAACGGCACCTCGTACTCGTCCCACTGCGCGCCGGCGACGCTGCGCACATCGGCGCCATCCGTGAACTCCTCGCCCGCCGGCATCTCGTCATCTCCCATGTTCCTCACCCCCTGGGGGAATCGTCGGGCAGCGCCGCGATCCGCGGGAGGGGATTGACTCGGACGCCGGCGCGTGCATCGCCGTCCTAGACTCCGAGCGTGCCCGCGCCGCGCTGCCCACGATGCGATCGGTTCGTCTTCCTCGACGACCTGGTCTGCCGCAGCTGCGGCGCCGACCTCGGCTTCCACCACCCGAGCCTGCGCTACCACCTGGCCGACCCGGCGGGCGTCGAGATCGACGGGATGCGGTGGTTCCCGTGCGGCAACCGCCCGTGGGGATGCAACTGGCTGGTCGCCGAGGACGCGGGCGCCGGGCGCTGCTTCTCGTGCAGCCTGAGCAGGCGCCTGCCTCCGCAGAGCGACCCCGTCGCGTGGGAGAAGCTCGCCGCCGCGGGAGTCGCCAAACGTCGGCTCATGGTGCAGCTGCTGCAGCTCGGCCTGCCGATCGTGCCGTACTACGAACGCGAGGGCGGGCTCGGCTTCGACCTGCTGTCGAGCCTCGCCGAGGGGCATCCGGTGATGATCGGGCACGCGAACGGCATCATCACGATCGACCTCGCCGAGACGCTCGACGCGCGCCGGGAGGCCCTGCGGGTGTCGCTCGGCGAGCCGTACCGCACGATGCTCGGGCACTTCCGCCACGAGGTCGGGCACTACTACCAGGGCGTGCTCATCACCGACGAAGCCGGCTGGGAGGAGTGCCGGGCGCTCTTCGGCGACGAGCGGGCGAGCTACCAGGACGCGCTCGACCGGCACTACACCTACGGTGCACCGGAGGGATGGCGCACCTCGTTCATCTCCGAGTACGCCACGATGCACCCCTGGGAGGACTTCGCGGAGTGCTTCGCGCACTACCTGCACATCCGCGCGACGCTCGACACCGCATCCGCCGCCGGCATGGTGCTCGACTCGGAGCGGGCGGCGCGCATCGTCGACCACGACGTCGTGCCCCGCAGCGAGTACCCCGACGCCGAGCTGATGCTCGACGACTGGCAATGGGTGTCGCTGTTCTTCAACCGCGTCAACCGGGCCATGGGCCAGCACGACCTCTACCCGTTCGAGCTGTCGCCGCCCGTGCACGAGAAGCTCGGGTTCATCGACCGCCTCATCCGCCGAGGGAGCACCGCATGACCGACATCCCCGACGTCAGCGCCGACGGCTCGACGCTGCACGAGCGCGAGGAGCGCGCCGCCCACCTCAAGGAGCGCATCTACGTCACCTTCGCGGCGCTCGCCATCATCATGGGCATGCTCGACCACCACCTGGAGCCCGGGCAGGCGATGCGCACGCTCGGCGTCACCATCCTCGGACTGCTCGTGGCCGTGTTCGTCGCCGACGTCATCTCGCTCGTCGTCGTGCACGAGCGCCCCCTCACCCGGCGCGAGTGGCGGGTCGCGCTGCGCACCAGCTTCGGCGCGGTCGGGTCGCTCGCGCTGCCGTTCGTGTTCCTCGGCCTCGCGGCGCTCGGCGTGTGGAGCACGGATGCGGCGCTGCGCGCATCCGAGATCGCACTCATCGCCGCACTCGCCGGCATCGGGTGGATCGCCATCCGCAAACTGCAGCTGCGGTGGTGGCAGCGGCTGTTCGCGATCACCGCGGAGGCCGCGGTCGGCGCCGCCGTCGTGGGCTTGCAGGTGCTCGCCCACGGCTGATCAGGTGGGAACGACCTCCCGGGCGCGCAGATCCTTCCGCAGGATCTTCCCCGCGGTCGACTTCGGGATCACCTCGATGAACTCGACGCGACGCACCCGCTTGTGCGGGGCGACCTCCGCCGCCACGAACTCCATCACCTCGTCCTCGGTGAGGCCCGAGTCGGGAGCGGCCACGACGAACGCCTTCGGGATCTCCTGCCTGTCGTCGTCGAGCACCCCGATCACCGCCGCATCCATGACCTTCGGATGCGACAGCAGCAGCGCCTCCAGCTCGGCCGGGGCGATCTGGTAGCCCTTGTACTTGATGAGCTCCTTCACGCGGTCGACGATCGTGAACCAGCCGTCGGCGTGCACCTGGGCGATGTCGCCGGTGTGCAGGAAGCCGTCGGCGTCGAGCGTCTCGGCCGTCGCCTGCGCGTTGTTCAGGTAGCCGAGCATCACGTTCGGACCCTGCACCCACAGCTCCCCGGCCCGCGAAATGCCCTCCGCCGGCGGCTCGATGTCGATACCGGTCTCGGGGTCGACGAGCCGGCACACCACGTTCGGCAGCAGCACGCCCACCGAGTTCTTGGGCACCGCATCCGGGTCCGCGGGGGCGGCGTGCGACACCGGGCTCAGCTCGCTCATGCCGTAGCCCTGCTTGACGATCGCGTGGATGCGCTGACCGGCGGCGATCGCCGTCTCGGCGTCGAGCGGCGCCGCACCCGAGAACACGGTGCGCACGCTCGAGATGTCGAACTGGTCGACGATCGGATGCTTCGCGAGCGCCACCGCGATCGGCGGGGCGATGAAGAGGTAGCTGCAGCGATGCGTCTGGATGTTCGTCAGGAACTCGACCAGATCGAACTTCGGCATCGTCACGAGGGTCGCCCGCTGGCGCAGGGCGAGATTCAGCAGCACGGTCATGCCGTAGATGTGGAAGAAGGGCAGCACGGCGAGCACGCGATCCTCGGTGCCGAGGTCGATCGCGTAGCGGCACTGCTCCACGTTCGCCACGAGGTTCGCGTGGCTGAGCATGACGCCCTTCGGAACCCCGGTGGTGCCCGAGGAGTACGGCAGCACCGCGACATGGCTCGCCGGGTCGAAGCTCACCTCGGGCGCCGGCGCCTGCTCCGTCAGCAGCTCGCGCAGGTTCGGGTGCCCCTCGGCGCCGTCCAGCACCACGAGCCGTTCGTCGGGGATGCCGAGCGCGGCCGCCGCCGCCGCGGCCTGGGGCAGCAGCGGGCTGACGGTGATCAGCCAGCTCGCGCCGGCATCCCGCAGCTGCGTCTCGATCTCGCGCGCGGTGTAGAGCGAGTTGATGGTGGTGACCGTCGCCCCGGCGCGCAGGATGCCGTGGAACACGGTCGCGAAGGCGGGCACGTTCGGGCACAGCACGCCCAGCACATCCCCCACCCCGACGCCGCGGGCGGCGAGGGCGCCGGCGAACGCCAGCACCTGGGCGCGCAGGGCGCCGTAGGCGGTCTCGGCGCCGGATGCCGGGTCGATGAGTGCGACGCGCCCGGTGTCCGCGTCGTCGAGGGTGCCGAACAGGTAGTCGAAGATGGAGAGATCGGGGATCTCGACGTCGGGGTACGGGCTGGTGAACACGGAGCTCCTTCGATCGCGTGTCGGACGTGCGACGGTGCACGTGTCCCCCATCATGCGCCCTCGGGGTCGCGGACACCAGGCGCCCCGCACCCTGGTCGGCGGCGCCTGCCTCCCCCGCTCGGCGGTCGAGGCGCGCCGCAGCCGCCTCTCTCGTCGGTCGAGTAGCGCGCCGCCGCGCCCTTTCGGCGGTCGAGTAGCGGGCCGCCGCGAAGCGACGGCGCGCGTGTCGAGACCCTCCGCACGCTCGCCGACCCGAGCCTCGCCCCCTCCCCCTCGGGTGGGGTGGTGACTTCTCCACCAATACGCTTCCGAGTCTCGAACATTCGTTCGAGTCGTGGGAAGATCGGGTATGGCTTCGATCACCGACTCCCTCACCCGTCTGGGTGACCTGTCGGTGCCGTTCACACCCGTGTCGGTGACCGGTTTGGGTGATGCGGAGTTGCTTGCGTCGCAGGGTCGGATCGCCGAGGTGCGGCGTCGCTTGGATGCGGTCGCGGCGACGGTGGCGGGTGAGATCGCCCACCGTTCCCGCCGCGAGCTCGGGCATGCGGGGCTGGCGCAGTCGGAGGGCGTGCGGACCGCGGAAGTGTTGATCGCGAAGGTGTCCGGCACCTCGACCCGGGAGGCGCGGACGCTGGTGAAGGCAGCGGAGTTGCTGCCGGTCGAGCGGCCACCGGCACCGGATGCGGCGCCGGTGCCGCGGTGGCAGCGGCTGATCGGTGACGCGGTCGCGGTCGCGACGATCTCGGTGGAGGCGGCGGAACTGATCCGCACCCGCCTGACCGCGGCAGCCGACGGGGTCGACGAGGACGCCCTCGCGAACGCAGCCGAACGGCTGCTGGCGGAGGCGGCGGGTCTCACCATCGAGCAACTCGCGATCCGGGCGGGCCGTGTGCGTGACGAACTGGATCTGGCCGGTGTCGCCGCCCGGGAGCAGGAACTCCGGGCGAAGCGGTTCCTGCGGGTGAGCCCGCAGTTGGATGGGATGACGCGGGTGACGGGGTTGCTGGATCCGGAGTCCGCGGCGATCGTGGTGCCGATCCTCGATGCCGCCACCTCCCCCCGGCGCGGCGGACCCCGGTTCGTGAACCCGAACGCCATCGAGCGTGCGGAGGACATCATGCGGGATGCGCGCACGACCGAGCAGCTCGCCCTCGACACCTTGGTCGACCTGGTCCGTGCCGGTGCTCAGGTCGACCCGAACCGGCTGCTCGGGGACCGGAAGCCCGCCGTGCGGATCCTGGTCACGAAGACCGACCTCGACACCCGGGTGGGTGCGGCGTTCTTCGAAGGGCAGACCGAAGCGGTGTCGATCGACACGGCGGAGCGGTTCATCTGCAGCACCGGCGCCATCCCGATTCTGTTCGACGACGACGGACGCGCCCTCAACCTGGGGCGGGAGCACCGACTGTTCACCGAGAAGCAACGGGTCGCGATGGCCGCCCGGGATGGCGGGTGCCTGATGTGCGGGCGACCGCCGTCCTGGTGCGAAGCGCACCACATCGACCACTGGGACGAACACGCAGGCCGCACCGACATCGACAGTGGGGTGCTGCTGTGTCGGTTCTGCCACCTCACCGTGCACAACAACCGGTGGCGCATCCGACGTGACGGCGGTGATTACCTGCTCGAGAAACCCGACCCCAACGGGGTCCTGCGGCACACACCGCTGCCCTCCCGCAGTCCCCCACTCTCGCGACTCCTCGCCGGGTAACCGACCGCGGAGCAGGGGCTCGAGGGGTCTCGAGACGCGTGCCGCTACGCGATGCGCTCCTCGACCACCTCGCCACCTCGACCACGCGCGGGGCGGCGCGTGATCAACACTGTTGACACCCGGCCCGCGCACCCGCAGAGTGAGCACATGGACATCGAGCAGGTCGACGTCGACCTCCGCGACACGGTCGCCCGCATGCCCTCGCTCGACGCCTCGAAGACGATCAACCGGCGCATCGCCGCACTCGCCCTCGCGATCATGCCGGCGGCGCGCGCGGCGGGCGTCCGGGTGAGCACCCGCAGAGACGGCGGCGCCAAGGTGCGCGTCTACGAGCCCGCCGAGAAGCGCACCGATGCCGCGCTGCTGTGGATCCACGGCGGCGGCCTCGTGATCGGCGACCCGCGCCAGGACGAGGCCCTCGTGAGCGGCACCGCTGCGGAGCTCGGCATGGTCGTGGTCTCGGCGCACTACCGGCTCGCCCCCGAGCATCCGTTCCCCGCGGGCCTCGACGACACCCTCGCCGCGTGGGAGTGGCTGCAGCGGCACGCCGCCGAACTCGGCGTCGACCCGGGCCGCATCGTCGTCGGGGGCGAGAGCGCCGGTGGCGGGCTCGCCGCGAGCCTCGTGCACCGCCTGCACGACGCGGGTGCGCATCCGCTCGCCCAATGGCTGTTCTGCCCCATGCTCGACGACCGCACCGCCGCCGACACGACGCTCGACGCCGTCGACCACCTCGTGTGGAACAACGTCTCGAACCGCTTCGGCTGGACCTCGTATCTCGGGCAGGCGCCCGGAGGCGAGGTGCCGCCGTACGCCGTGCCCGCCCGCCGCATCGACCTCGCCGGCCTGCCGCCCGCCTGGATCTGCGTCGGAGACATCGAACTGTTCCACGACGAAGACGTGGACTACGCCCGGCGCCTCGAGTCGGCCGGAGTACAGGTGACCCTCGACGTGACGACGGGCACCCCGCACGGCTTCGAGAACTGGGCCCGAGACAGCGCACCGGCGCGCGCCCTCCTCGCCCGGGCGCGCACCTGGCTCGCCGACCGGATCGGCATCGAGGCGCGCGCCTGAGCGGCCGTCAGTCGCGCCAGCTGTGCCGGGGCGCGTAGCCGAGCACGCGTCGCGCGCGGTCGATCGAGAGCAGCGTGGTGCGCTCCCCGATCTCGCCGCGACGCTCCACACCCGGGAAGAACTCGTCGAGCAGCGACGCGTTGTCGCGCTCCAGCACCGTGTCGGCGGCCGCGATGATGAAGCGGTCGAAGCCGGGCGCCGCGTGCTCCAGGGCCAGATCGATCGCCTGGGCGGCGTCGCGGGCGTCGATGTAGCCCCACAGGTTCCACCTCCGCGACGCCGGGTCGGACTGGAACGCCGCGAAGCGCGGGTAGTCATCCGGCACCATCACATTCGAGAAGCGCAGCGCCGTGATCGACAGCTCCGGATCCCAGCGCACCACCTTCCGCGCGAGCTCCTCCTCGAGGTGCTTGGTGAGCGAGTAGACGCTCTCGGGCCGCGAGTCGTACTCCTCGTCGACCGGCACGTACGGCGGCGGCGTCTCGAATGGCAGGCCCAGCAGGGTCTCGCTCGACGCGGTGACGATGCGGCGGATGCCGGCCCGCCGCGCCGCCTGCACCACGTGGAAGGTGGCGAGCATGTTGTTCTGGAAGGTCGCGATGTCGGTCTCGAGCCCCGGCGCCGGCACCGCGCCGAGGTGCACGACCCCGTCGAGCCCGTGGTGGCGCTCGTCGATCGCGCTCAGCGCGTCGACGACGGCGCCGTAGTCGGTGAGGTCGAGCCGGGTGAAACCGTCGCGGCGCGGACCGACGATATCGAGGGCGACCACGTCGTGACCGCGAGCCCGCAGCTCGCGCTCGACGACCGATCCGAGTTTGCCGTTGGCTCCGGTGAGGGCGATGCGCATGAAGTCCAGTCTGCTACGTGGTGTCGGAGGTCAGGAGGCGGACACCATCGCGTGCAGCGGATGGGCGGGGGCGAGGGCGGCGAGCGCCTCGGCCCCGTCGAGGCCGGTGCCGTGCGGCGCCTCGAAGCGCACGCCGGGGTGCACGGCGCGCACCGCGTCCTCGAAGGCGGCGCGCACCGCCTCGCCGCGGAACACCCCGCCGATCGCGCTCACCACGGGCGCCGGCTCCGCACCCACCCGGCGGAGCCCCGTGACCACCGACAGCGCGAGCTCCTCGGCGGCGTCGCGGCAGATCCGCTCGGCCACCGCATCCGTCGTCGCGTGCGCCGCGACGGCCTCGGCGAACCACGCCACGACGCTCACCCGCGCCGGGTCGGACTGCAGCTGCACGTAGGCGTCCTCGAGCTCGGGCCACCGCGAGCGCACCACCGACGTCAGCGACGTCGACGGGCCCCGCCCGTCGTGCGCGCGCATGACCGCGTCGAGCGCCGCGCGCCCGATCCAGAAGCCGCTGCCCGCATCGCCCATCAGGTAGCCCCAGCCGTCGATGCGCGCCACCCCCGCGGCTCCGACGGCGAGCGTCACCACACCGGTGCCGGAGGCCACGACCGCGCCGTTCCCGTCGCCGAGCGTGCCGAGGTACGAGGTGACCGAGTCGTGGGCGAGCAGCACGCGCCCGGGCGCGAGGTCGCGGACGAGCACACGCAGCTCCCCCGCATCCGACTCCGCGCTCGTCAGCCCCGAGACCCCGGCCGCGATCACCCCGACCGGGGCACCCGCCGCGAGCTCGTGCGCCACCGCGGCGAGCTGCGGCAGCAGCGGCTGGTCGGTGCGCACCCCGGGGAACACCCGCTCGACCGGCTCCGCGGCCGGGCGCACCATCCGCACCTTGATGCCCGTCTGACCCGCATCCAACGCGAGCACGGTGGATGCGGTGTCGGTCATCGGAGTCTCTCCCTGCCCCAGTCGCGGTACTGCGCGGCCATGAACTCACCCGCCGGCTTGCCGTACGGACAGTAGTCGTCGTCCGCCGCGGCGGCCTGCTCAGGGTACAACCGGGCCGGCCAGTCCCAGAGCATGAGTCCGCGCACCCACCTACGCGCGCGCACCGCCCGGAACATCTCGGTGTAGTAGTCGAGCTGCGCCCGCCCCGAGGGCTCCCCCGGCAGCGCCCAGTCGTTGGGCAGAGCCGGCGAACCCTCGCGCGACGGGCAGCCGGCCTCCATGAAGAAGAACGGCTTGCCGGATGCGAGCACGGCGGGTTCGATCCGGTCGAGCTGCCGCTCCCACGCGTCGATCGGGTAGTACCCGCTCGAGCTGATCACGTCGACGGCGTCCCACCAGGTGACGCGGTCCTCCTGGTACTTGTCGCAGTTGTAGGTGACGAGCCCCGAATACACCTCGCGCACCCGGGCGATCAGCGCGCGCCAGTGCTGCTCCTGCGCGTCGGCCCGCACCATCTCGCACCCGACGCACAGCATCGCGCAGCCCTCCGCCTCGGCGATGCGCGCGGCGTGCAGGATGAAGCGCTCGTACGACGCGAACCACTCGGCCCAGCTCGGCTCGCCCGGCACCTCCTGGTCGAAGAAGCCGATGTGCGCCCGCCACGACCCGTCGGCCACGTTCACGACCGGCTTCAGGCACACGGTCAGCCCGTGCGCGTGCGCCTGCCGGATGGCGCCGACGATCTCGTCGTCGGTCACCTGCACGCCGTCGAGCGGGATCTCGGTGGAGTACACGTGCTCCTGCTCGGCGGCGTAGGCGAGCGCCGTCCAGGTGACGTCGTGCTCGGACATCAGCCGCATCGACTCCCCCGCCTCCGGGGTGCTCCAGGTGCCGCGGGTGCCGACCCACCCCCACGTCATGCCGCAGACCGGGTCGCCCGGGATGCGCGCCGTCATGACACCAGCTGGTTGCCGGTGCGCAGCACCCGCGGGTCGGCGACGGCGTGCGCGTCGGCGTCACCGGCACCCCGCACCCGGAAGGTGTGCGCCTCCCCCGGCAGCAGGGTGACGAGGCCGCTGTCGACCGTCGCGTCGTGGTCGAGCTTGTCGACGAGCAGGGTCGTGTCGCGCAGCAGGGTCTCGGCGGTCACCGTCACCTCGAGCGCACCGTCGACGGATGCCGCGGCCACCTCGAACCGCGGCGGCGGCAGTGCCGAGTCGCGCGGCTCGGCGAGGAACCACAGCCCCCGCACGGCACCCACGCGCGCCACGAGCAGCTCCGAGGCGGCGTCGCCCGGCGCGGCCACCGCATCCGGGATCGGGACCGTGACGCTCCCGCGCGCCGGGACCACCACCGGCATCCGGCTCGCCGCCAGCTCGGCGCCCGCGTAGTCGCGCCGCTCGAGCACGAGCTCGCCCTCCCACCCGTCGCCGGTGTCGTTGCCGAGCACCGCCACGAACGCCCCCGTGCCGTCGGCACCCCGACGCGGTTGGATCGTGATCACCCTCGGCGCGAAGGCGTTCGCGAGCGCGAAGTACAGCGGCTTCTCGCGTCCGTCGCCGTCGATCGCCGCCCACGAGGTGACCGGCCAGCAGTCGTTGAGCTGCCACACGACGGCGCCCGAGGTGCGCGGAGCGCTCGCCCGGAAGTGGTCGAGCGCGGCGGTCACCGCGTTCGCCTGGTTCAGCTGCATGGCCCAGTGCCAGGTCTCCATGTCGCGCGGCACCCGGTAGTGCGGCAGCAGCCCGTCGCTCAGCTTCTGGTTGCCCTCGAGCGCCTTCTGATGCACGAGCATGCCCGGCGACTCGGGGGTGAGCGGATCGTCGGAGAGGGACCGGGTGAGGGTCGCCCAGGCGGGCGGACCCTGCCATCCGAACTCGGCCACGAATCGCGGCGAGTGCTCGCGGTAGCTCTCCCAGCCCTGCCGGTTCCACTGCTCCCAGAGGTGGGTCGAGCCGGTCGACTCGTCGTTCGGATGCGACGCGAGGTCGGGGCTGAACGGGCTGCCCGGCGTGTACGGCACGTGCGACGCGAGCTCGGCGACCACCGAGGGCAGCAGCTCGTAGTAGTACAGCTCGCCCCAGCTGGCGCCGTCGAGCCGGGTCTTCCAGCCCCAGTCCTCGTGGCCCCAGAGGTTCTCGTTGTTGCCGTTGAGCAGCGCGAGCGAGGCGTGGTGGGCGATGCGGCTCACGTTGTCGCGGGCCTCCGCCTCGACCTCGGTGCGCAGCGGCTCCTCCTCGGGGTAGGCCGAGCACGCGAACAGGAAGTCCTGCCAGGTGAGCAGCCCGAGCTCGTCGGCGAGGTCGTAGAACGCGTCGTCCTCGTACATGCCGCCGCCCCAGACGCGCACCAGGTTCACCCCGGCCGACGCGGCCTGCCGCAGCCTCCGCTCGTAGCGGGCGCGGTCGACGCGCGGGAAGAGGGCGTCGTCGGGGATCCAGTTGACCCCCTTCACCCACACCGGCTGCTCGTTGACGATCAGCTGGAACGGCCGGCCGTCCGCGTCCGGATCGGTGTCCCAGCGCAGCGTGCGGAACCCGACCCGCCGGGTGGCCCGGTCGAGCGGCTCGCCGTCGGCGCGCAGGCGCACCACGACATCGGACAGCGGCTGCGCGCCGTAGCCGATCGGCCACCACCGTTCGACGGCGTCGAGCTCGACCCGCAGGCGGGCGGTCGTCTCGCCCGCCGCGAGTTCGACGGAGGCGACGGCACCGGCGACCTCGAGTTCGACCGCGAGCGCCGCATCCGCCGCCCGCGCCACCTCGATGTCGGCCGTCACCACTCCGCCGTCCTCGACCGCCGCCGCCACCACCCGCACCTCCGCGAGGCGCGCTGTCGACCATGCCTCGAGCCGCACCGGGCGCCAGACACCGCTCGTCGACGTGGCGATGCCCCAGTCCCAGCCGAAGCTGCAGGCCGACTTGCGGATCGCCTCGAACGGCATCGGATACGGCCGCGGTCGCGGGCCGAGCGCGAGGCTCTGCGCGTTCGCGTACCGCACCGGGCTGCGGAAGGCGACGACGAGCTCGCTGCCGCCCTCCCGGATGCGCCCCGTCACGTCGAGCCGGTAGCGCCGGTGCTGGTTCGCGACCTCCGCCAGCACCTCGCCGTCGAGCAGCACGGACGCGACCGTGTCGAGACCGTCGAACGCGAGCTCGAGACGGTCCGCCGCGAGCTCCTCGGGGGTCGGCACGACGCGCACCGCGTACTGCCAGTCGACGAGCCCGATCCAGGCGAGGGCCGACTCGTTGTCGTCGAGGTACGGGTCGGGGATGAGCCCGGCGCCGAGCAGCGCCTGGTGCACGACGCCCGGAACGGGGGCGGCGACCGCGGCATCGGGACCCAGCCGATCGAGCAGGGCTGCGGGGGTCGGGCCGCCGGCCGGTCGCGCCGTCCACCCGCTGTGCAGTTCGCGCGCCCTCACTTGACCGACCCCGAGGCGAGACCGCGGTAGATGAACCGCTGCAGGAACACGAACGCGATGAGCGTCGGGATGATCACGAGGATCGTGCCGGCCGCGATGATCTCCCAGTGCGCGCCGAACGGCCCCTTGAACCGGAACAGCGAGGTGGAGATGGTGCCGTGCGACGGCCAGTACAGGAACGGGAGGTAGAACTCGTTGTAGATCGCGATGCCCTTCACGATGACGACCGTCGCGATCGCCGGCCGCAGCAGCGGCAGGATCACGCGCCAGTAGATGGTCCAGCGGTTGGCGCCGTCGAGCATGGCGGCCTCGTCGATGGAGGTCGGGATCGACTGCATGAACTGGATGAAGATGTAGATCGAGATGATGTCGGTGCCCATGAACAGCAGCACGAGCGCCGCCATCGAGTTGTAGAGCCCGAGACCGTTGATGATCTGGAAGGTCGCGACCTGGCTGGTCACGCCCGGGATGAGCGTCGCCACCAGGAAGAGGCCGACGACGAGCTTCTTGCCGCGGAAGCGGAACCGGTCGATCGCGTAGGCGGCCATCGTGCCGATGAGGATCGTGCCGACGAGCGAGAACGCCAGGATGAGGGTGGTGTTGACGAACCCCTCGACCATGCCGCCCTTCTGGAACGCCTCCACGTAGTTGGCGAAGTTGAACCAGTTCGCGGGCAGGTCGAACGGACCGCTCTGCCCGAATTCGCCCGAGGTCTTGAAGCTCGCGATGAACAGCACCGACAGCGGGATGATCGTGACCAGCACACCGATCACGAGCGAGAGGTACTTGGCGGAGGTGGCCGCCGCGCCGGTGATCCGGAGGCGGGTGTCGGGCGCGCTCATGTGAGGTCGACCTTCTCGTCGGGGAACAGCTTGCGTTGCACGAAGGTGACGATCAGCACGATCGCGAGCAGCACGATCGCCATCGCCGAGGCGAGTCCCACCTGCCGGAACGAGAACGCGGTCTGCAGCGTCTGGATCACGAAGGTGGAGGTGCCGTTGGCGCCGCCCGTCATGATGAACGGGATCTCGAACACCGAGAGGCTGCCGGCGATCGCGAGGATGAAGCTCAGCCCGATGATGCGCCGGATGCCGGGGAAGGTGAGCGCCCAGAACTGCTGCCAGCGGTTGGCGCCGTCGATCTCGGCCGCCTCGTAGAGCTCGCCCGGGATCGACTGGATCGCCCCCAGGAAGAGCACGAAGTTGAGACCGGTGTAGCGCCAGACGCTCGTCGCCGCGAGCGAGTAGTTGGCGACATCCGGATCGCCGAGCCACAGCGGCGGGTCGGAGAGCCCCACCCAGCTGAGCACCGTGTCGAGGGTGCCGCCCGGCTGGAAGAGGTAGAGGAACACGAAGCCGATGGCGACACCGTTGATGAGGTACGGGAAGAACAGCACCCCGCGGAAGAAGTTCGAGAAGCGCGTCTTGTAGCTGAGCAGCGCCGCGAAGTAGAGGGCGATCGCCATCTGCGCGAACGAGCCGACGAAGTAGTAGAGGCTGACGCCGAAGACGCTGAAGATCTGCGGGTTCGTGAACACCTCGACGTAGTTGTCGACGCCGACGAAGTCCTTGTCGAGGTCGAGCCCGTCCCAGTCGGTCAGCGAGTACCACAGCATGTTCGCCGCGGGCAGGTAGGTGAGCAGCAGCAGCAGTCCGACCGCCGCCAGCAGGAACAGGTACGGGGTGAGCTTCGCGAGCGCCCCGCGCCCGGCGGGGACCCCGGACTGGGATCCCCGCCGGCCGCGACGCCGGGGCGTGCGCGGGACTGCGGAGGTGACGGCGACCATCAGCCCTGTTCGGCTCGGGACGCGGCCCACCGCGAGTTGAGGTCGGCGACGTAGGAGTCGAAGTCCCCGTCCGCCGCGCCTCGCGCGATGTCGACCAGCTTCTGCCGGTAGATGCTGCCCCAGATGTCGATCTGGGCGCCGTCGGCGATGTTGTTGAACAGCGCCTCCTCACCCGACGGGGCCGGGGTGAGCTCGATGAGCTGCACGCCCTCCTCGGCGAGGCCGCCGAGGTTGTCGGGCAGGTCTTTCGAGAGCAGCGGCGACACCATGCCCTGGGTGTCGGTGAAGCCGGAGTCCT
Source organism: Protaetiibacter mangrovi (assembly GCF_024752305.1). GTDB lineage: Bacteria > Actinomycetota > Actinomycetes > Actinomycetales > Microbacteriaceae > Homoserinibacter > Homoserinibacter mangrovi. The sequence goes on from NZ_JANTHX010000007.1 coordinate 504,098, forward strand.
CGATGAGGAAGTCGATCCACGCCTTCGCGGCCGCCTTCACCGACGAGTGCTTGTTGATGCCGAGGCTGTAGTCGCCGCCGACGACCGCGTACTGGGTGCCGTCGGGCGCCGTGGCCGGGAAGGTCATGTAGCCGACGACCGACGGGTCGATGCCGTTGTCCGATGCGGCGGCCTGCATCTGCGAGATCGACCACGATCCGAGCGCCATGGTGGCGATCTTGCCGGTGGCGAAGTCGACCTTCGACTGCTCCCAGTTGGTGGTGAGCGGGTCGGCCTCGGTGTCGCCGTCGGCGACGAGGTCGTAGATCAGCTTGTCGATCGTGTAGATGTCGGAGCCCTCGGTCCAGGGCGAGTCCTCCTTCGTCATGGCGTTCTGCGCATCCGGGTCGCCCGAGATGGCCCCGACGTTGCTCGACCACTGGCTGAGCGGCCATCCGTCCTTGTAGTTGGTGTAGTACGGGATGGCGTCGGTGGAGCTCCTGATCGCCTTCATCGCCGCGAGGAACTCCTCGGGTGTCTTCGGCACCTCGGTCACCCCGGCGGCCGCGAAGACGTCCTTGTTGTAGATGAGCCCGTTGGCGTTGCCGCCGAGCGCGATGCCGTACTGCACGCCGTCGTAGCTCTTCGGCGCGAGGAACCGGTAGTCGGCCTCGAGGTCGGAGGTCTGGCCGAGCGGCTCGAAGAAGTCGGCGAACTGGTCGGGGAAGACGCTGTTCGGGATGCCGAGCACGTCGCCGTAGTTGGTGGTGGAGAGGCGGGTCTTCAGCTCGCCCTCGTAGTCGGTGATGCCCTCGAAGGTGACGGTCGCGTCCGGGTACTTCTCGTGGAACGCGGTGGCGTACTGGTCGAAGGTGCCGTCCTGGATGAGGTCGGTGCGCCAGGTGACGAACGTCACCTCGCCCTGAACCGTGCCGTCGATCGTGTTGGACGCGTCGTCGCCTCCGCCGCCGGAGCACGACGTGAGCAGCAGTGCCGCCGTCGCCGCCCCCGCGACAAGGCCGATGAACGCCTTGCGTGATGCCATTGCGAATACTCCCTTGTATCTGTGGACCCCGTGGTGCATGGGCGCGGGCATCCGTCCCGCGCCGATGGGGGATGTCAGGGAGCGTATGAACTAAAGCGCTTTAAGTAAAGCGCTTTATCGAATCGGGCCGGTCGAGCCTCGGATGACGAGGGAGGGCGACGAGTCGAGGAAGGCCTCGGGGTCGGCCCCGGCCACCACGTCGAACAGGCGACGGGCGACGTGCGCGCCGAAGGCGACGACGTCGTGACTGAGCGCGGTGAGCTTCGGCAGGGTGTGCTCGCAGAGCACCGAGTCGTCCCAGGCGATGATCGACACCTCCGAGGGCACGCCGAGGCCGAGCTCCATCGCCACGGTGAGGCCGGCGACCGCCATCACGTCGTTGTCGTAGATGAACGCGGTCGGGGCATCCCGCCCGGTGAGGGCCTCGCGCGTGACCCGCTCGCCCTGCACCGGCGTGTAGTCGGTGCTGAGCAGCACGGCCTCCACCCCGAGCGCCCGCGCCTCGTCGGCGAAGGCGTCGTCGCGGATGCGGGTGTGCACGAGCGTGCCGAGGCCCGACACGCGCGCGATGCGGCGGTGGCCGAGCGCCGCCAGGTGCCGCACCACCTCGCGCATCGAGGTGGCGTCGTCGGTCCATACGCTCGTCAGTCCCCCCGAGACGCTCGGGTCGCCGACCACGACGGCGGGCAGCCCGACCTGCGCCGCGAAAGCCGCCCGCGGGTCGTCGCTCGTGAGGTCGGTCAGCACGACGCCGTCGACCCGGCGGGTGCGGTGCCACTTGCGCAGCGTCTCGAGCGCCTCACCCGTCGAGCCGACGACCTGCAGCAGCAGGCTGAAGCCGCGCTTCGACAGCTCGACCTCGAGACCCGCGAAGAACTCCATGTAGAACGACTCGACGCCGAGGTTGTGCGGGTCGCGGGCGAGCACGAGCCCGAAGGTCTCGGTCTTCGCCTCGGCGAGCGAGCGGGCGGCGGTCGACGGGGCCCAGCCGAGCTCGTCGGCCACGCGCAGGATCCGCGCCCGCGTCTCCTCGGAGACGCCCTTGCGCCCGTTGAGCGCGAACGACACCGCGCCGATCGACACGCCGGCGCGCTCGGCGATGTCGGCGATCGTCACCCGTCCCGTCGACGGTCGCCGCGATGTGCCCACGGGGGGAACGATAGTGCTCGGGTCAGCGCGTCGGTTCGGGCACGCGGATCGAGCCCGTGTCGGGTCCCACCATCGACCCCGCCTCGGCGGCGGCCCGCTGGGCCATCACCGCCGCGTCGTCGTCGGCCGCCTCCTGCAGCGCCGACTTCGCGCGCAGCGGCGGCGTGCGGAAGAACAGCGACAGCACGAACGCCAGCAGCACCACGCCGAGGGCGACCCAGTACACGGTCACGGCCGAGGAGTTGAACGCCACCAGGATCGGCTTCGAGAGGCGCGGGTCGGCGTCGTGCAGATACGAGGTGTCGTTGAGCGTCGAGCTGTCGGAGGCCGCCGTGTCCTGCGAGCCGTCGAACTGCTCCTGCAGCGTCGGCACGAGCTCGGCGACGAAGGCGGCCCGCTCATCCGGGTCCGAGAAGTCGAGCGAGACGGTGCCGTCGTCGGCGACGCGCGCGACCGGCACCGACTCCTGCAGCTTCGGGGTTGCCGCGGCGATCGCCTGCGCGACCGCAGCCTGGGTCGCCGCCTCCTGCTGCGACGCGGGGAGCTGCCCGGCCGCCACCGCATCCGCGACCGCCTGCGTGGCGGCGGCGGTCGCCTGGTCGACGGCCTCCTGCAGCTTCTCGGTGGTCGCAGCCGTCACCTCGGACACGATCGGGGTGTAGATCTGCTCCATGATCGCCGCGTTCTCGTCGGCTCCCGCGACCTCCGGGTCGAGTGCCGCGTCGAGCGCCTGGGTGAGGGTGTCCTCGTCGGCGAAGGCGTGGATGATGTTCGTCGGCATGAGCGTGAACAGCAGCGACAGCAGCACCGCCGTGCCGAGCGTTCCACCGATCTGACGGAAGAACGTCGACGCGCTCGTCGCGACGCCCATGTCGCGCAGGCCCACCGAGTTCTGGCTCGCGATCGTGAGCGTCTGCATGAGCTGGCCGAGGCCGAGGCCGATCAGCAGCATGCCGCCCGCCATGAACCAGTACGAGCCGTCGTAGGTGATGTGGGTGAGCCAGAAGAAGCCGCCCGCGAGGCTCGCGGTGCCGAGGATCGGGAAGATGCGGTAGCGGCCCGTGCGCGCGATGATCTGGCCGCTGCCGATCGAGGCGATCATCATGCCGAGGATCATCGGCAGCAGCTGCAGGCCCGACTCGGTCGGGGTCGCGCCGAGCACGAGCTGCAGGTAGAGGGGCAGCGTCAGCATCGCGCCGAACATGCCGAAGCCGACGAGCACGCCGATGACGGTCGCCATCGAGAAGGTCGACGAGCGGAACAGCTTCAGCGGGATGAGCGCGTCGTCCTTCATGAGCGACTCGGCGATCACGAAGGCGATGACGCCGACGCCGCCGACGATGTAGCAGGTGATGGCGATCGCCGAATCCCAGCCCCACTCGCGCCCCTGCTCGGCCACCAGCAGGAGCGGCACGAGCGCGAGGATCACAGTGGTCGCGCCCCACCAGTCGATGCGCACCGAGCGGTGCTGACCGCGCGGGATGTGCAGGAAGCGCAGCACGATGCCGAAGGCGAGCAGGCCGATCGGCACGTTGATCAGGAACACCCAGCGCCATCCGGCGATCCAGAGGATCTCGTCGGCGCCCGCGAACAGGCCGCCGATGAGCGGCCCGAGGATCGACGAGATGCCGAACACGGCGAGGAAGTAGCCCTGGTACTTGGCGCGCTCGCGCGGCGCGAGGATGTCGCCCATGATCGCGAGCGGCATCGACATGAGACCGCCGGCGCCGAGGCCCTGGATGGCGCGGAAGGCCGCGAGCTCGAGCATCGAGGTCGAGAAGCTCGCGAGGATCGAGCCGACCACGAACACGACGATCGCGATGATGAACAGCGGACGCCGCCCGAAGATGTCGGACAGCTTGCCGTAGATGGGCGTCGCGATGGTCGAGACGATGAGGTAGGCGGTGGTGACCCAGGCCTGCTGGCTGAGGCCGTGCAGGTCGTCGCCGATGGTGCGGATCGCGGTGCCGACGATCGTCTGGTCGAGGGCCGACAGGAACATGCCCGCCATGAGCCCGAAGATCACGAACAGGATCTGGCGGTGCGTCATCACCGGCTTCGCGCCCGCGGCCTCTGCGGTGGTCGTCGTCATGTGGCTCCTCCCCGACCGGGTGAGCCTACTCCGGCGCGGTGACCTCAGGGCCTCGGCGTCAGCTCGATCGCGTCCCGCAGGCTGCGGCTCATGGCGAGATCGACGACGAACGGGATCCCCATGAGCCCGAGCACGGCGTCGCGCACGACGAGCCCCGCCCGGGTCTTCGGGGCGAAGGCCGAGCCGAGGCCGATCGCGGCGTCCTGCTTCTCGCGCACGAAGCCCGCGAGACGACCCTCCCAGCTCGCGAGCGCCTGCTCGATCGGCTCGGCGCGGAGCGCCGCCGCGAGCTCGTGGGCCGAGATCATCGCGAGCGCCGACCCCTGGCCCGCGAGCAGAGACGGGCAGGCGCCCGCGTCGCCGAGGAGGGCGATCCTGCCGCGGCTCCAGTGCGGCATCCGGATCTGGCTGACGCGGTCGACGTAGCGGGTGCGCGCCCGCGGCAGCGCGTCGAGCATCGCGGGCACCTCCCAGCCGGCGTCGCCCAGGCGCCCGCGCAGCAGCTCGTCCTGTGCGCCGGGGTCGCTCGGGAGCTCGCCGTCGTGACGCAGCATGAAGAACAGCATCGAGGTGCCGTCGCGCAGGGTGAAGCGCAGCGCCTGGCCGCCGACGACGGTGCGGGTCGCGGCGACGAGCTGCTCGCGCGGGGCGTAGTCGTCGACGTCGAAGGCCGCGAGCACCATGCCGAGATAGCGCTCGTGCTCGCGGTCGTCGCCGAAGGCGAGCGTGCGCACCCGCGAGTGCAGCCCGTCGGCGCCGACCACGAGGTCGAACTCCTCCTCGCCGCCGCGCGCGAAGGTCGCGGCGACCCGCGTGCCGTCGTCGTGCAGCGCGGCGACGGTGTCGCCGAACACGGTGCGCAGCTCGCCGTCGAGGGCCTCGTAGACGGCGCGGGCGAGATCCGAGCGCGTGATGCTCACGTAGCGCCCGCCCATCCGGTCCATGACCCGACGGGGATCGAAGCGCCCGATGCGGCGGCCCGAGCGGCTCACCTCGCGCACCTCCCGCACACGGTAGCCGCGCTCCATGAGGGTCGGCACGATCCCCATCCGCTCGGCCACGGTGAAACCGGCGCCCCAGAAGTCGAGCAGATAGCCGCCCTCGCGGAGCCCGGGCGCGTGCTCGACGATGGTCACCTCGTGGCCGTCGCGATGAAGCCAGTAGGCGAGGGTCGGACCGGCGATCCCGGCACCGACGACGAGCACGCGCATGTCGATCGTCCTCTCGACTCGCCTCCCACGGTACGCCCGGCCGTCGCGACCGGGGGCGGCCTAGACTCGGAGACGTCACGAGGGAGGGACGATGGCGGGCTTCCTGTCCTTCCTCTTCGGTCTGCGGGTGCAGCAGCCCGGCGAGTTCCGTCGGCTCAGCCGCATCCGCCGCGGCATCTACCGCACCGTCGCGCAGCTCGACGCGCAGGTGGTGCGCTCGGACGAGCCGATCCCGTTCGCCGAGCTCGACCGGGGCGCGTTCGCGCCGATCCGTCACGGCGACGCGTTCGGCGGGGTGCACGCGTGCGCGTGGCTGCGCCTGACGGGCGTGGTGCCCGCGGATGCCGACGGCGCGATCGTGATGCTCGGCGTGCGCGGCGAGGGTCTCGTCCACGACGCCGAGGGCGGACTCGTCGACGCGACCTCGACGGTGTTCCAGCAGGGGGACCTGCCGCACGCGGGCGGGCGCTACCGGCCGGTGGGCGATCCCCTGGCGGCCGGGACCCCAGTCGAGCTCTACGCCGACGTCGCCTACAACGGATTCATCCTCTACGAGGTCGGCCGGGGGGTGTTCCACGGCGCCCACCTCGCGGTCCGCGACGACACCGTCTTCGGGCTCTACTACGACTACCTGACCCTCGTGGTGCTCGCCGGCGCCACCGAGGACCCGCCGCTCGCGATGGGTCTGCACGCCGCGCTCGACGCCGCCTGGCGGCGGTTCCGCGCGGGCGACGCGGCGGGGGCGCGCGCCGAGCTGGCCGAACCGCTCGCGCGGCACGCCGCATCCGACTTCCTGTTCTCGGCGGTCGGGCACGGCCACCTCGACATGGCATGGCTGTGGCCGCTACGTGAGACGCGGCGCAAGGCGGCGCGCACCTACACCCGGGCCGTGAACACGATCGAGCGGCGACCGGGCTACGTCTACGGCACGAGCCAGCCCCAGCAGCTCGCCTGGGTGAAGGAGGCGCAGCCCGCGCTGTTCGCGCGCATCCGGGATGCCGCGGCGGCGGGGCGCCTCGAGCTGCAGGGGTCGTTCTGGGTGGAGCCCGACACCAACCTGCCGACCGGCGAGGCGCTCGTGCGCCAGGCCGTCGTCGGGCGACGGTTCCTGCAGCAGGAGTTCGGGCTCACCGACGAGCAGCTGCGGCTGTGCTGGCTGCCCGACACCTTCGGCTACTCGGGCAACCTGCCGCAGATCCTGCGCGGGGCCGGAATGGACCGGTTCCTGACGATCAAGCTGGCCTGGAACGCCACCAACGTCTTCCCGCACCGCACCTTCACCTGGCGCGGCATCGACGGCTCGAGCGTGCTCGTGCACATGCCGCCGGAGGGCGACTACAACTCGCGCGCCGCGGCCGACAACCTGCTGACCGCGTTGAAGCAGTACCCCGAGCGGGCGCTCGGCACGGCGCTGCTCGTCTACGGCTCGGGCGACGGCGGCGGGGGCCCGGGCGAGATCCACCTCGAGCTGCTCGAGCGCGAGATCGGATCCGACGGGCAGGGCATCCGGGGCCTCCCCCGTGTCGAGTTCTCGACGGCTCGCGCGTTCTTCGAACGTCTCGAGGCGCACGAGGCGATCGACGAGCTGCACAGCCACACGGGCGAGCTGTACCTCGAGACCCACCAGGGCACCTACACGACGCAGGCCGCGATCAAGCGGCACAACCGCACGGTCGAGCGGATGCTGCACGAGGTCGAGGCGCTCTCGGTGATCGCCGAGCGCGACACCCGGCCCGAGCTGGAGCCGATCTGGCGGCAGGTGCTGCTGCACCAGTTCCACGACATCCTGCCGGGGTCGTCGATCGAACGGGTGAACCGCGAGGCGCGCGAGACCTACGTGCGGCTGGAGGGCGAGCTCGGTTCGCTCACCGACGGGATGCTCGGCGAGCTGTCGAACTCGGACGTGCCGACGGCCGTCAACCTCACGAGCTTCCCCCGCGACGAGCACGTGCGGGTCGACGGCGTGTGGCACCGGGCGGCGGTTCCGGCATATGCCGCCACGCGCATGGAGTCGTCGCCGGGGCCGTTCGGGCTGACCGCGCTTCCCGACTCGATCGCGAACGGGCTGGTCGAGCTGCGCTTCGACGCCCACGGCGTCATCACCTCCCTCACGGATGCCGCGGGGGCCCAGCACGCGGGGGGCGGCCTGAACCGCCTCGTCGTGCACCGCGACCCGTACCGCTGGCCGTTCGACGCGTGGGACATCGACCCGCGCTACACCGAACGCCGTCCGCGGCAGCTGCGGCTCGCCCACGCCGCGACCCGGCTCGACGGGCCGACCGTCGTGCGCGAGCAACGGCTGACCGGACCGGGGGTCGAGGTCGAGCAGCGCATCGTGCTGGAGGCCGGGTCGGAGCTCGTGCGCTTCGAGACCCGCGTCGACTGGCGGGCGAGTCACCGGATGCTGCGGGCCGAGTTCCGGCCGTCGCGCTGGGCCGACGAGGTGGCGTGCGAGATCCAGTTCGGCCACATCCGTCGGCCGACGACCGAGCGCGACTCGGTCGAGAAGGCGCAGTTCGAGGTGGTGGCCCACAAGTGGGTCGCCGTCGAGGACGAGCGCGGCGGCTTCGCGCTACTCAACGACGCGAAGTACGGGCACCGCGCCAAGGACGGCCTGCTGAGCCTCAACCTGCTGCGGGCGCCGACCTTCCCCGACAGGACGGCCGACCGGGGGGTGCACGAGTTCGGCTACGCCGTGCTGCCCTTCGCGCCCGGATGCCTCGACGACGTCGTGCGCGAGGGCTACCGGCTGAACAACCCGCTGGGCATCGCACGCGGCGTCGAGTTCGACAGCATCGTCACGAGCTCGGACCCGGGCGTCGTGATCGAGACCGTGAAGCGGGCCGAGTCGGGCGAGGGGATCGTCGTGCGGCTCTACGAGAGCCTCGGACGCGCGACCACCACGACTCTCGGCACGCGCATCCCGCACACCCGGGCGACGCTCGTCGACCTGATCGAGCGGCCGCAGGGAGAGGCCGACCTCGGGGCCCTCGAGCTCGGCCCCTTCGAGATCGTGACGCTCCTGCTCGAGAGCGCGTCGGTTGAGTAGCCCGCGAAGCGGGCGTGTCGAGACCACCGCCCCCCGCACCCCCTCCCCCCGCGCCCAGTCGATCGCCATCGTCACGGCGGGCTTCGGCCAGAACGTGGTGCTCACGACGGTGACGACGTTCGTGCTCGCCTACCTGATCCAGTACGCGGGCATCTCCTCCGCCGGCATCGCGGTGGTCACGGCGATCATCACGGTCGCGAAGATCGTCGACGCGGTGACCGACCCGCTCATGGGCGTCGTCATCGACCTGACGCGCACCCGGTGGGGGAAGCTCCGGCCCTACATCCTGTTCTCGGCCGCGCCGGTGGCGGCGCTCACGGCGCTCATGTTCGCGGTGCCCGACGTCGACGAGACGGCGCAGCTCGTCTACTTCGGGATCGTCTACCTGTTGTGGGGGTTCGCCTACACGGTGTGCGACGTTCCGTTCTGGGGGCTCATCGGCTCGGCGTTCCCCGACCCCGCACGGCGCACCCGCGTGATCGGCAACGTGCGGGCGTTCGGCGCGATCTCGCTCGGCCTCGCCACCCTCGGGATGCCGTGGCTCGCCCGGGCGCTGTCGGGCGGCGATGCGACCACGGGGTCCGGGTGGACGCTCGCGGTGCTGTCGACCTCCGTGATCGGGATGGGGCTGTTCCTGCTCGCCTTCCTCGTGCCGCGGGAGCGGCCGTCGGCGCTGGCGCACGAGCGCCCGACGCTGCGGCAGATCGCCGGGACGCTCGTGCGCAACACCCCGCTGCTGCTCGTGCTGCTGGGCTCGGTGCTCGGGTTCGGTCGCTACATCGTGCAGGCGGGGGGCGCGGTGTTCGTGGTGGTGGCCTACGGCGACGAGGGGCTGTTCACCCTGATCGGCGCCGCGATCATCGTGGGGCTCGTCGCGTCGAGCTTCACCGCCCCGCTGCTGCTGCGCCGCGTGAGCGGGCGTGCGCTCATCGTCGGCTCGTCGCTGATCGGGGCCGCCCTCTACGTCGCGATGTACCTCGTCGGGTTCGCGAGCATCGTGCCGATCGTGGTGTTCATCTTCCTCACCGGGCTCACCCTCGGGGTGTTCCTCGTGGTGCAGGCGACGATGATCGCCGACGCGGTCGACGACGCGGAGCGGCGCACGGGCATCCGCAACGAGGGCATCTCGTTCGCGACGCTCACCTTCGTGTCGAAGATCATGACGGCGCTCGCCGTGCTCGTCTTCGGGATCTTCGTCGCCGCATCCGGATACCAGGCGGATGCCGCGGTGACGCCCGCGATGCAGCAGACCGTGTTCGCGTCGATCACGCTCGTGCCCGCCGTCAGCTGCCTCGTGTCGGCGATCCCGTTCGCGCTGGTGCGGTCGGTGGTCACGCGCTGAGCCCGCCGAGGTGCTCGTCGATGGCCAACACGGTCGCCCGGGGAGCGTCGCGCTGGACGCTGTGCCCCGCACCGGCGATCACCGTGTAGCGGGCGCCGAGCCTTTCGGCCATCTCCCGCTGCTGGTCCACCGGCCAGACATCGTCATGTTCACCGTGCAGCACGTGGAGGGGAAGCCCCCGCTCGGATAGTGCGGGGACGAGGTCGGCGACGGTGGCCAGGATCGCCGCCGCGCCGACGAGGTGGTCGTTCGAGCTGGCGGCGAATCGCGCACGCCGGAATGCGTCGCTCTCGGGCATCGATTCGGGCGGGAGGTGCGCGAGCTCGGGATTGATCGCGTTCCAGCGGCCGATGCCGCCCACGGTCGCCGCGGCGAGCATCGCGTCGATCACCCACGCACCACGCACGGGGCCAGGGCCCGTGCACATCGTCGTCAACGATCCGAGCGACTGCGGGGACTCGGCTGCAGTCGCCATGGCCACGACCCCTCCGAACGAGTGGCCGACGAGGTGAGGACGACCGGGAACCCCGGCCTCTCGCCCTCGTTCGCGGAGCTCCGTGACCACGTCGAGGGCATCGGCGACGAATCGCTCGAGCCGGTATTCCTCCACTCCGCGCGGCGCGGACGAGTCGGCCTGCCCCCGGTGGGAGTAGGCCCACGTCTCCCAGCCCATCTGCGCCAGCGCCGGGGCCATCGCGAAGAACTCCTCCTTCGATGCGGTGTAGCCGGGCATCAGCAGGATGAGACCGCGTGGGCTCCCGTGTGCCGGACTTCGGAGGGCCGTGAGCCGCCCGGCTCCCGCGTCGACCGCCACCAGGTCGACCCCGGGTGGGGGTGTCCATCCTGCGAATGCGCTGATCTCCCCCATGCTGTCGCTCCCTTGCGTTCCTGACCGCGGCTTGACGGGCATCCGCGCATATGGCATCTTGCTGTTACGTATCAATGCTACTACGTAGCAGCAGGTTCGACGAAGAGCTGAGGAGACCGTCATGTCCGGGATCACCCCCCGCAAGCGACGCCCCACCCAGATCGACGTGGCGCGGGCGGCCGGCGTCTCGCAGGCGACCGTGTCGAGCGTGCTGCGCGATCCGAGCAAACCGGTCAACCGCATCCCCGAGGCGACCCGCGAGCGGGTCATCTCGGCGGCGGAGAAGCTCGGCTACTCGCCCAACGCCGCCGCGCAGAGACTGGTCGGCGGTCGCAGCTTCCTCCTCGGATTCCACACCTTCGAGGAGATCTTCCCCGCGGATCAGACCGACTTCTACTTCGACTTCCTGCTCGGTGTCGAGCGAGAGGCCTCGCGCCGCGGCTACGACCTGATGCTGCTCAGCCCCACGGCAGCGTCGCAGAACACGCGCGGAGCATTCGGATCGAACGCGACGGCGCGACGCCTGCTCGTCGCGGACGGGGGCATCCTCGTCGGCCGCCACGTCGATAACGCGCTCCTCGCGGAGCTCGACGCGAACGGCCATCCCTTCGTGCTGATCGGGCGTCGCGAAATCGCCGGCATCGAGGTGCCGTACGTCGCGTTCGACTACGCCAGCGCCACCGCCCGCATCGTGGAGCGGCTCGCCACCGCGGGACATCGAAACATCGGCTACATCGGCGAGCCCGGGGGCGGTGAGCAGACCGAGGACCGTCTCGAAGGCTATTGGCGCGGCATCGACGAGGCCGGGATCCGCGCCAGCTCGGTCAAGCACGGCGCACCGCTCACCCCCGCCGAACTCGAACGCTGGGTCACCGAGCGGGGCATCACCGCCGTGGTCGTCGAGCCCGGTGACGACGACTCGAACATCGCCCGACTCGTCGAGGCCGCCGACGCGCTGGGCCTCGGGATCCCCTCCGACCTGTCCGTGGGGGTGCTCGGCGATCCGCCCTTCACCGCCGCGCCCCGCGAGTGGTCGCGTTTCGTGCTGTCGCGCTACGACGTCGGAGCGGCCGCCGTCGAGCTGCTCATCGACATCCTCGACGAGGAGGATCGACCTCGCCAGCGGGTCGTCGCGCCCGAGATCGTCGAGGGATCGACGATCGCCCCGCCGCGGACGGGGTCTCCGAAACGATGATGTCGATGATCGGCCGTCGGCTCGCCGTCGGCGTCTTCGTGATCTGGGGTGTCACAACCCTGATGTTCGTGCTCATCCGGGTCGCCCCGGGAGATCCGGCGACCACCCTGCTCGGACCCGATGCGACCCCCGAACAGATCGAAGCCCTCACGGAACGGCTCGGCTTGAGCGGCAACATCGTCGAGCAGTACCTCGCCTACCTTCGACAGCTCGCGACGCTGGACTTCGGGGATTCGTTCCGAACGGGACAGCCTGCGATAGCACTGGTGTCATCGCGCCTGCCGGAGACGCTGCAACTCACCCTGGGTGCGACCGTCATCGCCGCCGCGGTCGGCCTCACGCTGAGCCTGCTCGCCGCCCGCCGGCCCGACGGCGCTATCGACCGCGTCGTGTCGACGATCTCGATCCTGTTCCAAGGGATGCCGACCTTCTGGGTGGGCATCATGCTCATCCTGATCTTCGCGCTCGTCCTGCGTGTCACGCCCAGTTCGGGCGCCGGCACGCCGGCACATCTGATCCTCCCCGCGATCACCCTCGCCCTGCCGTTCACCGCGATCATCGCCCGCATCAGCCGCGCCACGCTCACCGAAGCCATGCGCGAACCGTACGTGCAGACGGCACGGGCGAAGGGTCTCTCCCGCGGTGAGGCGCTGCGCAACCACGCCTTCCGCAATGCGATGGGCCCCGTCGTCACCATCGTCGGCCTGCAGGTGGGCGCGCTCGTCGGAGGCGCGGTGGTCGTGGAGAACGTCTTCGCATGGCCGGGACTCGGAACACTGATCGTCGACTCGGTCGCCTCTCGCGACTACACCGTCGTGCAGGCGGCGGTCTTCGTCATCGCGCTGTTCGTGCTCGCCCTCAACCTGGTCGCCGACATCGTCAACGCCCTCCTCGATCCCCGGATCCGGGTGGAGGCGAACGCATGACCGACGACGTCATCCTCCGGGCGCCCGCCGTCGTCCGTGGCCGCTCCCGCGGCCGCGCAGCGCGAGCCGCGGCCTCGATCATGAGGATCGTGCCGATCGCGATCATCGCGATCTACGTGCTCGCCGCGGTGTTCGGGCCCATGATCGTCCCGTTCGACCCCGTCGCGACGCAGATCGTGGACCGCCTGCTCCCTCCGGGTGCCACCACGTCGACGGGCAGTGTCGCGGTGCTCGGCACCGACTCCACCGGGCGCGACATGGTCGGCCAATTGATCTACGGCGCGCGTACCTCGATGCTCATCGGAACTCTCACGGTGGCGGTGTGCACCGTCGTCGGAGTGGTCGTCGGACTGCTCGCCGGATACCTCGGGGGCATCGCGGACACCCTCCTGAGCCGCATCATCGACATCCTGATCGCCTTCCCCAATATCGTGCTGGCGATCGTGGTCGCCGGTCTCTTCGAGCGCGGGGTCGCCGTGGTCGTGGTGGCGCTGTCGCTGGCGGGATGGGTGTCGTTCGCCCGACTCACCCGAGGAGCCACCCTCTCCCTGCGCGAACGGGAGTGGGTGTCCGCGGCACGGGTACTGGGAGTACCCGCGCCGCGGATCATGCTGCGGCACGTGCTGCCGTTCGTGTTCGCCCCGGTGGTGGCACTCGTCGCTCTCGAATTCGGGCTCATCGTGCTCGGCGAAGCGGGGCTGAGCTTCCTCGGAATCGGTCTCCCCCACGACATCGTCTCGTGGGGTCAGACGATCGCGGCCGGGAAGGCGTACCTGAGCACCGCATGGTGGATCTCCGTCTTCCCCGGGATCGCGCTCGCGCTGCTCGTCGTGATGACCGGACTCCTCGGAGACCAGTTGAACAGCCGCTTCCAACGAGGAGGAGTCAGATGACCGACAAGCTGGCTCTGAGCGTGCGCGACCTGGTCGTGTCGACCGATGCCGATGCTCCGGTCCGGATCCTCGACGGCGTCAGCCTCGACGTGCGGAGCGGGCGCACCACCGCCCTCATCGGCGAGTCCGGCAGCGGCAAGTCGATCCTCGGAAGCGCCGTCATGGGCCTGCTCCCCGACACGATGTCCGCCCAGGGAGAGATCGTCTTCGACGACCGTCAGGTGCTCGGCATCCCCGAGCGGCAACGGCGCGCCCTGCGCGGTCGATGGGTGGCGATGATCTTCCAGGACCCGCTCGCCGCGCTCAACCCCAGCCAGCGCATCGGCCGCCAGGTGGGGGAGCTGCTGCGGCGTGGGGGCCTGCGCGGCAAGGCCCTCGAGGAGGGCGTTGTGCGGCTGCTCGCACGGGTGGGCGTCCCCCGGCCGGAGGAACGCGCCCATGCCTTCCCCCATCAGCTCTCAGGGGGTCTGCGCCAGCGCGCGGTCATCGCGATGGCGCTCTCCGGCGGGCCTCGACTCCTGATCGCCGATGAGCCGACGACAGCATTGGATGTCACCGTCCAGAAACGCATCCTCGATCTCCTTGCGGAGATGCAGCGCGACGACGGGATCGCGATCCTGTTCATCAGCCACGACCTCCGCGTGGTGTCGCACATCGCCGACGACCTGGTGGTGCTGTACGCGGGGCGCGTGGCCGAGTCCGGACCGGCGCGGAGCGTGCTGTCGAAGCCCCTGCATCCCTACACGCGTGCTCTGGCACGTAGCGTGCCCAGCGTGTCGGCCGCCTCGGCGGTCTCGGATCCGATCCCGGGCACCGCGGCAAGCCCGGCCGCTCGCCCCTCGGGCTGCGCGTTCCATCCGCGATGCCCGCTCGCCCGGGAGATCTGCCGACGTGAGACGCCTCAGCCGCGGGAAGTCGTGCCGGGTCGCGTGAGCGCCTGCCACTTCGCCGAGGAGTTCCTCGATGACTGAGCCGCTGCTCGAAGCCAACGACCTCGACGTCTCGTACGGACGCGGGCGGCGGGCCCGACGGGTCGTCTCGAAAGCCTCCTTCGCGATCGCCCCCGCCGAGACACTGGCGCTCGTCGGCGAATCCGGGTCGGGCAAGACGACGGTCGCCCGAGCGGTCGTCGGGCTCGTGAGGTACGACGGGGAGCTGGTCTTCGGCGACGACCGGGTGCCGTTGACCCCCCGCAGGAGCAGGGAGCTCCGCCGACAGATCCCGATCGTCTTCCAGGATCCGCGGTCCTCCCTCAACCCGCGCATGAGCATCGGCGGGATCATCGGCGAGGTCTGGTCGACGCACCCGGAGATCGCGCCCGGGGGTGATCGCCGCACGGCGATCGCCGAGCTCCTCGGCCGCGTCGGCCTCGACGAGGACGTGCTGGACCGCCGTGCGGCCCAGCTCTCGGGCGGCCAGTGCCAGCGGGTGTCGATCGCCCGCGCACTCGCGCAGCGCCCGCGCCTGCTCGTCTGCGACGAAGCGGTGTCGGCGCTGGACGTCTCCGTGCAGGCCCAGATCCTCCAGCTCCTCATCGAGCTCAAGACGGATCTCGGCATCTCGATGCTCTTCATCACCCACGACCTCGGTGTGGTGCGTCAGATCGCGGACTCGGTGGCCGTCATGCAGCACGGCGAGATCGTCGAGATCGGCGCCACCGAGCAGGTGTTCACCTCCCCCGCGCATGCCTACACCCGCGAGCTGCTCGATGCCGCGCTCGATCTGGTGGCCGACCACGGAACGACGACAACAGGAGACGAACAAGAGTGAGCGCACATCTGGCCGACCGTCATGAGCAGTCGACGGCGGAGATCGTCGTGATCGGGGGCGGTCTCGGCGGAGTAGCCGCCGCTCTGGCGGCACTGCGGCGCGGTCACACGGTCATCCTCACCGAGGAGACGGATTGGCTGGGGGGGCAGCTCACCTCTCAGGGCGTGCCACCCGACGAGCACCCGTGGATCGAGCGGTTCGGGGCGACCCGGTCGTACCGCGCGGTCCGCGACGGCATCCGCGACCACTACCGCCGAACGACGCCGCTCACGCCTGCCGCGGCGGCCGACCAGTATTTGAACCCGGGGCTCGGCCGGGTGAGCAAGCTGTGCCACGAGCCGACCGTCGCCGCCGCCGTTCTGGACGGGATGATCGCGCCCTACGTGTCGAGCGGTCGGCTCACCGTGCTCCGGACGACCCGCCCCGTGTCTGCCGAGTCGGTCGCCGGTGTCGTCCGCACCGTCACGGTCGAGGACCCTGAGGGAGGTCGGCATCGGCTGTCGGGTCGATTCGTGCTGGATGCGACCGAGCTGGGCGATCTTCTCCCGCTGGCCGGAATCCCCTACGTCACGGGAGCGGAGGGTCGCACGGAGACGGGCGAGCCCTCAGCCCCCCTCGATGCTCGCCCCGACAACGTGCAGGCGTTCTCGTGGGTGTTCGCGCTCGCCTACGACGAGCACGGCGACCACACGATCGAGCGCCCCGCCGACTACGACTACTGGCGCTCGTACGAACCGCCCTTCTGGCACGGACCGATGCTCGGGTTCGTCGCGCCCGACCCGCGCACCCTGGAGCCGCTCACGCGCACGTTCGTCCCCAACGCGAGGGTCGATGCGGGAGTGATCGCCGACCAGAGCCGGGACCCCGGCGACCGCGAGCTGTGGGCGTTCCGCAGGGTGCTCGCCCGCGCGAACTTCGAGCCGGGGTACCTCGAGAGCGACATCACCATCGTCAACTGGCCGATGATCGACTACCTCGACGGAAGCATCATCGACGTCGACGAGGAGACCCGGGATCGGCACCTGGCCGGCGCACGCGCCCTCTCCCTCGCGATGCTCTACTGGCTCCAGACGGAGGCGCCGCGACCCGACGGCGGTCGGGGATGGCCAGGGCTCCATCTGCGCGGCGACGTGCTGGGCACATCCGACGGCTTCGCGAAAGCGCCCTACATCCGGGAATCGCGCCGCATCCGCGCTCTCTACACGATCACCGAGCAGGACCTGTCGTTCGAGATCCGCGGCGACCTCGGAGCTGTCCGCTATCCGGATTCCGTCGGGATCGGCATGTACCGCATCGACCTGCATCCCTCGAGCGGTGGAGACAACTACATCGACGTCGCATCGAGCCCGTTCCAGATCCCACTGGGTGCGCTGATACCCGCCGGCGGGGGCAACCTGCTCGCCGCCGGCAAGAATCTCGGCACCACCCACATCACCAACGGGTGCTACCGCCTGCACCCCGTCGAGTGGAACGTCGGCGAGGCAGCGGGGGCTCTGGCGTCCTTCTGCCTCGAGAACGGCACCACACCGTCCGAGGTCCACGCCGACCCGGGTCGGGTCTCCGCCTTCCAGAGCGAGCTGGTCGACGACGGATTCGAGTTGGCGTGGCCCGATTCTGCCGAAGTGAGGGCCTTCTGATGACCGATCACATCCTCGCCGGGGTCACCGTGCCGGTGATGACCCCCCTCGGAGCGGACGGCCGCCCCGACGACGCCGCCACCGTCACCCTGCTGACGAGCCTCGCCGACACGGGGGTCGACTCGGTCCTGCTGCTGGGCAGCAACGGCGAGGGCGCGCTGCTGCCGCCCGACCTCACGCGGCGTTTCGTACGCATGGGCGTCGAGCTCTGGCACGAGCTGCGCCCCGCGGGATCAGTCGTCGTGAACGTCTCGGCTCCAGGTACGACGGAGACGCTGCGGCGCGCCGAGACGGCTCTCGAGGGGGCCCCCGATGCGCTGCTCGTCACACCCCCCAGCTACTTCGCGCACCGGGCGGACGAGATCGAGCAGCATCTCCGTGCGATCGAGCAGCTCGGACATCCCTGGGCGATCTACAACGTCCCCAAGTACGCCTCCGCTCTCACGGCCGAGGTGCTCGGCGCGGTTCTGGACTGCCCGCATCTGGTCGGCCTCAAGGACAGTTCCGGCGATCTCACCCTGCTCCGGTCGTTCGTCGCGGTGATCGCCGAGCGGCCCGATCTCGCACTCTCGCAGGGCGATGAGCGCAACCTCGCCGAAGGTCTCCGATCCGGGGCGAAGGGAATCGTGCCCGGGCTGGCGAACATCGTGCCGTCGCTGATCGTGTCGTTGCGCGACGCGACCGCTGCCGGACGCCACCAGGAGGCGGACGCCTTGCAGGAACGCGTGACGTCGCTCACCGGTGTTCACGCGATCCGGCCGGGCGTCCCGACGGTCAAGGCCATCCTTCATGACCGCGGCGTGCTGCCCAACGACCGCTGCGCGCCGCCGTTGCGCAGCGTGGACGTGGACGAGCTCGAACGCCTCCGGCACTTCCTGTCGCCATTCGAGCCGTGGCTCATCCGGGCCGTCGACTCCCCCCTCGACTCCCACCAAGAGCGTCCGACGTAAACCCGCGTCGGACGAATGCAACCCAACAAGGAGAGAACATGAGAAAGACAAGGACGTCACTCGCCTTCGCCGCTCTCGCGGCCGCGGCGCTCGCGCTGGCCGCGTGCGCGCCGACGGAGGCTCCGGTCAAGGACACGGTGGTCGTCGCACCGCAGTTCGCGACGGAGAGTCTGGACCCCCATGGCGCCGACGGCGCCGGCATCGGCACGGGTCAGGCCGCGATGTCGATCTTCAGCCGCCTGCTCGCCCCGGATTCCGAAGGAAGCTTCCATCCCGACCTCGCCGAGAGCTGGGACACGAACACCGACGGCAGCGAGTGGACCTTCCACCTGCGTGATGGTGTGGTGTTCTCGGACGATACGCCGCTGACCTCCGCCGACGTCGTCGCGTCGTTCGATCGGATCATGACGCTGAACGGCCCTCTCGCCGGCAACTTCACGGGAGTCTCCGTCGACGCGGCGGACGACGTCACGGTCACCTTCACCTCGGCCAAGCCGATGCTCGCCGGCCAGCTCGCGCTGATCTTCGTGACCAAGGCCGACGTGACGGACGCGGACTTCGCCGAACCGATCGGCAGCGGTCCGTATGTCGTCGAATCGTTCGCACCGAGCGAGTCGCTCAAGTTGACGCCGAACACGAAGTACTACGGCGACGTGCCGACGATCGGCGAACTGGAGTACCGCTGGATCCCCGAGGTCTCCACGCGACTCACCGCCCTGCAGACGGGTGAGGTCGACGCGACATGGGGAATCCCGGACGACCAGGTCGCGGCTTTGAAGGCCAACTCCGATGTCACGGTCGAGTCCTCGCCGTCGACGCTCGTGGTCACGATGTGGTTCAACTCCTCGCGTCCCACCTTCGCGACGAGCGAGGTGCGGAACGCGCTCTGGGAGGCGGTCGACTTCGACACGATCATCAGCACGCTCTTCCCCGACTCGGGGAAGGTGTCCGACTCGGTGCTCGCGCCGAACGTCTTCGGATCGACCCCGCAGGACCCCAAGAAGTACGACCCCGACGCCGCCCGAGCCGCGCTCGAGAAGGCCGGTTTCGACTTCGGCCAGGAGATCCAGATCCAGTACAAGGAGGCCGAGTACACCGAGTTCATGTCGGCGATCGTGTCCGACCTCGCGAAGGTCGGCGTGAAGGCGGTCCCGGTACAGAAGGAGGCGGCCGTGTTCCTCGACGACCTGCTGTCGCTGAACTGGGACGTCAACTTCCAGCTGGTCGGAACCCCGACCTACGACGCCGCTCAGAACCTGGGCCGACTGTACCCGTGCGCCGCGAACCGCAACGGTTACTGCAACCCGGAGCTGGACGCGATCCTCGCTGAAGCCGGATCGATCACCGACGAGGACGAGCGGCTCGACCTGTACGACCAGGCGAACGCGATCATCTGGGGTGACGCTGTCGGCATGTTCCCGATGGTCGTCAACACGACGTACGCGTGGCGCACGGGGCTGAACGGCTTCGAGCCCGATCCGCTGACCAAGCCGGATCTCTCGCACGTCGGGTACTGACCGTAGGAAGCTCGGCGGGGAACGCGCGAACCGTTCCCCGCCGAGCAATATCGAAGGATACCCAGTGACCGCCTCAGCGCCTATTGCGGCGATCCTCGGATCGGCCCCTCGTTTCCGTTGCGGCGACGAGGTTCTCACCGTGGTCTACCGCCGACGGTGGGAGTCGTTCGCGCGCAACGTGGTCACGACGGACCACGGGCTGCTCGTGACGGAGTTCCATCAACCCGGGCCGGGGCGCGCTCACGGCACGGTCAACGCGGCGGCAGGGCACCACGTCCTCGAGGGTCGGTGGCTCGGACGCACGGACGTCGTCGCCGACTACCTCCGGTTCTGGTACTCCGCACCGGAGGCCGAACCGCACCGCTACACGGAGTGGATCGCGTGGGCCGCGCTGCACTACGCGCGCACGCAGGGGACGTGGGATGAGGTCGTCGCGCTGCTTCCCGGAATGGTGGCGAACTTCGACGCCTGGGCCGCCGACAGCCGACATCCGTCCGGCCTGTACTGGGCCCACGACCTCGCGGACGCCATGGAGTTCTCCATCAGCGGCGACGGCTTCCGGCCCACCATCAACAGCTATCAGTACGCGAACGCGGCCGCCATCGCGGCGTTCGCACGCCACGCGGGCGACATCGCCACCGCGGAACGCTTCGAGCAGATCCGCGACCGACTTCGCCGCCTCGTGCTCGAGAATCTCTACGACGAGGAGCTCGAGCACTTCACCACCGTGCCCCTGTCGGTCGACGGCGAGGACGCGTACGTCGCCACCGCCGACCCGGAACGCCGCCTTCCCGGTCCGTACCGCTCGACTCCGGTTCCCCGGCGCACCGAGATCGACCCCCGCCGACGGGTGCGTGAACTCATCGGCTTCGTGCCCTGGTACGTCGGCCTGCCCGACGGTTCGATCGATCCCATGCCCGCCGTTCGGCAGCTGGGGGACCGTGCCGGGTTCGCCGCCGAATACGGCCTGAGAACCGCCGAGCGGCGACATCAGCGCTACGAGTTCAGCGTGCGATCGACGCTGCCGCGGTTCCTGTGCCGATGGAACGGGCCGACCTGGCCGTTCGCGACCAGTCAGACGCTCACCGCACTGGGGCGGATCGCGCGGTCGACGCGCTCCGAGGAGTGCGAATCGCTGTTCCTCGCGCTCCTGCGCCAGTACGCCTCCTCACATCTGCAGGCCGACGGAAGCTACTGGCTCGACGAGGACATGGATCCGGACACTGGCCGCTGGCGCGCGCGCGATTGGCGGCTCGCACACGACGTCGCCCGCGCGGAGATCGGCCGCGACTACCAGCACTCGACCTTCGCCGATCTCGTGCTCGACGGACTCCTCGGCATCGAGGTCGACGGCGACTCTGTCCGAATCTCACCGCTGGCCGTCGCGACGGAACTGGGGTGGTTCGAGGTGCGCGGCCTCCGCCTCGCGGGTCACGATGTCGAGATCGACTGGCATCCGGACAGCGGGCTCGCGCTGAACGTCGATGGCGAGGTCGCACGACGCCGCGAACCCGGCCCGCTCGCCATCCCCCTCACGAGCTGATCCGCAGGCCGAATCCCGGCTCGTCCGACACCGTCAGGACCCCGTTCTCGAAGTGATGGCCGCCCGAGTCGACCTTCTCGACACTCCCCGGCATGCCCTCGATCGTCGGGATGTTGCCGAGCCCCGCCGCCAGGTGGGCGGCGTAGTACATCTTCAGCGGCGATCCCCAGGTGTGCGGCGATCCCAACACCCCGGCCAGGCGCAGACGGGGCATGATCCACCTCCATCGACTGAACCCGAAGCCGAATACGTCCATGAGGGCGATATCGAGAAGCCCGGCGCCCGCGAGTTCGACGATGAGCGACTGGTCCGGCCGCATCTCGCCGTCCGCGATGAGTGTCGGGTGGTCGCCGTCGACGAGGATGCGCCGCAACCGGACGAAATCGGGCACGCTCTCGACGAACGGCTCCTCGAGCCAGTACAGACCGCAATCGGCGACGGCGTCGAGGTACCGGCCGACGTCGGTCAGGGAGAAGCCGTCGTTGGCGTCGACCATCAGCCGGGACTCGGGGTAGGACTCACGCGCCAGTCGGGTCACCTCGATGTCGCGCGCCATCCCGGGACCGGGCGGCATCCACCTCCGACCCCTCCCCACCTTCAGTTTGAAGTCCCGGTAGCCGAGCTCCCAGTCCATGGCCAGGTTGCGTCGCACGGCCGCGAGACCCTCCGGCATGCCCTGCGGGTCGAGGTCGTCGAAGTAGATGCCACCCGAGTAGCAGGGCACCTCGCGTCGGCCCCTCGCACCGAGCATGGCGTAGACCGGAACACCCAGGATGCGGCCCGCCAGGTCGTGCAGGGGGATGTCGAGCGCCCTCGCCGTGGGGTGGACCACTCCTCGTTCGGGGTCGATGAGCTCGGCGACGGAGCGTCCGATGACCTCGCCGAGCCTCTCGGCACCGACGACCTCTCCCAATGCGCCCGCGCCCGCGTGCCCCCAGCCCTCGGCTCCCCTGTCGGTCCGCACGACCACAACGACGAGATCACGGCCGGAACCGTTGGTGTCGCGGAGCGCATTCCTGCCGATGTTTCGGACCATCGTCGAGCGGAGCACGACCGGAGTGATCTCGCTGACCCGATGGTCCGCCAGGTTGCCCATACGACTCGCCTTCGAATCTCGATGCTAATACGTAGTAGCACCTCGTCCGCCAAGTCTAGGCCGCACACGGGGCGACGTGTCAAGCGAGCGGGCACCGACCTCGCGCCCCGCAACGATCAGCGGCGCGCGTCGAGTAGCGCGGCGAGCTTCTCGAGCTGCGCCGGATCCTCGAGGGCCGAGCCGACCGCCGCGACCCTCACGCCCGCGTCGAGGTAGTCCTGCACGTTCGACGCGTCGAGGCCGCCCGTCGCCACGAACGTCACCTGCGGGAACGGCCCGCGGATGTGCCGGAACCACGACGGCCCGAGCCAGGTCGCGGGGAACGCCTTCATCCAGTCCAGCCCGAGCGAGACGCCCAGCTGCACCTCGCTGGGCGTCGCGACACCCGGGAGGATCGGCAGACCGGCGTCCCGCGACGCCTCCACTACGCGCGGGTCGATGCCCGGCGACACGAGATAGCGCGCCCCGGCGGCGCGCGCGGCCGCGACCTGCTCCGGCGCCACGATGGTACCCGCCCCCACGATCCTGCCCCGCTGCTCGGCGACCCGGGCGAGCTCGCGCAGCGCCTCGTCGTCCTCGGGCGTCTGCAGCGGCACCTCGACGGCGTCGATGCCGAGATCCCACGCGGTGGTCGCGAGCCGCAGGGTGCGCTCGACCCCCATCCCGCGCAGGATCGCCATGAGGGGCGCGCCCCGGAAGATGTCGTCGAACTCGCTCATCGGATCTCCTCGATCGTGTCGTCCGTGGTCTGCAGCACGAGTGCCGCGCGCACGTGCCCGGTGCGCAGGCGCTCGTCGGCGGAGGCACCCTCGAGCCGTGCGGCCAGGTAGCCGCCGGCGAACGCGTCGCCCGCGCCGACCGCCTCGAGAACCTCGACGCGCAGCGCGGGCACGAAGCGCACGCCGTCCGCGTCGAACAGGGTCGCTCCGACGTCGCCGTCCTTCACGACGAGCTCCGCGGGGCCCGGCAGGAGCTCCCGGATCTCGTCCGCGGTCGCGGTGCCCCACAGGGTCTCCGCCTCGTCGCGTCCCACGAACACGAGGTCGGCACGGGCGGCGAGCTCGGCGAGCCGCCTCGACGCGGTCTCGACCGGCCAGAGCGCCGCCCGATGGTTGACGTCGAAGCTCACCGTCACCCCGGCCGCGTGCGCGGCGTCGACGAGCGCGTCGAGGAACGCCGAGGCGGTGGCCGAGATCGCGGCGGTGATGCCCGACACGTGCAGGATGCGCACCCCGTCGAGATCGACCGCCGCCGCATCCGCCGCCGCCAGCTGCGCCGCTGCGGAGCCCGCACGGTAGTAGTGAACGCCCCGGCCGGGGTTCTTCACGTAGAGCCCGGTCGGATGAGCCGCATCGCGCTCCACGCGCGACACGTCGACGCCGCGCGACGCCAGCTGGCGCAGGATCCGGTCGCCGAGCGGATCGTCGCCCAGCCGGCTGAACCAGGCGGCGCGATGCCCGAGCGCCGCGACGTGCGCGGCGACGTTCGACTCGGCGCCGCCGGCCTCCATCCGGAACTCGCGCGCCTCGTCGAGCGGCGCGCCGTCGAGGGGCGCGACCATCGCCATGGTCTCGCCGACGGCGAGCAGCTCCGGTGCGTCGGTCACCGCAGCCCGGTGACCGGAGCCGGATCCATGTCGTCGAAGGTCTGGTTCTCGCCCGCCATCGCCCACACGAAGGAGTATGCCGCCGTCCCGACACCGGAATGCAGCGACCAGCTCGGCGAGATGATCGCCTGGCGGTCGGCCACCACGAGGTGCCGGGTCTCGTCGCGCTCCCCGAGCAGGTGGATGACGCGGGCGTCCTCCGGGATGTCGAAGTAGAGGTAGCACTCGGTGCGCCGGTCGTGGGTGTGCGCCGGCATGGTGTTCCACATCGAGCCCGGGTGCAGCTGGGTGACGCCCATCACGATCTGGCAGCTCTGCACGCCGTTCTCGTGGATGTACTGGTTGAGGGTGCGGCGGTTCGAGGTGAGCTGGTCGCCGAGCTCGCGCACGGTCCCCTCGCCGGGCGACACGAGCGCCGCCGGGTACGTGGTGTGCGCGGGGGCGGAGAAGAGGTAGAACTGGGCGTCGCCGTCCGCGTCGGCGAACGTGACCTGCTGGATGCCGCGTCCCAGGTACAGACACGCGCCGTTCACGAGCGTGAACACCTCGCCGTCGGCGGTGACCGTTCCGGTGCCGCCGACGTTGACGATGCCGAGCTCGCGGTGCTCGAGGAAGTAGTCGGAGCGGATCTCCGGGTAGCCGGTCAGCGCGAGCTCGGCGCCCGCGGGCACCGCACCGCCCAGCACGATGCGGTCGTGGTGGGTGTAGACCAGGCGCACCTCCCCCGGAACGAAGACGTCCTCGACGAGGTAGCGCTCGCGCAGCTCCTCGGTCGTCATGCCCGGGATCTGGGCGGGATTCGTCGCGTAGCGCTGTTGCATGGTTCCTCCTGGGGTGTCGAAGTTCAGCGGACCAGCCAGCCGCCGTCGACCGGCACGATGGCGCCGGTGACGTAGCCGGCCGCATCCGAGGCGAGGAAGACGAACGCTCCCTGCAGGTCGTCGGGGGTGCCCCACCGTCCGGCGGGGATGCGCGCGACGATGGACGCCTCGCGGGCCTCGTCGGCGCGGATGGGAGCGGTGTTGTCGGTGGCCATGTAGCCGGGGGCGACCGCGTTCACGGTCACGCCGGAGGCCGCCCACTCGTTCGCGAGCGCCTTGGTGAGCCCGGCGACGGCGTGCTTCGACGCCGCGTAGCCGGGCACCAGGATGCCGCCCTGGAACGACAGCATGGACGCGACGTTGATGATGCGGCCGCCGCCCTGGGCGATCATGTGGCGGCCCGCGGCCTGCGAGAGGTGGAACACGGCGTCGAGGTTGACGGCGAGCACCTCGTCCCAGTCGGCGGCCGGGTGCTCCGTCGCGGGGGCGCGCCGGATCGTGCCGGCGTTGTTCACGAGGATGTCGATACGGCCGAGCGTCTCGACCACCTCGTCGATCGCGGCGTGCAGCTCCTCGGGGGTCGCCGCGCCGAAGTCCCGCCGGATGCGGTGCGCCCGCCGGCCGAGGGCCTCGATCTTCGCGGCGGTCTCGGAGGCGTCGCCGCGGTCGACGAGCGCAATATCCGCGCCGGCTTCGGCGAGCGCCACGGCGGCGCCCTGCCCGAGGCCGCGCGACGAGCCGGTGACGACGGCCACCCGGCCGTCGAGTCGGAAGCGGTCGAGGATCATGCGGTCCCTCCGGTGAATCGTGTCGTGAGCTCGCCGATCCCCGAGACGCGTACGGTGACGGCGTCGCCGGGGGCGAGCGGTCGGTGGTCGGCCTGCGCGGCGGGCAGCTTCTGGGGGGTGCCGGTCGAGATCACGTCACCCACCTCCAGTGTCATGGTCTGCGAGAGATAGTGCACGACGTAGGCGGCCGAGAAGATGGTGGTCGCCGTCGACTGCGACACCGTGACGACGCCGTCGCGCACCACCTCGACGAGCAGGTCCTGCGGGTCGGCGATCTCGTCGGGGGTGACGATCCACGGCCCGAGCGGGGCGAACCCGTCGAAGCACTTGCCGAGCGCCCACTGGCTCTGGCGCCGCTGCCACGCGCGATCGGACACGTCGTTGAGGATCGTGTAGCCGCCGATGTACGAGAGGGCCTCGCCGAGCGGCACCTCCTTGGCCCGTCTCCCGATGACGAGCGCGATCTCGCCCTCGTAGTCGACGTCGAGCGCCGCATCCGGGATGACGACCTCGTCGCCGGGGGCGCCGAGCGTGTTCGGCGTCTTCACGAACACGTCGGGGTACTCGGGATCGTCGGCCGTCGGATCGACGCCGTCGGGCACGTGTCCGCGGTAGTTGTAGCCGAGGCAGAGGATCTTGCCGGGGGTCACGGGCGGCTCGAGCCGCAGATCTCCGAGCGGCGTCCAGGCGGAGTCGGCCGCCATGCCCACCGCCGCGAGCGCCTCGCCGAGCGCCTCGGGGTCGCCCACGATGTCGACCGTCCGGGGCGCGACGTCCGACAGGTCGAGCACGCGCTCGGCGCCGGGTTCGCCGACGACCGCCCCGGGACGTGATCCGGCGGCGGTGGCGAAGGTGACGAGCCTCACCAGTACGGCCTCCACTCGGGCATCGCCCGGCGGGTGAGCGCCTCCAGGTAGAAGTAGTCGCCCCACAGCGTGCCCTCGTCGACGCCGTTGCCCTTCGGGAGGTCGTAGACGCCGTGCAGCAGCAGGGCGTCGGAGGACTCCGCCGGCTCGGGCGCGTACCCGGCGACGAGCGAGTCGAGGATGCGGTCGGCCGCCTCGGCGGCGCGCGCACCCCGCTCGGTTCCCGCCTCGAGCGAGGCGAGCTCCTGGAAGCCGCACGCGACGATGGCCGCCGACGAGCTGTCGCGCGGGGCGCCCGAGTCGTCGCCGTAGACCAGGTCCCAGTACGGCACCCCGTCGGCGGGCAGGTGCGCGAGGAAGTAGTCGGCGCAGCGCCAGGCGGCCTCGAGCAGCTCGGGGTCGCCGGTGGCCCGGTGGTTGAGCGCGAAGCCGTAGACGCCCCAGGCCTGACCGCGCGACCAGCAGGAGTCGTCGTGGGCGCCCTGCTCCGTCGCCCCGCGCACCGGCTCCCCGGTCACGGTGTCCCAGTAGAAGGTGTGGAACGTGGAGTGGTCGGGGCGGATGATGTGCTCGCGCAGCTGCGTCGTGTGGCGTCGCACCGCGTCGGCGTAGCGCGGGTCGCCGGTCTGCTCCGAGGCCCAGGTGAGCAGCGGCATGTTCATGAGGCTGTCGACGATGGTGCGACCCGCCTGTCGGGGATCGCTGAGGTCGCCCCAGGCCTGGATGATGCCGGCCGGCTCGAGGAAGCGGTGCATGAGGTGGTCGGCCGCGAGGAGTGCCGCGTTCCGCGCGCCCTCGTCGCCCTCCAGCCGCCAGGCGGAGACGCAGGCGAGCGTGTACAGGAAGCCCAGGTCGTGGGTGTCGAGGTCGATCCCGTCCCGCACCCGGTCCTCGAAGTCGCGGGTGTGCCGCGCGGCGGCGTCCCGGTAGGCGGGGTCGCCCGTGAGCTCCCAGGCCAGCCACTGCATCCCGGGCCAGAAGCTCGTCGTCCATCCGCGGTTGCCGCCGACCCCCACGCCGTCGCCGGCCGGGCGCGGCAGGTAGCGACCGTCGCGTGTCGTGTCGTCGGGATAGAGGTCGCCGAGCGCGTCGATGTTGCGTCGGATCGTCGCGAGCGCGGCCGGGATGCCGGCCTGGCTGCGGGCGGTCTGGCTGACGGGCGGGGTCGTGGTCATGTGTTTCGTGGGATTCCTCGGTCGGGGGTCGCCGTCAGTCGGCGGCGACCTCGTCGATGTCGAGCACGGGGCGCAGCGTGTAGCGCGAGTTCGCCCAGCTCAGGTAGAGCACGGGTGCGGCGGTGAGGCCGAGCCCGATCGCCGGCAGGTTCGCGAAGACCGCGAACTGCACGACGAGCGCGATGAGGGACACCGCGCTCAGGTACCACCGGCGCATGCCGAGGTACGCGGCCGCCCGCAGCACCTCGCCGAGCCGCGCGTGCGGCACCTCGGCGATCGCCACCAGCGCGACGACGGTCCCCGCCGCGACGAGCGCCAGCAGCACCGCGAGGGCCGGCACCACGACGGGCGCCAGCTCGCCGGAGCCGAGCAGGTGCAGGTCGACCACCAGCACCACCGCCGCCGCACTCGCGATCGCGCCGAGCGCCATGGCCCGGCGCCAGGTGGCGCGCCATCCGGCGAGGAACGCCCGCGCCACCTCGGTGCCGCCTGCGGCGTGCCGCCGGAAGACGGTGAAGGCGGCCGTCAGCGCGGGTGCCGCGAGCGGCGCGGCCACCGCGAGCGCCGGCCAGGACGCGGCGGGGTCGGTCGTCATGAGCAGCACGACCAGCGGCAGCGCGGCGACGACCAGCAGCGCGTTCGTCATGAGTCCGAGGTAGACGACCCCGAACAGCGAGGCGAAGCCCTCGTGGGAGATGCGGCGGAACACGGTCAGCCCTTCAGTCCGCTGGTCGCGATGCCCTCGACGAAGTAGCGCTGGCCGAGGGTGAAGATGATCGCGATCGGGATGACCGAGATCGTCAGACCCGCGAACAGCAGCGCGTAGTTGGTGTCGAACAGGTTCGAGACGAAGCTCTTGAGGCCGAGCTGCACGGTCCACAGGCTCGGGTCGCGCAGGTAGATGAGCGGTCCGAGGTAGTCGTTCCAGGTGTTGACGAAGGTCAGCAGCCCGAGGCTCGCGAGCGCCGGCACCGACAGGGGCAGCATGATCCGCCGCCAGATCGCGTACTCGGAGAGCCCGTCGAGTCGCGCCGCCTCCGAGAGCTCCTCCGGGATCGTCTCGTAGTACTGCTTCATGAGGAACACCCCGAAGGCGCCGAACGCCTGCAGCAGGATGATCGCCCACAGCGTGTTCGACACCTTGAGGTTCGACAGCAGGATGAACTGCGGGATCATGTACGACTGCCACGGCACGGCGATGGTCGCGATGTACACGAGGAACAGCCAGTCGCGTCCCGGGAAGCGCATCCGGGCGAAGCCGTAGGCGGCGAAGGATCCGGTGAGCAGCTGCAGGAAGGTGACGGCGACGGAGAGGATGAGCGTGTTGCGCAGCCAGGTCAGCATCCCCGACTCGAACCAGATCTCGGCGTAGTTCGACCACTGCGGCACGTCGGGGAGCCACTGCAGCGGGATGGAGAAGACGTCGTTCGGCTCCTTGAGCGAGCTGGTCACCATCCAGAAGAACGGCATCAGCACGCCGACGGAGGCGACCACGAGCACGACGTAGCCGATGACGCGCGCGACGTGCCGGCCGGTCGACACCGGTCGGGTGTCGCGGGGGCGCGGGTCGCCGAGCTTGCGGAGGCCCTCGGCCTCGGTCTCGGGAGCGAGAAGCGCGGACATCAGGCGTTCCTCCTCTTGTTGATCAGGAACTGCACGAGCGTGACGATGAGGCACAGGAAGAACAGGGCGACGGACGCCGCGGAGGCGTAGCCGAACTGGCTCTCCTCGAAGCCCTTGCGGTAGATGAACTGGCTGAGCACGAGCGTCGCCTGCCCGGGACCGCCGTCGGTCATCACGAGGATCAGGTCGAAGATCTTGAACGAGTTGATCGTGAGCATGACGGTCACGAAGAAGGTGGTGGGCCGCAGGCCCGGCAGGGTCACGTTCGTGAACCGCTGCCAGACGTTCGCGCCGTCGACGCGAGCCGCCTCGTGCAGCTCGCGGGGGATCGTCTGGAGGCCCGCGAGGAACAGGATCATGTAGTAGCCCATGTCGCGCCAGGTGCTGACGATCACGACGGCGGGCATGGCCCACTCGGTGGAGGTGAGCCACCCGGGCGGGTCCTGGATGCCGATGAACCGCAGGATCTCGTTGACCGGCCCGTAGTCGGGGCTGAACATGAGGTTCCACACCATGGCGATCGCGACGATCGAGGTGATGTAGGGGAAGAACGCCGCGGTGCGGAAGAAGCGCACCCCGCGCAACTTGGTGTTGAGCAGCAGCGCGAGCCCGAGCGACACCACGAGGGTGAGCGGGATGTGCATCACCGAGTAGTAGAGGGTGTTGACGACCGCGGTGCGGAAGCTGCCGTCGCCGATGAGGCGCTGGAAGTTGGCGATGCCGATGAAGTCGGCCTTGCCGAACACGTTCCAGTTCGTGAACGACATGTAGAAGAGGATCAGCACCGGCACGAGCGTGAGCAGGGCGAATCCGGCGAAGTTCGGAAGGATGAAGCTCCAGCCGATGAGGGCGTTGCGCAGCTTCATGCGCGACCGGCGACGCTGCCGGGGGGTGACCGGCGGCGCGTCCGTCTGGGGCGCGACGGCTGTCGTCATGATGGGACTCCTCGAGGGGATGGTTCGGGATGCCGGCCGGCCCGGGTCGCG
This sequence comes from Protaetiibacter mangrovi, assembly GCF_024752305.1. Classification (GTDB taxonomy): domain Bacteria; phylum Actinomycetota; class Actinomycetes; order Actinomycetales; family Microbacteriaceae; genus Homoserinibacter; species Homoserinibacter mangrovi. Next base: position 534,225 of record NZ_JANTHX010000007.1, read on the forward strand.
GGCCGGCCGGCACGGTCGGTCAGTCGAGACCGACCTCGTTCTTCACACGATCCTCCGCCTGGCTGATCGCGTCGTCGACCGAGGTCGAACCGGACATGATCGCCGTGTGCATGTCGCCGAGGATGCCCTGGATGGCGGCCGTCTTCGACGAGGTCGGGTTCTCCGGGTAGACCACGTGGGTCGACCAGGCGAACTTCGAGAGCTCGTCGGTCGGGGCGCCCTCCACCGAGAAGTAGGTGTCGACGACGGCGTCGTTGGTCAGCGCCGGCGTGATGCCGATGGCGGCCAGCGAGCTGGCGCCCTTCTCCCCGGCGGCGTACGCCAGGAACGCCTTGGCCGCGTCGACCTTGGAGGAGTCGATGTTGGCGTTGATGCCGAAGCCCGTCGGGTCGCCGAAGGTGACCGGCTCGTCGGTGGTCGACGAGTCGAGCTGCGGGATCGGCGCGATGCCCCAGTCGAAGGTGTCGGAGTCGCCCGAGGCCTGCTGGGCGATCAGCGTCGCGACGTACCAGGTGCCCATCGGCATCATGGCGGCGTCCTGCTTGCCGAACTCGCCCTGGTAGGTGAGCTGGTTGGCGCTCGAGGTGTTGAAGTCGACCATCGAGCCGTCGTTCTGCATCTGCAGCGCGCGCTCGTAGAACGACTTCATGTAGCCGTAGTCGCCGCTCAGCACGCCGTCGCCCTGGGTCTCCTGCGAGTTCGCGAAGCCCTGGATGACCGACTGCCAGCGGTGCGTGTAGGCACCGTAGGGGGCGCCGCCCGCCTTCAGCGCGGCAGCCGCATCCGCGTAGTCGTCCCACGTCCACGAGCCGTCGGGGTAGTCGACCCCGGCCGCGTCGAACATGGCCTTGTTGTAGAACAGCACCCACGAGTCGTTGCGGTACGGCACGGCGTAGGAGACGCCGTCGACCTTGTAGGAGTCGGCGCCGGCGATGCCGTCGGGCAGCTCGACGTCGGAGACGTCCATGAGCTGGCCGCCCTCCTGGAAGGTCGTGACGTACTTGACCTCCTTCTGGGTGATGATGTCGGGCCCGACGCCGGCCGCGAGGTCCGCGGTGACGAGGGTGTTGTACTCCGAGGGGTCGTACTCCTTGAGCTCGATCGTGATGTCGGGGTTCTCCTCGTGGAACCCGTCGGCGAGCGTCTGGAACTCGGGGGTGGTTTCGAGGCTCCAGCCCGAGAGGGTCAGGGTCACGGGACCCGACGACTCCGAGGGGCTGTCGTCGCCGCTGCACGCGGCGAGCGTGAGGGATGCCACGGCGGCGAGGCCGACCGCGACGGCGAGCTTGCGCTTCATCAGGTTGCTGCTCCTTTGCATTGTCACTCTGGGCCTGTTGGTGACCCGGGGGTTCACCGGTCCGCCGCCATGGCGGAGCCGGAGTCGAGAAGTCGGGATGCGGTGCGCACCCCGTCCGGCCACCTCACGGTGACCTGTCCGTCGGCGTCGATGTCGACGGATGCCGTGGGCGCCGGCGCGGGCACGCCGCGCAGCTCGACGAGCGTCGCGATCCAGGTGCCGACTTCGGCGCGGTAGTCGAGCACGGGCACCGCGCTCGCGCCTCCGAGCGGGCTCGCGTCGCTGCGCACGACGACGTCGGCGCGCGCCTCGCCGCCGAGCGGCACGAGGGTGCTCGTCAGAGCGCCCGCGGTGACGCGGGCCCCCTCGGCCGAGCCGATCGCGTCGGCGGAGACCGCCCAGCCGCCGACCCGCATCCCGAGGGCGCCGACATCGACGCCGTCCTCGATCGAGACCAGACGGGAGAGCCGCACCTCCCAGGGGCCGCGCACGAGCGACTGCACCTCGAGGGTGCCGAGCGGCGTCGCCGCGCCGGCGAGACCCGATCCGTGGCGGCGCTCGATCGGCGCGGGTTCGAGCAGGTGGGCGACGGCGAGCGACCCGGCGACGCCGACGCGCAGCCCGTCCGTCTCGTCGATCCGGGCGCCGAGCAGGGTCATGCCGGCGCGGTGGCTGGTGCGGCCGTCGGCGGCGACGAGCGCGACGGCCTGCTCGAGCGGTGTGGTCCAGGCCTGCTCGTCGAGCAGCGGGCTCGTGGCCGTGGAGTAGCCGAGCTGTGCGTAGAGCGGGGAGTCGCCGACGGCGTCGCCCGGATGCGCGTGGTCGGTGCCGTGGTTCACGACGCGCACGATGCCGTCGTCGGGGGTGCCCGAGACGATCCAGCCGGGCGCGGCGATCGCGCGCAGCACCTCGCCCCGCTCCACGGGCAGGGGCTCGGCGGGTGCCGACCACACGGGGTGCTCGGCGGGCAGCGCGACGCCCAGCATGCCCTTCGACGCCCAGTACGGCGACGCCGGCCCGGAGTAGCTCTGCGCGAGGGCGCGCCACTCGGCGTGCCAGCCCATGCTCAGCAGCGCGTCGGATCCCGGCACGTCGTGGTCGGCGAAGTGCCGCACGATCAGCTCGGCGGCGTGGCGCAGCGCACCGGGTGAGGTCGAGGGCACCTCGGCGAGCGCGCCGACCCAGAACGGGGCGGCGGCCGCGAAGCGGTAGATGAGGCTGCGGCCCTGCAGCAGCGGCGAGCCGTCCGCGCCGACGAGCGCCACGGCGTCCTGCAGGAAGCGGTCGAGCGCGGCCACGTCGCCCGCGGTGCGCCCGGCCGCGAGCTCGCTCGCGCCCTGCATCCGCGACCAGAGCACCGGGTACAGGTGCAGCGCCCAGCCGACGTAGTGGTCGTAGGAGCGCTCGTCGCCGTCGGAGAGCCAGCCGTCTGCGCGCACGAACGAGTCGTGCAGCGCCAGGTCGTCGCGGATGTCGTCGGCCGACCAGGGACCGCCGACCGACCGCAGGAAGGTCTGCACCACGATGCGGAACCAGAGCCAGTTGTTGCGCGGGTAGCTCGTGTCGCCCACGACGGGGGCGAGGTAGTCGACGACGCGCTGCTGCGTGACGGCGTCGAGCCGGTCCCAGATCCAGGGGCGGGTCTGGTCGAGGATGAGGGCGAGCGACGCCGCCTCGACCTTCGCCTGAGGGTGCTCGTCGGGACGGACCCAGCGGTCGGGGGCATCGGGGTCGACTCCGGCGCGGATGCCCGCGGCGTAGAAGTCGGCGAGCTCGTCGAGGCCCTCGCCGTGCTCTCCCACGAGACGGAAGCCCGCGAGCAGGAAGGTGCGCGCGAAACCCTCGAGGCCGTCGACGGCGTTGCCGTAGCCGCCCTCGGCACCGGGCGGGGTGATGCGGGCGTGCCCCGGCGAGGCGTAGGCGCGGGCGCCGGTCAGCAGCCGGTCCGCATAGCCTGTCCAGAAGGCGCGATCCGCGGCACCGGATGCGGGCGCCGCGACGAGGCGGCTCGACTGCTCGCGCATCCGGTTTCTCCCTCGAATCTGGAACGGTCATCCGTCGACCGCTTTCGGAGATTAGCAATCGGATTCGTTCACGACAAGTGCTTTACTGAATTGAAATGATCGTTTATGATCATTTGTACGACGTAACCACCGCCCGGGGCGAGCGAATCGCTCTCGATGATGAGAGGCGCGAACCGTGCACGAAGCCGCCGCAGAGCAATTCCGCGGCCCGCTCGACGCCGCCATCCGGGCGCGGCTCCGAGCAGGCGGATCGATCGCCGAGCTGCTCGCCGACCCCGGTTCGGCCCTCCCCGTCCCGCCCGCGGCGGACCGCGCGGCGTGGGACGCGATCGACCCGGTCACCTGCGACGCGGTGCTCGCCAGGGTGGCGGGCGACGCCGACGAGCCGTGGCCGATGCCCCTCGCGAGCGATGCCGCGCGCTTCCACCGCCCGGGCGACGGTGACCGCGAACGCTGGGAGACGCCCGCGTTCGCGCGCCAGCATCGCCTCAGCCGGGCCGCGTTCGCCGCGGCCGCGACGGCCGCGGAGCAGCACCTCGACGCCGTCGCCGACGGCGTGTGGCTGCTGTGCGAGCAGAGCTCCTGGTGCTGGCCCGCGCACGACGACACCTTCCGATCACACGGATCGGTGCTCGCGACCGTCGACGACCCGTTCCTCGACCTCGGCGCCGGCGAGGTCGTCGGGCAGCTCGCCTGGATCGACCACCTGCTCGGCGCCGCGCTCGACGAGCGCTACCCCGGCATCCGCGACCGCATCCGGCGCGAGGCCCGCATCCGCGTCGTCGAGCCCTTCGTGCGCCGCCGCGACTGGCACTGGATCGGCCTCGACGGCGACGTGCACAACTGGAACCCCTGGATCCACGGCAACGTGCTGGTGGCCGCCCTGCAGCTGCTCGACCCCGGCCCCGAGCGTTCGCTCGTCGTCGCGCTCGCCCTCGAGGGCCTCGACCGCTACCTCGCCTCCCTTCCGGCGGACGGCGCGATCGACGAGGGCTACGCGTACTGGTGGAACGGCGCCTGCCGGGCGCTCGAGGCGCTCGACGTGCTCGCGGCGGCGACCGGCGGGGCGCTCGACGTGATCGCCGAGATCCCGGCGCTCGTCGCGACGGTCGCGTTCCCGCACCGCATGCACCTCGGCGGCGAGTGGTACCTCAACCTCGCCGACGGGCAGGCGCGCCCCGACGGCGAGCAGCCGTGGCACGCACTGCATCGGGCGGCGCGCACCGTCGGCGACGACGCGGCGCGCGCCCACGCCGCCGCGCACCGCATCCCCACCGCGCCCGCGGTGTCCGAGGCCCACGGGCTCGGACGGATGCTGCGCGGGGCGACCGATCCGGTGTGGGTCGGCGCGGAGCGCGCGCCCTCGCCGCTGCCGCGCGAGGTCTGGCTGCCCTCGGTCGAGGTGCTGCTGGCGCGCGAGACCGGAGGCTCGGCGGCCGGGTTGACCGTGGCGACCAAGGGCGGTCACAACGGCGAGCATCACAACCACGACGACGTCGGCTCGTTCGTCGTTGCCGTCGACGGGGTGCCGGTGCTCGTCGACGCGGGGCGTCCGACCTACACGGCGGCCACCTTCGGGCCGGAGCGCTACACCATCTGGACGATGCAGAGCAGCTGGCACAACGTCCCCGAGGTGCGGGGGATGCCGCAGGCGCACGGTGCCGCGGCGCACGCCCACGGCACCTCGCCCGAACTCGGCGACGACGCCTCCGGCCTCTCCATGGAGTTGGCGGCGGCCTACCCCGACGCGGGGGTGCGGTCCTGGCGGCGCACCGTGACGCTCACCCGCAGCGCGGGTGCGCGCGTCGAGGTCGACGACGACTGGCGGCTCGAGGAGCGCCCGGATGCGGCCCCGACCACGCTGCACCTGCTGCTCGCCGGCGAGGTGGAGCTCGTCGACGGGGGCGCCCGGGTGACGCCGCTCGAGGGCGCTCGCACCGTCCGCCTGCGCTGGCCCGACGATGTCCGCGTGACGACAACGGTGCGCGAACTCGCCGATCCGCTCCTCACCAGCGTGTGGGGCGGACGACTCACCCGGCTCGAACTCGACGTCTCGGCGCGCGAGAAGGCCCGGGTCACGGTAGAACTGGACACGACCACAGCTGAGGACCACCACCGATGAGCGACCCCAACCCGCACGCGCCGCTGGCCGCCGCCCGCCGCGCCCACGTGCTCGGCGCACTCTCGCGCGACGGCATCGTCCGCATCTCCCAGCTCATCGACGACCTCGGGGTCGCGTCGGTGACGCTGCGTCGCGACCTCGCGCAGATGGAGAAGGAGGGGCTGCTCGTGCGCGTGCACGGCGGCGCCGTGCCCCCGGAGGGCGGCCTGCGCAGTCCCGCCGCCGAGACGGTCGCGCGCCCGTCGACCGACGACGCGATCGCGGTGCTCGTGCCCTCGCTGGGCTACTACTGGCCGACCGTCGTGCGCGGCGCGGAGGAGGAGGCGCGCCGGCTCGGCTACCGCCTCATCGTGCGCGGCGCGTCCTACGAACTGCAGGACGAGCGTCCCATGCTCGAGCGCCTGGTGCGCACCGAGAACGTGCGGGGCCTGATCGTCGCCCCCAACACCGACATGCCGCACGCGCAGGAGGTCGTCGAGTGGCTCGCGCACTGCGGCGTGCCGAGCGTGCTCGCCGAGCGCGACGCGCTGCACCCCGACGGCACCCCCCTCGAGTCGGTGACGAGCGATCACGCGCTCGGCGGCGCGCTCGCGGCGCGGCACCTCGCCTCCCTCGGCCACAAGCGCGTCGGACTCGTGCTGTCGCGCACCTCCCCCACCTCGCGCAAGATCGCCGCGGGCTGGAGCGCGGCGTGCGAGCAGCTCGGGCTGACCCCGGCTCAGCACTTCGAGTCGATGATCCCGGACCGCAGCACCGCCGAGTTCTCGAAGTCGGTCGATGCGGCGCTCGACACCGTGCGGGCGAAGGGGATCACCGCGCTGCTCGTGCACCCCGACCACGAGGCGATGGCGTTCGTCGATCTCGCCCTCGGGCGCGGCATCCCGGTGCCGGGTGAGCTCTCGATCATGGCCTACGACGACGAGGTGGCGCAGTTGTTCACACCGCCGCTCACCGCCGTCAGCCCGCCGCGCGAGGCGGTCGGCGCGACGGCGGTCGAGCTGCTCGCGCGACGGATCGCCGATCCCACGCGCCCCGTGCATCGGGTGACGATCAACCCGGAGCTGCGGGTGCGCGAGTCGACGGCCGCGCCGCGGGCGGACGACTGAGGTGATCGACCCGCGGGAGTTCTCGCCCTGGGAGTTCTGGCAGACGGCATCCGCTGCGGATGCGGCATCCCAGCTCGCCCACCAGGAGGCGCTGCGGACCGCGCGGCCGGGCGCGAGCTTCGGGGAGCGCTGCTTCGTGTCGCCCCTGGCCTCCGTCGACGCCGAGCAGCTCGTGCTCGGCGACCGCAGTTACGTCGCCGCTGGCGCCTACCTGACGGGCGAGCTGCGTCTCGGCCGCGACTGCAGCGTCAACCCCTACGCCGTCGTGCGGGGTGACGTGACCATCGGCGACGCCGTGCGGATCGGCGCCCACACCTCGATCCTCGGTTTCAACCACACGATGGACGACCCGGAGGTCGAGGTCTTCCGGCAGCCGCTCACCTCACGCGGCATCCGCATCGGCGACGACGTGTGGATCGGGTCGCACGTGATCGTGCTCGACGGGGTCTCCGTCGGCGACCGGGCGGTGCTCGCCGCGGGCGCCGTCGTCACGAAGGACGTGCCCGCCGGCGCCGTCGTCGGCGGCAATCCGGCGCGGCACCTCAAGTGGCGGGTGTCGCCCGCCGACCCGCTGCGCGCGCGCCTCCGGGAGTTCAGCCAGACCGCGCGGGCGGAGGTCGCGGCCGTGCTCGACCGCTCCTGGGACGTGCAGGCGCGGTTGTTCGTCGACCGTCCCGGGGCGGCGCCCACCGTGCGGGCTCAGTGCGACGCGATCGAGCTCGCGGTGCTGCTGACCGGCGATGCGCCGACCCAGCTCCCCCGCGCGCACCAGCTCGCCCGGCTGCACGGCTGGCAGGACCAGGTGACCGGACTCGTCGCCCCGATCGACGGGGCCGGTCGGCAGCCGCTCCCCGCCGACACCACGGACCCCGACGTCGCGTACCACGTGCTGTGCGTCGGCTACGCGCTCGACCTGCTGGGGTCGGAGTTCCCGGCGCCCCTGCCGATGGCGACCGAGGCGAGCCCGTCCGCGCTCGTCGAGTCGCTCGAGGCCCTGCCGTGGGAGGCCGCGGCCTGGACGGCCGGCCACTGGGTCGACGCGTGGGGCACCGCGCTGCACTGGTCACGGCGCCGCGGCGACGCCGTACCGCCCGGGGCCGAGGAGGCCCTCGTCGGCTGGCTCGTCGCCCACGCCGACCCGGCGACCGGGTTGTGGGGTTCGCCCCGCGAGGCCGACGGGATGCTGCAGCCCGTCAACGGCTTCTACCGCACCACGCGCGGCACCTTCGCGCAGTCCGGCCTGCCCGTGCCGTACCCGGAGCGCGTCGTCGACACGGTGCTCGCGCACGCCCGCGACGAACGCTTCTTCACCCCCGGTCGTCGCGACGCCTGCAACGTGCTCGATGTCGCGCATCCGCTGTGGCTCACCCGGGCGAGCGCGCGGCGCGGCGCGGAGGTGCGGGCGCTCGCCCGCGAGCTGCTCGACGCCGCTCTCGACGGCTGGACGCCCGGGCAGGGCATCGCCTTCGCCGAGGGCGGCGAGCCGGGGCTGCAGGGCACCGAGATGTGGCTCGCGATCATCTGGTACCTGGCCGAGCTGCTGGGCCTCGCCGACGAGCTCGGCTATCGCCCGGCGGGCGTCCACGCCCCCGGCCCGGCGGGTGATCGAGGAGCGCCCGCGTAGCGGACGCGTCTCGAGATCCCCGTCGCCTCGCTACGCCTCGGGCGTCTCCCCCACCGCGAGCGCGTGCAGCAGCGCGGTGAGCTGCTCGATCGTCTCGACGGGCCAGTCCAGCAGCACGTCGTGCAGTCGGCCCTCGTACGGCAGCCGGGCGACGTCGAGGCGCGAGAGACCGAGCGGCGTCACCGAGATGAGCTTGATCCGACCGTCCGCCGCGTCGGCGACCCGCTCGACGAACCCGAGCTCCTCGAGCTCGGTCACGCTGCGGCTCACCTGGCCCTTGTCGGCGGCCATCCGCTCGGCGAGACCCGACACCGTGATGGAGCCGGAGCGCTGGATGAGCGAGAGCACCTTGAAGGTGCCGGGCAGCATCCCCGGGCTGACCGCCTCCGCCGCCTGCGCGTAGACCCGGCGAAACTCGCCCATCAGCTCGCTGAACGCGCCCTCGAGGCCGCGCACCGCCTCGCGTCGGGCGTCGGGCGTGCCCGTGGACGCGGCGGGTGCGGCCGCCGCGTCCACGGAGTCGGGGGTGGTCATCGCGGGTCGCTGTCCTCGCGGGCGTCGCCGACGGTCGGGATGCTGCCGGTGGCCGCCAGCACCTCCATGCCCTCGGGCACCGAGACGGTCGCGAGGTCGGCCTCGGAGGCCTGGATGCGCTCGCTCGTCGTCATGCGGGTGAGCGGCTTGTTCGGGAGGAACACGATCGCCAGCAGGCTGATCACCGCGAACGGCACCGCGATGAGGAACGAGTGCGAGATGCCGTTGGCGTAGATGCCCTCGAACACCGTGCGCAGCGCATCGGGCATCTCCGCCACCTTGGGGAGCGCGCCCGACTGCAGGGCCTCGACCCACTTCGGGGCGTCGGCGCCGAGGCTCGCGATCGCGACGCCGATGTCGTCCTTCCGCTCGGCCACGAGGTCGGTCACGCGTGCGGCGAGGGCCGCGCCCATGACCGAGACGCCGATGGTGCCGCCGAGGCTGCGGAAGAAGGTGACCCCCGAGCTCGCGACGCCGATGCGGCTCGGCTCGGTGGTGTTCTGCACGACCAGCACGAGGTTCTGCATCGTCATGCCGACGCCCGCGCCGAGCATCGCCATGTAGATCGACACCAGCACGAAGTTCGTGTCGTAGTGGATGGTCGACAGCAGGTACGAGCCGCCGATGAGCAGCAGCGCGCCGACGATCAGGTACGGCTTCCACCTGCCGAAGCGGGTGACGAGCGCGCCGACGCCGATCGAGGCGACGAGCAGTCCGCCGATCATCGGGATCGTCATGAGGCCGGCCTCGGTCGGCGTGGCGCCGCGGGCGAGCTGCATGTACTGGCTGAGGAACACCGAGGCGCCGAACATCGCGATGCCGGTGGCGATCGAGGCGACGACCGAGAGCGTGAAGGTGAGGTTCTTGAACAGGTTCAGCGGGATGAGCGGCTCCTTCGAGCGCAGCTCGACCACGATGAACAGCGCGGTCGCGACGACAGCGCCGCCGACCATGAGCACGGTCGTCAGGCTCCACCACTCGAACGAGTCGCCGGCGAGCGAGACCCAGATGAGCAGCAGCGACACGGCGATCGACAGCAGCACGATGCCCAGGTAGTCGATCGAGGTCTTGCCGGGGGTGCGCTTGGGCAGGTGCAGGGTGGACTGCACGATGATGAGCGCGAGGATCGCGACCGGCAGCGCCACGAAGAAGTTCCAGCGCCATCCCCAGGTGTCGGCGATGACCCCGCCGAGCAGCGGGCCGCCGATGGTGGCGACCGCCATGACGGCGCCGAACAGGCCCATGTAGCGACCCCGCTCACGCGGGCTGATGATGTCGGCCATGATCACCTGGCTGAGGGCGGCGAGACCGCCGGCTCCGATGCCCTGCACGGCACGGAACGTGATGAGCATCTCGGGCGTCTGCGAGAACCCGGCCGCCGCGGTCGCGATGATGAAGATCGCGATCGCGAGCTGGAACAGCAGCTTGCGGTTGGTCAGGTCGGCGAGCTTGCCCCAGACCGGGGTCGAGATCGCCGTGGTGAGGAGCGTCGCCGTGACGACCCAGGTGAAGGCGGTCTGGTTGCCGTCGAGGTCGTGGATGATCGTGGGCAGCGAGGTGGAGACGACGGTCGAGGCGAGCATCGACACGAACATGCCGAGCAGCAGGCCCGACAGGGCCTCCAGCACGCGACGGTGCTGCTTGGGGTCGGCGGGTGCGTCGGACGACGCGACGGTGGAGCTGGACATACGGGTCCTTCGAACTGAGGTGGAGATGGACGCGCGGCGACGATGGCGCGAGAGGTTGACAGACGTCAACCGTTGAGTTGCGTCAACCATACGCCGATGGTTGACCGCTGTCAACTATCTGTCGCGACCCGGGCGACGCCCGCGATGTGGGTGTTGAAGGGAACGAACGGCGAGCGGATGCGATAGCGCTCGACCTCCACCTCGGCGAACCCCGCCGCGCGGATGGCCGCCTCGAGGTCGCGCTCGCAGGAGCACCCCTCGAAGGTCCACGTCCACGGCCGACGGGTCCAGCGCTGGACGCGCCGGGTGAAGGTGCGCTCCCCCGCCACGACGTGCTCGAGGAACCGGAAGCTCCCCCCGGGGCGGAGGATCCTACGGATCTCCGCGAGCACGGCGCCCGGGTCGGGGACCGTGCACAGCACGAGCGAGGAGATGACCACGTCGGCGCTGTCGTCCGGCAGCCCGGTGCGCTCGGCCGGTCGCTCGCGCAGCTCGAGCCGCACGCCGTGCCGATCGGCGGCGGAGCGCAGCCCGGCGTGCATTTGCCGGTTCGGTTCGAGCGCGACGAGCGTGGTGCCGGACGGAAGGTACGGCAGGTTGGCGCCCACCCCGGGCCCGATCTCGACCACCTCGGCGGGCAGCCCCGCGAGCACGCGCCGCTTCCGGGCGCGGAGGCTGCGTTCGATGGCGGGCCCCATCAGCCGGAAGAAGGTCGCGTTGAAGGGACCCCGCAGCCGGTGGTGCGCGAAGGGGATCGGGTGGTCGGTGGTCTCGGATGCGGTCTGATCGTGATGCATCAGCTCAGCCTGCGCGGCGCCGGCTCCGCGGGCAGGGGGAGGAATACCCCAGTTCAGCGTCCGCGGCCCGCGTGCCACGCGGCGATCTGCGCGCGCGAGCGCACCCCGAGCCGGAGGCGGATGCGCTCCACGTGCCCCTCGGCCGATCGCTCCTCGATCCCGAGGCGTGCGGCGATCTCGCGGTTCGTGAGGCCCTCCGCGACGAGGCCCGCCACCTCCTGCTGGCGAGGGGTGAGCACGGCGGCCGGCCGCCGCGCGCCCCGCAGCCCGAGGAAGCGCCGCACCGCGGTCAGCAGCGCCGCGGTGTCGCCGGCGTAGGGCAGGTGCGAGCGCCCGGGCAGCTCCACGAACCGCGCACCGGGGATCCCCGCGGCGAGCGCCCGCCCCTCGCTCACCGGCACCGCCCGGTCGCCCGTGCGATGCACCACGAGGGTGGGCGAGGCGACATGCCCCAGCAACCCGCGCACGTCGATCCGGTAGCCCAGCGCCAGCAGTTCGCGGGCGGTCTCGGCGGGCGCGCACGCGCGCTGGTAGCGGGCGAGCTGCGCGCGGTCCGCGCTCGCGAGATCCGGCGCGAAGACGGCGGTGAGCACGTCGGATCCGAGACCCCAGTGGGCGCCGACGAGGCCGAGCATGTGCTCGCGGGCGCTCGGAGGCGACAGCTCGGCGCCCAGCGCCCACCCGCCGTAGAGCACGAGACGGCGAACCCGGTCGGGATGCGCCGCGGCCCAGGCCGCGGCGACCGGGGCACCGAGCGAGACCCCCATCACGTCGACGGGCTCCGGACCGAGGCGCTCGACGACGGCGGAGAGCTGCGCGACCTCGGCCTCGAGCGAAGGCGCACCCGAGGCGGCCGCGGAGAGCCCGGTGCCCGCGCGGTCGTAGCGCACGAGACGCCGCCCGCGCGCGAGGGCCTCGAGGTAGCCCCGCTCCTCGGGCAGCTCCCAGCTGAGGTCGAGATGGCCGAGCCAGCCCGCCACGTAGACGAGGGGGCGTCCCGTGCCCGACTCGGCGTAGGCCAGCTCGACGCCGTCGCCCGTCGTCACGCGACCCGTCCGCTGCAGCACCCGACCATTCTGCGCGTCGGCGGATGCGCTGCGCCCGCCGTCGCGGGAAGATCGGTACGCACCTCTGCGAACGACCGGAGCCCCATGGACACGCCCCACCCCGCCCGCATGCACGACGTCACCGACGAGACCCGCGCGATCGTCGACCTCGTGCTCGACTACTCCCGGCAGCGGCTGCTCGCCGTCGACACCCCGCTCGACAAGCCGTTCACCGATGTCGAGCTCACCCGGCTCGCGGGCCGCACCATCACGGAGGAGGGCGTCGGCGCCCGCAAGGCGCTCGGCGTGTTCGAGCACGTGCTCGCCCCGGCCTGCATCACGACCGACCACCCGCGCTACCTCTCCTTCATCCCCTCCGCGCCGTCGAAGGCGTCGGCCGCGTTCGACGTGGTCGTCTCGGCGAGCGCCCTCTACGGCGGATCGTGGATCGAAGGCGCCGGCGCCGTGCACGCCGAGAACGAGGTGCTGCGCTGGCTCGCCGACGAGTTCGGGCTGGGACCGGCGGCCGGCGGGGTCTTCGTGCAGGGCGGCACGCTGGGCAACCTGTCGGCGCTCGTCGCCGCGCGCGAGGCGGCGCGCGACCGCGGCATCCACCCGGATCGCTGGCGGGTGGTCTGCAGCGCCGAGGCGCACTCCTCCATCGCCTCCGCGGCCCGGGTCATGGACGTCGAGGTCGTCGCGGTCCCGGTCGCCGACGACGGGGTGCTGCGCGGCGACGCCGTGCGCGACGCCCTCGACCGTCACGGCGACAGCGTGTTCGCGGTCGTCGCCACGGCGGGGTCGACGAACTTCGGCATCGTCGACGACCTCGCGGGGATCGCGGATGTGACCACCGAGCGCGGGGTCTGGCTGCACATCGACGGCGCCTACGGGCTCGCCGCCCGCCTCTCCCCCGTCGCCCGCGAGCTGTTCTCCGGCGTCGAGCGCGCCGACTCGGTGATCGTCGACCCGCACAAGTGGCTGTTCGCACCGTTCGACGCGTGCGCGCTCATCTACCGCGACCCCGAGCTCGGCCGCCGGGCGCACACCCAGCACGCCGAGTACCTCGACACCCTCACCGAGCGCACCGAGTGGAGCCCCTCGGACTTCGCCGCGCACCTCACCCGGCGCCCGCGCGGCCTGCCGCTGTGGTTCTCGCTCGCGAGCTACGGTGCCGCCGCCTACCGCGAGGCGATCACCGACTCGCTCGAGCTGACCGCCCGCATCGCCGACGAGATCGAGCGCCGTCCCGGCTTCACCCTCGTGCGGCGCCCGCAGCTCTCGGTCGTCGTGTTCGAGCGCGACGGATGGACGAAGGCCGACTACGACGCCTGGTCGGCCCGGCTGCTCGACGACCAGTACGCCTTCGTCACCCCGTCGAGCCACGCCGGCCGTCCCAACGCGCGCTTCGCGATCCTGAACCCCCGCACGACCTTCGACGACCTGGTCGGCATCCTCGACACGATGGGGTGAGCGAGCTCCCACTAACCTGGCGGGATGCCCGACCCGAACCCGTTCCTCCTGCTCGAACGCAACGCCCGAGACGATCCGCGGGGGCTGTTCCTGCGCACCGCCGACGACAGCATCACCAACGCGGACGCGGTGATCCTGGCGAAGCAGATCGCCTTCGAGCTGCGCCGACTCGGACTGGCCGCGGGCGACGTCGTGGCGATCGACCTGCCCGATCGCCTCGGCGCGCTGTTCACGTGGGCGGTCTACCACGAGGCGGCCATCAGCACGGTGCTCCCCCCCGGCACCCGGCCGGACGCGGCGGTTCCCGTGCGCTGGCTGGTCTCGAACCACGAGTCGGCGCAGCACGGCGACGCGCGGTCGGTGCACGTGGACGCGCGCTTCCTGCAGCTGGTGTCCGAGAACCCGTACGGCATCCGCCCGAGCGAGGCCGCCGTCGACACCCTGCGCATCGTGTTCTCGAGCGGCACCACCGGCACCCCGAAGGCGATGGCGATGGGGCGGCACCTGGAGCGGGTCTTCGGCGCCGCGCTGCCGTCGTGGTTCGCGGGTGGTCCGGTGCTCAGCCTCATGGACCTCGGCACCGCGGCCGGCATCGGCGAGCTCTACCTCGCGGTCACGGCCGGGCAGCCGTACCTGTGCGCGGGCGGCGCGGCGCCCGCCGAGATCATCCGGCTCATCCGGTCCGCGGAGGTGGCGACGCTGAAGGGCTCCCCGCACAAGATCCTGGCGCTGCTCGACGAGCTCGAGGCGGAGGGCGGCACCCTTCCGAGCCTCACGACGGTCGCGATCTCGGGCACGTCGATGCCCGCCGCGGCGGCGGAACGCCTCCGCCGGTCGGCGCCTGGGTGCACGGTGCGCATCAACTACGGATCGACCGAGGCGGGCGGCGCGACCAGTCGCCGGGACGCCTCCGACGACCCGGCCGACGTCGGGCACCCCGTGCCGGGGACGGTGCTCGAGATCGTCGACGACCGCGACCAGCCGGTCGACCCGGGCACCGAGGGGTGGATCCGCTATCGCAGTCCCGGCATGGCGCACGGCTACCTCGGGGACCCGGAGGCTTCGGCGCGCGCCTTCCGGGACGGATGGTTCCATCCGGGCGACCGCGGAGTGCTGCGCGCCGACGGGGGTCTCACCCTCCGCACGCGCACCACCGACCTGCTGAACGCGGGCGGAATCAAGGTCGACGCGGCGCGGATCGATCACGTCGCGCAGCAGGTGGCCGGCGTCGTCGACGCGGCGAGCTTCGACGTCGGCACGGCCTCCGGCCTGCGCGAGATCGCGCTCGCCGTGGTCGTCGACGGGGCCTTCGACACCGAGACGCTGCTCGAGAGCCTGCGGGCGGAGTTCGGACACGCCGCCCCGACCGTCGTGGCGCGGATGGATGCGATCCCCCGCACCGCGACGGGAAAGCCCCTGCGCCGCGTGCTGAGCGACCGGCTCAGCGCCGGCTGAGTCGGGAGCGGGCGCGACCGGTCAGTCGGACTCGCGACGCCGACGGGCGACCGCGAGTGCACCCGCGCCGGCGAACAGCGCGAGGACCGCGGTGCCGACGAGCGCCGGGCTGAGCTCTGCGCCCGTCGCCGCGAGGGCCGGAACCCACTTCGCGTAGAACGTGGTCGACGCGCTCACGGCGACCGAGAAGTCCGCGGGCGTCGTCAGCGCGGCGTCGAGGTACCATCCGCCGAAGTCGTAGCCGTCGGCGGTGGGAGCAGCGGGCGCCGTCGGCGCCGTGCCGGCGACGAGCGTCTGCGACGCCGGTGCGGTGCCGTGGCCCTGAGCGTCGAAGCTCACGGTGATCGGCGCCGCGGTCCAGCGGAAGATGATGACTCCGGCGGCTCCCGCACGCTGCTCGTCGGGCTGCGGGATCGTGAGTCCGCCACCGCCACCGCCGCTGTTCGCGGTCGGGATCGTCAGCGTCGTGGCCGCGGCGTCCGCGGGGCCGCCGCCGCCGCATCCGGGCACGCCGTGGGCGTCGGTGACATCCGTGAACCCGACGACGCCGACTGCGCCGCCACCGCCGAAGCAGCGGGTGTCGCCCGTGAAGAGCGATCCGCTCGGGGCGATGTTCGACACCGTCGCACCCGCGCCGCCGTCGGCGTGGTTGGTCGTGCCGGAGCCCGCGCCGCCACCGGAGCCGTACGGCGTCGCGGAGGTGCTGGCGCCGTTGGCGCCGGGGTTGCCGCTGCCGCTCGCGCCGCCGGTCTCGTGGCCGTATTCCGCGTCGGCGCCGTTGTTCACCGTCTCGAGGACGGTCCCGTCGTCGACCGAACCCACCACATCGTGGGTCGCCACGGTGACGGTGAACGGGTCGGTGGATCCGCTCAGGTCGACCAGTCGCACCTCGCCGCCGCCTCCCGCCGCCGCATAGCCGGTGGTGTTGTCGGCGGGCTGGTCCGCCCCGTTGCCGCCCGCGCCGACCAGCAGCACCTCGAGCTTCGTCATGGTGGCGGTCGGGGTGAAGGTGGAGGTGCCGCCGGTGAAGGTCTGCTCGCACACGCCGGGCGCGACGAGCGTTCCGTCGCCGCACGCCTCCGAGGGCGCGGCGTAGGCGGGAGCCGCGCCGACGAACAGCGTCGACACCCCCGCGGTGGTGGCGGCCGCGATCGCGGCAGAGGTCTTGCGGGTGGCGAGCATCACGACGACTCCGGGATAGGTCGGGGACGCAGGCGCCGACGCAGGAGGGCACCATGCGCGGGCGACGACATCGGGTTTGCGCCAGTATGGCAGAGCGGAGGGGGGCGCACGCAAGCGTGTCGGCGCCGTCAGCTGCCCATCCCCGCCTGCCTCGCGCGGACGGCGGCCTGCGCCCGATCGGCGACCTGCAGCTTCGCGAACACGTTCGTGAGGTGGTTCTTCACCGTCTTGGGGCTCAGGAAGAGGCGGCTCGCGATCTGCGCGTTCGTGCATCCGTCGGCGAGCAGGTCGAGCACCTCCCGTTCGCGGTCGGTCAGCTCCGGGAACGGCTGGGAGGCCGCCGGGCCCGCGGCGTCCGGTCCCGCGATCAGGAACTGGCGGATGCGTCCCGCCACCCCGGGGCCGTACACCGCCTCACCGCGGGCCACGGCGCGCACCGCGTCGAGGAACTCGGTGCCCACCTGCCCCTTCAGCACGTACCCCCGGGCGCCCGCCCGGAGGGCGGCGAACACCGACGCGTCGTCGTCGCTCATGGTGAGCACGAGCACGCCGAGTCCGGGGCGCTCGTCGACGAGGCGACGCGTCGCCTCGATGCCCGAGATCCCCGGCATCGCGAGATCCATCACCACGACGTCCGGCTCGGTCTCGCGCGCGAGGCTCAGCGCCGTCTCGCCATCCCCGGCCTCGCCGACGACGACGGCACCGCCGAGCTCCTCGAGCAGGCTGCGCAACCCGTGCCGCAACATCGGATGGTCGTCCACGAGCACAACCCGGATGGCGTCGCCGGTCATGCGGTCCCCCTCTGCTCGGTGCTGAGCGGCAGCTCGGCGATCACGATCGTGCCACCGCCGACGGCTTCCTCGCGCCGCAGAACGCCGCCGATCTCGGTCGCGCGGTCGCGCATGCTCGACGAGCCGACGCCGGGCGTCGCCGTCGCGGCGATGCCGCGCCCGTCGTCCTCCACGGCGAGGTGCAGCACGGCCCCGCGCGGCTCGATCCGGAGACGGATACGCCGGGCCTGAGCGTGCTTGAGCGCGTTGGCGAGCGCCTCCTGCACGATGCGGTACGCGGCGACCTCCGTGGCGGC
Organism: Protaetiibacter mangrovi; assembly: GCF_024752305.1. Taxonomy (GTDB): domain Bacteria; phylum Actinomycetota; class Actinomycetes; order Actinomycetales; family Microbacteriaceae; genus Homoserinibacter; species Homoserinibacter mangrovi. The sequence goes on from NZ_JANTHX010000007.1 coordinate 551,660, forward strand.
GGGAAGCGGTGGCAGCTCGACGGCCTCCAGCTCCACCGACGCCGCGGAACCGCCGGCCGCGAGCGCGAGATCCTCGACGGCACCGAGTAGACCCAGCTCGTCGAGCGCGGCGGGGCGCAGATCGTGCACGATCCGCCGCACCTCGCCCACCAGCTCGTCCACGATCCCCCGGGCTCTGCCGACGGCCGGCTCGGCGCGCTCCTGCGGGGCGGCGACGGCGAGGTCGAGCTGGATGCCGATCGCGGCCAGACCCGGTCCGAGTCCGTCGTGCAGTTCGCGGCGGATCCGCCGACGCTCGTCCTCACGCGCCACGACCGCCCGCTCCCGTGACGCCCGCACCTCCCGCGCCAGCCGGTCCGCGGCGAGGGCGAGGGCGAGGGGGCGGGCGAGGTCGTCGAGAACCGCGAGATCGGAACGCGAGAGCGCCTCGCCGGGTGCGCGGCCCACCACGCGCAGCTCGCCCTCGACGACACCCCCCGCGCGCAGCGGGACGGAGGTGGCGTCCGTGCCGTCCGCATCGCCGTAGCGCGACACCTCGCGTCCATCGGAGGAGACGACCGCGACCCCCGGGAGCCGCAGGGTCACCGCGACCGTCTCGGCACTGTCGTGCAAGGGCGAGCCCTGCTCGCCCGACGCCTCCAGGCGCTCCCCCAGTCGGGCGAGCGCGGTGCCCGGCTCGCTCCGATCGCCGAACAGGAGCCGGGCGACGACGCGCCCGACGACGCGCCCGAGGGGTGCCGCCGCCGCCGCGACCACGGCCGCCGCGACCAGAGGGGCGGCATCCGCGGCACCCGCGCCCAGCAGCGTGCCGACGATCGCGACCGTTCCGAGGTAGGCGCCGAGCAGGATCGCGGCCGTCGCGACCACCACGAGCACCCGCCGGATCGCCAACTCGACGTCGAACAGCCGGTACCGCAGCACCGCGGCCGCGGTGGCGACCGGGAGCAACGGCAGGGCGACCGCGAGCGCCCAACTGCCGATGGGGGGATCCGGCGGGAGGATCGCGTCGACGATCACGGCGGCGGCGAGCACGACCGTCGCGACCAGCACCGGGAGCAGCCGTCGACGCACCTCCGTGCCGCCCCCGCGCAGCCTCACGACGAGCGCCCCGACACCCGTCAGCACCGCGGCGACGAGCACGACGGCGAAGGCCGGGGCGACGACATCCGTGGACACCACCCCGATCGGGTTGAGCGAGACCCGCCCCCACACCCAGAGCTCGTCGCGGAGCATCAGGAGCACCGTCACGACGGCGACGGCGACGGCGAGCGCGGCGACCGCCGGACGCCAGCGCCGCGAGGGGAGCCGCCCGTCGGGGAGCAACGTCGGCAGCAGCAGCAACGGGCCGAGGCCGACGAAGAAGACCCAGTTGACGACCCAGGCGGCGACCTCGGCCGTCGGGCCACCGGTCGCGAGCGCGATCCCGCCCGCGAGGGCTTGCGCGGAGAGCCCCAGACCGCCGGCGCAGAACAGCCACCCCACCGGATCGCGCGGCCGTCGCACGGCCATGGCCGCCCCGACGACGGGATACGTCGCACCGACGGCCACGTCGACGAGCAGGTAGCCGAGGTCGGCCGCACCCGCCCGGGCCGCGAGCAGCACCCCGGTCGCGACGGCGACCGTCGACGCGACGGGGATCGTCCACACCGCGACCCGGCGCAGGGAGGCGGATGCGGTGGACACGAAGCGATCATGCTCCACCGGCGCGCGGCGCGGGAAGTGCCTCGGGTCCCGGTCGGGAGACGGGACCCGGGACCCCCCGGGCGTCCTCCGGATCGGGACGGCGTCGTGACCACGGCATCAGGTGCGCGGGACCGCGAGCGCGGTGGGCTTGCTGCATGACCACCGAATCGAGGGATGCCGCCGCGGCTGCATCCGCCACCACCACCGTCCCGACGTCCGACGAGATCGACGTCACCCGTCCGCTGTCCCGATTCCCGCGACGCGCCGACCGCGTGACGCGCGCCCAGTTCGCCGCCTACGCGCTCTCGCTCGCCGTGCTGGTGCCGGGAGGGGTCGCTGTCGCCGTCTCGCAGGGCGTCGACATGCGCACCCTCGACGACGCCCCGGTGCTCGGGCAGCTCGCCCTCTTCGGCGGCGGGTTCGCCCCGACCCTCGCGATGCTCGTCGCCTGGGCGGTCGGCCGTCGCGCACCCGAGTGGGGTTTCCGTCGCACCCCCTGGCGCACGATCGCCGTCGGCTGGTTGTTCGCCGTCGCCGCGATCGGGATCGCCTACGGCACCGCCTGGGTGAGCGGCATCGCGCCCTTCGACGCCGGCCGACTCGAAACGGGATCCGGCATGCCGGCACCGCTCGCGATCCTCGTCGGCCTCCTGCCGGGCGTGCTCCCCTTCGCGGCCCTGGCTCTCGGCGAGCAGCTCGGCTGGAGCTCGTTCGCGGTCGCGCGTCTCGCGCCGCTGCGCGGGCCGGATGTGACCGCGCTCGTCATCGGGCTGGCGTGGGCGTCGTGCCACGTGCCGATGATGCTGTTCATCCCCGGCGCCATCGTCGACGGGATCCCCGCCGGATGGGCGATCGCGATGTTCACCATCCAGTGCGTCGCGTTCTCCTACCCGATGGTGTGGCTGCGGGTGCGCACGCGCAGCATCTGGCCGGTGCTCATCGTGCACGCGACGCTCAACGCGAGCATCTACTTCGTCGCCGAGCTCGCGACCGAGCCGACCCCGGCGAGCGAGTGGTTCGTCGGCGAGGGCGGCGCGCTCACCGCAGCGGCGTCCGTCATCGCGGCGTTCGCGACGATGCGCCTGTGGCGCGGCCCCCGGTCCGAGCGCGCCGCCGTGCTCGCCGGTCTCGCCGGCACCGCCGCGTCGCCCGCGCGGGTGCGCCGGGCGCGGAAGGGCGCCTGACCGGCGCCACCTCGATGCGGGGGCCGCGGTCCGTCGCGGCCCCGCACGAACCCCCGTCCGCCTCTGCAGATCCTCGACCACGTCGCTCCCGCTCCCGGAAACGAGTGAAGCCCCGCACACGGCGGGGCTTCACTCGTTCGCGGAGACGGAGGGATTTGTCCCCACCGCCCCTCCCCCCGCCGCTGCGCGGCGCGCGGAGCCTCCGGCGGCGTGGGCCCACCCTCGCGTGAAGGCTTCGCGTCCTTCTGACTCCCGGAAACGAGTGAAGCCCCGCACACGGCGGGGCTTCACTCGTTCGCGGAGACGGAGGGATTTGAACCCTCGGTCCCCCGGAGGGGACTCCACCTTAGCAGGGTGGTGCACTCGACCGGACTATGCGACGTCTCCCGGTATTGCCTGCCCATCATACCCATAGGCGGATGGGCTCCCGCGCCGCTAGTCGGTGCCGATGGTGCAGGTCTGGTCGGCCGCCGACTGCCCGTTGATACCCGGGATCACGACCTTGTCGGAGAGCACGGGCTCGGGCGTCGCCGACGCGGTCGGGTCGGGCGTGCCGGTCGCCGTCGGCTCCGGCGCGGTGGTCGCGTTCGGGTCGGCCTGCGAGCCGCGACCGTCGCCGGCCTGCGCCACACCGATCGCCTGGTCGGCCTTGATCGCGGCGAAGAGCTGGTTGATCAGCCCCTGCTTCGGCTGCACCTTGCCCGAGTAGATGCCGGTGCCGCCCGTCGACCCCGGCGCCTGGATGAAGGTGATGCGATCCATCGGGATGTTGTTGAGCGCCTTCGCCATCGCCACGATCGTCGCGGGCTGGGTCAGCTCGGTCGAGAGCTGCATGTTCGCGACCGCCGCCTTCGCGAGCGACATCAGGGTGCCGACGTTGGTGAGGGTCTCGTTCGACTTCAGCTTGCGCAGCAGCGCCGAGAGGAACACCTGCTGCGAGCTGATGCGGGTGAGGTCGGAACCGTCGCCGACGCCGTGGCGCGAACGCAGGAACGACAGGGCGGTCCAGCCGTCGAGGTGCACCGTGCCGGCCTTCAGGTCGAGCCCGACGTACTTGTCCTTCATGTCGGACGCCAAGCACACGTCCACGCCGCCGACCGCCGACGCCATCGCGGCGACGCCGTCGAAGCCGATCATGCCCGCGTACTGGATGTCGAGGCCGGTGAAGTTCTCGACCACGTTGACCACGCAGGCGAGGCCGCCGTCCTTGCCGCCGTAGGAGAGGGCGTTGTTGATCGGAAGCCCCGAGCCGACGCCGCCCCACTTGCCGGTGTCGGTGTTGGTGCATCCGGGGAACGGCACGACCATGTCGCGCGGGATGCTGACCGCAACGGCGCTCGTCTGGTCGGCCGAGACGTGGATGAGGATGTTGACGTCGTTGAGCACGCTCGTGCGGTCGGTGTAGGCGTCCGACCCGACGACGAGCATGTTGAAGCCGCCCTCGTAGGCGCCGATCTCGGGGATCGGGGCCTCGGTGCCCTCGTTGATGTCCACCGCGTTCGCGCTCAGCTCGCTCGAGAGCTGGTAGACCGCGATGCCGGCGACCGCGGCCGTCGACACGAGCACGACGGCGAGCGCACCGCCGATGAAGGCGAGCAGCGTCTTCCAGGCGCGCGACTTCGGGAGTCGGCCGTGTCGCGCGATGCCCGTGGGGCGGGGTGCGCGCGAGCGCTGCGAACGATCGCGCTTCAGCTCCTGCTCGGACACGGACACCTTCTCTCGGGATTGCGGATTCACTTGCTCGGGGACGACGTGCAGCGGAGGGCGTGGGATTCGAACCCACGAGACATCACTGCCCACCGGTTTTCAAGACCGGCTCCATCGGCCGCTCGGACAGCCCTCCTCGGTTGACCGAGTCCGAGTGTAAAGGAGAAGGGTCGCTCAACCCTGGAAATACCGTGCGAGAGCGCTGGCCACACCCTGCTCGAGGTCTGTGCCCGTGACGTCGGTCGCGACGGCGCGCACCTCGTCCGGCGACTGCCCCATCGCGACCGCGACGCCGCCCCCGGATGCCGCCCACTCGAACATGTCGATGTCGTTGCGTCCGTCGCCCAGCACCATCACGCGCTCGCGGGGGATGTCGAGCCGCTCGCGCACGTACTCGAGGCCGGTGCCCTTGTTGACCCCGTCGGGCGCGATGTCGAGCCACGCGGTCCAGCCGACGTTGTAGCTGACCTTGTGCAGGCCCATCCGCTCGACGACCTTCAGGAAGTCCTCGATCGCGTGGCCGGGCGAGAGCACCACGACGCGCGTCGCGGGCGACTCGAGCAGCTCGTCGAACTCGACGCGCAGGCGGCCGGCGGCGAGCGCGCCCTCCGGGAAGTCGCCCGTGTAGCGGAAGACGCCCTCGGCATCCTCGACCGCGTAGCTCGCCCCGCGCAGGTGCCCCCGGATGGTGGTGAGCACCTCGCGCGGATCGAACGTCGCCACCCGGTCGCGCACGTACGCCATCGGGGCGTCGGCGTCGCGGCGCATCACGATCGCGCCGTTCGCGCTCACCGAGTACGCGGGCGCGATGCCGACGCGGTCGATCACCGGCAGGGTCATCGACACCGAGCGGCCGGTGGCCGGCATCACCTCGTGACCGAGGTCGCGCACCCGCCGGATCTCGGAGGCGACGCGCTCGTGCAGCACGCCGTCCTCGGTGAGCACCGTGCCGTCGATGTCCAGGCCGATCAGCCAGCGCTCGTCCGAGGAGACCTTCACGCCACAGGCTCCAGCACGTCGAGACCGAGGAACGGTCGCAGCACCTCCGGCACCACCACCGAGCCGTCGGCCCGCTGATGCGTCTCGAGCAGCGCCACGATCCACCGGGTCGTCGCGAGGGTGCCGTTGAGGGTGGCGACGGGTGCCGTCTTGCCGTCGTCGCCGCGCTGGCGGATGTCGAGGCGGCGCGCCTGGAAGGTCGTGCAGTTGCTCGTCGAGGTGAGCTCGCGGTAGGCGTCCTGGGTGGGCACCCAGGCCTCGACGTCGAACTTGCGCGCGGCGCTCGTGCCGAGGTCGCCCGCGGCGGTGTCGATCACGCGGTACGACAGTCCGAGGCTCTGCAGCATCCCCTCCTGCAGGGCGAGCAGCCGCTCGTGCTCGGCCTCGGCATCCGCGGGGTCGATGTAGCTGAACATCTCGAGCTTCTGGAACTGGTGCACGCGGATGATGCCGCGGGTGTCCTTGCCGCCCGAGCCCGCCTCGCGCCGGTAGCAGGTGGAGATGCCCGCGTAGCGCTTGGGGCCCGCCGACAAGTCGAGGATCTCGTCCTTGTGGTACCCGGCGAGGGCGACCTCGCTCGTGCCGGTGAGGAACAGCTCGTCGCGCTCGAGGTAGTAGACCTCGTCGGCGTGCGCTCCGAGGAAGCCGGTGCCCGCCATGATGTCCGGCCGCACCAGCGTCGGGGTGATGAGCGGGGTGAACCCCGCCTCGAGCGCCCGCTGCAGCCCGAGCTGCACGAGCGCGAACTCGAGCCGCGCACCGACGCCCTTCAGGAAGTAGAACCGCGCACCCGACACCTTCGCGCCGCGCTCCATGTCGATCGCGTCGAGCAGCTCGCCGAGCTCCAGGTGGTCGCGGGCCGGGAAGTCGAACGCCGGGATCGCCCCGACCTCGCGCAGCGTGACGAAGTCGTCCTCGCCGCCGGCGGGCACCCCGTCGAGCACGATGTTGGGGATCGCGCCGGCGACCTCGGCGAAGCGCGCCTCGGCGTCGGAGGCGACGCTCTGCGCGTTCTTGACGCGGGCGGCGAGCTCCTGCGCCTGGGCGACGAGCGCCGCCTTCTCGTCCTTCGGCGCCTGCGCGACCTGCTTGCCGAACGCGTTCTGCTCGGCCCGCAGCGTCTCGAAACCGGAGATGGCGGCGCGACGTGCCGCGTCCGCCGCGATCGCCTCGTCGACGAGCTCGACGGATGCGCCGCGACGCTCCTGCGAGGCTCGCACGACGTCCGGGGTCTCACGCAGCAGCACGGGGTCGATCACGCCCCAAGTCTAGGAGCCTGCCGCCGCCCGAGTTCATGGCCTACCGTGAGAGCATGACGCCCCCGGATCCCGCGAAGCCGAAGCGGGCGGCGATCGTCTACAACCCGATCAAGGTCGACCTCGAACGGCTGCGCGCCGCCGTCGCGCTCGCCGAGAGCGAGCACGGCTGGGCCAAGAGCATGTGGCTCGAGACCACCGAGGACGAGCCGGGGCACGGCCTCGCACGCCGGGCGGCCGCGGAGCGGGTGGACATGGTGATCGCGGCCGGCGGCGACGGCACGGTGCGCTCGGTGGGGGCCGGGTTGCGCGGCACCGGCATCTCGCTCGGGCTGCTGCCCTCGGGAACCGGCAACCTGCTGGCCCGCAACCTCGGTCTCGACGTGAACTCCGGGCATCTGGAGGCATCCGTCGACACCGCCTTCGGCGGGTACGACCACGCGATCGACATGGGCGTCGTCGAGATCGACCGCGAGGACGGCACGAGCGAGGAGCACGCCTTCCTCGTGATGGCCGGCCTCGGCCTCGACGCGAAGATGATCGCCAAGACCGACCCGGAGCTCAAGAAGAAGGTGGGCTGGCTCGCCTACGCCGGTGCGATCGGCCAGGTGCTCGTCGACAAGGAGGTGCTGCGCATCCGCTACCGCCTCGACGGCGGCGAGGAGCGCGCCTCGCGCGTGCACACGATCCTGGTCGGCAACTGCGGCTCGCTCCCCGGCAACATCCTGCTGCTGCCCGACGCCGAGGTCGACGACGGGCTCTTCGACATCGTCACGCTGCGCCCGGAAGGCTTCGGCGGATGGGCGCGCATCTGGGTCGGCATCGTGTGGGAGAACGGCGTGCTGCGGCGCAGTTCGATGGGGCGCAAGCTCCTCAACCTGCGCCAGCGTCCGGTGCGCGCGCTGCGCTACCTGCGCGGCCGGCGCCTGCACGTCGACCTCGACCGGCCGGAGGAGTTCGAGCTCGACGGCGACGAGTTCGGCATGATCATCGGCTTCCGCGCCGAGGTCGACCCGGCGTCGCTGCTCGTGCGGATGCCGCAGGCCTCCGCCGATTGAGCAGCGGCCGCAGGCCGCGTATCGAAATCAGCTGGGGTCGTCGGGCGCGCCGGTGAGGATGTCGCGCAGCCAGTCGCGGGCGTCGATGAACACCTGGTCGTCGTAGCGGCTCGTCACCTCGACGGCCTGCTTGTCGGCGCGCGGGTACGAGCCGAGGAACTGCACGCTCGGGCTGAAGCGCTTGAGGCCCAGCAGCGCATCCGCGACCCGCTCGTCGAGCACGTGCCCGTCGAGGTCGACGATGAAGCGGTAGCGGCCGAGGGCGTCGCCGATGGGGCGCGACTCGAGCAGGCTGAGGTTCACCCCGCGGGTCGCGAACTGCTCGAGCATCTCGACGAGGGCGCCCGGCTGGTCGGTGGGCAGCTCGACGATGACGCTCGTCTTGTCGGCGCCCGTGCGGGCGGGGATGGTGCGCGAGCGCGAGACGAGCACGAAGCGGGTGACCGCCTCCGGGTTGTCGGCGATGTCCTCCGCGAGCACGACGAGCGGCAGGTGCTCGGTGATGCCGGGCGGCGCGATGGCGGCATCCGCGGTCGTCGTCTCGAGCAGCTCCCGCGGGGCGGCCACGTTCGAGGTGGAGGGGATGTGGCCGTGGCTCGGCAACGTCGCGTCGAGCCACAGGTGGCACTGCGCGTAGGCGACCGGGTGGGCGTTGATGACCCGCACGTCCTCGAGGCGGGTGCCGGGGCGGGCGACGAGCTGGAAGTTCACCGCGACGAGGTACTCGCCGATGATGCGCAGGCCCGGGATGTTGGCGAGCGCGTCCTGGGTCGCCGACACCCCGCCCTCGACCGAGTTCTCGATCGCGATCATCGCGGCCGCGCTGCGCCCCGACACGACGTCGTCGAGCGCCTCGCCGACGTTGTTGACGCTGCGCCACTCGACCCCCGCGGCCTCCGGCACCTGCGCGAGCGCCGCCCAGGTGAAGGTGCCCGCGGGCCCGAGGTAGCTGTACACGCCCTCGACCCTAGGGCACCTGAGCGGGAGGATGGTCGCATGAGCACACGCGCCGGTACCCCCGCCCAGCCGTCCGACCTGATCGATGTGCACGAGCTCGTCGATGCGTACTACCAGCGCACCCCGGACATGTCCGATCCGGCGCAGCGCGTGGTGTTCGGCACGAGCGGCCATCGCGGGTCGAGCCTCGACGGCGCCTTCACCGAGACGCACATCGCCGCCATCACGCAGGCGATCGTCGAGTACCGCGCCGAGCAGGGGGTGACGGGTCCGCTGTTCGTGGGCGCCGACACCCACGGGCTCTCCGCCCCCGCCCAGACGACCGCGCTCGGGGTGCTGGAGGCGAACGGCGTGCACGCGATCGCCGACGAGTACGACGACTACGTGCCGACCCCGTCGCTCAGCCGCGCGATCATCCGCTACAACACCGACCACCCGGGCGCTCCGCAAGCCGACGGCATCGTGATCACCCCGAGCCACAACCCGCCGCGCGACGGCGGCTTCAAGTACAACCCGCCGCACGGGGGCCCCGCCGACTCGGATGCGACCGGCTGGATCGCGAACCGCGCCAACCAGATCATCGAGGGGGGCAACCGCGAGGTGCGCTTCTCGGAGCCGAGCGGCGTCGACAGCTACGACTTCCGCGGCGCCTACGTCGACGACCTGAAGAACGTGCTCGACATGGACGCGATCGCCTCCTCGGGGCTGAAGCTCGGCGCCGACCCGCTCGGCGGGGCGAGCGTCGGCTACTGGGCGCTCATCGCCGAGCGCTACGGCCTCGACCTCGAGGTCGTGAACCCGGCGGTCGACCCGACGTGGTCGTTCATGACGCTCGACTGGGACGAGAAGATCCGGATGGATCCGTCCTCCCCGTCGGCGATGGCGTCGGTCGTGGCACGGGCGGGCGACTACGCGATCCTCACCGGCAACGACGCCGACGCCGACCGGCACGGCATCGTCACCCCCGACGGCGGCCTCATGAACCCCAACCACTACCTCGCCGTCGCCATCCAGTACCTCTACTCGCACCGGCCCGGATGGCGCCCCGACGCGGCGATCGGCAAGACGCTCGTGTCGAGCTCGATGATCGACCGGGTGGCGGCGTCGCTCGGGCGGCGCCTGTGGGAGGTGCCGGTCGGTTTCAAGTGGTTCGTGCCGGGGCTCGTCGACGGCTCCGTCGGGTTCGGCGGCGAGGAGAGCGCCGGCGCGAGCTTCCTCACCCTCGACGGCACCGCGTGGACGACCGACAAGGACGGCATCCTGCTCGCGCTGCTCGCGGCCGAGATCCGCGCGGTGACCGGCAAGAGCCCGAGCGAGCTGTACCGCGAGCTGACGGAGCAGTTCGGCGACCCCGCCTACGCGCGGGTGGACGCCGCCGCCGGCCCCGAGCAGAAGGCGCGCCTCGGCAAGCTGTCGGGCGACGACATCACGGCGACCGAGCTCGCCGGCGACCCGATCACGGCGAAGCTGTCGCACGCGCCCGGCAACGGCGCGGCGATCGGCGGCGTGAAGGTCACGAGCGAGCACGCCTGGTTCGCGGCGCGGCCGTCGGGCACCGAGAACGTCTACAAGATCTACGCCGAGTCGTTCCGCGGACCCGAGCACCTCGCCGCCGTGCAGGCGGAGGCGAAGCGCATCGTCGACGCGGCGCTCGCCTAGGGGTAGTTCGGGGCGGCCGGGTAGCCGAAGAACTCTTCCAGAGTCTGCACGCCCGTGTCGTGCATCTCGGTGGCGAGCGCGACGCCGACGTAGCGCACGTGCCACGGCTCGTACTGGTAGCCGGTCACATCCGTCTTGCCGTCGGGGTAGCGCACGATGAACCCGTACTCCCAGGAGTGCGCCGCGAGCCACTGGCCCTGCGGAGTCTGGCCGAAGCAGATCTGCAGCGAGCAGTTCGCGGGCTTCGCGGAGATGTCCATGACCCATCCGGTCTGGTGCTCGCTGTAGCCGGGGCGCGCGGTGAGGGTGTCGTTGCCGGTGTAGATCTGCTGCTGCGTCTGGTAGCTGCGGTAGGCGGACTGCGACTGCATCTCGAGCCCGGTCTCGGCGGTGAACGCGGCGAACATCTGCTCGAGGTGGTCGGCGGCCTCGGGCCGCATCCGGGGCTCGTAGACGTACGGCACGTTCACGACGCGCAGCTCGGGCGCGTAGTCGGCGGGCTGCAGAGGGTTCAGCTTGTTGACGATCACCCAGGGGCTGGTGGGGTCGGTGAGCGAGTACTGCGCCCGGTCGAACGTCGGGGTGGGCGTCGGCGTCGGGGTGGGGGTGGGGGTCTCGGATGCCGTGGGCGTCTCGCTCGGAACCGGGGCCGGCGTCGACGGACTCATCAGCATCACGATCGCCACGACGAGCGCCGCGATCACCACGATCGCGAGCGCCATGAGGAGCACGAAACGGCGGCGTCGACGCACCCGCTCGGACACCCGTCGGGAGGCGCGCGTGGGGGGCTGCGGGGCGGTCTCGGACATCGCGGATCAGCCTACGACGTGCCCGCCGTGCGCTCGCCCGGAGCCCCCGTGGGAGCGCTCTCTCGCGTGTCGAACGAGCGGTCTACCTTGCGCTGACCGGGACTTCTTCAGCTTTACCATTTCGTTGCCGAAATCCGTGTTGACAGCCGTCCCGGGGCGTGCGTATCGTGGCCTCCGATTTCGTGGGAGCGCTCCCACGACCTGAACGTGGGAGCGCTCTCACAGAGATCATCCCCATCCACGCACACAAAGGAGTGACCGTGAAGTTCTCACGACGCACCGCCACTGTTGCTGCGATCGCCGGTACCGCCTCCCTGGCCCTGGTTCTCTCCGGGTGCTCCACGGGCGGAGACGGCGGCTCCGGCGACGAGCAGATCACGCTGACGATCACCACGTTCGGCACCATGGGTCTCGACGACCTGTACGCGCAGTACGAGGCCGATCACCCGAACATCAAGATCGAGGCCACCAACATCGACACGGGCGGCAACGCGCTGACCGACTGGAAGACGAAGCAGGCCTCCGGTGGCCTGCCCGACGTCCAGGCCGTCGAAGAGGGCTGGCTCGGTTCGGTCATGGAGGTGTCCGACACCTTCACCGACCTGCGCGACTACGGTGCCGACGACATCAAGGACCGCTGGGTCGACTGGAAGGTCGGCCAGGCGACCGACCCCGACGGCCGCATCATCGGCTACGGCACGGACATCGGACCGGAGGGCCTCTGCTACAACGGCAAGCTCTTCGAGGCCGCTGGCCTCCCGAGCGACCGCGACTCCGTCGCCGAGCTGTTCGGTGGCGACGACGCCTCGTGGGACAAGTTCTTCGAGGTCGGCAAGCAGTACCACGACGCCACCGGCAAGGCCTTCTACGACCAGTCGGGCTTCATCTGGAACGCGTTCGTGAACGAGCAGGCCGAGGGCTACTACAAGAAGGACGGCTCGCTCAACGTCGAGGACAACGCGACGCTGAAGAACTTCTGGATGCAGCTCGCCGACGCGCAGCAGGCGGGCCTCTCCGCCAACCAGGCCCAGTGGGACTGGGGTAAGGGTCAGGCCTTCGTCGACGGCACCTTCGCCGTCTTCGTCTGCCCCGGCTGGATGCTCGGCGTCGTCAAGGGCAACACCGAGTCGGCGGGCGGCGACGCCTCCACCGGCTGGGACTTCGCCGACGTCTTCCCCGGCGGCGCTGCGAACTGGGGTGGCTCGTTCCTGACGGTGCCCACCACGTCGAAGCACCCGAAGGAGGCCGCGGAGCTCGCCGCCTGGCTGACCGACACGCAGCAGGAGGTGGCCGCCTTCCAGGCTGCCGGAACCTTCCCGAGCGTGAAGGCCGCCCAGACCGACGCCGGTGTGACCGGTGAGAGCGACCTGACGAAGTTCTTCAACAACGCGCCCGTCGGCGAGATCCTCGGATCCCGCGCGGAGGGTGTGGTCGCCCAGTTCAAGGGTCCGGATGACGCCGTGATCCAGGAGCAGGTCTTCGGTCCGTCGCGGACGGCGCTCGACGCCGGCACCGCCGACGGCGAGACCACCTGGAACCAGGCGATCGACGCGCTCCACCAGCTGGTGGGCTGACCCGAACGCACCATCCGAGCGAGGCCCCCTGGAGCGGCACGCCCCTCCGGGGGGCCTCGCCTCTGACCGAACGAGACGAAGAAGCACCCGATGACCACGTCACCCACTGGACTGCGGCGGACGGCCCGCGCGCCGCTGACCTTCGGACAGCGCCTGAACCGCGCCGACCAGAAGTACTCGCCGTACCTCTACGTCGCGCCGTTCTTCCTGCTGTTCGCCCTCATCGGCCTCTTCCCGCTCGTCTACACCTTCGTCGTCTCGCTCAACGACTGGGACCTGCTGCGCGGCTCGGGCGACTGGATCGGCTTCCAGAACTACGTCACCGAGCTCACCGGCCCGGGCTTCTGGAACTCGCTGCGCAACACCTTCGGGATCTTCCTGCTGTCGGCGATCCCGCAGCTCATCGGCGCCACCTTCATCGCGGCCGTGCTCGACCAGAACCTGCGCGCGCAGTCGTTCTGGCGCCTGAGCGTGCTGCTGCCCTACATCGTCACCCCCGTCGCGGTGGCCCTCATCTTCTCGAGCCTGTTCTCGGAGCAGTACGGACTCGTCAACAACGTGCTCGCGAACTTCGGCATCGACCCGGTGCTGTGGAAGCACGACACCTTCGCCGGCCAGTTCGCGATCGCGACCATGGTCAACTGGCGCTGGACCGGCTACAACGCCCTCATCCTGCTCGCGGCCATGCAGGCGGTGCCGACCGAGCTGTACGAGTCGGCCTCCCTCGACGGCGCCGGACGCGTGCGCCGCTTCTTCTCGATCACGCTGCCGAGCATCCGCCCGACCTTCGTGTTCGTCATCATCACCGCCACCATCGGCGGGCTGCAGATCTTCACCGAGCCGAAGCTGTTCGACGCGACGAGCGCGGTGCCGGGCGGCGCGTACCACCAGTACGAGACCACGACCCTCTACATCTGGAACCTGGCGTTCAACCAGGACCACTTCGGGCGCGCATCCGCCGTCGCGTTCATGCTGCTCATCATCATCGTGCTGATCGGGCTCGTGAACTACGCGATCACGCGCAGCATCGCCACGGGCGAGACCAAGTCGGCCAAGAAGCGCCTGGGGCGCTACCGCACCGCCGAGCGCGCCGTCACCCCGTCCGCCGTCCAGATCCGCCAGGAGCGCTGAGCCATGACGACCGCAACCGCACCCCGCCGCGCGAACCCGGTGCCGCGCCGCCACGGCATCCGGGGCCAGAAACCCGGATGGCTCACCTACACGATCCTCGCCATCTGGTTCACCGTCAGCGCCTACCCGCTGTGGTGGTCGTTCGTGGCCGGGTCGAGCGACACGACCGTGCTCACCTCGAAGTTCCCGCCGCTCATCCCGGGCGGCAAGTTCCTCGAGAACGCCTCCGAGGTGTTCGCCACCATCGACTTCTGGAAGGCGCTCGGCAACAGCGTCATCGTCGCGGGGGCCATCACCGTCTCGGTGCTGTTCTTCTCGACGCTCGCCGGCTACGCCTTCGCGAAGCTGCGCTTCCGGGGACGCAACGGCCTGCTGCTGTTCGTCATCCTGACGCTCGCGATCCCGACCCAGCTCGGCATCATCCCGCTGTTCATCCTCATGAAGCAGTTCGGGTGGACCGGCTCGCTCGGCGCGATCATCGTGCCGACGCTCGTCACCGCGTTCGGCGTGTTCTTCATGCGCCAGTACCTGGTCGACGTGATCCCCGACGAGCTCATCGAGGCGGCGCGCATGGACGGCGCCAACCAGATCCGCACCTTCTGGCACGTGGGCGTCCCCGCTGCCCGACCGGCGATGGCCGTGCTCGGCCTGTTCACGTTCATGACGGCGTGGACCGACTACCTGTGGCCCCTCATCGTCGCCGGCTCGAATCCGACGCTCCAGGTGGCGCTCAGCCAACTGCAGTCGGCGAAGTACGTGAACTACACGATCGTGCTCGCGGGTGCCGTGCTCGCGACGATCCCCCTGCTGATCCTGTTCTTCTTCGCCGGCCGACTGCTCGTCTCGGGCATCATGGCCGGGGCGGTGAAGGGCTGATGGCCCTCGACCTGCCGGACGACTTCACCTGGCCGTCCGGGTTCCTGTGGGGTGCCGCGACCGCGGCGGCCCAGGTGGAGGGCGCCGCGCACGAAGACGGCAAGCTCGACTCGATCTGGGACCACTTCGCCCGCATCCCGGGCAACGTCGCGCACGGCGACACCCCCGAGAAGGCCGTCGACCACTACCACCGGATGCCGCAGGACGTGCGGCTGATGACCGAGCTCGGACTCGACTCGTACCGCTTCTCGGTGAGCTGGGCGCGCGTGAAGCCGGCCGACGGACCCGTGAACCGGGCGGGACTCGACTTCTACAGTCGGCTCGTCGACGAACTGCTCGAGCACGGCATCCTGCCCTGGCTCACGCTCTACCACTGGGACCTGCCCCAGGCGGTCGAGGAGACCGGCGGATGGGCGAACCGCGACACGGCGCACCGCTTCCTCGACTACACGATCGCGGTGCACGAGGCCCTCGGCGACCGCGTCGACCACTGGACGACGTTCAACGAGCCGCTCTGCTCCTCGCTCATCGGCTACGCGGGCGGCGAGCACGCACCCGGGCGCCAGGAGCCGCGGGCCGGTCTCGCGGCGCTGCACCACCAGCACCTCGCGCACGGCCTCGCCGTGCAGGAGCTGCGGGCGCGGGGGGCCGGGCAGCTCGGCATCACGCTCAACCTCACCAACGCGGTGCCGAACGACCCGAGCGATCCGGTCGACCTCGACGCCGCCCGCAGGCTCGACGCGCTCTGGAACCGGGCCTACCTCGAGCCGATCCTGCTCGGGGCCTACCCGGCCGACTTCCTCGAGGACGTCTCGGCGCACCGCTTCGACGAGCTCGTGCACGACGGCGACCTGCAGACCATCCACCAGCCGATCGACTTCCTCGGCGTGAACCACTACCACGACGACAACGTGTCCGGGCATCCGCTGCCCGCGGGCCACCCCCGGGGGCTCGCCCCGACCGACAAGCCCACCTCGTCGTGGTTCGTCGGCTCGGAGTTCCTGACCACCCCGAGCCGGCACCTGCCGCAGACGGCGATGGGCTGGGAGATCAACCCCGACGGACTGCGGCACCTGCTGGTGCGCCTGGGGCGGGAGTACCCGCAGCTCCCGCCCCTCTACATCACCGAGAACGGGTCGGCCTGGGACGACGTGGTCGCCCCCGACGGAGCGGTGCACGACGTCGAGCGCGTCGCGTTCCTCGAGGACCACCTGCGCGCGGTCGCGCAGGCGATCGTCGAGGGGGCGGATGTGCGCGGGTACTTCGCGTGGTCGCTCATGGACAACTTCGAGTGGGCGTGGGGGTACGAGAAGCGCTTCGGGGTCGTCTACGTCGACTACGAGACCCAGGAGCGCATCGTGAAGGACTCGGGCCGGAGGTTCGCCGAGGTGGCCGCCGCCGCGCGTACCCTCGCCCCATAGGATGAACGGGCCGATCCCGGCCAGGAGGACCCCCCGATGACCCCGGAACAGCAAGGAAGCGCTCCGACCCTCGAGCAGGTCGCGAAGGCTGCCGGCGTGTCGCGGTCCACCGTGTCGCGGGTCATCAACGATTCCCCGAAGGTGACGCCGGAGGCGCTCGCGGCGGTGCGGCAGGCCATCGAGGAGCTCGGCTACGTGCCCAACCGCGCCGCCCGCATCCTGGCGAGCCGCCGCACCCAGTCGATCGCCCTGGTGATCCCCGAGAACACGGCCCGGTTCTTCGCCGACCCCTACTTCGCCACCGTCGTGCAGGGCATCGCGATGTACCTCTCCGACACCGACTACACGCTCAGCCTGCTGATCGCCGCCGAGAAGGACGGCGAGAAGACCCGGCGCTACCTGCAGGCCGGCAACGTCGACGGGGCGCTCATCCTGTCGCACCACTCCGACGACCGCTCGTACACCCAGCTCGCGCGCTCGATCCCGGTGGTGTTCGGCGGGCGCCCGATGAGCCAGGAGGGCTCGGAGGCGTACTACATCGACGTCGACAACGTCGAGGCGGCCCGCAACGTCACGCGCCGGCTCATCGAGAACGGCCGCCGCCGGATCGCGACGATCGCGGGACCCGCCGACATGTCGGCCGGACTCGACCGCCTCGAGGGCTGGCGCCAGGCGCTCGACGCGGCCGGCATCCCCACCCACCTCGTCGAGCACGGCGACTTCAGCCCCGCGGGGGGCGAGGCTGCCATGCGCCGCCTGCTCGAACGCGGCGAGGAGATCGACGGCGTCTTCGCCGCGAGCTCGCTCATGGCCCAGGGTGCGCTCAACGTACTGCGCAGCCACGGCAGGTCGGTGCCGCACGACCTCGGGCTCGTGACCTTCGACAACGACTACGCCGCGCAGTCCTCGAGCCCGCCGCTGACGACCATCGAGCAGCCGACCGTCGAGCAGGGACGTCGCATGGTCGACGTGCTGCTGCACCTCATCGACGGCGGAACCGTCTCGCAGATCACGATGATGCCGACCCGCGTCATCGAACGCGGGAGCGAGTGACCCGGCTCGGCATCCCAAATCAAGGAGTCCGGCATCCCGAATCAAGGAACTCGTGTGACGGATGTTGCGGACGTTGCGCCTGCGTTGCTCTTCCGCCGTCGCGTCCTTGACTTCGGTTGCTCGACTCCTTGATTTGGGCTGCCCGACCTGGTGAGTCGGGGTGTGCCCGGCGGGGCGCGGGGGGAACAGCTAGCGTCGGAGGATGACCGATCGCGTCGTCGACCTCCCCGAACGCAGCCGCTTCGTGCTCGAGCGCGACGGGGAGGTGATCGGCAAGGCCTACTACCGCCGCGAGCCGGGGGTCATCACCTTCACGCACACGGAGGTCGACCCCGCGATCCAGGAGCGCGGGCTCGGCTCGCTGCTCGCGAAGACGGCACTCGACACGGTCGCCGCCGAGGAGGGCACCCGGGTGGTCGCGCAGTGCCCCTTCATCGCCGCCTACATCGAGCGGCATCCGGAGTACGCGCCGCTGCTCAGCCGCTGATCGCGGCGCGCCGCGCGAGCAGCGCCCGCAGCCCGATCCCGATCCCCGCGATCACCAGGGCGACCGCGATGCGGGGCAGCACGAGCTCGGGCATCGTCACGGCGGCGCGGAACACGGCCGCGCCGTAGTCGAGCAGCTCGCCGGGGTCGCGCAGCAGAGCCCGGGATCCGACGGCCGACTGCACGGCGGTCGCGAGCGCGGGGATCGCCCAGAGCAGCAGCAGACTCGCGACCGCCGCCACGATCCGACCCGGCGTGCGCACGCCGCCCCACGCGATCGCGGCACCGACGAGCACCGGGGGCGTCCAGGTCACGAGGGGCGCCAGCGTGTACGGCAGCTGGGAGGTCGGACCGACCGCGGCGAGCGCACCCGAGATCCACGAGCCCACCGCGATCGCCGCGAGGGTGAGCGCGACGACCGCGCCCGGCACGGGACCGCGCGCGATCAGCCCGAACACGAGCACCCCGCCGAGGATCCCGAACCCGGCGACCGCGACGCACGCGGCGAGGTAGAACGCGGCCTCCCGGCCGTCCTGCAGGCCGGTGCGCAGCACGTCGACGGCCTGCGCCGTCGCGACGATCTGCACGAACAGCAACCCGGCGGCCACCGTGAAGGGGGCGGCGCCGGGCAGACGCCCGCGCAGTGCGCGGGCCGCGACCCCCGCGGATGCGGCGCCCACCACGAGGATGCCGAGCACGAAGGTCACGCTGTACTGGCTGAGCGGCAGCCAGGCGACGGGCATCTGCTCGGGCAGTGCGTCGAACGCCCACAGGTTCTGCAGCGGCAGACGCATCCCGGTCAGGATCCAGGGGAGCAGCCCGAGCAGCGCCGCGGCGACCCCGATGCCCAGGCTCGCGAGTGCGCCTCCCCAGCGCGCCGGGCGCCGCACGGGCGGCTCGGTCTCGGGCCACGGGTTCGTCGGGGGCACGGCGACGGGATCGGTGCTGCTCACCGTTCCACGGTATCCGTCAGCGGTCGAGGTCGATCCGCACGCGCCCCGCGTCGAGGTCGAGCGGTCCGTCGCCGGGTGCCGGTGCGGGCGCCGGCAGCTCGGTCTCGACCGCCGCGATCTTCTGCGCCTCGTGCTTGGTGGGGTGGAAGACCTCGTCGGCGAACCCGAATGCGCCGTTGCCCGATCCGCGGCCCTGGTTGGTGCCGCGCAGCTCGATCCAGCCGCGCCACTGCGCGACGGCGATGGCGCCGACGAACACGGCACCCAGCACGGCCCAGCCCCACCACGGCATGGGCACCAGGGTACGTCAGCTCGGCTGGACGGTCACCCAGCCGCCGCCGAACTTCGGTTCGCGCCCGTCGCCCGATGAGGTGCCGGTCAGCCGCCGTCTCACCCACGGGCCGACGTGCTCACGGTAGTACGCCGCCCCGCGCAGGCGCGCGGACTCCGGGAGCTCGGGCAGCGACCACCACCCCTCCGGCTGGGCGAGCCCGAGCGCCTCCAGCAGCCGCGCCGCCACGCGGTGGTGCCCGCGGGTGTTCATGTGCAGGCGATCCTCCGACCAGTACGTCGGCAGGGTGAGCTCGGGGTCGAACCAGTTCATCGCGCGCACGATGTCGGGGCGGTCGGCGATCCGCGCCTCGACGGCGCGGGAGAGCAGGTCTCCCCGGCGACGCATGACCGCGCCGAGCGGCAGCTGCCGCGTGGGGTTGGCCCCCGACAGCAGGATCAGCTGCACGCCCTCCTCGTCGCAGCGCCGCAGCACGTGCGCGAACAGCTCGACGATGCGCCCCACATCCGCCGAGGGCCGCAGGATGTCGTTGCCGCCGCCGTTGAAGGAGAGGTGGGTGGGCTTCAGCGCGAGCGCGGGCTCCAGCTGCTGCTCGACGATGGGGCCGATGAGCTTGCCCCGGATCGCGAGGTTCGCGTACTCGACGGGCTGCCCGGTGGCGTCCGCCCAGCCCTGCGCGGTGAGGTCGGCCCAGCCGCGCACGGTGCCGTCGGGCAGCTCGTCGCCCATGCCCTCCGAGAACGAGTCGCCGATCACGACGTAGCGGACGGTCACGGGTGCCTCCGGGGGATGACGAGGGGTCGGGAGTCGCGGACGAGCACCTCGACGGGGAGGCGGTAGACCGCGGAGACGAGGGGCTCGGTGAGCACCTCGACCGGCGTGCCGAGGGCGCGCAACGCGCCGTCGTCGAGGAGCGCGACGCGGTCCGCGTAGGCGCCGGCGAGGGAGAGGTCGTGCAGCACGACGACCACGGTGCGCCCCTCGCCCACCAGCTCGCGCGCGATGCGCAGCACGTCCTCCTGGTGGCGCAGGTCGAGGGCGGCCGTCGGCTCGTCGAGCAGCACGATCGGGGTGTCCTGGGCGAGCACCCGGGCGAGCGACACGCGGGCGCGTTCGCCGCCCGAGAGCTCGGTGAACCGCCGGTCGGCGAGGTGCACGACGTCGGCCCGCTCGAGAGCCGAGCGGATCGCCTGCTCGTCGCGGTCGCGTCCGGGTGTGCGCGCCCAGGGGCTGCGCC
Organism: Protaetiibacter mangrovi; assembly: GCF_024752305.1. Classification (GTDB taxonomy): domain Bacteria; phylum Actinomycetota; class Actinomycetes; order Actinomycetales; family Microbacteriaceae; genus Homoserinibacter; species Homoserinibacter mangrovi. The sequence goes on from NZ_JANTHX010000007.1 coordinate 571,995, forward strand.
CCATCTCGACGACCTCGGCCACCCGGAACGGGAAGCTCACCGCGTTGTCCTGGGTGAGCACCGAGCGGATGCGCGCCAGCTCGAGCGGGTCGATCGCGTCGACCGGCCGGCCCTCCACGAGCACCCGGCCGGCATCCGGGACGCGCTCCCCCGAGAGCGCCGACAGCAGCGTCGACTTGCCCGCCCCGTTCGGGCCGACGAGGGCGAGCAGCTCCCCCGACTCGACCCGCAGGTCGACCTCGCGCACGACGGCCCGGCCGCCGAGCGACACCGTGACCGCCTCGGCCCGGATCACGCCCATCCCCCCGAGGCGCGGCGCTGCCGCCAGAGCAGCACGAAGAAGAACGGTCCGCCGATGAGCGAGGTGAGCAGGCCGATCGGCAGCTCGGCCCCCGGAACGAGGGTGCGGGCCAGCAGGTCGGCGACCACGAGCAGCAGCGCGCCGCCGACCGCGCTCGCGACCAGCAGGGCCCGGTGCGAGGGCCCCAGGATCATGCGCATGAGGTGCGGCACCACGAGGCCGACGAACGCGATGATGCCGACGAAGGCGACCGCCGCACCCGTCAGCAGGGCCACGAGCACGATCGAGCCGAACCTCAGCCGTTCCACGTCGATGCCGAGGTGGCGGGCGTTGCGCTCCCCGAGCGCGAGGATGTCGAACCGCCGGCCGAGGGCGACCGCCACCGCGGTGCCCGCGACGGCCACCACCGCCACGATCGCCGCCTCGCGCCACAGCGACCCGCTGAGGGAGCCGAGCTGCCAGAACACGATCTGCTCCCGGCTCGCGCTCCCGGCGAGGAACAGCAGGAAGGCGAGCCCGGCGCCGCCGAACGCGTTCACGGCGATGCCGGTGAGCAGCAGGGTCACGACCTCCGTGCGCCCGTTCGCGCGCGAGACGCCGTAGACCAGGAGCGTGGCGAGGAGGCCGCCCGCGAACGCGAGCACGGCGATCGTCCACTCGCCGAGGGCCAGCATGCCGCCGACGATCGCGATCGCCGCCCCGAGCGCCGCCCCCGAGGACACGCCCACCACTCCCGGCTCGGCGAGCGGGTTGCCGAAGATCGCCTGCATGACCGCGCCGGCCACCGCGAGCGCAGCCCCCACGGCGCACGCCATGACGATGCGCGGGAAGCGGATCACCCAGAGCGCCGCCTCCGTGGTGGGATCGTCGGGCGCCCAACCGTTCGGGATGCCGAGCGAGCGCAGCAGCGATCCGACGACCTCCGTCAGGCTCACGCCGAACTGCCCGGCGATCGCCGACACCAGCACGGCCGCGACGAGCAGGGCGCCGAGCGCGATCCCCACGATCACGCGACGACGGCCGAGGTGCGCAGGTGCGCTCACGGAACCCGGTACAGCCACTCGTCGGTGCCGAACTTCTCGGCCACGAGCTGCTCGGCGCGCGCGAACTCCTCGGGGGTGATCTCGCCGTCGTGCAGGCCGTGCAGCGAGCGGAAGGTCTCGATCATGCGCTCGATGATGGCGGCGCGCGGCAGGCCCGTCTGGCTGCGCAGCGGGTCGACCCGCTTCTGCGCCGACTTGGTGCCCTTGTCGCTGAGCTTCTCGCGGCCGATCCGCAGCACCTGCACCATCTTGTCGGCGTCGATGTCGTACGACATGGTCACGTGGTGCAGCACCGCCCCGTCGGCCAGTCGCTTCTGGGCGGCGCCCCCGATCTTGCCGCTCGGGCTCGCGATGTCGTTGAGGGGCTGATAGGTGGCGTCGATGCCGAGCGAGCGCAGGGCCACGAGCACCCAGTCGTCCAGGTAGGCGTAGCTGTCGGCGAAGCTCATGCCCTGCACGAGCTCCGCGGGTGCGTAGAGCGAGTAGGTGACGACGTTGCCCGCCTCCATGAACATCGCCCCGCCCCCCGAGATGCGGCGCACGACGGGGATGCCGTACTTCGCCGCGTTCTCCGGGTCGACCTCGTTCTTCACCGACTGGAAGCTGCCGATGACGACGGCCGGCTCGTCCCACTCCCAGATGCGCAGGGTGGGTGCGCGCCGCCCCGCCCCGACCTCCTCGGCGAGCACCTGGTCGAGGGCGAGATGGGTGACGGGGCTGAGGGGACCGGGATGCACGAGCTCCCAGTCGTAGTCGCGCCACGTGGTGGCCCGGTTCACCGCGCGCCGCACCGCGGTCGCGATCGCCTCGGGCGAGAAGCCCAGCATGACGGCCCCCTCGGGGAGCGCGGCGTGCACGGCGGCGGCGATCGACCTGCCGTCGGCATCCGCCGGGAGCCCGGTCAGCGCGGCGTCGATGAGCGGCAGGGCGTCGTCGGGCTCCAGGAAGAAGTCGCCCGAGAGCCGCACGTCGGCGAGGCGCTCGTCGACGACATCGACGTCGACCACGACGAGCTTGCCGCCCGGCACCTTGTACTCGCCATGCACGCTCCCACCCTAGTCGCGCCTGGTTAGGCGCCCCTTACCCGGACTCAGCCGTCGGGTCGGCGTCAGCGTGCGACGTGCGCGTCCAGCCAGGCGATGACGTCGGCCCGCACCTCGGCCTGGTTCGTCTCGTTGAGTGTCTCGTGGCGGGCCCCGGGGTAGATCGTGAGGGTGACATCCGTGAGACCGCCCCGCCGCCGGTACGCGTCGGCGAGCTTGCGCACGCTCGCGGGCCCGCCGAGCGGGTCCTCCTCGCCGATCATGATGAGCATCGGCAGGTCGCGGTCGAGCTTCTTCGGGGTGCCGAGCAGGCGGATGGCGTCGGGCAGCCCGAACAGCTGCAGCACTTTCGCGTCGAAGGTCAGCGGGTCGGCGGCGAACGCCTCCCACACGGCGGGGTCGCGCGAGAGCCACTCGTGTCCCGTCGTGCCGAGGTGCTTGTGCTTCGCGTTGAGGTCGCCGCCGTTCATGTCGGTGAGGGTGCGGTAGGCGGTGCCCGAGAGGATCACGGCGTCGAAGTCGGAGGCGCGCGCGGCGATGAGCTGCTGCGCGAAGAGCGATCCGAGGCTGTGGCCGAACAGCACGAGCGGCGTCCCGGGGTTCTCGGCGCGGATGATGTCGGTGAGCTGCGCGATCGCGGCGACGGTCGCGCGCACCCCGCCCGGGCCGAGCCTGCCGAGTCTGCCCGTGTCGCCGCCCCACTGCTGCATCCCGGTGGCGCCGTGGCCGCGGTGGTCGTCGGCGTAGACGGTGTACCCGGCCGCGGCGAGCGCCTGGGCGAACGTCTCGTAGCGGGTCGCGTACTCGCCGAGGCCGTGCAGCAGCTGCACGACGCCGCGCGGCGTGGGCGCCGGCCACACGTAGTAGTGGATCGTGACGCCCTGGGCGTCGACGAAGGTGTGCGATGTCCGGGTCACGTCGCTCATTCGGGCCTCCTCGCCGCCTCCGAGCGTAGGGCGTCCAGGCGGCGCCCGGGCGCAGAGGCGCAGAATGGAGACGATGAGTCAGATGTTCCGTTCGTTCGCGACACGGAACTACCGCATCTGGTTCGCCGGCGCGCTCGTGTCGAACGTGGGCACCTGGATGCAGCGCATCGCGCAGGACTGGCTCGTGCTCGCCGAGCTCACCGACGACGACGCCGTCGCGGTGGGCGTGGTGATGGCGCTGCAGTTCGGGCCGCAGCTGCTGCTGCTGCCGGTCACCGGATGGGTGGCCGACCGCTTCGACCGCCGCCGCGTGCTCGCCGTGACGCAGGCGTCGATGATGCTGCTCGGCGCGGGCCTCGGCGTGGTGACCCTGCTGGGCGTCGTGCAGCTCTGGATGGTGTTCGGCTTCGCGCTCGGGCTCGGCGTCGCGGCCGCGTTCGACGCCCCCGCCCGCCAGGCCTTCGTCGGGGAGCTGGTCGACGACGCCTCGCTGTCGAACGCCGTGGCTCTCAACGCCGCCTCGTTCAACGGTGCGCGCCTCATCGGACCGGCCGTCGCGGGCATGCTCGTCGCCGCCGTCGGCTCGGGCTGGGTGTTCCTGATCAACGCCGCCACCTTCCTGGCCGTGCTGGGTTCGCTCGCCGTGCTGCGCCCCGCCGAGTTCACGTCGTTCACCCGCAAGGCCCGCGGCCGCGGTCAGATGCGGGCGGGCCTCGGCTACGTGCGCAGGCGGCCCGACATCCTGCTGGTGTTCGCGATGGTCTTCCTCACCGGCACCCTCGGCTACAACTTCCCCATCTACACCTCGACGATGGCGAAGGTGGAGTTCGGGGAGGGGCCGTCGGAGTTCGGCTGGTTGTCGTCGGCACTCGCGGTCGGATCGGTGGCGGGTGCGCTGATCGCGGCCCAGCGCGAGCGTCCGCGGTTGCGCACCGTGACCCTCGCGAGCGCCGGCTTCGGGGTCTCGCTCGGCGCGGCCGCGCTCGCGCCCGAGCCGGTGAGCTTCGCGGTGCTGCTCGCGATCGTCGGCTTCGCGGGGATCACGATGATGAACACCGCGAACGCCTACGTGCAGACCACGACGGCCCCGTCGATGCGTGGACGCGTGATGGCGCTGTACCTCGCGATCTTCATGGGCGGCACCCCGATCGGGGCCCCGCTGCTCGGTGCGATCGCGGATGCCGCCGGGCCGCGCTGGGCGATCGCCGTCGGTGCGGCATCCGGTCTGCTCGCCGCGGGCGTCGCGGCGGTGTTCTACGTGCGCACCCGCGAGGTGCGGCTGCGCTGGAGCCGCGAGGGGCGCTGGCCGCTGCGCATCGCCTCGGCCACCGCGGCCGACCGCGACACCGCGACCCAGGAGATCGCGATCGTCGAGGTCGAGACGCAGCGTTGACCGAGCCGCCCGTCCTCCCGGATGCGGTGCCCGCGGTCGGGCAGGATGTCGCCTGGGGAGAGACGGAGGACCGCCCGTGACCACCGCACGCCAGAACCCGTTCACGGCCCGGCTGGCGACGGCCAGCACGACCGAGTCCCGCGCCCTGCTCGTGGCGATGTTCGCGCTCGTGCTCGGCGGCGTCATCGGCTTCGCGATCATCGGACTGGGCTCGGTGCCGATCGCCGGACGGAACTCGCTCGGATCGGTCGCCGCCATCGTGGCCGCGGTCATCAGCGCGCTCGTGTTCGCCGTCGGCTACGTGCTGCCGTCGCCGGGCGCGGCCCGCCGGCAACGCCCCGAGCGCACCGTGGGGCGCCTGGTGCTCGACAACGTCGCGCTCGCCCTCGCGCACGGGTTCACCGTGCTGCTGCTCGTCACGGGGCTCTCGATCGTGCTGGGCGACGCGTTCATCGGCGCCGAGGTGTACCCGTTCAGCGCCGCGCTGCTCGTCGGCATCGCCTCGGCGCTCAGCGCGTACGTGTCGTTCCTGTCGGCCGCCGGGATGACCACCACGCGCGTCGCGACCGTCATGGCGGTGTTCCTCGTGGTGGGCGTGATGACGGCGATGATCTCCGCATCCGACCCCGAGTGGTGGCAGAAGAACATCAGTGCGCTCGGCATCGGCGACGACTTCTCGAGCGCCACCTTCAACATCACGCTCATCGTGGCCGGCGTCGTGCTGACGGCGATCGCCAGCTATCTCGCCGCCGAGCTGGCCGAGGGTCGGATGGCGAGCTCGCCCCGCGACGCCGACGACCGCGGCGTCGAACTGCGGGTCGGGCTCGTGCGCTGGGGCCTCGTGCTGCTGGGCGTGTTCCTCGCCTGCGTGGGCGTCTTCCACGTCGACTGGATCGAGTGGGTGCACAACACGTTCGCGACGGGGCTCGTGGTGATCTTCGCCGCGCTCGTCATCGGCATCCGCCGGCTCGTGCCGCGCCTGCCCGCCGTCTTCGTGACGGTGGGCTTCGCCTTCCTGGCCGTGGTGGTCGGAGCGTCGGTGCTGTTCGCCGTCGGCATCTACAACCTGACGGCCGTCGAGATCATCGGCTTCGCCCTCATCTTCACGTGGCTCGTGCTGCTGATCCGGAACGTCTCGGCGGGCAGCCAGGACGCGGCCGCCGCGTGACCGCGCCGCGGTTCGTCGGCCAGGTCGACACGGTGCGCGACGGTGCCGGCTGGCGACCGCTGCGGCTGCCGGCCGACCAGTTGCGGAGGGCGCCCCAGCCTCTCGAGGTGCTGGGTTCGTTCACCTCGGGGGTCCGGATGCCGGTGCGCACGGCGGCACGCCGCCTCGTGCTCGAGGTGAGGGTCGACCGGCTCGTCATGGCGCACCTGGACGCTCCCGAGCATCCCGCGGAGTTCCTCGCCGAGGTCGACGGACGGATCGTCGGGCGGGCCGCCGCCGCGAGCACCGGACTCATCCGCGAACGGCGCGACGCGAGATGGGACCGCGAGCCGGCACCCGCGACGCGCCTCGAACTCCGCCTCGACGACGGCGCCACGGCTCCCCGGGAGGTGGTGATCTGGATGCCGATCGACGCCGCCGTGGCGGTCGACGCAGTCACGGGGGACGCCCCCGTCGCCCCCTCCCCCGGCCCCGACGGCCCGCACTGGGTGCACCACGGGAGCTCGATCAGCCAGGGGGCGACCGCACGCGACGCCCGCTCCACCTGGCCGGCCCTCGTGGGGCGCGAGCTCGGCCTCCGCTGGACGAACCTCGGCTTCGGCGGCAACGCGCAGCTCGATCCGATGACGGCCCACGGCATCCGCGCCCTCGACGCCGACGTCGTGACGCTCGAGCTCGGCATCAACGTGGTCGCGGCCGATGGGATGCGCCGACGTGCATTCGCCTCGGCGACCCACGCCTTCCTCGACCTGGTGCGCGACCGCCGGCCGGAGGTGCCGATCGTGGTGATCGGCGCCTTCGCGTGCCCCGCCCTCGAGAGCACCCCGGGCCCGGGGCGCGCGGGTCCGGACGGTCGGCTCGTGGGCACGCCGCGGGAGGGCGATGCGACGGCGCTGACCCTCGAGGCGTCGCGGGAGCTGCTCGCGGAGCTGGTGGCCGCACGCGACGACCCCGCTCTCGGCTACCTCGACGGTCGGGAGCTGCTCGGTGCATCCGAGGCCGATCTGCTGCCCGACGGCCTGCATCCGGCGCAGCCCGGCCTCGACCTCATCTCCTCCCGCTTCCTCGGCCGCGCCCGCGATCCCCGCACCGCGCTCGGCCGCGCCTTCGCCCCGGCCCTCGCCCGCTGACACTCCAGAAATGCAGGAGATCCGCGGCCGCCGGGCGGCCGGCTCCGCAGAACACCGGGTGCGCCGCGGATTCCTCCTGCATTTCTGAGGAGAGAGAGGGGCGGAGGCGGAGGCTAGGGCAGGCGCAGCACCCCGTCGATGCGGCGCAGGATGCCGAGCGGGTTGTCGTCGCGCAGGGCGGGCGGCAGCACGGATGCCGGGGCGTCCTGGTAGGCGATCGGGCGCAGGAAGCGGCGCACTGCCATGGCGCCCACCGAGGTGAAGACGGTGTTCGTGGCGGGCCACGGGCCGCCGTGATGCTGAGCCCAGGAGACGGCGACCCCCGTGGGCCAGCCGCCGAAGAGCACGCGGCCCGCGCGCGACGCCATCGCCTCCGCGAGGCCGACGACGTCCTCCCCGGGTTCGGCGTGCAGGGTCATCGTCAGACTGCCCTCGAGGGCCTCGAGCACCGCGTCGCGGGCGGCGGGGTCCGCGTACCGCACGAGCACGGTCACCGGACCGAAGACCTCCTCGAGCAGCTCGCGGTGCGCGAGCAGGGTCGCGGCATCCGCGGCGAGCACGGTCGGCGCGGTCGCCGACCCCCCGCCGGCGAGCACCTCCACCCCCGGCACGGCGGCCGCGCGGTCGCGCCCCGTCTCGAAGCCGGTGGCGATCGTCTCGGTGAGCATGCGGGGGGCCCCGGTTCCGACCGAGGCCGGGAGCGCCGCCTCGAGCGCCGAGCCCGCGGGCACCAGCACGAGCCCGGGCTTCGTGCAGAACTGGCCGTCGCCGAGCTGGAACGAGCCGGCGAGCCCGGCGGCGAGCTCCGCACCGCGGGCCGCATCCGCCTCCGGGGTCACGACGACGGGGTTCAGGCTGCCGAGCTCCCCGTAGAACGGGATCGGCTTCGCGCGGGCCGTGCAGCGGTCGAGCAGCGCCCGCCCGCCCCGCAACGAGCCGGTGAAGGCGACGGCCTCGATCTGCTCGGCGTCGACGAGCGCGAGCCCCTCGTCGAAGCCGGCGACGGTCTGGAACGCCCCCGCGGGGGCTCCCGCGGCGGTGAGCGCCCCCGCGACGAGTTCGGCGGTGCGCGCCGAGGTGCGCGGGTGGCCCGGATGCGTCTTCACCACCACGGGGCAGCCGGCCGCCAGAGCGGACGCCGTGTCGCCCCCGGCGACCGAGAACGCGAAGGGGAAGTTGGATGCGGCGAACACGGCGACCGGGCCGATCGGGCGCAGCATCCGGCGCAGTTCGGGGCGCGGCGGCACGTCGCCCGGGTCCGCGTGGTCGATCGTCGCCTCGAGGTACCCACCCTCCGCGACCACGACGCCGAACTTGCGCAGCTGCGCCGTGGTCCGCGCGAGCTCTCCGCGCAGCCGGGCGTCGGGCAGCGCGGTCTCCTCACCGGCGACGGCGACGAGCTCGTCGGCGGCACCGTCGAGGGCGTCGGCGATCGCGTCCAGCAGTGCGACCCGGTCCGCGACCGACATGGCGGCGAGCGCGGGGGCCGCGCCGGCGGCCCGCCGGGCGATCTCGGATACCTGGTTCATGCGACGTCCTCCTCGCGGAATCGGATGCCGAGACCGAGCCGCGGACCACCCGCGACCCAGCCGTCGGAGAAGCTCAGCCCCGGGTCATCGACGAGGGCCCCGAGGGTCTGGAAGCGGGCGTCCTCGACGTCCTCCACCCAGCAGGGCTCCGGCAGCGCGAAGGCCACCTGGGCGGACAGCTCGGGCAGCAGGTGCGGCGCCACCCGTGCGCCGGCCTCCCGCACCTCGCGGGCGATCTCGAGGAACGGGGTGATGCCGCCCACGCGCACCACGTTCGGCTGCAGCACCTGGATCCCGGCGTCGAGGGCCTCCCGGAAGCGATGGACCGTGTGGAGGTTCTCGCCCGCCGCGATCGGGATGTCGATGCGCCGGGCCAGCTCCCGGTGAGCCGCGAGGTCGTCGGCGCGCAGCGGCTCCTCGATCCACGCCGGACGCACCTCGGCGAGCAGGGCGAGGGCGCGTTCCGCGGTCGGCAGATCCCAGCGCTGGTTCGCGTCGATCATCAGCTCGCGATCCGGCCCCAGCACCTCGCGCACCGCGCGCATGCGCTCGAGGTCCTGGTGCGGGTCGACGGACCCCACCTTCACCTTCACCGCCCGGTGCCCGGCCGCCACCCAGCGCTCGACCTGGGCGACGAGCTCGTCGAGCGGGTAGTGCAGGTTGACGCCGCTGCCGTAGACGGGCAGCCGCTCCTGCGTACGTCCCAGCAGCTCGGGCAGGCCGAGCCCGGCGCGCCGCGCCGCGGCATCCCAGAGGGCGAGGTCGACACCGGCGAGTGCGATCGTGCTGATGCCGCCGCCGCCGGCCTCGTGCACGTGGGCCCACGCATCCGACCATCCCGCGGGATCGGCGGCCCGGCCCGTCCACCAGCGTGCGAGCTCCTCGTCGAGGAACGCGCGGACCGCACCCGCCCCGATGGTCGGGGTCCAGCTGAATCCGTACCCCGTGATCCCGTCGGCGCACCGCACCTCCACGGGGAGCACCGTCACACTCCGGACGTCGGGCGCCCAGTGCCGGCTGAGCGGAACCGTCATCCGTGCGACGCGGATGCTCTCGACGACGGGCGCGGTCATGCGCCGACGATCCGTCGTCCCTCGTCGAGGATCGCCGCGAGACGGTCGAGCTGCGCCGAGGACGGGTCGACGAGGGGCGCCCGCACCGACCCGACCGGCACGCCGTCGAGGCGCAGGCCCGCCTTGATGAGCGAGACCGCGAACCCGGGGGTCTCGTCGCGGAGGGCGACGAGCGGACGGTAGAACGCGTCGAGCAGGCGATGCTGCAGTCCGAGATCGTCGTCGCGCAGCGCCGTCCAGAACGCGGAGGCGATCCGCGGCTCCATCGCGAACACCGCCGAGGAGTACAGCGGCACCCCGATCGCCCGGTAGGCCGCCTGGCTGAGCTCGGCCGTGAGCAGGCCGTTGAAGAAGAGCAGGTCGCCGCGGCCCGCCTCGTCGGCGAGCCGCACGAACTGCTGCGCGAGGGCGATGTCGCCCACGCCGTCCTTGATGCCGACGACCCTCGGATGCCGCAGCAGCCGGGCGACCCCACCCGGGGTGAGGCGTCCCGCTCCGCGGTGGTAGAGGATCACGGGTAGCTCGCTCGCGGCGAGCACCGCCTCCGCGTAGGCGACCACGCCATCCGGCGGCCCCTCGACGAGGTACGGGGGCAGCAGCAGCACCCCGTCGGCGCCCGCCTCCTGAGCGGCGCGGACGCAGTCGAGTGCGTGTCCGAGCGGACCCCCGGCGCCCGCGATGACGGGAACGCGACCCGCGACCGCATCGACGGTGACCGACACCACGGCGGCGTGCTCCGAGACGGACAGCGCGTGGAATTCGCCCGTGCCGCACGCCGCGAACACCCCGCCGGGGCCTGCGGCGACGCGTTCGTCGACGTGCCGCCCGGTCGCATCCAGATCGACCCCGCCGTCGTCGTCGAACGCGGTGACGGGGAAGAACAGCACCCCCTCGGCGAATGTCGGCTCAGGCACGCTCGACCTCCTCGAACTCGGTGCGCCAGGTGCGCCTCGCCCGCCACCCGAGCAGTCGTTCGGCGCGCGCGCTCGAGAACAGCGGCGCGGAGTCCCCCAGCCCGGCGGCCGCCGCAGCGGAGCTCGGGAGGTGCTCCGCGACGGCGTCGCGCACCGACCCGCGCACGAGGGCGTCGGGGGCGCCCACGAAGAACACCTCGCCGTTCGGCACCGAGGCCGCGTGATCCAGCCACGCGACCACGAAGTCCCCCGCGTCGCGTGCGTCGAGGTAGTTGAAGAGCGCGACCGCCGAGAACTCGGGATGGTCGAGGCGCTCCGCGATCGTATGCCCCTGTTGGGTCGGCGCCCCCCGCCACTCCTCGGGCGCGATCACGTAGCAGGGCCGGAAGGCACCCACCCGGATGCGATCCCCTTCGCGGCGCGCGGCCATCCGCATGAGCTCCTCGACCGCCACCTTCGACAGCGCGTAGGCGTTCCAGGGGGCGACCGGATGCTGCTCGTCGAGCGGCAGGTAGTGCGGCGCCCACCCGGTCGGGGCGCCGTAGCCGATCACCGTCGGGCTCGACGCCGCGAGCAGCGAACGCGCACCCACGCGCAGGGCGTCGCCCAGCACACCGAAGGCGAGCGCCGTGTTGACGGCGTACAGCTCGTCGTCGGGTGCGGCGAACGGCACCGGGATCGCCGCGAGATGCACGACCTCGTCGGGTCGCACCCGGGTGAAGAGCGCGTGCCGGCCCTCGGCGTCGAGCAGGTCGAGCTCGACCTGCTCCGCCGGGAGGTCGTCCGCGAGCACGCGATCGACCGAGACCACCTCGCGTCCGCTCTGCGCGAGCGCCCGCACGACGCTGCGTCCGAGGCGGCCCGCCCCTCCCGTGACCAGGGTGCGCGTCACGCCCCCACCCCCGGCAGGTCCGCGGCCGCGACGCCCAGCTCGAGCTCGGAGACGCGCACCGCGGCGCCGGTCTCGAGCGACCGGTTGCCGGCGAGGCCGACGACGACCGCACGCACGCCGTCCCGCCACCCGGCGGCGCGGCCCAGCGGATCGGGCTCGGCGCCCGCGAAGACCTCGCGCAGCAGCAGCGCGTCGCCGCCGCCGTGGCCTCCCGATCCGTGCACGATCGGCACATCGCGGGCCGCCTCCCAGTGGCGTTGCACGAGCAGTCGCTCGCTCACCGGCCGCGCGCCCTCGGCGACCACCAGGTCGGGCCGCGCGCTCGGGTCCACCACCACGTCGCCGTCTTCGTCGAGCATGACGGCTCCCCGTTCGACGACGGTGAGCTCCGCGCGCCCGGCGGTTCCGTTGACGGTGACCGTGTACCCCTCCCACGGCGCGTGCGCGTTGAGGGAGTACGACATCGAGGGCCCGCCCGCGTAGTCGACGACGAGCGAGAGGTTGTCCTCGATCGTGATGCCCGCGTCGAAGACGTCGCGGTCGCGGAGGTAGCCGTCGTGCGCCTCCTGCTCGAGGTAGAGCCCCGCGAAGAGCGGGTCGCGACGCAGGTCGAGGCTGAAGCGGTCGCGCAGCGCGGAGTCGGTGGTGCCCCGCTCGGGGCGCGGTCCGAGTCCGCGACGCGCGGCGTTCTCCGCGCCGTAGAAGCGCAGACCGCCGGACGCGTACACCCGCACGGGGGAGTCGCCGATCCACCAGTTGACGAGGTCGAAGTGGTGGGAGGCCTTGTGGATGAGCAGGCCGCCGGAGTTGGCCTTGTCGCGATGCCAGCGGCGGAAGTAGTCGGCGCCGTGCGCGGTGTCGAGCACCCATTCGAAGTGCACGCTCGTGACCTCGCCGATGTCACCGGAGGCGATCACCTCGCGCAGCGCGCTGTTGCGCGGCGCGTAGCGGTAGTTGAAGGTGATCGTGACATCGTGCCCCGTGCGCTCGACCGCCTCCGCGATCCGCCGCACCCCGTCGACGGTGGTCGTGAGCGGCTTCTCGACCACCACGTCCGCACCCGCCTCGAGGGCGGTGACGATGTAGTCGGCGTGCGTGGCATCCGGACTCGTCACGATGACGGTGTCCACCGCGTGGGCCCGCACGGCGTCGGCGAGGGCGTCGAGGGGGAACACCGCCGGCTCCCCGAGTGCCGGGAAGCGGGCCGCGGACCAGGCCAGCCGTCCCGGGTTCGTGTCGGCCCAGGCGACGAGGCGCGCGACATCCGCATGGGCGCCCGCCATCGCCTCCAGGTACATCTGGGCGCGCGAGCCGACTCCGACGAGCGCGTAGTTCGTGGTGGTCATTTGATACCCGTCGTGGCGATGCCCTTGACCAGGTACTTCTGGCCGATCAGGAAGGCGAGGAACAGGGGGATGAGGGAGACGACGCTCATCGCGAACATGGCGCCGTAGTTGGAGCTCGACTGCGCGTCGACGAAGCCCTTCAGGGCGATCGACACCGGGAAGTTGTCTCGGGTGCGCAGGTAGATGAGCGGACCGAAGAAGTCGCCCCAGGTCCAGATGAACGTGAAGATGGCGGTGGTCGCGAGGGCCGGGGTCATGAGCGGCAGCGTGATCTGCGCGAAGATGCGCGGATGCCCGGCGCCGTCGATGCGGGCCGCTTCGAAGATCTCCTTCGGGAGGCCCCTGATGAACTGCACCATGAGGAACACGAAGAAGGCGTCGGTCGCGAGGAACTTCGGCACGATGAGCGGCAGGAACGTCTCGAGCCACCCGAGCTCGCGGAAGATCACGAACTGCGGCACCAGCACGACGTGGAAGGGCAGCATGATCGTGCCGAGCATGATCGCGAAGAACAGGTTGCGCCCGCGGAAGCGCAGCCGCGCGAACGCGTAGGCGGCGAGCGAGCACGAGATCAGGTTGCCGAGGATCGCCCCGAGCGACAGGATCGCGGAGTTCAGCAGGAACTGGCTGAACGGCAGCCCCTGCGCGTCCCATCCGTCGATGTAGTTGTCGAGCGTCAGGTCGGTCGTGAAGATCGACAGATTCGTGAAGATCTCGTCGTTGGGCTTGAGCGACGACACCACGAGCCAGATGAGCGGGTAGATCATCACGAGCGAGAGCAGGATCAGGATCGTGTGCTTGACGACCGAGAGCACGCGGGCCCGGCGTCGGTAGTTCCGCACGGGCCGCGGCGGCGCGGCGGGTGCGGCCGGGAGGGCGGCCTGCTCGGTGGCGGCTGCAGAGCTCATCGGTGAGCCTCTCGTGTCGGAGCGGTCGGGTGGACGGGGCGCGGCTCAGTCGTCATAGAAGACCCAGAAGCGCGAGAGCCAGAAGTTGAAGGCGGTGAATCCGGCGATGATGAGCAGCAGGAACCACGCCATCGCCGAGGCGTAGCCCATGTCGAGCTCGTTGAAGGCCTGCTTGTAGAGGTAGAGCGTGAAGAACATCGTCGAGTCGGACGGACCTCCCGTGCCGCCCGAGACGATGTACGCCTGGGTGAACGACTGGAACGCGAAGATGATCTGCAGCACCAGGTTGAAGAAGATGATGGGCGTCAGCAGCGGGAAGGTGATCGAGAAGAATCGCCGGATCTTCCCCGCGCCGTCGACCTGGGCGGCCTCGTAGTACATGTCGGGGATCTGCCGCAGCCCGGCGAGGAAGATCACCATCGGGGATCCGAAGGTCCAGATGTGCAGGATGATGATCGTCCCGAGGGCGTAGTCCGGATGCGAGATCCAGCCCGGACCGTCGATGCCGAACCAGGAGAGGAAGCCGTTCACGAGGCCGTCGGTGCCGAACACCTGGCGCCACAGGATGGCGATCGCGACCGATCCGCCGAGGAGGCTCGGCAGGTAGAAGATCGATCGGTAGAACGAGAGGCCGCGCATGCCCCGATCGAGCACGAGCGCCACCACGAGCGCGAAGGCCAGCTGCAGCGGCACCGACACGACGACGTAGGTGAAGGTGACGCGCAGCGAGTTCCACAGCCGCGCGTCGTTCAGCATCCGCTCGATGTTGTCGAACCCGCTCCAGACGGGCGCCTTCAGCAGGTTGTAGTCGGTGAACGACAGGTACAGCGAGGCGAGCATCGGGCCGATCGTGAAGACCAGCAAGCCCAGGATCCACGGGGCGAGGAAGATGTAGGCGGCTTTGTTGTCGGGGGTGGACTTGTCTTCGCTCCCCGCCTTGCGGGTGCGCGCCATGGAGCGCAATTCGCCGAGACTGCTCACGCCTGACCTCCTCGTCACTGTGCGTCACGGATATGCTATCCGAGAAAGCGCTTTCTCGATTCCACGAGTATGCAGCCCGACCGGGCGCTCGTCAAACGACCGCGGAGGCGTCGCGCGCCGCTAAGGTGGCGCTACACCGGAAGGACCTCGGCATGGCTCGACGCTCACGCGCCGCGACGATCGCGGATGTCGCGGCGCGGGCGGCGGTCTCGCCGGCCACCGTGTCGCGCGTCATGAACGGACGCTTCGTCGGCGAACCGGCCGTCGCCGAACGCGTCCGCGACGCCGCGCAGGCGCTCGACTACCGCCCGAGCCACCTGGCGCGCAGCCTCGCCCTCGGCCAGACGTCCGCGGTGGCCTTCGTCGTGCCCGATCTCGCCAACCCGGCCTTCCAGGCCGTGCTGTCGAGCCTGTCGAAGACGGCGGCCCACGACGGGTACCGCGTGCTCGTCGCCGACTCCGCCGAGTCGCCGAGCGACGAGCCGCTGCTGGCCGCCGAGGTGCGACGCCGGTGCGACGCCATCGTGCTGTGCGCCCCCCGCATGTCCGACGCCGAGCTCGCCGCGCTCGCCGGCGAGCTGCAGCCGCTCGTGCTCATCAACCGGGAGGCGCCCGGCATCTCCTCGCCCTCCCTCTCCATCGATTACGCGGCCGGCATCACCAAGCTCGCGCAGCATCTGCACGAGCTGGGGCACCGCCGGATGGTGTACCTCGAGGGACCGGAGTCGAGCGCCTCGAACGCCCATCGCGTCGAAGGTCTCGACGCGTTCGCGGCGCGCACCAAGGGGGTGCGCATCACGCGCATCCCGGCGGGGGCCGGCGCCGAGGACGGCCGCGCCGCCGCGGCCAAGGTGCGCTCGTCGAAGGCGACCGCCGTGCTCGCCTACAACGACCTCGTCGCGATCGGGCTGATCGACGGGCTGCAGGAGCTCGGCGTGCGCATCCCGGACGACATCTCGGTGACCGGCTTCGACGACATCCCCTTCGCCCGGTACACCTCGCCCGCGCTCACCACGGCATCCGTCCCCCACGCGGAACTGGGCGTCCAGGCCTGGCGGCGCATGAACGCCCTCATCCGCCACGAGGATCCGGAGCACGACGTGCAGTTCCAGCCGCGTCTCGAGATCCGCCGATCGACGGCGGCGGCTCCCGCCTGACTCGGCGCATCCGCTCGTTGACAGAGCGGGGGCCGGATGCTACTTTCCCGAGAAAGCGGTTTCTCGGCTTCGCCCCGGCGGAGCCGGTCATCGCGACGACGAGGTCGCAGCGAGCCTCTCGTCATCCCGCCAAGACAACCCGGTGGCTCCCACCGCATCACGAAACGAGGCGCAATGACGCGTACAGCACGTTCCCTCGCGACGAAGGCCGGCATCGCCGGCGCACTCGCCGCGGCTCTCGTCCTCGCCGGCTGCTCGGCCGGCGGCGACACCGACAGCGGGTTCGACCCGAACGAGAAGATCGAACTCACCATCGCCTGGTGGGGCAACGACGAGCGCGCGGCCATGATGACCGACGTCATCGACGAGTTCGAGGCGCAGTACCCGAACATCACGGTCGTCGAGCAGCCCGTCGGCGCCCCCGACGACCTGTTCAACCGCCTCGCCACCGACTTCGCCTCGGGCACCGCCCCGGACGTGTTCGCGCTCGGCGGCGCCAAGCCGCAGGAGTACGGCGGCAACGGCGCGCTGCTCGACCTCTCGACCGTCGCCGACACCGTGCAGCTGGACAAGTACGAGGACTTCACCCTCACCAACGCGACCGTCGACGGCACCGTCTACGGCCTCCCGACCGGCGGCAACGCGATCGGCGCGCTCGTCAACACGGCGCTGTTCGAGCAGGCCGGCGTCGAGGTGCCGACCGACGGCTGGACCTGGGAGGAGCTGATCGACGACGCGAACAAGATCAGCGCCAACACCCCCGACGGCGTCTACGGACTCGACCTGCGCATCCAGGACATCCTGGGCACCTACGTGGCGCAGATCGACGAGAACGGCATCTACGGCTGGGACGGCCAGCTCGCCACCCGCGAGTCGACCATCGAGTCGTGGTTCGACATGGAGAAGGAGCTCGTCGCCGGAGGCGGCCTGCCCGACCCGTCGATCATCGTGGAGAACCAGAACCTGACCCCGGACCAGACGCTGTTCGGCACGGGCAAGGCCGCGATCACCTTCGCGTACAGCAACCAGATCGGCAGCTACGGGGCCGGGGCCGGCGGCGACGTCGAGATCCTGCCCCCGCCGACGAGCACCGACGTCTCCGGCGTCGCGGTGCTGCCCTCGCAGTTCTGGGCGATCGCGGCGGAGACCAAGCACGCGGAAGCCTCCGCGATGCTCGTGAACTGGCTGCTCAACGAGCCCGAGCCGGCGAAGACGATCCTCGCCAACCGCGGTCTGCAGTTCAACCCGGACATCCTCGCGGTCGTCAAGCCGCTGCTGTCCCCGGCGGACGCGCAGTCGGCGGAGTACCTCGAGAAGGTGCTCGAGATCGGCGTCGTGGCCCCGCCGCAGCCGGCCGGCGGCGGCATCCTCAACGAGCTGTCGCAGCGGATCGAGTCCGACATCCTGTTCGGCAAGAGCTCCGTCGCGGACGGCTCGCAGCAGTGGGTCGACGAACTGAGCGCGGCTCTCGCCGCGGGCTGATCGGTCGATGCACATCGTGGGCGGTCCCTCGCGGGGCCGCCCACGGTCGTGTCGGGGCAGACTTCTCTCATCAGCCACAGGAGGCATCCGATGACCGCCATCGACGACGCACTCGCGGCCCTCGGCGACCGCGACGTCGGCGCGACGCCGTCCCCCGGCCCGCTCCGGGACGGCCTCTCGGCAGCGGGGATCGGCTTCGCGGCGGCGGGCGGTCCGCTCGCCGCGCGGTGGGACCAGGCGATCCGGGAGCTCGACGGCTGCATCCGTCCGCTCGGCGGGGACGGCGCACCCGTGCTCGTCGAGGGCGGCGCCTACCCGGGCGCGTGGGTCGAGAGCACCGGCTCGATCAGCACGGAGGTGCTCGCGCGCTTCGCGCCCGCGGTCGCTCGGGCGACCCATCTGCGCCTCGCCGCGCACGCACGCCCCGACGGGCTGCTGCCCTACAAGGTGACCGACGACGGTCCCGCCTTCAGCCAGATCCAGATGGTCACCCCCCTCGCGCGCACGGTGCGGAACGTGTTCCGGCTCACGGGGGGCGGCGACCTCGACTACCTGCGCACCATGTACCGCGCGATGGCGGCGAACGACGAGTGGCTCGCCCGCCACCGCGACACCCTCGGCACCGGCGGGGTCGAGGCGTTCTGCACCTTCGACACCGGCCACGACGCCTCGCCGCGGTTCTGGGGCGTTCCCGACCGCGGCTACCGCGCCGACGCCGCCCAGGTGGATCCGGCGCATCCGACGCTTCCCTTCGTCGCCCCGGATCTCACCGCCAACGTCGCGGCCCAGCGCGCCGAGCTGGGGCGCATCGCCGAGACGCTCGGCGACGACGGCGGCGACTGGCGGTCGCGATCCGCCGCGTCGACGGCGGCGCTGCTCGCCCAGTGCCTCGCCGAGGACGGGCGCTACTACGACCGCGACGCGCGCGGTGCGCTCCGACGCGTGGTGTCGGATGTGATCCTGCGCGTGTACGAGTCGGAGCACGGCGACGACGCGGAGTTCGCCGCGGCACTCGAGCGCGACCTCCTCAACACCCGCCGCTTCCTCTCCGCCGCCGGCCTCACCTCGCTCGCGATGGACGACCCGCGCTTCTCGGGCGACGCGACCGTGAACTCGTGGGGCGGGCCGGTCAACCTGCTCTCGATGATCCGGGCGGCGCACCCGTTCGAGCACCACGGTCGGGTCGCCGAACACGCCCTCGTCGCGACCGCGACGCTCACCGCGCTCGCCGTCGCCGATCGCTTCCCGCAGTGCCTCGATCCGTCGAGCGGTGCGGCGGGCTACACCGAGGCGTACTCCCCCGCGCTGCTGTTCTTCCTCGACCAGCTCGAGCGCTCGTGCGGCATCCTTCCCCGCCCCGACGGGAGCGTGTGGTTCTCGGGCCTCGCCCCCACGCGCCTCGAGCACGGCGCCGCAGCGGATGCCGTCGCCGCCGGGCGGCGCATCGGCGCGCACCGCTTCGCGCTCGCCGCCGACGACGAGCGCGTCGTCGTGGAGCGCGACGGTGCACGATGGCTCGCGTTCCCGCGCGGATGGCGGGTCGAGACGGATGCCGCCGGCGAACCGCTCGCCGTGGTCTGCCTCGCCGCCCGTCCGGTCGCGGGGGAGCTCGTGACGGCATCCGGCGCGACCCGCCTGCACCTCGCCCCGAACGACCGCGCCGACCTCGCCACCGGCGCCCGCACCGCTCCCGGCTTCACCGCTCCCGTCTTCTGAGCGTCCTCAGGCCAGGTGCGCGGCGAGGAGGGAGGTGAGGCCGGTGCGCTCGGTGCAGGCGTCGAGGCGGAACGAGTGCGCGAGCTCGCGCGCCTGCGCGGGGGTGATCCCCCGGAAGCGGGCCGCGAACTCCTCGGCCATCGGCTCGGCCAACAGGATGTGCCGCACCAGCACCGCCACGTGCGGCTGCCGCCCCCACGGCCACGGCGCGTAGTCGGGCCACTCCCGTTCGAACAGGGCGTGGATCGGGTCGATCACGTCGCGCACACCCGCATCCGAGCCGCCCCACGAGTCGATGCCGAGGCGCCCCTTCTTCTCGACGAGGTCGCCGACGAGCCGCAGGTACGGGCTGTCCGGCCGGGCCGACTCGAGCCCCTGCAGCCCGATGTCCTTGTACGTCCAGAGCGCCCAGCTCGCGCCGTGCTCGCGGTAGACGTCGAGCTGATCCTGCAGCAGGCGCAGCCGCCACGCATCCTGGCTCCGGTCCGCCGAATAGACGGGCCCGAACTCGCCGATCCAGATCGGGGTGCCCGTCTCGCGCATGTAGGCGGTGCGCCGCAGGAAGGTCTGCTCGAGAACGGAACGGTCGAAGTACTCGCCGCGGGTCGTGCCGGGGTACTCGGTGGCGGAGGTGATGCCCGGCAACGCGTAGTCGTGGGCCGTGTAGACGACGTTCGGCAGCGGTTCGGCCGGGTCGAAGCAGCTGAAGTCGGTGGAGTACTTGTTGCCGTCGAGGAACAGCACGTGCCGGGGGTCGATCGCGCGGATGGCCCCCTCGAGCCGCCGGTAGAACGCGGGCAGCACCTCGCCCGTCGGATCGCTCGGCTCGTTGATCGGGTTGTAGCCGGCGACCTCGGGGCGGTCCTTGTACCGGTCGGCGAGCGCCTCCCACAGGTGCACGACGCGGTCCTGGAAGTGCGGATGCTGCCAGAACTCGGCGAGATGGGTGGGGTTGTCGGAGTGCCAGTGCTGGTTCTGGCGCCCCGGCAGCGCATGCAGATCGAGGATCGACCGGATGCCGTGCCGCGCCAGCAGGGTCACCACCCGGTCGAGCTGGGCGAAGCCCGCCTCCTTCAGCTCGAACGGCCGGGCGTCGTCTTCGAAGTGGCGGTAGTTGAACGGGATGCGCACCGAGTCGATGCCGATCTCGGCGAGGCGGGCGGCATCCGCCTCGTCGAAGAAGTCGACGAGGAAGGCGTCGAAGAAGGCGTCGTAGCTCTCCCGGCCCATGGCGTCGAGGAGCAGGCGGCGGAACGCCTCCTCGTTGCCGGGGTACCCGGTGATGAAGTTCTCCATGTTCATCCAGCCGCCGAGGCCCACCCCGTGCAGCTCCACGGTGCGGCCGTCCTCTCCGGCGAGCCGGTCGCCGTCGACGCGGATCCAGTCCAGGGTCATCGTGTTCCTCTCGTTCACAGTTCGAGTTCGATGGGGCGGGCGAGGCCGCGCACCATCGTGGTCGGCCATCCGGGGTCGACGGTGAGCACCCGGATCCCGTCGTCGACGATCACCGTGTCCTCCACCTTGGCGCCCGGCGCCGAGGGATTCCAGGCGAACGCCTGCCCCGCGCGGATCACGTCCGCGGCATCCGGGGTGGCCTTCGGGTCGCGCCCCAGGTAGCCCGTCGGTCCGCCCTGATGGTGGCGTGTCCACTCCTCCGGATCGAAGCCGTGGCGCGGGTAGGCGTCGCGGATGTCGGCGAGCGCCTCGGCGAGGGTGCGACCGGGCCGCGTCGCGGCGAAGGCGTCCGCCTCCACCTCGAGCAGGGCGGCATCCCCCGCCCGTGCGGAGGGGGTGGCGGAGCCGAAGCGGATCCAGCGGGTGAGGTTGACGACCAGGCCGGTCCGCCGGGCTCCGACCACGGCGATCGCGCGCCGTCCGAGCGGAGCGTCGGTCGGAAGCGGATGCCGCCATCCGAGCCGCGACTCCCCGGCGACGAGCAGCACGACCGGCTCGGCGCCGATCCCCACGACGGCGCGGGCGAGCTCCGCCGCCAGCCGCCGCTCCGTGTCACCAGGGCGCGCCGCGCGCAGCACCTCGCCCACGGCGCGGGCGACCTCTGCTCCCAGCGACGCGTAGCGCGCACGTTCCGCCGGCAGCAGCACGGCCCGCGCCGCCCGCAGCTCGGCCACGAGGTCGGTGTCGAGCAGACCACCCGGCGCCGGGTCCGGCAGCGAGACGGACCACGGCACCGGGTGGAGTTCGAGCCCGCCGAGCTCCTCGGCGGCGAGTCGGTCGACCTCGTTGGCGGACGCGTCGACCCGGATGCCGCCGTCGCGGTCGACGACGGCGCGTACGACGGGAGGGCCCCCGTACGGCACCTGAACCCGCGCCCCGTCGAGGAGCCACGCGAGATTCTCGGCCGCGGTGAGGGTCAGGAAGGGCGCGTCCCGGTCGGCGAGCAGTTCCCGCACCCGCGCGAGCTTCGCCGGCCTGTCGTCGCCCACGGCGGCGGATGAGCTGGTCATGGCACGGGCTCCCAGGCGTCGTAGCGGCGGAAGCCGGGGCGCGTGCGGGTCAGGGCGGCGGTCGTGCCGGCGATGAGGGCTCCGCCGAGCAGCGCGGGCACCCAGAGCGCCGCCGCGGCGGCGAGGAAGCCCGCATAGACGTCGCCGACCCGCGGGCCCGCGGTGAGCACGAGCGTGAAGAGCCCCTGCAGCCGCCCGCGCATGGAGTCGGGGGTCGCCTGCTGCATCATCGTGGTGCGGAAGATCCCGGCCACGTTGTCGGCGGCGCCCGCGAGGGCGATCACGAGGCACAGGGCGAGCAGCGCGACGAGGTCGGGTGCGGCATCCGTGGGACGCCCGGTGCGCGCGCCGAAGAACCACAGCAGCACCCCGAGCAGCGCGACGAACCCCGCCTGCGCGCCGGTCGCGAGAGCGATCGCGCGACCGTGGTGGCGCACGTGTCCGAGGGGTCCCGAGAGCAGACCGCTCGCGATCACCCCGACGGCCCCGGCGGCGGCCAGCAACCCGACGCTCAGCGCCCCGCCGCCCACGACCAGCGCCCCCACGGCGGGCAGGATCGCGTAGCTGCGCCCGAACGCGAGCGTGGCGATCTGCAGGGCGATCGCGGTGCGGATGTTGCGGGCGTCGCGCAGGAACCGCCAGCCCTCGGCGAGCGCGCCGAGCCCCGGGCGGCTCGGGTTCTCGGGCGGGATGGCGGGCAACGACAGGATTCCCCAGAAGCCGATGAGGAAGAGGCCGATGTCGATCGTGTAGGTCCAGGCGAACCCGAACGCCGCCACCAGCAGACCGGCCAGGGCGGGGCCGACGGCGGTCTGCAACCCGGCGCTGAGCCCCGAGAGGGCGGCCACGGCGGGCAGCAGCCGATAGGGCACGAGGCGCGGGTGGATCGCGAATCGGGCCGCCCCCACGAGCGAGCCCGCGGTGGAGGAGAGCGTGGTGAAGGCGTAGTACGGCCAGAGCGCGTCGACCTCGGCCCAGGCCAGGGCGGCGATGCCCACCGGGGCGACGAACGCGACGCTCGACGCGGCGATGAGCACGCGGCGGCGGTCGAAGGCGTCGACGAGCGTTCCGCCCGCCAGCCCGACCACGATCATCGGCACGAGCGCGAAGCCGCCGACCAACGCGACGGCGGCGGTCGACCCCGAGATGGCGTAGATCTGGATCCCGATGGCGACGGCCGTCAGCTGCGTTCCGACCCCGGCGGCGACACCGCTCACCCAGAATCGGCGATAGGCGGGGCTCTCGACGAGCGGGGCGGGATCCAGGAGCCATCGGCGCGCGGGCGCGGCGTCCGCGGAATCCGGGGTGGTCATCGCGCTCCTTCGCTGCTCGACGCCAGCGTATCCGAGAAAGCGCTTTCTCGCATCCTGCGCCCACGCCCGACCCGGCCTACGCTGCTGCCATGACCGAGAGCGACGGCGACGCGATCCGCGCCGCCCTGCGCTACCGGCTCGACCGCTTCCGCCGCGAGCAGCTCGGCGAGGAGCCGGAGCCCGAACCCGAGCAGCGCGAGGCGACGGATGCGGACCGCGCCCTGGCCGCCGAGATCGCGGTGCAGCAGGCGATGCGACGCGGCGACTTCGAGAACCTGCCGGGCGCCGGCAAGCCGCTGCCCGGCATCGGCGACGGGCGCCCGCACGATCCGGACTGGTGGATCCGCCGCAAGATCGAGCGCGAGCAGCTGCGCGGGCTCGGCCCGACGGCGATCCTGCTGCGCGCCGAGGACGCCGAACTGGAGACGCGCCTCGACGGTTTGACGCGCACCGCCGAGGTGCGCGCCGCGGTCGAGGACTTCAACACCCGCGTGGTCGAGGCGCGGCGGCAGCTGCTCGGCGGCCCGCCCGTCATCACCCCCACGCGCGACGTCGACGCCGAGGTGGCCGCGTGGGAGGAGCGCCGCCACCCGATCAGCTGAGCACTACGGCTGCGGATCGCGCGCGTCGTAGAGGCGGAACGTCGACTGGGCGCGCAGCAGGATCGCGATGATCGCGACGATCGCGAGACCGCCCGCGACGGGCGGAAGCCAGACGGTGGTGAGCACCGCGAGACCGCCCGCGATCATGTCGCCGATGCGCGGACCGCCGGTGACCACGACGATGAAGATGCCCTGCAGTCGGCCGCGCATCTCATCCGGGGCGGCGGTCAGCAACATCGTCGAGCGGAAGATCGCGCTCACCTCGTCGGAGGCGCCGGTGCCGGCGAGCGCCACGGCCGCGAGCAGCAGCAGGGGCAGGTTCACCTGGTCCCAGCTCGCCCCGACCGGCCCGAACCATCCGGTCGCCGCGACCGCGATGACGATGCCGAACAGCGCCGTGAACGCACCGAACAGCATGATGGCGCGCCCGATCGCGACCCCGTAGCGGTGCACATGGGCGACCGGTCCGCTGAACAGTCCGGTCAGGAAGGTGCCGATCGCGGTGGCCGCCGTGAGCACGCCCACCGTGACCGGCCCGCCGCCGAGCACCGACGCACCGATCGCCGGCAGCAGCACGTAGGGGCGCCCGAGGCTCATGGCCACGATGTCGACGATGAAGCTCATGCGGATGTTGGGCGCCGTCTTCAGGAACCGAATGCCGTCGCGCAGCGACTCCAGTCCGGGCTTCGCCGCGTGGCTGAGCGGGGGCAGCTTCGGCAGGCCGAGCACCCCGAGGAAGCCGGCCGTGAACAGCACGGCGTCGACCGCGAAGGTGAGCGGGAAGCCGATCGCCGCGACGAGCACCCCGGCGAGCGCGGGACCGATGGTGAGCTGCAGTCCGAAGGTGATGCCGTTGAGGGCGTTGGCCCGCGACACCATGTCGGCAGGCACGATGCGCGGCGTCACGGAGCTGCGGGTGGCGTTCGAGATGGTCGACGCGACCGCGTTGAGCGTGGTGAGCACGTACAGCGGCCACACCGGCGGCCGGCCGGGAACGCCCGAATCGATCGCCGCGAGCACGACGATCCCGATGATCGCCGCCCACGCGACGATGCTCGAGATGATGAGCACCTTCCGCCGGTCGAAGGCGTCGGCGAGCATCCCGCCCCAGAGACCCGCGACGATCATCGGCACCAGCGAGATGCCGCCGACGAGCGCGACGGCGAAGGTGTCGCCCGTGATGTCGAAGATGAACAGGCCGACCGCGACCGAGGTGACCCAGAATCCGACGCCCGAGATGGAGGTGCCGATGAAGAGCCTCGCGAACACCGGATGCTCGCGCAGCGGGCTCAGGTCGACGAAGCGCCTCCGCCGCGGCAGCTCGATCGCTTCGGTCGGGTCCTGCGCGTCGGTCATGGCCTCCCGAGCCTAACCGTCTCGCGGCGGGTGTATGACAGGAGGGTGAACGGCACCGCTGCCCGCATCGAGTCCACTGCGCTGGTCGTGGCGATCGTCGGCTTCGCCGCGGGCGCCCTGACCGGTCTGCTCGTCTTCCACGGCGGCACGCCCCCGCTCTCCGGGCCGGGGTCGGTCGGAACCCTGACCACCTTCACCTCGGGCGCGGTCGGCCTGTGCGTCTTCGTGGCGGGCTACGTGCTCTCCTCCGGGCGCCCGGGCCGCGAGTGGCGCCGCACCATTCCCCTGTGGCGCCGGATCGTCGACATCGGCGCGCTCGCCCTCGCCCACGCGGCGGTGGCGATGCTCGCCTGGATCACGGTCGCCTTCGTGCTCGCGCACGCCTTCATCGACGCCGCCATCTACAGCCTCGCCGCCTACGGGCTGGTGGGCGGCGGCGCGGCGGCGACCGCCTACCTGGTGTTCCTCTCGGCGAGCGACATGACCACCAGCCGGCTGGCGACCGTGCTCGTCGTGTTCCTGGTGCTCGGCGTGCTCTCGGCGACGCTCAGCGAGAGCGACCCGCACTGGTGGCAGACCAACATCAGCGACCTGGGCGTCGACAAGGACTTCTCGGGCGCCATGTTCGACTTCACGATGATCGTCGCGGGCGTGCTCATCACGACGCTGTCGAGCTACCTGACGAGCGACCTCGAGGCGAGCCCCCTCACCCGCCGTCCCGACGGCACGCCCGACCCGGCGGCCCGGCGCCACGCCGCCGAGATCACCGTCGGGTTGATCGTGCTGGGACTCTGCATGG
The DNA here is from genome assembly GCF_024752305.1 of Protaetiibacter mangrovi. Taxonomy (GTDB): domain Bacteria; phylum Actinomycetota; class Actinomycetes; order Actinomycetales; family Microbacteriaceae; genus Homoserinibacter; species Homoserinibacter mangrovi. The sequence goes on from NZ_JANTHX010000007.1 coordinate 597,532, forward strand.
CGGGGGTCGGCGTATTCACGGTAGACCTGCACACCGCGATCCACATCGGTGTCTCGATCGGCATGGTGATCGCGTTCGGATACCTCGTCATCCGGATGCCGCGCCTCGAACCCCGGCTGCCCCGCCCGTTCTTCCTGGTGGGCTTCGCGTTCCTCGCGGTCGTGGTCGCCGCGTTCGTCGCCTACGCGGTCGGCTACTTCTATCTGACGGTCGTCGAGATCATGGCGTTCGCGCTCGTGTTCGTGTGGCTGTTCCTGCTGATCCGCAACGTCGCGGCCGCCGCATCCGACCTCGCCGTGGCCGATGCCGCGGCGGCTACGCCTCGCGCGTGATCTCGACGGTCACGAAGAGCTTCGAGCTCGACGGGCCGGCGTAGACGCCGCGCAGCGGGGCGACGTCGTTGTAGTCGCGACCGCGGCCGACGATCACGTGGCGGTCGTCGATGTCGATGAGGTTGGTCGGGTCGAAGCCGTGCCACTGCCCGCAGTACCACTCGACCCAGGCGTGGGACTCCCCCGCGACGGTGACGCCGATCTCGGCGTCCGGTCGCGGATGCAGGTAACCGGAGACGTAGCGCGCGGCGATGCCGACCGAGCGCAGGGCGCCGAGGGCGAGGTGGGTGATGTCCTGGCAGACGCCCTTGCGGTGCTCCCACGCCTCCCCGGCGGTCGTGTGCACGCCCGTGACGCCCGGCATGTACTCGATCCGCTCGCCGATCGCCGTGCACACCGCGCGCGCGGCGGCGCACGGGTCGTCGTATCCGGCCACGATCGACTGCGCCAGCTCCACCACCTCGGCGGGCGGCCGGGTGCGCGGGGTCTGCCCGAGCTGCTCGACGTACTCGGTCGCGCGCGCCGTCTCGACCGCGAGCTGCTGCCAGTCGAGCCCGCGCTCGTCGTGGTCGCGCGAGCGCACCTCGACGAGGCTCGTGGCGGTGAGCGAGAGCTCGTCGTGCGGGTTCAGGATCTCGAAGCTCGAGACGCGGGTGCCCCAGTAGTCGACGTAGCTGTGGGTGCCCGAGATGGGCGAGATCTCGAGGTTCGAGTAGAGCACGAGCTGGCCGTCGCCCGTGACGGGCAGCATGCGCGCCTCGTTGTAGGAGGCGGTGGCGGAGCCCTGGTACTGGAAGCCGGTGACGTGTCGGATGCGCAGGCGGTTCACGTGCTCTCCCCCGCCCAGCTGGGTGCCGCGTTCGTCGGGAAGTACCGCTGACGGATCGCCTCGGATGCGGCGCTCGTCGCGGCCTGCACGCTGTCCATGTGGCGCGGCAGGTCGTCGAGGATGTCGGCGATGGGGCGGTACTCGAGCTCGGACCTGATCTGGCCGAGGAGGCGGAGGGCCTGGTCGGAGACCCCGACCCGGTCGCTGCGGGGTTCGATGTCGCGCAGGCTCTGCTCGGCGCGGGTCACCGAGAACAGGATGCTGCGCGGGAACAGCCGGTCGAGCAGCAGGAACTCGGCGGCGTTGCGCGCGCTCGGCACGCCGCGGTACGTGCGCAGGTAGGCCTCGTAGGCGCCGACCGAGCGCAGGATGGTGGTCCAGCTCGGGCCGGACGCCTCGGTGAGCGAGCGGGTGGCGAGCAGCCGGGCGGTCATGTCGGCGCGTTCGATCGAGCGGCCGAGGGTGAAGAAGCGGTAGGCCTCGTCGCGGCTCGTCGACGACTCGATGATGCCGACCGCGAGGGCGGCGCGCTCGCGCACCCACGCGAAGAACTCGTGCACCTTGTCGCTCGCGACCTTGCGCGGCATCCGGGCCCGGGTGGTGTTGAGCACCTCCCAGAGCTCGGTCGACACGACCTCGCGCGCCCGGCGCGCGTTCTCGCGGGCGGCGGCGAGCGAGTACGCGATGGAGGCGGGCTGGTTGCGGTCGACGGCGAGGATCGCGAGCACGTCGGCGCGCTCCACCTCGGAGTCGCCCTCGACCTCGACGCCCATGACCGAGAGCAGCGAGCGGCAGGCGAGGTTCTCCTCGATCCACGGATCCTCCAGCAGCAGCTGCAGGTGCACGTCGAGGATGCGCGCGGTGCCGTCGCTGCGCTCGATGTAGCGGCCGATCCAGAAGAGCGACTCGGCGATGCGGCTCAGCATTCTGACTCGGTTTCGACACGCGCCCTTCGGGCGCTACTCAACCGACTGCGTTGCTGCTGCTGCTGTTGCTGCTGGTCGCGGCGCGGCGCGTCCTGCGGGTTGTGGTCCTGGATGTGCGACTCGGTGATGATCGGGATCGAACTGGTCACGGCCGCCTGCTCCGCCACGAGCGCCTGGATGTCGTGGCCCGGCGAGCTGAGCGGGTCGGTGCCGACCACCCAGGTGTCCTTCGACCCGCCGCCCTGCGAGCTGTTGACGACGAGCTGCCCCTCGGGGAGCGCGACGCGGGTGAGCCCGCCGGGCAGCACCCAGATGTCCGAGCCGTCGTTCACGGCGAACGGCCGCAGGTCGGCGTGCCGGGGTCGCAGGCCGTCGTCGACGAGCGTCGGGATCGTCGAGAGCTGCACCACGGGCTGCGCGATCCATCCGCGCGGATCCCGCTGCAGGCGGGTGCGCAGCTCGTCGAGCTGATCTTTGGAGGCATCCGGGCCCACCACGAGCCCCTTGCCGCCCGAGCCGTCGACGGGCTTCACGACGAGCTCGTCGAGCCGGTCGAGCACCTCCTCGAGCGCGCCCGGCTCTTCGAGGCGCCAGGTCTGCACGTTCGGCAGGATCGGCTCCTCCGAGAGGTAGTAGCGGATCAGGTCGGGCAGGTAGGTGTAGACGAGCTTGTCGTCGGCGACGCCGTTGCCGATCGCGTTGGCGATGGTCACGTTGCCGAGGCGGGCGGCCATCATGAGTCCCGGCGAGCCGAGCATCGAGTCTGCGCGGAACTGCAGCGGGTCGAGGAACTCGTCGTCGACGCGGCGGTAGATGACGTCGACGCGGGTCGGCCCGGCGGTGGTGCGCATGAAGACGCGCCCGCCCGAGCAGTAGAGGTCGCGGCCTTCGACGAGTTCGACGCCCATGAGCCGGGCGAGCAGGGTGTGCTCGAAGTAGGCGGAGTTGTAGACGCCGGGCGTCAGCACGACGACGGTCGGGTCGTCGACGCCCTCGGGGGCGGATGCGCGCAGGGCGCCCAGCAGCCGCTGCGGGTAGTCGCCGACCGGCCGCACCCGCATCGAGACGAACAGCTCGGGAAGTGTCTGCGCCATCACGCGGCGGTTGGAGATCACGTAGCTGACCCCCGACGGCACCCGCACGTTGTCTTCGAGCACCCGCCAGGTGCCGGCCTCGTCGCGGATCAGGTCGATGCCCGACACCTGGATGCGCACCCCGTTGGCGGGCTCGATCCCGTGCGCCTCGCGGTGGAAGTGGTTCGACGAGCTGATGAGCCCGGCCGGGATGACCCCGTCGAGCACGGCGCGCTGGGTGCCGTAGACGTCGGAGAGGAAGGCCTCGAGCGCCTTCACGCGCTGCTTCACGCCCGCCTCGACGGTGACCCACTCCGACTGCTCGATCACGCGCGGCACGGCGTCGAGCGGGAACGGCCGCTCCTCGCCCGCGAAGTCGAAGGTGACGCCCTGCGCGAGGTACGAACTGGCCAGCGACTCGGTGCGCCCGCGCAGTTCCTCCTGCGTCATGCGGGCGAGGGCGGCATGGATCTCGCGGTACGGCACGCGGGCGGCATCGCCGGATGCGAACATCTCATCCCACGGCGGGGTGCCCTTCCGGCGCGTGGCGACGGCGCCGTAGCCCTCGAACAGGTCACCCATGGCACGAGCCTAGGCCCGCGATGTTGCGCCGGTGTTTCAACGCGGCTCCGACCGCCGGACAGGGAAACGGCCCGCCGGAGGGGGATCGGGCGGGCCGTCTCACGGAGCACAAGAGGAGGCTCCGGGGGATCTCCCGCGGCGGCGACCACCACAGCGCCGCCGCGGGAATACGACCATGGTAAGGAGGCATGCTGGGCGGTCGCCGTGCACAGGCTGGGAAATCGGAAAGCGGCACCGCCGCTCTCGGGTTAGGCTCACCTTACTTCTGCGTAGGATGTGCGGGTGACCCGAGCACTCCGCGCCTGCCTCGCGGCTGTCGCGACTCTCGCGCTGCTTGTGGGCTGCGCGGCACCCGGCGCGTCTGATCCGGTCACGCCGTCGACGGGGATCGCCGATGACCGACCGCTCGCCGAGCTCGATCTCTATCCCGATCCGCGAACGGTGGAAGGGCCCAGCACCGCGGTCGTCGCGGACGCGGAGATCACCCCGATCGCCGACGACCCGGTGCAGACCTTGCCCGCCACTGTCGTCTCCCACGACCCCGGCGGTGATCGCGAGGTGCGGGTGACCGACACCTCGCGCGTGCTCGCGCTCGACCTGGCCGGCTCGCTCGCGGCGACGGTCTGGGGACTCGGCCTCGGTGACTCGCTGGTCGGCCGCGACATGTCGACGACCTTCCCGGGAACCGAGGACCTTCCCGTGGTCACATCCGGCGCCCACGCCGTGAACGCCGAGAGCGTGCTGGCCCTGCGCCCGACGCTCGTGCTGACCGACGGCACGATCGGCCCGCGCGACGTGCTCGAGCAGCTGCGCGCCTCGGGCGTGACCGTCGTGTTCCTTGCCAACGAGCCGAGCTTCGACGGCGCGGCACAGCTCGCCCGCGACGTCGCCGCGGCGCTCGGCGTCGGCGAGCTCGGCGAACGGCTCGCCGACCGGATCACCGCAGAGGTCGACGACACGATCGCGCAGATCGCGCAGATCGCCCCGGCCTCCGACGACGCGAAGCTGCGTGTCATGTTCCTCTACCTGCGCGGCGGATCCGGCATCTACTACCTGTTCGGCGAGGAGTCCGGCGCGAGCCGCCTCATCACCGCCCTCGGCGCGCGCGATCTCGCGAGCGAACTCGGATGGTCGGGCGAGGTGCCGATGACCGACGAGGCGATGATCGCGGCCGACCCCGACCTCATCCTCGTGATGACCGACGGACTCGCCTCGGCCGGCGGCGTCGACGGCCTGCTCGCCGCGAAGCCCGCGATCGGCCTGACGACGGCCGGCGAGCATCGCCGTTTCGTCGACATGGCCGACGGGGTGGTGCTGAGCTTCGGGCCGCGCTCGGCCGCAGTGCTCGACGCGCTGGCGCGCTCTCTCTACGCGGCGCCCTGAGGCGCGCACGCGGCGCGCTCCTGGTCCACAGACAGGTCGGGCCCTAGGCTCGGAGCAGGGGGTGGCAGATGACTGAGGAGGCACGCCGGGTTCTCGTCGTCGACGACGATCCGGATGTCGCGCTGTTCGTGAAGACGGTGCTGGAGCGCCGTGCCGGATGCGTGGTGCAGACCGCGACCGATGGGCCGTCGGCTCTCGCCGCGGTCGGATCGTTCCGTCCCGACGTGCTCGTGACCGACATCCAGATGCCCGGCATCTCGGGGCTCGACCTGCTGACGGCGGTGCGCATCGACACCCCCTGGATGCCGGTCGTGATCATGACGGCGCACGTCTCGGTCGACTACGCCGTGTCGGCTCTGCGCGCGCAGGCCGACGAGTTCCTCACCAAGCCCATCGACTCGACCCGCCTCGTCGAGGTCGTGACGCGCCTGGCCGACGAGGGCCGCGCGCGCCGCGAGGCGGTCGCCCAGAAGCAGTACGTGCTCGCCGTCGGCGCGCATCCCGACGACGTCGAGATCGGCGTCGGCGGCGTCCTGGCGGCGCACCGGGCCGCCGGCGACGAGATCACGATCCTCACCCTCTCCCGGGGTGCCCGCGGCGGCGACGCCGACAACCGCCAGCACGAGTCGCTCGCGGCCGCCGAGCTGCTCGGAGCCCGGCTGTTCCTCCAAGACCTCACCGACACCGAGATCTCGGGTGGCGGCGGCACCGTGAGGCTCATCGAGGAGGTCGTGCGCGAGGTGGTGCCGACGATCGTCTACACCCACACCAACCACGACCGCCACCAGGACCACCGGGCCGTGCACGAGGCGACGATCGTCGCCACCCGCAGCATCGACACGGTCGCCTGCTATCAGAGCCCCTCGGCCACGGTCGACTTCCGCCCCACCCGATTCGTGTCGATCGACGGCTTCGTCGACCGCAAGCTCGAGCTGCTCGCCTGCTTCCGCTCGCAGGCCGAGAACCGCGCCTACCTCGCCCCCGACTTCGTGCGCGCGACCGCGCGCTACTGGTCGCGTTTCAGCAGCAGCGAGAACGTCGAGCCCCTCGAGATCGTGCGCGAGACCTCCGACCTCTCGACCCCTGTGCGCGATCGGGTCGACGTCCGCCGCGACCGGGAGGTGCGATGACCCGCGTGCTCGTCACCGGCGCGGGCGGAGCAGCCGGGGTCGCCGTGATCCGCTCGCTGCTGGCGCGCGACGACGTGACGGTGTTCGCGGCGGATATGGACGGGTGGGCCGCCGGCCTCTACCTGGTGCCGGCTGCGCAGCGCCGCCTCGTCGAACCCGGGCGCTCGGACGCGTTCGTGCCGGGGCTGGCCGCCCTTGTCGCCGACGACGCCCTCGACGTGGTGATCTCGACCGTCGACGTCGAGCTCGAGGCCCTCGCCACCCGCCGAACCGAACTGACCCCTGCGGTGCTGGCGGCCCCGAGCGCCGACACCCTCGCCGTCGCGCTCGACAAGCTCGCGCTCGCGGAGCGCTGCACGCCCACCGTCAACGTCCCGCGCACGGTGCTCGCGGGGCCCGACGCGCTCGCCGTCGACTGGGAGTTCCCGGTGTTCGCCAAACCCCGGCGCGGAGCCGGCAGCCGCGGTGTCCGGGTGGTGCCCGACCGGGCGGCGCTCGAGCGGCTGCCCGTCGACGAGGACCTCCTCGTGCAGGACCTCCTGCCCGGCGAGGAGTACTCCGTCGACGTCCTCGCGGATGCGGACGGCCGCGTGGTGGCCGCCGTGCCGCGCATCCGTGCCCGGGTGGACTCGGGCGTCGCGATCGCGGGGCGCACCGTCCACGACCCGGAACTGGAGGAGACGGCGGCCGCGGTGGCGCGGGCGATCGGCCTCGTCGGCGTCGCGAACGTGCAGCTGCGCCGCGACCGCGAGGGACGCGCCGCCCTGCTCGAGGTGAACCCCCGGTTCCCCGGCGCCCTCCCCTTGACGATCGCCGCCGGGGTCGACATCCCGTCGCTCGTCGTCGACCTGTTCACGGGGGCGCGCCTGCCGGAGCACGTCGGCTTCCGGGAGCTCGCCTCGGTGCGCTTCCTGGAAGACGTCGTGCTCGACCCGCGCGAGGTGCTCGAGTCGGCGCACGCAGCCCACCAGGACGAGGACTGACCATGCACCCCGCTCTGCGCGGCGACCACCACGTGCACTCGACGTTCTCGGACGACGCGGTCTCGACGCTCGCCGAGAACGTCGCCGCCGCCCATGCCGCCGGACTCACCGAGCTGCGTCTCGTCGACCACGTGCGCCGCGACACCACCTGGGTGCCCGAGTTCCTCGCCGCCGTCGCGGGGCTCGAGGTGCCCGACGGGCTCGTCGTGCGCACCGGGGTCGAGGCGAAGATCCTCGACGCGGCCGGCGGGCTCGACATCCCGGCCGACCTCGCCGGTGTCGACCGCATCCTCATGGCCGACCACCAGTTCCCCGGAACCGACGGACCGTGGTCGCCCGCCGCGACGGTCGAGCGCCTGGCGCAGGGCCTCGCACCGGACGACGCGCTCGACCTGCTGATCTCCGGACTGGTCGGGGCGATGCGCCGCCACCCCGGCAACCAGCTCGCGCACTGCTTCTCGATCCTTCCCAAGGTGGGCCTCTCCGAGGAGTCCCTCGGCGCCGAACGGCTCGCGGAATGGGCGGGCGTCGCCGCCGCGACCGGAACGGCCGTCGAGGTCAACGAGAAGTGGGCGTGCCCGGGGCCGCAGGCGCTCGCCGCCGCCCACGCCGCCGGGGTCGAGCTGGTCGCGTCGACGGACAGTCACGTCGCCTCCGACGTGGGACGCTACGAGCGGGTGATCCCGCTGCTGGCGGGTCTCGACGACGAGGGGGCGGTGTGATGGACGCGTTCTGGCAGGTGGCGTACGACGCACTGGTGGTGGTGCTCCTGGTCCTGGTCGCCACCGGCGCGGTCCCCGTGGTGACGGCCGCCATCCACTTCCTCGTCGTGCCGCTGCACGCGTTCATCAACCACTACGGCAAAGCCGAGCCGTTCACCCCGAACGTCGCCGTGCTGGTGCCCGCCTGGAACGAGGGAGCGGTCGTCGGCACGACCATCGACCGGCTGCTCGAACTGGACTACCCCGCCGAGGCGCTCCGGGTCTACGTGATCGACGACGCCTCCACCGACGACACCCCGGATGTGGTGCGGGCGAAAGCCGCCGAGCACGCCGGCCAGGTGTTCCTGCTGCAGCGGCAGCAGGGCGGCCAGGGCAAGGCGCACACCCTGAACCACGGGGTGCGGGTGGTGCTCGGCGAGGACTGGGCCGAGGCGGTGCTCATCATGGACGCCGACGTGATCTTCACCCACAGCTCCCTGCGCCGCATGACGCAGCACCTCGCCGACCCGCAGGTGGGCGCGGTGTCGGGCTACATCGCCGAGGGCAGTCGCGACCCCAACTACATGACGAGGTTCATCGCCATCGAGTACGTGCTCGCACAGCTCGCCTCGCGCCGGGCGCAGAACGTGCTGGGCGCCCACGCCTGCCTCGCGGGCGGCGCGCAGCTGCACTCGCGCGCGAACCTCGAGGCGATCGGCGGCGCCATCCCGACCGGCACGCTCGCCGAGGACACCGTGGCGACCTTCGAATCGCAGCTGCACGGGCGGCGCATGGTGTTCGAGCCGCACGCCGTGGTGCTGGCCGAAGAACCCGGCACGATCGACGCGCTCTGGAAGCAGCGGCTTCGCTGGGCCCGCGGCAACGTGCAGGTGAGCTCGATGTACCGCAAGGTCTGGTTCCGCTGGGGCCGCGGCGTGCACCACCTCGGCAACATCGCCTTCGGGGCGTCCTGGTTCAGCATCTTCCTGCTGCCGTTCGCGATGATCCTCTCGTCGATCGGGCTGGTCGGCCTGCTGCTGCTCGAGAGCGACCTGGCGCAGCTCGTGTTCCGGGCGCTGTGGATCACGGCGGCCCTCACCTACATCTTCTCGATGGTGCTCGGGGTGCAGCTCGACGGGCGGGTCGGACGGCTGTCCTGGCGCGAGGCGTTCCTGTTCCCGGGTGCGATCTCGTTCGTGGTGATGGTCGCGGCGCTCTTCCCCGGCCTCATCGAGGTGCAGCTGCCGGCGCTGTTCGGCATGAAGCTGCTGCCGGAGGGGTACTTCTGGCTGACCCTCGGCATCTACGTCTGGATCTCCGCGGCGATGGCGGGGGCGGCGCTCGCGCGGATGATCGAGAACACGAAGGCCGGACGCTTCCTGTCGCCGCTGCTCATCTACCTCGTGGGATACGGTCCGCTTCTGTGCGCCATCACGGTCGACTCGTACCTCAAGGAGTGGCGCAAGGCGGATACCGTCTGGATCAAGACCGAGAAGACGGGGAGGGTCCTGGGATGAGCGAGCAGTCTCGTCACGACCGCACCGAGGCGTGGGCCGACCTGCGCCGCATCGCACGACGCGAGTACCTGCTGCTGGTGCAGGCGGGGATCGCCGTCGTCGTCCTCGTCGCGATCGTCTGGGTGCGACAGGCGTTCTTCGCGTGAGCGGACTCCCCGTCGCGCTCGTCGTCGAAGACAGCGACGACCAGGCCGGGCTGCTGCGACGCTACCTCGAACGCTCCGGCTGCGACGTCGTCGTGGCCGCGAGCGGCGAGAAGGCACTCGAGCTGCTCGAGACGGTCAGCCCCGTGCTCGCCATCGTCGACCTGATCCTCCCCGGCATCTCCGGGGAGGAGTTCGCCGAGCACCTGCGGCGCACCCATCCCGACTGCCTGCTCGCGATCACCTCTGTGCACGACGCCACCCGCTATCCGGAAGCGGACGCGGTGCTGCCGAAGCCGTTCACCGGCGCGCAGGTCGCGGCCGTCGCCGAACGGGCGATCGGGTCGCCGTGACGCGGGCCGAGGGGCGGGTCTGGGAGCGCTGGTACGCGTTCCTCGACACCCCGAGCCCCCTGCTCAAGCAGGCGCCGACCGCGACCGCACTCGTGCTCGCGATCGTGATCACGCTGGTCACCCCGGACCTCGTCTTCGACCCGCTTCCCGCCGCGCTCGTCGGGATAGGGGCGGTCGCGGCGGCGACGTCGATGGCGCTCGTGTTGAGCCTGCAGCGCACGCCGGTACCCGAGTGGACCGTGCTCACCATCCCGATGATCGACATCCTCGGGCTCGGCCTGTTCCGGGCAGGCACCGGCGGCACCGGCTCGATCTACGCCGCCCTCATCCTGATGCCCATCGTCTGGCTCGCCGCCGCCCCGGGCTTGCGGAACGTGATCATCGTGGTGGGGCTGTCGTCGCTCGCGCTCTCGCTGCCCTACCTGGCCGACCCGCCCGAGAGCGGTTCGCAGTGGCTCCGTGTCATCGTCTCGCCCGCGATCTTCGCCGTGGTGGCGGTGATCATCAACGAGCTGTCGCGCCTCGGCCGCGTCCGTGCCGAAGAGGCGGAGCGGCTGGTCGCCGAACGGTCGGATGCGCTCGAGGAGACCATGCGCGCCGTCGCGAAGCTGCAGGACAGCGAGCAGCGCTACCGCGAGCTGCTCGAGATGTTCCGCAGCGTCTGGAACGCGACGACCGCCCAGGCCGTCGTCGCGACCGACCACGACGGGCTCGTGGTGGCCTGGAACCCGGGTGCGACCGAACTGTTCGGCTTCGAAGACCTCGACGCCGAGTACGCGATGCGGGTGCAGGAGCTGTTCTCGCCCGACACCGTCGCCATGCTCGACACGGAGGCGCTGCGCGTGCGCGACGACGACCCGCTCTCACCGGGCGTGCGTTCCCTGTTCGCGCTCGCCGACACCGGCATCCCGGTCGTACGCGAGTTCCCGATGACCCGCGAGGACGGGTCGACCGTGCCGGTGCGCCTCACCATCACCATCCGTCGCGACGGTACCGATGCGCGGGTCGGCTACCTGCTGGTCGCGACCGACGAGACGCGCGCCCACGAGGTCTCCCGCATGAAGGACGAGTTCGTCGGCATGATCTCGCACGAGCTGCGCACCCCGCTCAGCTCGATCCTCGGCTACCTGGAGCTCCTGCGCGACGACACCGAGCATCCGCTCACCGAGGAGCAGCTGCAGTTCCTGTCCGTCGCCGAGCGCAACGCGCGCCGGCTGCTGCGGCTCGTCGGCGACCTCCTGTTCACGGCGCAGGTCGAGTCGGGGCGCTTCCCGCTCGACAAGCACGAGGTCGACCTCGCCGCCGTCGTGCGTGCGGCGATCGAGTCGGCGCAGCCGGTCGCCGACACGGGCGGCGTCGGCATGGTGAGTGCCGTACCGGAACGCGAGGTGCGGGTCCTGGCCGACCCCGTTCGGATCGGCCAGGCGGTCGACAACCTCATCTCGAACGCGCTCAAGTTCACCCCGAGAGGCGGCGACGTCGTGGTCACCCTCACCGCCGACGAACAGGCGGCGACGATCAGCGTGCGCGACACCGGCCTCGGCATCCCGCCCGACGAGGTCGACCGGTTGTTCACCCGCTTCTTCCGCGCGAGCACCGCCACCCGGAACGCGGTGCCGGGCGTGGGACTCGGCCTCAACATCACCAAGGCGATCGTGAGCGCGCACGACGGCGAGATGGATGTCGCGAGCGAGGAGGGCGTCGGCACGGAGTTCCGCATCGTGCTGCCCCGCGGCACGCACTGATCGCGGGGCGCCTCAGTCGGTGGGCGGTGCCGGCGGCGTGCCGAGCGCGTCGAGCGCCGCCCAGAACTCCACGTCGACACTCGCCTGCACGTGGCGCTCGAGCTCGGCGAGGCGCTCCGTCGAGTTGACGCCCACCACGGTCGAATGGATGCGGGGATCCCGCAGCGAGAAGTGCAGAGCCGCCGTCGCGGGCTCGACACCCCACTCGGCGCACAGCGCCCGGAAGCGGTCGACGTGCGCCAGGAACTCGGCGCTCGGCTCCGAGTAGCCGTAGGTGCGGCCGCGGAAGTTGTCGCCCGCGAGGATGCCGGCGCCGAAGGGCGCGGCGTTGAACACGGTCATGCCGCGCTCGGTCGCGAGATCCAGGATCCGCTCGGCGGAGCGGTCGACGACCGTGTACCGGTTGTGGGTGAGCACCGCGTCGAACACGTCGGTCCGCACGTACTCCTCCACCAGCTCGCGGCGACCCGCGGCGATGCCGATCGCCCCGATCCGGCCCTGCTCCCGCAGCCGGATGAGGGCGTCGACCGCCCCGCCGGGCGCCATCGCGTCGGTCACCGAGATCGTGTACGGATCGTGCAGGTGGTAGAGCGGAAGCGTCTCGAGGCCGAGCCGCTCGGTCGACTCCTCGAAGCTGCGTCGCATCCGGTCGCCCGTGAAGGCACCGGTCACCGGGTCCTGGTCGCCCTTCGAGAACACCACCCGCTCCTCGGGCAGGCCGCCGATCCCGCGGATCGCCTCACCGAGCAGGCGCTCGCTCTCGCCGTCGGCGTAGTTGTTCGAGGTGTCGGCCTGGTGGAACGTCGACGACAGGATCGCCGTGGCGAGGGCGAGATCCGCGCCGGGCCGCTTGCCGAGGCCCGAGGTGCCGACGGTGACGGGTTCGAGTTCGAGGTGGAGCATGCGTCCATGGTGCCACTCGACGCTCCGCGGAGTGCGGATTCGCGTTCGGGCCGAATGCCCTCGCGCGCACTGCGAACGCCGCGTGCTACGCGGCGGAGGCGCCCTCGGCGGCCTCCCACGACTCGGCGATCAGCTCCGAGCCGAGCGGGGTGGGGTGCACGCCGTCGGCCGCGATCGCCGCGGCGCCGTGGTGGAGCGCCGCGACCGTGAGCACCCGGTGCAGCGGCACGAAGGCCGCGGCGAACTCGGTGGCGAGCGACGCGACGGCGGCGCGCTTGCCGTCGAGATCGTCGAGCCACTCCCTCTGCTCGTCCCGCACCGGCGTCAGGAACGGCTCGACGAGGATGAGCCGCGGGTTCGACGCCGCGAGCGCCTCCTCGAGCAGGCCCCTGTAGACGCTCTCGAAGTGCGCGGCGCTCGTCGGCATGCCGCGGTCGAAGCGCCGCCACGTGTCGTTGATGCCGATGTAGACGGTGAGCACGCTCGGGGCGAGCTCGATCGCATCCGCCTGCCAGCGCTCGCGGAGGTCGCCGATGCGGTCCCCGCCGATTCCGCGGTTGACGATCGTGCGATGGTCGCCGCGCCGCGCGAGACCCTCGGCCGCGAGGCGCACATAGCCGCGGCCGAGGCCGTCCGGATCGTCGCGTCGCCCGGCATCGGTGATCGAGTCGCCGATGAAGAGCACGGGGCCGGTCATGCGGTCAGGTTAGCGGCGATGTGCTGCTCGAGCCACGGTTCCAGGGCCATGACGGCGGTCCGTGTGAGGTGGGCGTTGAGGTCCTGATAGAGCACCACGTTGCCGAGCACCTGCGGACAGCCCGTCGGAGTGCACAGCACGGGGATGGGATCGATGACCGGGATCGCGAGCTCACGCGCCGCGGCGGCGGCCCGGTCCGGCACCTCGTCGAGGGCCTCCGTGCGCGACACGATGCAGTCGGCCGCGCGCACCGGGTCGCCACGGCTGTCGTCGATGCAGCGGTAGGCGGCATCCGTGACCCGCGGGACGTCGGCGATGACGACGACCGGCAGATCGTGTTCGACGAGGACGCGGTAGAACGCGGCGACGTCGTCGGCCGGGGTCGTGGACCCGCGGTAGCCGGTGGCCAGGATCAGGTCGTACCCGCCGGCCTCGAGGAGGTCCGGAACCTCCGAGCCGCCGGCGCAGGCGTAGAACCCGGCGCCGTCGCAGGAGACGCCGACGAAGGTGTCGAGGCGCCAGGCGCCCGCCTCGGCGGCATCCCGGAGTGCCGGGATGTACATCGCGGCATGGGAGTCGCCGGTGAGGGCGATCCGCACCGCGGCATCCTCGGGACCGTAGGAGCAGCGATGCGCCGCCTCGTGGGTGAGGTCGAAGCAGTCGTACATCCCCGCCTTGTCGTCGACGCGGGCGCCGATCGACGGCACGAGCGGCTCGAGGGGAGCGACCGGTGCCTCGAGGTCGGGGATCTCGCCCTGCGCGCTGGCGGGCTCGGACTGGTTGCCGAGAATCCAGAGCCCGCTTCCCGCCACGGCCACCACCAGCGCGATCGAGGTCGCCGCCGGCGCGAATCCCCGCCACCACGGCGTCGTCCAGAGGGTGCCGAACCGGAAGGGATCCTCCACGAGCACCTTCGAGATCGCGGCGAGCAGGATCGCGCCGCCGATCACGGCGACCTTCATCCCGGTGGTGAGGGGCCCGACGGCGCTCGCGAGCACGATGATCAGCGGCCAGTGCCACAGGTACACCCCGTACGAGATGTCGCCGAGGTAGGTCACCGGGCGGATGCGTCCGAGCACCGTCGGGGAGAACGGATGCCCGGGGTCACCCGCCGCGAGGCAGAGCACGGTGCCGAGCACGGGGATCGCGGCGATCCACCCGGGGAACGGCGCGCCGTCGGGGATCAGGAGCATCGAGCCGACGATCGTGAGGAAGCCGGCCCACGCCCCGGAGGTGCGCAGGATGGTGGCGCGGCGCGTGAGGGGTGCGACGTCGATCCGGGAGGAGACACCGAACGCGAGCAGGGCACCCGCCGCGAACTCCCACGCGCGCGTGGTGGTCGCGAAGTAGGCGAATCCGGGATCGCCGGCGGTCTGCACCACCGAGGCGGCGAACGACCCCACCAGCACGAGCACGATCGCCGCGAACGAGAACCTGCGGGCACGGCTCGCGTGGCCCGTCGTTCCGAGCTGATGACCGGAACGACCGGCGAGCCAGATCGCGACGACGAACAGGAGCGGCCAGACGATGTAGAACTGCTCCTCCACCGACAGCGACCAGAAGTGCTGGGTGGGCGACGGCGCCGCATCCCGCGTCAGGTAGTCGACGGAGTCATGGATCAGCAACCAGTTCTGCCCGTAGAGCGCGGCGGCGACGGCGTTGCGCAGGGTCGGGATCCAGGTCGACGCCGGCATCCACAGCAGCGCCGCGCCGATCGTCGCCAGCAGCACGACTCCCGCCAGCGGGAGCAGCCGACGCGCCCGGCGCGCCCAGAAGCGCCCGACGTGCACCCCGCTGCGCACGGCCGTGGGCAGCAGGTGCGAGGTGATCAGGAACCCGGACACCACGAAGAACACGTCGACGCCCACGTACCCGCCGGCGATCCGCTCGGGCCAGAGGTGATAGAGCAGCACGCCCCCGACCGCGAGCGCGCGCAGCACCTGGATGTCCGGTCGCGAGGGGGTTCGGGCGGTTCGCGCCGGCTCGCGGGTGGAGGACATGACGGATCATCGTAACCCGGCGGGGTACACGACCGTGCGCGAGGAGCGTCCCCCGATCAGGGGAGCGGACCGAGCAGGTTCGCGGCGACGGTCGCATGCACCGACTCGGTGTCGGAGGGGTGGTAGATGCCGGCGAGCACGTCGCGCTGCAGCCGCACGAGCTCGCTCGAGCTGCGGTAGCCGCCCCCTCCCGCGAGGCGCATCGCCTGGTCGACGACCTCGCGCGCGGTCTCGGTCGCGCGGTGCTTGAGGCCCGTGAGGTCGCGGAACCAGCGCGCCCCGCGATCGGCCTTCTCGTCGACGTCGCGCGCGACCGCGTCGAGCTGCGGGGCCAGCGCGTCGAGCGCGAGCGCCGCATCCGCGACCCGCCAGCGGATGTCGGGGTCGAGGGCGTAGCTCGCCCCCGCGTTCTTGAGGCCGGTGCGCCGCCGCACCGCCTCGACCGCGAGCTCGAGCGCGCGGTCGGCGATCCCCGCGTAGACGGCGGCGATGAGGGTGAGGAAGTTCGCGAACAGGGCGAAGATGAACGGGTCGGCGTTCGGGCCGACCGGCAGGAACCGCACGATGCGCGCATCCGGTACGACGGCGTGGTCGAGTGTCGTGGTGCGGGACTGGGTGGCGCGCATGCCGAGGGTGTCCCAGTCGTCGAGGGTGGTGACGCCCGCGTCGTCGCGGGTGAGGATGCCGTGCACGAGCCGGGGGCCGTCCGGGCCGTCCGCCTGCTTTCCGAAGACGATGAGGCGGGTCCAGGCGGGCGCGAGCGAGGTGAAGATCTTGGTGCCCGTGAAGGCGTAACCGGCGACGGGGGTCTCCACGCGTTCGGCGGTCGTGAGCGAGTCCCACATGACGAGGTCGTTGCCGGGCTCGCTGTTGCCGAAGGCGAACAGCTCGCCGGCTTCGGCATCCGCGAGCACCCAGTCGAGGTCGGGGATGCCGCGCTCCGACAGCGTGCGCGCGATGCCGACCACCACGAGATGCATGTTGATCGCGAGGGCCGTCGCCGGGGCGTAGGCGGCGAGCAGCCGCTGGTCGGCGACGCACTCGGCGAGACTGCGCGGGCGCAGGTAGCCGGCGTCGCGCAGCTCGGTGAGGTCCTCGTCGAAGAAGCGGTTCTCGCGGTCGTATCCGGGGGCCCGCTCGCGGATCCGCTCCAGCAGTTCGGGTGTCAGCACGCTCACCCCCTCACGCTACGACCGAGGCGTCACTTCGTGTCGGCATCCGGCGCGGGATGGCGACACAAACTGACGCCTCAGCGTGCGGCGAGCTGGGCTCGGGCGGCGTCGATGGTAGAGAGCACGTCGAGGGTGGTGTCGAGCGGATGCTCGGGCGCCTCGATCCGGCCGTCGGCCACGTGCTGCGCCACCGCGGTCGCCTGGTAGGCGAGCCCGTCGCGCCAGCGCATGCCCGTCTCGTCCTCCCAGTAGGCGTTGCCGCCGTCGATGCGCCCGATCCGGAACCCGCCGGGTCCGACGAACGGCTCGACCTCGAGCTTCAGCCCGTTCGACCCCGCGACCATCGCGGTGATCGGAAGGTCGACCGTCATGCTCGTGAACGAGCTGGCCGAGACCTCCGGCCCCCAGCCGAGCACGACGCGCGCATCCGCGTCGACGCCCGTCGGGGCGAGCTCGCCGGTCGCCGAGACCGACTCCGGTCGCCCGAGCACGAAGTGCGCCCACCACAGGGTGTAGACGCCGAGGTCGAGCAGGCTCCCCCCGCCGAGCGCCGGATCGAAGGCGCGGCTGTGCGGGTCGTACTCGAAGCGCCCCGCGAACGTCGCGGCGGCACCGACCGGGGTCTGCAGCACGCCGTCGTCGAGCAGGGTGCGGATGATCGTCGTCTGCGGCAGGAACCGCGACCACAACGCCTCCATCGCGAAGACCCCGGCGGTGCGCGCGGCGACCACGATCTCCGCGGCATCCGCGGCGGAGACCCCCATCGGCTTCTCGACGAGCACGTGCTTGCCCGCGTCGATCGCGAGCAGCGCGAGCCGGCGATGCTCGGAGTGCGGGGCCGCGACGAGCACGACGTCGACCTGCGGGTCGGCGACCAGCTGCTCGTACGAGCCGTACGCGGCCTCGATGCCATGGCGCGCTGCGAACTCGGACGCCCGTTCGGCGGACCGCGAGGCGACCGCGACCACCCGCTGGTCGGTGAACCGGTGCACGGCGGCCACCCAGTCGTTCGCGATGGCGCCGGGCGCGAGCACGCCCCAGCGCACCACGGGTCCACCGCGCAACGGCACGTGCGTCGGATCGGGGAAGACGAAGGCCATCCCTGCACGCTATCGACATCCCGGGTGAGGCTGTGCGACCCGGCAGGTAACCGTGGGGGGCCCGAGCGCACCCGCCTCACCCCGGATGATCGTGAGGCCAGTGTGGCACGCATGCATCTCGAAGAGTTCGGCGTCGCGTGCACGATCGCTGCGCGAATCCCCCCTCTGACGCAAGGAATCGGCCTAGGATTCTGCGGTGGACAACATCGACTACCGCATCCTCGATCTGCTCCGCCAGAACTCCCGCGCCGGATACGGCGACATCGGCGATCGCGTGGGCCTCTCGGCGTCGGCCGTGAAGCGGCGCGTGGACCGCCTCGTCGCCGACGGCGTCATCCGCGCGTTCACCATCCAGGTCGACCCGGCCGTCGACGGCATGGCCACCGAGGCCTACGTCGAGCTGTTCTGCCGGGGCACCGTGGCGCCCGACGAGCTCAAGCGCATCCTGTCGCAGGTGCCCGAGGTGGTGGACGCGTCGACCGTGACGGGGTCCGCGGATGCCGTGGTGCACATCCGCTCGCGCGACATCCCCTCGCTGGAGGACGCCCTCGAGCGCGTGCGCATCGCGCCGAGCGTCGACCACACGCGCAGCGCGATCGTGCTGAGCCACCTCATCCACCGCAGCTACGACTGATGCCCGCCGAGGCTCCCTACGAGCAGCTGCGCGACCGCCTGCTGGCCGAGATGCGCGCGGGTTCCCGCCCCGCGGGCGCGCGACTGCCGACGGTTCGGGCGCTCGCCGACGAGCTCGGGCTGGCCCCGGGCACGGTGGCGCGGGCCTACAAGGAGCTCGAGGCCCTCGGCGCGATCGAGACGCGCGGCCGCGCCGGCAGTTTCGTGGCGTGGTCGGCGGATGCCGGCGAGCGCCGCGTGCAGGAGCTCGCGGCCGCCCTCGTCACCACCGCCCGCGACCTCGACGTGCCGCCCGAGCGGGTGCGCGCGATCCTCGACGACGCGCTGAGCAACCCGAGCACCTGAGCTCCCAGCGGCCGCGGATCATCGCGGCGCAGGACAGCTCAGTGACCGTCCACGTTCGAGTCGACCCCCGCATCCGGGCCCTTCGACAGCGTCGCCAACGCCGCGAGTGCAGCCTCGTCGAGCTCGAGGTCGAAGATCGCCAGGTTGTCGCGCATGCGCTCCGGGGTGGCCGACTTCGGGATCGCCACGAGCCCCTGCCGCACGTGCCAGGCGAGCACCACCTGGGCGGGTGTGCGGCCGAGCCGCTCGGCCAGCTCGACCACGACCGGCTCGCGCAGCACGCCGGCTCCCTGCCCGCCGAGCGGGCTCCACGACTCGGTGACGATGCCGTGCTCGGCGTCGTACGCGCGCTGCGCGGGGCGGGTGATGTGGGGGTTCAGCTGGATCTGGTTCACCGCGGGCACGACGTCGGTCTCCGCGAGCAGCGTGTCCAGGTGTTCGGGGCGGAAGTTGGAGACGCCGATGGCGCGCGCGCGGCCGTCGGCGTGGAGGGACTCGAAGGTGCGCCAGGTGTCGACGAACAGACCGCGCTTCGGCAGGGGCCAGTGCATGAGCAGCAGGTCGACGTAGTCGAGGCGCATCCGGTCGAGCGCCGCCTGGAGGCCTCCGACCGCCTTGCCGTCGCCCTGGAACTCGCCGTCGAGCTTGGTCGTGACGAAGAACTCCTCGCGGGGGATCCCGGTGCGGCGGATGCCCTCGCCGACGCCCGCCTCGTTGCCGTAGCGGGTGGCCGTGTCGATGTGCCGGTACCCGAGCGACGCCGCAGCCTCGACCGCGTCGGCGACCTGCGCGTCGTCGAGGGGCCAGGTGCCGAGGCCGAGCTGCGGGATGCGGGCGCCGGTGTTCAGTTCGATGGAGGGGATGCTCATGCCCCCACGCTAGAGCGCGAGGTCGATCATCGCCCGATCCGGGGTGCCGAAGCGGTGGGCGGTGATCGAGATCGCCTGCTCGCGGAGGAACGGCAGCAGCTCGATGCGCCCGGCCGCGGTGACCGGGGCCGCATAGACGGCGATGTCGGGAGCGCCGCCGACCGCCTCCGCGAGAGCGACGTCGTCGCCCCCCACGAGGCGCACGCGCGCGGGCGCATCGCGTGCCAGCCGCGCGGCGAAGGCGGCGTCCGTCTCGACGACCGCGGTCCAGCCGAGGTCGCCCAGGATGCGCGCCTGCCGCAGGGGCGACGCGGAGCTGATCGCGAGCGGGGCGCGGGCGAGCGCGGCCGCGGCGAGCACCCGCACGAGCTCCGCGGCCGAGCCCTGCTCGGCGAGCCGCACGGTGACGGCGGCGGGTCGGTAGCGCAGCACGTTGCGCTCGACGCCCAGGCCGGTGACGTCGCGAGCGGTGCCGAACTCGTCGGCCCAGGCCGCCGCATCCGAGAACGCGCCCCGCCGCACGGCGTCGAACCCGCCGTAGTCGAGCGCGGGCTGGAAGGCCTCGATGAGGCCGCGCACCCGCGGCGCCAGGCCGTCGAGGCGCAGGTCGCCCTCCGGGGCAGCGGGTACGGGATGCCAGTCCCCGAGCGCCAGCAGCGTGTTCGGTCCGCCGGCCTTCACCGAGGTGCCCACCGACGAGCGCTTCCAGCCGCCGAAGGGCTGACGCCGCACGATCGCGCCGGTGATCGGCCGGTTGACGTAGAGGTTGCCCGCCTGCACCGTGTCGACCCAGTGCGCGACCTCGTCGGCGTCGAGCGACTGGATGCCGGCCGTGAGCCCGTAGTCGACGGCGTTCTGCAGGGCGATCGCCTCGTCGAGGTCGGCCGCGCGCATGAGCCCCAGCACCGGCCCGAAGAACTCGGTGCGGTGGAAGTCGGAGCCCGCGGCGACCCCGTCGCGGACGCCGGGCGACCAGAGGCGGTCGGTGCCGTCGAGCTGCCGCGGCTTCACGAGCCACGACTCCCCCTCGGCCAGGCGCGTGAGCCCGCGGGCGAGCTTGCCGGAGGGCGGCTCGACGAGGGGTCCGACCACGGTCGACGCCTCCTGCGGGTAGCCGACGGCGAGGCTCGCCACCGCGTCCGCGAGCTGCCGGCGGAAGCGTTCCGATTCGCCGACCGAGCCGACGAGGATCGCGAGCGAGGCCGCCGAGCACTTCTGTCCGGCGTTGCCGAAGGCGCTCGCCACGAGATCCTTGACGGCGAGGTCGAGGTCGGCGCTCGGGGTGATCACGATGGCGTTCTTGCCGCTGGTCTCGGCGAGCAGCGGCAGCTCGGCGCGCCACGAGCGGAACAGGGCCGCGGTCTCGTACGAGCCGGTGAGCACGACGCGTCCGACCTCGGGCGAGGTCACGAGCCGGCGGCCGAGCGCGTCCTCGTCGACGTCGACCAGGCGCAGCAGCTCGCGCGGCACCCCGGCCTCCCAGAGCGCCTCGGCGAGCACCGCGGCGCTGCGCCGGGCCTGCGGCGCGGGCTTCAGCACGACGGCGCTGCCCGCGGCGAGCGCCGAGAGCACCCCGCCGGCGGGGATCGAGACGGGGAAGTTCCACGGCGGCACCACCAGCACGAACGGCACCGGCGCGAAGGTGGCATCCCGGATGGCGGGGAGCTCGCGCGCCGCCGCCGCGTAGTGCACGGCGAAGTCGACCGCCTCGCTGACCTCGACATCCGCCTCGGCGAGCGTCTTCCCGGTCTCGGCCGCCATGACCTCGATGAGCCGGCCGCGGAACACCGAGAGCACCTCGGCCGCCCGCTCCAGCAGCTCGGCGCGCGCGTGCGGTGCGACGCGCCCCCAGTGCCGCCCGGCCTCCGCCGTGTCGCGCAGCAGCCCCGCGAGCTGGGCGTCGTCGTCGACGCGGGCGGCCGCGGCCGTGCGCTCTCCGAGCGTGCTCTGCGCGGTGCGTTCGAGGATGGCGTGCGCCCACACCCGGTTGGCGACGAGGGCGGGGTCGGTGTCGGGCTCGTTGCGGAACGCCTCGGGCGCGCGTGGCAGCGGCGGGCTCAGCCGGTTCTGGGTGCGGTTCGCGGGGGGCACCTCGTCGTCGAGGGCGGCGAGCGACGCCTCGAATCGCTCCGCCTCGCGCCGGAACACGGCGGGGTCGCCGAGCGTGAACACCCCCGACATGAAGTTCTCGGGACTCGCGTTCTCCTCGAGGCGACGCACCAGGTAGCCGATGGCCGCGTCGAACTCGTCGGGGTGCACGACCGGGGTGTAGAGCAGCAGGCGGCGCACGTCAGCCCGAACCGCCCGCGCCTGCGCGGGCGCCATGCCGAGCAGCATCTCGACGTCGAGCTGCTGCTCGACGCCGCGGCCGTTCGCGAGCAGCCACGCCCAGGCGAGGTCGAAGAGGTTGTGACCCGCGACGCCGATACGCACCGCCGAGCTCGCCTCCGGTGCGAGCGCCGCCATCAGCATCCGCTTGTAGTTCGTGTCGGTGGCGCGCTTGCTCGACCAGGTCGCGAGCGGCCAGCCGTGCATCGTCGCGTCGACCCGCTCCATCGCGAGGTTGGCGCCCTTCACGATGCGCACCTTGATGCCGGCACCGCCCGCGCGCACCCGCGCCCGCGCCCACTCGGTGAGATGGGCGAGCGCCGCGACCGAGTCGGGCAGGTAGGCCTGCAGCACGATGCCGGCCTCGAGGCGCGCGAACTCCGGCTCGTCGAGCAGGCGGGTGAACACGGCGATCGTGAGGCCGAGGTCGCGGTACTCCTCCATGTCGAGGTTGATGAACTTGCGGGTCTTCGCGCGGACGGCGTCGAGGTAGAGCGGGCGCAGCAGCTCGGCGACCCGCTCGACCGTCTCGTCGAAGCCCCAGAGCGTCAGCTGCGCCGCGACCGACGACACCTTGACCGAGACGTAGTCGACGTCGTCGCGGGCGAGCAGCTCGCGCGTGCCCTGCAGTCGCCTCGCCGCCTCCCGGTCGCCGAGCACCGCCTCGCCGAGCAGGTTGAGGTTCAGGCGGGCACCGGACGACCGCAGCCGGGCGAGCGTGCCGTCGAGCTTCTTCGGGGTCGCGTCGATCACCAGATGGCTGACCATCCGACGCAGCACGCGCCGGGCGACGGGGATGACGAGGCGGGGCGCGAGCACCGCGAACCCGCCGCCGAGCACGACCGCGGCCCGCAGGTACCAGGGCAGGAATCGCGGCACGCGACGCGACAGGCGCTCGAAGCTCTTCGCCGCGACGCGGGGATCCTCCGGGCGCACCACGCGGTCGACGAAGCCGAGGGTGAAGTCGAGGCCGAGGGGGTCCTGCAGCACCCCCGCGAGCTGCTCGGCCGCCGCATCCGGCTTCTCCCCCTCCGCCGCCGCGAGCCAACGCCGCACGAGCGCGACCGTCTCGTCGAGGGTCGGCAGATCGGGGGGAACCGCCATGTTCCGAGAATAGACAGAGGCCCCGGGGAGTTTCTCGCCCGGGGCCTCAGTCTGAGGATGTTCTCATCCGGCTCAGGCCGCGGCGGCGGCCTCCAGCTTGGCCTCGCGCACGCCGCGCAGGGCGCCCGCCCAGCTCTCGAGCTGGTTCACGAGGTTCTGCAGGGTGGCGAGGTGCTGCTCACCGGGCGTGAAGGTGCTGAAGTTCTCGAAGTCGTGGAAGAACGAGAAGGCGAGCTGGGTGCGCACGTCGGCGATCTGCAGCTCGCCGAGGGTGCTGCGCAGCTTGTCGGCGGCGCGGATGCCGCTCGAGAGGGCGCCGTAGCTGACGATCGCGCCGGCCTTGTCGTTCCACTCGCGGTAGATGAACGAGATGGCGTTCAGCAGCGCGGGCGACGGGGCGTGGTTGTACTCGGAGGTCACGAAGACGAAGCCGTCGTACCGGTCGATCTTCTCGGCCCAGGCGCGCGTGTGGTCGTGCTCGTAGCGGCCGGCGGATGCGGGGATCGCCTCGTCGAGCAGCGGCAGGTTCGCCTCGGCGATGTCGACGACCTCGTACTCGGCCTCGCCGAGCCGGTTGGCGTGCTCCCCGACCCACTGGGCCACCTGGTCGCCCACCCGACCGGGGCGGGTGCTGCCGATGATGATGCCGATGCGCAGCGCGCTGGTCATGAGTGTCCTCTCGTTAGTTGACGTGTCACCGTAACACAACAAGTTGATGCGTCAACTCATTCCCGGGCAGTATCCTGAGGCGCATGTCGACGATGTCCGAGGTGAGCCCCGACGACTGGGACCTCTGGCGCGACTACTTCCGCGGGGGTCGCGAGCTCGTCGCGGCGCTCGACCGGCGCCTGCAGGACGACGCGGGCATCTCGCATCCGGAGTACCTGCTCATGATGAGCCTCTGGTACGCCCCCGACCAGCACCTGCGCACCGGCGAGCTCGCCGAGGAGCTGTCGTGGGAGAAGAGCCGGGTCTCGCACCAGGTCTCGCGCATGGAGTCGCGCGGACTCGTGGAGCGCCGCGAGTGCAGCACGGATGCGCGGGGCGTCTGGGTCGAGCTGACCGCCGACGGCAAGCGCCTGCTGCTGCGCGCGACACGCGACCACACCGACGCGATCCGCGAGTGGTTCATCGACACCATGACCGACGAGGAGAAGCGCGTGCTCGGCACGATCGCGCGCCGGGTGCGCCGCACGATCGGCACCGCGTGCGACGAGGCGGCCGCCGTTGACACGGGAGACGCCGCCTAGGCTCGGAGGAGCGTCCGCGACGAGGGGCGCGCGGGGAGGGACCGTGCTCGAGATCCGGGATGTCAGCAAGAGCTACGGCGCGCGACGCGTGCTCGACGCCGTGGGGTTCGACGTCGCGCCGGGGCGCATGACGGGCTTCGTCGGCGCGAACGGCGCCGGCAAGACGACCACGATGCGCATCATCCTCGGCGTGCTCGACGCCGACACCGGCACCGTCACCCTCGACGGCGAACCCCTCGGACCGACCGGGCGACGGCGCTTCGGCTACATGCCCGAGGAGCGCGGCCTCTACCCCAAGATGAAGCTCGGCGAGCAGCTGGTCTACCTCGCCCGGCTGCACGGCCTGTCGAGAGCCGACGCCGGCCGCAACACCGACGCCCTGCTCGAGCGGCTGTCGCTCGGCGAACGGGCGGGCGACGCGATCGAGAAGCTGTCGCTCGGCAACCAGCAGCGCGCCCAGATCGCCGCCGCACTCGTGCACGACCCGGAGGTGCTGATCCTCGACGAGCCGTTCAGCGGGCTCGACCCGATGGCCGTCGACGTCGTGGTCGAGGTGCTCGCCGAACGGGCGCGCAGCGGCGTTCCGGTGCTGTTCTCGAGCCACCAGCTCGACATCGTGGAGCGCCTGTGCGACGACCTGGTGATCATCGCCGAGGGCCGCATCCGCGCCGCCGGCGCCCGCGACGCGCTGCGCGAGGAGCACGCGACGCTGCGCTATCGGCTGCAGACCACGGGTGACGCCGCCTGGGTGCGCGACGAGCCGGGCGTCACCGTGATCGAGGCGGAGGGCGGCTCCGCGCTGTTCGACGCCGACGACGCGGATGCGGCCCAGCGCGTGCTCGCGGCGGCGATCGCCCGCGGCCGGGTCGCCGACTTCGCCCGGCAGCATCCCTCGCTCTCGCAGATCTTCAAGGAGGTCGCACGATGACCGCCACCGCGCAGCCCTACTCGACCCCCCGCACGGTGTGGCTCGTCGCCCAGCGGGAGGTGATGGTGCGGCTGCGCAGCGTCGCCTTCCTGGTGTCGACCGGCATCCTGCTGGCGCTCATCCTCGGCTCGGTGCTGATCAGCGCCGTGACCGCCGCCAACGCGCAGGCGCCGAAGGTGGCCGTGGTCGCGGGCGTGACCCTGCCCGCGGGCAGCGGCCTCACGGTGATCGAGGCGGACACCCGCGACGCGGCGGAGGAGCTCGTGACCGCCGGAACGGTCGACGCGGCGATCGTGCCCGACGCCGGGCCGCTCGGCTACGCCGTGGTCGGCGACGACAGCATCCCGTTGGGCGTCGTGCAGGCGCTCAGCGTCTCCCCGCCCGTGCACCTGCTCGACGCGAGCTCGACGGCGGGCGTGCTCGGCTACTTCGTCGCCATCGGCTTCGGCCTCGTGTTCTTCGTGTCGGCGATGACGTTCGGGCAGACGATCGCCCAATCCGTCGTCGAGGAGAAGCAGACCCGCGTGATCGAGATCCTGCTCGCCACCATCCCGACGCGGGCGCTGCTGGCCGGCAAGATCCTCGGCACGACGATCCTCGCGCTCGGGCAGATCGTGCTGCTGCTCGCGATCGCCGTGACCGGCCTCACGATCACGGGGCAGGGCGCGCTGCTGGCCGGGCTCGGGCTGCCGTTCGCCTGGTTCGCCGTCTTCTTCGTGCTGGGCTTCATGCTGCTGGCCGCCCTGTTCGCGGCCACCGGCGCGATGGTCTCGCGGCAGGAGGACATCGGCTCGACGACGACGCCGGTGACGATGCTCGTGATGCTGCCCTACCTGATCGTCGTCTTCTTCAACGACAACGACCTCGTCGTGCGGATCATGTCGTACGTGCCGTTCTCGGCGCCCATCGGGATGCCGCTGCGGCTGTTCCAGGGCGACGCGGCCTGGTGGGAGCCCATCCTGTCGCTCGCGATCCTCGCCGCGACGTGCGTCGGGGTGATCGCGCTCGGCGCCCGCATCTACGAGAACTCGCTGCTGCGGCTCGGTCAGCGGGTGCGGTGGGCCGAGGCCCTGCGCGGCTAGGCACCAGAATGGTGAGGTGACTCTGCACGACACCTCCTTCCGCGGCTTCGCGAGCGACAACTACGCCGGAATCCACCCCGAGGTGATGGATGCCATCGCCGCGGCGAACGGCGGGCACCAGATCGCGTACGGCGAAGACGACTACACCGCGCTACTCGGCGAGGTGATCCGCGCCGAGTTCGGCGAGCGCGCCGAGGTGTTCCCGGTATTCAACGGCACCGGCGCCAACGTCGTCTCGCTGACCGCGTTGCTGCCGCGCTGGGGGTCGGTCGTCGCGACGAGCACGGCGCACATCCACACCGACGAGGGCGGTGCCCCCGAGAAGGTCGCGGGGCTCAAGCTCTTCGTCGTGCCGACGCCCGACGGCAAGCTCACCCCCGAGCTGCTGGCCACCGAGGCCTGGGGCATGGACGACGAGCACCGCGCCGAGCCGGCGGCCGTCTCGATCACCCAGACCACCGAGCTCGGCACCCTCTACACGCCGGACGAGGTGCGGGCGATCGCCGACGCCGCCCACGCCGCGGGCCTCGCCGTGCACATGGACGGCGCGCGCATCTGGAACGCGGCAGCCGCACTCGGGGTGCCGTTCCGGGCCTTCACCACGGATGCCGGGGTCGACATCCTGAGCTTCGGCGGCACCAAGATCGGCGCGCTCGGCGTCGAGGCGATCGTCGTGCTGAACCCCGACCGCGTCTCGGACATCGTGCGGCTGCGCAAGACGACGATGCAGCTCGCGAGCAAGATGCGCTTCTTCAGCGCCCAGCTGCTCGCGCTGTTCGACGGGGTGGGGCTGCGGGCGGCCGAGCACGCCAACGCGATGGCGGCGCGGCTGCGTTCCGCCCTCGAGGGGGGCATCGCCGACGGCTCGATCACGGGCCTGTCGTTCAGCCAGGCGACCCAGGCGAACGCCGTGTTCGCGGTGCTCGCGAACGATGCGGCCGACCGCATCCGCGCGCGCTTCCGCTTCTACGACTGGGATCGCGCGGCCGGTCAGGTGCGCTGGATGACGGCGTTCGACACGACGGAGGCCGACATCGACGCGTTCGTCGCCGCGATCCGCGAGGAACTGGCACGAGCGTAGGCTCGACGGGTGACGAGGTCGCCTGCCGAGATGCCGTGGCTCGACTCCTACGCCGAGGGCGTGCCGCGTGAGCTGGAGGTTCCGCCGGGGTCGCTCGTCGACCTGATCGCCGAGTCGGTGCGCTCCTACCCGGGTCACCCGGCGCTCGAGTTCTTCGGCCGCGAGACCAGCTACGCCGCCCTCGGCTCCCAGATCGACCACGCGGCGGAAGGCCTGCGGCGCCTCGGCGTGCAGCCGGGCGACCGGGTGGCGCTCGTGCTGCCGAACTGCCCGCAGCACGTCGTGGCGTTCTACGCGATCCTGCGGGTCGGCGGCATCGTCGTCGAGCACAACCCGCTCTACACGCCCCGCGAGCTGCGGCACCAGTTCGAGGATCACCGCGCCCGCGTCGCGATCGCGTGGGACAAGACGGTGCCCACCCTGCAGGACTTCCCCGCCGACCTCGCGCTCGACTCGATCGTCTCGGTCGACATGACGCGCGCATTCCCGGTGCGGATGCGGATGCTGCTGCGCCTGCCGATCGAGAAGGCGCGCACCAGCCGCGCCGAGCTCACGAGCGAGGTGCAGGGCACCGTCACCTGGGAGGAGCTCCTCACCGGCCCCGCGATCCCCGCATCCGCTCCGACGCCCGCCGCCGACGACGTCGCCCTCATCCAGTACACCTCCGGCACCACCGGAACCCCCAAGGGCGCGACCCTCACCCATCGCAACCTGGTGGCGAACGCCGCGCAGGCCCGCGCCTGGGTGCCCGCGATCCCCCGCGGCTCGGCGTCGGTGCACGCGATCCTGCCGCTCTTCCACGCCTACGGCCTGACCCTCTGCCTCACCTTCGCGATGAGCATGGGCGCGCGGCTCGTGCTGTTCCCGAAGCCCGACCCCGACCTCGTGCTGCCTGTCTTCAAGAAGCGACCGCCGACCTTCCTGCCCGCGGTGCCGCCGCTGTACGACCGGCTGCGGAAGGCCGCCGAGGAGAAGGGCGTCTCGCTCCAGGGCATCGAGATCGCGATCTCCGGGGCGATGCCGCTGTCGAAGGACGTCGTCGAACCCTGGGAGGCCCTCACGGGCGGCTACCTCGTCGAGGGCTACGGCCTCTCCGAGTGCTCGCCCGTGCTCATGGCGAACCCGGTCGCGCCGAACAGGCGCGCGGGCACCGTCGGCCTGCCGCTGCCCGGCACCGAGCTGCGCGTCGTCGACCCCGACGAGCCCACCCGCGACGTCGAGCCGGGCGAACCGGGCGAACTCGTCGTGCGCGGTCCGCAGGTGTTCTCGGGCTACTGGAAGAAGCCGGAGGCCACGGCCGAGGTCTTCACCGACGGATGGTTCCGCACGGGCGACATCGTCTCGGTCGACGACGCGGGCTTCGTCACCATCACCGACCGCATCAAGGAGCTCGTGATCACGGGCGGCTTCAACGTCTCGCCCTCCGAGGTCGAGGACATGCTGCGCGGCTACGACGGCATCGCGGATGTCGCGATCGTCGGCATCCCCGACGCGCGCGACGGCGAGCACGTCGTCGCCGCGGTCGTCGCCGAGCCGGGGGCGAGCGTCGACACGGATGCGCTGCGCGCCTGGGCGAAGCAGCAGCTCGCCGCCTACAAGGTGCCGCGGCGCGTGCACCTGGTCGACGAGCTCCCGAAGTCCATGATCGGCAAGGTGCTGCGGCGCAAGGTGCGCGAGCAGCTGATCGCATCCGGAGCAGAGAAGGGCACCCCCGCGTGAAATTCGGCATCTTCATCCCCCAGGGCTGGCGTTTCGACCTGGTGGGCATCGACCCCGCACGGCAGTGGGGGGTGATGCACGACCTCGCCCAGGCCGCGGAGGCGGGACCGTGGGAGTCGCTGTGGGTCTACGACCACTTCCACACCACGCCGGTGCCGAGCGAGGAGGCCACCCACGAGGCGTGGACCCTCATGGCCGCGTTCGCGGCGTCGACCTCGCGCATCCGGCTCGGGCAGATGTGCACGTGCGTCGCGTACCGCAACCCCGCCTACCTCGCGAAAGTCGCCGCGACCGTCGACCTGATCTCGGGCGGCCGCCTCGAGATGGGCATCGGCGCCGGCTGGTACGAGCACGAGTGGCGCGCCTACGGCTACGGGTTCCCGGATGCGCCGGCCCGGCTGCGCGCGCTCCGCGAGGGCGTCGAGGTCATGCACCAGGCCTGGACCACCGGCACGGCGACCCTCGACGGCGAGTTCTGGCAGGTCGA
This sequence comes from Protaetiibacter mangrovi, assembly GCF_024752305.1. Classification (GTDB taxonomy): domain Bacteria; phylum Actinomycetota; class Actinomycetes; order Actinomycetales; family Microbacteriaceae; genus Homoserinibacter; species Homoserinibacter mangrovi. Next base: position 626,927 of record NZ_JANTHX010000007.1, read on the forward strand.
CGGCGCGATCGTCGAGCCCCGCCCGCTGCAGGACGGCGGCATCCCGTTCTGGGTCGCCGGCGGGGGTGAGAAGGTGACGCTCAAGATCGCGGCGCAGTACGCGAGCTACACGAACTTCAACGGAGGCGCCGAGGAGTTCGCCGCCAAGAGCGAGATCCTGCGCGGGCACTGCGAGACCCTCGGCAGGGACTTCGGTGCGATCACGCGCTCGAGCAACTTCAACACGATCATCGCCGAGACGAGCGCCGAGGTGCATCGCAAGGTCGACGCCCTCGAGGCGCGGCTCGCGGCGTCGATCGGCGACGCCAAGGCGGCGGAGCTCGTGTCGCAGTACCGCGGGGTGGCCTCCAAGGAGGGCATCGCCGGCACCCCCGACGAGGTGATCGAGGTGCTGCGCGAGCGCGAGGCCCTGGGGCTCGGCTACAGCATCCACTACTTCCCCGACTCGGCGTACGACCGCTCCGGCGTCGCCCTCTTCGAGGAGAAGGTCATCCCCGCGCTGAGCTGACCCCCGGCGGGGCGGCGGCGGCGTGTGTGACGCGAGGTTGCGGAGGGATTCGGCCTGCGGGCGGGCGGCGGTTAGCGTCGACCGGTGACGCGCGAGGCCCCCATCCACGAACTCCTGGTCGAGACCCGCGCCTACCCGCCGCCCGCCGAGCTCGCCGCCCGGTCGAACGTCGCGCCGGATGCGTGGGCGCGCGCCGCCGACGACCCGGTCGCGTTCTGGGCGGATGCCGCCCGCCGCCTTCGCTGGGAGACGCCGTTCACGCGCACCCTCGACTGGACGCCCGCGCTCGCCGCCGATGGAACGCTGCAGCCTCCGCGCGCCGAGTGGTTCGCCGACGGCACCCTCAACGTGGCGGTGAACTGCGTCGACCGGCACGTCGACGCCGGCCTCGGCGATCGGGTCGCGTACCACTGGGAGGGCGAGCCCGGCGACAGCCGCACGCTGACCTTCGCCGAGCTGCAGCGCGAGGTCGCGAAGGCGGCGAACGCGCTCACGGAGCTCGGCATCCGGCGGGGCGACCGCGTCGTGATCTACCTGCCCGTGCTGCTCGAGACGGTCATCGTGACGCTCGCGGTCGCCCGGATCGGTGCCGTGCACTCGCTCGTCTTCGGCGGCTTCTCGGCCGAGGCGCTGCGCTTCCGCGTCGAGGACACCGGAGCCAAGCTGCTCGTCACCTCCGACGGCCAGTACCGACGGGGGAAGGCCGTTCCGGTCAAGGACAACGCGGATGCCGCGGTCGCGGGCCTCGACCACGTCGAGCACGTGCTCGTGGTGCGCCGCACGGGCGACGAGATCGCGTGGACGCCGGGCCGCGACGTGTGGTGGCACGAGCTCGTCGAACGGCAGCCCGACACCCACGCGGCCGAGGCGTTCCCCGCCGAGACGCCGCTCTTCATCATCTACACCTCCGGAACCACGGGACGGCCGAAGGGTCTCGTGCACACGAGCGGCGGCTACCTCACCCAGGCCTCGTGGACCCACTGGGCCGCGTTCGACGCGAAGCCCGACGACGTGCACTGGTGCACCGCCGACCTGGCGTGGGTGACCGCGCACACCTACGAGCTGTACGGACCGCTCAGCAACGCGACCACCCAGGTGATCTACGAGGGCACCCCGGATGCGCCGCGCCGCACCCGGCACTTCGAGATCATCGAGCGCTACGGGGTGACCGTCTACTACACGGCGCCGACGCTCGTGCGCACCCTCATGACCTGGTTCCCCGACGGGGTTCCGGAGGGCTTCGACCTCGGCAGCATCCGACTGCTCGGCTCGGTCGGCGAGGCCATCAACCCGGAGGCCTGGGTGTGGTTCCGCGACAACATCGGCGCGGGGTCGGCCCCGATCGTCGACACCTGGTGGCAGTCGGAGACCGGCGCCGCCGTCATGGCCCCGCTGCCCGGGCTCACGACCGTGAAGCCCGGCTCCGCCACCCGCGCGCTCCCCGGTCTGCGCACGCTCGTGGTCGACGAGCACGGCGACGAGGTGCCGCGGGGGGCCGGCGGGTACCTGGTGATCCCCGACCCCTTCCCGTCGCTCGCGCGCACGGTGTGGTGCGACCCGCAGCGCTACCTCGACTCGTACTGGCGCCGCTTCGCCGACCGCGGCTACTTCTTCTCCGGCGACGGCGCGAAGGTCGACGCCGACGGCGACGTCTGGTTGCTCGGTCGCGTCGACGACGTCATCAACGTCTCCGGCCACCGCCTCTCGACGATCGAGATCGAGTCGGCGCTCGTCGCGCATCCGCTCGTCGGCGAGGCCGGGGTCACCGGCGCCGAGGACCCCGTGACGGGCGAGGCCATCGTCGCGTTCGTGATCCCCGCGCGTGAGCTCGGACCGGATGCCGTCTCCGAGCTGCGCGCGCACGTGGCCCGGGCGATCGGCCCGATCGCGAAGCCGCGCGAGATCCACATCGTGCCGGAGCTGCCGAAGACCCGCTCGGGCAAGATCATGCGGCGCCTGCTGCGCGACATCGTCGACGGGCGCCCGCTCGGCGACACCACGAGCCTGCAGAACCCCGACGGCCCGGCGCGCATCGCGGAGCTCGTGCGGGCCACCTGACCCGAGGCTAGGCGGTGGGGGCCGCGGCCTCCTCGAAGCGCGTCACCCGCAGCTCGTCGCCGCGGCGGTCGAGGTCGACCCGCACGGTGTCGCCGTCGCGGATCTCGCCGGCCAGCAGCGACTTCGCGAGACGGTCGTCGATCTCGTGCTGCATGAGCCGGCGCAGCGGGCGCGCCCCGTAGATCGGGTCGTAGCCGCGCTCGGCGAGCCACGCGCGCGCATCCGGGGTGACCGCGAGCTGCAGGCGGCGCTCCTCGAGACGCCGCTCGAGGCGGTCGACGTAGAGCGACACGATCTGACCGAGGTCGGCCTCCGACAGCGGCGCGAACACGACGATGTCGTCGAGGCGGTTCACGAACTCGGGCTTGAACGCCTGCCGCACGAGCTCCTGCACGGCGTCCTGCTTCTTCTCCCAGCTCATGTCGCGGTCGACGAGCACCTGGCTGCCGAGGTTCGACGTGAGGATCAGGATGGTGTTGCGGAAGTCGACCGTGCGGCCCTGGCCGTCGGTGAGGCGGCCGTCGTCGAGCACCTGCAGCAGCACGTCGAACACCTCGGGGTGCGCCTTCTCGACCTCGTCGAGCAGGATCACCGAGTACGGGCGCCGGCGCACGGCCTCGGTCAGCTGACCGCCCTGCTCGTAGCCGATGTAGCCGGGAGGGGCGCCGACGAGTCGCGAGACGGCGAACTTCTCGCCGTACTCGGACATGTCGATGCGCACGAGCGCCTTCTCGTCGTCGAAGAGGTAGGCCGCGAGCGCCTTCGCGAGCTCGGTCTTGCCGACGCCCGTCGGGCCGAGGAAGAGGAACGATCCGGTCGGCCGGTCGGGGTCGGAGATGCCCGCACGCGTGCGGCGCACCGCCTCCGACACGGCGCGCACGGCGTCGCGCTGCCCGATGAGCCGCTTGCCGAGCTCGGCCTCGAGGCCGAGCAGCTTCTCGGTCTCGCCCTGCCGCAGCTTGTCGACCGGGATGCCGGTCCACGCCGCCACGACGGCCGCGATGTCCTCGTCGGTCACCTGGTCGTTGACCATGCGGGGGCCCTGCTGCTCGATCGCCTCCGCCTGCAGCAGCTGGGATTCGATCGCCGGGATGGTCTCGTAGTTGAGCTTCGAGGCGTCCTGGTAGCGCTGCTCGCGCATCGCCCGGTCGAGCTCGATGCGGGCGTCGTTGAGGTGCGACTTGAGGTCGCCGACGCTGTGCAGGGTGCTCTTCTCGGCCTGCCAGCGGGTCTGGAGGGCGTCGAGCTGCTGCTCCTTGACCACCATGTCGGCGCGCAGCTTCTCGAGGCGCTCCTTGGACGCCGCGTCCTTCTCCTTCTTGAGGGCGAGCTCCTCGATCTTCAGCCGGTCGACGGCGCGCTTGAGCTCGTCGATCTCGACGGGGCTCGAGTCGATCTCCATCTTGAGGCGCGAGGCGGCCTCGTCGATCAGGTCGATCGCCTTGTCGGGCAGCTGCCGGGCTGTGATGTACCGGTTGCTGAGCGTCGCGGCCGCGACGAGGGCGCTGTCGGCGATCGCGACCTTGTGGTGCGCCTCGTAGCGCTCCTTGAGGCCGCGCAGGATGGCGATGGTGTCCTCGACGGACGGCTCGCCCACGTAGACCTGCTGGAAGCGGCGCTCGAGGGCCGCATCCTTCTCGATGTACTCCCGGTACTCGTTGAGCGTCGTCGCGCCGATCATGCGCAGCTCGCCGCGGGCGAGCATGGGCTTCAGCATGTTGGCCGCGGCCACCGAGCCCTCGCCGCCGCCCGCGCCCATGAGCGTGTGCAGCTCGTCGATGAAGGTGATGACCTGGCCGTCGGAGTCGTTGATCTCCTTGAGCACGGCCTTCAGCCGCTCCTCGAACTCGCCCCGGTACTTGGCGCCCGCGACGAGCGCCGCGAGGTCGAGCGAGACGAGCTGCTTGCCCTTCAGCGAGTCGGCGACGTCGCCCGCGACGATGCGCTGGGCGAGCCCCTCGACGACCGCCGTCTTGCCGACGCCGGGTTCGCCGATGAGCACGGGGTTGTTCTTGGTGCGTCGGGTGAGCACCTGGCTGACGCGACGGATCTCGGCATCGCGGCCGATGACCGGATCGAGCTTGCCGCTCTTGGCGATCTCGGTGAGGTTGATGCCGTACTGCTCGAGAGCGCTCTTCGGCTCCTCCTGGGTGGAGGGGGCGCCCTGCATGTTGGCCATGATTCTCCGGGTAAGAGTTGAGTTGTGGTGACTCAACTTTAGCGCGCCGCGCCCGCGATTGCACGAGCCATCTGCCATCGCCCGTCCACGCGATGCGGATTTCACCCCGCCGGGGTGACGGGGGCCCGCACCCGCGGTGTAGAAAAGCCCCAAGGCGTCTCGCATGGGAGGTGCCGCCATCTCGAAAGGATCGCCATGACCTTCCTGAGCTCCCTCTGGGACTTCATCTGGCTGCTGTTCTGGACCTTCGCGTTCGTGGCCTACCTGTTCGCGATCTTCGCGATCATCGGCGACCTGTTCCGCGACCACAAGCTCAACGGATGGTGGAAGGCGCTCTGGATCATCTTCCTGATCTTCGTGCCGTTCCTCACGGCTCTCGTCTACCTCATCGCGCGCGGCAAGGGCATGGCCGAGCGCAGCGCGGCCGCCGCGGCGTCCAGCCAGCGCGCGGGCGAGGCCTACATCCGCGAGGTCGCCGGCACGGCGACCCCCTCCGACGAGATCGCCAAGGCGAAGGCGCTCCTCGACGCGGGCGCGATCACCCAGGCGGAGTTCGACGCCCTGAAGGCCAAGGCGCTCGGCTAGTCCAGCTGCTCGATCGACGGCGCCGCATCCGGTCCGGGTGCGGCGCCGTCGGCGTCCGCGGACTCGCCCTCGTGGTGTCGGATGCGGTCGCCGAGGTAGGTGACCACGATGGCGGAGGTCACGCCGATGATCGCGACGCCGCCGATCATGAGCACCACCGCCCAGAACCGCCCGAGCACCGTGACCGGCGCGTAGTCGCCGTAGCCGACCGTGAAGACCGTCACGCACGCCCACCAGATCGCCTCGCCGAACGTCGTGATCGTCGCGTCGGGCGAGGTCCGTTCCGCGACCAGCACGGCGAGCGCGATCGAGTAGACGAAGACCACGGCGAAGGCGGCGGTCATCACCCCGATCCGCACCCGCTGGTAGGCGCCGCCCCGGTCGCGCAGGAGCGGCACGCGGACCACGTGGCGCAGCTGCACCACCGGGCGGAACACGGGCAGGAGCGCCGCGACCGCATCGGGGATGCTCGCCAGCACGAACGTCCGGCGGGGCTTCGCGAGCGCCAGGCGCACCACGTAGTCCACGATGAACGTCAGCCAGATCCCGATCAGGAGGACGGCCGCCACACCCCAGAGCGCCGAGTGGGTGTCGTCGACGAGCACCACGATGCTCCAGGCGATCAGGTAGAGGAACGCGAGCACCAGGAACGGCACCCGCGTGCGCTCCTCCCAGCGCACGCGTCGCGCGTCCCGGTCGGAGGTCACTGCCGACCCGTGCCCAGAGGACGCCACACCACGAGCTGATTCTGCTTGCGAGCCCGCGTTCCGGCCCGCAGCGACACCACCTCGCCCTCGGCCCCGGCCGCGAACACGCGCCGCCCGGGACGCGCCAGCAGCTCGTCGGCGAGGGCGCCCTCGAGCTCGCGCACGCGCGCCGTGAGCGCCGTCACCTGGTTCTCGAGCTCCAGGATGCGGCGGATGCCCTCGAGGTTGAGCCCCTCGGCGGAGAGCCGGGCGATCTCCCGCAGCTGCACGACGTCGCGCATCGAGTAGCGACGCGACTTGCCCGCCGTGCGCTGGGGGCTCACGAGCCCCATCCGGTCGTACTGCCGCAGGGTCTGCGGGTGCATGCCCGCGAGCTCGGCGGCGACCGCGATCGCGAAGATCGGCGTCGACTCGTCCATCATCCGCGGGCCCTCTCGATGAGCTCCTCGCGCGGGTTCTCGTCCGGCAGCGCGGCCGCGAAGTCCTCGAGCTTCTTCTTCGCGTCGCCCGACAGGTGGCTCGGCACCACGACGTGCACCGTGGCGAGCAGGTCGCCGACGGATCCGCTCGTCGTGACGCCGCGCCCCTTGACCCGCAGCACGCGTCCGCTCGGGGTGCCGGCGGCGACCCGCAGTCGCACCGGATCGCCGTCGAGCGTCGGCACCTCGATGGTCGCGCCGAGCGCCGCCTCGGTGAACGTGATCGGAACGTCGACCCGCAGGTTCGCGCCGTCGCGTTCGAACACCGGATGCGGCCTCACCGAGACCGTGAGCACGAGGTCGCCGGCGTCGCCGCCGTCGGGGCTCGGCTGCCCCTTGCCGCGCAGCTTGATCTTCTGGCCGTCGCGCACGCCCGCCGGGATCTTGACCTTCGTCGCCTTGCCGCCGGGCAGCTGCAGCGTGACGGTGTCGCCGTGGATCGCCGTGAGGAAGTCGAGCGTGGTCGTCGCGGTGATGTCGGCACCCGGGGTCGGGCCGCCGTAGCCGCGGTACCCGCCCGACACGTTGCCGAAACGGCCCGAGCCGAACATGCCGCCCAGCAGATCCTCGAAACCGCCCGCGCTGTAGCCGGTGCGCGCCCCGGGGACGCCTCCGCCGAACATGCCGCCGAAGACGTCCTCGAAGCCCTGCCCGCCGGAGGTGAACCGGGCCCCCGTGCCCATGGCGCGGATCTGGTCGTACTCGGCGCGCTCCTGCGGGTCGGCGAGCACCGCGTAGGCCTCGCTGATCTCCTTGAACCGCGCCTCGGCGGCGGCGTCACCCGGGTTGGAGTCCGGATGGTACTGCCGCGCGAGCTTGCGGTAGACCTTCTTGAGCTCGGCTTCGGAGACGTCCTTCGAGACCCCGAGCACGGCGTAGAAGTCCTTGTCGAACCAGTCCTGGCTGGCCATCGGACCCCTCTCGGATCAGCTGGTGGGGGGAGCGCTGACCGCGACCTTGGCGGCGCGGATCAGGCGGTCGCCGAGCACGTATCCGGTCTCGATGACGTCCTTCACGGTCTCGCCCTCGGCCTCCGGGTCGGGCAGGTGCACGACGGCCTCATGGATGTTGGGGTCGAACGGCTCGCCGACCTCGCCGACGCGACGCAGCCCGTACTTCTCGAATCCGGCCCGCAGCTTCTGCGAGACGATCGTGAGGGGCGCGCCCTCGACGAGGTCGCCGTGCGCGTCCGCGCGATCGAGGTCGTCGATCACGGGCAGCAGCGAGCGGATCACCTCGGCGATGACCGCCTCGCGATTCGCCGCCCGGTCGCGCTCGACCCGGGTGCGGAAGTTCTTGAGGTCGGCCTGCGCCCGCGCCGCGATCTCGCGGTACTCGGCCACGAGGTCCTTCTCGGCGTCGGCCAGCAGCGCGAGATCCTCGTCGCTCAGGCCGTCGCCCTCGTCGGGCACCCGGTCGGCCGCGGGCGTCTGGGCCCGCGGCTCGCCGGTGCTCGGGTCGATCTTCCGCTTGTCCTGGACCGTCGGCTCCTCGGCCTCGTTGTCCTCGTCGCGGTTCTTGTCGGCCATGCCTACTTCTTCTCGTCCTCGTCGTCCACGATCTCGGCGTCGACCACGTCCTCGTCGGAGGCGCTCGTGCCGCTCGTCGGGCTCGGCCCCTCGGCCGCCTCGGAGCTGGCCTGGTAGATCGCCTCGCCGAGCTTGGTCTGCGACTCGCCCAGCTTCTCGAACGCCGACTTGATGGCGCCCTCGTCCTCGCCCTGGAGGGCCGTCTTGAGCGACTCGATGTCGGCCTTCACCTCGTCCTTGACGGGCTCGGCGATCTTGTCCTCGTTCTCGGAGATGAGCTTCTCGAGCGAGTACACGAGCTGCTCCGCGTTGTTGCGCACCTCGGCCGCCTCGCGACGGGCCTTGTCCTCCGCGGCGTGCTCCTCGGCCTCGCGCACCATGCGCTCGATGTCGTCCTTCGGCAGCGACGAGCCGCCGGTGATCGTCATCGACTGCTCCTTGCCGGTGCCCTTGTCCTTGGCGGACACGTGCACGATGCCGTTCGCGTCGATGTCGAAGGTCACCTCGATCTGCGGCACGCCGCGCGGCGCCGGGGCGATGCCCGTGAGCTCGAACGTGCCGAGCGCCTTGTTGTCGCGGGTGAACTCGCGCTCGCCCTGGAAGACCTGGATGGCCACCGAGGGCTGGTTGTCGTCGGCGGTCGTGAAGGTCTCGCTGCGCTTGGTCGGGATCGCCGTGTTGCGCTCGATGAGCTTCGTCATGATGCCGCCCTTGGTCTCGATGCCGAGGCTGAGCGGGGTCACGTCGATGAGCAGCACGTCCTTGCGCTCGCCCTTCAGCACGCCGGCCTGGAGGGCGGCGCCGACGGCGACCACCTCATCCGGGTTGACGCCCTTGTTGGGCTCCTGACCGCCGGTGAGCTTCTTGACGAGCTCGGTGACGGCCGGCATGCGGGTCGAGCCTCCGACGAGCACGACGTGCGCGATGTCGGCGACCTTGATGCCCGCCTCCTTGATGACGTCGTCGAACGGCTTCTTGGTGCGGTCGAGCAGGTCGGAGCTCATCTGCTCGAACTGCGCGCGCGTGAGCGTCTCGTCGAGGTTCGCGGGGCCGTTCTCGGTGAGCGAGAGGTAGGGCAGCTGGATGCTCGTCGACATGTTCGACGAGAGCTCCTTCTTGGCCTGCTCGGCGGCCTCCTTGAGGCGCTGCAGCGCGATCTTGTCCTTCGAGACGTCGACGCCGGTGGTGTCCTTGAACTTCTTGATGAGGTGCTCGACGATGCGCTGGTCCCAGTCGTCGCCGCCGAGGCGGTTGTCGCCGGAGGTGGCGCGCACCTGGATGGTCGAGAAGTCGTCGTCCTTGCCGACCTCGAGCAGGGACACGTCGAAGGTGCCGCCTCCGAGGTCGAAGACCAGGATGAGCTCGTCCTCCTTGCCCTTGTCGAGGCCGTAGGCGAGAGCCGCCGCGGTGGGCTCGTTGATGATGCGGAGCACGTTGAGGCCCGCGATCTCGCCGGCCTCCTTGGTGGCCTGGCGCTCGGCGTCGTTGAAGTACGCGGGCACGGTGATGACGGCGTCGGTCACGTCCTCGCCGAGGTACTGCTCGGCGTCGCGCTTGAGCTTCTGGAGGATGCGCGCCGAGATCTCCTGCGGCGTGTACTTCTTGCCGTCGATCTCCTTCTTCCAGTCGGTGCCCATGTGCCGCTTGACGGATGCGATGGTGCGGTCGACGTTCGTGACGGCCTGGCGCTTGGCGGTCTCGCCGACGAGCACCTCGCCGTCCTTCGTGAAGGCGACGATCGAGGGGGTGGTGCGGAAACCCTCGGCGTTGGCGATGACGGTGGGTTCTCCACCCTCGAGGACGGCGACCACGGAGTTGGTGGTTCCGAGGTCGATACCGACTGCTCGTGCCATGTTCTGTTGCTCCTTGTAGAACCGGTGAATGCGCGCTCAGAGTTGAGCCGCAACGTATCAAGTTTGCACCCCGTCCGGGGGGAAGTCAAGAAACGTTGAGTCGCTCCGACTCAACTCGCCGGTGCGGACGGCGCGCCCCGCGACGATACCGCCCGTTCACCCGCCGGCAGTAGCGTTGCGCGCATGACCGACCCGAACGGCGACGAGGCCGCGGCCTCCGTCACCCCTCCGCCCACCGCCGCCAACACCGGCATGATCGCGTCCATGTCACGCGGACTCCAGGATCCGGACCGCGTGGTGCCGCGCAAGCAGGTCGTCTCCTGGGCGTTCTGGGACTGGTCGACGCAGCCCTTCAACTCGGTGATCCTGACCTTCGTCTTCGCCGCCCTCTACCTCGTGTCGGACTCGTTCCTGCCCGCCGACATCGCGGCGCTGCCCGACACCGACCCGGTCAAGGAGGGCGCGCTCGCGGATCTGTCGAGCGGCTACGGGCTCGCCACGACCTTCGCCGGCATCCTCATCCTGCTGCTGGCCCCCGTGCTCGGCCAGCGGGCGGACGCGAGCGGACGCAAGAAGCGGATGCTGCTCGTCTTCACCTACCTGCTCGCCCTGCTGCAGTTCGCGCTCTTCTTCGCCTACGCCGACCCCGCGTTCTTCTGGTACGGCGCGATCGTGCTGGCGCTCGGCGCGGTGGTGTCCGAGATCGCGGGCGTCAACTACAACGCGATGCTCGTGCAGGTCTCGACCCCGAAGACGATCGGACGGGTGAGCGGGCTCGGCTGGGGCCTCGGCTACATCGGCGGCATCGTCGCGCTCGTCATCGTCGTCGCCCTCAACGCGGTCGACTGGTTCGGCATCGACACCTCGAACGGGCTCGTCTACCGCCTCATCGCGGTCGGCGCGGCCGTCTGGACGGTCGTGTTCTCGATCCCGCTGTTCCGCAACGTGCCCGAGGCCGCGCCGTCGGCGGAACCCGGTGCGCGCGTCGGGTTCTTCGCGGGCTACGTGGTGCTCGTGAAGGACATCGCGCGGCTCTACCGCGAGGCGCGCCCCGCCTTCTGGTTCCTGCTCGCGAGCGCCATCTACCGTGACGGTCTCGCCGGAGTCTTCGCCTTCGGCGGCGTGCTCGCCGCGGTCGCCTTCCACTTCAGCCCCAACGAGGTGATCATCTTCGGCATCGCGGCGAACCTCGTCGCGGGCGTCTCGACGATCTTCGCGGGGCGCGCCGACGACTGGTTCGGGGCCAAGGCCGTCATCGTCTTCGCGCTCTCCGGCCTCGTGGTCATGGCGATCGTGGTGTTCGCCTTCCACGACCTCGGCACGGTGATCTTCTGGGTCGGCGGCCTCACGCTCTCGGCGTTCGTCGGGCCGGCCCAGGCCGCGAGCCGGTCGCTCCTGGCGCGGGTGACCCCGGTCGGCCGCCAGGGCGAGATCTTCGGCCTGTACGCGACGACCGGGCGCGTGGCGAGCTTCATCTCGCCGGCACTGTGGACCGCATCCATCGCCCTCTTCGGCGCCACGATCTACGGCGTGCTCGGCATCGCCCTCGTGCTGCTGGTGGGACTGGTGCTGCTGCTCCTGGTGCGCCTGCCGAGGCACGTGCGCCCCATCCGCTGACGCCGGCGCCGGCCCGGCCGCACCCCCGCCGGGCAGCCGCGCCTCTCCCCCACCCCAGAAATGCAGGAGACATCCCCGCCGGGGGTCGGTGGATGCGGCGATCCCGGGGCTCCGCCGCAGGAACTCCTGCATTTCTGGGGTGACCGGGCGCGGGGTGGCGGGCTAGCGTGGGGGCATGTCGACGCGGACCCTCGCCTACTGGCTGGCGCTCGTCGACCGTCTCGTGGAGCGCGGCTTCGCCGGGGCGCTCGACGAGCACGGCATCACGCGCATGCAGTGGCGCATCCTGACCGCGCTCGGCGACGGGCCGGCCACGGCGGACCAGCTCGACGCGGCGCTCGCCGACATGCCCGCCTACGACGACGACGCGACGGCGGCCGAGCAGCTCGGCGAGCTCGTGGAGTCCGGATGGGTGGAGTCGGCGGATGCGTATCGGCTGACCGAGCGCGGCCGCGTCGCCCACGGCCACATCCTCGACGCGGTGGCCGAGTTGCGCAGCCGGGTGCTCACCGACATCACCCCCGAGGAGGAGGCCGCCACGGTGGCGCTGCTCGAGCGGATGGCACGCAACCTCGGCTGGGACGGCTGAGCGCGCTCAGCGCACCGGCACCGCCACATCCGAGCCGCCTTCGCGTGTGAGCCGCGCGCCGAGCTGCACGATCGACGGCTGCTCGATGAAGCCGCCCGCCATGAGCGCCTGCCCCTTCGCGAAACCCGGCGCCCGCTCGATGAGCGACGTCGGCGCGAAGCCGAACACCTCGGCGAGCTCGGCGAGGTCGCGCGGCGAGTTCATGCGCATGAGCGTCAGGTTGTCGCACTGGGTGAGCGCGTTCACGTGCACCTTCGACGGGCGCTGGGTGGAGAACAGCAGCCAGAGCCCGTACTTGCGACCCTCGGCGGCGATCTGGACGATGCGCTCGGTCAACGCGATCTCGAGCGGGGTCTCGGGGTCGGGCGGGCACAGGTTGTGCGCCTCGTCGATGACGAGCAGCCGCGGGACGCGCTGCTCGCGGTTCTCCCAGAGGTGGTCGAGCACCGCGAGCGCCGCCGCGCGCAGCTCCTCCGCGCTCGAGAAGCCGCCGAGATCGAGCACCGTCACGTCGGCCCGCTCGTCGACCACGTCGGTCGCGGCGACCCCGCCCCAGGCCCAGAGCGGCCAGTCGAGCACGCCCAGGTTCTCGACGCGCATCGCGACGTCGAGCAGCGTGGGGTCGTCGGCCGCGCGGAAGCCCGCGACGAGCTCCGCCGCGGTCGTGGTGGCCGGCGACACCTCCCACCGCATGAGGGCGTTGTACTCGGCACGGTCGAGCAGGGGATCGATCCGCAGCGCCGCAGCGCGCGCCTTGCGGTTCATGTCGACGTAGCGCACGTGCAGCCGGTCGCCGCCCTCGCCCGAGCTGCGGAGCACCCGGATGTCGCGTTCCGCCCACGCCGCGACCACCGCCTCCGGCGCGCCGTCGCGCAGCTCCCCGATGCGGGCGAAGTCGGTGTTGGGGTCGAAGATCACGATCGGCAGCCGGGTGCGCAGGATCAGCTGCTCGAGCGCGACGCCGAGCGCGTAGGTCTTGCCGGAGCCCGACTGCCCGCACCAGAAGGTGTGGCGGTTGAACCGCTCGGCGAGCAGGGACGCGGTCGCCGCGTCGGAGGAGTCGACGAGCGTGCCGACGGGGAGCTCGGTGGTCACGGGGGCATCCTATGGGCGTCGCCCGCGGGCGCCTCCACCCGATCCGGGTGTGCTGTTCGCTAGTCTGTGGCCATGTCGCCCGCCCCTGATGGCACCGATCTCGTCCTGCTGCTCGACGAGGACGGCAAGCCGATCGGCACCGCCCCCAAGGCGACCGTGCACGGCGCGGACACCCCGCTGCACTTCGCGTTCTCGTGCCACGTGTTCAACCCGGCCGGGCGTCTGCTCGTGACTCGGCGCGCCCTCGGCAAGGACACCTTCGCCGGGGTCTGGACGAACGCGTTCTGCGGTCACCCGGCGCCGGGCGAGACGGCGATCGACGCCATCCAGCGCCGCGCGCAGGCCGAGCTCGGGGTCTCGGTGCGCGACGTCGAGATCGTGCTGCCGCACTTCCGCTACCGTGCGGCCGACGCGAACGGCATCGTCGAGAACGAGATCTGCCCCGTGTTCCGCGCCGTCGTCGACGTCGACCCGAAGCCGTCGACGGACGAGGTGGCCGAGTGGGTGTGGGCGGAGCCGATGTCGGTGCGGATGGCGGTGACCGCGGCGCCCTTCGCCTTCAGCCCGTGGTTCTCGCTGCAGCTGGCCGCCTGGCCGGCCGGCAAGTAGCGCTCACTCGCCGCGCGATCCCGCATCCGTCGCGGTGACGTCGGTGCGGTGGAAGTCCTGCCACGACCGCGAGGCGGTCGGGCCGCGCTGCCCCTGGTAGCGGTTGGCGTAGGCACCGGAGCCGTAGGCGTTGAGGACGGGCGAGCTGGTGCGGAAGAAGCACAGCTGGCCGATCTTCATGCCCGGCCACAGCTTGATCGGCAGGGTGGCGACGTTCGAGAGCTCGAGCGTGACGTGCCCGGAGAAGCCCGGGTCGACGAAGCCGGCGGTCGAGTGGGTGAGCAGGCCGAGACGGCCGAGCGAGCTCTTGCCCTCGAGCCGGGCGGCGACGTCGTCGGGCAGGGTGACGAGCTCGTAGGTGGAGCCGAGCACGAACTCCCCCGGGTGCAGGATGAACGGCTCGCCCTGCTTCGTCTCGATCAGCCGGGTGAGCTCGGGCTGCTCCTCGGCCGGGTCGATGAACGGGTACTTGTGGTTGTCGAAGAGCCGGAAGTACCGGTCGAGGCGCACGTCGATGCTCGACGGCTGGATCATCTCCCGGTCGAGGGGCGAGAGTCCGATGCGTCCGGCGTCCAGTTCGGCGGCGATGTCGCGGTCGCTGAGCAGCATGCGTCGAGCGTATCGGCTACGCCCGCGAGACCCACCCCGCGGCCCGCAACCGCGCGAACGCGTCGAGCAGCAGGTCGAGGGTGAAGTCGAACTCCGCGTCGTCGTCGCACGCGCCGCTCGCGTTGCGGGTCGCCGCGTCGATCGCGATCGCGGTGACGCTGGGGTAGCGCGTCGCCATCATCCGCATGATCGCCTCCTGCTCGGCGGGGCTCGGCGGGGTGGCGGGCGGCTCCTCGAAGGCCTCGGGGCTGAAGCCCCAGATGCGGTGCCCGAGGGCGTGCATGGCGTGGTGGGTGAGGTCGACCGAGTACCCGTCGGCGAGGAAGGCGCCCGCGACGGCGTCCATGTGGGCGATCACGGTGGGGGTGCGACGGCTGCGGGTCTCGATCGCGGGGCGCAGCCACGGATGCCGCAGCAGCTCGGTGCGGGCGGCGCGGATGCGGGCGCGCACCTGGTCGGCTCCGGCGGGCGCCGCATCCGGGACGTCGTAACCCTCGATGACGGTGTCGATCATGCCGCCCACGAGGTCGTCCTTGTCGTCGACGTGCTTGTAGAGCGCCATCGGCACCACGCCGAGCTCGGCGGCGACGGCGCGCATGCTCACGGCGTCGAGCCCCGACCGATCGGCGAGCGCGACGGCGGCGGCGAGCACGCGGGCGCGGTCGAGGGGGGCGCGCTTCGTCTCGACCACCATCCGCACCTCCCGCTTGACAGGTGTACATCGTACACCTAGGCTTCGAGTCGCTTGGTGTACGCCGTACACCCCACCGAAAGGATCACCGTGCCCGACCATCGCCGCCTCTCGCTCGCCGCGGGCGTGCTCTACCTGCTGACCTTCGTCACCTCGATCCCCGCGGCCGCGCTCTACGTACCCCTGCTCGCCGGCGGCGCGCATCCCGACCCCTCACCCACCGCGACGGGCGCCGTGCTCGAGATCGTGCTGGCCGTCAGCTGCATCGGCACCGCCGTGGTGCTCGCGCCCGTCGTGCGCCGGGTGAGCGAGGTCGCCGCGCTCGGCTTCGTCGCGGCCCGCACGACCGAGGCGGCGCTCATCCTGGTCGGCGTGGCGACCGTGCTCACGCTGTCCGCGCTCCGCGTCGCGGGCGCAGCCGCCGACGACCCCTCCGCCGAGCTCCTGGTGGAGGCCCACCGTTGGGCGTTCCTGCTCGGCCCCGGCCTCATCCCGGCGATCAACGCGCTGTGCCTCGCGCCCGCCCTGTACCGCGGGCGGCTCGTGCCGCGGGCGATCCCGATCGTCGGCATGATCGGCATCCCGCTGCTGCTCGCCTCGGCGACGGCGACCGTGTTCGGGGTGTTCGAGCAGACGTCGCCCCTGGCCGCCGCGGCCGCCGCGCCGATCGCGCTGTGGGAGCTGAGCCTCGGGCTGTGGTTGACCTTCGCCGGCTTCCGGAATACCGCGGTCGACGCCCTCGTATAGGCTCTACGTCTGTGGCCGCCTGGCGGCTGCGGGGCTGTAGTTCAATGGCAGAACTTCTGCTTCCCAAGCAGACAGCGCGGGTTCGATTCCCGTCAGCCCCTCAAGGTCCTGACGGACGGCGTCTGCCGTTCGGCAGGACCTTCGAGTTGCAGTGGATCGAACCCCTGGGTGGGCCCACGCCGCCGGAGGCTCCGCGCGCGGCGCAGCCGCGGGTGGAGGGGCGGTGGGGACGATTCTCAGCCCCGCGCGGTCGCCCGGAAGACGAGGGCGCGGGCCTCTGCATCCGCGGCCTGCGCCTGCAGCCGGCGGCTGATCCGCCGCTCGAGCTCCGCGCGGGTCGGTGCGGACGGATGGCGTCGCCCCCAGCGCTCGAGCGCGCGGCCCAGCCGGATGGCCAGCTCGCCGACCCCGATGCGGGTCGCGGGGATCGCGTCGCGGGCGGTCGCAGCGCTCATGGTCGGTCCTCTTCTCCCGGGGTGACCTCGCCGCGCACGAGCGGGAAGGCGTTGATGTGCATCTGCACCGGGCGGCTGCCCGGCGTCGGGGTGGTCTTGTACGCGGCGATGTACTTCTGCAGCACGACGTCGATGTCGGCGATCAGCTCGTGCAGCTGCGGCGCGGTGAGCCGGAGGTTGATGGTGTCGAAGGTCGCGGCGTCGAGCCACTCGTCGCCGAAGACGCTCTCGCCGGCGCCGAGGAAGTCGTGCAGGTTCGCGTCGCGTGCCCGGTACCACTCGTCTTCCACGAGCTGCGCGGCGAGGCGCTCGGCGCTGCCCGGCGGCAGGTCCCGCGGCTCGGGGGTGGCGATGGATCCCGGCCGGCGCTCCCACCAGCGTTCCCGGCGCGCGCCGTGACCGACCACCTCTCGCACGAGGCCGTGCTTCTCGAGCTGGCGCAGGTGATAGCTCGTCGCCCCGCTCGACTCGGCCAGCCGCTCCGCGAGGCCGCTCGCGGTCAGGGGGCCGTAGGCCGAGAGCTCGTCGAAGATGCGCACCCGAAGCGGATGCGCGAGGGCGCGCAGCGCCTCGGTCGGCAGCACGTGGTCGATGCCAGGGTGCCGGCTGCTGCTGGGCTGCTGCTCGATCGGTTCCATGAAGGCAAAGGTACCTTTGCAAAGCAATCTTTGCAAACACTTCTTTGCGAATGCGTCCGATCGCCTAGAACGGCAGCAGCACCGGCACCAGCACCACGCTCACGACCAGCACCACCAGGGTGAACGGCACCCCGATCCGCACGAAGTCCCCGAATCGGTAGCGCCCCGGCTCCACGACGAGCGTGTTGACCGGCGACGACACCGGGGTCATGAAGGCCGCCGACGCCGCGAGCGCCACGATGAGCGCGAACGGATACGGCGAGAAGCCCAGGTGCTGCGCGGCCGTGATCGCCACCGGCGCCATCAGCACCGCCGTCGCGGTGTTCGAGACGAACATGCCGATGAGCGCGGTGATCGCGAAGAGCACCGCCAGCACCAGGTACGGCCCGGCCCCGCCCGTCACCGCGAGCAGCCCGTCGACCGCGAGGTCGACTCCACCGGTCTGCTCGAGCGCCTGCGCGAATGGGAGCATCCCGGCGATCAGCAGCAGCGTGGGCCAGTGGATGGCCCGGTAGGCGGTCTTCAGGTCGACGGCGCCGACCGCCCCCATCAGCAGGGCCGCGATGAGCGCCGCGAGCACGTTGGGCACCGTGCCGGTCACCATGAGCACGATCATGACGAGCACGGAGAGGATCGCGAGGGGTGCCCGGTCAGCGGCGGGCGCCGCCTCCGTCGACTCGACGGGCAGATCGAGCACGACGAAATCACCGCCCGCCGCGCGCATCCGCCGGATGGTCTCCCAGGCGCCCGCGACCAGCAGGGTGTCGCCGAGCGCCAGGCGTCGTTCGAGGAACGCCGGTCCGACGGCGCGGCCGGCGTGGCGGACGCCGAGCACGGTCAGGTCGTGGTCGGACCGGATGCGCAGCTCGACCACGCTGCGGTCGACGGCCGCGGAGTCGGGCGCCACCAGCAGCTCCGCCATCCCCAGCTGCCGCGAGTAGCTCGCGAAGAAGTCGCCCGGGAGCTCGACCTCGACGAGCCCCAGCTCGTCGAGGCGCTCCTCGGGGGGCGCGAGATCGAACACCAGCGTGTCGCCCCGGCGCACCGTGGTCTCCGCTCCGGCCGTCAGCGTGGTGCCCCGCAGCAGTCGGCGGCGCTCGACACCCAGCACCGAGCTGTGCGCGGTTCCGACCTCCAGCCCCAGGAGCGCCCGGCCGAGAAGCGGCGACCCCGGTTCGACGCGGAAGGTGCGCACGCGGGAGTCGACCGCGTAGTCGGCGACGAGGGTCGAGAAGGTGCGCGCGGATGCGCCGCGGGCGGTCGGTCCGCCTCCGAGGAAGCGGCGCGCCACGAGCATGTAGCCGATGCCGAGCACGAGCACGACGAGGCCCACCGGGGTGACCGTGAAGAAGCCGAAGCCGTCGAGGCCGGCGCGTCGCAGCTCGGCGTCCACGACGAGGTTCGGCGCGGTCGCGATGAGCGTGAGCATGCCGCTGATGAGCGCAGCGAAGCTCAGCGGCATGAGCAGCTGTCGCGGCGAGATGCCGGTGCGGGCGGCGATGCTGAGGGCCACGGGGATGAAGATCGCCACGACGCCGGTCGAGCTCATGATCGAACCGAGCACGGCGACCGCGAGCATCAGCAGCACCACGAGCAGTCGCCCGTCGCGTCCCGCGCGAGCCGCCAGCCAGTCGCCGAGGCGATAGGTCACCCCGGTGTGCGAGAGGCCCGCCCCCACGACGAACAGCGCCCCGATCAGCACCACGTTCGGGTCGGCGAACCCGGAGAGCGCATCCGGAACGCTCAGGATGCCGGCCAGCGGCAGCGCGACGATGGCCAGCACCGCGACCACGTCCATCCGCGGGCGGCCCATCGCGAACATCGCGATCGCGACGGCGAGCAGCACGAGGACGACGATCAGGTCGATGCTCATGCTCGCCTCCGTCATCCGAGGAACGCGGTGAGTCCCTCTGCCAGCCGGTCGATCTCGGAGGCCGTCGTGTACGGCGCGAGGCCGACGCGCAATCCGCCGCCGTCGCCGAGGCCGAGCGCGCGCGACGCCTCGAGCGCATAGAAGTTGCCGCTCGGGGCGTGCACCTGCCGCAGCCCAAGGTACTCCGCGGCCTCCGCGGCCGAGCGGCCGGGGAATGTCATGAGCACGGTCGGGGTGCGCCGCGCCGCCCGGGACCACACCACCACCCGGTCGCCGAGGGAGGCGAGATGCCCCTCGAGGCGGGCGAGCAGCGACGACTCGTGGGCGTGCAGCGCCTCGAACGATGCGACGAGCGCGCCCCTGCGGGTCGTCGCGTCCCCGGGGGCGAGGCCCGCGAGCACCTCGACGGCCGCCGTGACACCCGCCATCGTCTCGTACGGCAACGTGCCGAACTCGAAGCGCTCGGGCACGGCATCCGTCGACGGCGCGAGCTTGTCGGGGCGGATCGTCTCGAGCAGCACCGGGTCGGCGCCGAGCACCGCGCAGTGCGGACCGAGCAGCTTGTACGGCGAGCAGACGACGAAGTCGGCGCCGAGGGCCTCGCGGTCGACGAGCTCGTGCGCCGCGTAGTGCACGGCGTCGACGTAGACGGGCGCGCCGCGCTCGTGCGCCGCATCCGCGATCGCCCGCACCGGCGGCATGGTGCCGATGAGGTTGGAGGCGGCGGTGAGCGCGACCACCCGCGTGCGCTCGGAGAGCACCTCGTCGAGGTCGTCGAACAGCAGCTCGCCGGTGGCGGGGTCGAGCTGGATCCAGCGCACGGTCGCCCCCGTCCGGGCCGCCGCCTGCACCCACGGGCGCACGTTGGAGTCGTGGTCGAGGCGCGTCACGACGACCTCGTCGCCCGGCACCCAGTCCCGTGACAGGTGTCGCGAGAAGTCGTACGCGAGCTGGGTGGCGCTGCGCCCGTAGACGACCCCGGATGCCGGCACGCCGAGCAGGTCGCCGACGGCCGCGCGCATCGCCGCCACCGCATCCGTCGCATTGCGTTCCGAGGTCGTGGCCGTTCCGCGGTTCGACAGCGGTCCCGTCAGGGTGCGGGCGATCGCCTCGCCCACCTCGCGCGGCGTCTGCGTGCCGCCCGGGCCGTCGAAGTGCGCCACCCCGGTCTCGAGGGCGGGGAAGCGGGCACGGAAGGCGTCGAGGTCGAAGCTCACCCGCTCATCACAGCAGACCCGATGCCCAGGCGGGTGGATTAGCGTGTGCGCGTGACCGTTTTCGCCCCCGAGGTCGTCGAGGCGGTGCTCGCGCACATGAACGACGACCATCTCGACGACAACCTCCTCATCGTGCGCGCCTTCGCCGGCCGCGATCCGGAGGCGGCCCGCATGATCGACCTCGACCACCGGGGCGGGACCTGGCGCTACACGGTGGCCGGCGAGGACGCCGAGCTGCATCTGCCGTGGTCCCGCGACCTGCAGGAGCGTCCCGAGATCCGCCGCGAGATCGTCGCCCTCTACGACGCCGCGTGCGGCAAGCTCGGCGTCGAGCCCCGGCCGCACGCCTGATCCGGCCGTGACGCCCAATCGGATCGCCGGGGCGGCGGGAGCCCTCGTCTTCGGCGTGCTCGGGATCTGGGGCGCGATCGCGGCGGCCGGCGCCGACCAGGGCGCCGGCGTGCTGCTGGCCGGCCTGCTCGGCACCGACCTGGCCCTCGCGGGCGTGCACCTCGTGATCGCCGGCTGCCTGGCGGCCGGAGCCCTCCGCGGTGATCGCCTCGCGCGGCCGATGAACGTGGGGGTCGGCCTGCTGCTGCTGGTGCTGGGGTTCGTCGGCCTGTTCGTGGTGGGCACGCCGCTCAACGTGCTCGCGCTGTCGGGCGTCGGAAACGTGCTGCATTTCGCCGCCGCCTCGGCCCTGCTCGCGACGGGGATCGGCGCGGCGCGGACCGCGGCGGGATGACGCCTGGTGCAAACCTTCAGTCGCACATAAGCTAAGGGGAACCTAACCTCGAGGAGTCCCCGTGTCGGTGCTGCCCTTCTCCCAGGCTCTGCGCGAGCGCACCTGGACCGGACACTCCGACAGCGAGGGCGCCGGGTTCATGTCCGACCTCATGAAGGGCGAGGGGACCCGGGCCGACTACATCGCGCTCGTCGCCCAGCACTACTTCATCTACGAGGCGCTCGAGGCCGCCGAGGCGGCGTTCGCCGGGGATGCCGTGGTCGCCCACTTCGTGACCCCGCGTCTGACGCGGCTCCCCGCGCTGGAGTCCGACCTCGGGTTCCTGCTCGGCCACGACTGGCGCGCGCAGATCGCCCCGCTCCCCACCACGGTCGCGTACGTCGAACGCATCCGCCGCGTCGCCGCCGAGCGCTGGTCCGGCGGCTTCGTCGCGCACCACTACACCCGCTACCTCGGCGACCTCTCGGGCGGCCAGTTCATCCGCACGGTGATGCAGCGCCGCTTCGGTTTCGAGACCAACGGCGTCGGCTTCTACCTCTTCGACGAGATCGCCGACCCGCAGTCGTTCAAGCAGACCTACCGCGACGAGCTCGACCGCGTGGACTGGGACGACGCCGAGCGCGAGCGGGTGATCGACGAGGTGCTGCTCGCCTACCGCCTCAACACCGAGCTCTTCGACGACCTGGCCCGCGCGAAGGCGCCTCTCGCTGGTTGAGTAGCCCGCGCAGCGGGCGTATCGAAACCGCTACGCCTCGATGCCCGGGATGGGCTTCGCGCGCGACATGAACCGGCGCACGTTGTCGTCGACGATGATGTCGCTCGGCCGCAGCGGTCGGGTGAGGTAGAGCCCGTCGAGCGTGGTCAGCCGGCTGAGCGCCACATAGGTCTGGCCCGGGGCGAAGCTGCGCTGCCCGAGGTCGACGATCGCCGAGTCGTAGCTCTTGCCCTGCGACTTGTGGATGGTGACCGCCCACGCGAGCCGCAGCGGGAACTGCGTGAACTCGGCCACCACATCCTTCGTGAGCTGCTTGGTGACGGGCGAGTAGCTGTACTTGTAGCGCTCCCAGGTGACCGGCGCGACCAGGTGCCTCTCACCGTCGACCTCGACCGTGACGTCGTCGGCGATCTTCACGACCTCGCCGATCGTGCCGTTGACCCAGCGGCCCTCGCCGCCCGCGTCGTTGCGCAGGAACATCACCTGCGCGCCGACCTTCAGCTCGAGCCGCTCGTCGGCGGGGTACGCACGGCCGCCGAAGTCGCCGTTCACGTCGGCCACGGCCGACAGCACCCGCCCGGGGAGGCGGGCGAGAGCGGTCTGGTTGATGCGGGTGACCGTCTGGTTGGTGGTGGCGAGCGTGATGGTGCCGTCGTCGGGCGCCGGACGCGCCCCGACGGAGTTGAGGCGCCCCGCCATCTCGGCGGTGACCATGCCGTAGCGCACCGCGTTCAGCAGCTGCTTGAACTCGAGCTCGTGCTGGCGGTGGATGGTGCCGAGCTCGTAGATGGTGAGCTCGGTCTCGTCCCACACCCGGGCGTCGAAGAACCAGATGGAGCGGTAGCGGTCGGCGAAGTAGGCGCGCTCGTCACCGTCGCCCGGCACGGGCGCCAGCTGGAACGGATCGCCGAAGAGCACGAGCTGCACCCCGCCGAAGGCCTCGTGCGGCCGCTGCCGCGCCTGGCGGAGGCTGCGGTCCATCGCGTCGAGCAGGTCGGCGTTCACCATCGACACCTCGTCGACCACGAGGGTCTCGATGGTGTTCAGCAGCTTCTTGAGCTCGGCCGACTGCTCGATCTCGTGGTCGGCGATCACCCCGATCGGCAACCGGAACAGCGAGTGGATGGTCTGCCCGCCCACGTTGAGCGCAGCGACCCCGGTGGGCGCGCAGATCACGAGCTGCTTGGAGGTGTTCCAGGCGAGGTACTCGAGCAGGGTCGACTTGCCGGTGCCCGCGCGCCCCGTGACGAAGATGTGCTCGCGCGTCGTCTCGATCGCCTCGAACACCGCCCGCTGCTCGGGGGCGAGATCGGATCGCGGCATCCCAGAAGGCTAACCGAGGCGCGCCGCCGCAGCCGCGCGGGCGCGGCAGAATGTGCAGCATGAGGATCGTGCTCGGCTGGGTGGGAGCCGCGGTGGTGCTCCTCGGCGCGATCATCGGCGGGGTCGCGGTCGCGGGCGCGACCGTGTTCTCCGCATCCGCCTTCGTGCGCGACTACCTCGGCGCGCTGAGCGCCGGCCGGGTCGACGACGTGCTGGCCCTCCCGGGCGTCGACGCGGACGGCCTCGACCCCCGGCTGCTGGACCCGCTCGCCCTCACGCAGTTCGACTGGTCGATCGAGGGCGACGACGAGACCGCGGGAGTGCACACCGTCATCGTCGCGTTCTCGGGGGCGGGCACGAGCGGACGCACACACCTGACGGTCGAGCGCGTCGGAACCCGGTTCGGCCTCTTCCCCGAGTGGGGCTTCGCCGACTCCCCGGTCACCGCGTTGACGCTCACCACGACGGGCGACACCCGGGTGAGCGTCGGACGGCTCCCCCTCGACGTCGCCGACGGCGGCCCCGTGGTCTTCGCCGCGCTCAGCCCGGGCGTCTACACCGTCGCCCACGACTCCGAGTACCTCACCGCCGACCCCGTCACGGTCGCCGCGACGGGCTCCCCCGCATCCGTCGCCGTCGCCGTCGAGCCCGACGACGCGTTCGTCGCCGCCGCGCAGGACGCGATGGAGGCGGACCTCACGGCGTGCACCACCCAGCAGGTGCTCTTCCCGACCGGCTGCCCGTTCGGCTTCGCCATCCAGAACCGGGTCGCCGGGGTGCCCGAGTGGACGATCGCCCGGATGCCGCAGGCGACGGTCGCCGCGTCGGACGAGATCGGCCTGTGGGCGGTGCCTCCCGCCGACGGCGTCGCGCACCTGAGCGTCGAGGTGCAGTCGATCTTCGACGGCTCGATCTCGACGCTCGAGCAGGACGTGCCGTTCTCCGCCGGCTATCGCGTCGCCTTCGATGGCGACACGCTCCGCCTCATCCCCGCCCTGCGCTGAGTCTGCACCCCGAGTCGATCTCGGTGTCCGCGACGCGTCGCGTGCCTGGCCCCCTACGGCCGCAGGGCGCGCTTCGCCAGCATCTCGTTGTAGGCGGCCAGCTCGGCCTCGCCGTCGCGGTCGGCGGCCCGGTCGCGGCGCTTCGCCTCGCGGTCGTCGCTGCGCGCCCACTGGATGGCCACCACGATCGCGAGCGCGACGGTCGGGATCTCGCCGACCGACCAGGCGATCCCCCCGCCCCAGCGCTGGTCTTCGAGCGGCGGCAGGCCCCAGGTGCGTCCCATCGCCCCGAACCAGTCGGCGAGCATCAACCCCTGGTCGGACATGATGGCCAGCCCGAAGAAGGCGTGGAACGCCATCGTCGCGAGCAGCAGCAGCAGCCGCAGGGCGTGCGGCGGGCGCTTCCGCACGGGATCCACGCCGACCAGCACGAGGACGAAGAGGTACCCGGTCAGCAGGAAGTGCAGCACCATCCAGAGGTGGCCGACGTGGTCGGTGACCGCCCAGCGGAAGATCGGCGTGTAGTAGAAGACCCAGAGCGACGCCGCGAACAGCACCGCGGCGACGAACGGGTTGGTGAGCAGCGATCCCGCGGGGGACTGCACCGCCCACAGCACCCACTCGCGTCCACCGCGGCTGCCGTCGTCGCGTTTGCGGGCGGCGCGCGCCAGCAGCGTCACGGGTGCCGCGAGCACGAGCAGGATCGGGATCGCCATCGTCAGGATCATGTGGCCGAGCATGTGGGCCGAGAACAGGAACTGCTCGTAGACGGCGGGCGCGCCGTTCGTCACCCACGCGAGGCCCGCGAGCCCCAGCATCCAGAGGACGGTGCGGTGGATCGGCCAGCGGTCGCCGCGGCGATGGAGTCGCCAGACGCCGGCGAGGTAGAAGAACGCGCCGAACGCGACGACGAGCGCCCACACGAGCTCGAGCCGCCACTCGGTCAGATAGCGCAGCGGGGTGAGCTCCGGCGGGAGCGGGATGCCGGTGAGGTACTCGGCGGGCGACGGGTTCGCCTGATCGGTGGCGGGAACCTCGTCGATCGGGGGCGCCGTGCGCGCCAGTCCCGCCGCGAGACCCGACGCGACCCCCATGAAGACGATCTCGGCGGTGACGACGAGCGCGAACCAGCGTCGCGATCCGTCGCGGGCGATCCGACCGATCGCCCACCGCCGCTGGACGGCCCCGAGCGCTCCGAGCGCGAGCAGCGACAGCACCTTGCCGACCACGATCACGCCGTAGGGCGTGGTGAGGTTCGCGAACTCCCCCACCCGGATGGCGGCGGACGCGTATCCGGAGACGGCGACCACGATGAAGCAGATGAGCGCGACGGTGGAGTAGCGCGAGAGCACGACCGCGAGCCGCGTGCGGTCGAGGTGACGCCGCACCATGACGACGGTGAGCAGGCCGCCGACCCAGACGCCCGCGAACAGCAGGTGCAGCCACAGGGCGCTCACCGCGATGTCGTGGTCGGCGGTCGAGCCGGCGTGCCCCTGCAGGGCGATGAGCAGCAGGCTGAGGGCGGAGGCGATCCCGACGAGCGCGAGGGCGACGACGTGGCGCACCGCGAAGCACACCGCGGTCACGGCGGCCGCGATGAGCGTGACCGCGAGCCAGGCGCGCCCCACGGGAACGTCGGTGAGGAAGGTGCCGAGCTGCTGGCCGTACGCGTCGTCGAGCGTCGGTGCCGAGATGTGCAGGCTCTGGAAGAGCAGGAAGCACATGGCCGCCGACGAGACCGCCCAGACGCCGGCGCCGGCCGCGGCGACGTCGACCGCACGGTCGTATGCCTTCTCGCCGGGCGTCAGCGCGAAGCACGCCAGCAGCAGCGCCCCGAGGGTCGCTGCCGCGCCGAGGTCGACGAACACGGTCGCGACCGGGATGCCGTAGCGCACGACGGCGCCGGGATCGACGAGCGGCAACGGGTCGGCTCCCCCGCCGACGGCGAGCGCCACCAGCAGCGCCGCGAACGCGGCGAGCAGGAGGAGGGCGGGTCCGGTGACCCAGGCGAGGCGCCGCACCCGTCCAGCCTAAGCGCGGTGCCCGGAGCCGCCGAACCGCCCGGGAACGCGACAGGGGCGCCGACCATCGATGGTCGGCGCCCCTGAGGAGCGTTCGGCGTCGTTACTTGACGGCGGCCTTGAGCTTGCTGCCGGCCGAGACCTTCACGCCGTTCGAGGCGGCGATCTGGATGGTCTCACCGGTCGCGGGGTTGCGGCCCGCACGCGCGGCACGGTGGGTCTTCTCGAACGAGAGCCAGCCGGGGATGCTGACCTTGGTGCCGCCGCCGACCTGCGACGCGACGACGGAGAAGAACGCGTCGACGACCTTGTTGACGGCCGCCTGGCTCTCGCCGGTCTCGGCCGCGATGGCGGCGACGAGGTCGCTCTTGTTGAGGGTGTCAGCCATGGGTGTCCTCCTCGGACGGTTTACTCGATTTCGGTGCGGCGCCCGAAGAGGATGCCGCGGGGGGTCGGCCCGGAGGTTGTCGGCCCCTGAACCGTGCACGAAACTACCAGCGATCCCCGACATTCCCGGGCTTTTCGGGCCTTTTCCCGAACTCGACCTCAGGTGATGGTTGAGGGTTTCGCCTGCGTCATCCGGGGCGTTCCGGCACCCGGACGACATGATGAGGAGGTGCGCGGACCCGATGACCGACCGACGGCGACGATCTCGACTGGTGCGCTGACCGGCACCTCGGGCGACGGGTGGAACCGGTTCCTCGGCATCCCCTACGCGAAACCGCCGTTCGGCGAGCTCCGGTTCCGCCTTCCGCAGCCCGTCGAACGGTGGCTCGGGGTGCGCGACGCGGTCGAG
Source organism: Protaetiibacter mangrovi (assembly GCF_024752305.1). Lineage (GTDB taxonomy): Bacteria > Actinomycetota > Actinomycetes > Actinomycetales > Microbacteriaceae > Homoserinibacter > Homoserinibacter mangrovi. Next base: position 653,569 of record NZ_JANTHX010000007.1, read on the forward strand.
TTCGGCCCCACCGCGCCGCAGCTGCCGTACCGCGCCGGCGCCGCCGAGCTGCTGCGCAGCCTCGTGATCCCGGGCGACGACATCCTGACCGTCAACGTGTGGGCGCCGGCGGGTGCCGCGGGCGCGCCCGTGATGCTCTGGGTGCACGGCGGCGCGCTCGAACGGGGCACCTCCGCGCTCGAGCTGTACGACGGGGCGCCGTTCGCCCGCGACGGCGTGGTGTTCGTGTCGATGAACTACCGCCTGGGCGCCGAGGGCTTCTCGGTGCTGCCGGGCATCCCGCGCAACCTCGGCCTCGAAGACGTGGCCGCCGCGTTCGAGTGGGTGCATCGCGAGATCGGCGCGTTCGGCGGCGATCCCACCCGGATCACCCTCGCCGGGGAGTCCGCGGGCGGGGCGCTCGTCGCGGCGCTGCTCATGCGCCCGGGCGTCGCCGAGCGGGTCGCGGGTGCGATCGTCGAGAGCGGTCCCCTCGTGGCCGAGCCGCCCGAGCGGGCCGGCCGGGTGACACGCGAGCTGGCGACCGTGATGAGGAGGCCCGCGACCGCGGAGTCGTTCCGGGAGGTCGCCCCGACCGAGCTGCTCGCGGCGCGGTCCGCACAGTCCGCCGGCAGCACCCCGCTCAGCGGCACCCCCGGATTCACGCTGTGCCTCGACCCGGCATCCCTCCCCGTCTCGCCGGTCGACGGTCTGGCGGCGGTCGACGCCCCGCTCGTGATCGGCACCAACACCGACGAGTACCGGCTGTGGCTCGATCCGGCGGCGCTCGCGCGCATCGGCTCGGTCAAGCTGCGACTCGCCGCCCTCGCGACGAGGATGCCCGGGCGGGCGGTGCGCGCCTACCGCGATGCCTGGCCCGACGCCTCGCCCGGCGAGCTGCTCGGCCAGCTCGCGACCGATCGTCTGCTGCGCGCGGATGCCGTCGCGGTGGCCGAGGCGCGCGCCGCCGCCACCCACCTGTACGAGTTCACCTGGCCGAGCCCGGTGCGCGACCTGCGCGCGGCCCATGCCCTCGAGCTGGGCTTCGTCTTCGACGCCCTCGACACCGACGACGCGCGCCGGATGGCGGGCGACGCGGCGCCGCAGGCGCTCGCCGACCGGATGCACGGGGACTGGGTGCGCTTCGTCACGCAGCAGTCACCGGGCTGGTCGCCGTTCCGCGACGGCGGACGCGTACGCCGCTACGACACCGAGACGACCGAGGTGCCGCTGCCGCGCGCGGAGGCGCTGGCCACCCTGCGGAGGCGTCGACCGCATCCGGACGGACGACGAGGGGGCGCCGGCGCGAAGCCGACGCCCCCTCGGACGTGATGCGTGCTGCTTACCAGCTCGACTTGGTCACACCGGGCAGCTCGCCGCGGTGGGCCATGTCGCGGAAGCGCACACGGGAGATGCCGTAGTTCGTCAGCACACCGCGCGGGCGGCCGTCGATCGCGTCGCGGCTGCGCACGCGGATCGGCGAGGCGTCGCGGGGCAGCTTCTGGAGGCCCAGGCGTGCGGCCTCGCGCTGCTCGTCGGTCGAGTTCGGGTCGACGAGCGCCTTCTTGAGCTCGAGGCGCTTCGCGGCGTAGCGCTCGACGATGACCTTCCGCTGCTCGTTCTTCGCGATCTTGCTCTTCTTGGCCATTGCTTAACGCTCCTCTCGGAACTCGACGTGCTTGCGCACGATGGGGTCGTACTTCTTCAGCACGATGCGGTCGGGGTCGTTGCGGCGGTTCTTGCGGGTCACGTAGGTGTACCCGGTGCCGGCGGTCGAGCGGAGCTTGATGATCGGACGGACGTCCTGTGCCTTCTTGGCCATCAGATCTTCTCCCCACGGGCCAGGATCTCGGCGACGACGGACTCGATGCCGCGCGCGTCGATCACCTTGATGCCCTTAGCCGACACCGTGAGGGTGACGGTGCGCTTGAGCGAGGGCACGTAGTACTTCTTCTTCTGCACGTTCGGGTCGAAGCGGCGCTTCGTCCGGCGGTGCGAGTGCGAGATGTTGTGTCCGAAGCCGGGGACGGCTCCGGTCACCTGGCACACAGCTGCCATGGTTTCTTTCCTTAATCGCTACCGTGGGGCGATCGCCCCACCCAAGGTCACTTGTCGGCACGCCAGGACGTGGTCCCCGCGATGGTGACTGCGGGGCCGCGACGGCGCACAGGGAAGCGCATTGCTGCGCAACCCTCCGAGGATACCCGACGGATGCCGCGCCCGCCAGTCGGGTCAGCGGGAGGACGCCGCCCTGCTGCACTCGGGGCAGAGCCCGAACACGTCGACCACGTGGTTCGGCTCGGTGAAGCCGTGCTCGGCGGCGACCTGCCGCGCCCACGCCTCCACCGGGTCCGCGGAGATCTCGACCGCCGTGCCGCAGTTGCGGCAGATCAGGTGGTGGTGGTGCGAGCCGGGCGTGCACGCGCGGTAGAGGCTCTCGCCCTCCTGCACGAGCGAGTCGGCCTCCCCCTCGGTGGCGAGATCGGCGAGGGCGCGGTAGACCGTCGCCAGGCCGACCTCGGAGCCGGTACCGCGCAGCGAGGCGTGCAGCGCCTGCGCCGACACGAAGCCCTCGGTGCGGCCGAGCGCATCGCGCACGGCCTCGCGCTGCCAGGTGTTCCGCTTCACGCCGCCACCTCCCTCGCGACAAGGGTACGGCGATCCTTGCGGCGCCGGGAGGCGAGCACGCAGACCCCCCAGATCAGGAACGAGATGGTCGTGACGTAGGGGCTGATCGGCACGCTCGACCCGAGCGCCAGGAGGATCCCGCCCACGAGCGAGACGAGCGCGAAGGCCATCGAGAGCAGCGGCACCCACAGCGGCGAGCTCGAGATGCGCAGCGCCGCCGCCGCCGGCGTCACGAGGATCGACAACACCAGCAGCGCGCCGACGATCTGGATGCTCGCCGCGACGGCGAGGCCGAGCAGCAGCATGAACACGATCGACAGTCCGCGCACCGGCACACCGCGCGCCGCCGCGACCTCGGGGTCGAGGCTCGCGAACGAGAGCGGACGCCACACGACGAGAAGTCCGAGCACGACGACGCCGCACACGAACGCGAGCCACCCGAGCTGCGGATCGTCGACCGCGACGATCTGCCCGGTCAGCAACCCGAACTTGGTCGAGGCGCGACCCGGATAGAGCGCCAGGCACAGGATGCCGAGACCCAGCCCGAAGGGCATCAGCACGGCGGTGATCGAGTTGCGCTCGCGCGCCCGCGAGCCGAGCAGGCCGATGATGAGCGCCGCCGCAAGCGACCCGATGATGGACCCCTCGACCACGCCGACCCCGAACAGCAGGCCCGCCGCGGCGCCCGCGAACGACAGCTCGCTGATGCCGTGCACCGCGAAGGCGAGGTCGCGCGTCATGACGAAGACGCCGATGAGTCCGCCCGCGATGCCGAGCACCGCGCCGGCGAGGATCGAGTTGTGCAGGAGCGCGAGCAGTGCCCCGTAGTCGCTGAAGTCGAACAGCGCGTTCCACCAGTCGCTCACGCCGCACCCCCGTGGTGCTCGTGCTCGTGGTGCGAGTGGTCGGGGGCGCCGACGATGATCACGCGGCCGTGGGTGCGGATCACGTCGACCTCGGCCTGGTACAGCTCCGAGAGCACCTCCGAGGTGAGCACCTCATCCGCGGTTCCGATGCGGAAGCGGCCGCCCGCGAGGTACAGCACGCGGTCGACCATGCCGAGCACGGGGTTCACGTCGTGCGTGACGAACAGCACCCCGAACCCGCGCTCGGCGCGGTGCCGGTCGATGAGCTCGCTCACCACGCGCTGGGCCCGCAGGTCGAGCGAGCCGAGCGGCTCGTCGCACAGCATCAGCAGCGGGTCGCCGGCGAGCGCCTGCCCGATGCGCAGCCGCTGCTGCTCGCCGCCCGAGAGCAGCGACACCGGCACCCGCGCGTAGTGGGTGGCGCCGACCGCCTCGAGCAGCCCGTCCACGTGCGCCCGTCGCGCGGCGCTCGGCCACCCGGGGCCCCAGCGCTCGCCGTCGACACCGAGACGCACCAGGTCGCGGCCCCGGATGCGCATCGCCGGATCCTGGCCGCGCTGCTGCGGCACGTAGCCGATGCGCCGGTCGCCCCGGTGCACGGGCTCGCCCGCGAAGCGGATCTCGCCCGCCGCGAGCGGATGCTGCCCGAGGATCGCCCGCAACAGGCTCGTCTTGCCCGAGCCGTTGGCGCCGAGCACAGCCACGAACTCCCCCGGCGCCACGTCGAGGTCGAGCCCCGACCACAGGGTGCGCGCGCCGAGCCGCAGCTCGGCGTCCCGCACGCTCAGTACCGGTTCGCTCACCGCGCCATGCTACATGAGAACCGTTCTCACCCGCTGCGAGAGGCGGTCGCCGCGCGCAGCGTGGTGCGGCTGGAGCGGGCGATGGGCAGCGTCCGACTGACGTAACACATATATTCGTTTCATGGAGCTGCGAGCTGAGACCGATCAACGGCTCGCGTCACTGGCCCGCGAAGTCCGGCTCGAACTCTTGCGGCGGCGTGCAGGAAGCCAGCGCTGCGCTAGTTGCGGGAGCGTGTTCATAGCGAGAGCCGGGGCACGGACGTGCTCAACTCGTTGCCGAGTTCGGCTTCATCGGGCGCATGCACGCCACTCGATCAAGGAGATGACGGTGTTCGGAATCGGATACGAAGGTCTTACCGTGGATGACTTGGTTTCGCGGCTGAGGCTTCGCGGCGCTGATGTCGTGGTCGATGTCCGGCTCAATGCCCTTTCACGAAAAAAGGGTTACTCGAAACGTGCCCTCGCCGAGGCACTAGAAGTGGCTGGTATCAGGTACGTGCACGAAAGACGGCTCGGTAACCCAAAGGACAATCGTTCGGCGTATTCCGAAGTTGCGACGTCCGAGGGAGACGGCGCCCGAGCGCGATTCCGGCAGCTGCTCGAAGACGGGGCGGCCGCGAGTGCGATTCAAGAGGTTGCGGAACTGAGCAAACACCACACCGTGGCGCTGCTCTGCTACGAGTCGGCGGAGGAGCATTGCCACCGGCAACAGGTGCTGGACGCGGTCCGAGAAGCATTGACCTCAAGCGTCGCTGTCTAGATCGAAGAGCCCGAGGCGGCTGGCGATGCCGGCGGGGGGATAGTGCACTCCCAAGACGCTGAAGCCGTGCCGCTTGCGTGGATCCTCGAAGTTGCCCATGAAGAACGAAGTCGTCCGTCCCTCGAACATCCCCGCCGCGAACCGCTCCTCCACAGCTGCCTTGAGTTCGGCGTCGCTGCCGCGTTGCCGGTATTGGAGTGCCGTGAGCTCCCAATCGAGAATTTGGCCCACGTGGCGAGGGCAGTCAGCCTCCATGCAGCGGTATCGGTAGCGAACCTTGAACCTGGGTGCCTTCAACTCCGGGGGAGTACGACCAGGCTCCGAGAACAGTGACAACTGGGTGCCCTGGACGCTTGCCGCGATCTTCAGCTTCTCCGCGTCAGACCACCCTGGGTGGACCTCGAACTCCAAGCCGTCGAGCGATCGCACCTGCACCATTCCGAGCGACAGCGCATCGTGTCGCTCGGTCGCCGCTCGGCTCAATTGGCATGTTGTCGTGCGAACCACGCGCTCGAAGATCGGCTGTCGCCGGCTCCAGTCGTCGAGGTGGCCAACCACGCGGATGGTCTCGATGTCAGGCTTGTAGCTCTCCGGCCTGGAATCGCCTACGGCGCGCCGAACCTCCAGGTCGACGACGTCATACTTCTTGAACTGCTGTTCGCCTCCCAACCAGCGAAACGGAACTGGGTAAAGGCGAATCCAGTCGGCACGGCCACCGTCGATACGGATGCCGGCAACGCAGACCGTGTCGCCATACTTAGCCGATGGCTGAGGGGATGCCTTGACGGTGATGAGTACTCGAGCGAGCTCTCCTCGAATCTGCATGAGGCGAACGTACTGAACGCCCCGGACACGAGTGGCCTGTGGTGGGGATCTCCCGACCCCTCGGCGCACACACCGAACCGCGCATGAAGGATCAGTCCAACAGCAGCGCCGGCTCCTCGAGGACCGACGCGACGTCGGCCGTGAAGCGGGAGGCGACGTCGCCATCGACCACGCGGTGGTCGAAGGAGGCGCCGACGGTCGTGACGTAGGCGGGGCGCACCTCGCCGTCCACCACCCACGGCTTCTGCTTGATCGCTCCGAGCGCGACGATCGCGACCTCGCCGGGGTTGAGGATCGGGGTTCCGGTGTCCATCCCGAACGAGCCGAGGTTGGTGATGGTGATGGTGCCGCCGGACATCTGCGCCGGCTGGGTCTTGCCCTCACGGGCCACGAGCGTCAGCTGCTCGAGCGACTGCGCCAGCTCGAGCAGGCTGAGGTCCTGCGCGTCTTTGACGTTCGGCACGATCAGACCGCGCGGCGTCGCGGCCGCGATGCCGAGGTTGACGTAGTGCCGCACGATGATCTCCTCGTCGGTCCACGTCGAGTTGACCGTCGGGTTGCGGCGCACCGCCCAGATGATCGCCTTCGCCATCACGAGCAGCGGCGAGACGCGCACCCCGGCGAAGTCGGGCGAGGCCTTGAGGCGCTTGACGAACTCCATCGTGCGGGTGGCGTTGACGTCGGTGAAGACGGAGACGTGCGGCGCGGTGAACGCGGAGGCGACCATGGCCTGCGCGGTCGCCTTGCGCACGCCCTTGACCGGGATCCGCTCCTCGCGCTCGCTCGGCCAGGCGGGGGTCTGGATGTTGCGGAAGACGCTCGCCTGCTCGGCCTGCCGGATGACGTCTTCGCGCAGCACCTCGCCGCCTGGCCCGGTGGCGCTCACCTGCGAGAGGTCGACGTCGAGGTCCTTGGCGAGCTTGCGGATGGGCGGCTTCGCGATCACCTGCGCGCCGGGGCGGGCGGCGGTGCGGGCGACCGTGCGCACGGGCGCCGTGTCGGTCGCGACGGCGGGCCCGGGGCGGCGGCGGCGCGCGCCGCCGTGGCCGCCCTTGGAGCCGTAGCCGACGAGCACGGAGCCGGACCCCGCCTCCTCCTTCTCGGCCATGTGCACCGGATCGGAGACGGCCCCGAGGCTCTCGGAGTCGTTGGCCGGGGCCTGCAGTTCGATGGTGCCGCCCGCCGAGTCGACGCGGATGATGGGGGCGCCCACCTCGACGGTGGCCCCCTCTTCGGCCAGCAGCTCGGTGACCGTGCCCGCGAACGGCGACGGCAGCTCGACGAGCGACTTCGCGGTCTCGATCTCGACGAGCACCTGGTTCACGGCGTCCTGGTCGCCGGGCTTCACCTTCCAGGCGACGATCTCCGCCTCGGTCAGTCCTTCGCCGACATCCGGCAGGGGGAACTCTGCGTGGGCCACGGGGCCTCCTTACGGCTGGGGGAAGGTCAGTAGGCGAGCGAGCGGTCGACGGCTTCCAGGATGCGGTCCACATCCGGAAGATACGCGCCTTCGAGCTTGGCCGGGGGGAACGGGGTGTCGAATCCGGAGACGCGCAGCACGGGCGCCTCGAGCGAGAAGAAGGCCCGTTCGGCGATGGTGGCGGCGATCTCGGACCCGACCGACACGTTGCCGGGGGCCTCCTGCGCGACGACGAGGTGGCCGGTCTTCTGCACGGAGGCGAGGATCGGCGCGAAGTCGATGGGCGACAGCGAGCGCAGGTCGATCACCTCGACGCTCGTCCCCTCCCCCGCCGCCACCTCGGCGGCCTGCAGGAGCTGGGCGACCATCGCGCCGTGCCCGACGAGCGTCACCTGGGTTCCGGTGCGCACGACGCGGCTCTGGTGCAGCGGCGTGGGCACGCCGTCGTCGGCCACCTCGCCCTTCTGCCAGTAGCGGCTCTTCGGCTCGAAGAACAGCACCGGGTCGTTCGAGGCGATCGCCTGCTGGATCATCCAGTAGCCGTCGTTCGGGGTGGCGGGGCTCACCACGCGCAGGCCCGCGGTGTGGGCGAAGTACGCCTCGGGGCTCTCCTGGTGGTGCTCGACCGCGCCGATGTGGCCGCCGTACGGCACCCGGATGACGACCGGGAAGGCCTGCGAGCCCTCGTGCCGGTAGGTGAGCTTGGCCAGCTGCGAGGTGATCTGATCGAATCCGGGGAAGATGAAGCCGTCGAACTGGATCTCGCACACGGGACGGTAGCCGCGCATGGCGAGGCCGATCGCCGTGCCGACGATGCCCGACTCGGCGAGCGGGGTGTCGAGCACCCGGTTCTCGCCGAACTCCGCCTTGAGACCCTCGGTGACCCGGAACACGCCGCCGAGGGTGCCGATGTCCTCGCCCATGAGCAGCACGCTCGGGTCGGCGGTCATCGCCGCGCGCAGTCCCTCGTTGATGGCCTTCGCCATCGGCATCATCCGCTCGGTCATGACCCGGCCTCCTCGTAGCCGGCCTCGAAGGCCGAGTACCAGGCCGCCTCCTCGGCGACCAGCGGATGCGCGTCGGTGTAGACGTGCGCGAACACCTTGCTCGTGGGCGGGTCGGTGAGCGCGAGGGTGCGGCGACGCGCGTCGGCGGCCAGATCCTCGGCCTCGACGGCCACCTCGCGGAAGAAGTCGTCGCCGACGCCCTTGCCCCGCAGGTACGCCTCGTAGCGGGTGATGGGGTCGCGCTCGCTCCAGAAGCGCGTCTCCTCGTCCTCGCGGTACTTGGTGGGGTCGTCGCTCGTGGTGTGGGCGCCCATCCGGTAGGTGAGCGCCTCGATGAAGCGCGGTCCCTCGCCGGCGCGCGCGGCGTCCAGGCCGGCCCGGGTGGTGGCGTAGCTCGCGAGCACGTCGTTGCCGTCGATCTGCACGCTCGGGATGCCGAAACCCGCGGGGCGCAGGTACAGCGGGGTGCGCGACTGGCGCTCGACCGGCACCGAGATCGCCCAGTGGTTGTTCTGCAGGAAGAACACCTGCGGCGTCTGGTAGCTCGCGGCGAAGACGAACGCCTCGTTGACGTCGCCCTGGCTGGTGGCCCCGTCGCCGAAGTAGACGAGCGTCGCCGCATCGACCTCCGGGTCGCCGGTGCCGACGACCCCGTCGAAGCGCATGCCCATCGCGTAGCCGGTCGCGTGCAGCGCCTGGGATCCGATCACGAGGGTGAAGAGGTGGAAGTTGCCCGTCTCCTCCGGCACCCACCCGCCGTGGCTGAGGCCGCGGAGCATCTCGATGATGCGCATCGGGTCGAGACCGCGGATGCGGCCGACGACGTGCTCGCGGTAGGCGGGGAAGATGTGGTCCTGGCTGCGGGCGGCGTAGCCCGAGCCGACCTGCGCGGCCTCCTGGCCGAGGCTCGGGATCCACAGGGCGAGCTGACCCTGCCGTTGCAGGTTGCCCGCCTCGATGTCGAAGCGGCGGATCACCACCATCTGACGGTGGAAGTCGAGCAGCCGGCTCTCGTCGAGCCCCGCGATGAGCGGCAGGTAGGGGGCGGTCGCGTCGCTCTCGACGAGCGAGCCCTGGGGCGAGAGCAGCTGGACCGTCGCCTCGGTATAGGACATGGGCTCTACCCTAGCCGCGCCGTATTCCCCGCCGTTCAGAGGGTGCGCACAACCTCATCCGCGGCTCGTAGGAGCGTCTCGACAGACTCCTCCTCGCCGACGGTGATCCGGATTCCCTCCGGTGCGAACACCCGGGCGACGATCCCGTGGGCCTCGAACACCTGCGCCGCGGCTGCCGTGCGGTCTCCCGTGGGCAGCCAGACGAAGTTGCCCTGCGGCTCGGGGAGGTCCCACCCCTGAGCCCGGAGGCCGTCGCGGATGCGGTCGCGGCGCTCCACGAGCTCGGCGATCTGGGCGCGGTAGACGTCTTCGTTGTCGAGTGCCGCGAGCGCGGCCCGCTGCGCCGGTTCGGTGACGGAGAGGGCGATCGCGGTGGCCCGGCAGGCGTCGAGCACGTAGGAGGGGCCGATCGCGTAGCCGACCCGCAGCCCCGCGAGGCCGTATGCCTTCGAGAAGGTGCGCAGCACCACCAGGTTCGGGTGGCGCTCGAGCAGCGGCAGCCCGTCGACGGCATCCGCGTCGGTCACGAACTCGCGGTAGGCCTCGTCGAGCACGACGAGCACGGTGTCGGGCACCGCGGCCATGAACGTCTCGAACGCGGCGGCCGTCACGGTCGCGCTGGTCGGGTTGTTGGGCGTGCACACCAGCACCAGGCGGGTGCGATCGGTCACGGCGGCCGCCATCGCCTCGAGGTCGTGCGAGCCGTCGGGCAGGTTCGGCACGGTGACGCTCGTCGCGCCGGAGACGGTCACGATGCCGGGATAGGCCTCGAAGGAGCGCCAGGAGTAGAGGATCTCGTCGCCGGGACCGGAGCTGGCCTGGGCCAGCTGGTGCAGGATCGACACCGATCCGGCACCCACGTGCACCTCGTCGACCGTCACCCCGGCGCGCTCGGCGAGACGCACCCGGAGGGCGGTGGCGGCGCCGTCGGGGTAGCGCGCGACGCTCGACGCGGCGATCGCGTCGACGACGGCGGGGAGGGTCGGGAACGGGTTCTCGTTGCTCGACAGCTTGAACGCGTCGGCGGGCGCCGGGCGGCCCTGGCGGTACGGGTCGAGCGCGGCGATCTCGGGGCGCAGGGTGACGGCCATGCGCCCAGCCTAAGCGCGGCGCCTGGCGCCGGGACGTGGCCGCTGGGATGATGGCGGCATGCGATTCGTCGTCCGCCTGCTCATCAACGCCCTCGCCCTCTGGCTGACCGTGCTGATCCTGAATCCGCACGTGCAGGTCTCGTCCTGGGACGCCGCCGCCGACGGGACGGGCTGGTCGTGGCCGCTGTTCTGGACCTACGTGCTGTTCGCCGCGATCTTCGGCATCGTCAACGGCGTGATCGGCACCGCCATCCGGATCGTCGCGTTCCCGCTCTACATCCTGACGCTCGGGCTCATCTCGCTCATCGTGAACGGCCTGCTGTTCCTGCTGGTGGCCTGGATCTCGACCCTCATGGGCTTCGGCCTGTCGGTCGAGAGCTTCTGGTGGGGTGTGCTCGGTGCGCTCGTGCTCGGCATCATCGGGTGGCTGATCGGCATCATCTTCCGCCCGCTGACGAAGAAGCGCTGACCTCGGCGGGCAGGCGTTCGGCGCGATAGCCGAACGTCGTGATCTCCGAGCCCGCGCGACTCGCGTAGTCGTGCGTGAAGGCGTCGATGGCGTCGAGCTCACCCCGCAGCTCCGGCGACCGGGCGGCATCGAGCAGTCGTGCGGTCTCGGCGTACGCGCGTCGCTGGTGCGCCGGCGCGGGCAGGTCGGTGGGGATGGTCGACCCCTCCGGATACGCCCGTCGCTCGACGATCGTGCGGTCGGTGGCGCCCTGCGGGCCGCCGGTCGCCACCACGAAGTCGTCGCTGTGCCGCACGGCCACGCCGCGGACCCCCTCGGGCAGAGCGATGCCGCCCCCGGGGTCGCCGTAGGTCTCGAGGCCCACCGCGTTCCAGTCGCCGGACGCGGCGATCGCATCCGCGACCAGGCCGCCCTGCGAGAACCCGACCAGCACGATCTCGGAGTCGGCCGTGATGCCCGCGTCGGCCATCGCCTGCTCGGTCGCGCGGATGGATCCGGCGGGCAGACCCGCGACCCCGGCCACATTGCTCGTCAGATCCCACGCCTCCTCGTCGGCGACGGGCGAGAAGGTCTGGGTGGGCGCGACGTAGACCACGAAACGATCCGCCTCGCCGGGTGCGCTGTAGCGCTCGATGCGCACCTGCTCGTCGTCGGGCACCCGGGCGAGGCGCTGCTCGGCCCCGCTCGGTGCCATGGCGGTGGAGTGCTGCGCGATCCGTTCGACGCGCACGGGTGTCTCGTGGAAGACACGGGTGCCGCTCAGCCCTCCTGCGGCGACGATGACCGCGGCGCTCGTGTCGACGCCGAGGATTCCGAGGCCGTGCTCGCCGAGCACCACCGGCAACCACGGCGGCGCGCCCGCCGCCCCGAGAGCCGCGTCGTCGGCTCCTGTCACCACCCGACGCACCACCTCCGAGAACCCCGGGCTCGTGATGAGGCGGGGATGGTCGAGCATCCAGCGCTGCACCGCGGCCTTCTTCTGGGCGGCGGTTCCGGGCGCCATGTTCCAGGCGATGACCCCGCCGAGCACGGCGCCCGGCAGCAGGGACAGCACGGCGCGGGACAGCGCGCCCGTGAGCCACTCGGCGGCGGCGTCCTGCATCCAGGTCGCCATGCGCTCCCCCGCGTCGTAGACCTCCTCGGCGAGCGCCACCGAGCGCCGCAGCGCCCGGAGTTCCTCGGCGAGCGAGAGGGCGGCGCCGCGGCAGCGGTCGACCGAGCCGCGGAGCGTCCCGGGCGGGCAGTCGAGCGCGAGCAGCGCCAGGCGATGCCCGTCGGCCTCGACCTCGTCGGCGAGCGCCGCCAGCCGCGACAGGTGGGCGAGCAGCGCGTCGGTCGCGACGAGCGTCGACCGGCCGGAGTGCACGACGAGCGGGCTCGCCGGGGTCACGGACGCGGGCGCCCCCGGAGCGGGATCATCCGAGCGCACGGGTCGCCTCCAGCCGGGCGAGGGCGACCGCGTCGCCGAGCTCGGCGGCCGCCTCGCGCATCCGCTCGGCGACCAGCTCGGCGCACCAGCCGTAGGCGTCGGCGGCCGGCCCCCGCCAGGCCTCGGGGTCGACCCGGGGCGGGTGGGCCGCGCGGGCGAGCGCGGTCCGGTGCAGCGTCGCGAGCTGCAGCAGGCGGTCGTGCGCCCGCTCCGACTCCCACGGATCCGACGGCATCCCGCCTCCCTTCCGATCGTGCGGCCATGCTGCCCGCCGGGGGGAGCCGCGGATCCCCGCGCTGCGCCCCTCGGGGAGCAGCCGCGCGTGGACGGATCGGGGAGGAGGGGTGCCGCCCCCCGGGGCGAGAGGCCACAATGGGCGCATGGCCTTCGATCGGACGACGGACGAACCGGCCGTCTTCCGCATCTGCTTCGTCTGCACCGGCAACATCTGCCGCTCGCCGATGGCGGAGGCGATCATGCGCAGCATCGTCACCTCGACGGGCTACGGCAAGAGCGTCGCGGTCACCTCGGCCTCCACCGGCGACTGGCACGTGGGCGAGAGCGCCGATCCGCGCACGATCGCGGCACTCGAGTCGCACGGCTTCGACGCGGGACGCCATCGTGCGCGGCAGTTCGATCCGACGTGGTTCCCGGAGTTCGACCTCGTCATCGCCTTCGACCGCGGCCACGAGCGCGTGCTGCGCGAGTGGGCCCCCTCGGAGGCGGACCAGAGCAAGGTGCAGCTGCTGATGAGCTTCGACCCCGACGCATCGGGGACAATGGACGTGCCGGATCCGTACTACTCGGACGCCGCCATGTTCGACACCGTGCTCGTGGTGATCGAACGGGCGTGCACCTCGCTGTTCCGGCAGCTGGAGCCCGCCATCCGACAGGGAGTCTCATGAGTCCGCTTCCCCCCCAGCCGCTCAGTCCGCTCGACGGCCGCTATCGCGCCGCTGTCGAGGGTCTCGGCGACCACCTCTCGGAGGCCGGGCTCAACCGCGCCCGGGTGCTCGTGGAGGTGGAGTGGCTGCTCTTCCTCGCCGACCACCGGATGTTCGGGTCGGCGCCGGTCGACGCGGAGCAGGCCCGCGCCCTGCGCAGCTGGGCCGTCGAGTTCGGCCAGCCCGAGATCGACGAGCTGGCACGGCTCGAGGCGACCACGCGGCACGACGTGAAGGCGGTCGAGTACCTCGTGCGTCAACGGCTCGCCGATCAGGGCCTCACCGAGCTCGCCGAGCTGACGCACTTCGCCTGCACGAGCGAGGATGTCAACAACCTCTCCTACGGCATCACGCTGCGGTCGGCGCTGACCGACGTGTGGCTGCCGGCCTTCGACCTCGTGCTCGGCAAGCTCCGCGAGCTCGCCGTCGAGCACCGCGCGCAGCCGATGCTCGCCCACACCCACGGCCAGCCCGCGACGCCGACCACGTTCGGCAAGGAGATCGCGGTGGTCGTGCACCGCCTGCAGCGTCAGCGCGAGCGGATCGTCGCCGTCGAGTTCCCCGCCAAGTTCTCGGGCGCCACCGGCACCTTCTCCGCCCACCTCGCCGCCGACCCGGATGCCGACTGGCCCGCCCTGTCGCGCGAGTTCGTGACCCGGCTCGGGCTCACCTGGAACCCGCTCACGACCCAGATCGAGTCGCACGACGGCCAGGCGGAGCTGTTCGGGCGCATCGCCCACGCCAACCGCATCCTGCACAACCTGGCCACCGACATCTGGACCTACATCTCGATGGGCTACCTCACGCAGATCCCGCAGGCGGGTGCGACGGGGTCGTCGACGATGCCGCACAAGATCAACCCGATCCGCTTCGAGAACGCCGAGGCGAACCTCGAGCTCTCGAGCGCGCTGCTCGACGCGCTCGCCGCGACCCTCACCACGAGCCGCCTGCAGCGCGACCTCACCGACTCGACGACGCAGCGCAACATCGGCGTCGCCCTCGGCCACTCGCTGCTCGCCCTCGACAACCTCGGCCGGGGTCTCGGTGAGATCGCCGTGAACCCGCAGGCGCTCGCCGCCGACCTGGAGGCGAACCAGGAGGTGCTCGCCGAGGCGATCCAGACGGTGATCCGCGCCGAGGTGACGGCGGGCCGCTCGTCGATCGCCGACCCCTACGCGCTGCTGAAGGAGCTGACCCGCGGCAAGCGCGCGACGGCGTCGGATCTGGCGGAGTTCATCCGCGGCCTCGACATCGGGGACGCCGCCAAGGAGCGCCTGCTCGCCCTCACACCCGCGAGCTACACGGGCCTCGCGTCGGAGCTCGTCGACTACCTCGACTAGCCGCGGCGTCCGCCCGTCCACCCATAGAAATGCAGGAGATCCTCGGCTCGGGTCCGACCTGCGGCCGCGGATCCAGCGGATGCCGTCCGTACGTCCTGCATTTCTGAGACGGATGCGACGAACCGACCCCGGGTGGGCCGTGCGGCGGGGCGTGCGGCGGGGCGCCCGCTCAGTGCCCGTGCGGGTCGGTGCGGGGATCGCGGTGCACGGATCCGGCGGACCCGCTCGGCGCAGCCGGGTCGACGGGGTCGACCCGCTCGTCGCCGCCGATCTTCGGGCCGACCGCGATGAGCAGCGTGGCGAGGATCACGAGCGACGCGATGAACGCGACCGCCGCCATGATGAGCGCGAGTCCCCACTCGCGGGTGCCCATGAACACGAACGCACCGACGAAGACCCCGAAGACCGCCGCCATGACGAGCAGCTCGACGGGACGCATCTTGTCGCGCCACGAGGGCGTCGGCGACTGACCGCTCACGCGCCCACCGCCTTCGCCTCGGCGGGTCGCGGGGTGCGCAGGGTGACGGCGGCGATCGCCAGCTGCACGCCGACGAGCACGGCCCACGCCCCGAGGATGCCCACGAGCAGGATGTCGGCGGTGACGGTTCCGGAGATGGTCTGCCCCTTGTCCTCGACGGAGTACGGATCGGCGAAGGTCTGCGGCACGAGCAGGAACGCGAGCCCGAGCGCCACGGTGAGCACGCCGGTCACGAGCCAGTCGCGCGCCGCCGGTCGGGTGCGGCGGAAGCGGATGCCGTCGACCGTCTCGAGCGCCCCCGCGATGATCGCCCACGCGCTCACGACCGACACCAGGTAGCCGATGCCGCCGCCCGGCAGCACGAGGGCGGCGATCCCGGCCGCCGCCGTCACCACGCCCTGGATCAGCACCACACCGCGCAGGCCGCGATCCGCCCGCAGCCCCGAGGCCAGCAGCACGGCGGCCGTGACGACGGCGAACACCCCGAAGCCGACCAGCCCGAGCCGCGCGGAGTGATCCTGGCTGAAGGTGACGACGAGCCCGAGCACGAGCGCGGGAACGGCACGGGCGAGCGGAGCGACCCAGGTGTCCGGCGCTCCGAGAGCGGGCGAAGCTTCGGTGGGCACCCGCCCATCCTACGTTCGGATGCGAGGACCGGCTGCGTCAGGCGACCGCCGCGACCGCCTGCTCGACGCTCGGGTGCCGGAAGGCGAACCCGGTGTCGGCGAGCACGGTGGGACGCACGAGCTGATCGGAGAGCAGCAGTTCGCGGCCGGCGTCGCCCAGCAGTGTCGCGATCGCGACGGACGGCGCCGGCAGCCAGTACGGTCGGCCCGCGTCGGCCGCCACCGCACGGATGACGTCGGCGGCCGTCGCGGACTGCGGGCCGACCAGGTTCACCGCCCCGCGGATGTCGGCGTCGAGCAGATGCACCAGCGCATCCGCCTCGTCGTCGAGCGAGATCCACGGCCAGTGCTGTCGCCCGGAGCCGAGCGGGCCGGCGAGCCCGAAACGGGCGAGGGCGCGCAGGGGGGCCGTCGCCCCGTCGGGTCCCACCACGAGCCCCGTCCGGGCGAGCGCGACACGGGTGCCGTCCGGGGCGCCGAGCGCCGTGGCCTCCCAGGTGCGCACGACCTCCGCGAGGAAGCCGCCGCCCGGCGCCGAGGCCTCGGTGAGCTCCTCGTCCGGCCGGTCGCCGTAGACGCCGACCGCCGAGCCGCTCACGAAGACGGGCACGGGCGACCCGGCTGCGGCGCGCGCGTGGAGCGCGCCGACGAGCGCCGTCGTGGCCTGCACCCGCGACGACAGGATCTCGCCCCGCCAGCGGCGGGTCCACGGGAGCTTCGAGAGGCTCGCTCCCGAGAGGTTGACCACCGCATCCGCGTCGGCGAGCGCCGCGGGGTCGAGGTGACCGCGCGCCGGATCCCAGCGGATCTCATCCGCCCCCTCCGGGGTGCGCCGCACGAGCACGACCACCCGATCACCGCGTTCGCGCAACCGGGCCACCAGGGCACGGCCGATCATCCCCGATGCTCCCCCGACGACGACGCGCATGGCACCACGCTACGCGCGAGGGGCCCGATGCGCAGTCAGAACGCGAGCGCCCGGTGCACCGAGGCGACCGCGCTCGACCCCTCGCCGACGGCGGCGGCGACCCGCTTCATCGAGCCGCGGCGCACATCCCCCGCCGCGAAGACGCGCGGCATCGAGGTCTCGAACGGGAACGGGTCGCGCCCGAGCTGCTGCCAGCGCGCGAGGGACAGCTCCGTGACGTCGGTGCCGGTGCGGATGAAGCCGTCGGCATCCGTGTCGAGGGCGCGCAGCCAGCGGGTCGCGGGCTCGGCGCCGATGAAGCAGAACAGGCCGCGGGCGGCGACCTCACCGGCGGAGTCGATCGCCACGGTGCGCAGTGCCGCGTCGCCGTCGAGGCGCACGACGTTGGAGCGCAGGTGCACCTGGATGCGCGGCTCGTCGCCGAGGCGGTCGACGAGATACGACGACATCCCGGCTCCCAGCTGCTCGCCGCGGACCACGAGATGGACGGGGCAGCCGTTCGCGGCGAGGTAGAGCGCCGCCTGGCCCGCCGAGTTCGCGCCGCCCACCACGACCACCGGCGACTCGGCGACCTGCCGCAGCTCGAGCGGGGTCGCCGCGTAGAAGATGCCGGACTGCTCGAAGTCGGTCCAGCGGTCGAGGTCGAGCCGCCGGTAGGCGGCTCCCGAGGTCACGATCGCCGATCGCGCGCGGATGATGCGGCCGTCGGCGAGGGTCACGTCGAGCAGCCCGTCCTGCTCCTCGAGGGCGATCGCCTCGCACGGCGCGTACACGCGCACCCCGAACTTGAGCGCCTGCAGGGTCGCCTGGCCGATGAGGTCTCCGCCGCTCACCCCGAACGGGAAGCCGAGGAAGTTCTCGATCCGGCTGGTGGCGGCCGCCTGGCCTCCCGGGGCCACCGCATCCAGCAGCACGGTGCTGAGACCCTCGGACGCTCCGTAGATGGCTGCCGCCAGCCCGGCCGGCCCGCCCCCGATCACCACGAGGTCGACCGCGCCGTCGCCGTTCGCCTCGTACGACAGGCCGAGCCGCTCCGCGACCATCCCCGGCGTCGCATGCAGCACCGGTTCGCCCTGGATGAAGGCGATCGGCAGGTCGTCCTCGCGGTAGCGGTGAGCGGGGTTCGGGTCGTCCGAGCTGATGGCGTAGGCGGTGTGCACCAGGTCGAGCCGCTCGGCGAATCGTCGCAGGGCGAGGAAGTCCCCGGAGCCGGGCGTGCCCACGAACTTGAGGGTCATCGCCGCCGATCCGCGTCGCAACGACTCCCGTCGGGCCCACAGGGCGTGCAGGATCACGTCGCACAGCGCGTCGTCCTCGTTCATGATGCGGCGCAGCTCGACCCGGTCGAGCACCCGCACGCGGGAGGAGACGCCGGCACGCGCCGTCAGGAAGGCGCTCTGCCCGTTAAGCAGGCCGAGCTCGCCCGCGAAGGTGCGCGGGCCCATCGTCACGAGCACCTCCTCGCCCATCCAGGCGAGGGCGTCGCGGACCAGTTCGATCTCACCCTCCTCGACCAGCACCATCGGGTGGTCCCGCTGCCCGGCGCGGAAGACGGTCTCGCCCGCGGCGACCTCCCGCGGCAGGGCGTGCGCGAGCAGACGATCCCACTGCGCGTCGGTCAGCGACGGGGTGATCACGGGGTCGGTCCGCGCGGGCTCGTCGGCCACGTCAGCTCCTCGGGGTCGTGTTCGGTTCGGCGTCCGTCTGCTGCAGGGCTCGGAGCAGGGAGCGGGCGTCGTAGGGGCCGGTGTGGCGGCGTCCGTTGATGAAGAAGGTCGGCACCGAGGTGATGCCCATCGCCTCGGCGTCGAGCATGTCGTCGCGCACGCGCGCCGTCACCTCCGCCGACTGCAGGTCGCGCTCGAACTGCGGCACGTCGAGGCCGAGTGCACCGGCCAGCCGCACGATGTCGGACGGCAGCTGATTGTCCTGGTCGGCGAAGAGGCCGCGCTCGAACTCCCAGAACCTGCCCTGGCGTGCCGCGGCCTCCGCCGCCTCGGCCCCGGCGAGCGCGTTCGGATGCTGATCGACGAGCGGCGCATGCCGCCACACGTAGCGCACGTCGTCGCCGAGACGCTCGCGCACGTCCTGGATGACGCCCGACGCCTTCGAGCAGAACGGGCACTGGAAGTCGCCGTACTCCACGATCTCGTAGCGGGCGGTGTCCGTTCCGTAGACGTGGTCGCGCTTCGGGTCGACCGGGCGGGCGAGCACCTGGCCGGTGTCCTCGTCGGGATGCAGGGCGTCCGAGATCCGGAACACGATCGTCGCGACGGCGAACGCGATCACCGACGCCACCAGCACGCCGACCCGCGCCTCGTTCTGCGCGCCCGGATCGTCGATCGCCAGGTCGACGATGAACAGCGAGATCGTGAAGCCGATGCCGCAGAGCACGGCACCGCCGGCGATCCGGTCGAGGGTGAGCCCGGCGCCGAACTCGCCGACGTGCAGCAGCTTCATGACGGCCGATGCACCGAAGACGCCGAGGAACTTGCCGAGCACGAGCCCGGCGACGATCCCCCAGGTGAGCGACGACGTCAGGGCGGCGGCGAGGATGTCCGGGGTCAGCAGCACGCCCGCGTTGGCGAGGGCGAACAGCGGCAGGATGACGAACGCCACGTACGGGCCGTACGCCGACTGCAGGCGCTCGTTGATCGAGATCGACTCGCGCAGGCTGTTGGCCGCCGCCCGCGCGTACTCGCTGTTGGGCGACTGGCGGAAGGTGCGCGCGACATCGAGCGCGTGCTCCACGTCGCGCCGGTTCGGTCGGTACACCGGAACCATGAGCGCGATCGCCACGCCCGCCAGCGTCGGATGGACCCCGGAGGCGAGGAAGGCCAGCCACACGATGACGGCGAGGGTGCCGTAGACGAGACCGCGGCCCATCCGGAGATAGCGGGTGGCGAAGATGCCTGCGAGCCCGACGGCCGCGACGACGAGGGGCAGCGGCGTGAAGTCGCCGGTGTAGACGAGCGCGATGATGCTGAGCGCGCCGATGTCGTCGACCACCGCGAGCGCGAGCAGGAAGACCCGGAGCCGGCCGGGCACGCGCGGGCCGACGAGCGCCAGCGCCCCCACCAGGAAGGCCGTGTCGGTGGAGATCACCACCCCCCAGGCGCGTCCTTCGCCGGACGGTCCCGCGATCAGCAGGAACAGGAGAGCCGGGATCGCCAGCCCGACGACGGCCGCCACGACCGGCACGAGGGCGCGCGACCAGCTGGTGAGCTCCCCGATCGCGAACTCCCGGCGTACCTCGAGACCGACCGTGAAGAAGAAGATCGCCATGAGCGCGTCGTTGACGAGCGCGTGCAGCGTGAACTCGAGGTGCAGCTCGCCGACCCCGAGCTGGAGGTGGGTCTCCCAGAAGGAGGCGTACGATCCGGCGGCGGCGTTCGCCCAGACGATCGCCGCGACGGTGGCGAGCAGCAGCATGAGCGCACCGAGGCGCTGCTGACCCACCGACCCGACCTTCTCGGCGATCGAGTGCCGTCGCCCCCGCTGCCCGCTCTCGGACCGACCGCCGCCCTCCTCGGGTCGTGCGGTGATCTCGACGTCCGTCATCCGGCCCTCCCGCTGGTCACCCGCGGGCGTGCCGGTGGCGTGCCCGCTCATCCTGACGCGCGGCCGCGACCGGGGTCAACCGCACCGGCATAGGGTTGCGGGCATGACCGAGCTGCGCATCGACGTCACGGTACCCCCGTCCGGGTCCGGATGCCGGGAGTGCGAGGAACTGGGCGGCTGGTGGGTGCACCTGCGCCGGTGCGCCGGGTGCGGGCACGTCGGATGCTGCGACACCTCGCTCGGACGGCACGCGACGGCGCACTTCCGTTCGACGGGCCACGCGGTGGTGCAGAGCTTCGAGCCCGGCGAGGACTGGTTCTGGGACTACGCGAAAGAAGAGCTCGTCGACGGACCCGAGCTCGCGCCGCCCTCCTCCCGGCCGGAGCAGCAGCCGAGTCCCGGCCCCGCGGATCGCGTGCCCGACGACTGGCGCCGGCGGCTCGCGCTCCGCGACCGCGCGGAGGCGGAGGGCTGATCCCGGGTCAGGCGGGCGCCATGTCGGCGAACCGGGAGAAGGCGCCCTGGAAGGCGACCGTGATCGTGCCGGTGGGGCCGTTGCGGTGCTTGGCGATGATGAGGTCGGCTTCGCCGGGACGCGACGACTCCTTCTCGTAGGCCGACTCGCGGTGCAGCAGGATCACCATGTCGGCGTCCTGCTCGAGCGACCCGGATTCGCGGAGGTCCGAGAGGGCGGGCTTCTTGTCGACGCGCTGCTCCGGGCCACGGTTCAGCTGGGACAGCGCGATCACCGGCACCTGCAGCTCCTTCGCGAGCAGCTTCAGCGCACGGGAGAACTCGGACACCTCCTGCTGGCGGCTCTCGACCTTCTTGCCCGAGGTCATGAGCTGCAGGTAGTCGATCACGATGAGCTTGAGGCCGGCCTTCTGCTTGAGGCGGCGGCATTTCGCGCGGATCTCGACGAGCGTCATGTTGGGGCTGTCGTCGATGTAGAGCGGCGCGTCGGCGATGCGTCCGCGGGTGGAGGCGAGGGTGGTCCAGTCGTCGGGGCGCACGTCTCCCTTGCGCAGCTTCTGCAGGAAGATGTTCGACTCGGCCGACAGCAGTCGCATCGCGATCTCGCTGCGGCCCATCTCGAGCGAGAAGAAGATCGCCGGCAGGTCGTTGGTGATGGCCGCCGCCCGGGCGAAGTCGAGCGCGAGCGTCGACTTGCCGAGCGCGGGACGCGCCGCGATGAGGATGAGCTGGCCCGGGTGGAGGCCGTTGGTGAGCGCGTCGAGCTCGGTGAACCCCGTCGGCACGCCGAGCATCTGACCGTCGCGACCGCTCGCGTGCTCGATCTCCTCGGTCGCCGCCTCGATCGCCTGCACGAGCGGCACGTAGTCCTCGGCCTCGACTCCCCCCGCGACCCCGTAGATCTCGGCCTGCGCGTTGTTGACCAGGTCGGTGACCTCGCCCTCGCTCGCGTAGCCCATCTGCACGATGCGGGTGCCCGCCTCGACGAGGCGCCGCAGCACCGCCTTCTCGGCGACGATCGAGGCGTAGTAGCCGGCGTTGGCCGCGGTCGGCACGAGACCGGTGAGCGTGTGCAGGTACTCGGGACCGCCCGCCCGCTGCAGGTTGCCCGTCTTGGTCAGCTCGTCGGTGACGGCGATGACGTCGGTGGGCTCGCCGTGCGAGTACAGGGTGAGGATCGCCTCGAAGATGATCTCGTGCTTCGGGATGTAGAAGTCGACCGATCGCACGGCTTCGAGCACGTCGGCCACCGCGTCCTTGCTGAGCAGCATGCCGCCGATGGCGCTCTGCTCGGCGAGCAGGTCGTGGGGCGGCGTGCGTTCCCCCTGCCACCCGTCGCGCGGGCGCTCCGCCTCGGATGCGAGACCCAGGTGGGCGATGGACACAGGTGCTCCTTCCCAGCCGGAAACTACGTGTCGCCTCCGACATCGAGGAGCAGGCGCGCCGTCGTTCGGACGAGGTGTGTGGTGGTCGTCGAGGTCGGGTTCCCCGTGCCTGATGCCACGGTAGGCAGCGGGCGATGCGCCTTCAAGACGGCCTGTGGATGGGGCTGTGGATGATCGGCGGGAAACGCCGGGACCCGTGTGCAGAAGGTGTGGAGTAGTCGGTGGAGAACTTGCCATCTTGCGCGGGAAACCGTCCGCTGACCTGCGTTTTCTTCGTACACACCCTGTGTGTAGAAAGATGTCTAGAGTCCCGGTTGAGGGTTGTGAGATTCCACATGCTGCATGTGGAGAAGAGTCTTGACAGGGCGCCCGGGAACACAGTAACGGCGCACCCCCGAAGGGATGCGCCGTCACTCGTGATCGCGTACTACTTGGCCGCGACGACCTCCAGCTGGAGAGCCGCGACGACGTCCTGACGCAGGCGCACGGTGGCCTCGTAGCGGCCCGTCGACTTCACGGCCGAGGAGAGCTCCACGGTCTGCTTGTCGATCGTGCCGAGACCGGCGGCCTCGACCGCCGCCACGACATCCGCCGTCTTGACCGAGCCGAACAGGCGTCCCTCGCGGCCGGCCTTGACCGACAGCTTGATGGGGGCCTCCTCGAGCTTCGCCTTGAGCGCCTGAGCCTCTTCGAGGGTGGCGAGCTCGCGGGCGGAACGGGCCGCCTTGATCTGCTCGACCTGCTTCTCGCCGCCGCGGCTCCAGGCCACGGCGAAGCCCTGCGGGATGAGGTAGTTGCGGGCGTAGCCGTTCTTGACCTCGACGACGTCACCGGCCGAACCGAGGCCGGTCACCTCGGAGGTGAGGATGAGCTTCGACATCAGTACTCCTTAACGGCCCGAGCCCGCGTACGGGAGGAGCGCCATCTCGCGCGCGTTCTTGACGGCGCGGGCGATGAGGCGCTGCTCCTGCACGGAGACACCGGTGATGCGGCGGGCGCGGATCTTGCCGCGCTCCGAGATGAACTTGCGGAGGGTGGCGACGTCCTTGTAGTCGATGACGCCGACCTTGATCGACTTCGCGGGAGCGGCGTTCTTGCCGCCCTTGGCTCCGCGCTTGCGGCGGTCCTGGCCGCCGCTGCTCTTTCCAGCCATTGCTGTTTCCTTAATGAATCTGTGTGCTGATCAGCTGCGGATCAGAACGGGGTCTCGTCGGAGTAGGAGCCGGGGGTGTTCCAGACATCCCCCGAGTCGGCCGGAGCGGATGCCGCCCACGGCTCGTCGGCCACGGCGCCCTGCGAGCGGCCACCGCCCGAACCACCCGCGGCACGGGTGACCTGTGCGGTCGCGTAGCGCAGGCTCGGGCCGATCTCGTCGACCTCCAGCTCGATCGCGGTGCGCTTGTTGCCGTCGCGGTCGTCGTAGGAGCGCTGCTTCAGGCGGCCGGTCGCGATGACGCGGCTTCCCTTCGTCAGCGATCCGGCGACGTGCTCGGCGAACTCACGCCAGCACGAGGCGCGGAGGAACAGCGCTTCGCCGTCCTTCCACTCGTTGCTGGCGCGGTCGAAGCTGCGCGGCGTCGACGCGATCGTGAAGTTCGCGACCGCGAGGCCCGACTGCGTGTAGCGCAGCTCCGGGTCCGCCGTGAGGTTGCCCACGACCGTGATGATCGTCTCGCCGGCCATGGCCTACTCGGCGTCCTTGTCGGCCTTGGCGGCCGGCTTCTCGGCGGGCTTCGCGGCGGCCTTACGGGCCGCCTTCTTGGCCTCGGCCTCGGCGTGCTTGTCGGCACGGGCCACGGCCTCCTCCGCGCGGAGCACCTTGGTGCGCAGCACGGCCTCCGACAGCTTCAGCTGGCGGTCGAGCTCGAGGGTGGCCTCGCTCGTGGCGGTGAAGTTGACGACGGCGTAGATGCCCTCGGCCTTCTTCTTGATCTCGTACGCCAGGCGGCGACGACCCCAGATGTCGACGTTCTCGATGGTGCCACCGTCGTTGCGGATGACGCCGAGGAACTTGTCCAGGCTGGGTGCGACGGTGCGCTCATCGATCTCGGGATCGAGAATCACCATCAACTCGTACTGATGCGTCATTGACCCACCTCCTTCGGACTAGAACGGCTGCAGGATGTCTGCAGCAGGAGGGTTGAATGCATCTGCTCGCACGCGGGCGCGCGGGCAACCTGTCGAGTATAGCCACAGCGCCTGCGCGCTTCCAGTCAGAGCGAGGAGCGGTCCGCCCACCAGGCGCGCAGGCGCGCCTCCGCCTCGTCCGCACCCAGCGGGCCCTCGTCGAGCCGCAGCTCGAGCAGGTAGCGGTACGCCTCGCCCACCTCGGGGCCGGGACGGATGCCGAGGATCGCCATGATCGCCTCGCCGTCGAGGTCGGGCCGGATCGCGGCGAGCTCCTCCTCCTCCGCGAGCGTCGCGATCCGCTCCTCGAGCTCGTCGTAGGCGTGCTGCAGACGGGCGGCCTTCCGCTGGTTGCGGGTCGTCACGTCGGCGCGGGAGAGGATGTGCAGCCGCTCGAGCTGCTCCCCCGCGTCGCGCACGTAGCGGCGCACCGCCGCGTCCGTCCAGGATGTGTCGGCGTATCCGAAGAATCGCAGGTGCAGGCGGATGAGGGTGGCGACCGCCTTGATCGTGTCGCCGTCGAAGCGCAGCTCGCGCAGCCGCTTGGTCGCGAGCTTCGCCCCGAGCACGTCGTGGTGGTGGAAGCTGACCGCCCCGCCCGGCTCGATGCGGCGCGTCGCCGGCTTGCCGATGTCGTGCAGCAGCACCGCCAGCCGCAGCACGAGGTCGGGCCGGTGCCCGCGCGAGCGCTCCAGCGCGATCGCCTGGGTCAGCGCGGTCAGCGAATGCTCGTAGACGTCCTTGTGATGCGCGTGCTCGTCGATCTCGAGGCGCAGCGCCGGGATCTCCGGCAGCACGAGCTCGGCCAGTCCCGTGTCGACCAGCACCCGCATGCCGACCACGGGGTCGGGCGAGAGCAGCAGCTTGGTCAGCTCCTCGCCCACCCGCTCGGCCGAGACGATGGCGATGCGATCGGCGAGCGCCGCGGTCGCGTCGGCGGTGGCCGGGTCGAGCGCGAACCCGAGCTGCGAGGTGAACCGGGCGCCGCGCAGCATCCGCAGCGGATCGTCCCCGAAGGAGACCTCGGGTTCGATGGGCGTGCGCAGCCGCTTCGCGAGCAGGTCCTCCAGCCCCCCCGAGGGGTCGACGAGCACCTTCTCGGGAAGGCGCAGAGCCATGGCGTTCACGGTGAAGTCGCGGCGCAGCAGGTCGCCCTCGAGCGAGTCGCCGAAGGCGACGACCGGCTTGCGGGTCTCGCCGTCGTACACGTCGGAGCGGTAGGTGGTGATCTCGACCGTGTCGTCGCCGAGCCGCGCGCCGATGGTGCCGAACGCGCGGCCGATGTCCCAGTGGGCGTCGGCGAGCGGGGCGACGAGGCCCAGGATCTCGTCGGGCGTCGCGGACGTGGCGAAGTCGAGGTCGTGCGACTCCCGGCCGAGGAAGGCGTCGCGCACCGGACCCCCCACGAGCGCGAGCTCGAAGCCCGCCTCGGCGAAGCGATCCGCCAGCCGACGGATGCGGGGCGAGTCGGCGAGGGCGCCGAGCCGCTCGACCGCTGTCGCGACGGGTTGCATAGCGGTCGAGTCTAGACTTTCGACCATGTCGGCCGTGTGGAACGTGAGCGCTCCGCTGTGCCGTTGACCCTCGGCCGCGCGGGACGCGCCTTCGCCTCGACGCTCCTCGCGACGGGTCTCGTCGCGGGCTCCGCAGCCGTCGGATGGGCGGCATCCGGTCCCGACGCGTCCGACCCCCGCACGCAGCCCGCGAGCGCGGCGATCACGCCCGGCTCGGGGCCGGTCTCGGCGTCGATCGTGATGCCCGTCACGCTGCCCACGACCACCACCGGGCTGGTGTCGGCCGACGATCTCGAGCGGTACACCGGCCCGTTCGGCTCGCTCACGCGTCAGCTCGACGCGGCCGCGGGAACCCCCGTCGCCATCGGGCTCGATCCGATGATCCTCGCCTCCATCCGGGTGCTCGGCGCCTCCGCTCCCGAGTCGGCCACGCAGTGGCTGGCACGGCTGCAGGCGACCTCGAACGAGGTCTTCCTGCTGGCCTACGGCGACGCGGACCTGGTGGCCGCCGCCCGCACGGGCACCATGGCCGACCTCGCCCCGAGCGGATTCGGCTTCGTCCTCGACGAGGCCGACTTCTCCGAGGCGCAGACGGCGACGCCCACGCCCGCACCGAGCGCCACGACGCAGCCGGATCCGGATGCCGCCCCGCCGTATCCGAGCACCGACGACCTCCTCGCCTGGACGACCGAGCTCCCGCGGATCGCCTGGCCGGGCGAGGATGTCGGCTCCGCCGACCTGGCCGCGCTCGCCTCCGCCGGCTACGCGGACGTCATCGTGCCGTCCTCCTCGGCGGGGGACCCGACCGCACCCCTGATCGCCCTCGACGGGATCCAGGGCATCGTCGCCGACGACGAGCTGTCCGACCTGCTGGGCGCCGCCATCACCGAGGGCTCCCCCGCGGCGCGGACGGCGGCACTCGACGCGCTCGACGCGGCCTTCGCCGCCGAGACGGCCGCGCATCCGGGGCGCGGCGTGGTGCTCACCGTCGACCGCGGGTGGCCCTACGCCCTCCCCGGCCTCGCCGACGCGCTCGCGCGCCTGGATGCCACGGCATCCGTCGGGCTCGTGACGCTCGGCGACATCCTGGCGACCGCCGCCGTCCCGGGTGGCATCGACGACGGCACGGCGACCCCGGATCGGGATGCCGTGTTCACGGGGCTGGCCGACGACGCCGCCGCCGAGACGTCGTTCTCGACCGTGCTCGACGACCCGTCGGTGCTGCTCGACGAGCGCCGCCTGGAGCGGATCGCGCTCTACGGGCTCGCCTGGACCGCCTCGACGAGCGCGTGGGACCGGGCCGTCTCCGACTTCCACACCCGTTCGGCCGAGATCCAGAGCTCGGTGCAGCTGCAGTCCGGCAGCGACGTGGCGCTCCTGGCCCGCAACGCCGAGTTCAAGGTCGCCGTCAGCAATTCCCTGCCCTACGCGGTGACCGTGCGGGTGGTGGTCGACCCCCAGAGCCCGATCCTGCGGGCGGACCGGGCGATCGACCTCACGGTCGAGCCCGAGTCGACGGGCACCGCGCTCGTCCCCGTCGAGGCGGTCGCGAACGGCGAGGTCGAGGTGCTCACCTCGATCACCAGCCCGACCGGGGTGCCGCTCGACTCCGGGCACGCGAGCGTCACGGTGCACGCGGAATGGGAGGGCATCGGCACCCTCGTGATCGTGATCGTGCTGGCCCTGGTCTTCGCGGCGGGCATCCTGCGGCTCGTGATCACCCGGCGCCGCGCACGTGCGGAGCGCCGCGCAGGCGCCGAGGCGGCCGAGACCGCCGAGACGAGCCATGACTGACACCACGGCATCCCGCGGCGGCATCGGCCGCGCGAGCGCGGTGATCGCCTCGGGCACGCTCGTCTCGCGGGCTCTCGGATTCGTCAGCGCCACCGTGCTCGTGTGGACGATCGGCGTGCAGAACCCCGCGGCCAACGCGTTCTCGCTGGCCAACACGCTGCCGACCAACATCTACGCGCTCATCGCCGGCGGTCTCACGAGCGCCGTGATCGTGCCGCAGATCGTGCGCGCGGCCGGTCACGACGACGGGGGGCAGGCCTTCGTCAACCGGCTCGTGACCCTCGGCCTCACGCTCTTCCTCGGAATCGGCGTGCTCGCGACGGTGGCGTCGCCGCTGCTCATCGCGCTGTACTCGAGCGACCGGGCGTCGGGCGCCCTCGGGCCGTCCGGCGTGGCGCTCGCCGTCTCGTTCGGCTACTGGTGCCTGCCGCAGGTGTTCTTCTACGCGAGCTACGCCCTGCTCGGCGAGGTGCTCAACGCCCGCAAGGTGTTCGGACCGTTCACCTGGGCCCCGGTCGCCAACAACGTGGTGCTCATCACGTCGTTGCTGATCTTCGGGGCGGTGTTCGGCACCGACCCCGCGCACGCGGACCCCTCCGGCTGGACCTCCGAGCAGATCGCGCTGCTCGGTGGCGGCGCGACGCTCGGCATCGCGGTGCAGGCGCTCGTGCTCGTCGCCTTCTGGCGCAGGACCGGGTTCGGATTCCGGCCCGACTTCCGCTGGCGCGGCGTCGGCCTCGGCTCGACCGGGCGGATGGCCGGCTGGACGTTCGGCATGATCCTCATCACCCAGTTGACGATCATCGTGCAGACCAACGTCGCGAGCCTCGCCGGCGAGGGCGACCCGTCGATCGCCGTGCTGAACCTCGCCTGGCTGCTGTTCATGCTGCCGCACTCGATCCTCGCGCTGTCGGTCGCGACCCCCTACTTCACGCGGATGAGCGGGCACGCGCAGGCGGGTGACGTCGCGGGCGTCCGCGACGACCTGTCGAGCAGCCTGCGCAGCATCCTGCTGCTCGTGGTCGGAGGCGGCGCAGCGGTCGGCGCGGCGGCCATCCCGCTCGCGGCGTTCTTCGGCTCCGACCCGGCGAGCGTCGTCGGGATCTCCTCCGTGCTGCTCGCCTACCTCGTGGGACTCGTGCCGTTCTCCACGATGTTCGTGCTGCAGCGTGCGTTCTTCGCGCTCGGCGACACCCGCACCCCGTTCTTCATCCAGCTCGCGCAGGGAGCCACCGTCACGCTCGCGCTGATCGTCGTGGCGGTCGTCGTGGCGCCCCTGCGCCCCGACCTCGTGGGCGTGGGCGTCGCCCTCTGCACGTCGATCGCGAGCACCGTGCAGGCGCTCGTGCTGGCGCTCGTGCTGCGTCGTCGTCTGCACGGCATCGACGCGCCGCGCGTGCTCGTGCGTCTCGGGTTGTTCCTGGCCGCCGCCGTCGTGGCGATCGGCGCGGGGGTGGGCGTGCTCGCCCTGCTCGGAGGGTTCGACGCCGGCTTCGCGGTGGCCGACCGTGCATCCGCATTCGCGTCGATCGTGCTGGTCGGCGGCACGGTGCTCGCCGTCTACGCCCTCGCCCTGCTGGCGACCCGGGTGCCGGAGGCCCGCGCCGCCATCGGGCCCCTGCGACGCATCGTCGGCCGACGCTGATCGGATGCCGCCCGGTGTCACCGGGAGGACGGAATGCCGCCGACCTAGGATGTGTTGTACCTCGCGACCCCCTCGACAGGAGAGATTCGGTGCGACACCTCATCATCATCGGCTCGGGACCCGCCGGCTACACCGCCGCCATCTACGCCGCCCGCGCCAACCTCGAGCCGCTCGTGATCGCCAGCTCCGTGGAGTTCGGCGGCGAGCTCATGAAGACCACCGAGGTCGAGAACTTCCCCGGCTTCCCGGAGGGCATCATGGGTCCCGAGCTGATGACCCGGATGCAGGAGCAGGCGGAGCGCTTCGGGGCCGAGATCGTCTACGACGACGTGGTCTCGCTCGAGCTCGAAGGCCCCGTCAAGCGCGTCACCCTCGGTGACGGCTCGGTGCACGAGGCGCACGCGGTGATCTACGCGACCGGCTCGGCCTACCGCAAGCTCGGCATCCCCGACGAGGAGCGCCTCTCGGGCTACGGCGTCTCCTGGTGCGCCACCTGCGACGGCGCCTTCTTCCGTCAGAAGAAGGTCGCGGTCATCGGCGGCGGCGACTCCGCCCTCGAGGAGGCCACCTTCCTCACCCGCTTCGCCGACGTCGTGTACCTCATCCACCGCCGCGACAGCTTCCGCGCCTCCGCGGCCATGCAGGAGCGCGCGTTCGCCGACCCGAAGATCCAGGTCATCTGGAACAACGAGGTGGCCCACATCTACGGCGACGAGAAGGTCACGGGCATCGGCATCGTCAACACCGTCGACGGAACCGAGACCACTCTCGACGTGCAGGGCATGTTCGTTGCCATCGGCGCCGACCCGCGCACGCACCTCGTGCACGGTCAGCTCGATCTCGCGCCCGAGGGCACCATCGCGGTCGAGGGCCGCAGCTCGAAGACGAGCCTGCCGGGCGTCTTCGCCGCGGGCGACGTGGTCGACCCCACCTACAAGCAGGCCGCGACCGCGGCCGGTTCCGGCGTCGTCGCCGCCCTCGACGCCGAGCACTACCTGGCCGACATCGCGGATGCCGAGAAGGCCGAACTGGTCGCCACCCCCCGTTGATCGACTAGCCGCGCAGCGGCGTGCCGAGATCGCCGCCCCATCGAAAGGAATCACATGTCCACCAAGGCCGTCACCGACGCCACCTTCGCCGACGAGGTCCTCGCCTCCGACAAGCCGATCATGGTCGACTTCTGGGCCACCTGGTGCGGCCCGTGTCGCGCCGTCTCGCCGATCCTCGACAAGATCGCCGAGGAGCACGCGGACAAGATCTCGATCGTGAAGCTCGACGTCGACGACAACCCCGAGACCGCGATGAAGTACGGCATCACCTCGATCCCCGCGATGTACGTCTTCCAGAACGGCGAGGTCGTCAAGCGCGTCATCGGCGCGAAGCCGAAGCCGGCCCTCGAGGCGGACCTCGCGGAGTTCCTGGCGTAGGCCACCCCGCACCTCGCGGCCCCCGTTCCCCTGTCGGAGCGGGGGCCGCCGTGTTTCTGCGGCTACCCTGGTACGCACTGACCGAACGGATACGTCATGCACGACACCCAGGGCACCAACCTCGACCCGTGGTACGGCCACTACGCCGCCCGCACGGCCGGCCTGGCCGCGTCCGAGGTCCGAGCCCTCTTCGCCGTCGCGAGCCGACCCGAGGTGGTCTCGCTCGCGGGCGGCATGCCCTACGTGTCGGCGCTCCCCCGCGAGCTCGTCGAGACCGCCGCGCTCCGCACGGTCGCCGATCAGGGCGCCGTGGCGCTGCAGTACGGATCCGGTCAGGGCATCCCGCACCTGCGCGAGCACATTCTCGAGGTGATGGCGCTCGAGGGGATCCACGGCTCGGTCGACGACGTCGTCGTCACGACCGGGTCGCAGCACGCGCTCGAGCTGCTCGCGAAGCTGTTCCTCGACCCGGGAGACGTCGTCATCGCCGAGGGGCCGAGCTACGTCACCGCCATCACGGTGTTCCGGTCGTTCCAGGCCGAGACGATCCATTCGCCGATGGACGCCGACGGGCTGAACCCCCAGGGCCTGCGCGAGACGATCGCGCGCGTCAAGGCGGACGGCAAGCGCATCAAGTTCCTCTACATGATCCCGAGCTTCCAGAACCCGATGGGTGTCACCCTCACCTGGGAGCGGCGCGTCGAGATCCTCGAGATCGCGCGCGCCGAGGGCATTCTGGTGCTCGAAGACAACCCTTACGGGTTGCTCTACTTCGATCAGGCGCCGCCGCCGGCCATCCGGTCGATCGACGACGAGGGCGTCGTGTACCTCGGCACCTTCTCGAAGACCCTCGCCCCCGGCTTGCGGGTGGGATGGGCCATCGCGCCGCACGCCATCCGCGAGAAGCTCGTGCTGGCGAACGAGGCCGCCGTCCTCTCGCCCTCCTCGTTCTCGCAGACGGTCATCTCGGAGTACATGGACACGGCCGACTGGCGCGGCCAGATCGACACCTTCCGCGGGGTCTACCGCGAGCGGCGCGACGCCATGCTGTCGGCGCTGCACGACCACCTGCCCGGCATGAGCTGGACCGTGCCGAACGGCGGGTTCTACGTCTGGTTGACGATGCCCGAGCACCTGGACTCGAAGGCCATGCTTCCCCGCGCGGTCAAGGAGCTCGTCGCCTACACCCCGGGGACGGCGTTCTACGCCGACGGCAACGGACGTCGCAACATGCGGCTCTCGTTCTGCTACCCGCAGCCCGACTTCATCCGCGAGGGCATCCGCCGGCTCGCGACCGTGATCAACGGCGAGCTCGCGCTGCTCGGCGAGTTCTCGCAGACCGCGCCGCTGCCCATCGTGCCGGCCGAGCGGGACGTGCTGCCGCCGTACGCCGGTTGACCGGAGGTTCCGCATGACCGAGACACCGCTCCACATCGTCGTGCTCGCCGGTGGGATCTCGCACGAGCGCGACGTCTCGCTGCGCTCGGGCCGCCGGGTCGCCGACGCACTGAGCGGGCACGGGGCTCACGTCGAGCTCCGGGATCCCGATGCGACGCTGCTCGCCTACCTCCGCGACACCCGTCCCGACGTGGTGTGGCCTGCGCTGCACGGTGCGAGCGGTGAGGACGGCGCGCTGCGCGGGCTGCTCGAGTTCCTGGGTGTGCCGTTCGTCGGCTCGCGCTCGGGCGCGGCGCGCCTCGCGTGGGACAAGCCGACCGCGAAGGTCGTCGCCGAGCGCGCCGGCGTGATGACCCCGCGGTCGATCACCCTGCCCCGCGACGCCTTCCGCGAACTGGGCGCGGATGCCGTCTTCGAGGCGATCGCCGACGAACTGCCGGTACCGCTCGTGGTGAAGCCGGCACGCGGAGGTTCCGCACAGGGCGTCACGATCGTCGAGGAGCGCCCCGACCTCCCCCGTGCGATGGTCGACGCGTACACCTACGGCGACGTCGCGCTCGTCGAGCAGTGCATCCGCGGCACCGAGGTGGCGGTGGGCATCATCGACACCGGCGACGGCCCCGTCGCCCTCCCCGCGGTCGAGATCGAGCCCCTCTCGGGCGTCTACAGCTTCGAGGCCCGCTACAACGCGGGCGAGACGCGTTTCTATGTGCCCGCCCGCCTCGACGACGAGGTGGCGTCCCGGGCGGCGGACGCCGCCCTCGCCGCGCATCGGGCGCTCGGCATGCGTCACATCTCGCGGGTCGATCTCATCATCGACGGAGCCGGGACGCCCTGGTTCCTCGAGGCGAACGTGCTGCCGGGTCTCACCGAGACCTCGTTGCTGCCGCAGGCGCTCGAGGCGGCCGGGCACGACCTCGGGTGGATCTACGCCGCCCTCGCCGAAGACGCGCGACGAGAGGGCTGATCGCCCTCTGACCAGGGTTTTTCAGCGACCCTCGAACGGATCCTGACCGAGCTCCGCGAGGATGCGATTGAGGTCGCCCACGGTCGCGAAGTCGATCACGATCGTTCCCTTGCTCGCACCGAGCGAGATCTTCACCCGGGTGTCGAGGCGATCGCCGAGGCGCTCGGCGATCTCGGCGAGGTGATCCTGGCGCTTGCCCGCGGAGGGCTTGGCGGGCTTCGTCGGACGACCCTCGGCGACGGCCGCCGCGGCCTCCGCCGCACGCACGGACAGGTCCTCGTTGACGATCTTGTCCGCGAGCTTCTCCATCGCCGCGTCGCCGCCGACCGAGAGGATGGCACGCGCGTGGCCCGCGGTCAGCACGCCGGCCGCCACACGACGCTGCACCGACTGCGGCAGGCGCAGCAGGCGGAGGGTGTTGGTGATCTGCGGGCGCGACCGACCGATCCGATCGGCGAGCTGCTCCTGGGTGATGCCGAAGTCCTCGAGCAGCTGCTTGTAGGCCGACGCCTCCTCGAGCGCGTTGAGCTCCGCACGGTGCAGGTTCTCGAGCAGGGCGTCGCGCAGCATCGCGTCGTCGTCGGTGTTGCGCACGATCGCCGGGATGGCCTCGAGGCCCGCGGCCTTCGAGGCGCGCAACCGACGCTCGCCCATGATGAGCTCGTACTGGGGCTCCCCCGCCGCGGCGCCGGGACGCGGGCGCACGACGATCGGCTGCAGCACGCCGAACTCCCGCACCGACACGATGAGCTCGTCGAGCTCCTCCTGGCGGAACTCGTGGCGGGGCTGCTGCGGGTTCGGCACGATGTCCGAGGGAGACAGGCTCGCGAGCCGCGCACCGGGCACCGCCACCAGCTCGGCGTGATCGTCGGCCGAGGGGAAGAAGACGTCGACGGGCCGCTCGGCGTGGTCGTCGGAGGTCGGGATGAGGGCCCCGATACCGCGGCCCAGTCCGGTGCGCTTGGGGGCTGCCATCAGTTCTCCTCCTGCTTGGTCGCACCGCGCCGGGCGATCTCGGCCGCGGCCTCACGATACGACAGGGAGCCGGGCGAATTGAGGTCGTAGCTGATGACGCTCTGGCCGTAGCTCGGAGCCTCCGAGATGCGGACGGAGCGGGGGATCAGCGTGTCGAGCACCTCCGCGGGGAAATGCTGACGCACCTCCTCGACGACCTGGTGGGCGAGGTTGGTGCGGGAATCGTACATCGTGAGCAGGATCGTCGAGACGGCGAGCTCCGGATTGAGGTGGCGCTCGATCAGCTTGATGTTGTTGAGGAGCTGCGACAGGCCTTCGAGCGCGTAGTACTCGCACTGGATGGGGATCAGCACCTCCTTCGCGGCGACGAACGCGTTGATGGTGAGCAGTCCGAGCGACGGCGGGCAGTCGATGAAGACGTAGTGCGGGGGTGCGTCGCTCTCCTCGATGTAGGTCTCGAGCGCGGACCGCAGCCGCTGCTCGCGTGCCACCATCGACACGAGCTCGATCTCGGCTCCGGCGAGATGGATCGTCGCGGGGATGCAGTCCAGGCCCTCGAACTCCGGGCTCGACTGCACGACCTCGCGCATCGCCACATCGTTGATGATGACGTCGTAGACGCTGACCGTCTCCGAGCGGTGTTCGACCCCGAGAGCCGTCGAGGCGTTGCCCTGCGGGTCGAGGTCGATCACGAGCACGCGCGCGCCGGACTGGGCGAGCGCGGCTGCGAGATTGACGGCGGTGGTCGTCTTGCCGACGCCGCCCTTCTGGTTCGCCACGGTGAAGACGCGGGTCTTCTCGGGTAGCGGGAACGACTCGGCGGCGAGCGCGAGTCGACGTCGGGTGATCTCGGCGACTTCGCGCGCGAGCGGCGTCGACGCGTCGAAGGGACTGGGGGTGGTCACGACTCCCTTTCGGTGTTTCACGTGAAACATCGCGGCCGTCGGACCGCGACTCTCCACTGTAATCGCCCGAGCCGCCGAACGACTCCCCGATACACCGCCCGCCGCGCCGACCCCCGCGGGTTGAGTGGCCGCGCAGCGGCGTATCGAAACCCACGGGTACGCCAGACCAGCCGTGCCCGCCCCACCGGCGAGGTGAATGAAAGCACCTCCCCCATCTCGCGGGTCGAGTAGCCGCGCAGTGGCGAATCGAATCCCATACACACGAATCACCGGTCTCGATGCACCGCGCTGCGCGCGGCACTCGACCAGGGGGACGTCCGAAGCGGCACTCGGCCAAGGACGTCACGTTCACTCACCTCGATCGAATCGCTTCTTGCTCAACGCCGGCAGCAGATGCTGCTCCCCGCGGATCAGCGCCTCCCGTTTCGCACGCGACCACCCCTGCACCCGCTTCTCCACCGCGAACGCCTCGCCGATGTTGGCGCGCTCCTGCACGAAGACGCGCTCCACCCGCATCCGGCGACGGGTGTACTCGCTCCCCTCTCCCGCCGCGTGCTGATGCATGCGAGCCTCGAGGTTGCGAGCGGAGCCGACCTAGTAGCTCCTGTCGGAGCACCGCAGGATGTACATGGCGATCATGCGGAGATGGTGCCTGCTCTCGAGAGGCGCCGCAATCGCGCCGGAGCTTTCCTGTGGAGTGGGCGATAGATCGACGACTCGTGAGGGGTCGTGTCCACCGCGCTCTCGCGGGTCGCTCGCTCCGGCGGTGGCTCGGGGTTTCGATACGCCGCTGCGCGGCTACTCAACCCACGGGGCCCGGGGCTGCGCGGCTACTCAACCCGCGGGGCCTGGCGCTGCGCGGATGCTCGAACCTACCCGTGGGTCGAGTGCCGCGCGCAGCACGGTGTATCGAGACCGGCAAGTCGTGTGCGTGCGGGAGGTCTCGATACGCGCTGCGCGGCTACTCGACCCACCGGATCTGCTGCTGCGTTATGGGCGATGTTTCACGTGAAACTTCGGTGGGGTCACGGGAGGGTCGCGAGGAAGACGCGGGTGGGCTCGTCGACGATCCCCTCCCCCAGCACGCGCGTGCTGACATCGCGCAGACCGAGCTTCCGGATCGTCTTCGACGCCGCGACCATTTCGTCGGCGACGCGGGCGCCCTTCATGAAGACGAATTCGCCGCCCGAGCGCAGGAGCGGGGCGGTGATGGGGAGGAGCTTTGAGAGGGCGGAAACCGCGCGGGCTGTCACCTGATCGAGAGGCGCCGGAAGTCGCACGTCTTCAGCGCGCGCCCGCAGCACCTCGACGTTGTCGAGCTCGAGTGCTGCAGCTTCCTCGGTGAGCCAATCGACCCGGCGTTCCATCGGCTCGATCAAGACCATGCGCACGTCCGGACGCGCGATCGCGAGCACCAGTCCCGGAAGACCGGCCCCACTTCCCACGTCGCCCACGCGACCCGGGCGCAACAGTGGGGCGAGCAGAGCGGAGTTCAGCACATGCCGCGACCAGAGACGCGGGAGCTCGAGGGGTCCGATGAGACCTCGGAGTTCGCCCTCGCGCGCGAGATCCGCCGTGAAGCGTCGGGCGAGTTCGAGCCGATCTCCGAAGAGGGCTGCGGCAGCCTCCGGTTCGGCCTCGAACTCGGTCACCGCGCGCCCCGATGTTTCACGTGAAACATCACGACTACTTGGCGGTGATCACCGTGTGGCGGTCCCGGCCCTCACCCTCGGACTCCGAGTGGTAGCCGCGCTCGCTCACGATGTCGTGCACGAGCTTGCGCTCGTAGCTAGTCATGGGGGGCAGGGAGGCCGACGCCGCACCACCCTCGATGCGCGAGATCGCGTGTTCCACGATCGCCGCCAGCTCTTCGGCTCGCGCGTCGCGCGACCCCCCGATGTCGAGGATCAGCCGCGAGAACCGACCGGTCTTCGCCTGAACCGCCAGGCGGGTCAGCTCCTGCAGCGCCGTCACCGTGTCGGGCTTGGACAGCAGGTCGAGGTTCGAACCGGACGACGCCGTCACGGACAGGTAGGCGCGTCCCGCGCGGGCGTCGATGTCGATGTCACCGTCGATGTCGGCGATGTCGAGCAGTTCCTCGATGTAGTCGGCGGCGATGTCGCCCTCGTCGACGATCTCCTGCTCGGTCGGCGCGACGTCCAGTTCGGTCACGTTCTCGTCGGTCACTTCTTGGGTCCCCCCTGCTTCTTGGCGCGCGACTTGCCGACCGGCTGCTGGCGCTGCGTGGTCACCGGCTTCTCCGGCTCGTCGTCCACCGACGCCGCGATGGCTGCTGCGTCGTCGGCCATCTTGTTCCGGTTGCGCTTCGCGAGTCGTGCTTCACGTGCGAGCGCAGCCTCCGAACCGGGAGTGGGCATGTTGCGGATCACGAGCCACTGCTGCACGAGCGTCCAGATGTTGGAGGTCAGCCAGTAGAACATCACGCCGATGGGGAAGGCGAGACCCGAGAACAGGAAGACCACCGGGAGGATGTACAGCAGCACCCGCTGCTGGCGGTACATCGGGCTCGCCTTCATCTCGGGCGTCTGGTTCTTCGACATGATCTGCAGCTGCGTGTAGAACTGCGACGCCGTCATGATGAGGATCATCGCGATGGCGATGACCGCCACGGCGACGTTCCCGTAGTTGAACGCGTCGACGAGGCTGTACTTGAGGGGCGCGACGCCGAAGAGGGTCGCGTTCGTGTACTGGTCCGCCAGCTCCTGCGTCAGCAGCCCGACGCCGGCCTTGTCCTGCCGGGCCTCGTTCAGCACCGAGAACAGACTGAAGAAGATCGGCATCTGGATGAGCAGCGGCAGGCACGACGAGAGCGGGTTGGTGCCCGCGCGCTGGTAGAGGGCCATGGTCTCGCGCTGCATCGCCTCGCGCGAGAACTGATCCTTCTTGCCGCGGTACTTGTCCTGGATCTTCTTGAGCTCCGGAGCGACCTCGAGCATCTTGCGCTGGCTCTTGATCTGCCGCACGAAGATCGGGATGAGGGCCGCGCGCACGATGAGCACGAGGCCCACGATCGACAGCACCCAGGTGAGGCCGGCCGCCGGGTCGAGACCCAGCTGGGTGAAGGTCCAGTGGAAGCCCACGAGGATGGCCTCGATGACCCACTTGATGGGCCAGAGGATCGTTCCCAAGAAGTCCATACGGCTTGATCAGCCCTTTCCGTGTCCCGCGGCCACGAAGCCGAATCGGGTGAGGTGATAGTGGTCGTGGTGACGGCGCGACTCGGGCACGTCGTCGATGCCGCCACGCGCCCAGGGGTGGCAGCGCAGGATGCGCCAGCTGCCGAGCGCGATCCCCTTGATGACGCCGTGCTGCTGGATCGAACCCATCGCGTAGGCGGAGCAGCTCGGGTAGTAGCGGCAGACATCTCCGTACAGCGGCGAGATCACGGCGCGGTACCCGCGCAGCACGGCGACGCAGATGTTCCTCGGCAGAAGCCAGAGGAAGAGGCCGATGCGCTTCATCGGATCAGTGCGGGGTCGAGGATCGCGTGCATCTCGGCGGAGAGACTAGTCCAGTCGCGCTGAGCGGAACCGGGGAGGGCTCGCACCACGACGTCGGAGCCGCGCCCGCCCGCATCGACGATGGAACGACAGACCGCCCGCATCCGGCGTCGCACGAGATTCCTCTCGACGGCGTTGCCCACCGTCTTGGCGACGATGAACCCGAAGCGGGCGGGATCGGCGGGATCGCGCTCCACGCGGTAGATGAGCGTGCCGGGGGTCGACGTTCGGCGCCCACGGCGCACGATCGCACGGAAGTCCGAGGGCTTGACCACTCGGTTCGCCCTGGCCAGCACGTCGCCCGACTACGCGGAGAGCTCGGTGCGCCCCTTGCGACGGCGGGCCGCCAGAATGGCACGGCCGGCGCGCGTGCGCATGCGGAGGCGGAAGCCG
Source organism: Protaetiibacter mangrovi (assembly GCF_024752305.1). Classification (GTDB taxonomy): domain Bacteria; phylum Actinomycetota; class Actinomycetes; order Actinomycetales; family Microbacteriaceae; genus Homoserinibacter; species Homoserinibacter mangrovi. The sequence goes on from NZ_JANTHX010000007.1 coordinate 692,363, forward strand.
TGCTTCTTGGCGCGGCGCCGGTTGTTCGGCTGGAAGGTTCGCTTGCTCATGGTGATATCTCCTGGACCCGGTGTACGGCGACCGGGAAAGAACGGGGTCGGCGCCTGAATGCCGACAACCTGTTAAAAATAGGGCCTCGACCGGCAACGGTCAAACCGTGAGCGAGCATACGCGCACGACCTCAACGTCCGCCGAGAGGGACTTGTCCACAGTCGGCTATCCACAACTAAGGTGGTCGTCAGCCTCGTGCGAGCCCAGAACCCGGCAGGCTCGGCGGAGAACCGCGTCCCGTCTTGTGGACAGAGCTGTGAATAACCATCGAGGAACCGACGACAGATGAGCGAACCCGGAGACCCCACACGGGAGTTGTGGACGGCCGTCCAGGCACGACTCGCGTCGGATGAGCGCATCACGCCGCAGCTCCACGGCTTCATCAACCTCGTCGAGCCGAAGGGGGTGCTCGGGGAGACCATCTACCTCGAGGTGCCGAACGAGCTCACCCGCGGCATGCTCGAGCAGCGCATCCGTGTGCCCCTGCTCGACGCGCTCGTCGACCTCGACGGCGACGTCGCCAACTTCGCGATCGTCGTCAACCCCGACATCCAGCCCACGCTCCAGCCCGTGGTCGACGAGGGCCTCGACACCCCCTCACACTCCGAGCAGGTCAGCCCGGTCATCGAGCTGGGACGACGCAGCGACTCGCGGCTGAACCCGAAGTACAACTTCGACAACTTCGTGATCGGGGGATCCAACCGATTCGCCCACGCGGCCGCGGTCGCGGTCGCCGAGGCGCCGGCGAAGGCCTACAACCCGCTCTTCGTCTACGGCGACTCCGGACTCGGTAAGACCCACCTCCTGCACGCCATCGGTCACTACGCCGAGAGCCTCTACCCCGGGATCCGCGTGCGGTACGTGAGCTCCGAGGAGTTCACCAACGACTTCATCAACTCGATCGCCAACAACCGCGCCTCGGTCTTCCAGTCGCGCTACCGCGAGATCGACATCCTGCTGATCGACGACATCCAGTTCCTGCAGGGCAAGGACTCCACCCAGGAGGCCTTCTTCCACACGTTCAACACGCTGCACGATCACAACAAGCAGGTCGTCATCACGAGCGATGTGGCGCCCAAGCACCTCACGGGATTCGAGGACCGGATGCGGTCGCGGTTCGAGTGGGGTCTCATCACCGACGTCCAGGCGCCGGACCTCGAGACGCGCATCGCGATCCTGCGCAAGAAGGCGCAGTCGGAGCGTCTGCAGGTGCCCGACGACATCCTCGAGTACATGGCCACCAAGGTCTCGAGCAACATCCGCGAGCTCGAGGGAACCCTCATCCGCGTCACCGCCTTCGCCAACCTCAACAAGACGCCGGTCGATCTGGCCCTCGTCCAGACGGTGCTGAAGGATCTGATCACCCTCGACGAGGACAACGTCATCTCGCCGGTGGACATCATCAACCACACCGCGGAGTACTTCAAGCTCTCGGTCGACGACCTCTACGGCTCGTCCCGGTCGCAGGCGGTGGCCACCGCCCGCCAGATCGCGATGTACCTGTGCCGGGAGATGACGAGCCTCTCGCTGCCGAAGATCGGGCAGCTGTTCGGCAATCGGGATCACACCACGGTGATGTACGCCAACAAGAAGATCAGCGAGCTCATGAAGGAGCGTCGCTCGATCTACAACCAGGTCACCGAGCTCACGGCACGCATCAAGCAGGACCAGCGCTACCGTCCCTGATCCCGCCGCGGCGAAGCTGGGAAACCGCCTGACGGTGGTTGCACAGTCTGTGGAATGACATGTGGATAACTTCGGGATGGGATGTGCACCGCGCCGAGACCGCATGTGGACAGCGGAATCCGTCGCCGGCGAGTTCACCCCTGTCGACCCCGAGGAGTGCGCAGGCCGCCCACATCTTCCACGGATGTAGTTCCCCGGCGTCGGCGGGGCACACGATACTTATCCACAGTTCGCACAGGCGTTAACACGATTACCTCTCTCCATCCCTTCTTGGCCGCCCGATAACCGAACACCGCCCGGTCCGTGCCAAGATCGTTGGACACCGACCCGGGTGCGGATTCATCCCGAACTCAGACAGGAGTGGCGCGTGAAGTTCCAGGTGAATCGCGACGTCTTCAGCGAAGCTGTGTCGTTCGCGGTCAAGCTTCTGCCGCAGCGGACGACGCAGCCCATCCTCAGCGGCGTGCTGCTCGAGGCCGACGGCTCATCGCTGACGCTCTCGTCGTTCGACTACGAGGTCTCCAGCCGCACCGAGATCACCGCCGAGGTGGACGACCCGGGAACCGCACTCGTGTCGGGTCGACTGCTCGCCGACATCGCGAGCCGGCTCCCCAACGCCCCCGTCGTGTTCGAGACCGTCGACGGCAAGATCCAGGTCAGCTGCGGTTCCGCGCGCTTCACCCTGCTGAGCATGCCCGTCGAGGAGTATCCGACTCTTCCTCAGATCGACGAGCAGACCGGCGTGCTCCCCGCCGAGGAGTTCGCGGCCGCCGTGTCGCAGGTCGCCGTCGCCGCCTCGCGCGACGATGTCACCCCTGTCATCACGGGTGTGCAGCTCGAGGTGGGAGAGAACAACCTGTCGCTCGTCGCCACCGACCGCTATCGCGTCGCCGTCCGCGAGATCGACTGGGACTCCGGCACCTCGTCGGCCGCCGGCACGACGGCGCTCGTCCCGGCGCGCACGCTGTCGGAGATCGGCAAGACCTTCGCGCACTCCGGAACCATCGGCGTCTCGATCGTGCGCGGTGACGACCGTGAGCTCATCGCGTTCAAGGCGGACAAGAAGACGGTGACCTCCCTGCTCATCAAGGGCAACTTCCCGCCGGTGAAGCGCCTGTTCCCCGAGTCCGTGGACAACTACGCGGTGCTCAACACGGGCGAACTGATCGAGGCGACGCGACGCGTGTCGCTCGTGCTCGAGCGCGAGGCGGCCCTGCGCTTCAGCTTCTCGTCGACCGACGGTCTCACCCTCGAGGCGGCCGGTTCCGAGCAGGCGCAGGCATCGGAGACGATCGACGCGCACCTCGTCGGCGAGGACACCGTGGTCTCCCTCAAGCCCTCGTTCCTGCTCGACGGTCTCGGCGCGGTGCACTCGGAGTTCGTGCGGATCTCCTTCACCAAGACGGAGAATCCCAACAAGCCCGGCCCCGTGCTCATCACGAGCCAGTCCTCCCGCGAGGCACCGGGATCCGACAACTACAAGTACCTGCTGCAGCCGAACCTGCTGCTGCGCTGAGAATCGACCGCGCTCCGCGCGGAAGGGGAGCTCCCATGCACATCGGACTCGTGGGGCTCGGCCGGATGGGCAACAACATGCGCACCCGGCTGCGGGCCGCCGGCATCGAAGTCACCGGGTACGACCCGAACCCCGAGGTCACCGACGTCCCGGATCTCAGTGCGCTCGCCGCCGCGGTCCCCTCGCCCCGCGTGGTGTGGGTGATGGTGCCGTCGGGCGAGATCACCACGAACGTCATCACCGAGCTCGCCGGGGTGCTCGGCGAGGGCGACCTCGTGATCGACGGCGGGAACTCCAAGTTCACCGAGGACGCCCCGCACGCCGCCCTCCTCGCCGAGCACGGCATCCACTTCGCCGATTGCGGCGTCTCCGGGGGGATCTGGGGCGCCGAGAACGGCTACGGCCTGATGGCCGGCGGTGCGGCCGCCGACATCGAGCGGGCCATGCCGGTCTTCGATGCGCTCCGGCCCGAGGGTCCGCGCGCCGAGGGCTTCGTCCACGCCGGCGCGGTCGGGGCGGGGCACTACGCGAAGATGGTGCACAACGGCATCGAGTACGCACTCATGCAGGCCTGGGCCGAGGGCTATGAGCTCCTGGATGCCAAGGACGAGTTGATCCACGACGTCACCGGCGTCTTCAAGGCCTGGCAGCGCGGCACGGTCGTGCGCGGATGGCTCCTCGAGCTGCTCGTGCGGGCCCTGGAGGAAGACCCCGAGTTCACCGACATCGAGGGCTACGTCGAGGACTCCGGCGAAGGTCGGTGGACCGTCGAGGAGGCGCTCAACAACGCGGTGCCGGTGCCGACGATCTCGGCATCGATCTTCGCCCGGTTCGTGTCGCGCCAGAAGGACTCCCCCGCGATGAAGGCGGTCGCGGCGCTGCGCAAGCAGTTCGGCGGCCACGCGGTCCGCAAGGCCTGACCCGGTCCGTGTTCGTCTCGCACCTCGAACTCGCGGACTTCCGGAACTACCACTCCGCCTCGCTCGCCCTCGCACCGGGGCCCAACCTCATCGTCGGCAGCAACGGGCAGGGAAAGACCAACCTGGTCGAGTCGATCAACTACCTCGCCACCCTCGGGTCGCACCGGGTCTCGACGGACCAGGCGCTCATCCGTCACGGTCGGGACGTCGCGGTGGTGCGCGCCCGCCTCGAGCACGGCGGGCGGCAGCTTCTGGTGGAGCTGCAGCTCAACCGCACGGGCGCCAACCGGGCGCAGTTGAACCGGGCCGCCGCGAAGCCCCGCGACCTGCCCCGCCACGTGCACGCCGTGCTCTTCGCCCCGGAGGATCTCGCGCTCGTGCGGGGCGAGCCGTCGGGACGACGGCGGTTCCTCGATCAACTGCTCGTGCAGCTGACCCCGCGGATGGCGGGGGTGCTCGCCGACTACGACCGGGTGCTCAAGCAGCGCAACACACTGCTCAAGTCGGCGCGGGCGGCGCGCGTGGGAGCGGCCCAGCTCTCGACCCTCGACGTGTGGGACGAGCGCCTGATCGACCTCGGCTCCGAGATCATCGAGGCGCGCGGTGAGCTCGTCGGGGGCCTGCGTCCCTTCGTGGGAACGGCGTACGCCGCGATCGCCGGAGAGGTGCACGAAGCCGAGCTCGCGAGCGAGCTCTCGATCCTGGGTGCTGCGCCGGATGAGGAGACCGAGGTGAGCGAGCAGTCGGTGCGGTCCGAGATCGATCGGACCGAGGCGGTCTCCGCGTTCACGACGGCCCTCGCGCGGAACCGTCGCGCGGAGCTCGAGCGCGGGCTCACCCTCGCCGGTCCCCACCGCGACGATCTGCTACTGCGCCTGAACGGCCTGCCCGCGCGCGGCTACGCCAGTCACGGGGAGTCCTGGTCGTTCGCGCTCGCTCTGCGCCTCGCCTCCGCGGCGCTGCTGCGGGCGGACTCCGCCTCCGGTGATCCGGTGCTCATCCTGGACGACGTCTTCGCCGAACTGGACGAGAGCCGCCGGCTCCGGCTGGCCGACGCGGTGGCCGGCTACGAGCAGGTGCTCATCACCGCGGCGGTGGAGTCGGATGTGCCGCCGGCGCTCGCGGCGCACACGGTGCGCATCCGAGCCGGAGAGGTGATCGACGAGGCGGGCGGCGCATGACCGGCGATCGCGAACCGGAGCACATCGCGGTCTACCGGAGGATGCGTCGCATCTTCGGCGACCCCGAGCTGCGCTCCTCCGACGCCCGGCGGCGGCAGAGCGCATCGCGCGACGAGACGACCGTGCCCTACGGCACCGGACGCGATCCGCGGGAGCTCGATGCCGTGCTCGACGCGCTCACCTCGTCGATGGGGTGGACCTCGCCGCTGGCCAAGTCCGAACTGCTCGTGGGGTGGGCGGAGCTCATCGGCGCGGATGTCGCGGCGCACGCGGAGCCGGTGTCGGTCGAGGACGGTCAGCTCACCGTGCGCTGCGACTCGACCGCCTGGGCGCAGCAGCTGCGCTCCATGCGCACCACCGTGCTCGCGCGGATCGCGGAGCGGCATCCGGCGGCGGGTATCGAGTCGATCCGGTTCCTGGGGCCGGACGCCCCCTCGTGGAAACGCGGTCCTCGCGCCATTCCAGGGCGCGGCCCGCGCGATACTTACGGCTGAGACGACAAAAGAGGTCGACCGGGTCGGAAAAGTCGCTCAGAGGGGCGATTCCGCAGGTTTCAGACAGCCCGCTGAGGTAGGATCGAGAGGGTCAGCGGAGCCCCTCACCAGGGTATCCCGATCGTGATCGTCAGGAGCCCCGTCCTACATGAACGCCCCTTCTTCGCGCCCCGCGCCGGACAACTACGGCGCCGAAGCCATCCAGGTTCTCGAGGGTCTCGAAGCGGTCCGCAAACGACCCGGCATGTACATCGGGTCGACCGGTCCGCGCGGCCTGCACCACCTCGTCTACGAGATCGTCGACAACGCGGTCGACGAGGCGCTCGCCGGCTACTGCGACGACATCCAGGTGACGATCCTCGGCGACGGCGGGGTGCGGGTCTACGACAACGGCCGCGGCATCCCGGTCGACATGCACCCGGTCGAGAAGAAGTCCACCGTCGAGGTGGTGCTCACCATCCTGCACGCCGGCGGCAAGTTCGGCGGCGGCGGCTACGCCGTCTCGGGCGGCCTGCACGGCGTCGGCAGCTCGGTCGTCAACGCCCTCTCGCACCGGCTCGAGGTCGACGTCGAGCGGCAGGGCTCGCACTGGACGATGTCGTTCCACGACGGCGTGCCGGACGCGCCGCTCGCGCAGGGCGCGAGCTCGGACGCCACCGGCACCACGGTCACCTTCTGGCCGAACGGCGACATCTTCGAGACCGTCGAGTTCGACTACGAGACACTGCGCACGCGCTTCCAGCAGATGGCGTTCCTCAACAAGGGCCTGCGCATCCAGATCACCGACGAGCGCGAGCTGGACGACGAGGGTGCGTCGCGGCACGAGGTGTTCCTCTACGAGCGGGGCCTCGCCGACTACGTCGAGTACCTCAACGGCACCAAGAAGGCCGAGGTGATCCATCCGGAGATCATCGACTTCGCCGCCGAGGAGGTCTCGGGTGGCGGCGACACCGTCGAGAAGCGCATCTCGCTCGAGATCGCGATGCAGTGGACGACGGCGTACTCCGAGAGCGTCCACACCTACGCGAACACGATCAACACCCACGAGGGCGGCACCCACGAGGAGGGATTCCGGGCGGCGCTCACCACTCTCGTCAACCGCTACGCCCGCGACAAGGGGCTGCTCAAGGAGAAGGACGAGAACCTCTCCGGAGACGACGTGCGCGAGGGCCTCACCGCGGTCATCTCGGTCAAGCTCAGCGAGCCGCAGTTCGAGGGGCAGACGAAGACCAAGCTCGGCAACACCGAGGCGAAGTCGTTCGTGCAGCGCGTCGTCGGCGAGCAGCTCGGCGACTGGTTCGAGCGCAACCCGAACCAGGCACGGGATGTCATCCGCAAGTCGATCCAGGCGGCCAGCGCCCGCATCGCCGCGCGCAAGGCGCGCGAGCAGACCCGACGCAAGGGCCTGCTCGAGGGCGGCGGCATGCCGGGCAAGCTCAGCGACTGCTCCAGCAAGGACCCGTCGCGCTCAGAGATCTTCCTCGTCGAGGGCGACTCGGCCGGCGGTTCGGCCAAGACCGGCCGCAACCCCGAGACGCAGGCGATCCTGCCGCTGCGCGGCAAGATCCTCAACGTCGAGAAGGCGCGCCTCGACCGCGCGCTCGGCAACGCCGAGATCCAGGCGATGATCACCGCCTTCGGCACCGGCATCGGCGAGGACTTCGACGGCGCGAAGGCCAGATACCACAAGATCGTGCTGATGGCGGATGCCGACGTCGACGGCCAGCACATCACGACACTGCTGCTCACCCTGCTGTTCCGCTACATGCGTCCGCTCATCGAGATGGGCTACGTGTATCTCGCGATGCCTCCGCTGTACCGGGTGAAGTGGACGAACGCCGACCACGAGTACGTCTACTCCGACCGCGAGCGCGACGCCGTGCTCGAGGCGGGACTCGCCTCCGGGCGCCGCCTCCAGAAGGAGAACGGCGTGCAGCGCTACAAGGGTCTCGGCGAGATGAACCACCAGGAGCTGTGGGACACGACCATGAACCCGGACACCCGCACCCTGCGGCAGGTGACCCTCGAGGACGCGGCGATCGCCGACGGCATCTTCGCGACGCTCATGGGCGACGACGTCGAGGCGCGGCGCCACTTCATCCAGACGAACGCCAAAGACGTGCGGTTCCTGGACATTTAGCGACGTCGGTTTCGACACGCGGCTTCGCCGCTACTCAACCGGCTGACTAGCGAGAGAGAACCATGGCAGACGACACCACGACCGAGCAGGACCTGCCGGCCGGCGACCGCATCGAGCAGGTCGACCTGCAGCTCGAGATGCAGCGCAGCTACCTCGACTACGCGATGAGCGTCATCGTCGGGCGCGCGCTGCCCGACGTGCGCGACGGCCTGAAGCCGGTGCACCGCCGCGTCATCTACACGATGTACGACGGGGGATACCGCCCCGATCGCGCCTTCTCGAAGTGCACCCGCGTCATCGGCGACGTCATGGGACAGTTCCACCCGCACGGCGACAGCTCGGTGTACGACGCGCTCGTGCGACTCGTGCAGCCGTGGTCGCTGCGCTACCCGCTGGCCCTCGGCCAGGGCAACTTCGGATCCCCCGGAAACGACGGCGCCGCCGCCCACCGGTACACCGAGACCAAGATGGCGCCGCTCGCCATGGAGATGGTCCGCGACATCGACGAGAACACCGTCGATCTGCAGGACAACTACGACGGCCGCACGCAGGAGCCCACCGTGCTGCCGGCGCGGTTCCCGAACCTGCTCGTCAACGGGTCCGTCGGCATCGCCGTCGGCATGGCCACCAACATCCCGCCGCACAACCTGCGCGAGGTCGCCGACGCCGCGCTGTGGGCGCTCGAGCACCCGGACGCGACGCGCGAGGAACTGCTCGAGGCGATCATCGCCCGCGTGAAGGGCCCCGACTTCCCCACCGGTGCCCAGATCCTGGGCGTCAAGGGGATCCACGACGCCTACCGCACCGGCCGCGGCGCCATCACGATGCGCGCCGTCGTCAACGTCGAGGAGCTCCAGGGGCGCACCTGCCTCGTCGTGACCGAGCTGCCGTACCAGGTCAACCCCGACAACCTCGCCGAGAAGATCGCGCTGCTCGTCAAGGAGGGCAAGCTCCAGGGCATCGCCGATATCCGCGACGAGACCTCGGGCCGCACCGGTCAGCGGCTCGTGATCATCCTCAAGCGTGACGCGGTCGCCCGCGTCGTTCTGAACAATCTCTACAAGCACACCCAGCTGCAGGAGAACTTCGGAGCGAACATGCTGGCCATCGTCGACGGCGTCCCGCGCACGCTGTCGATCGACGCCTTCATCAGCCACTGGATCACCCACCAGATCGAGGTGATCGTCCGCCGCACGCAGTTCCGCCTCGACAAGGCCGAGGCCGACGCGCACATCCAGCGCGGCTACGTGAAGGCGCTCGACGCGCTCGACGAGGTCATCGCCCTCATCCGCCGCTCCCCCGACGTCGAGGAGGCGCGGGCCGGCCTCATCAAACTGCTGAAGATCGACGAGCTGCAGGCGGATGCGATCCTCGCTCTGCAGCTGCGTCGCCTCGCCGCACTCGAGCGCAAGAAGATCCAGGACCGGCTGGCGGAGCTCGAGGCCGAGATCGCCGGGTACAAGCTGATCCTCGCCGACGAGTCGCGCCAGCGTGGCATCATCACGGCGGAGCTCACCGAGATCGCCGCCAAGTACGGCGACGACCGGCGCACCGAGATCCTGTTCGGCTTCGACGGGGACATGTCGGTCGAAGACCTCATCCCCGAGGAGGAGATGGTGGTCACCGTCACCCGCGGCGGCTACATCAAGCGCACCCGCAGCGACAACTACCGCAGCCAGCACCGCGGCGGCCGCGGGGTCAAGGGCGCGCAGCTGCGCGCGGACGACGTGGTCGAGCACTTCTTCGTCACCACCACCCACCACTGGCTGCTGTTCTTCACCACCAAGGGCCGGGTCTACCGCGCGAAGGCCTACGAGCTGCAGGAGGCGGGCCGCGACGCGAAGGGTCAGCACGTCGCCAACCTGCTCGCGCTGCAGCCCGACGAGCAGATCGCGCAGGTGCTCGACATCCGCGACTACGGGGTCGCCCCGTACCTCGCGCTCGCGACGCGCGGCGGCTACATCAAGAAGACCGCGCTCACCGAGTACGACACCAACCGCACCGGCGGCATCATCGCCATCAACCTCAACGAGGGCGACGAGGTGGTCTCGGCGCTGCTCGTCGACGAGTCGAGCGACGTGCTGCTGGTCTCGCGCCACGGCCAGTCGCTGCGCTTCACGGCCGACGACAACTCCCTGCGCCCGATGGGCCGCTCCACCGCCGGCGTGCACGGGATGAAGTTCCGCGACGGCGACACGCTGCTGTCGGCATCCGTGGTCGCCCGGGGATCGGAGACCGAGCCGAGCGAGGACGACGCCGAAGACGTGGTCGAGGGGCCGTTCGTGTTCGTGGTCACCGAGGGCGGCTTCGCCAAGCGCACCGCGGTGTCGCAGTACCGGGTGCAGGGGCGCAACGGATTCGGCATCCTGGTGGCCAAGCTGACGGAGGCGCGCGGCGAACTGGCGGGCGCTCTCATCGTGGATGCGGACGACGAGGTGCTCGCAGTTCTCGCCAGTGGCAAGGTGATAAGGTCTGCCGTGGCCGAGGTCCCGCCGAAGGGCCGGAACACGATGGGCGTAAAGTTCGCCCAGCTCGCCGACGACGACCGGATCATCCAGGTCGCGCGCAACAGCGAGCGAAACCTCGGCACAACAGACTCCGACGAAACCGAGCCCGCGGGCCCGGATGCCCAGAACACGGACGCAACGCCCGATGAGGCGCCCGGAAAGGACGACAGCGAATCATGAGCAGTGTCGCCGAGAAGCTCCAGCGCAAGGAGCACCGCAGCGCGAGCGCCAAGCAGGTGCGGCTGAAGCTCGTCTACCTCGACTTCTGGTCGGTCGTGAAGTTCAGCTTCCTCATCTGGCTGTGCCTCGGCATCGTGCTCATCGTCGCGGCGGTGCTCGTCTGGATCGTGCTCAACTCGACGGGCATTTTCGGCAGCCTCAACAGCCTGCTGCGCGACATCCTCGGCAACGAGAACTTCTCGATCACCGACTCGTTCGGTCTCGGCCAGGTCGTGCTGTTCTCCTTCGTCGTGGCGGTGCTCAACACCGTGACCGGCACGATCCTCGGGGCACTCGGCGCGCTGCTCTACAACCTGAGCGTGCGGTTCACGGGCGGCATCCTGGTCGGTTTCCAGAACAGCTGAGCCGATTCGCCCCGCGCCGACGCGTGGGGTACTCTAGGCGAGGCCGTTCCACGGAACGGACCCTCTCGGGGCTATAGCTCAGGCGGTTAGAGCGCTTCGCTGATAACGAAGAGGTCCCAGGTTCAAGTCCTGGTAGCCCCACTGTGTTTGTTCTGCGCCGCGGTAATCCGCGGCGCGTCGCTCCGCGATCCGCACGAGCGTGGTCGCGCGGATCGCTGTGGAGACTTGGCAGCGTCGGGTGCGGTGGCCGCTCGGTTCGCCCACGCAGCTGATCGAGTAGCCCGCGCAGCGGGCGTGTCGAGATCTGTGACCCTCAGGGCAGCAGGATGATCTTGCCGCGGGGGGCCGAGCCGTCCTCGATCATGCGCTGGGCGTCGGCCGCCCTGTCCAGCGGCAGGGTGCGCGCGATCTCCACATCGAACTCCCCCGCGGCGGCGCGCTCCACCGCGAGCCGGATGCCCTCCGCGCGCCAGGCGGACTGCTCGGGCGTGAGCGGAACGGCGCTGCCCCCGCCCCAGGCGTGGATCCCCCAGCGCGGCGCGTCCGCCCCGCGCACGATGGTGCCGACCCGCGCCGGGTCACCGGTGAGTTCGAGCGACGCCTCGATCGCCTCGTCGGTGCCGGCGGCGTCGAGCGCGGCATCGACACCGTCGGGTGCGACGGCCCGCACCCGCTCGACGAGACCCTCGCCGTAGCTGACGGGAACGGCGCCCAGCTGGCGCAGGCGATCATGGTTCGCCGCGCTCGCGGTGCCGATCACGCGCGCCCCGAGCTTCCGCGCGAACTGCACCGCGGCCTGCCCGACCGATCCGGATGCCGCGTGCACGAGCACCGTCGTGCCGGGTCCGACATCGAGCGAGCGGAGCGCCTGATACGCCGTGCCCGCCGGGATCGGGATGCCGGCGCCCTGCGCCCAGCCGAGCGACGCCGGCTTGCGCGTGAGACCGCGTACCGGCACCACGGCGTGCGTCGCGTAGCTGCCGCGCGCGCTCGTCACGACGACCTCGTCGCCGACCGCCCACCCCTCGACACCCTCGCCGATCGCCGCGATCACGCCCGCGCCGTCGGACCCGGGAGTGCGCGGCGCGCTCAACGGATCGCTGGCGCGCCTGCCGGAGCGCAGCTTGCCGTCGATGGGGTTCACCCCGACGGCGCGCAGCGCAACCACGACCTCCGCCGCACCCGCCGACGGCACGTCGCCGTCGACGACGCGCAGCACCTCCGGTCCCCCGAACTCCGCGTACTGCACGAACCGAGCCATCCGCTCCCCCTCTTCCGTCCGTAGACATGTCTACCGCGCCTCGGACACCGGCGCTGGGGTGTCCAGCGGTCGTGGAGGATGTCCCCGCTTCGAACGGGTAGGCTCGTGGGTCGAACGGGGCCTTAGCTCAATTGGTAGAGCGCCTGCTTTGCAAGCAGGAGGTCAGGGGTTCGATTCCCCTAGGCTCCACCATCAACCATCGCCGCTGTCGCACGCTCTGGAGCGTGAAAGGTCGACCTGAGGGTCGGCCTTTCCTCGTGTGCCCGACGGGTCCGCTATCATCATAAAACGATTATCGATAGAATGGAGTCCCGATGGTCGACGCCGACGCGACGACGCCCGGCCCCCGGAACATTGTGTTCCTCTTCACCGATCAGCATCGCCGCGACACCCTCGGCTGCTATGGCAACGACGTGGTCGCGACGCCGGCCTTGGATGCGCTCGCCGCCCGCGGGATGCGTTTCGACCGCTGGCATACGCCGACCGCGATCTGCACGCCGGCTCGGGTGAGCGTGCTCACCGGCCAGGCGCCATTCCGGCACGGCGTGCTCGCGAATCACGAGCGCAATGTCGCCTACGTCGAGGACCTCCCGGACGATGTCTTCGTCTTCTCGCGCGCTCTGCGGGAGCATGGTTACAACTGCGGGCTCGTGGGGAAGTGGCACGCCGGGTATCACCTCACCGCCGCCGACTACGGGTTCGACTCGGTCGACCTGCCGGGGTGGCACAATCCGGTGGATCATCCGGACTATCTCGCCTACCTCCGCGAGCGAGGACTGCCCGAGTATGAGATCACGGAACCGATCCGCGGCACACTCCCCAACGGGCGCGCGGGCAATCTGCTGGCGGCCCGACTGCGTCAGCCGATCGAGGCGACTTTCGAGCGCTACCTGACCGATCGGGCGATCGAGCACCTGGAACGTTACGGCGGCGAGTGGAAGGAATCGGCGCGGCCGTTCTTCCTGAGTCTGAACTTCTTCGGGCCGCACCTGCCGTATCTGGTTCCGGACGAGTACTACGACATGTACGACCCCGATGCGATCGAACTCCCCGAGTCCGTCGCCGAGACCTTCGCCGACAAGCCGGCAGTGCAGCGCAATTACAGCGCGCATTGGGGGTTCGACACTCTCACGCCCGAGGAGTCACGCAAGCTCATCGCGGTCTACTGGGGATACGTCTCCCTCATCGACGCCGAAATCGGTCGGCTGAACGAGGCGCTCGAGCGGCTCGGGCTCTCGGATTCGACTGCGATCCTGTTCTCCAGCGACCACGGCGAGTTCACCGGCGCGCACCGGCTGCACGACAAGGGCCCGGCGATGTACGACGACATCTATCGCACAGCCGGGATCGTCGCGGTACCCGGATGTCCCCCCGGCCAGTCGGACGAACTCGTGAGCCTGCTCGACACAACGGCCACGATTCTCGAGCTCGCCGGTCTGGACCCCGCTCCCGCAGTGGACTCCCGCAGTCTGCTTCCGCTCGTGCGCGGGGAGGATGTCGAATGGGACGACCAGATCATCTGCGAGTTCCACGGCCATCACTTCCCGTACCCGCAGCGCATGATCCGCCGCGGGGACGTCAAGTTGGTGGTCAATCCGGAGTCACGCAACGAGCTGTACGACCTCGCGACCGACCCGTTCGAACTGCACAACCGGTATGAGCATCCCGAGTTCGCGCACGTGCGGCGTGACCTGATCGGTCGGCTGTACCGCGCTCTGCGGGACCGTGGCGACAACTTCTTCCACTGGATGACCTCTATGTACGAGATCGGCGACCTGGACTACGACCCCACCCTGAGCGCGTTCGAGCTGGGGGCGGCGGGGGACTACCAGCAGACCGCGCCCGACTCAGAGCGCTGAGTCGGCGCCCCGGCCATGGGCGTGGGCGGCGAAGAGCCGCCCCGCCGCGTCGGCGTCGCCGGCCTCGACGGCGTCGACCATGGGACTGTGCGCCAGCGCCATCCGCGTCCAGTCGCCCGTGAACAGCGGGTCGGAGACCACCCGCCACATTCGCAGGCTGGGTTCCATGAGCGTCCACAGGCGCGTCACGAAACCGTTGCCGGAGGCCTCGCAGACCTCGCGATGGAAGGCGATGTCGGCATCCCGGAAGGCTCCGATGTCGTGCGCGGCCGCGGCGGCGCGCATCTCCTCGACCCGTGCGCGGAGGGCGGCGATCGTCTCCGGCTCAGGATGCGCCGCGACCGCGCGCGCCGCGATCTCCTCGACGACGGTGCGTACCTGGCGGGCGGCATCCGCCTCCTCCGGACGGACTTCGGCCACGTAGCTGCCGCGTCGCGGCACGTGGATGAGCAGTCCTTCGTGGGCGAGGCGCTTCACGGCTTCGCGCACGGGCGCTTGGCTGACGCCGAGCGAGCGCGAGAGGTCGAATTCGACCACCCGGTCGCCCGGCGAGAGCTCGCCCGAGACGATCTGGTCACGGATCTGCGAGTAGATCTGATCCGAGAGAAGATCCCGGTTGAGTTTGGGTGCAGTTGAGGTCACGGTTTGGCTCCTCGCGTTCTTCCGACACCATATCGATACGAGCAAATCGAGAACGCGCGACTTGACGTCCTTCGACGGTCACGGCAAACTGCCAGAGTGCTATCGATATGCGATAGCCGATTCGTGAGAGGCAACAATGGTGATGCAACTTAAGCGATCACGCGCGCTCGTCGGCACCGGCATCCTGCTCGCCGGCGTCATGGCCCTCGGTGGCTGCGCGGCAACTGAAACCCCCGAAGAGCCGCAAGAGGTCGACTGGTACGTGAACATCACGGGCACGTTGACCGAAGCGGTCTACCAGTCGGTCATCGACGACTTCAACGTCGAGCACCCGAATGTGACCGTGCGGCTCCTCAACTCGGGCGGGCAGGACTACGCGACCTTCCTGGCCACCCTCGTCGCCTCCGGCAACGCGCCGGACGTCGTTGGGTCGACGCCGATCACGCCCGACAACGAAGAGCAGTTCGTCGACCTGAGCGACGAGGCGTGGGCGCAGGAAGCGGCGGCCGAACCTGGTCTGGGTCAGGCCGGGCTCTTCGGTGACGCGATCTACTACGTGCCGACCGCCTATCAGATCTCCGGCGTCTTCTTCTACAACAAGACGATGTTCGAAGACGCCGGGATCACCGAGCTGCCGACCACGTGGGAAGAGGTCGACGAGGCCGCCGCTGCGCTCAAGGCGGCCGGCTACGTGCCGATCGCGACGTCCGGTGGCTTCGTGCCCGGGGCGCAGCTGCGCATGCAGGCGTACCAGGAATTCATGGACGACGGCGACCAGTGGCTGGAGGATCGGTATGCGGGTGACGCCACCTTCGTCGACAGCGCCTGGCAGAACGTGCTCGAGCGCACCCAGCGCTGGATCCAGGAGGGCTACGTGCGTTCGGATGCGCTCGGACTCGACTACGGCACCGTCGCCGCGGACTTCGCAACCGGCGGTTACGGGATGTTCCCGATCGGGAGCTTCCTCAACGCGAACGTCGACCAGGCGACCGACCCGGCCGACATCGGCGTCTTCCCGCTGCCGTCCTCGTCCTCGGACGACCTGCCTCCGCGGGCGGTCAACCCAACCATGGGCTGGAGCGTCCTCACCGCCGGGCGCCACGAAGACGCTGGCCGTACGCTGGTGGAGTTCCTGTCCACCGACAGCGATGCGATCAACATCCTCGTGAAGGCGGATGGCGGACTCTCGCCGTACACCTCGTTCGAGATGAGCCCTCTGCTGACGGAGCTGCAGGATCTCGGTGACGCCTCGACGCCGATCTCGTTCGAGCGCGGCGACAACGTACCGCCCCCGGGTTTCCCGCAGGGCGTGCTGAGCCTTTCCCAGAAGCTCTTCACGGGTTCCTCCCCGGCGGATATCGCCGCCGAGATGGACCAGTGGTGGACCTCGAACGTGGGCCAGTGACGGCCATCTCCAAGGGCGCGGTGGGGCGGGTCTCCCGTCCCACCGCGCCCCTCGGTCGCCGGCTCGCCGGCCTCGCCGAGTTCCCGATGGCATTCCCGGCGATCGCCTTGTTCGCCCTGTTCGAACTGCTGCCGACGGTGCTCGCAGTCGTCTACAGCTTC
This sequence comes from Protaetiibacter mangrovi, assembly GCF_024752305.1. Taxonomy (GTDB): domain Bacteria; phylum Actinomycetota; class Actinomycetes; order Actinomycetales; family Microbacteriaceae; genus Homoserinibacter; species Homoserinibacter mangrovi. Next base: position 708,770 of record NZ_JANTHX010000007.1, read on the forward strand.
GCGTCGCTGGACTCGTTCGGCACGTTCCGCGGCTTCGTCGGATTCGACAACTACGTGCGGCTGCTCAGCGACGCGAACTCAGTGCGGGCGCTGGGGGTCACAGCGGTGCTCGCGTCGGTCGGCACGGTGCTGATCAACGTGATCGGGGTCGGCCTCGCGGTACTGCTCAACCACCCCGGCACGATCTACCACCTCTATCGGGCCGCGATCTTCTACCCGTTCGTGATCAGCGGACTGGTCGTCGGGTTCATCTGGCGTGCGATCCTCAATCCGGATGGGGCAATCAATTCCCTGCTGCGCGGCATCGGGCTCCCCGCGATCCCCTTCCTCTCGGACGGGAACACCGCGCTGGCGACCGTCATCGGGGTGACGATCTGGAACAGTCTGGGCGTCACCGTCATCCTGTACCTCGCGGGGCTGCAGACCGTCCCGGCAGAGCTGCTCGAGGCCGCGTCGGTCGACGGGGCGAACGCCTGGCAGCGATTCCGCAAGATCGTCTGGCCGCTACTCGGACCCACTGTCACGATCAACATCGTGTTGACGTCGATCGGTCTGCTGCGCACCTACGACCTGATCGTCTCGCTGACCGGCGGCGGCGGGCCGGCGGGACAGACCGAGACCATCGCCTACCGAATCATCTCGCTGGGCCTGGCGGGTGGTCAGGTCGGACAGTCGAGTGCGGGCGCCGTACTGCTCTTCCTGGCGACGATCGTCCTCGCCGGTGTCGTACTGCTACTCCGTCGCCGGAACGAGGACATCACATGACCACCACCCCCTCGATCGCTCCCGTGCGCCCGACACGGCGTCGGCGCGGCCGCGCGGGTGCGCGTGCCGCCGCCGTCGTGCGCCACGCCGTGCTGATCCCGATCGCCCTGCTCTGGCTCGTGCCGCTCTACGTGGTGATCATCAACGCGTTCAAGACCAATGGCGACATCGTCGCCGCCCCGTTCGAGATCCCGTTCGACCGCATCTCGTTGGAGTACCTGCAGTTCGCCCTGGTGAACCCGAACTTCAACGTCGTCGGCGCCTACGGGTACACGGCGCTGCTCGTCGTGGTGAACATCGTTCTGCTCATCGTGATCGCCGGTCCCGTCTCATACGTGATCTCGCGGGGACTGAACACCCGCCATCGGGCCTTGCTGTTCTACTTCCTGCTCGGCACCTTCATTCCGGGACAAGCGATCCTGATCCCGGCGACCACGGTGCTGCGCACCCTCGGGCTGATGAACTCCTTCCCCGGGCTCGTGCTGTTCCAGGTCGTCGCCCACCTGCCGGTCACGATCTTCCTGTTCGTGGGGTACATCCGATCGATCCCGCGGAGCATCGACGAAGCCGCGATCATCGATGGCGCCGGGATGTTGAGGCGCTACTGGTCAGTGATATTTCCTCTCATGAGGCCGATCGTCGCGACGGTCGTGATTCTGACCGGCATGGGCGTCTGGAACGACTTCGTCCATCCGCAGATCATCCTCGGGCCGTTCTCGCCGAAGACCGTGACGACGGGCATCTACGCGGCCTTCGGGCTCTACGTCAACGACTACACGATCATCTTCCCCGACCTGCTGTTGGCGATCGCGCCGCTGCTCATCTTCTTTGTCTTCATGCAGCGGCATATCGTGAGCGGTCTCACCACGGGAGCGCTCAAGTCGTGACGGTCAGAGGTGGTACGCCCGCGACGCGTTGTCGGACAGATGCTCCTCGCTGAGCCCGGGCACCGTCGAGACCACCAGGGTCACGGCGGTCTCCAACGACGCCGTCGAGTCGGCCACCCGGCGGCAGATCGGCCAATCGGAACCGACCAGCAGCCGGTCGGCGCCGAACGCGTTCAGGATGTCGACGACGTCAGGGGCTGGCCGTCCGCTGTCCCGCCAGGCGTCGTTGGTGAGGAGCCCGGAGACCTTGACGAAGACCGTGGGCACGGTCGAGAGGTCGAGCATGGCGGCCCGCCATTCCGCCCGGGATTCGGGGTCGGCGGGCACGCCGCCGAGGTGGTCGATCACCACGTGCGACGGGGCGGCTTCGGAGGCCGCGCGGTACCAGGACGGCCGACCGTGCCACGGGGCGGCCGTCTCGAGCGCGACCGACGGGGCGGCCGCCGCGAAGGCGGCGATCCCTGCCGCGGTCGGCGCCCCGGCGCCCCGCCGGGAGTCACGCAGGCCGACGAGGGCGCCCGGGCCGCGTTCGGCATCCAGGGCACGGTCCACGTCGGCGGGGGAGTCGAATCGCGCGGCACAGACGACGCCGGCGATGCGCGGTTCAGCGGCGGCGATCGCGAGGAGGCCGGCTGCCTCCGCCGCGGGGTCGCCGTGCCCGGCCTCGACGAGGATGTGGCGTCGCGGAGATCCGAGCTCTTCAGCGAGCAGATCTGCGACCGAGTACTCGCGACGCATCACGGCGGGCGAGTTCGCCAACCACGCGTGCCCGCGCTGCGGATTCCATACATGGGCGTGGGTGTCGATGGGCAAGGCGTCCGCGGTCATAGGTGCACTCTATCGATTATCGAATTAGGTGTGTTAGCGTGGTTGACGGCGCGAGGTAGCGTTCGGAATCCGGAGGAGCGAGACAGGTGGACTCGACGATGAGCCACATCGCCGTGACGGAGACGTGGCAGACCGCGCCTGACTGGGCGCTCGGGCAGCGGCGACTCTTCGCGGCCCTCGACGAGGCGTGGCGCACGTTCAGTGTGACGTTCGCCGAGCCCGACGGGCGGTTGCGGTTCTCGGGCCGACTCGGAGGACTGCCCGACGACCGGGACGGTGTCGACGACTTCTACGAGCCGTTCTTCAACTGGCCCCTGCTCTACATGCTCGGGGGCAGCAGCGATCTGCTCGAGGTGTCGAAATGGCACTGGACCGGCACGACAGCGCATCTCGCCGAGATGGGGATGCTGACGCGGGAGTACGACCGCGGGTACGACTGGTTCCACCAGGGAGAGGGCCTGCTGTTCTTCTTCGGCATCTGCCTCGCGGATCCGGATGACGATGCCTTCCGTGCGCGGGTCGTGCGATTCGCCGGCCTATACACCGATCCCCGGAACGGCAACTACGACCCCGCGCACCGCATCATCCGTGCCCCGCAGTCGGGTGCCGACGGTCCGCGCGAGGGCCTCAACGGTAGTGGAGTGTTCCCGTGGAGTCCGGTCCTCGCCCGCTACGGCCTGCCGCTGGAGTGGGTAGCTCCCGGAACCACGATCGACGACCTGATGAACGACCCGGCGAAGGCGCGCACGTACGCGGACGAGATGGCGCGGCGCATGGGGCGCGGCGATGTGGCCGTGAACCTCGTCGCGACGAGCCTGGCCACTACGGCGTACCTGGTGACCGGCGATCCGCATTATCGCGACTGGGTGTTGGAGTACGCCGGTGCCTGGCGCGATCGCGCGCTCGGCGGCACGCTTCCCGACAACGTCGGCCCCGACGGCACGGTCGGCGAACTGCTGGGCGGCCGCTGGTACGGCGGGCACTACGGATGGACGTGGCCGCACGGCATCAACTCCGTCGGGACCGCCGCCGTCGTCGCGACGCAGAACGCGGTGCTGATCGGCGGGGGGACCTCGTTCCAGGAACTCGGGCGTACCCCGCTGCGCATGGCCGTGGACCAGGCACGGGTCGCCATCCCGGCCGAGCAGGCGATGAGCTTCCCGGAGCGCTGGAAGGAGCGGCTCGGCCCGCGGTGGGTCGAGCCCACGCTGCTCGTGCCGCTCCGCCACGGTGAACACGGATGGTTCGACTTCCAGCCCATGCGCACCGCCCTCAGCTTCGGGATGTGGCACCTCACCGGCGACGAGCGCGACCGGCTGCAACTCGACGACCTGGAGGCGGGCTCGAGCTACCCCTGGACCGACGTCGATGTGTTCAGGAGCAAAGAGGAAGCGGGGCATGAGGAGCCCTGGCTGGTCTATCTCGACGGGCGCAACCCCGACTACCCCCGCCGCGTGCTCGACGCCGCGCTCGCCGTCGTCGCCGACCGTCTCGCGCGCATCCGCGCCTCGTCGGGTGAGGTCGGGGCGGACTTCAATCTCTGGCAGCAGCTCTCCCCGGTCGTGACCGAGGCGCTGATGCAGTTGACCTGGGGTGCGCCCCAGGTGCTCTACAACGGCGGGTTGCCCCAAGCCCGGGTGCGGTACTTCGATCCCGCAGCCCGCCGACCGGGACTCCCACCCGGCGTCGCGGCGCTGGTCACGTCGATCGACCCCGACCGGTTCCGGGTCGAGATCGTCAACACGGAGCAGACAGCGCGGTCGGTTGTCGTGCAGGCGGGTGCCTTCGCGCAGCATGCCGTGCGGGAGGCGGCCGTCAACGGCTCCGCGGTGCCGCACGGCCGCTCGGAGCTGTGGCTCGACCTCCCCGGCCGCGGCGTCGCCGTACTCGAACTGCGCCTCGACCTCAACGCGAATCCTCCGACCGCCGCGAGCCCGTTCTCGCGTCCCGACCGACTTACACGACAGGAGGGTGTGACCCATGGGTGACCTCAATTTCGAGCTCCCGATCCGGGGCGGTGAGTATCGCCGCCCCGACGCGAATATGCTCGAAGGCTTGGCCGAGGTGGGCGCGGCGACCGCGTGCGCCAAGCTCCACCAGATGGGCATCCGGCGTACCTTCATCGAAGGTCCGCGTCCGATCAGCCCGGGGCAGTCGGTGCGTGGCGCCGCCCTCACGCTGCAGTTCATGCCGCAACGCGAGGACATCGCTTCCGGCACCGCGCAGGAGGACATCGAACGCACCACGGCGCTCTGGGCCGTGCTCGAGCAGGTGCAACCCGGTGACGTCCTGGTCATCCAGGCATATGGGAACCCGTACACGGGCTGCCTCGGCGACATGCTCGTGCGCTACTTCAAACGCCGCGGCGGAGCCGGCATCGTCGTCGACGGGTACATCCGCGACTTCGACCGGGTCTCCCGGCTCGGGGTGCCCATCTGGTGCCTCGGAGCGACCCCGCACTACGCGTCGCAGTCGGACCTGTTCCCGTGGGCGTACGACGTACCGATCGCGGTCGGCGGCGCGCTCTGCCTGCCGGGCGACGCGATCGTCGCGGACGACGATGGAGCCGTGGTGGTTCCGCAGTCCCGGGCGAAAGAGCTCGGCGATGTCGTGCGCGAGCACCAGGAGTGGGAGGCATTCAGCCGGATGCGGCTCGACCAGGGGGCGCGGCTGTCGGACTACTACCCGCTGAGCGCGAACTCCCGCGACGAATACGAGCGGTGGAAGACGGGCTCGTGACGACAGAGACGTCCGACGTGCGGGCTGTCGACGAGAACGGTGTCTGGCCCTTCGTCTCCGACGTGACGCTGGCCGGGATCCCGTCGACGTACCTCGCGCAGCCCGATCGTGGGGATGCGCCCATGGTGCTGTTCTCCAACGGGTTCGGCGCCCCGCGATCCGAAGCGGTGCTGCCGGGCATTCCGCAGAACCGCATCTCGCCGCGGCTCGTCGCGGGCATGCTGACGGCGGGGTACCGCATCCTCGTCCCCGAGAATCCGGGTCACGGCGAACGGCTCGGCGACGCCCCGTCGCCCTTCGATGCTCTCGCGAGGTGCGCTCGCGGCGAGGGGGCTGATCTGCTGCGCACCGCGATGGAGGAGACTCCCGCCCTGATCGACGGCGCGGTCAGTGCGGGACTCGTCGGGCGAGCCGAGGACGTCGTCATCGTCGGACATTCCTGGGGTGGTCTCCACGCCATCCTCCGACTGCTTGGCGACGCGCGCATCCGGGGAGGCGTCGCACTCATCCCGGTGATCGAGCCCACCTCGCTGCCGGCGTTGGCCGAGTTCGGCGCGCATTCCCGCCTGGCCGACCTCGACCTGACCGAGCTCACGCGGCAGCATCTCGCGGGGCGCCCGTTGTCGCTGCTTGCCGGGCAGACCGACTGGATCGCTCCGGCGGCGCTCGCCCATCGGTTCGCCGTGCGGTTGCGTGCCGATCCCGACGGAGCAGGCGACGCCGTCGAATACGAGGAGATGTCGGATGCCGGTCACGGTTATCACGCGCGCGAACTCGACCACGTGATGGAGTGGCTGGCGCATGTCGCTCCCGTCGACCAACGGGCGGTCGCCGATGGGTGACCGACCCCTCCGGCGGGTGGGAGCGACCGAGTTGATGGTGCCCGCACTCGGCATCGGCACCGCGCCGCTCGGCTGGCTCTACGAGAGCGTCTCCGACGACGACGCGGTCGCGACGATCCGGGAGAGCGTGGCGCAGGGCATCGGCTACCTCGACACCGCGCCGCTCTACGGGCACGGCGTCGCGGAAGAACGGGTCGGCCGTGCGGTGCGCCCGTTCGCAGAACGTCCGATCATCTCCACCAAAGTCGGTCGCGTCGTGGTACCGGACGCGACCGCCCCCGAAGCCTTCCCCGGCGGACCGCACACCCGACTGGTGGAGGCCTGGGACGCGGGGGGCGTGGAGCGCTCGCTGGACGACAGTCTGCGCCGGATGGGGGTCGACGCGGTCGACATCGTCTACGTCCACGACCCGCACCACGTCGAGGCGGAAGTGCACCGCAGCACGTGGCCGGCCCTGCGGGATCTGCGCGCCGCGGGCATCGTGTCGGCGATCGGGTTCGGGCTCAACGACGTCGAGATGGCGCGGCGATTCGTCGATCGGCTCGACGTCGATGTCGTGATGATCGCCGGACGTTACAACCTGCTCGATACGACGGGCGCCGCACTCCTCGACGAGTGCCGGGAGGCGGGTACCTCGGTCGTTCCGGTAGGTGTGCTCAGCACCGGCATCCTCGCGAACGGCGACCCGGGTGGCCGCCACAAGTACAAGGCCGCTCCGTCCGAGATCGTCGAGAAGGTACGCGGGATCTCGGCGGTCTGCGCCGAGTACGAGACTCCGATATCCGCCGTCGCCCTGCAGTTCGCGCTCGCCCATCCCGCGGTGGCCTCGATCGTGGTCGGGATGAGGACACCAGACGAGGTGCGCGCCAATCGGGCGGCGGTGGACCACGACATTCCGTCGGAGTTGTGGGACGCCCTCAAGGAGCGGGAGCTGATCCCCGCGGAGCTGCCCACCGCCGCCCCCGCGAGCGAGGAACGAGGAGCGTGATGAGCGACCGACCGTGGCCGGCGCAGTTCGACCGGGACGGTCAGCGGGCCGCCTCCGGCAAGAACCCCGATCCCCGCGCGACCTTCCCGATCCGCCCGCGCCCCCTCGGGGAACGGCACGAACTCGCCGACTACCTGGATCGAATCGGCCCGCTCGTGATGCGCGACCAGGGGCTCGCGCATCCCTACCTCGTGCCGGGCGCGGTCTACGACTCGCTCTGGACATGGGACGCCTACTTCCTGGGGCTCGGTCTACTGCCCCAAGCCGAGACCCACTTCCGCGGCTCTCTGGAGAATCTGCTGGAGAACGTGCTCGACGACGGCCGGCCGCCGAGCCTGATCCGGGCGGACGGCACTGCGGAGCACGACCACGTCGCGCAGCCGCTTCACGCGCAGTGGGCGGTGTGCGCGTTCGAGGGCGACGCCGATACCATCCGGGCCTGGTGGTCGACGCTGGTGTCGATCCGCGGCTTCTTCGATCGCACCACGCGCGACCGGTTCGGGCTGTACGCCTGGGTCGACGGCTCGGGCACCGGGATCGACAACGATCCGGCGATCTACGGTCGTCCGGGCAGTCGCGTCGCGCTGGTCGACATGAACTGCTTCCACTACCGCGAGCTGCGGGCGATGGCGCGACTCGCGGCCGTCGCCGACCCCGAGGTCGCACCCGAGTGGGAGGCGCGCGCCGAGGAGCTCCGTGACGCGATCAACACCTACATGTGGGACCGCAGCACCGAACGGTATTGCCACGTCGACCTGACCGAACCCACCTGGCGCACCTACCAGGAGATCACCTGGGCCGTGCAATTGCAGGGGCACACCTGGGCGTGTCTGTTCCCCCTGTGGGCGGGGGTCGCGACGGGCGAGCAGGCTGATCGCCTGATCCGCCGATACGTGCTCGACAGCGATGAGTTCCTGTCCGGTGTCGGCATCCGCTCCAGCGCGAAGAGCCAAGGCTTCTTCAACAACGTCGCCATGAGCAATCCCTCGAACTGGCAGGGACCGGTGTGGGGGCTCCCGACGTTCCTGGTCTGCTACGGGCTGGCGCGCTACGGCTACACCGCGGAGGCGGATCGCATCGCCGGTCGCCTCGTCGGAGTGATGTGCGACGACATCGTCGCGAACGGCACCATCCACGAGTACTACGACTCGGAGACGGGCGCGCCCCTCATCAATCCCGACTTCATCAGCTGGAACATGCTCGGTCGCCGCATCCTCGCCGATCTGCGGACGCACGTCGACCCGACGTCGATCTGACCCGGCGTCCCGTCCCGGCCGCCCCTCGAACGAACAGGAACGTCTTTCTCTATGCACGACGAACGCAAGATCCTGGAACTGCGCATCCGCCGCATCCTCGTGGAGGTTCTGCGGCCCGCGGTGCACGCCCCCGCCCAGCGGTTGGAGGTCTCCGCCCACCATCTCGACGGGGAGCCGGTGCCCGCGTCGGAGGCCCTCGCCCGCGACTTCACCCCGTTCCAGGTGGGGGATCCGTGGGGCAACGCCTGGGGGACGACCTGGTTCCGGATGACGGCGCGGCCGCCGGCGAGCTGGGCCGGCTCGGTGCTCGAAGCGGTGATCGATCTCGGATTCACCGAGGGTCGTCCCGGGATGAGCGCCGAGGGGCTCGCCTACTCGGCGGAGGGATCTCCGCTCAAAGGGCTGCATCCGACGAACCGGTGGCTCCGCCTCACGGACGACTACGACGGGTCGGCGGAGCTGACCTTCTTCCTCGAGGCCGCCGGCAATCCGCACATCGAAGACGGCCTCGCGGCGCGCGAACTCGGCGCCGGTCTCGGCGCGGCGCCGATCTATCGACTGGCGGTCGCCGATGTCGCGGTGTTCCACCAGGAGGTCGCCGAGCTCGTGCTCGACATCGAGGTGCTCAGCGAGCTCATGGGCGAGCTGGCGGAGGCGGACCCGCGCCGCTGGGACGTCCTCTACGCCCTCAACCGCGCCGTCGCCGCCGTCGACCTCGAGGATGTCGTGGGCAGTGCGACCGCGGCCCGCGCCGAACTGCGCGACGTGATGAGGTCTCCCGCCGTCGCGTCGGCCCACGTGCTCACCGCCGTCGGTCACGCGCACATCGACACGGCGTGGCTCTGGCCGCTGCGCGAGACCGAACGCAAGGCGGTGCGCACGGCCTCGAACGCGCTCGACCTGATGCGCCGCGATCCCTCGTTCGTGTTCGTGATGTCGCAGGCGCAGCAGCTCGCGTGGATCAAGCAGAACCAGCCACAGCTCTTCCGCGACCTGCAGGAGAAGGCCGCGGAGGGCCAGTTCGTCCCGGTCGCCGGGATGTGGGTGGAGTCGGACACGAATCTGCCCGGCGGTGAAGCCCTCGCGCGGCAGTTCGTACACGGCAAGCGATTCGTGATGGAGGAGTTCGGGACCGAGCCGCGCGGGGCGTGGCTGCCGGACTCGTTCGGTTACTCCGGCGCCCTCCCGCAGATCATGGCCCTGTCGGGTTCCGAGTGGTTCATGTCGCAGAAGATCTCGTGGAACCGCACCGACGTCTTCCCGCACAGCACCTTCCTGTGGGAGGGGATCGACGGCACCCGGGTGTTCTCGCACATGCCGCCGGTCAACACCTACAACGGCAAGGTGACCGGCGAGGAGCTCGCCCGTGCCGTGCGCAACTTCCGGGAGAAGGGCAAGGCCCGGCATTCGCTGCTCCCGTTCGGGCACGGCAACGGCGGAGGAGGCCCGACCCGCGAGATGCTGGGCCGGGCACATCGCTTCGCCGACATCGAGGGCGCTCCGCGGGTGCGGATGGCGAGCCCGCAGCAGTTCTTCGACGACGCGGCGGCCGACCACGCGGATCCCCCGGTGTGGACCGGGGAGATGTACCTCGAGATGCACCGGGGCGTGTTCGCGTCGCATCTGTCGACGAAGCAGGGCAACCGTCGCGCGGAGCACCTGCTGCGAGCCGCCGAGATGTGGGCGACGACCGCAGCGGTCACGGCGGGCGCCCCGTATCCATACGACGATCTGGACGCCCTCTGGAAGCGGGTGCTGCTGTTCCAGTTCCATGACATCCTCCCGGGGTCGTCGATCGAGTGGGTGCACCGCGAGGTCGAGGAGGAGTACGCGGTGATCGCGGAGCGGCTCGAGGCGATGATCGCCGAATCCCTCCGTGTGCTCGCCGGCGAAGGAAACGTGCCCTTGGTGGCGCGGTCGGCCCCCCACGACGCGGCAGGCGCGACCTCGGCGGCGATCGACGCCGCGCCTCCGCGTGATGAGGCGGCGGTGACGATCGCGCCCCACGCGGGCGGCTACGTCCTCGACAACGGGATGCTGCGGGTGCGCATCGACGACGCCGGCCTCGTGCGGTCGGTCCTCCAAACGGCGACCGGACGTGAAGTGATCTCCCCGGAGTCGCCCGCGAACCTGCTCCAAGTGCATCCCGACGTTCCCGCGCAATGGGATGCGTGGGACATCGACCGCTACTACCGGGACTCGGTCGTCGAGCTCGACGCCGCGACCGAGGGGATGGAGCCGTTCGAGGACGGCGACCGGATCGGCATCCGCGTGCGCCGCCGCCATCACCGCAGCACGTTCGTGCAGACGGTCGCGCTGCGTCCGGGCGCCGAGCGGGTCGAGTTCGGTCTCGACGTGGACTGGCACGAGCGGCAGACCCTGGTGAAAGTGGCCTTCCCCTTCCCGTTGCGGGCGACGACCTCGAGCTCGGAGACCCAGTTCGGATTCATCGAGCGACCGATCCCCGAGAACACCAGTTGGGACTTCGAACGCTTCGAGATCTGTGCACACCGGTATCTGCAGATCCACGAGGGCGACGTCGGGGTCGCCCTGGTCAACGATTCGACCTACGGGCACGACGTGCGACGGACGGTGTCGCCGGCCGGTACGACCACGACCGTGCATCTGACGATCCTGCGCGGGCCGACCTTCCCCGACCCGCGAGCTGACGAGGGCACGCACTCGCTGACCTATTGGCTCGTGCCCTCCGCGCACCCGGCCGACGCGGTCGCGGCCGGCTACGCGATCAACAGCCCGAATCGCCCCCTGACCGGGGCTGGTCCGGTGGGGCCCCTCGTCACCTCGCACAACCCTGCCGTCGTGGTCGAAGCGCTCAAGTTCGCCGATGACCGCAGCGGTGATCTGATCGTGCGGCTGTACGAATCGACCGGAACCCGGCAGATGGCGAGTTTCGAGTGGGGGATCCCGGTCACGGAGGTCGTGGAGAACGATCTGCTCGAGCGTGACGTCGACGGGCGCCGCGTGCTCGGCGGCGAACCGTTCGCGTTCCGGCCCTTCCAGATCGTCACCCTGCGGCTCCGTCGCGCGATTTAGAGCCTCGAGTCTCCGCGCGCCGAGGCGACCACCGGACGGGGTTGATTCTGACTGTTCCCGAGACTACGTTGTAAATCGCCTATCGATAAACGATTAATGGGGATCGAGCGATGAAGCTGAATCGACGTGCAGGGTTCGTTCTGGGGGGCGTCCTGGCGGCGGCCACGGTCATGACGACGGTCGGAGTGCCGATCTCGGCACAGGCGACGGGAAGCGAGGTCGTCGCCGCGGCGTCTGCGTCGGCGGAGACGGTGACCGGTGACTTCTACGTCGCCCCGGACGGCGACGATCTCGATCCCGGAACCGAGGCGGCGCCCTTCCTCACCCTCGAGCGGGCGCAGACGGCGGTTCGGGCGGCGATTGCCGGAGGCATGACCGACGACGTGGTGGTGGTGCTGCGCGGCGGCGTCTACCGACCGTCGAGCACGCTGGTGTTCACGCCCGCGGACTCCGGACGCGACGGGCACCGGGTGCTGTGGCGCAACTACCCGGGTGAGCGTCCGGTGATCTCCGGTTCGATGCCCGTCACAGGCTGGGAGCCGTGGGGCGCGAACGGCATCTACCGGGCCTCGGTCGGGCTCGGCGCCGACCCGGTGTACGGACCGGACCTGCTCGCCGACGGCGGATTCGAGGAATCGGGCCTCGGCTGGGAGCTGGTCTACCCCGGCGGGGCCGCCAACAACGTCGGCAACCTGCTCGAGGTGAGTTCCGGCGAGGCCGCGGAGGGCGTGGCCAGTGCGCACATCGTGAAGATCGCGGGCCAGGCGGACGCCGCATTCACGCAGACCGTGGAGGTCGATCCCGCGGCGCTCTACCAGGTCGACCTCAAGGCACTGCTGCTCAGCGGTGCGATGGCGTATCGGCTGACCCAGCTCAACGCCGCCGGTCAGGTCCTCGGATTCACCAACATCACGCTCGGCACCGAGTACGACACCTGGGTCGACCTCACCTCCACGATCGGTCCGGCATCCACCGCGCCGACGGTGGCCTGGCTGAACGGCGTCACGCAACTCCGAGTGGAACTGGAGACGCGCCTCGAGCCGGGGAGCACCTATCGCGCGGCGGCGGGTGAGGCGTACTACGACGACGTCTCCGTCGCACGGATCCTCAACCCCGACGGCTACGTCGGTCCCGACTTCCACACCGTCTACGACGGGGAGGAGCGGGTGGTGGTCGCCCGCACCCCCAACGTCGACGATCGAGGGCGCAACCAGTACTTCCTGATCCCGGAGGGGATCCCGGTCGCCGATCGATTCCACTACGTGGGCGACGACGTTCCCATGGTCGACGATCCGAGCGGTCTGCAGACGAGTCTGTTCCCGAACGCGAACTGGAACGGCGGGCTCTACGACGTCAAGGACGTCGACTACGACGCGGGGATCGTGACGCTCGACACCCCGATCTACCTCAGCTCGATCGTGCGGGAGACCCGCTACTTCCTGCAGAACGACCTGTCGCTGCTCGACGCCGCGGGCGAGTACTACTTCGATCGCGACGAGGGGTACCTCTACTACAAGCCGTCGGGCGCCATCGCCGACGCCGCTGTCGAGGTCCCGACCCTCACCCGGGTGATCGAAGTCCGGGGCGACTCCCCGACAACGCTCGCGCGGGACATCACGTTCTCCGGACTCACCGTCATGAACTCGGACGCACCCGAGGAGATCTACCGCGTGCCGAACAACTACGTCGCCACGGAAACGAACCCGGATCCGGCGACCGTCTTCGTGAAGGATGCCGAGGGCATCGTCTTCGACGGTGGCCGGATCCTCAACTCCGGAGTCAACGGCATCAGCTTCAACGGAACGGCGATCGGATCCGCGATCCGGAACAGCGAGATCGCGAACACCGGGATGGCGGGTGTGCGGATCGCCGGGCCGGTGTATACGAGCTCCTACGTGAGCCGCGACAACGACATCTCGAACAACGACATCCACGACTCCGGGCAGCTCGCCGTGCACGACGCACCCGGCATCTTCGTCAGCGACACCGGTGACCTCACTGTCAGTCACAACCGGGTGGCGCACACCGCTCGCGGCGGGATCTCGGTGAACGGCAACCCTCCGCCGATCGGGCGCGAGATCGACGGCATCCTGGTCACCGCGGAGAACCAGGCAGACTTCGTGCATACCCTGAACGTGTCCGTCGACCACAACGACATCTCCGACGCGACATCCGACTGCTCGGACTGCGCGCCGATCTACCTCTGGGGCATCAACGGCGGCGGGATGGAGGTGGTCCATAACTGGGTGCACCACAGCGGATTCCGCGCCTGGCCCGGGCTCAACCACGGCGTCGGCGGCGTCTACCTCGACGGCAGCGATCTGAACTCCGATGTCCTCGTCGCCGACAACCTCTTCTCCAACCTGCAGAAGGCCGAAGACGGCTTCGACGGGTGGATCGACACCATGTTCGTCTCGAAGGCCCGAGCGAGATTCGACAACAACGTCCTCGTCGACTGCCCGAACACGCTCGGGGTGTTCTCCAACGGCACCGACATCTCGATCACTCACAACGTCGTGCAGAACTGCGGACGCAACGCCTACGTCTCCGACGGCGGCGCCGCGGTCGCGATCGGTGACGCGGACCTGAACCTCTTCCTGGCCGAGGGCGGCGTTCCCGAGGTCGAGGGTGTCGTCGGGGCAGCCGACCTGAACGAGTGGATCGCGCAGGGACAGTTCGATCAGCAGTCGCTGATCGCCGACGCCGACTTCGTCGAGGACGGTATGCACCCGTATCAGATGGCGTACGACTCTCCCGCGCGGTCGCTGGACATCCACGACATCGACACGACTTCGATCGGCCTGGCCGCGGATCATCCGTTCACCCGCGGGCAGCCGATGTCTCAGATCGCGCTCGGCACCGACCCGTCGGCCGGCGACGGCGCGGTACGAGTGGGCGTCGGCGAGTCGGTCGCGCTGACCGTCCTCGCTCGCGATGCCGACGGGTTCGTGGTCGATCCCGACTCCCTCGAATACGGGTCCGACACCCCGTCGGTCGCCACGGTGTCGGCGTCCGGCGTCGTCACCGGTGCGGGGGCCGGTCTCGCCGAGATCACGGCGACGGCCACACGCGACGGCGCCACCCTCGTCCGTCATGCGAGCGTGCTCGTGGATTTCGACACGGCTCTGCGTCGGGGGGTCCTACCCGGGCATCCCGTCGACCTGCTCCCGGAACTCCTGGCGCGTCTGGGTGTCGACCCGGGATCGGCGGAGGTCGGCTACTGCGATGTCGACGACTCGATCGTCACCGTCGACAGCGACGCCGGCGCGTGCACCGCTCCGTCTCCCGCGACACGGCTGGAACTCACCGGCGTCGAGTTCGGATCGACCGCGATCGACGTGCGTGTCCGAGAAGGCGACGACGTCATCCGACTCCTGCTGCTCGTGGAGGTCGTCCAGGATCGCCTCGCGTCGGTGTCGGTCGACCTCCCCGAGCGGGTGTCGGCGGGAACGAGCGCCCCGCTGGACCTGAGCGCGTCGCTGCTGAGCGGGGCCGACTTGGATCTGAGCGCTGCCGAGGTCGAGTACCTGTCCTCGGATGCCGGCGTCGCGACCGTCTCCGCCGACGGAGTGGTCTCAGTGCTCACGGTCGGCACCGTGACGGTCACCGCCCGGGTGACGTACGACGGGGTTTCGGTCGACGGAATCACGACCATCCGTAACCGGGATGCCCGCGCCCGGACCGACGGCGGCGACTACGACGCCAAGAGTTACCCTGTGCTCGACCTCAACGGGACCCAGATCAAGAACACCGGGCTCGGCGGATGGGCCGAGTACCGCAATGTCGACTTCGGGACCGGGGTGGACAGGGTCGACGTCGAGATCGGCGTGAACGCGAACAATGCCGGTCGTGCCGTCGAGTTCCGGCTCGACGCCGCCGACGGTCCCCTGATCGGCACCCTCACGGTCGCCAACACCGGAACCTTCAACGTCTACACGACGCAGTCGACCGAGATCGGCGGCGTGCGCGGTGTGCACGATCTGTACCTGGTCTTCCCGGGAACCGGGATCACCGCCGGGAACCTGCGCGCGTTCACGTTCGTCGGCGGAGTCCTCGACCACGTCGCGCCGGTCATCTCGACCGATCTGGAGGACGGTCAGTTCGTGGCCGGCACCCAGGATGTGCGCGTGACCGTCGTCGAGGAGAATCCCCTCGCGTACCACGCGCAGCTCTATACCCGGGACGGGGTGGCGGTTCCGGGCATCGCAGCCTATGCGTACAAGCCGCAGAGCGGTGAGCTCGTGATCCCGGAGGTCGATTGGGACGAGCTGCCGGACGGCAGCTACTACCTCCAGATGACCGCGCGCGACCAAGCCGACAACGTGTCGACGTCCCGGGTGGTCCTGCGCAGGGACAGCAGCCGGCCGTCGAGGTGACCGACATCGTCCTCCGTCACAGCAGGTGGATCTGAGCGATCGGGACGCCGCCTGAACGCCCATCCGGCGAACGAGTCAGCTGCGCCGGAGGGGCAGGTCGTGGGCCGCGAAGCGCTCTCCGATCTGCCGGAGCCCGGCGCTTCCCGGGTGCAGCCCATCGAGGAGCAGGTCGACGTCGTCGGTGCCGAGCAGCGTCAATCCGTCGAGATAGCTGAGGTTCGGGTCTCCCTGTGCGGTGCGCGCCGCGACGAGTTCCTCGAGCAGACGTCGGATGGCGACCAGGGTCAGTTGCCCGTCGCCGGGCGTGACCGGAAACCCGGCACTGCGCGCCACCCCGTCCGCCCCGAACACCGTGGGCCCGGGGGAGTCCTCGTGGGCGGGGCAGTGGATGGGCGACACCACGACGATCGGCGTCGTCGGGTGTCCCTCCCGCACGAGGTCGAGGAAGCCATGGACCGCCGGGACGAAACTCCGCTTGCGGAACGTGGCCCCGTTGACGACGTTGATGCCGATCTTGAGCGAGATCAGATCCGCGGGGGTATCGGCGATCGAACGCGCGACGAACGGGTCCAGGTGCGCCTGCCCCGCCAAACCGAAGTTCACGAGGTCGAGGCCGAGGCGTCGCGCAGCCACCACGGGCCAGACATCCGCGGGGGTGTCCGCCTCGCCGCCGTGGCTGATCGAGCTGCCGTAGTGCACCCAGCGAGGAGCGGTGGAGTTGGCCGTCTCGTGCAGGGCTGCATCGGCGGTCGCATACCGGAGCGTCGTGGCGTGCCGATGGGGCAGCCAGACCACCACCTTCCGCGGGACCGGGCTCTCCGGGAGGGGAATGCGCACGACGCACTCCCGCGACTCGGCGATCGGCTCGATCGGCACTTGGTCGCCCAACGCCAGGCTGCTGGTGGCGTCGTCGGGCAGGACCGGTCCGGTGAACGGCACGGTGATGACGACATCCGGATGCCCGTCGACGGCCGCCACGACGACCGGGTCGGGGCTCGCCACGGCCAAGTCGACAGTGAAACGGGTGAAGACGGCCTCGAGTTCGATCCAGCTCGCCGCCGTCTCCCATTCGAGCCGAACTCCCGATGTGTGGGCGGAGACACGATCCACCCACCCGGCGTTGCCGTACTGGGCGCGGGTCCAGTCGGGAAGCCGCCGGATGGCGACGCCCCGTTCATCCACGTTCACCGACATCGCGCCGCGGACCGCACCGGCAAGCACCTCGTTCACGGGTCACTTCTCCTTCGTCTGATCACGGTCCCGAACATCGGCCGTGCGAGACCCTCGTTTGCTCGGGAATGGGGAAACCATTAGATTGAGTCTATCGATAACCGATAACGGAGGAATGCGATGACGCTGCCCGCGATGGGCGACGCCCGATGAGGTTCGCGCGACTCGGTGACCCGGGGGCGGAGATCCCCGTCGTCGACGACGAGGGGTCGACCTTCGATCTGCGCCCCCTCACCGCCGACATCGACGCCGACTTCCTGGCCGCCGATCCAGCGACGGAGGTGCGCCGAGCGTTGCACGACCGGATTCTGGATCCCGTGTCCGCCGGGATGCGGTTCGGTCCGCCGATAGCTCGCCCGGGAAAGATCGTCTGCATCGGCCTCAACTATCGGGACCACGCCGAAGAGACGGGAGCCAGCATCCCGAGTGAGCCCATCGTCTTCCTCAAAGACCCCTCGACGATCGTCGGTCCGTTCGACGACGTGCGCATCCCGCGCCGCTCGACGAAGACCGACTGGGAGGTGGAGCTCGGCGTGGTGATCGGGCGGACCGCGCGGTACCTCGACAGCGTCGAGGCGGCGGCAGAGGCGATCAGTGGCTACGTGCTCTCGCACGACGTCTCGGAGCGCGAGTTCCAACTCGAGCGCGGCGGGCAGTGGGACAAAGGGAAGAGCTGCGAGACCTTCAACCCGTTGGGGCCCTATCTCGTGCCGGCGCGCGAGATGCCCGACCCGCAGTCGTTGGCCATGCGACTCGATGTCAACGGCATCCGTCGTCAGGACGGCACCACCGCCGACATGATCTTCCCCGTCGTCGAGATCGTGCGGTATCTGTCGCAGTTCATGGTCCTGCACCCCGGAGACTTGATCAACACCGGAACCCCGGCCGGCGTCGCGCTCGGCGACCCCGCGGCGACCTACCTTCGGCCCGGCGACGTCGTCGACCTTGAGATCGAGCACCTCGGTTCAGCCCGTCAACGGTGCGTCGCCGCATGAGCGACTTCGCTGGTCTGGTCGTCGTCGTGACCGGCGGGGCTTCGGGCATCGGTCTCGCGACGGCGCGAGCCTTCTCCGAAGCCGGAGCGCAGGTCGCGGTGCTGGATCTCGCGCCGGATTCGGTCGAATCTCCGCTGATCGGCTTCACCGCCGATGTGCGGAACCGCGAGTTGCTCACCGCGGCCATCGACGCCGTCGCGGCCCGCTTCGGCCGAATTGACGTGCTCGTCAACAATGCCGGTGTCTCGGCGATCGGCACCGTCGAAGACTCCAGCGACGCCGAGTGGCAGCGCGTGCTCGACATCAACGTCGTCGGGATGGCGCGTGCGAGCGCCGCCGCCTTGCCCCACCTCCGCCGATCCCCTGCGGCGTCGATCATCAACGTGTCGTCGATCGCCGCGCGCAACGGGCTGCCGGATCGGGCGCTGTACTCGGCGTCGAAAGGCGCGGTGCTCGCGCTGACCTTCGCGATGGCGACGGATCACGTGCGCGAGGGCATCCGGGTGAATGCGGTCTCGCCCGCCACTGTTGCGACCCCCTTCGTTGAGGGCTACCTTCAGCAGTTCGACGACCCCGTGGCGGAGCGTGCCGCCCTCGACGCGCGTCAGGCCACCGGCCGCATGGTCACCCCGGAGGAAGTCGCGCGCGCAATCATGTATCTCGCGTCACCATCGTCGGGCTCGACCACCGGAACCTCCCTCGACGTCGACGCCGGCGTGACGCACTTGCGCATGCGTCCGGTCGGCTGAGATGCCATCCGATCGACGCGGCAGCTAGGCGGCCGGCAGCGGCTCCAGCCGCATCGCCGCCCGTCCTCCCGCCTTCAGGAGCACGAACACCTCCTCGGTGAGGCGGGCGCGCGACAGCGACACCCGGCCCGCGTACGCGCCGGGCTCCCCGTCGACCGCACGGAGGATGTGGCCATCGACCCAGACCTCTGCGGGACCGACCCCCGCCGTCCGCACTTCGATCTCCCACTGACGCACGCCACGGGCGATCGACACCGAGAACGCGGGATCCGCATCGGCGGGCTCCCCCCGCTCCCCCGCCTCGACGACATTGCTCGGCAGGCTCGGGGTCAGGAACGCGCCGCCCTCCCGTCGCCGGGTCGCGCGCTCGTAGGCGCTCGCGACGTCGAGGAGACGGTCATCGGTGTAGGCGGCGCCCGCGAAGGTCAACCCGACCGGCATCTGGATGTCCGACATGAAGCCCATCGGCACCGTGACGCTCGGGATGCCGAGGTGCCGCAGCACCCGGTTCGTCGTCGAGTACACGACGCCGTTGCGCGACGCGGCCTCGAGACTCTCGGGTCGCGTGAAGAGGTCGTCGCGCCCGACGTCGCCCGCCGCGGGGAACACGACGAGGTCCAGTCGCTCGGCGCGCATCCATTCCTCGAAATCGACCCGCCGCGCCTCCTCGAGGCCGGTGAGCAGGTGCGCGAGCTCCGGGATCTCGTCGTACTCCGCGGGCAGCCCCTGCTTCACGAGCTCCGCCAGCCGCTGCCAGTCGAATCCGCCGCGGGCCCGCGTGATCCACACCGGAACGGGTGCATCCTCCGCCGGGAACACCGTGTCGCCGTCGACGTCCGCCCAGCTCGACAGCAGCGGGTCGCCGTTGTCGCGCAGGAACTGGTCGAGCGCCATCGCCGTGATGGTGCTGCCCTCGAGCGCCCTCCACACGGCGGGCACGAGACCGCGCGCCACGAGCCCCTCCGCGTCGGGGAGGCTCTCCTCGTAGTTCGTCTGAACCGGGAAGTCGACCTCGACGACCTCCGCTCCGAGAGCGCGCAGGTCGCCGGCGGCCCGGTCCCAGAGTCGCCGCACCGACGCCCGGATGACGGGCGGATCGGGCATCCGGTCGTCATCGCCGATGAACATCCGCGGCACACCGATGCGCACCCCGTCGAGTCGCTCCGGGCGAGGCCGGACGAGCGGCGCGGGCAGCACCGACTCCGGGGACGGCAGCTCGACGGTGCTCTGCTGGCGCCAGAAGTCGCCACGGCGCACCGGATCCGTCACGGCCAGCACCTCGAGCAGCGGCAGGAGGTCGTCGACCGCGCGGGTATGCGGGACGACCACGTCGCAGCTCGGGCGAAGCGGCCAGTTGCCGCGGATCGAGAGCACCCCACGGGAGGGCGTGTAGGCGACGAGGGCGTTGTTGGATGCCGGGGAGCGTCCGGACGACACCGTCTCCTCCGCCATCCCGAAGGCGCACATGCTGGCGGCGGTCGCCGTGCCCGAGCCGTTCGACGATCCGGAACCGTAGGCGGCGGTGAGGTACTGCGGGTTGTACGGGCTGCGCGCGTAGTCGTAGACGCCGGGCTGCACTCCGCCCGCCGCCATGGGCGGCATGTTGGTCTTGCCGAGCAGCACCGCACCGGCGGCGCGCAACTGGGCGACCGTCGCGGCATCCTCGGTGGCGACGAGATCCGCAAGCGCCGGCGATCCGGACGCCACCGTCAGCCCGGCCACCTTGTAGCTGTCCTTGACGGTGAACGGGATGCCCTCGAGCGGCCCGGCGGTGCCCGCCCGGCGCCGGGCGTCGGATGCGGCGGCCTCTGCAAGGCAGTCCGGGTTGAGCACGGCGATCGCGTGCAGGCACAGTCCGGTGCGGTCGTAGTACGCGATGCGGTTGAGGTACGCGCACATCAGGTCGACGCTCGTGACCTCGCCGGCATCCAGCGCGGCGAGCAGCCGCGGCACCCCGGCCTCCACGACATCCAACCCGACCATCCCGCAGCCCTTCTCTCGTGAGACCATCTTCCACCCCGCGCCGCCCGGTGCCCCGGACGACGAAGACGGCCGGGGGCGCTGCGCCCGCGGGCGTCGGGACGGCGGTCTTCCTCGCGGGCGCGGCCGGCCGGCGGCTACCAGTCGGAGCCGCCGCCGGAGCCGGAGTCGAAGTCGCCGCCTCCGAAGTCCGAGCCTCCGCCCGAGTCGAAGCCGCCGCCACCGGAGTCGTAGCCCGAGTCGTATCCGGAGTCGTACCCGCCGCCTCCGCCTCCGCCGCCCGATCCGATGCCGATCCAGAACATCATCACGACGACGACGATGACGATCACGAGGCCCGCCACGGGGAAGCCGGTGCGGCGCAGCCGGGAGGGCGACCCGCGGAACGAGCGCGTGCTGCTCGAACTGCTGCCGGACGCACGCGACCCGGTGCGGATGGTGTTGGTGGCCTTGTTGCCGAGGTAGGTGTCGACGAGGGCGTCCGCGCCCGCCTCGATGCCGGCCACGAAGTCGCCGCCGCGGAACTTCGGCACCATCGCCGCCTTGACGACCGCGTCGATGTCGCCACCGCTCAGGTAGGTCGAGACGCCGTTGCCGGCCTGCACCTGGATGCGGCGCGGCGAGCGCACGAGCAGGATGTAGATGCCGTTGTCGGTCGCGTCGTCACCGACGCCCAGTTCCTGCGCGCGCCGGCGCGCGTAGTACTCCACGTTCTCGGTGATCGTGTTGACCGTCTCGACCACGACCACGATGTCGTGCTCCGTGCGGATGCCGTGCAGGTGCGCGGCCACCACCTGCTGCTGGTCGTAGGTCAGCATGTCGGCGGTGTCGACGACGTTCTCGCCCGCCTGCTGCACATCCGGGGAGTCGACGACGATCATCGCGGGGTCGTCTGCACGGAACGTGGACCGACAGAAGTCGCAGTGCCAGACGCCGTCGGTGTCCTGGTGCAGCTGCGTCGACCCGCAGTTCACGCAGCGCTGGGGCGCGAGTGGTGGTTGCGAGCCGTCGTCGACGGGAGGGTCGCTCGGCGGCTCCCCGGGTGCGCTCAGAACTCGTCCTCGTCGTCGTCCTCGCCGACGTCGATCGCACCGACGTCGGCCAGATCCTCGATCCAGAGGTCCTCGTCGGCGCGCAGGGTCTGCCACGCCGCGTAGCCGACGGCGGCGACCGCGACGACGCCGAGCCCGATGAGGATGAAGGTGCCGGGCCCGGGGCCCTTCTTGGGCTGCGCGATCGGGACGATCTTGCCCCCGGAGCGGGCCGCGGAGCGCACGACCTCGCGCACGCGCGGATCACGCACGGCCTCGATGACCGCGATCGCCGATCCGACCGCGCCCGACAGCGCGGGGATGACATCCCCGACGACCTTGTCCTTCACCGCTCCGCTCGCGGTGCGCGCCCCGGCGATGCCCGTCGCGACGACCGGCTGCACGTGGTCGCTGTACACGCCGGCGACGCGGGGTGCGACCTCCTCGCGGGAGAGCGCGCGAGCCTGGCGGGTGGCCTCCCGCAGCACGTAGCTGGCCTGGTCGAGCGCCTCGCGCTGCTGATCCCAGAGATCATCGGCCGAGCGCTTGAGCTTCTTCAGCTCCTTCTGACGCGTGCGGGACAGTGCCATGACGACCTCCGTTGCGGCTCGGCGTCCTCCCATCCTGCCATGGGGCCCGTGTGAAACAATGGGCGAATGCCACTTCCCACCGCCGTCGCGACCATCCACACGACTCTGGGCGACATCACCGTCAACCTCTTCGGCAACCACGCGCCCGTCACCGTCGACAACTTCGTCGGTCTCGCGACCGGCGCGAAGGAGTGGAAGCACCCGGGCACGGGAGAGGTGTCGACCGCACCGCTCTACGACGGCGTCATCTTCCACCGCATCATCAAGGACTTCATGCTGCAGGGCGGCGACCCGCTCGGCCAGGGCATCGGCGGTCCGGGCTACCAGTTCGACGACGAGATCCACCCGGAGCTCGTCTTCAGCACCCCGTACCTGCTCGCCATGGCGAACGCCGGCACGCAGATGGGCCGCGGCACCAACGGGTCGCAGTTCTTCATCACGACGGTGCCGACGCCCTGGCTCAACGGCAAGCACACCATCTTCGGCGAGGTGGCCGACGAGTCCTCGAAGCGCGTCGTCGACGCGATCGAGGCCGTTCCCACCGACGGGCGCGACAAGCCGCTCGAGGATGTCGTGATCACCGGCATCGACGTCGAGGCCCGGTGAGCTCACCTCGCTTCGGCGAGCAGATCGAGGACGACCCGTCCGTCTGCTACCGCCATCCGGATCGGCAGAGCTGGGTGCTCTGCCAGCGCTGCGGCCGCACCATCTGCCCGGAGTGCCAGATCCTCGCGCCGGTCGGCGTGCAGTGCCCGGACTGCGTCCGGGAGGCCGGCGGGTCCGCCCAGTGGACCCCCACCCACACCAAACCCGCGCGCAAGCGCGCGGCCGCCCGGCGCACCCCGGCCGCGTCGACCGGATCCGGGTTCTCCGGATGGGTGACCGGCCTGCTGCGCCCGGGCGGCGAGTCGCCGCCGCTCAGCTGGGTGTTCGCGGGCACGGCGGTGCTGCTGTGGCTCGTCGGGTTGTTCACCGCGAACCTGCCCTTCGTGCTGCTCGCCGCCTACCCCGGCGCGGGCTGGCAGCTGTGGCGCTTCCTGACGTTCCCCTTCGCCTACTACGCGGCGTTCTCGCTGTCGGGGATCCTGCTCTTCGCGATCAGCATCTTCTTCTGGCTGCTGTTCGCGCCGTCGGTGGAACGCAACTTCGGACGCACCCGCTTCCTCACCGTGTTCTTCGCGGCGTCGGTCTTCGGCGCATCCGCCCAGCTCATCTTCGGCGGCCTGGCTTCGGGCCTCGGCGCCGGCCTGTTCGGCCTGCTCGGGTCGTACGCGGTGCTCATGTGGTCGTACCCGCCGGCGCGGATGCAGATCCTCGTCGTGCTGGCGATCAACCTCGTGATCAACCTCGCCCTGGGAGGCGGTTCGCTGCCGCTCATCATCGGCGGCCTGCTCGCGGGTGCGGGGTCGACGTATCTGCTGCAGTTCTACGACGACCGGGCCCGCTCGAAGCCGTCGACGCCGTACCTGATCATCGCCGCGGGGGCGATCGCGCTGGCGGCGGTCGCCGTCGTCGTCAACCTCGGCTAGTCGCGGAGCGCGGGGCGTCCGGCCCGGTTGTCCACAGCTGCGTCCACAGTGTGGACAGAATCACACGCGTGTAATTAGCGCTCAGCGCCACCGGGTCGTCATCAGGAAGCCGACGAACATGATGCCGAAGCCGATGAGGATGTTGCCCGCGCCGAGCTGCGGGATCGGAAGCGAGTTCTGGCTCACGTAGAAGACGATGATCCAGGCGAGGCCGATGAGCATGAAGCCGAACATGACCGGCTTGAACCACACCGGGTTCGGGGCGTCCTCGCCCTTCGCGGTCTCCTGCGCGGCCGGCTTGGTACGGGTCTTGGGACGGGCCATGCCGAGAATCATAGCCTGGCCGTCCGGGGAACCCGGCGAGAGCGCCCGGTGGGGGGCACGTAGAATCGGTGCATGAGCGCCGGGCCCGAGACCGCGCCGTCGGTCCCCGCCGTGGACGGCGGGCGACGGTCGCGGCGCGAGCACGAGCGGCGGCGGGCACGCCGCGGGCGCCGCACCTCCGTGGTCGGTGTGCTCGGTGAGCTGCTCATCACGGCGGGGCTGGTCGTGCTGCTCTACATCGTCTGGCAGCTCTGGATCAGCGAGTACCTGGTCGGCAACGAGGTCAAGCAGCAGGCGGGTCAGCTGAGCCAGGAGTGGAACGAGCAGGCGCAGGAGACCCCGACGCCGTCGGCCACCCCCAGCCCCTCGACGAGCGCCACCCCCGAGCCGTCCGAGGATCCGGAGCCGGTGGACACCGTGATCCCGGTCGGCACCGCGCCGGCCGTCGACAAGAACTTCGCCATCCTGATGGTGCCGCGGTGGGGCTCCGACTACGCCCGCACCATCGCCGAAGGCGTCGGCACCGCCGACGTGCTCGACAAGGGCAAGCTCGGGCACTACCCCTCCACCCAGATGCCCGGCGCGGTCGGCAACTTCGCCATCGCGGCCCATCGGATGGGTCACGGCGGTTCGCTGCACCACATCAACGAACTGCAGCTCGGCGACCACATCTTCGTCGAGACCGCCGATGGCTGGTACCAGTACAGCTTCCGCAATCTCGAGTACGTGCACCCGACCGGGGTCGGGGTGCTCGACGCGGTTCCCCAGTCGCCCGAGACCCCCGCGACCGAGCGCTACATCACCCTGACGAGCTGCAATCCGCAGTACACCTCGCGCGAGCGCATCATCGCCTACGGTGTCTTCGACCGGTTCTATCCCCGCGACCCGTCCGCACCCGACAAGGGCGCCCCGGCGGAGATCGCCGCGACCGTGAACGGAGCAGGCTGATGTACGGAGCCCTGTGGCGCGTGCTCCCCGGACCCTGGTGGGTGCGGGTGCTGATCCTGCTCGTCCTGCTGGTCGCCGTGCTCGCCGCTCTCATATTCTGGGTGTTCCCCTGGGTGGAGCAGTTCGTGGCGGTGCAGGAAGTGACGGTGGAGCAGTGACCCGCGTACTCGTCGTCGACAACTACGACTCCTTCGTCTACACGCTCAACGGCTACCTGCTGCAGCTCGGGGCCGAGACCGACGTCGTCCGGAACGACGCCTTCGCCGCCGAGGACGCGGCCGGCCGGATCGCCGAGTACGACGCGGTGCTGCTCTCACCCGGTCCGGGGACCCCGGCCGACGCGGGGGTGTCCATCCCGATCGTGCACGCCGCGCTCGCAGCGGGTTCGCCTCTGCTGGGGGTCTGCCTCGGACACCAGGCGATCGCCGAGGCGCTCGGCGCCACCGTGACCCACGCCGACGAGCTCATGCACGGGAAGACCTCGCTCATCCGACACGACGACTCCGACTTCTT
This sequence comes from Protaetiibacter mangrovi, assembly GCF_024752305.1. GTDB lineage: Bacteria > Actinomycetota > Actinomycetes > Actinomycetales > Microbacteriaceae > Homoserinibacter > Homoserinibacter mangrovi. The sequence continues at coordinate 734,394 of NZ_JANTHX010000007.1, forward strand.
CACCGGCGTGCCGCAACCGTTCCGCGCCACGCGGTACCACTCGCTCGCCGTCGTCGACGGCACGGTGCCCGGCGAGCTCGAGGTGACCGCACGCACCGACGGCGGCATCATCATGGGCCTGCGCCACCGCGAGGCTCCCGTCTTCGGGGTGCAGTTCCACCCCGAATCGGTGCTTACCGAGGGCGGCTACCGGATGCTGGGCAACTGGCTCGCGACCACCGGGCTCCCGGAGGCTGCGGAGCGTGCGGTCTCGCTGAGCCCGCTCGTCAAGCTCGGCTGAGGTCGGCCGGGCGAGTTCGGCGAGGTCAGCCGGCGCAGTAGCCGAGGGTGACGGTCGAGCGCTGCGGCATGTCGCCCTTGCCCGACTGGCTCGTCACCTTCTGACCGCTGCAGCCAGGGTCCGGTGCGAGCTTGACCGTCAGCTGCAGGGCCTGCAGCGAGCTCTGCGCCTCGGAGATCGGCCGCCCGACCACCTCGGGCACGTTCACGAGGCCGTTGGAGATCACGAGGTTCACGGTGCTGCCCGCGTCCACCCGCTGAGCGCCGGTGAGCGGCGTGGGGTCGTCGTCGATCGTGACCGCGATCACCTGGCCCGCGGGCACGTTCGGCGAGTACGCCTGGGTGCTGGTGCCGTAGACGAGCCCGGCTTCGCCGATCTTGGCGATCGCGTCCTGCTCGGCGAGGTAGGTGAGAGCGGGGAGCGACACCGACGGCGGCCCGGTCGAGACGTAGACGTCGATCGTCTCGCCGCGGTTCACGCGCGTGCCCGGCTCGATGCTGGTCGAGATGATCACACCCGCCGCCACATCCGCGTCGGCCTGATCGACGCGGTCGGGGGTCAACCCCGCGTCGGTGAGGGTCTGCATCCCGGCCTCGGCCTGCTGTCCCGCGACCTTCGGCACCTCGATCGAGGTGCCGGCAGCGAGGTCGGTGGGCGAGAGGCTGAACACCCAGAACATGGCGGCCACGATGATGACGACCATGACCGCGATCCCGCCCCAGATCCAGGCCACCGGGGGGCGGCTCTGGGTGCGGGTCGGGCGGTTCTCGTCGTTCGCGAGCCGCCGCAGCGTCGCCTCCGAGGCGGCGGTCGAGTTCGGGTTCACCCCGAACAGCGTCGCGTTGAAGTCGTCGCTCACGGGGGCGCGGTCGGGGACCTTGCCACCCGCCGCCACCTCCAGGTCTGCGCGGAACTCCGCCGCGGTCTGGAACCGGTCGAAGCGGTCCTTCGCGAGCGCGTGCATGACCACCGCGCTCATCGCGGGCGACACGGACGGGTTCACCGCGCCCGGCGGCGTGGGCAGCTCGCTCACGTGCTGGTACGCGACCGCGACCGGGCTGTCGCCCTGGAACGGCGTGCGGCCGGTGAGCAGCTCGTAGAGCACGACGCCGGTGGAGTAGAGGTCGGTGCGCGCATCGACGCTCTCGCCCCGTGCCTGCTCGGGCGAGAAGTAGCTGGCGGTTCCCAGCACCGCGCTGGTCTGCGCGACGTTCGCCGACGACTCGGAGATGGCGCGGGCGATGCCGAAGTCCATGACCTTGATCTGGCCGTTCGGGGTGAGCATGACGTTGCCGGGCTTGATGTCGCGGTGCACCACCCCGGCACGGTGCGAGTACTCGAGCGCCGTGAGGATGCCCGCCGTGATGCGGGCCGCCTCGTCGGCGGCGACCGGCCCGCTGCGGATCAGGTCCGAGAGCAGCTTGCCCTCGATGCGCTCCATGACGATGAAGGGCAGCTGCACCTCGTGGCCGTCCGCACCGCGCACGGTCTCCTCGCCGGCGTCGAAGACCCGCACGATCGTGGGGTGGGCCATGCGGGCGGCGGCCTGCGCCTCCTGGCGGAAGCGGGTGCGGAACGCGGGGTCGGTGGCGAGCGACGGGCGCAGGAGCTTGATGGCGACCCGGCGGTTGAGGCGGGTGTCGAGCCCCTCGTGCACCTCCGCCATGCCGCCGCGACCGAGCAGCTTGCCGATCTCGTAGCGACCGGCGAGCGTGCGAACGCTCTCGATCACCCCATCACTCACGCGGTCAGTCTAGCCGGGGCCCGGCGGGGGTCGATCCGTCGGAAGACGGATCTCAGTTCACGGTGATCGTGACCTGCCCCGACGGCTGGGACGTGATGCCGCTCGCGCAGTTCGCGACGTAGCTCGCCTTCGCCTCGCCCGTGGTGCCCAGCGCGATGTCGATCGAGGTCGCGTTCGCGTCGACGGTCGTGCCGCCGGGTGCGGTCGCGTTCTCCAGCGTGAACGTGTAACCGGTGAGCGCGTAACCCGCGGGGCACGAGGTGTACTTCGCGAACGACAGGGTGATCCCGTCTCCCGGGTCGCCCGTCGTCGACGACGCGGTGGGCGTCGGTGGGGCGACGGGAGCCGGGAAGGCGCCGTAGGCGGTGAGGGTGATCGTGGAGCCCTTGGGCACGTTGCCGACCGGGTCGATGGCCTGCACCGTGTTCACCTTGTCGGGCGACGGGGCCGCGGAACCCTGCACCACGGTGACGCTGAAGTCGGCGCCGGGGATGGAGGTCAGCTTGTCGGATGCCTCGTCGACCGGCAGGCCGACGTAGTCCGCGCGCGTGATCTGCACGGTGTCGGGGGTCTTGCTGGGTGTGGGCGTCTGGCTCGGGGTCGTCGGGGTCGTCGGGGCCGGCGTGGTGGGACCATCGGGGCCGCTCGGCTGCACCGCGAACACGATGATGATCGCGATGAGGGCGACCGCGAGCAGGGAGACGATCGCGATGAGCGGCCACATCCACGGGCTGCGGCGGCGGGTCTCGGGGGTGGGGGTGGTCGCCGTCGGCGCGGCGGACGGCATGATGCGCGTGGCGGCGGTGGACGCGGCGGCCAGGGCGACGGCCCCGGCGGCGACACCCGGCACGGCGGCCGCGGCGCCCGCGACATCGCCGCGCCGCAGGGCCTGCGCGGCCCGGGCCAGGTGGGCGGCCGTCGCCGGACGGTCCTCGGGGCGCTTCGCGATGCACGAGTAGACCAGGTTGCGCACCGGCTCCGAGACGGTCACCGGGAGGTCCGGCGGCGCCTCGTTGATCTGCGCCATCGCGATCGCGACCTGGGACTCGCCGGTGAACGGTCGGCGTCCGGCGAGCGCCTCGTAGGCGACGATGCCGAGGGAGTAGATGTCGGTGGACGGCGAGGCGGGGTGGCCGCTCGCCTGCTCCGGCGAGAGGTATTGCACGGTGCCCATCACCTGACCGGTGGCGGTCAGCGGCACCTGGTCGGCGATCCGCGCGATGCCGAAGTCGGTGATCTTCACGCGCCCGTCGGGCGTGATGAGCAGGTTGCCGGGCTTGATGTCGCGGTGCACGAGCCCCGCCGAGTGGGCGGCCTGCAGCGCGGATGCCGTCTGGGCCACGATGTCGAGCACCCGGTCGGTCGACAGCACCTTCTCGCGCTCGAGCACGGTCGACAGCGCCTCGCCCGGGACGAGCTCCATGACGAGGTAGGCGGAGCCGTCCTCCTCGCCGTAGTCGAAGACGTTCGCGATGCCCTCGTGGTTCACGAGCGCGGCGTGGCGGGCCTCGGCGCGGAAGCGCTCGAGGAAGCCCGGGTCGCCGAGGTACTCGTCCTTCAGGATCTTGATCGCGACGGTGCGTCCGATCACGAGGTCGGTGGCTTGCCACACCTCGCCCATGCCGCCGATCGCGATCCGGCTCGACAGCTGGTATCGCCCCCCGAAGGTGAGCCCGCTCGTGGGTCTCATCTGTTCAGCACCGCCTCTATGACCTTCTTCGCGATCGGACCGGCATTGCCGTTGCCGGATCCGTGTTGACCAAGACCTGCCCCGTCTTCGAGCAGCACCGCGACCGCGACCTGGGGGTCGTCGGCGGGGGCGAATCCGGTGTACCAGAGCGTGTAGGGGTCGTCCTTGCCGTTCTGTGCTGTGCCCGACTTGCCCGCGACGTCGACACCATCGATTCTGGCACCACTGGCCACGCCGCTCGCGACATTGGCGACCATGAGCTGGGTCATGGTCGCGGCCACCTCGGCGCTGATCGGGTGCCCGTACACGGTCGGGGCGAAGTCCTGCAGCACGGACAGATCCGGAGCGGTGACCCGCTGGAGGAGCGTCGGGCTCATGAGCTCTCCCCCGTTCGCGATCGCGGCGGACACCATCGCCACCTGCAGGGGCGTGACCCGGTCGTTGCCCTGCCCGAACGACTGGAGCATCAGCTGCGCCTCGCTCTCCGGCTCGGGGAACACGCTCGGGGTGACCGCCATGGGCACCTGGATGTCGGGGTCCTCGAATCCGTACGCGACCGCCTGGTCGTGGATGGTGTCGTAGCCGAGCTGCGAGCCGAGGTTCGCGAACGGGATGTTGCACGACAGGCGCAGCGCCGTCGCGATGCTCGTGGTCTCGCCGCCCCCGCACGCACTGCCGCCCGAGTTGGTGATCGTCGTGCTGGTGCCGGGGAGCACGAAGCTCGGCGGGTTCGGCAGCTGGCTGTCGGGCGTGTAGTCGCCGCTCGAGAGCGCCGCCGACGACATGACGAGTTTGAAGGTCGAGCCCGGCGGGTTCAGATCGCCCGCGATGGTGCGGTTGACCAGCGGCTCCGTCGGGTCGGTGAGCAGCTGGTCGTAGTTGGCCAGCACATCCGACTGCACGTGACCCGCGAGGAGGTTCGGGTCGAACGAGGGCTTCGACACCATCGCGAGGATGCGGCCGGTCGACGGCTCGATCGCCACGATCGCGCCCTGGAGATCGCCGAGCGCATCCCACGCCGCCTGCTGCACGACCGGGTCGATCGTGGTCTGCACGGTGGCGCCGCGGGGGTTCTGGCCCGTCAGGATGGCGTTCAGGCGGTCGAGGAACTGCTCGTTCGCCCGCCCGCTCAGGTAGTCGTTGAGGGCGCCCTCGAGTCCGGTGTTCTCGCCGTTGAGGGTGAAGTAGCCGGTGACGGGCGCGTACAGCTCACCCTGCGGGTACACCCGCTGGTACTTGTACTGGTCGCTGCTCGCGACGGACTGCGCGATGACCGTGTCCCCCGCGAGGATCTGGCCGCGCTCGACCGAGAAGCTCGCGTAGAGGGTGCGCACGTTGCGGGAGTCGGCCTGCAGCGACTCCTGCTGCACGACCTGGATGACGGTGGTCGAGGTGCACAGCGCGAGGAACATCGCGAGGATGAGCACGCTGACGCGGCGGAGCTCCTTGTTCACGCCCCACCCCCGTCGACGACCGCGTGCGGCTGCTGCCGGACCGAGTCGGAGAGCCGCAGCAGCAGGGCGACGATGAGCCAGTTGGCGACGAGCGACGAGCCGCCCGCCGCCAGGAACGGGGTCGTGAGACCGGTGAGGGGGATGATCCGCGTGACGCCCCCGATCACGATGAAGACCTGCAGGCCCACCACGAACGAGAGGCCGACCGCGAGCAGGCGGCCGAAGTCGTCCTGACCGGCCACGCCGATGCGGAAACCGCGGGCCACGAAGATCAGGTAGAGGCACAGGATGGCGAAGACGCCGATCAGTCCGAGCTCCTCGCCGAGGCTCGCGATGATGTAGTCGCTCTCGGCGAGCGGCACCAGGTCGGGGCGACCCCGGCCGAGGCCGGTGCCGATGAGACCGCCGTCGGCGAGGCCGAAGATGCCCTGCACCAGCTGGTAGCTGCCGCCGTCGCGGTCGTAGACCTCGGGGTTGAAGGCGTCGAGCCAGTTCTCGAACCGCGCCGCGACGTAGGGGAGCAGACGGGCGGCCACCCAGGCGCCCCCCGCGAACAGCGCGAGCCCGATCAGGATCCAGCTGGCCCGCCCCGTCGCCACGTAGAGCATCACGAGGAAGAGGCCGAAGTACAGCAGCGCGGTGCCGAGGTCCCGCTGGATGACGATGACGCCCATCGACAGCACCCAGACCACCAGGATCGGGCCGAGGTCGCGGGCGCGCGGCAGGCGCAGCCCGAGGAACGTGCGCCCGACCATGGAGAGCGAGTCGCGCGCCGTGACGAGGTACCCGGCGAAGAAGATCGCCAGCAGGATCTTCGCGAACTCGCCCGGCTGGAACGAGAAGACTCCGATCCGCACCCAGACGTCGGCGTTGGCCCCGGTCTCGCCGATCACGGGGATGACCGGCAGCAGCAGCAGCACGACGCCGAGGAACATCGCGATGTAGCGGTAGCGCTGCAGCACCCGGTGGTTGCGCACGAGCAGCAGGCCGGCGATCGCGATGGCGATGGCGATGGCGGCCCAGACAACCTGCCGCACGCCGTAGGCCGCCCATCCGTCGTGGCCCTCGGCGATGTCGAGGCGGTGGATCATGGCGACGCCGAGTCCCGTCAGCACGGTCGCGATCGGCACCACGAACGGGTCGCCCTCGGGCGCCACGACGCGCTCGACGAGGTGCAGCACGAGAACGAGCACGACGGGGATCCCGCACAGCGCGAACATGGCGGCGTCGATCTCGCCGACCGCCCCCAGGTCGACGAGGGCGAGCGCCGCCGCCGAGGTCGCGAGCGCGACGAGCAGCAACAGCAGCTCCAGGTTGCGCAGTCGCGCCGGCGTGCGCAACCGGATGCGGATGGTCGTGGTGATCGGCGCGGAGCCCTGCGTCGCGGGCCCGCCGATCGCGCTCGTCTGCGGGGCGCTCACGTCAATCCCCCGCCGCCGCCGACAGACGGTCGACGATGTCGTGCGCGTCGCGCAGGCTGTCGGCGCTGATCGTCGCCTCGACGGCCTCCTGCTGGTAGGTCGGCAGATCGTCGACCGGGATCGAGGTGGTCTGGTACACGTGCGACAGCGAGATCGGCCCGATCGACTGCTGCACCCCCTGGAAGATGGCGACGTTGCCGCCGTCGACGCCGACGTAGTAGTGCATCTGGGTCCAGCGGTAGCCGAGCCAGCCGGCCAGCACGATGGCCGCCGCGGCGAGGCCCACCCCGACGCCCCACAGGATCCGGCGGCGGATGGCGCGGCGGCGGTCCTCCTCGATGAGCTCGTCGAGGTAGCTCTCGCTCTCCGGTTCGAAGTGGGCGTCCTCCGGCGGCACCGCCTTGAGCGGGTGCAGCAGCAGGGTGGGGAGGCGGATGGGGCGCCGCACCTCCTCCTCCTCCTTGCCGAAGGTGAGCGGATGCGCCGCCGAGCCGACGAAGATCGGCGGGGCGCCGGATGCCCCGTCGGAGTCGTCGATGTCGACGAGCACCACCGTGACGTTGTCGGGCGCGCCGTGGTCGAGGCTCTCCTTGACGAGACGGTCCGCCGCGCCCTGCGCGGTGCGGATGGTGCCGAGCACCTGGGTCATCTTCTCTTCGGTGACGTAGCCGGAGAGGCCGTCGGAGCAGATCAGCCAGCGGTCGCCGGGCTGCAGGTCGAGGATCGCCGTGTCGATCTCGGGGGAGGCGTCGACGTCGCCGAGCACCCGCATGAGCACCGCCCGGCGGGGGTGCACGGCGGCCTCCTCGGGGGTGATGCGGCCCGACTCGACCAGACGCTGCACGAAGGTGTGGTCGGTGGTGATCTGCTCGAGCTCGCCGCCCCGGAAGCGGTACACGCGCGAGTCGCCGATGTGCGCGAGGGCGAGCTTGTCGTGCACGCGCGCCAGGGCCGACACGGTCGTGCCCATGCCGGTGAGCTCGTTGTGGTCGAAGACGGTCTCGGCGAGCAGCCCGTTCGCGGCGATCAGCGCGGACTCGAGCGCGGCGACCGCATCCTCCGGGGTGGCGTACGGGTGGTCGGCCTCGGCGATCCGCTGGGCGGCGATGTGGCTCGCGACGTCGCCGCCCGCGTGCCCGCCCATCCCGTCGGCCACCAGGTACAGATTCCGGCCGAGGTAGCCGGAGTCCTGGTTGCTCGCGCGGATCTTCCCGACGTGGGAGACGGCCGCGCTCGTGGGGATGGTCGCCACAGGCCTACCGCCGGAGCTCGAAGCTCGTGGTGCCGATGGTGACCGTGGAGCCGAGCGGCACGGGGGTGGGAAGGGTCACGCGCGATCCGTCCAGGAACGTGCCATTGGTCGAGTCTAGGTCTTGGATCACCCACTCGTCGTTCCACAGCATGAGGCGTGCGTGGTGGGTGGAGGTGTAGTCGTCGCGGATCACGAGACCGGACTCGCTCGAGCGCCCGATGGTCAGCTGCTCGGTCGGCAGCTCGATCTCCATGCCCTCCTTGGGCCCGGAGGTGATGACGAGCCGCCGCGGCGTGGCGCCGCTCGCGTGCGGTTGCGCACGGACCGGCTCGGTGACGGCGGCCGCCGGGGGAGTCGCGACGGCCACGGGGAGCGGCGTGGCCGGGAACGTCTCGGGGGCGGCCTGCGGGGGCAGCTTGCGTGCGCGGTGCCCGAACAGGTCGGAGCGCAGGGCGTAGACGACCATGAACACGAACGCCCACATCAGGATGAGGAAGCCGATGCGCAGCACCAGCAGGGTCAGCTCGCTCATCGGGCGCTCCCCCCGTCGGGTCGCGACAGCTCGGCCGCCTGCGCGAGCACGCGGAAGACGATGCGGGTGCGTCCGATCTCGATCACCGAGTCGGGCTGCAGCACCGCCTGGGTGACGGGCTGCCCGTTGAGCTTGGAGCCGTTGGTCGACCCGAGGTCGTTGACCTGACCGCGGGTGCCGTCCCACAGGATCTCGACGTGCTTGCGGGAGGTGCCGGTGTCGTCGAGGGTGATGTCGGCATCCGACCCCCGACCGATCACGGTGCGACCCTTCTTCAGCGGGTAGCGCTTGCCCGCGATGTCGAGCACCGGGGTCCAGGCGACCTCGCCCTTCAGGTTCTCCGACTCGATGCGCACGATCCCGGCCGAGAGGCTCTCGTCGCGCTGCAGGCGGATGTCGATGCCGCCCGCGAAGGAGTAGTGCTGCGCGGTCGCGTGCTGCTGCACGAGCTGCGTGAACTCGTCGACGAGGGCGGGACCGAGGCCCGTCATGCGCTCGTGGTCGGACGGCGACAGCCGCACGGTGAAGCGGTTGGGCACCAGGATCCGGTCGCGCGAGACGACGGCCGCCTTGGTGTCGAGCTCCCGGCGCAGGGCCGCGGTCACCTCGAGAGGCTGCAGCCCGCTCTTGAAGGTCTTGGCGAACGCGCCGCCCACGACGCGCTCCAAGCCCTTCTCGAATTCGTCGAGAATCCCCAAGGGTCTCCTCTCGGCAGGCGCTGCGGCACCTGATGGCTCTCTCGGACTCTCCGATGGTAGTCGGCAGACGCCGCCGGAGTGTCCGACGACGGGTGAGGCCGTGTCGTACGCGAGGGTGATTCGGATGTGCGGACCGGTCGGTGCGCCCCCGGGCTCCGCGGATCGGACGCACGGCATCCGCATGGTAGTCTCGCTTGGCTGATCCGCTCCGGCGGGTCGCACGCGCGAGTGGCGGAATTGGCAGACGCGCTGGCTTCAGGTGCCAGTGCCCGCAAGGGCGTGGGGGTTCAAGTCCCCCCTCGCGCACCACCCGAGGCCCCGGACCGATGAGGTTCGGGGCCTTTCTCGTCGGTGCCTACTCCTCCGTTGGGATCGGCTCGGCGGGGAGCTTGCGCACCTTGGCGCGGCGGCGGCGGCGCTCGGGGATCATCGAGCGCATCTCCTCGAGCTTGCCGAAGCACAGCAGGCGGTCGCCGGACTCGAGCAGCTGGCCCTTGCGCGGGTTCGGGATCACGGTCGCGCCGCGGTGCAGGGTGAGCACCGTGATGTCGCGCTCCCAAAGCCCCGACTCCCCGAGCGTCTTGCCGACGAGCTCGGCGTTGGTGTGCACGAGCAGCTCGGCGACGCCGTAGCCCGTCGAGACGGAGAGGCGCTGGCGCACGTCGATCTCGGGGAACGCCACCTGCCCGGCGATGTAGTCGATGATGGCGCCCGCGACATCCAGCTGGGTGGCCGCCTCGATGCCCTGGAGGCCGGGCGAGGAGTTGACCTCCATCACGAGCGGGCCGTCGTCGCCCTCGAGCATGTCGACGCCCGCCACGCGCAGGCCCATGATCTGAGCCGAACGCACCGCCGCCTGCGCGTACTCGGGGGTCAGCTCGACGCTCTCGACGCTGCCTCCCCGGTGCACGTTGGAACGGAACTCGTCGCCCTTCGCGGTGCGGCGCATCGCCGCCACCACGCGGTCGCCGACGACGAGGGCGCGGATGTCGCGTCCGCGGCTCTCCGAGACGAAGTGCTGGATCAGCACGTTCTGGTTCGTCGACTGCAGCGTCTCGATGATCGCCTCGGCCGTCTTCACCTCGGGGGCGAGGATCACGCCGATGCCCTGGGTGCCCTCGAGCAGCTTGATGACCACCGGGGCGCCGCCCACCCGCTCGATCGCGGGGCGCACATCCGCGCGGTTGCGCACGAAGGTGGTCGCCGGCATGCCGATGTTGTGGCGGGACAGGATCTGGGTGGCCCGCAGCTTGTCGCGTGCGTTCGAGATGCCGTTGGCGGTGTTGGGCGTGTAGACGTCCATCTGCTCGAACTGGCGCACCACGGCCGTGCCGAAGTAGGTGATCGAGGCGCCGATGCGGGGCAGGATCGCGTCGTAGTCGCTCAGCGGCTTGCCGCGGTACTGCAGGTCGGGTTCGTCGCCCGACAGGTCGATGCCGAAACGGAGCGTGTTGAGCACCCGCACCTCGTGCCCGCGTTGCTGGGCGGCGGTGCGCAGGCGCTGCGTCGAGTAGGCGCGCGGCGCACGCGAGAGGATCGCGAGTTTCATGGGTGAGGGCCTGCCAAGATGGTGCGGTGAGCGAGAGAACCCATTCAAACACCCTCGCGGGGTGGCGCGAATGGGTGCAACTGCCGGGTGTGGGCGTTCCCTGGATCAAGGCCAAGCTCGACACGGGCGCCCAGACCTCGTCGATCCACGCCTACGACGTCGAGGCGTTCGATCGCGACGGGGTCGCGTGGGTGCGGTTCCGCATCCGTCCGTGGCAGCGGTCCGAATCCGACGAGGTCGCCGTCGAGTGCCCCGTGCACGACGTGCGCCGGGTGCGCAGCTCGTCGGGGCACGTCGACGAGCGCTTCGTCGTGATCATGCGGCTGCTGCTCGTCGGGCACGAGGTCGACGCCGAGGTGACCCTGTCGAATCGCGACGCGATGGGGTTCCGGATGCTGATCGGCCGGGAGGCGCTCAGCCGCGGGATCGTCGTCGACTCGGCGCGCTCCTTCCTCGGAGATCGCGCGCCGCGCCCGATGCGCCGCCGCAACCGCGGCGACGCGTAGCGTCGGGCGCATGCGCACCCCCGCCGGCTACCTGCGCGGCATCCGCCATCCGGAGGCCTTCCACGGACGCGGGGCGGGCACCCCGTTCTTCGAGGGCTGGTACATCAAGCTGCTGAGCGCCGACCGCGCGCACCGCTGGGCGGTGATCCCCGGCGTCTTCCGCGGCGTCGGCGACGACGAGGTGCGCGACGAGGCCTTCGTGCAGGTGCTCGACGGGCTGACCGGGCGCTCCTGGTACCACCGCTTCGAGGTGGACGCGCTCACGGCATCCGACACGCGCTTCGACGTGAGCATCGGCGGCAACCGCTTCGACCCGAGCGGAGTGACCCTCGACCTGCCGCAGCTGCGCGGCCGACTCGAGTACACCTCCGCGCTCGTACCCTTCCCCTCCCCCGGGATCATGGGGCCGTACGGCTACGTGCCCGCGATGGAGTGCTTCCACGGGATCGTGTCGTTCGGGCACGGTCTCGCGGGCGAGCTCGAGGTCGAGGGCGAACGGGTGACGTTCGACGGCGGCCGCGGGTACATCGAGAAGGACTGGGGGCGATCGTTCCCCGCCGGCTACGTGTGGGCCGCCAGCAACCACGTCGACGCGGACCCGGATGCCTCGCTCGTCGCCTCGGTCGCGATCATCCCGTGGATGGGCCGCGCGTTCCGCGGCACGATCATCGCGTTCCGCCACAGCGGGCGGCTGCACACCTGGGCGACCTGGAACCGGTCGCGGGAGCGATCGCTGACGATCGACGACAGTCGCGTGCGGTGGAGCGTCGAGGGTCGCGACGGCGTGCTCGAGCTCGAGGCGGAGCGGGTGCGCGGGGGGCTGCTGCACGCGCCGCTGCGCACCGCGCAGCACGAGCGCGTCGAGGAGACGCTCGACGCCCACATCCGGTTCCGGCATCTGGCGCCGGACGGCTCGGTGCTGCTCGAGGGGGTCGCGGAGTGCGCGGGTCTCGAGGTGTTCGGCGACATCGACGGGCTGCTCGCCCTCTGAGTCAGCCGACGGCCGTCGTCACGAGTTCGGCGATCCGCTTCTCGTCGGCGGCCGTCAGCTCGTTCGTGAGGGCGTAGGCGGTCGGCCACATGGTGCCGTCGTCGAGGTGCGCGGGGTCGTTGAAGCCGAGGGTCGAGTAGCGGGCCTTGAACTTCTTCGCGTCCTGGAAGAACAGCACGTTCTTGCCGTTCAGGTAGTAGGCGGGCATGCCGTACCAGAGCTTGGGGGCGAGTTCCGGCGCCGTCGCCGTGACGACCGCGTGGATGCGTTCGGCGAGGGCGCGATCCGCGGGATCCATCGCCGCGATCTTGTCGAGCACGGCCTGCAGGTCGTCTTCGGGGGTGCTCTTCTTCGCGCGGCGCACCTCGGCGGCGTGCTCCTTCATCGCGGCGCGCTCCTCCGCGTTGAACGCGCTCGTGTTCTTCGTCGTCTCAGCCATGCGGTCAGGCTACGCGGGGGCCCGTGATGGGGGCTTCTCCGATCCTGATCGACGGCACGGGCGGCGAAACCGTCACGCGGCGGGAGCAGTGACTCCCGCCGCGTGTGCGGTACTCCGTCCGGTGGCGCGGTTTCTCCCGCCGCTCGGCACGCGGATGCGGCGGCGACTCAGTCCGCGAGGATGAGGTACAGCGCCCGGCGCGCCTCGTCGAGCTTCTCGATCGCGGCTGCGCGCTGGGCGTCGCTGGCGGCGTGGTGGAACTGCCCCACGACGCCCATGAGCTTGCCCACGCTCTGCTGGAACGCCAGCTCCTGCTCGCTGCGCTTGGGTGCGCCCGACTCCCACGCGCGGGAGAGCTCGTCGGCGTTCTCCTTCACGTAGGCCTCGCCGGACTCGGTGAGCGCGTACTCGGTGCGCCGCCCCTCGCCCTGCGCCTCGATGAGCTCCTCGTCGACGAGCTGCTGGAGCGTCGGGTAGACCGAGCCGGGGCTCGGACGCCAGCCGCCACCGGTGCGCTCGGCGATCGTCTTGATGATGCTGTAGCCGTTCGAGGGCGCCTCGGAGAGCACCGAGAGGATGACGGCGCGGATGTCTCCGCGCCCGGCGCGACCCCTGCCGCGGCCGCCCCAGGGGCCGGGGCCGAAACCGGGGCCGAACGGCGGCATGCCGCGCAGGGGGGAGTGTGCACCCCACTCGGCGTGGGGGCCGTGCGCGGCGGGGTCGGTGGGGTCGTGGTGGAACATGGCGTCACGCTCGTGGCGTCGGAAAGCCTTCGGGTTCATGATCGTTCTCCTTTCATTGACCATGCATCGCGAGGTATCGCGACAGGTCGACGATATATCGTTAAGTATCGCCGCGCAAGTCATGGTGGAAATCGAGCAAGTGTCGGCGTATCGTGTCGCGCATCCGGGGGGACGTGACGAGCCCCTCCCTACGACTCGATGGTGAGGAGGAGGTCATGGAGCCGGCCGACGGCGTCGTGAGCGACGCTGTCATCCACGAACGACACATCTGGCGCAGCGCCCTGATCGGCGCCGCGTCACTGGTCGGAGTCGGCCTCATGGTGCTCCTCGCTCCCCAGCCCGCCCATGCCGACGACGGCCACGGGCTGCTCGGCGGGGTCGTCGACACGACGGTCTCGACCGTCACCACGGTCGTCGAACCCGTCGTGCCGAGCCTTCCCGCGGTGCGCGAGGTGCCGATCGTCGGCGACGTCGTCGGATCGGTCGTCGACAGCGCCCCCGTGTCCGCCGTGGTGACACCGGTGGCCGACCTCGTGGACGGGATCGCGGGAGACACCGTGGGCTCCCTGCCGATCGTCGGCGATGTGCTCGGCGACACGCCCGTCGGGAGCGTCGTCGACCCGGTGACCTCGACCGTCGACGACACCCTCGTCGACGTCGTCGGCACCCCCCGCCCGGGCTCGGGCGACGGGGCCGGCGACGGCGTCGGAGCGGGCGACGGCACCACCCCGAGCCCCGCGATCTCGGGGATCGTCGGGGTCTTCCGGGCCTCCGAACTGGCCGCCGACACGGTGCTCGCGCACCTGCCGCAGGCCGCAGCGACCATCGTGGCCGGCGCCGAGGGCCTCACCGAGGGGCCCGTGAGCGCTCCGGGCGACATCGCGCCCGCCTCCGCAGTCACGGCGGGAGGCGCGCCGATCGGCGCCGCAGCCGCCGTGCTCGGCGCCGGTCTCCTGCTTCTTCTCGCGCGAGGGCGACTGCGCCCCGCGATCCTCCGGGCGCCTCCATCGCCCGTCTACGGCACCGACACCTCGCCCGACTGACGAGGGACGAGTCCGCCCGCTGCACCGCAACGGGAGGACCACGTTCCGCCGCGCCCAACCGGACGCGACGTCGATCGATCAGGCGAAGGAGCCGGAATCATGAACAAGTACGTCTCGCGTGGACTGTGGACAGTCCTCGTCACGGGGGGCTTCATGGCCCTCGGAGTCGGCGTCGCGCACGCCGACAGCGGAACCTCCGGGCAGGACGGCGTGGCCTCGGGCACGCAGGGCATCCTCGGCATCGAGCTGCCCGTGCAGCTCGGCGGGAACGCCATCTCGGTGCTCGGCGACGCCCACAGCTCGGGCGCCTCGACCAGCTCGTCGTCGGGGGGATCGACCCCCTCGGGCGCCACGAGCGGGTCGGACTCGGTGGCGGGCGGCACGCAGGTGCTCGCCGACCTCGGGCTTCCCGTCACGCTCGGCGGGAACGCCATCTCGGTGCTCGGCGACGCGTCGAGCTCCGGTTCCGGGACCGCGCCGGCCGGGTCGGGGGGCTCGGCCGGCGCCTCCGGCACCACCGACGGAACCGACGGCACGCTGTCCGGATCGCAGGTGGGCGCCGGAGTCGGCGCTCCCGTGACCCTGGGGGGCAACTCCATCTCGGTGCTCGGCGATGCGTCGACCTCCGGCTCGGACACGAGCGCGGGGACCGGGTCGACCGGCGGCTCGGCCGGCAGCACCGGCGGGCTCGACAGCATCCTCGGCGGAAGCCAGATCCTCGCGGGGGTCGGAGCGCCGGTGACGCTCGGCGGGAACGCCATCTCGGTGCTGGGGGACGCGTCGAGTGACGGCGCGGGCACCGCATCCGGTTCGGGAGGCTCGACAGGCGACCAGGAGGGGTCGACGAGCGGAACGGACGGGATCCTCGGGGGTACGCAGCTGCTGACCGACCTGGGACTCCCGGTGACGCTCGGCGGCAACGCCATCTCGGTGCTCGGGGACGCCTCGACCGGCGGCTCGGGCACGACCGTCGGCGAGGATCCGGGTGACGACCCCGGTGACGACCCCGGTGACGACCCGGGCGACGACCCCGCCACCGACGACCCCGGTGACGGTGGCGGGACGACCCTGGCGTCGGACGGCGACATCCGGCTCGCGGCGACCGGAGTCGAGGGCGGCATGACCGCGCTCGCCCTGGCCGTGCTGCTGCTGGCCGCCGGCGTCGTGCTGGTCGGCCGCACGGTCGCCCGTCGGCGCTGAGCACCCCGTCCACCGCGGGTCGCGCGGTGTCACTGTGACACCGTGTGACCCGCGGTGACCGTGTGTGACCGGGCACCTCGACGCGGGCCCGCCGGGCGGGGCAGCATGCACGGGTGACCGAGCAGACCCCGCCTCGCCAGATCCGTTTCAACGCGTTCGACATGAACTGCGTCGCCCACCAGTCCTCCGGGATGTGGCGGCATCCCGACGACCGTTCCGCCAGCTACAAGGACATCGAGTACTGGACGGGCCTCGCCCGGCTGCTCGAGCGGGGCACCTTCGACGGGGTGTTCATCGCGGATGTGCTGGGCACCTACGACGTCTACGGCGGCACCAACGAGGCTGCCATCCGCAACGGCGCGCAGGTGCCGGTGAACGACCCCGTGCTGCTCGTGTCGGCGATGGCCGCGGTCACGACGCACCTCGGATTCGGGGTGACCGCGGGAACCGCGTACGAGCATCCGTACCCGTTCGCCCGGCGCATGGCGACGCTCGACCACCTCACCAAGGGACGCGTGGGCTGGAACGTCGTCACCGGCTACCTGCCGAGCGCCGCCCGGAACCTCGGACACGACGACCAGCTCGAGCACGACGACCGCTACGACCAGGCCGACGAGTACCTCGAGGTGCTCTACAAGCTGTGGGAGGGGTCGTGGGAGGACGACGCCGTCGTGCGCGATCGCGAGACGGGTGTGTTCACCCGCCCCGAGAAGGTGCACGAGATCCGGCACGCCGGGAAGCACTACACCGTGCCGGGGATCGCGATCACCGAGCCGTCGCCGCAGCGCTCCCCCGTGATCTACCAGGCGGGCGCCTCGCCCCGCGGGATCGCGTTCGCGGCGGGCAACGCCGAGGCGATCTTCGTGGCGGCGCCCACGAAGGAGGTGCTGAAGTCGACGGTCGCGCGCATCCGCGACGCGCTCGAGGCGGCAGGGCGCGACCGCTACGCGGCGCGCATCTACACGCTCATCACGATCGTGACCGACGAGACGGATGAGAAGGCCGAGGCGAAGTACCGGGACTATCTGCGGTACGCCTCCCCCGAGGGCGCCCTCGTGTTCATGTCGGGGTGGATGGGGATCGACCTGGCGCAGTACGCGCTCGACGAACCGGTCGGCAACGTCGAGTCGAACGCGATCCGCTCCGTGATCCAGAACTACGAGGAGTCGGCGGCGAACGGCGAGGAGTTCACGGTGCGGGACATCGCCGTGGGCGGCGCGATCGGCGGCCTCGGGCCGACGTTCGTCGGGGGCGCGTCGACGATCGCCGACCGTCTGCAGGACTGGGTGGACTACACCGACGTGGACGGGTTCAACCTCGCCTACGCGATCACGCCCGGCACCTTCGAGGACATCGTCGATTTCATCGTCCCCGAGCTGCAGCGGCGGGGCGCCTACCCGACCTCCTACGTCGACGGCACGCTGCGGCACAAGCTGCACGGCGCGGGCGACCGGCTTCCGGACGACCACCAGGGCTCGCGCTACCGGATCGGCGGCGACCTCTCCACGGCCGTCGCCACCACCTCGGAGCGCGCCGCCGTCGGGGTGTAGCCCCGCGCGGGCGGGCGCGTTGCCGGTCGTCCGTCGCGCCGGTACCGTCGGCTCATGAGATTCCCTCTGCTCGGGGTCGCGCTCGCGTCCGCCCTCCTGCTGAGCGGGTGCGCCGCAACCGCGACTGCGACGCCCACCCCGGACGTCGTCGATGCCGAGGTCGACTGGGATGCCGCTTTCGGTGCCTTCGTCGACGAGCACGGGGAGCGCCCCGCGCCGGTGCCGTACACCGACGCCGCGGTCGAGACCGCCCGGCTGGCGGCATCGACGGACCGCGCCTGGGAGGGAGTGCTCGCGTCGCACCCGGACGCCGTCCCGCCCCAGACGGCCTTCGTGCACTGGTCGACCGCGGAGGATCATCTCGACCTGGAATCCGACGTGAACCGATGCCTGGTCGAAGCGGGTGCCCGGCTGTCCGTCGGTGCCGACTCCGAGGGGAACCCGAGCGGCGTCGAGATGTCGTACCCGCCGGACGCGTACGAAGAGGTGTTCGCGTGCACCTCGTCGGCCTACCCCGATCGTCCGCTCGACGGGAGCGCGGGCGGCGGGTGGCTGTGGGACTTCGCGAGTGAGTTCCTCATCGCGTGTCTCGAGGCCCACGGCGCACAGCAGGACCCGCTCCCCAGTCGCGATGAGCAGATCGCGTCGGTGTACGAACAGGGCTACGGGTGGGTCCCGCGGTTCCCCGATTCGGCGGATGTCGGACCGGACGTGGACGTGTACACCGCCTGCCACGGCGACGCGATGTGATCCCGCCGCCGAGATGGCGGGAACTCGTGGAGACCTGTCGGATGCGGACGGGGAGCGCGGGGTGGTCGGCGGCTAGCGTCGGGGCATGACCGACACGCGCACCGCATCCGTCTCGCCGCTCACGACCGTCGAGCGCGAAGCGGCGATCGCCCACTTCGCCGCCAAGCTGCGCTTCGAGACCGACGCCTCGGACGTCGCCGCCGCCCTCGCCGCGGGTGAGCGCCTCGTGCTGGTCGACACCCGCAACCACGCCTCGTGGCACCAGGGGCACGCGGCGGGCGCGATCCACATGCCCCGGCTGGAGGTCGCCGACCGCGCGCCCGCCGAGATCCCGCTCGACACCCCGGTCGTCGTCTACTGCTGGAGCCCCGGGTGTAACGGCGCCGACAAGGCGGCGCTCGAGTTCGCGAAGCTCGGCTACGAGGTGCGCCTGATGATCGGCGGCTTCGAGTACTGGGCGCGCGAGGGCTACGACGTCGAGTCGGACGCCGGCCCCGTGATCCGCGGCGTCGACGCGCTGGTCGGCCCGGTGGCGCTCGACGACTGCGGCTGCTGAGCCCGCGGCGCAACCCCCTCGACCGCGCCCGGTCGCACGCGTAGCGTTTCGGAGATGCCGCGCATCGCATCCGTCGCCCCTGTGCTCCCCGAGCACGCCTCCAGCCAGGAGGCGATCGCGGCCGAGCTGGGCCCGCTCGTGACCGCGGACCCGGCGCAGCGCGCCCTGCTCGAGCGCCTCCACGCATCCGCGGGCGTACGCACCCGGCGCACCGCACTGCCCCTCGCCGCCTACCGCGACCTCGGCGACTTCGGCGCCGCGAACGACGCCTGGATCCGCGAGGGCACCGCCCTCGCCGCGGAGGCCGCGACGCGCGCACTCGACCGGGCGGGTCTCGCACCCGACGAGGTCGACTTCCTGCTCTTCACCTCCGTGACCGGGGTGTCGGCCCCGTCGCTCGACGCCGCCCTCGTTCCGGCGCTCGGCATGCGCGCCGACGTCAAGCGCCTGCCGTCGTTCGGGCTCGGATGCGTCGCGGGCGCCGCGGGCCTGGCCCGGGTCGCCGACTACCTCGTCGGCCACCCGGACGACGTCGGCTTGCTGATCTCGGTCGAGCTCTGCTCGCTGACCCTGCAACGCGACGACGCCTCGGTGGGGAATCTGGTGGCGACCGGGCTCTTCGGCGACGGGGCGGCGGCCGCGGTGCTCGTCGGGGATCGTCGGGGCGAGGCGCTCGCCGCGGACGCAGCCCCCCTCGGCCCCGAGATCGTCGGCAGCCGGAGCGCCCTCTACCCGGACACGGTGAACGCGATCGGCTGGGAGGTGGGTGCGACCGGGTTCCGCATCGTGCTGTCGGCCGAGGTTCCGGCGGCGGTCGAGAGGCACATCGCGGCCGGAGTCGACGGCCTGCTCGGCGAGCACGGGCTCGACCGCACCGACGTCGACCTGTGGATCGCGCATCCGGGCGGCCCGAAGGTGATCGACGCGTTCGGATCGCGCATCCGGGCGGCCCGAAGGTGATCGACGCGTTCGCGCGGGCGCTCGGGCTCGGCGATGCGCAGCTCGAGGCCAGCCGGCGCTCGCTCGCCGAGGTCGGCAACCTCTCGAGCGCATCGGTGCTCTTCCTGCTCGAGGAGGCGCTCGTGCAGGCGCCGGGCACCCGCGGCGTGCTCTTCGCGGTGGGCCCGGGGGTCACCGCGGAGTGCGTGCTGTTGGAGTGGCGATGATCGCGTACACGCTGCTCATCCTCGCCACCGGTGGCGAGCGGGTCGTCGAACTCGTCATCTCGCGACGGAACGCGGCGTGGGCCGCGGCGCGGGGCGGCGTCGAGTCGGGTCGTCGCCACTTCCCGGCGATGGTGCTGCTGCACACCGGGATGCTGCTCGGATGCCTCGCCGAGGTGTGGCTGCTGGGGCACCCCTTCCTGCCGTGGCTCGGCTGGCCGATGCTCGTCGTCGCGCTCGCGTGCCAGGCGGGCCGCTACTGGGTCATCGCCTCGCTCGGGCGGCAGTGGAACACGCGCGTGATCGTCGTCCCCGGGATGCCCCTCTCGCGGCGGGGTCCCTACCGCTGGGCCTGGCTGCGGCATCCGAACTACTGGATCGTCGCGATCGAGGGCGTCGCGCTGCCCCTCGTGCACACCGCGTGGATCACGGCCGTGGTGTTCACGGTGCTGAACGCGGTGCTGCTGCTCGGGTTCCGCATCCCGACCGAGGAGCGCGCGCTCGCGGCGGCGGCGCCGCGTGAACCGGGGGCGTCGTGAGCGACGCGGAGCTGCTCGTGGTGGGAGGCGGGCCCGTGGGGCTCGCGACGGCCATCGAGGCGCGCCTGGTCGGCATCGACGCACTCGTCGTCGAGCCGCGGGAGGGCGTGATCGACAAGGCCTGCGGGGAGGGTGTGATGCCCGGTGCGGGCGCCGTGTTCGGTCGGCTCGGCATCGCACCGCGCGCCGTGCCCATCTCCGGCATCGACTACCGCGACGACCGACGATCCGTGCAGCACCGCTTCGCCCGCGGGCCCGGGTTCGGGGTGCGGCGGACGGAGCTCCATCGCGCGCTGCTCGAGCGGGCCGAGCAGCTCGGCGTGCGGCGGCGTGCGGCCCGCGCGGAGGAGGTGCGCAGCGGCGAAGACGGGGTCGTCGTGCGCACCTCGGACGGCCGGACCCTGCGCGCGGACTGGGCCGTCGGCGCCGACGGACTGCACTCCCCGGTCGCGCGCGCGCTCGACCTCGCCGTCCCCGAGCCGGCGCGGGGTCGCCGCTACGGCCAGCGCCGCCACTACCGCATCCAGGCGTGGACCGATCTGGTCGAGGTGCACTGGGTGGCCGACGGCGAGTTCTACGTCACGCCGTTGGCGGACGGGCTCGTCGGCGTCGCCCTGCTCGCCCGCCGCGGCATCCGCTTCGACGACGCCCTCGCCCGCGCGCCCCGGCTGCGCGAGCGACTGGACGGCGCGACCCCCGCGAGCGGGCTCCGCGGCGCGGGGCCGTTCCGGCAGCGCACGCGCGCCCGGACCCGGGGGCGCACGCTGCTCGTCGGCGACGCATCCGGCTACGTCGACGCCCTCACCGCCGAGGGGCTGCGGATCGGTTTCGCGCAGGCGGGTCTCGCCGTGCAGGCGATCCGGGCGCAGGACGCCGCGCGCTACGAGCGCGAGTGGCTCGCCACGACGCGCGAGTTCCGGGTGATGACCGAGCGGCTCGTGCGCGTCGCGTCGTCGCCCCTGCGCGGTCTCGTCGTGCCGACGGCCGCGCGGTTCCCCGGGCTCTACGCGCGGGCGGTGGAGCGGATCGCGCGCTGACGACCCCCGCTCAGAGGCCGAGCGCGGCGAGCAGCTCCCCGGCGGTCTCGACGACCGCGACCGCCCCCTCCGCCTCCTCCGGCGCACCGTAGCCCCAGCCCACGAAGATCGTCGGCACCAGGTGCTCGGCGGCGCCCTCCACGTCGTGCACCCGGTCGCCGATCATGAGGGGGCGCGTGCGCACGTCGACGCCGCGGGCCGCGAGACGCCGCAGCGCCTCCGCCACGACATCCGCCTTGTCGCTGCGGGTCTCGTCCTCCGAGGCGCCCGTGATCTCGGTGAACGCGTCGGAGAGCCGGATGCGGTCGAGGATCGCGTGCGCCGCCGACTCGGGCTTCGAGGTGGCGAGCGAGATCGGGAGGCCGGCCCGCTGGATCACGCGGATCGCCTCCGGCACCCCCGGATACGCGCTCGCCTCGAAGACGCCGACCTCGCGGTAGCGCTCGCGGTAGATCGCGAGGGCGTAGCGCGACTCGTCCTCGTCGAGTCCCGCGAAGTCGCGGAACGATTCGAGGATCGGCGGCCCGATCCACTTCATGAGCTCCTCGACGGGCGGCACCGGCATCCGGAGGTGCTCGTAGGTGTAGGCGAGGGTCGACAGGATGCCGGGCGCCGAGTCGACGATGGTGCCGTCCAGGTCGAACAGCACGGCGGTGGGGCGGGGGGTCATGTGTCTCTCGGGGGTCAGAACAGCCGCGCGTGACCGGTCTCGAGGCCGCGCATGGTGTCGTAGTCGAGCAGCAGGCAGCGGATGCCGCGATCCTCGGCGAGGGTGCGCGCCTGCGGCTTGATCTCCTGGGCGGCGAAGACGCCCGTGACCGGGGCGAGCAGCGGGTCGCGGTTCATGAGCTCGAGGTAGCGGGTCAGCTGCTCGACGCCGTCGATGTCGCCGCGCCGCTTGATCTCGACGGCGACGCTCGCGCCGTCCGGATCCTTCGCGAGGATGTCGACGGGGCCGATCGCGGTCATGTACTCGCGCCGCACGAGGGTGTGCCCCTCCCCCAGCAGCTCGATCTGCTCGGCGAGCAGGCGCTGCAGGTCCGCCTCGACGCCGTCCTTCTGCAGTCCCGGGTCGACGCCGAGCTCGTGGCTCGAGTCGTGCAGGATCTCGTGGATGGAGATCACGAGCAGGTCGGCGGTCTTCGGGTTGGCGACGCGCCACAGCTCGACGACTCCGGCGGCGGCGCGCTCCTCGTCGACCTCGTCGAGGGTGAACGTGGTGGGCGGGCTCATCCAGTTGAGGGGCTTGTAGCTCAGCGAGTCGGAGTGCACGAGCACCGATCCGTCGGCCTTCACCACGAGCAGGCGGGTCGCGAGCGGCAGGTGCGCCGAGAGCCGCCCGGCGTAATCCACCGAGCATCGGGCCACCACGAGACGCACCCGTCGAGTCTAGGTGGGTGCAGACATGTCTCGGGCCGGAGGGACACCCGCGTGCGGGTGTCTGCGGGGGCGCAGACATGTCTGCGCGCACAATGGGGGCGTGCGCGGGTACACGGCGGATGAGGTGCGGGCGGCGGAGGCGCCGCTGCTCGCCGCCGGGGTGCCGCTCATGGCGCGCGCGGCCGCGGGGCTCGCCGACGCCGTCTCCGCCGAGCTGAGCGCGCGCGGCGTGCCCGTGCACGAGGCGCGGGTGCTGCTGTTCGTGGGGTCGGGCGACAACGGCGGCGACACCCTCCACGCCGGCGCCGTGCTCGCGGGGCGCGGCGCCGACGTCGACTACGTGCCCCTCGGGTCCCGGGTGCATCGCGAGGGCGAGGTCGCCGCGCTCGCGGCGGGGGCGACCCGCATCGACGACGCCCCGCACGGACCCGAGTTCCTGGGGGCTGTCGCCGCGGCGGACGCGGTCCTCGACGGGATCGTCGGCATCGGCGCGACCGGCAGGCCCCGCGACCCGGCCGCGGCTGCGGTCG
>NZ_JANTHX010000008.1:0-10817 GCF_024752305.1 Protaetiibacter mangrovi
TTCGACCCCACCTCGGCCAGCGCCGAGAAGGTCGCCGTGCTCACCGAATACGAGAACACAGGCAGCTGCTGATGGCACGCATCACCGTGGGGGTGAGCCTGAAGATGTACTTCGGGCACCGCGCCGCGCGCGAATGGCTCGCCGAGGTCGCCGACATCGCCGCGCGCAGCGAGGCGGTCGCCGACGGGCGTGTCGAGCTCTTCGTAGCGCCCGGCTACCTGCAGCTGCTGCCCGCCCTCGAGGCGGTCGCCGGCACCCGGGTGCGGGTGGCTGCACAGGACGCCTCCGAGCACGACGCGGGCGCCTACACGGGCGAGGTCAGCCCCGCCGAACTGGCCGAGATCGGCGTGCGCATGGTCGAACTCGGCCACGCCGAGCGCCGCCGCATGTACGGCGAGACCGACACCGTCGTCGCCGCCAAGACGACCGCGGCGCTCCGCAACGGACTCACCCCCGTGCTCTGCGTCGGCGAGACCGAGCGGATGCCGGTGGGCGACGCGCTCGCCGTCGCGGCCGCGCAGGTGAGCTCGGCGGTCGCGGGTGCCCCCGCCGGGCGGATCGTGGTCGCCTACGAGCCGGTCTGGGCGATCGGCGCCCCCGAGCCGGCGCCCGCCGACCACATCCGGGCCCTCACCTCGGGGCTGCGCTCGGCGGTGGCCGAGCTGCCGGGGCGCGACGGCAGCGCCGTCATCTACGGCGGGTCCGCGGGACCGGGGCTGCTGACCGAGCTGGGCGACGACGTCGACGGGCTCTTCCTCGGCCGCTTCGCCCACGACCCGGCGGCCCTGCGCGAGGTGCTCGCCGAGGCGAGCGCCCTCGCCGCGCTGCGGGAGCGGGTGCCGGCATGACGAGCGCGCTCGGTCTCGGCACCTACGCCTTCTTCTGGGAGGGGGCGCACACGCTGCCGACGGGCCCGAACCCCGAGCCCCTGCCACTCGGCGGGATGCTCGCCCGCACCGCGGAACTCGGGCTGTCGCTGTTCCAGATCTGCGACTACGCGCCGCTGCTCGGCTACTCGGCGGCGGAGCTGCGCGGGCTGCGTGCGACGGCCGACGACCTCGGCATCCGCCTCGAGCTCGGCACCAAGGGCGTGGCGCCCGCCCACCTGCGCTCGTTCCTCGACCTGGCCGGCGTGCTCGGCGCGGACTACCTGCGCAGCATGGTGTTCGCCCCCGACTCCCGCCCGACCCTCGCCGAGGCGGAGCGGATGCTGCGCGAGGTGCTCCCGGAGGCGGAGGCCGCGGGGGTGCGCCTCGGCCTCGAGACCTACGAGCAGCTGCCGACCGCGGCCCTCCTCGCGCTCGTCGAGGAGGTCGGCTCGGACGCCCTCGGTATCTGCCTCGACCCGGCCAACACGGTCGCCGCTCTCGAGGATCCGCGCGCGGTCGTCGAACGCTGCGCCCCGTACGTGAACGGCATCCACGT
This sequence comes from Protaetiibacter mangrovi, assembly GCF_024752305.1. GTDB lineage: Bacteria > Actinomycetota > Actinomycetes > Actinomycetales > Microbacteriaceae > Homoserinibacter > Homoserinibacter mangrovi. The sequence goes on from NZ_JANTHX010000008.1 coordinate 1,426, forward strand.
GAAGGACTTCGCGTTCTCGCGCCGCGACGGCTGGGTCGGCTTCACGCTCGCCGGCGCACCGATGGGGGAGGGGCTGCTCGACTACGTCCACCTCGTCGAGACCGTCCGCCCCGCCGAGCGCGGCATCACCCGCATCGTCGAGCACTGGCTGCCCTGGCAGGGCGACCTCACGACCACCGTCGCGCAGGAGCGCGACTGGACGGACCACAACGTCGGATACCTGAAGGAGCACTGATCACCATGACCGACACCCTCACCCAGAGCCCCGTCGCCACGATCGCCGTCATCGGCGCCGGCGGCAAGATGGGCATGCGCGTCTCGAACAACCTCGTCAAGACCGCCCACACCGTCTACTACTCGGAGAACTCGCCCGCCGGGCAGGAGCGGGTCACCGCCACGGGGCGCTCCCTCACCGCGACCGCCGATGCCGTCGTCGACGCCGACGTCGTCATCCTCGCCGTGCCCGACCTCGCCCTGAAGGCCGTCTCGGCGGAGGTGGTGCCGCAGCTCAAGTCGGGCGCGGTGCTGCTGACCCTCGACCCGGCCGCCGCCTACGCGGGACTGCTGACCCGGCGCGACGACGTGATCCAGGCGGTCACGCATCCGTGCCACCCCTCGGTGTTCGTCGAGCGCCACACGCCCGAGGAGTACGCCGACACCTTCGGCGGCATCGCCGCGAAGCAGGATGCCATCGCGGCGATCGAGTCGGACGACCCGACCGCGAAGGCGCTCGTCGAGCAGGTCGTGCGCGACATCTTCGCGCCCGTGATCGACGTGCACTGGGTGACCGTGAAGCAGCTCGCGCAGCTCGAGCCGACGCTCGTCGAGACGATCGCCTGCATGATCGGCGCGCTGCTCAAGGAGTCGCTCGACGAGGCCGTGAACATCGGCATCCCGGAGCCGGCCGCGCGCGCGATCCTGCTCGGCCACACCCAGGTGGCGCTCGCGAACACCCTCAAGGGCGACAACCCCTTCAGCGACGCGTGCCTCATCGCCATGGACTACGGCCGCGAGATGATCATCAAGCCCGACTGGAAGCGCGTGTTCGACGACGAGGAGCTCGACAAGAACCTCTCGCGCATGCTGCACCTCGACCACATCGAGCGCTGACCCCTCACGAGGCGTCACCTTCTGTCGCCCGCGGGGTGCCCCGCGCGACAGGAAGTGACGCCTCGGTGCGCGCGGGTAGGTAGGGGAAGCGAGCTCAGGGCTCGTAGCGGGTGACGGGGAACGAGCGGGCGACGAGCGCGCGCAGCTGCTCGAGGTCGCCCGACACGAGCCCGTGGGCGCGCGCCTGCACGAGCACGTTGCCGATCGCGGTCGCCTCGACGGGCCCGGCCACCACGGGCAGGCCGGTCGCCTCGGCGGTCAGCCGGCACAGCAGGGTGTTCTGCGAGCCGCCGCCGACGAGGTGCACCGTGCGCACCGGCACGCCGGAGAGCTCGGATGCCGTGCGGATGGTGTCCGCGTAGGCTCGCGCGAGGCTCTGCAGGATCGAGCGCACGAGCTCCGCGCGCGACGCCGGCGCGCGCATCCCGCGGGCGGCGAACCACGCAGCGATGCGCTGCGGCATCTCACCGGGCGCGATGAAGGTCTCGTCGTCGGTGTCGAACACCGGCACCTCGCCGGTCACCCGCTCGGCCGCGGCCAGCAGCTCGGCGAGCTCGATGCGCTCGCCCGACTTCTCCCACTCGCGCACCGACTCGGAGAGCAGCCACAGGCCCATCACGTTGTGCAGGTAGCGCACCCGCCCGTCGACGCCGCCCTCGTTGGTGAACCCGGCGAGGCGGCTCGCCTCGCTCACCACCGGGCGGTCGAGCTCCACACCCACGAGCGACCAGGTGCCGCACGAGATGTAGGCGATGTCGCGATCCGCCGAGGGCACGGCGACGACGGCGGATGCGGTGTCGTGCGATCCGACGGCGGTGACCACGGCATCCGTCGGGCCGGTGCCGCGCAGCGCCGACGGCAGGAGCGGCCCGAGCACGGTGCCCGGCTCGACGAGGCCGCGCGCCAGGTGGGTCGGGATGCCGAGCCGCTCCATGAGCGCCGTGTCCCACTCGCCGCTCGTCACCTCGACGAGACCCGTCGTCGAGGCGTTGGTGCGCTCGGCGACGCTGCGCCCGGTGAGCCAGAACGCGAGCAGGTCGGGGATGAGCAGGAACGAGTCCGCCTGGTCGAGCGCGCCCGCGAGGCGGTCGGCGGTCAGTTGGAACAGCGTGTTGAACGGCAGGTGCTGCAGCCCGTTGCGGGCGTACAGCTCGGATGCCGGCACCCGATCGTGCACCACCTCGACGGCCGCGAGGTTGCGGGCGTCGCGGTACGAGTAGGGCTCGCCCAGCATCCGCCCCTCGCGCAGCAGCGCGTAGTCGACGGCCCAGGAGTCGATGCCGATCGAGAGCAGGTCCGGGGCGCGGCGCACCGCGGAGGCCAGTCCCTCGACGACGTCGCGGTAGAGCTCGGTGATCGACCAGTGCAGACCGTCGGGGGTGCGCACGGGCGCGTTCGGGAAGCGCGCGACCTCCTCGAGTCGCAGCTCGCCGTCGTCGAGGTGCCCCAGGATGACGCGCCCGCTGGTGGCGCCGAGGTCCACCGCGGCGACCGTGCCGGATGCCATCGGCGGCCTCAGCGCAGGAACGCGGCGGCGACGCCCGCGTCGACCGGCACGTGCAGGCCGGTCGTGTGCGAGAAGTCGGGGCCGGTGATGGCGGCGACCGCGTTCGCGACGTTCTCGGGCAGCACCTCGCGCTTGAGGATGGTGCGCTGGGCGTAGAACGTGCCGAGGTCCTCCTCCTCGATGCCGTAGGTCTTGGCGCGGTTGGCGCCCCAGCCCGAGGCGAAGATGCCGGAGCCCCGCACCACGCCGTCCGGGTTGATGCCGTTGACGCGCACGCCGTGCTCGCCGAGCTCGACCGCCAGCAGCCGCACCTGGTGCGCCTGGTCGGCCTTCGTCGCCGAGTAGGCGATGTTGTTGGGGCCCGCGAAGACGGAGTTCTTCGAGGCGATGTAGACGATGTCGCCGCCGAGGCCCTGTTCGATCAGCACCTTCGCGGCCGCCTTCGCGACCAGGAAGCTGCCCTTCGCCATGATGTCGTGCTGGAAGTCCCAGTCCTTCTCGGTGGTCTCGAGCAGCGGCTTCGACAGCGAGACGCCCGCGTTGTTGACCACGAGGTCGACGCCGCCGAAGGCGAGCACCGCCTCCCGGATCGCGGCGTCGACCTGGGCGGCGTCGGTGACGTTCACCTGCACCCCCACCGCGACGTCCGAGCTCCCCAGCTCGGACGCCGCGGCCCGGGCCTTCTCGAGGTCGAGGTCGGCGAGCACCACACACGCCCCCTCGGCCGCGAGCCGCGTCGCGATGGCTTTGCCGATCCCGGATGCGGCGCCCGTCACGAACGCCACCCGGGTCGCGTGCGACTTGGGCTGGGGCATCCGCTGGAGCTTGGCCTCCTCGAGCGCCCAGTACTCGATGCGGAACTTCTCCGCATCCGTGATGGGCGTGTAGGAGGAGATGGCCTCGGCGCCGCGCATGACGTTGATGGCGTTGAGGTAGAACTCGCCTGCCACTCGCGCGGTCTGCTTGTTGGCGCCGAAGCTGAACATCCCGACGCCCGGCACGAGCACGATCGCCGGGTCGGCGCCGCGCATCGCGGGCGAGTCGGCGTCGGCGTGCGCGTCGTAGTAGGCGGTGTAGTCGGCGCGGTAGGTCTCGTGCAGCTCCTTCAGCCGCGCGATCGACTCCTCGACGGAGGCGCCCGCGGGCAGGTCGAGCAGCAGCGGCTTCACCTTGGTGCGCAGGAAGTGGTCGGGGCAGCTCGTGCCGAGCGCGGCGAGCTCGGGCGCCTTCTGCGAGGCGAGGAAGTCGAGCACGCGGGCGTCGTCGGTGAAGTGGCCGACCATGGGCTTGTCGTGGCTCGCGATGCCGCGGATGGTGGGGAACAGCGCGGCGGCCTTCTCGCGTCGCTCGGCGTCCGGCAGGGCGGCGTTCTTCTTCACGGCCTTGCCGAACGGGGTCTTCTTGCCCTTCGCGTCGATGAACTGCTGCGCGGTGTCGATGATCCAGAGGCTGTTCTTCTCGGCCTCGTCGCTCGTGTCGCCCCAGGCGGTGATGCCGTGGCCGCCGAGGATGCAGCCGATCGCCTTCGGGTTCTTCGCCTTGATGGCCGCGATGTCGAGGCCGAGCTGGAAACCGGGGCGACGCCACGGCACCCAGACCACCTTGTCGCCGAAGGCCTTCTTGGTCAGCTTCTCGCCGTCTTTCGCGGTCGCGAAGGCGATGCCGGCATCCGGGTGCAGATGGTCGACGTGCGCGGCGTCGACCAGGCCGTGCATGGCGGTGTCGATCGAGGGGGCGGCGCCGCCCTTTCCGTGCAGGCAGTAGTCGAAGGCGGCGACCATCTCGTCTTCGCGGTCGACGCCGGGGTAGACGTCGACGAGTGCGCGCATCCGGTCGAGGCGCAGCACGGCGAGGCCCGACTCGGTGAGGGTGCCGAGGTCTCCACCGGATCCCTTGACCCACAGCAGCTCGATCGGCTCGCCCGTGACGGGGTCGGTCGCGGTGCCCTTGGCGGAGGTGTTGCCGCCGGCGTAGTTGGTGACCTTGGGGTCGGCGCCGAGGCGGTTGCTCCGCGCGATGAGCTCGGCTGCGGGCGACTTCTTCGTCATGGGTGGGTCCTCTTGATCTCCGGCGTGAATCGTTTCAAACGATAGCGAACTGCGCTCGTCTGCGCAAACATGCTCGAAGGGTTGCGCTGCACTGCGATGTCGAGAATCTCGTCGAGATCGGGTAGTTTGGTCAACCGGTTGTGCAATAAGCCCGACGTGAACCGAGGACGAACGATGACGATCGACCGCTACATCCCCCTGCTGCGCGAGTACATCCTGGCCAGCGCCCCGCAGATGATGCGGGAACCGGCCGGGCACATCACGCACCCCTACATCGTGCCGTCGAGCCCCGACTCGCCCTACTACTCGGTGCACCTCTGGGACTGGGACTCGTGGCTCACGAGCGTCGCCCTCGCGCAGGTCGAGGCCGAGACCGAGACCGGGCGCTTCGCGCAGTACGAGCAGGGCGCCGTGCTCAACTTCCTCGAGCACACGGGCGACGACGGTCAGATGCCCGTGCAGATGCACCCCGACGGCTACCTGCGCCACGGCGATTTCGGCTCGGACGAGCAGTACGGGCTGCATCAGAACATGCACAAGCCGGTCATCGTGCAGCACGCGGCCCTGCTCGCCCGTCGCTCGGGCGACGTCGAGTGGCTGCGTCCGCACCTACCGAGACTCGAGGCCTTCCTCACCCGGTACCTCGACGTGCATCTGCACGCGCCGACCGGGCTCGCCTACTGGCAGACCGACTTCGCGGTCGGCGTCGACAACGACCCCTCGGTCTACTACCGACCCGCTGCGAGCACCGCCGCGATCTACCTCAACTCCCTGCTCTACCGCGAGCTGCTCGCCTTCGGAGAGCTGCTGGAGGCGTTCGACGACCTGACGGCCGCGAACCGCTGGCGCCGTCGCGCAGAAGACCTCAAGGACGCGGTGGTTCGCCACTGCTGGGACGAGCGCGACGGCACCTTCTACAGCGCCGACCTCGCCCTCCGCCCGGTCGACGACGGCGACTGGCTGCACTCCGGCGCCCCGAGGCATTGGGACTCGCTGCTGCTGCGCATCGACAACTGGTCGTCGTTCCTGCCCATGTGGGCGGGGATGGCCACCCAGGAGCAGGCGCAGCGGATGGTGCAGCGCTCTCGGGAGACCCGCACCTTCAACGCGAACTACGGCGTGCGCACCCTCTCCGCGCTGGAGAAGATGTACGACCTCCGCGCCTCGAACAACCCCTCGAACTGGCTCGGCCCGATCTGGGGCATCAGCAACTACCTCGTGTTCCGGGGCCTGCAGAAGTACGGCTTCCTCGACGACGCGCGCGAACTCGCGGAGAAGACGGTGATGCTGTTCGGACGCGACCTCGAGCAGAACGGATGCCTGCACGAGTACTACCACCCCGACAGCGGCGAGCCGATCATGACGAGGAACTTCCAGAACTGGAACTTCCTCGTGCTGCAGATGATCGCCTTCCTCGAGGACCGCGCGGTCGCGAGCGAGTTCTAGGGGCCGCGGATGCCCACCGAGGCCGAGGTCGCCGACGCCGCCTGGGGCGCGCCCGAGCCGCCCCCGCGCGTCTGGAGCTCCGGGCGCTGGAGCCTCGAGCTCCGGGGCGACGAGCTCGCCGACATCCGATGCGACGGTGTGCTGCTGGCCCGCTCCCTCCGCTTCGCGGCGCGCGACCGGGACTGGTCGACGGTGCCGCTCGCCGATGTGGCGTCGTCGGGCGGGCTGCGCGTCGAGGCGCGCTACCTCGGGCTCGGGGCGCGGTGGGATGTCGTGCTCGAGGTGGTGGCCGGGGCTGACCGGCTCGACGTGCGACTCGACGCGGTGGGCCGGGAGGCGTGGGACCGCGCCCGCGTCGGGCTCGTGCTGCTGCATCCGCCGACCGTGGCCGGGCTGCCGCTGCGCGTGACCCACCCGGACGGCACGGCGACCGAGACCGCGTTCCCCGGGCCGATCGCACCGCATCAGCCGGCGACCGAGATCGCCGCGCTCGCCTATGCGGTGCACGGGCTCGACCTGACCGTCGAGTTCGACGGCGAGGTCTTCGAGATGGAGGACCATCGCAACTGGACCGACGCCTCGTTCAAGACCTACGGCACGCCGCTCGGCCTGCCGCACCCCGTGGCGGTGCAGGCGGGTGAACGCGTCGTGCAGCGGATCTCGCTCGTCGTCGCCGGAACGGCGCTGCCGCCGGAGCCCCCCGCGCCCACCCCGATCCGTCTCGTGCCGACCGGTCGACCGTTCCCGGCGATCGGCCTCGCGGCGTCGACCGAGCCGGGCGAGGGGCCGGATGTGCCGGCGGCGTTCCACCTCGTCGAGGTCGACGTCGACGCACCGGGCTGGCGCCGTGCGCTCGACCGGGCACTGGATGCCGCGGAGGCGGCGGGCGCCGCCGCGGACGTACGCCTGTTCTCGCGTGAGCCGGATGCGCTCGCCGCGCCGGTCGCCGCGCTCGCCGGACGCCGGGTGGTGCGGCTCGGGGCGACCGCGACCCGCACCCAGGTGACCGAGCCCGGGCACGCCGCCGCCCTCGCCGCGGCGGCGGCGGACCTCGACGTCGAGCTCGTCGTCGGCGCCCGCAGCCACTTCACCGAGGTCAACCGGCGGCTCGCCGAGCTGCCGACCACCGGATCGCTGGCGTTCGCCTCGACCCCCGGCGCGCACGACGGGGAGCGCGCCCAGCTCGTCGAGTCGATCGCGATGCAGCGGCTCGTGGTCGAGCAGGCGGCCCGGATCGGCCGCCCCCTCCACGTCGGTCCGGTCACGTTGCGCCCGCGCTACCTCACCTTCGCCGCCCGCCCGCTGCCGGCCCCCGAGCCGGGGATCGGCTACCTGATCGCCCCCGACGCGACGGACCCGCGGCAGCGCTCGGCAGCCGCCGCCGCGTGGTCGGTGGCGAGCGCGGCCGCCCTCGCCGTCGACGGCGTCGCCTCGATCTCCTACTTCGAGACCTGGGGCCCGCGCGGCATCGTGACGGCGGCGGGGGAACGGTATCCGGTCGCCGCGGCGATCGACGCGTTGGCGGCGCTCGCGGGAGCCGAGCGCCTGGCGGTCGACGGCGTCCTGCCCGCCGACGTCTGGGTGGCGGCCGCGCGTCGAGGCGCGGACGACACGGTGCTCATCGCCAACCTCGCGCCGCGCGAGCTCGTCGTCCCGTTCCGGGACGGCCGCTCGGCGACGCTTCCCCCGCTCTCCTGGACGCGCCTCTGACTAGCGCGCGGGGACGGCGACGCGGTGCGAGCCCGGCCCCTGCGCGACGGGCGCGTGCCCGACGAGGTCGAGCGTCGCCGTGGTGCCGTGCGGCACCGTCGTCTCGACGACGAGCTCGCCTCCCTCGATGCGCCAGGCGATCGCCGCCTCGCCGTACGGGGTGAGGTGCCGTGCGGATGCGCGGGTGAGCCCCCCGCCGGGGCGCGGGGCGAACGTGATCTCCCGGTATCCGGGCGCCGCGGGCGCGATGCCGGCGACGATGCGATGCAGCCAGTCGGCCACCGCCCCGAGAGCGTAGTGGTTGAACGAGGTCATCGTGCCGGGGTTCACGGTGCCGTCGGGCAGCATCGCGTCCCAGCGCTCCCAGATCGTCGTGGCGCCCATGTCGACCTGGTACAACCACGACGGGCACTCCCGCTCGAGCAGCAGGGCGTACGCCCGTTCGAGGTGCCCCGATCCGCTGAGCGCGTCCGACACGAGCGGGGTGCCCACGAAGCCGGTCGAGATGCGGTTGCCGGCCTCCGCGACGAGCTCCGCCAGGCGGGCTCCCGCGGCCTCGCGCCTGGCGGGGTCGACGAGCAGGTCGAAGGTGAGGGCGAGCGCGTAGGCGGTCTGCGCATCCGAGGTCATCCGGCCGTCCGGAAGCACGTACTCCGCGGCGAACGCCGCCCGCACCTCGTCGGCGAGTCGCCCGTAGTGCGCGGCGTCGGCATCCCGCCCGAGCGCCTCCGCCATGAGGGCGACCTTGCGTGCGGATGCCGCGAAGTAGGCGGTCGCGACCAGGTAGCGGTCGGTCTTGGCGTCGGCCGGATCCTGCGGCGGGGCGTCGGGATCGAGCCAGTCGCCCAGCTGGAAGCCCTCGTTCCAGAGCCGATCCTCGCCGGAGAGCCGCTCCTGCAGGTCGACCCAGCGCCGGGCGCTGTCGAACTGCGCCTCCAGCACGCCGCGGTCGCCGAAACGCTCGTAGAGCGTCCACGGCGTGAACGCGGCGGCGTCACCCCACGCGGCGCCCGGACGGATCGGCGTCCACATCTCGTAGGCCGGGATGACCGGCACGTACCACGGCACGGTGCCGTCGGGCAGCTGCTCGAGCGCGAGGTCCTCGAGCCAGCCGGCCAGCATCCCCGACACGTCGTAGAGGAACGACGCCGTGGGGGCGAAGACCTGCAGGTCGCCGGTCCACCCGACGCGCTCGTCGCGCTGCGGGCAGTCGGTGGGGATGTCGACGAAGTTGCCGCGCATGCCCCAGCGCACGTTCTCGTGCAGCTGGTCGACGGACGGGTCGGACGACGCGAACCATCCGGTGCGCTCGAGGTCGGTGTGGTAGACGCGGGCCACCAGGTCGCCCGCTGCGGCCGCGGACTCGACGTCGCCCGGCCACCCGGTGATCTCGGCGTAGCGGAAGCCGTGGAAGGTGAAGCGCGGCTCCCACTCCTCGACACCCGTGCCGGCGAGCGTGTAGCTGTCGGTCGAGCGCGCGCCGCGCAGCGGTCGGGTGTAGATCTCGCCGTCCTGCAGCACCTCGGCGGTGCGGATGGTCACGGTGTCGCCCGCCGCGCCGGTGACGCGGA
>NZ_JANTHX010000008.1:10824-393301 GCF_024752305.1 Protaetiibacter mangrovi
GTGGTCGCCGTATCATTAAAAAAGCGGATGGTCACGGTGTCGCCCGCCGCGCCGGTGACGCGGATGCGCACCCGCCCGACCAGGTTCTGTCCGAAGTCGAGCACGGCCTTCCCCGACGGCGTGTGCAGCACCTCGACCGGGGCGACCTCCTGGGTGCAGCGCACGGGAGGGCCGGTGGGTGCGACGAGGGTGGCCGGATCGCGTTCAGCGACGGCGACCGGGGTCCACCCGGCGGCATCGAACCCGGGGCGCGACCAGCCGGGCTGCTCGTCGCGGGCGTCGAAGTCCTCACCGTCGTAGTTGCCGGTGCGCACGATGGGGCCGGGGGCCGCGACCCAGGTCGCGTCGGTGGCGAGCGTCTCCCGGGTGCCGTCGGCGTACTCCAGCTCCAGCTGGCCGAGGAAGGAGAGATCGGTGCCGTAGAGGTTGCGGAAGCCGGCACGCCAGCCGAGCCGGCCGCGGTACCAGCCGTCGCCGAGCCAGCTGCCGATCGCGTTCTCGCCCACGGTCAGGTGGTCGGTGACGTCGTAGCTGTAGTAGCGCAGCCGCTTCGGGTAGACCGTCCAGCCCGGCGAGAGGGCGTCGTCGCCGACGCGCTCCCCGTTGATCTCGACCTCGTAGAGCCCGTGGGCGGTCGCGTAGAGGCGAGCGCGCACCAGTCCCTCGCGTACCGCGAACTCGCGCCGCACGCGTGCCGGTCGTCGGTCGTCGGACTCCGCATCCTCGGGCCACGCGCCTCCGACGGGCACCGCGCTCCAGTCCGCCGGGTCGAGCAGGCCCGCTTCGAGGGCGGTCGGCTCGCTCCAGGGGCCCACCGATCCGTCGGCGCCGCGCACACGCACGCGCACCTCGGCGCGCTCGCGCGAGCGCAGGGGTCCCCCCGGCCACGGCACGAGGATCTGCTCGGGGGAGGAGACGGCGTGCTCGACGGTCGTGTCGTCGCGGGTGACGGCCAGCTCGTAGCCGGCCTGGCGCCACTCGTCGGGAGCTTCGACCGTCCACGACAGGCGCGGCCTGGATTCGCCGATCCCCAGGGGGGCACGGTGGTGCTCGATGCGCGGGGCGGAGGCGATGGCCGTCACGGTGTTCCTCGGAAGATCGACATTGACACGTTTCAAAGAGAGACAGTACCGCACTCGGAGGCCGAACGGTGCGCCACTTGACACGTTTCAATCTGAGTGTCGATCGCCCTAGAATCGAGGCACGCGGAACCGCACGACGCGGCGCGGACGAGGAGGTCGGAATGCCGGTGCACGAGCCAGGGAGCTGGGTGGATCCCGCATCCGGATCCCCCTACGCCGCGGGCCGCTTCGCCCTCGCCGCCGGGTCCCGCTTCGACCGTCACCTGCACACCGACGACGAGCTGTGGCTCATCCGCAGCGGCGCCGCGACGATCCTGCTCGACGGCGAGCAGCAGCTCGTCCGGGCGGGCGACATCGTGCGCATCCCTGCGGGGACCGTGCACGACATCCTCGCCGTGCACCCCGAGGTCTCCGGATTCTTCGTCGAGACCGGACACCAGGACGGGCTCTCCGGCCATCTCCACGCGGACCCCGCCGACGCCGACGGTCACGAGGTCGCCGTCCGGGACCTGGACGGCTGAGCCGTGCGCATCCTCCTCACCGGCAGTTCGGGCAAGCTCGGTCGCGCGACCGGCGATCGGCTGCAGGACCTCGGGCACGAGGTGCTCGGCGTCGACCTGCACGGCACGGCGGGCGCCGGCTTCACCCGGGTCGACCTGCAGGACTACGGGCAGGTGCTCGACACGATGCTCGGGGTGACGGCGCGGCACAGCGGGCTCGACGCCGTCGTGCATCTCGCCGCCATCCCGGTGAACGGCATCGTGCCGGATGTCACCACCTTCCACAACAACGTCACGGCGACGTTCAACGTCGCCTTCGCGGCGCACCGCGCCGGCATCCGCACCCTGGTCGTCGCGTCGAGCATCACGGCGATGGGCTTCCCCTTCGAGGTCGCACCGCCGGCGCTGCCGGTCGACGAGGACTACACCGCCGCCTTCACCACCTACGGGCTCGGCAAGGTGGTGGAGGAGGCCATGTTCGGGCAGCTGGTCGGCTGGGATCCGGAGCTCTCCATCACCGCGCTGCGCTACACGAACGTGGTGGGCGAGGGCGAGTGGGGCACGTTCGCGCGCGCCGGAGACCCCGACTACCGTCGCGACCTGCTCGGCAGCTACGTCGACGTGCGCGACGGGGCGGAGGCCGTGGTGGCCGCGCTGACCCATGCCCGCCCTGGCTTCGAGGCCTACGTCATCGCCGCACCCGACAGCGGCGTGGACATCCCGTCGCCCGAACTCGCGGCGCGATGGTTCCCCGGCGTTCCGGTCGCCTCCGGGCTCGGCGACCGCGACCCGCTCGTCTCCTCGGCGAAGGCCGCGCGCGAGCTGGGGTGGACGGCGACGCGCCTCTGGCGCGACCACTACTCCGTCTGAGGCCTCAGCCCTTCACCGCGCCCGCGGCCAGACCGCTCATGATGCGCTGGTTCAGGAACAGGTAGAGCACGAGGATGCCGGCCGTCGTGATGCAGATCGCGGCGAACAGCGGGCCGTAGTCGATCGCGCCGTACTCTCCCGAGAAGTTCAGCAGACCGATCTGGATGGTGTTGAGCTTGCGCTGGCCGGCGAACACCAGGGCGAACAGCAGGTCGTTCCAGAGCAGGAAGAACTGCACGATCGCGACGGTGAAGATCGCGTTCCGCATCATCGGCAGGCCGACCGAGAAGAACGAGCGCAGCATCGAGGCGCCGTCGATCGTGGACGCCTCGAAGACCTCGCGCGGGATCGCACGGAAGTAGGTGGCCATCATGAACACCGTCAGCGGCATGCCGATGGCGACGTAGATGATGATGAGCGGGAGGAGCGAGCCGCTGATCTTCAGGTTGAAGAACGCGGTGAACAGCGGCAGCAGGATCATCTGGCCGGGGATCATGATGCCCGCGAGGAACACGAGCAGCACGGGGCTGCGGCCCTTCCACACCATGACCTCGAGCGCGAAGCCGGCCGCCGTGCCGAGCAGCGCGATGATGATCACCGACGGCACGACCGCGAGCAGCGAGTTGGTGATGGTGACGGCGAGGTTGCCCGTCTCCCACGCCTTGGCGTAGTTCTCCCACGCCCACGACTCGGGGAGCGCGTACGAGGGGTTGTTGAGGAAGTCGGCGTTGGTCTTCAGGGAGTTGATGAACATCCACACCAGCGGGTAGCCCATGACCAGCACGAGCGCGGCGATCGCGATCAGGGCGGGGATGCGGCGGACGGCCCTCGCGAGGGGGCGGCGGCGCCGGGGCACCGCGCGGACGGTCGAGATGGCGACGGTTTCGGTCACGGTCGGCTCCTATCGCGTGTTGTCGCTGCGCGACGAGCGGAAGATGAAGAGGGTGATGATGAGGCAGATGATCGTGAGCAGCAGGGCGATCGTCGAGCCGTAGCCGTAGTCGCCGAACTGGAACGCCGTCCGGTACATGTAGAGCGTCAGGGGCGTCGTCGACGATCCCGGCCCTCCGGAGGTCAGCGCGAACACCGAGTCGAAGACCTTGACGGTGCCGTTGATGCTGAAGATGAACGACGCGAACAGGATGGGCAGCGTCTGCGGCAGCACGATGTGGCGGAACAGGGAGAACCCGCGCGCGCCGTCGATGCGGGCCGATTCGATGATGTCCTCCGGGATGTCGAGCAGGCCCGAGAAGACGAGCACGCCGTAGAAGCCGATGCTGCGCCACACGTCCATCACCACGATGACGACGAACGCCGTGTCGCCCGCCCCGAGCCAGTCGACCCCGCCGAGGCCGACGTTGACGAGGAGCTCGTTGGCGAGTCCGTCGACGGGCGCGCTCTGGAAGAGCTTCGAGTAGAGGATGCCGACGGCGACGGTCGGGAGGATGACGGGGAAGAAGACGAGCGTGCGGATGAACACGCTCGAGCGCTTGAGCAGGAAGAGGTAGATGAGCGCGAGCCCGTAGCCGAGCACGACCTGGAGGACCGTGGTCAGCAGCGCGTACTTGAGGGTGAAGAGCAGGGCCGCCCACACCTGGTCGTCGGTGAACAGCTGCAGGTAGTTCGCGAATCCGACGAAGTCGAAGCCGAAGAGCGCGGTGCCGTCGAAGAAGGTGAGGCCGAAGGAGACCAGCACCGGCACCAGCATGATCAGCGTGTAGACCAGGAGCGCGGGTCCCAGCAGGATCAGGATCGTCTTGCGATCGGCGAGGACTGAGCGCATGGGGTGATGCCTTCCGAAGTGATGCGTCCCGCGGCGTCGGGGGATGGTCGAGGGTAACCCCGGCGCGGCCCCGCGGTGGGCCGCGCCGGGGTCGGGGAGGACCGCTTACTTGTCCAGGGCGTCCTGGACCATGGTCATGAACTCCTCGGGCGAGAGCTGGCCGGTGACCAGCAGCGCCGCGTTCGTCGACGAGATCTGGCTCGCCTCGGCGTTGAAGAGCGCCTCGAACCACAGGACGGACGAGGTGCTCGATCCGATCGTGTCGGCGATCGTCTGCGAGATCTCCGGCAGGTCGACGTCGGCGTCGGCGACGAAGCCGGTGATCTGGCCCTGCTCGAGCGCCGCGTTGCCGTAGCCGTTCGCGATGCAGGTCAGCCACGCCTCGACGTTCGGGTCGTCGGCGGTCTTCGCGGCGAAGGTCGCCGGGAGTCCGACGTTCGCCGGGTAGTCGTCGATGCTTCCGGCCCCGCCCTCGACGGCCGGGAACGGGAAGAACCCGACGTTGTCGGCGCCGATCTGGTTGCCGTCTCCGTTGATGTTGCCGAGCAGCCACGAGCCCATGTAGATCATCGCGGCGTTGCCGGTGAGGAACTCGTTGGTCGCGGCGTCGTAGTCGAGGCTCGTGACGTTGGCGCCGAAGTATCCGGCCGTGCCGAGGTCGGCGATGGCCTGCGCGGCCGCCACGTACTCGGGGTCGGTCAGCTTCGCCGAGCCGTCAGCCACCTTCTCGAGCGCGTCGGCGCCGAGCGAGCGGAACAGGTAGCCCGAGACCAGGCGGGTGAGCGGCCAGCCCTGCTCGCCGGAGGCGGCGAAGGGGGTCTTGCCCGCGGCCTGCACCTCGGCGGCGAGGTCGGTGAGCTCGGTCCAGGTCGTCGGGACCTCCCAGCCGTTCTCGGCGAAGAGGGCCTTGTTGTAGAAGACGCCCTCGATGTTGTACTGGAAGGGCAGGAAGTCGAAGCCGCCGCCGTAGAGCTTCTCGATGGTCGAGACGGCACCCTCGGAGATCTTGTCGCGCACACCGAGCTCGGTGAGCTTCGCATCGAAGTCGACGAGCGCGCCCGCCTCCGCGAGCTTGGCGCCCTCGGCCGGGTTGCCACCCGCGGAGAACATGACGGGCAGCCCGTCCTGGCTCGCGAGCAGCTGCATCTGGGCGTCGATCTCGGCCTGCGGGATCGAGTTGACCTCGAGCGGGGCGGCGTCGTTCGCCGCCTTGCACTCGCCGTCGATGAGAGCGTCGAGGACGGGCTCGGTGGTGGTGTTCTCGGCGTTCTTGGTGAAGGTGAACGAGGTCACCCCTGCCTCGTCACCGCCGGCCGAACACGCGGACAGGGCGAGCACGCTGACGCCGGCGATGGCGAGCGCGCTCAGGATCGGCCGCCGAAGGCGCCGAGTCGTAGCTGTGGACACATTTCCTCCTTGAAAGGTGGCGCCCCAATTGAGACGTTTCAATCCTGGGATGGTAATGATGGACTTCTGCACTGTCAAGACAGACGAGGGGGTCGATATCGACATGAGTGAAACGTCACAAACACCGGACGCGGACCGCGGGGACCGCGTGGAGTCCCTCCTCGCCACGCTTTCACTCGACGCGCGGCTCGCGCAACTCACCGGGCTGTGGGCGGGGGCGAAGCGCAGCGACGATGCGGCGCCCCTCCAGGAGCGGCTGGTCTCCGACGGCGTCCACTTCGAGGAGTTCGCGGTCGACGGACTCGGCCAGCTCACCCGGCACTACGGCACCACCCCGCTCGATCCGGACGCCGCCCGGGAGCTCCTCGTCCGGCGGCAGGAGTGGCTCATCGCGCACACCCCCGGAGGGATCCCCGCGATCGTGCACGAGGAGTGCCTGACGGGCGTGCTCGCGTGGAAGGCGATCGCATATCCGACGCCGTTGGCCTGGGGGGCCACCTTCGCGCCCGGACTCGTCGAGCGGATGGCGGCGCGCATCGGCGCCGACCTGCGCGCGCTCGGCATCCACCAGGGCCTCGCCCCCGTGCTCGACGTCGTGCGCGACGCGCGGTGGGGTCGTGTCGAGGAGTGCATCGCCGAGGACCCGCACCTCGTGGGCGCCCTCGGCACCGCCTACGTCCGCGGGCTGGAGTCCGCCGGACGCGTCGCGACGCTCAAGCACTTCGCCGGCTACGCCTCCTCGCGCGCCGGGCGCAACCACGGCTCGGTCGCGATGGGACGACGCGAGCTCGAGGACACCGTGCTGCCGCCGTTCGAGCGCGCGATCCGCGAGGGCGGGGCGCGCTCGGTCATGAACGCCTACACCGAGCTGGACGGCGTGCCCGCCGCCGCCGACGCCGAGCTGCTGACGGGCGTGCTGCGCGATCGCTGGGGGTTCGCGGGCACCGTGGTGGCCGACTACTTCGCCATCGCGTTCCTCGAGTCGATGCACGGGGTGGCGGACGACCTCGCGGGCGCCGCCGCGCTCGCCCTGGCGGCCGGGATCGACGTCGAGCTGCCCACGGGGTCCGCCTACCGCGAGCCGCTCCGCGACCTCGTCGCCTCCGGCGAGGTCGCTCCCGAGCTCGTCGACCGCGCCCTGCGCCGGGTGCTCGTCCAGAAGGCTGAGCTCGGCCTGCTCGACGGTGGAGGGCTCCCCGAGCCGGGCCCGCTCGAACTCGACGGCCCGGAGCACCGGGCGATCGCCCGCGAGGTCGCCGAGGCGTCGATCGTGCTCCTCGAGAACCGGGGGATCCTTCCCCTCGCGGCGTCCCCCACGATCGCGGTGATCGGACCGAACGCCGATCACGCCCCCGCGCTCTTCGGCTGCTACTCGTTCGTCAACCACGTGCTGCCACGACATCCCGAGGTGCCGATCGGGTTCGACGTCGAGACCGTGCTGGATGCCGTGCGCGCCGAGTACCCCGCGGCGGCGGTGGCGTACGCGCCCGGATGCGACGCGACGGACCCGTCGCTCGACGGCGTCGCCGACGCCGTGCGTCTCGCGGCCGAGTCCGAGGTCGCGGTCGTCGTGCTCGGGGACCGAGCCGGGATGTTCGGCAAGGGCACCTCGGGCGAGGGCTGCGACGTGGTCGACCTCACCCTGCCGGGGGTGCAGCACGAGCTCGCGCGGGCGGTGATCGCCACCGGCACCCCGACGGTGCTCGTGCTCGTCACCGGTCGACCCTACGAACTGCGCGACCTCGCCGAGCCCGGCGGGGCGGCGGCGATCCTGCAGGCGTTCTTCCCCGCGACCGAGGGTGCCGCAGCGATCGCGGGCGTGCTCTCGGGCCGCGTGAATCCCGCGGGTCGTCTGCCGGTCGGCATGCCCGGCGATCACGCGCCTCAGCCGTCGAGCTACCGCCACGTGCGGCTCGACGCGGCGACCGGCGTCTCGAGCGCCGACCCCACGCCGCGCTACCCCTTCGGCTTCGGGCTCTCGTACACGAGCTTCGAGCTCGGGGCGCCGACGCTCGAGGCGGCCGAGGTGCCGACGGGCGGCGAGGTCGTGCTGCGCGTCGCGGTGCGCAACGCGGGGGCCCGCGACGGGGTGGAGGTCGTGCAGCTGTACGCCCACGATCCGGTCGCATCCGTCACGCGGCCCCTGCGCGAGCTCGTCGCGTTCGCGCGGGTGCCTCTCGCCGCGGGGGAGGAGACGACGGTCGAGTTCCGCCTTCCGGCGCGCGTGTTCTCGTTCACCGACGCCCGCTACGAGCGCGTGGTGGAACCCGGCCGCGTCGACCTCACGATCGCTCGGGATGCGGCGGACGCGGGGTCGATCGCGTCGGTGCTCTTCACGGGTGAGCGGCACCTGGTGGGCGCGGCGGATGTCGCGCAGGCGTCATGGTCGCGCGTCTGATCCGCTACAGTCCTGTTTGAAACGTTTCGAAATCGACACGGAGGTCGATCGATGAACCCCCAGGTCCTCGCCGGCGCGCGGCTTCTGCTCACCGGCGGCGCGGGCGCCCTCGGCACCGTGATCGCGCGCACCTTCGCCGCGGCGGGCGCCGACGTCGCCATCCTCGACCTCGACGCGCAGGGCGCGGCCACCCTCGCGAGCGAACTCGGCGACACCGGTCGCCTCGCCGTCGCCGTGGGCGTCGACCTCACCGACCACGACGCCGTCCGAGCCGCGGTGGCCGAGGCGGAGGCCGCGCTCGGGGGGATCGACATCCTCATCAACGCGGCCGGAGGCGGCATCGTCGCGCCGTTCGCCGAGATGACCGACGAGCAGTGGCGCACCCAGATGGCGCGCAACCTCGACTCCGTGTTCCACGTCACGCGGGCCGTCCTCCCCGGCATGATCGACCGGCGGCACGGTCGCATCCTCAACATCGCGTCCATCGCCGCGGTGTCGGGCGGGCGTCTCGTCCGCAACGCCGTCGCCTACGCCACCGCGAAGGCCGGCGTCGTCGGGCTCACCAAGGCGCTCGCGATCGAGGTCGCCGAGCAGGGGATCACCGTCAACGCGATCGCCCCGGGCGCCCAGGCGACCCCGGGTCGCGACCGCGACACCCCGGAACGCCGGGAGGCCCTGCTCGCGCAGATCCCGACCCGGCTGCTCGGCGAGCCGCAGCACCTCGCCGACACGCTGCTCTTCCTGGCCTCCCCGTCCGCGGTCAACATCACGGGCGTGATCCTGCCGCTCGACGGCGGGCACTCGATCTGAGGAGATGGCGATGAGCGACAGGTTCGACCGCGGCGCCGAATGGTTCGACGCGGTGTACGGCGAGGGCAGGGGGCGGGGCCTCGTCGAGCAGCAGACGGGTCGTGCCCAGGATCTCGCCCGCTTCGGTGTGGAGTTCAACTTCGGCGACCTCTACTCGCGTCCGGGGCTCACCCTCGCGCAGCGCGAGCTGCTCTCGCTCGCCTCGCTCGTGACGATCGGCGGCCTCGAGCCGCAGCTGCGCGGCCACACGCGAGGCGCGCTGCACGTCGGCTGCACGCCGGAGGAGATCCTCGAGACGGTCATCCACGTCGTGCAGTACTGCGGATTCCCGAAGGCGCTCAACGCCATCCGGGTGGTCACCGACGAGCTGGTGCTGCAGGGGCGCGACATCCCGCCCGCCCTCGGTCCGCAGCCCTGACGGCCGCTCCGCTATGGTTTTCGCACTATGACGAGAGTGGGCATCCGTGAGGTCGCGGCGCTCGCGGGCGTCGCGGTGGGCACCGTCTCGCACTACCTGAACCATCCCGACAAGGTCTCCGCCGAGCGCGCCGAGCGCATCCGGGGGGCGATCGACTCGCTCGGCTTCGTCCCGAACAACGCCGGACGCCAGCTGCGCCTCGGGCGGTCGTCGGCGATCGCCTACGTCGCCCCCGACGTCAGCAACCCCTACTTCGCCGAGATCGCGGAGGCCGTGGAGCTGCGCGCCGCCGAGCGCGGGGTGTCGGCGTTCATCGCCAACTCGCACCGCAGCCGCGAGCGCGAGGACGCTCACCTGGCGTTCTTCGAACAGCACCAGGTGCTCGGGCTGCTGGTCTCCTCGCACCTGCCGATCGAGGACCGGCTCGCCCACGTGCGCCGCCGGGGCACGCCGTCGGTGCTGGTCGGGCAGGCGGCGTCGAGCCCCGAGCAGGCCTCGATCTCGCTCGACGACGTCGAGGGCGGACGACTCGCCACCCAGCACCTCGTCGACATCGGATGCCGACGCATCCTGTTCGTCGGCGGCCCGGTCGGCATCAAGCAGGTCGCCGACCGCCTGAGCGGGGCGAGCATCGTGACGCGGGCGATGGCCGGGGTGGCGCTCGAGGTGATCGACCAGAGCGACCGCACCATCCGCGGCGGACGCGAGGTCGGTCGGGCGATCGCCGAGCGCCCGGCCGAGGACCGGCCCGACGCGATCTTCGCCGCGAACGACCTGCTCGCGCTCGGCATCCTGCAGGAGGTCGTGAGGGCGGGCATCGAGGTGCCGAGGGATCTCGCCCTCATCGGCTACGACGACATCGAGTACGGCGAGGCGTCGCTGATCCCGCTCAGCACCATCCGCGGGCGCCACGGGACCTTCGGCGAGGCGACCGTCGACCTCCTGTTCGGCGAGATCGAGGGGCGCACCGACGGGGTGCGGCAGCTCGCCTTCACGCCCGACCTCGTGGTGCGCGAGAGCACGAGCGGCTTCGGCCGCTGACCCATCGCCCGGTGGCGCGGCGTCGACCGCCCGCGCGGGATGCCGCTTGACGGATCGGGGTGGCGGGCCTATCGTGGCTGAACACAGCCTGAAACGATTCACCACTTGTTCAGATGGACGTCTGTTCAGACGAACGGTGCACCCCGGAAGAGACGACGATGTCCGACACCCCCGAGCAGACCGACGCCCCCGCGCCCGCGGTGCTCGAGCTCAGCAGGATCGCGAAGGCGTTCGGCGCCGTGGTGGCCCTCACCAACGGCACCCTGCGCCTCGAGCGCGGCTCCATCCACGCCCTCGTCGGCGAGAACGGCGCCGGCAAGTCCACCCTCGTGAAGATCGTGGCGGGGCTCTACCAGCGCGACGCGGGGGAGTTCACCCTCGACGGTGCGAGCGTCGACTTCACGAGCACCGCGCAGGCGAAGGACGCGGGCATCGCCGTGATCTACCAGGAGCCGACGCTGTTCCCCGACCTCTCGGTCACCGAGAACATCTTCATGGGGCGCCAGCCCCGTGGCGCGCTCGGCGTCATCGATCGGCGCGCGATGAAGGCCGAGGCGCTCGCCCTCTTCGAGCGGCTCGGCGTGCGCATCGACCCCGACCGCCCCACGCTCGGACTCTCGATCGCCGACCAGCAGATCCTCGAGATCGCCAAGGCGATCTCCCTCGACGCCAAGGTGCTCATCATGGACGAGCCCACCGCGGCGCTCTCGGGCGTCGAGGTGGAGCGGCTGTTCGCGGTCGCGCGCGGGCTGCGCGACGAGGGTCGCGCCATCCTCTTCATCTCCCACCGCTTCGACGAGGTGTTCGCCCTGTGCGACACCGTCACGGTCATGCGCGACGGCGCATACATCTCCACGAGCCCGATCAGCGACACGACCGTGCCCGAGATCGTGCGGCAGATGGTCGGTCGCGACGTCACGACGCTGTTCCCCAAGACCGAGGTGCCGATCGGCGACGTCGTGCTCGAGGTGCGGGGGCTCACCCAGCCCGGCGTGTTCTCGGACGTGAGCTTCGTCGCCCGCTCGGGTGAGATCGTCGCGCTCGCCGGGCTCGTGGGCGCGGGCCGCAGCGAGATCGCGCGCGCCGTGTTCGGCGTCGACCCCTACGCATCCGGCACCGTGACCGTCGACGGTCGGCCGATCGCGAAGCGCAGCCCGTCCGCGGCGATGGTCGCGGGCATCGCGCTCGTCCCCGAAGACCGTCGCCAGCAGGGCCTCGTGCTCGACTCGAGCGTCGCACGCAACGCGACCCTCGCGATCCGGCGCACGCTCGCGAGGCTCGGGCTCATCACGAACGCGGCCGAGAACGGCAGCGCCCGCATCTGGGCGAGCCGGCTCGAGGTGAAGACCGCCGCGCTCGACACCGAGGTCGGCACGCTCTCGGGCGGCAACCAGCAGAAGGTCGTGCTGGCCAAGTGGCTCGCGACCGACCCCAAGGTGCTCTTCGTCGACGAGCCGACCCGCGGCATCGACGTCGGCACCAAGGCCGAGGTGCACCGCCTGCTCTCCGAGCTCGCCGGCCAGGGGCTCGCGATCGTCATGATCTCCTCGGAGCTGCCCGAGGTGCTCGGCATGGCCGACCGGGTGCTCGTCGTGCACGAGGGTCGGATCACCGCCGACATCCCGCGGGCCGAGGCGACCGCCGAGTCGGTCATGTTCGCCGCCACCCACGCGGAAGGAGAGGCGGCATGACCCGCGTCGGCCACCTGCTCAAGGCGCGCGAGACCGGCATCCTGCTCGCCCTCGTCATCGTCGTCGCGGCGACCACGATCAAGAACCCCGCGTTCCTGTTCTCCACCGACGGCTGGCGCGACCTGCTGCTGACGCCGGCGATCCTCATGCTCGTCGCCGTCGGGCAGGCGATCGTCATCATCACCCGCAGCGTCGACCTGTCGGTCGGCTCGGTCGTCGGGCTGTCCGCCTACCTCACGGGCCGCACCTTCATCGACCTGCCGGGGCTGCCGTGGCCCACCGTGTTCCTCATCGGCCTCGTCTTCGGCGGGCTGCTCGGGCTCGTCAACGGCGCGCTCGTCGCCTTCGCGAAGGTGCCCGCGCTCGTCATCACGCTCGGCACGCTCTACATCTACCGGGGCATCAACGTCATGTGGACGGGCTCCGACCGCATCAACGCCTCCGACATGCCGAAGGAGTTCCTCGCGCTCGGCACGAGCTCCCTCCTCGGCATCCCGTACCTCACGATCATCGCGGTCGTGGTGCTCGTGGCCGCCGGATGGTACATGTACACCCAGCGCGCCGGACGCGAGCTCTACGCCATCGGTTCGGACCCGGCGGCCGCCCACCTCTACGGGCTCAAGGTCACGCAGCGCGTGCTCGCGGCCTTCGTCGTCTGCGGTGCGCTCGCGGGCCTCGCGGGCGTGCTCTACGCCGCCCGCTACGGCACCGTCAACTCGCAGGCCGGGTCGGGGTGGGAGCTGGATGCCGTGGGCGCGGCCGTCATCGGCGGCGTCGCGATCTTCGGCGGCTCGGGCACCGTGTGGGGCGCCGCCATCGGCGCCTACCTGCTGCTCACCATCAACCGCGCGCTCCCGGTCATCGGGGTGCAGGACTTCTGGCAGCGCGCCGTCGTCGGCGTGCTGATCCTCGGGGCGATCGTGCTCGACCGCGTGCTCGCGGTCAGACAGAGCCGCCGGCTCACGGAGGCGAGGAACTCATGACCGCCGACATCCAGCACGCACCGGCGACGCGCAGCTACCGCGACTACGCCCAGCCCGCCTGGCGGCGATTGCTGTTCACGCGCGAGGCGGCCATCATCGCCCTGCTCGCGATCGTCTACGTCGTCGCCGCGGTGTCGGTGCGCAACTTCGCGGCGCCCATCACCATCACCTACCTGCTGCTCGACGTCGCGACGATCCTGCTCATCGCGCTGCCGATGACGCTCATCATCATCACGGGCGAGATCGACCTCTCGGTCGCGAGCGTCGTCGGGCTCTCGAGCGTCACGCTCGGCACGCTGCACCAGGCGGGGATGCCGATCGAGGCGGCCGGCGCCGTCGCGATCCTCGTGGGGGCCGTGGCGGGCGCCGTCAACGGCTTCTTCATCACCGTGGTCGGGCTGCCCTCGCTCGCGGTCACCATCGGAACGCTCGCGCTCTTCCGCGGTCTCGCCGTCGGGCTGCTCGGCACCACCGCCGTCACCGACTTCACCGAGTTCTGGACCGACCTGGCGAAGTCCAAGATCCCGGGCACCCCGATCCCCAGCGTCATGGTGCTGTTCGTGGTGCTCGCGATCGTCTTCGCCGTGCTGCTGCACCTCACCCCGTTCGGTCGCGGCGTCTACGCCATCGGCCTCGCGAGCGAGGCGGCCCGGTTCTCGGGCGTGCGCGTCGAGCGCACCAAGTTCATCCTGTTCGTGCTGAGCGGCGCGGTCTCGGCGCTCGCCGGCATCTACTACACGCTGCGCTTCGGCAGCGCGCGCGGCGACAACGCGACCGGCCTCGAGCTGAGCGTCATCGCGGCGGTGCTGCTCGGCGGGGTGTCGATCTTCGGCGGGCGCGGCAACATCCTGGGCGTCATCGCGGGGGTGCTGCTCATCGGCATCCTCGGCAGCGCCCTGCGCCTCGCCAACGTCACGAGCGACGTCATCAACATCATCACGGGCGCCCTGCTGGTCGCCTCCGTGGTGTCCACGAGCGTCCTGGCCTGGATCCACCGCAAGCGGATCGGGGCGGGCATCAAGAAGGGGCCCCCGGCGCCTGCGCAGGACTGAGGACCCCCACACCGTCGATGCAACCACATCGGCACCCATCAAGAGGAGAGAAACAATGACGTTCAGCACCAAGCGCGTCGGCGCCCTCGCGGCACTCGCCGTGTCGGTCGCCCTCGTCGCCACCGGTTGCGCCGCATCGGACGGCGGCGACGGCGGCTCGGGCGGCGGCGACGGCGGCAACCTCGCCATCACCTTCCTGCCGAAGAACCTCGGCAACCCGTACTTCGACACCTCGGATGCGGGCGGCAAGGCGGCCATCGAGGAGTTCGGCGGCACCTACGCCGAGGTCGGCCCCACCGAGGCCGCCCCGGACGCCCAGGTCAGCTTCATCAACACGCTCACCCAGCAGGGCGTCGGCGGCATCGTCGTCTCGGCGAACGACCCGGAGGCCATCTGCGACGCCCTCAACGAGGCGCGTGACAACGGCATCAAGGTCGTCACCTTCGACTCCGACACCAACGCCGACTGCCGCGACCTGTTCATCAACCAGGCCACCGCCGACGGCATCGCCAAGGTCGAGGTCGACGAGATCGCCAAGCAGATCGGCAACGCCGGTCAGATCGCCATCCTCTCCGCCTCGGCGAACGCGACCAACCAGAACGCGTGGATCGAGACCATGAAGACCTACCTCGCGTCGGACTACCCCGACATCGAGCTGGTCGACGTGGTGTACGGCGACGACGACGACCAGACCTCGTTCGACAAGACCGCGGCGCTGCTGCAGACCTACCCCGAGCTGAAGGGCATCATCTCGCCCACCACGGTCGGCATCGCGGCCGCCGCGCGCTACCTGTCGACGTCGGCGTTCAAGGGCAAGGTCGCGCTGACCGGGCTCGGCACCCCCAACCAGATGCGCGACTACGTCGAGGACGGCACCGTCACCTCGTTCGCGCTGTGGAACCCGGGCGACCTCGGCTACCTCGCCGCCTACGCGGCGAAGGCGCTCATCGAGGGCGACATCACGGGCGCCGAGGGCGACACCTTCGACGCGGGCAAGCTCGGCTCGTACACGGTCGGCGCCGACGGCGCGGTGCTGCTCGGCGACCCGTACGTGTTCGACAAGGACAACATCGGCGACTTCGACTTCTGATCGGAGTCGTCACGGGGCCCGGCCGGTTCGCGCCGGCCGGGCCCTCCTGTCCCACCCGGAGGTAGAGATGGTCGTCAGCATCCGCGACGTCGCCCGCGAGGCCGGCGTGTCGGTGGGGACCGTCTCGAACGTCCTCAACAAGCCCGACGAGGTGTCGGCCGATTCGATCGCGCGCGTGCAGTCGGCGATCGACAAGCTCGGCTACATCCGCAACGACGCCGCCCGGCGCCTGCGCGCCGGCATCAGCTCGACGGTCGGCTTCGTCGTGCTCGACGGGCGCAACCCCTTCATCAACGAGGTGGTGCGCGGCGCCGAGGACGAGGCGTCGCGCCACGGCATCGCGATCCTGGTCGGCAACACCGACGAGGACCCGGCCCGCGAGGAGATGTACCTCGACCTGTTCGCCGAGCAGCAGGTGCGCGGGGTGCTCATCTCTCCCTACGGCGACATCACCCGGCGTCTCCAGCAGCTGCGCGAGCGGCAGGTGCCCGTCGTGCTCGTCGACCGGATGAGCGTCGAGGGGCGGTTCAGCGCCGTCGCCACCGACTCGGTGTCGGGCGGGCGGATGGCGGCCGAGCACCTGCTCGAGCAGGGGCGCCGCCGTCTCGCGTTCGTCGGCGGACCGCTCGACATGCGCCAGGTGCGCGACCGCATCGACGGCGCGCGCTGGGCGGTCGAGGCCTCGGACGCCGAGGCGAGCCTCGAGATCATCGCCACCTCGGCGCTCTCCGTCGAGGAGGGGGTGGCGGCCGGCCGCCGCATCATGGAGCGGCATCCGGCGCAGCGTCCGGACGCCGTGTTCGCGGGCAACGACCTGGTCGCGCTGGGGCTGCTGCAGTCGCTCGCGGCGGGCGGCTCGCTGCTGGTGCCCGACCAGATCGCCCTCATCGGCTTCGACGACATCTCCTTCGCCTCGGCGGCGGCCGTGCCCATCTCGTCGATGCGGCAGCCCGCGCGCGCGATCGGCGCGACCGCGCTGCGCATCCTGCTCGAGGAGGCGGCCGATCCGACCCTCATCCCGCGGCAGACCGTCTTCCGCCCGGAGCTCGTGCCGCGCGCCTCGACCCGCTGATCGTCAGCGCGCGAACGTCACGTGGATCGTGCCGCTCTCGGCGACCTCGCTCGTTACCGTGTAGCCGTCCTCGAGGCCGCGCAGCTCGTCCCACAGGCGGATGCCGCCGCCCAGCAGGATGGGCGCGATCGCGACGTGGATGCGGTCGACGAGCCCGGCGCGCAGGAACGGGCGGATGGTGCTCGGCCCGCCGCCGATCCGGACGTCGCCGCCGGCGGCGGCGTCCGTCGCCCGCGCGAGCGCCGCATCCGGGGTCTCGGCGAGGAAGTGGAAGACGGTGCCGTTCGCGAACTCGATGTTGTCGCGCGGCGTGTGGGTCAGCACGTAGACGGGCACCCGGAAGGGCGGCTCCTCGCCCCACCACCCGCGCCAGTCGGGGTCGTCGGGGTGCTCGTGCAGGCCGAACATGCCGGCGCCCATGATCTCGGCGGCGACGCCCTCGAAGTACGCGGCGGCGTAGCGGTCGTCGACGCCCGTGCTCCCCGCGCCGCTCGCGTCGTGCAGCACGCGCTCGCGGAAGGTGCGCGTGCCGACGTACGCCGCGGTGAGCCGTCCCCAGTCCTCGCCGAACGGGTTCTCGGGCGTCTGATCGGTCGTCGTCGCGAAGCCGTCGAGGGAGATGTTGAGGTCGACCCGAACTGCCATATCCGCGAGAGTACGCACTTCTGCGGTCTCTCACACGCGAGAGTACGCAGAAGTGCGGGCTCTCGGGGAGAGGGTGTCAGGCGAGGTGGAATACCTCGGTGAGCTGCGGGGCGCCCTGGTCGGGGCGGGTGCCGGGCAGCGACTCGAAGAAGCCGGCGGCCTCGGCCTCCCAGGCGGCGGTGCGCGGATCGGCGGCGAGCGCCGCAGCGGACGCCGCATCGTCGTCGGTCTCGTAGTAGCCGATCAGCAGCCCGTCCTCGCGCAGGAACAGCGAGTAGTTGCGCCGCCCGGCATCCGAGATCGCCTGCAGCATCTCGGGCCACACCGCGCGGTGCCGCTCCACGTACTCCGCCATCCGCGCAGGCTTGACCTGCAGCTGGAAGCAGACGCGGGCCATGGGCTCAGGCCCCCCAGCCCGCCTGCGCCCCGCCGACGCGCGACGCGGCGATCGAGGCGCCGTAGCCGGATGCGGCGTACGCGGCCATGGGGTCGGCCGGCAGCCCCTTCGCCTCGCGGTAGGCCGCGAGGCCGGGGCGCACGTCGGTGTAGAACGCGTCCATGAGGATGCCGTTGGCGGCGAGCACGTCGCCGGCCGCCTGGGCGGCGGAGAGCGCCTCGCGGTCGACGAGCAGCGCCCGCGCGGTCATCTCCTGCACGTTGAGCACGCTGCGGATCTGGCCGGGGATCTTGTCCTCGATGTTGTGGCACTGGTCGAGCATGAACGCCACCTCGGAGCCGTCGCCGTAGCCGCCGCCGCGCACCACCTCGACGAGGATGCGGAACAGCTGGAACGGATCCGCCGCGCCCACGATGAGGTCGTCGTCGGCGTAGAAGCGCGAGTTGAAGTCGAAGGAGCCGAGCTTGCCGAGGCGCAGCAGCTGCATGACGATGAACTCGATGTTGGTGCTCGGCGCGTGGTGCCCGGTGTCGAGGCACACGACCGCGCGCTCGCCGAGCGCCGCGCACTGGGCGTAGCTGGTGCCCCAGTCCGGCACGTCCATGTGGTAGAACGCCGGCTCGAAGATCTTGTACTCGAGTACGAGGCGCTGCTCCGGGCCGATCCGGTCGTAGATCTTCTGCAGGGAGTCGGCGAGGCGGTCCTGGCGGGCGCGCATGTCGTCCTGGCCGGGGTAGTTGGTGCCGTCGGCGAGCCAGATCTTGAGGTCGCGGCTGCCGGTCTCGCCCATGATGTCGATGCACTCGTAGTGGTGGTCGATCGCCTTCTGACGGATGCGGTCGTCGGAATGCGTCACCGAGCCGAGCTTGTAGTCGTCGTCCTGGAAGGTGTTCGAGTTGATGGTGCCGAGCGCGACGCCGTGGTCCTCGGCGTGCTTTGCGAGGTCCCCGTACGAGTCGACCTTGTCCCACGGGATGTGCAGCGCGACCGTCGGCGCGAGGCCCGTGTGGGCGTGCACCTGGGCGGCGTCGGCGACCTTCTCGTAGGGGTCGCGCGGCACGCCGGGCTGCGCGAACACCTTGAAGCGGGTGCCGGAGTTGCCGAAGGCCCAGGAGGGGAGTTCGATCGCCTGCTGGTCGAGGAGGGGGGCGATCGCGGTGAGGTCGGTCATGGTGTTCCTGCTGTCTCGTCTTTGAAACGATTCATGGTCTCTCGGTACAGTAGGGCGCGCCGGGGACGTCGTCAAGTCGTCCACTAGGGTTTCGACACGCGCGCACGCGCGCTGCTCAACCCACCTACGGTGGTTTCGACACGCGCGCACGCGCGCTGCTCAACCCACCTACGGTGGTTTCGACACGCGCGTATGCGCCCGGGCGCATCGCGGAAGGAGGGCCGGATGGCGATCTCGATCCGCGACGTCGCCGAGCGGGCGGGGGTCTCCGTCGGCACGGTGTCCAACGTGCTCAACCGACCGGACCGCGTCTCGGAGGCCGTCGTCTCCCGCGTGCACGACGCCATCCGGGAGCTGGGCTACGTGCGCAACGACGCCGCGCGTCAGCTGCGCGCCGGCCGCTCGAGCTCCGTGGGGCTCGTCGTGCTCGACGCCCGCAACCCGTTCTTCACCGACATCGCCCGCGGCGCCGAGGACGAGGCCGCCGAGCACGGCGTGGCCGTGCTGCTCGGCGACAGCGACGAGAAGCCCGAGCGCGAGGGCGCGTACCTCGACCTCTTCGAGGAGCAGCGGGTGCGCGGCGTCCTCGTGTCGCCGCTCGGCGACATCCGGGAGCGCCTCGAGCGCCTCCGCGCGCACGGCACCCCTGTCGTGCTCGTCGACCGGATCGCCGAGGACGCCACCCTCAGCTCGGTCTCCGTCGACGACGTCGCCGGGGGGCGCACCGCGGTCGCCCACCTGCTGGCGGGGGGTCGTCGGCGGGTCGCCTTCGTGTCCGGGCCGCAGACGATCCGGCAGGTCGCCGACCGCCTCGTCGGCGCGCGGGAGGCCGTGGCGGCGACGCCGGGCGCCTCGATCGAGGTGCTCGAGGGCGCCGCGCTCTCGGTGCTCGAAGGCCGACGCCTGGGCGAGGAGCTCGTCGCCCGCCCCGCCGCCGAGCGGCCGGATGCGGTGTTCGCCGCCAACGACCTGCTCGCGGTCGGGCTGCTGCAGGCCCTCGTGATGCGCGGGGAGGTGCGGGTGCCCGACGACGTGGCGATCGTCGGCTTCGACGACATCGACTTCGCCTCCGCGACGGTGGTGCCGCTCAGCTCGATCCGTCAGCCGAGCCGCCTCATCGGGCAGACGGCGCTGCGCATCCTGCTCGAGGAGGCCGAGGACCCGGAGCTCGCCCCCCGGCAGGTCGTTTTCCAGCCCGAGCTCGTGGTGCGCGAGTCGAGCGGCCCCCTAGGGTGAACGCGTGAGCGACCCCACCGCCGTCGAGCCCGTCGAGCCCGCCCCCGCCCCCGCGGAGGCGCCGCCCGAGACCGCCGCGGCCGAGCCGGATCCCGGGGTCGCCGCCAAACGCGCCCGCCGCGGATCGGTGGTCGCGGGCGCGCTCGCGCTGCCGCTCATGGGGCTCGGGCTGCTCGCCCTCGCGGTGCCGCTCGCCGTCTGGTACCTCGGGACGGTCGTGCGCACCCTCATCGTGGTGCTCGCGAACGCGGTGCGCGGCCTCGCCGCCGCCCGCACCGCCAACGACACCCTCGCGACGGTCGACGCGGGCTCCGTGAGCGGCGTCACGATCGCGGCCGCCATCGTGGGGGCCGTGCTGCTGCTCGCCGGCGCCCTGCTCAGCGTGCTCGTGCTGCGGGCGCACGGCGTCGCGCGTCCGGCGCTCGTCACCCTGCTCGCGACCCCGATGGGGGTCGTGGTGGCGGCGATCCTGTCGGCCAGCATCGGCGCGCTCGGCGGGCTGCTGTTCGGCACGAGCACCTCGGTGGGCGAGGTGCTCGGCAAGGCGGCGCTCGGCATCTCGCTGACCGTGATCGGCTCGGCCGTGGTGACCGTCGTCGCCGGCGCCCTCGTGTGGCCCTGGGTCGCGCGCCTCGTGCGCCCGGAGCCGGTCGCGCGACGCGACTAGTCCGAGGCGCGGTGCGACTCGAGGAACTCGTACACCTCGCGGTCGTCGACGCCCGGGTAGGTGCCGGAGGGCAGTGGCGAGAAGATGTGGGCGTGCACCTTGGCGCTGGTCCAGGCCTTGCCCGCCCAGCGCGACTCGAGCTCGGACGGCGGGCGCTTGCAGCAGTTCGCATCCGGACATCGTGAGACCTCGCGGCGGGTCTCCTCGCGCCCCCGGAACCACTTCGACTCGGCGAACGGCACCCCGATCGTGATCGAGAACTCCTCGGTCGCGCTCGTGCCGGTCTGGCTCGACTCGAAGAAGGTGCCCTCCGGGGTGTCGGTGTACTGGTAGAACTCGGTCGTGCGGTTGGTGCGTGCGAACGCGGTGCGCGCCGACCAGTAGCGGCACACGATCTGGCCTTCGACGCCGCCCGTGACGTCCTTCGGCAGGCGCAGGCCGTCGTTCTCGTAGGCCTTCGCGACCGAGCCGTCGTCGGCGACCCGCAGGAAGTGCACGCGCATGTCGAGGTGGGCGGTCGCGAGGTTGGTGAAGCGCAGCGCCGCGGCCTCGTGCGTGACCCCGA
Organism: Protaetiibacter mangrovi; assembly: GCF_024752305.1. Classification (GTDB taxonomy): domain Bacteria; phylum Actinomycetota; class Actinomycetes; order Actinomycetales; family Microbacteriaceae; genus Homoserinibacter; species Homoserinibacter mangrovi. The sequence goes on from NZ_JANTHX010000008.1 coordinate 31,703, forward strand.
AGGCGTCGCGGAAGTCCTCGATGGCGATGTCGCGGTCGGTCTTGGCCTGGCTGAGGAAGCGCACCGCGTGCCCGCGGGGCATGAGGCAGGATGCGGCGAAGTAGTTGATCTCGAGGCGCTGCTGCAGGAACTCGGCGTAGTCGCGCGGTGCGTGGTGCCCGAGCAGCCGGTGCGCGATCGCCTGCAGCGCCATCGATCGCAGGCCGTGGCCGCCGGGGATGGAGGCGGGCGGCAGGTAGATGCGCCCGTTCTCGAGGTCGGTGACCGAGCGGGCCGAGTGCGGCAGGTCGCCGACGTGCACGAGCTCGAAGCCCAGCCGGTGGGCGATGACCGCCACCTGGCGGTGGGTCATCGCGCCGCCCTCGTAGCCGGCGTCGCGCATGACGCCCTCGGCGAGCTCCTCGATCTCGGGGATGTGGTTGTCGCGGTCGCGCATCCGCGCGCGCAGCTCGGTGTTGGCGCGCCGCGCCTCCTCGGGGGTGGCGATCTTCTCGCGGGAGCGGCGGTCGAGCTCGCGGTGCAGGCCGACGAGGGTCTCGAGCACCTCGTCGGGCATGGAGCGCCCCGCCCGGAGCTGGGGGAGTCCGAGCTCGGCGTAGACCGCGCCCGACTGGGCCCGCTCGAGCTCGATCTCGAGCGCGGCGCGCTCCGACGGCGGCGCCTCGTCGAGCAGCTCGCCCACCGGGATGCCGAGCCGGTCGGCGATCGACGACAGCAGCGACAGCCGCGGTTCGCGTTTGCCGTTCTCCATGAGCGAGAGCTGGCTGGCGGAGACGCCGACCGCGTCGCCCAGCTCGCCCAGGGTGAGGCCGGCGGTGGAACGGAAGTGGCGCATCCGCTGCCCCAGGGTCGTCAGATCGGCCATGAATGCACGATAGGGCAATTTCTGCAGAAATTTCCTCCTCGAATGCGGAATCGGGGTCGGAATGTACGCGCAGAGTGGAATCACGCCGATTCTTCAGGAGGTTCCCATGGCCGCGTCGCCCGCCCCCGTCGCCCCGGTCCGTTCGCTCGACGACTGGATCGACGAGAACGTCGAACTGCTGCAGCCCGATCGCGTCGTCTGGATCGACGGCAGCCGAGCCCAACTCGACGCGCTGCTGCACGAGATGGTCGAGGAGGGGCGCATCATCCGCCTCAACCCCGAGCACCGGCCCTACAGCTTCCTGGCGCGCAGCGATCCGGATGACGTGGCGCGCGTCGAGGCCCGCACCTTCATCTGCTCGGAGCAGGAGCACGACGCCGGACCCACCAACAACTGGCGCGAGCCCGAGGCGATGCGCGCAGAGCTGCGCGGGCTGTTCGCGGGCGCGATGCGCGGGCGCACCATGTACGTGCTGCCGTTCTCGATGGGGCCGGTCGGCGGTGCCCTGTCGCGCTACGGGGTGCAGCTGACCGATTCGGCCTACGTCGTCGCCTCGATGTCGATCATGACCCGCGTGGGCGACGCCGTCCTCGACCGCATCCGCGCCGGCGCCCGCTGGGTGCCCGCCCTGCACTCCGTCGGTGCGCCGCTCGAGCCGGGGCAGGAGGACGTCGCCTGGCCCTCGAACCCGGTCAAGTACATCTGCCACTTCCCCGAGACGCGCGAGATCATCTCCTTCGGGTCGGCCTACGGCGGCAACGCGATCCTCGCGAAGAAGTCGTTCGCGCTGCGCATCGCGTCGGTGATGGCACGCGACGAGGGCTGGCTCGCCGAGCACATGCTGCTGCTGCGGGTGACCGACCCGCGCGGGCGCCGCTTCCACATCGCGGCGGCCTTCCCCTCGGCGTGCGGCAAGACCAACTTCGCGATGCTGCGCTCCGCCCTGCCCGGCTGGGAGGTCGAGACGCTCGGCGACGACATCACCTGGCTCGCGCCCGGATCCGACGGGCGCCTGCGCGCCATCAACCCCGAGGCCGGATTCTTCGGAGTCGCGCCCGGGACCGGACGCGACACCAACCCGACCGCCGTCGACACCCTCTGGGGCAACACGATCTTCACGAACGTCGCGTTGCGCCCGGACGGCGACGTCTGGTGGGAGGGGCTCACCGCGACAGCACCCGAGGGCCTGATCGACTGGCGCGGTGAGCCGTGGGATGCGGCGTCCGGGAGGCCTGCCGCGCACCCCAACTCGCGGTTCACGGTGGCGGCCTCGCAGTGCCCCTCGATCGCGGCCGACTGGGACGACCCGAACGGGGTTCCGATCGACGCGATCATCTTCGGCGGTCGCCGCGCCGGCAACGTGCCGCTCGTCGTCGAGGCGCGCGACTGGGAGCACGGGGTGTTCCTCGGCGCGACCATCGCCTCGGAGCGCACCGCGGCGGCCGAGGGCACGCTCGGCGAGCTGCGCCGCGATCCGTTCGCCATGCTGCCGTTCTGCGGCTACAACATGGCCGACTACTTCGGCCACTGGCTCGAGGTCGGCACGCGCCTGCGGCGCACCGGCGGCGTGCCCGCGGTCTACCAGGTGAACTGGTTCCGGAAGGGCGCCGACGGCAGGTGGCTGTGGCCCGGTTTCGGCGAGAACGGCCGCGTGCTCGCCTGGATCGTGGAGCGGATCGCGGGGGAGGCCCCCGCATCCGACACCCCGGTCGGCAAGGTGCCCGCCGTCGGCACGATCGACTACCGCGCGGCCGGTGTGAGCGACGCCGACTGGGAGGAGCTCTTCCGCATCGACGAGGCGGCGCTGCTCGCCGAGGCCGACGACACGGATGCGTTCCTCGACCGCTTCGGCGACCGGCTGCCGGAGGCGATCCGTCGCCAGCTGGCGGGGCTGCGGGAGCGGCTCGGCGAGCGTCGCTCGAAGGCGGTCGCGTGAGCTTCGTCCTCGGCACAGCCGTCCCCGACCGGAACCTCGCGCTCGAGCTGGTGCGCGCCACGGAGGCCGCGGCGATCCGCGCGTCGGCCTTCGTGGGCCTCGGCGACAAGATCGCGGCCGACGGCGCGGCGGTCGACGCGATGCGCGCGTTCCTCGGAACCGTCGCCTTCCGCGGCACCGTCGTGATCGGCGAGGGCGAGAAGGACCGCGCGCCGATGCTGTTCAACGGCGAGGTCGTCGGCACCGGCGACGGGCCGGAGTGCGACATCGCGGTCGATCCGATCGACGGCACCTCGCTCACCGCCGCCGGTCGGCCGAACGCGATCTCGATGATCGCCGCCTCCGACCGCGGCACGATGCTCGACGCGTCGAGCGTGTTCTACATGGACAAGATCGTCACCGGTCCGCCGGGTGTCGACATCGTCGACATCCGCCGCCCGATCGGCGACAACCTGCGTGCGCTCGCGAAGGCCTCGGGCAAGCGGGTCGGCGACCTCGCGGTGGGCGTGCTCGACCGGCCGCGGCACGAGGGGCTGGTGGCCGACATCCGCGCCGCCGGTGCCGGGGTGCGGCTGCTGCTCGACGGCGACGTGGGCGGCGGCATCGCGGCGGCCTCCCTCGACGGCGAGCTCGACATGTGCGTCGGCATCGGCGGCAGTCCGGAGGGCGTCGCGACCGCGTGTGCCGTGAAGGCGCTCGGCGGTCTCATCCAGGGGCGGCTCGTGCCGGGCGACGACGCCGAGCGCGAGCGCGGCGAGGCGGCGGGGTTGCTCTTCGACCACGTCTACGAGGCCGACGACCTGGTGCGCGGCGACAACACCTTCTTCGTCGCCACGGGGGTGACCGACGGCGCCCTGCTCGACGGGGTGCGCAAGCTCGGCCCGGTGATCCGCACCGAGTCGATCGTGGTGCGCGGCCGTTCCGGCACCGTCCGCCGCATCACCGCCGACTACCGCGCCGGCCGCTGGGAGTAGCGCCGGGCGGTGAGGGGTCGCAAAGTGCACCCAACACGCGGGTGTGAGTGCAGTTTGCGACCCCTCAGGGCGGGGCTTTCGATTGTCAGACAAGATGGTATTGTCTGACAATCATGACGACGACGGATGCGGGCAGCGGCGCGACGGTGCGCCCGGATGCCGTGGTCGCCTCGCTGCGCAGCGCGATCCTCGCCGGCACCGTGGCTCCGGGCACGACGGTCACCGAGGCGCTCGTCTCGGACACCTACCGGGTCGCGCGCCCCACCGCGCGCATCGCGATCGACCGGCTCGTCGCGGACGGGCTGCTCGCGCGCGAGCCGCACCACGCCGCGCGCGTGCGGGCGTTCGACCGCGACGACCTCGCCGACCTGTTCGCGGCGCGCGCCGCCGTCGAGTCGGCCGCCGTCGAGCTGCTGGCGGGCACCGGCGTCGTGCCCGACGCGGCGGCGGCGGCCCACGAGCGGCTGCTCGCCCTCGACGCCGACGCCTCCTACTGGGCGATCGACCTCGCCTTCCACCGCGCCCTCGTGCAGGGTGCCCCGTCGAGCCGCCTGCCGCGTCTGCACGACCAGCTCATGGGCGAGATCGAGTTCGCCCTCGCCCAGGTCGACGCGCACCGCCTGCGCTCCACGCGCGAGGTGGCCGCCGAGCACGGCCGCATCCTGGCTGCCGTCGCCGAACGCGACACGGCTCTCGCCGAGCACCTCACCCGATCCCACATCCTCGCGTCGCGCGACCGCCTGCTCGCGCACCACGACTCGCTGCACGGAAGGTGACCACGATGGTCAAGCGCCAGTTCCCCCGCCCGGCCGAACTCCTCGAGCTCATGAGGTTCAAGAAGCCCGAGCTCGACGCCCGCAAGCGCCGTCTCTCGGCGGCGCTCACCATCGCCGACCTGCGCGCCATCGCGAAGCGCCGCACCCCGAAGGCCGCCTTCGACTACACCGACGGCGCCGCCGAGGGCGAGCTCTCGCTCGCGCGCGCCCGGCAGGCCTTCGAGGACGTCGAGTTCAGCCCCCGCATCCTGCGCCCGGCGACCGACGTCGACACGAGCTCCACGATCCTCGGCGGCCCGTCGACGTTCCCGCTCGCGATCGCCCCGACCGGCTTCACCCGGCTCATGCAGACCGAGGGCGAGATCGCGGGTGCCGGCGCGGCGGGCGCCTTCGGCATCCCGTTCACGCTCTCGACGCTCGGCACGACCTCGATCGAGGGCGTGAAGGAGGCCAACCCCGACGGACGCAACTGGTTCCAGCTCTACGTCATGCGCGATCGCGAGATCTCCTACGGGCTCGTCGAGCGTGCCGCGAAGGCCGGATTCGACACGCTGCACTTCACGGTCGACACCCCCGTCGCCGGCGCGCGCCTGCGCGACAAGCGCAACGGCTTCTCGATCCCGCCGCAGCTGACGCTCGGCACGATCGTCAACGCCATCCCGCGGCCGTGGTGGTGGTGGGACTTCCTCACCACCCCGAAGCTCGAGTTCGCCTCGCTGCAGTCCACGGGCGGCACCGTCGGCGAACTGCTCGACGCCGCGATGGACCCGACGATCTCCTTCGACGACCTCGACGTCATCCGCGGGATGTGGCCGGGCAGGATCGTGATCAAGGGCGTGCAGAGCGTCGACGACGCGCGCGCCCTCGCCGACCGCGGCGTCGACGGCATCGTGCTGTCGAACCACGGCGGCCGCCAGCTCGACCGCGCCCCCATCCCGTTCCACCTCCTGCCGGACGTCGTGCGCGAGGTCGGAGCGGATGTCGAGGTGGGCGTCGACACCGGCATCATGAACGGCGCCGACATCGTGGCCTCGGTCGCGCTCGGCGCGAAGTTCACGATGATCGGTCGCGCTTACCTCTACGGCCTCATGGCCGGCGGGCGCCCGGGCGTCGAGCGCGCGCTCGAGATCCTGACGGGCGAGCTGGTGCGCACCATGAAGCTGCTCGGCACCTCGTCGCTCGCCGAGCTCGAGCCCGCCCACGTGACCCAGCTCGAGCGCCTGGTGCCGCGCGCCCGCAGCTGAACCGGGAGCGGGTCAGGCCACCGGCACAGCGGCGTTCGCGGCGATGCGGCTCTGCACGAGCGGCAGCGCGCGCTCGATCGACGTGTCGATGCGCTCGCCGAGCTCGTCGCCGGTCACCCGGTAGTCGGTGAAGTCGCGCTCGTTCGCGAAGATGCCGAGGGGCAGCGTGAGCGCCTGGAAGAAGCCGAACAGCGGCCGCATCTGGTGCTCGACGAGCAGTGCGTGGCGGTCGGAGCCTCCCGTCGCCGTCAGCACGATCGGGGTGTCGACGAGCGCGTACTGCCCGACGTAGTCGAAGAACAGCTTGAACAGCCCCGAGTAGGTGGCCCGGTAGGCGGGTGAGCCGACCACGAGCAGGTCCGCCGCCTCGACCGCCTCGAGCGCGTCGAGGGCGGCCCGCCCGAGCCCCCCGCGGTAGCCGCCGGTCGCGAGCGCCGGCAGCACCGTCGCGAGCTCGATCACCTGGGCCTCGCCCCCGAGCCGTTCCGCGAAGGCCTCCGACACCCGGCGCACGAGCGCCGTCGTGCGCGAGGGGTCGGTGGGGCTCCCGCTCACCCCGACCACCCGGATCGTGTCGACCATGTCGTGCCTCCTCCCGCCGCTCCTCGCCGCAGCGCCGTGCCGATCCTGACACCGCATCCGGATGCGCGGACCGTTTGCGTCCCGAGGTTGCCTTCCGTGACCCCGTGTTGCGTCCGAGCGATTCCCAGGCGCCGCATAGACGCCGCCAGGGCTCGGATGAGGACGGCCTGGCTTCATGGGGGAGTCAGAAGCCCCACCGTCATCCGGGAGACCCCATGGACCCGCTCCTCCTCGCCGCCGACCTCGTCGGAATCGCCCTGCTCGTGTTCGCGCTGTACTTCCCGCGCCACCGTCGGCGCGACCTCGTCGTCGCGTTCCTCACGGTCAACGTCGGTGTGCTCGCCGTGTCGATCGTGCTCGGCACCTCCGCGGTGGGGCTCGGGATCGGCCTCGGGCTGTTCGGGGTGCTGTCGATCATCCGCCTGCGCTCCTCGGAGATCGAGCAGCACGAGGTGGCCTACTACTTCGCCGCGCTCGCGCTCGGCCTCGTCGGCGGCCTCGGCTCCGCCACGCCGTGGGTGTCGCTCGGGCTCATGGCGCTCGTCGTGCTCGTGCTCGCCGTGGGCGACAGCCGGCTCGTGCTGCGCCGCTACCGGCAGCAGCTCGTCCGCCTCGACAAGGCCTACCCCGACGAGACGGCGCTGCGGGCCGCCCTCGAGCGCACGCTCGGCGCCCGCGTGCACCGGGTGACGGTACGCGAGCTCGACCTCGTCGACGACTCGACGCTCGTCGAGGTGCGCTACGAGGTGGTCGCCCCCGCGGTCGAGGCGCGGCGCCCGGCGCGGACGGAGAGCCGCTGATGTCCGGCCTGCTGGCGCCGGGAGCGCTCCCCCCGATCACCCTCGACGAGCTGCTCGAGCGTGCGGCGCTCCAGACCCGCGTCGACCGCAAGTACGTGCTGCCCCGCGCCGACGCCGCCCGGATGCTCGCGACCCTGGCGCCCGAGACCCGCGTGCTCGAGATCGACGGCGCACGCGGCGCGGTCTACGAGTCGGTGTACTTCGACACCGACGACCTGCTGAGCTACCGGATGGCGGCTCTCGGCCGCCGCCGGCGCTTCAAGCTGCGCACCCGCAGCTACCTCGACAGTGGTGACGCCTTCCTCGAGCTGAAGACCAAGGGTGCCCGCAGCGTCACCGTGAAGGAGCGTCTGGCCTACGAGATCGAGCACCGCGACGAGCTGACACCCGCGGGCATCGCCTACGCCGCACCGCCTCTCGTCGAGCTCGGGCTCGACGACCCCCAGCTGCTGCAGCCCACCCTCGTCACCCGGTATGTGCGCGAGACCCTCTACCTGCCGGGCTCCGGCAGCCGGGCGACCGTCGACACCGAGCTCGGCTGGGAGGCGGCGGCGGGCGAGCAGCTCGCCCTGCCCGACCTCGCGATCGTCGAGACGAAGTCGGCCGGCGCCGCATCCGAGCTCGACCGGCTGCTGTGGCGCAGCGGGCATCGACCGGCCCGGGTGTCGAAGTTCGGCACCGGGCTCGCGGCCCTTCGTCCCGATCTGCCCTCGCACAAGTGGAACCGCGTGCTGCGCCGGCATTTCGCGCACGCCGCCTGACGACCCCTCCCGGAAGGAGACCCCCATGAAGATCCGCCGACCCGCCGTGCTCCTGTCGACCGCCGCCCTGGCGGCCGCGCTCGGCCTCACCGGATGCGCCGTCGCCGCGACGACGTCGCAGAACGGGCAGACCTCGACCGCGTCGACCGTGACCGTGCCCGACGACCTGAGCGCCGAGGCGATCCTCGCCGCGAATTCGGATGCGACGACCGTGAACGACGACGAGTGGGACGCGGCGGCAGCGGTCGACGTCGCGGCGTCCGCGGACACCGTCACGATCACCGAGGCCGGCGTCTACCGGCTCTCCGGGGAGTACCCGGGCGGCGTGGTCGTCGACGCGGGCGAGGACGCACTCGTCGTGCTGATCCTCGACGACGCCGACGTCTCGAGGTCCGACGGCCCCGCGATCCAGGTGACGAGCGCGGATGACGTGGGCATCTTCCTCGCGGACGGCAGTGCGAACACCGTGTCGGATGCCGGCACGAGCTACGCCGACGACGCGGAGTTCCACGCGGCCATCGCCTCGGACGCCGACCTCACCATCTCCGGTTCCGGTGCGCTCGCGGTCACCGCCGTCGACGACGGCATCTCCACGAGCGACGACCTCGTCATCCTGTCCGGCACGGTCGACGTCCACGCCGCCGACGACGGTGTGCGCGGTCATGACGCGCTCGTCGTGTCGGGCGGCGAGCTGACCGTGGACGCCGGAGGCGACGGCCTGAAGTCGAGTCAGGACGAGGACGAGACGCAGGGCTGGATCGAGATCGCCGGCGGCGCGATCGACGTCACCGCGGCCGACGACGGGCTCGACGCGCAGACCGACATCGTCGTCACGGGCGGTTCGCTCACCGTCGACGCGGCCGACGACGGGCTGCACTCGGAGGTGGTGCTCGCGATCGACGGCGGCGACGTGACGGTCGCGGACTCGAACGAGGGCATCGAGAGCTTCACCATCTCGATCGCCGGCGGCACGGTCGACGTGACCTCGAGCGACGACGGGCTCAACGCCTCGGGCGGCGACGCGACGGGCATGGGCGGCATGGGCGACGGCGGCCAGCTCATCTCGATCTCGGGCGGAACGCTGACCGTCGACGCGCAGGGCGACGGGCTCGACTCGAACGGGTCGCTGGAGATGTCGGGCGGCACGGTCACCGTCTACGGCCCGACGGCGGACGGCAACGGCGCGCTCGACACCAACGGAACCCTCACGGTCTCGGGCGGCACGCTCCTCGCCATCGGCAGCTCGGGCATGGCCGAGACCCCCGACGCCGACTCGGAGCAGGGCTTCGTCTCGGTGAACGCGAGCGGTTCGGCCGGCCACACGGTGCAGCTGGTCGCATCCGACGGCACCGTGATCGCCGAGCTGACGGCGCTCAAGGAGTTCGGCAACGTCGTGGTCAGCACCGCGGACGTGGTCGACGGCCAGAGCTACACCGTGCTCGTCGACGGCGCATCCGCCGGCTCCGGCACGGCGGGTGAGGCGTCGACCGGCATGGGCGGCGGCATGGGCGGCGGTCAGATGCCCGGCGGCGGCCAGGGCGGCCCGGGTCAGCGCGGCTGACGACGATTCGGGAGGGAGGCAGACTGGGGGGATGATCTCGACGCGACTGGCCCGCGAGCTGCGGGATGCGGGGCTCTCCTGGACACCCGCATCCGGCGACGCCTTCCAGATCGGCGGCGGCGAGTTCGAGGGCGACGTCTTCACCGTGAGCGACATGACGATCGAGGCGCATCACTACCCGACCGGTTCGGTGCTCGGCTTCAACGGCACGACCGAGTGGGCCCTCGACTCGGTCGCCCTCGACGACGCGCTGTGGCTTCCCCGCGAGGAGCAGCTGCGGGAGCTGCTGCGGGGGTCCTTCCGCTCGCTCGAGCGGGTGCCGCAGGGCGCGGGAGCCCGCTACCGGGTCACCACCGAGCGCGCCGGGGTCGTCGTCGCGTTCGAGGCCGACGACGCCACCGAGGCCTACGGGGAGGCGCTGCTCGCCCTCATCCGCGCCGCGAGCTGAGCGCGCCCCCGCCGCGGAGTCCGGCGCGCGGTGCACAATGGGCGCCATGGACATCCCCGCGCTCGCCCCGTCGGTCGTCGTGCCGTTCCGCGTGACGGTCGGTGTGACCCTCGTCACCGCGTTCGCGGGCCTCGGCTTCGCGATCTACGAGCTCGTGGCCTCCGGATGGGGTGAGAGCTTCCTCTACGCCACCGGCCGCAGCCTCGTCTTCCTGTTCGTCGCGATCGCCGTGTCGATCGCGAGGTCCGCCTGGGGCGCCGTGCTCGCCGCGGCCGCCCTCGCGACGGTGAACGTGATCGACACCGTCATCGGGGTGATCCGCGCCGACGCCCTGTTCATCGTGGCGCCCCTCGTGCTCGCACTCGCGAGCGCGGCTTCCGCACTGTGGCTCAGCCGGGAGATCCGTCGGAGCCGTTGACGGTTCCGGTCGCGGGCACGGTGGTCCGCGCGGTGCGCCCGGCCCGACGCGCGAGCAGCACGACCACGGTGAGCACGATCCCCAGCATCACGAGCCACGGCAGCCCGACGCCGACCCCGACGGCGATCGCCGCCCAGAAGCCCGCGAACGCGGCCCATCCGGCCACGAGCCCCTCCCCGAAGGTCGTCGGGCCGTCGGGCGGCGGCGCGAGCGACGGCGAGATGAGCGAGAGCGTGATCGTCGACATGGCGACCTGGTCGGCGAGCTCGCGCTGCTCCGCCTCGAGCGACTCGAGCTGGGTCTGACGATCCGAGATGGCGGACTCGAGCGAGATGAGGTCGGCTGTGGTGTCGGCGTCGGCCAGCCACGTCGTGTAGCGGGCGATCGAGGCGCGCAGGGTCGAGATGCGGGTGTCGAGGTCGCGCTGACGGGTGCCGACGTCGACCGCGTCGAAGCTCGTCTGCTCGACGGTCCCGAGCTCGGCGAGCTGGGTGCGCACCTCCTCCACGGATGCCGCGGGGATGCGCAGGGTGAGGGTCGCGCTGCCGGCGTCGCCGTCGCGCGGCGCCGACTCCCGACGCGCGTCGACGCGTCCGCCGGCCCCGACGGCGATCGCGGTGGCACGCGCGGATGCGGCGATCGGGTCGTCGGCCGTGATGGTGACGGTGCCGGTGATGACGAGCGCCTGGTCGGCGGCGGAGCTGCTCGAACCCTTGTCGTCCGCCGAGGCGCCGTCGGCGGCCTGGGGGGCGTACTCGGACGTCGTCCCGCCCGAGTCCGAGGCGCCGGAGTACCCGGCGGAGCATCCGGTGAGGGCGATGCCCGCCGCGAGGAGCGCGGCGAGGGCTGCTGTGCTGCGGGAGATGTGCCTCATGGCGCCACGCTAGAAGCGGGGGGATGCGAGCACCACCCAACTTTCATCACGATTCGGACGTCGCGCGGTCACGATTCCGTCACGGCGTAGGCGGCCCGCGGCGCCGTGTCAAGCCCGTGTCGCGTCCCGGCGGGACGCGATCTGATGGGGGAGTGGTCGGTCGACCGGCCGGCCACGAGGTTCCTGCCACGAGGAGGACGAGATGGGTTTCCTGGACGACGCGAAGGACGCGGCCGACGCCACCGGCAAGAAGGTCGGCGAGTGGGTGGACGACACCAAGGAGCGCGCGGAGGACAAGGTCGACGAGGTCAAGGCCGACGCCGACGTGAAGCGCGCCGAGGCCGAGCGCGACCGCGTGCACGCCAAGAACGACTACAAGGAGCAGCTCCGCGAGAGCTGACCACCCCTCCTCTCCACCCCGTGCCCCGCTATAGCCTCGGGGCATGGGGTGGAATCCGTTCCGGCGTGCGCCGCTGCTGCACGTCGCGGACGACCGGGGCGCGGGGCCCGTCGTGGTGCTGATCCACGGGATCGCCTCGTCGTCGGTCACCTTCGAGAACCTGGTGCCGCTGCTCGAGCAGGGGTTCCGCTGCATCAGCATCGACCTGCTGGGCTTCGGCGGGTCGCCGGTTCCGCCGGACTGCGAGTACCGGTTGGAGGATCACGAGGCCGCCCTCGCCCGCACGATCCGGCGACTGCGGCTGCGCGGCTCGTTCACGCTCGTCGGGCATTCGATGGGCGGGCTCATCGCGGCGCGCTACGCGGCGCGCAACCCCGGCCGGGTGAGCCGGTTGATGCTGGTGAGCCCCCCGATCTACCTCGATCCGCGGGAGCTCTCGGACGATCGCGACCGCACCGTGCAGGACCTCTACCTGCGGGCCTACCGCTTCCTCCGCGAGAACGAGGCGTTCACGCTGCGCAACGCGGGGGTGCTGCGGCGGGTGCTGCCGATCCCGGGCATGGTGCACCTCGACGCGGCGAGCTGGGATCCGTTCGTGAAGTCGCTCGAGCACACGATCGAGTCGCAGACCACGATCTCCGACATCGCGGCCCTGCGGGTGCCGGTCGACATCGTCTACGGCACCCTCGACCAGTTCTCGTCTCCCGGCGGCATCCGGATCGCGGAGCGGATGCGCGGGGTGACGGTCACCCGTGTGCGCAGCGCCGACCACCTGATCGGCAAGCGCCTGGCCCGAGCCGTCGCCACCCTCCTCACCCCCACAACGGACTCGAACTGAGAGAGGACGCAGTCGGTGGCGGTCGGATTCGGTTCCGGGACGCTGGCATCGGGTCTGGCGGGAGCGCGCCGCGGCACGCGGCACGCGGGGGCATGCGTCGCGGAACCGAATCCGATCGACGCCGACGTCGAGTCGAACCGTAGGCTCGAGTCATGCAGCATCGCACCCTCGGCCGCACCGGCCGCGACGTCTCGGTCATCGGTCTCGGCACCTGGCAGCTCGGAGCGGACTGGGGGCAGGTGAGCGAGGCGGACGCGCGCGCCGTGTTGGATGCGAGTCTGGCCGCGGGCGTCACCTTCTTCGACACCGCCGACGTGTACGGCGACGGTCGCAGCGAGTCGCTGATCGGCTCGTGGCGTCGCGACAACCCGGGCGCCGATGTCACCGTCGCCACGAAGATGGGCCGTCGCCTGGAGCAGCTGCCCGAGAACTATGTGATGGCGAACTTCCGCGCCTGGACCGACCGCAGCAGGCGCAATCTGGGCGTCGAGACCCTGGACCTCGTGCAGCTGCACTGCCCGCCGTCGGCGGTCTACGCGAGCGACGCCGTGTTCGACGCGCTCGACACCCTCGTCGAGGAGGGCGTCACGTCGGCGTACGGCGTGAGCGTCGAGACGGTGGAGGAGGCGCTCGCGGCGATCGCGCGCCCGCACGTCGCGACGGTGCAGATCATCCTCAACGCGTTCCGGTTGAAGCCGCTCGACGCGGTGCTGCCGGCGGCGGAGGCGGCGGGGGTGGGCATCATCGCGCGGGTGCCGCTCGCGAGCGGTCTGCTCTCGGGTCGGTACACCCTGGAGACGAGTTTCGCGGCCGACGACCACCGCAGCTTCAACCGGCACGGGGAGGCGTTCGACCAGGGGGAGACCTTCTCGGGCGTCGACTACGCGGTGGGCGTGGAGGCGGCGCGCGAGTTCGCGGCGCTCGCGGCGGAGGCCGGGCTGCCGCCCGCGCGCGCGGCTCTCGCCTGGGTCGCGCAGCTGCCCGGTGTGTCGACGGTGATCCCGGGGGCGCGCAATGTCGCCCAGGCGGAGGCGAACGCGTCGGCGGGGGAGGTGCCGCCGCTGGGCGAGGCGTTCACGGCGTCGGTGCGCGAGCTCTACGACCGTCGCTTCCGGGCGGCCGTGCATCCGCGCTGGTAGGCCCGCCTCACACGAAGAGGTTGTGCACGGCCCGCCGGTAGGCGGCGGGGTCGAAGTCGTGCAGCAGGGCGGACTGCAGGATGTGCCCCTGCAGCAGCCCGAGCAGCGCGGGGGCGGTCTCCTCACCCCAGGCGGTGGCGGCGGCGGGTGCGAGGGCTCGATGCTCGGCCGCCCACCGCGACAGGTAGTCGGCCACGGTCGCCCGCATGAGCCCGAACACCTGGTCGACGATCCTCGTCATGTCGTCGGCGAAGAACGATTCCGACCACAGCTGCACGAGCATCCGCGAGTCCCGTACCTCGCTCGCGAGTCCGTCCATCGTGATCTGGATGAACTCGTCGGGCTGGGGCAGCGGGGGCGCGGCGAGGCGGTCGCGGATGTCGCTCACCCGGTGCCCGATGATGCGTTGCGCCGCGGCGGCGACGATGTCCTGCTTGCTCTCGAACTGCAGGTAGATGGCCCCGGCGGACAGCCCTGAGGCGTCGATGATGTCGGCCATCGAGGTGCGGTGGAAGCCTTTCTCGGAGAAGCACCGCACCGCGGCGTCGACGATCTGGTCTCGCCGCGATGCCCGGTGGGCGTCGGAGACCTTGGGCATGGTGCGACTCTACAAGGATCTGCTATAAAGAACGAGCATTCGTTTTTCTTTACAGAGGAGCCTCCGATGTCCCGCACCACCCCCCACACGCCCTGGGCCCGCGTCGCCGCCATCGGCGTGGGGCTCGCCGTCCTCGTCGGCGTGCTCGTGACCGCCTTCTCGTGGCCCTCCCTCACCTCCGAGGTGCAGGACATCCCCGTCGCGATCGTCGGACCGGATGCGGCGGTCACCGCCCTCGAGACGGCCCTCGACGAGAAGGTCCCCGGCGCGTTCGACTTCTCCACGGTCGACGACCGCGACGCCGCCGTCTCGGCCATCGAGACCCGGGAGGTCTACGGGGCGATCGTCGTCGGGCAGACTCCCGAGGTGCTCGTCGCGTCCGCCGCGAGTCCCGCCGTCTCCCAGGTGCTCACCGGCCTCGCGACGCCGCTGCAGACGCAGCTGCAGACCGTCGCCGACGTCCAGGCGGCCGCCGCGGGCGGAACCGCCCCCACCGTCACCGTCGAGGTCACCGACGTCGTGCCGCTCGTCGACGCCGACCCCCGCGGCACCGGCCTCGTCGCCGCCGCCTTCCCGCTCGTGCTCGGCGGCATGATCGGCGGCATCATCATCACCGTCGCGATCGTGGGCGTCTGGCGCCGCGTGGTCGCCCTCGCCGTCTACGTCGTGGCCGCCGGCTTCGCCGCCACGGCGATCCTGCAGGGCTGGTTCGGTGTGCTTCCGGGGGACTACCTCGTCAACTCGCTCGCCTACGTGCTCGCCTTCGCCGCGATCGGGGCGCCCATCGTCGGCTTCGCGAGCGTCGTCGGACGTGCCGGCGTGGCGCTCGGGCCCGTGGCCTTCCTGCTGTTCGCCAACCCGATCTCCTCGGCCGCCGCACCCGTGCAGTTCCTGCCCGAGCCGTGGGGCGCGATCGGCCAGTGGTTCCCGCCGGGAGCGGCCGCGACCCTCGTGCGCGACGTCGCCTACTTCCCGCAGGCGGACGCCACCTTCCCGTGGCTCGTGCTGGCCGGCTGGACCCTCGGCGGTCTGCTGCTCGCGCTGCTCGGCCACTTCCGCCAGGCCGGCGGTGCCACCCGTGGCGCCATCGAGGAGGCGGTGGAGGCCGAGCACGCCGCCCACCCGGACGCGGAGATCGCGCCCGTCGCGTCCTGACGGGGCGCGCCGTCAGCGCACTCCGCTCGTGGTGATGATGCGCGTCCAGGGCCCTGCGGGCACCTCGGAGGCCTCGACGAAGCGCCAGTCGACCCGCGCGCTGTCGCCGTCGAGCTCGGGGTAGCCGAGGCACCCGGTGAGAGCGGGCGAGACGTCGAGTCCGGCACCCCCGTAGCGGGTGTTGGCGGGGCGCGCGTCGTCGCCGCCGAACGCGTAGGCGGCGTCGTGATACTGCCCGGGGCCCGCGTCCTGGATCTGCCCGTAACAGGTGCGCCCCTCGCGCACGAGCTGCACCCACCGGTTCTTCAGATAGCTGAAGCCCTGGTCGCCGCGGTGCGCGGCGTACGGCTGCTGCGACGCCCAGGGGATCACGGCATCCCGCTGCGCGAAGCCGGTCGCGTCGTTGACGTCGTCGTAGGGCAGGTCGAGGTAGAACGGGTTCTCCCGCGGGGTCATGCTGGAGGGGAAGTAGTCGTTGGCGGCCGTGCGCGCCTCGGTGCGGCAGCCGCCTCCGGCCACCACACCGTCGCAGCCGCCGTAGCTCGAGAGCCAGTCCGAGTCGTAGGTCGAGATCTCCTGGCTGCCGTCGGATGCGCCCGGGTCGAAGATCTCACCCACCCAGAAGGTGGTCGACGGGATGTCGTGGTGCCACGGGTAGGACGAGCCCCCGCCGCCGCCCGTGCCCCCTCCCGCGCCGGGTCCCGCGCCCGCATCGCCGCCGGGATCCGTCGTCGGTGTCGGCGTCGCTTCCGGCGTGGGGCTCGGGGTGGCCGAGCGGCTCGGGCGGGGGGTGCTCGCCGACGGGGTCGGCTGGGGCGGGGGCGCGGTGCACGCGCCGAGGATCGCGACCATGGCGCCCAGGGCGCACACGGCCGCGATCCTCGTCGGGCGCACGGTCAGGACTCGGCCGGCGGTGCCTCGGTCGAGGCGTCCGCGGGGGGATCGGCCGGAGGATCGGCCGGCGGTGCCGGTGCCTCGGCGGGCGGGTCGCTCGCCTGGTCGGCGGGCGGGTTCTCGGCCGGCGGCTCGTCGGCCGGCGGGTCGGCCGGGGCGAGCTCGGTCACCGGCTCCTCGGCGGGCGGATCCGCGGGGGGCTCGGACACCAGGCTCTGCACCACCGGCGGTGCCGCGTCGACCATGGAGTAATCATCCGTCACGAGCGTCCCGGGGCTGAAGATGTTCAGTCCGAAGCTGATGCCCGTGTAGCCCGCGGGGATCGGATCCGTCTGCCAGACCGCCTGGGTCCAGTCGGTCGCCGAGGCGAACCACGGACTCGAGGTCCAGTAGATCCAGGCGCCGGTCGTCGTGCGCAGGTACACCGCGAACTGGGTCACCCCGGTCGACTTGTACCACCCGGACAGCACGTAGCTGTGGCCGGTCGTCACGCTCGGCGCGCAGGCGCCGAGGTCGAGGGTCGGGATGATCTTGCCCTCGCCGGAGCCGTACTGCGTGATCGTCACCTGGCTGGCGACCGATCCCGAGTGGCCGGGGCTCACGAGCGAGAAGCTCGCGTCGTTGTCGCCCCACGGAGCCTGGTACCAGCAGGCGGGGAAGCCGTTCTGCATGGTCTCGAGGCTGGGGTTGATCACCGTGTTCTCGTCGGTGGGCGGCGGCACGGCCGGACCCGCGACGAGCGGCTTGACCGGCCCTCCGATGACGTCGCCGACCGTGCGCACGACCGTGTTGTGGGTCGTGCCGCGGTCCTGCAACCAGCTCGCGAAGGCGTCGAGCATCCCGGAGTCGATCGCGAGCTCCCCGCAGGTTCCTGTGCAGACGTCGTGGAAGGTGAACTGCAGCCAGCCGCCGCCGTGCGCCTCCGCCGCCAGCACGATGCCCTCGAGGTCGTCGAGCGTCCAGCCGAGGTCGAACTGGTCGAGCGCCTGGGTGATCGCGGGACGCGCGGGGGGCACGCTCTCGGCCCAGTCGCATCCGGCGCAGCCGAAGCGCGAGCGGATGTCGCCGAGCAGGCGGCCGCTGTTGTAGCCGCAGTCCATGACGTCCTGGGCGACCGCGTTCGAGACCTCCGCGAACGGGTACGCGAAGCTGCGTACCTGGAAGCCCCAGCTCGACAGCTGCACGCGGTCGTCGCAGACCTGCCGCAGCACCTCGTCGTTCGGCACGGTCGTCAGGTCGACGTGCGTCACGGTGTGCCCGCCGATCTCGTTGCCGGCGGCGGCGAAGGCCTGCAGCTGGGCGAGGGTGAGCTTGCCCGGCGTGCCGATGGTGCCCGAGTTGATGTAGAACGTTCCGACCAGGCCGTGCGCGCCGAGGATCGAGGCGCCGAGCGCCTGGCTCGCGTTGCCGTCGTCGAAGGTGAGGCTCACGGTCGTCAGCGGTCCGGTCTTGACGACGGGATCCGTCGGCGGGGTCGGGTCGGCCGAGGGATCCGCGGGCGGGTCGGCAGGCGGGGTCGGGTCGGCGGGCGGGTCGGCCGGCGGGTCGGCCGGCGGGGTCGGATCCGCGGGCGGGTCGGCAGGCGGGGTCGGGTCCGCCGGCGGGTCCGCGGGCGTCGTCGGATCGGTCGGCGTCGTCGGGTCGGTCGGCGTCGTCGGGTCGCTCGGCGTGCTCGGATCGGTCGGGGCCGGATCCGCCGGCGGGTCGGCCGGCGGCAGCACCGGGTCGGGTGCCGGGTCGACGATCGGATCGGGATCCGGATCGGTCGGTGCCGGATCCGGTGCCGCCTGCGGCGCGCTCGTGCTGGGCGACGGCGTCGGGCTCGGCGTCGTGGGGAGGATGTGATGGCCCGTGGCGAAGGAGAGGAGCAGTGCCGCGGCGGCGGCGAGCCCTCCGAAGCCGAAAAGGCGTCGTCTGTTCATGATGGTCACCTCGAGGAGATCGATGCGGGGGTGAGGGTGCGCGAGGCGCGCGTCTGCGCGCGGAAGGCGCTCCACTCGGCGGAGCGGGCGACGCCGGGGTCGCCCAGGGTGGTGGCGACGCTCCACACGATGTCGTCGATCCCCGTGCGGGGCACGAAGTCGATGAGCTCGCGCGCGAGCGAGTTGTCGGGCACGCGGCGGCGCATGTCCTCGAAGCCGTCGGGGTAGGCCTCGCCGTAGGGCACCAGCCGGATGGGGCTGCGGCTCCCGGTGAGCTGCACGATGCGTTCCGCGAGCTCGAGGATCGAGATCTCGGTGCCGCCGCCGAGGTTCACCGCGCGGCCGAGAGCCCGCGGTTCCTCGACGAGCCGCGCGAACGCCGGCACCACGTCGTACACCGACGAGAAGCACCGTGACTGGCGTCCGTCGCCGAAGACCGTCAACGGCTCCTCGCGGAGCGCCTGCCCCACGAGGTTCGGCACGACCATGCCGTAGCGACCCGTCTGCCGGGGGCCGACGGTGTTGAACGGGCGCGCGATCGCGACCTCGAGGCCGTACTCCTGCGCATACGCGTGGGCGAACGACTCGTCGAGCCCCTTCGCCGCGGCGTAGGTCCAGCGTGCGACGAGTGCGGAGCCGAGGATGCGGTCGGCGTCCTCCGACAGGGCGTCGGAGGTGTTCTTGCCGTACACCTCGCTCGTCGAGACCAGCAGCAGCCGGGCGCCCGAGTCGACGCACGCGTCGAGCACGTTCTCGGTGCCGTGCAGGTTGATCCGCAGGCCCTCGAGCGGGTGCTCGACGATCCGGCGCACCCCCACTGCGGCGGCCAGGTGGAACACCCGATCGCTTCCCCTGACCGCCGCGCGGACCACGTCGGGATCGAGGATCGAGCCGACGCGGTAGTCGAGCCGCGGATCGTCGAGGACGTCGCGGAGGTTGTCGGGTCGCCCCGTGCTCTCGTCGTCGAGCACGACGACGTCGTCCCCGCGATCGAGGAGCAGTTCGACCAGGTGGCTGCCGAGGAATCCGGCTCCGCCCGTGACCGTGCAGCGCATCACGTCACCTCACAGGGTCACGCGCCGCGGCACGGCGAGTTCACGGTAGCTGGCGTCGAGCACGAGGTGCTCCTCGCCGATCCACGACAGGTCGAGGCCGTGGTGCCGGGTGTGCAGGATGACGAGCTGCGGGTCGAAGGCGAGCGGATCGAGCACCGCCTCGACGATGCGTCCGTCGGCCATCCGCGCCTGCGGGCAGAGCGGATCCAGGAAGCCGACGGTGGCGCCGCGGCGCTCGAGGCCCTGGATGATCTCGAGGGCGGGCGACTCACGCAGGTCGGCGACGTCGGGCTTGTAGGCGACGCCGACGACGAGCACGCGTGCGCCGCGCACCCCGAGGCCCGCATCCGACAGCACCTGGGATACGCGGTCGACCACACGGGCCGGCCGTGCCGCGATCTCGGTCATCGCCTGCGTGATCATCGGGGCGGCCACGCGGCGCTCCTTGAGCTGCCAGAGCAGGTAGTGCGGGTCGCACGGGATGCAGTGCCCGCCCACCCCGGGACCGGGGAGGAACGGCATGAACCCGTAGGGCTTCGTCGCGGCCGCGTCGATCACCTCGGTGACGGGCACCCCGAGCTCGCGGCAGATGTCGGCGACCTCGTTGGCGAGCGCGATGTTGACCGCGCGGAAGGTGTTCTCCAGCAGCTTCGTCATCTCCGCCGCGGCGAGGGATTCCACGCGGTGCACGCGCGCGGTGTAGCGCGAGAGCACCGCCGAGGCCCGCAGTTCGCAGCTGGGGGTGGCGCCGCCGACGACCCGCGGCACGAACTCGTGCTCGAAGCTGTCGTTGCCCGGGTCGATCCGCTCGGGGCTGAAGGCCACCGAGATCGACTCGCCGGGGATGAGCCCGCGTTCGCGGAGCGGGGTGACCAGCAGGTCCTCGGTGCAGCCGACGTAGCTCGTCGAGGTCAGCATGAGGATCTGCCCCGGCACCGCGTTGGCCACGACGTCCGCGCAGGCGGCGCTGAGCATCGCCAGGTCGGGCACGAGGTGGTGGTCGACGGGCGTCGGCACGCAGACGATCACCGCGGCGGCCCGCCGCAGCATCGTCGGGTCGTCGACGATCGCGAAGTCGGGGTCGCGCAGGGCCTCGGTGAGGCGGGCGTGGTCGGAGGGCAGCAGGTCGACCGCCTCGGAGCGGATGCCCGCGATGCGCTGCGGCGAGATCTCGAGGCCCAGCACCCGGGCGCCGGCGTGGTGGTACGCGAGAGCCGTGGGCAGGCCGACGTAGCCGAGCCCGACGATCGCGATGTCGAACTCGTCGTGCCGGAACGGGGGACTCGAGGGGAGCGCGGCGGAACTGCGTCCTCGCCGGGCCGGGGTCACGAGCGGACGTGTCTCGAGAGAGGTCATGGTGCAGCCTCCAAGCGCGTCGATGGGGGTCGACGCCGTAGGGATCGGGATGGGCGGCACCCGGGGATCGGGAACCGGTGCGCCCCACTGTCGACCCGGCCCACGGCCCGGTCAACGGCTGCGCGGCAGGACTGCGGGAGCCCCGGCGCCGGACTGCGGGATACCGCACGGCGGTGCGGATCCCCCCATCCGCCGTGCGGACGGGCGGCCCCGCGGGGCCGTTAGCGTCGAGGCACCACCGACCCGATCAGGAGGCATCATGGCGGCGTTCGTCGTGACCGTCCTGGTCGTCGTCGGCCTCAACACCCTGCTGTGGCTGAGCGCCGGGATCGTCCGCGTCGTCGCCGCGCGGCTGCGGCGCCCGGCGGGCACCGACGTCGCCGGGGTCCCCGACGCCTCCCAGGTGGCGATCGTCATCGCGGCGCACGACGAGGAGCTCGTGATCGAGGCGACGATCCGCTCCGCCGCGCGTCAGGTGCCGGTCGAGAACGTGTTCGTCGCCTGCGACGGCTGCACCGACGGCACCGTCGCGCTCGTGCGCGCGTGCGGGGCCACGGCGCTCGACATCCAGCCCAACCGCGGCAAGGCGGGTGCCATCCGGACGATCGTCGACGAGCTGGACCTCGCCGGCCGTTTCGAGGTGATGGTGCTGCTCGACGCCGACAGCCAGCTGAGCGACGACTACCTCGCCACGGGGCTCCCCGCGTTCGCCGACCCCGAGGTGGTCGCGGTCGCCGGCCGCGCCACCACGATCCTGCACCCGGCCCCGCCCACCCTGATGGGGCGCATCCTGGTGGCCTATCGCGAGCGCCTCTACCTGAGCGTGCAGTACCTGCAGAAGTTCGGGCAGGCCGGGCGGCTGCTGAACGCCGTCTCGATCGTGCCGGGCTTCGCGAGCATGTACCGCACGCGGGTGCTCGCCGACATCGACATCGATGCGCCCGGCCTCGCGATCGAGGACTACAACATGACCTTCGAGGTGCACGCCAAGCGGCTGGGGCGGATCGCGTTCCGCCCGGATGCGGCGATCGCGCTCACCCAGGACCCCGACAACCTGCGCGACTACCGCAAGCAGATGCGACGGTGGAGCCTCGGCTTCTGGCAGACCGTGCGGCGCCACGGGCTGCACGCCGGCCGGTTCTGGACCCTGCTCGCGATCTCGATCGCCGAGCTCGTCACGAGCAGCGTCTTCATGATCCTGGCGTTCCCGATCGTGCTGTTCAGCGTCGGCGCCACGGTGATCGCCGCGTCCGGACTCGACCCGAGCGGCGTGAGCGCCGGGATCGCGGGGATCCTCCCGCCCCTCGCGGTGGTGCTCGGGGTGCTCGTGCCCGACTACCTGCTGTCGGTGATGGCGGCCGTGCTCGCACGACGTCCCGCCTACCTCGTGATGGGCCCGGTGTTCCCGGTGCTGCGGATGCTCGACGCCTGGCTCTGCCTGCGGGCGATGGCCGACGCGTTCCTGCGTCGCCGGGTGGACGGGCGGTGGGCGTCGCCCGCCCGCCGTTCCGTCGCCCGCGCCTAGGACATGATCGCCACGAGGTGCGCGCGGGAGCGCGCCCCCACCTTGCGGTAGATGCGGGTGAGCCGCAGCTCGACCGTGCGCACGGAGAGGTAGAGGGTGGCCGCGATCTCCTTGTTGTGCAGTCCGCGCACCACCAGCTCGGCGACCGCGCGCTCCTCCGCGCTCAGCTCGCCGAGGCGCGCCGGCGCGGCCGCGCGCGCACCGTCCTCGGGGACGGGGGTGCCCACGGCCCGCACCCACGGCGCCGCCCCGACCCCGGCGAAGGCGATGCGGGCGTCCGCGGCGGCGCGCTCCGCATCCCGCGCGGCACCGGCCGCGGCGAGGCGGCGGGCCGCGGTGCGGTGCAGCCTGCCGAGCTCGAATCCCGAGTCGTCGGGCCGATGCAGGCGCAGCGCCTGCTCGTAGCGCGCGCCCACCTCGTCGTCGCGGGCGGTGGAGACCGCGGTCCGGGCGACGGCGAGCGTCGCCCAGCGGCTCGGGTGCGCGGCCGCGGCGGACTCCAGGCGACGGGCGGCCGACTGCGCGGCTCCCGACCTGCCGGCCATCGCGAGCGACTCCACGAGCGCCGGGAGGTGCCGGCTGTGCGCGGGATCCTCGATCCCCGCGGCGACCGTGTCGGCGAGCAGCAGCAGCTCGCCGGCGACATCCGGCTGCTCGCGCAGCCGGGCCAACTCCGCCCGCAGCACGAGACCCTCGGCGGCCGGCAGCGGACCCACCCGCGACACCGCGTTCTCGTTCCATCCGCCGAGCAGCACGTCGGCGGCGTCCAGGTCCCCCGCGGCGAGCCGCGCCCACACCCCGATCGGCACCATCCCGGGCGGCCCGGGGTCGTGCGGATGCCCTGCCTCGTGCGCGCGGGCGAGCTCGAGGGCCTCGCCGATCCGCCCGGACCGGGCAGCGCCGTCGATCGCGAGGGCGGTGCGCCAGCCGGGCCAGATGCCGCGATCGCGTGCGGCCTCGCCGGCGATGCTCGTGGCGATGCTCCGGCCGAGGGCGTAGTCCTGGGCGAGGTCGGCCGCACGCGCGTGCAGCGCGAGGAGCAGCGGATCGTGGACGCCCTCCGGGGCGACGCCGACCTCGTGCCGCAGCAGGGCGCGCGCCGCCCGGGCCGCGCCGGCGGTGGCCGCGGAGCTTCCGGCCGGAGGCTCGTCGGGCGGATCCGCCCGTTCGCCGCGAGCGGCGGCCACGGCGGCGTGCAGGGCCGTCCACCGCCGTCCGAGGTCCGGCACGGTGCCGTCGAGCTCGGCCTCGACGTCGCCGCCGCGACCCGCGAGGAACTCGACGCGCAGGCGCGCGATCGCGAGCCGCAGCCGCTCGTCGGCGCCGGCGGTGGCATCCGTCGCGGCGAGGCGGAGCGACCGATCCGCCAGCGCCGGTCGGCCGAGGGCGAGCAGCTCCTCCGCCAGCTCGACGAGCGCGGGCGCGAGACCCTCACGGCCCGACCGCACGGCCCGGTCGGCGAACTCGACGGCGGCCCACGGCTGCTCGAGGCGCGCGGCCTCCACGGCCGAGGCCATGAGCGCCATGCGCACGTCGGCGGCCGGGTCGGCCCAGCTCCGGTGCCACGGGAACAGCAGCGGTCCGCACGACGCGAGCATCCGCTCGTGCAGCTCTCGCCGCGCACGCGAGGGGAGGGCGTCCGACAGCGCCGCGCGCACCAGGGGGTCGGCGAGGGCGACGAACGCCCCCGCCTCGCGGGCGAGGCCGAGGTCGAGCAGCTCCTGCAGGGCGTCCTCGGCGTCCTCACCCCACGCCCCGACGGCGAACCGCGGGTGCAGCGGCGCGGTCGCCAGACGGTCGAGCGCGTCGGTGTGCGAGGTGCCCAGGCGCCGGGTGACGCGCTCGAGGGCGGCCCAGGCCGCCGGCCCGGGACGTGCGGGGATCCGCAGTGCGTCGCGCCCGTGCAGCTGCTCGGGCGTCAACGCGGCGAGCATCGCGGCGAGGGTGCCCGCGTTGCCGCCCGCGCCCGCCACGAGGATCTCGAGGGTGCCGGGGTCGATCCCCGGGGGCGCCAGGCGTGCGGCGTCCTCGGCGGTGAGCGGATCGATGGCCACCGCAGGCAACCCGGCGAGCGGCATCTCGAGCGGGGGCTCGCTCGCGGTCGCGACCAGACGGATGCCGGAGCCGGTGAGGTGCCCGGCCATGTAGCCGACGATCGCCCGGCTGTCGGGATCCATGCGGTCGATGTCGTCGACGAGCAGCAGGGTGCGCGGAAGGTCGAGACCGCGCAGCACTCCCAGCAGCTCGCCCGCGGCGCCGGCGAGTGTCGCCGCGCCGTCGTCGCGCAGGGCGAATCGTCCGGTGAACTCGGCGGCCCGCGGATCACCGACGGCGGCCACGATCGTCGACAGCCCGGACAGCGGCCAGCCGCCCTCCCCGGGGTTGATCGGGACGACCACCGAGATGTCGGGGTGGCGTTCCGCGGCGGCCGCCAGCACCGAGCTCTTGCCCGCCCCGGGGTCGCCGATGACCAGGAGCGCCCCGTCTCGGGGGTTCCTGGCGACCTCGTCGATGCGCGCGAACGCATCCTCGTGGCAGCGCAGCATGGTGCCGGAGCGTCAGCGACGAGGCGGGTGCGAGCGCGGGGTCGGTGAAGATGTCATCGGGTCATCTCCGTGGTGGGGGGATCGAGCAGTGGGTCTGCCGAAGGAGACAGTTCGGTCTACCGCAACTGGCGGATTCCCGCAAGGGTGTGACGACGATGTCTCAACTCGGAGTGATCGGCACCGGCTCGGTGTCGGGCAGCGGACTGGCGTCCCGGCCGCGCAGATCGGGGTGCGCGCGGCGGAAGATCGTGGGCACCAGGAGGCCGACGAACGCGAACACCGCGGCCGCGACGAATCCGCCGTCGGGACCGTAGCCGTCGATGAGGAATCCGGCCACCGCGGAGCCGAGCGCGGCGCCGATGAGCTGGCCGGTGCCGACCCAGCCGTAGGCCTCGGCCGTGTCGGAGAACTTCACCGAGGCCGACACGATCGAGAACATCACCGCGAGGGCCGGGGCGATGCCGAGGCCGGCGATCACGAGCGTCGCCGAGATCGTCCAGAACTCGAACGCGAACACGGCCAGCAGCGAACCGACGAACACGATCAGCATGCGCCGGGCGAGCGCCCACGGACCGATCGGGATGTGCCCGAAGGCGAGTCCGCCGACGAGCGACGCGACCGCCCAGATGCCGAGCACGACCCCCGCCTCGGAGCCGCCCTCGCCGAAGGTCGCCACGACGCCCGCCTCGATCGCCGCGCAGGATCCGACGAGAAGGAAGCCCACGACGGTCGACAGCAGCACGGCGGGCCGCTTGAGCACGACGCCGAACCGGCGCTTGCTGCGCGGGATGCGCACCCGGCCGAGCTCGGGCGAGGAGATGAACCAGGCGCCGCCGCCGACGAGGAACACGACCGAGAGGAAGATGCCGGCGACGGTGGAGACCTGCGTCGCGACGAGCGTCACGACGACGGGCCCCGCGATCCAGATGATCTCCTGCGCGGAGGCGTCGAGCGAGAACAGCGGGGTCAGCTGCCGGGAGTTCACCATCTTCGGGTAGATGGTGCGCACCGCGGGCTGCACGGGCGGGTAGCTGAGCCCGGCCACGAGACCGGCGACCATGAACCCCCACAGGGGCAGCGGGGCCAGGGCGATCGTCGTGAGCGCCAACGCACAGACCGCGGTCGTGAGGATCAGCACGGGACGCATGCCCCAGCGCCCCATCCAGCGGCTCGTGATCGGACCGGAGATCGCCTGGCCGACCGAGGTCGCGCCGAGCACCAGACCGGCTGCGCCGTAGCTGTCGAAGATGCGCTCGATGTGGATGAGGAAGCCGAGCGAGATCATGCCGCTCGGGAAGCGCGCCACCAATTGCGCGGCGATGATCCGGGCGACACCCCGGGTGCGCAGCAGGTCGAGGTACGCGTTCACGGCCCTCCCACTGTAGTGCCGCGGGGCAGGCGGCGGAGGGGGTGTCGGCCGCCCCTCCTAGGGTGTGGAAAGTGTGAATAACACGGGTGAAGTTATGCACATCTGTGGATGACACGCCCACAACATCTGGGGTTGGCCTGCCGTCGGGGGCCCGATATATAGTGGTGGAACCTCCGGGCCGGGGGAGTGCGACGAAGGACGAGAACGGCCTGTCGAGGTCGTTTCTCACCAGGGATTTTCATCGGAATGCGGGGCGCGCAGGACTGCGCGGGGAGGAAAGGGATCACGTGACCATCACCGTCGTGAAGCGCAACGGAGAGCGCGAGCCGTACGACGCCAACAAGATCAACCTGGCGATCGAGCACGCGAGCGCCGGACTCGACGAGAACATCACCTGGGTGACCCAGATCGCGTCGGAGCTCGAGCTGACGCTCTTCGACGGCATCACCACCCAGCAGCTCGACGAGGCCGTCATCCAGGTCGCGCTCCAGAACGTGAAGGACGACCCGCAGTTCGACACGGTCGCCGCGCGGCTGCTGCTCAAGACCATCTACAAGCGCGTGCTCGGCGACTACGAGACCGACGACGAGCTGAAGGCGCTGCACGCCGCCCACTTCCGCGGCGCCATCGAGCGCGGCGTCGACGAGGCGCTGCTCGATTCGCGCTTCCCCGCGCTCTTCGACCTCGACCGCCTCGCCGCCGCCCTCGAGCCCGCCCGCGACGGGCTGCTCAAGTACATCGGCGTCGTCACCCTCAACAACCGCTACGGCATCAAGGCCCGCAACGGCGAGCCGCTCGAGGTGCCCCAGTTCTTCTGGATGCGCATCGCGATGGGCCTCTCGCTCAACGAGGCCGACCCGACCAGCCACGCGATCGAGTTCTACGACAAGATGTCGAAGCTCGAGTACCTGGCGGCCGGCTCCACCCTCGTCAACGCGGGCACCGCCTTCCCGCAGCTCTCCAACTGCTTCGTCATGGAGATGCACGACGACATCGAGCACATCGCGAAGTCCGTGCGCGACGTCATGTGGCTCACCAAGGGCACCGGCGGAATCGGCCTCTCGGTCACCAAGCTCCGCTCGCAGGGCTCGCCCATCCGCTCCAACAACACCACCTCGACGGGTCCGATCCCGTTCATGCACACGATCGACTCGGTGCTGCGCGCGGTCAGCCGCGGCGGCAAGAAGTTCGGCGCCCTGTGCTTCTACATGGAGAACTGGCACCTCGACTTCCCCGAGTTCCTCGAGCTGCGCAACAACTCCGGCGACCCGTACCGCCGCACCCGCACCGCCAACACGGCCGTCTGGATCTCCGACGAGTTCATGAAGCGCGTGCAGAACGACGGCGACTGGTACCTCTTCGACCCGCTCGAGGTGGGCGACCTCAACGAGCTCTACGGGCAGGCGTTCTCCGACCGCTACGCGGAGTACGTCGCGAAGGCCGAGGCCGGCGAGCTGCGGATGTTCAAGAAGATCTCGGCGCGCGCCCAGTTCAAGGACATCCTGATGTCGCTCCAGACCACGAGCCACCCGTGGCTCACCTGGAAGGACACCATCAACAACCGCGCCCTCAACAACAACACGGGCACCATCCACCTCTCGAACCTCTGCACCGAGATCTGCCTCCCGCAGGACCTCGAGAACATCTCCGTCTGCAACCTGGCCTCCATCAACCTCTCGACCCACCTCAAGGTCGACGAGAACGGCGGCCTCGGATTCGACTGGGCGCTCATCGAGGGCTCGGCCCGCAGCGCGGTGCGCCAGCTCGACAACCTCATCGACATCACCGAGTCGTCGGTGGCGGAGGCCGACCACGCCAACCAGACCAACCGTGCCATCGGCCTCGGCGTCATGGGCTTCACGGACGTCGTGGAGCGCCTCGGCTTCTCCTACGAGTCCGAAGAGGCGTACGCCCTCATGGACGAGATCATGGAGCACGTCTCCTACGCGGCCATCGACGAGTCGGCCGACCTCGCCCGCGAGCGCGGCTCCTACGACAACTTCGCGGGCAGCCGCTGGTCGCAGGGCCTCGTGCCGTTCGACTCGATCGCGCTCACCGAGAAGGACCGCGGCATCGCCATCACCGTCGACCGCACCACGCGGCTCGACTGGGACCGCCTGCGCGAGAAGGTCAAGGGCGGCATGCGCAACGCGACGCTCATGGCGATCGCGCCCACCGCGTCCATCGGTCTCGTCGCCGGCACCACCCCCGGCCTCGACCCGCAGTTCGCGCAGATCTTCAGCCGCGCCACCTCGAACGGCAAGTTCCTCGAGGTCAACCGCAACCTCGTGAACGACCTGCAGAAGCTCGGCATCTGGGAGCAGACCCGCGAGCAGGTGCTGCGCAGCCAGGGCGACATCCAGAACATCGCCGACATCCCCGACGACCTCAAGAAGGTCTACAAGACGAGCTTCCAGCTCTCGCCGTACTCGTTCATCGAGGTGGCGGCGCGCGCCCAGAAGTGGATCGACCAGGCCATCAGCCGCAACATGTACCTCGAGACGCGCGACCTCGGCGACATGATGGACATCTACTACGCCGCGTGGGAGAAGGGCGTCAAGACGACCTACTACCTGCACATGAAGCCGCGGCACACCGCCGAGCAGTCCACGGTCAAGGTCAACAAGACCGAGGAGCTGAACACCGGCGCCGGCGCGCAGCGCGGGTTCGGCGCGGCCGCCGCCGCGCCGGCATCCGAGGCTCCGGCGGCCCCCGCCGCCGCCTCCCCGCGTCGCGGATTCGGGGGCCTCGCGTGAACGGCGCCGGCACCCAGGTCGACGAGTACCACGTGCCCGTCGACCCCATGGACGACCTGCAGTGCGAGAGCTGCCAGTAGAGCTCGCACGGAAGAAGGACTGACACACTCATGGCCATTCTCGGCACCGGGGTCCAGGAAGGACTCCTCCTCAAGCCCATCACCTACCAGTGGGCGATGGACCTCTACGACCAGGCGGTCGCCAACACCTGGTTCCCCAACGAGATCCAGCTCGGCGAAGACCTCGCCGACTTCAAGAAGATGACCGACGAGGAGCGACACGCGGTCACCTTCCTGATCTCGTACTTCAACCCCAACGAGCTGCTCGTCAACAAGGCGCTCGCGTTCGGCGTCTACCCCTACGTCAACGCCCCCGAGGCGCACCTCTACCTCGCGAAGCAGATGTGGGAGGAGGCCAACCACTGCATGTCGTTCGAGTACGTGCTCGAGACGTTCCCGATCGACCGCAACGAGGCCTACAACTCGCACGTCGACATCCCGTCGATGGCGCGCAAAGAGGAGTTCGAGGTCCGCTTCATCAAGCGGATGACCGAGGAGACCCTCGACATCACGACGACGGCGGGCAAGCAGGACTTCATCCGCAACCTGATCGCCTACAACATCATCCTCGAAGGCATCTGGTTCTACTCGGGCTTCATGGTGGCGCTCTCGTTCCGTCAGCGGAACCTGCTGCGCAACTTCGGCTCGCTCGTCGACTGGATCGTGCGCGACGAGTCGCTGCACCTCAAGTTCGGCATCAACCTCATCCTCACGGTGCTCGACGAGAACCCCGACCTGCAGACGCCGGAGTTCGCGGCCGAGATCAAGCAGATGATCCTCGACGCCGTCGAGATGGAGGAGCAGTACAACAACGACCTGCTCCCCGGCGGCATCCTCGGACTCAACGCGAGCTACATCAACCAGTACGTGAAGTACCTCGCCGACCGCCGCCTCGAGGAGCTCGGCTTCGGGTCGCACTACAACGTGGTGAACCCGGCCAAGTGGATGGCGACGGCGAACGACACCCTGCAGCTCGTCAACTTCTTCGAGTCGACGAACACCTCCTACGAGTCGAACGCCTCGGCCTCGTCCAAGCGCTCCGAGTAGCACTCGACGCTTCGGGCGGGCGGGGATCGCGTCGTGCGACGCATGCCCCCGCGTGCCGCCTTCGGCAGCGCGCTCCCGCCAGTCCCGATGCCAGCGTCGCCCAACGCGATCCCCGCCCGCCCTTCGCTCGCGGCCCACTGTCGAGACCACCGTCGCCGCGGGTTGACGCGCGCGGCGCCGGGTGCGAATGTGGACGATGTTCACATTCGAGGAGGTCGTGACGTGGCGCAGAAGGTGACGCCGTACCTGTGGTTCCAGGGCGATCTGCAGGACGCGCTGGACCTCTACACCTCCGTGTTCGACGACGCGGAGGTGCTCTCGACCACGGAGCGCGACGGCGGGCTGTTCGCCGCCACGTTCCGGATGGGCGGCATCCAGCTCACCGGCTTCAACGCGCCCGGCGGGCCGCGGTTCACCGACGCGATGTCGCTGTTCGTCGACTGCGCCGACCAGGCGGAGGTCGACCACTACTGGGATGCCCTGCTCGCCGGCGGCGGCACGCCCACCCAGTGCGGGTGGCTCGTCGACCGCTTCGGCGTGAGCTGGCAGGTGGTGCCGCGGCGCCTCATGGAGCTGCTGGAGGATCCCGACCCCGAGCGCGCACAGCGCGCGACGGCCGAGATGCTCACCCAGGTGAAGCTGGACGTCGCGCGCCTGGAGGCCGCCGCAGACGGCACCCTCGGCTGATCAGTCGACGTCGGCGCGGCGGAAGCGGCGCCCGCTCATGCGGTCGGGCGTGATCCGCACGTAGTTGAACTTCTCGTCGGGGCTCCACGACACGAGACCGAGGATCCCCGAGTGCTCGATCTCGTCGTCGAACGCGAGCCGCTCGGCGACACCCCACAGGATCACGCTCCACGCCATCTCGTCGTCGTGGCGGTCCACCTCGAAGGCGACCTGCGGATGCTCCGCCACGAGCTCCAGCTTCGAGCCGGGGGCGCTGCGGAACAGCACGCTCCGACCGCCGACCGCGAAGTTCACCGGGAAGACCTCGATGTCGTCGCCCTCGACGAACACCACCCGGCCGACCTCGGCCTCCGCGAGCAGCCTCCAGCAGGCCGCCTCGTCCAGCACCTCTGCGCCGTGCTCCATACGGGCACCCTACGTCGTGGCATCCGGCGCGTGAAGGGCCGGAGGTCACCGCGGGTGCACAATGGCGGCATGGGCGATCCGTCACGTGCCGGGCTCCGGGCGCGGCTCCGCTCCCTGCCGTCGTTCCCCGCCGAGCTGCCCGCGTTCGACCCGGCCGATGCGCCCGGCGAACCCGAGGAGCTGTTCCTCGGCTGGCTCGACGACGCGGTGGGCGCGGGCGTGCTCGCCGCGCACGCGGCCGTGCTCGCGACCGTGGACGACGCCGGCCCGAGCGCGCGGGTGCTCATCCTGAAGGACGTCGGGCCGGAGGGCTGGGCGATCGCGACCCCGTCGGACAGCCGACCGGGCGCGGCCATGACCGCATCCGGGCGGGCCGCCCTGACCTTCTTCTGGCCGGCGCGGGCCCGCCAGGTG
This sequence comes from Protaetiibacter mangrovi, assembly GCF_024752305.1. Classification (GTDB taxonomy): domain Bacteria; phylum Actinomycetota; class Actinomycetes; order Actinomycetales; family Microbacteriaceae; genus Homoserinibacter; species Homoserinibacter mangrovi. The sequence continues at coordinate 63,107 of NZ_JANTHX010000008.1, forward strand.
CGGGTCGAGGGCGCCGTCGAGCGCGCGGACGCCGCCGAGGCGGCCCTCGACTTCCTCGCCCGCCCGGACGACGCCCGTGCGACGGCCCTCGTCGGTCGCCCGACCCCGGTGCTGCGGGGCGACGCGGACTACACCGCGGTCCGGGAGGCGGCGCTCGCCCGGGTGACCGACGATCCGGCGCTCGTGCCCGGGAGCTGGGCGCTGTGGCGCATCGTCCCGCAGGCCGTCGAGTTCTGGCAGGGCGCCCACGACCGTGCCCACCTGCGGCTGCGCTACCGGCGCCACGGCGACTCGTGGCTGCGTGAGAGGCTGTGGCCGTGACGAATCCGCCCACCACCTCGATCGCCGTCGTCGACGCCGACCGGCCGGTGCGCAGCCTCGCCCGGATGCTGCGCCCGTTCCGCGGACGCCTCGGCGTGGCGGTGCTCGCGTTCGGCATCAAGGACAGCCCGCTGTGGCTGCTGCCCGTCATCACGGCGACCGTGATCGACGTCGTCGTGGCGGGCGGCCCCGCCATCCGGCTCGCCTGGGTGGCAGCCGGGGCCGTGGCGCTGCTGTCGCTCAACTACCCCATGCACGTGCTCTTCGTGCGCTTGTTCTTCGGCACCAGCCGCGCGCTCGGGGCGCAGCTGCGCAACCGCCTCGCGGCACGGCTGCAGAGCCTCTCGATCGGCTTCCACTCCCGGTCGTCGGCGGCCGTCATCCAGACCAAGGTGGTGCGCGACGTCGAGAACGTCGAGCTGCTGTTCCAGCAGGCGGGTCCGCCCGCCCTCTCGGCGGTGTTCTCGCTCGCGGGCGCCATCACGATGACCGCCATCGCGGTGCCGCAGTTCCTCGTCGTCTACCTGCTGACGGTGCCGATCGCGGCCGCCCTCACGCTCGCGATGCGGCGCCGCTCGGCGCGTCGCAACGAGGACTTCCGGCGCGAGGTCGAGCGCTTCTCGAGCCGGGTCGGCGAGATGGCCACCCTCATCCCGATCACCCGCGCGCACGGGCTCGAGCACGTCGCCCACGAGCGGGTGGCGCGCAGCGCGGAGGGGGTGCGCGACGCCGGCATCACGCTCGACATGCTCAACGGCCGCTTCGGCGCCGCCACCTGGATCTCGTTCCAGCTGCTCGGCATCGCCTGCCTCGTGCTCGCCGCGCTCGCCGCGATCTCGGGGTGGCTGCCGATCACCGCGGGCGAGGTCGTGCTGCTCGGCTCGTACTTCTCGATCCTCACCGGGGCCATCACCCAGCTGGTGTCGATGGTGCCGCTGCTGGCCAAGGGTCTGGAGTCGGTGCGCTCGATCGCCGAGGTCATGGAGGAGCCCGACGTCGAGCGGAACGAGGGCAAGGACGAGGTCGCCGCGGTCGAGGGCCGCATCCGTCTCGAGGGGGTGGGCTTCCGCTACCCGGGGGGCGACGCCGGCGCGCTCGACGGCATCGACCTCGACGTCGCCGAGGGCGAGACGATCGCCTTCGTCGGACCGTCGGGCTCCGGCAAGTCGACCATGCTCAACCTCGTGCTCGGGTTCCTCCGGCCGAGCGAGGGCCGCATCCTGCTCGACGACCGCGACATGGAGCGGCTCGACCTGCGCTCGGTGCGCCGCTTCGTCTCGGTCGTGCCGCAGGAGTCGGTGCTGTTCGAGGGCAGCATCCGCGAGAACGTCGCCTACGGGCTCGACGACGTCGACGACGAGCGCGTGCGGGCCGCGCTCCGCGACGCCCACGCCCTCGAGATCGTCGAGGCGCTCCCCGACGGATGGGACACCGTGGTCGGCGAGCGCGGGGCGCGCCTGTCGGGCGGTCAGCGGCAGCGCATCGCGATCGCGCGCGCCCTCGTGCGCGACCCCCGCATCCTGCTGCTCGACGAGGCCACGAGCGCGCTCGACTCCGAGAGCGAGCAGAAGGTGAAGCAGGCGCTCGACACCCTCATGCGCGATCGCACGACGCTCGTCGTCGCGCATCGGCTCTCCACGATCCGCTCCGCGTCGCGCATCGTCGTGCTCGACCACGGGCGGATCGCCGAGATCGGCACGCACGACGAGCTGGTCGCCGCGGGCGGGCGCTACGCGCAGCTGAACCGCATCCAGTCGGCCTGAGCGGACCCGCCGTCGGGCAGGATGGGCGCGTGACAGAGAGGACGCCCGATCCGGATGCGTATGCCGTGCTCGCCGCGCTCCTGCGCGCGCGACCCGCGACGCGCGCCGAGCTGCCGGGGGTCGTGCACCGCGGGGAGACGGAGCTCGAGGCGGCGCTCGCCCAGCTGGAGGACCGGGGTTTCCTGAGCTTCGACGGCGACGCCGTGCGGCTCGCCGACCCCGAGGTCGTGCTCGCGGCGCTCGCCGCGGAGTCGCTCGAGCGTCAGCGGTCCGAGCTCGACGTGAACCGGCAGCTGTGGCAGCTCGTGCCGCATCTGGTGGCCGACGCGCGGATCGGCGCGCAGGGCGTCGCGCCGCGCCCGGCGTCCGAGGTCGTGCACGGACCCGAGGGCCAGTGGCAGCTGTGGATGCGGCTCATGACCGAGGCGCCGCCGCGCCGGCCGATCGCCGTCTTCCCGGAGCTGCCGCTGCTCGCCTCGGTGGTGATCGCGGGCGGCGACGATCTCTCGGCCCACCGTGCGCGACTGGGGTTCGACACCCGCGCGATCGTGCGCAGCGCCGCGCTCGCGGAGCCCGCGACGCGGGAGGCGATCCAGGGGATGCGGGCCCTCGGCGCCGAGGTGCGCTCGCTGCCCGAGGTCCCCGGTTGGTTCTATGCCGACGCGGGCGTGCTGGCCGCGCTGCCCGTGCACTGGGGCGAGCCGGCGCCGACGAGCCTGCTGCTCGTGCGGGATCCGGCGATCGTGGAGCCCATCGCCTCCTATGCGGAGAGCCTGTGGAGCGCCGCCCGGCCGCTGCCGGGGGAGCAGCCCGGATGGGAGCCGGTGCTCGAGCTGCTGGCCCAGGGGCTCTCCGACGGCGAGATCGCGGTCGCCCTCGACCTCTCGATGCGCACCGTGCGCCGACGGGTCGCCGAGGCGGCCGAGGAGTTGGGGGCCGAATCGCGCTTCGCGCTCGGTGTCGCCTGGGCGCGCGAGCACTGACGTTTGGCAACTTGCGGCCACTGGCCGCTTGCGCCCTGGCCGCCGGGAGACAGCTGCGGCACGATGCGGTCATGACCCGCGTCTCACCCGAACTGGACGCCTTCCTGCGCACCGAGTGGAGGGCGACGGTCGCCGCCGTCACCCGCACCACCCGCGATCCGGGACTCGCCGAGGACGCGGTGCAGGACGCGCTCGCCCGCTACCTCGCCGCGCCTCCGGCATCCGTCGACAACCTCGCCGGATGGATCACCGTCGTCGCCCGCAACCTCGCGCGCGACCGTCAGCGCTCGCTCGCGAGCGAGCGGCGGGCGCTCGGACGCTGGCTCGAGACGCATCGCGACGACCCGGGCGCGGGCGGGTCGGGCGAGCTGCTCGACATCCGGACCGCGCTCGCAGCCCTGCCCGAGCGGCAGCGGGAGGTGTGCGCCCTCCGGTTCCTGGCCGGGTGCAGCGTCGAGCAGGTGGCCCGCGAGCTCGGCGTCACCACGGGCACCGTGAAGACCCAGCTGCACCGGGCGCGCCGCCGCCTGGCGCTCGAGCTCGCCGCCTAGGCTCCGGCGAGCGCCTTGCGCACGCGCTGCACCGAGACGGGTCCCGCGGCGCCGAGCTGCTGGGCGAAGAGCGACAGCCGCAGCTCCTCGAGCATCCAGCGCACCGGAACCAGCCGCGCGGGGGTCGTGGTCGTCAGGGGGAGCTCGCCTCCCGCCGCCCGGTAGAGGCCGACCGCTTCCTCCACCTGGGTCTGCCAGGCGCGGTCGCGTCCGGGGTTGTCGGCCAGCTTCTCGGCCCGGAACCGGATGCCCGCCAGGTACACCGGCACCCGCGTGAGCTGCGCGATCCCCGTCACCCGCACGAACCCCGGATGCACGAGCGCCTCGAGCTGGGCGCGCGCGTCGGCGAGCGGGGCCATGAAGGCGAGGCTCGAGGCCGACGAGATCGCCTTGTCGGCCTCCTTCGCCGCGGTCAGCACGCGCGCGGTCGTCCCGGCGGCGCGGAACAGCGCGTCCATGAGTCCCGCCGACACGCGGTCGCGGAGCGCGTCGAAACCGGCGCGGTCGCGCGGGGCCGCATCCCCGGCGAGCTCGTCGACGACCGCGAGGAGCACGTCGTCGAGCAGCGCCTTCGTCGAGGGGTAGGGCGCGGTCGCCAGCACGAGCTTCTCCGCCGTCGTCAGCTGCTCCTGCACGTAGCCGAGCGGGCTCGGCAGGGCGAGCGCCACCAGGCGCCGCACACCGCGCGCGTGGGCGGCATCCGCCTCGGGGCGCCCCGTGAAGACCCGCACCGCGACGGAGGCGCCCTCGTCGACGAGCGCGGGGTAGCCCACCACGGAGGCACCCGCCTGCGTCGCGACCACCGTCTCGGGCAGGGCGTCGAGATCCCACGAGGTGAGGCCGGAGCGCTCCAGTTCGCGCCCCGGCACGACCCGCGCGGTGGCGACCGCGACATCCGTGCGCGCCCGCTCGGCGAGCCGACCCTGCAGCGCGGCGAGATCGCGGGAGGCGCCGAGCACCCGACCGCGCGCGTCGACCGCCTCGAAGCGCATGCGCAGATGTGCGGGCACCCGCTCCCATTCGATGTCGGATGCCGCCACCGGCACGTGCGCTGCGGCGCGGACGGCCGAGGCGAGCGCCTCGCCCACCGGGGCATCCGAGCGCACCGGCAGTTCGCCGAGCAGGCGCCTCGCCCAGTCCCCGGCCGGAACGACGTGGCGGCGGATGGCCTTCGGCAGCGCCTTGATGAGCGCGGTCACGAGCTCCTCGCGCAACCCCGGCACGAGCCAGTCGAAGCCGCGGTCCTGCACCCGAGGCAGCACCGCGACAGGGATGACGACCGTCACGCCGTCGTCGTCGGCGCCGGGTTCGAAGCGGTAGCGCAGCCGGAACGCGGTGTCGCCCTGCAGCCACTCGTCGGGGAACCCGGCGGCGTCGCCGGCGTCGTCCTCGAGCAGATCCTCACGGCGCATCGTGAGGAGCTCCGGGTGCTCGGCCTTCGTGCGCTTCCACCAGCTCGCGAAGCGGCGCGAGTCGGTGACGTCGTCCGGGATGCGTGCGTCGTAGAACGCGAACACCGCCTCGTCGCCGGTCAGGATGTCCCGCCGCCGGGTGCGCTCCTCGACCTCGGCGAGTTCGCGACGGAGCGCCTCGTTGGCGCGGTCGAAGCCGAGCAGACTCGAGCGCTGCAGCTCGTGCGGCCAGTCGCCCTCGACGAGGGCATGCCGCAGGAACAGCTCGCGCGCGAGCGGCGCGTCGATGCGGGCGAGCTGGGCGCGCCGGCGCGGCACGATCGGCAGTCCGTAGAGCGTGACCTTCTCCCAGACGAGCGCCGCGCCCTGCTTGCTCGACCAGTGGGGTTCGGAGTACGAGCGCTTGGCGAGATCGCCCGCGAGCGCTTCGGCCCAGGCGGGGTCGACCGCGGCGACGGTGCGCGCGAACAGCCGCGAGGTCTCGACGAGCTCGGCGGCCATCACGGCGTTGGGCTGCTTCTTGGCGAGGCCCGATCCCGGGAAGATCACGAAGCGCTGACCCCGCGAGCCGAGGTAGTCCTTCTTGTCGGCGTCGCGCAGGCCGAGGCGGGAGAGCAGCCCGGCGAGGACCGAACGGTGGACGGCGTCGGCGTCCACCGAGCGTTCGCCCGGCTTCAGACCCACCGACTTCGCCGCCCTGACGAGCTGCCGGTACAGGTCCTGCCACTCCCGCACCCGCAGGTAGTTCAGGTACTCCGCCTTGCACATGCGGCGGAACGCACTGCCGGAGCGCTCCTGCTGCTGATCCTCGAGGTGGTTCCAGAGGTTCAGCAGCGAGACGAAGTCGGAGCCCGGGTCGCGGAACCGCGCGTGGGCGGCATCCGCCTGCGGGCGCTTCTCGAGCGGCCGCTCGCGCGGGTCCTGGATCGAGAGCCCGGCGACGATCGCAGCCACCTCGCGCACGACCCCCTGCCGGCCGGCCTCGACGAGCATCCGCCCGAACCTCGGGTCGACGGGCAGCCGTGCGAGGTCGCGCCCGACCCGCGTGATGCGGTCGTCGGCGTCGACCGCCTGCAGTTCGCGCAGCAGATCGAGGCCGTCGGCGATGCCGCGGGCGTCGGGCGGGGTGAGGAACGGGAACGCGCGGATGTCGCCGAGCCGCAGCTCGAGCATCTGCAGGATCACGGCCGCGAGCCCCGTGCGCAGGATCTCCGGGTCGGTGAACTCGGGGCGGCGCGTGAAGTCGTCCTCGGAGTACAGGCGGATGGCGATGCCCTCCGAGGTGCGCCCCGCGCGCCCCGAACGCTGGTTCGCCGACGCCTGGCTGATCGCCTCGATCGGCAGCCGCTGCACTTTGGCGCGGGGCGAGTAGCGGCTGATGCGCGCGGTGCCGGCGTCGACGACGTACCGGATGCCGGGCACGGTGATGCTCGTCTCGGCGACGTTGGTGGCGATCACGATGCGGCGCCGGACGCCCGGCGCCCGCCGCGTGTCGAACACCCGGTGCTGCTCGGCCGCCGACAGCCGGCCGTAGAGCGGCACCACCTCGTCGCGGGGGAAGCGCCCGCGCACCACGTCGGCGGCATCCCGGATCTCCGACTCGCCCGACAGGAACACCAGCACGTCGCCCGGCTCCTCGCGTTCGAGCTCGGCGAGCGCGTCGACGATGCCCTGCGCGACGTCGCGATCCGAGGCGGCGGCGCCCTCGTCATCCGCGTCGTCGTCGTCGCCAGGGCCGGCCTCCGCGACGAGCGGGCGGTAGCGCACCTCGACGGGGTAGGTGCGGCCCGACACCTCGATCACCGGCACCTCGGCGCCGATCGCGGCCGAGAAGTGACGCGCGAAGCTCTGCGGGTCGATCGTGGCCGAGGTGACGATCACCTTGAGATCGGGGCGCCGCGGCAGCAGGCGCGTCAGGTAGCCGATGAGGAAGTCGATCGTGAGCGAGCGCTCGTGGGCCTCGTCGATGATGATCGTGTCGTATGCCTTCAGCTCGCGATCGCGCGACAGCTCGGCGAGCAGCACGCCGTCGGTCATCAGCTTGATCGCGGTGTCCGACTTCGTGCGGTCGTCGAAACGCACCTGGTAGCCCACCGCGGTACCCAGCTCGACGCCCAGCTCGGATGCGATGCGCTCCGCGATCGAGCGCGCCGCGATCCGGCGGGGCTGGGTGTGCCCGATCCGCTCGCGTCCCAGCTCGAGGCAGATCTTCGGCAGCTGGGTCGTCTTGCCCGAGCCGGTCGCGCCCGCGACGACCACGACCTGGTGCTCCCGGATGGCGCGCGCGAGCTCGTCGCGCGCCTGGCTGACCGGCAGCTCGGGCGGGTAGACGATCGTGGGGGTCGGGGCTTCGGACATCAGCCCTCCAGGCTACTGCGCCCCGGCGGGAGGTCCGCGTCGGATGCCAGGATGGATCGCATGACGGTTCCCCAGCTCGCGCTCAACGACGGCCACAGCATCCCTCAGCTCGGATTCGGGGTGTTCAAGGTGGACCCCGACGAGGCGGAGCGCGTCGTCTCCGAGGCGCTCGAGGTGGGCTACCGGCACATCGACACGGCGGCGGTCTACGGCAACGAGATCGGCGTCGGCCGGGCGATCGAGAAGTCGGGCATCCCGCGCGACGAGCTGTTCATCACGACGAAGCTGTGGAACTCGGACCAGGGGACGCAGTCGGCCTTCGACGCGATCGACCTGAGCCTCGAGAAGCTCGGCCTCGACCACGTCGACCTGTACCTCATCCACTGGCCGCGCCCCGACCTCGACCGCTATGTCGAGAGCTGGCTCGCGCTCGAGCAGATGCGCGCCGACGGACGGACTCGCTCGATCGGCGTCTCCAACTTCCACCGCCCGCACCTCGAGCGGATCATCGCCGAATCCGGCACGGTGCCGGCGGTCGACCAGGTCGAGCTGCACCCGGCCTTCGCCCAGCGCGAGCTGCGGGGGTTCAGCGAGCCGCTCGGCATCCGCACGGAGGCGTGGGGGCCGCTCGGCCAGGGCAAGTACGAGCTGTTCGACGAGCCGGCCGTCGCGGAGGCGGCGGCCGCGCACGGGGTGACTCCGGCGCAGGTCGTCATCCGCTGGCACCTGCAGCAGGGCATCGTCGTCTTCCCGAAGACGACCTCGAAGGAGCGCATGGCGACCAACTTCGCCGTCTTCGACTTCGAGCTCGCCCCCGAGGAGGTCGCGGCGATCGATGCGCTCGATCGCGGGATGCGCGTCGGCGCGGACCCCGAGACCGCCACTTTCTAGAGCTCGATCGCGACGCGCTCCCCGCGGGGCGTGTCGACGAGCAGGGCGTCGAGTCCGGCGTCGGCGAACGCCATCTCGAGGTCGGCGCGGCTCTCCGAGAAGTGCTCCCAGTCCTCGACGTGGAGGCCGACCACGCGGCGAGCCCCGAGGATCTCGGCGGCGTGCGCCGCCTTCTCGGAGGTCAGGGTGAGCGCGAACGGCAGCGGCGCCACCCGCGCGGCACCCGCGAACAGGATGGCGAGATCCACCGGACCGAGGCGTTCGGCGTGCTCGCGGACGAGGGCGATCGAGGAGTTGTCGCCCGACACGTAGAGGGAGGGCTCGCCGGGGGCCGCGAGATGGAATCCGGTGACCGGGCCGATCCGTGACGCGAGGGCGCGGGGTCCGTGCCGACCCGGGAGCGCCGTCACGACCACTTCGCCGACCTCGTGCCGCTGCCAGGGTGCCAGCCCCACGACGGGCGCGCCGAGCTCGGCCTCGGCCTCGGGAAGCGACAGCACGAGCGGGGCGCGCAGCGCGAGCTCGCGACCCGAGGTGTCGAAGTTGTCGGCGTGCCCGTGGTGCGAGAGCAGCACCAGCTCCACCTGCTGCACGGCGGATGCGGGGAGCCCGGGCCCGGCGGTCTTCGTGAGCTCGTCGTCGTCGTAGTACCCGGGTTCGTCGAAGGTCGGGTCGAGCAGGATGCGCAGTCCCGCGTACTCGACGAGAGCCGTCGGGCCGCCGATGTACGTCACGTGCACCGTGGTCATGCGCCGAGTGTAGGGCCGGTGCCGCGCGTCGGCGACCGCGGTGGCGCCGCCGCCCGCCAGGCGCGGCGGTCGGCGGTCGGCAGGACGAGCCCCAGCGCGTGCGCCACGGCCACGGCGATCGCGGCGAGGAACTCCGCCGGCGCCACGGCGCAGGCTGGCGCGGCGGCGACGACGAGCAGGAGCGGCGCGAGGGGACCGGCGAGGGTCACCTGACGGTCCCGACGCCGGGGCAGGGGTTCGCGGCGCAGCGCCGCGTGGACCACGCCGCTCGCGAGGTGCGCCGGCGCACGGGGCGCGATCATCCGGTACGCCGTGAGGTGACCGAGCTCGTGCAGGGGCACCGCGAGCAGCACGATGAGCAGCACGGCGACGCCGTGGGCGGCGACCGGCATGCCCAGCCCAGCCGCGACCGCACCGACCGCCACGAGCGCCGCGAGCGGCGGCCCGCAGCTGCGCAGCAGCGCGCGCGTGGCGACGCGGATCGCGGGCCGCACCCCCGGTGGCAGCTCGACGAACTCCACGGTCACCCGATCGCGAGGTCGTCGACCCGGGGCCGCGCCGCGGCGGCCGTCCAGATCGCGAGCAGCACGGCACCGGAGACCGCGGCGGCGGCCGCCTCGGCCCCGGGCGCCCAGGTCCCGGCCGCCAGCTGGAGCGGCAGCACGGCGACGGCGAACAGGAGCAGGGCCACCGCGCTCGTGATCGTCGTCGCGAGGGGGCTCGCCGCGGACCAGGGCGCGAGGACGCCGCCCGTCGCGGCCGCGAGCCCCAGCACCACGCCGAGGCCGAGCCGACCGGCCGCCGTGTCGAGGGCGATCGTGCCCGACCCCGCGAGGATCGCCGCCGACAGCAGACTCGTCGGGGCGGCCGCGAGGAGGCCGGCGACGAGCCCCTCACCCGCGATCGTCCGGCCGTCGCGGCCCGTCGACCGCACCCACCAGGAGCTGCCGTGGGTGAGGCCGAAGGCGAACATCGCGATCGAGAACGGCGCGACGAGCGGGATCCCCGTGAGGGGTTCGGTGATGATCGCCGCGTCGTGGGCCCCGGGCGTGACGAGCGCGAGCGCCAGCAGCACGGGCGCGATGCCGAGCAGCAGGAACTGCGGCAGTCGCACGAGCTGCAGGGCGTGGACGGCGATCGCGCCCGCGCGTGCGCCGCGCGGCAGCGGGAGGCCGACGAGCACGCGGGTCACCTCGGTCGGGACGGCGCGCGGCGGATGCCGCAGCACGAGCGCGACCAGGGCGCCGACGACCGCGGCGGTGACGAGCAGCACCGCGGCGGCGACGAGGAGCGCGGCGGGGTCGTCGCCGGCCGAGAGCACCGCGGCCGCCTCCATCGGCGACAGCGCTCCGACGCCCGAGGGCGGGCGGGGATCGGGCAGGAGCGCGGGGAGCGCGAGGGCGACCGTCGCGCCGAGGAGCAGCACCGCCGCGGCGCCGACCGCGTAGGCGTGCGGCAGCTGCACCCGGCACGCCGCGCCGTACAGCAGCTCGAAGAGGGCCGGGATCGCGAGCGCGGTCAGCAGCAGCAGCACCAGGTGCACGGCGATCGCCGCGACGGCGCGCCCGGGGCGATCGCGCAGGAGCAGCGCCAGGAACACCCCCAGGGGCGAGGCGAGCACCACCGCGAACGCCGTGCCGAGGAGCAGGGCGGGCAGCCGCTCGCCGACTCCGCGTGCGGCGGGCCCGACCGGCAGCACGGCGACGAGATCGCCGAGGGCGCTGCCGCGCGGACGGGTGGCGGCCAGCAGCAGCTGGGGGATCGCCCCGCCGAGGAGCGCGCCCGCCGCCGTGACGCGCGTGAGAGGGCGCAGATCGGCGTCCGGACCGAGCGTCGGGGCGCCCGCGAGCGCGCCCACGACGACGACCGAGACGAGCGCGGCGAGCCCGGCGCACAGCACCACGGCCACCGCCACGCCGAGGTCGACGCCGCGCGTGCTCGTTCCGAGCGAGCCGGCCGTGTGCCGTCGCCAGCCGATCCAGGAGGCGCCGGCGATGGCCCGCGCGGGCGACGGCGCCTCAACCGTCGGCACGGCGGCCCCGCGATCGCGTGCGTGCGACGAAACAGCCGAGGAGCGCGCCGAGCGCCGTCCAGATGGCGAGGGTGATCGTGATCCCGGCGGCATCCGGCAGGAAGCCCAGCTGGGGGGCGCCGTCGACGACGGCGAACTCCGCGTGGAACACCCCGGGCAGATCGGCGCGGCCGCGGGTCGCGAAGGCGATCCCGAGACAGGCGATGCACGCGACGATGAGCCCGAACACCCCGGTCGCGAGTGCGGCGAGCGCCGATGCGACGACGGTGCGGATCACGGGCGCACCTCCCGCGCGGCCGTGGTGGCGGGCAGGGTGGCGAGCAGCCGCTGCTCGGCCTCGTGGTCGATGGCGCCGCCGGTGAGGTGCGCGAAGGCCGCCTCGAGATCGTCGGCGCCCGCCTGGCGCCGCACCGCATCCGGGGTGCCCTGCGCGACGACGGCTCCCGCGTCGATCAGCCAGACCCACGCGCTGTCGCGTTCCGCCCGGGACAGGTCGTGGGTGGCGACGACCACGGCGCGGCCCGAGGCGGTGAAGCCGTCGAGGTAGCGCCGCACGAACGCGGCGGCCCGCGGATCGAGTCCCCGGTACGGCTCGTCGAGGATCAGCACGAGCGGATCGTGCACGACCGCGGCCACGAACTGCAGCTTGCGGCGCATGCCGTGCGAGTACTCCGAGATCTGCCGCGCCAGGCTGTCGCGGATGCCGAGGAGCGCGCACAGCTCGGCGGCGCGTGCGCGGTCGTCGCGACGCCGCAGGCGGTCGTGCAGCGTGAGGTACTCGGCTCCCGTGAGCGCCGCGGGGAGGGGGAGATCGTCGGGGGCGTAGCCGACGAGGGCGCGCGCGGCGGGTTCGCGCAGATCGAGCCCGTCGACCTCGACGCGGCCGGTCGTGGGAGGGAGGAGTCCGGTGAGGATCCCGAGGGTCGTCGTCTTGCCGGCGCCGTTGGGTCCGAGCAGGGCGTGCGACCGCCCCGCGCGGACCCGCAGGTCGACCGGCTGCAGCACCCGGCGGGATCCCCGGGTGAGCGAGATCCTCTCGGCGTCGAGCAGCACGGTCACGGCGTCAGACCCGCTTGCAGGCCAGGTAGAAGAGCCCGCCGCTCTGGCCGGGCCAGCTGACCGCCGGCCAGAAGTTGGGCCCGAAGTAGGCCTGGCAGTAGTAGATCCAGGTCGCGACGGCGCCGATGATGGCGATGAGCGCCAGCGCGGCGGCGACCGCGATGACCGCCACCAGGATGAGCGGGGCCACCTCGTTGGTGACGGCCGGACGATCGGCGCGGGCGGCGAGCGCTCCCGAGGCGCGACCGGCGGCCGCGCGCACGAGGGTGTCGATGCGGACCCCCGTCGCGAGGACGGGGCTGGGGGTGAGTGTCGTCATTCTGTTCCTTCCGGGGAGGGGTGCGGATGCACCGTGACCTCTTCCTAGCAAGAACTGAGTCGTATGGCTACAGAATATGGACATATGTGGACAAGAAGGAACCGCCCGGCCTCGGAAGGGTGCGAGGGGGCGTCGTAGGCTGGCGGGATGGCGGACCGGCTGCGCGAGGCGATCAGCCCCTACCTGCGCTCGCACGCCGACAACCCCGTCGACTGGTGGCCGTGGGGTCCCGACGCGTTCGCCGAGGCGGCGCGGCGCGACGTGCCGGTGCTCGTCTCGATCGGCTACGCCACCTGCCACTGGTGCCACGTCATGGCGCGGGAGTCGTTCTCCGATCCGCAGCTCGCCGGGTACCTGGACGACCACCTCGTCGCGATCAAGGTCGACCGCGAGGAGCACCCCGACGTCGACGCCGCGTTCCTGGCAGCCGCATCCGCGTTCACCCCGAACCTCGGCTGGCCGCTCACGGTCTTCCTGACACCCGCGGGGCGCACCTTCTTCGCGGGCACCTACTTCCCGCCGGAGCCCGTGCGCGGGGTGCCGTCGTTCCGGCAGGTGCTCGAGGCGATCGTCGAGGCGTGGACCGAGCGCCGCGCCGAGGTCGAGTCGACGGGTGCCGCGGTGGCCGAGGCGCTCGCGGCGATGCCCGAGGTGCCGGATGCCGTGCTCCCGTCCGACGACGAGCTCGCCGCCGCCGTCGCCGAACTCGCGGACTTCGAGGACCGGGACCACGGCGGCTTCGGTGCCGACGCCAAGTTCCCGAACGCGCCCGTGCTGCGCTTCCTCGCCGGGCGCGCCCTGCGGGGCGACGCTGCGGCCGCGCGGCTGGGCGATCGTCTCTACACGGCCACGCTCGCGCTGCGCGATCCCGTCGAGGGCGGCTTCTTCCGCTACGCGGTTCGGCGCGACTGGACCGAGCCGCACTACGAGCGGATGCTGTCCGACAACGCGCAGCTGCTCGACCTCGCGACCGCGCACGGCGACGCGGCCGGCGCGGAGGCCGTGGCGGGATTCCTGCTCGGCGTGCTCCGCCTGCCGGGCGGGGCCTTCGCATCCGCGCAGGACTCCGAGAGCCTCGTCGACGGCGCCCGGAGCGAGGGCGGCTACTACGCCCTCGACGCGGCGGGACGGGCGACGCAACCGCCGCCCGCGCTCGACGCCAAGGTGCTCGCGGGGCTCAACGGCATGGCCGTCGGCGCGCTCGCCGACGCCGGCGTGCGGTTCGCCCGCGCCGACTGGATCGCCGCCGCCGCCCGTGCCGCCGACGCCGTCTGCGCCGTGCACCTCGTGCCGACGCCCGACGGCCCGAGGCTGCGCCGCGCGAGCCGCGACGGTCGGGTGTCGGACGCCGTGGCGACCCTCGAGGACTACGGGGGGCTCGCCGGCGGCCTGCTCCGCCTCGCCCTCGCCACCGGCGACGCCGCCCGCGCCGCGCTCGCGCGCTCGCTCGTCGACGTGTGCGCGACGGCGGAGGGGATCGCGACGCCCTCCGGCGGCGACCCGGTGCTCGCCGCGCGCGGCATCGCGGTCGACGCGGATCGCACCGAGGGTGCGACGCCGTCCGGGGCCGCGCTGCTCGCGGACGCCGCGGCGCGGCTCGCGGAGCTCGTCGACGGCGGCGGCTACCGCGAGCTCGCGGAACGCGCTCTGGCGCCGAGCCTCGCACCCGCCCGGGAGCGCCCGATCGCGTACGGCGCGACCCTCGCGACGGCGGCGCGACTCGCCGCCTCGCCGGTCGAGCTCGTCGTGGTGCTCCCCGCGGTCGACGCGGCCGGCGGGGTGGCCGAGGTCGCGCGCACGTGGGCGCATCCGGATCGCACGGTCGCGCTCGTGACGGGTCCGCAGGCCGAGGCGCTCGCCGCCGCCGGGTTCTCGCTGTTCGCGGAACGCCGCGCGCTGCACGACCTGGCGACCGCCTACCTCTGCGAGGGCTTCGTGTGCCGGCTCCCGACGACCGACGCCGCCGTGCTCGCGTCGTCCCGGGGGTGACGCTCTCGGGCCGCTATCGCACCCGCTCCGTCGACGTCACGAGCGGTGCGTGCGGATCGGCCGCCCACTCGTTGAGCGATCCGTCGTAGATCGCGACCGAGCGCTCGCCGAGGAGGGTCAGGGCGAGGGCGCTCGCCGCCGCGGCGATGCCGCCGCCGCAGTAGGTGATGATGCGCGGTGCCCCGAGCGCCGGGGCGAGACGCTGCCGCAGTTGCTCGGCGTCGAGCACCGTGTTGCGCTCCCGGTCGACGAGGAACCCGGCGGGAGCCGAGCTCGACCCGGGGATGTGGCCCGCCCGCGCCCGTGAGGCCACCTCGCCGGTGAAGTCCTTGGGGGGCGCAGAGCAGACGAGCGCCGCCTCGACCTCGCCGCGCACCACGGCCTCGACCTCGGCCTTGTCGACCCACAGCTCCTCGCGCGGCACCGCGGTGAAGGTCGCGGGCGCGGGCTCCACGTGGCCGAGCACGAGCTCCCGCGCATCGGCGCGCCACTTCGTGAGCCCGCCGTCGAGCACGGCGACGCGGTCGTAGCCGAAGGCGCGGAACAGCCACCACAGCCGGGCCGCCCACTGGCCCACCGCCGTGTCGTAGACGACGACGCTCGTGTCGGGGCCGACCCCGAGCGCGCCCGCCGCCGCGGCGAAGCGCTCGGCATCCGGTCGGGTGAACGCGTAGGCGCCGTCGGGGTCCGAGAAGTCGTCGATCAGGTCGGCGAACACCGCGCCCGGCACGTGCCCCTCGAGCAGGTACTGCTCGTGGCCGCTCAGGTATCCGGGGCGCCCGTCGGGCCGGGTGAAGCCGGCCACGGACGCGTCGACCACGAGCAGCCCGTCCCGGCCGAGGTGGTCGGCGAGCCACTGGGTCGAGACGAGCGGTCCGGGCAGGGCGATCGATTCGGCGGTCATGCCAGCACGCTAGGCCCGATGCGTGCGGCCGGGCGCGCGGTCCGCAACATGCGGTAACCCGCGCCCGGCACCGCCTCATCCGCCGACGGGTCCGGATGCGGGCGCGGTGCGCCGGATGCCCACCGTGAGCAGGTATCCGATCATCCACAGCTCCCCGACCGTCGCGAGATAGGCGAGCGCATCGGCGACGGGCGCGAGGGCCTCGACCACGCCCAGCACGGCCGCGAGCACGTAGCCGGCGCCGCCCACGACGAGCGCCCAGCCGAGTGCGCGGGGCATCAGCCGCGTCGTGATCGCGAACACCCCCATCGGCACGAGCCAGAGACCGAAGAACACGGCGCCGGCCTGCCAGCCCGCGTCGCTGAGCGCACGGAGCAGCGCGACCGTGGCCTCGACGTCGCCCCCCGGGGCGAGCGCGGGGTCGGCGCCCACGGCGAGCGCGACCGCGAGGAACCCGGCGCTGCCGAGGATCACGATCGCGTTCGCGAGTCCGAACGAGGCGACGCCCCACGCCGCCGTGGGGTGGTCGCGTCGGAACAGGGCGAAGAAGCCCCACGCGGCGAGCGCCTGCGAGACGACGACCAGCAGCTCGGCGAGCAGCGCGAGCTCGGCGTATCCGGGCATCCCGCGGAGGACGAGGTGTCCGGCCATCCCGGTCAGGGCGAGGGCGAGGTAGGCGGCGCCCGTGGAGCGGGCGACGGTGGGCGGGGTCATGTGGTCTCCTCATGGGGTGTCAACTATTCTTGACATCGCACGCTAGGGCCGCCGACCCGCAATGTCAAATATTCTTGACATTCTGACGTGCGGGACATACCGTCCTCGCATGGACCTCGACGAACGCATCCCCATGACGACGAGCGAGCGCACGGCATGGATCGCCGCGGTGCTGACCCCCGCAACGGTCGTCGGCTACCTGGTCGTCGTCGCGCCCCAGCTCGCCTCCACCCCGGTCGACCGGCTGGGCTGGCAGGCGCCCATGCTCTGGTCGATGGGCATCAACTTCGTCGGCACGATCGTGCTGACGATCCTCGCCACCATCGTCGCCGGGATCGGCGCCGGGATCCGGCACGAGGAGCTCGACACCTCCAGCGACCAGCGCGACCGCGACATCGATCGGCACGGGGGCCGGGTGGCCCTGTCGATCTCCGCGGCGGGGCTTCTCGCCGTGCTCGTGCTCGCGATGCTCGAGCTCGACGCCTTCTGGATCGGCAACGCGGCCTTCGTGGTCGGCGCGATCGGGGCCACCGCCGGCTCGATCGCGCAGATCGCGGCGTACCGCGGGACGTTCCGTGGTTAAGGCCACCCGCGTCACCAACGACATCCGCGCGATCCGCACGGCGCGCGGCATCACCCAGGCGCAGCTCGCGAGCGCCGTGGGCGCCACCCGGCAGACGATCATCGCCATCGAGCAGGGGCGCTACTCGCCGTCGCTCGAGATGGCCTTCCAGATCGCCCGGGCGCTCGGGGTGCGCCTCGACGAGGTGTTCGGCTACCCCGAGGACTGAGGCGGTGCGGGCCCCTAGCGGACGGTCTTGCGGCTGGTGATCTGACCGGTGTCGAACCCCAGCAGGTGCAGCCCCCCGTGGAAGCGGGCGTGCTCGACCTTGATGCAGCGGTCCATGACGACGGTGAGACCCTTCGCCTCGCCGTCGTAGGCGGCCTCCTCGTTCCAGATGCCGAGCTGCACCCAGATGGTCTTCGCGCCGATCGCCACCACGTCGTCGATCACCTGCGGGATGTCGCTGCCGCGCCGGAACACGTCGACGATGTCGGGCACGACGGGCAGGTCGGCGAGCGACTTGTACACCGGCTGCCCGAGGATCTCGGTGGCGTTGGGGTTCACGAAGTAGAGGTCGTAGTCGCTCGACTGCTGCAGGTACGTCGCCACGAAGTACGAGGAGCGTGCGGGGTTCGGCGAGGCGCCGACGATCGCGACCGACTTCGCGCTGCGCAGGATGTCGCGGCGCTCCTGCGCGCTCGGGCCGATCCACGTGCGCTTGCTGCGCAGCAGCTTGGCGAGCGGGGAGTCGGACGGGATGGAGCAGGAGAGTCCGTTCTGCAGGTTGACGGTGGTTTCGGCAGGCTCAACCCGACGCTCGAGGTCGAGGTCCGGGGCTTCGACAGTGGTCGACATGCGGTTATTCTCCTCCGACGGCGATGGTCAGCGCTCGGTCGAGGTCGTACAGGATGTCGTCCGGGTCCTCGATTCCGACCGAGATGCGCACGAGGCCCGGCAGCACGCCCGCGTCGAGCAGCTGCTGCCCGGTGAGCTGCGCGTGCGTCGTCGACGCCGGGTGGATCACGAGGGTCTTCGCGTCGCCGATGTTGGCGAGGTGGCTCGCGAGCTCCACCGACTCGATGAAGGTCTGGCCGACCGAGCGCGAGTCGCGGGTCGCCGAGCCCTTCACCCCGAAGCTGAACACCGCGCCGGGGCCCTTCGGGAAGTAGCGCTGTGCGCGCTCGTGATGCGGATGCGAGGGCAGGCCCGCCCAGTTCACGAACTCGACGCGCGGGTCGGCCGCGAGGAACTCGGCCACGGTGCGGGCGTTGTCGACGTGCGCCTGCATGCGGAACGGCAGCGTCTCGACACCCTGCGCGAGCAGGAACGCCGAATGCGGGGCGAGCACCGGGCCGATGTCGCGCAGCTGCTCGGCGCGCAGCCGCGTGAGGAAGGCGTACTCGCCGAAGTTGCCGTGCCAGTTGAGGCCGCCGTAGTGGGGCACCTCCGCATCGAACAGCGGGAAGCGCTCGTTCGCCCAGTGGAAGCGGCCGGACTCCACCACGACACCGCCGAGGGTGGTGCCGTGACCGCCGAGGAACTTGGTGGCCGAGTGGATCACGACATCCGCACCCCACTCGATCGGCCGGTTGAGGTAGGGGGTGGCCACGGTCGAGTCGACGATGAGCGGCAGGTGGTGCGCGTGCGCCACCTCGGCGAGGCCCTCGAGGTCGGCGATGTCTCCCGAGGGGTTGGTGATCGACTCGACGAAGATCAGCTTCGTCTTCTCTGTGATCGCGGCCGCGTAGTCGGCCGGGTCGGTGCCGGTGACGAAGGTGGTGTCGACCCCGAAACGGCGCAGCGTCACGTCGAGCTGGGTGACCGAGCCGCCGTAGAGGCTCGACGCCGACACGATGTGGTCGCCGGCGCCCGCGAGGGAGGCGAAGGTGATGAACTCGGCCGAGAGCCCGGACGCCGTGGCGACGGCCCCGAGGCCGCCCTCGAGCGAGGCGATGCGCTCCTCAAAGGAGGCGACGGTCGGGTTCGCGAGGCGCGAGTAGATGTTGCCGTACTTCTGCAGCGCGAAGCGGGCCGCGGCATCCGCGGTGTCGTCGAACACGAACGCGCTCGACTGGTAGATCGGCAGGGCGCGGGCGCCGTGCACGGCGTCGGGGATGTTGCCGGCGTGGATCGCGCGGGTGCGGAAACCCCAGGCGTGGTCGGAGCCGTGGACGGGTGCGGCGGGCTGATCGGCGGCGCTGTCTGGCATCCGTTCAGGCTACCGGCGGGCCGGGAGTGTTGCGGTGTGTTGCGGCCCCGCCTCAGATCCAGCTGCGGAACCAGTAGTGCGCCCGCATGTAGAGCTCGGAGACGGGTTCGCCGGTCCACATCGGCCAGAAGAACACCGAGGCGAGCGCCGCGAGCGCGAGGTAGACGCCGACGGTCGTGAGCCCGGCGACGCGGCGCGGCTCCGGATCGGAGCGCGAGCCCGCGACGGCGGCGAGCGCGGCGGTCAGGGCGAGCACCAGATAGGGCTCGAAGGCGATCGTGTAGAACTGGAAGACCGTGCGGTTCAGGTAGAGCAGCCACGGCAGGTACCCCGCTGCGACCCCGGTCAGGATGAAGGCGTCGCGCCACACCCGCCGGCCGCGTCGCACCCCGCGCACGACCCGCACCGCGAGGAAGACGAGCGCCGCCGTGCCGCCCCACCAGATGAGCGGGTTGGCGAGGTCGAGGATCGCCGCGACCTGGCCGCCGCCGAGGTTCTCGTAGTACATGCTCGTCGGCCGCACGAGGAACAGCCAGGTGAGCGGGTTCGCCTGGTAGTTGTGCGGGGTCGACAGCCCGGCGTTGAAGTCGTAGATCGCCACCTGGTAGTGCCACCAGTTCTGCAGGGCGGTCGGCACCCAGGCGAGCGGGCCCGTCCACGCGGTGCCGCCGCCGCTCTCGACCCAGTGCCGGTAGTAGCCCCCGTCGCTCGCGAACCAGCCCCACCAGCTCGTCAGGTAGACGACGAGCGCGAGGGGCACGAGCAGCACGAAGTCCACCGGCCCCTGGCGGAGCGCGGCGCCGGCGCCCCACTGCTCGATCCCGGCGCGCCTGCGCATCAGCGCATCCGACACGACCGTGTAGACGCCGAACACCGCGAGGAAGAAGAAGCCGTTCCACTTCACGCTCGCGGCGCAGCCGAAGGCGAGGGATGCCGCGAGCAGCCACGGGCGCCACCACAGCACCGGCCCCCAGGCGGTCGGCGGCCCGGCGGCGAGCCGCGCGCGGAGGCGGCGGCTCGCCCAGCCGCGGTCGAGCAGCACGAAGTAGGCGCCGAGCAGCGCGAAGAACGCGATGCCGGTGTCGAGCAGCGACACCCTGCTCATGACGATGGCGTTGCCGTCGATCGCCATCAGGCCGCCCGCGACCACCACGAGGGTGGTCGAGGCGAACAGCCTCCGGGCGACGAGCATGGTGAGCGCGACGAGCAGGATGCCGACCACCGCGATCCCGATGCGCCAGCCGAAGGCGCTGTCGGTGCCGAAGGCCGCCATCCCGGCGCCGATGATCCACTTGCCGAGCGGGGGATGCACCACGAAGGAGCCGTCGGAGAGGTAGACGTCGGGGTCGCCGCCCGCGAACGACGCGTTCGCGTCGTCGGGCCAGCGCGCCTCGTAGCCGAGGTGCGAGAGCGTGTACGCGTCCTTCACGTAGTACGTCTCGTCGAAGACGAGCTGGTGCGGCTGGTCGAGACCGATCAGGCGGGTCGCGGCGGCCACCGCGAGCACGACGGCGGGGGCGCCCCCGTCCCAGGCGCGGCGGAGGCGGGGGTCGCCCATCCAGCGCCGCCACGCCTCGTCGAGCCGTGAGCCGGTGCGCTCGTGAGGCGGCGGGCCGTCCGGGCCGTGGACGGCGCGCTCGAACTCGGCCGCGCGCTCATCCATGCCCGCATCGTATCCGCGCCGCCGCCGTCGATCCTGAGCGGGAGAGGCGGCCGCGTGCAGAAATGCAGGAGCCCCCCTCAGAAATGCAGGAGATCCCCGGATGCCGCGCCGGATATCCGGGTTCGGCGGGTTCCGCGGGGCCGGATCTCCTGCATTTCTGCACCAGGCATCCTGCATTTCTGCAGCGGGGGAGGGGGTGGTGCGGATGGCGCGGCAGGATGAGGGGGTGATCATCCTCGCGGCGACGCCCATCGGCAACCTCGGCGACGCCTCGCGGCGGCTCGTCGAGGCGCTCGAGAACGCGGAGGTCGTCGCCGCCGAGGACACCCGCACCACCGTGCAGCTGCTCCGGGCTCTCGGCATCGAGAACCGCCCGCGGCTCATCGCGCTGCACGAGCACAACGAGTCGGCGAAGGCCGCCGAACTGGTCGAGCTCGCGCGCGACGGCGACCTGCTCGTGCTCTCGGACGCCGGCATGCCGACCGTCTCCGACCCCGGCTTCCCGCTCGTCGCGGCGGCGGCGGATGCGGGGGTCGCCGTCACCGCGATCCCCGGCCCGTCCGCGGTGCTGACCGCGCTCGCCGTGTCGGGCCTGCCGACCGACCGCTTCTGCTTCGAGGGCTTCCTGCCGCGCAAGGGCCGCCTCGCGGCGCTCCGCGCACTCGCGACCGAACCCCGCACCCTCGTCTTCTTCGAGTCGCCGCACCGTGTCGCCGACGCGCTCGCCGACCTCGCGGCCGCGTTCGGACCGGAGCGCCGCGGCGCCGTGTGCCGCGAGCTGACCAAGCTGCACGAGGAGGTCGCGCGCGGCACCCTCGCCGAGCTCGCCGAGCGCTACGCCGACGGCACCCGCGGCGAGCTCGTGCTGGTGGTCGCCGGCGCCGCGCCCGCCACCGCCTCCTTCGACGACGCGCTCGCCCAGGTGCACGCGCTCACCGCATCCGGAACCCGCCTGAAGGAGGCGACCGCCGAGGTCGCCGAGGCGACCGGTCTCAGCCGTCGCGAGCTCTACGAGGCGGCGCTCGGCTCGCGCCGACCGCCGTCACACGAGAAGCGCCCCAACTAGACTCGTGCGCATGCCGTCCGGCGAGAGCTTCTACATCACGACCCCGATCTTCTACGTCAACGACGTGCCCCACATCGGGCACGCCTACACGGAGGTCGCGGCCGATGTGCTCGCCCGCTGGCACCGTCAGGCGGGCGACGACACCTGGCTGCTCACCGGGACCGACGAGCACGGCCAGAAGATCCTGCGCACCGCCGTGGCGAACGGCGTCGAGCCCAAGGAGTGGGCGGACCGCCTCGTCGACTCCGCGTGGAAGCCGCTGCTCGAGACGATCGACATCGCCAACGACGACTTCATCCGCACCACCGAGGCCCGCCACGAGGACGCGGTCGCGGTGTTCCTGCAGAAGCTGCACGACGACGGGTTCATCTACTCGGGCGAGTACGAGGGCTACTACTGCGTCGGCTGCGAGGAGTACAAGCAGCTCGACGACCTCGAGCTCACCGAGGTCGGCGACTACGCGGGGCAGCTGGTGTGCCGCATCCACTCCCGCCCGGTCGAGATCCTGCGCGAGAAGAACTACTTCTTCAAGATGAGCGAGTTCCAGGACGCGCTGCTCGACCTGTACGAGACGCAGCCCGACTTCGTGCAGCCGGAGAGCGTGCGCAACGAGATCATCCAGTTCGTGCGGCAGGGGCTCTCGGATCTGTCGATCTCGCGGTCGAGCTTCGACTGGGGCATCAAGGTGCCGTGGGACGAGTCGCACGTCGTCTACGTGTGGTTCGACGCCCTGCTGAACTACGCCACCGCGGTCGGCTACGGCGCCGACGACGAGCGGTTCGCGCGCCGCTGGCCCGCCTACCACCTGGTCGGCAAGGACATCGCCCGCTTCCACGCCGTCATCTGGCCGGCCATGCTGATGGCCGCCGGTCTCCCGGTGCCGCACAAGGTGTTCGGCCACGGCTGGCTGCTGGTCGGCGGCGAGAAGATGTCGAAGTCGAAGCTCACCGGCATCGCCCCGCAGCAGATCACCGACACCTTCGGCTCGGATGCGTTCCGCTACTACTTCCTGCGTGCCATCACCTTCGGCCAGGACGGCTCGTTCAGCTGGGAGGACCTGTCGGCCCGCTACCAGGCCGAGCTCGCGAACGGCTTCGGCAACCTCGCCTCGCGGGTGGTCGCGATGGTCGACCGCTACTACGACGGGGTGCTGCCCGCCCCCGCGGAGTACGCGGATGCCGACCTGGCGGTGCAGGCGACGGTCGCGAAGGCCGCCGCCGATGCCGACGCCGCGATCGAGCGCTTCGCGATCAACGAGGCCATCGCCGCGATCTGGACGATCGTCGACGAGCTGAACGGCTACGTCACCGCGCAGGAGCCGTGGGTGCTCGCGAAGGACGAGGCGCAGCGCGCCCGCCTCGGCACCGTGCTCTACACGGCATCCGAGGGTCTGCGGGCGCTCGCGGTGCTGCTCGCGCCGATCGTGCCGAAGGCGACCGCGAAGCTGTGGACGGCGCTCGGTGCGGAGGACGCGCTCGGTCCGCTGGCCGAGCAGCGCATCCGCGAGGCCGGCGCCTGGGGCGCGCTGCCCGCGGGCTCGACGGTGCGCGCGCTCGAGGCGCTGTTCCCGCGGATCGAGGAGCCGGCGACGGCGGATTCGGGAGCCGCGTGACGGACGCGTTCCTGCGAGCGAGGGAGGCCCCGGACGGGCCGCCCCGGGACTACCCGCCCCTGCCCGAGGCGCTCGTGGTGCCCGTCTACGACAACCACACCCACCTGGAGATCGCCGACTCCGGCGAGCCCCTCGACTACCGGGAGCACCTCGACCGCGCCTCGAGCGTCGGGGTGAAGGGCGTCGTGCAGGTCGGCACCGACCTCGCGACCTCCCGCTGGAGCGCCGAGGTCGCGGCCGTCGAGCCGCGCGTGCTCGCGGCCGTGGCGCTGCATCCGAACGACACCCCCGAGCTGCTCGCCCGCGGCCTGCTCGACCAGCACCTGGCCGGCATCGACGAGCTCGCCACCCGCCCCCGGGTGCGGGCGATCGGCGAGACCGGCCTCGACTTCTTCCGCACCGACGAGTCGGGGCGCGACGCGCAGTTCCGCTCCTTCGAGGCGCACATCGACATGGCGAAGCGGCACGGGCTGGCCCTGCAGATCCACGACCGCGACGCGCATCGCGAGGTCGTCGAGACCCTCGACCGGCTCGGGGCGCCGGAGCGCGTCGTGTTCCACTGCTTCTCGGGCGATGCCGAGTTCGCGCGGCTCGTGGCCGAGCGCGGCTGGTACCTCTCCTTCGCCGGCACCGTCACCTTCAAGAACGCACAGAACCTGCGGGACGCGCTCGAGGTGATCCCGCGCTCGCGCATCCTCATCGAGACGGATGCGCCGTACCTGACCCCGACGCCCTTCCGCGGGCGGCCGAACGCGCCGTACCTCATCCCGCACACCCTGCGCGCGATGGCGGCGCACCTCGGCACCGACGCGTCGATGCTCGCCGCGCAGATCTCCTCCACCACCGAGGAGGTCTACGGCCACTGGGACGACGAGCCCGTCGACGCCCCCCGCGGCCCCTTCGACGCCCAGGTGGTCGAGGAGCGCCGTGCGGAGCACGACGCGTCTCGAGACCACACATGAGCGCGCTCCTCGGACCCGCCGAGATCCGCGACCTCGCCGACGCCCTCGACCTGCAGCCCACCAAGAAGCTCGGCCAGAACTTCGTCGTCGACGGCAACACCGTGCGCAAGATCGTGCGCAGCGCCGAGGTGGTGCCGGGGGAGCACGTCGTCGAGGTCGGCCCCGGGCTCGGCTCGCTCACCCTCGGCCTGCTCGAGGCGGGCGCGCGGGTCACCGCGATCGAGATCGACAGGCGACTCGCCGCCCAGCTGCCGGCCACCGTCGAGGCGATGCAGCCGGGCGCGCCGCTCGAGGTCGTCACGGCCGACGCGCTGCGCGTCGAGGCCGTCGCCGGCGACCCGACGGCGCTCGTCGCCAACCTGCCCTACAACGTCTCGGTCCCCGTGCTGCTGCACCTGCTGCACGTCGTTCCGAGCCTCACGAGCGCCCTCGTCATGGTGCAGGCCGAGGTCGGGCACCGTCTCGCCGCCGGCCCGGGCTCCCGCGTCTACGGCTCGCCGAGTGTCAAGGCGTCGTGGTACGGCGACTGGTCGATCGCGGGCACCATCAGCCGGCAGGTGTTCTGGCCGGTGCCCAACGTCGACTCCGTGCTCGTGCGGTTCCGCCGCGGCGAGCTGCCGGGCACCGACGAGCAGCGCGAGGCCGTCTTCGCCCTCGTCGACGCCGCCTTCGGGCAGCGCCGCAAGATGCTCCGTCAGGCGCTCGCGGATGCGCTGGGCGGTTCGGCGGCCGCATCCGCCACGCTCGAGGTGGCCGGTGTCGACCCCACCGCGCGGGGCGAGCAGTTGACGGTCGCCGACTACCTCCGGGTGGCGCTCGCCCGCGGGTGAACGATGCGTTCCACCTCCCCTAGGGTGGAGGAATGACCACCTCCGGACGCGCCTCGGTGCACGTCAAGGCGCCGGGGAAGATCAACGTCTTCCTGAAGGTGGGGGCCATCGACGACACCGGATATCACGATGTCGCGATCGCCTACCAGGCGGTCTCGCTCTACGAGGACGTGCGCGCGACCCTCGCCGACGACTTCTCGGTCGAGGTCACCGGTTCGGTCGAGCTCTCGCGGGTGCCGCTCGACGGCGGCAACATCGCGATCAAGGCCGCGCGCCTGCTCGCGGCGCGCACCGGCCATGCGGGCGGTGTGCACATCCGCATCGAGAAGCACGTGCCCGTGACGGGCGGCATGGGCGGCGGGTCGGCGGACGCCGCGGCCACCCTGGTCGCGTGCGACGCCCTGTGGGGCACCGAGCTGCCGCGCGACGAGATGCTCGAGCTCGCCCGCAAGCTCGGCGCCGACGTGCCGTTCGCGTTCACCGGCGGAACCGCGATCGGCACCGGGCGCGGCGACGAGCTCTCGCCCGCGCTCGCGCAGGGCACCTTCCACTGGGTGCTCGCCCTCGCCGACTTCGGGCTCTCGACCCCGGCCGTCTACGCCGAGCTCGACGAGCACCGGCGCCGGCACGCCCTCGACATCTTCCCCGCCGATCCGCGGCCCTCGGTCGATGCCGCCGTGCTGCACGCCCTGCGCGCGGGCGACCCGCACATGCTCGCCGAGGCCCTGCACAACGACCTGCAGGCGCCCGCCCTGCACCTCGAGCCCTCGCTCGCCGACGTGCTCGAGCTGGGGGAGCAGAACGGCGCGCTCGCCGGCATCGTGTCGGGCTCCGGCCCGACGGTCGCCTTCCTCACGGCGGATGTCGACTCGGCGCTCGAACTGCAGGTCGCCCTCTCGGCGTCCCGGCTCAACGTCGTGCGCGCCACCGGTCCCGTGCACGGCGCCCGCATCGTCGGAGACTGAATCGTCTCCCCAGCTGTCCGCCGCCTGCGCCGCGATCGGGTACCGGCGTGGTCGCGCGGCGTCGACTGAGGCGCCGCCCGCCTAGGCTCGTCGGGTGGCACACCTGCTCGGCGCCGAAGGCATCTCCCTCTCGTTCCCCACGAAGGACGTCTTCGACGACGTCACCGTCGGGCTCGACGAGGGCGACCGCATCGGTGTCGTCGGCCGCAACGGCGACGGCAAGTCGACCCTGCTGCGCATCCTGGCCGGACGCCAGCAGCCCGACGCGGGGCGGGTCACCGTGCGCGGCGGCACGCGCATCGGCATGCTCGACCAGTCGGACGCGCTGCCCGACGACGAGACCGTGCACCACGCGGTGGTCGGCGACCGAGCCGAGCACGAGTGGGCGGGCGACGCGAAGGTGCGCGACGTCATCCGGGGCCTCCTCGGCGACCTGCCGTGGGATGCCCGCATCGGCGACCTCTCGGGCGGTCAGCGCCGTCGGGTGGCGCTCGCCGCACTGCTGAGCCGCGACTGGGACGTCGTGTTCCTCGACGAGCCCACCAACCACCTCGACATCGAGGGCGTCGCGTGGCTCGCCGAGCATCTGAAGGGCCGCTGGTCGAGGAATCAGGGCGGCCTCGTCGTGGTCACCCACGACCGCTGGTTCCTCGACGAGATCTCCACCGACACCTGGGAGGTGCACGACGGCGTCGTCGAGCCCTTCGAGGGCGGGTACGCCGCCTACGTGCTGCAGCGGGTGGAGCGCGACCGGATGGCGGCGGCATCCGAGGCGAAGCGCCAGAACCTCATGCGCAAGGAGCTCGCCTGGCTGCGCCGCGGTGCCCCGGCCCGCACGAGCAAGCCCAAGTTCCGCATCGATGCCGCGAACGCCCTCATCGCCGACGTGCCCCCGGTGCGCGACCGGGTCGCCCTCGAGCAGCTCGCCACCTCGCGGCTCGGCAAGGATGTCGTCGACCTCGTCGACGTCTCGGTGTCGTACCCGGATGCGGCGGGCGGCGCGCGCGAGATCCTGCACGACGTGACCTGGCGCATCGCGCCCGGCGAGCGCACCGGCATCCTCGGCGTCAACGGGGCGGGCAAGTCGACGCTGCTGGGTCTCGTCTCGGGCGCCGTGCAGCCGACGGCCGGGCGGGTGAAGACCGGCAAGACGGTGCGCATCGCGGTGCTCGACCAGCGCCTCGCGGAGCTCGACGAGATCGCGCAGGATCGGGTGGCCGACGTGATCGGCCGCCAGCGGGCCGCGTATCGCACCGGGTCGGGGGCCGAGCTCACCCCGGGGCAGCTGCTCGAGCGGCTGGGCTTCTCGAACGCGCAGCTCTCGACGCCCGTGAAGGATCTCTCGGGGGGCCAGAAGCGCCGCCTGCAGCTGCTGCTCATCCTGCTCGACGAGCCCAACGTGCTGATCCTCGACGAGCCCACCAACGACCTCGACACCGACATGCTCGCCGCCATGGAGGACCTGCTCGACTCCTGGCCGGGCACTCTGCTCGTCGTCTCGCACGACCGGTACCTGATCGAGCGCGTCACCGATCAGCAGTACGCGGTGCGGGGCGGGCGGATGCGCCACCTCCCCGGAGGTGTCGACGAGTACCTCGCCCTGCCCTCGCCGGTGGTCGAGGAGCGCCCGTCTCGCTCGCCGGTGGTCGAGGAGCGCCCGGCGGAGCCGGACGCGTCGCGAGACCACCCTCCCGCCCTCACCGGCGCCGAGCGCCGCACGCTCGAGAAGGAGTTCGCCGCCGTCGAGCGCCGCATGGGCAGGGTGGCCGACGCGATCACCGCCCAGCACGACGCGTTCGCCGTCGCCGACCAGAGCGACTACGCCGAGCTCCAGCGCCTGCAGGCCGAGCTGGCCGCGCTCGAGTCGGAGTCGGCCGAGCTCGAGGAGCGCTGGCTGGTGCTCGGCGAGCGGCTCGAGGGCTGAGCCCTAGCCGACGACGAGCGCGAGCGAGCTCGCCCCGCAGGAGCGCACCGCCTGGCCGCCGGGCAGGCGCAGGTCGATCGCATCCGGATGCGCCTCCCGCAGCGGGGCGAGCGCCTCGGCCAGCCCGTCGAGCCGGAGGATCGCCCCGGGCTCCCGCCGTGCGTCGGTCGCCGCGACGATGCGGCCCGAGGCGTTGACGAGCGCGGCGGGTGCGCCGAGGCCCCGCAGCCCGGGCAGCACGCGCGACTCGATGCGGTCGACGAGCGCGTCGCATCCGACCACCCCGAGGAACCGGTCCTCGACGACGATCGGCACGGTCAGGGTGACGGCGTAGTCGTCGGTGCACAGGTAGTCGACGTAGGGCCCGGTGAGGTGCCGCGCGCCGGTGCGGAACGGGATGCGCCACCATTCGAGGGTCGTGTAGTCGCGGAAGCTGTCGCTCGTCTCGTCGTCGACGGTGGCGAGGCGCCGCACCTCGGCGCCGGGTGACCCGAGCCACCACGCGAGGTGCCAGCGCGCGTCGCTCAGCAAGCCGGGGGCGGCGACGAAGCCGGCCCCGGTGATGAGCGGGTCGTCGGTCACGGCGGGGACGGCGAACTCCTCGACGACCGGGTCGAGGGTGCGGGCCGTGGGTTCGGCGGCCTCCAGGTGGGCTTCGAGTCGCCGGCGCCATCCGTCCACCGTGGTGAAGAGGTCCTCGACGATGCCTGCCACCTCCTCGGCGGCGCGCGCGGGTGCGGGTGCGGTGGTCGCGGTCATGCGGGGTCTCCCGTCTCGAGGCGCAGCTTCTCGTCGATGAGCCATCCGGTCGCGTCGTCGATGAGCGAGAGGACGGCGGACCGGGCGGCGGCCGGGGCGACCTCCCGGATCGCGGCGATCACCTCGGTGCGCGCGACGGCGGTGCGCTCACGGTACTCCGCCTCGCGCAGGCACAGCCACACGAGGGGCCCCGCCTCCGCCTGCAGCCGCACCTCTTCCCGCACGAGGCGCGGGGACTGGCTGATCGCGGCGACCTCGAGCTGGAAGCGCAGCAGCGCGCGCCGGGCGCCGCCCTCGGTGCGGAGGTCGGCGTCGTGGTGGATGGCGACGAGGCTCTCCAGGTCGTCGTCGCTCGCGCGATCGGCCGCGAGCTCCGCGGCGGTTCCGGCGATCGCCGACAGGTGCACGGCGAGGTCGCGCAGCTCGATGCGGGAGTGCCCCTGCAGCCGCGCCTGGAGGGTGCGTGCAGCCGCCTCGCGGTCGTAGGTCACGAAGCTGCCCCCGTCGCGCCCGCGTCGGGTCCGCACGAGGCCGTGGTCGCGCAGCGACTCGAGCGCTTCGCGCGCCGTGACCAGGGCGACCCCGAGCGAGCGGGAGAGCTCGGCCTCGCTCGGGAGGCGCTCGCCGTCGCGCAGCAGGCCGCCGACGATGGCGTCGCCGATGCGCCGCTCGACGAGCTCGGCCCGCCCGGCGCCGTCGTCCAGGGGCGCGAAGACCACCGAGCGGGTGGCGTCCCGGTGTCCGGTGGAGCGGGGCATGGCGGCGTCGTCCTGTCGCGGGGAGTCGGCGCGGGGGCCGAGTCGTGACACGACCGTAACACGCCCGACGTGCGCTAGACATATGGTTCTATATGAATAGTCGACGAGGATGTCACGAGGAGGACGATGACCGCGCAGCCGGCCATTCGACTGTCCGGGCTCACCAAGGAGTTCGCGTCGGTCACGGCGGTCGACCACGTCGATCTGGAGATCGCGGAGGGCGAGTTCTTCTCTATGCTCGGGCCGTCGGGATCGGGCAAGACCACCGTCCTGCGCCTGATCGCCGGATTCGAGCAGCCGACGGGCGGCACCATCGAGCTGTTCGGAGCGGACGTCACCCGCACGCCGCCGTTCGATCGGCCCGTCAACACGGTGTTCCAGGACTACGCGCTCTTCCCGCACATGTCGGTGCTCGACAACGTCGCCTACGGGCTGCGGGTGCGGGGCGTCGGCCGGGCCGAACGGCGCGAGCGGGCGATGCGGGCCCTGGCCGCGGTGCGGCTCGACGGCTTCGCCGACCGCAAGCCCGCCCAGCTCTCGGGGGGCCAGCGCCAGCGCGTCGCCCTCGCCCGCGCGACCGTGGTCGAGCCGAAGGCGCTGCTGCTCGACGAGCCGCTCGGCGCACTCGACCTGAAGCTCCGCGAGCAGATGCAGGTCGAGCTGAAGCAGCTCCAGCGCGAGCTCGGCATCACCTTCATCTTCGTGACGCACGACCAGGAGGAGGCGCTCACCCTCTCCGACCGGGTCGCCGTCTTCCACGACGGCCGCATCGAGCAGCTGGGCACCCCGCGCGAGCTGTACGAGAACCCCGCCTCGCATTTCGTCGCCGACTTCGTCGGCACCACCAACCTGTTCGGTCCCGACCACGCGCGCACCGTGCTCGGGCGCGAGGGCGAGTTCTCGATCCGCCCCGAGAAGCTCACGCTGGCCGCCGCACCGAGCGCCGCCGGCGGTGAGCGCAGCGCGGCCGGCACGGTGGTCGACTCGATCTACCTCGGCAGCGGGCTGCGGCACATCGTCGACCTCGACGACGGCCCGCGCATCAGCGTGCTCGAGCGCAACGACCGCTCCCGCACCGTCGACCCGGGCCGGGGCGACCGGGTGCACGTCACCTGGCACGACGAGGACGTCGTCGCTCTCATCCCTCCGGGCGCCTGACGCCACCCGACGAACCACCGCACCACCACCGTCCCACCACACCGAGAGGAAACACAGCATGAGGACCATCTCCCGCGGCCGGCGCGCAGCCGCCGCATCCATCACCGCGGTCGGGGCGATCGCCCTGCTCGCCGCCTGCGGCACCGCCGGTGGCGGTGGAGGCGGTACCGCCTCCGAGCAGGAGGAGCTCGGCGACTTCGAGGGCAGCGTCTCGATCCTCGCCTGGCCCGGCTACGTCGAGGACGGCAGCAACGATCCCGAGGTCGACTGGGTCTCGGGCTTCACCGAGAAGACCGGATGCGCGGTCGTCTCCAAGTCGTACGGCACCTCCGACGAGGCGGTCAGCCTCATGAAGACGGGCGACTACGACGTGGTGGCGGCCTCCGGCGACGCGACGCTGCGCCTCATCGCGGCGGGTGACGTGGCTCCCGTGAACACCGACCTCATCCCGAGCTACGCCGGGGTCTACGACTTCCTCAAGGAGAAGGAGTGGAACTCGGTCGACGGCGTCTCCTACGGCGTGCCGCACGGGTACGGCGCGAACCTGCTCATGTACAACACCGACGTCGTCTCCCCGGCGCCGACCTCGTGGGACGTCGTGTTCGACGGCGCCTCCGCCTACTCCGGCAAGGTGACCTCGTACGACTCCCCGATCTACATCGCCGATGCGGCGGTGTACCTCATGGCGCACGAGCCCGACCTCGGCATCACGAACCCGTACGCGCTCGACGAGACGCAGTTCGCGGCCGCCGTCGACCTGCTGAAGGCCCAGCGCTCGCACGTCGGCGAGTACTGGTCCGACTACCTCAAGGAGATCCAGGCCTTCGAGTCGGGCGACTCGGTCGTCGGCACCACCTGGCAGGTCATCCAGAACGTGCTCGCGGGCGAGGTGTCGAACACCGCGGTCGTGCTGCCCGACGAGGGGGCGACCGGCTGGTCGGACACCTGGATGATCGCGTCGAAGGCGAAGAGCCCGAACTGCGCGTACGCGTGGCTCGACTGGATCGCCAGCCCCGAGGTCAACGCACAGGCGACCGCCTACTTCGGTGAGGCGCCGTCGAGCGATGCGGCGTGCGACTTCCGCGACGACTGCGAGGCGTACCACGCCGGCGACGCCGACTACGCGTCGAAGATCTGGTACTGGACCACGCCGATCGCCGAGTGCGTCGACGGACGCACCGACGTGGAGTGCGTCGACTACTCGAAGTGGACCGAGGCCTGGTCCGAGATCAAGGGCTGATCCACCCGCCGGGGCGGTGCGCGAGCGCCGCCCCGGCACCCCCCTCCGAGGAGCATCCGTGACATCCGCGCACACCACCCGGCGCGCCCCCGCCCTGCCGCGGGCGAGCGCGGCCCGCCGGGGTTCCGCGTTCCTGACCGCGCATCCGCGGGTCCGGCTCGGGCTCCTGCTCGCCGCGCCGCTGTTCTGGCTCGTCGTCGTCTACATCGTCGCGCTCGTGCTGCTGCTCGTCACGGCGTTCTGGACCGTCGACTCGTTCACGGGCGAGATCCGCATCGACTGGACCCTCGACAACATCGTCACGGTGCTGACGGGCGCGCTGTACCAGACGGTCACCCTCCGCACGGTCGGCGTCGCGGCGGCGGTCACCGTGATCGACGTGCTGCTGGCCCTGCCGATCGCGTTCTTCATGGCGAAGGTCGCGGGGCCGCGCCTGCAGCGCATCCTCGTCATCGCGGTGCTGATGCCGCTGTGGGCGAGCTACCTCGTCAAGGCCTACGCCTGGCGGTCGGTGCTGTCGCAGGACGGCATCCTCGAATGGCTGCTGGCGCCGCTCGGCCTGCACACCCCCGGCTACGGGCTCACCGCGACGATCATCACCCTCTCCTACCTCTGGCTGCCCTACGTGATCCTGCCGATCTACGCGGGCCTCGAGCGGGTGCCCGACTCGCTGCTCGAGGCGTCGTCGGACCTCGGCGGGCGCACCTGGCGCACCATGCGCAGCGTCGTGCTGCCGCTCGCGTTCCCGGCGATCGTCGCCGGCACGATCTTCAGCTTCTCGCTCTCGCTCGGCGACTACATCACCGTCAACATCGTCGGCGGCGCGAGCCAGATGCTCGGCAACCTCGTCTACACGAACGTGGGCGCCGCCAACAACCTGCCGCTCGCGGCGGCGATCGCGCTCATCCCGATCGTGATCATCTTCGGCTACCTCGCGCTCGTGCGTCGCACGGGCGCCCTCGACAACCTCTAGGACGACGGATGCGACTCGGACGCGCGGCGCGGATCACGCTGGGGGCGGTGACCGCCCTCATCCTGGTGGTGATCTACCTGCCCCTGCTCGTGGTGCTCGCGAACTCGTTCTCGACCTCGACCTCGCTCAGCTGGCCGCCGCCCGGCTTCACGCTCGAGTGGTGGGGGCGCGCCTTCCAGAGCGCGGGCGCCCTCGACGCGGTCGGCACGAGCGTCGCGGTGGCGGTCGTCGCGACCGCGGTGGCGCTCGTGCTCGGCACCCTCATCTCGCTCGCGCTGCAGCGTTTCGCCTTCTTCGGGCGGGATGCCATCTCGCTGCTCGTCGTGCTGCCGATCGCGCTGCCCGGCATCATCACCGGCATCGCGCTCAACAACTTCTTCCGCACCATCCTGGGGGTGCCGCTGTCGATCTGGACGGTCGTGATCGCCCACGCGACGTTCTGCATCGTGACGGTCTTCAACAACGTCATCGCGCGCCTGCGGCGGCTCGGCGTGAACCTCGAGGAGGCGTCGGCCGACCTCGGCGCCGGGGTGTGGACGACGTTCCGCCTGGTGACCTTCCCGCAGCTGCGCTCCGCCCTGCTGGCCGGGGGCCTGCTCGCCTTCGCTCTCAGCTTCGACGAGATCATCGTCACCACCTTCACCGCCGGGTCGGGGGTGACGACGCTGCCGATCTTCATCCTGAACAACATGTTCCGGCCGAACCAGGCGCCGATCGTCGCCGTCATCGCGGTGGTGCTCGTCGTGGTGTCGATCGTTCCGATCTACCTCGCGCAGCGCCTCTCGGGTTCGGAGCAGACCCGCCGCTGAGCGCCGACGCCGACCGCCGCCGGTCAGTAGGCGCCGCGTCGCGCCAGCACCGCGCGTCCGGTGCGCCACAGCAGCACGATGTCGCCGACGAGAGACCAGTTCTCGACGTAGTAGAGGTCGAGTCGCACCGCGTCCTCCCAGCCGAGCGCGCTGCGTCCGCTCACCTGCCAGAGGCCGGTGATGCCGGGCTTCACGGTGAGCCG
Source organism: Protaetiibacter mangrovi (assembly GCF_024752305.1). GTDB lineage: Bacteria > Actinomycetota > Actinomycetes > Actinomycetales > Microbacteriaceae > Homoserinibacter > Homoserinibacter mangrovi. The sequence goes on from NZ_JANTHX010000008.1 coordinate 96,848, forward strand.
CCGGGAGGCGAGATGGTCGTACAGCGCGATCTCGGCGGGAACCTGCGGCCGCGGTCCGACGAGCGACATCGCCCCGCGCAGCACGTCGAACAGCTGCGGCAGCTCGTCGATGCTCGTGCGACGCAGGAAGGCGCCGATGCGGGTGAGGCGCGGATCGTCCCGCACCTTGAAGAGGGGGGTCTCGGCCGTGCCCTGCGCCTCCAGGAGCTCCGCGAGCTCGGCGTCCGCCCCCAGCCGCATCGAGCGGAACTTGTGCATCCGGAACGGCTCGCCGTCCTTGCCGATCCGCGTCTGGGTGAAGAGCACCGGTCCGGGGCTCGTGACCCGCACGGCGACCACGGTCGCCAGCAGCACGGGCGAGAGCACCACCACGGCGAGCAGCGCGCCGAGCACGTCGAAGGCGCGCTTCGTGAAACGGCTCGCTCCCCGGTAGCGCGGCGTCTCCACGTGCACGAGCGGCAGCCCGGCCACCGGTCGCGCATGGATGCGGGGTCCGGCCACGTCGACGAGGTTCGGCACCACCACGAGGTGCTGGTCGCCCGGCACGAGCGACCACGAGAGCTCGCGCAGCTGCGGGGCGGAGAGGCCGTGACCCGACACGACGACGACGGTGTCGGCGCCCGTCTCGGCCATCACCGACGCGAGCTCCTCGATCGGGGCGACGCGGATGCCGTCGCCCAGCCCGTCGAGCCGACGGGGATCGGAGGTGCAGGCCGCGACCGGGCGGTAGCCGGCATCCGTCTGCTGCCGCAGGGTGACGACGATGTTCCGCACCTCCTCGCTGCCTCCGAGCACGACGCAGCGTGCGCTGTACCCGCCCGTGCGGCGCACGGAGTGCAGCCACCGCCTCCACGCCCAGCGCTCGACGAGCAGGGCGAGCAGCCCGACCGGGAGCGCCACGAGCAGATAGCCGCGGCTCACCTGCACCTGCAGGGCGAACCCCGCGATGGCGACGACGCCGAACAGTTGCAGGGTCGCCGAGGTCACGCGACGGTACTCGTCCGATCCGGCGCCCACGATGCGGGGCTCCCGGGTGGCCGCGACGGTCAGCGCGATCGCCCACGCGCCGATCAGGGCGAGGGAGAAGAGGGTGTAGTTCACCGCGAACGCCGTGAGCTCCTCCGGCACGTCGAGCTGGCGGGAGTCGACACCGAACCACAGCAGCTGCGCGCCCGCGACGGCTCCGGCCACCACGAGGAGGTCGCTCCAGGCGAGCCGCCGCGTGTACGACAGCCGCCAGCGGCGGGCGTCGTCCATGGTCAGGGGCGTCCCATGCCGCGGTAGGTCCAGCCCGCGGCGCGCCATGCCTCCGGGTCGAGGCAGTTGCGCCCGTCGACGATCGTGCGGGTGCCCACGAGCGATCCCGCGTGCTCGGGGTCGAGCTCGCGTCGGTACTCGTCCCACTCGGTGACGACGAGCACGGCGTCCGCGTCGCGCAGCGCCTCGTCGCGATCGGCGACGTAGTCGAGCTGCGGATGCACGCGCCGGGCGTTCTCGATCGCCGCCGGATCGGTGACGACGACGTGCGCGCCGAGTCCGCGCAGGCGCACGGCGGCGTCCAGGGCGGGGGAGTCGCGGATGTCGTCGCTGTGCGGCTTGAACGCGGCGCCGAGCACCGTCACCCGCTTGCCGTGCGCGCTCCCGCCGAGCGCATCCACGACGAGCTGCACCGCGCGCTCCCGTCGGCGCAGGTTGATCGCGTCCACCTCGTGCAGGAAGGCGACGGATTCGCCGCGGCCGAGTTCCTCGGCGCGCGCCGTGAACGCCCGGATGTCCTTCGGAAGGCAACCGCCCCCGAAGCCGATCCCCGCGCCGAGGAAGCGGCGTCCGATCCGGGCGTCGTGCCCGATGGCATCCGCGAGCTGGGTGACGTCGGCGCCGGTGACCTCGGCGATCTCGGCCATGGCGTTGATGAAGGAGATCTTGGTGGCGAGGAACGCGTTGGCCGAGACCTTGACGAGCTCGGCGGTCGCGTAGTCGGTCACGATGAACGGCGTGTCGGTCGCGACGGCCGTGTGGTACACCTCGCGCAGGATCGCGGCGGCGCGCTCGCCCTCCTCGCCCGCCGGAACGCCGGCGACGAGCCGGTCCGGACGGATGGTGTCCTCGACGGCCCAGCCCTCGCGGAGGAACTCGGGGTTCCACACCAGCGTGGCGCCCGCGGGGTCGACCCGCTCGGCCAGTCGCGCCGCGGTCCCGACCGGCACGGTCGACTTTCCGGCGACGACGTCTCCGGGGGAGAGGTGGGGGAGCAGTGCGTCGATCGCCGCGTCGACGAAGCGCAGATCGGCCGCGTGCCCGTCCTTCGACTGCGGCGTTCCGACGCCCACGAAGTGCACGGCGCTGCCCGCGACCTCGGCCATGTCGGTCGTGAACCGCAGGCGCCCCGAGGCCAGCCCCGCGCTCAGGAGCTCGTCGAGGCCCGGCTCGAAGAAGGGCGCCGCGCCGCTCGCGAGCGCCGCCACCTTCGCCTCGTCGACGTCGACGCCGACCACCTCGTGGCCGATCGAGGCCATCGCGGCGGCGTGCACCGCACCCAGGTAGCCGCATCCGATGACGGACAGTCTCATCGTGTCTCCTCCACGTCCGCGTCATGCCTACCAGACCTCGCGGCGGCCGCGGCCGCCCGCCGACGGAATCGGATCAGCGTCGCGAGCTGGGTCGTGAGCACCGCGGCCTCGGCGATCAGCACCCCGACGAAGGCGCCCTCGGCCCCGAAGGCGATCGTCAGCAGGGCGATCGCGGGAAGGCCGACGAGCGATCCGACGACGGCGCTGCGGAGCAGGCCGCCCTGCGCTCCCGCCGCGGCGAGCGCGATCCCCCCCACCGCCCTGCTCATCGTCACGACCGCGATCATGACCCCGAGCACGGCGGACGCACGGAGGTCGATCGTCGCGGTGCCGGAGAACAGCAGCTCGGACGCCCAGGGCGCGGCCACGGCGAACACGCCGCCGGCGAGCACCCCGACGCCGGCGTTCACCGCCACGGCGCGCAGGGCCCGTTCGACCCGGGCCCGTCGGGTGGCGGCGGCGCCGACCCAGCTCTGGAACATGCTCGGCATCGGCGCGAGCCCCGCGAGCCCCATCTTCGCGAGTCGATCCCCGGCGGCGAAGACGGCCAGCTGCGCGACGTCGACGAGCGCCGCGACGAGGATCGTCGGGAGCTGCAGGTAGCCGTTGCTCACGAGGCGCGCCAGGGTCACATGGCGCTGCGCCCGGACGGCGACCGCGGCCCGCGCGAGCGTGATCCCCCGGAAGTCGGCCGCCCGCACCCCGAGCGCCAGGGCGGTGGTCGCCGGGAGGAGCAGCGCGGGCAGCAGCAGACCGACGACCCCGTACACCCAGAGCCCTGCGCCGAGGTGGATGAGCAGGGTCGCGAGGGACACGAACGCGATGCGGGGTGCGGTGTCGAGTGCGAGCAGGCGCCACGGCCGACCGAGCCCGATGAACACCCAGGTGTTGCCGAGGCCGAGCGCGCAGGTGGCGATCGCGACGGTGATCGCCTCGAACGCGCGGCCCGGTGCGACGAGGGGGGCGAGGAGCGCGCACAGGATCGCGGCGGGCACGAAGGTCAGCATCCGCGAGGCGATCGAGAGCGCGATGGTGCGGCGCCGGGACCCGACCCCGCTCCGCGCGATCCGCAGGGGTCCGTTCCACGACCAGCCGAGTTCGACGAGGGTCCCGGCGATCGCGCCGAGCGCCACCGCGACGGCGATCGCCGCCCACGCGGTCGCCCCGAACGCGGAGGTGATCGCGGGCAGCGCGACGAGGGGGATGACGGCCCCGAGGAGCGGGACGAGGGCGAAGCCGACCACCCGACGCGTCGCGCTCATCCGGGCCCCCGCTCGGCGGCCGACACGCACGCGTCGCGGAACACGGGGCGCACGGCGTCGACCGTGAACAGCTCGAGGGCGCGTCGCCGGGCCGCGTCGCCGAGCTCGCGGCGGAGAGCCGGGTCGCGCAGCTCGTCCAGCACGGCGGTCAGAGCGCGCGGGTCGCCCGGGGCGAACACCCGGCCCGTGTCGCCGAGGGCCCAGCGCAGCGGTTCGAAGTCGGCGACGGCGATCGCCCGGCCCGCGATCATCGCGTCGATCAGCTTGGCGGGGAGCTGCGCCGTGGAGTGCACCTCGCCCGGCATGCTCGGGATGACGACGATGTCCCCGCGCCGCACCAGCTCCCGTCCCTCGTCGAGCGTGGTGGGGCCCACCCAGTCCTCGTGGGGCAGGCGGTCGCGGGGAGGGTCGTCGGTGATCGCCAGGCGCAGGCCCGCGTCGGCCACCGCCCGCCGCAGCACGCCCAGGCCCTTGTGCCGTCGGTTCGTCCCGACGAAGACGACCGTCGGCGAGGTCGAGGCGGCCTCCGCGCCCGGGCCCGTGTCGAGCCTCGCGTGGGGCACGACCTCGCCGCCGTAGCGCCGCTGGAGCACCGGGTTGCTGACGATCACCGGATGCTCGCCGACGCGCCGTCGCAACCGCCGCGCCGCCCGCACCCGCCGCCGCCGCAGCACGGCCTTGGCGAGCGCGCGGATCGGCTGCCCGACCCCGAGGATCGACTCGAGGTCGGGGTCGTCGATGTCGAGGAGCACGGGGGTCGACCCCGCCACCTCGAGTGCGCGTCCGAAGGAGCCGGGCAGGGGCTTCACGGCGATGACGAGATCGGATCGCGCCGCGAGCTCGGCGACCAGGCCGTCGTCCGCGACGACCGCGCAGTCCCGGGCGAACGCCGAGCCCCGCACGGGGTACCAGAGCTCGTCGCCGGTCGGCGCCACGACCCGGCACCTCCAGCCGAGGCTCTCGGCGAGGGTCCAGAGCACCTCGGCGCGCCCGGTGGAGTTGTCCGAGAGGTCGGGGGTGAGCAGGAGCACGCTGCGCGACGACATCTAGCGCTCGACCTCCCGTCTGAGCAGCGCGTCGAGCGCCTCGACGGCGGCCGCGTCCGAGAACCGCGACGCCGACGCGACGGCCGCGTCGCCGATCCGCGTGCGCAGCTCGGGATCGTCGAGCAGCCTCTCCAGCAGCTCGGCGAGCGCCTCCGGATCGTCGGGGGCGATGAGGAAGCCGTCGACCCCGTCCTCGACGATCTCGGTCGGGCCCCCCTGCGCCGACGCGATCGTGACCAGTCCGCTCGCCAGCCCCTGCACGACCACCTGGCCGAACGGCTCGGGCGAGATCGAGCACGCCACCAGCACGTCGGACGCCGCCCGCAGCTCGCGGGTGTCGGCCACGTGGCCCACCATCTCGACCGCGAACGGCGCCGAGGCGACGGCCCGGCGGAGCGCCTGCTCGTAGGCCGGGTCCTCGTGGGCGCCCGACCCCGCGATGGTCACCGAGATCTCCCCACCGCGACCGCGTGCCTGGAGGATGCGCGCCGCCGCGAGCAGCACATGGATGCCCTTCCAGTGCGCGAGCCTGCTGAGGGACAGGATGCGCAGCGCCCCGCCCTGCGCCGGATGCGCGGGGCGCGGCGTGCCGTCGATCCCGCACACCGGGAAGGCGATCCCGGCCCGCTCGCGGATGGAGGCGACCGGGATCGTCGACGCCGTCCACCTGCTGTTGGCGATCACGCCGTCGAAGCGGCGCAGCATCCACCGACCGAGCAGCAGCCGCTTGCCGAAGCCCTTGCGCGCCGGGTTCAGGTCGTCCCGCATGAGGAACACACGTCTCTCGCCGGCGATCCTCGGCAGCGACGCCAGGATCAGGCCCGCGCGGTTGCTGTTGGCGACCACCAGCTCGGGGCGCAGCTCGGCGATGCTGCGGCGCAGCCGCGACCGCGCCTCGCGCGACGACGGCCGGCCGCGGCGCCCCTCCACGATCTCGACGGCGAGGCCGCGCCCGAGGGCGACCTCGTCGAACGCGGTCCCGCCCGCGAGCAGCAGGAGGTGGACGTCGTCGAGGCCCGTCAGGGCCAGGTAGCGCGCGAGGCCGAGCTGGCCGCCTCCCGGGAGCCCGGAGTGGTCGACGAAGAGCACGCGCGCAGACCCCGTCGCGTCGCCCATGCCGTCGCCCGTCCCGCTCACGGTGTCGACATCCAGGCCGCGATCTCCCGCCGGAACCTCGCGTCGGAGAAGCGCGAGGCCCGAGCCGGGAGACCGATCCGGTCGACCCCGTCCGCCGCGTCCACGGCGCGTCGCCACCCCGACGTCGTCGGCTCGGCGACGCTCGTCCCCCCGTCGGCGAGGGTGACGCCCTCGATCGCGCCGCCCTCGGCGCTCACGATCACGGGGGTCCCGCACGCCATCGCCTCCACGGGCATGATGCCGAAGTCCTCCACGGCGGGGAACACGTAGGCACGGGCCGCCTGGTAGAGGGCGAAGAGCAGGGCGTCCGAGGGCGCGAGCACGAACACGACCGGGATCGTGGCCCGCTCCGCCCGGCCGAGGAGGGCGCGATGCTCGGGTCCGTCCCCGGCGAGCACGACCGGCATCCCGGTCGCCTCCCCGGCCTCGATCACCCGGTCGAGGCGCTTGTAGCCGACGAACCGCGACGCCCCCAGCAGGAAATCGTCGGGCAGTCCCTCCCGGATCCTGAGCTCCTCGGCACCGAGGCGCTCGCGCCAGTCGCCGCCCGCGATGATCGTCTCGGTGTCGACGGGCGGATGGATGACGTCGGCGTCGCGGTCCCACGCGCTGCGGATGCGGCGCCGCGTGTACTCGCTGTTCGCCGCCATCCGGACCGACTCCTGGGCCCGTCGGCGATCGATCGGCTGCAGCACGCGCGAGGCCGCGCGGACGAGGGGGCGGCGGCCGCGGGCGTCGACGGCGGGATCCCAGATGTAGCGGGCGGGCGTGTGCACGTAGGAGTACTTGGGCACCTGGCGGTCGCCGCCCAGGCGAGCGTGGTGCGCGAACAGGTGCGAGCTGACGAGCATCCACTCGTAGGGGCGGCGCGATCTCAGGGTGCGCCAGGTGGCGGGCAGGACGGGCACGCTGAGCGCCTTGCTCCTGCGGAGCGGGGTGCGCGCCAGCCAGGTCTCGTAGACGGCGCCGCCGAACCGGTCCGGGTCGTCGTTCCAGAGCACCTGCAGGTCGGCATCCGGGAACATCCGGACGAACTGCTCGACCACGTTCTCCGATCCGCCCCGCGGGGAGAGCCACTCGTGGACGATCAGGCCGGTCATCGGCCGGTGCCCCCCGTCACAGCCGGCCCGCCGCCTTCAGCGCCAGGTAGTGGTCGGCCAGGGCGGGAGGGAGCTCCTGCGGCGCACCCGTCACGACCTCGCCCCCGAGGCGCCGGATGGCGGCGGCCACCCGGGTCGCGTCCTGCACCGCGCGTTCGGCCGACGCGGCGCGGTACACCTCGTCGCTCGCCGTGCGGGTCGCGGTGGCCGCGATGACCTCCGGGTCGGTCACCGACGCGACCACCACCGTGTGCCGCCGGGTGAGCTCGGGCAGCATCGCGAGCAGCGGCTGCGCGGCACCGGGGGCGTCGATCGTCGTCAGCAGCACGACGAGCGCCCGGTGCGGCGTGATGGAGCGCACGAGAGCCGGCACCCCGTACCAGTCGGGCTCGATCAGCTCGGGCTCGATCGGGGCGAGCACGTCGACCATCCGCGCCAGCAGCTGCGCTCCCGTCGCCCCCTGCACGCGCCCGCGCACCCGTCGGTCGTAGACCGCGAGATCGACGCGGTCGCCGGCGCGGGTGGCCAGCGCGGCGAGCAGCAGGCTGGCCTCGAAGGCGGTGTCGAGGCGCACCTCGTCGGCGATCCGCGCCGCGGCCGAGCGCCCGGAGTCGATCACGATGACGATGCGGCGATCCCGCTCCGGTCGCCAGGTGCGCACCACGAGCTTCGCGCCGCCGCCCGCCGGATCCCGCCGACGGGCCGTCGCGCGCCAGTCGATCGAGCGCACGTCGTCGCCGCGCACGTACTCCCGCAGGCTGTCGAACTCGGTGCCCTGCCCCCGCACGAGCAGGCTCGTGCGCCCGTCCAGTTCGCGCAGGCGCGCGATCCGCGAGGGCAGGTGCCGCCTGGACGCGAACGGCGGCAGCACGCGCAGCGCGCCGGGGACGCGCAGGGTGCGCTGGCGCGCCACGAGATGCAGCGGACCGGTCGAGCGCACCGTCACCCCGGCGGCGCGCAGCTCGCCGCGGCGGGTGGGCGTGAGCGTCGTCTGCAGCGCCCGCCGCTCGCCGGGCGGCACCAGCAGCCGCTGCCGGGCGGGTCGCGCGCCGGCCGACGGCTGCCAGGCGTCGCGCACCGCGCCCCGCACGGTGCGCCGCCCCGAGTTCACGATCACGAGCCGCGCCTCGACCGGTTCGCCGAGGCGCGAGCGCGCCGGCACCTCACGGGTCACCCGCAGCCCGCCGGGGGATCCGGCCAGCAGCGCGTCCACGATGCCGCCGAGGGTCAGCAGTGCCGCCCACAGCGCGAACCCCGGCCAGCCGCCGAGCAGCACGACGGGCACGGCGCCCACCGCGAGCACCGCCACGAACCACCCCGAGATCGCCATGGCTCAGATCGGTACGCGGACCTGCTGCACCACGGACCGCAGCACGGCGTCCGGTCCGACGCCCTCCAGCTCTGCCTCCGGTCGCAGCTGGATGCGGTGCCGCAGCACCGGAAGCGCCATCGCCTGGATGTGGTCGGGCGTCACGCCGGGCGCACCCGACAGCCACGCCCACGCCCGCGACGCCGCGAGCAGCGCGGTGGTGCCGCGGGGGCTCACCCCGAGGCGCACCGACGGGCTCTGCCGCGTGCCGCGCGCGAGGTCGACCGCGTAGCCGAGCACGTCCGCGCTCACCGGCATCCGCGCCACGTCGGCCTGCGCCTCCTGCAGCGTCGCGGCGTCGAGCACCGGGGTGACACCCGCCGCCTCGAGGTCGCGGGGGTCGAACCCCGAGGCGTGGCGCTCCAGCACCTCGACCTCCGCCTCGCGGGGCGGCAGGTCGAGAACGAGCTTCAGCAGGAAGCGGTCGAGCTGGGCCTCCGGCAGCGTGTAGGTGCCCTCGTACTCGATGGGGTTCTGCGTCGCCGCCACCAGGAACGGCACCGGCAGCTTGCGGGTCGCGCCGTCGGCGGAGACCTGCCGCTCTTCCATCGCCTCGAGCAGGGCCGACTGCGTCTTCGGGGGCGTCCGGTTGATCTCGTCGGCGAGCAGGATGTTGGTGAACACCGGCCCCTCGCGGAACTCGAACTCCCCGGTCTTCGGGTCGTAGACGACCGAGCCCGTGATGTCGCCCGGCATCAGGTCGGGGGTGAACTGCACGCGTCGGGTCTCGAGCGAGAGCGACCGCGAGAGCGAGCGCACGAGCAGCGTCTTCGCCACACCGGGCACGCCCTCGAGCAGCACGTGCCCGTTCGCGAGCAGGGCGATCAGCAGGCCGGTCACGGCGCCGTCCTGGCCGACCACCGCCTTGCCGACCTCGTGGCGCACCCGCGCCAGACTCTCGCGGAGCTCGGATGTGGTGGCCATGTCGTCCATTCTCTCGGGTCGGTCGGAGGTCAGTCGGGCTGCACCGCGCGGCGGAGCTCCTGCTCGAGGCGCAGCAGCCCGTCGGAGAGCCCCACGAGGGCGCGGTCGTCGCGCGCCTCGGCGCTGCGCAGCAGGAAGTCGATCGTGGCCGGGTCGCGGCCCGTCGCGGCGGCGGTCGCGGCGACGATCTCGTCGTCGGATGCCGTGCGGGCGAGTCCGAGGGTCCGCGCGAGCCGGGCGAGGGTCGCGGTGCGCAACGTCGCGAGCGCGTGATCGCGGGCACCGCCGCGCTCGTACAGCCGGGCGCGCCCCTCCATCGTCTCGCTCGAGCGCACCACCACCGGCAGGTCCTCGACGACCACGGGTCCCATCCGGCGTCCGCGCCAGACCGCGGCGGCGACGCCGACCAGCAGCAGCAGCACCACCAGCGGCAGGAACCACGGCCCCTGGTGCGCGGCGAGGCTGTTCGAATCCTCGAAGGCGTAGTCGTCGACGTCCGGCTGGTACCAGACCAGCCGGGGCTGCTCGCCGAGCAGCCCGAGCGCGAGGGCGGCGTCGCCCTGCGAGGCGATCGTGTCGTTGCCGAGCAGATCGCCGAGCCCCAGCACCGTGATCGTCAGGGTTCCGCGATCCACCCGCACGAGCGCGGAGCCGCCCTGCCCGTCGGCGTAGCAGCGCGTCGCCGACGCGGGGGCCGTGTAGGCGTCGCCGTTCCCCGCGATCCGACCCGCGCGCTGGGCGGCCGGCAGTGCGCAGTCCGCCGCGAAGGTGCCGCCGGCGAACCCCGCGTACTCCACCCCGGGCGCGAGCCGCGCGAGGGCGGCGTCGGTCGGCTGGACGATCACGAGGTGCTCGGCGAGGGGCAGCATCTCCTGATACGCCTCGTCGGTCAGCACCCACCAGTCGTCGTCGACGAGCAGGGTCGCGTCGCGGCCGTCGCCGAGGGCCGACTGCATCTCCCAGAAGGAATGGACGAGCTGCACGTCGACGCCCTGCTGCTCCAGCACCTGGGCGAGCGCCATCGCGCCGCCGGGGGAGGGGTCGTCGGGGGAGCGCAGGTGCTCGCCCACCTGCGAGCCGCGACCCGCCGCCCACACGACGAGCACCCCGAACACCACGACGAGACCGATGGCGACCCAGAGCAGCACGAGGCCGACGCGCCTGCCGCGCGGCCGCTCGCCGGATGCCGGCGTCGCGGGGGCCGTGCCTGCCACGGGCGCGCTCACGATTCGACCCTCGCGAAGGACGGCGCCTCGGCGGTCGCGGTCTCGCCGTCGAGCCGCGGGCGGGAGCGCTGGATCGCGTCGTCGAGCGCGACCAGCCGTTCGTAGCGTTCGCGGTCGCCCGCCTCGCCGAGGTACCGCACGGCGTCGAAGTCGGATGCCGCCCGCTCGAGCGCGGGGGCGTGCTCCGGCAGCGGTGCGGCCGCGCGGCGGGCGACGTCGTGCGCCGTGCTGCCCGGCACCGTGGTGACGAGCGTGCGCTCGTGCAGCGAGCGGGCGATCGCCCGGAACCGTTCCGCGATCGCCTCGCCCCAGCGTCCGTCCCGTGCCGCCGCGTCCGCGTCGCGCCGCATGGCGGCGGCGTCGCGGCGGTCGTCGGCCTCGAACAGCTCGTCGCCCGCGGCGAGCGCGCTGCGACGTCGCAGCCGCGGCACCCCGAACACCAGGAACGCCACGACGAGCACCGCGATCCCGACGACGACGAGCACCACGACCCAGGCGGGCACCGTGTTCTCGCCGCCGAGCGAATGGGTCAGCTCGTCGAACCAGCGGTACAGGCGCTCGAGCCAGTCCGGCGTGCCGGAGCCCTGCTCGCCCTGCTGGTACCGCGACTTCGCGAGCTCGTCCTCGAGCAGCCGTCGCGCCTCGTCGCGATCGGGGTCGACGGGCACGTCGACGGGCAGCCGGCTCATCCCCATGCCGACCCCTCCGCGGCCGGATCGGCCGACGGGCGGATCGCCGCCTGCGGAACCTCGGCGGGCGGGCGGTACGGGTCGGTCTCGGTGGGATCGAAGCGGGTCGTCGGCCGGCGCCGTTCCATGAAGCGCGCGAGCTCGAGATCGAGGCCCTCGCGGCGCATGCGCAGATCGAGATACAGGATCGCGTCGGTCGCGGTCGTCACGACGAGGCCGACCGCGCCGATCACGGCCGCCACCACCGCCGCCACCACCTCGCCGACGGCCGAGACGGTCAGGTAGTCGCCGATGTCGCCGTTGCCCGCGAGGATGCCGGTGAACCACGAGGCGATGAGCTGCACCGGCACCCCGACGAGCGCCGTCGCGATCCAGATCGTCGACCAGCACAGCGCGCGGATGCCGAAGGTGCGCCAGAACCGGCGCCTGGTCAGGCTCCAGGAGCGGCGGATGCCGGCCCCCAGCCGCAGCCGCTCCACGACGAGCGCCGAGGGGACCACCGCGAGCTTCGTGCCGAGCCAGGCCAGCAGCACGGCGACCGCGGGGAACACGAGGACGCCGCCGACGACGCCGAGACCCGGGTCGATCGTCGTGAGCACGCCGAGCAGGGCCACCGCGCCCAGCCCGACCACCGCGAACGCTGCGATCACGATCGCCGTCCAGCCGAGCAGGGGCGCCCGCACCCCCCGGGTGCGACGCCGCAGGCCCCCGCCGGTCAGCCGCCGGCCGACGACGGCGTGCGCGACGTCGACCGCCGAGACGCCCTGCTGCAGGATGCCGGCGCCCATCACGAGCGCGCGGTCGACGACGAAGCCGATCGCCCCCGCCCCGAAGACGGCCAGCCAGGCGTACAGCCCCACCGCTCCGTAGCCGGATCCGGTGGCGGCGACCAGCGGCTGCACCACCACCAGGCCGAATCCGGTGCTGCCGAGCGTCGCCACGAGCGAGAGCACGATCGCGGGGCCGAGGGTGACCCCGGGATTGTGGCGGAGCGCCCGGAAGGCCCCCGCCAGGATCTGCCCGAGGGTCAGGGGGCGCAGCGGCACGAACGGCTCGCGGGCGGGCGGAGTCCAGCTCGGTGCCGGGAACGCACCGGTGAACTCGGTCACGCGGTCCCCTTCCCTCGCATCCGACGCTCGTCCGGCTGGGGCATATGCTTCCATACCCCGACTAGTCTGAGCAGAACCGAACGGGCCCGGACCGCCGGGTGGCAGGAACGAACGAGGTTCATGAACGCGCGCATTCTCGTGGTCGACGATGACCCCGCGATCGCCGAGATGATCGGCATCATCCTGCGGGGCGAGGAGTACGACCCGCTGTTCGCCGCCGACGGCAAGGCGGCGATCGACACCTTCCGCGGCGAGCGGCCCGATCTGGTGCTGCTCGACCTCATGCTGCCCGGCATGAGCGGCCTCGAGGTGTGCCGCACGATGCGCGGCGAGAGCGGCGTGCCGATCATCATGCTGACCGCCAAGGGCGAGCCGACGGATGTCGTGCACGGCCTCGAGTCGGGCGCCGACGACTACGTCGTGAAGCCGTTCAACCCGAAGGAGCTGGTCGCGCGCATCCGCGCCCGCCTGCGCCCCTCGCTGCCCGACACGACCGAGCGCATCCAGATCGGCGACCTCGAGATCGACGTCGCGGGCCACGAGGTGCGCCGGGGCGACGAGCGGGTGAACCTCACGCCGCTCGAGTTCCAGCTGCTGCTCGCGCTCGCCGCGAAACCCCAGCAGGTGTTCACGCGCGAGATGCTGCTCGAGCAGGTGTGGGGCTACCACTACAAGGCCGACACCCGGCTCGTGAACGTGCACGTGCAGCGCCTGCGCGCCAAGGTCGAGCACGACCCCGACAACCCGCGGATCGTCACGACCGTTCGGGGCGTCGGCTACCGCGCGGGCGCCGTCACCTAGAAGGGGTCCGCCGTGCAGTGGGACTGGCGCGTCTGGCGGGACCGGCTGGTCCACGTCTGGCGTGGCTCGCTGCGCGTTCGCACGATCGTGCTCACCGTGCTGCTCTCGGCGCTCGCGGTCACCGTGATCGGCGTCGTGATCTCCAGCTCGGTGCGCGCCAACCTCTTCGACTCGCGGCGGGATCAGGTGATCGCCGAGTCGGGTCGCGCCGCCGAGCAGGCGCAGCGCATCTTCACGACCGCCGCCGAGCTCGGCGACGGCACCGACGTGCAGGCGACGGCCGACTCTGCCCTGGCCACGGTGCAGCGCTCGACGACCGCCCGGTACACCGCCTTGCTCCGGGTGCCGGCCCAGGACGTGCCGCGCGTGATCGACGACCAGGCGAGCCGCGACTTCCAGCCGGGGTACGCCTCGACCGAGCTGCGCGCGACGGTGATCGCCTCCGACGGCACCGACGTCGCCTGGCAGTCGGTCGCCGTCGACTCGGAGGACGGGCTCGATCCCGGCATCACGACCGGATCGATCCTCGACACCATCTCCGCCGGGCGCTACCAGCTCTACCTCGTCTACGACCTGTCCGACGTGCAGCAGACGCTGGACTTCGTGCAGTCCACCCTCGCGTTCGGCGGGTTCGCGCTCGTGGCGCTGTTCGGCGGCGTCGCGTATCTCGTGGTGCGGCTCGTGGTGGGTCCGGTGCGGGTGGCGGCCGACGCCTCCGAGAAGCTCGCCTCGGGCCAGCTCGAGGAGCGGCTGCCGGTGCGCGGCGAGGACGAGCTCGCCACCCTCGCCCGCTCGTTCAACGGCATGGCCGACAGCCTGCAACGGCAGATCCGGCAGCTCGCCGACCTGTCGCGCGTCCAGCAGCGCTTCGTCTCGGATGTCTCGCACGAGCTGCGCACGCCGCTCACCACCATCCGTCTCGCGGGCGACGTGCTCTACGACCAGCGCGAGGACTTCCCGCCCACCACCGCGCGCACCGCCGAGCTGCTGCACACCCAGATCGAGCGCTTCGAGGCGATGCTCGCCGACCTGCTCGAGATGAGCCGCTACGACGCGGGCGCCGTGCAGCTCGAGACCGACCCCACGAACCTGGTGCGGCTCGTCGAGGAGTCGATCATCGCCGTCGAGCCGCTCGCCGAGGAGCGCGGCAGCGAGGTGCGGCTGGTCGCACCGGGCGGCTACTTCGAGGCCGACGTCGACGCCCGCCGCATCCGCCGCATCCTGCAGAACCTGCTCGGCAACGCGATCGACCACGGCGAGGCGAAGCCGATCGTCGTCTACGTCGACTCGGACGAGCGCGCCGTCGCGATCGCCGTGCGGGACTACGGCGTCGGCATGAGCCCGGCGGATGTCGAGCGCGTCTTCGACCGTTTCTGGCGCGCCGACCCGTCGCGGCAGCGCACGACGGGCGGAACGGGTCTCGGCCTCGCGATCTCGCTCGAGGACGCGGCCGTGCACGGCGGCGAGCTCGCGGTGTGGTCGCAGCAGGGCGAGGGCAGCTGCTTCCGCCTGACGCTGCCGCGCCGTCGCGGCGACGAGCTCGGCGGCGTCTCGCCGCTCGCGCTCCCGCCCGACGCGGAGGTGGCGGCATGAGCGCGCGGATGCGCCGGTCGCGGTTCGCGGCGGGGGTCGCCGCGCTCGCGCTGCTGCTCGCGGGCTGCGCCGGCATCCCGACGAGCGGCTCGGTCGGCACCGAGCCCCTCGACCTCGGCGAAGACGGCGGCGACATCGTGACCCTCGCCGAGAGCCCCCAGGACGGCGCCACCCCGACCCAGCTGCTCGCCGGGTTCCTCACCGCGCAGCGCGCCCCGCAGGGCAACTACTCGATCGCGCGCCTCTACCTCACCGACGACTTCCGCGCCGTCTGGTCGCCGACCGCACGGGTGCTCATCAGCGACACCCCGCTCGTGCCCGAGACGGTCGACGAGGACACCCTGCAGCTCGACGTGAGCGTGCAGTCGATCGTGAACGCGACCGGCAACTACTCGGAGCTGGAGCGCCCCGAGGCGCAGACCCTGCAGTACGAGTTCGCGAGGAACGCCGACGGCGAGTGGCGCATCTCGGGGGCGCCCGACGGGACGCTGCTCTCGAGCACCCGGTTCGAGCGGGCGTTCGGCGCCTACCCCATCTACTTCTCCGACCCGAGCGGCGCGTTCCTGGTGCCGGACGTGCGCTGGTTCCCCGACACCGCATCCCGCGCCGACCGCATCGTGAAGGAGCTGCTCACGGGCCAGTCGCCCTGGTACGCGGGCGGCGTGCTCGTGTCGGCGTTCCCCTCGGGCACGCGGCTCGACGGCGGCGTCACCATCAGCCAGGGCACCGCGACCGTCGATCTGGCGGGGGACATCGCCTCGCAGGATCAGAGCACCCGCTGGCGCATGCAGCAGCAGCTCGTCGCGAGCCTCTCGGCGCTGTCCGAGGTGAGCACCGTGCAGATGACGGTCGGCGGCTTCCCCGTCGACGTCGGCGACGGTCCCCACCCCGAGACGGCGCCGCTGGTGCGCACCGACCCGCTCGGGCTCGCGGCCGACGGCTTCGGCTACCTCAGCTCCCAGGCGGTCGACCGCATCGCCGGCATCTCCGCGCCGGTCGAGTCGCTCGGGGCGCTCGGGGTCACGCTCGCGCGCGGCGGCTCCGCGGCGGCCGTGCGCTCGGCGCAGGGTGCCTGGATCGTCTCGGCGTCGGGCGGCGACCCGGTGGTAGTGGACACCCGCGCCGGTCTCATCGACCCGAGCATCGACGCCGAGGGCTACCTGTGGTCCGCCGTCGGCGCCTCCGCCGACAGCATCATGGCCATCGACGCCTCGGGCGACAGCCACGCGCTCTCCTCGCCCAACCTCGACGGCGCGATCGTCGCCCTCGACGTGTCGCGCGACGGCGCGCGGCTGCTCATCGCGACCCAGGGCGCTGGCGGACCCGGGGTCACGATCGCCGGCATCGTGCGCGACGCCGACGGGGTGCCGGTGGCCCTCGGCGAGCCGCTGTCTCTCACGGTCGAGCAGACGCCGCTCCTCGACGCCACCTGGGTCGACGCGTCGACCGTCGCCGCGCTCTCGACCTCGGGCGACGTCGACCTGTACCGGATCGGCGGCCGTCACGAGAGCGACGGCAGCGTGTCCGGGGCGGTGCAGCTGGTCGGCGGCAACCTGGCCGACGGCATCCGGGTGCGCGACGCCGACGGCATGCTGTGGAGGCACAACACGAGCGGCGGCTGGCAGACCACGGGCATCGTCGCCTCCTTCCTCGGCACCCAGCAGTAGCCTCCTCCCCGGATGCGCTGCGGTGCGCTCCCGAATCCGCCGCCCGACGCCACGCTCGGTTCATGCGCGCGTGGTCCGAGTCCGTGCGCGAGGCTCTGCTCGACGCCCTCGCGCTCGTGCTGCCCGTCGAGTGCGCCGGATGCGGGGCGGACGGGCGGGAGCTGTGCCCCGCGTGCCGGCGACGGCTCGCCCCGGCACCGGTGCTCACCGTGACCCCCGGCGGGCTGCCGGTCCACGCGGGCGCCCGGTACCGCGAGCACGTTCAGCGGGTCGTGCTCGCCTGCAAGGACGGTCGGACCGCGCTCGCCGACCCGCTCGCCGCCCTGCTCCTCGCGGCGCTCGCCGTCGCGGATCCGGGGGTCGGTGTCGAGCTGTGCGTCGTGCCGTCGACGCGTGCCGCCTTTCGCCGGCGCGGTTTCGACCCCGTCCGGTTCGTGCTCGCCCGCACCGGACGGCGCGACGCCCGGGTGCTGCGCCCCGCCCGTGCCCATCGCGTCCAGAAGGCCCTCGGCCGCGCCGAGCGCCGCGCCAACCTGCGCGGCGTGCACCGCGCCCGGAGCCGTCTCGACGGGCGGCGCTTCCTGCTGGTCGACGACGTCGTCACGACCGGGGCGACCCTCGAGGAGGCGGCGCGCGCGATCCGCGAGGCCGGGGGAGAGGTGCTCGGAGCCGTCGTGATCGCGGCGACGCCGCTGCGATCCGCCCGTGCGGCGACTCACACCCGCCGCTCAGAGAAAACCGGGTGACAACCCGGGATCCCGGGACTACGGTGGGCGAAAAGGCGCGAAGGGAACGACCGCCTGATCGGAAGGCGGCACCTCGAGCCGGATCAGGGAGGTCGCCATGGATGTCACCATCACCGGACGCAACGTCGGGATCCCGGACCGGTTCGAGGAATACGTCAGCGAGAAGACCGAGAAGGTCGAGCACCTCGCACCCCGCGCTCTCGCCCTCGAGGTCAAGCTCTGCCGGCACCACGAGACGCACGGCTCGACGGGCGACGACCGGGTCGAGCTGACCCTCATCGGCCCGGGGCCGATCGTGCGCGCCGAGGCGGGCGCCGGCGACAAGTACGCCGCGTTCGACATCGCCTACGACAAGCTCGTGGAGCGCATCCGCCAGGCGAAGGACCGCCGCAAGGTGCACCGCGGGCAGCGTCGCCCCACCTCGCTGCGCGAGGCGGCGGCCGACGGATTCAGCTCGGTGGCCGTCGCGGCGGCGCCCGTCGACGTGATCGAGAAGGTGGCGACCGGATCGATCCCCGTCGTCGACGAGACCTCCGCCGAGGAGTGGAGCCCGGTCGTGATCCGGGAGAAGGAGTTCCCGGCCGAGCAGATGACCGCCGAGGACGCGGTCGACCGCATGGAGCTCGTCGGGCACGACTTCTTCCTCTTCATCGACGCCCGCACCGACAAGCCGAGCGTCGTCTACCGCCGCAAGGGGTGGGACTACGGGGTCATCAAGCTCGACGCCGAGGTCGCGGAGCTCGCGCCCGCCGGTTGACCCGGCCGCACGGCGTTCTCCAACCGGAGGCGGCTAGGCTGTCTGGGTCTAGGGCGCTCATGCGCGCCCGGAAACCCGGACAGGAGGCCATTCGTGGCGAACGTTGTCGAGAGAGTGCTGCGTGTCGGCGAGGGGCGTACGCTCCGTCGGCTCAAGGCCTACGCAGACGCGGTGAACGAGCTCGAGGATGCGTTCTCGGACCTCAGCGACGAGGAGCTGCGCGCGGAGACCGCCGAGTTCCGCGAGCGGTACGCGAACGGCGAGAGCCTCGACGACCTGCTGCCCGAGGCCTTCGCCGCGGTGCGCGAGGCCGCCAAGCGCACGCTCGGCCTCCGGCACTTCGACGTGCAGATCATGGGTGGTGGGGCGCTCCACCTCGGCAACATCGCCGAGATGAAGACCGGTGAGGGCAAGACCCTGGTCGCGACGACCGCCGCGTACCTGAACGCCATCCCGGCGCGCGGCGTGCACGTCGTGACCGTCAACGACTACCTCGCGAGCTACCAGTCCGAGCTCATGGGCCGTGTGTTCCGCGCGCTCGGCATGACCACCGGCTGCATCCTCTCGGGACAGACTCCGGCGGAGCGCCGCGAGCAGTACGCCGCCGACATCACCTACGGCACCAACAACGAGTTCGGCTTCGACTACCTGCGCGACAACATGGCGTGGCAGGCGTCGGACATGGTGCAGCGCGGCCACTTCTTCGCGATCGTCGACGAGGTCGACTCGATCCTCATCGACGAGGCGCGCACCCCGCTCATCATCTCCGGCCCCTCCTCGGGCGAGGCGAACCGCTGGTTCGGCGAGTTCGCCAACATCGCCAAGCGCCTCGTCGAGGACGAGGACTACGAGGTCGACGAGAAGAAGCGCACCGTCGGCGTGCTCGAGCCCGGCATCGAGAAGGTCGAGGACTACCTCGGCATCGACAACCTCTACGAGTCGGCGAACACCCCGCTCATCTCCTTCCTCAACAACTCCATCAAGGCCCGCGCGCTGTTCAAGCGCGACAAGGACTACGTCGTGATGAACGGCGAGGTGCTCATCGTCGACGAGCACACCGGGCGCATCCTGGTCGGCCGTCGCTACAACGAGGGCATCCACCAGGCCATCGAGGCGAAGGAGGGGGTGCAGATCAAGGCCGAGAACCAGACCCTCGCGACCGTCACCCTGCAGAACTACTTCCGCCTGTACCAGAAGCTCTCCGGCATGACCGGTACCGCCGAGACCGAGGCGGCCGAGTTCATGTCGACCTACAAGCTCGGCGTCGTGCCCATCCCGACGAACCGCCCCATGATCCGCAAGGACCAGGCCGACCTCATCTACAAGAACGAGACGGTCAAGTTCGAGCAGGTCGTCGAGGACATCGTCGAGCGCCACCGCACCGGCCAGCCGATCCTCGTCGGCACGACGAGCGTCGAGAAGAGCGAGTACCTCTCGCGGATGCTCGCCAAGCGCGGCGTGAAGCACGAGGTGCTGAACGCGAAGAACCACGCGCGCGAGGCCGCGATCATCGCGCAGGCGGGCCGCCTCGGCGCCGTCACGGTGGCCACCAACATGGCCGGCCGTGGAACGGACATCATGCTCGGCGGCAACGCCGAGTTCATGGCGGTGGCCGAGATGAACAACCGCGGGCTCAGCCCCGTCGACACCCCCGACGAGTACGAGAAGGAGTGGGACGGCGTCTTCGAGGCGGTCAAGGACCGCGTCGAGTCGGAGGCCGAGAAGGTGCGCGACGCCGGGGGCCTCTACGTGCTCGGCACCGAGCGCCACGAGTCGCGCCGCATCGACAACCAGCTGCGCGGACGCTCCGGCCGTCAGGGCGACCCCGGCGAGAGCCGCTTCTACCTGTCGCTGCAGGACGACCTCATGCGCCTGTTCAACACGGGCGCGGCCGAGATGCTCATGCGCGGCGCCCCCGACGATCTGCCGATCGAGTCGAAGGCCGTCTCGCGCGCCATCCGCTCCGCCCAGTCGCAGGTCGAGTCGCGCAACGCCGAGATCCGCAAGAACGTGCTCAAGTACGACGACGTGCTGAACCGTCAGCGCGAGGCGATCTACTCCGACCGCCGTCACATCCTCGAGGGCGACGACCTGCACGACCGCGTGCAGAAGTTCCTCACCGACGTGGTCGGCGAGGTCGTCGAGGAGCACACGGCCGAGGGATCCAGCGACGACTGGGACCTCGAGGCGCTGTGGACCGAGCTGAAGACGCTCTACCCCGTGTCGATCACGATCGACGAGGTGCTGTCGGAGGCCGGCTCGCGCGGCAGCCTCAAGGTGAAGGCGCTCAAGGAGGAGGTGCTCTCGGACGCGCGGATCGCCTACCAGCGCCGCGAGGACCAGCTCGGCGAGGCCGCGATGCGCGAGCTCGAGCGCCGCGTCGTGCTCTCGGTGATCGACCGCCGCTGGCGCGACCACCTCTACGAGATGGACTACCTGAAGGACGGCATCGGCCTGCGCGCGATGGCGCAGCGTGATCCGCTCGTCGAGTACCAGCGGGAGGGCTACGCGCTCTACCAGTCGATGATGGATGCCATCCGCGAGGAGTCGGTCGGCTTCCTCTACAACCTCGAGGTCGAGGTGACGGGGGCCGACGGTCAGGCGCGCGTCGCGGCGAAGGGCCTCAGCGCCCAGCAGCCGCCGCAGCAGAACCTCAGCTATTCGGCGCCGAGCGACGACGCCTCGGGTGAGGTCGAGGTGCGCAACCAGCGCGGCCAGGTGGAGCGCGCGGCGACCGCACGCGCCCAGCAGGCGGCCGCGCGTCAGGTGACGGCGCAGCAGCCCCAGGGTCAGCAGGGCGGCGAGCGCGGGGCCTTCGGGCAGCGTGTGGACGGCGACGGGGGCCAGCAGGCGCCCATGAACCGCGCCCAGCGTCGCGCCCAGGAGCGCCGCGGCTGAACTAGAGCACGTGGATGGCCGTCGCGCGCCAGCGACGGTCGAGCCCCTCGAGGCGGATCGCGACCGCGCGGGTGCGGGCGCGCCCGCGCACGACGACGACGGCCTCCACGACGCCGTCACGCGGCTCGCACAGGGTGACGGTGCCGAGGGTGAACACCGGACGGGTGGCGGGGCGGCGAGCCGCCTGCCGCGCCTGCGCCGACACCACGACGCGCTTCAGCAGGGTCGTGTAGACGGCGTCGTCGAGCCAGCGGGCGATCTGCTCGAGGTCGCGGGCCCCCGCGATGATCTCGATGACGCAGCGCGTGAGGTTCTCGATCAGGGGGCGCGGATCGGGGAGCTCGTTCGTGGCGGCCGGCTGGCGGCCGAAGAGCTCGTCGTCGTCGAGCCGCGGGGTGATCGCCCGGACCGTGTTGCCGTCGATCGCCGTCGTGCCGCTCGCGCGCATCCCATCTCCCCACGGGCCGTTCCTCGGAACCGGATCGTCTGCCCCCGTATGGGGGACGCGCTCACCTTGGCACATGACGCTTCCTCGTGTCGACCCTCCGCGTCATCCTGTGGACAACCGCGGCGGCGGTCGTCGTGCGGCCGTTACGGTCGGCGCGTGCGCTGGGACGAGCTGTTCGCCGACATCGAGAGTCGGCTCGAGCACGAGCTCGACGTCGAGCGGCAGGAGCTCGCGGCCGAGGAGGAGCGCCTGCGGCTCGGGCGCCTGGGCCTCCGGGAGCGGGTGCTCACGATGGCGCGTGGCGGGGAGCCGCTCGGCCTCGTGCTGTCCGACGGCGAGACGCTCGTCGTGCGCATCCGCTCGGCGGGCCGCGACTGGGTCGCGGGGGAGCCCGTCACCGGTTCGGACCGCCACGCGGTCGTGGTGCCCCTCGCCGCGATCGCGGCCGTCCTCCCCACCGGCGACCAGCTGGACCGCGGACTCCGGGCACCGGAGGCGGACCCGCTGCCCGACCTCGCCGCACGCCTCGGGCTCGCATTCGTGCTGCGCGACCTCTGCCGTCGTCGGGCGGGCGTCGAGCTGCGCACCCGCGTCGGGCAGGTGCACGGCACGATCGACCGGGTCGGGCGCGACCACCTCGACCTCGCCGAGCACGAGGCGGGGGAGCCCCGACGCGACCGGGCGGTGCGCCGGATGCGCCTCGTGCCGTTCGACGCCATCCTGCACGTGCGCGCCTGAACCGCCGCCGGATCAGCCGAAGAGCTCGGGCAGTTCCGCGAACTCGGCCTGGTTCCAGAGGTTCTTGCGGCGCACCTCCTCGTAACGCGCCGCGATGTACGCCTCGAGCACCTCGCGCTCGATGCGCCATTGACCGTGCTCGCTCAGCTTGATCGCGGGCAGCTCTCCGCTGCGCACGAGCGCGTACGCCTGCCCGGCCGAGATGTTGAGCACCTCGGCCGTGTCGGCGATCGTCAGGAAGCGGCCGAGCTCGGGCGCGCCATCCGCTGTCATGTCCCGATTATGCGTCGGGCCACCCCGCCCGGATGCTCGCTCCGGCCCGCTGTGGATAACTCGCCCGCGCGGGCGCCGGGCCACGGCACGATGGGCGGGCCGCTCCGCGCGGCGGAACAGGAGGCACCCGTGGTCGCACTCACGGCGACGCCGCGCCGCCGCGCGGCCATCGACATCCGTCTGCTCATCGGGCTCGCGCTGGTCGTGGCCTCGGTGGCCGGCGTCGTGGCGCTCGTCGGCGCGGTCGACGCCCGCACGCCGGTCTACGCGGCGGCCGGAGCTCTCAGCCCCGGCGACCGCGTCGACGACACCGACCTCGTCGTGCGCTCGGTGTCCCTCGACGGTGCCGACGGGCTGTACCTGCGCGTCGGCGAGCTGCCCGACGGCGGGCTCGTGGTCGTGCAGCCCGTCCGCGACGGCGAGCTCCTCCCGCTCGCGGCGCTCGGCGAGACGGCGGGGGTGCGCTCCACCGCGCTCGTCATCGAGCTCGGAACGTCACCGAGCTCGGCCGTGCAGGCGGGTGCGACGGTCGACGTCTGGGCATCGCCCGCCGATGCCGACGGTCGCGGCTACGGGGCCCCGATCGTGCTGGTAGCCGACGCGATCATCGTCCGCGTCGTCGTCGACGACGGCCTCGTCTCCTCGAGCGGCGGGGGAGCGGTCGAGGTGCTCGTGCCGCGCAGCCGGGTGGCACGGGTGCTGCAGGCGCAGGCCGCGGGGGATGCGCTGGCCGTCGTCCCGGCCGGACTCGCGCTGGGGCGCTGAGCATGCGGGTCGCCCTCGCCCTCCCGCTCGACGCGGAACGGCACCTGGCCGACACCGCCGGGTACCACGGCCACGAGGTCGCCGCGCGATGCTCGGGAGGCGACGAGCTCGCGCTGCGCCTGGCCCAGCTGCCGGTCGATCTCGCGGTGGTCGCCGCGACGCCCGAGCACCTGACCCCGCGGCTCATCGAGACCGCCGACCTGCTGGGGGTGCGCATGCTCGTCGTCACCGACGGCGACGAGCAGGCAGGGCACGCGGCGCGCCTCGGCATCCTCGACCCGGTCGACGGGCCGGCCGACTGGGGGCTGCTCGACGGCACCCCCGTCCCCCCGGCGGGCGGCGACGACCCGCCACCCGTCGCATCGCTCGCCGCGGCTCGCCGCCCGGCGACGGTCGTCGTCGTCTGGGGGCCGCACGGCGCGCCGGGACGCACGAGCATCGCGATCGCCCTCGCGGCCGAGTTCGCCGCCGCCGGCCTCCGCACCGTGCTCGCCGACGCGGACACCCATGCCGCCGCCGTCGCGCCCGCGCTCGGGCTGCTCGACGAGGCCCCCGGCTTCGCGGCCGCCTGCCGCCTCGCCGGCATCGGCGGCCTCGACGAGACCCAGCTCGACCGGGTGGCGGGCGTGCCGCGGGGCACGCGTCATCCGTTCCGGGTGCTTACCGGCCTCGGCCGACCCTCGCGGTGGCCCGAGCTCGGCGAGGAGCGCGTCGCCGGTGCCATCGCCGCGCTCCGCGGGCTGTGCGAGGTGCTCGTCGTCGACGTCGCCGCGAGCCTCGAACGCGACGACGAGCTCGCGAGCGACCTCGCTACCCCGCGCCGCAATGCGGCCGGGCTCGAGGCGCTGCGCGCCGCCGACCACGTGGTCGCGCTCGCCGCCGCCGACCCGGTCGGCATCCCGCGCTTCCTCCGCGGGCACGCGGAGCTGCTCGAGCACGTCGACGCCGAGCGGATCACCGTCGTCGCCACCAAGGTGCGCGCCTCCGCGATCGGCCTCAACCCGGGCGGCCAGGTGCGGCAGACCCTCGCGCGGTTCGGGGGCGTCGACGAGGTGCTGCTCGTGCCCTGGGACCCGGCCGCCTTCGACGCCGCCGCGCTGGGCGGCCGGCCTCTCGCGGATGCGGCGCCGCGGTCGCCCGCGCGGGCCGCCGTGCGCGAGCTCGCCGGGCGGCTGGTGCCGAGCGGTGCCGAGGGCGTGCGTGGCACCCGTCGGCGGCGGCTAGCCTGAGAGGGTGTCCACCCTCTCCGAGCTGATGCTCGCGCAGGGCCTCTCGACCGAGGCCGACGCCGAGTGGCTGCACCTGCTCGCCGCCGACGGTCAGCTGATCGCCGACCTCGCGTTCGCCGACATCGTGCTCTGGGTGCCGACCGAGTCCGGCAGCTTCGTCGCCGTCGCCCACACCCGCCCGTCCTCGGCCGCGACGCTGTTCTACCGCGACTTCGTCGGGCAGGAGATCAAGCCCGAGTGGCGCGACCAGGTGCGCCAGGCATTCGACGAGGTGCGCATCGTCGACACCTCCGCCCCCGACTGGTACGAGGAGACGCCGACCCGCGTGCGCGCCGTGCCCGTGCTGCGGCGTCTGAGCCCGAGCGGCGCCGCCACCACGACCACCCCCATCGCGGTGCTCACCCGGCACTCCAACCTCTCCGAGGCGCGCACCCCCAGCCGCCAGGAGCTCACCTTCAACCAGTGCGCCGACGACCTGTTCGGCATGATCGCCTCG
Source organism: Protaetiibacter mangrovi (assembly GCF_024752305.1). GTDB lineage: Bacteria > Actinomycetota > Actinomycetes > Actinomycetales > Microbacteriaceae > Homoserinibacter > Homoserinibacter mangrovi. The sequence goes on from NZ_JANTHX010000008.1 coordinate 121,691, forward strand.
GGCGACTTCCCCGACCTCGGCGCGCCGACCCTGCCGCGCCGCGGGGCGCCCCGCGCATCCGACGGTCTCATCCGCCTCGACGTCGACGGCAACGTCACCTTCGCGAGCCCCAACGGGCTGTCCGCGTTCAACCGGATGGGGTTCGCGGGCGAGCTCGAGGGGGAGTCGCTCGCGGAGGTGGCGACCGGGCTGCTGAGCGGCAAGATCACCGTCGACGAGTCGCTGCCCCTCGTGGTGACGGGGCGCGCCCCGTGGCGCACCGACATCGAGGCGCGCGGCGTGACCGTGACGCTGCGCACCATCCCGCTGCGGCACCGCGGCGAGCGGGTCGGCGCGATCGTGCTCGTGCGCGACGTCACCGAGTCGCGCCACCAGGAGCAGGAGCTCATCACCAAGGACGCGACCATCCGCGAGATCCACCACCGGGTGAAGAACAACCTGCAGACGGTCGCGTCGCTGCTGCGCATCCAGAGCCGCCGCACCCACAACGACGTCGCCCGCGACGCGCTCACCCAGGCGATGCGGCGCGTGACGGCGATCGCCGTCGTGCACGACACCCTCTCCGAGGGTCTCAGCCAGAACGTCGACTTCGACGACGTCTTCGACCGCGTGCTGCTGCTCGTGGCCGAGGTGGCGTCGAGTCACAACACGACCGTGAACCCCACCAAGACCGGGTCGTTCGGCACGCTCCCGTCGGAGTACGCCACCCCTCTCGCGCTCGCCCTCACCGAGCTCGTCACGAACGCCGTCGAGCACGGGCTCGCCGACCGCGACGGCGAGGTCGTGATCTCGGCGAAGCGCAAGAACGACCTGCTGTCGGTGCGGGTGCGCGACGACGGGGTCGGGCTGCCGGAGGGCAAGGTCGGGTCGGGGCTCGGCACGCAGATCGTGCGCACCCTCATCCAGGGCGAGCTCGGCGGCACCATCGACTGGCACACGCTCGAGGGGGAGGGCACCGAGGTGACGATCCAGGTGCCGCTGCTCTACCTGACGCAGCGCGCCTGACGTTCCTCTCGACGGTCACGAACCGGATGCCGGACTCCCGATCCATGAGACAGGAATGTCTCGGGAATCCGCCATCCGGTTCGTTCCCTCGCGTCCGCGCCGGTCTCGCCCGGGCGGGAGCTGCGGCTCCTGGGAAAAGGGTGGTCAGCTGGCGCGGCGGGCGCGGGCCGCGCGGCGCTTCAGGGCGCGGCGCTCGTCCTCGCTGAGGCCACCCCACACGCCCGAGTCCTGGTTGGTCTCGAGGGCGTACTGGAGGCACTGCTCGGAGACGGTGCACCGACCGCACACGGCCTTCGCCTTCTCGATCTGGTCGACGGCGGGACCGGTGTTGCCGACCGGGAAGAAGAGCTCGGGGTCGACGGTGAGGCAGGCGGCCTTGTCACGCCAGTCCATTGTGCGGTGCTCCATTCGTGTTGCTGTTGACGCTGTATCCGCGGATCGGGTACTGATTCCGCGCATGGCTGAAGAGGGTCCGAATGTGGCGGGGGATTTTGTCGATTCGAACGCACTCACCACGTCGTGAGCGTCACATCAACCGTCAACACTGTTTCATACTTGTTACGCCTTATCAATAGTCTCCGGATGGGATATCCCTGTGAAAGACCCTGCCCGTCCGCCCGCATTCTGGGGCCTTGCGGCCCTCCTCGTGGCCGAGCTCGCGGCCGCCGCGGCGGTCGCGATCGTGCTGCTCGTCGACCTCGTCGCGGCCGAGCCGAGCTCCCTCGCGACGGCTCTCGCGCTCACCGTGCTGGTGCTCATCGCGGTCGCCTGGATGGCGGTCACCATCGTCGGACTTCTGCGCGGGCAGGCGTGGGTGCGGGCGTCCGCGATCGTGTGGCAGGTGCTGCAGTTCGCCATCGGCCTGGGGGCGCTGCAGGGGTCGTTCGCGCAGCCGGCGTGGGGATGGCCGATCGTCGCCGTGTCGGTGCTCACCTTCGCGCTGCTCTTCGTGCCGAGCGTCGTGCGCGCGACGCAGGGACGCGGTTCGCGCGAGGGCTGAGCCCTCAGAGCAGGGGCCGGGCCCCCGCGAACGGGTCGGAGTCCACGCCCGCCGGCAGGTCGAAGCGACGGGCGGCACCCGACGACGGGTAGCGCTCCCAGCCGGGGTCGCCGTCGCGGATGAACGCCACCGCGGCGCCGTGCACGGCATCCGCGAGCTCCTGCGGCGGATGCGCCCCGGTGAGCCCTGCCACGTGCGGCTCGTCCAGGCAGTCGAAGAAGAACGGCACGTCGAGGCAGTGGATCGCGATGCCCGACTTCGTCGACCGCCACGAGAAGCGGTATGCCCAGGTGGGGGCGTCGCCACGGGCCGCCAGCGCGCGCAGCACGACGGAGCGGAACACCGCATCCGTGATGAAGCGCCCGACGGTGCGTGCGGCGCCGCTGCGTCGCACCTCGCGGTTGGCGGCGAGCCAGGCGCGGCGCACGCGGCGCGGCACGTCGGCACGGGCGAGCAGCAGCGACGGCGGCAGGAGGCGCAACCGGCGCGCCGCGGCGTCGAGCGCCATCGAGAACTCGTCGTCGGTCGCGCCGATCACGAGCGGGATGTCGTGGGCGGCACCCGCGCGGAGCGCCTCGAGGGGCCGCTCGGGCAGCAGGTCGCCGTCGCGCAGCGGGGCCCAGGCGATGCCGTCGGCGAGCAGCTCGCGCAGCACCTGGGCGGGGTCGTCGTGCGGCCGCGCGGCGACCGCCTGGGTGCGCCGCACGGTGAGCTCGTCGACCGTCGAGAGCCCGGCACGCGTCGGCTCGACGTCGAGCAGCTCGGCGACGCGGCGACCGAGCCGCTCGGCGCGTTCCGGCTCGACGGTGGTGTCGGGTGCCGACATCGCCCAGGCGCCGCGGAAGAGCCCCGCGGCGGCGGGCGTCGCCATGAGGGTCAGCACGGCGTTCCCACCGGCGGACTGCCCCGCGATCGTCACGCGGTCGGGGTCGCCGCCGAAGGAGCGGATGTCGTCGCGCACCCATTCGAGGGCGAGCAGCAGGTCGCGCAACCCGCGGTTGCTCGGCGCATCCGCGATCCAGCCGAAGCCGTCGAAGCCGAGCCGATAGGACACGTTGACGGTGACGACGCCGTCGCGCGCGAACGCGGCGCCGTCGTACCACGGGCTCGCGGGGGAGCCCTCGGTGTAGCCGCCACCGTGGATGTAGACGAGAACGGGGGCGGAGCCCGCGACGTCGGGGGTGAACACGTCGACGTTGAGGGTCGAGTCGCCGAGGATCGCCGGCTCGGGGATGAGGGTGACCTCGCCGCGGATCGGGCGCTTGGGCGTCGCGCCGTGCTCGAGCGCGTCGCGCACCCCCTCCCAGGGGCGGTGCGGCACGGGCGCGGCGAAGCGCAGCTCGCCCACCGGCGGCTCCGCGAACGGGATGCCGAGGAACGCGATCGAGCCGTCGTCGCGCCGCAGGCCCCGTACGCGCCCCGCGCGGATCCGGGTCTCGACGTGCTCGCTCATCCGCAGCTCAGACCGGCAGGCCCAGCCGCTTGCGCAGCATCGCGACGTGGCCGGTTGCCTTGATGTTGTAGAAGGCGCGCGCGATGACGCCCTGCTCGTCGAGCACGAAGGTGGCGCGGATGACGCCCTGCACGGTGCGCCCGTAGAGCTGCTTCTCGCCGAAGGTGCCGTACAGCTCGTGCACGTGCCGGTCGGGGTCGGCGAGCAGCGGGAAGGTCAGCTGCTCCTCGCGCGCCATCTGCGCGATCGTGGGAACCTCGTCGCGGGAGACGCCCACCACCCGGTAGCCCTCGGCGGTGAACGCGTCGAGCCGGTCGCGGAAGTCGCACGCCTGACCGGTGCACGCGGGCGTTCCCGCCTCGCCGTAGAAGTAGAGGATCACCTTGCCGCCCCGCAGCTGCGAGAGCGTGAACGGTTCGCCGTGCTGATCGACGAGCGTGAAATCGGGGGCGAGCTCGCCCTCGGCGAGGCGGACCGGGGCGGATGCGGCGGCGGATGAAGTCATGCTGCGGTCATGCTATCGTTGTCCCTCGGCCCGTTCGTTCGGGTCGCGCACCTCTAGCTCAATTGGCAGAGCAACTGACTCTTAATCAGTGGGTTCCGGGTTCAAGTCCCGGGGGGTGTACTCGAAGCCCCGCCACCTCTCGCCAGGTGCGGGGCTTTGTTCTGTGCCGCGACGTTCTGTGCGGCGCGGTTCTGTGCGGCGCACCGCCCGCAGCCGGGCATCCGGACGCCCGTCGCCGATAGGGTCGGCGCGTGATCGTCATCGCGTTCGGCGCCGTGCTGCTCGTCGCGATCCTGATCTCCGGGATCGCGAACCGCACCGTGCTGTCCACCGCCGTGCTGTTCCTGGTGGCGGGCTTCCTGCTCGGCCCCGGTGTCATCGGCGTCGTCGACATCGAGGCGGGGGATCCCGCCGTCGCGACGATCTCCGAGCTCGCGCTGTTCGTCGTGCTGTTCACCGACGGGCAGCGCATCGCCGTGCGCGACCTCACCCGGGCCTGGCGGCTGCCCGGCCGTGCCCTGCTTCTCGGGATGCCGCTGACCTTCGCGATCACCACCGTGCTGGCCGTGTGGCTGCTCGGGCTGTCGTGGCCCGAGGCGATGCTCGTGGCCGCGGTGCTGGCGCCCACCGACCCGGTGCTCATCTCGGCGATCGCCGGACGCAACGAGATCCCGGGGCGGGTGCGGCACCTGCTGAGCGTCGAGTCGGGCCTCAACGACGGCCTCGCGCTGCCGGTCGTGCTCGTGCTGCTCTCGGTCGTCGGGGGCGGCGAGACCCACTTCGGCGAGCTCACCCTCGAACTGGTCGGCGGCATCGTGCTCGGCGTGGCGGTGCCGCTCGCCATCGCCCCGCTGTCCCGGCTGCGGGTGCTGCGGGTGACGCCCATCTACGCGGCGCTCACCCCCGTCGCCATCGCCTGCATCATCTTCGGCATCGGAACCCTGACCGGGGCGAACCTGTACCTCGCCGCGTTCGCGGCCGGCGTCACGATCGCGAGCGCGATGCCCGACATGCGCGACGCCTTCATCGAGTTCGGCGATTTCGTCGCCGAGATCGTCAAGCTGCTCGCCCTGTTCGTGTTCGGCGCGCTCATCGCGCCGAGCGTGCTCGCCGACGTCGACGTGTTCGGCTACATCTTCGCGATCCTGGCGCTCGTGCTGGCCAGGCCCCTCGCCGTCGAGATCTCGCTGCTCGGCAGCGGCCTGCCCTGGGAGGAACGCGCGACGGCGGCGTGGTTCGGGCCGAAGGGCTTCGCATCCGTGCTCTACGGGCTGCTGGTGCTCGAGAGCGGCACCGACGACTCCGACCACCTGTTCCACCTGATCGTGGTGGTGATCTCGCTGTCCATCATCGCCCACTCCTCGACCGACACCCCGGTCGCCAGGTGGTTCGCGAAACGCGAGCGCGAGGATCGGATGGCGGCCGCCGCGCGGGAGCCCTCAGCCGAGGAATGAGGTCACGGCGTCGGTGATGGCGTCGCGCACGTCCGTGTCGTCGGCCTCCTGCGGACCGTCGCCGGGCTGGATGCCGTAGTCGCCGAACTGCGCGTGGCTCGCGCCGGGGATCGTCGTGAACACCGCGTCGGCGGGCAGCAGCGGGGCGGCATCCGCGATCTTCTCGGGGGTGGAGAGCCCGTCGTTCTCACCGGCGACGCTGAGCACGGCGAGCCCCGAGGCGCTCAGGTCGACCGAGCAGTACGAGCCGAACAGCACGAGCCCGGTGAGTTCGTCGGCGTGGTCGGCCGCGTACATGCACGCCTTCACGCCGCCGAGCGAGTGGCCGCCGACCGCCCAGCGCTGCACGCCCGGGGCGAGCCCCTCCCAGGTGGTCAGGGGTCGCGTCTCGAAGATGGCGAAGTTGAGGGTCGGCCGGGCGATCACCACGGTGATGCCGGATGCCGCGACGCCGCTCAGCTTGTCGGCGTACGCGGCCGGGTCGACGCGCGCGCCCGCGAAGAACACGAGCCCCTCGTCGCCCGGGTCGGGCGGCGTGAGCACCACGCCCTCGGCCGTCTCGGTGACGGCGACGACCTCCTCGGCGTGGGCGAGCGGCTCCTCCTCCGCCATCATCACGGACGCGGCGTAGGCGAGGAACCCGGCCGCCACGACGACCACGACGATCGCCACGATCGTGATGGCGGCCCGGATGCGTCCCCGGCGGCGGGTGCGGGCGGCGCGGGTGGTGGCGGTCACCCTGCCACGATAGGCGCATGGCCGCATCCGCCGACGCCGCAGCATCCCTCGACCTCGACCTCGACCCCGTGCTCGGGGTGCGCCACAAGTCGGTGCCGCCCGCGCTGTGGGGGCGGCGAGCGTCCGAGGTGGCGGGGGAGCGGCATCCGGTGGGGGAGTTCGCGACGCCGCTGCTCGTGCTCGACCGGGCCGCGTCGGATGCGAACGTCGCGCAGCTCACCGCGTGGGCGAGCGAGCGGGGGCTCGAGCTCGCCCCGCACGGCAAGACGACGATGGCGCCCGAGCTCTGGCGGCGGCTGCTCGACGCCGGATGCTGGGGCATCACCGTCGCGACGCCCTGGCAGGCGCAGGTGGCGCGCGCGGCGGGGGTGGACCGCATCCTGCTCGCCAACGAGGTCGTCGATCCGGTCGGGGCTGCGTGGCTCGCGGCCGAGCTCGACGCGCATCCGGAGCTCGAACTCGCCTGCTGGGTCGACTCCGCGGAGACGGTCGCGGTGCTCGCGGCGACGAGGGGTGAGAGTCCGATCGACGTGCTCGTCGAGCTCGGCGGTGAGGGCGGGCGCACGGGCGCCCGCGGGGTCGAGGCGGCGCTCGCGGTAACGGATACCGTGGTGGCCGCCCCGCGGCTGCGGTTGCGCGGCGTCACCGGATACGAGGGCAGCTACGGCGCGGATCGGCGGCCCGAGACGGTCGCGCGGGTGCGGGGCTATCTGGCCGGGCTGGCCGCGCTCGCGGAGCGGCTGCTCGACGCTCACGACCTCGCCGACCCGATCGTCACCGCGGGAGGGTCGACCTGGTTCGACCTCGTCGCGGAGGAGCTCGCGCCGCTCGTCGGCCGGGCGCGCGTGGTGCTGCGCTCGGGAGCGTTCCAGGCGCACGACGACGTCTTCTACACGGCGACCGCACCGCTCGCGTTCACACCCGCGCTCACCGTCTTCGCGCGGGTGGTCGCTCGGCCGGAGCCGGGGCTGGTGCTGCTGGATGCCGGCAAGCGCGACGTGCCGATGGATCTCGACCTGCCGGTCGTGCTTCAGACGGCGGATGGGCGGGCCCTGCCGGGCGCGCGCGTCGTGGCGCTCAACGACCAGCACGCGCGCATCGTGCTGCCCGCTGAGGTCGCGCTCGCGGTCGGCGACGTCGTGCTGCTTGGGATCTCGCATCCGTGCACCGCCTTCGATCGGTGGCGGCTGATCGCCGAGGTGGAGGGTGCGCGAGGCTCGAATCCGCGGGTCGTCGGGTTCGTCGTGACGGCGTTCTGACCGCCCCAGGCGCAATATCACGGTTCGATAACGAACCGCAGAACCGGTGCCCGTCGGCTGTTGAAAAGCCCCGTTCAGGCGGGTGATTGTCGGTGGCCTCCGGTCGAGTGGGGGTATGAAGCGGAAGCAGCGGGAGCCCTGGGCCGAGGCCCAGGCGGCGCTCGACGAGGTCGTCGCGATGCAGGCCGAGATCGACGCCCTGTCGGCCCGGCGCACCACGGCGATCCGGGCCTTCGCGACGGCGTTCGCCGAGGCGTTCCCCGTGCAGACGTTCCCGTTGCAGGAGCGGTCGCGGCGAGCCGAACTCGCCGCCGCCCTGCGGGTGCCGGAGCGCACCGCCGAGAACCTGTTGGGCGAGGCGCGTCTGCTTGTCGAGGAGCTGCCGGCGACTCTCGCCGCCCTCGCCAGAGGTGCCTTCTCCTACCGGCACGCGCAGGCGCTGGTCGACGAGCTCGCCGGTCTCGAGCCGCACGACCGCGCCGCGGTCGAACGTGTGGCGCTCGGGTCGGCCGCCACCCAGACGGCGTCGAGGTTCGCGCGCACGGTGCGTCGCCTGCGCGAGGCGCGGCGGCCCGAGACGATGGCGACCCGCTGCCGCGACGCGTACGCCGAGCGCGACGTGACGGTCGAACCCGCCGCCGACGGCATGGCGTACCTCACGGCATACCTGCACGCCGTCGACGCGGAGGCGATCCGGCAACGGCTCACCGAGACCGCGCGGGCCGGTCGTGCGAGCGGCGACCCCCGCACGGTCGGCCAGCTCCGCGCCGACACGCTCACCGACGCACTGCTCGACCGCGACACCGCGCTCGGCGTCGGTGCCACCTTCCTCGAGGCGATCGACGCCGATCCGGAGGAGTACCTCCGGGCGCGCGAAGAGGCGCTGGGCCGCTTCCGCGGCATCACGCCCACGGTCATCGTCACGGTCCCCGCGCTCACGCTGCTCGGGGGCGACGAGCCGGGGCAGGTCGAGGGCATCGGCCCGATCGACGCGGTCACCGCGCGGCGGCTGACCGCCGAGGCGCCCTCGCTCTTCCGCCTGCTCACCCACCCGGAGTCCGGTGCGCACCTCTCGCTCGGGCGCACGAGCTACGTCGTGCCCGAAGGCCTCCGCAGGTGGTTGCGCATCCGCGACGGATCCTGTCGCTTCCCCGGCTGCTCCATCCGCACCGCCCACTGCGACATCGACCACACGCGCGACTGGGCACGCGACGGTACGACTTCGCACGGCAACCTGGCGCATCTCTCACGCGGGCACCACACGCTCAAGCACGCCGGGGGCTGGTCGGTGGATCAGCCGAGGCCAGGCACGCTCGTGTGGACGAGTCCGCTCGGCAGGAGCTACACCACCGTTCCCGAGGTGTGAGCATTCAGTGCAGTCGTCCGGCCGCGAACCGGCGGAGCAGCGCTGTGATCCGGTCGAGCGCAGGGTCGTCCTTCCGCGCGGTTCGACGTACCGCGATGGTGGTCCTCCGGATCGGTCTGGCCGGGCGGGCGAGCGTCACCCCATCCGGGAGGGACGCGACGGTCAGCTCGGGCACGAGCGCCACCCCGGCGCCCGCCGCGACGAACGCGAGTTGTGCAGCGAAGTCGACCGATTCGGCGACGATCCGCGGCCGGAAGCCCTCCAGCCCGCAGGCACGGTCGACCATCTCGAAGCAGCTGAGCTCGGGGGTGGGCGCGATCCAGGCATGGTCGGCGAGATCGGCGAGCGCGATCGTCGAGGCGGCGACAGGGTCGTCGGAACGGATGGCGATCCAGACCGGTTCGTCGAGCACCGGTTCGTCGGAGAGCGAGTCGGGAAGGCGTCGCGCGACGTTCGAGTAGCGATGCACCAACGCGAGATCCGTGTCGCCTGCGGCGAGGGCCGCGAGCGCGTCGTCGGGTTCCGCGGTGGTCACCGTGAGCGCGATACCCGAGGGTTCCGAGAGCAGCGTCGCCCACGCATCCGCGACGAAGGTGCGCGCCGCCGAGGGGAAGGCGGTCACGCGCAATGCGCCGCTGGCTCCGCTGCGCACGGCGTCGATCTCGAGTTCCGCGAGCGAGAGCCGGTCGAGCACGTCTCTTCCGTGGGCGGCGAGCATGCGCCCGGCGGGGGTCAGGGCGAGGCGTCGCCCCCGTCGCTCGGTGAGCTGCATCCCCAACTCCCGCTCCCAGGCCGTCAGCTGCATCGACACCCCGGGAGCCGTCTGGTGGAGCTCTGCAGCGACGGCCGCCAAGGTGCCGAGCCGGTCCAGCTCCGTGAGGAGTCGGAGCTTACGAACATCCAACATAAAGTGAGCTTACTTATGGGGTCAATAAAAGTCACTTGTGTTGAACGATGGTTGTCGACGAATCTGACCTGATGAAGCTCGATCGTGCCCTCCTCGCCGGACTCGTCGTCGTGATGCTCTGGGCGAGTGCCTTCCCCGCCATCCAGGTCGCCGCGCCCGAGCTCGGAGTCGTCGGTCTCTCCTTCGTGCGCCTGGCGATCGCGGCGATCGCACTGCTGGTGATCGGAGCGTTCGCACGCATCCGGGTGCCTCGGGCGCGTGACCTCGGGTGGGTGGCCGCCGCGGGCTTCTTCGGCATGGCCGCCTATCAGCTGCTGCTCAACGAGAGCGAACTGCACGTTCCCGCCGGCACCGCGAGCATCATCGTCGCTGCGGCTCCTCTCGTATCGATCGTCGTCGCCCGCATCCTGTTCGCCGAACCGATCTCGCCCGTCACGATCGTGGGCAGCGTGATCGCGTTGGGCGGGGTGGTCGTCGTGTGCCTCGCGCGCGCGGGCGTCTCGCTCTCGGCTGCCGTGTGGATCGCGGTCGCCGCGATGGTCGTACAGGGCATCTACCACCCGCTGCAGCGTCCGCTGCTGCGGAGGTACTCGGGCCTCGAGGTGGCGAGCTACACCATGATCGCGGGCACCCTCATGACGTTGCCGCTCGTGCCGTTAGAGGCCGATCAGCTGGCATCGGCGAGCGCGTCCGGATGGATCGCGGCGGCATATCTCGCGCTGCTGCCGTCCGCGCTCGGTTTCGTGCTCTGGGGGTACGCGGTCGGCCGGATGCCAGTCGCGATCTCGACGTCGCTGCTGTATCTGGTTCCACCCGTTGCGGTGCTCATCGCCTGGGCATGGCTGGGTGAGCTCCCGGTTCCCGCCGAGCTCCTCGGTGGCGCCATCGTGATCATCGGCGTCGTCGTGATTTCGCAGGGCCGGCGCATCCTCTCCCTCCGCCGCGACCGACTCGGCTCGCTACCTCGCTAGGGGTGTCGCGCGATTGCCGGTGCGGATGTCGGCCCCGCTGTGTACGGTGTCCACATTCCCCTCGGAAGGCGACCACCATGACGGACACCACCACGCTCCGCGGCGCGCTCGGCGCCACGATCCTGCTACCCGGCGACGCCGACTACGACGCCGTGCTGCCCCACTACGCCGGCGCAGGCGACCCCGCCGCCATCGTGCGGCCGACGACACCCGAGCAGGTCGCGGATGCCCTCCGCGTCGCACGCGAGCGCGGTCTCGCGGTCTCGGTACGTTCCGGCGGCCACGCCGCCAAGGTGTTCCCCAACCCCGACGGCCTCGTGATCGACATGGCGGCGTTCGATGCGATCGAGGTGCGTCCCGACGGCACAGTGCGCGTCGGCGCCGGAGCGACGTGGGGCGCGGTGGCGGAGGCGCTCACGCCGCACGGACTCGTCATCACCTCGGGCGACACCCGCGACGTCGGGGTGGGTGGACTCGCGCTCGGCGGCGGCATGGGCTGGCTCGTGCGGGCGGTCGGCCTCACGATCGACATCATCGACGAGATCGAGCTCGTCACCGTCGACGGGAGGCAGCTCACCGCCTCCGCCGACTCCGAACCGGAGCTGTTCTGGGCGCTCCGCGGCGGCGGCGGCAACTTCGGCGTCGTCACGCACTTCACCTTCCGGCCGACGGCGCTCGACGCCGTCGTAGGCGGGCGCATCCAGCTCGCCCTCGACGACCTGCCCGCGGTGCTCACCGCGTGGCGCGACGTCATGCGCGCCGCCCCCGACGAGCTGTCGGCCACCTTCCTCGCCCTGCCGGCGATGGGTCCGGATGCGGCGCCGAGCGCGCAGCTGATCGTCTGCTACGCGGGCGACGACGAAGCGGCGGGGCTCGCCGCCATCGCGCCGCTGCTCGAGCTGCCGGGGGTCACCGACCACGACATCGCCCGCCGCCCCTACCTCGACCTCGTCGACGAGGCGATGACGCCGCCGCCCGTGCGCATGGTCGGCGGCAACGGCATGGTCGACCTCGACGACGACACCCTTGCGCAGTTCGCGGCGTCCGTCACGGGATTCGCGGCGCCGACGATCGCCTCCGTGCGGTACCTGGGCGGCGCGTTCGCCCGCGTGCCCGCCGATGCCACGGCGTTCGCGGTGCGCGACCTCGAGGCGATGTTGTTCCGCGTCGTGCTGCTGCCGCCTGACGCGCCCGACGAGCTCGCGGCTGCGGCTGCGGAGCCGTTCGCTCCGGTGCGCGCGCGCATCACGAGCACCTACGGCAACTTCGCGGAGGCCGCCGACCCGGCGCTGCTGCCGCTGCTCTACCCCCCGGCCACGCTCGAGCGACTGCGCGCCGTCAAGCGCGCGTACGACCCCGACAACGTGCTGCGGCGCAACCACAACATCATGTGACCCGCAGAGGGCCCCGCCTCCGAACCGCGGAGACGGGGCCCTCTCGTCGGGTACGACTAGGCCGTCGGCTCCCCGCCGATGACCTCGCTCTCCATGGCGTCGTAGCCCTCCTTCTGCGGGTCGCCGTGCAGGCCGCCCGACAGGGCGTACTCCTCCTCCGGGGAGAGCACGAGGCGGGTGCGTCCGAACAGCGCGAACAGCAGGATGCCGACGACGAACACGATGAGGATCGCGATGATCGCGGGCCAGAACGCCTGGTTGATGGCGAAGCCCACGAAGATGAGCGCCGCGATCAACCCGGCGACGACCGCGCCCGCGATGCCCACGGGGCTCTTGTAGGGGCGAGCGGCGTTCGGGAACTTCCTGCGCAGCACCACGAACGCCACCATCTGCAGGAAGTACGAGATCACCGCACCCCAGACCGCGATGTTGAGCACGATCGCGCCCGCCGGGCTGGTCGCGCCGCCTGTGGCGTCGACCACGACGAGAGCGACGAAGCCGATCACCGCGCCGATCAGCAGGGCCACCCACGGGGTCTGCCGCTTGCCGGTCAGCGAGAGGAACTTCGGGTAGTAGCCGGCCCGCGACAGCGAGTACATGTTGCGCCCGTAGGCGTACATGATGCCCTGCAGCGAGGCGAGCAGGCCGATGAGGGCGAACGCCGCGAGCAGCGCCGCGACGCTGTCCGGAAGGAACGCGCGGAAGCCGTCGAGCAGCGGCTCGCCCGAACCCCCGATCGCCTCGGAGCCGGTGACGCCCGGGTTGATCACGAGCACCAGCACGCCCAGGATGACGAGCGTGATCATGCCGGTGATGCCGGCGCGCGGGATGTCCTTCGCGGGGGAGTGCGACTCCTCGGCGGCGAGCGGCAGCTCCTCGATGCCGAGGAAGAACCACATCGCGAACGGCAGAGCGAACAGCACGGCGGGGAAGAAGCCGAACGGCAGGAACTCCGTGTTGCCCTCGGTCGGGGCGATGTCGAACAGCTTGTCGAACGAGAAGGTGCCCGAGGCGAGCGCCATGACGAAGAAGACCACCAGGATCGCGATGGAGACGATCGCCACCACGAGGGCGAAGCGGAACGAGATCGCGGCGCCCGCGGCGTTCAGGGCGATGAAGACGACGTAGAGGATCGCCCACCACACCCACGGCGGCAGGCTCACCCCGAACAGGCCCGAGGTGACCCCGTCGGCGTAGGCGGCCGAGAAGTACACGACGACGGCGGTGGTGGCGACGTACTCGATCGTCTCGGCGAGACCGGTCACGAACCCGCCCCACGGTCCCATGGCGCTGCGTGCGAAGGAGTAGGCGCCGCCGGTGTGCGGCATGGCTGCGGCCATCTCGCCGATCGAGAACAGCATCCCGAAGTACATGACCACCACGATCACCGTGGCGATCAGCATGCCTCCCCAACCGGCGGAGCCGATGCCGAAGTTCCATCCCGAGAAGTCGCCCGAGATGACCGCGGCGATGCCGAGGCCCCACAGGCCCCAGACGCCTGCCGTGCGCTTGAGCTTGCGCTTCTCGAAGTACTCCGCGCCGGCGGCGGTGTAGCTGACGCCGGCCACAGTCTTGTCTGCCATCACGGTCCTTCCACAGTGGGGGAGTGGACACGCCAGGACTCCGGCGTCCACGCTTGGGGTCGAGGATGGCGCTAATTGGTACTCCGTGTCTACCTTTGGATGTAAACATCTCGTGACGCGGTGCGAGGGAAACTCGACGCCGCCTAGGCTGTAATGGTCGGGTCGAGGGCCGATTCGACGAGGGGAGAGTCATGGCGGTGCGCTCCGGAAACCTCGAGCTCGGCGAGCTCGAGGGTCTCATCGCGGCGGAGGACGTCGACACGGTGATCGTCGCCTTCCCCGACATGCAGGGGCGGCTCGTCGGCAAGCGGGTCTCGGCGCGGCTGTTCCTCGACGACGTCGCCGCCCACGGGGCCGAGGCCTGCAACTACCTCATCGCCGTCGACGTCGAGATGAACACCGTCGACGGCTACCGTCTGTCGAGCTGGCAGACCGGCTACGGCGACATGGTGCTGAAGCCCGACTTCGACACCCTGCGACTCATCCCGTGGCTGCCGGGCACCGCCCTCGTGATGGCCGCGCTGCACAACCTCGACGACACCCCCATCGTGCAGAGCCCGCGTGCGGTGCTGCAGGCGCAACTCGACCGGCTCGCCGCACGCGGCCTGACCGCCTTCGTCGGCACCGAGCTCGAGTTCATCGTGTTCGACGACAGCTACCGCGAGGCGTGGGCGAAGGGCTACCGCGACCTCACCCCGGCATCCGACTACAACATCGACTACGCCCTGCTCGCCTCCACCCGGATGGAGCCCCTGCTGCGCGACATCCGCCTCGGGATGGAGGGGGCCGGCATGTACTGCGAGGGCGTGAAGGGCGAGTGCAACCTCGGGCAGCAGGAGATCGCCTTCCGCTACACCGAGGCGCTCGCGACCTGCGACAACCACACCATCTACAAGAACGGTGCCAAGGAGATCGCCGACCAGCACGGCAAGGCGCTCACCTTCATGGCGAAGTTCAACGAGCGCGAGGGCAACTCGTGCCACATCCACCTCTCGGTGCGGGATGCCGACGGCACCCCGGTGATGGCGGGCGACGGCGAGCACGGCTTCTCGCCCCTCATGCGGCACTGGATCGCCGGCATCCTCGCGACGATGCGCGAGCTGACGCTGTTCTCGGCGCCGAACATCAACTCGTACAAGCGCTACGCGGAGGGCAGCTTCGCGCCGACGGCGGTGGCCTGGGGTCTCGACAACCGCACGTGCGCGCTCCGCGTCGTCGGCCACGGTGCGGCGCTGCGCGTCGAGAACCGGGTGCCGGGCGGGGATGTGAACCCCTACCTCGCCGTCGCCGCGATCATCGCGGGCGGGCTCCACGGCATCGAGAACGAGCTCGAGCTCGAGGAGGTCTTCACCGGCAACGCCTACGGCTCGGATGCGCCGCGCGTGCCGTCGACCCTGCGCGAGGCGGCCGAGCTGTTCGCCGCCTCGACGGTGGCGCGCGAGGCGTTCGGCGACGAGGTCGTCGACCACTACCTCAACAACGCGCGCGTCGAGCTCGCCGCCTTCGAGTCGGCGGTGACGGACTGGGAGCGGGTGCGGAACTTTGAGCGCTTCTGATGACTTCGCTCCAACCGACGGCCGAGACGGCCGTCGGCGCTGGCGTCGCGGCGGAGGTCAGAAATGACCTCCGCTCCCAGCTCCAGCGCGCCCCTCATCGGTCTCACCACCTACCTCGAGCAGGCGCAGACCGGGGTGTGGGATGTGCAGGCCGCCTTCCTGCCGAAGGTGTACTTCGAGGCCGTCTACCGGGCGGGCGGCATCCCGGTGCTGCTGCCGCCGCAGCCGGTCGACGGCGGGGTCGTCGACGCCGTGCTCGAACCGCTCGACGGGCTCATCATCACGGGGGGCAAGGACGTCGACCCGGCACGCTACGGGCAGCAGCCGCATCCGACCACCGACACGCCGCGCCTCGACCGCGACGCCTGGGAGGACGCGCTGCTGGTCGGCGCGATCGACCGCGAACTGCCGTTCCTCGGCATCTGCCGCGGATTGCAGGTGCTCAACGTGACGCGCGGCGGCAGCCTCATCCAGCACCTGCCCGACGTCGTCGGCTCCACCCGCTACAACGCGGGGGGAGGGGTGTTCACCGTGAACGAGGTCGCGATCGACGGCGGCACGAAGCTCGCCGAGCTCGTGCCGGACGCGACGGCCTCGGTGAAGAGCTACCACCACCAGGCGATCGACGAGGTCGGCGACGGGCTCGTCGTCACGGCGCGCAGCGACGACGGCGTCATCCAGGCGGTCGAGTTGGCCGAGCACCCCTTCGGCGTCGCCGTGCAGTGGCATCCGGAGGAGGATGCCGCCGAGGACGCCCGGCTGTTCGCCGGGCTCGTGGATGCGGCGCGCGTGCATCGTGCCGCGAAGGAGCTGTGATGAGCACCACCCTCATCGACCCCGCGACCGAGCAGGTCATCGGCGAGGTCGAGCACACGAGCCTCGAGCAGGTCGACGCGGCCGTCGAGAAGGCGCGGGTCGCGCAGCGCGCGTGGGCCGCGCTCGCCCCCGCCGACCGGGCGCTCGCGCTGCGACGCTTCGCCGAGGTGGTGAACGCGCACGTCGAGGAGCTCGCGCTGCTCGAGGTGCGCAACTCCGGGCACCCGATCTCGTCGGCCCGCTGGGAGGCGGGGCACGTGCGCGACGTGCTCAACTACTACGCCGGGGCGCCGGAGCGTCTCATCGGGGCGCAGATCCCGGTCGCCGGCGGCATCGACGTGACCTTCCACGAGCCGATCGGCGTCGTCGGCGTCATCGTGCCGTGGAACTTCCCCATGACGATCGCCTCGTGGGGCTTCGCGCCCGCGCTCGCGGCGGGCAACGCCGTGCTGCTGAAGCCCGCCGACTGGACGCCGCTCACCGCCATCCGCCTCGGCGAGCTGGCGCTCGAGTCGGGGTTGCCCGAGCACCTCTTCCAGGTGCTGCCGGGCCGCGGCTCGGTCGTCGGCGAGCGCTTCGTCACGCACCCGCACGTCGGCAAAGTCGTGTTCACCGGATCGACGGAGGTCGGAGCGCGGGTCGCGGCAGGATGCGCCGAGCGGCTCAAGCCCTCCACCCTGGAGCTCGGCGGCAAGAGCGCCAACATCGTCTTCGCGGACGCCGACCTCGAGCGCGCCGCGGCGACCGCCCCGGGCTCGGTGTTCGACAACGCGGGGCAGGACTGCTGCGCCCGCAGCCGCCTGCTCGTCGAGCGCCGCGTGCTCGACCGCTTCCTCGAGCTGCTCGAGCCGGCGGTGAAGTCGTTCCGGGTGGGCGCGCCCGCCGACGAGGCCACCGAGATGGGGCCGCTCGTGTCGTCGGCGCACCGCGACGCGGTGGCGTCGTTCCTCGACGACACGGTCGACATCGCGTTCCGCGGCAGCGCCCCGGGCGGTCCGGGATTCTGGTTCGCACCGACCGTGGTGCTCGCAGACCGAGACGCCCGCATCGCGACCGAGGAGGTGTTCGGTCCGGTGGTCGCCGTGCTCCCCTTCGACGACGAGGCCGACGCGATCGCGCTCGCCAACTCGTCGATCTACGGCCTCTCGGGCTCGATCTGGACGAACGACCTGGGGCGCGGCATCCGCGTCGCCCGGGGCGTGGAGTCGGGCACGATCAGCGTCAACTCGCACTCCTCGGTGCGGTACACGACCCCCTTCGGCGGGATGAAGGCATCCGGGCTCGGCCGCGAGCTCGGACCGGATGCCGCGCTCGCCTTCACCGAGACCAAGAACGTCTTCTTCGCATCTGGGAGCACCTCATGACCATCGATAGGATCGACCTCACCCAGCGCCTCGCCGGGCGCGTCGCCGTCATCACGGGCGGCGCGAGCGGCATCGGGCTCGCCACCGCCAAGCGCTTCGCCGCCGAGGGCGCGAAGGTCGTCATCGGCGACCTCGACCCCTCCACCGGCGCGGCCGCGGCGGAGGCGGTCGGCGGCCTCTTCGTCCCGGTGAACGTCGCCGACAAGGACCAGGTCGACACCCTCTTCGACACGGCGGCGGCCGAGTTCGGCTCGGTCGACATCGCCTTCAACAACGCCGGCATCTCGCCCGCCGACGACGACTCGATCGAGACGACCGAGCTCGACGCCTGGGACCGGGTGCAGCTCGTCAACCTCACGAGCGTCTACCTGTGCTCGCGCGCCGCGCTGCGTCACATGGTGCCCGCCAGTCGCGGCTCGATCATCAACACGGCGTCGTTCGTGGCCGTGCTCGGCTCCGCCACCTCGCAGATCTCCTACACGGCCTCGAAGGGGGGCGTGCTGGCCATGACCCGCGAGCTGGGCGTCCAGTTCGCCCGCCAGGGCATCCGCGTGAACGCCCTGTGCCCCGGACCGGTCAACACGCCGCTGCTGAAGGAGCTGTTCGCCAAGGATCCGGAACGGGCGGCCCGCCGCCTCGTGCACGTGCCGGTCGGCCGCTTCGCCGAGCCCGAGGAGCTGGCCGCGGCGGTCGCCTTCCTCGCGAGCGACGACGCGAGCTTCGTGACGGCGTCCACGTTCCTCGTCGACGGAGGCATCAGCGCCGCCTACGTGACGCCGCTGTGATGGAGGAGAACTCGCTCGTCCACGAGCTCGTCTTCCGGCCGGTGCGGTCGGGCAACTCCCTCGAGGACACGGTCTCCCGGCTCATGCAGACGATCCGCCTCGGCGTCGTCGCCCCCGGCGGCGCGCTGCCGTCCGAGCGCGAGCTCGCGGTGCGCTTCTCGGTCAGCCGCGACACGGTGCGCGACGCCATCAGGGAGCTGGCGGATGCGGGGTATCTGACGGCGCGCCGCGGACGCTACGGGGGCACCTTCGTCGCGAACCCGCTGCCGACCTCCGGCACCACCACGCCTCCGGCCGCAGGCGAGCTCGACGACCTGATCGGCATCCGCGACGTGCTCGAGGGCAGCGCGGCCCGTCTCGCCGCGGCGCGCGAACTCGGCGCGCCGCAGCGCGCCGGCCTCTGGAGCCACCTCGCGGAGGTGCAGGCGGCGGGTCCCGACGACTACCGCCGCCTCGACTCGCGCCTGCATCTCGGCATCGCCGAGCTCGCCGGCGTCCCCTCGCTCGTCGCGCTCATCGCCGACAACCGCACCCGGGTCAACGAGCTGCTCGACAGCTTCCCGCTGCTCGCCCGCAACATCGAGCACTCGAACCGCCAGCACGAGGCGATCGTGCTGGCGATCCTCGCCGGGGATGCCGCGAGCGCCGAGGAGGCGATGCGCGAGCACCTCGAGGGATCGGCCGCGCTGCTGCGCGGCTTCCTGGCCTGAGCCGGGCGGCCCTACTCGGCGCGGCGGCGGAGGCGCGCGGTGACGATGAGGCCGGCCCCGAGCAGGAGGGCGAGTCCTCCGATCACGCCGCCGACGATCGCGGCGCCCTGGTCCACACCGGTCTCGGCGAGCTGGGGCGCGGCGGCGACCACCGGATCCGGGCAGGTCACCGTGGTGCCGAACGAGACGCCCTCGACGGTGTACCCGCTCGCGTTGCTGTAGAAGCCGACCCAACCGAGGAACGACTCGGAGTCGTCGGTCGGAGGAATCGTCACGGTCAGCGTGCCCGAGAGCCCCTCGGCGTCGGCGGCGACCGTGTAGTACTCGCCGTCGGTGCCGTCGCCGTCGATCGTGAGGACGCCGTCGCCGTCGAAGGTCGCCGTCGACTCGGCATCGCCGTTCGCGGGAACGCCCACGTAGAAGCCGTCCTCGGTCGAGCCGTCGTCGCCCTGGATCGTCACGCTGAACGAGTCGACGGTGCGTGTGCAGTCCGCCGCCAGCGTCGGCAGTACGGGGGCGTAGCCCTGGAGCACGTAGCTGCTGGAGACGACGCCCCAATCCACGACCGAGGGGAAGACCGCCGGCCCCTCCGGCTCCCACGGGGTGTAGGTGCCGTAGACGAAGTTCGCGCTGGTGACGTGCACCACGGTGGCGTCGGTGACGTCGACCTCGGTGATCGTGTCGGCGTGCGCGGGCGCGGCCACGGCGAGCGAGGCGAGGGTGAGCACGGCGGTGGTGGCGAGCAGGCTGCGGCGGCGCATGGGCGTCCTTCGGGAGGTCGGCCGGGGCCGACGAGACGATCGGGTGGAGGCGCGGCACCGATGGTGCGGGGCGTACCGCTTCTCCGAGACTAGCGGTACGCGACCGCCCGCCGCGTCAGCTCGCGGGCGGGGTCTTCGGGGTGCGCGGCTTCGCGGCGGGCTTCGGCGCGGACTTCGCGGCCGAGGTCTTCGACACCGGAGGCTTCGCATCCGGAAGCACCGCGGTGGTCGCTGTATTCGCGTGGGCGGAGGCGGGCTTCGGGGCGGGGGTCTCCGCCGCGGCGGGAGCGGTCGCGGGCGTCGGGGCCGGAGCGGCGGCGGGTGCCGTCGTCGGGGCGGCGGCGGCGGGTGCGGGTGCCGGCGTCGGCGCCTCGGGCTTGTAGGACCGCGTCTCGCCGGCCGGAGCCTCGGGGGTGTGGGCGTCGACGTACAGCTGTGCGGCCTTGGTGGCGACCAGCAGGAACCGGACGAGCAGCACGAGCACCCCGACGAGCGCTCCCGCGATCACGAGCCAGCCGACGACCTGGGCTGCCGCGCCGAGGAAGCCCAGGAAGCCCCCGAAACCGTGTCCGAATCCGTACATCACCACTCCAGTTCGTTGTTCTTCTGGTCTTCGATCACCGTGCCGACGGCGACGGCGACCGAGCACGCCCAGCCGATCCACATGAGGATGAGACGCCAGTCGCGCGGACCCTTGCGGGTCGACTGGATCACGCCGACGGCCCCGAAGAGGGAGCTGAGAACGCTCGTGTTGAAGATGAACTTGCGCACGGGACCCTCCTTCGGCCTCCGTCCACGCTACCCCGCGGATGTCGGATACGTGTCGGGAGGATGGGGATTGGCTGAGGGTTCACCCCGAGTTTGACCGATCGGTCAGATGTTGACCGATCGGTCAGTTACCGTCGGACGGTGACCACAGCATCCGAACTCCGGGATGCCGCGCTCGAGGAGTTCGCCTCGGCCGGCTACACCGGCACCTCGATCCAGGCGATCGCCGATCGTGCCGGCGTCTCGAAGGCGAGCGTGCTCTACCACTACGCGTCCAAGGAGACCCTGCTCGACGCCGCGCTGAGCCCCGCGATCGATGCGATCGCGCAGATCCTCCCCGGCACCGCGATGCTCGCCCGCACCCCGGTCGAGCAGCGGGAGTTCCTCGAGGGCTTCGTCGACCTGCTCATGCAGCACCGGCTCGCCGCGCAGATCTTCATCACCCAGTCCGGCGCCCTCGTCGACGTGCCCGTCGTCGCCCGCGCCCAGGAGCTCATCCAGCAGATCGCCGACGCGCGCCCCCAGCGCTCCGTCGACGACCAGGTGCGCTTCGCGGTCGCCCTCGGCGGCGCCGCCTACCTGCTCGCCCAGACCGGGCACCTCGGGGTCGACGACGCCCCCGCGGACGACGTCCTCCGTGACTCGCTCATCCGCATCCTCGGCGAGCTGCTCGCCCCCGTCGTCGCCACGCGCGCCTAAGGAGCCCCATGGCCATCCTCCTCTCCCGCATCGGCCGTTTCGCCTACCGGCGGGCGATCCCGGTGATCATCGCCTGGATCCTGATCGCCGCAGGCACCGTCGTCGGCGGGCTCGCGCTCGGCGGTCAGATGCAGGACTCGTTCAAGATCCCGGGCACCGAGTCGCAACAGGCGATCGACCGGCTCGCCGCCGTGTTCCCGCAGACCGCCGGAGCGAGCGCCCAGCTCGTCGTCCACTCGACGGACGCTCCGATCGCGCAGCTGCAGGGCGACATCGAGTCGGTCGTCGACGAGCTCGGCGACGTCGACGGGGTCGAGAACGCGGTGTCGCCGTTCAGCGAGTACGCGACCGAGGCGATCAGCGACGACGGCATGACCGCCGTCGTGCAGGTGCAGTTCTCCCACTCGAGCGAGGAGGTCGCCGACGACACCCTCGACGCCGTGCAGCGGATCGGCGACGAGCTCGCCTCCGACACCGTTCAGGTCGAGTACGGCGGCCAGGTGTTCCAGAAGTTCCACATGGGCATCTCGATCATCGAGGTGATCGGCGTGCTGTTCGCGGCGGTCGTGCTCATCGTCACCTTCGGCTCGCTCCTCGCGGCCGGCCTGCCGCTCATCTCGGCGATGCTCGCGCTCGCCGTCTCGATGGGCGGCATCCTCGGCCTCGCCGCCTTCACGACGCTCTCGACGACCACGCCGATGCTCGCGCTCATGATCGGCCTCGCGGTCGGCATCGACTACGCGCTGTTCATCCTGTCGCGGCATCGCAGCCAGCTCGCCCACGGGGTGGATCCCGAGGAGTCGGCGGCCACGGCCGTCGCCACCGCGGGCGGCTCCGTGGTGTTCGCGGGGGTGACCGTCATGATCGCGCTCGCGGGGCTGCTCATCGTCGGCATCCCGTTCCTCGGCATGATGGGCGTCACCGCGGCCTTCGCGGTGCTCATGGCGATGCTCGCCGCGCTCACCCTGCTGCCCGCGATCATGGGTCTGCTGAAGGGGCGGCTCGCGCCGAAGCCCGGCTCGCGTGCCGCGCGTCGCGCCCACCACGACGACGAGGCGGCGCACGCGACCGAGGTGCCGGATGCGGATGCGGGTGGGGATGCCACCCCGGCGAAGCCGCGCCGCAAGACGCTCGGCGAGCGCTGGGTCGCCCTCGTGCTCAAGGCGCCGGTCGTCTTCATCCTCGGCGTCGTCGCGCTGCTCGGCGTCGCCGCCGTGCCCGCGACCCAGCTCGCGCTCGCCCTGCCCGACGGCGGCTCGCTGTCGGAGGAGGAGACCTCGCGCCGCGCCTACGACCTCATCGCCGACGCGTTCGGACCCGGCCGCAACGGCCCGCTCGTCGTCACCGTCGACATCACGCAGACCACCGAGGTGCTGGGCGACCTCGACGCGATCGCCGCCGAGCTGGCCGACGTGCCGGGCGTCGCCTCCGTCGGCACGCCCATCCCGAACCCGACCGTCGACACGGCGATCATCCAGGTGATCCCGACGACCGGGCCGTCCGACCCCGAGACCACGGCCCTCGTGCAGCACATCCGCGAGCTCGCCCCCTCGATCGAGCAGGAGTACGACACGGCCATCGCCGTGACCGGCTCGACCGCCGTCGCGATCGACGTCTCCTCGCAGCTCGACTCCGCGCTGCTGCCCTTCGGACTCGTCGTCGTCGGGCTCTCGATCGTGCTGCTCATGATGGTGTTCCGCTCGATCGTCGTGCCGATCAAGGCCGCCGCCGGCTACCTGCTGTCGGTGCTCGCCTCGTTCGGCATCGTCGTCGCGGTGTTCCAGTGGGGCTGGGGTGCCGACGCGCTCAACGTCGTGCCGGGGCCGATCCTCAGCTTCATGCCGATCCTGCTGATGGCGATCCTGTTCGGGCTCGCCATGGACTACGAGGTCTTCCTCGTCTCGGGCATGCGCGAGGCGCACGTGCACGGGGCGACCCCGAAGCAGGCGATCTCGCGCGGCTTCGCCGGCGCCGCCCGCGTCGTGACAGCGGCCGCCCTCATCATGTTCTTCGTCTTCGCCGCCTTCGTGCCGGAGGGTGCGTCGATGATCAAGGTGATCGCACTCGGGCTCGCCGTGGGCGTCGCGATCGACGCGTTCCTCATCCGCATGACTCTCGTGCCCGCGGTGATGGCGCTGTTCGGCCGCGCCGCCTGGTACCTGCCGAAGTGGCTCGACCGCATCCTGCCGAACGTCGACGTCGAGGGCGAGGGGCTGCGCGCCCACCTCGACGACCTCGCCTGGGCGCAGAGCCGCGTCGCCGACGGCGACGCCGTCACCCTGCAGGGTCTCGTCGGCGGCATCGGCGACACCCGCGTCGGGCCGTACGACGGGCGGGTGCCCGCCGGGTCGATCGCGCTCGTGGGCGGCGACGCCCCGCGCCGTCGGATGCTGGCCGCCACGGTCTCCGGACGCCTGCCCGCCGTCGGCGGTCGCGCGCAGGTCGCCGGACGTCCGCTGCCGAGCGAGGCGGCGCAGGTCTCGCGCCGGGTGTCGTTCGCCGAGTTCGGCGGAACCGCGCGCGAGGGCGAGCTGCCGCTCGGCGAACTGCTCGAGGAGCGGCTGCGCTACACGGGCCGCTGGTATCGCACCTTCACGGCCCGCAGCCGCGCCCGCGCCTGGGTCGCCCGCATCCACGACGTGGTCGGCGCCTCCGGGTCGGCCGTTCCGATCGGCTGGAACACCTCGCTCGCGGCGCTCCCGCCCGTCGAGCGGGCCATCGCGATCCTCGGCATCGCGCTCAGCGAGCGCACCCCGGTCGTCGTGGTCGACTCGGTCGACCCGCTGCCCGGGTCCGACGACGGCGCCGCCTTCCTGGTGGCCGTCGACCGGCTCGCGCCGCCTGCGACCACCGTCGTCATCGGGGCCGCCGACGCCCACCGCGTCACCCCGCCCCTCCTCTCCCGTCCCGTCGGGCACTACCGGCCCGCCGACCTCTCCGAAGGAGCCTCGCGATGAGCACCCTCGACCCGACCATCGACCCGCGACCGCGGCGGCGCTGGGTGCGCGTGCTCGCGATCGTCGCGGCGGCCGTCGTGCCGCTCGCCTTCGCCGGCCTCACCATGGCGGCGCTCAGCGACACCGGTGACGGGATCGACCGCATCCCCGCCGCGATCGTGAACGAGGACGAGATGGTCACCCAGACCGCCGCCGACGGCACCGAGACCAAGGTGCTGGCCGGCCGACTGCTGGTGACCCAGCTCACCGGCTCCGACTCGCCCGGCATGGACTGGCAGCTCTCGAACGCCGACGAGGCCGCCGACATGCTCGCCTCCGGCGAGGTGTACGCGGTGCTGACGATCCCGTCCGACTTCTCGGCATCCGTGGTGTCGCTCTCGAGCACCGACCCGGTTCAGGCGCAGCTCTCGCTCGAGACCGACGACGCCCACTCCTACCTCGCGGGCACCGTCGCTCAGTCGCTCGGCGACGGCATGGTGCGCACCTTCGGCTCGAAGCTGACCGAGCAGTACATCTCGGGCATGTACACGCAGTTCGGCACGATCGGCGAGGCGTTCACCCAGTCGGCGGACGGGGCGTCGCAGCTCTCGGACGGCGCGGCGCAGGCGGCGACCGGTGCTCAGCAGTTCGCGGACGGGGTCGACCAGTACACCGACGGCGTCTCGGCGCTCTCGTCGGGCCTCGGCCAGCTGAACGCGGGCGCCGGGCAGCTCGACCAGCTCTCGGCGGGGGTCGCGCAGTACACGGGCGGCGTCTCGCAGCTCTCTGCCGCCATCGCCGCGCAGACGGCGATCATCGCCGACCCGGCGGCCGACCCGGTCGCGAAGGCGACCGCCACCGCGACGCTGCAGGCGCTCTCGCAGCAGCTCGCCCAGACGGCGGCGGGCGGATCCCAGCTCTCCTCCGGCGTGACGAGCGGCATCGACGGCATCCAGTCGGGCATCTCGCAGAGCGCCTCCGGTGCCGCGAAGCTCGCCGCGAACGGCGGCTCGCTCGACTCGGGGGCGCAGAGCCTCGCCGACGGCAACGCGCAGCTCGCGTCCGGTGCGACCCAGCTCGCCGACGGCCTGCGGCAGGGCGCCGACCAGCTGAACGGCGCATCCGATACCGACTCCTCGGATGCCGCATCCGTCGCCTCCGACCCCGTCGGACTCGACGTGACGACCGCGAACGCGGTGACCCAGGTGGGCCAGGTGATCGCCACCTACTTCGTGCCGCTCGGGCTCTGGGTGGGCGCGCTCGCGACGTTCCTCGTGCTGCCGCGTCTCAGCCGTCGCGTGCTCGCGTCGACCGCCGGCTCGAGCCGCGTGCTCGGCTCGGAGGTCGTGCGTGCGGGCGCCGTCGCGGCCGTGCAGGCGCTGCTGCTCGTGCTGCTCATGCACCTCGTGGCGGGCGTCGCCTGGTCGCTGCTGCCGGCGACGCTCGGGCTCTCGCTCGTGGCCGCGCTCGCCTTCACCGCGTTCCACCAGCTGCTCACGGTGGGCCTCGGCCGGGCGGGGCTCGTGATCTCGCTGCTGCTGCTCTCGCTGCAGATGGCCGCGGTCGGTGCGATCGTGCCCGCCCAGGCGCTCGCGGGGCCCTTCACCTGGCTCGGCCAGTTGATGCCGCTCGGCTGGGCGACGACGGGTCTCCAGCAGATCGTCGCGGGAGGCGACGCCGGACTCGCCATCGGCAGCACGCTCGCGCTCGCCGCGTTCGGTGCGCTGAGCCTGCTCGCGAGCCGCCTCGTCATCCGTCGCGCCCGCCGCGCGAGCGTCATGCGGATGCTGCTGCCCGCCGCCGCCGCGGCCGCTCGCTGATCCCTTCTCCCTCAGAAATGCGGGAGATTCTGCGGGCAGCCCCCGACGATCCGCGGAGAGTGGGCGAGCCCGGCCCGGATCTCCTGCATTTCTGAGGGAGGACGGCGGCGGTGCCGCCCTCGGGACTCAGCGGGCGGGCTTCGCCGACTTCTTCTCGTGACGCCGGGCCTGCCGGATCTTGAGGGGCAGGTCGCCGCGGCCGCCCTCGATGGGCTCGCGCGTCGCGTGCTCCTGGCTCAGGTGCTCCCGCGCGAAGGCGACGGTCTGCACGAGCTTCTCGAGCCGGTACTGCTCATCCTTCTCCTGGCGCACGTTCACCTCGGCGACGATGTTGCCGTCCCAGCCGATGCTCGCCAGGTACTGCAGGGTCTCGGCCACCGGCTGGGTGCCCTCGCCCGGCAGCAGGTGCTCATCGAGGATCGCGCCGTCGGCGGCCGAGGTGGCGCCGTCGCACAGGTGGATGTGGCGCAGCTTCGGCCCCATCGCCATCGCCATCTCGAGGCTGTCGCGCCCCGACAGCGAGGCGTGCGAGAAGTCGAGGGTCATGTGGTCGACGTCGAGGTCGAGCGGATCGGGGGAGGGGGAGTAGGCCTTCATGCTGCGGCCCTTGACGGTCCACGGGAACATGTTCTCGACCGCCACCTCGACCCCGGAGTTCTTCGCGGTCTGCCGCACGATGCGCTCGAAGTTCTGCGCGTAGCCCGACTGCCAGCGGAACGGCGGGTGCACCACCACGGCATCCGCGCCGACCGCGGCGGCGAGCTCGCCCGACTTCTCGAGCTTCACCTGCGGGTCGCGGCCCCACACGAACGTCGTCAGCAGCAGCACCGGCGCGTGGATGGCGGTGATCGGCAGCCCGTAGCGCTCGCTGATCTCGAGCAGCTTCGTCGCGTCCTGGGTGACCGGGTCGTTGGTGACCATGATCTCCATCGAGTCGAACCCTGCCATCCGCGCGATCCGGAAAGCGTGCTCGACGGCGAACGGGTAGACGCACGTCGTGCTCATGCCCACGGAGATCATGCGACCACGCTAGTCGCCGGATGTGTCGCGCGCGTGAAGTCACAGCAAGCGCCAAAGCTCGGCCCCCCGAACGGGGCACGGCGCGCCCGTGTACCGTGGACGCATGGCCGACGAGAGCTACAGCTTCGTCGTCGTGTCCAACCGTCTCCCGGTCGACCGCGTGGTCGATGAGGCCGGCAACGCGAGCTGGAAGCAGTCGCCGGGAGGCCTCGTCACGGCGCTCGAACCCGTCATGCGCGCCGCCGACGGCGCCTGGGTGGGCTGGGCGGGCCAGGCCGACCTCGACCTCGAGCCGTTCGACAACGCGGGCATCCGCATCGTGCCGGTGCCGCTGTCGGAGTCCGACCTCGAGCTCTACTACGAGGGATTCAGCAACGACACCCTCTGGCCGCTGTACCACGACGTCATCGCGCAGCCGAGCTACCACCGCGAGTGGTGGGAGCGCTACGTGCAGGTGAACCGCCGGTTCGCGGAGGCGGTCGCGGGCGTGAGCGCCCCCGGCGCCACGGTGTGGGTGCAGGACTACCAGCTGCAGCTCGTGCCCGCGATGCTGCGGGAAGCCCGCCCCGATCTGCTGATCGGCTTCTTCAACCACATCCCGTTCCCGGCCTACGGCCTGTACTCGCAGCTGCCGTGGCGCCTGCAGATCATCGACGGGCTGCTCGGGGCGGATGTCGTGGGGTTCCAGCGGGTCGCCGACGCCGGCAACTTCTCGCGCGCGGTGCGGCGGCTGCGCGGTTACACCACCAAGTCGCCCGTGATCGAGGTGCCGGGCGTCGACGACGCGCCCGCCCGCCGCGTGATCGCGAAGCCGTTCCCGATCTCGATCGACGTCGCCGGCTTCCAGGAGCTGGCGTCGCGGCCGGAGGTGCAGGAGCGTGCGCGCCAGATCCGCGAGGACCTCGGCAACCCGAAGACGATCATGCTCGGCGTCGACCGGCTCGACTACACGAAGGGCATCACGCACCGGCTGAAGGCCTTCGGCGAGCTGCTCGCCGACGGATCCCTGTCGGTCGAGGACGTGACCCTCGTGCAGGTCGCCACGCCCTCGCGCGAGCGCGTCGAGAGCTACCGCCAGCTGCGCGACGAGATCGAGCTCGCGGTCGGCCGCATCAACGGCGACTACGGCACCATCAGCCACCAGGCCATCAGCTACCTGCACCACGGCTTCCCGCGCGAGGAGATGGCGGCGCTGTACCTCGCGGCCGACGTCATGCTCGTCACGGCGCTGCGCGACGGGATGAACCTCGTCGCGAAGGAGTACGTGGCGGCGCGGTCGGACGAGGACGGGGTGCTCATCCTCTCCGAGTTCGCGGGCGCCTCGGACGAGCTGCGGGCCGCGCTGCTCGTGAACCCGCACGACATCGACGGGCTGAAGGACACCATCCTCCGCGCCATCGACATGCCCCGGCACGAGCGGCGCAAGCGGATGCACTCGCTGCGCAAGAAGGTCGCCGAGAACGACGTCTCGCACTGGTCGGACTCGTTCCTCGCGACCCTGCGCCGGGCCCGCCGCACGCGCGCCGCCTGGGGCGGCTCGGGGCTGCCCGGCGAGGCGGAGTGGACCGTCGAACGGCCGCCGCAGTCGTGAACGCGCCGCTGCCGGAGCCGCTCGTCGGGGCGCTCCGCGAACTCGCCCGGGTGCGCCGGCTGCTCGTCGCGCTCGACTTCGACGGCACCCTCGCACCCGAGGTCGACTCGCCCGAGAAGGCGCGCGCGCTGCCGGAGGCCCGCGCCGCCGTGCTGCGGCTGCTGGCGCTGCCGAACACCCGCGTCGCGCTCGTGAGCGGGCGCGCCCTGCGCTCCCTCGTCGAGGTCGCCGACCTTCCCGACGACGTGCTGCTCGTCGGGTCGCACGGCATCGAGCTGCGGCTCGACGACCCGCACGACAGGCTCGCGCTCGACACCGTGGAGCTCGAGCGGGTCGACGTGCTGCAGGAGGTGCTCAGCCAGGTCGCCGACTCGATCGACGATGTGTGGCTCGAGTCGAAGCCGGCCGGCTTCGCCCTCCACACCCGTCTCGCCACCGACGAGAACTCGCGCCTCGCGCACCTCGTGGCGCTGCGCGAGGCGCAGGCCGAGCTCGACGACCTCACCATCCGCGAGGGCAAGAACGTGCTCGAGTTCGCGGTGCGCTCGACCACGAAGGGCGAGGCGATCGAGCACCTGCGACGCTACCTGGCGGCGGATGCCGTGTTCTACGCGGGCGACGACGTCACCGACGAGGACGCCTTCGACGCGCTGCAGGCGCACGATGTGGGCCTCAAGTCGGGTGACGGCCCGACGCTCGCCGGCTTCCGCGTGCCCGGCCCCGACGAGGTCGCGCACGTGCTCGCCGCCCTCGCCACCTTCCGCGAGGGCGACGTCCACGAGCAGTGATGGTCATAGACATGTCTATGACCTCCTGGACACCGGCGCGCGGGTGTCCACCAGGGCGCAGACATGTCTATGACCACCGGTGCACGTCAGCACCGGTATGCCGCCGGGAGTAACCTCGTGAGCATGCCGGACAGCACCTCCTCGGGCACCCCTGCGCCCGCCGTCGACCACAAGCCCCGCTCCCGCACCGTCACCGACGGCATCGAGGCCACCACCTCCCGCGGCATGCTCCGCGCGGTCGGCATGGGCGACGCCGACTGGGACAAGTCGCAGATCGGCATCGCGAGCTCGTGGAACGAGATCACCCCGTGCAACCTGAGCCTCGCCCGCCTCGCGCAGGCGGCGAAGGAGGGCGTGCACGCCGGCGGCGGCTACCCGCTGCAGTTCGGCACCGTCTCGGTCTCCGACGGCATCTCGATGGGTCACGAGGGCATGCACTTCTCGCTCGTCAGTCGCGAGGTCATCGCCGACTCGGTCGAGACCGTCATGCAGGCCGAGCGCCTCGACGGCTCCGTGCTGCTCGCCGGATGCGACAAGTCGATCCCCGGCATGCTGATGGCGGCGGCGCGCCTGGACCTCGCATCCGTCTTCCTCTACGCGGGCTCGATCGCGCCCGGCTGGGTGCGCCTGTCGGACGGCACCGAGAAGGACATCACGATCATCGACTCCTTCGAGGCGGTCGGCGGCGTCAAGGCCGGGATCATGTCGGAGGCGGACGCCCACGCCATCGAGTGCGCCTTCGCGCCCGGCGAGGGTGCCTGCGGCGGCATGTACACGGCCAACACGATGGCGTCGGTCGCCGAGGCGCTCGGCCTCTCGATCCCCGGCTCGGCGTCCCCGCCGAGCTACGACCGCCGCCGCGACTACTACGCCCACCGCTCGGGCGAGGCCGTCGTGAAGCTGCTCGAGAAGGGCATCACGGCCCGCCAGATCCTCACCAAGAAGGCGTTCGAGAACGCCATCGCGGTCGGCATGGCGCTCGGCGGCTCGACCAACATCGTGCTGCACCTGCTGGCGATCGCGCACGAGGCCGAGGTGGAGCTGACGCTCGACGACTTCAACCGCATCGGCTCGAAGGTGCCGCACATCGGCGACCTCAAGCCCTTCGGCCGCTACGTCATGAACGACGTCGACCGCCGCGGCGGCCTGCCCGTCCTCATGAAGGCGCTGCTCGACGCCGGCCTCATGCACGGTGACGCGCTCACCGTGACGGGCAAGACCCTCGCCGAGAACCTCGCCGACATCGGACCGATCCCGCCGCTCGACGGGGACGTGCTCCGCACGCTCGACAACCCGATCCACGAGACCGGCGGCCTCACCATCCTCAAGGGCTCGATGGCGCCCGAGGGCGCGGTCGTGAAGACCGCGGGCTTCGACGCCGCCACCTTCGAGGGGCCGGCGCACGTGTTCGAGCGCGAGCGCGCCGCGCTCGACGCGCTGACGAACGGCGAGATCCAGCACGGCGACGTGGTCGTCATCCGCTACGAGGGCCCCAAGGGCGGCCCCGGTATGCGCGAGATGCTCGCGATCACGGCGGCCATCAAGGGCGCCGGGCTCGGCAAGGACGTGCTGCTGCTCACCGACGGTCGCTTCTCGGGCGGCACGACGGGCCTCTGCGTCGGTCACATCGCCCCCGAGGCGGTGGATGCGGGGCCCATCGCGTTCGTGCGCGACGGCGACCGCATCCGGGTCGACATCGCGGCGCGCTCGATCGAGCTGCTCGTCGACGAGGCCGAGCTCGCGGCCCGCCGCGAGGGCTGGGAGCCGCTGCCCCCGCGCTACACGCGCGGCGTGCTCGCGAAGTACTCGAAGCTCGTCCACTCCGCCGCGGAGGGTGCCGTCACCGGCTGACGGTCGCACGCGTGACGAAACGCCCGCGAAACATCGGCTAGCATGGCAGGACGATAGACACCCGGGTGGCACAACCAGTCCTGGCGTGGGCGCTGTCCGCACTACGAGCGGATGGCGGCATTCTGATCAGGGCGATGACGTCATTCGCGCGCATCCCCCTCGATTCCCACCGACTCCCACCTTCGAGGAACCTCTCATGACCGCGCCCGCAATCCCCGCGCCCGACGCGCCCGCGCCCGCTCCGCCCTCGGCGAAGAAGGACGCCCCGCCCATCCTCACCGGCTCCGGCCAGGTGCTCGCCACCCTCGAGAAGCTCGGCGTCACCGACGTCTTCGGCATCCCCGGGGGCGCCATCATGCCGTTCTACGACGAGCTGATGGCCTCGACCGCCATCCGCCACATCCTCGTGCGCCACGAGCAGGGCGCCGGCCATGCGGCCGAGGGGTACGCGGCGGCATCCGGACGCGTGGGGGTCGCGATCGCCACCTCCGGCCCCGGCGCCACGAACCTCGTCACCGCCATCGCCGACGCCTACATGGACTCGGTGCCGATGCTCGCGATCACCGGCCAGGTGTTCTCGACCTCGATGGGAACCGACGCGTTCCAGGAGGTCGACATCACCGGCATCACGATGCCGATCACGAAGCACAGCTTCCTGGTGACCGACCCGGCGCAGGTGCCCGCGACCCTCGCCGCGGCGCACCACATCGCGACCACCGGCCGCCCCGGACCGGTGCTCGTCGACATCACGAAGGACGCGCAGCAGAAGTCGGCGCCCTTCATCTGGCCGCCCAAGGTCGACCTCCCCGGCTACCGCCCGGTCACCAAGGCGCACGGCAAGCAGATCCTCTCGGCCGCCGAGCTGCTCGGCGCCGCGAAGCGCCCCGTGCTCTACGTGGGCGGCGGCGTCATCCGCGCGGAGGCGTCGGCCGAGCTGCTTCAGCTGGCCGAGCTCACCAGCGCACCCGTCGTCACGACGCTCATGGCTCGCGGAGCGTTCCCCGACTCGCATCCCCAGCACCTCGGCATGCCCGGCATGCACGGCTCGGTTCCGGCGGTGCTCGCCCTGCAGGAGTCGGACCTCATCGTCTCGCTCGGCGCCCGCTTCGACGACCGGGTCACCGGCAAGGTGACCGACTTCGCACCGCACGCGAAGATCGTGCACGTCGACATCGACCCGGCCGAGATCGGCAAGATCCGCCACGCCGACGTCCCGATCGTGGGCGACGCGCGCGAGGTGATCGTCGACCTCATCGACGCGTTCCGCGCGCAGGGCGCGACGCCCGACATCGCGGAGTGGTGGACGCGGCTCGAGCAGCTGCGCGTCAACTACCCGCTCGGCTACAGCGAGCCGGAGGACGGCCTGCTCTCGCCGCAGCACATCATCCAGCGCATCGGCGAGCTGTCGGGCCCCGAGGCGGTCTACGCGGCGGGCGTCGGACAGCACCAGATGTGGGCGGCGCAGTTCATCGACTACGAGCGCCCGCACGCGTGGCTGAACTCGGGCGGCGCCGGCACCATGGGCTACGCCGTGCCCGCGGCCATGGGCGCCAAGGTCGCCGAGCCGGGGCGCCTGGTGTGGGCGATCGACGGCGACGGGTGCTTCCAGATGACCAACCAGGAGCTCGCCACCTGCACGATCAACGACATCCCGATCAAGGTCGCGATCATCAACAACTCCTCGCTCGGCATGGTGCGCCAGTGGCAGACGCTGTTCTACGACGGCCGCCACTCGTTCACCGACCTGAACACCGGCCACCTGGACGGCGAGAACACCACCCGGATGGTGCCCGACTTCGTGAAGCTCGCCGAGGCGTACGGCGCCCTCGGCATCCGCGTCACGAAGAAGGAGGAGATCGACGCCGCGATCCAGCTCGCGATCGAGACGAACGACCGCCCGGTCGTCATCGACTTCGTCGTGAGCCGCGACGCCATGGTGTGGCCGATGGTGCCGCAGGGTGTCGGCAACTCGCAGGTGCAGTACGCGCGCGACCACGCGCCCGCGTGGGAAGAGGAGTAAGGCCATGTCGCATCACGTGCTCTCCCTCCTCGTCGAGGACAAGCCCGGTCTGCTGACCCGCGTCGCGGGCCTGTTCGCGCGCCGCGGGTTCAACATCAACTCCCTCGCGGTGGGCCCCACCGAGATCGAGGGCCTCAGCCGCATCACGGTGGTGGTCGACGTCGAGGAGCTCCCGCTCGAGCAGGTCACCAAGCAGCTCAACAAGCTCGTCAACGTCATCAAGATCGTCGAGCTCGACCCGAGCCAGTCGGTGCAGCGCGAGCACCTGCTGATCAAGGTGCGCGTCGACAACACGACGCGCAGCCAGATCCTCGAGGCCGTGAACCTGTTCCGGGCGCGCGTCGTCGACGTGTCGCCGGATGCGCTCGTCATCGAGGTGACGGGCGACTCGGGCAAGGTGCAGGCGCTGCTGCGCGTGCTCGAGCCGTACGGCATCCGCGAGATCGCCCAGTCGGGCCTGCTCGCGATCGGGCGCGGCGGCAAGAGCATCACCGAGCGCGTCTACAAGTCCTGATACCGCCGCAGGCGGCATCAGGAGATCGAGTAGCGCGCAGCGCGTGCCGAGATCCCCAGAACGAACACGAACCCCAACAGAAACGAAGGAAGCAAATTGGCTGAGATCTTCTACGACAAGGATGCCGACCTGTCGATCATCCAGGGCAAGAAGGTGGCGATCGTGGGCTACGGCTCGCAGGGTCACGCCCACGCCCAGAACCTGCGCGACTCGGGCGTCGAGGTCGTCATCGCCCTCAAGGACGGCTCGAAGTCGACCGCGAAGGCCACCGAGGACGGCTTCGAGGTGAAGAGCGTCGCCGACGCCACCGAGTGGGCCGACCTCATCATGATCCTCGCCCCCGACCAGCACCAGCGCGGCATCTACGCCGAGAGCATCAAGGACAAGCTGACCGCCGGCAAGACGCTCGCCTTCGCGCACGGCTTCAACATCCGCTTCGGCTACATCGACGCCCCGGAGGGCGTCGACGTGATCCTCGTCGCGCCGAAGGCCCCGGGCCACACGGTGCGCCGCGAGTACGTCGCGGGCCGCGGCATCCCGGACATCATCGCGGTCGAGCGCGACGCCTCCGGCTCGGCGTGGGAGACCGCGAAGTCGTACGCGAAGGCCATCGGCGGCACCCGCGCCGGCGTCATCAAGACGACCTTCACCGAGGAGACCGAGACCGACCTGTTCGGCGAGCAGGCCGTGCTCTGCGGCGGCATGTCGCACCTCGTGCAGTACGGCTTCGAGACCCTGACCGAGGCGGGCTACCAGCCCGAGATCGCCTACTTCGAGGTGCTGCACGAGCTGAAGCTCATCGTCGACCTCATGTGGGAGGGCGGCATCGCCAAGCAGCGCTGGTCGATCTCCGACACGGCCGAGTACGGCGACTACGTGTCGGGCCCGCGCGTGATCGACCCGAGCGTCAAGGAGAACATGCAGGGCGTGCTCGCCGACATCCAGTCGGGTGCCTTCGCGAAGCGCTTCATCGCCGACCAGGATGCGGGCGCCCCCGAGTTCCTGGCCCTGCGCGAGAAGGAGGCGCAGCACCCGATCGAGACGACCGGCAAGGAGCTGCGCTCGCTGTTCGCCTGGAAGCAGCAGGACTCCGACTACACGGAGGGCAGCGCCGCCCGCTGACCTGTCGCTGGATCGCGCTGATCTGTCGCGAGACATGTCTGCGACCTGAGGGACACCCGCGCGCGGGTGTCCCTCAGTCGTCTCCGCTGTCCCTCGGCGAAGTCCGGACTTGTGCGGAGCGGCCCCGGGGCGGTGCAATGGTGCGACCGGTCATTCGGCCGGGTCCTCGACCGCTCCACACCACCACAGTGCCCGATCGTCCTCTGCTCGAACGCGCCGCCGAACTCGCGGCGATCGACGGCGCGCTCGCGGGAGCGGAATCCGGTTCGACGCGCACCGTCGTCGTGGTCGGCGAGCCGGGGATCGGCAAGTCGTCACTGCTCACCGAGGGTGCCGCGCTGGCCGTGGCCCGAGGCTTCGACGTCCGTCGCGCGGTCTTCACCGTCCTCAGTGCGCAGACACCGCACGGCCTCCTCTGGGAGTGGTTCGGAGCGGATGCCCACGACGAGGAACCGGGGCCCGCATTCGACGGCCCGGCCGAGATGCTCCGCGATGTGCTGCGCGGCGAGCGCACGGCGGAGCCCGTGGCCCTGGCCTATGCGGCCCAGTGGGCGCTGTCCGCGCTCGACGAGGAGCGCCCCTTGCTGCTGCTCGTGGACGACCTGCAGTGGGCCGACGAGGCCAGCCGCCGCCTGCTGACGACCCTCGTCGCGCGACTGTCCACCGAGCGGATCGCGATCCTGATCGCCACGCGTCCGGACCCGGCACTCGACGCGGATCCCGCCGTCGCCGCCATGCTCGCGGGCGCCCGCACCTCGCTGCTGGAACCCCCGCCGCTCAGCATCACCGCCGTGGGCTCGCTCGCCGAGGGCTCGGATGCCGATGTCGAGCGGGTGTTCGCGGTGAGCGGCGGCGTCCCGTTCTACGTGCGCGAGCTCATCGATCACGGCCTCGAGTCGGGCCCCGCACGCATCCGGGAGGGGCTGCGCGCCCGCCTGGCCGCGCTGCCGGATGACGCGCGCACGGTGGTGCAGACAGCGGTCGTCGTGCCGGAGGGCCTCGCGCCCGCGCTGCTCGCCGATGCCGCGGGGGTCTCGGATGCGCGCCTCGCCGAGCTGATCACCCAGCTCGATGCGGCGGGGCTCGTGGAGCGCCGCGACGACGTCGTGCGACCCGTCCATCCGATCGTCGTCGAGGGGGTGCTCGCGAGCCTCGACCCCGACCGCTTGGCGCAGCTGCACGCGCGGGTGGCGGACGCCCTCCGGGAAGCGGGGGCGCCGCTGTCGGCGATCGCCGCGCACGACCTCGAGACGATCCCCGGAGGGGACGCGCGTCGGGCGGCGTCGCTCGCCGACGCGGCGCGGTTGGCCGCGTCGGGCGGCGTCGCTCGCCGACGCGGCGCGGTTGGCGCTCGAGGCGGGGAACCCCGCCATGGCGGCGCGGCTCTTCGCCCGGGCGCGTGCCGAGGGCGCGCTCACCGAGCTCGCGGCATCGCAGTGGGTCTTCGACGAGGGCCGCGCCCGTGTGATGGCCGGCGAGTCGGAGGCGGGCCTCGCCCTCATCCGCGCCGCCGCGCGCGAGGTCGACAATCCCCGTGTGCGCGCGGAGCGCTTCCTGGAGCTCGGTGACGCCGCCTACATGACGAACGACTTCGCGACGGCCGGCGAGTCCTATGCCGCCGCGCGCGCCGCGATCTCGGCGAACGCCGACGTGTCCGACGCCGAGCGCCGGCTGGTGCTGGCGAAGGTCGCCACGAACGAGCTCGCCTTCTCGAGCGAGCCGATGGGGGCGCTGCTGGCCGAGGTCGCCCAGATCGAGAGCCGGCCGGCCACCGCCGACACCGAGGCCGATCGTGCGGTGCTCGCCGTCGTCGCGCTGGCGCTCTCGTTCGCCGGCACGGGAGGCGGCGAGGGCCACGCACGGCGATCGTTGGGTGTCGTCGCCGAGGGCGGCGCGGACGATCCGATCACCTACGTCGTGTCCGGTGCGCTCAACTGCTACGGCTTCGTCGACGAGGCCGAGGAGTGGCTCTCGGCCGCCGTCGCCGACGCCCGCGACTCGGGCAGCGTGCAGGGCTTCGGCACGGCCAGCTACGCGCGCGGCGCGCTGCGGATCGCCTACGGGCGGCTGCGCGGAGGTCTCGCCGACCTGGAGGCCGCCCGCACGACGTCGGAGCTCGGGTGGCGCACCTACTTCCCGGCGATGCAGTACTACCTCGTGAAGGGCTACGTGCGCACCGGCGAGATCGAACTGGCCGAGCAGGTGGCCGCCCTCGACGCGGGTCCGCAGCCGGCGATGTTCGTCGGCATCGGGCTCGCCGCCCGCCTGCTGCACCTCGTCGCATCCGGTGCCTACCGCGAGGCCATCGAGTTCGCCGAGGCGAACATCGTGCGCCACGAGAGCGTCATCCCGATGTTCGGCGAGGATTGGCGGCCCCCGCTCGCGGAGGCCTACGCCGGTGTCGGCGATCTCGCGCGGGCGCGCGAGGTGCTGCGGGAGGCCGTCTCGATGGCGCCGGCCTCGCTGCCCGCACACGGTCGCGCGGCGCTGTACGTCGCGTCGGCGCGGCTCGACGACGACCCGGAGTCGGCCGAGCAGCTCTATCGGCTCGCCCTCGACCTGGTGGATGCGCGGCACTACCAGTGGGCCGAGGCGCATCTCGGGCTCGCCCAGGTGCAGCTGGACCGCGGCCAGCGCGAGGCCGCCCGCCGCCACGCCCGCGAGACCTTCCAGTACGCGGTGCGCGAGGGTGCCCGACCGCTCGCGGTGCAGGCGCGCTCGGTGGCGGCCCGGGTGACCTCGCCGGACGAGATCCTGCCGCCCGACGAGCGGCTCGCCCTCCTCAGCCCGAGCGAGCACCGGATCGCGGAGGCGGCGGCGCGCGGGGAGCGCAACCGGGAGATCGCGCGGTCGCAGTTCGTGACGGTGAAGACCGTCGAGTTCCACCTCGGCAACGTGTACCGCAAGCTCGGCATCCGCTCGCGCACCGAGCTCGCGTCGATCCTGGGGGTCGCGGCCGAGATCGTCGCCGAGGGGTGATTCGGGGTCTTCCGCCCCGCCGGAAGAACCCGCCCTGGCCCCGCGCCGGGCGCCGGAGTTGAATGAGACGGTGACAGCGACGGCGGTGCACTTCGGGGCGGGCAACATCGGACGCGGCTTCGTGGCGCCGTTCCTCAGGCAGAGCGGCTACGAGGTGGTGTTCGCGGACGTCAGCGAGGAGCTGATCGGGGCGCTGCAGGCGCAGCCGAGCTACCGGGTGCACGAGGTGGGCGAGGGCGCGCGCGACCTCGTGATCGACGGGTACCGGGCGATCAACTCGCGCGAGCATCCGGACGACGTCGCCGCCGAGATCGCCGCGGCCGAGGTGGTGACGACCGCCGTCGGGGCGCGCATCCTGCAGTTCGTCGCCCCGCTCATCGTGGCGGGGCTCGCCCAGCGTCCCGCGGATGCGAAGCCGCTCGTCGTGATCGCCTGCGAGAACGCGATCGGCGGCACCGACATCCTGGCGGAGGCCGTGCGCGGGCTCGGCGGGGCGATGGAGCGGGCCGTGTGGGCGAACTGCGCCATCGACCGGATCGTGCCCGAGCAGCACGGCGGCCTCGACGTGACCCTCGAGGCATTCTGGGAGTGGGCGGTCGACCGCACGCCGTTCGGCGGCGACGAGCCCGAGATCGTGGGAGTGCACTGGGTCGACGACCTGGAGCCGTACATCGAGCGCAAGCTGTTCACCGTCAACACGGGGCATGCCTCGACCGCCTACCTCGGCTACCACCGCGGCATCGACACGATCGCCGAGGCCCTCGCGGTGCCGGAGGTGATGGCCGAGGTGCGCGCGGTGCTCGCCGAGACGAGCGGCCTGCTGGTGGCGAAGCACGGCTTCACCGCCGAGGAGCAGCAGGGCTACGTCGAGACCACCCTCGCCCGCATCACCAACCCCGAACTGCCCGACAGCTGCGTGCGCGTGGGGCGCGCCCCGCTGCGCAAGCTGGGCAGGCACGAGCGCTTCATCGACCCCGCTGCGCAGCTGGTCGAGCGCGGCGAGCCCGCCTGGAACCTGCTCACGGCGGTCGGCGCGGCCCTGCGGTTCGACCCCGCCGACGACCCGGAGGCGGTCGAACTGCAGGCCGCCCTCGCCTCCGGTGCCGACGCCTCGGCGCTCGCCGCGCAGCTGTGCGGGATCGAGCCCGGTCATCCGCTGCACGAGCCGCTCGTCGAGGTCTTCCGCCTGCGCCTCGAATCCTGAGGCGCCACCTCGTGTCGCCCCGTCCGATGTGCGTCGGGCCGCGGGATGGGGTTGGATCGTGAGGTGAGCACCCGCGACCCCGAGCCCGTCGACGAGACGGACGACGAGGCGCTGCACTGGGCCGGCGACGAGGCGCGCGGCCAGTCGGCCCCGCGACTGCGGGACGACGCGGATGCGGTGGGCGCCCCCGCGGAGCCCGCGCCGGACGACGAGCCGGCCGAGGCCCCGCGCACGCCCCGCGAGACGGCGTTCCTGGTGGGCACCGGCGCGTTCGGGGTGGTGTACCTCGCCCTCTCGATCGGCTGGATCTTCTCCGCGCAGCTGCTCAGCTATCCGGGGCTCGACACGCTCGGCGAGATCATGTGGCAGTTCGGCGAGTTCCTCGCCATGATCGCGGCGGCCCTCTGGTTCGCGGCCGCGATCACGCTCACCCCGGACACGGTCTCCCGCCGCGCCGCGAAGCGCATGATCGCGCTGCTCGTCGGCGCCCTCGTGCTGATCCCCTGGCCGGGACTGCTCTACTGGATCGGGAGCACCCAATGACCGACGTCGACCGCGAACCCGCCGAGCCGATCGGCCCGCCGCTCGCCTGGCGCATCGGCGTGGCGGTGCTCTTCGCCGCGCTCTTCGGCTGGTTCGAGTTCTCCGCGGCGAGCAACCTCATCGCGCTCCCGCCGCTCTACTCCGCCCAGGGCTACGCGGAGTACATCCCCTGGACCACCCTCGTGCTCGGGGTGCTGCTGCCGCCTGTGCTCTACCTCGCGGCCCTGCTGCTCGGGCGCGGGAGGATGCTGAGCGGCCGGGTGGTCGTGTTCGCCGCGGGACTCGCGGCGACCACCGCGACGGCGCTCACCCTCTACGTGCTGGCCTGAGTCCCGGCCCGTCACGGGACGGAACGGGCATGCGGCGTCCGATAGGCTGCCTGTGCCGCGCCCGCGCGAGCCGTGGCGTCATCCTCTCGCGGCCTGAGCCGCAGCCCCCGCACGAAGGAACCACTGTGGCCAAGCCGGTCGTCCTGATCGCCGAACAACTCTCGCCCGCCACCGTCGAGGCCCTCGGCCCCGACTTCGACGTCCGCTCCGTCGACGGCACCGACCGCCCCGCGCTGCTGTCCGCGCTCGCCGACGCGAACGCGGTGCTCATCCGCTCCGCGACCCAGATCGACGAGGAGGCGCTCGCCGCCGCGCCGTCGCTCAAGGTCGTGGCGCGTGCCGGGGTCGGGCTCGACAACGTCGACATCAAGGCCGCCACCGAGGCGGGCGTCATGGTCGTCAACGCGCCCACCTCGAACATCATCAGCGCGGCCGAGCTGACCATCGGGCACATCCTGAGCCTCGCCCGGCACATCCCGGCCGCGCACGCGAGCCTCGCCGCGGGGGAGTGGAAGCGCTCGAAGTACACCGGAACCGAGCTGTTCGAGAAGACCGTCGGCATCATCGGCCTCGGTCGCATCGGCGCGCTCATCACCGCCCGGCTGCAGGCCTTCGGCGTCGAGGTCATCGCCTACGACCCCTACGTGACGCCGGCCCGCGCCCAGCAGCTGGGGGTGCGCCTGGTGACCCTCGACGAACTGCTCGAGCAGTCGGACTTCATCACCATCCACATGCCCAAGACGCCCGAGACCACGGGCATGATCTCGACCGCGCAGCTCGCCCGCATGAAGAGCACCGCGTACATCGTGAACGTCGCGCGCGGCGGGCTCATCGACGAGGAGGCGCTCGCCGAGGCGCTCGCGGCGGGCACCATCGCGGGTGCGGGCCTCGACGTGTTCTCGTCCGAGCCCCCCACCGACACCGCGCTGCTGGGCCTCCCGAACGTCGTCGTCACCCCGCACCTCGGAGCCTCCACCGACGAGGCGCAGGAGAAGGCGGGCGTCTCGGTCGCGAAGTCGGTGCGGCTCGCGCTCGAGGGCGAGCTCGTGCCGGATGCGGTGAACGTCGCCGGAGGCGTCATCGACCCGTTCGTGCGCCCCGGCATCGCGCTCGTCGAGAAGCTCGGCCAGGTGCTGGCCGCCGTCGCCGGGCACGGGGCGCTGACCGACCTCGAGATCGACGTGCGCGGCGAGCTCGCCGCCTACGACGTGAGCGTCTACCGGCTCGCGGCGCTCAAGGGCTACTTCACGAACCAGGTCACCGAGAACGTCTCGTACGTGAACGCCCCGCTGCTCGCCGAGCAGCGCGGCATCACCTCGAGCCTCAACGTGTCGGAGGAGAGCAAGGACTACCGCAACACGACCACCTTGCGCGGTGTGCTCTCGGACGGCACGACCCTCGAGGTCGCCGGCACCCTCGCCGGCACCAAGATGACCGAGAAGATCATCGGCCTCAACGGCTACGACATCGAGGTGCCGATCGGCGAGCACCACATCGTGATGTTCTACACCGACCGCCCCGGCATCGTCGCCGTGTACGGCAAGGAGTTCGGCGAGGCCGGCATCAACATCGCCGGTATGCAGATCGCGCGGCGCAGCGCCGGCGGCCAGGCGCTCTCGATCATCACGGTCGACTCGCCGGTGCCCGACGAGGTGCTCGAGCGCGTCCGCGTGGCGATCGAGGCCGACGAGGTGCGCGAGATCGACATCGTCGAGGCCTAGGCCCGGACACGAAAAGCGGCCGCGGCATCCTTCCCAGGGGAATGCCGCGGCCGCACCGGTCCCACCCGATAGAGACCGGTTCCCGCGCTCAGGGCAGCGGGTCGCTCTCGGTGGCGCGCTGGTCGACGCGCGACCCCGTCTCGGGGTCGACGCTCGTGCGCACGGTGGTCACCGACTGGCGCTTGCGCACCATCAGCACGATGCCGATGATCGCGACGATCACGCCCGCGCCCATCAGCAGGTAGCCGACGAGGTCGAGGTCGATCCAGTCGGCCTGGACGTTCAGCGCGAACGTGAGGATCGCGCCGACGACGAAGAGGAAGATGCCGAGCCCGATGCTCATGGTGGCCTCCTTGGGTCAGGGCCCCACGTGGGGGGGGCCGATACGACAGTAGGAAGCCGCACGGAATGCGGACAGCCCGTTGACGGCGCGCATCCGACGCGCTATGGGCGCCGATAGCCTAGGAGGCATGACGCGCACCATCGACCTCGCCGTGATCGCGGGGGACGGCATCGGACCCGAAGTGATCGCCGAGGCGGTGACCGTGCTCGAGGCGGCGACCGCCGACGAGGCGCAGCTCGCCGTCACCACGTATCCGTTCAGCGCCGCGCACTACCTCGAGACGGGGCGGATCCTCGACGACGCGGACCTGGCGGCCCTCGCCGCGCACGACGCGATCCTGCTGGGGGCGGTCGGCGGCGACCCGCGGGATCCGCGGCTCGCGGGCGGCATCATCGAGCGCGGTCTGCTGCTGAAGCTCCGCTTCGCCTTCGACCACTACGTGAACCTGCGCCCCACCGTGCTCTACCCGACGGTGCCGAGCCCGCTCGCGGCGCCGGGTGAGGTGGACTTCGTGGTCGTGCGGGAGGGCACCGAGGGGCCCTACGTCGGCAACGGCGGCAGCATCCGCACCGGCACGCCCCACGAGATCGCCAACGAGGTGAGCGTCAACACGGCCTACGGCATCGAGCGGGTCGTGCGCTTCGCGTTCGCGCAGGCCGAGAAGCGCCGACGGAAGGTCACGCTCGTGCACAAGACCAACGTGCTGACCCACGCCGGGGGTCTCTGGTCGCGCATCGTGCAGGCGGAGGCGGCCAATCATCCGGACGTGGCGTGGGATTACCTGCACGTCGACGCCGCGACCATCTTCCTGGTGACCGATCCTGCTAGGTTCGACGTCATCGTCACCGACAATCTCTTCGGCGACATCCTCACCGATCTGGCCGGCGCCATCAGCGGCGGCATCGGACTGGCGGCCTCGGGAAACATCAACCCCGACGGCACGTTCCCCAGCATGTTCGAGCCGGTTCACGGATCCGCGCCCGACATCGCGGGGCAGCAGAAGGCCGACCCCACGGCCGCGATCCTGTCGACCGCGCTCCTGCTCGACCACCTCGGGCTCCCGGATGCGGCCCGCCGGGTCGAGGCTGCGGTGGCGGCGGACCTCGCCGAGAGAGGGAGCACCCCGCGCACGACCGCCGAGGTCGGCGCCGCGATCACCACCCGCCTGCACTGAACGCGTCCCGCGGGCGCACAATAGAGTCCACGACCTATCGGAAGAGCCGACCATGACCCTGAACCTCCTCCCCATGGCCACCCAGGACCTCCAGTTCCAGGTGACCCGCAACGAGAACGCCAAGAGCGCCGAGGAGCGCGCGGCGATCCTCGAGAACCCGGGCTTCGGCCAGGCCTTCACGGATCACATGGTCGACATCTGCTGGTCGGAGCGCGGCGGGTGGCACCGTCCCCGCGTCCAGCCCTACGGACCCATCCAGCTCGACCCGGCTGCGGCCGTGCTGCACT
This sequence comes from Protaetiibacter mangrovi, assembly GCF_024752305.1. GTDB lineage: Bacteria > Actinomycetota > Actinomycetes > Actinomycetales > Microbacteriaceae > Homoserinibacter > Homoserinibacter mangrovi. The sequence continues at coordinate 165,027 of NZ_JANTHX010000008.1, forward strand.
ACGCGCAGGAGATCTTCGAGGGCCTCAAGGCGTACCGCCACGCCGACGGCTCGATCTGGACGTTCCGCCCCGACCAGAACGCGGCGCGCATGCAGCGCTCCGCGAAGCGCCTCGCGCTCCCCGAACTGCCCACCGAGTACTTCCTCGACTCGCTCACGCAGCTCGTGGCCGTCGACGGCGACTGGGTGCCGACCGCTCCCGAGACGAGCCTGTACCTGCGCCCGTTCATGTTCGCCAAGGAGGCGTTCCTCGGCGTGCGTCCGGCGAAGAAGGTCAACTACTACCTCATCGCCTCGCCGGCGGGTGCGTACTTCCACGGCGGCGTGACGCCCGTGTCGATCTGGCTCTCCACCCACTACACGCGTGCCGGCCACGGCGGCATGGGGCAGGCGAAGACCGGCGGCAACTACGCGGCCTCGCTCGTCGCCCAGCAGGAGGCGTACGAGCACGGCTGCGCGCAGGTGCTGTTCCTCGACGCGCAGCAGGGCGAGTACCTGGAGGAGCTCGGCGGCATGAACGTCGTGCTCGTGACCCGCGACAACCGCCTCATCACCCCGGACTCGGACTCGATCCTCGAGGGCATCACGCTCGACTCGGTGCTGCAGCTCGGTCGCGACCGCGGCTACACGGTGGAGCAGCGCCCCGTGTCGATCACCGAGTGGCGCGAGGGCGTCGCGTCGGGCGAGATCGTCGAGGCGTTCGCGTGCGGAACCGCCGCCGTGATCACCCCGATCTCGGAGATCAAGGCGGACGACTTCGACATCGTGATGCCGGAGGTCGCCGAGCGCGTGTCGATGTCGCTGCGCGACGAGCTCACCGGCATCCAGTACGGCCGCGTCGAGGACCGCCACGGCTGGCTGTACCGGCTCGACGCGTAGCGGTCAGACGTGAGCCGCCACCGCGTCCGCCGCGGCGGCGAGGTTCTCGGCGAAGCCGTGGCCGGAAGCCTTGCGGGGCTTCAGGTCGTGGTCGCCGTCCGGTGACCAGGCGACGGTGATCGCGGGGGAGAGGGTGTAGCCCGCGACCTCGTCGCGAGAGCCCATGATGTCGCGCTCGCCCTGGCAGATGAGCGTCGGGGCCGCGAGCTCCGCGAGGTGCGCGGTGCGCAGCTGCTCGGGCTTGCCCATCGGGTGGAACGGGTAGCCGAGGCACACGAGCCCCCCGATGCGTCCGGCGGAGTACTGCTCGTCGGCGATCATGCTGGCCACGCGCCCGCCGAACGACTTGCCGCCGATCACCGGCACGGCATCCGTCTCGCCGCGCAGCTGCTCGATCACGGCGCGGTACTCGTCGAGCACCGCCTCGGCGCGCGGGTTCGGGCGGCGCACCCCCTCGCGGCGGGCCGCCATGTAGGCGAACTCGAACCGCGCGACCCGGATGCCGCGGTCGCCGAGCAGCGCCGCCATCCGGTTCATCCAGTCGGAGTCCATGGCCGCCCCGGCGCCGTGCGCCAGCACGAGCAGCCGGGCGGAGTCGGCGGGGCCGGTCCAGAGCAGTTCGGTCACGGGCTCCAGTATCGCGGCACGTGCGCACAAGACAGCCACGGAGGCGGCGATAGGCTCGGAGGGTGAGAGTCGCGCGCTTCAGCACCGGAGGGGACCCGCGCTACGGCATCGTGGACGATGACGAGCTCGTGGTGCTCGCGGGCGATCCGATGTTCGCGGGCTTCGACACCACGGGCGAGCGCATCCCGCTCGCGGACGCCCGGCTGCTGGCGCCCGTCATCCCGCGGTCGAAGGTGGTCTGCGTCGGCCTCAACTACGCCGAGCACCGCAAGGACATGGCGAACGTCGACGCCCCCGAGAACCCGCTGATCTTCCTGAAGCCCAACACCGCGGTGGTCGGCCCCGGCGACCCCATCCGCATCCCGCCCGTCGAGGGGCGCATCACCCACGAGGGCGAGCTGGTGGTCGTCATCGGCAGGATCGCCAAGCAGGTGCCGGCCGAGCGCTGGGCCGACTACGTGTTCGGCTACACGATCGGCAACGACGTCTCGGCACGCGACCAGATGTTCGCCGACGGTCAGTGGGCGCGGGCGAAGGGCTACGACACCTTCGCGCCCATCGGCCCGTGGATCGAGACCGAGCTCGACCCCGACGGTCTCGAGATCACCACCTGGGTCGACGGCGAGCCGCGCCGCCACGGCAACACGCGCGACCTGATCCACAAGATCCCCGAGCTGATCGCCTACATCTCGGACGTCTGGACCCTGCTGCCCGGCGACATCATCATGACCGGCACGCCGTCGGGGCTCGGCGGCTTCGTGCACGGACAGACCGTCGACATCCGGATCGAGGGGATCGGCACCCTCAGCAACCCCGCGCTGAACCGCGACGAGCCGGCGGGGTGACCGAGCCCCCGGCCGCGGAGCCGTCGGCGCAGCTCACCGAGTCGGAGATCGCCCGGGTGCGCAGGCGCAGCCGGGCGGCCATCATCGCGGGTCAGGTGCTCGCCGGGATCGGCATGGGCTCGACGCTCTCCGCCGGAGCCCTCCTCATCACCCAGGTGTCCGGATCCGAGACCCTGTCGGGCATGGCCGCCACGATGGCGACCATCGGCGCGGCCGTGGCCGCCGTGCCGCTCGCGGCCCTCGCCACCCGCCGGGGCCGTGCTCCGGCGCTCGCCACCGGTGCCGCGATCGCGGCGTTCGGCGCGGTCGTCGGGCTCGTCGCGGCGATCGTCGGGCTGACGCCACTGCTGCTCGTCGGCATCGTGCTGCTCGGGGTCGGCACAGCGGTCAACCTCCAGGCGCGCTTCGCGGCGACCGACCTCTCCGAGCCGGGGCGGCGCGGGCGCGACCTGTCGATCGTGGTGTGGTCGACGACCGTCGGCGCGGTGCTCGGACCGAACCTCATCGGCCCCGGGGACGCGGTGGGACAGGCGATCGGGCTGCCCCCGCTCGCCGGCGCCTACCTGTTCACGATCACGGCGCAGCTCATCGCGGCGGCCGTGTACCTCCTCGGGCTGCGGCCCGACCCGCTGCGACTCGCCACCCGGATCGGGTTGGAGCGACCGGCGTCGCCCGAGGCGGCGCCCCGCACGGCGGACACGGGCGGCATCGCGACGGGCATGATCGCGACGTCGCTCAGCCACGCCACGATGGTGTCGGTCATGGCGATGACGCCCGTGCACCTCGTGCACCACGGCGCGAGCCTCGAACTGGTCGGCTTCACGATCAGCCTCCACGTGCTCGGCATGTACGCGCTCTCGCCCCTGTGGGGCGTGCTCGCCGACCGACTGGGACGGGAGGCCACCATCGCGATCGGGCAGGTGCTGCTGCTCGGCGCTCTGCTGCTGCTCGCCGTCGGGTCCGAGTCGGAACTGTGGGTGGCGGTCGGGTTGTTCACGATCGGCGTCGGCTGGAGCGCGGCGAGCGTCGCCGGTTCCACGCTCATCAGCGAGTCCGTCGACGTGCTCGGTCGCGCGCGCATCCAGGGACGCGCCGACCTGCTCATGTCGTCGGCGGGCGCGCTCGGCGGGGCGGCCGCCGGCCTGGTGCTGGCGCAGCTCGGCTACGGCGGCCTCGCGCTCGCGGCGACCGCGCTCGTCGCGATCGTGCTGGTCACGCTCGTCGCCCGGACGGTGCGCCGCAAGGTCGTGGCATGACCCGCATCCGACCCCTGGTCGCCGGTGTCGGGCTCGCGCTCACGGGGTCCGCCCTCGCATGGCTCGTGCACCTGGTGCTCCCCGCGGTGCCCTGGCTCACCGCGGCCTTCGTGATCGGCGTCGTGCTCGCGTGCCTGCCCCCGCTGCGCCCGACCCTCGACGGGCCGCTCAAGCCGGGGCTCGCCTACGCGGCGCGCGGGCTGCTGCGCGTCGGCATCGTGCTGCTGGGGCTCGACCTCGCGCTCGCCGACATCGCGGCGCTCGGCGTGTGGGGGGTGCTCGCGATCGTCGCGCTCGTGGCGCTCGCCTTCGCCGCCACCTACGGCATCGCGCGGGCGCTGCGCCTGCCCGGAGACGAGCCGATCCTGCTCGCCGCCGGCTTCTCGATCTGCGGCGTCTCCGCGGTCGGGGCGATGGCCGCCGCGCGGCGGCGTCCCGCATCCGTCACTCGAGAAATGCAGGAGACGGCGACTCCGACTGCCCTGGTGACCCTGTTCGGCACCCTCGCGATCGTCGTTCTTCCTGCATTTTCGACAGTGGCCGACGCGCTCGGATGGCACATGGGCGAGCGCTTCTTCGGCGCGTGGGTGGGCGCGAGCGTGCACGACGTCGGGCAGGTGGTGGCGACGGCGCAGACGGCCGGGGCGGTCGCGCTCGCCGCCGCCGTGGTGGTGAAGCTCACCCGGGTGCTCATGCTCGCGCCGATGGTCGCGATCGCCTCGCTCCACACGCGCCGCGTCGTGCGCGCGTCGGGGGATAGCGCGGGGACGCTGCCGCCGGTCGTGCCGCTGTTCATCGTCGGGTTCGTGCTGCTGGTGCTGGTGCGCTCGTTCCTGCCGGTGCCGGAGTCGGTGGTCGAGGTGGTCGACGTCGTGCGCAACGCGCTGCTCGCTGCGGCCCTCGTCGGCATCGGCGCGGGACTGCGCCTCGAGCGCCTGGTGCGATCGGGGGGACGGGCGATCGCCGCGGGCGCGCTCGCGTGGCTCGTGATCCTGGCGCTGGGGCTCGGCGTCGCATGGGTTGTGACCGTCTGAACGGGTGACTCGCGGCATCCGTCCAGCCGAGCTGGCGCATGCTGGGAGTCATGGCGCAGCCCCCTCTCGATCCCACCCGGATGCGGGATCAGCCGGCGCTCACGAGCTCACGGGGACTGTCGTGGCTCGTGCTCGGCGGGCTGCTGACCCTCATCGCCCTCGGCGTGCTCGTGCCGATGGCGGTGCTGCGGATGCCGCCCTTCGCGGTGCCCGGGACCGCCGCGGTCGTGGTCGCGGTGCTCTACCTGTGCATGATCATCGTGCGCTTCGCGACGCCGCCGTCGCGGCTGCGGCTCGCACTGCTCGCGGTCGACATGCTCGCGATCGCATTCGTCACGCTGCTCGCGGTGCTGCTCGTGGCCGAGCGCGCCACCCTCACCTGACTGGTCGCCGGGGGCGGGCCGCGGCATGATCGCAGCATGAGGTTCGAGACGACGCTCCACCAGACCGGCAACAACACGGGCATCGAGGTGCCGCCCGAGCTGGTGGACCAGCTCGGCGCGGGCAGGCGCCCGGCGGTGCTGATCACGGTCAACGGCTTCCGCTACCCGTCCACGATCGCCTCGATGGGCGGCCGGTTCCTCATCCCGTTCAGCTCGGACAAGCGCGCCGCGACCGGCCTGGCGGGCGGCGACGCGATCGTCGTGGAGCTGGAGGTCGACAGCGCGCCGCGCGTCGTCGAGCCGACGCCCGATCTCGCGGAGGCCCTCGCCGCGAACACGGCCGCCGCGGCCGCATGGGAGAAGCTCGCGCCGAGCCACCGCAAGGCGCACGTCACCTCGATCGAGGCGGCGAAGGCCCCCGAGACCCGCGCCCGGCGCGTGGCCGCGGCCGTCGAGAAGCTCGCCGCCGGCTGATCAGACCGCGCGGGTCGACTCGCGGAGGATGAGCCGGGTGGGCAGCGGGGTGTCCTCGGTGACCGTCTCGGGGTCCTCCACCGCGATGAGGACCTTCTGCATGATGAGACCGCCAAGCGCCGCGAAGTCCTGCCGCACGGTCGTGAGCGGGGGATAGAGGTAGCCGGCCTCGGGCACGTCGTCGAAGCCGACGACGCTGACGTCCTCGGGCACCCGGATGCCGCGCTCGCGGAAGGCGGAGAGCAGGCCGATCGCCATGTGGTCGTTCGCGACGAACACCGCCTCGCCGGGTTCGACGCCGAGGTCGGGCCCGAGACGGTGACCGCTCTCGGCCGACCAGTCGCCGCGCGGGGGCTCCACGATGTCGAGCCGCCGGGCGATGAGCTCGTCGCGCCATCCCCGCTCGCGCTCGATCGCATCCGGATTGCCCGCGGGACCCGCCAGATGCAGGATGCGCGTGTGCCCGAGCTCGGCGAGGTGCCGCACCGCGGCTCGCGCGCCCCGGTACTGGTCGATCGACACGATGAGCGGGCTCGGACGCGGCGACGCGGCGACCGCGACGACGGGGATCGACAGCTCGAGCCCGCGCACCACCTCGAGCACACCCACGTCGACGACGATGAGCACGATGGCGTCGACCCGCTGCCGCAGCAGCGACTCGACCACCTGCCGGACGGCGCCGGGGTCGTCGTCGAGCGAGCTGACGGCCTCGACGTTGTAGCGGGCGGCGCGGGCGGCGAAGTTGAAGTGCATCGCGATCGAGCTCGGACCGTAGTCGGAGACGCCCGGTGAGACGAGCCCGATCGTGCGGGTGCGCCGGGTGACGAGGGCGCGGGCGGCGGGGGAGGGGCTGTACCGCAGCTGGGCGATGGCCTGCTCGACCCGCGCGCGCGTCGCCGGGCGCACGTTCGGAAGATCGTTGAGCACGCGCGACACGGTCTGGTGCGAGACCCCCGCGAGGCGTGCGACGTCGAAGATGTTGGCGGCGCGCGCGCCCTTGTCGTCCTGGCTCACCGCGCCGCTCACCCCTCGTCGTCCGGTCGGGCGACCATCGCGAGCAGCGAGTCGACGGTGAGCGAGTCGGCGGCGTGGCTGCCGACGAGCTCGCCGCCGCGCATGACGAGCACCCGGTTGGAGACGCGCAGCACCTCCTCGAGCTCGGCGGAGATGAACATGACCGACAGGCCGTTGTCGGCGAGCTCCGTCACCAGGTTCTGGATCTCGACCTTGGCGCCCACGTCGATGCCGCGCGTCGGCTCGTCGAGCACGAGCGCGCGCGGCGCGAGGGCGAGCAACCGGGCGAGCAGCAGCTTCTGCTGGTTGCCCCCCGACAGCGTGCCCGCCGCGCGTTCCGGGTCGGACGGGCGGATGTCGAGCGCGTCGATCCAGCTGGCGGCCAGCTCGCGTTCGCGCGACGCGGGGATGCGGTGGAGGATGCCGCGCTGCGCCTGCAGAGCGAGCGTGATGTTCTCGCGGATCGAGAGTTCGCTGATGATGCCGTCGGTGCGCCGGTTCTCGGACGAGTACACGACCCCCAGCGAGATCGCCTGCCGCGGCTGACGCGGATGCCGGGGCGTGCCCGCGATCCGGATGACGCCCGAGGTGATGCCGTCGACGCCCGTGATCGCGCGGGCGAGCTCGCTGCGACCCGATCCGAGCAGCCCGGCGACCCCGAGCACCTCGCCCTCGACGAGGTCCACGTCGACGCCGTCGATGCCGGGCGCCTCGATCCCCCGGGCGCTCAGGTACGGCGCGGTCAGCTCGGCGGTCGGCGGGTCGCTGCGCTGGCGGGTGACGAGCTCGCCCGAGCTGCGCCCGAGCATCTTCTGCACCAGGTCGATGCGCAGCAGCTCACGGGTGAGGTACTCGCCGACCAGCCTCCCCCCGCGCAGCACGGTGACCCGGTCGCAGATCTCGTACACCTGGTCGAGGAAGTGCGACACGAACAGGATCGCGACGCCGCGCTGCTTGAGCTCGCGGATCACCCGGAACAGCTCGGCCACCTCGTCGAGGTCGAGGCTGGACGTCGGCTCGTCGAGCACGAGCACCTTCACCTCGGTCGAGATGGCGCGCGCGATCGCGACGAGCTGCTGCACCGCGAGCGAGTGGGTGCCGAGCAGCGACGCGGGGTCGATGTCGAGTCCCAGGTCGACGAGCACCCCGCGGGCGGCGGTGCGCATCCGCCGCCAGTCGATGACTCCGAGGTGCCGCGGTTCGCGCCCCAGCCAGATGTTCTCGGCGACCGTGAGATTCGGCAGCAGGTCGATCTCCTGGTAGACCGTCGAGATCCCTGCGGCGAGGGCGTCGTGGGGGGTCGAGAAGCGCACCTGCTCGCCGTGCAGCCGGATCACGCCGGCGTCGAGCGGCAGGGCGCCGGTGAGCGCCTTGATGAGGGTCGACTTGCCCGCGCCGTTCTCGCCCATGAGCGAGTGCACCTCGCCCGCGAACATCCGGAAGTCGACGCGGTCGAGCGCCAGCTCGGCCGGGAAGCGCACCGTGGCTCCCACGACCTCGACGACGGGCGCCTGATCGACCATGGTCATATCATGCCGGGATGCGCGGCCCACCTCGGTGCGGCACGGGCGCTACCGCCGGTTCGATCGGGCGACGATGACGCGCTGCACCACCACGAACATGAGCAGCAGGGCGCCGATCGAGATGCGGGTCCACGACTGGTCGGCGCCGAGGAACGAGATCACCGTCTTGATGGTGCCGTAGACGAAGACGCCGATCATCGATCCGACGACGTAGCCCGAGCCGCCCGTCAGCAGGGTGCCGCCGATGACGACCGCCGCGATCGTGTCGAGCTCGGTGCCGATGCCGTTGAGCGGATACGACGCCCCCGTGTACGCGGTGAAGACGACGCCCGCGAGCCCCGCGCACACCCCGCTCACGACGTAGGCGAGCAGCTTGGTGCGCACGACAGGCAGACCCATCAGCCGCGCCGACTGCTCGCTGCCGCCGATCGCGTAGATCGTGCGACCGAATCGCGTGAAGGCGAGCACGAGCGCTCCGACGAGCACCACGAGCAGCGCGATGATGCCGGTCGGGGTGATGTACCAGCTGCCGACGCCGGCCTGCAGTCGGGTGGACTGCAGCCAGAGGATGGCGCCGTCCTCGACCTTGATCGAGTCGAGGCTCACCATGAACGCGAGGCCGCGCGCGGCGAACATCGCGGCGAGCGAGGCGATGAACGGCTGCACGTCGAAGTACTGCACGAGCACGCCGATGGCGAGGCCGAACGCGGCGCCGAGCAGCAGCATGATCGGCACGACCGCGGCGCTCGGCATTCCGTCGCGCATGAGGCTCGCCCCGAACATGCCGGTGAAGGCCATCACCGCCCCGACGGAGAGGTCGATGCCGCCGGTGAGGATCACGAAGGTCATGCCGACCGCGAGGATGAAGAGGTACGCGTTGTCGAGCAGCAGCGCCGAGATGACGCGCGGCGTCAGGATGTTGCCGAAATACGCCTGCGCGGCCGCGAAGATGACGACGAGCAGCACGACCGCCGCGAACACGGGCACCCAGGAGGCGCGGCGGCTGAGGAACCGCCTCACGACGCCGGTGGGCGCCTTCTCGGTCGTCACGGGAACGCTGGTCATCGGGCGACCTCCGGCTTCTTCGGGCGCAGGGCCTGCGCAAGTTTCGCGACGGCCCCGCGGAGGCGCTGCGACTGGACGAGCACGACGATCACGACGACGATCGCGAGGAACAGGGGGGCGACCGCCGAGGGCACCCCGAGGAACAGGATCGTCGAGCGCAGCGTCTCGATCGTGAAGACGCCGACCACGGTGCCGGCGACCGTGAACTTGCCGCCCGCGAGCGAGGTGCCCCCGAGCACGACCGCGAGGATCGCGTACAGCTCGATGTAGAGGCCGGCGGCGTTGGCATCCGCCGCCATGATGTTCGAGGTGTACAGGATGCCGGCGAACCCGGCGAGCACGCCGCTCGCCGCGTACGCGCCCCAGATGATGCCGCGCGCCCGCACACCCGCCAACCGGCTCGCCTCGGGGTTGATGCCGACCGCCTCGGTCAGCACGCCGAGGGCCGTGCGCCGCTCGATGAGGGCGACGATCACGATGGCGGCGATCGAGACGAAGAACGCGAACGGCAGTCCGATCACGTAGCCCTGCGCCATGAACTTGTAGGGGGCGGAGTTGATGGTGGTGATGAAGCCGCCCGTGATGAGCAGCGCGACCCCGCGCCCCGCGAGCATGAGCACCAGGGTGGCGATGATCGGCTGCACGCCGACGACCGCCACCAGGAAGCCGTTCCAGATGCCGAGCAGCAGGCTCACCAGCACTCCCACCAGGATCGCGACGAGCACGGTGCCGAGGTCGTCGGGGGAGGGGGAGTCGGCGATGATCGTGAGGGCCACCGCGCCCGAGACCGCCATGATCGCGCCGACCGAGAGGTCGATGCCGCGGGTCGCGATCACGATCATCATGCCGAGCGACACGAGCATGAGCGGGGCGCTGTTGCGCAGGATGTCGATGAGCGCCCCGTAGAGCTGCCCGTTCTGCACGGTGATGCTGATGAAGCTGGGGCGTGCGATCGTGTTCAGCACGATGAGCGCCAGCAGCGCGATCACCGGCCAGAACATCCGGTGCCTGAGGATCTTCTTCATGCCACGCTCTCCGGGCTCTCCTGGGTGTCGTGCTCTTCCGCGATGAAGGCGACGAGATCGTCGACGTCGGTGTCGTGCGAGGTGAGTTCGCCGATCTTACGACGATCCCGCATCACCACGATGCGTTGTGCGATGCGCACCACCTCCTCGAGCTCCGAGGAGATGAAGACGACGCCGAGCCCCTGCTCGCTGAGCTCCGCGACCTTGCGCTGGATGTCGGCCTTGGCGCCCACGTCGATGCCGCGCGTCGGCTCGTCGAGGATGATGAGCTGCGGGGCGGTCGCGAGCCAGCGCGCGAGCAGCACCTTCTGCTGGTTGCCGCCGGACAGGTTGCGGATGAGGGCGTTCGGGTTCGCCGGCCGCACGCCGAGCGCCTGGATGTACTCCTCGACGATGGCGTCCTGCTCCGCCTTGCGGAGCTTGCGCAGCGCGCCGCGCTTGGCCTGGATGCCGAGCACGATGTTCTCGGCGACGGTGAGGTCGCCGACGATGCCCTCGGCCCGGCGGTCCTCCGAGGAGAACGCGATGCGCCGGTCGATCGCGTGCCGCGGGTTGGTGATGCGCGCGGGGCGCCCGCGCACCTCGACGCGTCCGGCATCCGCGCGGTCGGCGCCGTACAGCAGCCGCACGAGCTCGGTGCGGCCGGAGCCGAGCAGCCCCGCGATGCCGACCACCTCGCCGTCGTAGACCTCCACGTCGGCGGGTTCGAGCACGCCGCGGCGTCCGATGCCGGTGGCGCGGATGACGGGGTCGCCGCCGCGGTCGATCTCGCGGTCGGCGCTGCGGGAGATCGCGGCGAACTCGTCGAGTTCGCGGCCGATCATCTTCGCGATGAGCTCGGCGCGGGGCAGCTCGGCGACCGGGTACTCGCCGACGAGCGCACCGTTGCGCAGCACCGTGAGGCGGTCGGAGATCTCGTAGACCTGGTCGAGGAAGTGGGTGACGAACAGGATGGCGACGCCGCGGTCGCGCAGACCCCGGATGACGCCGAAGAGCTGGTCGACCTCGCCGCGGTCGAGGCTCGAGGTGGGCTCGTCGAGCACGAGCACGCGGGAGTCGGTGACCATCGCGCGACTGATGGCGACGAGCTGTTGCACGGCGATGGAGTGTGCGGCGAGCAGCGAGCGGGTGTCGATGCGCACGCCGAGCCCTTCGAGGTGACGCTCCGCCTCGCGGTGGGTCGACTTCCAGTCGATGCCGAACGGGCCGCGGACCTCGTGGCCCAGCATGACGTTCTCGCCCACCGAGAGGTTCGTGCAGAGGTTGACCTCCTGGTACACCGTCGAGATGCCGGCGGCCTGCGCATCCGAGGTGCCGCGGAAGGTGCGCGGGGTGCCCTCGACGACGATGGTGCCCGCGTCGATCGGGTAGACGCCGGTCAGCGCCTTGATGAGGGTCGACTTGCCGGCGCCGTTCTCACCCATCAGGGTGTGCACCTCGCCCCCGCGCAGCGTCAGGTCGACGCCGTCGAGCGCCTTGACGCCCGGGAACTCGATCGTGATGCCGCGCATCTGGGCGATCGGGCGGGCTTCGGTGTCCGCGGCCATGGAGCTTCCTCGCTTCGTTTCGTGAGTTCCGCCGGGGACCGGTGCGCCCCGGTCCCCGGCGGATGTGGTGTCGCTGTGGACGGATCCGCTCAGTACGGACGCGTCGGCAGCGCTTCCTTCGCCTGGTCCTGGTCGAAGGACTGGTCGGGCACGATCTCGCGCTTCTCGACGCTGTCCCCGGCCACGACCTTCTTGACGAGGTCGGCGACCTTCTCGCCCAGCAGCGGGTTGCACTCGACGATGTAGTTGAACTTGCCGTCGGCGAGAGCCTGCATGCCGTCGTGCACCGCGTCGATCGTCACGATCTTGATGTCCTGGCCGGGCACGAGGCCGGCCGCGGTGATCGCGTCGAGGGCGCCGAGGCCCATGTCGTCGTTGTGCGCGAACAGGATGTTGATCTGGTTGCCGTACTTCTGCAGGAAGCCCTCCATGACCTTCTTGCCGCCGTCGCGCGTGAAGTCGCCGGTCTGCGAGTCGAGCACGTTGATGTCGGTGCCCTCGATCGCCTTGTCGAAACCGGTCGCGCGGTCGAGCGCGGCGGACGAACCCGTGGTGCCCTCGAGCACGACGAGGTTCTGGGCCTGGCCGTCGAAGTTGTCCTTCACCCAGGTGCCGGCGGTCTCGCCCTCCTTCTCGAAGTCGAGGCCGACCCAGCTGGCGTACAGGTCGTCGCTCGCCGAGACCGTGCGGTCCTCGAGGATGACCGGGATGCCGGCGTCCTTGGCCTCCGTGAGCACGTCGTCCCAGCCGTCGACCGTGATCGGCGCGATGACGATCGCGTCGACGCCCTGGTTGATGAAGCTGCGGACGGCCGCGATCTGGGCCTCCTGCTTGTTGTCGGCCGCGTTGAAGACCAGCTTGAAGCCGTTCTCCTCGGAGAGGGCGGTCTTGAGCGACTCGGTGTTGGCCGAGCGCCAGCCCGACTCGGAGCCGGTCTGCGCGAAGCCGACGGTGATGAGGTCGTCGCCCCCGCCGCCTCCGCCGCTGCCGCCGTCGGACGCGCATCCGGTCATCGCGAGAGCAACGGCTCCCGCGAGGGCCACGCCCGCCAGGATCTTCTTCATGACAGAACCTCCTCGTTCTGATTCCGGCGTCGATGCCGGGTGTTGGGGTGGTGGTGCCTCTTGGCGCGATGCCCGCCCCGCGGGGTGGCATCGGCTGAATGTTAGCCTTCACAATTCCTCTCAGCGCAAGCATCACTCAGTAACGGTTCGGTAACGCACCTTGAATTCGTTGCGTTTCCTGGGTCGGGAGGCGGTCGTCGGTGTGAGCGCTCCCGTGAGCCTTCACATTTCGGGGCGGCCGCTTCGCTCCCGCGGCGCCGCTACTGTGACCTCCGTGGCGGAACGAACGCGGAACCCGAGCATGCACGACGTCGCCGCGCTCGCGGGCGTCAGCCACATCACGGTGTCCCGTGTGCTCAACGACTACCCCTCGATCCGGCCCGAGACCCGCGAGCGGGTGCGCGCGGCCATCGCCGAGCTCGGCTACCGCCGCAACCTCGCCGCCCGCGCCCTCGTCACGAGCCGCACCCGCGCGATCGGCGTGCTCTCGCCCGAGGTCGCCCAGCACGGACCCGCCTCCAGCGTGCTCGCCGTCGAGCGCGCGGCGCGGGAGCGCGGCTACCACCCCCTGGTGACCGCCGCCGCGGTCGAGCACGACGCCACCGTCGCCGCCCTCGGGTTCCTGCTCGACCAGGCGGTCGAGGCGCTCGTCGTGATCGCCCCGCACGAGACGGTGCTCGCCGCCATCCGCGACCTCGACATCCGGGTGCCGCTCGTGACCCTGCAGGCGCCGCAGCGTCCCGGCGGGATCGGCGTCGACCAGGCCGAGGGGTCGCGGCTCGCGACCCGGCACCTGCTGGATCTCGGGCACACCCGCATCCAGCACCTCGCCGGACCCGACGGCTACCTCGAGGCGAGCGCCCGGCGCGACGGCTTCGCGGGGGCGATGGCGGACGCGGGTGCGACGCCGGGCGCGGAGCTCGCCGGCGACTGGAGCGCGGCATCCGGATTCGCGGCGGCCGCACTTCTCGAGGCCGACACGACGGCGGTCGTGGCGGCGAACGACCAGATGGCGATCGGCCTCATCGCAGCGCTCACGGATGCGGGGCGCCGCGTGCCCGAGGAGGTCTCGGTGGTCGGGTTCGACGACGTTCCCGAGGCCGCCTACGTGCGCCCGGCGCTGACCACGGTGCACCAGGACTTCGAGCTCGTGGGCCGCCGGGCGGTCGAGGAGCTGCTCGCCCGGCTCGCCCCGGAGGGTGCCGCGGCCGCCGCGCCCGCCGCCGCCGCATCCGCCGTCATCCCGCCGCGCCTCGTGGTCCGCGCCTCCACCGCCGCCCCGCGCTGACCCGACCGCCCTCAGAAATGCAGGAGAAATCCGGTGGGCGCCGCCGCGTGGCCCGGATCGACGGGGTGACTCGGCGAGGTCTCCTGCATTTCTGAAGACGGGGTCGGAGTTGAGATAGCATGGCCGAGTTCGTTAACGTGAACATCCAGCATCTGCCCCGACCGGCGAGGAGGCCGCGACGCCTATGAGCGCGCAGACGTATCTGGGGATCGAGCTCGGGTCGACCCGCATCAAGGCGTGCCTCGTCGACGCCGACGGGGCGACCGTCGCGACCGGGTCGCACGCCTGGGAGAACCGGCTCGAGAACGGGCTCTGGACCTACTCGCTCGACGAGGTGCGCAGCGGACTGCAGGCCGCGTACGCCGACCTTGTCGCCGCGCTCGGCGAGGCCCCGACCTCGTTCGGGGCGGTCGGCGTCTCGGCGATGATGCACGGCTACCTCACCTTCGACGCGGCGGGCGAGCTGCTCGTGCCGTTCCGCACCTGGCGCAACACCAACACCGGGCCCGCCGCCGCCGAGCTCTCCGCGGCCCTCGGCGTCAACATCCCGCTCCGCTGGTCGATCGCGCATCTGCACCAGGCGGTGCTCGACGCCGAGCCGCACGTGGCGGCCGTCGCGAACGTGACCACGCTCGCCGGCTACGTGCACCGTCTGCTCACCGGGCGCCACGTGCTCGGCGTGGGCGACGCGTCGGGCATGTTCCCCATCGACCCCGCGACCGGCGGCTACGACCCCCGACTGATCGCCATCGCCGAGGAGCGCCTGAGCGCGGCGGGCGCCGGCTTCGCGCTCGCCGAGCTGCTCCCCGAGGTGCTGCCGGCGGGAGCGGATGCGGGAGAGCTGACCCCCGAGGGCGCCGCGCTGCTCGACCCGACCGGCGCCCTGCGCGCCGGCATCCCGCTCGCGCCGCCCGAGGGCGACGCCGGAACCGGCATGGTCGCGACGAACGCCGTGCGCGCCCGCACCGCCAACGTGAGCGCCGGCACCAGCATCTTCGCGATGGTGGTGCTCGAGCGCGCGCTGCCCGAGCAGAGCCCCGACATCGACGTCGTCACGACCCCCGACGGCAGCCCCGTCGCGATGGTGCACTGCAACAACGGCTCGAGCGAGCTCGGCGCCTGGGTCGGGGTGTTCCAGGAGTTCGCCGCCGCCATCGGATCGACCGCGACCCCCGACGAGGTCTTCGCGGCCGTGCTCGGCGGCGCCCTCGACGCCGACTCCGAGGGACTCCTCGCCTACAACCTGCTCTCCGGCGAACCCATCGCCGGTACCGACGAGGGGCGCCCCCTCGTCGTGCGCACCCCCGGATCGCGGCTCAGCCTCGCCTCCTTCGGCCGCGCGCAGCTGTTCTCGGTGTTCGCCGCGCTGAGCGTCGGGATGCGGGAACTCGCCGCGCAGCAGGTCGGGCTCGACACGGCCGTCGCCCACGGCGGGCTGTTCCGCACCGGCGGCGTCGCGCAGCGCGCGCTCGCGGCCGCGCTCGGCGCCCCCGTCGCCGTCGGCGAGACCGCGGGGGAGGGCGGCGCCTGGGGCATCGCCCTGCTCGCCGCCTACCGCCACGCGGTCGCCGAAGGCGAGACCCGCCCGCTGCCCGACTGGCTCGACCAGACCGTCTTCGCGGATGCGGCGACCAGTGTCGTCGCCCCCACCGCATCCGAGGTGGCCGCCTACGCCGCCTACCTCGACACCTGGCAGGCGGGGCTCCCCATCGAGCACGCCGCCATCGCCACCCTGAGCTCGAAGGAGACCGCAGATGACTGACCTCGACGACGCCATCCGCACGACGCGCGAGAGCGTCGCCGCGCTGCACGCCGAGCTGACCCGCTACGGGCTGGTGATCTGGACCGGCGGCAACATCTCGGGGCGCGTTCCCGGCGCCGAGCTGTTCGTCATCAAGCCGAGCGGGGTGAGCTACGACGAGCTCGCACCCGACAACATGATCCTCTGCGACCTCGACGGCAACGTCGTCGCGGGCACCCCGGGCTCGGAGCGCAGCCCCTCGAGCGACACCGCCGCCCACGCCTACGTGTACCGCAACATGCCCCACATCGGCGGGGTCGTGCACACCCACTCGACCTACGCCACGGCGTGGGCGGCACGCGGCGAGGCGATCCCGTGCGTCATCACCGGCATGGCCGACGAGTTCGGCGGCGAGATCCCCGTCGGACCGTTCGCCATCATCGGCGACGACTCGATCGGCCGCGGCATCGTCGCCACCCTCGACGGGCATCGCTCGCGCGCCGTGCTCATGCAGAACCACGGCGTCTTCACCATCGGCAAGGACGCGAAGGACGCGGTGAAGGCCGCCGTCATGTGCGAGGACGTCGCCCGCACCATCCACATCTCCCGGCAGCTGGGCGAGCCGCTGCCGATCCCGCAGGAGAGCATCGACGCGCTCTTCGACCGCTACCAGAACGTCTACGGACAAGCCCCCCAGGGAGAACTGCAGTGACCTCGATCATCCCCGAGCTGACGAACTACACCGTCTGGTTCCTCACCGGAAGCCAGGACCTCTACGGCGAGGAGACCCTGCGCCAGGTCGCCGAGCAGTCGCAGGGGGTCGTCGACCTGCTGCGGGGTGCGTCCGACATCCCCGTGACGATCGAGTGGAAGCCGGTGCTGAAGAGCTCGGACGCCATCCGCCGCGCCATGATCGACGCGAACTCCGACGACTCGGTGATCGGTGTCATCACCTGGATGCACACCTTCAGCCCGTCGAAGATGTGGATCCATGGCTTCGACGCGCTGCAGAAGCCGCTGCTGCACTTCCACACGCAGGCGAACGTCGCCCTGCCCTGGTCGGAGATCGACTTCGACTTCATGAACCTCAACCAGGCCGCCCACGGCGACCGCGAGCACGGCTACATCCTCAGCCGCATGTCGGTGCCGCGGAAGACGGTCGTGGGCCACGCCTCCGATCCCGCCGTCACGGCGGCGATCGGCACCTGGACCCGCGCGGCCGCCGGATGGCATGCCTCGCAGGGAATGAAGGTCGCGCGCTTCGGCGACAACATGCGCAATGTCGCCGTGACCGAAGGCGACAAGACCGAGGCCGAGATCCGCCTCGGCGTCAGCATCAACACCTGGGGCGTGAACGAGCTCGTCGCGCGGGTCGACGCGCAGGCCGATGCCGACATCGACGCGCTCGTCGAGGTCTACCTCGCCGAGTACGAGGTGGCGGCCGAGCTGCTGCCCGGCGGCGCCCGCCACGAGTCGCTGCGCTACGGTGCCGCCACCGAGCTGGGCCTGCGCTCCATCCTCGAAGAGGTGGGCGCGAGCGCCTTCACCGACAGCTTCGAAGACCTCGGCGATCTGTTGCAGCTCCCGGGTCTCGCCGTGCAGCGGCTCATGGCCGACGGCTACGGCTTCGGCGCCGAAGGCGACTGGAAGACGGCCGTGCTCGTGCGCATCGCCGCCGTCATGGGTGCGGGCCTCCCGGGCGGGGCGAGCCTCATGGAGGACTACACCTACGACATGACGCCGGGCGACGAGCTCATCCTCGGCGCCCACATGCTCGAGGTCTCGCCCGCCCTGACGACGGCGAAGGCCAGCCTCGAGATCCACCCGCTCGGCATCGGCGGCAAGGACGACCCCGTGCGCCTCGTCTTCACCGCGGATGCCGGCCCCGCCGTCGTCGTCGCGCTGAGCGACCAGCGCGAGCGCTTCCGTCTCGTGGCGAACGCCGTGACCAACGTGGTCCCGCCGGCGTCGCTCCCGAAGCTCCCGGTCGGCCGCGCCGTCTGGAAGCCGGCGCCCGACTTCCGCACCAGCGCCACCTCGTGGCTCATCGCCGGTGCCGCGCACCACACCGTCATGACGAACCAGGTCGGGATCGAGGCGTGGGAGGACTTCGCCCGCATCGCCGGGGTCGAGCTGCTCGTCATCGACGAATCGACCACGGTGCGCTCGTTCGAGGACCAGGTGCGGGCGAACGCCGCCTACTACCGCCTCGCCCAGGGTCTCTAGCACTCAGGCCGCTTCGCGGAGGCGGGGAGGGGTTCGCGAGGCGCATGCCCCCGCGCGCCTGGACGGCGCGCTCCCGCCCGACCCGATGCCAGCGCCTCGCAAACCCCTCCCCGCCCCCGCTGCGCTCCGAGTAGGCGTCATCCCCGACGCAGGTGGTCGAGGAGCGCCGGGCGCAGCCCGACGCGTCTCGAGACCACCGTCCCCGCTAGCGACTCGAGTTGGGGGTGCGGCCGCGCACGATACCGACGAAGGCGTCGACGCGCGGGTCGTCGGATGCGCGCGGCCAGGCGAGACCGATCCCCGAGTCGGGTGCGTCGGTCAGCGGGCGCGAGACCACGTCGCGGCGGGAGTGGGCCCGGGCGACCGACATCGGCATGAGCGCGAGGCCCACGTTCGCGGCGACCAGCTCGACGGTGTCGGCGCCCTGGCCCTCGAGCATCGTCTCGCCGTCGAGGTCGGCGAGCGAGAGCTCCTCGAAGGTGGCGACCGGGTGGTCCTTGGGGGCGACCACGACCGGGCGCTCGCGGTAGAGGGGGATCACGTGGAACTCGTCGTCGGCGGCCACGTCGCGCAGCAGCGCCATGTGCGCCGTGCCGTCGCGCAGGGCGGCGACCGCCGCATCCTGGGGGAGCGGGCGCACCTCGAGGCGCTCGCGCCGCATCCGCTCGCCCCACACGCGCTCCCACTTGCCGGGGGTGACGCCCGGCACGAATGCGACGACGAAGGGCAGGGGCACGCTCCCGAGGCTACCCTCGGAGCATGACCGACGAGCCGCGGGAAGACCGCCGCCAGCAGCCCAAGCCTCCGAAGGCCCAGTTCCTCTCGGCGCAGACCGCGGCGAAGAAGCTCGGCATCTACCTGCCGGGCGCACCGGCCGACTTCCAGGAGGCGCAGCACTCCCGCGACGAGCTCGCGGCGCTCCAGGCCGACCCGCCCGAGTGGCTGCGCACGCTGCGCAGCGAGGGCCCGCATCCGCGGTCGGAGGTCTCGCGCCGCCTCGGCATCACGAACTCGGGCCTCGCGCGCGCCGGCGTGTCGGACGCCATGACGACCGCCGAGATCCAGGCGCTCATCGCCGAGCCCCCGCAGTGGCTGCAGCAGGAGCGCGCCCGCGTGCGCCGCGCCGAGAACCCCTGAGCGGCATCCCCTCCGCCGTCCTCGCGTGAGGACATTCTCATGCCGTCTACCCCCGAACGGGGGGTACGGTCGGATGAACTGTGCCGCCCGAACCGCGGGCGGTGCGCGTGAGAAGGGGAACACGTGAATACACGGAAGCGCCGCATCCTCGCGGCGACGGGAATCCTGACGGGGGCGATCCTCACCGTCGGCTTCGCCGCACCGGCGACCGCGGGCGGCTGGCCCGGCCACGGGGGTGGCCACGGACACGACACCGGATCGGCGACGCTGCGCAAGGCGGTCACCGCCGACTCGATCCAGCACCACCTGCAGAAGCTGCAGCAGATCGCGGATGCCAACGGCGGCACGCGCGCTGCCGGCACGCCCGGCCACGAGCAGTCGGCAGCGTACATCGAACGGCTCATGAAGCTCGCGGGGTACCAGACCGAGCGCCAGCCGTTCAGCTACGAGAAGGTGAACATCGACCGGGCTGAGTTCTCGCAGCTCACCCCGACCCCGACCGACTACGCGCTCGAGGACGAGTTCTATCCGATGGACTACTCGGGTGAGGGCTCCGTCGACGGTGCCGCGGTCACCCCGGTCGACATCAACCTCGACGGCGACCGCGCCTCCAGCTCCGGCTGCGAGGCCGAGGACTTCGCCGACTTCCCGGCGGGCGACATCGCGCTCATCCAGCGCGGCACGTGCGCCTTCGCCGACAAGGCGGCGAACGCGGAGGCCGCGGGGGCCGTCGGCGTCGTCATCTTCAACCAGGGCAACGAGGTGCCGGGCGACGACCGCTTCGGCGTGCTGTTCGGCACGCTCGGCGAGCTGGGCGTGACCATCCCGGTGCTCGGCACCAGCTTCGAGGTGGGGGAGTCGTTCGCCCTCGCGGAGGCGCCGACCGCGCGGATCGTGCTCGAGACGAGCCAGGTCACGGTGGACACCTTCAACCTCATCGCCACGAGCAGGAAGGGCGACCCGACGAAGCAGGTCGTGGTCGGGGCGCACCTCGACTCCGTACCCGCCGGGCCGGGCATCAACGACAACGGCTCCGGATCGGCGACCCTCCTCGAAGTGGCGCTGAAGCTCGCCGTGACCAAGTCGAAGCCCGCCAACCAGCTCGTGTTCGCGTGGTGGTCGGGCGAGGAGGACGGGCTCCAGGGCTCGAACTACTACGTGTCGCAGCTGTCGGAGGAGCAGGCCGCGAACACCGCGGTGAACCTCAACTTCGACATGCTCGGTTCGCCGAACCCCGTGCGGTTCGTCTACGACGGCGACGGCGACGCGTTCGGCGAGGCGGGCCCCGACGGCTCGGCCGAGATCGAGCAGACCTTCCTCGACTACTTCGCCTCGCAGGGTCTCGCGACCGCGCCGACCGCATTCGACGGACGCAGCGACTACTTCGCGTTCATCGACGCCGGCATCCCCGCGGGCGGCCTGTTCACGGGCGCCGAGGGCATCAAGACCGACGAGGAGGCCGCGATCTTCGGCGGCACCGCCGGCGAGCCCTACGACCCCTGCTACCACCAGGCGTGCGACACGGTCGACAACGTCGACCCCGTCGTGCTCGAGCAGATGGCCGACGGCGTGGCCCACGCGGTGTACACCTACGGGGCCGTGAAGACCTCCGGGTGGGGTCACCACGACCGCGGAAAGTGGAACTCCTGGCACCGCGACCACGGATTCGACGGTCGTGGCTTCCACGGATCGCACGGAGACAGCGCCGGCAAGCGCTAGCCGCCCGCCCGTGCCCGCCACCCCTCCCGCGTGACGTAGCGTGGAGGGGTGGCGGAGTGCATCCATGGGTTCGACGAGGGTCTCTGCGACGTCTGCTTCCCGCGCACGCCGGTGACCCCGACTCGGGTGGCGCCGACGCGGACCGCGACCGCCCGCACGCCCGGCCGTCCGGCCGCGCGCACGGCGGCGTCGGTCGGCGCTCCCGCGTCGCTGCGGCTGCCCGGGCGGCGCGTGCAGCACGTGACGCATCTGCGCACGCTCGAGTCGATCGCGCTCGACGGCGAGCTGCGCGCCGACGCGGAGCCCGACGTCGACGTGAGCTCGGCGACGACGCGCGAGCTGCGCGCCACCGCCACGGTGCCCGACGGGCGCAGCGTGGCGTCGCTCGTGGCGTTCTCCATCGCTCCCGACTCCACACGCTGGCAGGAGCTCCGCGAGGGTGCGCTCGGCAGCCACTGGTCGGACGCCGCCCGCGCCGCGAAGCCGACCGAGTTCGCGATCCTCGCCCTCCCGGTCGATGCTCTCGGATCCGACGTCGTGTTCGCCGACGGGGATGCGGGCGCCGTGGCGACGCGGTTCGCCGCCGGTGTCGAGGCCGGCACCGCGGCGCTGCGCCGCCTGCACGCGAGCGACCCCGAGTTCCGGGACGCCGAGCTGCTCGTCGCCGGTCCCGTGCCGATCGACGCGATCGCGGTCATCACCGTCGCGAACGATCGCGTGCGCGACGAGGTGCGCGCGCTGTTCGCGGATGCCGGGCGGCCGGTTCCCCGCATCGCGGTCTACCCGCCCGCCTTCGCCGTCGACTAGACCGCTCCTCCCGGGGGCGCGCCCGACGGCATCCCGGCGCGATCAGAACCGCTCGGGCTCGGGAGCGCGGCGGAAGCGACGCCCGCTCACGCGCCGGGGGCGGATGCGCACCCAGCGGTACTTGAGCGTCGGCACCCACGGGGTCAGCGGCAACCGCTCCGCCTCGTCGATCTCGGCGCCGTGCTCCAGCCGCTCCGCGATTCCCTTGACGACGACGCTGAACGCCTCGCCGGCATCCCACCCGTCGATCTCGAGCGCGACGTCGGGGTTCACCGTCAGCTCGACCAGCTTCGTGCCGGGCGCCGTGCGGAACCAGAGGGCGCCGTCGTGCACCGCGAAGTTGAGCGGGAAGATGTCGATCTCGCCGCCCGCCGCCAGGGCGATCCGTCCCATCGGGGCGAGCTCCAGCAGCTCCCAGCACTCGCGTTCGTCGAGCACCTCGACCGGGTTCGTGTCGTCGACCATGACGCCCTCCTTCGGATCGGACACCCCCATCGTCCGCCGTTCGCCGCACCCGGGACAGGGCCGTTGGGCCCGGGGTCGTCGGAGTCCGCTTGAATGGCCACATGCTCGTCCTCGTCGGACTCACAGCCGCGGTCGTGTACGGCGTCTCCGACTTCCTCGGCGGCCTCGGGTCGCGTCGTGTCCCCCCGCTGTTCGTGAGCCTCGTGAGCTTCGTGGCGGCGGCGGTGCCGATCGCGGTGCTCACCCCCGCGGTCGGCTCGGTGTGGTCGTGGCAGGTGGTGCTGCTCGGGGCGCTCGCGGGCCTCGCCGGCGCGGTCGCCATCTGGGCGTTCTACGCGGCGCTCGCGATCGGGCCGATGAGCGTGATCTCGCCCACGACCGCCGCCGTGTCGGCACTCATCCCGGGGGTGGTCGGCATCGCCCGGGGGGAGCGCTTCGCCCCGCTCGGCTACGTCGCCCTCGCGGCGCTCGTCGTGGCGGCGGTGCTGCTGGGCGTGACCCGCGAGCAGCAGGGCGGTCGGGTCGGCGTGCGGGTCGTGGTGCTCGCGGTCGCCTCGGGCGTCGGCTTCGGCGGGTACAACGTGGTGATGGAGTGGACGCCGCCCGAGTCCGAGTACGCGCCGCTGCTCGTCGACCTCGTGGTCGGCGCGGTGCTCTTCGCGGCGGTGCTCGCCGTGCTCCGCGCCCGCGGCGGCACCTGGTGGGGATCCCCGGACGCCCCGCCGATCGCCGATCGCCGACCTGGCCTCGGCTTCGCCGTCGGAGCCGGACTGCTGATGGCGGTCGCCAACGCGCTGCTCGTCTGGGGGCTGCATCAGGGGCAGCTCGCGATCATGGGCGTGCTCGCCTCGCTCTACCCCCTCGGAACGGTGCTGCTCGCCCTCACCGTGCTGCGCGAACGGCTCACCCCGGTGCAGGTCGCCGGAGTCGCCCTCGCGCTCGCCGCATCCGCCGCCCTCGCCCTCAGCTGACCGCCCGCGCCGGTAGGATCGAGCACGATGTCGCTCCCCTTCTCGCAGGCGACGGGCACCGACGTGCGCGTCCGCTTCTGCCCCTCTCCCACCGGCACCCCCCACGTCGGGATGGTGCGCACCGCGCTCTTCAACTGGGCCTACGCCCGGCACACCGGCGGCAAGCTCGTGTTCCGCGTGGAGGACACGGATGCCGCCCGCGACAGCGAGGAGAGCTACCTGCAGCTCATCGACGCGCTGAGCTGGCTCGGCATCGACTGGGATGAGGGCGTCGAGAAGGGCGGCCCGCACGGCCCCTACCGGCAGTCGCAGCGCACCGACATCTACCTCGAGCTGGTGGAGCGGCTGAAGGCCTCCGGTCACCTCTACGAGAGCTTCGTGACGCCGGAGGAGATGGAGGCGCGCAACGTCGCCGCCGGCCGCGATCCCCGCCAGGGCTACGACAACTTCGAGCGCGAGCTGACCGACGAGCAGCGGGCCGCGTTCCGCGCCGAGGGTCGGCAGCCGAGCCTGCGGCTGCGGGTTCCCGACACCGAGCTCGGCTTCCACGACCTCATCCGCGGCGAGATCACCTTCCCGGCCGGCAGCTTCACCGACTTCGTCGTGGTGCGTCCGAACGGCGCACCGCTCTACACCTTCGTGAACCCGGTCGACGACGCGCTGATGGGCGTGACGCACGTGTTCCGCGGCGAGGACATCCTCTCGTCCACCCCCCGGCAGATCGCTCTGTATCTCGCGCTCATCGAGATCGGCGTGACCGACTTCATCCCGCAGTACGCGCACATGCCGCTCGTCTACGGCGAGGGGGCGAAGAAGCTCAGCAAGCGCGACCCCGAGTCGAACCTGTTCCACCACCGCGACCGGGGCTTCATCCCGGAGGGGCTGCTCAACTACCTGGCCCTGCTCGGCTGGTCGATCGCGGCCGACCGCGACGTGTTCTCGACGTCCGAGTTCACGGCGGCGTTCGACATCCGCGACGTGAACCCCAACCCGGCCCGCTTCGACCAGAAGAAGGCCGACGCGATCAACGGCGACCACATCCGGATGCTGGAGCCGGCCGACTTCGAGCAGCGCATCGTCCCGTATCTCGAGGGCTACCTGGCCGATCCGCCGACCGAGGCCCAGCGCGCGATCCTGCGCGAGGCGGCCCCGCTCGTGCAGGAGCGCGTCACCGTGCTCGGCGAGGCGCGCGGCATGCTCGCGTTCCTGTTCACCGACGACGACGCGCTCGAGTTCGAGGCGGATGCGCTGCCGAAGGACGTCGACGAGGCCCGCCTCGTGCTCGACGCCTCGGAGGCCGCGCTCGAGCAGCTGGACGCGTTCGGTCGGGTCGAGATCGAGGAGGCGCTGCGCGCCGCCCTGCTCGCGCCGGTCGAAGAGGGCGGGCCCGGGCTGAAGCCCCGCACCGCCTTCGGGCCGCTGCGCACCGCCATCTCCGGACGCCGCATCAGCCCGCCGCTGTTCGAGTCGATGGAGATCCTCGGCAAGGAGTCGACCCTCGCCCGGCTGGAGCGTTTCCGTCGCTCTCTCTGACCCCGCGCCCGTCCGGAGCAGCCCGCTCCGTAGGGTAAAGTGTCTAGTCGGCCCGGGTCCGCCCGGGCGTCACCGCCCGGCTCCGGCCGGAACCGGTGGGGTATGGTGTAATTGGCAACACGGCTGATTCTGGTTCAGTTGTTCTTGGTTCGAGTCCAGGTACCCCAGCTTCGAAACCCTCGCTCCGGCGGGGGTTTCTTCGTGTCCGGGGTTCTTCGCGGGGGCCGCTTCCGCGGTGCACGGCATGCGCGCGTCTCGGCTTCATTCAAGAGTTTCGTGACGCTCGTCACAAAACTCTTGACAATCATCGGGGGGTGCCAGACCATGACTCTGTCAACACGGTGAGGTGTCGACCGCGCGGTGAGGGACTCGTCGTGGCGGTCCGACGCAGCATCGCGCGGACGCCCACCCCACAACGAGAGGCCTGTTCGATGAAGAAAGCCCTGACCGCCCTCGCGCTCGGCGCCGCAGCCGCCCTGGCGCTGACCGGGTGCACCGACTCCGCCGCGGGTCCGTCCACCGCCCCGACCGACTCCTCCTCGGGCGAGCTGCGCACGGTCCGCGTCGCCGCCCTCCCGATCGCCGAGACGGGCGCCCTGTGGGCCGCCCCTCCCGATCGCCGAGACGGGCGCCCTGTGGGCCGCCATGGACGAGGGGATCTTCGCCGACCACGGCCTCGAGATCGAGGTGGTGCCCGCCCAGGGCGGTGCCCAGGCCATCCCGGGCCTCGTCAACGGCGACATCGAGTTCGCCATCGGCCAGCCCTTCGGACCGTTCCGTGCCGAGCTCGCCGACCTCGGCGCACCGATCATCGGCAACTACGCGAGCGCGCTCCCCGAGAGCGAGGGCAAAGACGTCAACGCGGTCGTCGCGCTGGCATCGTCCGGGATCACCGGGCCCGCCGACCTGGCCGGCAAGCGGGTCTCGGTCAACAGCCTCGGCGCCGCGGGAGACGTGACCATCATGAAGGCGGTGGAGGACGCCGGCGGCGACCCGTCGACGATCCAGTTCGTCGAGGTCGCGTTCCCCGACGCCCAGGCGCAGCTCGAAGCCGGCAACATCGACGCTGCATGGGTGCCCGATCCCTTCATGTCGCAGATCGCCGGGAGCGGCGGCACGATCGTGGTCTACCCCTATCAGGCGACCATCCCCGGCCTCTCGCTGCTCACCAACATCACGACCCAGAAGCTCATCGACGACGACCCGGAGCTGGTGTCCGACTACGCGGCCGCCATGAAGGAGGCGCTCGACTGGGCGCAGCAGAACCCGGATGCGGTGCGCGCGGCGATCGTGAAGAACATGGGCATCCCGGAGGCCGCTGCCGCCGGGATCACCCTGCCGGTGTTCACCGCCGAGGTCGATCAGAACGGCATCGAGCAGCTCGCCGACCTGGCCGTGAAGTTCGGGGTGCTCCCCGAGACGCCCGACTTCTCGAAGGTGTTCAGCATCCAGTAGTGGACGGACGGGTGCGGGGTGCCTCACCCTGAGGTACCCCGCACCCGCGTCTCGCCCGTCGTCCATCCGCCCACCGGAAGAGATCCATGACCACCGCCCGTGTCGCGCCCCCCACCCGGATGCGTGCCCGTCGGCAGACGCACCGCATCCGCAAGGTCGTGCTCGGCGTCGCCGGACTGCTCGGCTTCCTCGCGACCTGGCAGCTCATCCCCGCCCTCGGCATCGTCGACCCGCGCTTCCTGCCGCCCGCGAGCGAGGTGCTCGCGCAGCTCGGCCACCAGTTCGTCGACCTCGAGTTCTGGCGCAACGTCGGCCGCACCCTCACCACCTGGGGCATCGGGCTGCTCATCGCGACCGTCGCGGCGGTCGCGCTCGGCACCGTCGTGGGGCTCGTGCCGTACCTGCGGCGCCTCACCCACACCACGGTCGAGTTCCTGCGGCCGATCCCCTCGGTCGCGCTCATCCCGCTCGCGATCCTGCTGTTCGGCTTCCAGGTGCCCGCCGCGCTGCTGATCGTCGTCTACGCGAGCTTCTGGCAGGTCTTCGTGCAGGTGCTCTACGGGGTGGCGGATGTCGACACGGTCGCGCGCGACACCGCGCGCAGCTTCGGCCTCACCCGCGCCGAGCGCTTCCGCGAACTCGTGCTGCCCACGGCCCTGCCCTACATCATGACCGGGCTGCGGCTCGCGGCGGCCGTCGCCCTCATCCTCACGGTCACCGCGGAGCTGCTGATCGGCATCCCCGGCATCGGCCGGGTCATCGTCTTCGCGCGCAGCGCCGGCGACGTCACCACGGTCTACGTCTACGTGGTCGTCGCGGGACTGCTCGGGCTGATCGTCAACCTGGTGTTCCGCGTGATCGAGAGGCGCGCGCTCTTCTGGCACCAGTCGGTCCGCGGGGAGGACGCGGCATGACGGCCGCGATCCGCACCGCGGCGACCCCGCGTCGCGTCGCCGCGGGCTGGCGTCGGGTGCTCGAGAGCATCTGGTTCGCCGTCGGGTTCCCGCTCCTGCTGCTCGTCGTCTGGGGCATCTGGGCGACCGTGGCGCCGCAGAAGTTCTTCCCCGATCCGGTCACGATCATCCGGGCGTTCGTCGACACCTGGATCGGGCCGGCGTTCGTCGAGGACGTGCTGCCGAGCCTCGCCCGGCTCGGGGTCGGCATCGTGCTCTCGATCGTCGTCGGCGTCGCCGCGGGCACCGTCATCGGTCTGGTCCGGTGGATGCGCGAGCTGCTCGAGCCGACGCTCGAGTTCTTCCGGGCGATCCCGCCGCCCGTGCTCGTGCCGATCCTCATGCTGATCTTCGGCCCGCAGGACGCGACCCGTGTGCTCGTGATCGTGGCGGGAGCCGTCTGGCCGGTGCTGCTGAACACCATCGAGGGCGTGCGGTCGACGGACTCCGTCATGACCGAGACCGCGCGTTCCTACGCGCTGACGTTCGGCGAGCGCATCCGCTTCCTGGTGCTGCCCGCGGCGAGCCCGCGGATCATGGCGGGTGTGCGCCAGTCGCTGTCGGTCGCGCTGATCCTCATGGTGATCTCGGAGATGTTCAACAACTCCGAGGGGCTCGGCTACCGGATCACCTACTTCCAGACGAACTACCTGATCGCCCAGATGTGGAGCGGCATCCTGCTGCTCGGCCTCGTCGGCGTGCTGCTCGCCGCGATCTTCGGGTTCGTCGAGCGACGGGTGCTGGCCTGGTACCACGGAATCAAGGAGGTGGAGCGTGCCTGACACGCTGCTCGAGGTCGAGAACCTCAAGAAGGTGTACGAGTCGTCGACGGGCGTCGTCGAGGCGATCGGCGACATCAGCTTCACCATGCGGCGCGGCGAGCTCGTGTGCATCGTCGGGCCCTCCGGATGCGGCAAGACGACGCTGCTGAAGTGCATCGCGGGCCTGCTGGCCCCCACCTCCGGGCGGATCGAGCTCGACGGCGTCGGCGTCACGAGCCCCCCGCCGAGCATGGCGCTCGTCTTCCAGGAGTACGGGCGCAGCCTCTACCCGTGGCTGACGGTGCGGGCCAACGTCGAACTGCCGCTGCGGCACACGGCGCTCGCCAAGGACGACCGCGCGCGGCTCGTCGACGACGCGCTGCGGGCCGTGGGTCTCGACCACGCCGCGGGCAGCTACCCCTGGCAGCTCTCGGGCGGGATGCAGCAGCGCGTGGCGATCGCGCGCGCCGTCGCCTACCAGCCCGAGGTGCTCATCATGGACGAGCCGTTCGCGGCGGTGGACGCGCAGACCCGCGCAGACCTCGAGGACCTGGTGCGCACCCTGCACCGCGAGCGCGGCATGTCGATCCTGTTCGTCACGCACGACATCGACGAGTCCGTGTACCTCGGCGAGCGGGTCATCGTGCTCTCGAAGTCGCCCACCTGGGTGCAGGAGGACCTCCCGATCGATCTCGCCCCCGAGCGCGATCAGATCGCCACCCGGGCGCTTCCGCGCTTCACCGAGCTGCGCACCCACGTCTACGAGCAGATCCAGCGGGCCAAGCGCGGCGAGGCGGTGCGACCCTCCGCCTGAATCCCGCTCGGCGGGTCGGCTTTCCGGCGAAGATGTGAACCATGCAGAGTCGTGCGCCCAAGCAGCTGCTCCTCGCCTTCCTCGGCGAGTTCGTGCTCGACCGCCACGACGGACCCGTGCGGGCGAGCGTGATCCTCGAGGTGCTCGAGGGCGCGGGGGTCGCGGCGCCCGCCGCGCGCGCGACGCTCGACCGGATGACCGAGCGCGGTCTGCTCAGGCGCCAGCGCCGCGGGCGCGAGATCGAGTTCCTGCTGACCCCCGAGGCGGAGGCGGTGCTCCACGAGGGCGGTCAGCGCGTCTACGATCTGGACCCCTTCGCCCCGCACGGCTCCGGGTGGACGCTCGTGACCTTCACCCTGCCCGAGGGGCAGCGCACGCTGCGTCACCGCCTGCGGGCGGCGCTCACCTGGTCGGGCTTCGCGCCGTTGCGCGACGGCCTGTGGCTCGCGCCCGGTGACGTCGACCTCGCGGCGGCGCTCGACCCGCTGCGCGCCGACCTCCCGGACGGATCGATCACCGCGTTCCGAGCCAGCGAGCTGCCCGGTTTCTCCATGGCGCGTTCGGTGCGCGACGCCTGGGATGTCGAGGGCATCCGGATGGCGCACCTCGCGTTCATCGACACCTGGGGTCGCGCCGGCTCCACGGACGGCAGCGGCAACCCGATCTCGGCGCGCACGATGCTCGTCGCCGACTGGCTCGCCCTGCTGCGCAGCGATCCGCGCCTTCCCCGCGAGTTCATGGACGCCGACTGGCCCGCCGATCGCGCCTACGCCGTGCACCGCGCGCGGCATGAGGAGCTCGACGCGGCGGCGGATGAGGCGTTCGCCCGCCTGGTGGGGGCGCGCGACCCCGGGCCCACCGTCGCCGCGCCGTAGGCGCACGACCCGGACATGGGGACTGCTCCCCGCGTCGCCGGTTCGTGTCGCCGCCGCTGCACCGGGCAGACTCTTCCTCATGTCCTCAACCCAGCAGCCCGGCTCCGCCGGCGACGAGCAGATCCCGCCCATCCCTCCCGCACCGCCCGTGAATCCCTACGCGGCCCCCGCGAACCCGTACGCGGCCCCGCCTGCGCCGGGCTACGCCGCCGCCCCGGCCGGGCCCTCGCGCTTCAACGTGCCGGGGCTCGTCTCGCTCATCGTCGGCGGGGTCGCGTTCCTGTTCGGCATCACGATCGGCTGGATCCCCTTCGTCGGGTTCTTCTTCGTGTTCCTCGCGCTCGTGGGCGTCGTGCTCGGCATCGTCGGGTTCGTCGTCAAGGACAAGGCGAGGGCGCTGGCCATCGCGGGCACCATCGTCTCGGGTGTGGCCCTGCTGCTGACGGCGGTCATCAGCGTCGTCATGCTGCTCTTCGTCACGAGCGTCTCGAACGCGGTCGACGACTTCGGCCCCGACGCACCCGTGATCACCGACCCCGAGGGCGGCACGGGGGAGGTCGACGGGGGTTTCGGCTCGATCGACGACCCGGGCTCGCCGGGTGACGTCATCACCTTCACCGACATCGAGGGCGCCGACGAGTGGCAGGTCGTGGTCGGCTCCTCCACCCTCGACGGCACCGCCGACGTCATGGCGGCCGACGAGTTCAACCTGGAGCCCGAGGCCGGGAACCAGTACGTGATCGTGCCCATCACGGTGACCTACCTCGGATCCGACACCGGCTCCGCCTATCTGCTGCTCACCGAGTTCGTCGGGGCGGACGGGATGCTGTACGACAGCAGCTACGCGAGCTACCCGAACTCGATCTACGACACCCCCGACCTCACCCCCGGGGCGAGCGCCGACATCGACCTCGTGTTCGAGGTGCCGAGCAGCGCGGTGACCGGCGGCATGCTCTCCGTCTCGTCGATCTGGACCGACTCGATCTACATCGCGCTCGACTGAGCGGCTCCGCCCGTCGGCCCCCATCACCTCAGGCGGGTGGGGGCCGACGGCGTCGCGCGGGTATCGTCGGGTGCCAGCGTGGGAAGGAGGCCGGATGGAGGTGCTCGGCGTCCTCCTGCCGCTCGCCATCGGGGTGGCGTTCTCGAGCGTGCCGATCATGGCGATGATCGTGCTGCTGCTCTCGCCGCGCGGACAGGCGTCCGGTCTCGCCTACCTGCTCGGCTACGCCGTCGGCCTCGCGGGCGTGACGGTCGGCTTCACCGCCGGGCTGCGGGCGATCCCGAGCGAGGGCGCGGCGCCGTCGCCGCTCGTGATCGGGGTCGCGGAGATCGTGCTCGGCGTGCTCGGCGTGGTCTTCGCGGGCGTGTCCTTCCGGCGCGCGCGCGCCAGGCGGCTCGCCGCCACGACGCCTCCCCAGCTGCCCGCATGGTTGAAGCGCGTCGCCCGCTTCGGGCCGGTGCCGTCGTTCGTGGTCGGGATCGTCCTGAACCTGCGCCCCAAGGCGCTCGTGCTGGCCACCGCCGCGGCTCTCGCCCTGAACGGCGGCGAACTCACGCCCGTGTCGTGGACGATCGACACCGCGATCTACCTCGTGATCGGCCTGTCGACGGTCGCCGCGCCCGTCATCGTCGTCTGGCGCTCGGGGGAGCGCGCCCGCGAGGTGCTCGAGCGCGCGGACCGCTGGTTGGCCCGCAACAGCTACATCGTGACCTCGGTCGTGATCCTGATGGTCGGCGTCGTGCTGATCGGCGACGGGCTCACCCGCCTGTAGGGCGGGTCAGAGGTCGATCGACTCGCCGGGCTCGAGTACCGTGAACTCGCCGCCGTTCTGCTCGGTCGCCCACTGCAGGCGATCGCTCTGCATCTTCTTCCCGGCGACCGAGAGGGTCATGTCGTGCACGGGGAAGGCGCGGCGCGGCTTCACGGCGAGCACGTAGTCCATCGCCTCCCCGATCTTCAGCCAGGGGGCGCCGACCGGTGCCGCGAGCAGCTCGACCTCGACACCGGGCTCGGTGTACGAGTCGCCCGGGTAGAAGAGCTCGTCGTCGACGAGCACCCCCACGTTGTCGATCACCGGGATCGAGGAGTGGATGACGTTGTGCGTCTCACCGAAGAACCGCAGCGTGAACGGCTCGACCTCGACGGTGTCGCCGCCGTGCACGACCTCGACCTCGATGTCGGACGCGCTCGCGGCATCCGCCACTCCCTGCGGACCGATCACACGGGCGTCGGGGTTCGCGGCGAGCAGTTCGCGCACGCGGTCGGCCGAGAAGTGGTCGGCGTGCTCGTGGGTGAGCACGATGGCGACCACACCGGAGGTCTCGGGCAGCGTCGCGAGGAACGAGCCCGGGTCGATCACGAGCCGGGCCGAGCCCTTGCTGACGACCAGGCAGGAGTGCTCGTACTTGGTGACGTTCATGATGCCGACCCTATGCCTTTAGGGTGAGTGGCGACCCGAGGAGGAGCCATGTTCGTCGACCTGCCCGAGACCGAGCTGCGCACGTACCGCAGCGCCCAGCTCGACCCCGCCGACTTCGACGGGTTCTGGGCGTCGACGCTCGCGGAGAGCCGTGCGGCGGCGCCGGATGCGGTGGCGGTGCTCGAACCGGTCGAGGTGGGCTTGCGCACGATCGACCTGGTCGACGTGACCTTCCCCGGGTTCGCCGGGCAGCCGATCAAGGCGTGGCTCAAGGTGCCGCGCGGCGCATCCGGACCGCTGCCCACGGTCGTGCAGTACCAGGGCTACGGAGGCGGTCGCGGGCTGCCGACCGAGAACCTGCTCTACGCCTCGGCGGGCTTCGCGCACCTCTTCGTCGACACCCGGGGGCAGGGATCCGGATGGTCGCTCGGCGCCACCGCGGACGAGGGCGTGACCGGGCCGCAGATCCCCGGCGTCATGACCCGCGGCATCGACAGCCGCGACACGTACTACTACCGGCGCCTGTTCACGGATGCCGTGCGCGCGGTCGACGCGGCGCGCGGGCTCGACGTGGTCGACTCCTCCCGCATCGCGGTCACCGGCGGCAGCCAGGGCGGCGGCATCACCCTCGCGGTGGCGGGTCTCGTCGACGGGCTCTCCGCCGTGCTGCCCCAGGTGCCCTTCCTGTGCGACTTCCCGCGGGCGCTGACGATCCACGACTCGGACCCGTATCACGAGGTCGTGCGCTTTCTCGCGCAGCACCGGACCAAGACGGAGCGGGTGCTCGAGACCCTCGCCTACTTCGACGGGGTGAACTTCGCCCGTCGGGCGAGCGCCCCGGCGTGGTTCACGGTGGCCCTGATGGACGAGACCTGCAAGCCGTCGACGGTGTTCGGGGCGTTCAACGCCTACGCCGGCGAGAAGCGGATCGAGGTGTTCCCGTTCAACGGCCACGAGGGCGGGGGAGCGCAGACCGACGGCGACAACGTGCGCATCCTGCACGAGGTCTTCTCGCGCTGACCCGGCGCAGGATACCCCTAGGGGGTATTCTGTGGGCATGATCGCCGATATCAAGAAGCGCGCCCTGCACCGCGCCCGCATCCTCGAGGGGCAACTGCGCGGGGTCGAGAAGATGATCGAAGACGAGGCGTACTGCGTCGACATCATCACGCAGACCCTCGCCATCCAGAAGTCGCTCGGCAGCCTCAACAAGCTGCTCGTCGAGAACCACCTGCGCACGCACGTGACCGACATGTTCGACGAGGGCGGTGAGACGCGCGACCGCGCGGTCGCCGAACTGCTGACCGTCTTCGAGCTGCAGCAGAACCGGGGGGCATGATGAGCGCGCACGAGCACCACGAGCACGAGCACGCGCACGACCACGGCGCGCACGACCATTCCGCGCACGACCACGGCGCGCACGACCACGCCGCCATGGGCCACGACCCGCTGCGGTTCCGGAAGCTGTTCTGGATCTGCCTCGCCCTGACCCTGCCGACGGTGGTGTTCTCGACAGGTCTCCAGGACATCCTGGGTCTGGCCGGTCCGCGCTTCCCCGGCAGCAACTGGATCCCGGCGGTGTTCGGCACCGCGATCGTCGTCATCGGCGGACGCATCTTCCTCCAGGGGGCGTGGCACGAGCTGCGCGGAAAGAGCCCCGGGATGATGACGCTGATCTCGCTCGCGATCGTCGTGTCGTTCGGGTACTCGCTCGCCGTTCTGTTCGGCATCCCGGGCATGGACTTCTGGTGGGAGCTCGCGACCCTCGTCACGATCATGCTGCTCGGCCACTGGATCGAGATGTCGGCCGTGCACGGAGCCCAGAACGCCCTCGGCGAGCTCGCCAAGCTGCTGCCCGACGAGGCGGAGGTGGTGCGCGGCGACGACACCGAGCGCGTGGCCGTGTCGGCGCTCGCGGCGGGCGACCAGGTGCTGGTGCGACCCGGTTCGGCGATCCCCGTCGACGGCAAGGTCGTCGACGGGTCGGCCGAGGTCGACGAGTCGCTGCTCACCGGCGAATCCGCGCCCGTCGAGAAGTCCGAAGGCGACCGCGTCGTCGCCGGCACCATCGCCTCCGGCTCCCTCACCGTCGAGGTGACCGGCACCGGCGACGACACCGCCCTCGCGGGCATCATGCGGCTCGTCTCCGACGCGCAGGCGAGCCGATCGCCCGCCCAGCTGCTCGCGGATCGCGCCGCCGCGCTGCTGTTCTACGTCGCCGTCGGCGCCGCGGTCGTGACCGTCGCGGTCTGGTGGCTGCTGCGTCCCGACGACCCGGCCTTCGTGCTGCAGCGCGTCGTCGCCGTGCTCGTCATCGCGTGCCCGCACGCGCTCGGTCTCGCGATCCCGCTCGTGGCGCAGATCTCGACCGCGCTCGGCGCTCGGCGCGGCATCCTCATCCGGAGCCGGGCCGCGCTCGAGGAGGCCAAGGACGTCGACGTCGTGCTGTTCGACAAGACCGGCACCCTCACCGAGGGGCGCCAGTCGGTCGCGGCGGTCATCGCCGCCGACGGCGTCGACGAGGACGAGGCGCTCGCCCTCGCGGCGGCCGTCGAGACGCGCAGCGAGCACCCCGTCGGGCACGCGATCGTCGAGGCGGCGCGCGACCGCGGCACGAAGGTGCCGAAGGCCACGGGCTTCCGCGCCCTCGCGGGTCGCGGCGCCGTCGCGACCGTGGGCGGCCGGGAGCTCGCCGTCGCGAGCGGACGCTATGTGAACGAGCACGGCATCCGGCTCGACACCTCGCTCGTGCACGCGGCGAAGGCGGCGGGCGCGGAGGGTGCGAGCACCGTCGCGCTCGTCGAGGGCGCCGAGGGCTCGGAGCGGGTGCTCGCCCTCTTCGCGATCGCCGACCGGGTGCGCCCCGAGTCGCGGGAGGCCGTGGAGCTGCTGCGGCGGCGCGGGGTGCGGGTCGCGATGCTCACCGGCGACTCGCACGTGGTCGCCGAGCACGTGGCCGCGGAGCTCGGCATCGACGAGGTGAAGGCCGAGGTGCTGCCCGAGCAGAAGGCGGACGCCGTGGCCGCGTTGCAGGGCGACGGGGCCGCCCGCGTCGCGATGGTGGGCGACGGCATCAACGACGCCCCCGCGCTCGCGCGCTCGGATCTCGGCATCGCGATCGGCGCCGGGACCGACGTGGCGATCGAGTCGGCGGGCGTCGTGCTCGCCTCCTCCGACCCGCGCGGGGTCGCCGACACGATCACGCTCAGCCGCGCGAGCTACCGCAAGATGCTGCAGAACCTGTGGTGGGCGGCGGGGTACAACGCGATCGGCATCCCCCTCGCCGCGGGCGTGCTCGCGGGCGTCGGCTTCCTCATGCCGCCGGCGCTCGCCGCGGTGCTGATGAGCGCGTCGACCGTGATCGTCGCCCTCAACGCCCAGCTGCTGCGTCGCCTCCGCTTCCACCGGGGGTGAGGTGCAGGACGAGCGCCTGGAAGGGGAACAGCGTCGGCAGCTGGAGGCCCACCTCGGCGAGCACCGCCCCGGTGGTCGTGAGCTCGCCGTCGGCTAGCCACTCCGGGGTGATCCAGCCGTGCTCGGCCCCGCCCAGCTCGTCGCGGACGCGCAGGCGGTAGCGGCGGGTCGGGTCGAGACCGGGGAGGCGCACGCGCGCCGAGAGCGCCTCCTCGAGCGTCCCGAGCGAGGCGACCGTGTAGACCGCCTCCGCGCGGTCGGGCGCGACGAAGCCGCGCACCCGCAGCGCCGGGTCGAGCCCGTCGGGGTGCACCGCGGTGCCCGTGTGGATGAGCTGGCGCAGCTCCCGGTAGAGCTCGCCGAAGCGGGCGGCGTCCGCGAGCTCGGCCTCGTCGAGCTCCAGCAGGTTCAGCTCGAAACCCGCCGACCCCATGAGCGAGGTCGCGGCGCGGAAGGCGAACGGCAGCACCCGTCCCGAGTTGTGGGCGGGCGACGGTCCGACGTGGCCGCCGACCAGCTCCGGCGGCAGCAGCAGGCCTGTCCAGCGCTGGATGTCCTGCCGCTCGACCGCGTCGTTGGCGTCGCTCGCCCACACGCGATCCGTCACCTCCAGCACCCCCAGGTCGGCGCGTGCGCCGCCCGACGAGCACGACTCGATCTCGAGCCCCGGATGCCGCTGGTGCAGCTCGTCCATCATCCGCAGCGCCGCGAGGGTCTGCGCGTGCACCCCCGGTCGACCCTCGTGCCGGGCGTCGACGAGGTCGCGGTTGTGGTCCCACTTGATGAAGTCGATGCCGAGCTCGGAGACCAGCCCGTCGACGAGGCCGAGGATGTGCGCGTACGCGTCGGGGTCCGCGAGGTCGAGCACGTGCTGATTGCGCCACGAGACGCCGGCAGGCGGTTCGCGGTCGTCGGGGGCGTGCAGCAGCCACTCCGGGTGCGCCCGCGCCAGCTCCGAGTCGAGGTTGACCATCTCGGGCTCGAACCACAGCCCCAACTGCATGCCGAGCTCGTGCACGCGCGCCGCGAGCGGCCCGAGCCCCTCGGGCCAGAAGGCGCGGTCGACGATCCAGTCGCCGAGGCCGGCCGTATCGTCGGCGCGTCCGAGGAACCAGCCGTCGTCGAGCACGAAGCGCTCGACCCCGATCGCGGCGGCCCGCTCGGCGAGCGCCGTGATGGTCGCCGGGTCGTGGTCGAAGTAGACGGCCTCCCAGGTGTTCAGCACGAGCGGTCGCGGGGTGCGCGGATGCCGGGGCCGCGCCCGCAGCATCCGGTGCACGCGGTCGGAGAGACCGTCCCAGCCGGCGGCGCTCCACACGAAGTGCGCGAGCGGCGCGGCGTAGCGTTCGCCGGGCGCGAGCACGAGCTCACCCGGGCGCAGCAGCTCGCCCGCGCCGATCAGCAGGGCCGCATCCGTGACCCGGTCGGTGCGATAGCTCACGTCGGCCGGCCACGCCAGGTGCACGGCCCAGAGCGCTCCCGTGCGGTTGCGGGGCTCGCCGTCGGATGCGGCGTAGAGCACGGGGTTGTCGTGCCCGCCGCGCCCCCGTCGGGTCTGCCGCACGACGGATCCGCGGGGCAGCTCGGTCGTCACCGGCACCTTCTCGCGCGGCCAGCGTCCGGTGAAGCTCGTGAGGTGGGTCGCCGTCTTGGGCGCCGGCAGCGTCGCCTCGAGCCAGGCGACCTCGAGCGCGTCGTCGCCCGTGTTCTCGAGCTCGTGGCGCACCTGCACGACCCCGCCGGGGGCTATCGAGATGCGCGTGTGCAGCCGCAACCCGGGCCCGTCCGCGGTCAGCGCGAGCTCGCGTCCGTCGGCGCGCGCCGCGGACACGGTGAACCGCGCGCGCACCGGCACCCCGCCGCGGGTGACGAGCAGCCCCGGGCGTCCCGACCATCCGTCGCCCTCCACGGGCAGGATGCTGAGGCGCGGTGCGGCGTCGAGCAGGCCGGGCGGGGCCTGGCGGCTGGTCGCGGCGGAGAGCGCCTCGAGGTCGGCATCGGACAGCGCACCGAGGTCGGCGCCCCAGTGCAGCACGTGGGGGAGTCCGCCGGGCGGCTGCTCCAGCACGAGAGCGACCCCGTCGCCGCGCAGCACGATGAAGCGGTTGAGCGTCACCGGCCCAGCCTAGGTGCCGGGACGGGCACCCGGCGGGTGCCATGATGGGCGCATGACGACGAAGCCGCGGAGGGTTGTCGTCGCCATCAACCCCTCGGCCTCGTTCGGTGCGAGCCGGGATGTCGGCCCCGCCGTGGTGCAGACCCTGCGGGCGATGGGGCACGAGGTGACCTCGCTCACCGAGCCGGACTTCGAGTCGCTGCTCGAGTCGGCGCACGCGGCCGTGCGCGCGCGTCCGGATGCGCTCGTGGTGGTGGGCGGCGACGGCATGGTGCACCTCGGGGTGAACCTCGTCGCGGGCACGCGCGTGCCGCTCGGCATCGTGCCCTCCGGAACCGGCAACGACATGGCCCGCGGCCTCGGCATCCCGCACGACGACACCGAGGCCGCCATCCGGATGCTGGGCGACGCGCTCGAGCGGCCCGCGCGCGTGATCGACGCGGTGCGCATCGAGTGGACGGATGCCGACGGGTCGCGCGGCGAGCGCCGCTTCGCGTGCGCGCTGTCGGCCGGCTTCGACGCGGCCGTGAACGAGCGCGCCAACCTCATGCGGCGGCCCAAGGGCGCCAGCCGGTACGTCATCGCGCTGCTCGCGGAGCTCGCCCGGCTGCGCCCCGCGCACTACCGGGTCGCGCTCGACGGCGAGGTGCTCGAGCAGGACGCCCTCATGGTCTCGGCGGGCAACAACGTGTCGCTCGGCGGCGGCATGAAGATCACCCCCGACGCGGTGCTCGACGACGGGCTGCTCGACGTGATGATCGTCGCCCCGATGTCGCGCGCGAAGTTCCTGCGGCTGTTCCCGAAGGTGTTCCAGGGCGCGCACACGACGCTGCCGGTGGTGTCGATGCGGCGCGCCCGCCGCATCCGGATCGAGGCCGACCGGCCGATCGCGGTCTACGCCGACGGCGAGCGGATCGCGCCGCTGCCGGTCGACCTCGAGGTCGAACCGGGCGTCCTCCGCGTGCTCGCCTGAGC
Source organism: Protaetiibacter mangrovi (assembly GCF_024752305.1). GTDB lineage: Bacteria > Actinomycetota > Actinomycetes > Actinomycetales > Microbacteriaceae > Homoserinibacter > Homoserinibacter mangrovi. The sequence continues at coordinate 203,435 of NZ_JANTHX010000008.1, forward strand.
CCGGCCGACCGTTTTGGTCGGGGCCGCGGGACTATGGCATAATCGTCAAGTTGTCGCGAAACGGCCCCATCGTATAGCGGCCTAGTACGCCGCCCTCTCACGGCGGTAACGCGGGTTCGAATCCCGCTGGGGTCACCAACGCCAGAAGCCCGGTCCACTGGACCGGGCTTCTGGCGTTGCTGGACCCGGCAGTCCGAGAAACGCTTGGGTCAGCGCCCGCCGAGGACGCGTGACATCCGGCGCACCGCGAGTTCGTACCCCTGCGCGCCCGCCCCGACGATGACGAATGCCGCGATCGCAGATATGTAGGAGTGCTGCCGGAACGCCTCGCGCGCGTGGACGTTGGTCACGTGCACCTCGCCGACCGGCAGCTCGACTCCGGCGAGCGCGTCCCGGAGCACGACCGAGGTGTGGGCGAGGCCTCCGGGGTTGATGACGATCCCGTCGTGGGTGCCGCGCGCCGCGTGGATCGCATCGATCAGCACGCCCTCGTGGTTCGACTGCCGGTGCTCGAGGTCGAGGCCGAGTTCGGTCGCCGTGAGGCTCGCGACCGCGATGGCGTCATCGAGGGACCCCGACCCGTAGAGATGGGGTTCGCGCACGCCGAGCAGGTTCAGGTTGGGGCCGTCAAGCAGGAGAACCCGCAACGCCACGGCGCACCTCCTCGTTCCGTTGCGCGGCGAGTCGGATGGGAGCGTTGAGGGCTCCGTACCCCTCGTACCCCCCACGGCGTTCGACGAATTCGAGGAAGACGCCGCCGATCGTGGGGGTGTAGAAGTGCACGAACTCGCCCGAACCGTCGCGGTCGTAGAGGAGGCCCAGGTTGCGGAGCTCGTCGAGCGCCGCGTCGTCGAGACCGAAGCGCGCTGCGAGGTCGTCGTAGTAGTTCGCCGGGATACGCAGGAACTCGAGGCCCGCGGCACGCGCGCGGCGGGCGACCGCCGACACGTCGTCGCAGCGGATCGCGATATGACGCGAGGGGAGAGGGGCGGTCGGGGGTGCCAGGTTGATCGGGATGCGCACGACACCGTCCCTCGTGCGCATCACCTGGCTGCGTACGAGCCCGCGCGGCCCCGGAACCTCGGCGCTCGACTCCGTCGTGAGGGCGAGCGCGCTCGCCGCGAAGAGGACCGCTTCGTCGAACTCGCTCCAGTGGTAGCCGAGGTTCACGTGGTCGATCACGCCATCGGTCGACTCGCCGCCGACTCCGCCCTCGAATTCGGCGACCCAGCTTCGGTCTTCGGGTGCGGCGCTCCAGTACACCCCGGTGCCGTCCGGCGCGGACACCGCCGGAAGATCCTGTTCTCCCGCGTAGGTGCGGCGGAAGATCCGACGGGCGCCCAGACGCGCGGCGCGGGTCGCAGCCGCGTCGGCGTCGTCGACGACGAATCCGATTCCAGTGAGGGCCGGACGCTCGTCGCGCGCCTGCTCGTCGAGCACGATGCGCGCGTCGCCGTAGCTCCACAGCCTGACCGGCTTGCTGCGATGGCGACCGCGGAATCGGAATCCCAGCTGGGCGAGCATCTCGTCGGCGACGGCGAGGTCGGCGCCGGCGATCTCGACGAAGTCGACGGCCCGCGGTGGCCGGGCGACTCCGGCGTCACCGTCACCCTCTCCGTGCGCGTGAGCGGTGCGATCGGCCAGCCAGAGGAGCGAGCGGAGCGCGTGCTCCGCCGTCCGCACCGGATCCGTCTGCCGGAAGGTGTCGTTGAAGACCTCGAGGGAGAGCGGGCCGCCGTACCCGGCGGCGAGGACGTGCGCGAGAAAGCCCGGGAGGTCGAAACCGCCTTCCCCGGGGAAGAGGCGATGATGACGGCTCCACGAGAGAAGATCCATGTCCAGGACGGGAGCGTCGGCGAGCTGCAGGAAGAAGATCTTGTCGCCGTCGATCTGCTCGATGCCGGTCGGGTCGTCGCCGCGGGAGAGGATGTGGAAGCTGTCCAGGCAGATGCCGAGGTTCGGCCGATCGGCCTTCTCCACGATCCGCCAGGAATGGCGGTAGTCGTTCACGTACGTGCCCCACGCCATCGCCTCGTACGCGATGCGGATCCCCTTCTCTGCGGCGAGGTCGGCGAGGGCGCCGAGCTGACGGGCGGCGAGTTCGTCGTCATCGATCGTGGCGGTGGCGACGTTGCTGCAGACCAGCACCAGGTCGGCGCCGAGCCTCGCCATCGTCGCGAACTTTGCGCTCGCCCGACGCAGAGTGTCGGCGAACACCTCATCCGTCACCCCTTCGACATCCCGGAACGGCTGGAACATCTCGATTCCGAGGCCGAGTCGAGCGCAGAGCGCGCGGATCTCCTCGGGGGACTCGTCGGCCGCCACGAGGTCGGCATCCATGATCTCGACGCCGTCGAATCCCGCAGCAGCGCAGGCGTGGAGCTTCTCAGTCAGCCCGCCGGACAGGCACACGGTCGCGATCGAGGTCCGCATGAAGAGAACGTAACAGTTAGTACATAAGAACACCAGGGCACCGCGACCAGGCTCGCGAACGGTTGCGTTCGCAATGTACTAACTAGTACGGTCGCAGAAATGCACGCAGAATGACCTGCGTGGACGAACGAACAAGGAAGTCCGTGACCAGCCTCGACGCCCATCCCTCACCGCGACGGCAGGCGCTCCACCGTGCGATCACCCTGATCGGGATCCTCGAGCTGGCGATCGGCGCGGTCTCCCTCGTGGTCATCTTCGTGTTCATGCTGATCCAGGCGGGCCAGCGGTACCTGCCGTTCGAAGGGTTCGCGTGGACGGGTGAGATCTCGCGCTTCGCCCTGATCTGGCTCACGTTCTCGGCGATGGGGCTCCTCGTCACCGCCCGCGGCCACATCGCGCTCGAGGTCGCCGACACCATCAAGAACCCGCGCGTCGTGCGCGCCATCCAGGTCTTCGCCCTCATCGTCGTGGCCGCCGTGGCGATCGGACTGACCGTCTCCGCCCTCGACCTCGTCGAGTCGCAGGGGATCGTCAAGTCGCCTGTTCTGCGGATTCCGATGTCGTTCGTCTACATCCCGGTGCTGATCGGTTCGATCAGCACCGCCATCCGCGCCGTGGTCGCCGCGGTCGACATCGCCCGCCACGGTCCGGTGCTGCCGCAAGGCGCCGGGTCGGAGCCCGAAGCGGAGGTGCGCTGATGGAACTCGCCCTGCTCGGGATCGCCATCGTCGCGCTGCTGCTGCTGCGCGTTCCCGTCGCGTTCGCCTTCATCGGCCCGTCGCTGGTCTACATGATCCTCGCCGGTCAGTCGCTCGGTGCCGCCCTCAGGCAGATCACCAACGCCGCCGGCAGCTTCCCGCTCCTCGCCGTTCCGTTGTTCGTCTTCCTCGGCGCGCTCGCCAACCACACCGGGATGGCCGAGCGGCTGTTCCGGTTCGCGCACGCGTTGCTCGCGAAGGTTCGCGGCAACCTCGGATACGTCGTCGTTGGCACGAGCGTGGGCTTCTCCTGGATGAGCGGATCCGCCGTCGCCGATGCCGCCGCACTGGGCAAGGTGCAGATCCCCGCGATGCTGCGCGCCGGGTACGACCGGCGATTCGCCACCGGGATCTCGTCGTCGGCGGCGCTCATCGCCCCGGTCATGCCCCCCAGCATCCCCGCGGTGATCTTTGCAGGGCTCGCGGCGGCGTCGACAGGAGCACTGTTCGCGGCCTCCGTGATCCCGGCGATCATCATGGCAATCGGGCTCTGCGTGGTGGTCTGGGTGCTCGTGCGGCGCAACCCCCGCATCCGGGCAGGAGTGTTCGACCGCGCCGAACTGCTCGCATCGTTCAAGGGCGTGCTGCTCCCGCTCTTCGCCCCCGTCATCATCCTCGGGGGCATCCTGGGCGGCTTCTTCACCCCGACCGAGGCCGCCGCCGTCGGGGCGGCATACGTGCTGGTCATCTCGCTCATCCAGCGATCCCTGACCTGGAAGGCCCTGTTCACGGCGATCAAGGAGACCGTGCTGACGACGGCAGGCATCATGCTGATCGTCACCTCGGCGTCGCTGCTGGGCTACATCCTCGCCCGCGAGCGTCTTCCGCAGATGCTCACCGAGCTGGTGTTCTCGGTGACCGACAACGCGACCGTGTTCCTGATCCTCGCCGCGCTCCTGATGCTGCTCCTCGGCACCGCGATCGACGCCACCGCCATCTTGGTGCTGGTCGTGCCGATCCTCCTGCCCATCGCGAGCTCGTACGGCATCGATCCCACCGTGTTGGGTGTCGTGCTGATCGTGTCGCTGATGCTCGGGCTGCTCACCCCACCGGTCGGCACCGTGCTCTTCGTCACCGCCTCGGTCTCCCGGACCCGGGTCGGCGAGGTGTTCCGCGGCGCGCTGCCCTTCATGATCCCGTCGGTCGTCGTCGTCATCCTGGCGATCGCCTTCCCCGATGCCGTGCTGTGGCTGCCGGGGGTGCTGGGATTGTGACGATCTCCGCTCCTCGCATCGCGCGGCCTCGTACCGTCCTCGTCGGGCTCATCGGCGAGGGGGTGGCGCCGTCGTTGACACCGCCGATGCACGAACTCGAGGGCGCCCGCCACGGCATCCACTACGTGTATCGCACCATCGATCTCGCCGCGGGCGAGGGCACCGCCCCCACGATGGAACGGCTGTTGGAGTCGGCGCGCCGGCTCGGATTCGACGGCCTCAACATCACCCACCCGGTGAAGCAGACGGTGATCCCCTTCCTGCAGGGGCTGGCCCGGAGCGCCGCGGCAGTCGGGGCGGTGAACACCGTCGTATTCGAACCCGACGGAGCGGTCGGACACAACACCGACGTCACCGGATTTGGGGCAGCCTACGACGAGGCGCTCAGCGGAGCGCAACGCGGACGCGTCGTGCTCCTCGGCGCGGGGGGAGCCGGCTCTGCGGTCGCGTCATCCCTCGCCGCCCGTGGCGTCGACGACCTCGTGATCGTCGACGTCGACGTCGACCGCGCTGGGCAACTCGCCGCCCACCATCGTGCGCGCTGCGTCGCGCCGACGGAGCTCGGCGTGATCCTGGCCGAGGCGGATGGGCTGGTGAACGCGACCCCGTCGGGGATGATCGCCCACCCCGGCATCCCGGTCGACCTGGGGCAGCTCGCGCCGTCGGCCTGGGTGGCCGACATCGTCTACCGGCCCGCCGAGACCGAACTCCTCGCCGCCGCGCGAGCCCAGGGGCGCCTGGTGATGACGGGACTCGGCATGGCGATGCACCAGGCGGCCGACGCCTTCGAGATCTTCACGGGCGAGACCGCCGACCGGCGCTCGATGCTCGACGACCTGACCCGCCTCGTCGCCAACGAGGCTGGTGCCGACTCACCACCCACACACCACTGAGAGGAGCAACACACATGGCAACACGTTCACGCAAGGTCGCGTTGGTCGCGTTCGCCGCCGTGCCGGCGCTGATGCTGGCCGCGTGCGCACCCGGCGGAGAAGCCGCCCCGACCCCCGACGAGCAGGAGTTCACCCTGACGCTCGCGCACTCGTACAACGACACGCAGCCCCAGGCGGCGTGCGGTGCGCAGGTCATCGCGGACGAGGTGGCGGCCGCCGATGTCGGCCTGACCATCGAGATCTACGGCCAGAGTCAGCTCGGGGGCGACGCCGACCGCATCGCGTCCGTCGTCTCGGGCGACATCGACATGGACATCCAGGGTGCCTCGGCGCTCGGCGCGGTGTACGAGCCGATCAGCGTCATGGATGCGGCGTTCGCGTTCGACGACGCCGACCACCTCGCCGCGTTCATGGCGAGCGACGAATCCGAGGTGCTCGTGAAGGGCTTCGCCGACGCGACGGGCGTGCAGGTCCTGGGCGCCTGGTCCGCGGGTGGGCGGTTGTTCACCGCGAACTCGCCGATCCGCGAACCCGCCGATCTCGAGGGCCTGCGGATGCGCTTCCCGGGCTCGCCCCAGTTCCTGCTGAACGCAAGGGCCCTCGGGGCTCAGGCCACCGAGGTCGCGTACGAGGAGCTCTACCTCGCACTCCAGCAGGGTCTGGTCGACGGCCAGGAGAACCCGATCACCAACCTGGTGGCGCTGAACCTGCCCGAGGTGCAGGACTACGTGAGCCTGTCGTACCACCAGCTCAACACCAACCTGGTGGTCATGAGCTCCAAGTGGAACGAGCTGAGCGAGCGGCAGCAGAAGGCGTTGTCGGATGCCGTCGGTGCCGCCGTCGACTCCGTCACCGCGTGCGTCGCCGAGAGCGAGGAGGCGACGCTCGAGGAGTGGCGGTCGGGCGACGCCTGGCAGGTCGTCGAGGATGTCGACCGCGAGGCGTTCTCGAAGAAGGCCGAGGAGTTCTTCCTCAGCGAGTACGCCGGCGAGAAGCTCGAGGTCTACAAGGCCATCCGAGCCACTGCCGGCTGAGACGGTGCCGCTCGTGCGTCGCATCCCGACCTTCACAGGCGAGGTTGCGGCGCACGAGCTCGGTACCACGCTCATCCACGAGCACGTCTTCGTCACCAGCCCCGACCTCGACCGCGACCTTCCGCACCCCGAATGGCACGAGGAAGCTGCGATCGAGGCGGCGGCGGCGGAGTTCGAGCGCCTGTTCGACCTCGGGATACGCACCGTCGTCGACCTCACCGTTCCGGGGCTCGGGCGCGACGTCGCGCGGGTCGCGAAGGTCGCCGCTCGCACCCGGATGACGCTCATCGCAGCGACCGGGTACTACGCCGATCAGGTGCTCCCGCCCGCGCTCCGACTCACCGGTCCGGGCTTGTTGGTCGACGGACCGGACCCCCTCGTGGAACTGTTCCTTGGTGACATCCGCCGAGGGATCGCGGGAACATCCGTGCGCGCCGGGATGATCAAGGTGCTCTCGGACAGCGCGGGGATCACGCCCGACATCGCGCGTGTCTTCCGGGCGGCCGCGATCGCGCATCGGGAGACCGGCACCCCGATCACGACGCACAGCCACGCCGCCTCCCGGGGTGGCCTTATGCAGCAGAAGATGTTCGCCGACCTCGGAGTGCCGCTCGACCGGGTCGTGATCGGCCACTCGGGCGACTCGGACGACCTCGGCTACCTGCGCGAGCTCGCGGACGCCGGATCCTTCCTCGGCTTCGACCGGTTCGGCATGGCGCACGTGCATCCGGACGAGAACCGCATCCGCACCCTGCTGGCGCTGCTGGACGCCGGGTACCTCGACAGGATCGTGCTGTCCCATGACGCCGCGGTCTTCAGCCGCGTCACGCCGCCGTCGTGGCGCGCGGTGCACGCCCCCGAGTGGCGCATGGACCAACTGGCCACGCGCATCCTCCCGCTCCTGCGCAAGCTCGGCCTCACGTCCGCCGACGAGCAGCGGCTTCTGGTGGACAACCCGCGCAGAGTGCTCGGCGGGGAATGACCCCGGCGCGCGCTGCCGACCCTAGGGTGAGAGGCATGACCGTGCCGGGCGAACGCATCCGCGACGCCGAGCGCACGCGTGCCGAGCTGCTCGACGTGGCGACGGCGGCCTTCGCCGAGTCGGGTTTCGCCGGCACCCGGGTCGACGAGATCGCGGAGCGCACCCGCACCACGAAGCGGATGATCTACTACTACTTCGGCGGCAAGGAGCAGCTCTATCTCGCCGTGCTCGAGAAGGCGTACCGCGGAATCCGCGTCGCCGAGCAGCAGTTGCACGCCGATGATCTGCCCCCGGTGGAGGCCGTGCGGCGCATCGCCGAGCGCACCTACGATCACCACCTCGCGAACAGCGACTTCATTCGGTTGGTCTCGATCGAGAACATCCATCGGGGAAAGTTCATCAGTCGGTTGACGTCACTTCGGGAACTCAATCAACCGGCGATCGGCGTTCTCGATGGTGTTCTGGCCCGTGGACGCGCGGAGGGCACGTTGCGCCGCGACGTGGAAGCGCTCGACGTGCACCTGATGATCAGCTCGTACTGCTTCTTCCAGGTCGCGAACCAGTACACCTTCGGCTACCTGTTCGACCGAGATCTGTTGGACACGGCCCGCCGCGACCACTACCGCGGCATGATCGGCGATGTCGTCGTGGCGTGGTTGACGTCCGAGGGGTGACTGCGCTGCTTGCGCTTTGCGGCTCCGCCCCCTAACCTACAACCAAATGGTTGTATCAACTGATCTGAGCGACGCCGACGTGGACCGGCTCTTCCACGCGCTCGCCGACGCGACGCGCCGCGACATCCTGCGGCGCAGCGTCGACGGCGAGCTCTCGGTGAGCCGCCTCGCCGCCGACTACCCAATGAGCTTCGCCGCCGTGCAGAAGCACGTCGCGGTGCTCGAGCAGGTGGGGCTCGTGACCAAGGTGCGCCGCGGACGGGAGTTGCTCGTGCGATCGGAACCCGAGGCCCTGCGGCGCGCCCGTGAGGCGCTCGACCAGCTGGAAGAGGCATGGCGGGGGCGCATCCAGCGCATGTCCGCCCTGCTCGACGAAGACTGACGGAAGGAAGCAGAGACATGGAACTGACGGTCGACAAGGACCTCGAGAACGCGACCCTCACGGTGACGGCGACCTTCGCCCATCCGCTCGAGAAGGTGTGGGAGCTCTACGCCGACCCGCGCAAGATGGAGCGCTGGTGGGGGCCGCCCACGCATCCGGCGACCGTCGTGCGGCACGAGCTCACGCCGGGCGGTACCGTGCACTACTTCATGACGAGCCCCGAAGGCGAGCAGTTCCACGGCATCTGGCGTGTGCTCAGCGTCGAGCCGCACGTCGGCTTCACGGCCGACGACTTCTTCGCGGATGCCGAGGGCACCCCGGTCGAGGGCATGCCGACCACCCACATGGACTACCGCTTCGAGGCGACCGACGGCGGCGCGCGCATGGTGTGCGTCTCGCGCTACGACACCACCGAGGAGCTGCAGAAGACCCTCGAGATGGGCATGGAGGAGGGGCTCGCCGGCGCGATGGGTCAGATGGAGGCCGTGCTCGCCGAAGGCTGAGGGCTCTACACTCACGGCATGGCGAAGAAGACGATCACGATCCTCACCGACGACCTCGACGGGGAGGAGCTGCCGGCCGGTTCGCGCTCGACGCGCTTCGCGCTCGACGGCGTCGACTACGAGATCGACCTCGGTGCCGACAACGCCCGTGCGCTCGCCGAAGCGCTCGCGCCGTACATCGCGGCCGGGCGCCGTGTCGGGGGAGCGTCGCGCGCCTCCGCCCCGCGCGCCCGCTCCGCGTCGAACGGCTCCAGCCCCGACCGTCTCGCCGCCATCCGCACCTGGGCGCAGGGCAACGGCTACACCGTCGGCGACCGCGGGCGCATCAAGGCCGAGATCGTCGACGCGTTCGACGCCCAGCACTGAGTATCCTGGTGCCGCGATAATCCGCGGCACTCCGCTCCGCGGTACGAGCGCGGTCGCACCGCTGCGCGGTCGGGGGTGGGGGTCGGGCAACACCGCGGCGTCGGGGGTGCGCGGGATGATGTGGGCATGTGCGGACGATTCGCGAACGACGCCGAGACGAACGAGCTGATCGAGGAGTTCGTCGCCCAGGGCAACGACTACCGCGACTGGCGGCCGAGCTTCTCGATCGCCCCGACGGATGTGGTGCCCATCGTGCGCGACCGGGCCGCGTCATCCGGTGAGATCGTGCGCGGCATCGAACCTGCCGCGTGGGACTTCCACCCGCCGTTCCTGACCGCGAAGGGGCGCCCGCAGTTCAACGCCCGCATCGAGACGGTCGCCACCAACGGCCTGTGGAGGTCGGCGTTCGCCGGCAACCGCTGCATCGTCCCGATGCGCGGCTACTACGAGTGGACGGGTGAGGCGGGCGACAAGCAGCCGCACTTCCTGCACGGAGAGCGTCCGCTGCTCGCAGCCGCGGGGCTGGCGACGGCACGCAAGGTCGACGACCGGTGGGTGGTGTCGACGGTGATCGTCACACGCGAGGCGCGCGACGCATCCGGCGAGGTGCACGACCGCATGCCGGCGTTCCTCAGCCGCGACGCCTACGACGAGTGGCTCTCGCCCGCGAAGCTTGCGAGCGACGCCGAGAAGCAGCGCATGCTCGACCTGCTCGAAGCGGTGTCGGCCGAGATGGCCGCCACGATCTCGAGTTACGAGGTCGACCGGCGCGTCAACAACTCGCGCGCCGTCGACCCGGCCGACCCGCAGCTGATCGCGCCCCTCGCCGGCTGACTCAGGCGTGCGCGAGCGTCGGCTCGACCGGCTCCTCGTGCGCTCCGGACGCGTGCAGCTTCGCCTGCGTCGACACCGACCACTTGTCGATGAGCGCGAGCGCGAGCGCCGACACGATGAAGGTCAGGTGGATCATCACCTGCCAGAACACGCCCTCGCCGGTGTACGTCTCACCGGTCGTGTTCTCGGCTCCCGAGGCGCCGAGGTCGCCCACCTCGATGAAGGTCTTGAGCAGGTGGATCGACGAGATGCCGATGATCGCCATCGCGAGCTTCACCTTGAGCACGTTGGCGTTGACGTGGCTGAGCCATTCCGGCTGGTCGGGGTGGTCGTCGACCCGGATGCGCGAGACGAAGGTCTCGTATCCGCCGATGATCACCATGATGAGCAGGTTGGCGATCATCACCACGTCGATCAGGCCGAGCACGGCCAGCATGATCGTGGCCTCCTCGATCTTCGGCCAGTGGCTGATCACCTCCTCGCCCAGGTGCCACAGCTCGACCATGAAGACGACCACGTAGATCGCCTGGGCGACGATCAGCCCCAGGTAGAGGGGCGCCTGCAGCCAGCGGCTGAAGAAGATGAAGTACCCGACGGCACTCACCCAGGGCGTCTGGGCCTTGCGGGTGCGAGGCGGGATGTCGGTCGTGCGCGGCTCGGTCATCGGGGCGGTGCTCCTGGTCGGGTCGTGTCGGCGATCTCAGAATACGGCGCCGCAGCCTGGGAGAAGGCTGCTCCCCGCCGGGCGGACGGCACGGCCTCCCGCCGCTCGCGTGTCGAGACCTGCCGTGCGCTCGCGCTGGCCCGGGCTTCGTCTCCTCCCGCTTCGGTGGGGTGGTGACTTCTCCACCAGTACTGCCCTGAGTCTCGAACATTCGTTCGGGTCGTGGGAGGATCGGGTATGGCTTCGATCACCGACTCCCTCGCCCGGGTGGGTGATCTGTCGGTGCCGTTCGCCCCCGTGTCGGTGGCGGGTTTGGGTGATGCGGAGTTGCTGGTGTCGCAGCGTTGGATCGCGGAGGTGCGGCGTCGCTTGGATGCGGTGGCGGCGACGGTGGCGGGTGAGATCGCCCACCGTTCGCGCCGCGAGTTGGGGCATGCGGGGCTGGCGCAGTCGGAGGGGGTGCGGACTGCGGAGGAGTTGATCGCGAAGGTGTCCGGCACCTCCACCCGGGATGCCCGCACGCTCGTGAAGGCAGCAGAGCTGCTGTCCGTCGATCGGCCGACGATGCCCGAGGCGCCGCCGGTGCCGCGGTGGCAGCGCTTGATCGGCGACGCGGTCGCCGCCGCGACGATCTCGGTGGAGGCGGCGGAGCTGATCCGCGCCCGCCTGACCGCGGCAGCCCAGGGCACCACGGGCGATGTGCTGGAAGAAGCAGTCGGACAGTTGCTCCGCGAGGCGCCGGGACTGACGATCGAGCAACTCGCGATCCGTGCGGGCCGTGTGCGTGACGAACTCGACCTGGCCGGCATCGCCGCCCGGGAGCGGGAACTGCACCAGAAGCGGTTCCTGCGGGTGAGCCCGCAGTTGGATGGGATGACCCGGGTGACGGGGTTGTTGGATCCGGAGTCGGCGGTGATCGTGGTGCCGATCCTCGACGCCGCCACCTCACCCCGCCGCGGCGGACCCCGGTTCGTGGATCCGGACGCCATCGAACGTGCGGAAGACATCATGCGGGACGAGCGCAGCACGGAGCAGCTCGCCCTCGACACCTTCGTCGACCTGCTGCGTGCGGGTGCGCAGGTCGATCCGAACCGGCTGCTCGGGGATCGGAAGCCCGCCGTCCGGATCCTCGTCACGAAGACGACCTCGACACCCGGGTGGGTGCCGCGTTCTTCGAAGGGCAGAGCGAGGCGGTGTCGATCGACACGGCGGAGCGGTTCATCTGCAGCACCGGCGCCATCCCGATCCTGTTCGACGGAGACGGCAAAGCGCTCAACCTGGGGCGGGAACAGCGACTGTTCACGGAGAAGCAACGGACCGCGATGGCCGCCCGGGATGGCGGGTGCCTGATGTGCGGGCGGCCACCCGCCTGGTGCGAAGCACACCACATCGACCACTGGGACGAACACGACGGCCGCACCGACATCGACAGTGGGGTGCTGCTGTGCCGGTTCTGCCACCTCAGCATCCACAACAACCGGTGGCGCATCCGACGAGACGGCGGCGACTACCTGCTCGAGAAACCCGACCGGGATGGGACCCTGCGACACACACGGCTGCCCTCCCGCAGCCCCGCACTCGAGCGACTCCTCGCCGGGTGACCGGCCCCCGTGCCAGTGGTCTCGAGACGCCTGCCGCCACGCGGCGCGCTCCTCGACCACCTGCAGGGGGTGGCGGGCGACCGGCGGGCTCAGCGCTTGCGGCGAGTCATCCGCTCGACCTCGGCGTCGACATCCGCCTCGGTCACGAAGCGACGCGTGATGCCCCACGCGTCGAGAGCCGCGAAGACGGTCGCGAGCACGAAGCCGATGATCGGCCAGATCGGCCAGAAGTAGCTGCCGGGGCCGCTCGTCACGTACCAGATCACGAGCAGCAGCACGGTCACGACCACGAAGATCGCGAGCATCGAGAAGAAGTCGCGCTTGGCCTTCACGCGCTTGCGGGCCTCCGCGCGGAGCGCGTCGTCGTCAGGGGAGGAGTCGCTCATGCCGACCACCCTAGGGCTCGACCCCGCATGCCACTAGACTGGCGGGGCGAAGGGGAGTATCCCACCTCGTCGCGACCGTCATCACGGGCTCCGAAGCCGCAGCCCCGGTCGCGACCGCGGAACCGCGCAGATCAGGCGCACACCGCGCGGGAGAGACGTTCGAGGTTCCTCCGTCTCCACTCCGAAAGGCCCCCGTGCACCTCGCCCTCCCCCTCTGGTTCGAGATCGGCACCTATGCGGTGCTCGCGCTCATCCTCGCGTTCGACCTCGTGCTCGCGTTCAAGCGCCCCCACGTGCCGTCCACCCGCGAGTCCGCACTCTGGATCGGCTTCTACGTGCTGCTGGCTCTCGCCTTCGCGGGCCTCATGCTCGTGCTCGGCGACGCGGAGCACGCCGGCCAGTTCGTCGCCGGCTGGCTCACCGAGTACAGCCTCTCGATCGACAACCTCTTCGTGTTCCTGCTGATCATGGCTCGCTTCGCCGTCCCCCGGAAGTATCAGCAGGAGCTGCTGATGATCGGCATCATCCTGGCGCTCGTCTTCCGCGGCGTCTTCATCGTGCTCGGCTCCGCCCTCATCGAGAACTTCAGCTGGGTGTTCTACATCTTCGGCGCGTTCCTCGTGTTCACCGCGATCCAGCAGGTGCGCACCGGCCCGCACGACGAGGTCGAACGCGAGGGCAGGATGCTGAGCTGGATGCGCACGCGGGTCGCCATCACCGACACCTTCGACGGCGCGAAGCTGCGCACCACCATCGACGGCCGCCGCATGTTCACCCCCGTGCTGATGGTGCTCGTGGCGCTCGGCACCACCGACCTGGTCTTCGCGCTCGACTCGATCCCGGCGATCTTCGGCATCACCCAGAGCCCGTTCATCGTGTTCACGGCGAACGTGTTCGCCCTGATGGGCCTGCGGCAGCTCTACTTCCTGCTCGGCGACCTGGTCGACAAGCTCGAATACCTGCGGTTCGGCATCGCCTTCATCCTGCTGTTCATCGGCGTCAAGCTCGTGCTGCACGCCATGCACGAGAACGAGCTGCCGTTCATCAACGGCGGCCACCCGATCGAGTGGGCGCCCGAGATCAGCACCTGGGCGTCGCTCGCGGTGATCGTCGTCTCGATGGCCGTCGCCGTCGTCGCGAGCCTCATCCGGATGCGCGTCACCCGGGTGAAGTCGCCCCGATAACGGCGAGCACGCTTGACGTGGCCAGGTTGCGTGGAAATGATCATGATGTGAACGAGGCCACACCGGGATTCCAGCCAGGGGATCCGGTGCTGCGCCCACCGTGGCTGACCGGCGGCGACCTGGAGCCCGGGCTCGTCGACACCCGCACCCGCCTCGTCGGGCGCGGCATCCCGCCCCGCGACCCCTCGGAGCCGGTGTTCTTCCCCGGCGGGCCCCCGCGCCACGTCAGCGGATGGGTGCTGCTGCTCGCCGACGGCGACCGGATCGCCGTCGACGGCCCCGTCGTCGTCGGACGCAAGCCCTTCGACGTCGAGGGCTTCCCCGACGCGAAGCTCGTCACCGTCGAAGACCGCGAGAAGACGGTGTCGAAGAACCACGCCATCCTGCTCCCGTACGACGGCGGGTTGTTCGTGCTCGACCTCAACTCCACGAACGGCGTCTCCGTGGTGGCGAACCGCCGCCGCACCGTCGTCGCCTCGACCGAGTTCAGCCCCGTGCCCGACGGCGCGGTCATCGAGCTGGGCTCCTACCTGCTGGGCGTCGACAACGTGATCCCCGAGACCCCCGAGGCGGCCCCGGAGGCCTGACGCCCGGGGCATGGGGAGCGCTCCCCGTCGGGCGGCCGTCTGTCGACCGCGCGATCTTGCTACGTTTGCATCGACTGCTGAGGGACGGGGGATGCCGGTGGAGGTCCGCGAGGAGTTCGCGATCGGCGACACGATCGTGAGCCTGCGGCATGCCGGTGCGACCCACGTCGGCGCCGTGCGCGCGAGCAACGAGGACAGCTTCCTCTCGGCGCCGCCGTACTGGATCGTCGCCGACGGCATGGGCGGTCACGCCCACGGCGACCTCGCGAGCCGCGCCGCGATCGAGGTGTTCGCGAGCGCCGTCCCGACCGGGCCGGCGAGCGCCCGCGTCGTGCTCGACGCCGTGCGACGCGCGAACGACGCGGTGGTCGCCCTCCGCGACGGCAGCATGTCGGGCACCACCCTCACCGGGGTCGCGATCGTCGACATCGACGGCGCCGGGCCCCACTGGATGACGTTCAACGTCGGCGACTCGCGCACCTACTCGTGGGACGGGCGCCGGCTCGAGCAGCAGAGCATCGACCACTCCGCCGTGCAGGAGCTGGTCGCCGCCGGCCTCCTCAGCCCCGAGGATGCGGCGGTGCACCCGCAGCGCAACATCGTCACCCGGGCGCTCGGCGCGGAGACGGAGGTCGAGCCCGACGTGTGGCTCGTGCCGGTGCGCGCCCGCCAGACCTTCCTGCTCTGCAGCGACGGGCTCACGAAGGAGCTCGGCGACGACGAGATCGCCCGCATCATCGTGTTCCACGACCAGCAGGTCGCCCGCGAGCCCGACGGCCCGAGCCTCGCCGAGCGGCTGGTCGGCGCCGCGGTGGCCGCCGGCGGACGCGATAACGTGACCGTGGTGGTCGTGGAGTCGGAGGTGCCCGAAGACGCCGGCCCCCTCGACGAGACCGTCGATCGCGACCCGCGACTGCTCGAAGACACGATGCCGAGGGCCTGAACGTGACCCACCGCTATACCGCCGCCCACGACGGCTGGCTCGCCTTCGTCACGCCCGCCCGCGCGCTGTTCGTGGCCGGTGCCCTGGATGCCGCCGACGTCGATCGGCTGTGGGTGCGGATCCGCGACGAACGGGGCCCGGCCGGCGTGCTCGAGGCGCTCACCTCGCACGGTCTCTTCTCCACCCCGCCGTTCGCCTTCGTCGAGCTGCTCGACGGGGGCGTCGACGTGATCGTGCGCGGGGACGCGGTCGTGCGCGCGGGCGCCGAGCAGGTCTCCGGCTCCGGGGCGACCACCTGGATCGAGCGCCGGCTGCCCGGCGGGTCGGTCGGCGTCACCCTGAGCGGCACCGCCGGGCTCGAGCTGCCCATCGAGGCGGGAGTGGTGCGCGCCGCGGCGTTCGCGACGGGCGCCGCCACGACGCCGCCCCCCGCGCCCGCGCCATCCGCCGTCCCCGCCGCCGTGCCCGCCCCCGACCCGGCGCCCGCCGGTGCGCCGCCCCCGGAACCGGCGCCCGCGTCGGCGATCTCCGAGGAGACGGTCGCGGTGCCCGGCGACGAGATCGGCGCCCCGCCGACCGCCGCGACGACCGACGCCCCCGCCGCCCCGGGCGGCGGCTACGACTACCTCTTCGGCGACACCATGTACCGCTCGGTCGAGGACGCCGCCGTGCGCGCCCCCGAACCGGCGGAGGAGGAGGACGCCCCTCCCGCGGAGACGGTGGACGGCGACCACGACGGCAGCACCGTGCTGGCGTCGTCGATCACCCGCACCGGCCGCCCGCGCCGCCCCCGCGGCGACGGCCCCGCCCTCCCCGCCGCCCCGGCGCTGGCGGTGGTGCTGCCGAGCGGCATCCGCGAGCCGCTCGACCCGGCCATCGTGCTCGGCAGGTCGCCGAGCGTCTCCGGCGTGCCCGGGAGGCAGTTGCCGCGGCTCGTCACGATCACCGCGGGCGACCAGGACATCTCGCGCTCGCACCTGCGGATCGCGGTGGAGGGCGGCACGGTGGTGGTGACCGACCTGCACTCGCGCAACGGCACCTCGGTCGTGCTTCCGAACGGCGAGAGCCAGAAGCTGCGCGGAGGCGAGCCGACCCCGGTGATCGTCGGCACCGTCATCGACCTGGGCGGCGGCGTCGAGCTGACGGTGGAGGAGATCTGATGCGCCGACCCGCGTCGACGCCTCCCGAGCTGCCCGGCTACACCTACCAGCGGCTGCTCGGGTCCGGAGGGTTCTCGGACGTCTTCCTCTACGAGCAGCACCTCCCGAAGCGCCGGGTGGCGGTGAAGGTGCTGCTGCTCGACGAGCTGACGGCCGCGAACCGCGCGGCCTTCGCCGCCGAGGCGAACCTCATGGCGCAGCTCTCGGCGCATCCGTACATCGTCACCATCCACCACGCCGACGTCGCCGCCGACGACCGGCCGTTCTTCGTCATGGAGTACTGCTCGGGCCCGAGCCTCGCCGAGCGCTACAAGCAGGCGCCGCTCGCCGTCGCGGATGCGCTGCGCACCGGCGTGCGCCTGTCGAGCGCCGTGCAGACCGCCCACCAGGCGGGGATCCTGCACCGCGACATCAAGCCCGCCAACGTGCTCGGCAACGACTACGGCTGGCCGGCGCTCACCGACTTCGGCATCTCGTCGGCGGTCGACGACGCCCTGCCCGTGCACACCACGACCCTCGCGGCGGGTGCCGCCGACACGGCGGGCGCCACCGGCGGCACCTCGGGGCAGGTCGGCCTCTCGGTGCCCTGGTCGCCACCCGAGATGTTCGACGACGACCCCGCTCCGGACGTGCGCAGCGACGTGTTCTCGCTCGCCGCCACCATCTGGACGGTGCTCGCCGGGCAGACGCCGTTCGAGGTGCGCGGGCGCGGCAACGGGACCCTCGACCTGATCGGGCGCATCGAGCGCGGGGCGATCACCCCGATGGATCGCACCGATGTGCCGCGGTCGCTCGTCGCCGTGCTGCAGAAGGGCATGGCGACCGATCCGGATGACCGCTTCGCGAGCGCGCTCGACTTCGGCCGCGCCCTGCAGCGGGTGGAGATGGAGCTCGGCTACGCGCGCACCGAGCTCGAGATCCCGAACCTGCACACGGAGGTCGCCGCGCGCCCCGCGGACACGGGCGACGCCGACGAGACGCGGGTGCGCCAGGTCGCCACCATCGAGGCGCAACCGCTCGCCGCCGCCCCCGCGCAGGCAGTCGACGAGACGCGGGCGCGCACCACCGCGACGATCGAGGCGCAGCCGGCGACCGCGACGGCCACCGCGCCGCCCGCCGTGTCGCCCGCCGCCGTCGCCTCGGACGCGCTGCCGAGCGAGACGATCGTGCGCCCCCGGGGACCGGTGGTGCCGCCGCCGGCGACCGAGGCACCGGTCGAGGCGGCGACGCGGTCGCGTCGGGGCCGCGTCGTCGGGATCGTGGTCGCGGTGATCGCCGCCCTCGTGGTGGCGGCGGTCGTGGTCTCGGTCGCGCTGTTCGGCGGCTCGCCCCAGGAGCAGGCACCCCCCTCGTCCCCCCGTCCCAGCAGCACGGCGGCCGTACCCCAGCGCATCGACCCGCCGGTGCTGAGCGGCGATCCGACGCTGTCGGGTTCGACGGTCACGTTCCCGGTGTCGAACCCCGACGCCCAGGACGGCGACACCCTCATCTGGAGGATCAGCAACCGCCCCGACCAGCCCGACCAGCATCCGGTGCAGGGCGACGCGGTCGTCGTCGACGGCTACACCGGTGCGCCGCTCTGCGTCGACGTGCTCGTGGTGCGCGCCGGACGCACCTCCGATCCGCTGACCGCCTGCTACCCGCCCGCCTGACCATGAGCACCCTGCGCATCGAGTTCTGCGGCGAGCACTACACGGCCGCCGAGGGCGAGGACTTCGTGATCGGCCGGGAGGGCGACCTCGAGATCGACGACAACCCGTACCTGCACCGCAGGTTCCTGCTGATCACGCAGGAGAACGGGCTGTGGTGGATCGCGAACGTCGGCACGCTGCTCTCGGCCACCGTGAGCGACGGTTCGGGCGGGGTACAGGCCTGGCTGCCGCCCGGCGCCCGGCTGCCCGTCGTGTTCCCGTTCGTGCAGGTGCTGTTCAGCGCGGGCGCGACCACCTACGACTTCACGATCCAGAACGACGCGCAGTACTTCTCGACCACCCACATCCACGCGGGCGCGTCGGGCACGACGACGATCGGCGCCGTGCCGCTCACGAGCTCGCAGCGGCTGCTCGTGGTGGCGCTGTCCGAGCAGGTGCTCGCCCAGGATTCCCCGGGCCGGGGGCAGATCCCGAGCAACGCGGAGGCGGCGGAGCGTCTCGGCTGGCCCCTCACGACCTTCAACCGCAAGCTCGACAACGTGTGCGAGAAGCTCGACAAGGTGGGCGTGGCGGGTCTGCGCGGGGGCCGCGGCAAGCTCGCCACGAACCGTCGCGCGCGACTCGTCGAGTACGCCGTCGCGAGCCACCTGGTGAGCCGCGACGACCTCGTGCTGCTCGAGCGGAACGCCGCGGGCGGGGCCGGTCCGAGGGTGCCGGGGGACGGGGAGTAGTCCCCATCTGCTCCGCAAATCCGACGCCTCCTCGCGTGTTAGCCTGATCCGGCTTCGTACCCCGATTCGGGGGAGACCGCACCGACCGGGGGGACACAGGGTGATCGCGGAGGCCTGGCGCGCGCGTCGCAAGACCGTCGCCGTGGCCACCGTCGTGGCTCTCCTCGCGGGCGGGACCCTGACGATCGCGGCCCTGCATCCGGGGTTCCCCGTGTCGGATGTCGACCTCACCTCGCGGGACGTCTGGGTGACGAACGGCGAGCGGCTGCTCGGCGGGCGGCTCAACAAGCAGATCGACGAGCTCAACGCCTCGATCACCACCACGTCCCCCGCGACCGAGGTGCTGCAGCGCGGTGACGACGTCTACGTCGTCGATCCCGACAACCACCGTCTCGAGTCGGTCGACCCGGCGACGACCGCGATCACGAGCTCCGTCGACCTGCCGCCCGACGCCGAGGTGAGCTACGGCGGCGACGTGCTCGCCGTGGTCGCGGACGGCGACCTCTGGGCGCTGTCGAGCATCGGAGACCTGCGCCTCGACGTGGTGTCGCAGCCGCCGCTGCTCGAGCTCGGCGACGGCGGCCACGCGGTGGTCACCCCGAGCGGCGCGATCATCGCGATCGCCCCCGAGAAGAAGAAGGCCTACCGCATCGCGACCCTCGCGGACGAGCCGGTCGAGTCGGCGTTCCCGAAGATCGGCGACTCCCAGCTCGCGGCGATCGGCGAGACCGCCGTCGCGCTCGACGAGTCCACCAACGAGCTCGTGCTCGAGAACGGCACCGTGCGACCGCTCGGCGACGAGCGCGCGCTGCGGCTTCAGCAGAGCGGTCCCGCCTCCGACCGCGCGGTGCTCGCCACCGGATCCGGTCTGCTGAGCGTCTCGCTCGGTTCGGGTGAGGTGCAGACCATCGACGCCGAGGTGAGCGCGTCGACCTCCGACCCGGACGACGTCGCGGCCCCCGTGAACCTCGACGGATGCGTGCACGGCGCGTGGGCGCAGTCGCAGCGCTACCTGCTCGCCTGCGCGGGCGAGGAGCCGGCGGCGTACGACATCGACCAGCCGACGGCGGGCAGCGCCCTCGAGTTCCGGGTCAACCGCAGCATCGTCGTGCTCAACGACCTCGACAACGGCAACGTGTGGCTCCCGGCCGAGAACATGCGCCTCGTCGACAACTGGGACGACGTGGTGCCGCCCGAGGTCGAGGAGACCGAGGAGGAGGGCGACGACAAGTCGGCCCTGCAGTCGTTCGAGGACACCCTCGCCGAGCGCACCGACGAGAACCGTGCCCCCACCGCGGTCGACGACGAGTTCGGCATCCGCGAGGGGCGCACCACGATCCTCTCGGTGCTCGACAACGACACCGATCCCGACGGCGACGTGCTCGTCGTCTCGAAGCACGGCGAGGTCAACGAGTCGACCGGCCACCTCGACTTCATCGACGGCAGCCGGGCGCTCCAGTTCACCCCGGCCCCCGGGTTCGTCGGCACGATCAACTTCGATTACACGGTCGACGACGGCCGCGGCGGCACGGCGACCGCGCACGTGACGGCCCGCGTCGTGCCGGACGGCGCCAACCAGCAGCCGGTCGAGCTGCGGCGCTCCGCGGTCAGCGTGGAGGCGAACCAGACGATCGAGTACAACGTGCTCGCCAACTGGCGCGACCCGGACGGCGACGAGCTGTTCCTGGTGGGCGCGGCGCCGACCTCGGGCGACCTCGTGCGCTTCACCCCCGACGGCGTGATCACCTTCACCCACCAGACCTCGGAGCTGGGCGAGAAGGAGGTGCAGTTCCAGGTCACCGACGGGGCGGGCGACTCGGTCACCGGCACGCTCATCGTCGACGTGAAGCCGGCCGGAACGCTCGACCCGATCGGCACCCCCGACTTCGCGACCGCGTTCGTCGGCGAGCAGGTCACCGTGAAGCCGCTCGAGAACGACCTGTCGCCCAACGGGGCGCCGCTCGCGCTCACCGGCATCGAGGACCCGGGCGAGGGCACCACGGCGACCCTCGACACCGACGACGGCACGGTGCGCTTCGAGGCCTCGGCGGCCGGGATCTACTACTTCACCTACACGCTCCAGGCGGGTCCGGCGTCGAGCGTCGGCATCGTCCGGGTCGACGTGCAGGAGCTGCCCGCCGACCTGGCCATCCCGCCGGTCGCCGTGAAGGACACCGCCTACCTGCGACCCGACCAGCCGACGACCGTCTCGGTGCTCTCGAACGACGTCAGCCCGACCGGACGCATCCTCGCGGTGCAGTCGGTGTCGGTGCCCGCCGACGTGCAGGCGAAGGGCGTCGTGGTCGAGCTGCTCGAGTCGACGCTCATCCGGGTGAACGCGCCGCAGGCCCTCACGAGCCAGGTGAGCTTCACCTACACGATCTCGGACGGGCTCAACACGGCCAGCGCCGGCGTCACCGTCGTGCCGGTCCCCGCGCTCACCAAGCACCAGCCTCCGATCGCCGTCGACGACGATGTCACCGTGCGTGCCGGCGACATCGCGACCGTGCACGTGCTCGAGAACGATCGCCACCCGGACGATTCGCGGATGTTCCTCGACGACGAGCTCGTGACGGGCCCGAGCGACGGGCTCGCCTTCGTCTCCGCCGACACCGTGCGCTTCCAGGCTCCCCGGGAGCCCGGGCAGTACACCGTCGCCTACCGCGTGCTCGACCCGTACGGCGAGAGCGCCGCGGCGACGGTGCGCTTCACCGTCACCCCGCTCGACGAGGACACCAACCGCGCCCCGGTGCCGCAGCCCGCGACCGCCCGCGTGCTCGCCGGCGGGTCGATCCGCATCGACCTGCCCCTCGACGGCATCGATCCGGACGGCGACTCCACCTTCCTGCTGCGCACCCCGACGGGGGCCTCGCTCGGCACGATCGACGAGACGGGCGACGACTACATCGTCTACACGGCGGCCGAGGGCGTGTCCGGCACCGACGAGTTCGACTACCAGGTCTACGACGCGTTCGGGAAGACGGGCACGGCGAAGGTCCGCATCGCCGTCATCCCGCCGCCCGCGCAGCTGATGAACCCCAACCCGGTGCCCGACAACGTCTCGGTGCGACCCGGCAAGATCGCCCAGGTCGACCTCATGGCGAACGACTCCGACCCGCAGGGCTCGCCCATCCACGTCGCCGAGGAGCTGCTCGACGTGCCCGCCGGCATCGACGCCGAGGTGCTCGACAAGCGCTATCTGGTGCTGACCGCACCCGACGAGGAGATGTCGTTCTCGCTGCGGTACACCCTCGAGAACGACCTCGGGGGCTCGAAGGTCAGCTACGTGCAGGTGCAGGTCACCCCGGATGCGCCGCTGCTGCCGCCGTCGGCCTCCGACCTGACGCTCACCCTCAAGCAGATCGCGGGCAAGAAGTCGGTCACGGTCGACGTCTTCGACGGATCCGCTTTCAACCCGTCGGGTCCGAACTCCGCCCTCGTGGTGTCGCTCGAGGGTCCGAACTCCGCCTCCGCCGAGCTGATCCCCGACCAGCACGGCAAGATCACCGTCACGCCGGGGGATGTGCGCCAGGCGATCGCCTACCGGGTGACGAACGAGGACGACGAGCTCTCCGCGACGGCGTTCATCGTCGTGCCCGCCGCGGTCGACGACTCGTTCGACGACCCGCCGTTCATCGACCCGAACCTTCCGATCCAGTACGTCTCGATGAACGAGGCGCGCGAGTGGACGCTGTCGGACATCGTGAAGGTGCCGTCGGGACGCGACGCCTGGATCCCCGACGCCACCTCGGTGAGCTCGATCCAGAGCGACGGCACGCCGAACTTCGTCGACAGGGACACCATCCGCTTCCAGGGCGGGCTCGACTACCGGGGCCCCGCATCGGTCACCTTCACCGTCACGGACGGCGCCTCGAAGGACGACCCGAAGGGCAACACCGCGACCCTCACGCTGCCCATCGTGGTCGGCGACCCGCAGTTCCGCGACACCCCGCCGACGTTCACCACGCCGAGCCTGCAGGTCGAGGTGGGGGAGACGACGACCTTCGACCTGCGCACGGCGACGGGGCAGCCGAACCCGCAGATCGTCCAGGAGGTCACCTACTCGGAGCTGACGGGCACGGGCCCGAAGCTCTCGGGCGACATCTCCGGGTCGACCCTCACCATCAGCACACCGCGCAACACCCCCAAGGGCACCACCTTCCAGCTCGGGGTGACCCTGCGGTGGGACAAGTTCACCGTGCCCGGCACGATCGACGTCACGGTCGTCGGCTCGACGCGCGCCCCCGCGGTGGCGGTCGCCGACGACTACGAGACCCAGCGCGGCGACGGCGCGGTCGTGGCGAGCCCCCTCGTCAACGACTCGAACCCGTACGCCTCGACGGGCGAGCCGCTGAGGGTGGTCGACGCGGTCGTGCAGAACACCGGGGAGCCGGCCGGGGTGACCTTCACCTCCGACACTGTGCGCATCACCCCGAACCCGAGCCTCAAGTCCGGCACCGTCGTGGTGTTCTACACGATCCAGGACGCCACCGAGGATCCCGACCGCGAGGCGACCGGCACCATCACGGTGGTGGTCAGCGACGTGCCCGACCAGCCGCAGAAGCCGACCGTGCCGAGTCAGGGCGACGAGGGCGCGGTCACCATCGGGTTCCAGGCGCCGGCGGCGAACGGCAAGCCCATCACCTCCTACGAGGTGCGCTCGACCCCGTCGGTGCCGACGCCGACGAACTGCGCGCCGCCGTCGTGCACGATCACGGGGCTCACCAACGGCACGAGCTACCAGTTCTCGGTGCGGGCGATCAACGAGCACGGGCCGGGCGCCTGGTCGGCGTGGTCGGACGCGGTGATCCCGTACGGCACGCCGCAGACCCCGCAGAACGTGCAGCTCACGGTCACCGACCAGTGGACCGGCACCGGCTCGTACGCGAACAGCGGCTCGGTCTCGGCCTCGTGGTCGGCGGCGAACGCGAACGGCGGCAGCGTGCACTACGAGTGGCAGCTGTACCGGGGCGGCAGCGCCGTGTCGGGCAAGTCCGGATCGACCACCGCCACCGGGACCGGCTCGATCGCCGGTCTCGGCGCCGGCAGCTACACCGTGCGGGTCACGGCGGTGAACACCGGCAACAAGCGCAGCGCGGAGGCCACCTCGACCTCCGGAACCGTGACCGCGCAGGCGGTCCCCGACGTCCCGAGCGGCCTCTCGGGGAACAAGCTGGACGGCGACGCGCCTGACGGACGCATCCGCTGGACCTGGAACGCCTCGAGCGCATCGCCCGGCGGCACCGCGAACCTCAGCTACGAGGTCAACTTCAACGGCAACGGCTGGTCGGACGTCGGAACCTCGCGGTCGTACACGACGTCCGCGAACCTCGGCCAGGGCAGCTACGACATCAAGGTGCGCGCCGTGAACAAGGCCGGGGCCAGCGGCAACGCGACCGACAGCCAGAACATCGCCGCCGAGCCGCGCAATCCGGGGATCACGATCGTCGGCGTCAGCTCGACCACCTACACGTGCTCCAACGGCAACTACGCCTGCAAGCAGATCGCGGTGCGGTTCACCGACACGGGCGGCTCGTACGCGATCCACATCGAGGTCGAGGGCAGCTACACCTCGAACTCCAACACCGTGCCCGGCACCGGGGTGCGCCTCACCCAGTCCTACCAGGCCTCGACCGGCGGACCGCGGGTGCGCGTGGTCGCCACGGGCGGTCCCGACGGCACCCTGTACTCGCCGTGGATCTCGTCCGCCCAATGGGACAACTTCCGCAACAACGGACCGTACTACTGAGCCGTCGAGACCGAGAGATAGAGAGACACATGGCCGTCACCCAGGAGCAGGCGACGTGGTTCGCCGACGCCTTCCAGAAGCTCGTCGCGAACGTCGACAAGGCGATCGTGGGCAAGGACCACGTCATCAAGCTCGTGCTCACCGCCCTCATCTCGGACGGGCACGTGCTGCTCGAGGACTTCCCCGGCACCGGCAAGACGGTGCTCGCCAAGTCGCTCGCGAACACGCTCGACGGCACCACGAGCCGCATCCAGTTCACCCCCGACCTGCTGCCCTCGGATGTGACGGGCGTGCAGATCTACGACCAGGGCAAGGGGCGCTTCCAGTTCCACCCGGGCCCGATCTTCGCCTCGATCGTGCTCGCCGACGAGATCAACCGCGCCTCGCCGAAGACCCAGTCCGCGCTGCTCGAGGTCATGGAGGAGGGCGTCGTCACCGTCGACGGCGAGGGCCACTCGGTGGGGGCGCCGTTCCTCGTGATCGCGACGCAGAACCCGGTCGAACAGGCCGGCACCTACAAGCTGCCGGAGGCGCAGCTCGACCGCTTCCTCATCAAGACGAGCCTCGGCTACCCCGACACCAAGACGGCGGTCGCGCTGCTCATGGACTCGTCGAACCGGGCGCGCGCATCGCTCGTCTCGCCCATCATCAAGCCCGAGTCGATCGTGGCCATGTCGGCGCTCGCGAACGAGGTGCACGTCGACGAGGCGGTCATGCAGTACCTCTCCGACATCGTGGACGCGACCCGCACGCACCGCGACGTGGTGCTCGGCGTCAGCATGCGCGGCGCGATGGCGCTGGCGCGAGCCGTGAAGACATGGGCGATCGCCGCCGGGCGCGGGTACGTCATCCCCGACGACATCCGGGATCTCGCCGTGCCGGTGCTCGCCCATCGCGTCGTCATCGACCCCGAGTCGGAGTTCGCCGGGGTGAGCGCCGAGGACGTCGTGTCGCGCATCCTCGTCGACATCGAGCCGCCCGCCTACCGCGCCGCCTGAGCACCGTGACCGCCGCCCCGCTCGAGACCGCGACCGCCCTGCTGCGGCCGGCGGGCGAGCGCGCGCGCCGCGCGGCCGTCGCGGCGCGCAACGTGCTCGCACCGGTCGGTCGGGCGCTGTGGCGGGTGCTCGGTCCCGCGCTGCGGATCGTGACGCCGGTCGGCTGGATCGTGCTCGGCCTCGCGGTGCTGGCCCTCGTGCTGAGCTCCGTGTTCGGGTGGCAGGAGTTCACCTTCCTCGGCTGGGTGCTGCTCGTCGCCCTCGTGGTCGCGGCCGTCTTCCTCATCGGCCGCTCGAGCTACGGCGTGCTCATCGAGCTGAACCCCCGCCGGGTCGTCGTCGGGGATCGGGCGATGGGGCGCATGGTCGTCACCAATACGGGCACCCGCCGTCTCGCCCCCACCCGGATGGAGCTGCCGGTCGGCAGGGGCACCGCCGAGTTCCAGCTGCCGGCGATGGACCCGAAGCAGGAGCAGGAGGAGCTGTTCCAGGTTCCGACGAACCGCCGCGCCGTGATCGTGGCCGGGCCGGCGGAGTCGATCCGCGGCGACCAGCTCGGACTGCTGCGCCGCGCCGTGCGGTGGGCGGACCCCGTCGACCTGTTCGTGCACCCGCGGACCGTGCGCCTGGCGTCGTCGGCGGCCGGTCTCGTGCGCGACCTCGAGGGGCAGGTCTCGTCGAAGATCACCAACAACGACCTCGCGTTCCACGCGCTGCGCCCCTATGTGCCGGGCGACGACCGACGCTACGTGCACTGGCGCACCTCGGCCCGCATCGGGCAGCTCATGGTGCGCCAGTTCCAGGAGACCCGTCGCTCGCAGATCATCGTGGTGGTGCCGACCGCGGCCCGGTTCTACGCGGACGAGGACGAGTTCGAGCTCGCCGTGTCGGTCGGCGCGTCGATCGCCGCCCAGGTGATCCGCGACGGCACCCAGCTCGACGTCGTGAGCGAGGGCGGCCCCTGGCGCACCCGCAGCGTCACGTCGATGCTCGACTCCTCGTGCCGCCTCGCGTACGGCGACACCGGCGGGTTCGCCTCCCTGCGCGCGCTGGT
Organism: Protaetiibacter mangrovi; assembly: GCF_024752305.1. Classification (GTDB taxonomy): domain Bacteria; phylum Actinomycetota; class Actinomycetes; order Actinomycetales; family Microbacteriaceae; genus Homoserinibacter; species Homoserinibacter mangrovi. The sequence continues at coordinate 230,217 of NZ_JANTHX010000008.1, forward strand.
GCGCGAGCGCACCCGGCGCCTCCCCGCCCCGAGCGTCGTCGTGACGATCGGGGGATCCGCGCTCGGCGCGGGCGACATCCGTTCGGTGCAGACCCTGTTCGGCCCCGACACCGCCCACATCGGCGTCGTCGTCGAGGCCGGCTCGCCCGCCCGGCTCGGCTCGGCCGGCGGCACCCTGATGCTCACGCTCGGACGGCTCGAGGATCTGCCCGCCCTGTTCCGGGGGGTGGGATCGTGACGGCGGCGGAGGCGGGCCGCGCCACCTCGCCGGCCGCGACGCACGGCGGGACCGCCATGCCGTCGGCGCGCACCTGGGTCGACGTGGCGGTGCTGCTGACGCTCGCGGTGCTCGGCGTACTCGGCTTCGCGCCCTCCTACGGCGGCTACAGCTTCCTGCTGGCGGGGATGGGCGGCCTCGTGCTGGGCGCCGCCACCGGCATCCTCACCACGGTGTTCCGATTGGGCGGGCTGCTCACGGTCGCCGTCGCCCTCGTCGGCTATGTGATCGCCGGCCCGGCCCTCGCGGTGCCGAGCCAGACGATCGTCGGCGTCGTGCCGACCCTGCAGTCCCTCGCGAGCGTCGCGATCGGCACCGTCTACGGCTGGGCCGATCTGCTGACGCTGTCGACCCCGGTCGGTGCGCCCGCCTACATCGCGGTGGTCCCCTACGCGGCGAGCTGGATCGTCGCGCTCGTCTCCACCCTCCTCGCCACCCGCTGGCTCGCGCGGCGCCCGCGTTCCGCCTGGCGGTTCGCGATCGCCGTGCTCCCGGCGTTCGCCCTCTACCTCACCGGGATCCTGGTCGGCACCGCCGAGGCCTATCAGGCGGGCATCCGCGGGGTCGTCTTCGCGGTGCTCGTGCTGCTCTGGCTCGGCTGGCGGCGCCCGGTGGGCGGCGTCGCGGCGTCGGCGGTCGGCACGCTGCGCACGCGCAAGATCGTGGGCAGCGCACTCGTGGTCGTGGTCGCCGTGGTGCTCGGCGGCGGCGCGGGCTTCTGGTTCTCGCCCGCGCAGGACCAGCGCTTCGTGCTGCGCGACGAGATCGAGCCGCCGTTCGACCCGCTCGACTACCCGAGCCCGCTCGCCGGGTTCCGGCACTTCACGAAGCAGGCGACCGACGAGGACCTGTTCACCGCGACCGGTCTCGAGGCGGGCGACCGCATCCGGATGGCGACGCTCGACGCGTACACCGGCAAGCTCTGGAACGTGACGGGCGCCGACGCCTCGTCGGGCGGATCCGGCTCGTACGAGCTGGTGGGGCGCTCGCTCCCGGCGGCCGCGTTCGTCACCCCGGTGCCGCATCCGGAGGTCGAGGTGACGATCGAGGGCTACGACGACGTGTGGGTTCCGGGCGTCGGGTACCCCGACGACTTCGAACTGACCGGCGGCCCGTCTGCGGGGCTCTCCGACGAGCTGCGCTACAACGCCTCGACGGGCAGCATGGTGCTCACGACCGGGCTGCGGGAGGGCGACAGCTATCGCCTCGACGCGGTCACCCAGGAGGCGCCGGGGCTCGACCAGCTGGACGACGTGCCCGTCGCATCCGTCGAGCTCCCGCCCGTCGAGGACGTGCCCGACATCGTGACGGCGAAGGCGCAGGAGTGGGCGGGGTCGGCCGGCTCGCCCGCCGCGCAGCTCGAAGCCATCCGCCAGGTGCTCGTGACCCAGGGCTTCCTGAGCCACGGCCGCGCCTCCGATTCGGCTCCCTCGCGCGCCGGTCACGGCGCCGACCGCATGAGCGAGATGCTCGAGCAGCCGCAGATGATCGGCGACGAGGAGCAGTACAGCTCGCTGTTCGCGCTCATGGCGCGCAGCCTCGGCTTCCCGGCGCGCGTCGTCATGGGCTTCGCGCCGGAGGTGCCCGAGGGCGGGGGCGCGGTGACGGTCACGGGCGACGACGTGACCGCCTGGGTCGAGGTCGCCTTCGACGGCGTCGGCTGGGTGCCGTTCGATCCCACGCCCGACGAGACCGACATCCCGCAGGACCAGGTGCCGAAGCCGCAGAGCGAGCCGCAGCCGCAGGTGCGCCAGCCCCCGCGCGCCGACAAGGAGCCCGAGGATCTGCTGACCCCGGTCGAGCTGGAGAAGCAGGACGACGACGAGGACGACCTGCCCTTCGTGCTGCCCGGCTGGGTGTACGGCGTCGGGATCGGACTGCTCGCGCTCGCGGCGCTCGTCTTCCTGCCGGTGCTGATCATCGCCGGTCTCAAGGGCCGTCGGATGCGCAGGCGCCGCACCGGGGGCACGGCTGATCAGGCGGCCGGGGCGTGGGAGGAGCTCGCCGACCGGTATTCGGAGCTCGGCTACCTCGTGCCCCCGCGGCACACCCGCTCGATGCTCGCCACCCGCCTCGAGGGGCAGTTCCCCGCCGGCGAGCAGCAGGCGGCACCGCGCCTGCGGGTGCTCGCGACCGAGACCGACGAGCTGGTCTTCTCGGGGCGGGTGCCCGAGGAGGCCGAGGCGGATGCGCTGTGGACGGCCGCGCTCCGTGCGGTCGACGCCGCCCACGACGCGGCGACGCCGCGCACCCGACTGCTCGCCCGCTACCGCGTGCGGGCGGCGCGCGACCTCGCCGCCCGTCTCACCACCACCGCACCGCGAAGGAGCGACCGCTGAAACTCAAGCTGACCCTCACGCGCGCGTCGGGACCCGAGGCCGACATCGTCGTCACCGCGGATGCCGGGGCGACGGTGGGCGACGTGGCTTCCGGGATCCGCGGCCGCGACCCGTATCTCGCGAAGCTCGGCCCCGCGTCCGGCGGGCCCGTCACCCTGAGCGTCACCGACGCCGCGGGCGCGCCCGCGCGTGTGCTCGACGCCGACTTCGCGATCGCCGAGGCCGAGCTCGGCTCCGGCGCGACGGTCGCGATCGTGCCCGAGGGCAGCGCGTCCGCGCCCGCCGCTCCGGCCACCGCCGCGCGCCTCGTGGTCGTCGAGGGCCCGGATGCGGGCACCGAGTTCCCGGTGACGCCCGGCACGGTGTTCCTCGGGCGCGACGCCGCCGCGTCCGAGCTGACGCTCGGCGATCCGCTCGTCTCGAAGCGCCACGCGCGCGTCGACGTGTTCAGCCACGCCATCCGGCTCGTCGACCTCAACTCGGCGAACGGGCTCGAGGTGGACGGCGGGCTCGTCACGCGCGTCGACCTGGAGGACGGCGACACGGTGCGCCTCGGCGACACCGTGCTGCGTGCGGCGATCGCCGACACCGGGGCGGCCACCGCTCCGGCGCCCGGCCCGGTCGCGTTCAACCGCTCCCCGCGGGTCGAGACGCGCTACCCGGGCACCGAGTACGCGGCGCCCGCCCCGCCCTCGGAGCAGGACGCGCAGCCGTTCCCGTGGCTCGCCCTCGTGGCCCCGCTCGCGATCGGCGTCGGCGGCATCTTCCTCCTGAACCGCGCACCGGGGATGCTGCTGCTGATCCTCGCGTCGCCCATCCTCATGCTCGGCACCTGGTGGACGACGCGCTCGACCCGCAAGCGCAAGCGCAAGCTCGACATCGAGCGCTTCGACGCGCGCGCCACGACCCTCGAGGCGAAGCTCGCCGAGGAGTCCGAGCGCGAGCGCGCCGTCCGACGCGCCGAGAGCCCGTCGACGGCGGAGGTGTACCAGCAGGCGGCCGAGCTCGGGCCGCTGCTGTGGACGCGTCGCCCGGAGCACTGGCAGTTCCTCTCGGTGAACCTCGGCCTCGGCACGATGGAGTCGCGCAACCGCGTGACAACCAGCAAGGAGGACACCGGGCTCCCGGAGTACGTCGAGCGCGTGAAGAGAACCCAGGACGCGTTCCGCCACGTCTCCGACGTGCCGGTGACCGAGAACCTCTACTTCTCCGGCGCCCTCGGCATCGCGGGCCCCCAGCCTCCTGCGGCCGACGCCGCGCGGGGCGTGCTCGTGCAACTGACGGGTCTGCACTCGCCGGCCGAGCTCGTGGTCGCCGCGGTGGTCTCGAACACCTGGACCACGGAGTTCGAGTGGCTCAAGTGGCTGCCGCACACGGCATCCCCGCACAGCCCCATCGGGGCGGTGCACCTGGCGAACTCGCAGGCGACCGGCGGCGCGCTGCTCTCGGCGATCGAGGAGCTCATCGCCACCCGCACGAAGGACGTCGAGCTGCGCGGGGCGCGCATGCTCGAGAGCTCGGCGCTCGTCGCGGGTGCCTCCGTCGGCGACGGCGCCGAGGAGATCGCGCCGCCCCCCGCGGCGACGCCCGCGGTCGTGCTGCTGATCTCGGACGACGCACCCGTCGACCGGGCGCGGCTCGTGCAGGTGGCCGAGCGCGCCGCCGACGCCGGGGTCTACCCGATCTGGGTCTCGGCGACGCAGGCGCAGCTGCCCGCCCTCGCGCGCACCTTCCTCGAGGTCGACTCCGAGGGGGCGCGGGTCGGTCTCGTGCGCCTCGGCGACGCGATCACCGACGTGCGCGCCGAGCCCATCTCGCGCGATCAGGCCCTGTGGTTCGCGAAGCGCCTCGCGCCCGTGACGGATGCGGGGGCGCTCGTCGCCGACTCGAGCGACCTGCCGCGATCGATCATGATGCTGTCGCTCGTGGGCCCGACGCTCGCGACCAGCCCCTCGGCCGCCGTCGGCCGCTGGCGCGAGAACGACTCGATCCACGATCGCTCCGGGGGACCGCTCGTGCGGCGCCGTCCCGGCAAACTGCGCGCGATCGTCGGATCCGCGGGCGTCGACGCGATGCACCTCGACCTGCGCACCCAGGGACCGCATGCGCTCGTCGGCGGCACCACGGGATCCGGCAAGTCGGAGTTCCTGCAGGCCTGGGTGCTCGGCATGGCGGCCGAGTACAGCCCGGACCGGGTGACGTTCCTGTTCGTCGACTACAAGGGCGGCTCGGCCTTCGCCGACTGCGTGCACCTGCCGCACTGCGTCGGCCTCGTCACCGACCTGAGCCCGCACCTCGTGCGGCGGGCGCTCACCTCGCTGCGCGCGGAGCTGCACCACCGCGAGCACCTCTTCAACCGCAAGAAGGCGAAGGACCTGCTCGACCTGGAGAAGCGCGGCGACCCGGACTCGCCCCCCGCGCTCGTGCTCGTCATCGACGAGTTCGCCGCGCTCGCGGGCGAGGTGCCGGAGTTCGTCGACGGGGTCGTCGACATCGCCCAGCGCGGGCGCTCGCTCGGCATCCACCTGATCATGGCCACCCAGCGTCCCGCGGGCGTCATCAAGGACAACCTGCGCGCCAACACCAATCTGCGGATCGCCCTGCGGATGGCCGACGAGTCGGACTCGATGGACGTCGTCGGCGACAAGATCGCGGGCACCTTCGACCCCTCGATCCCGGGGCGCGGCATCGCGAAGACCGGACCGGGCCGGCTCACCCCCTTCCAGTCGGCGTACGCGGGCGGCTGGACGAGCGACACGCCCGCCGCGCCGGGTGTCGAGGTCGCGGAGCTCCGGTTCGGTGCCGAGCACCTGTGGGAGCTGCCGGGCCGCGACGAGGCCGAGCAGGCGTCCGCCCAGGCCGACCCGGGCCCGACCGACCAGGCGCGGCTCGTGGCGAACCTGGTGGCCGCGGCGGGGGAGGCCCGCATCCCCGCCCCCCGGCGCCCCTGGCTCGACGAGTTGGCGCCGGTGTTCGACCTCACCCGCCTGCACCAGCGCAGCGACGCGGAGCTCGTGCTGGGCGTGGTCGACCTCCCGCACCTGCAGAAGCAGCAGGAGGTGGTCTTCCGTCCCGACGTCGACGGCAACATCGCCTACTACGGTGCCGGAGGCGCCGGGAAGACGGTGGCCCTGCGCACCCTGGCGGCCGCGGCGGGCATCACCCCGCGCGGGGGCCCGGTCGACGTCTACGGGCTCGACTTCGGCACCGGCGGGCTCCGGATGCTCGAGGCGCTCCCGCACGTCGGCTCGATCGTGTCGGGCGACGACCCGGAGCGCGTCGTGCGCCTGCTGCGGATGCTGCGCGACGAGCTCGAGCGCCGCAGCGCCGCCTACACCGCGGTCGACGCGGGCTCGATCGTCGACTACCGCCGCAGCGCCGGCGCGCCCGACGAGCGGCGGATCCTGCTCGTGGTCGACAACTTCCCGTCGTTCAAGAACGAGTTCGAGGTCGGCGCGACCCGGGCGCCCTGGTACGGCGTGTTCCAGCAGCTCCTCGCGGAGGGCCGCGGTCTCGGCATGCACGTCGCCATCACGGCCGACCGGCCCGGCAGCGTCCCGACGGGCGTCGCCTCGGCGTTCCAGCGCCGGGTGGCGCTGCGGCTCGCCGACGAGGGCGGCTACATGCTGCTCGACGCGCCCGCCGACATCCTGTCCGCCGCGTCGCCCGCGGGCCGCGCCGTGATCGACGGCGCCGAGGCGCAGCTCGCGATCGTGGGCGGCGACCCGGGGGTCGCCGAGCAGGCCAAGGCGCTCGCCGCGCTCGCCGAGGCGATCCGTCGCACCGGCCGTGCCGAGGCACCGGAGGTCGGCACCCTCGGCACCGAGATCGCGGCGTCGTCGCTCCCCGCCGACGTCGACGGGCTCCCCGTGCTCGGCGTCTCGGACGACACGCTCCTGCCGCTCGGCTTCGACCCGTCGGGCGCGATGGTGCTGTCGGGGCCGCCCGCGTCGGGGCGCAGCAGCGCCCTGCGCTGGCTGATCGCCTCCGTCGAGCGGGCCCATCCGGAGCTCACCCGCTACTACTTCGGCTCACCGCGTTCGGAGATCGGCCGGCTGCCCGGCTGGGAGGCGACCGCCCTCACCGTCGAGGACGCCACCGCGCTCGCCAAGGAGGTCGCGGCGAGCGTCGCCGAGACACCCGGCGGGCAGAAGATCCTCGTCGTGGTCGAGCAGATCGGCGACTTCCTCTCCACCCCCGCGGACTCCTCGCTCGTGGAGATGATCAAGGCCGTCAAGCGCAGCGACCATCTGCTGATCGCCGAGAACGAGAGCGGCGGCTGGGGGTCGTCGTGGCCCCTGCTGCAGGAGGTCAAGGCCGCGCGCACCGGATTCCTGCTGCAGCCGGAGTCGATGGAGGGCGACACGATCCTCAAGACCTCGCTGCCGCGGGTGTCGCGCGCCGACTTCCCGCCCGGTCGCGGCTACTTCATCGCCCGCGGCAAGGCGGTACGGGTGCAGCTGCCGCTGCTCGGGGAGGCGCATGGGGACTGATCCCCATCGACCCTTCCTCAACAACTGAATACTGTCGAAGACACCAGGCCCCGCGCCTCGCGGGAATCATCAGAAGGAGCATCATGGCCAACCTCAACGTCACCTACGACGACCTCCGCGACGCCGCACACCGTCTGCAGGGGGGCAAGGACGACCTGCACTCGAAGCTCACCGAGCTCTCGAACCTCGTGCACCAGCTGACCGCCTCGGGCTTCCAGGCCGAGCAGTCCTCCGCCGCCTACCGCGACTCGTTCGAGCAGTTCCGCACCGGCACCTCGCAGGCGATCGACGGCCTCGACGGCCTCGCGAACTTCCTCGTCTCGGCTGCCGACGCGCTGCAGCAGACCGACGAGGGCCTCGCGAACGCCATCCGCGGCTGAGCCGCGTCGCGCGGCCGGCCCTCCGCCACCACGGGGGCCGGCCGCTCCTCACCACCACGACGGCACGATCGAGAAAGCAGGACCGGATGGCCGGCTCGCAGTTGAAGGTCGACTACGACCACCTCACGACGCTCCACCGACGACTCACGACGGCATCCGACAACATGCGCGACGACTCGCACACGATGCAGGCCCTCGCGAGCGCGGTCGGCGACCACCGGCTCGCGGAGCGCATCCGCGACTTCGGCCACGACTGGTCGGTGCACCGCGCGGACATCCGCGAGAACGTCGACTGGCTGCGCGACAAGGTCAAGCAGATCGCCGACGAGCTCGAGAAGATCGACGGCGACCTCGCCGCGGGTCTCACGAACTCCGGCGCCGCTCCGGCGCCCTCCCGGAAGGGACCGACGGCGGTATGAGCGTCGGCGACCCGATCCCCGGTCACCTCGAGGGCGACCCCACCGCGATCGGCACCCAGGCCCGCGTCATGACGGCCACCGCGGACGCCCTGCGCACCGCGATCTCGGAGCTGCGCACGCTCGCGAGCGAGACCGTCACGATCAGCGACGCGGTCGACGAGCTCCGCGACAAGGCCGACGGGGTCCGCGGCGACATCGACAAGGTGGAGGGCCGCTACCGCGGCGCGGCCACCGCGATGACCCACTACCAGTCGGAGCTCAGCGCCGCGCAGACCCGCGCCACCACCGCCCGGCAGCGCGTCATCGACAACAACTCGGACGCCCACTACTGGCGGATCCGGGAGGACGACCTCGAGCAGCGGGTGCGCGCGGGCGAGAGCTCGCAGGAGCTGCTCGACGACCTCCTCGAGGCGCAGCAGAAGGTGCGCGGATACGCGGCCGAGTTCGCCGACGCGATGGTCGAGTACCACGCGGCCGAGGGCGACAAGGACGCCGCCGTCCGCCGGGCGATCGCCGCGTTGCACGACGCGGTCGACGCGGCCGACCTGAACGACGGATTCTGGGATCGGGTCGGCGCCGTCGTGGAGGCCGCCTACGAGTGGGCGCAGGAGAACCTCGCGCCGATCATCGAGAAGCTGCGGGCCGTGCTCGAGATCATCAAGGGCATCATCGACATCCTCGCGCTCATCGTCGGGGTGCTGTCGCTGTTCCTCCCGTTCCTCGCGCCGCTCGCGACCGCGCTCACGCTCGTCTCGCTCGGTCTCGCCGCCGCCATCCTGCTGTGCTCGCTCGCGCTCTTCGCGCTCGGCAAGGAGTCGCTCGGCCGGGTGCTGTCGGACGCCATCGGGGTGGCCACGAGCATCCTCACCTCGAAGATGGGCGGACTCAACGTGTTCAAGCCGGCGAGCAAGCTCGCGGGTCTCAGCAACGTCGCCAAGCCGTCGGTGTGGTCGGCGGGGCTCACCCAGGCGAGGTTCGACTTCGCGCTCACCCGCGCGGTCGTGGGCACCGGCGAGGCGGTGGGCACCTACGGCATGGACATCGCCGGCAAGCTCCTGCCCCCGGGCCGCACGGCGGTCAAGCTCGCGAGCGGGATCGGGGCGGGCTTCGTGAGCGGCGGCCTCGACGTGAACTTCGACCTCTTCCCGGAGAGCGGCCCCGGCGGCTTCGACGGAGGCTGGGACGTCAGCCGGGAGGATGCCACCAAGGCCGTGTTCAAGCCCATCGCGAACACCCTCTCGGGCGGATTCTCCAACCCGTCGATCGCGATCGTCACGGGCGTGCAGACGCTCACGGTGGGTGCATCGTGAGCGGGCTGGACGCGCTCTCGCTGTCGCTCGACCGCTCCTGGTGGCCGCTCGGCGACGGCGGCGACCCGATCGAGGCGGTGCTCGACGTGCTCATCGAGAACCTCGCCCCCGACCTCGCGCCCGCCGAGGAGCGGGGGCTGCGGGCGAGTCTCGCGGTGCACGCGGAGTGGGCGCGCTCCCTGCCCGCCGGGGAGCGCAGCAGCTTCGCCCTCGTACGCGACCCGTCCACGGCGCGCGCGGACGCCCTGCTCAGCTGGCGCTTCGGCGAGGCGCCGAGCGGTGCCTACGACGAGCTGCTCGCCTCGGCCCGCTCCCGCACGTCGACCGACCAAGTCGAGCTCGTGCGCCCGACGACCGTGGAGACGACGGTGCCCGCGGGGCGGGCGATCGTCATCCACGACATCGCCTACACCCGCACGCCGGGCGTGCAGCGTCCGGCGCGCGAGCGCTGCATCGTGGCCGTGTTCCCGACCGACAGCGACGCGCTCCTCGAGCTGACCGCCTCCACGATCGAGCTCTCGCTCTTCGACGACCTGCCCGACTACCTGCTGCGCATCGCGGCGGGGGAGGAGCTGGGCGTTCCCGGCTATCGTGAGAGCGTCGGGGGAGGAACACCATGAGCCGCATCCGATTCGCGCTGCCGGGCAGCTGGGCGCGCATCCCGCTGGCGTCCGAGGCCGAGGCGCTGCGCGCCGTGCGCAAGCTCACCGAGCAGGTGACGGGCCGCAAGGAGGAGCTCGCGACGCTCCGGGCCGAGCTGCGCGGCCGCTTCACCCGCGTGGTCGAGGCGGCGCGCGAGGGCGGCGCCGACGAGCTCTACATCGGTCTCGAACTGGTCCCCGGTATCCCGCTGCCGGCGTGGGCGGCCGTCTTCCCGGCCGACCCCGGGCAGGTCGACCTCTCGGCCGTCGGGTTCCCGGAGCTCGCCCGCGGCCTGGACTTCGTCGTCGGCGCCCCGCCCGAGGGGGGCACGAGCGAGACCTCGGACGACCCACGTGCGCGGGTGCACGCGGTCCGTCACGCCTGGCGCCGCACCACGGAGGTCGCCGCGGACGACGTCGAGCGCACCTTCGAGCTGGTCGAGGCGGACTACTGGGTCGCCGCCGCCGAGCCCAACCGGCTCGCGCTCATCACGTTCTCCACCGCGCTGGCGGAGTACGAGGAGGAGATGCTCGAGCTCTTCGACGCCGTGATCGGCACCCTGCGCTGGCCGGTGCCGGACGAGGCCCTGACCGCCGGATGACCGGGCTCGCCCTCGCGTGCGGCGTCCTGCTGCTCGCCGCACTCGTCGGCGCGGTCGTCGGTCGCGTCCGGCTGTGGGGGAGCCGTCTCGCCCCGCCGACCCCGTCCGAGCACGCGCCCGCCGGGTCCGTCCTGCTCGCCGCGCAGACCGAGCGCGGCCGCTACTCCGAGCTCGTGCCGCTGCTGGCGGACTGGTCGATCCGCCGGGTGCTGCGGGTCGAGCGCGAGGGACCGAATCTGGCGGCGTCGCCCGGGACCTCCGCCGCCCCGGGCCCGGTCTGGCGGCTCACCGCCGCCGAGGGTGCGCCCGGCGTCGACCCGGTGGAGCAGGGTGTGCTCGCGGCCGTGTTCGGGCATCACCCCGCGGTGGGGGACGCCGTCGTCGTCGAGCGCGATGATGTCGCGTGGCGGGATCGGGTGTCGCTCGCGATCGCGGACGCGGTGACGGCGCAGCGCCGGGCGTTCGGTACGGAGCCCCCGCGCCGGGCATGGCTGCGGCCCGTGCTCGTCGGGATCGCCGTGGTCGCCGGCCCCGGGCTCGTCGCGGCGGCCGGGTTCGCCACGGGGGACCCGGCGCTCATCGCCTGGCTGCTCGTGCTGGTGCCGGTGCTCGTCGTGCTGACGGCGCTGCCGGCGCTGTGGCCCGCCGCATCCGAGGCGCAGCGCGCCTACCTGCAGGGGGCGCGCGATCTGCGCGCCTGGGTCGTCGCCGCCGACCGGCCGCGCACCGAGCTGATGGGGTGGGCCATGATCTGGAACCTCCCGGGATCGTGGCGCGCGGCCGCTCCCGCGGAGGTCGCGGCGCTGCTGCACATGGACCGCAGCTTCCTGCGCGGCGACTTCGCCCGCACCATCCCGGAGCCGTTCTCGCTCGGGTGAGACCGGGCGTCCTCCGCTACTCTCGACTCGGACGTGCACCGAGCGGGAGGTGGGCATGGCGGGCGACGACGACGGCTTCATCACGCTGCCGCCCGGTCTCATCGATCCGAACACCCTGAAGGCGGCGCCGAAGCCGGAGCGCCGCCGCGCCGAGAGCGACGAGGTCGTGTTCCTGCCCGCCGCCCCGGGGGTGCCGGTGCCGACGGCGGCACCGGACGTCGAGCCCGAGCCCGTCTCCGTCGAGACCCGACGCGAGCTCCCGGATCGCGACGAGGCGCAGCCCGAGCGCGCGCCGCAGCCCGAGCCGCGCCACGCCGAGCCCGCTCCCGAGACGGCGGAGACGCCCGTCGTGGCCCCGGTCGCGCAGTGGCGGCTGGTGCTCGCCGACGGCCGCGAGGTGCCCGTCGCCCGCTCGCTGCTCATCGGGCGCAACCCCGCGCCGTTCGACGCCTGGCCGGGCGCGGAGCTGCTCGCCGTCGTCGACGGCACCCACTCGGTCTCGAAGACCCACGCCGCGTTCGAGGTCGACGACTCCGGGATCTGGGTGCACGATCTCGGCTCGACCAACGGCGTCTGGGTGGTGCACGGCGACGACGTGACCGAGTCGGCCCCGGGTCGCCGGGTGCGCATCCCCGAGGGCGCGACGGTGGAGTTCGGCGACTACGTGCTCACGGTGCGCCGCTGACCTCGGCGGTGCAGTGATATCCTCGGTGGATGCTCGCTCGGCGCCTCCTTCTTCGTCGCCGCGACGAGGTCTAGTCCCCGGCCTCCCTCGTCGCGGAGTCCGCCCGTCCTCGCGCACAGCGGCCGACACAGATCCGATGAAGGAACCGAAGAAGCAATGAGCATCGCACCCTCGACCGCCGAGCCCGCGGTCGACAGCATCCCCGAGCGTCCGCGCACCCTGGCCGAGAAGGTCTGGGACGCCCACGTCGTCGCCAAGGGCGAGAACGGCGAACCGGACCTCGTCTACATCGACCTGCACCTCGTGCACGAGGTCACGAGCCCCCAGGCGTTCGACGGTCTGCGCCAGGCCGGACGCCCGGTGCGGCGCCCCGACCTGACGATCGCCACCGAGGACCACAACACCCCGACCCTCGCGATCGACCGGCCCATCGCCGACCTGACGAGCCGCACCCAGATCGAGACGCTGCGCAGGAACGCCGAGGAGTTCGGCATCCGCCTGCACTCGCTCGGCGACGTCGAGCAGGGCATCGTGCACGTCGTCGGTCCGCAGCTCGGCCTCACCATGCCGGGCATCACGGTGGTCTGCGGCGACTCGCACACCTCGACGCACGGCGCGTTCGGCGCGATGGCGTTCGGCATCGGCACCTCCGAGGTCGAGCACGTCATGGCCACCCAGACGCTGCCGCTCAAGCCCTTCAAGACGATGGCCATCACCGTCGAGGGCGAGCTGCGCCCGGGCGTCACCGCGAAGGACATCATCCTCGCGGTCATCGCCAAGATCGGCACCGGCGGCGGGCAGGGCTACGTGCTCGAGTACCGCGGCAGCGCCATCCGCTCGCTCTCCATGGAGGGCCGGATGACGATCTGCAACATGTCGATCGAGGCGGGTGCCCGCGCCGGCATGGTGGCGCCCGACGAGACGACGTACCGCTACCTGGAGGGCCGCCCGCACGCGCCCCAGGGCGCCGACTGGGATGCCGCGGTGGAGTACTGGCAGACGCTCGGCACCGACGAGGGCGCCGTGTTCGACGCCGAGGTGTTCCTCGACGCCGACGAGCTCGAGCCGTTCGTGACCTGGGGCACCAACCCCGGCCAGGGCGTGTCCCTGTCGGATGTCGTGCCCGGCCCCGACGCGTACGCCGACCCGAACGACAGGGCCGCCGCCGAGCGCGCGCTCGAGTACATGGACCTCGAGGCGGGCACGCCCATGAAGGACATCCGGGTCGACGCCGTCTTCATGGGCTCGTGCACGAACTCGCGCATCGAGGACCTGCGGGCGTTCGCCTCGATCATCCGGGGCCGCAAGAAGGCCGACCACGTGCGCGTCATGGTGGTGCCCGGCTCGGCGCGCGTGCGCATCGAGGCGGAGGCCGAGGGCATCGACAAGATCGTCGAGGAGTTCGGGGCGGAGTGGCGGTTCGCCGGCTGCTCGATGTGCCTCGGCATGAACCCCGACCAGCTCGCCCCCGGCGAGCGCTGCGCCTCGACCAGCAACCGCAACTTCGAGGGCCGCCAGGGCAAGGGCGGCCGCACCCACCTGGTGTCGCCGCTCGTGGCGGCCGCCACCGCCATCCGCGGCACGCTTTCGAGCCCGTGGGATCTGGAGAACGCCGGGGAGGAGACGCGCTGATGGACAAGATCACGACGATCCAGGGCATCGCGGTGCCCTTCCGCCGCTCGAACGTCGACACCGACCAGATCATCCCGGCGCAGTTCCTGAAGCGCGTCACCAAGACGGGCTTCGACGACGCGCTGTTCTACTCATGGCGTCAGGACCCCGACTTCATCCTCAACCAGCCCGTGTACCAGGGCGCGAAGGTGCTCATCACGGGTCCCGACTTCGGCACCGGATCGAGCCGCGAGCACGCCGTGTGGGCGCTGCGCGACTTCGGCTTCCAGGCCGTCATCTCGCCGCGCTTCGCCGACATCTTCCGCGGCAACTCGGGCAAGCAGGGCCTGCTCACCGGCACCGTCGAGGAGCCGGTCGTGGAGCGGCTGTGGGCCGAGCTCGAGGCGCAGCCCGGACGGGAGGCCACCGTCGACCTGGTGGCGAAGACCGTGACCGTCGGCGATCTCCAGGTGCCGTTCGACATCGACGATTACACTCGGTGGAGATTGTTGGAGGGACTCGACGACATCGGCCTCACGCTGCGCGACGAAGCGCGGATCACCGAGTTCGAGACCACCCGCGAAAGCTGGCGGCCCCGCACTCTTCCCGTCCGCTGAGCCCTGTGGCTCGAACCGACTAGGTAATGACATTGGATTCTGTCGCGATGAACCTCGCGCGTGACGCCCAGAAGGCGGGAGCGCGCGTGGGACTGGGCTCGGACCGCATCACGATCGACGGCGGCAAGCCGCTCGTCGGCCGCATCGAGGTGCGCGGAGCGAAGAACCTCGCCACCAAGGCGATGGTGGCGGCACTGCTCGGCGACACCCCGAGCCTGCTGCAGAACGTGCCGGAGATCAGCGACGTCCACGTCGTCATGCGCATGCTCGACGCCTACGGCGTCGCCGTCACGCAGCCGGCGGAGGGCGAGCTGCTGCTCGACCCGGCCAACGTCGAGAAGGCGCACTTCGCCCAGATCGACGCGCTCGCCGGCTCCAGCCGCATCCCGATCCTGTTCTGCGGACCGCTGCTGCACCGTCTCGGCGAGGCGCTCATCCCGGACCTCGGCGGCTGCCGCATCGGCGACCGCCCGATCGACTTCCACATGGATGCGCTGCGCGCGTTCGGCGCGATCGTCGACAAGAGCTACGAGGGCATCCGGATCACCGCCCCCGACGGCCTGAAGGGCGCGCACATCGAGCTGCCGTACCCGAGCGTCGGCGCGACCGAGCAGGTGCTGCTGACGGCCGTGCGCGCGGAGGGCGTGACCGAGCTGAAGAACGCGGCCATCGAGCCCGAGATCATGGACCTCATCGCGATCCTGCAGAAGATGGGCGCCATCATCTCGGTCGAGCCGAACCGCACGATCTTCATCGAGGGCGTCGACAAGCTCGACGGCTACACCCACCGCGCGATCTTCGACCGCAACGAGGTCGCGAGCTGGGCGTCGGCGGCGCTCGCGACCGACGGCGACATCTTCGTCGCCGGCGCCATGCAGCAGGAGATGATGACCTTCCTCAACATCTTCCGCAAGGCGGGCGGCGGCTTCGACATCCAGGAGGACGGCATCCGCTTCTTCCGCGCGGGCGAGCTGAAGCCCGTGGTGGTCGAGACCGACGTGCACCCCGGGTTCATGACCGACTGGCAGCAGCCCCTCATCGTGGCCCTCAGCCAGGCCGACGGCGTCTCGGTGGTGCGCGAGACGGTGTACGAGAACCGCTTCGGGTTCACCGACGCGCTCAACGAGATGGGCGCGCACATCGTGGTGCACAAGTCGGGTTACGACTCGCCCGACTGGCGCGTGCCGAAGCGCCCGCTCGAGCAGGTGGCCGTGATCACCGGCCCGTCGCAGCTGCACGGGGCGGATGTCATGGTGCCCGACCTGCGCGGCGGCTTCAGCTACCTGATCGCCGCGCTCACCGCGCAGGGCCGCTCGACGGTGTCGAACGTCGGCATCATCGCGCGCGGCTACGAGCGCTTCGTCGAGAAGCTCGGGCAGCTCGGCGCCGAGTTCTCGATCGACTGATGGGCGCTGCCGACGCCCCGGCGCGCCGGAAGCGCGAGAAGACCCTCGGCTGGCGCGTGCTGGCGGCCGTGCTCATCCCGCCGCTGCTCGCGGTCGGTCGCTACCGCATCCGCCACGGCGAGCGGCTGCCGCGCGAGGGCGCGTTCGTGCTCTCGCCGAACCACTACTCGAACCTCGACCCCGTGACGACGGGCTACATCGTGTGGAAGCTCGGCCGGGTGCCGCGGTTCCTCGCCAAGGCGAGCGTGTTCCGGGTGCCGGTGGTGGGGGCGATCCTGCGGGCGACCGGGCAGATCCCGGTCGAACGCCAGGGCACGGGCGGGTCGAAGCAGTCGCTCGCGGCCGCGTCGAACCTCGTCGACGACGGCCTCGCCGTCATCATCTACCCCGAGGGCACGCTGACCCGCGAGCCCGACCTCTGGCCGATGCGCGGCAAGTCGGGGGCGGTGCGCATGGCGCTCGAGCACGACGTGCCGCTCATCCCGATGGCGCACTGGGGCGTGCAGCAGATCCTGCCCCGCTACTCGAAGAAGGTGAGCCTCTTCCCCCGCAAGGACGTCGAGGCGATCATCGGCGAGCCCGTCGACCTGTCGCGCTGGCGTGGGAAGCCGATCACGCACGAGCTGCTCGCCGAGGCGACCGAGGCGGTCATGGTCGACATCACGGCGCTGCTCGTCGAGCTGCGCGGGGGCACCCCGCCGCTCGAGCGCTGGGACCCCTCGGCGCACGGCCAGTCCGAGATCGGCCGCTTCGAGCAATCCTGAGATGATGACCTCTGTGACACCCGACATCGACGCCGAGCCGCGGCGCGTCGCCGTGCTCGGCGCCGGATCGTGGGGCACCACCTTCGCGAAGATCCTCGCCGACGGCGGGGCGCGCGTCGCGATCTGGGCGCGCCGGCCCGAGGTCGCCCGCGAGATCATGCAGTCGCATCGCAACTCGGACTACCTGCCCGGCATCAACCTGCCGCTCGGCCTCGCCGCGTCGAGTCGGCTGCCCGAGGTGCTCGAGGGCGCCCAGCAGGTCTACCTCTCGGTGCCGAGCCAGTCGCTGCGCGAGAACCTGCGCATCGTGCGCGAGCTGATCCCGGACGGCGTGCCCGTCGTGTCGCTCATGAAGGGTGTCGAGCGCGGCACCCGCTACCGGATGAGCGAGGTCATCGCGCAGGAGCTGGGCGTCGGCCCGGAGCGCATCGCCGTCGTGTCGGGCCCCAATCTCGCGCTCGAGATCGCAAAGGAGCAGCCGACCGCCGCCGTCGTGTCGTCCGCGAGTCTCGACACGGCATCCGCGGTCGCGCTCGCCGCGCGCAACCCCTACTTCCGCTCCTTCGTGAACACGGATGTCGTGGGCACCGAGTTCGGGGGTGTGCTGAAGAACCTCATCGCGGTGGCGATCGGCATCGTCGACGGCGTCGGCTACGGCGAGAACACCAAGGCCTCGATCATCACCCGCGGCCTCGTCGAGATGACCGACTTCGCGGTCGCCTTCGGTGCGCTGCCCGAGACGATGAGCGGGCTCGCGGGCCTCGGCGACCTCATCGCCACCTGCGAGTCGCCCCTCTCGCGCAACAACACCGCGGGCCGGCTGCTCGGCCAGGGCTACGACTACCACGAGGTCATCGCGCAGATGAACCAGACGGCCGAGGGCATCTCGTCGGTCGCGCCGATCCTCGAGCTCGCGAGCTCGATGGGCGTCGAGATGCCGATCGTCAGCCAGGTCGCCGAGGTGCTGGCCGGTACGCTGGACCCGCGGGACATCGCCCCGCATCTCACGACCGACACCGACGTGCCGCAGGGCGAATGACCCGGGCCGCCACGAACCCGGAGACCGCATGATCCGCGTCGCGTTGCTGTTCGGCGGTCGGTCGAGCGAGCACGGCATCTCGTGCGCGACGGCGGCCGGCGTGCTGTCGGCGATCGACCGCTCGCGGTTCGAGGTGGTGCCGATCGGCATCACCCGCGACGGCGCCTGGACCCTGCAGCCCGACGACCCGGAACTCTTCGCACTGCGCGCCGAACTGCCCGAGGTGGCCGACAACGGGACGCGCGTGCGGCTGCCCGAGGTCGCTTCCTCGCGCGCGCTGACCCTCGTGTCGGCCGACGGCGCCGAGAGCTCGCTCGGCGACGTCGACGTGTTCTTCCCGATCCTGCACGGCCGTTTCGGTGAGGACGGCACCGTGCAGGGGCAGTTCGAGCTGCTGGAGTTGCCGTACGTCGGCAACGGGCTGCTCGCATCCGCGCTCGCCATGGACAAGCACATGACCAAGACCGTGCTCGAGGGGGCGGGCATCGATGTCGCCCCCTGGGTGCTGCTGACGTCGGGGCGCTGGGAGGCGCAGCGCGAGCTGTTCGAGCGCCGAATCCGCGCCCTCTCCCTGCCGGTGTTCGTGAAGCCGTCGCGCGCCGGCTCGTCGGTCGGGGTCACGAAGGTCTCCGACTGGGTCGACCTCGACGCGGCCGTCGAGCTCGCCTTCGCCGAGGACCGCACGGTGCTCGTCGAGGCGGCCATCGTCGGCCGGGAGGTCGAGTGCGCCGTGCTCGAGGGTCGTGACGGGGGTGCGACGCGCGTGAGCGTCGCCGGCGAGATCGTGGTGACCGGGCGCGAGTTCTACGACTTCGAGGCGAAATACCTCGACCCGGACGCCGCGCAGCTGATCTGCCCCGCCGCGCTGCAGGAGGGCGAGCTGCACGAGATGCAGCGCATCGCGGCCCAGGCGTTCGAGGCGATCGGCGGCGCCGGGCTCGCGCGCGTCGACTTCTTCTTCGACGGCGCCCGTTTCGTCGTCAACGAGATCAACACGATGCCCGGCTTCACCCCGATCTCGATGTTCCCGAGCTGCTGGCAGGCGAGCGGGATGTCGTATCCGGAGCTCATCACCGAGCTGATCGAGCTCGGCCTCGCCGCCCGGCGCTAGCCGCCCGAACCCGACGAGCCGTCGATGATGTCGGCGTCGTCGAGATCGGTGCACTCGTGGCCGTTCGGCGTCGTGAACGACACGACACGGGAGAGATCCATGAGCGCCGGGGTGGTGCCCGTGACGCTCGTGTCGACGACCACGTCGACGGCGGGTTCGCGCCCGTAGCTCGTCATGACGTAGGTCGGTGCCTTGTCGCCGTCGACCAGCCAGTAGATGCCGTCGACCTGCACGCAACGCTGGGTGGAGGCGCTCGGAACGTCGACGCCGCAGTACAGCAGCACCGAGGTGGGGGAGCCCCACGCGCCCGTCGCCTGGGCGTTCGTCTCGCGCCGATCCTGGCCGGCGACCGTGTCCGGCAGGCGCACGATGACGTCGGCGCACCCCGGATTGTTCGCGTCCTCCGCCGGCTCGAGCGGCACGATCGAGGCGCATCCGGCGAGGGATACGGCCAGGGCGACCGCGGACGCGGCGGCGACGGCGGCTCGGGCGATGCGCACGCTCCAGGCTAACCTGGCCGGGTGGCGGCGGCGGACGAGACCCTCGGCTCCCTGGGCGAGGGGGCGATACTGCGCGGCATCTTCCCGCGCCTGCCGGATGCGGCATCCGCGCTCCTCGGACCGGGCGATGACGCCGCCGTGGTCGCGGCGCCAGACGGGCGCTTCGTCGTGACCACCGACACCCTCGTGCACGGACCCGACTTCCGGCTCGCCTGGTCGGGGGCGCACCAGCTCGGGTGGAAGGCGGCGGCCTCGAACCTCGCCGACGTCGCCGCGATGGGCGCCCGGCCGACGGCGCTCGTGGTGGCGCTGGTGGCGCCCGCGTCGACGCCCGCCGCCTGGCTCGAGGCGCTCGCTGACGGGCTGCGCGACGGCTGCGCGACCCTCGCGCCGGGCTGCGGCGTCGTCGGGGGCGACCTCTCGGTGTCGGACCAGCTGACGATCGCCGTGACGGCGTTCGGCGACCTCGACGGCCGGGATCCGGTGCTGCGCTCGGGGGCGCGTTCCGGTGACGTCGTCGCGATCTGCGGCGAGCTCGGGCTCGCGGCCCGGGGGCTCGCGCTGCTCTTCGCGCGCGGGGTCGACGCCGACGGGCATCCGGACGCGCGCGCGGCCGCCGGCCTGCGCCCCGAGTTCGACCGCGAGCTCGACGCGCAGCTCGCCCCGCAGCCCCCGATCGCATCCGGGGTCGCCGCCGCCCGCGGCGGGGCGACCGCGATGATGGATGTGAGCGACGGTCTGGCCCTCGACGCCCGGCGTCTCGCGGAGGCGTCCGGAGCGGTACTCGACCTGGACTCCGCCGCGGTGGGCTCCCCGCTCGCCCTCACCGGCGGCGAGGACCACGCGCTGCTCGCGACGTTCCCGCCGGACGTGCCCCTCCCGTCCGGGTTCCGCCCCATCGGGCGGGTGCACGACGGCTCACCCGGACTCCGGGTCGACGGCCGCCCCTTCGATGCGCGCGGCGGCTGGGATCCGTACGCCGACTGGGATGGCGGCGTCGGCTAGGCCGCATCGGCCGCTACGGGTCACCAGAAATGCAGGAGATTCTCCGATGACGCCCGACGCGGCCGCCCGGACGTCTCATCCCGCCCAGAATCTCCTGCATTTCTGGATGGGAGAGGGGTGAGGAGGCGGACGCCGACCGCGGCCGCGGCTCAGGCGGGCGAGAGCCAGAACACCGCGGTGTCGCCGTAGGCGGTGCGGCGGTCGAGGTCGAGTCCGGCGGGCCAGGCGGGTTCGGTGTCACGCGCCGAGCGCTCGACGACGATCACGGCATCCGGCGCGACGCGGGGCGCGAGCAGCAGCAGGTCGTCGACGAGCTCTGCGCCCGTCAGCTCGTAGGGCGGGTCGAGGAACACCAGATGCCACCCGCCGGCCGCCCCGGCGAGGAACGCCCGCACGGGCTGCACCACCGAGCGGATGACGGGCACGGCCGTCGCCGGGGCGGCGCGGCTCACGCGTTCGGCGTTGCGGCGGGACGTGACCGCGGCGTCGCGGGAGCTGTCGACGAGGGTCACCTCGGCCGCGCCGCGCGACGCCGCTTCGAGTCCGAGTGCACCGGAGCCGGCGTAGAGGTCGAGCACCCGCGCGCGGTGCACCAGGTCGCGCGCCTCGAGCGCCGAGAAGATCGCCTCGCGCACGCGGTCGCTCGTCGGACGCGTGCCGGTCTTCGGCACCGTCAGGGCGAGCGAGCCGGCGTATCCGGCGATGATGCGCGTCACGCGCCCAGGCTACTGGTGCCGCAGACATGTCTGTGGCCTCGAAGACACCGGCGCGCGGGTGTCCAGCGGGGCGCAGACATGTCTAGGGCGAATCGATCTGGGTGCGGCGGGTGGCGAGCAGGGCGCGCAGGACGTCGTCGGGGATGGGGCGGTCGACCGGCATCCGGATGGTGCCCTTGGCGTGGTCGAAGCCGTCGAGCCGGCCGGCCACGGCGGCGATGGCATCGGGGCTGAACGGGTGCAGGCCCACGTGCGCCTTCGCGCGCATCACGGAGAGCAGCGGCTTGCCGCGGTAGACGAGCGCGGGCATGCCGTAGCCGAGCCCCTGCTCGGCGTCGGGCACCTCATCCCATGCGACCTCGTAGAGGTGCCCGATCGTGGCGCGCGCGTCGTCGTCGAGCCCGGCCAGGTAGTCGTCCACGGTGCCCATGACGCGATCCTGGCACGTCGGCGCCCTCGACGACAGGCCGGTGATCGGCGACTGGACCGGGCGCCCCCGCGCATCCGGGAGCAGGATCTGCCTATGCACATCATCGAGGAGGCGGCGCGCTTCGGGAGCGCCGACGGCGCCGCCGACTACCGCGAACGGCTGCGTTCGCCCGGCTTGAGCCTCGGCAGCTACTCGATCCCGGCCGGCGCAGGGGACCCGCAGCAGCCGCACACCGAGGATGAGGTGTACATCTGCCTGCAGGGCCGCGCGACCCTGCTCGGTGCGGATGCGCGGCTGTCGATCCGCCCGGGCACGGTCGCCTTCGTGGCGGCGGGTGAGGAGCACCGCTTCGTCGACGTCGAGGAGGATCTGCTCGTGCTCGTCGTGTTCGGGCCGGCCGAGAACAGAAATCGGGTGCCGGCGTGATCGGATTCGCCGGTATCGGCATCATGGGCGCCCCGATGGCGGCGCGGCTGCTCGACGCGGAGGAGTCGCTCACGGTGTGGAGCCGGCGCGCCGAGTCGTGCGGGGAGCTCGTGGCGCGCGGCGCGGTGCTCGCCGCCGATCCCGAGGCGTTGTTCGCGGCGTGCGACACCGTCATCCTCATGCTGCGCGACGAGGCGGCGACGGATGCCGTGCTCGGCCGCGGCACGGATGCGTTCGCCGAGCGGGTGGCGGGGCATCGCCTGATCGTCACGGGCACCCACTCGCCCGCCTACTCCGCCTCGCTCGCCGAGGAGGTCGCGGCGGCGGGCGGGGCGTACGTGGAGGCGCCCGTCTCCGGCTCCCGGGTGCCCGCCGAACGCGGTGAGCTGGTGGTGATGCTCGCGGGCGACGACCCGACCGCCCTCGACGCGGCGGAGCGCCTGCTCGCGCCGCTCGGCCGTGCGATCGTGCGTTGCGGACGGACCCCGGATGCGCTGCGCACCAAGATCGCGGTCAACCACTACATGATGGCGATGGTGGCGGCGCTCGCCGAGTCGCTCACGGCGGCGCGGCTCGCCGGCGTCGACCTGGGCGCGGTGCTCGAGGTGCTCCAGGCGAGCCCGATGGACAGCCCCATCGGTCGCGTGAAGGCGGCCAAGCTCGTCGCCGGCGACGAGACCGCGCAGGCCGCCATCTCGGACGTCGTCAAGAACTGTGGGCTCGTGCTCGACCAGGTGCGTGCCGCCGATGCGACGACGCCGATCATCGACCTGGTCGCCTCGCTCTACGAGGCGACCGCCGCATCCGGTCACGCATCCGCCGACATGGTCGCCGTGGCCCGCATGTTCGCGCCGCGCTGACATCGGCCGCGCTCGGTACCCTCGGAGCGTGGACTCGCCGCTCGACCAGAAGCTCGCGTCGGCGCTCGGCGGGCGCACGGCGCAGGTGCTCGAGAAGTCGTTCGGGCTGCAGACGGTGGGCGACCTGCTCGCGCACTACCCGCGGCGCTACGCCCGCCGCGGCGAGCTCACCGCGCTCAGCGAACTGCGGCTCGACGAACCGGTGACGATCGTCGCCGAGGTGCGCTCGGTGTCCGAGCGACGCATGCAGAACCGGCGCGGGTCGATCCTCGAGGCGACGATCAGCGACGGGCACGGGATCCTGACGTTGACGTTCTTCAACCAGTCCTTCCGCAAGCAGGAGCTGCGCCCCGGGGTGCGCGGCATCTTCTCCGGCAAGATCGGCGCCTACCGCGGCACCCGGCAGCTCACGCACCCCGACTACGAGCTCTTCGACCCGGACGAGGCCGCCACCATGGACGCCGACCAGGCGCGGCGCTGGGCCGAGACCCCGGTGCCGCTGTACCCGGCCACGGCGAGCTTCCCGAGCTGGAAGCTCGCGAAGTGCGTCGAGACGGTGCTCGACGTGCTGCCGCCGCTGCCCGATCCGCTTCCCGACGAGGTGCGCGCGGCGCGCGGCCTGCTCGGCTTCCGCGAGGCGCTCGAGAGGGTGCACCGCCCCGAGACGGATGCGGACTGGCGGCGGGCGCGCGAGGCCCTGCGTTTCCAGGAGGCGCTCGTGCTGCAGCTCGCGCTGCTCGGGCAGCGCGCCGAGCGCCGCGCCGTGTCGGGACCGGCCCGCGTCCCGGGCGCGGTCTCCGAGCAGTTCGACGCGTCGCTGCCGTGGGAGCTCACCGACGATCAGCGGGCCGTCGGCGCCGAGATCGAGGCCGAGCTGCGGGACGGGATCCCGATGAACCGCCTCGTGCAGGGCGAGGTGGGGTCGGGCAAGACCCTCGTGGCGCTTCGTGCAATGCTCGCGGTCGCGGAGTCGGGCGGTCAGTCGGCGTTCCTCGCACCGACCGAGGTGCTCGCGGGGCAGCACCTGCGCTCGATCGTGGCCATGCTCGGCCCCGACCTCGCGGCGCGGCTGCGGGTGACCCTGCTCACCGGCCAGCTGCCCGCGGCCGAGCGCCGCAAGGCCCTGCTCGCCACGGCATCCGGGGGAGCGGCGATCGTCGTGGGAACCCACGCGCTGCTCGGCGACACCGTCGGCTTCGCCGACCTCGGCCTCGTCGTGATCGACGAGCAGCATCGCTTCGGCGTCGAGCAGCGCGAGGCGATCCGGCTGAAGGGGCGGGCGCCGCACGTGCTCGTGCTGAGCGCCACCCCCATCCCGCGCACCGTCGCGATGACGGTGTTCGGCGACCTCGACGTCTCGACCCTGCGCACCCTGCCGGCGGGACGCGCCCCGATCGCGTCCCACGTGGTGCCGCTCGCCGAGCACCCGGGTTGGGAGGCGCGCGTCTGGGAGCGGCTCTCGGAGGAGCTCGCGGCGGGCAGGCAGGGCTTCGTCGTGTGCCCCGCGATCGAGGCCGGTCAGGTCGAGGAGGCCGACGCCGAGGAGCTCGACGGTGTCGAGCAGGCCGTTCCCCCCGCCGCGGTCGACGAGACGCTCGCGCGGCTGCGCACCCACCCGGCGCTCGTCGGGCGGCGCATCGAGCCTCTGCACGGACGGATGTCGGGGGAGGAGAAGGACCGCACCATGCGCGCCTTCGCGGCGGGCGACATCGACGTGCTCGTGGCCACGACCGTGATCGAGGTGGGGGTGGACGTGCCGAACGCCTCGACGATGATCGTGCTCGACGCCGACCGCTTCGGCGTCGCGCAGCTCCACCAGCTGCGCGGCCGGGTCGGGCGCGGCGGGGTGCCGGGCATCGCCCTGTTCGTGACGCGCGCCGAGCAGTCGACGCTCGCCCGTGACCGCGTCGAGGCGGTGGCCGCGACGCTCGACGGCTTCGAGCTCGCGCAGGCCGACCTGGAGCTGCGGCGCGAGGGCGACGTGCTCGGCGGCACCCAGTCGGGCAGGCGGTCGTCGCTCAAGCTGCTGCGTGTGGTGGAGGACGCCGAGCTGATCGCCGAGGCGCGGGATGCGGCCGCGGCCCTGCTCGGGTCGGATCCCGCCCTCGCGAGCCACGAGGCGCTCCGCGAGGCCGTGGCGCGGCGCTTCGACGCGGCGGAGCGCGCCTTCCTCGGGAAGGCGTGACCGCATCCGTCATGTAACGGAACGGTCACACGCGCCCGATAGGATCGCGGACATGACCAGGATCGCCGTCGTTCCCGGATCCTTCGATCCCGTGACCCTCGGGCATCTCGACGTGATCGAGCGGGCCGCCCACCTGTTCGACGAACTGCACGTGCTCGTGGTGCACAACCCCGACAAATCGGCGCTGCTGCCGATCGCTCAGCGGGTGGCGCTGATCCAGGAGTCGATCACCGAGGCCCGCATCCCGGGTGAGATCCTCGTGACCAGCTGGAGCGTCGGGCTGCTCGTCGACTACTGCACCGATGTCGGCGCGAGCGTGCTGGTGAAGGGCATCCGCTCGCAGGTCGACGTGGCTTACGAGACGCCGATGGCGATCGTCAACCGCAATCTGGCGAAGGTGGAGACGATCTTCATGCTGCCCGACCCCGCGCACGCGCACGTGTCGAGCAGCCTCGTGCGCCAGGTGGCGTCGCTCGGCGGCGACGTGTCGCCCTACGTGCCGCGGGTCGTCGCCGACTTCCTCGAGCAGCCGCGCTGAGCCGGCGGCCGCTCAGCTGAACTGCACGCCGAGCGACTGCGCGAACACGAAAGCCAGGGCGATGAGGCCCACGGGCAGCAGGATCGAGATCAGCACGCCGAGCAGCAGGCCGCCGAGAGCCGCACCCCGGCCGACGCGCGCGCGCCGCGCGACGACGAGGCCGACGATGCCCACGATGATGGCGACGATGCCGAATGCGAACGCGACGAGCGGCAGCAGCGCCGGGATGAGGGCCAGCAGGCCGGGGAGCTCGAACATCCGCAGCGCCACCGTGCCGACGGTCGCCGCGAGCGCGAGCAGGCCGAAGCTGAGCGCGGCCTTGGCCGGGCGGTTCGTGTCGGAGGAGTAGGACGCGTAGGCGGGCGTCGAGTACCCGGGGGTGCGCGGCGACGCCATCATGCTCGTCGACGCGGGCGTGGGCCAGGCGGATGCGGGCGCCTCCTCGACGGGCTCCAGGTCGGCCGCGTGGATGACCGAGCGGTAGCGGTTGGCCACATCGGGATCCGCGGATGCCGTGTAGCCGACCGGGCGGGGCGCGGGCGCCACCTCGACGGGCTTCGGCGGCTCGGGCAGGGCGTCGGCGTGGCGGCCGACGCGCGCGCTCTCCTCGGCGGGGGCGGGCGCGAGCACGGTGGCGGCGCCCGGGAGCACGAACCCGGGCGCGGCAGCGGCCGGCGGGGTCGGGGCGGGGGCGACGAACGGCATCGGCTGCGGTGCGAGCTCGGGAAGCGGGGCGGGCGCGGGGCTGAGCGCGGGGGCGACCGCGGGCGCGGCGGGCGGGACGGCGGGAGCGGCGGGCGGGACCGTGGGAGCGGCCATTGCGGGCATCACCGGTGCGGCCGTCGCCGCGGGAGCCGGCTCGGGCATCGGGGGCATCGCGAGCACGGGCTCCGGCGTCGGCACGAAGAGGCCGTCCATCGTCGTCTCGGCGGGCGTGGCGGTCGCGACGGGCGGCGTCGTGAGGGCCCCGGGCAGCACGAAGCCGTCGGAGCCTCCGGCCGGCGGAGCGCTCGTGGTGGGGGTGAACGCGAACGCCGGCATGGCGGCGGGCGCGGATTCGGTCGCCGCGAGCGGTGCGGCGAACGCGGGCTCGGAGGCCGGTGCGGCGAACGCGGGCTCGGCGGCCGGAGCCGGCTGCGGGGATTCGGTGTACCAGGAACGGAAGGCCGGTTCCTCGCTCGGGGTGGTGCCGACGCCGGGCGCGGGTTCGGGTTCCGCGGCCGACGGGGTCATCGAGAACACGAAGGACTCCGATTCGTGGGGTTCGGGACGCTCGGCCACCATGGTGTCCACGAGCGCGGCGAAGGCCTGGGGGACCTCGCCGCCGAGGGGCGCGCGGGTGTGGTCCGTCCAGTCGTGGCCCGACCACCAGCGCTCGCTGGACGGGTTCCCGGGGTCGGGGAACCATCCAGCTGCGGGCGCAGTGCTCGACTCCATACGTATACCGTCATCCACGAGCAGACCTCTGATCTAGCCCCCAGAAATGGGTGGTCAGACCGGGATACCCGCCGCGCGCCGTGCGGCGGCGACGAACGACGGGCGCACCCGCTCCCATCCGTCGAGGTAGCCGCCCACCATGGCCGCGTCGCGCAGCAGCACGAGCTCACCGGCGGCGAGGGCCGGGTCGGCGTTGCCGTCGGCGGCGAGCAGCTGTTCGAGCGTCTCGCGGAACCAGCTGCGATGGCGCGCGACGGTCGCGCGGACGGCGCTGCCGGCGTCCGGATACTCCGCCGAGGCGTTGATGAAGGGGCACCCGCGTGTGTGGTGCAGGGCGACGTCGTCGGCCAGGCCCTCGATCACGAGCTCGAGCAGGCGTCTCGGCTCGTCGCTCTGCGCCCCGGCCTCGGCGAACGCGGCCCGGATGTGCGCGTCCTCCTCGTCGAGGTAGGCCTCGACGAGGTCCTCCTTGCCGGGGAAGTGGCGGTAGAAGGTGGCTCGCGTGATGCCCGCCTCGTTCACGATCCGGTCGACGCCGACGGCGTGGATGCCCTCGCGGTAGAAGAGCTCGGATGCGGTGCGCAGCAGGCGCTCGCGTGCTTCGGATGCGGCCATGGCGAAATGATAGAACGATCTTTCTCTTTTTGCTTGACATCCACCCGGGCGGGGTCTACTTTCGGGAATCAAGAAGAAAGAACGATCGTTCTACTGAACGCATCGACACGAAGGAGAAGGAACCATGACCGCCACCAAGACCCCCATCGTCCTCATCCACGGACTCTGGATGACCCCGAAGAGCTGGGACACCTGGGCCGCGTACTTCGAGGCCCGCGGACACCGGGTGATCCGCCCGGGCTGGCCCGGCATCGACGACCGCGAGGTCGCCGACATCCGCGACAACCCGGCGGCGCTCGCCGGCGTCGGCCTGAGGCAGATCGTCGACCACTACGAGCGGATCATCCGGGAGCTGCCCGAGAAGCCGATCATCATCGGCCACTCGTTCGGCGGCCTCATCACGCAGATGCTCGCCGACCGCGACCTCGGCGTCGCCTACGTGGGGGTCACGCCCGGCCAGCCCGCCGGCATCACGACCCTGCCGCCTTCGACACTGCGCACCGGGTTCCCGATCCTGTCCAACCCCTTCGGCAGGAACGGGGTGAAGCCGATCTCGAAGGGCCACTTCCACTTCACCTTCGGGAACGACCTCTCGCGCGCCGCATCGGACGAGATCTGGGAGGAGCAGGCGGTGCCGTCGTACAACCGGGTGTTCTTCGAGGGCGTCGCGGGTGCGTTCGACGAGAAGGGCGGGGTGAGCCACGTCGGCTACGCGAAGACCGACCGCGCCCCGCTGCTGGTCGTCGCGGGGGAGATCGACCACGTCGTCCCGCCGGCCATCGCCACGGCCATCGTGAAGAAGTACCGGGCCACCGGCAGCCCGTCGCTCGTCGACTACCGGGAGTTCGCGGGACGCACGCACCGCATCGTCTCGCAGGACGGCTGGGAGGAGGTCGCCGCGTACGTGCTCGACTGGGCGACCTCGCACGCCGAGGTCTCGGCCTGACGCACCACGCATCGCGACAAGGCGCGGCGCCCCCCGGGGTGGCCGCGCCTTCCGCATGCCGGGCCCGACTCCTCGATTCGGGACGGGACGCGATGTCGGGCGGCGGTGGCATACTGCGGCGCATGGTGACGGATGCGGAGCGCGCGGCGGCCGACGCCGCGCGGGCGCGGCTCGACCGGCTGTCGCAGCCGTTCCTCGAGCGTCCCGGGGTGACCTGGGGTCGGATGTTCTCGACCGAGGGTCTCGGCATCCGGGGCAAGATCTTCGCGGTCGTCCCCCACGCGGGCGGCCTCATGGTGAAGGTGCCCGAGTCGCGCGCCGACGAGCTCGTCGCCGACGGTTCCGTGCAGCGCATGGTGATGCGCGGCCGCGAGATGCGCGAGTGGGTCGTGATGCCGGATGCGGCGTCCGACGCCGACTGGAGCGCGCTGCTCGAGGAGGCCTTCGCCTACCTCGACGAGCTCACCCGGTAGCCGCGGCGGGGTCGGTGGCCGGCCACGGGTCGGGCTTCGGGAAGATCACCAGCCCCTCGCCGTCGGGACCCCCACGGAGCCAGTCCTCGGCGAGCACGTTCCGGATGGCGGGCCACAGCGGTCTCGCGCCCGCCGACCCGAAGCCGCGCGCGACACCCTCGTGGGTGGTGAACGCGACCAGATCGGCGAGCTGGATGATCTCCCGGTCCCAGGTGGACAGCGTCGAGTCGATCCAGAGCGGGCGATCGAGCAGCAACCGGTAGTCGGCGCGCAGCCAGGGGGCGGCCTCGGCCAGATCGTCGCGCAACCGCGTCAGGTCACCGGTCGTGAACGCCTTCTCGTGCTCGGTCTGCTGGTCGGCCACGAGCACGCCGCCCTCGCCCGGGTAGAGCCGCTCGAGGCTCAGCGCCATGCGGCGGTACAGGAAGGCGTACGCCCAGCCGAGCGCGGAGTCGCCGGGGCGCCGGGTGAACAACCGACGCTTGTCGATGGCGACGCTGAAGGTCAACGGTCGGAACCGCGCGAACTGCATGCGCAGTTCCTGCTCCAGCGCGTCGAGACGCTTCAGGTCCGTGATCTCCGCATACGCCGCCGGTTCGGGATGGCCGCCGTCGAGCGCGCGACGCGTGATGGCGAGCCGCCGCCCCTTGAGCTCGGTGTCGTTCCAGTCGCGATCCGCCGCGGCGCCGAGGCGCAGTCTCTTGATGCGATCGATGTCCTCGGCCAGCGGCCGGCGCGAGGTGTCGCGGATGCCGACGGCCGACAGCACGAACCAATCGGTCGTGTCGGGCGCGAGCCGGGTCGGATCGTCCGGGTCGGCGTCCATCCGGTGGTGCCCCGACTCGTCGATGTAGAACAGCAGCATCGCGCCACGGTACCCGGTCGAGCTCGCCGTGCGACACGCGGCGGAAAGCATCACGAAATGTCCACGAGCAGAATGGACACATGACTCTTCCCCTTCGTCTCGGATACAAGGCCTCGGCCGAGCAGTTCGCCCCGCGTGATCTCGTGGAGTTCGCGGTGGCGGCGGAGGGCCACGGGTTCGAGTCGGTGACGACCTCGGACCACTTCCAGCCGTGGCGGCACGAGGGCGGGCACGCGCCGTTCTCGCTCGCCTGGATGACGGCGGTCGGGGAGCGCACCTCCAGCGTGCTCATCGGCACGAGCGTGATGACGCCGACCTTCCGCTACAACCCGGCGGTCGTCGCCCAGGCGTTCGCCACGATGGGGGTGCTGTATCCGGGGCGCATCTTCCTGGGGGTCGGCTCCGGTGAGGCGCTCAACGAGATCGCGACCGGGTGGTCGGGGGAGTGGCCCGAGTTCAAGGAGCGCTTCGCCCGGCTGCGCGAGTCGGTCGACCTCATGCGGGCGCTGTGGACCGGCGACCGGGTGAGCTTCGAGGGGGAGTACTACCAGACGGTGGACGCGTCGATCTACGACCGGCCCGAGACGCCCATCCCGGTCTACATCGCCGCGGGCGGACCGATGGTGGCCCGCTACGCGGGACGCGCGGGTGACGGTTTCATCTGCACCTCGGGGAAGGGTGCCGAGCTCTACCGCGACGAGCTGATGCCGGCGGTCGAGGAGGGTGCCGGCAAGGCGGGCAAGACCCTCGACGACGTCGACCGGATGATCGAGATCAAGCTGTCCTACGACACCGATTACGACACCGCGTTGGAGAACACCCGCTTCTGGGCGCCGCTGGCGCTCTCCAAGGAGCAGAAGCACGACATCACCGACCCGGTCGAGATGGAGAAGGCGGCGGATGCGCTGCCGATCGAGCAGATCGCGTCCCGCTGGATCGTCGGATCCGACCCCGACCAGGTGGTCGCCGACATCAAGCAGTACATCGACTGGGGCCTGAACCACCTCGTCTTCCACGCGCCCGGCCACGACCAGCGGCGCTTCATGAAGCTGTTCGAACGCGACCTCGCCCCGCGGCTGCGCGCCCTCTAGGCGGCGCGCCTCCGTCACCGACGCGGTCGGTGCGGCCGGGGCTCAGCGGATGACGAAGACGGCGACGGCCCAGATCGCGGCCAGGGCGCCGAGCGACATCATGAGGCCGAGGGTCGCGCGCAGTCGGGCGCGATCACGGGCGTGCTCGTTCAGGATCTCGGCGACGACCCCCTCGGTGTCCACCTGCTCGGCCCTGATCTCGGTCGCCACGTTCCCCATGGCTCCATGATGAATCGTTGCCGCGCCGTCCGCTCCCCCGAGTTAGGGGTACACCGGTCGGTCTGCCCGGGGGACGGTGCGCGCGGGGTTCCCCGGCGTCGCGGGGCCGGCCTCGCGTAGCCTGGCGGCATGCACGCGACCGTCATCCACGCACCCGGCGACATCCGCTTCGAGGAGGTGCCGGATCCGGTGCTCTCGACGGGCGGCGACGCGATCGTGCGGGTCGTAGCCGCGTGCGTGTGCGGGTCGGACCTGTGGCCGTACCGCGGCATCGACGCCGTGCCGCGCCCGAAGCGCATCGGCCACGAATTCGTCGGCGTGGTCGAGCAGGTCGGCCCGGAGGTCGAGCGCATCCGCGTCGGGGACTTCGTGATCGCCCCCTTCTACGACTGCGACATGACGTGCGTGAACTGCAGGAACGGCGTCTCGACCTCGTGCCTGCACGGCGGCTGGTGGGGCGCCGACGACCGCATGGGCGGTTTCGCCGACGGCGGGCAGGGGGAGCGCATCCGCGTGCCCCACGCCGACGGTTCGCTGTTCGCCACCCCGGGGATGCCCGACGACGCCCTGGTGCCGCACCTGCTGACCCTCGCCGACGTGATGGGCACCGGCCACCACGCCGCCGTGTCGGGCGGCGCCGGACCCGGTCGCACGGTCGTCGTGGTGGGCGACGGGGCCGTCGGCCTCTGCGCCGTGCTCGCCTCGGCCCGTCTCGGCGCCGAGCGCATCGTGGCCATGTCGCGGCATCCCGAGCGGCAGGCGCTCGCCCGCCGCTTCGGCGCCACCGACGTCGTCGAGGAGCGCGGCGCCGAGGGCGTCGCCCGCATCCGGGAGCTGTTCGACGGGGTCGGAGCGGATGTGGTGCTCGAGTGCGTCGGCACCGAGGAGTCGATGGACCAGGCGCTGCGCTCCGCACGCCCCGGCGGCCAGGTCGGCTTCGTGGGTGTGCCCCACGGCCCGTCGACGCTGCCGCTCGACCGCATGTTCGGCAGCAACGTCGGGGTTCGCGGAGGCGTCGCGCCCGTGCGCAATTACGTCGAGGAGCTGCTCCCTGAGGTGTGGGACGGGCGTCTCGAACCCGGTGCCGTCTTCGACCTCGAGCTGCCGATGGCCGAGGTCGCCGAGGCCTACGCCGCGATGGACGAGCGACGGGCCGTCAAGGTGCTGCTGCGCCCCTGACGACCCGCCGCATCCGCGCTCAGCGGAACTTGCGCCGGTACACCACCCCCGCGGCGACGACCGCGGCGACGAGGATCCCGAGGCACCAGGCGAGCGCGATCCAGAGATCCGTCCCCACCGGCTCGCCGAGGAAGATCGCCCGGATGCTGTTCACGATCGAGGTGACCGGCTGGTTCTCGGCGAACCAGCGCACGGGCCCCGGCATCGTCTCCGTCGGCACGAACGCCGAGCTCACGAACGGCAGGAAGATCAGCGGGTAGGAGAACGCGCTCGCACCCTCCACGGACCCGGCCGAGAGCCCGGCGATCACCGCGACCCAGGTGAGGGCGAGGGTGAACAGCACCAGGATGCCGAGCACCGCGAGCCAGCCGAAGACGCTCGCCCCGCTGCGGAACCCCATCAGCAGCGCGACCGCCACGACGACCACGAGCGAGATGACGTTCGCGACGAGCGAGGTCAGCACGTGCGACCACAGCACCCCCGAGCGGGCGATGGGCAGCGAGCGGAACCGCTCGAAGATTCCGCTCGAGAGGTCGAGGTAGAGCCGGTACGAGGTGTACGAGATGCCGGATGCGATGGTGATGAGCAGCACACCGGGCAGCATGTAGTCGATGTAGGCGACGTCGCCCGTGTCGATCGCGCCGCCGAGCACGTAGACGAACAGCAGCATGATGCCGACGGGCATGATCGCGGTCGTGATGATGGTGTCGAGGCTGCGGGTCACGTGGCGCAGCATGCGTCCCGTGAGGGCGGCGGTGTCGCCGATGACGTGGGTGCTCATGGTCAGGCCTCCTCTGCCTGGTCGGTGCCGGTGTCGCCGACGACCGCGAAGAAGATCTCCTCGAGGCTCGGCTGCTTCTCGACGTACTGCACTTCGGCCGGCGGCAGCAGCTTCGCGAGCTCCGCGAGCGTGCCGTCGACGATGATGCGCCCCCGGTGCAGGATCGCGATGCGGTCGGCGAGCTGCTCCGCCTCCTCGAGGTACTGGGTGGTCAGCAGCACGGTGGTGCCCTTGCCGGCCAGCTCCTTCACGGCCGCCCACACCTCGTTGCGGGCCTCCGGGTCGAGTCCGGTGGTGGGCTCGTCGAGGAAGATCACGGGCGGGTCGCCGATGAGGCTCATCGCGATGTCGAGGCGACGGCGCATGCCGCCGGAGTAGGTGGACGCCCGGCGGTCGCCCGCCTCCGTCAGCCCGAAGCGGGTGAGCAGCGCTTCGGCCACGGATGCGGGGTCCGCCTCGTGACGCAGCCGCGCGACGAGCACGAGGTTCTCGCGTCCCGTCAGGATCTCGTCGACGGCGGCGAACTGGCCGGTCAGGCTGATCGCCTCCCGCACCCGGCCCGACCGGGTCGCGACGTCGTAGCCGGTGACGCTCGCGGTGCCGGCATCCGCCCCGATGAGGGTGGCGAGGATGCGCACGAGCGTCGTCTTGCCGGCGCCGTTCGAGCCGAGCAGCGCCACGATGCTGCCGGGGGCGACCTCGAGGTCGACCCCGCGCAGCACCCGCACCTCGCCGTAGGACTTCTCGACGCCGGCGACGCGGATGGCGGGGGCGGCGGCGGTGGTCACGATCCCTCCCCGGTCTGCTCGGCGTCGGCGATGGCGGAGCGCAGGCGCGTGCGCTCCTTGTCGATCCACTCGGTCGCGCTGTAGGCGTCGCGGAACGCCTCGACGAATTCGACGGGGTCGTCTCCGACGATGTCGTGCAGCGGCGTCTCGTCGGCGACGGCTCGCTGCCAGAGCTCGAGCAGGTCGGCGAGCATGCGCACCAGGGTCTCGCCGTCGGTGATGCCGCCCGCGTACATGAGGTAGCGGTCGGCGGCCTTCGCGGCGGCCTTGTACGGCTCGGGGAGCGCGTCGATGCCCGCGCGGTACTGCCGGTACTGCTTCTTCTGCTCGAGCGATCCGGTGATCGTCTCGATCCACTTGGCGGTCATGCCTGTTCTCCTTCGGTGTGCAGCTGTTCCAGTCGTTCGGCGAGGAACGTCCAGTTCCCCCAGAACTCGTCGAGGGACTCGCGCCCGCGACCGTTGAGCGAATAGACCTTGCGAGGCGGGCCCTTCTCGGAGGGCACCTTCTCGATGTCGACGAGGCCGCGCTGCTCGAGGCGCAGCAGCACCGCGTAGACGGTGCCCTCGACGAGGTCGGTGAAGCCGAGTTCGCGCAGGCGCGCGGTGATGTCGTAGCCGTGCGCGGGGCGCCGGGCGATCTCGGCGAGCAGCATGCCCTCGAGGAAGCCCTTGAGCATCTCGGTCATCTGCTTGCTCATCGCATCTCCTTTCCACTACTCGGTGTTGTTGAGTACTGGTAGACGGTAACACTGAGTACCAGTAGATAGCAACACCGAATACCGGCCGGGTTAGCATCCCTGCATGCGTCTCCTCCGCGGGGCCGGCATCGTCGCCGCCTCTCTCGTGCTCGTGCTCGTCGTCGCCCTCACGGGGGCGTACCTCTGGCAGGGGCCCATCCTGCTGACCGGGACCGGCTACGCGGCGCACAACGCGTGCGCGGTCGAGCGCGTGGCGGGGCGCGAGGATCCGGCGACCGACCTGCCCGACAACCCGCTCGTGCCGTACCTGCAGCTGCGCACCGACGGCGACGTCACGACCGCCTCGGTGCTCGGGGTCGGCACCCCGCAGCAGGCGCGCTTCACCGAGGGTTTCGGCTGCACGCTCGCCTCGGCGCCGCTCGACCTCGGCACCCCGAGCGAGGTGGGCTCCGACGGCAACCCGTTCACGGATGCCGCGACCCCGGCATCCACCCCCGAACTCGAGGCCGCGCTCGATCGCGCCTTCGGCTCGGAGCTCTCGGCGGACGACGCGGCCGCCCTCGGCACCCGGGGCGTGGTGATCGCGAAGGACGGCGTGCTCGTGGCCGAGCGCTACGCCGACGGCTTCGACGCCTCGACGCCGCAGCTCGGCTGGTCGATGTCGAAGTCGGTCACCTCGCTCATGACGGGCATGCTCGCCCAGCAGGGCGTCGTGGCGCTCGACGACGACCGGCTGCGCCCGGAGTGGACCGACGAGCGCGCCGACATCACCGTCGAGAACCTGCTGCGCATGGACAGCGGCATCCGCTGGGACGAGACCTACGACCTCGGCACCCCCATCACCCGCATGCTCTACCTCGAGCCCGACATGGGCGGCTACGTCGCGAGCCTGCCGCTCGCGCACGCGCCGGGGGAGGTGCAGCAGTACTCGAGCGGGTCGACGACGCTGCTGTGCTCGGTGCTCGCCGAGCGCACCGGCCTCGGCGCCGACCTGCCGCGCCAGACGATCTTCTCCGCGCTGGGGCTCTCATCGGCGGTGATGGAGCCGGATGCCGTGGGCACCCCGGTGTGCTCGTCGTACATGTGGGCGACCCCGCGCGACTGGGCGGCGGTCGGCCAGTTCGCGCTGCAGGGCGGCATGTGGAACGGCGAGCAGCTGCTGCCCGCCGACTGGATGCGCCAGAGCCTCACGGTGACCGACCTCGGCGAGACCGACGACCCCGGCTTCGGCATGGGCTGGCGCGTCAACGAGCTGCCCGACGGGTCGCTGCGCTGGCCCGAGCTGCCGCGCGACACCTTCTACGCCTCCGGCCACGACGGCCAGAAGGTGATCGCGGTGCCGTCGCACGGCCTCGTGGTGGTACGGATGGGCTTCACGCCCGCCTACGACGACGCGCCGTCGGAGGTCGCGCTCGTCGAGGAGGCGATCGCGGCGCTCGGGTAGTCGCGGCGCTGGGATGATGGGGGAGTGACCCCGCACATCGGCTACGCCGCGATGCTCGAGCGCTTCGCCCCGAACGACGTCATCGCGCTCGCCCAGGCGGCGGAACAGGTCGGGTTCACGGGGGTCATGGCGGCCGACCACTTCCAGCCCTGGGTTCCGCAGCAGGGGCAAGCGAGCTTCGTGTGGAACGTGCTGTCGGCGCTCGGGCAGGTGACGGCGGGCGACCTCGGCACCGGGGTGACCGCGCCGACCATCCGCTGGCATCCGGCGATGGTGGCGCAGGCCTCGGCGACGCTCGCCGCCATGTACCCGGGCCGCCACTGGCTGGGGCTCGGCTCGGGCGAGGCCATCAACGAGCACGTCGTCGGGCGCTACTGGCCCGAGGCGCCCGAGCGCATCGACCGCATGTTCGAGGCGGTCGACATCATCAAGAAGCTGTTCGCCGGCTCGCTCGCCGGGCGCGACGTGCGGCACGAGGGCCGCTACTACAAGCTCGAGTCCACGCGGCTCTGGACGATGCCGGATGCCGCCCCGCCCATCCTGATCGGCACCGCGGGTCCGGTCACCGCGAAGCGCGCCGGGCGCACGGTCGACGGGATCGTCGTCGACGGGGCGCCCGTCGACAAGGTGGCGCCGCTGCTGCAGCGCTTCGCCGAGGGCGGGCGCGAGGCGGGGCGCGATCCGCGCAGTCAGACGCGCATCATCCGGCTGCACCTGTCGTGGGCGCCGACGCACGACGAGGCCGTCGCGAACGCGCTGCGGGAGTGGCCGAACGCGGGCATGCGGTTCCCGAAGTCCGACATCCGCTCGCCGTTCGAGCTGGAGCAGATCGCCCGCACGGTGCGCGCCGACGACTTCGAGGGGCGGGTGCTCATCTCGGAGGACCCCGACGTGCACCGCGCCCACATCCAGCGCTACCTCGACCTCGGCTTCGACCGCGTCTACCTGCACAACGTCTCGCGCGACCAGCACGCCTTCCTCGACGTGTTCGGACGCGAGGTGCTGCCCGCGCTGCGTGCCTAGGCTGGATCGGTGACCCCCACCGGCCCTGCCTTCAGCGTGTTCGCCCTGCTCGGGCTTCCCGAGTTCCGACCCGGCGACGACCTCGCCGGCATCCTCGGGGATGCGCTCGCGGGTGTCGCCGAGGACGGCGACATCATCGCGGTCACCAGCAAGATCGTCAGCAAGGCGGAGGGGCGCATCGTGGCCGCCGCCGACCGGGAGGACGCGATCACCGCCGAGACCGTGCGGGTGGTGGCCGAGCGCCCGCTCGCCGACGGCTCCGGCACCACGCGCATCGTCGAGAACCGGCAGGGCCTCGTGATGGCCGCCGCCGGCGTCGACGCCTCGAACGCGCCCGACGGGCATGTGCTGCTGCTGCCCGAGGACCCGGACCGCTCCGCGCGCCACCTCGCCGAGGTGCTGCGCAACCGGCTCGGCATCCGGGTCGGCGTGATCATCACCGACACGCTCGGCCGGGCCTGGCGCGAGGGGCAGACGGATGCGGCGATCGGCGCGGCGGGCGTCGTCGTGCTGCAGGACCTGGCGGGCAGCGCCGACGCGAACGGCAAGACACTGCAGGTGACCGCCCCCGCGATCGGCGACGAGCTCGCCGCGGCGGCCGAGCTCGTGAAGGGCAAGGCGGGTGGTCGGCCGGTGGCCGTCATCCGCGGTCTCGGCCACCTCGTGACCGACCTCGACGCGCCGGGCGCCCGCGCCCTCATCCGCGACCCCGCCCGCGACATGTTCCGCCAGGGCAGCGCCGAGGCCTACCGCGACGGCTACGACGCGGGCCTCGCCGCCCGCTGACCCCGCCGTCGCGCCCGACCCCGCCGATTCTGTGAGGGGTCGCAATGTGCATGCGACACGCCGATCCGGATGCACTTTGCGACCCCTCACCTGAGGGCGCGGATGCTGTGCGTCGCCCGACAGACAGGTGACGGATCCACGAGTCCGTGCGACACTCGGACGATGGACCGCCTACCCGAGTCCGAGGTGGAGGTCGGCATCGACGCCGAATCCGCCGCGGGTCCCCTGTCCGCCCCCGAGTTCCTGCTCGACGCCCGCGCGGTGATGGCCGCGGTCGAGACGGTGATCGACGGCAAACGCGACGTCATCGAGCTCGCCACCACCGTGCTGCTCGCCGAGGGCCACCTGCTCGTCGAGGACGTGCCGGGCGTCGGCAAGACCATGCTCGCCCGCGCGCTCGCGAAGAGCGTCGACTGCACCGTCAACCGCATCCAGTTCACCCCCGACCTGCTGCCCTCCGACATCACCGGCGTCTCGGTGTTCAACCAGGTCGCGCGTGATTTCGAGTTCAAGCCGGGCCCCGTGTTCGCCAACATTTTGATC
The DNA here is from genome assembly GCF_024752305.1 of Protaetiibacter mangrovi. Classification (GTDB taxonomy): domain Bacteria; phylum Actinomycetota; class Actinomycetes; order Actinomycetales; family Microbacteriaceae; genus Homoserinibacter; species Homoserinibacter mangrovi. Next base: position 268,339 of record NZ_JANTHX010000008.1, read on the forward strand.
GGCGACGAGATCAACCGCGCGAGTCCCAAGACGCAGTCGGCGCTGCTCGAGTCGATGGAGGAGCGCCAGGTGTCGGTCGACGGACTCACCTACGAGCTGCCCGACCCGTTCACGGTGATCGCCACCCAGAACCCGGTCGAGATGGAGGGCACCTACGCGCTCCCCGAGGCGCAGCGCGACCGCTTCATGGCCCGCATCTCGATGGGGTACCCGGATGCCGCCAACGAGGCCGCCATGCTGCGCCAGCGCGAGAAGGGCAGCCCCCTCGAGGAGCTGCGCCCCGTGGTCACGATCGAACGGCTGCGGCAGATGATCCTGACCGTGCGGGAGGTGTTCGTGAGCCCGGCGGTGGAGCACTACGTGGTCGCGATCGCCGCCGGCACCCGCGCCGACCGCGAGCTGAGGCTCGGGGCGAGCCCGCGCGCCACCCTGCAGCTGGTGCGCGCCGCCAAGGCCCGCGCGGCGCTCGACGGCCGCGACTTCGTGCTGCCCGACGACATCGACGCGCTCGCCGTGCCGGTGCTCGCCCACCGCCTGATGCCGGCGAAGTCCTCGGGCTCCGGATACGGGCGCGAGGCGCTCGCCGAGATCGCCGCGCGCATCGTCAAGTCGACGCCGGTGCCGCTCGGCGCCTCCGGAACCGCCTGAGCGCCCGAGCCGCCCCGTGTCCGAGCCGACGTCGTCGCTGCGGCGCAGCCGCAGCATCCGTTTGACGGTGCGGGGCTGGGCGACGCTCGTGGTCGGGGTGAGCCTGCTCGTGCTGGCGTACCCGGTGGGCCGCCGCGAGCTGCTGGTCGCGGCGGTGCTCGCGCTGCTGCTTTCGCTCGGCGGGCTGCTCGTGGCGCGGGTGCGCCGCCCGAAGCTCGAGGTGATCCGGCTGTTCTCCCCGCCGGTGGTCTCGGCGGGCGGGGTGGCGCAGGTGACCCTCCGGGCGCGCAACGCGGGGTCGGTCACCACTCCCACCCTGCTGTGGAACGATGCGATCCCGTGGCGGGAGCGGCAGCAGCCGAACGAGCTCGCGCCGATCCGCATCGGATCGGCCGCGGCCCGCACGGCGGTGCTGCACTACGAGGTGCACCCCCGTCGGCGCGGGCTCTTCCCGATCGGGCCGCTCGTGGTCGAGTACACGGATCCGTTCGGCATGGCCCGCTCGGTGTCGGCGTGCGGCGACGTGGACCGCCTCACGGTGGTGCCGGCGGTCGTCGACCTGCCCGACGGCGGGCCCGTGCTCGTCGACGGCGACGGCGCTGCGCAGCTCATCCAGCGCCGCGCCGTCGGCAACGACGACGACCTCACCACCCGCGAGTACCGCGCCGGCGACGCCCTGCGGCGGGTGCACTGGCGCGCCTCGGCCCGGCACGGCGAGCTCATGGTGCGTCAGGAGGAGCACCGCAGCCACCCGGACGCCCGCATCGTGATCGACACCCGCCTCACCGGGTATCCGGATGCGTTCCCCGACTCCGAGAGCTGGCCCCCGGCGCCGCACTCGGACCGCTTCGAGTGGGCCGTGCGCATGCTCGCCTCCCTCGCCGTGCACCTCGACGACAGCGGCTTCCGGGTCGACGTGGTCGAGTCGGCCACGGGGCAGGTCGAGCAGATCGGCGAGCGCTGGGAGGGCGGCCAGCGCATCGAGTCGTTCCTCACGAGCCTCGCGGCGGTGCGACTGCTCGACCGCCACCACGAGCTGGTGGGCGCGTCGGCGGATGCGGCGGGCCCGACCTTCGCGATCCTCGCCGACCCGGATGCCGAGGTCGTCGACTGGGTGCTGCGGCAGCGGCGTCCGGGGCAGTCGGGTGCGGTGTTCGCGGTCGGGATGCGCGGCGAGAGCCGCGAGCGCTTCGTCGACAACGGCTGGCTCTGCATCGACGTGCGATCCGATGACGACATCCTCGACGCCTGGCGGGCGTCGGCGACTGAGGCGGGATACCTCCGTGGCGCTTACTGAGGTGAGAACGGCGCCGCGCGCGGCCGGGGTCGGCCCCGCCCGCCGGGGGTCGCGGCTGCGACCGGGGGAGGGGCGCTGGGCGCAGGCGCTGCTGGTCGCCGCGGCGCTCGCGGCGGCGCTGGCCGGCCTGCACGTCACCCTCCAGGGCCTGTCGTGGTGGTTCGTCGGCACCGCCTACGCCGCGTCGGTGCTGCTGGCCGCCGCGCTCACCCGCAGCCTCGTGCGCTCCGCCTTCTGGCCCCCGATCGTGTCTCTCGCGGCGGGCGTCGCGCTGCTCACCCTGGGCTACGCCGCCGACACCGCGCTGCTCGGCATCATCCCGACCCCCGCGACGCTCGCGCGGTTCGGAACTCTCGTGAACTCGGGCGTCACCTCGATCGTCGAGCAGCGGGTCCCGGCCACCCCGGAGCTCGGCATCGTGCTGCTCATCGCGGTGCTCATGGTGGTGTGCGCGTGGGCGGCCGACCTGGCCCTCGCCACCCGGCATCCGGCGCTCATCGCGGCGCCGCTGGCGGCGATCCTCGTGGTGCCGATGGCCATCAAGCCGGGTCTCGCGGACGCGTTCTGGTATCTGGTCACCGCGGCGCTCTACCTGGCGGTGCTGCGGATCGGGCGGCGCCGCGACAGCCGCCGCGTCGTGCTCGTGACCGGTGGGATCCTGGTGCTCGGCTCGCTGCTGCTGCCCTACGCGCTGCCGGGGGTCGACGCGCGCGACGCCCCGCGGGTGTCGGGCCTGCGCACCGGCCTCAACCCGCTCATCTCGCTCGGCGACGACCTGCGCCGGGGCGACCCGATGCTCGCGCTGAGCTACACCACGTCGGCCCAGGAGCCGGTCTACCTGCGCCTCACGACGCTCGAGACCTTCACGGGCGAGACCTGGGGGCCGATCGTCGGCAGCGCGCAGGGCGGCGACCTGACGCGCTTCCCCGCCCCGACGGGCCTCGGCGGGGCGACGCCCTACGACGAGGCGACCGTCGACGTCACGGTGTCCGACGTCATCACCAACTGGCTGCCGGCCCCCTACCCGACGACGAGCGTCACGGGGCTCACGGGCGAGTGGTTCTGGGAGCCCGACGGACTCACGGTGCGCAGCGTCGAGACGGGTGCGCGCGGCCAGCGGTACCAGGCGAGCTTCCTCGAACTGGCCCCGACGTCCGCACAGCTCGCCGTCGCGACGTCGCGGGACGCACCCGCCGGCACGCTCGAGCTGCCCGACGGGGTGCCCGAGATCATCCCGCAGACGGCGCACGCGGTCGCCGACGGCGCGGCCAGCTCCTACGACAAGGCGCTGGCGCTGCAGACCTACCTGCGCAGCGAACCCTTCGAGTACTCGGAGCAGGCCCCCGTCGACGAGGGCTTCGACGGCAGCGGCATGGACGCGCTCGCCGTGTTCCTCGACCGCAAGGTCGGCTACTGCGTGCACTACGCGTCCGCGATGGCCGTGATGGCACGCGAGCTCGGCATCCCGTCCCGCATCGCGGTGGGCTTCCAGCCGGGGGATCGCCAGTTCGCCGACGGCTCGAACGTCTACTCGGTGTCGACGGACGACCTCCACGCCTGGCCCGAGCTGTACTTCGACGGCATCGGGTGGCTGCGCTTCGAACCCACCCCGGGACGCGGCGCCGTGCCGGACTACGGCACCCAGCCGGTCGACGACCCGAACACCCCGCAGGACGAGAGCTCGCCCACCCCCTCGGCGCTGCCGACGAGCGCGACGGATGCGCGCGGCGACCGCGACGAGACGCCGCAGACGCCCGAGCAACTCGCCGCCCAGCAGGGCGCGTCCGCCCTCGTCTCGCTCGGTGTGCTCGCCGCCGTGCTGCTCGTCGCGCTCACCCCTGCGGGCTTCCGCGCCGCCGTGCGGCGGGGCCGCATCCGCCGCATCCGGCAGGGCGGGGATGCGGCGGCCGCGGCGTGGGAGGAGGTGCGCGACACGGCGCGCGACGTGGGCTGGTCGGCGCCCGAGTCGGAGACGCCGCGCACGTTCGCGGCGCGGATCGCTGCGGAGCTCGGCGCCGAGGGGGCGATCGGGGCGTTCCGCGGGCACGTCGAGGCGAACGCCTACGGCCGGCCGGATGCCGCGGCGCTGTCTCCGGCAGAACTCGCCGCGGTGCGGCGCGAGATCCTCCGCTCGGCAGACCTGCGCACCCGCCTGCGCGCGTTCCTGCTGCCGCCGTCGCTGCTCTACCGCTGGCGCCCCGACGACCGCTGATGCTTGCCACGGCGCACCGTCGTCGGCGGCTGCGCGGCATCCCCTAGGGTGGCCGCATCGGCATCCGTTCGAGGGGGTTCATGCGGTACGTGATCGTGGCGGCCGACCCGATGTCGCGTGAGGAGGAGAGCTGATGCGCATCGTGCGGGGCTTCTCGAAGGTGCTCTTCGTGCTGAGCTGGATCGTCTCCGGGATGGTGGTCGAGGTCACGCTGGTCTATGCGACGGGGGACGGGTTCCTCGTATTCAGCATCGCGTACACGCTGCTCTTCCTCATCGTCGGCGTGCGGACGTTCCGGGGTCGGGGTGAGCCCGTCGGCCCGCCGCGCGCGTGGTGGCGTGCGACCGCCACCTCGCTGTCGAGCTTCGGCATCGGTACGGCGCTCGCGGTGTTCGCGATCCTCGCCGCCGTCAGCATGGCTCTCTCGCCGGGTCCGTGGCCCGGGCGAAGCGTCGCGCTGATCGTCTTCGCGTGCGCGGTCGCCGCGTTCTTTCTCCACTCCGGATTCCGGTTGCGTTCGGCTCCGCCGAAACCCTTGCACGCTGACCTCGATCCGCGGGCCGCTCGGGTCACGTATGAGTGAGTTGGAGCGTCTCGCCCGCGACTGGTGGGTTCTGCACGGCGTCGGCGGGCTGCTCTCGCGGTCGCATTCCGACGAGGAGTACGAGCCGTTCGCGGACGTCGACGATCACGTCGACGCGTACGGTGCGAGCCCCGAGGAACTGGCGCGCATGCTGGTGGCACTCGTGGAGGCGGCTCCGAACCGGGATGAGCTGCCCTATCTCGGCACCTGGATCCTGGAGGACGCCGAGATGGAGTACTCGACCGACGTCCGTGCGGCGGTGGCGCTCACGGGACTCGATCAGCCGACGATCGACAGCATCCTGTCCGGATACATCCCGAGGAGCTAGGACCTTCGCCGATGGACTCCACGATCCTCTTCAGCGCCTACTTCGCCGTCGACCTCGAAGCGGGCGAGATCCCGCCGCCAGGACTCGCCGACACAATGAACATCGACATCCCACTGAACCCTTGAGCTCGGCTTCGCTCACCCCACCGCGAGCAGCGGCCGCCCGGTGATCGGGTTGCGGGTCCACTCGGCGCGCACGCCGAACACCTCGTGGATGAGGTCAGGCGTCAGCGTCGCCTCGGTGGCGCCGTGGGCGGCGACGCGGCCCCCCGCGAGCACCACGACGGCGTCGGCGTGGGCGGCGGCGAGGCTCAGGTCGTGCAGGGCGGCGATCACGGTCACACCCTCGGCGACGAGCTCGCCGACGAGCCGCACCATGTCGAGCTGGGCGGCGAGGTCGAGGTGGTTGGTGGGTTCGTCGAGCAGCAGGATGCGCGGCTGCTGCGCGAGGGCGCGCGCGAGCAGCACGCGTTGACGCTCGCCGCCGGAGAGGGTCGTCACGTCGCGGGTCGCGAACTCCGTCGCGCCGGCCCGCTCCAGGGCGGCGGCCACGACATCCGCCGCGTCGCGGTCGCCGCCGCCGAGCAGCGACTCGTGGGGGCTGCGGCCGAGCCGCACCACGTCGCGCCCGGTGAGCGGCAGCTCGGTGGTGGCGTCCTGCTCGACGAGGGCCAGGATGCGCGCCCGCTGCCGCCGGGGGAGGGCGAGCAGGTCCTCGCCGCCGAGCAGCACCATGCCGGATGCGGCGTGCTCCACCCCGGCGACCGCGCGCAGCAGCGTCGACTTGCCCGCCCCGTTCGGTCCGACGATCGCCGTGAACCCGCCCTCCGGGGCGTCGAACCCGACGCCGTCGACGAGCGGGCGGTCGCCCACCCGCACCGTCAGCTCCCGCACCTCCACGGCGGTCATGCCATGCTCCGGCGACGCAGCAGCAGCACCGCGAACACGGGCGCGCCGATGAGGGCCGTCACGATGCCGACCGGCAGCTCGCGCGGATCGAAGGCCGCCCGCGCGAAGGTGTCGGCCCAGATCAGGAACACCCCGCCGGCGAGCGCCGAGAGCGGCAGCAGGGCGCGGTTGCCGGGGCCGATCATGAGGCGCACCGCGTGCGGCAGCACGAGGCCCACGAAGCCGATCGAGCCCGACACCGCCACCAGGGCGCCGGTCAGCAGGGCGCTCGCGCCGAGCAGCGCCCAGCGGGCGCCGACCACCGGCACGCCGAGCGAGGCGGCCGCCCGGTCTCCGAAGGCGAAGGCGTCGAGCACGCGCCCGGTCAGCATGAGCGGCACCCCGACCACGAGCATCGCGACGCCCGCGATCGCCGCCTCGGGCCAGCGGGCGCCCGCGAGGGAGCCGAGCAGCCAGCCGAGGATCTCGCGGTACGAGTCGCCGGTCGCCGTCCAGAAGATCACGAAGCTCGTGAGCGCGGCGGCGAAGCTCGACACCGCGACCCCGGCGAGCACCGTGCGGGTCGGCGTCAGCGGCCCGAACGCGGAGGCGAGCCCGAGGGTCGCGACGAGCGCCAGCATGGCCCCGCCGAACGCGGCCACCGGCAGCAGGATGCCGATGCCCAGCAGCACCACCGCGACCGCCCCGAGCGACGCCCCGGACGAGAGGCCGAGCAGGTACGGGTCGGCGAGCTGGTTGCGGGTGACCGCCTGCATGACGCAGCCGACGAGCGCCAGCCCCGCCCCCACCGCGGCGGCGGTCAGGATGCGGGGCAGCCGCAGCTGCCACACGATGCCGTCGCGCAGCGTGTCGAGCGGCGACGCGCCGCCGGTGAGATGCGCCACGACCGAGCCCCACACATCCGCGACGCCGATGTCGGCCGAGCCGATCATCACCGCGGTCGTGATCGAGGCGACGAGAGCCGCTCCGAGCACGATCGCGGCGATGACGACCCGGGTCACGGCAGGGCGGCGAGCTGCTCGGCGACGGATGCGGCGGCGTCGACCGTGCGCACGCCCGCCTCACCCGAGGCGAACGGCACGATGATGTAGCGCTTGTCCGCGACGGCGGGCAGGGCTGCGGTGGCGGGGTTCGACTCGAGCCGGGCGATCTTGTCGGCGGCGGTGTTCCAGGTGGCGTCGACGAGCACGATCACGTCGGGGTCGGCGGCCACGATCGCCTCCCAGCCGAGCGAATCCCAGGTGGCGTCGACGTCGGAGGCGATGTTGGTGAGGCCGGCGGTCTCGAGGATCAGCTCGGGCGCACCGAGGCCGGCGCCGACGTAGGGGATGTCGCTGCCGGATGAGTACCAGAGCGCGGTGAGCCCGCGGGTGTCGGGCTCGATCGCGTCGAGCGTCTGCTGCTGTGCGGCGAGCAGCTCGGCGGGGTCGACCCGGAAGATCGCCGCCAGCTCGGTGATCTCGGAGAAGATCTCGTCGAAGGTGAGCTTCGGCAGGGCGCCCGTGCTGCGGCATGCCGCGGGCTGCACATAGCTCGCGACGCCGAGGCCGGCGAGCTCGTCGCGGGTGCCGGCGGCATCCGCGGCGAACGCCGACTCCCACCCGGAGTAGACGAGGTCGGGCTCCACGTCGAGCACGGATTCCTCGTTCGGCATGAAGGCGGAGAGCTCGGGGGCGTTCAGCTCGCCCGACCACTGCTCGGGGACGGGTCCGTCGGTGAACGCCGTCGCGACGATGCGGTCGCCGAGTCCGAGCGCCAGCATGAGCTCGACCGAGGTCGACTTGATCGCGACGACGCGCTCGGGCGCGGTGTCGAAGGTGACGCTCGTGCCGCAGTTGTCGACGGTGACCGACGCTGCGGTCGACGGTTCGGGGCTCGGGTTCGCGGAGACGGCGGAGCAGCCGGCGAGCAGGGCGAGCCCGGCGACGGATGCGGCGGCGGCGAGCGTGGGGCGCCGGAGGTGGTGGCGGGTGCGGGTGTTCATGGCGGTCCTCGGGGTAGCGGAGACGAACGGGCAGGGGCGAGCGTGAGGAGCTCGCCGTCGCAACCGCCCCAAGAGGGGGCCGGTGACGCCGCGCAGATCGGCGCAGCGGCAGGTGACGCGTCACCAGGGTACAGAATGTCGGGGTGCCCCACCGGATCCCGAACGCCGAACGATGGTCGATCGTGATCCCGGTGAAGCCCGCCGGCATCGGCAAGAGCCGCCTCGGGGCGTCGCCGGGGCTCGCGCGGGCGATCGCCCTCGACTCGATCGAGGCCGTGCTGCGCGCGCCCGGCGTGGGTCGCGTGGTGGTGGTGACCGCGGATGCGGAACTGCCCGCCGAGCTGGCGGGCATCGCGAGCGAGGCCGCCGAGCTGGTGCTGGTGCTCGAGCGGGAGCCCGCGGGGATCTCGGCGGCGATCACCTCCGGCCTCACCGAGGCGATGTCCGGGCCCCGCGCCGTGCTGCTCGGCGACGTCCCCGCGCTCGACCCCGCCGAGCTGGACGCGGCCCTCGCGGCCGCCGGGCAGCATCCGCGCTCCTTCGTGCCGGATGCCGACGGCGCGGGCACCGTGCTCGTCACGGCGCGCGAGGGGGTGCCCTTCGTCGAGGCCTTCGGCCCGGGGTCCGCGGCGGCGCACCGCGAGCTCGGTCTCGCCGAACTCCCCGTCGACCGCGAGTCGGGGCTGCGCCGCGACGTCGACACCCCGGAACAGCTCGCCGAGGTGGTGCGCCGGTCGCCGCGCTCGCGCACGGCCCGGGTGGCGGCTCAGCCCGCCTGACGCACCTCGCGCGCGAGCGCGAGCACCTCGCCCGCGAGGGCGGCGCTCGTCTGGGGATCGCGCATCCACAGGGGAACCGCGCGCACGGCCATGCCCGACGCGGCGATGCCCGCGGTCAGCGCCGCGTCGACCTCGTCGACGAGCCAGCCGTCGAGCACCCCGCCCGCGGCGCGCGGGCCGTAGAGGCCCGCCACGGCGTCCGCCGAGGTCTCGACCCCGATCGCGGCCAGGCAGGCGTCGGCCATGCCGCGCACGACGGCCCCGCCGATGATCGGCGACACCCCGACCACGGGTGCCGACGCGGCGCGCACGGCCTCCGTGATGCCGGGGATGCCGAGGATCGGCCCGACCGAGACGACCGGGTTCGAGGGGGCGAGCACGACGACGTCGGCGTCGGCGATCGCCTCCCGCACGCCCGGGGCGGGTCGTGCGGAGCCCTGCCCCCGGTGCTCGAAGCCGACGGCGGGCAGGCTCGACCGGTGCCGCACCCACCACTCCTGGAAGTGGATGGCGCGCTCGGTTCCGTCGTCGTCGGCGACCCGCACCCACGTCTCGACCTCGTCGTCGGTAGCGGGAAGCAGCCGCGCGCCGAGCGGCCAGCGGGCCGTCAGCCGCTCGACCGCGGTGCTGAGGGGCAGACCCTCGCGCAGCCACGAGGTGCGGGCGATGTGCGCGCCGAGGTCGAGGTCGCCGAGGGTGAACCACGGCCAGCCGACGCCCCAGGCGGTGAGCTCGGCCGACACCCGCTCGCTCTCGCCGGCGCGGCCCCAGCCGCGCACGGTGTCGTTGACGCCGGCGAGCGCGTACATGATCGAGTCGAGGTCGGGGGTGATCCGGAGCCCCGCGACCCAGGCGTCGTCGCCGGTGTTCACGACCGCGGTGAGCTCGTGCTCCCCGGGCTCCTGCGCGAGCCTCTCCCGCATCCCGAGCAGGAAGCGCGCCCCTCCGACCCCGCCCGCGAGCACCGTGATCCGCATGCTCGCAGCCTAGGCGAGCAGGGCGGAGGCGATGAGCAGCATCGTGACGGCGAAGCCGACGGCGTAGTTGACCCAGAGGAAGTGCCTCCAGCCGCGGTTCGTGCGGGCCGAGTCCGCATCCGAGACGGAGCGGTGCGGCCACGCGAGAGCCAGGTACGGCACGGCGAGCGCCGCCGCGAGCAGGCCCGGGAAGGGCACGAACAGCATGAGCACGCCGGCGAGCGCCCAGGCCCCGAGCGCGAGCCGCACGGTGGTACGCGCGCCGAAGGCCGTCGCGATCGACGAGATCCCCGCCTCGCGGTCGGGCACGATGTCCTGCACGGCGCCGAAGGCGTGGCTCGCCATGCCCCACAGCAGGAACGCCACGAGCACGAGCCAGGTCGCGGCCGTCCAGGGGGCGCCGACGAGCACCAGGCCGTACACCGCGGGCCCCGTGAAGTGGATGCTCGAGCTCAGCGAGTCGAGCACCGGCACCTCCTTCCAGCGGAACGGCCGCGCCGAGTACGCGACCACGTCGAACAGCACCACGGCGAGCACGAGCCACGACCAGGGGTTCCCGAGCACGACGAGCGCGACGACGAACGGCACGGGCAGTCCGATCGCGAGTCCGAGCACGAGGCGGTGGGTGCGCGGCGGCAGCAGCGCCCCCTCGACACCGCCCTTGCGGGGGTTCGCGGCATCCGAGGCGTAGTCGAAGACGTCGTTGACGCCGTACATGAGCAGGTTGTACGGGATGAGGAAGAACAGCGTGCCGATCACGAGCCGCGCGTCCACGGCTCCGCCCGTGAGCAGCACGGCCGCCGCGAACGGATACGCGGTGTTCACCCAGCTGAGCGGGCGGGAGGCGAGCAGCACGCGCCGCGCGGTCGACATGTCGGCGTCAGTCACGGTCGCCCCCGAGCAGATGCCAGACGGCGGGCAGCAGGGCCGCGGTGGCCACCGGATACGACAGGTCCTCGATCGGCGCCACCCCGATCACGAGACCCGCGAGCAGCTCCGGATCGTAGGCGACGAGCCCCGCCGAGATCATGACGTTGTCGAACACGAGCGTGAGCGCGACGAGCACGACGCCCGTCACGAGCGACGGCAGCACGGGCAGCGGTCGTCCACGGCGCCGGGCGACGAGCTGCAGCACGACGCGGGCGACGAGCGCCAGCGCGACGAGGCCCAGGGCGAGCGCCGGATACGCGGCCATCAGCCCTCCGTCCGCCGCGGCGCGCGGATGCGGCGCACCAGCTCGTGCACGACCATCGTCAACTGGCACAGGAACAGCAGGAAGAACGGCTCCTCGAGCGGCAGATGCGGCGCGAGCACGATGCCGCTCAGGTAGGGGGTGTCGCCGATGCCGAACACCCCGAGGGCGATGCCGATCGCGTCGGCGACGAGCAGCATCCCCACGCCGATCGCGAGCGTCACGAGCGCTGTGCCGGGCGAACGCCAGAGGAACAGCCGGAAGCGCGCGTCGAGCACGACCATGCCGGCGATCGACACGAGCAGCGCCGCGAGGTAGAGCAGGTTCACGCGACCTCCAGCGGCGCCGCGGTGCGGTCGCCGCGCAGGCGCTTCAGCACCAGCTCTGCGCTGATGAGGCACATCGGCACCCCGATGCCGGGGATGGTGCCCGACCCCGCGAAGTACAGGCCCTCGACCCGGCGCGAGCGGTTCCCGGCGCGGAACATGGCGCTCTGCCGCAGCGTGTGCGCGGGGCCGAGCATGCTGCCGCCCCACGAGCGCACCTCCGCCGCGAGGTCGCCCGAGGTGAGCGTGCGGCGCACCACGACGCGCTCGGCGAGGTCGGCGGCGCCCGTCCAGTCGGCGATCTGATCGATCACCCCGTCGACGTGCCGCTCGATCACCGGGTCGCCCGCCCCGTCGACGCCGCCGCGGCCCATGGCGCCGCGCGCGGGGGAGGGCACGAGCACGAAGAGGGCCTCGTCTCCCTCCGGGGCGACCGTCGGGTCGCTCGCCGACGGCATCCCGATGTAGAGCGACGAGCCCGGCACGAGCTCGTCGCCGCGCAGGCGGGCGAAGCCGCCATCCCAGTCGTCGGTGAACAGCAGCGTGTGGTGCGCGAGCTCGGGCAGGTGCCCGCGCACCCCGAGCATCGCGATGACCGCCCCGAAGCCGAGGTCGCGCCTCGCCCACCAGCGCTCGGTGTGGTCGCGCGCCTCGGGCGGCAGCAGCTCGGTCTCGAGGTGGTGCAGGTCGGCGGCGCCCACCACGACGTCCGCCGGATGCGTCTGCCGCGCCCCCGCGGCATCCCGCACCTCGACGCCCGTGGCCCGCCCCCGCTCGACGACGATGCGGGTCACCTCGGCGCCGCTCACGAGCTCGGCCCCGGCCGCGCGGGCGAGCTCGACGAGCGTCTCGACGACCCGCGCGAATCCGCCGCGGGGGTAGAGCACGCCGTCGTCGACGTCGAGGTGGCTCATCAGGTGGAACAGGCTCGGCACGCCCATCGGGGTGCCGCCGAGGAACACCGCGGGGTAGCCGAGCAGCCGCCGCAGCCGCGACTCGCCCGTGACGGTGCGGATCTCGTCGTCGAGGCTGCGGGTCAGCAGCCGTCGCAGGCGCGGCAGCTCGCGCACCAGCTCGCGGTCGAGGAACGGGCGCGCCGAGTCGAAGGAACCGTAGAGGAAGCGGTCGACCGACATCCGGTACGCCGTCTCCGCCGAGTCGAGGTAGCGCTCGAGGGCGGGCCAGGATGCGGGGTCCAGCGCCGCGAGCGCCGCCCGCGCCCGCTCGCGGCCGGCCGGCAGGTCGAAGGGCGTGGCGTCGCCCTCGAAGTAGACCCGGTAGCCCGGGTCGAGGCGGCCGAGCTGGAGCTGCTCGGCGGCGCTCGTGCCGAGCAGCCGGTAGAAGTGGTCGAACACCTCCGGCATGAGATACCAGGACGGCCCGGTGTCGAAGCGGAACCCGTCGCGCGCCCAGCTGCCCGCCCGGCCCCCGAACGCCTCGCCCGCCTCGAAGAGCGTCACGCGGTGCCCGTCGGCCGCGAGCAGGGCCGCGGTCGCGAGGCCGCCGACCCCGCCGCCGACGATCGCGACGTCGCGCGCGGCCGTCATCGGCCGCCTCGCAGCCGCATCCGCTCGCGGGCGACGAGCGCGAGCTTGCGCCCCGTCGGCACCGAGACGCGGGTGGTGAGCAGCGCCTCGGCGGGCAGCGCCTCGATGCGGTCGAGCAGCTCGCCGAACAGGGCGGTCGCGGCGGCGACCGCGAGCCGGCAGTCGGCGGGCAGCAGGGGGATGCCGGCCCGGGCACGTCGCAGCTCGTCGCGGATGTCCGCCACGACCTCGGCCTTGGCCGCCTCGAGCGGCAGCCGCCGGAAGGCGGGCAGGTACTCGCGGTCGAGTCGGTTCCGGTCGTCGGCGAGGTCGCGCAGGAAGTTGACCTTCTGGAACGCCGAGCCGAGCGCGCGCGCGGCGTCGTCGAGCTCCGGATCGACGGGGGAGTCGGAGGTGAAGACCCGCAGGCACATGAGCCCCACGACCTCGGCCGAGCCGTAGACGTACTCGCGCAGCGACTCCTCGTCGTCGAAGGCGACCGGCTGCAGGTCGCGGCGCATCGAGGCGAAGAACGGCGCCGTGAGCTCGGTGCCGAATCCGGCGGCGCGGGCGACATCCGCGAACGCCTGCACGACGAGGTTGGCGCTGAACCCGGAGGCGAGTGCGCGCTCGGTGTCGATCTCGAACTCGTCGAGCACGCGCAACTGCGAGGCGGCGTCGAGGCCGGCCTCGGCGGCCGTGCCGTCGACGATCTCATCGGCCACCCGCACGAGGGCGTAGATCGCGGCGATCTGCGCCTCGCAGCGCCGCGGGAACAGGCGGCTCGCCATCCCGAACGAGCTGGAGTAGCGGCGGATGACGGGCGCGCTCGACTCCCGCGCCGTCGATCGGTACAGGGTGAGACCGGTCGGCTCGTCGTCGCGCCTCCGGGTCACGCCTCGCGCTCCATGCCCACCCGGACAGCGTGCCGCAGTTCGGCCGCGAGCGCACTCGGCAGACGCGCCGCGCCGATCAGCGCGAGGGCGTGGGCGGCCTCCCGCTCGATCTCCTTCTCGAGCCGCTTGCGCGCCCCGCTCACCTCGAGCGCCTCGCGCAGCAGCTCGACCTCGGCGTCGCCGATGCCCGCCCGGCCCCAGAGCGCCGCGACCGCCTCCCACGCGGGGGTGTCGCGCGCGTACGCCACGAGCAGGGTCACCTTGCCCTCGCGCAGGTCGCCCGACGCGCTCTTCCCGGTGATCGCCGGGGTGCCGAACACGCCGAGCAGGTCGTCGCGCATCTGGAAGAGCAGCCCGAGGCTGCGCCCGATCTCGCCGAGCCGATGCCCGAGCTGCTCGGGCGCCTCGGCGAGCGCCGCCCCCACCCGCAGCGGGGTCTCGAAGCTGTAGCACGCCGTCTTGCGGTGCATCATCGTGCGGATCGACTCGGTGTCGGGGCGCTCCAGCCCCAGGCCGAACGCCACATCCGCCTGCTCGCCCGAGGCGGCGAGGTAGACGCCGTCGTCGAGGATGCGCAGCACCTGGTCGCGCAGCTCGACGGGCGCGTCGATGCGGGCGACCTCGCGCACGGCGGCGCTCAGCAGCAGGTCGCCGGCGAGCAGCGCCATCGTCTCGCCCCAGCCGCGCGCCTCCCGCGGACGGATGCCGCGGGCGCGCGCGTCGGATGCGAACGCGGCGGTGATGTTCGGCCCGCCGCGCCGCTCGAGGTCGCCGTCGATGATGTCGTCGTGGATGACGAGCGCGTTGTGCAGGAGCTCCACGCCGACGGCGGCGCGCAGGGCGTCGTCGCGGCGGCGTCCGCCGAGGTCGTCGTGGGCGGTGAGCAGCAGCAGGGGGCGCACGCGCTTGCCGCCGTGGGCGAGCAGACGCACCCGCTCCCACAGTTCGCGGAACCGGGCGTCGTGCAGGGTCGCGCGGGTGGTCTGCTCGGCGAAGTAGGCCTCGAAGCGCTCCTCGAACTGTTCGCGCATGCGGGTGGTGCGCGAGTCGGCCATCGTGATCATCGGACCTCCAGGATGCGTCGGGTCGCGAGCTGGGGGAGCTGCTCGACGAGCCAGGGGCTGAACGCCCACGGGGTGGCGGCGACGGATGCCGCGAGGTCCGCCGGGTCGACCCAGCGCCACTCGGCGACCTCGTCGGGGTCGGGGGAGAGCGGCCCGTCGAGGGTCGCCGTGAAGACCGGGCAGATCTCGTTCTCGACGATCCCGGATGCGTCGACGGCGCGGTAGCGGAAGTCGGGCAGGGCGAGCCGGAGACCCGTGAACGCGGCGCCGAGCTCCGAGCGCGCGTGCCGCGTCACGGCGTCCTCGATCCGCTCCCCGGGCGCCGGGTGGCCGCAGAAGGAGTTGGTCCAGACGCCGGGCCAGCTGCGCTTGCCGAGCGCGCGCCGGGTGACGAGCACGCGGCCGGCGCCGTCGTCGAGGTGGCACGAGAAGGCGAGGTGCAGCGGGGTGTCCGCGCCGTGCACCTGCTCCTTGGGGGCCGAGCCGGTCGGGCGACCGGTGTCATCCAGCAGTACGACGTCCATCGCGATCACTGTACGTAATCTTCAACTCGGTTAGCAATAAACCTGGTGAGATTCTTTCCGGGGTCGTACGATAGCCCGCGTGACGACCCCCGAGCAGGTCGCGGCCGAGAACGCGATGCGCATGCACGATCCGCGTGTCGCCGACATCCGCGGCAGGATGCTCGACGTCTCGGGGCTCGACGACGCGGAGATCGCGCACGTCGTCGCCGTGCTCGACGCGGTGCGCGACTGGCGGGTCGCCGAGAGTCGGATGAGCGAGGCGTCGCGCCGCTACATGAACCTCGGCGACAACGACATGCGGGCGCTGCGCTACATCATCGTCGTGACCGACCGCGGCGAGGTGGCGACGGCGACCGGCATCGCCGAGCACCTCGGCATCTCGAGCGCGGCCACCACGAAGCTGCTGGACCGGCTGGAGCGGGGGGAGCACATCCGCCGCCTGCCGCACCCCTCCGACCGCCGTTCCGTCTCGATCGTGATCGACGACGCCACGCGCCGCGCCGCGCAGGCGACCGTGGGCCGCGAGCACGCCCGCCGGTTCCACGTCGCGGCCGCGCTGAGCCCGGCCGAGCGCGACGTCGTCATCCGCTTCCTCACCGAGCTCAGCCGCACCACCGAGTCCGACTGGTCCTAGCGGCCCCGCCGGTCGAGTAGCCCGCGAAGCGGCCTCGCTGGGTGATCGAGGAGCGCCGCGAAGCGACGCGTCTCGAGATCACCGGCTCCGCACGCGGCCGTGGTCTCGAGACGCGTGCGGCTGCGCCGCGCGCTCCTCGACCAGCTGGGAGGGCGCGCCTGTGGAGCGATGTCGCTGCCGCACCGCGTGATCGGCCACGCTGACCGGATGCCCTGGGTCTACATCCTCCGCTGCGCCGACGGCAGCTACTACGTCGGCTCCACGACTCACCTCGAGTACCGCCTCTGGCAGCATCAGCAGGGCGAGGGTGCGGAGTACACCAAGCACCGACGTCCCGTGGAGCTCGCGTTCGCGCACGAGACCGAGACCGTCGGCGAAGCGTTCGGACTCGAGAAGCGGATCCAGGGCTGGGGTCGTGCGAAGCGGGAGGCTCTCATCCGCGGCGACTTCGACGCGCTGCCCGGGTTGGCGAGTCGACGGCGCCCCCGCGGCGACGGCCCTTCTCGGTGATCGAGGAGCGCCGCGAAGCGCCGCGTCTCGAGATCACCGGCCCAGCACCCGTCGGTGGTCTCGAGACGCGTGCGGCTGCGCCGCGCGCTCCTCGACCACCTCGATTCGCGTCAGCTCGCGTTCTGGGCGACGGCGAGGGCCGCGCCCACCGTCGTCACGTCGTCGCGGAGCGCGCCCACGGTCACGCGGATGTGCGGCTCCTGCGTCTCGCCGAGCTGGAACGGCGTGCCCGCGGCCACGCGGATGCCGACCGCGGCGAGCTGCACCATGGCGGCGCGCTCGTCGGCCACCCGCATCCACGCGTTGATGCCGTCGCCGCCCGCGAGCCAGCCGCCCGCCTCGCGCACCGCCTCGGCGAGCGCGGCCTGGCGCCCCGAGTAGGCCCAGCGCGCCTCCTCGACCTGCAGCGTCGACTCCGGATGGGTGAGCAGCTCGTGCAGGATCGCCTGCATCATGCGGCTCGTCCACCCCGGCCCGAGCAGCCGCCGCGCCACCACGCGATCGACGAGCGGCCGGGGACCGCCGATCGCCCCGATGCGCAGGTCGGGTCCGTGCGACTTCGAGAACGACCGCACGTGCAGCACCCGGTCCGGCAGCCAGGTCGCCAGGGTGACGTCGGGGGAGGAGCTGATGGCGCCCGAGTGATCGTCCTCGATCACGATGGCGTCCTGCGCGGTGCGGCTGCGGTCGAGGATGCCGGCGAGCGCCTCGGCGCGGGCCGGTGTCATCGAGATGCCGGTGGGGTTGTGGGCGCGCGGCTGCAGCAGCACGATCGCGGGCGTGGCGCCGAGCGCCGCGGCGAACGCCTCCGGTCGCATCCCCTCCGCGTCGAGCTCCACGCCGACGGGCTGCAGCCCGTAGTGGTCGAGCAGGTCGATGAACGGCGGGAACGTCGGGTTCTCGACGACGACGCGGTCGCCGAACCGCACGAGCGCGGCGAGGGCGCGGTCGATCGCGTCGAGCGCGCCGTTGAGCACCGTGATCGACTCGACGGGCGCGGGCCACATCTCGCGCAGCAGGTCGTGCAGCTCCGGGATGTCGGGCTTGGCCTGGTAGCTGGCGGTGTCGGCGCGCGCGCCGACGCGGGCGAGCGCGGGCCCGAGCGACGGCAGCAGATCGGGGTCCGGGGTGCCGCGGGAGAGGTCGAGGCGGGCGTCCTGCCGGCCGTCGAGTCCGCGGTAGCGGCGCGGCAGCCACTCGCGCGGTTCGGCGCGCACGAAGCTGCCGGACCTCCCGCGCGAGGTGATGAGCCCGGCGGAGGAGAGGGTCTGCCAGGCGTGGCTCACGGTGGCCGGCGAGACCCCGAGTTCGGCCGCGAGCTCGCGCACGGTGGGCAGGCGGTCGCCCGGCGCGAGGTCGCCCGTCGTGATGAGACGCGCGATCCCGGTGGCGATCCCGTGGGGGGATCGCTCCTGGATGGAGAGGGCTACCGACTTCACTCAAACCGCCGTAGTTTTACGCCTACGTCACAGTGCGTAACGTCAGAGAAATGTTTACGTCCAAAGATAACAAAAAGCAACATCGAGGAGACACTGCATGACCGTCGTACGCGCCGCCATCAGCCAGACCACCTGGACGGGCGACAAGGCATCCATGCTCGACAAGCACGAGGGCTTCCTCCGCGATGCGGCCGCCGACGGCGCCCAGCTGATGTGCTTCCAGGAGCTCTTCTACGGCCCGTACTTCGGCATCACGCAGGACAAGAAGTACTACCGCTACGCCGAGCCGGCCGACGGTCCGATCGTGCAGCGCTTCGCCGCGATCGCGAAGGAGCTCGGGGTGGTCACGATCCTCCCCATCTACGAGGAGGAGCAGACGGGCGTCTACTACAACACCACGGTCGTGGTCGACGCCGACGGGTCGATCCTCGGCAAGTACCGCAAGATCCACATCCCGCACGTCGAGAAGTTCTGGGAGAAGTTCTACTTCCGTCCCGGCAACCTCGGCTACCCCGTGTTCGAGACGGCCGTCGGCTCGGTCGGCACCTACATCTGCTACGACCGCCACTTCCCCGAGGGTTGGCGCGAGTACGGGCTCCGGGGCGCGCACATCGTCTGCAACCCGAACGCCACCAAGCCCGGCCTGTCGAACCGCCTGTGGGAGGTCGAGGGACCGGCCGCCGCGGTCGCCAACGGCTACTTCGTGCTGCAGCCCAACCGCGTCGGACGCGAGGACAACGAGTACGGCGACGACGCGGTCGACTTCTACGGCACATCCAATGTGATCGACCCGCGCGGCAACTTCGTCGGCGAGCGCGGATCGGGCACCCATGAGGAGCTGCTCGTGCGCGATCTGCAGATGGACCTCGTGCAGGAGATGCGCGACGACTGGCAGTTCTACCGGGACCGCCGCCCCGACACCTACACCGACATCGCGAAGCCGTAGACATGTCTATGGCCGCTCAGACGCCCGCGCGCGGGTGTCCCTGTGCTCGTAAAACCGTCCAAGGAGGGACCAACTGATGGCGACCACACTCATCACGGGCGGCACGGTCGTGTCGGCCACCGGACGCAGCCGGGCCGACGTGCTCATCGACGGCGAGACGATCGTCGCGGTGCTGGCTCCCGGCTCGCAGCTGCTCGGCACCGACCTTCGCCAGGGCGTCGACACGGTCGTCGACGCCACCGGCAAGTACGTCATCCCGGGTGGCGTCGACGCGCACACCCACTTCGAGCTGCCGTTCGGCGGCACCGAGGCATCCGACACCTTCGAGTCGGGCACCCGCGCCGCCGCCTGGGGCGGCACCACCTCGGTCATCGACTTCGCGGTGCAGACCACCGGCACCAGGGTGCAGGACGGGCTCGCGAAGTGGCACGAGAAGGCGGCCGGCAACTGCGCCATCGACTACGGCTTCCACCAGATCATGGGCGGCGTCGACGAGGACTCCCTCCAGGCGATGAAGGGCTTCGTCGACGAGGGCATCACGAGCTACAAGATGTTCATGGCCTACCCCGGCGTCTTCTACTCGGATGACGGCCAGATCCTGCGCGCGATGCAGACGGCGGCAGACCTGGGCCTCCTCACGATGATGCACGCCGAGAACGGTCCCGCGATCGACGTGCTCGCCGCGCAGCTCGCCGAGGCCGGCAAGACGACCCCGTACTACCACGGCATCGCGCGCGCCTGGCAGATGGAGGAGGAGGCCACCCACCGGGCGATCATGCTCGGCAACCTGACGGGTGCGCCGCTCTACGTCGTGCACGTCAGCGCCAAGCAGGCCGTCGAGCAGCTCGCCTGGGCCCGCGACAAGGGTCAGAACGTGTTCGGCGAGACCTGCCCGCAGTACCTCTACCTCTCGCTCGAGGAGCAGCTCGGCGCCTCGAGCGACGAGTGGGGCGCGTTCGAGGGCGCCAAGTGGGTGTGCTCGACGCCGCTGCGCTCCCGCGAGGAGGGCCACCAGGACCACATGTGGCAGGCGCTGCGCACGAACGACCTGCAGATGGTCTCGACCGACCACTGCCCGTTCTGCATGAAGGGTCAGAAGGAGCTCGGGAAGGACGACTTCCGCAAGATCCCGAACGGCATCGGCTCGATCGAGCACCGCATGGACCTCATGTACCAGGGCGTCGTGACGGGCGAGATCACCCTCGAGCGCTGGGTCGAGCTCACCTCGACGACGCCGGCGCGCATGTTCGGCATGTACGGCAAGAAGGGCGTCATCCAGCCCGGCGCCGACGGCGACATCGTCGTGTACGACCCGAACGGTCACACCTCGATCTCGGCCGCCACCCACCACATGAACATGGACCACTCGGCGTGGGAGGGCTTCGAGATCGACGGTCACGTCGACACCGTGCTCAGCCGCGGCAAGGTCATCGTCGACGACGGCCGGTACCTCGGCGCCAAGGGCGACGGGCGCTTCATCAAGCGCGGCCTGACCCAGTACCTGATCTGAACGGACACCAGCACATGGATTTCGGAGCAGTACTCCAGACCAACCCGCCCGCCAGCCGCACGGTTCATCTCGCCAAGCTCGCCGAGCAGTACGGCTTCAGCCACGTCTGGACCTTCGACTCGCACATCCTCTGGCAGGAGCCGTACGTCATCTACAGCCAGATCCTCGCGGAGACCCGCAAGGTGAAGGTGGGCCCGTTCGTCACCAATCCGGCGACCCGCGACTGGACGGTCACCGCATCCGTCTTCGCGACGCTCAACGAGATGTACGGCAACCGCACGATCGTGGGCATCGGCCGCGGCGACTCGGCGGTGCGCGTCACGAACGGCAAGCCGACGACCCTCGCCGAGCTGCGCGAGTCGATCCACGTCATCCGCGAGCTCGGAAACAGCCGCGCGGTCGACTACCACGGCTCGACGCTGCAGTTCCCGTGGTCCGAGGGCTCGGAGCTCGAGGTGTGGGTGGCCGCCTACGGGCCGCTCGCGCTCAAGCTCACGGGCGAGGTGGGTGACGGCTTCATCCTGCAGCTCGCGGATGTCGACATCGCCAAGTGGATGATCAAGACGGTGCGCGACGCCGCCGAGCAGGCCGGGCGCGACCCCGACGAGATCACCTTCTGCGTCGCGGCGCCGTTCTACATCGGCGACGACTGGGAGCACATGCGCGAGCAGTGCCGCTGGTTCGGCGGCATGGTGGGCAACCACGTCGCCGACGTCGTCGCCAAGTACGGCGCCGACGGCAGCGTGCCGAAGGCGCTCACCGACTACATCGAGGGCCGCACCGGCTACGACTACAACTCGCACGGCAAGGCGCACAACGACCACGTCGACTTCGTGCCCGACGAGATCGTCGACCGTTTCTGTCTGCTCGGCACCGCGCAGGACCACATCGAGAAGCTCGAGGAGCTGAAGTCGATCGGCGTGCACCAGTTCGCCGGCTACCTGCAGCACGACAACAAGGAGGAGACCCTCCGCGTGTACGGCGAGACCGTCATCCCCGCGCTCCGCGAGACGGTGACGGCCAAGTCGTGACGTCGGGTCGGGCTCAGGGCGGCGCCGCGCGCCGCTGGGTTCCGGTCGCCTGGGGAGCGGCGGGCATCGTCGCGGTCGCGCTGCTCTGGGAGCTCTACAAGTTCGTCGGGCCCTCCGAGGGCGTCGTGATCGGGCAGGTCGAGGGCGAGGCGGGATCGGGGGTGCTGATCCTGCCGCGCACCCACGACCGCGCCATGCCGCACATCTGGACGATGATCGGGCGCCTGTTCGAGCCGACGAGCGGCGGCTCGACCCCGCCGCTGTTCGTCTCCGTCGCGCAGGCCGCCCTGCTGAGTCTCGGCATCGCGGCGGTCGGCTGGCTGATCGGCGTCGCGGTCGGGATGCTGCTCGGGCTCGTGATGCAGCGCTGGAAGCTGCTCGAGTGGGGTCTGCTGCCCTGGATCGTCGTCAGCCAGATCGTGCCCCTCATCGCCTTCGCCCCGGTCGTCAACGCGATCGGCAACCAGATCGACCGCGGGGGCACCCCGTGGCCGCAGTGGCTGTCGGTCGCGGTGATCGCCTCGTATCTGGCGTTCTTCCCCGTCGCGGTGGGGGTGCTGCGCGGGCTCGAGGCGCCCGACCGCATCCACCTCGACCTCATGCGCAGCTACGCGGCGGGCTACTGGCCGACGCTGCTGCGGCTGCGGCTGCCGGCATCCGTGCCGCACCTGCTGCCCGCCCTGCGCCTCGCCGCCGCGAACGCCGTGCTCGGCGCGGTCGTCGCCGAGGTGTCGATCGGCATGCGCGGCGGCATCGGCCGCATGCTCATCCAGCTCGCCGGTCAGGCGTCGAGCGACCCGGCCGCCCCCTGGGGGCCGATGTTCGGGTCGATCGTGCTCGGCCTCATCGCCGCCGGCTCGGTCGCGCTCATCGGACTCGGGCTCAAGAACTACCGCAGAGGAGAGGCGACGGCATGACCGCCACCACCCCCACCACCGACCTCGCAGTCCAGGCCACCGGCGTCGGCAAGGTCTTCCCGACGAAGGCGGGCGACGTCGCCGCGCTCACCGAGGTCGAGCTCGAGGTGAAGGCCGGCGAGTTCGTCTCGCTCATCGGCCCGTCTGGATGCGGCAAGTCGACCCTGCTGCGCCTCATCGCCGATCTCGACCAGGCGAGCTCCGGCGAGCTCACGATCTTCGGCAAGCCGGCCCGGCGCGCCCGCATCGACCAGGACTACGGCATCGCCTTCCAGCAGGCCGGTCTGCTGCCCTGGCGCACCGTCGCCGCGAACATCGGGCTGCCGCTCGAGCTGCACAAGGTCGGGAAGGCGGAGCGCGACGCCCGCGTCGCCGAGCTCGCCGAACTCGTCGGGCTCACCGACTTCGTCGACCGGTATCCCGACCAGCTCTCGGGCGGCATGCAGCAGCGCGTCGCCATCGCGCGGTCGCTCGCGGCGCGCCCGAAGCTGCTGCTCATGGACGAGCCGTTCGGCGCGCTCGACGAGATGACCCGCGAGTACCTGCAGGGCGAGCTCACCCGCATCGCCGCCGAGACGGGTGCGGCCGTGGTGTTCGTGACCCACTCGATCCCGGAGGCGGTGTTCCTCTCCGACCGCGTCGTCGTGATGAGCCCGCGGCCCGGACGCATCACCGACGTCATCGAGACGGGCCTCGGCGAGGTGCGCGACGAGGCGCTGCGCGAGAGCCCGGCGTACTTCGAGAAGGTCACCGCGGTGCGCGAGGCGCTCCACGGCACCAAGGTCGAGAGGGCGAACGAGCGATGAGTGCGGCGTTGCCGAGCTGGCTCCGCGTCGTCTCCCCGATCGCGGTGGGACTGCTCATCGTGGTGGCGTGGACGCTCTACGTGCAGTTCGGCGACGCTCCGCGCGCGCTCCCCAGCCCGATCGCGATCGGGCAGGAGTTCGTGCTGCGCTGGGGCATCATCTGGGACGACATGCTGGTCACCGGCACGAACGCCGCCATCGGCCTCACGGTCGGCGCCGTGCTCGCGGTGATCCTCGCCGGACTCGCGGCCGCGTGGCGTCCCGTCGACGGGATGCTGGCCCCGCTGGTCGCCGCGCTCGCCGTCATCCCGATCGTCGCGATCACCCCGATCCTCAACACCATGTTCGGCGCGTCCAGCCAGTTCGGCCGTGCGGCGGTCGCGACGATCGCCGCGTTCATCCCGGTGTTCGTCAACGTGCTGCGGGGGCTGCGGCAGACCCGTCCGGTGCACCGCGACGTCATGCGCGCCTCCGCCGCGACGAGTGCTCAGACGTTCCGGATGCTGACCCTGCCGACCGCGGTGCCGTACCTCATGACGGGTCTCCGGGTCGCCGGGTCGCTCGCCGTGATCGCGGCGCTCGTCGCCGAGTACTTCGGCGGACCCTCCGACGGCATCGGCACCTCCATCGCGACGTACGCGAAATCCGGCCGGGCGGCACTCGCCTGGGCCTACGTCGGCGGTGGCATCCTCATCGGCCTCGTGTTCTTCCTGGTCACCGCGCTCCTCGAGCGACTGGTGACGAGGCATGCGCCGGCGTGACCGGCATCCGCACCACCCCCTGCACCATCTCGATCACCACGAAACGAAAGGGAACAGCATGAGACTCAGCAAGAGGCGCGGTCTCGGACTCGTGTCCGCGGCCGCCGTCACGGCGCTCGCGCTCGCGGCGTGCTCCGGCACGTCCGACACCGACTCCGGCTCGGACGACGGCGACTTCACGCCGCTCACCTCCATCAAGCTCCAGCTCCAGTGGCTGCCGCAGGCGCAGTTCGCCGGCTACTACCTCGCGCAGGAGAAGGGCTACTTCGAGGAGGAGGGCTTCGACTCGGTCGAGATCGTCCCCTCGGGCGGTGACATCGTGCCGCAGGACGCCCTGGTGGCCGGCGACGTCGACTTCGCGATCGCCTGGGTCCCGAAGGTGCTCGGCACCCTCGAGGCCTCCGGTGTCGAGCTGACCGACATCGCCCAGGTCTTCCAGGCCTCCGGCACCACGCAGGTCTCCTGGAAGGACAGCGGCATCACCTCGGTCGCCGACTTCGAGGGCAAGCGCATCGGCTCGTGGGGCTTCGGCAACGAGTGGGAGATCTTCGCCGCGATGGCGGCCGACGGCCTCGACTCCACCTCGGTGTCGATCACCACGCAGGACTTCTCGATGAACGCCCTGCTCGACAACGACGTGGACGCCGCCCAGGCGATGACCTACAACGAGCTCGCGCAGCTGCTCGAGACGGTCAACCCCGCCACCGGCGAGCTGTACACGATGGACGACCTCGACGTCATCTACTACGAGGACACCGAGGGCGCCATGCTGCAGGACGCCATCTGGGCCGACACCCAGCGCCTCGAGGACCCGGCCTACGCCGACGCCGCGGTGCGCTTCCTGAAGGCGATCGCCAAGGGCTGGCTGTACGCCCGGGACAACCCCGAGGACGCCGCCTCGATCGTCTACGACATCGCGTCGAACGCCGAGGCCGCCTTCCCGGTCGGTCCCGTGCACCAGCTGTGGCAGATGAACGAGGTCAACAAGCTCATCTGGACCGGCGCCGACTTCGGCGTCGTCGACGACGCGGCCTGGAAGAAGACCGTGGCGGGCGCCCTCTCGGCGACCAACCAGGACGGACTTCCGCTCATCACGACGGACCCCGCCGCGTCGGCGTACTCCAACGAGTACATCGAGAAGGCGCTGGCCGAGCTGAAGGACGAGGGAGTCGACCTGTCGGGCTCCTACACTCCGATCGAGGTCACCCTCACCGAGGGCGGCCAGTAACACCCACCAGCCGGGGCGGGCGGTCTTCGGGCCGCCCGCCCCGCACCCCGCCGTCCGGCGGCCCAGCCAGGGAACAGATATGAGCACCAACCAGCAGACCCTCGACCTCGACCGCGCCCACGTGTTCCACTCGTGGTCGGCGCAGGGCGCCCTCACCCCGTTCGTGATCGCCGGCGCATCCGGCACCGAGGTGTGGGACTACGACGGCAACCGCTTCCTCGACTTCTCGAGCCAGCTCGTCAACATCAACATCGGGCACGCGCACCCGAAGGTCGTCGCGGCGATCCAGGAGCAGGCCGCGATCCTGCCCACGGTCGCGCCCGCCCACGCCAACCTCGTGCGCGGCGAGGCCGCCGCGCGCATCCTCGCGAAGGCGGGCCCCACCTTCGGCAAGATCTTCTTCACCAACGGCGGTGCGGATGCCAACGAGAACGCGATGCGGATGGCGCGCCTCACGACCGGGCGCGACAAGATCCTCTCCACCTACCGCAGCTACCACGGCAACACGGGCGCGGCGGTGGTGGCGACCGGCGACTGGCGGCGCGTGCCCAACGAGTTCGCGCGCGGTCACGCCCACTTCTTCGGGCCGTTCCCGTACCGCTCGGAGTTCTGGTCCGACAGCCCCGAGCAGGAGGCCGAGCGCGCACTGCACCACCTCGAGCGCGTCATCGTGGCCGAGGGGGCGAGCTCGATCGCGGCGCTGCTGCTGGAGGGGATCCCGGGCACCGCCGGGGTCATCACGCCCCCGCCCGGCTGGTGGGCCGGGGTGCGTGCCCTGTGCGACAAGTACGGCATCCTGCTGATCGTCGACGAGGTCATGTCGGGCTTCGGGCGCACGGGCGACTGGTTCGCCTGGCAGAACCCGGAGCTCAACCCCGACGGGGTGGTGCCCGACCTCGTGACCTTCGCGAAGGGCGTCAACTCGGGCTACGTGCCGATCGGCGGCGTCGTCATCTCCGAGTCGATCGCCCACGTCTTCGACGACCAGGTGTTCCCCGGCGGGCTCACCTACT
This sequence comes from Protaetiibacter mangrovi, assembly GCF_024752305.1. Lineage (GTDB taxonomy): Bacteria > Actinomycetota > Actinomycetes > Actinomycetales > Microbacteriaceae > Homoserinibacter > Homoserinibacter mangrovi. The sequence continues at coordinate 294,378 of NZ_JANTHX010000008.1, forward strand.
CGGGGCACCCGCTCGCGGCCGCGTCGATCGTCGCCTCGATCGACGCGATGGTCGAAGAGGGCATCGTCGAGAACGCCGCCACCATCGGCCGCGAGGTGCTCGGGCCCGGGCTGCACGCGCTCGCCGAGTCGCATCCGATGATCGGCGACGTGCGCGGGCTCGGCGTGTTCTGGGCGCTCGACCTGGTGACTGACCGCGAGACCCGCGAACCGGTGCCGGCCGCCACGATCGGCGCGCTCAAGAAGGAGCTCATGGATCGCGGCTACCTGCCGTTCACGGCCGACAACCGCATCCACGTCGTGCCGCCGTGCACCGTCACCGCCGAGGAGTGCCTGCGCGCCCTCGCGATCCTCGACGAGGCCTTCACCGCCGTCGAGGGCTGACCCCGCGTGCGCCCCTCGCCGCTCGGGCGGCGGGGGGCCGCCGCGGCGCGTAGAATCGGCGACCGTGCCCACCGTGACCAACCCGTACATCGTGCCCGTGCACGACCTCATGCACCGGCCCGGCGAACTGCGCGTGCGCGTGCTCGAGTTCGACGCCCCGGAGCAGCTCGGCGAGTCCGTCGCGGTCGTGAAGCCCGGCACCCCGGTGCGCATCGAGCTGCGCCTCGAGGGCCTGCACGACGGCGTCCTCGTGACCGGCGAGGTCGACACGACCGCCGACGGCGAGTGCGTGCGCTGCCTCGACCCGGTGGAGGTGCCGGTCGAGGTCGAATTCCAGGAGCTTTTCGCGTATTCTGAGGACGAAGCTTTCGACTTCGCGATTCGAGACGATCACGTGAATCTCGAATCCGTCGTGCGGGATGCGGTGGTGCTGGCACTGCCGTTCCAGCCGGTCTGCCGACCGGACTGCCCCGGTCTCGACCCCGTCACGGGGGAGAAGCTGCCGGATGGCGTCCAGCCCCAGGACCGCGAGGTGACCGACCCCCGGTGGGCGGCGCTCGAAGGCTTCCGCCCCACCGAGACCGACTAGACCTCCGGCGACCTGCCGACACGCAGGAAGCCGAACACGAAAGAAGAGACAGCCATGGCCGTTCCCAAGCGCCGCCAGTCGCGTGCCAACACGCACGCCCGCCGTTCGCAGTGGAAGGCGTCCGTGCCGACCCTGGTGAAGACCGTCGAGAACGGCAAGGTCACCTACAGCCTCCCGCACCGCGCGAAGGTCGTCGAGGACTCCGCCGGTACTCCGCTCTACCTGGAGTACAAGGGCCGTAAGGTCGCCGACGTCTGAGCCGCTGCCCTCCGGCAGCATCCCTCCTCCGGACGGCGAGGTCGCACGCGCCGAGTTGAACTCGGTGCTCCAGCTCGAGATCGAACCCGAGCTGCTGACGCTCGCCCTGACGCACCGCTCGTACGCGTACGAGAACGGCGGCATCGGGCACAACGAGCGTCTCGAGTTCCTCGGAGACTCGATCCTCGGGCAGGCCGTCACGGTCATGCTCTACCTCGAGAACCCGGACGTCGACGAGGGCGAGCTCGCCAAGCGGCGGGCGAGCCTCGTCAGCTCCGCCGCGCTCGCCGAGATCGCGGGCCACATCGACCTCGGGCGCTACGTGCTGCTCGGGCGCGGTGAGGAGCTCACCGGCGGACGCGAGAAGCAGTCGATCCTCGCCGACTGCGTCGAGGCCATCATCGGCGCCGCCTACCTCTCCGTGGGTCCCGACGCCGCGACGGCGCTCGTGCTGCGCCTCATCGCGCCGCTGCTCGCCGACCCCGACCGCTTCGGGGCCGCGATGGACCCGAAGACGAGCCTGCAGGAGCTCTCGACGCGTCTCGGCAAGGGTCTGCCGCAGTACAAGGTGACCGACTCCGGACCCGACCACTCGAAGCGCTTCTCGGCCTCCGTCTCGGTCGCGGGGGAGACGATCGCCTCCGGGGACGGCACGAGCAAGAAGCAGGCCGAGATGGCTGCGGCCCTCGCGGCCTGGGCGATCCTGCAGCGCCCCAAGCGCTGAGCCGGCCGTGCCCGAGCTCCCCGAGGTCGAGGTCGTCCGCGCCGGGCTGATCCCCGCCGTCACGGATGCCGTGGTCACCCGCGTGCGCGTGCTCGACGAGCGCTCGCTGCGGCGGCATCCGGGCCCGTCCGAGGACTTCGTGGAGCGCCTCACCGGGGTCCGCCTCGCCGCCCCGTCCCGCCGCGGCAAGTACCTCTGGATCCCGATCGGCGAGGAGGCGCTCGTCGTGCACCTGGGCATGAGCGGGCAGGTGCTGCTGCGGGATCCGGATGCGGAGACCGCACGTCTCGCGCGCATCCTCATCGACCTGGAGCAGCCCGCGCACGGCCCGGTGCGCCTCGACTTCGTCGACCAGCGCATCTTCGGTTCGATGGCGCTCGACCGCCTCGTGCCGACGCCGGACCGCCCCGGCGAGCGCGTCCCCGCATCCGTCGCCCACATCGCGCGCGATCCGCTCGACCCGCACTTCGACGACCGCGCCTTCCTCGACCGGCTCGCCCGGCGCGACACGACGATCAAACGCGCGCTGCTCGACCAGACCCTCGTGTCCGGCGTGGGCAACATCTACGCCGACGAGGCGCTGTGGGCCGCCCGGGTGCACTACGAGCAGCCGACCCGCACCCTCGGCCGCCCGCGCGCCCGTACCCTGCTCGCCGAGGTGCGCCACGTGCTCGAGAAGGCGCTCGCCGAGGGCGGCACGAGCTTCGACGCGCAGTACGTCAACGTCAACGGGGCCTCGGGGTACTTCTCGCACTCGCTCAACGTCTACGGGCAGCAGGGACGACCGTGCCCGCGCTGCGGTCGCCCGGTGGTCCGCGAGAGCTTCATGAACCGCGGATCGCACCTGTGCCCGCACTGCCAGCGCATCCGTTCTCCGAGAGCGGACTCCCAGGTGCCGGGCGGCTCCTCCGGATAGGCTGGGCCCAGCCCTCGACGTAAGGACTCGCCATGGCCAACCCCGCCTTCTCGACGAACCCCGCCTTCAACGGAAAGGGCACGCCCGCCGTGCCGACGCCGTCGGCCGAGCAGCTGCAGACCCAGTTCGAGCTGCCCGCGGCGCCCGACCCGGCCGCCGCGGCCCCGATGACCGTCGACGGCACCGTCCGCGTCTCGCTCGCGACCTTCGGCGTGCTCGTCGCCGGCGCCGCCATCGGCTGGGTGACCCTGCCGCTCGTGCCGTTCCTCTGGATCGGCGCCGGCGTCGTCGGGTTCGTGCTGGCGCTGGTCAACATCTTCAAGCGTGAGCCGTCGCCCGGCCTGATCCTCGGCTACGCCGCCGCGCAGGGCGTGTTCCTCGGCGGCATCTCCGCGTTCTACGAGATGCAGTGGCCCGGCATCATCAGCCAGGCGGTGCTCGCGACCCTCTCGGTGGTCGGCGTGACGCTCGCGCTGTTCGCGAGCGGCAAGGTGCGCGCCTCGGCGAAGGCCACCAAGGTCTTCCTGATCGCCATGGTCGGCTACCTGCTGTTCTCGGTCATCAACGTGTTCGTGATGATCTTCGGCGGCGCGGACGCCAACCCGTGGGGCCTGCGCGGATCGGTGGAGCTGTTCGGCATCCCGCTCGGTCTCATCCTCGGCGTCTTCGCCGTGCTGCTGGGCGCCTACTCGCTCGTGCTCGACTTCGACTTCATCCAGAAGGGCGTGCAGAACCGCATCCCGAAGAAGTACCAGTGGACGGGTGCCTTCGGCATCATGGTCACGGTCATCTGGCTGTACACCGAGATCCTGCGCCTGCTCGCCATCGCGCGCCGCTGATCGGGGCGGGGATCGCCCGGCGCGGGTGATACCCGCACGGGCGGTCGCGCCCTAACCTGCCACCAGACGCTCCACGACGGAACGAGGTGGCATGGCCGAGGCGCAGGTCGGACCCGACGGCGGCGACGCCGCAGCGTCCCGACGATTCGCGATCCCCCGGGCGACCGGCATCCTGCTGGCCCTCGCCGGTGCCACGGTCGCCGCGGCCGGCATCTCGTCGATCCGGTCGATCGCGGCGCCGGTGCTGTTCGCGCTGATCCTCACCATCACCGTGCAGCCGGTGCGCGTGGCGCTCGAGAAGCGGGGGGTGCCGCACGGCATCGCCACCGGGTCGGTCATCATCTCGGTGTTCGCGCTGCTCGCCGGATTCTTCGCCGCGCTCTTCGTCGCCCTGGGGCAGTTCGCGGCGCTGCTGCCGCAGTTCGCGCCGCAGCTCGAGCAGTTCGCCGCGAACGTCGGCAGCTGGCTGACGGGGCTGGGCTTCGGTCCCGAGCAGGTGCACGAGATCGTCGCGGGCTTCGACCCGACCGCCCTGCTGAACCTGGTCGGCGGCCTGCTCGGCGGGGTCGGCGGGCTGGTGTTCTGGCTCGTGACCGTCATCACGACGACACTGTTGATGGCGATGGACGGCACCTACCTGCCGACGCTGCTGTCGCAACTGCGGTCCTCGCGACCGCACATGGTGGAGGCGCTGGTCGGGTTCGGCTCCGGGGTGCGCCGCTACATGGCCGTGACGACCGGGCTCGGACTCGCCCAGGGGGTGTTCAACTGGCTCGCCCTGCTCGCGCTGCAGGTGCCGGGCGCACTCCTCTGGGGCATCCTCTCGTTCCTGTGCAGCTTCATCCCGAACATCGGATACTTCATCGCGATCATCCCGCCGATCGTCTTCGGCGCCCTCGTCGGCGGCTGGCCGACGGTGATCTGGGTGATCGTCATCTACGGCGTCATCAACGCGGTCGTGCAGTCGATCGTGCAGCCGGTGGTGGTGGGCAACGCGGTGCTGCTGAACCAGACCATCACCTTCGTCTCGGTGCTCTTCTGGGCGGTGATCCTCGGCCCGATGGGCGCGATCCTGGCGGTGCCGCTCACGCTCGGGGTGCGCACGATCCTGATCGACTCCGACCCCGCGGCACGGTGGTGGCGTCCGCTGACCGGCGATCTCGGCGAGACGCGCCAGGTGCTGAAGGCGACGGATGCCGAACGCAAGGCCGCGCGCGCGAAACGCCGGGAGGCGGCGGAGTGGCAGGAGGACTGACCGTTCACAGCTCGGCCCGCCACACCCCCTCGTAGGACACGGGCACGAAGCCGAGCGCCTCGTTGACGTCGAGCATCGGCCGGTTCTCCTCGGCGTTGAAGGTCAGCGCGCTCGGATGCCCGGGGAACGCGGTCGCCAGGTGGTCGAGGTTGGCGAGTTTCACGAGCATCCCCAGGCCGTGCCCGCGGTACTCCTCGAGCACGAGCGTGCCGTACTGCTGGGCGGCACGGTGGGTCTGCGGGGGCAGCGAGTACTCGGTGTATCCGGCCAGCCGCCCGCTCGGCAGATGCTCCACGGCCGTCGTCACCATGACCCGCGGATCGTCGCGCTGCTTGCGGGCATCCTCCGACGCCACGCGGTCGGCGTCCCAGACATCCTCGGGGGTGCCCACCTCGCCGTCGGGCGGGTCGGTGCTCATCCGCGTGAACAGCACCGCGATCCCGGCCCGCCAGCGTTCCGGGGTGGGGCCCACCCAGTGGTGGAGGGCGAAGTCGGGCCCGCTGCGGGCCGCGGCCGCCGCGAGCCGCTCGCCGATCCCCGGCACCGGGAGGGCGAGCCGGCTCAGCCGGTTCACCTGCTCGAGCCGGTAGCCGCGGGCGTCCATGAAGCGCGTCGACCGCGACGCCGCGGGAACCGAGCCGTAGCCGGTGGGGGCGATGCGCCGCTCGCCGTCGGTCGCGAACTCCGGAACGTAGGCCACCACGCGCCGGCGGCCCCGCTCACGGGCCGCCGCCTCGAGCGCGTCCATCAGGCCGCGACCCGCGCCGCGTCCTTCGGCGGCGGGGTCGGTGGCCGCGTAGACCCACGACATGTCGGGGTCGTCGAGCTGGAACTCGATCCAGCCGGATCCGACGACCGTGTCGCCGTCGCGCGCCACGAACAGCTGCGCGGGGCGGTGCGGGTCCTGGTAGTGGGGCAGCTCCTCCTCGGGCTCGTAGGCGCGATCGGGCGTCGCGAACCACTTCGCGTCGGCCCGGTTGCTCACGGTGATCGCCTCGACGAAGTCGTCCCACCCCGCGGCCCCGACCCGCTCGGGAATGCCGAGCTCCTCGATCCTGATGGCGCCCACGGCGCACCGCCCTCCGCCGCCCCGCGGGCAGCCGATCAGGATAGCCCGAGCGCGGTCCGCACCGCGATCACGATCCGGCAACGGGCGCAGCGGCCGACGTCGCGGCACCCCGTCTCCGTGCGAGGAGCAGGGCCCGGCGGGCGCTAGCGTAGAGCGATGCCGCACGACGCGAGGGAGGTGGCCGGGTGCATCTGAAGAGCTTGACCCTCAAGGGGTTCAAGTCGTTCGCCCAGCCGACCACGTTCGCCTTCGAGAAGGGCGTCACCTGCGTCGTCGGCCCGAACGGCTCCGGCAAGTCGAACGTCGTCGACGGCCTCGCCTGGGTGATGGGCGAGCAGGGCGCGAAGACCCTCCGCGGCGGCAAGATGGAGGACGTCATCTTCGCCGGCACCGCGACACGCGGGCCGCTCGGCCGCGCCGAGGTGCTGCTCACGATCGACAACGCCGACGGCGCCCTGCCGATCGAGTACGCCGAGGTCACGATCTCGCGCACCCTCTTCCGCAACGGCGGCAGCGAGTACGCCATCAACGGGGAGCAGTGCCGCCTGCTCGACGTGCAGGAGCTGCTCTCCGACTCGGGACTCGGCCGCGAGATGCACGTCATCGTCGGCCAGGGGCAGCTCGACCAGGTGCTGCACGCCACCCCGGAGGACCGCCGCGGCTTCATCGAGGAGGCCGCCGGCATCCTGAAGCACCGTCGCCGCAAAGAGAAGACGCTCCGCAAGCTCGACGCCATGCAGGCGAACCTCACCCGCCTCTCCGATCTCGCGGGCGAGATCCGGCGTCAGCTGAAGCCCCTGGGCCAGCAGGCGCAGATCGCGCGCGAGGCGCAGTCGATCGCCGCGATCGTGCGCGACGCGCGGGCCCGGCTGCTCGCCGACGAGGTCGTCGAGCTGCGCCGCTCGATCACGGATGTGACCCGCAGCGAGTCGGAGCGCAAGACGGAGCGCGTGGTGCTGCAGGAGCAGCTCGACCAGTCGAAGCTGCGCCAGGCGCGCATCGAGCAGTCGGAGACCTCGGACGCCGTCGACGACGCACGACGTGTCGCATTCGGTCTGGAGCAGGTGCAGGATCACCTGCGCTCGCTGTTCACGCTCGCCAACCAGCGGCTCTCGCTGCTCTCGCAGCAGGCGGAGCTCCCCGGGATGGGTTCGGGGCTGACGGAGGCCACGGTCGCCGAGGCGGCAGCCGAGGCCGAGCGGCTGCAGGGGGGCATCGCCGACGCCGAGGTGCTGCTCGGTCGGGCGACCGCGGTCACGGCCACCGCCCGCGCGAGCCTCGACTCGCTCGACGAGGAGATCAGCGCCCAGTCGGCGCTCGTCAGCCAGCACGACCTCGAGCAGGGGCGCCTCGCGGGCGCCGTCCGCGCCGCCGAGGAGCGCCTCGGCGCACTGCACGCCCAGCTCGAGCGGCAGCGCACGGCGCTCACCGCCGCCGAGGAGCGCCGCGAGGCGGCCCGAGCCGAGCTCGTGGCCCTCGAGGGCGACGACGCGGGGGCCGTGGAGGATTCGGAGCTGGCGGCCGCGGTGGAGACGACGGAGCGGTCGGTCGCCGCGCTGCAGGAGCGCGTGGACGCCCTGCGCGACGAGGTGCACGCCGCCGAGCGCGAGCGCGACGCCCTCGCCGCCCGTACGAGCGCGCTGACCATGGCGACCGACCAGCAGGACGGTTCGCAGCAGATCATCGGCCTCGCCGGCATCCGCGGCCTCGTCGCCGAGAGCATCAAGGTCGAGGCCGGCTACGAGGCGGCGATCGCCGCCGCACTCGGAACCCTCGCCGACGCCGTGCTCGCCGAGAGCTGGGATGCCGCGGTCGCCGCCCTCGGGCACGCGCGCGGCGCCGGCGCCGGCCGGGTCGAGATCGTCGTCGCGGACGCGTCCGCGCCCGCCGACCCCGCGGGACTCCCCGCGGGCGTGCGCAGCGCCGCGTCCCTGGTCGCCGGCCCGAACGGCATCCGCGGGGTGCTCGCCGGCGTCGTGGTGGTCGACGACCTGGGCACCGCCCGCGCCGCCTGGCCGGCGCTGTCCCGTCAGGGCGGCATCACCGTCATCACCCGCGAGGGCGACGTGCTGGCCGAGCACGTGCTGCGCGGCGGCTCGGGCACCGGGCGCAGCCGCATCGAGCTGCTCGCCGAGCGCGACGCGGCGCAGGAGAAGCTCGTGGCGGTGACCACCACGATCGAGCGCCTCGCCCACGAGCTCGCGGAGCATCGCGAGCAGCTCGACCTGGCCCGCATCGACCTCGTGCAGGCGCAGGCCGCGCTCAAGCAGTTCGAGACCCGGCTCGCCGAACGCAGCGAGGCCCTCGGGCGCTCCCGCGTGCAGCTCGAGGCCGCCGCGGCCGAGAGCGAGCGCCTCGCGGAGGCGATGGGCGGCCTCAGCGAGCAGGTCGCGGCCGCCGAGGCGGGTCGCGACAAGGCGATGGCCGACCGCGACGCCCACGCCGCCACGCCGCGTCCGATCCTCGACGTGTCGGCGCGCGACGGACTGCTCGCCGAGCTCGAGGCCGCACGCGCCGCCGAGGTCGCCGCCCGGGTCGAGTTGGAGACCGCGCGTGAGCGGGTGCGCGCCCAGCGCGAGCAGGCCGACCAGCTGCGCCGCCGGCTGGAGGCTGAACGCGCCGCCGCGCAGGAGGCCGCGCGCCTCGCCGTGATCCGCCGCCACCAGATCGAGGCCGCCCAGGGCGTCATCGAGGCACTGCCCGCCGTGCTCGACACCGCCGATCGCTCGGTCGCCGAGGCCCGGGTCGCGCTCGCGGCCGCCGAAGCCGACCGCGCCAAGCAGAACGAGGAGCTCGCCGAGCTGCGCCACACCGAGACGGCGCTGCGCGAGCGGCTCGCCGCGCTCAACGAGAACGTGCACGGCCTCGAGATGCAGGCCTACGAGAAGAAGCTGCACCTGTCGTCGCTGCTCGAGCGCGCCGCCGACGAGCTCGGTCTCGTCGAGGACGTGCTCGTGGCCGAGTACGGACCGGAGGTGCCCGTCCCGGTCGACGCAGCCCCGGCATCCGACGACGACGCGGACGCGGACCCCGAGGAGCTGCGGACCGAGCCGTTCGACCGGGCGCGGCAGAAGGCGCGGCTCGAGAAGGCGGAGCGCAAGTACGCGCAGCTCGGGCGCGTGAACCCGCTCGCCCTCGAGGAGTTCGCCGCCCTCGAGCAGCGCCACAAGTTCCTCACCGAGCAGCTCGCCGACCTCACCGCGACCCGCAAGGACCTGCTGACGATCATCGAGGAGATCGACGAGAAGATGCAGGACATCTTCGCGGCGGCGTTCGACGACACCAAGGCCGCCTTCGACGAGGTCTTCCCGCTGCTGTTCCCGGGCGGCACCGGCTCGCTGCACCTCACGAACCCCGACGACATGCTGACCACCGGCATCGAGGTGACCGTGAAGCCCGCGGGCAAGAAGATCGAGCGGCTGTCGCTGCTCTCGGGCGGCGAGCGCTCGCTCGCGGCGGTGGCCCTGCTGTTCGCGATCTTCACCGCCCGGCCGAGCCCCTTCTACATCCTCGACGAGGTCGAGGCGGCGCTCGACGACGCCAACCTCGGCCGTCTGCTGACGGTCATCGAGCGGCTGCGCGAGAACTCGCAGCTCATCGTCATCACGCACCAGAAGCGCACGATGGAGATCGCGGATGCGCTCTACGGCGTCTCGATGCGGCAGGACGGCGTGAGCGCCGTCGTCGGCCAGCGCGTGGCGGTCGAGTCCGAGCGCGCGAGCTGAGTCCGCACCTCTGTCGCGGGGGCGTCCCGCTCCGCTAGCTTTCCTGCATGACCGCACGCCTGCGCCGCGCCGCCGCGGGCCTGCTCGTGCTCGCGACGGCGCTCGCCGGTGCGCTGGGCGCCGCCGCCCCCGCGGTCGCCGACGAGGCGGCATGCGCGGACGCGACCCTCGCGACCGGCGGCTACACGGTGTTCCCGCTCGAGACCCGCTTCGTGCCGCCGCCGTTGCGCGGCACCGGATGGGACTGCGCCACCCGGGTGGCCGACCGCCCGTTCGAGGACGGCGACCAGGGCATCGCCTACATCCTGCTGTGGGCGGGCGTCGACGCCGCCCGGGCGATCGGGATCCTCGAGCGCTTCGCGTCGGCGGGCTGGCTGCAGGGCGACGAGACCATCGTCGCGACCGCGGTCGACGGGCGCAGCGAGAACCGGGGGATGGCGGCGAGCGCGCTGCGGTCGTGGGACCCGCCTCCGTCGCAGATCATCACCCGCTTCGGCGACGCCCGGACCGGTGAGGACATCATCGAGTACGAGTTCGAGGACGGCGCCCTCGACGTCATCGACCCCGTCGCCACGGCGCTGACGCTCCAGATCTCCGTCTTCGCGAACGCACCCTACGACGCCACCGGGCTGTCGGATCCGAGCGTGCTCAGCTCGCTCCGCACGATCGCGCAGGCCCTGCCGAGCAGCACCCAGCTCGCGGTGCTCGGCGGCTCGGCCGTGTTCCTGATGCTGATCGTGGGGTTCCCCGGCTACCTGCTGAACAAGGTGGTCGAGAAGCGCTGGCTCGGCTTCATGGACTGGCTGCGGGCGCGCCGGCGACGGCGCACCGCCCCGACCGATCCGGATGCGGGGGAGGGGGTGGCGCCGACCGCACGCCGCCGTGCGCCCTGGCTCGTCTGGCCGGGCTTCCTGGTGGCGGCCGTGGTGTCGGGCTTCGTGGACCCCGACTTCGGCCTCAACCCGATGTCGCTGCGACTCCTCGTCACCGCGCTGATCTCCTTCGTGCTGCTGAACGTCGCCGGCTGGGTCGTCATCATCGCGGTGCTGCGCCGCGTGCAGCCGGAGGCGCGCCCCCGGGTGGTGTTCCGCTGGGGCTCGCTCGTGCTGCTGGCCGTCACCGTGCTCGTCGCCCGCCTGCTGCAGTTCGAGCCCGGGGTGGTGTTCGGGCTCGTCGCGGGTCTCGCCTTCGCGGTCGCGCTCGCGTCATCCCGCGACGCCCTGGTGATCCTGCTCGGTTCGAGCGTCGCCCTCGCCGTGGCGCTGCTCGCCTGGGTCGGCTACAGCCTGCTCGCCCCGGTGGCCGACGGGGCGACCGACAGCGTCGCCCTGCGCGGCGCCGTCGAGCTGCTCTCGGGACTCGTGGTCGAGGGGATCTCGACGCTGCCGCTCGCGCTGCTGCCCCTGCTCGCCCTCGACGGCGCCGTGCTGTTCGCGTGGCGGAAGTGGGTGTGGGGCGTCGCGTACGCGGTGGGCGCCGCCGCGTTCGTGCTCGTGATGTTCACGATCCCCGAGGCGTGGGGCGAGATCGGCGGCGGGTTCGGTCGTTGGCTGCTGCTGTTCACCGGTCTCGGCGCGCTCGCCGTGGCCGTGTGGGTGGTCGACGTGGTGATCGAGCGTCGCAGAGCCGTGCCCGCGGCGGAGGGCGCCGGCTAGACCGGTTCGCCGTTGATCGTGAGCACGCGCCAGCCCTCGGCGTCGCGCTCGATCGCCGACACGGTGCCGTTGAGCACCACGTCGACCGGGTAGCCGGTGAGCCGGATGAGCGTGTACTTCATGATCGTGCCGTGGCAGACGACGACCACGTTGCGGCCCGGGTAGTCGGCGTCGATGCGGTCGAGGCCCCGCAGGCATCGGTCGACGACCGCGTCGAGCGGCTCGGCGCCGGGGTAGCGCCGATCGGGCCAGCGGGCGATGACCTCGGTGTCGGGGAGCCCCTCGAGCGGGCCGTAGTCGCGCTCGACGAGCTCGGGGTACGCCGGGCCGAGCGGCAGGCCGAGCCCGTCGGCGACGATCCGCGCCGTCTCGCGGGCGCGTGCGAGGGGGGAGCTCACGACGGCGTCCCAGGTCCACTCCGCGAGCATCCGCTCGGCGGCGAGGGCCTGCTCGCGCCCCGTGTCGTTGAGGGGGATGTCGCTCGAGCCCTGCAGGCGACCCTCGCGATTCCAGTCGGTCTGGCCGTGGCGGACGAAGGCGAGGGTCACCCGCCCATCCTCTCCGCCGTCCTCGTGCATCCCAAATCAAGGAGTCGAGCAACCCATCTCGAGGAGTCGATGTGGCGGACGTGCGCCCCGTGACCGATGTTGCCGAATCCGATGTTCATCTCCTTGAGATGGGTTGCTCGACTCCTTGAGATCGCATCGGCGGGGCGGCGGGCGGGCGCGCCCCGGCGCGGTGCGGATGCGAGTCGTCAGCGCGGTAGGGCCGGTAGCCTGGGCGCATGGCGGCATCCTGGTCACTCGGCGGCGCGCTGCGCGGCATGTTCGCGAAGCCCACGATCGACGAGACCACCTGGGACGACCTCGAGACGGCGCTGCTCGGCGCCGACTTCGGCCCCGACCTGACCGAGACGATCGTCGACGAGCTGCGCGAGAAGGTGGAGCGCTACCGCACCACCGACCCGAAGGATCTGCAGCGGATGCTGCGCGAGACCATCGAGGAGCGGCTCGCGAAGCTCGACTCCACCCTGACCCTCAGCAACCGCCCCGCCGTGGTGCTCGTGGTCGGCGTCAACGGCGTCGGCAAGACCACCACGATCGGCAAGTTCGCCAAGTTCCTCACCAACTACGGCCGCACGGTCGTGGTGGGCGCTGCCGACACGTTCCGCGCGGCCGCCGTCGAGCAGCTCGCGACGTGGGCCGAGCGGGCCGGCGCACGCATCGTGCGGCCGCAGCAGGCGGGGCAGGATCCGGCATCCGTCGCCTTCCAGACGGTCGAGCTCGCCCAGCGCGAGGGCGTCGAGATCGTGCTCATCGACACCGCGGGCCGCCTGCAGACCAAGTCGGGCCTCATGGACGAGCTGGGAAAGGTCAAGCGCGTCGTGGAGAAGCTCGAGCCGATCGCCGAGGTGCTGCTGGTGCTCGACGCCACGACCGGGCAGAACGGGCTCGCCCAGGCCGACGCCTTCGTGCAGCACGCCGGGGTCACCGGTCTCGTGCTCACCAAGCTCGACGGCTCCGCCAAGGGCGGATTCGTGCTCGCGGTGCAGGAGAAGACCGGCATCCCCGTGAAGCTCGTCGGCCAGGGCGAGGGCATCGGCGACCTCACGGGCTTCACCCCGCACGTCTTCGCCCAGCAGCTCGTCGGCTGACCCTTTCCCCGAAAGTACGCACATCTGCGGGCTCTCGCGCGTGAGGGTACGCACAACTGCGTACTCTCGCGGAGGCGGCTGCGGCAGGATGGGCGCGTGAGCGACGACGCGACGACGACCCCCTTCCTCATCGACGCGGGAGGCGACGCCGGCACCGACCCCCGCGCCTTCGCCGGGGGAGCGGCCGAGCTGGAGGCGGCGGGCTTCGACGGCATCTTCGCCGCCGAGACCAAGCACGACCCGTTCGTCTCGTTGACCGCCGCGGCCATGCGCACCGAGCGCGTGAGCCTCATGACGGGCATCGCCGTCGCGTTCGCCCGCAACCCCATGACGGTCGCCGAGACCGCGAACGACCTGCAGCTGGTCTCGGGAGGGCGGTTCATCCTGGGGCTCGGATCGCAGATCAAGCCGCACATCGAGCGACGCTTCTCCATGCCGTGGTCGGCGCCCGCGCCCCGCATGCGCGAGTTCATCGCCGCCGTCCGCGCGATCTGGACCTCCTGGGAGACCGGCGAGAAGCTCGCCTTCGAGGGAGAGCACTACCGCCACACCCTGATGAGCCCCTTCTTCTCGCCGGGACCGAACCCCTTCGGACCGCCGCCGATCTGGATCGCGGCGGTCGGCGAGCGCATGACCGAGACGGCGGGCGCCGTCGCCGACGGGGTGCTGGCGCACAGCTTCACCACCGAGCGCTACCTGCGCGAGGTGACGCGTCCGGCGCTCGCGCGGGGAGCCGCATCCGCCGGCCGCGAACCGTCCGAGGTCGGCATCAGCGTGCCGGCCTTCGTCGCGATCGGCGAGACGGATGAGGAGCTCGCCCGGGCGATCCGGGCCACGAAGGCCCAGATCGCCTTCTACGGATCGACGCCCGCCTACCTGCCGGTCCTCGAGCTGCACGGCTGGGCCGAAGTGCACGAGACGCTCCACGCCGCCTCGCGTCGGGGCGAGTGGAAGCAGATGGGCGAACTCGTCGACGATGAGATGCTGGCCGCGTTCGCCGCGGTCGGCTCGCCGACCGAGGTCGCGGCGCAGCTGCGGGGGCGCTTCTCCGGCATCGCGACCCGTCTGTCGTTCTCGGCGAGCTACCCGATCCGTCCGGAGCTGCAGACGGCCCTGCTCGCCGCCCTCCGCGCGTCGGTCTAGCTCGGACTCGGCATCGGCACCTGTCCGGTGGCGATGAGCACGGCCGCCACGACGACGGCGACGGCGATCATCACGATCATGGCGCCGCCCGTCAGCAGCAGCACCACGAGCCACGGGTGGGTCGTCGTCCAGCCCACGGTGCCCGGGTAGCGCTCCTGGAGCTCCAGGGGTGCGAGCCCCGCCGGGGCGCGCACGACGGATGCGCCGATCGCCCCCGCGAGCGCCTCGAGGTCGGCCTCGTCCCAGAGCTCCGCCGAGAGGGAGAACATCCGCTCGAGCGCGGGCGAGACGCCGTAGAGCGTCGCGCGCCGGGCGCCCGGCAGCGGCACGAACACGAGGGTCGCGACGGCGTGCAGGGGCCAGCGCCGGGTGCGCAGCGGACCGCGGATGCGCAGCTCGCCCGACTCGACCGTGACCCGCGATCGCGCGAAGTAGACCAGCAGCCCGAGGCCGGCGAGCAGGATCCCGGTCCCCAGCACGACGAGCGCGAGTCCGATGCTCGGCCACGCGGCGATCACGAGCGCGAACACGAGCAGCGGGGCCAGCCACAGGAAGCGCATGAGCATGCGCCGGTGGAACGCGGGCCACGAGGGGTGGAAGGTTCGCGGCTCGGCCGGTGCGGCATCCGTCACGTCAGCTCCCGGTGGCGGGCCGACAGCTCGCGGTAGGTGGCGGCGTTCCGGCGGATGCCGGCCACCTCGTCCTCGCTCAGCTCGCGGCGCACCTTGGCCGGCACTCCGGCGACGAGCGAACGCGGCGGGATCACCGTGCCCTCGAGCACGAGCGCGCCCGCGGCGACGAGCGACTCGCGCCCGACCACCGCGCGGTTCAGCACGGTGGCGTTCATGCCGATCAGGCAGTCGTCCTCGATCGTGCAGCCGTGCACGACGGCGCCGTGCCCCACCGAGACGCCCGCGCCGATGGTCGCAGGCACGCCGTGGTCGACGTGCACCACGACGTTGTCCTGCAGGTTGGAGCCCTCGCCGAGGGTGATGGTCTCGCTGTCGGCCCGCAGCACCGCCCCGTAGAACACCGACGACGCCGGATGCAGCACGACGCCTCCGATCAGGGTCGCGTTGGGGGCCACCCACGCGCTGCCGTCGATCTCGGGCTCGCGGCCGCCGTAGGCCAGGATCACGCTCACCCCGTCACGCTACCGCCCAGCCTCCACCCTTTAGGATGAAGCGGTCATGGCAACCTTCGGCACGCTCTCCGACCGGCTCACCGAGACCTTCAAGAACCTCCGCACCAAGGGCAAGCTCAGCCCCGCGGACGTCGACGGCACGGTGCGCGAGATCCGTCGCGCCCTGCTCGACGCGGATGTCGCCCTCGAGGTGGTCAAGCAGTTCACCGGCACGGTGCGCGAGCGCGCCCTCTCCGACGAGGTCAACAAGGCGCTCAACCCCGCCCAGCAGGTGGTGCAGATCGTCAACGAGGAGCTCGTCGCGATCCTCGGCGGGCAGCAGCGCCGCCTCGAGTTCGCGAAGAAGCCGCCGACCGTCATCATGCTCGCGGGCCTCCAGGGCGCCGGCAAGACGACCCTCGCGGGCAAGCTCGCGAAGTGGCTGAAGAAGGAGGGGCACACGCCCCTGCTGGTCGCCTCCGACCTCCAGCGTCCGAACGCGGTCACCCAGCTGCAGGTCGTCGGCGAGCAGGCCGGGGTGCCGGTGTTCGCGCCCGAGCCCGGCAACGGCGTCGGCGACCCGGTGAAGGTCGCCAAGAACGGCGTGGCCGAGGCCGAGCGCAGGCAGTACGACGTCGTGATCGTCGACACCGCCGGCCGCCTCGGCATCGACGCCGAGCTCATGAAGCAGGCGTCGAACATCCGCAAGGCCGTCGACCCCGACGAGGTGCTGTTCGTCATCGACGCGATGATCGGTCAGGACGCGGTCAACACGGCCCGCGCCTTCCAGGACGGCGTCGACTTCACCGGTGTCGTGCTGACGAAGCTCGACGGCGACGCCCGCGGTGGTGCCGCCCTCTCGGTCGCCTCGGTCACCGGGCGTCCGATCATCTTCGCCTCCACCGGCGAGGGCCTCGACGACTTCGAGCCGTTCCACCCCGACCGCATGGCGAGCCGCATCCTCGACCTCGGCGACATCCTGACCCTCATCGAGCAGGCGCAGGCCGCGTTCGACGAGGAGGAGGCGGCGAAGGTCGCGGAGAAGTTCCGCACCGACAGCTTCACCCTCGACGACTTCCTCGCCCAGATGCAGCAGCTCAAGAAGATGGGCTCGCTGAAGGGCATGCTCGGCATGCTGCCGGGCGCCCGCGGCATGAAGGACCAGCTCGAGAACTTCGACGAGCGCGAGCTGGTGCGCACCGAGGCGATCATCCAGTCGATGACCCCCGCCGAGCGGCAGAACACCAAGCTGCTGAACGGCTCGCGGCGCCTGCGCATCGCGAAGGGCTCGGGTATGACGGTGACGGATGTCAACCAGCTGGTCGCCCGCTTCGAGCAGGCGGCGAAGATGATGAAGACCGTCGCCAAGGGCGGGATGCCGAACGTTCCCGGCATGGGCCCGATCCCCGGCGCGCACGGCGGCAAGAAGCAGCAGGCCAAGAAGAAGGGCTCGCGCTCGGGCAACCCCGCCAAGCGCGCCGCCGAGAACGCGGCCATCGCGCAGGGCGTGAAGCCGGGCGGCGCCTCGTCCGGCGGTGGCTCGGGCTTCGGTCTCGGCGCCGGTGGCGGCCAGAAGGCCCCCACCGAGGAGGAGCTGGCCGCGCTGCAGAAGATGCTCGGTCGCCGCTGACCTCACATCCGCCGTAGACATGTCTATGACCTGACGGACACCGGCGCGCGGGTGTCCAGCGTGACGGAGACATGTCTCGGTAGCGTGACAGCATGACCTCTCGCGACATCCGCATCGCCGTCCAGATCCAGCCGCAGCACGCCGAGTACGCCGCCATCCGCGACACCGTCCGCCGGGTCGAGGACCTCGGCGTCGACGTGATCTTCAACTGGGACCACTTCTACCCGCTCTCCGGCGACCCGGACGGCGAGCACTTCGAGGCGTGGACGATGCTCGGCGCGATCGCCGAGCAGACCAGCCGCGTCGAGTTCGGCTCCCTCGTGAACTGCAACTCGTACCGCAATGCCGACCTGCAGGCCGACATGGCCCGCACCCTCGACCACATCTCGGGCGGACGCTTCATCTTCGGCACCGGATCCGGCTGGTTCGAGAAGGACTACATCGAGTACGGCTACGACTTCGGCACCGCGGGGTCCCGTCTCGACGCGCTCGCCGAGGCGCTGCCGCGCATCGAGTCGCGCTGGGCGAAGCTCAACCCGGCCCCGACCCGCGACATCCCGATCCTGATCGGCGGCGGCGGCGAGAAGAAGACGCTGCGCCTCGTGGCGCGCCACGCCGACATCTGGCACTCCTTCCCCGACCCCGAGACCCTCACCCGCAAGCTCGGCATCCTCGCCGAGCACTGCGCCGCCGAAGGGCGCGACATGTCCGAGATCGAGATCTCGGTCGAGAACCGGCACGGTGACGAGGCGAAGGCCGACGCCCTCCACGCGCGGGGAGCGACGCTCTTCACCGTGGGCACCTCCGGTCCCGACTACCCGCTCGAGGCCGTGAAGCGCATGGTGGCCTGGCGGGACGCCACCAACGGCTGAATAGGCTGGCCCGCGTGAGCAGGGCGATCCGGATCGGCGCGCAGATCGCGCCGCAGCACGCCACCCACCCCCAGCTGCGGGATGCGGTGCGCCGTGCAGAGGACCTCGGCGTCGACCTGATCATGGGGTGGGACCACTTCTTCCCGCTCACGGGCGACCCCGAGGGGGCGCACTTCGAGGCGTTCACGGTGCTGGCGGCGATGGCCGAGCAGACCAGCCGGGTCGAGTTCGGGCCGCTCGTCTCCGCGGTGCCGTTCCGCAACCCCGACCTCGTCGCCGACATGGCCCGCACGATCGACCACATCTCGGCGCGCGACGGGGTCGGACGCTTCATCCTCGGCCTCGGCGCGGGCTGGAACGAGCGCGACTTCGCCGAATACGGCTACCCCTTCGGCACGGTCGGGTCTCGCCTCGCCGCGCTCGAGACGGCCGTCCCGCGCATCCGGGAGCGCCTGACGAAGCTCACGCCGCCGCCGACCCGGCGCATCCCCATCCTCATCGGCGGCGCGGGGGAGCGCCGCACCCTGCGGGTGGTGGCCGAGCACGCAGACATCTGGCACGCGTTCGGCGACGTCGAGACCCTCGCGCACAAGACGGCGGTGCTCGAGCAGCACTGCCGGGACGTGGGGCGCGACCCCGCCGCGATCGAGCGCTCGACCGGCACGAGCGTCCGCGGCCTCGGGGCGGGGGACCCCGAGACCGCGGAGCGCTTCCTCGAACTCGGATTCACGACCTTCGTCGTCGCGATCTCCGCGCCCGAGTGGGACGACACCTCCCTGCGGGCTCTCCTCCGCTGGCGGGCGTCGCACCTCTGATCCCGGAGGACGGGTCTCCGGGATCGGGTCAGCGACCGAGGGTGTCCGAGAGCTCCTCGAGCGCCGACCCGAGCCCCTTCTGCAGCTCCGGGGAGCCGGCTGCCGCGACGAAGTCGCGCGCGCGGCCGAGCACGGCCACGGCGATCGGGTCGACGAGCTCGTCGATGCGGCGGGGCGGGACGGGGAAGGGCCAGTGCGGCCACCGGGTGCCGCACCAGTCGTCGAAGTCGGCGTACGCGGACATCGCGCGTACGGAGCCCTCGGCGCCGATCCTCTCCTCGGGCGCCGCGGCGACGGCCCGCGTCGCCGCGTGCGAGAGTTCGACCGCGGCCTTCGCCGGGATGACGGCGCCGAGCGCGCGCACCACCTGCGAGGCGACGACGGCGTCGATCTCGCGCACGAAGCGCGCCCGGATCAGCAGCTGCCACGGCACGTGGTCGGCACCGGGGAAGTCGTCAGGGGTCCACATGTTCTCTTCTCCTCGATCCGGCTCCGCACGGAGCCGTCGGAAGGAGAAGAGGGCGTACACGCGAGCCTGATACGCCGCGGGGACCGACGGCCGGGACGGCCGTCGGCGCCGGCGTCGCGGCGAAGGCCAGAAATGGCCTTCGCTCAGAGCTCCAGCGCGCGGAACTCCCGCATGAGGTGGGCCGCGACCGCGCGCAGGTCGCCCCCGGCGTCATCCGCCACCCGCAGCTGGCGCTGGTAGCTCGCCCCGAGGGCGAGCGTCGTGCGCACCCCCTCCAGCTCGGAGCGGCATCCGAGTTCGGCGGCGATCGGCAGCAGCTCGTCGAGGGTCTCCTCGAGGTGGGCGCGCACCGGGCGCTCGAGCCCCGAGCGGTCGACGATGAGCTCGGCGTCGAGGCCGTAGCGGGCCGCCCGCCACTTGTTCTCGCGGTGGTACCAGGGCTGCAGGGTCGGCAGCTCGCGTCCGGCGTCGAGCTCGCGCGAGAAGCGCTCGACGAGCGACTGCACGAGCGCGGCGACCGCCGCGAGCTCGGGGAGCGTCGACATGCCGTCGCACGCACGCACCTCGATGGTGCCCCAGCGCGGCGCCGGACGGATGTCCCAGCGCACCTCGGTGGCATCGGCCATGATCCCGGTGCGCACCATGTCGTCGAGGTAGCCCTCGAAAGCCGCCCAGTCGTCGAGCGGCCACGGCAACCCGGCGGTCGGCAGCTGCTGGAACACGAGCGCGCGGTTCGAGGCGTACCCGGTGCGCTCGCCCGCCCAGAACGGGCTCGAGGCGCTGAGCGCCTGCAGGTGCGGCAGATAGCAGGACAGGGCGTTGATGAGCGGCATCACCTTGCGCACGTCCTCGACGCCCACGTGCACGTGCACCCCCCAGATCATCATGTTGCGTCCCCACCACTGGGTGCGCTCGATGAGGGTGTGGTAGCGCGTCTTGTCGGTGACCGCCTGCTCGAACCACTGGGCGAACGGATGGCTCCCCGCGCACATCAGCTCGACGCCGAGCGGGTCGCTCGCGCGCCGCACGGCGGCGATCGCGGACGCGATGTCGTCGATCGCCTGCGGCACGTCGCGCCCCACCCCGCTCGTGATCTCGACGGTGTTCGTGAGCAGCTCGGCGGTCGCGGTGAACCGGTCCTCGTCCGCGGCTGCGGCCGTGACCGCCTCGATGATCTCGGGTCCGCGCCCGACGAGTTCCCCCGTCGCGGGGTCGACGAGCATGAGCTCCCATTCGAGGCCGACCGTGCCACGCTCCGAGCGGGCGAACTCCAGCTGCATGGGGGGAGTCTCGCATCCGGATGCCGTTGGCGGGAACCGGTTGTCTTCTGGCCGGACAGCCGCTACCGGGTGTCGGCGGCGCGGCGTAGCGTCGCGCTGTGCCCACCACCGCCCGTCTGTCCCCGCTCGTCGTCGCCGCGATGGTGTTCACGATCCTCGCCTGGGCGAGCGCGTTCATCGTCATCCGCGGTACGGCGCCCGAGATCGGCGGGGGAGCGCTCGCGCTCGGCCGGCTCGTGGTCGGGTCGCTCGCGCTCGGCGTGCTCATGCTCGTGGCGCGTCGCTGGGTGCGGCCCACCGGCCGCGAGTGGCTGCTGCTCGCCGTCTACGGGGTCGCCTGGTTCGGCGCCTACAACGTCACCCTGAACCTGGCCGAGCACACCCTCGACGCGGGCACCACGGCGATGATCGTGGGCATCGGGCCCATCCTCATCGCGCTCGGGGCGGGCCTCGTGCTCGGCGAGGGCGTGCCGCGATGGCTCGCCGTCGGCACCGGGGTCGCCTTCGCCGGCGTCGTGCTGATCGGGCTGTCGACGAGCCTCTTCGGCGGCGGGCACGTCGACCTGATCGGGGTGCTCTGGGCGCTCGCCTCGGCCATCACCTACGCGGTCGGGGTGCTCGCGCAGAAGCCGGTGCTGCGCCGCATCCCCCCGATCCAGGCGACCTTCCTCGGCTGCGTCATCGGCATGGTGGCGTGCCTGCCGTTCGCCGGTCAGCTGGTCGCGCAGGCTGCCTCCGCCTCGGCGGCCGCGCTCCTCGGCGTGCTGTACCTGGGGGTCGTGCCGACCGCCCTCGCGTTCACCACCTGGGGCTACGCGCTCGCCCGGGTGCCCGCCGGGCAGCTCGGCATCTCGACCTACGTCGTGCCGCCGCTCGCGATCCTCGCGGGATGGCTGGTGTTCGGCGAGGTGCCCGCCGTGCTCGCCATCGTGGGCGGGCTGCTGTGCCTGCTGGGGGTCGGTTTGTCGCGCCGACGCGACAGGGTTCCGGTGGTTGGTGGCACCACCCTCGCAGACGTGCCAGAATAGGATGTTGGGTCCGCGCCGCCCGACCCTCTATCAGGCGCGACGGATCCCCCTTCAGAGCTTTCTGCCGGAGTGTGCCCCCACGCGCACGGGAGCAGTTCGACCCCAATACACACGTTTCAGGAGAATTGTGGCTGTCAAGATCCGCCTCAAGCGGCTCGGCAAGATCCGTGCCCCGTACTACCGCATCGTCGTCGCCGACTCGCGCACCAAGCGCGATGGTCGTGTGATCGAGGAGATCGGCAAGTACCACCCCACCGAGGAGCCCTCGTTCATCGAGGTGAACTCGGAGCGAGCCCAGTACTGGCTCTCCGTCGGCGCCCAGCCGACCGAGCAGGTGCTCGCCATCCTCAAGCTCACCGGCGACTGGGGAACCTTCAAGGGTGAGAAGGGTGCCAAGAGCACCGTCAAGACCAAGGAGGCGCCGGTCGCCTTCGTCGCCGACGAGAAGAAGAAGCCGGTGCTCAAGCCCAAGGCCGAGAAGCCGGCCAAGGTCGAGGAGCCGGTCGAGGTCGTCGAGGACGCGGACACCGCGGCCGCCGACGCCGAGGAGACCGCTGTCGAGGCCGTCGAGGCGGAGGCCGCCGAGGCCCCGGCCGACGCCGACGCCGACAAGGAGTAATCCGTGCTCGCATCCGCCCTCGAGCACCTCGTGAAGGGGATCGTCGATCACCCCGACGACGTGCAGGTGGATTCGTCGAGCACCCCGCGTGGCGAGGTCCTCGAGGTGCGTGTGCACCCCGAGGACCTCGGCCGCGTCATCGGCCGCTCGGGACGCACCGCGAAGGCGCTCCGCACCCTCGTGACGGCGCTCGCCGACGGCCGCCGCGTGCGCGTCGACGTCGTCGACACCGACGCGGCGTGAGCGGGACGAAGCGTCCCGGCACCACCCAGCTGCGCGTCGGGCGGCTGCTGAAGGCGCACGGACTCAAGGGCGCCCTCAAGCTCGAGCTCTACACCGACGACCCCGCGAAGCGCTTCGTGCCGGGCGCGACCTTCTCGCTGCAGGTGCCGAAGGAATCCGAATGGCACGGTAAGACCCTCGAGCTGGCCGAACTGCGCTGGTACAACGGGCATCCGGTCGCGTTCTTCGAGGGCGTCGCCGACCGCACGGTCGCCGAGACGCTCGTCAAGGCGATCCTGTGGATCGACGCGGATGTGGCGGCCGAGCAGGAGCCCGACGCCTGGTACGACCACCAGCTGGTGGGCCTGCGCGCGGTGCGCGACGGCGTCGAGGTCGGTGAGCTCGTGCGCGTCGAGCACCTGCCCGCCCAGGACCTGCTCGTCGTCAAGACACCCGAGCGCGAGGTGATGGTGCCGTTCGTGTCGGCGATCGTGCCGAGCGTCGACCTCGAGGCCGGCACCGTGACCCTCACCCCGCCCACGGGCCTCTTCGAGGACCTCGTCGACCCGGACCCCGAGCCCGAGGCCCCCACCCCCGAGTGAACCCTCTTGTGGTCGTAGACATGTCTATGACCACCTGGACACCGGCGCGCGGGTGTCCATCGGTCGCGTCGGGTGTCTGCTGCGGCACCGGTACGCTCGACGGGTGCGCATCGACGTCGTCACGATCTTCCCCGAGTTCTTCTCGGTGCTCGACGTGTCGCTGCTCGGCAAGGCGCGTGCATCGGGCCTGATCGACATCCGGGTGCACGACCTGCGCGAGTTCACCCACGACCGGCACCGCACGGTCGACGACACCCCGGCGGGTGGCGGCGCCGGCATGGTCATGAAGCCCGAGCCGTGGGGCGAGGCGCTGGATGCCGTGCTCGCGGATGCCGCGGATGCGGTGGTGGTGTTCCCGACGCCCGCCGGCGAGCTGTTCCGCCAGCCGATCGCGCGCGCGCTCGCGGAGGCACCCCACCTGGTGTTCTGCTGCGGCCGCTACGAGGGCATCGACCAGCGCGTGATCGAGCACACCGCGAGCCGCCCCGAGGTCGCCGCGGTGCGGGAGCTGAGTCTCGGCGACTACGTGCTGAACGGCGGCGAGGTCGCCGCGATGGCGATGATCGAGGCCGCCGGGCGCCTCGTGCCCGGCATGGTGGGCAACCCCGACTCGCTCGTCGAGGAGAGCCACGAGGACGGTCTGCTCGAGTACCCGAGCTACACGAAGCCCGCCGTCTGGCGGGGTCTCGAGACACCGCCCGTGCTGCTCTCCGGCAACCACGCGGCGATCGCCGCATGGCGCCGTGAGCAGCAGCTCGATCGCACGCGTCGCATCCGTCCGGAGCTGCTGGGCGACTAGACACCCTCCCGGGCGCCTGGACACCCGCGCGCAGGTGTCCAGGCGGTCATAGACATGTCTATGGCCGGAGCTGAGGTCAGCTCGTGCGGGCGGTGAGCACCACGGGCCCGTCGGCCGTGATGGCGACGGTGTGCTCGGCGTGGGCGCCGCGCGAGCCGTCGGCCGAGCGCAGGGTCCAGCCGTCGGTGTCGGTGTAGATCTCGTCGGTGCCGTGCATGAACCACGGCTCGATCGCCACGACGAGCCCCGCGCGCAGCGGCAGCCCGCGCTTGGGACGTCCGTCGTTCGGCACGTGCGGGTCGCCGTGCATC
This sequence comes from Protaetiibacter mangrovi, assembly GCF_024752305.1. Taxonomy (GTDB): domain Bacteria; phylum Actinomycetota; class Actinomycetes; order Actinomycetales; family Microbacteriaceae; genus Homoserinibacter; species Homoserinibacter mangrovi. The sequence goes on from NZ_JANTHX010000008.1 coordinate 318,358, forward strand.
GTGCGCCCGACCCCGTGGCCGCCGAAGTCGAGGTTGACCGAGAGGCCGGCGGCGTGCGCGACGTCGCCGATCGCGGCCGACACGTCGCCCATCCGGTGCCCGACGGTGGCCGCGGCGATGCCCGCGTCGAGGGCCCGCTCCGCGGTCGCGATGAGCTCGAGGTCGGCGGGGTCGGCCTCGCCGACCACGACCGAGAGCGCCGAGTCGGCCACCCAGCCGTCGACGGATGCCGCGAAGTCGAGCGAGAGCAGGTCGCCGTCGCGCAGGCGGTAGTCGAACGGCAGTCCGTGCAGCACGGCGTCGTTGACGGAGGTGCAGATCACCTTGCCGAACGGGGAGGCGCCGAACGAGGGGTGGTAGTCGATGTAGCAGGACTCGGCGCCGGCCTTCCGGATCATCTCGTGCGCGAGCGCGTCGAGCTCCAGCAGGTTCACGCCGACGTCGGCGGCATCCCGCGTCGCCTCGAGCACGCTCGCGACGAAGCGGCCGGCGGGGCGCATCTGCTCGATCTCGTGAGGAGTCCGGAGTTCGATCACCCATCGAGCGTAGCCTTGTGCCATGGTCGTGCGCCGCGCCGTCTACGTGCTGCTGTTCCCCCTCGCCTTCCTGCTGCCGCTGTGGGTGCTCATCGGCCGCGGCATCCTGCTCGACGGCATCGGCTGGGACTTCATCGGGTACCTCATCGTGTGCCCGATCCTGTTCGTGATGCTGCTCATCATCGGGGGGCTCGTCGTCTGGCGCCCCGGGGTGCGGCAGGAGCGCGCCGTGTCGGGATGGGATGCCGCGCTGCTCGTCGTGCTGTGGCTCGTGCTCATCGCGGCCGGGTTCGTCGCGCATCCGGCGATCGTGGCGGCCGCGGTCGTGCTCGTGCTCGCGGCGTTCTGGTTCGCCGTCTGGGAGCTGGTGACCGAGGGCCGGCGCCGCCTGCAGGCCGTGATGGACGACGTGGATGCGACGGTCAACGGATCGCGCGCCTCCGTGCCGCAGCGCCCCCAGCCGGTCGACATCGGGGAGGTCATCGTGGTGACGTCGCACGACGTCACCGACGAGAAGGACTGAGCGGTCGCGGTGCGCCGCCCGGGGCGGCGCGCGACCGGCGAGAAGTGTGGCAGAATTGTCGTTTGTGCGTCCGCACGGCCCTGCCACAGGGGGACCGTCGCCGCGAGACGCACGCCTCATCTTCTGATTTCCGTATACCCGCGTTCGACCTGTGGCGGGCGCAGAGAGCGAAAAGCCATGCACATCCTGGACGACGTCGACGCCGCATCCCTGCGTTCCGACATCCCCGACTTCCGCCCCGGTGACACCGTCAAGGTGCACGTCAACATCATCGAGGGCAGCCGCTCGCGTATCCAGGTCTTCCAGGGCGTCGTCATCGGCCGCTCGAACGAGGGCGTGCGCGAGACCTTCACCGTCCGCAAGGTCAGCTTCCAGGTCGGCGTCGAGCGCACCTTCCCGGTGCACTCGCCGGTCATCGACCACATCGAGGTCGTCACCCGCGGTGACGTCCGTCGCGCGAAGCTCTACTACCTGCGCGAGCTGCGCGGCAAGAAGGCCAAGATCAAGGAGAAGCGCGACGCGTAAGTCCGCCTCCTGAGAGCGTCCGGAACCCGGTTCCCGCACCAGCGGGGCCGGGTTCCGTCGTCTCCGGATGCGGAGGCGCGTGGCCGCTCGCGGCGCCCCGGCATGCGGCGCTTGCTAGCATCCGGTGTGCCCCGCGCGACCCTGCCGACCATCGTCCTGATCGCCGCGATCTCTCTTGTGGGATGCACCTCCGCGGCCCCCGCGCCGACGACCTCCGCATCGCCCGGCGAGTCGGGCGCCGCGTCCGCCACCCCCTCGACCGCACCCTCGACTCCGGCCGAGGCATGGCGACCCGCCGGCACCGCCGTCGACACCGCGGGGTACGTGGGCGGAGATGGCGGTGTCGTGTTCTCCTCGCCGTCGGGCAACCTCCGCTGCGGGTACAGCGAGTACCCGAACACGACTCCCTGGTGGTGGTGCATGCTCGAGGAGCAGAGCGTCGTGCTGCCGTCCGATCCGCACGGCAAGTGCCCGGAGGCGGTCGCGCCCAACGGCCTCGGCGTCCTCGCCGACGACCCCGCGGCGGTCGCGGAGTCGTTCTGCGCCGACGCGGCGGAGTCGCCGGCGCTCCCGTACGGTTCGTCGATCAGCTACCGCGACATGGGGTGCGACTCGACGGAGGACGGCATGACCTGCCGCAGCCTGGTGACGGGAGCCGGGTTCCGGCTGTCCCGCTCCGACTACGAACTCTTCTGAGCCGCCGCGGTCACCGGGTGTCGCATGCCCGGTCGACGGCACCGTGCCGCATATGCTTGCAGGGACTTCAGGGGAGTGATGAGCGACGACACCCAGGCGCGCGCGGACGCGGTTCGTGCGGATGACGCGGCCGAACCCGAGGCGCCGAAGCGCGAGCGACCGAAGCGCGGCTTCCTCTACTTCCTGCGCGACGTGGCGCTCATCGTGCTCGCGGCGATCGTCATCTCGTTCCTGATCAAGACCTTCCTGATCCGCTCGTTCTACATCCCCTCGGAGTCGATGGAGGACACCCTCCTCGTGAACGACCGCATCATCGTGAACCAGCTCGAGCCGGATCTCACCCCGATCGAGCACGGCGACATCGTGGTGTTCACCGACCCGGGCGGCTGGCTCGACCCGGTGGCGCTGCCGCCGCAGGATCCGATCTCGGGCTTCTTCGAGTGGCTCGGCTCGATCGTCGGGCTCACGGCCCCCGACTCGAACGACCACCTCATCAAGCGGGTGATCGGCCTGCCCGGCGACCACGTCACGTGCTGCAACGACTTCGGGCAGATGTCGGTGAACGGCGTCGCCCTCGACGAGTCGTCCTATGTGAAGCTCCCCGCGGGCGTCACCAAGGTCTCGCGCGACGACTTCGACGTGACCGTGCCCGACGGCTCTCTCTGGGTGATGGGCGACAACCGCTGGAACTCGCGGGACTCGCGCTACAACCGCGACAAGCCGGGCAACGGCTTCGTGCCGATCAGCGACGTCGTGGGGCGCGCGGTGCTCATCTCGTGGCCCGTCGACCGCTGGACGTGGCTCGACAACTACCCGATCGTGTTCGAGGGCGTCGAGAACGGCGGCACCCCCACGCCCGCGCCGACCGAGACGGGCACCTCGGGCGGATGACGGTCGCCGATCCGACGCTGCGCGTGGAGCGGACGCTCTTCCGCGAGGGCGCCGCGCTCGTGATCGGATGCGATGAGGTCGGCCGCGGCGCGATCGCCGGCCCGGTCGCGGTGGGGCTCGGCGTCTTCCTGCCCGACGTGCGACGGATGCCGTCGGGGCTGCGCGACTCGAAGCTGCTCTCCGAGCAGCGGCGTGAGGAGCTGCATCCGCGGGTGCTCGGCTGGGCGCCGCACTCGGCGGTCGGGCTGGCCGACAACGCCGAGGTCGACCACCTCGGCATCGTCCCGGGTCTCGGGCTCGCGGCGACGCGGGCGCTCGAGGCGCTCGTGACCCAGGGGGTGCCCGTCGAGGCGGCGGTCGTGCTGCTGGACGGCTCCCACGACTGGCTGACCCCGGCGCTCGCCGGGTGGCCGGAGTCGTCGCGCCCGCACGTGATCACCCGCGTCAAGGCGGATCGCGACTGCGCGACCGTGGCGGCGGCATCCGTGCTGGCGAAGGTGCACCGCGACCGGCTGATGATCGAGGCGGATGCCGTGCACCCGGGCTACGAGTGGACGAGCAACAAGGGATACGCCTCGGCGACGCACTACGCCGCGATCGACCGGATCGGCGCCTCCGCCCTGCACCGCTGGAGCTGGCTGCGCCAGCCCGCCCTGTTCTGACGCGCCCGGCTCCGAGCCGCAGCGCGCACAACTAGACTCGTCCCCGATGGACGAGGACGAGTTCGACGACTACGACCGCGAGATGGAGCTCTCGCTGTATCGCGAGTACCGCGATGTGGTGGGTCAGTTCAAGTACGTGATCGAGACCGAGCGGCGTTTCTACCTCGCCAACGACGTGACGCTCGAGCGTCACGACACCGAGCACGACTTCTACTTCGAGCTCACGATGACCGACGTGTGGGTGTGGGACGTCTACCGCTCCGACCGCTTCGTCAAGAGCGTGCGCGTGCTCACCTTCAAGGACGTCAACGTCGAGGTGCGCGGCGACAAGGACCTCGAGCTCCCCAAGGAGCTCGCGCTCGACGAGTGACCGCGCCCGGTCCCTGCCCCTGCGGTTCCGGCCGCGACCACGCGGCGTGCTGCGGCCCGATCCACGCGGGGCGGCCCGCTCCGACCGCCGAGGCGCTCATGCGCTCGCGCTTCAGCGCCTTCGCGCTCGGCGACGCCGCGTACCTGCTGCGCTCGTGGCATCCGTCGACCCGGCCCGCGGTGCTCGACCTCGACGACGTCGTCGTGTGGCGCAGGCTGCAGATCGTCGACACGGATGCGGGAGGGCCGGACGACGCGGAGGGCGTCGTGGAGTTCCGCGCCTCGTACCGCGGACCGGAGGGCGCCGGCCTCCTCCACGAGCGGTCGCGCTTCGTGCGCCACGACGGGCGCTGGGTCTACCTGGACGTCGTCACGGGGTGGGCGCCGGGCACGTGATCCCCGGCGGGTAGACGCCGTAGCCGCGACCCTCCGGGTCGAGCGTCATCCCGAGGTAGTTCTTGTAGAAGGCGACGTGCGCCGAGAAGCCGGTGTGCACGTGCATCATGTCGGTCGGGTCGTCGTATTCGGCGTAGGTGCCGACGAGCGCCGCACGCACCGGCTTGCCGCTGCCGGTCGCGAAGAGCGCGCCGAAGCTCGCCGCGTTGATGGAGCAGAACGCCCACTTCAGGTAGGTGAACTTCAGCGTGATCGTGGAGCGCGACGGGAACGGGCCGAGCTTCGCGACGAGCCAGCCCTCCAGGTAGTCGACGTCCTCCTTGGTCACGGCGTCGAGGGTGAGCACCTTGTCGTCGCGAACCCCCGTCGACGCGTAGCCCTTCGCGTGCTCCATCGCCCACATCGAGTGGTGGTGCACGGGCGGGAACGAGCACCCCCACGCCCAGGTGTAGCCGTCGGAGGCGAACGCGGCCCGGAACAGCGCGACGGCCGCGGCGTCCTGGGTGGGCGCCTGGAAGTCGTACGCCATCCGCGAGTCCTTGTCGTTCGGGTTGCGCTGGGTGGGGCCGAGCTTCACCTTCACGGTCATCGGCCCCGCGCCCGTGGAGGGCACGGGCAGCTCGGGCTCCCGGTCGTCCCAGGTGTTGACGAGGATGACGCCGCCGGCCCAGCCGTGGCCGAAGAAGCTGAGCTCCCGCAGCGTGCCCGGGTCGTTCGCTCCGATGTCGCGCACGGCCGCGTAGACGTCGAGGATCGACATCACCTTCCACGAGCCGGGCTTGAGCGTCGTGTGGGTGAGGCCGGCCGCATCCGTGAAGGTCGTGTAGCTCGCCTTCGTCACGGGGTCGAAGGTCGCCACGGCCGTCGCCGTCTCGGTCTTCTTGCCGCCCGGATAGCTCACGTCGACCCGCGTGACCTTGCCGCCGCGCACATCCATCATGAGGAACCGCAGCGGCTCCTTGGCTCGGTTCAGGGTGGTGAGGTGCTTGCGCCGGTTGTCGGCGATCAGCTGGAAGTCGACGCCCTTGAACTCCCAGTCGACACCGGCGACGAGGATGTGGGTGCGCATCGACGACTCCGGGTTCCGGTCACTCGTCCGGTTGCCAGTCCTCGCCGACCTTCTTCCACGCCGGCAGGGCGTCGTCGGCGCGGAGCTTGGCGAGGGTGGTGGGGAGCCGCACGAGCCAGGGGTCGCCGACCGGCACCTCGTCGCCGGGGGCACCCGTCGCCTCCTGGATCTCCTTGACGATCGGCACGTACAGCGAGCTCGAGATGTCGGGGGCGGGCCCGCCATTCCAGATCTTGCCGGTCTCGAGGTAGTGGATGACGGCCGCCTCGAAGCCGGGCCGCACCGGGAAGACGACGCGTCCCGCCCCGGCGCGCAGGAAGTCGGCGAACAGCGGATCGACGTCGTCGAGCAGCAGCCGCCGGTTCCAGGCGGGCTTCCAGCCCCAGAAGTACGGGTAGAAGAAGTAGATCAGGTGCTCCCACTCGAAGGCCTGCTCGAAGAAGCGCACGTAGGGCATCTGCGCGGCGGTGCGTGCCAGGTTCGGCTGCGGATGGCCCTGCGCCGAGACCTCGAGGGCGCCGAAGGCGTCGAACTGCTGCGCGGTCAGCAGCGTGATGCACTGCTTGCGCAGCTCCGCGGCCACGATGCGGGCGTTCCACCCGGGGTTGCGCCCGGAGATCACGACACCGGCCGCCGCCTCCGCCTCGGCGACCTTCGACTCGTACTGCTGCTGCTTCGCGAGGTAGCCCTGGGTGAGCGCGGCGTGCGTCTTGAGACGCCAGGTGAGCATCGCCCGCTCGGTGCGCTCGCAGAAGATCTCGATCGTGGCCGCGAAGTCGCGCAGCTTCCAGCCGAAGGTCGAGATCGAGACCGAGCCGACCTCGCCCGCCATGTCGACGTAGGTCGATGCGGTGAAGACGTCGAGCGAGTTGTTGCCGATGATGAGGTACCAGACGGCGCCGTCGTACACGTACCAGGCGGCGGTCCACAGCGCGTACTTGGCGCGGTAGCCGTCGTCGATCACGATGTCGGCCGAGCTGCTCGACTCGTACGGATCCTGGGGCATCGTGCCGCCGAGCGCCTTGCTGACGGTCTTGACCGGCGCCGGCGGCGCCTCGATGCCCGTCACGTCGTAGCGCTGCGCCCAGAGCGCGTAGTTCGACTCGGTCACGTCGGTGGGCTTCAGCGTGAAGGGGACCGGGGGCGTGAAGGTCTCGCCGTCGAGCTTGCCCTTCGTCTCGGCGACCATGAACGCCGTCGCGGGCTCCGGCACGGTGACGTCGAAGAGCATCCGCTTGCCGTAGTTGTAGACCTGGGCCTCGAGCACCTTGTCGACCCACTGGTAGACGCCGGAGATGTTGCCGGCGCCGGTCGTGTTGTCGAAGCCGTGCGAGTACTTCTCCTCGAACTCGCTGATGGTCGTGGTGCTGCGGCGCTCGAGCACGCGCTCCACCACCTTGCTGACCGAGCGCGAGACGACGTCCTTGCTGAACTCGGACGCCTGCCGCGTCGACTCCTCGCTCGAGTGGCTCGTGGCGATGCTCGCGTCGGCCTTCACCTCGACGAAGGGCCCGTACTTGGCGTCCACCGCGATGCCGGCCTTGAACTGGGTGTCGTCCTTGATGGTCGCGTCGGTCTCCCGCTTGAGCGAGAAGCGGTCGGTCGACTGGGTGTCGCGCTCCTCCTCCTTGGTGGTCTCCGATTCGGTGAGGATCGTGGTCTCGGTGCGGTCGAGGCGCCGCGTCTCGCGACTCATGTGCTCGGACTTCAGCACGTTCTCGACGTGCGCGAGCTCGCCGCCCTCGTAGCGCAGCACGTGCTCCTTGACGAGCAGCAGGTCGCCCACGCCGACCGGGCGGATCTCGCCGTGGCCGGTCGGCATCGCCGCCCCCGGCCGGCCGACGAGGTCGGTCGCGGCGGGCTCGGGCACCAGGAGGCTGCCGAGCCGGGTGAGCGAGATGGTCGACTCGAGCGGCTGCGCGATGCTGCTCGAGAGCTGCACCCGCGTCTCGCTGAGGGTGTTCATGATGGTCGGCAACGGCACGGAGGTCGCGTCGATGCCGAGTCCGCGCAGGGTGGAGGTGACCTTGGCGGGAAGCTTCTGCACCGTCGCCGGCGCCAGCATCCACGGGTTGCTGGCCACGGCCGACTCGGCGACCGCGGCGTCCGCGTCGTCCGCGGCTGCGCGGGGTGCCGCGGCGCGCGCACGGCTCGTGCCGCGCGGGGTGTTCGCCCGATCGACGACGAAGCCGCCCGCGGGCACCTTGCCGAGCGCGGAGAGGGCGGCGTCGATGCGCTGGATCTGGGCCGCGATCCGGGGGTCCGGCTCCTTCGGCTCCTCGGGTGCGGGCGGCTCCTCGTGGTCGTCGTCGGGCTTCGCCGGCGGATCGAGCGGCACCACGAGCGGGCGCAGCCGCACCTCGGCGGCGCCTTCGGCGATGCGGCGGATCGCGTCGAACCCCTGCGCCGCGAGGGCGAGTCCGCGGGCGTCGACCTCGGCGGAGCCCGACAGCACCTTGACGGCGACGAGGGTGTCGTCGATGCGGGCGACGGCGGGGTCGAACGCCGGGTCGGCGACGAGCTGCTGCGCCGTGCGCTGGGTGCGCTCCTCGACGAGCGCGGCGGCCGCATCCGCGTCGAGCACCGAGGTGCCGATGGCGGCGGCGACGTCGCGTGCGAGGCCGCCGAGCGGCACCTGCTCGATCGTGTGCACGGCGTCCTTCGCGGCGAGCACCGCGGCCGCCTGGCGTCGCGCCTTCGGCCCGTCCGCGGGGTCCACCTTGTCGGAGGTGAGCACGCGGATGTCGCCCGACACCGGGAGGTCGGCGGGTCGCATCATGAGGAAGCGGAAGAGGTCGTCCATCGCGGGCTCCTGTCTGATCCACCGCAGTCGCGGTCTGCGGATGAGGAGGGGCGAGCCGGCTCCCTGATACCGGGGCGGGGGGGGGGGGGGGGCTTGCGAGGCTAAATGTTAGTGACTAACATTTGATGCGTGCCGACCGAGATCGCCCCCACCGCGCGCTCCGCGCGAACCCGCGCCCGCATCCTCGAGACCGCCCTCGCGCTGTTCGCCGAGCACGGCTACGACCAGGTCACCGTGGGGCGCATCGCCTCGGCGGTGGGAATCAGCGAGATGACCTTCTTCCGCCACTTCCCCGCGAAGGACGCCCTCGTCGTCGACGACCCCTACGACCCGCTCATGGCCGAGCACGTCGGGCGCCAGCCGCGCGAGCTGCCGCTGCTGGCACGGATCGCGGGCGGCGTGCGGGCGGCGTGGGGTGCCGTGCCGCAACCGGATGCCGCCGTCGTGCGCACCCGGCTGCGGATCGCCGCCGCCTCGCCGACCCTCCGCGGCGCCACCCGGCAGGCGACCGAGGAGTCGGCGCGTGCGGTCACCGACGCCCTGGTCGCCGCGGGGGCCGAACCGGTGGAGGCGCGCATCGCCGCGACCGCGGTCTTCGCGGGGGTCACCGAGGCGCTCCTGGTGTGGGCCGAGCGCGACGACCTCGCACTCGGCGACGCGCTCGAGGGGGCGCTCGCGGTGCTGGAGGGCGCCCGATGAGCGGCATCGAGGCGGTCGGCGCGACCCGGCTGTTCGCCGGGGGAGCGGGCGTGCGCGGTGTCGACCTGCGGGTCGAGGAGGGGCGCATCCACGCGCTCGTGGGGCTCAACGGCGCGGGCAAGTCGACGCTCATGCGGCTGCTGCTCGGGATGCTGACCCCGCAGTCGGGAACGGTGCGCCTCGCGGGCCTCGACCCGCGTGCCTCGGGAACGGCGCTCGGAGCCCTCGTGGGCCACCTCGTCGAGTACCCGCTCGCGTACGGGGAGCTCACGGGACGGGCGAACCTCGAGCTCGGCGCGCGCCTGCACGGGGTCGCGGGGCCGCGCATCCCGCAGACCGTCGACGCGGTGCTCGACGAGCTCGGACTGCGCCGGTACGCCGAGGTGCGCGCCCGCCGGATGTCGCTCGGCAACCGGCAGCGCCTGGGCCTGGCCTCGGCGCTGCAGCACCACCCGCGCGTGATCGTGCTCGACGAGCCCACCAACGCGCTCGACCCCTCGGGCGTCATCCTGCTGCGCGAGGCGCTGCTGCGTCGGGCGGCCGCGGGCGCCGCCGTGCTCGTGTCGAGCCACCACCTCGACGAGGTGGCGCGCATCGCCGACGACATCACCGTCATCAACGCGGGCCGGGTGATCGGCGGCCTGACCCCGGGCGACCGCGAGCTCGAGCACGCCTTCTTCGAGCTCGTGCACGCCGACGACCTGGCGCGCGAGGAGGTGCCGGCATGACCGGCTTCGGCTCCGCGCTGCGGGTGGAGTGGCGCAAGGCCCGGGCCTCCCGCGTGGTCGCGGCGACCGCCCTGCTGACGATCGCGGGCATCGCGACGATCGTGCTCTCGTTCCGCGGTGTGGCCGCCTCGGGAGACCCGCAGCTCATCGCCAAGCTCGGCGAGGCGGGGGCGGCGCCCGGATGGCCGGGGCTGCTCGCGATCGCACTGCAGGTGTCGGCGCCCGCACTGCTGCTCGGCATCACCGTGCTGCACAGCTGGCTCGCGGGGCGCGAGTTCGCCGACGGCACCGTCACGGGGCTCTACGCGCTCTCGGTGGGGCGCGGGCAGCTGGCATCCGCGAAGCTGCTGCTGGGCGTGCTCGTGGCCGCGGGCATGGGCGTCGCGCTCGCCGCGGTGCTGCTCGTCGGCGGGCTGCTGCTCGGCTACGGCCCGCCCGCGACGGCGGATGCGGCGGTGCTCGCGCGGGTCGCCCTGCTCGCGCCGTTCAGTGCGGTCGTGGCCACCCCGGTCGCCCTCGCGGCGACCCTCGGACGCGGTCTGCTGGCGGGGGTGGCGACCGGGTTCGTGCTGCTCGCGGGCGCGCAGGTGCTCGTGGTGGCGGGCGCGGGAGCCTGGTTCCCGGTCGCCGCGCCGGCGCTGTGGGCGCTCGACCCGGCATCCGTCTCCGGTGCCGCCGTCGCGGTGGCGCTCGCCGCGGGGGCGCTGGTGGCCGCGCTCACCGCGCTCGTGTGGCGGCGGCTGCAGCTCGACCGCTGACTCAGCCCGCGACGAGCGCCCAGACGCCGAGCACCGCCGAGGCGGCCGCGAGCAGCATCGCGACGGCCACCAGCGCCTGGTGCACGCGCAGGAACCGCGTCGGGCGGCCGGCCTCGTCGTGCGCCCGCGGGTCGCGGGCCACCCGCTTCAGGAAGGTCGGCCAGGTGAGCACGTTGAAGACGGCGCTGACGAGCAGCAGGATGCCGAGGGCGACGATCACGGATCGAGCCTAGGCGCCCTCCCGCAGCTCCATCCGCCGGCACGGGAACGGCAGCGAGCCGCCTTCGCCGATCTCGGCGTCGTAGCTGAACCCGCCCGCATCCGTCCAGCCCTCGCGCTCGTAGAAGCGCCGGGCGCGTGCGTTGCCGACCGCGACGGCGAGCCACGGCACGGCGTGCCCGTCCGCGCGCACCTGCTCCGCGGCGTCGCGCAGCAGACGCGAGGCGACGCCGGAGCCGCGGAACGCCGCATCCACGTAGACCTGGTCGACCTCGTCGCCGTGCAGCATCGTGAAGCCGGCGATCGCGCCGTCGATCTCGGCGACCCGGGTGCGGTCGAGGGCGGCGGCGACCCGCGGCACGAACGCCTCGCGGGTGCGATGCGCGAGCAGCTCGGGCGGCGCGTCGGCGAGGTGCCCGTCGCGCCATCCCGCGGCCCAGATGTCGACGATGCGTTCGGCGTCGGCCGCGACGGCGGGACGGATCAGCTCGCTCACCTGTCCCACGGTAGACCCGGGCGCTAGCCTGACCAGATGTCCGGACTCGTTCCCTATCTCCTGTTCGGCGGCGACGCCCGCGAGGTGCTCACGCGCTACCACGAGATCTTCGGCGGTGAGCTGATCCTCCACAGCTACGCCGACTTCGGCCGCGAGGACGGCCCGGGCGCGGCGATCGCGCACGGCATGCTGCAGGGGCCGGTCACCCTGTTCGCCGCCGACGCCGCGGAAGGCGAGGCGACCTTCCGGATGACGGGGGCGATGTTCTCGCTGCTCGGCACCGCCGACCCGGCGACGCTCGAGGTCTGGTTCGAGGCGCTCGCCGAGGGCGGCGAGGTGCTCGACCCGCTGCAGCTGCGCGCCTGGGGCGACCACGACGGACAGGTGCGCGACCGCTTCGGCGTGCACTGGCTCATCGGCTTCCAGGGGTGAGCGGCTCCTCCCCAGCCTCGACCACGTCGACGGGTTCACAGATCGGCTGAGCTCGCCCCGGCCGCGACGGGCCGCCCGACAGGCTCTCCCGCATGGCGGCGAAAGACGACTTGGGCAGGCGCGGCGAGCGGATCGCCGAGAGGCATCTGGTGGCGCGCGGGTATCGGCTCGTCGAGCGCAACTGGCGGTGCCGGCAGGGTGAGATCGACCTCGTCCTGCGTGACGGCGACGCCCTCGTCTTCGTCGAGGTGAAGACCCGCAGCACCATGGCCTTCGGGCATCCGTTCGAGGCGATCACCCCGGTGAAGCTCGCGCGACTGCGCCGGCTCGCGGGCGCGTGGTGTTCCGCGCACCCGCGGGATCGCGGTCGCATCCGAATCGACGCGGTCGCGGTGCTCGTGCCGCGTGGTGCCGAGCCGAGCGTCGAGCACCTCGTGGGGATCTTCTGATGGGGGTGGGTCGCGCGCACGCGGTCGCGCTGCTCGGGCTCGACGGCGCACCGGTCGAGATCGAGGCCGACACCGCGAGCGGTCTTCCGGCCTTCGTGCTCGTGGGGCTTCCGGATGCCGCCCTCGGCGAGGCGAAGGCGCGGGTGCGCTCGGCGATCGGCAACAGCGGCTTCTCGTTCCCCGGCGGCCGCGTCACGGTCAACCTCTCGCCGGCGTCGCTGCCGAAGACCGGTTCCGCCTTCGACCTCGGCATCGCCCTCGCCGTGCTGGCCGCCGAGGGGTGGGTCGCGCCGGAGTCCGTGGCCGGGGTCGTGCATCTCGGGGAGCTGGGTCTCGACGGGCGGCTCCGACCCTCCCGCGGCATCCTGCCGATGGTGCTGGCGGCCGAACGGGCCGGATTCGACACGGTGCTCGTGCCGGTCGGCAACGCCGACGAGGCGGCGCTCGTGCCGGGCATGCGGGTGGTGCCGGTCGCGAGCCTGCGCGCCGCGGCGATCTGGCACGGCGCCGAGCTCGAACCGGTCGAGGTGGAGCCCCTGCTGCCGGTGCAGGGGGCGGCGGTGCCCGACGACGCCGGCGACCTCGCCGAGGTGATCGGCAACCGCGACGCCGTCGAGGCGGTGCAGGTCGCCGCTGCGGGCGGGCATCACATGTTCCTGCTGGGGCCGCCCGGCGCCGGCAAGACGATGATCGCCACGCGGCTGCCCGGCATCCTGCCCGACCTCGACGAGCGCGCCGCCATCGAGGTCAGCTCGATCCGCTCGCTCGCCGGCGTCCCGGTCGGGCGCTCGCTCGCCACCCGGCCGCCGCTCGAGGCGCCCCACCACTCGGCGTCGCCCGCGGCGATCGTCGGCGGGGGCAGCGGGGTCATCCGGCCGGGCGCGGCGGCCCGTGCCGCCCACGGCATCCTGTTCCTCGACGAGTCGAGGGACACCAGAACGCGCCATAATCGGCGGATGGAGAAGAGAGCCGTCCTGTACTGCCGAGTATCGCGCAGCACCGACGAGTCGGTCAGCACCAGCAGGCAGGAGCGCGAGCTCCGGGAGCTGGCCGCGGCGGAGGGCTGGCCCGTGGTGGCCGTCTACACCGACGAGGGCGTGACGGGCACCAGGGACCGCGAGAACGCCGACGCGGCGCTGGACGCGGTGGCCCGCGGCGACGCCGACGCGCTGCTGGTCTGGGAGATGAGCCGGTGGAGCCGCATGGGGCTGGGCGCCGTGGCGCGGCTCGTCGGCGTGCTCCGCGACCGCCCTGGCTCGCTGTTCGTGGCCAAGAAGGAGGGACTGCGGAGCGACCAGCCCGCCTTCGGCATCATGGCGGCCGTCGTGGCCGAGGTCGCGGCGATGGAGGCCGAGGGCACCCGCGACCGCATCCTCTCGATGCGGCGGCACGTGCTGTCGGCCACCGACCCCGCGGAGATGCGCTGGCTCGGCGGCGCGGTGCCGTTCGGCTACCGCCCGGCGGGGCGCCCCGGCGGCGGCAAGACGCTCGTGCCCGACGACTCCGAGGCCCAGTACGCCCGCGAGGGGGCGCGGCGGCTGGCCGCCGGGGCCCGCATCACGGACGTGACCCGCTGGCTCGACGCCGAGGGCGTCGCCACGCCGCAGAGCGCGGCCCGAAGGGCCAGGCAGGCCGGCGAGGCGCACGAGGGGCTGGACCGCGGGCGATGGCGCGTCACCACGGTCCGCAAGCTGTTTCAGTCGCCGACGCTCATCGGCCGCACGACGCGGAGGGAGCGTGCCGGCACGCGCGCAGACGGCTCGCCCGTGTGGGAGTACCGCGCCGTGGCCGACGAGCACGGGATGCCGATCACGCGGTGGGAGCCGCTGCTCGACCCCGGGACGTTCGCGGCCGTGCAGGAGCGCTTCAGGACCCGCGGGCCCAACGAGGGCCGTAGGGCCGCGTCGTGGCTGTCGGGCCTGCTGTACTGCGGCCTCTGCGGGTCGGTGATGTACGCGGCGCGGCGCGACGGCGGCAGGGCCGACGCGTTCCGGTGCGCCAACAAGGCGTTCCCGAACGCGCAGTGCCCCGGCGTCAGCATCTCGCGCCCCGCGGCAGAGGCCCACATGGAAGCCACGATCCTCCGCATGGTCGGGCACCTCGCGGAGTACCGAGTCTCCGAGACGGCGGAGGGCCCGGACCAGGGCGAGCTCGACGGCGTGGCGCAGGCGATCGCCGACGTGCAGGGCGCCCTGGCGCAGGACGGGGCCGACTACGCGGAGCTGCTGCCGCGGCTCGACGCGCTGAAGGGGCGCCGGCGCGCGCTTCTCGACGCGCCGCGCAGGACCAGGCGCACCAGGACGCCCACGGGCCGCACGCTCGCTGAGGCCTGGCGCGCCGACGACGCCCAGGCGCGGCGGCACCTAGTCGAGGACATGCTCGACTCGGTGACGGTCGCGAAGGCTGCGCGCGGGGCCCGCGACGCCGCGGAGCGCATGGATCCGCTGTGGATCGAGCACCCGGTGGAGGACGACTGAAGCTGAAAGTCCGCTGAACGCGCGCGCCACGCGACGGCGCGGCCGTACGCTACCTGGACGCCCGCTGAACGCGGGCTGAGCAAAGGGAGCGGCGTGGGCATGCGGATCAGGACAGAGGCGGTGCCTCGCGAGGCGAGGCGCAGGCTCGCGGCGGAGGGCAAGGACAGGCGCCGAGAGGCCGACGGCTCGTGGACCCTGGTGGTCCCGGCGGCGGGGCCCCAGGTGGACAACGCCCCACGGCGGGTCGTCGGGCTCAACGAGCTGGGGGAGCCCCAGTGGTGGCCGTCGCACCGGGACTGGGCGGACGCCAGCGCGGAGCCCGAGCCCGAGGACAGGCTGGCGGCACCACGCGACGGCGCTGGCCTCGCGGCGAGGGTGGCCAGGGGCGCGGCGGCCAGGAGGGCGCGGGACGACGCACGGAGGGCGGCGGCGATCGAGCGCGACTGGCAGCGCAGGGCCGCGGAGCGCTGAGACGCCAGCAACCCTCCCGGCGGCGCGCGGCAGGTTCAGACGCAACGAGCCACACCACCAAACGGAGGACGAGATGCAGAACAAGAACCTGGACGCGGCGATCAAGGCCGTCAGCGCCGAGCAGGGCGCCGAGGTCGCGAGCGAGGACGTGACCGACTACCTGGCCCGCGTCGACGAGCTCATCGCGGCGGCGCAGGCGCTGAAGGCGCCGCACCGCAAGGCGATCGCGGCCGAGGCGTCGCGGAAGTCGCGCGCCAAGAAGGCCGCCGAGGTCGAGGCCATGAGGGCGCGCCTCGCGGAGCTGGAGGCGTCCGCCGCGAAGTGACGGCCAGCGGCGAGAGGCCCCCGAGCCCCGGCGACCGGGACCGGGGGCCTTCGTCTTGCCCTCGGAGCCGCCGGTGACGATCTGGGACGCTTTCGCCAGCCCGGAGGCCGGAAGCAAGGGCGGCGGGCCCCGAGGCCCCAGAACGCGACACGCCGAGGCGCGAAGCCCGGTAGCCGCCTGGGACTGGTAACTCCCGGCGCGCCGGCGCCGCGGTTGTCCGACCCGCCGGCTACAGTGGCAACATGTCCCAGCGCCCCCGCCTCCTTGACCTGTTCTGCTGCGCCGGAGGCGCCGGGATGGGGTACCACCGCGCCGGCTTCGAGGTCGTCGGAGTCGACATCGACCCGCAGCCGAACTACCCGTTCAAGTTCATCCAGCACGACGCGCTGACGCTCGACGCGGAGTTCCTGGCGTCGTTCGACGCGGTGCACGCGTCGCCGCCCTGCCAGTCGTACTCCGACCTGGCGAAGCGGAACGGGAACGCACACATGTGGCCGCGGCTGATCGAGCCGGTGCGCGAGATGCTGGAAGGCCTCGGCGTCCCGTACATCATCGAGAACGTCGAGGGCGCGCCGCTGCTGGACCCGGTGGTGTTGTGCGGGACGATGTTCCCCGGACTCCGCGTGATCCGCCACCGCCTGTTCGAGTCGAACATCGACCTGACGGCGCCGGAGCACGGGAAGCACCCGCTGGTCTTCACGCACGACAAGCGCAAGGCGCACTACGGGAAGCTCGACCAGAACACGTCGTTCGTGCAGGTGACGGGCGGCGGCAACTGCTCGATCGCCAACGCCAAGGATGCGCTCGGCATCGACTGGATGAACAAGCACGAGCTGAACGAGTCGATCCCGCCGGCGTACACGGAGTACCTCGGCGCGTCGCTCATGCGCGCCGTCATGCAAGGGGAGCAGCGCGCCGCCTAAGATCTGCTGCGTGGCGGCTGACAGCGCGAAGGCGAAGATCCGGGCGCACTTCCGCGCGCACCAGGGCGAGGTCGTCAAGGGCAAGGAGCTGGCGGCGCTGGTCCAGCCCGTGGGGGAGTGGGCGCGCCGCGTGCGCGAGCTCCGCGACGAAGAGGGCTGGCCGATCCAGACCCAGAACGACCGGCAGGACCTGAAGCCCGGCGAGTACATGCTTGTGGGGGAGCCGCCGGAGAAGTCGAACGAGGCGTTCAAGCGCGGCATCTCGCAGAAGCTGCGGGCCGAGGTCCTCGACCGCGACGGCTTCACGTGCCAGATGTGCGGCAAGGCCGCGGGCGAGCTCGACCCCGACACCAGTAGGCCAGTGCGGCTGCACATCGGTCACATCGTGGACAAGGTGTACGGCGGCAAGGACGAGCTCGCGAACCTCCGGACTCTGTGCTCGACGTGCAATCAGGGTGCGAAGAACATCACGACGGAGAAGCCGTCCACGATCTGGCTACTTGCGCAGGTGCGGCGCGCCGGGAACGGCGAGCAGCAGGCCGTCTACGAGTGGCTGGCCAGCAAGTACGGCCCGAAGGCCGACTAGGCAGACTCCGCTGACCGCCGCGCGCGGTCGAACGCGTCGAGGACGCGCCGGGCGGCGTCGCGAGCGCTCGGGACCGGCGTGCAGTCGATGAACGCGGCGACGTCGGCCAGGGCGGAGCGGTCCGACAGCGCGCGGCCCGCGAGGGAGCCGACGTACGCGAACTCCGAGTCCTCGAGCGTCACGGGCAGGTACATCGTGGACAGGGACCGCGGGGGCGGCATCGTCGCGGGGTCGTAGAAGTGGGCCCCGGCGATGGCGCGGTCGAGCAGGGCCACGACCTCGGCGTCGCCGGCGGCCTCTGCCTCGGCGCGGTACCGGCGCCAGATGCGCAGGAAGCTGGCCAGGTGGCGCGGCGACGGCAGAGGGTGCCGCTCCTGGCGGACGACCATGGCCTCGACCTGACCCCGCGCGAATCGGCGGACGGAGGGGTGCGTCGTCGTGATGAGGATCGGGAGCACGCGGTGCAGCGCCCGGTACGGGTGCTTGCCGAGGAACAGGGCCGCGGACTCGCGGGCGCTGTCCGCGTCGGCCAGCTCGTCTGGGGTCACGCGGCGGCCGCGTCCGCGGGGTCGGGCGCGCCGAGCCAGCGGTCGTGCGCGCGGGTCAGTTCGCGGGCGACCTCGTCCAGGTCCTCGCACGCGGAGACGAGCGCGGCCTCCGCGCTGCCCCAGGCGTTGCGGAGCTGCTGGCGGCGCCGGTCCGCGACGATCGCCGGGGTCGGGTCCGAGACGGTGCCCTTGCCGCGCTCCGTGGTGTCCTCGCGGGGCCTGGGCGCCTGGCCCATGCGGTAGGTGTCGCCCTCCGTTTCCGCCAGCAGGGCGACGAGGGAGAGGTAGGTCGCGACGATCGCCTTGAGGCGAGCGCGCTGTTCTGCGTGGGTGGTCAAGACGGGGTCCTCTCGTGGATGGCGTGGAAGTGGGGGAGCCTGGCGGGCACTGCGAAGCGAGTCATGCGCGAGCCGCCCTGGCAGCCGCGATGCACCCGTAGCACCGGGTGTCGAGGCCGTCGCGCTCGCGGGTGCGGTCCGGGAAGGCGTGGAAGGGCAGGGAGCGGCGGCACCTGGCGCAGGTCTTCAGGCCGCCGGGGCGCAGGCGGCGGCGGTCGCGCTCGACCTGCCAGGGCTCGCGCGCAACGTTGCGGGCGCGTCGGCGGCGCTGGCGCTCGCCGTCTGACTCGGGGGTGCGGCGGTCCATGGGACCCCTCTCTCGTGCAGTTGAGGCGGCGTCGGGCCGCGAAAAGGCGCCCGCGACGGGGGAGCTATGGCCCGTCGCGGGCGTCAAGATCGATCGTGCCGCGGGATCAGGCCGCGGCAGCGGTCCCCGGGATGCTCCGGGCTTCGGCCGCGCGGTGGCGGCGGACGGCCTCGCGGGCGAGCTCGCGGCCGCGCTCCGTGGCGCGCCACTGGCGCTGCCGCTCCGCCTTGCACCCCTTGCAGAATCCCTCGCGGCCTGTCGCGGACTTGGCGTGGCGGGCGAAGAGGTCCGCAGGCTTGGTGGCGCCGCACCGGGCGCAGGTCAGCTGGTCGTTCATCGTCAGTCTCCCGAGGTCAGGACAGGTTGTGGCGCGCCTCGCCGAGGTCGCGCAGGGCCTGGCCAGCGTCCGCCGCGGAGGCCGGGTCCTCGGCGCGGGACAGCAGCGACTGAAGGGCCAGCTCCACACGATTGAGGGCGGTCTGGGCGGCGACAATCTGAGAGGGCGTGGGCACGGGGCCTCCTGTGGCTAGAACGGACGTACCGGTGTCGGCGGCAGTGGGTGGGCGCCCCACCAGGGGATACGCGATGGGGTGGCCCCTCAGGGGGGATACGTGAAGTTGCCGGGCGAGCTGCCTGGCCGCCGCCGTCCGCAGGTTTCGGGCGCCCCTAGCCCGCGGGGCGAGGTCGCGGAGACCGGCTCACCACCGCTCGCTGAGCAGGCCGAGCGCGGGAGGTCCGTCGCCGCGGTCGCCGCGCTTCTGGTTGCAGAGCAGGTGCGACGAGCGCAGGTTGCCCGGGTCCTCGCGCAGCTCGGGCGACCGCGAGTGCGGCACGACGTGGTCCACGCTGAAGGAGCCGGGGTCGGGCCACTGCAGGTCGTAGTCGATCGGCTGACCGCAGAGCCAGCAGGGCAGGCGCATGTCGCGCTGCCGCCGCTTGAGCCGCGTCCAGACCGAGCCGGTGCGGCCCGCGTTGGGGCGGCCCGGCACCCCGGGGGGCGTCGCGCGCGGCATGGTGCCTCCCGGCGCAGGGGCCCCGGGGGGCATGAAGTAGGACCCGCGCCGGGGAGCTCAGCGACGATTCACCGGCGCGGGGGTCTGTGGGGCGGCGCGACCCGGGTCAGGGGCCGCGCCGCCGGGTCAGTTCGTCCCCGTGACCAGGGGGTGGCGGCTACGCCGCGAGGTCGATCTTGGCGATCGCCTGCGACGCGTAGACGTCGAAGTTCGCCCGCATCTCGGTGCGGAACTGGACCTCGTTGACCGTGAAGCCGGACGACTTGTCCTGCTCGGTCTGAATGCCCTGCCGGTCCACCGAGACACCGAGGCGGTCGGTCGCGAGCGCGAGCGCCGTGCCGGCGGTCACGTCGGGCGAGAGCAGCGTCGGGATGCCCCAGACGACCGGCTGCGCGGGCGAGCCGGCCAGGAACGGCCCGTCGCCGTAGTAGCGCTCCTCGGCGTCCTTCGACTTCCGCAGGGCGTGGTAGTCCGCGGGGTTCAGCACCAGCAGCGAGGGCGAGTAGCCCGCGTCGCTGACGGCGGCGAGGCCGTCGTAAATGCTGTCGGCCGGGGTGTCGGCGGCGGCGACGTTCTGGATGCCGGGCGTGGCGAGGAACGTGTCCACGCCGAGCTTGGTCGCGCGGCGGACGACGATGTCGCGGAGCTCGGTGTCCACGAACGTCTCCAGGGACGAGTTGTCGGCCAGGAGGTACTTGTCGATCGGCTCGCTCAGGGTCGCGATGACCTGCAGCTCGCCCTCGACCTCGGCGACGGTCAGGACGCTGACCGGCTTCTCCTCGCCCGCGGGCACGACGTCGGCGCCCGAGGTGCGGACGGTCTGGCGCAGGGTGGTGTACTTGCGCGAGCCGCGCTCGGTGGCCTGGATGACCGAGAGCAGGCCGAAGCCCGTCTGGCCGAGGCGGATCGGCTCGGGGTCGAGGGCGACGGGGATGCCGTCGCTGCCGGAGGCCACGAGGGCCTTGACGCCGCGGCCCGCGACGGCCTTGGCGGTCTTCGCGAGGTTGACGTAGCCCTTGCGGCCCGTCTCGACGCCGGTGATGTTGCCGTCGAGGTCGGCCTCGACCACGCCGCCAGCCATCTCGGCGAGGCTCGCCGCGGCCTTCTCGCCGCGGTCGATGGCGGTCTTGAGCTCCATCGCGCGCTGCGACTTCCGCTCGATGGTGTCGCACTCGGCGTCGGTGAGGCTGCGGCCCTTCGACTTGACGTCGGCCACGAGGGCCTGCAGCTCGGCCTGGATGGCCTTCAGTTCGGACTTGGGGTCCATGGTGTTCTCCCGTGAGTAGGAAGCGATTCGCGCCGCGTGGGCGCGCTGGATCGCCTACCTCGCGGACCGTGGACGCGGGCTGCGCCGGCCGTCGCGCTCCTGCGCCTCGGGCCTTGCGGTCGTCGCCTGCGTTCGGCTGGCTGGCTCGACGCGCTCCTGCGCGCCGATCGGCTGTGCCGGCCTCGGGAGGGCCGGTGGTCTGTGGGGGCGCGGTTTCCTCGCCCACCTACTAAGTGACTCGTGGAGGCGGGCCGAGGCGGACCCGGGGAGCAGCGGCGCCCGCAATCCCGTGGAACCCCGGGCTACGGTTGGCGCGTGGACGAGGACCGGGACGACGGGCTCGGGGCGCCGAACTGCCCGCGTTGCCTCACGCCGATGGAGGCCGCGGGGGACGCGGCGCCGCGGTGGGAGTGCGGGTCCTGCGGGCTGGTCAGGCTGTAGCGGCGCCGAGCAGCTCGGCCACGCGCTCGGGGGAGAGGCCGTTCGCCGGGCCCCAGTCGCGGAGGTCGCGGGCGCCCTTGGAGCGCTGGTGCGCGGTGCAGATCGGCGCGAGGTTCGCCGGAGCAGAGTCGCGGGACGCGGCCCACGGGACCAGGTGGTCCACGGTGCTCGCGGTGCCGCCGCAGACGTAGCAAGACCAGGAGAACGCGGGCCCCCAGCGCGACTCGCAGCGCGAGCGCAGGACCGCGGGGACGCGCGTGGACCGCGCGTAGCCGTCGCCTAGGTAGGGGTCGGAGCCGCGGTCGGCGGGCCAGGCCGCGAAGGGGTCGGGGCGCACGCCGTCGAGCTCGGGCAGGCGGCGTGCGACACGGCGCATCCCGCGGTAGGAGCGCTCGGCGGCGCGGCAGTCGTCGCAACGGCAGCCCGCGGCGTAGTGGCGGCGGGTGCCGTGCGGCTCTTCGGCGGGGTCGGCCAGCTCCGGCGTCGCCGGCAGGATGCCGCGGAAGCCGCGGACGCCACGCCGCTTGCCCTCGGCGGCCCCGGCGGCGCGGAGGGCGTCGAGGACCTGGCGCGACGAGGGCCGCGGGCGACCGGCCCAGTCGGACCAGGCCCACGCGGCGCGGAGCGCGTCGGCGCGCGAGGTCCAGGCGCCGGGGCCGGCGCTGAGGTCGAAGACCTCGGGAAGGTGGCTGAGCATCGGGGCTCCGAGAGGACGGGCGGACGGGCGGAAGTTCTGCAACGTGTCTGTGCCTGGGAGCCGCGCCGGAGCGCCACACGCACTGTACGCCGAGCCCGCGACGCCGCAGCAGGGCGCGCGGCACGGCGTCAGCGTACCGCCGAGGGGGCACTTTGTGACGCAGGGGGCACTTTGTGGTTGGCGGCCTTCGGGGGCGAAACTGGCTCCTGACCTAGGGTTTCTCCGGTGGGGGGCACTTTGTGGTTATGCATATGCGAAGTAGACGCAATCGAGGCCGAAACTGCCCTAACTGCCCTGAGCGAGGGCGGCGGGCGGCTCCGCGTCCCCGGCGAACTGTTGCGATCCGGGCTCGTTCGGTGGTTCGGTGCGGAGGGAGGGGCCTGTCGGAAGTCGCCCTAACCGCCCTAACCGCCCTGAAGGCCGGGCGGCGACAGGTGCTTCTGAGTGTCGCACGACGAGGCGCCGGAGTTCGCCCCATCGGCTCTCGACAGCCTGCGGCAACCCCTCGAGTCCGGGGTCATCACCATCTCGCGGGCGGCCGCGACCGCCAGCTTCCCCGCACGCTTCCAACTCGTCCTCGCAGCCAACCCCTGCCCGTGCGGCAACGCGGGGGTGCGCGACGCCGAGTGCACCTGCACGCCGTTCCTGCGTCGCAGATACCTCGGGCGGTTGTCGGGGCCGCTGCTCGACCGCGTCGACATCCAGCTCGACGTCCCGCGCATCACGGCGGCCCAGCTGCGCACCACCCGGGAGTCGCCCACCACCTCCTCGGCCGCCGCCCGTGCGCGCGTCGCCGAGGCGCGCGACCGAGCCGCGAGGCGCCTGACCGAGCGGCCTTGGCGCGTGAACGCGCACGCTCCCGGCACCTGGTTGCGGCGTGAGGGGGCGCCCGAGCCGGGCGCGACCGCGGGGCTCGATCGGGCGCTCGAGCGCGGCGCGCTCACCATGCGCGGCTACGACCGGGTGCTGCGGGTCGCGTGGACCCTCGCCGACCTCGACGGTGTCGACCGCCCGGGGCTCGACCAGATCGGTCGCGCCCTCTACCTCAGGAAGGCCGCCGCATGAGCATCCTCGGCATCGCCGACGCCACCGTCGCGTCCCTCGTGCGCCCGCTCACCGATCCGCAGCACGACCGCGACGCGGTGGCCGAGCGCTTCGCGCGTGCCACCTGGACGGCGATCGTCGAGCCCGGCGACGGCGTCGCGGGTGCCGTCGTCGCGGCACTGGGAGCCGAGGCGGCGCTCGCCGCCCTCCTCGACGACCGGGCCGGCCGCCTCCTGCTCCACGCCCTCGACGAGCACGGGGTGGAGCTCGACCCGGGGGAGCTCGACGACGGCATCGCGCGGTGGACGCCACGTATCTCGAAGTCCGACGCCCTGCTCGCCCTGCGGCAGGGTGCCCGGTTCGCCCTGTCGCTCGTGGTACCGGGCGATCCCGACTGGCCGGCGGCGCTCGACGACCTCGGCGTGCACGCACCCCTCGCGCTCTGGCTGCGCGGCGATCGCTCGGCCCTCGGCTCGCTCGGACGGGCCGTCGCGATCGTCGGCGCGCGGGCCGCCACCGGGTACGGCGAGCACGTCACGATCGAGCTGGCCTCGGGGCTCGCCGACCGCGGATACGCGATCGTGTCGGGGGCGGCCTACGGCATCGACGGTGCCGCGCACCGGGCGGCGCTCGCGAGCCGGGCGGACACCGTCGCGTTCCTGGCCGGGGGCCTCGACCGCTTCTACCCGTCCGGCCACGAGGCGCTGCTCGGGCGCATCGTCGAGCACGGCGCCGCCATCTCCGAGGTCCCCTGCGGCGTCGCGCCCACCAAGTGGCGCTTTCTGCAACGCAATCGCTGCATCGCGGCCGCCGGCCTCGCGACCGTCGTGGTCGAGGCCGGCGCGCGATCCGGATCGCTCAACACCGCCGGCCACGCCGCGGCCCTCGGCCGCCCGCTCGGCGCCGTTCCGGGTCCGGTCACGAGCTCCGCGTCCGCCGGCTGCCACCGGCTGCTGCGGGAGTACGACGCGGTGTGCGTCACCACCGCCGACGAGATCGCCGAACTCGCGCCGCTGCCCGAGGCGGCGCATCCGACCGTCGAGCGGGCGGATCAGGAGGGGATCCGCCCGGCCGCGGACCCCACCGGGACCCGCATCCGCCTGCTCGACGCCCTCGCACCGCGCAGTCCGCGCACCCCCGAGAAGATCGCCGCCCTGTCCGGGCTCGCGGTCGACCGCGTGCGCGCCGAGCTCGGGCTGCTCGCGCTCGACGGGGCCGTGCGCGAACGGGGAGGAGGGTGGGTGCGGGCTGCGCCGTGACGCTCAGTCGCGAGCGTCGATGCGTCGCCGGATCGCCAAGGATGCGGCACCCGCCGCGAGCAGGGCACCCGCCGCGAGGAGGGCGATGCTCGACTCGGCACCCGTCTCGGCGAGCGCCGGCTCGGCCGCGGCCGGGACGACCGGGGCGGGCAGCGACCACGTGAAGGTCACGAAACCCGCGCCGGAGTTGGTTCCCGCGGTGCCGGACAGGCCGTCGGCGAGGAAGCCCGCGCCACCGCCGCCCGCGCCCACCACGTAGAGGGGGTTCTCGTCCACGTCGACGCGGGTGATGCCGCCGCCACCGCCGCCGAACAACCCGCTGCCGCCGGCGCCGCCGGTGTGCGTCGCCGCCAGATCCGGGGTTCCCGCGGTGCCGCCCGCGCCGCCCGCACCGAGCGTGATCACCGCCGCCGACATGACGGCATCCGACCCGGTGCCGCCGCCGACGATCGACCCCGTCCCGCCGGTGCCCGCGGTCGCGGTCGCGCCGAGCCCGCCGGCGTAGGGGGAGAGCCCGTCGCCGCCCGCGGCGACACCCGCGGATGTCGGTGCCCCGCCTGCGCCACCCGGGTAGGTGGCGAAGATCTGGTCGGGGTCGGCGAGATCGAGCCGACCCGCGTAGCCCGCCTCGCCACCACCGCCCGCGACCACCAGGAGCGTCGAGTCGCCGACGCCGAGAGCGCTGCCCTCGCCGCTGCCGCCGACGACGAATCCGAGAGTCCGGCCGGCGTACGCGGTGCCGAGATCGACCGTCGTCGAACCGCCCGCACCGCCGACCGCGTCGGGGAGCACTGCCGACGCCACCGCGGCGACGCCGCCCGCGCCACCGGCCACGGTGACCGTCAACGAGGTGATGTCGGCGGGGATCGCGAGGGTGCCCGCACCCGTCGTGTCGATGGTCGTCACGCACGCGCTCACGCAGTCGGCGGCCGGCGAGGAATCCGCGACGGCGGCGGAGGCGGCGGATGCGGAGGCGAAGAGCACCCCGGCGGCGACGAGCGTCGCCCCCGCGGTCGAGAGGCGGCTGGTCATGGGTCGGGTCCCGTCCGGTGACGCTCGGGCGTCGTCACCAGCGACAACAGTAGTGGCGGATAGAGTGCCGCCATGGTCCAACTCGGACAGCACGCGCCCCCCGTTCATGTGGTCGCGCACATCAGCGACACCCACCTGCTGGGCGGCGGCAAGCCGCTCTACGGTGCGGTCGACACCGAGGCCACGGTGGCCCGCGCCTTCGCGCAGCTGGAGCGCAGCGGCGCCCGGCCCGAGGCGATCGTCATCACCGGCGACCTCGCCGACCTGGGCGAGCCCGACGCCTACCTGCGCCTGAAGGCCCACGTCGAGCCGGCAGCCGAGCGGATGGGGTCGCGCGTCATCTGGGTCATGGGCAACCACGACGAACGCGAGCCGTTCGCCGAACTGCTGATGGGCGAGGAACCGACGAACGCACCCCAGGATCGCGTCCACGACGTGAACGGGCTGCGCATCATCGCGCTCGACTCGACCGTGCCCGGCTACCACCACGGCGACCTCGACCCCGCCCAGCTCGCGTGGCTGCGCGAGCAGCTCTCCACCCCCGCGCCGCACGGCACCCTGCTCGCACTGCACCATCCGCCCATCCCGACCCCCGTCGAGCTGATGGCGGTCCTCGAGCTCGACCATCAGGCCGAGCTCGCCGACGTCGTCCGCGGCTCCGACGTGCGCGCGGTGCTCGCCGGCCACCTGCACTACTCGACCACCGGCACCTTCGCCGGGGTCCCGGTCTCGGTCGCCTCCGCGACCTGCTACACGATCGACACGAGCGCCGAACCGGGCACCCTCGCCGGCATCGACGGCGGGCAGACCTTCAACCTCGTGCACGTCTACGACGACCAGGTGGTGCATTCGATCGTGCCCGTCGGCGACGCGCGCCGCGTCGCCGGGTTCTCGGGGGCGTTCCTCGACGCGCTCGCCGAGATGACGCCGACCGAGCGCCGGGAGGCGTTCTCCAACAAGCGATCCACCTTCAACCTCGAAGACCACCTGCGCGCCCAGGGCAGTTGATCGCGGGTTGTCAAGCGGCGAGCGCCCGTCGTCCGCGCGGCGTATGGTCGCCTCCATGAGGGACCACATCGCACGTGCAGAACTCGACATCCCCGCATCACCGGAGCGCGTCTGGGAGCTGCTCACCCAGCGGGGGCCGGATCCCGACGTCATGTTCGGCGCCGAGGTCATCAGCGACTGGACCCCGGGGGCGAGCATCCGCTGGGTCGGCGAGTGGGAGGGCAGCAGCTTCGAGGACCGCGGCGAGATCCTCGAACTCGACCCCCCGTATCGGCTGCTCGTCACGCACTTCAGCCCCCTGAGCGGCGAGGCCGACGTGCCCGAGAACCATCATCACCTGGCGTTCCTGCTGCAACGGCTCGGCCCCGACGCGACCCACGCCGTCATCGAGCAGGGCGGCAACGCCAGCGCGGATGCCGCCGCGCATTCGGCGGCCAACTGGCAGGCCATGCTCGACGGCCTCGCGCGCGCCGCCACGCGGTGACGCAGGCCGGTGACACGATGGCCGCATGCGAGTGCGGGCGGCCGTCGACGAGTTCCTCGCCGAGCTGAGAATCGAGCGCGGGTACTCGCGCCACACCGTGCGCGCCTACGGGGGCGACCTCGCCGACCTGGTCGCGTTCGCCGAGGCGCTCGGCCAGCCCGACGCCTCCGAGCTCGACCTCGAGACGCTGCGCGACTGGGTGTGGCGCGGGTCGCAGTCGGGTCTCGCCGCGTCGACGCTGGGCCGCCGGGTGTCGTCCGCACGCTCGTTCACCGCGTGGCTCGCGCGACGCGGCGTCGTCGCCCCGGACCCCGGGCTTCGGCTGCGCACCCCGCGCGCGGGGCGCCGGCTGCCGCGCGTGCTGACGCGCGCGCAGATGGACGCCCTGCTCGAGCGGCTGCAGGAGGCCGCCGCGGAGGGTGACCCGGTCGCCCTCCGCGACCTCGCGATCATCGAACTGCTCTACGCATCCGCGTTGCGCGTGAGCGAGCTCGTGGGGCTCGACCTCGACGACGTGGATCGCACCGGTCGCACGGTGCGGGTGCTCGGCAAGGGCGCGAAGGAGCGGGTGGTGCCGTACGGGGCGCCCGCGGCGCGCGCCCTCGACGACTACCTCGACCGCGGGCGTCCCGCGCTCGCGTCGGCGGGCTCCGGTCCGGCGCTGCTGCTCGGCGCGCGCGGCGGTCGCCTCGGCACCCGCACCGTCTACGAGCTGGTCGCGCGCGAACTGCACGAACTGCCCGGTTCCGGCCCGGCGGGACCGCACGCGCTCCGCCACACGGCCGCGACCCACCTGCTCGACGGCGGGGCCGATCTGCGCATCGTGCAGGAGCTGCTCGGGCACGCGAGCCTGGCGACCACGCAGCTGTACACGCACGTCTCCACCGAGCGCCTGCGCGAGAGCTACCGCCTCGCGCATCCGCGCGCCTGAGCGCGGCTCAGAGCGAGCCGAGGATGCGTGCGCGCGTCTGCTCGTACTCGGCGTCGTCGATGAGTCCCGCGGCGCGCAGCCGCTCCAGCTCGGCGAGTCGCTCCTCGACGCTCCGCTCGGCGGCCAGGGCCTGCGAGTCGAGCACCTTGGCCTGCAGCTCGGTCTGCATCGTGAGCGGGTTGTGACCGAGGTCCGCTGCCTTCTTGGCGTTGACGATCGCGACCACGATCACGCCGATGATCCCGAGGATCACGACGGTGGTCACGAGACCGAACACGGCGCTGAACTCCGGGGGAGGCGCGAGAGGATCCATGCGCTCATCCTGGCGAGTCCCGGGCCCGAAGTGAAGACGGCTCACGGAGGCAGCAGCACCGCGCGCGGCTGGCCCCCGAGGAACAGCAGCGGCGACACGTACGCGCCGTCGATGCGCACGCCGAAGTGCAGGCAGGCTCCACCGGCGCAGTGCCCCGCCTGCAGCGTGCCGATCAATTGCCCGCGGTGCACGACGTCGCCCGCGTGGAGTGCGGTGACCACCGGCTCGTAGCTCGAGAGCACCCCGCCGCCGTGGTCGATCGACAGCACGGGCCGGTCCACGACGACGCCCACGTAGTGCACCACCCCGTCGGCGGGCGCACGCACGACCTCACCCTCGGCGGCCCGGATGTCGACCCCGCGGTGTCCGGCCGCGTACGGGGTCGCGGGTGCGAGGTAGGCCCGGGCGATCGGATGCGGCGACGCTATCGGCCACGCCCACAGGGCCGCCGCGGCCGCGGCGGCGGCGAGACGACGGACGGGGACGCGCATCCGTCGATCGTGGTGCCGTCCGCTCCGGATGCGGGGGCGGACGGCACCGGATCGGGACACGACCGACGTTCGACGGTGGGGGAGGGGACGTCAGAACAGCTCGGCCACGGTCCGGCCGAACAGCTCGTCCGGATCCTGATCGAGACCACGCCGGGCGAACCAGGCGCACACGTTCCGGCAGTCGCGTTCGAGCAGCGACATCCCGTTCGGGTTCGCGATGACGTCGACCAGCTGCGGCAGGTCGATCACGACCACCCGACCGCGGTGCACGAGCAGGTTGTAGGCCGACAGGTCGCCGTGGGCCCAGCCGGCCCGCGCGAATCCGAGCAGGATCCGCTCGACCTGGTCGTACAGCTCCGCGAGCTCGTCGCCCGTCGCGGCGGTCTGCGCGAGCCGCGGCGCACCGGCGCCGCCCTCGCCGATGAACTCGAGCAGCAGCTCGGTGCCGTCGACCTGCACCGGGTAGGGCACCGGAAGTCCGAGCTCGTACGCCCGCACGAGCGCCCCGAACTCGGCGTTCGCCCACGCGACCGCGGCGACCGAGCGCCCATAGGCCGTGCCGCGCTCGACGGCGCGCTGGTCGCGGCTGCGCCGCTCGATGCGGCCCTCGCGGTACACCCCCGAGCGATGGAAGTCGCGGTGCTCGGGGGAGCGGTAGCGCTTGGCCGCGAGCAGCACGGACTCGGCGGGGTCGTCGGGCACGGCGCGTTCGACGAGGAACACGTCGGCCTCCTTGCCGGTCTTGAGCACGCCGAGCTCGGTGTCGATCGCCGCCGCGGAGGTGACGACCCACGCGGGCCACGGCTGCGGACCGCGTTCGGATGGGGTGATGGCCGGCCAGGTCGACCAGCGCTGTCCGTCGCCGGGTTCGGCGTCGGAGAAGGTGGGGACGACGAAGTCGTCGCCGAAGAAGTTGTTCACGTGATGGCTTCCGGATGGGGAGGCCAGCGCGCGGATCAGCGGGCGGCGGCCTCGGGGGTGAGGGTCGGGTTCGGGGACACGACGACGACGGCGTTCATGGTGCGCTCCCTCCCTCACGACGCCACGGGCCATCCGGGCGGCTCACAGGATAACCCCTCGCCCGCGCCGTGTACAGCCGCGCGCTGCTACACTGGCGTCAGCATCCGCTTCGGCGGGTGACTTCGCGTGCCCATCGCACACGGCTCAACTCCTTCGGTCCGCCTCGCACGAGGCGGCGGACGCGCGCCGGGGCACCAGGGATCGCGACCATCCGGTCGCGGCACACAACTGAGAAACCGCAGAGCCGGCGTCGCCGCGCCCTGCGAGGAAAGGAATGCGGCTATGGCCGTCGTCACCATCCGCCAGCTGCTCGACAGCGGCGTCCACTTCGGACACCAGACCCGTCGCTGGAACCCGAAGGTCAAGCGCTTCATCCTGACGGAGCGCTCCGGCATCCACATCATCGACCTGCAGCAATCGCTCGCCTACATCGACAAGGCCTACGACTACGTCAAGGAGACGGTCGCCCACGGCGGCACCATCCTGTTCGTCGGCACCAAGAAGCAGGCCCAGGAGGCCATCGCCGAGCAGGCGACCCGCGTCGGCCAGCCGTACGTCAACCAGCGTTGGCTCGGCGGTCTGCTCACCAACTTCCAGACGGTCTCCAAGCGCCTCGCGCGCATGAAGGAGCTCGAGGAGATCGACTTCGACGACACGACGAAGGGCTTCACCAAGAAGGAGCTCCTCATCAAGAAGCGCGAGCTCGACAAGCTGCACAAGACCCTGGGCGGCATCCGCAACCTCACCAAGACCCCGAGCGCCATCTGGGTCGTCGACTCCAAGCGCGAGCACCTCGCGGTCGACGAGGCCACCAAGCTCGGCATCCCGGTGATCGGCATCCTCGACACCAACGCCGACCCCGACGAGCTGCAGTACCCGATCCCGGGCAACGACGACGCGATCCGCTCGGTGGGCCTGCTCACCCGCATCATCGCCGACGCCGCGGCCGAGGGCCTCATCCAGCGCCACCAGAAGCCCGAGGCCGAGGGCAACGTCTCCGCCGTCGAGCCGCTGGCCGAGTGGGAGCGCGAGCTGCTCGAGGCCTCGAGCAACCCCGAGTCGGTCGCCGAGAAGATCGAAGAGGTCGACGGTCGCGTCGACGGTGACGTCGAGGCCGGTGCCGAGAAGGTCGCCGAGGTCGTCGAGGCCGAGACCCCGACCGCCGAGAACGACGCGGATGCCGCGGTCGCCGAGAAGGCCGAGGAGGCTGCGGCCGAGGAGGCCGCCGCCGAGCCCGCCAAGAAGCCGGCGGCCAAGAAGACGGCCGCCAAGGCCGCGGCCGCCGAGTAATCCACCCGAACCCACGAACGAACAGCTAAGGAACACATCCATGGCCAACTTCAGCCTGGAAGACGTGAAGGCCCTGCGCGAGCGCCTCGGCACCGGCATGGTCGACACCAAGAACGCTCTCGTCGAGGCCGATGGCGACATCGAGAAGGCCGTCGAGATCCTGCGCCTCAAGGGTGCGAAGGGCAACGCGAAGCGTGCCGACCGCTCCACGAGCGAGGGCCTCGTCGCCGTCGTCGAGTCGGCCACCGCCGTGACGCTCATCGAGCTCGCCTGCGAGACCGACTTCGTCGCCAAGAACGAGAAGTTCGTGGCGCTCGCCGAGAAGGTCGTCGGCGCGCTCGCCGACTCCGGCGCCGAGACCGTCGACGCGGCCCTCGCGGTCGCCGTCGACGGCGGCACGGTCGGCTCCCTCATCGAGGACCAGGCGGCGACCATCGGCGAGAAGATCGAGCTGCGTCGTGTGGCGCGCATCGCCGGTGAGAAGTTCGCCGTCTACCTGCACCGCACCTCGAAGGACCTGCCGCCGCAGATCGGCGTCGTCGTGTCCTACACCGGTGACGACGCGGAGACCGCGCGCTCGATCGCGCAGCACATCTCCTTCGCCGACCCGACCTACCTGGCCCGTGAGGACGTGCCCGAGGCCGAGGTCGAGAACGAGCGCCGCATCGTCGAGCAGATCAGCCGCGAGGAGGGCAAGCCGGAGGCCGCCCTCCCGAAGATCGTCGAGGGTCGCCTCGGTGCGTTCTTCAAGCAGGTCGCCCTGCTCGAGCAGGACTACGCGCGCGACAACAAGCTCAACGTCGGCAAGGTCATCGCCGACGCGGGCCTCACCGTGAACGGGTTCGCCCGCTTCAAGGTCGGCGCCTAAGCAGCACCGCATCCGGGCCCGGTCTCCTCGCGGAGGCCGGGCCCGTTCGCGTCTCCGCGGCATCGGCTCGGAGGCTGTCCCCCCCCACCCCCCGAACGGGTCACGCTCGCCGATTCGCGCGGGTGCGGCGGAACCGATAGCTTCGGAGGGATCGCGGTGCCGCGGTCCGAATCCGAACCCGAATCCGAACCGGAGTATCCGTGAACCGCCGCACCTCTGCACTGCTCGTCGCGCCCATCGCCCTCGGTCTCGTCGCGGTCGCCGCGGCCCTGCCGGCATCCGCCGACACCGACGACATCACCGGCGGCAACATCCTCTGGAGCAACGTCGACGACGGAAGCCCCTTCATCTCGGACGCCGAGAGCTACTACCCGGACCTGCTCGGTTCGGGCGTCGCGCTGCCCTTCGGATGGACGGGTGACGCGCTGGACGGCATCCCCGAGGGATCCATCCGGGTCGGCGGCGAGAACATCTCGTGGACGTCCGTTCCGGGCGGATCGGGATGGGTCTCCGGCGGGCTCAGCTCGTTCCAGTACGCGGGCGTCTCGACCTCGTACGAGATCGACGCCCTGCTCGAGATCCAGGGCAACTACGCCCGATGGACCTTCACGCCGGTGTCGGGCCCCGCCGACACCTTCGAGATGGTCGCCAACCTCGGTTCCGACGGCTACCAGGACGCGACCGTGGTGACGGCCAACAGCGCCGTCGTCTCGTCCGATCAGAACGCCGCCGACCCGGTGATCGGATACTGGTTCAGCGGGCCTTCGGGCACGCTCGACGTTCCCGACAGCTCGGGTGGGTCAAATGATGACGTGACCTGGACCGCGGAGACGAGCGGACCGATCGTGGCCATTCTGGCGCTCCAGGACTATGCGCCGTGCGCCGAGGCGACCGCGACCGCCGAGATGGTCGCCCGCGTCGCGAACCTGAACGGCACCTTCGGCCAGTCGATCGAGGGCGCCCTCGAGTGCGCCACGGTCGCCACCCCGGCCGCCCTGTCGCAGGGGACCGCCGCCTCGCAGTCGCTGCCCGTGACCATCGACCCGACGATCGACCCCTGGATGGCCGACTCGTGGCAGCTCGAGGACCGTGGTTCCTACCTCTCCGACCCGACGGTCGTCGGCAGCGCCTTCGTCGGTGCTCCTGCCGGCCTCACCTTCGCGTTCGACCCCGCCACCTCGCAGGTCACGATGTCGGGCACGCCCACCGCGGCCGGCACGACCGAGGTGACGATGGTGCTCTACCTCACAGATGTCGAGGACTACATCTACGAGGTGCCGGGCAACGGCTACCCGCTGGTCGCGCACTTCACCGTCACCGTCGGCGCGCCGACGCTCGCCGCCACGGGCACGGATTCCGGTCCCTGGCTCGCGGTCGGCGGCATGCTGGTGCTGCTCGGCGCCGGAGCCCTCGGCGCAGCGCGCGCCTCACGTCGCCGCGCAGCCTGACCTGTCCGCAGAGGGGCCCCGACGCCAGGACGGTGTCGGGGCCCCTCCGCGCATCCGGACGGATCGGTCCACCCCCGCACGGGGTGTCCGGGGTGGTCGGACGCGCTCGCCCGAGTGGTTAGTGTCGAAGTACCCGATCCGTCTGCACCCTGGAGCACCGTGCCCACCACCCGCCGCACCGCCGCGCTGTCCACCGTCCTCGCCTTGACCGCAGCATCCGTGCTCGCCCTCGGGGCGGCACCCGCCTCGGCTGCGACCTCGGACGTCGTCACCCCGGGGCTGCAGTGGACCGCGGTCGACGACAACGCCCTCACGATCGGCGACGTGGCCCCGCGCTACCGCGACGTCGCGGGCACCGGGATCGACATCGACGGCTACGGGTCGCTCTCGGGTCTGTTCACCTCGCTCACGGCCTCCTACGGCCCCATGACGGGCGTCCCGGTCACGATCACCCCGGTGAGCGCGGTCTACCTCGACGACGGGCTCACGAGCATCACGGCCGACGGCTACGTCGACTTCGGCGACGGCCGCGACATCTCCGTCGACCTCACGCTCGAGATCCAGGGCTCGTACGCCCGCTGGAGCTTCGACGCGAGCTCGCTCGGCCCCGCCACGCTGACGGCGACCGGTCAGCTGACGTCCGGCGACGACTCCGTCGGCATCGCCTCCGGCGTGCAGAGCGCCACCGTGACGAGCGGCGGCGCCACGCTGCGGCCGGTGCTCGGGATGGTGACCGAGGGCACCGGACGGGCGTTCACGGTGAGCTCGTCGGGCCTCGTCTCCTTCACGATGCCGAGCGGCCAGCTCAGCACCTTCACGCTGGCGGTGGAGGATTTCGCGCCCTGCGCCCGCACCGCCGCCATCACCGACATGGATGTGCGGCTCGCGACCCTCGCCGCCTCCTTCGGCGGCGAGATCGCCCCCGCGACGGGCTCCGGCTGCGTCTCGATCGCGCCCGCCGCCGCGTTCCCGACCGGCACGCCGACCGACCAGTCGCTCGCCGTGACCCTCGACCCCGCCGTCTCGACGACGGGACTCACGGTGGGCACCGCCGGTCTTCCGAGCGGCCTCGCCCTCGTCTTCGACCCCGCGACCTCGCGGCTGCGCCTCACCGGGACGGCGGCCGAGGGCAGCTACGACGTGACGGTCGTGTTCTCGTCCGCGGGCGGAGCGGGCGGCAGCGCCCCGATGACGGTCACGCTGGCTCTCGAGGTGACGGCCGCCCCGGCGGCCGCGGCACCCGAGCTCGCCGCGACCGGCGCCGACGCCTGGCCGGGGCTCCTCGCCGGGTTCGCTCTCGTGCTGCTCGGCGCCCTCGCCGTGGCGGTGCGTCGGCGCACTGCGCGGGGCTGATCGCCTCCGTCGGGATGGGCGCTGCTCGGGTACTCTGAATCCGGCCCACCGGCCGCATCCCCCTTCGGAAGGACCCCCATGCCGAACCGTCGCCGTCGCGTCCTGCTCAAGCTCTCGGGTGAGGCGTTCGGCGCCGGATCGCTCGGGGTGAACCCGGACGTCATCGCCGGGATCGCGAAGGAGATCGCCGCCGCCACACCGGCCGGAGCGGACGACCCGGACGGCGTCGAGGTGGCCGTGGTCGTCGGCGGCGGCAACTTCTTCCGCGGGGCGGAGCTCAGCCAGCGCGGCATGGACCGCGGGCGCGCCGACTACATGGGCATGCTCGGCACCGTCATGAACGCTCTCGCCCTGCAGGACTTCCTCGAGCAGGCCGGCGCCCAGGTGCGCGTGCAGTCGGCGATCGCGATGACCCAGGTGGCCGAGCCGTACATCCCGCTGCGCGCCGAGCGCCACCTCGAGAAGGGTCGTGTGGTCATCTTCGGCGCCGGCGCCGGGCTGCCGTACTTCTCCACCGACACGGTGAGCGCCCAGCGCGCCCTCGAGATCGGCGCGGATGCCGTGCTGGTCGCCAAGAACGGCGTCGACGGCGTCTACGACGACGACCCGCGCAAGAACCCCGCCGCGAAGAAGCTCGAGAGCATCAGCTACCAGCAGGCGCTCGTGCAGGGCCTCAAGGTGGTCGACTCGACCGCGTTCAGCCTGTGCATGGACAACGGGATGCCGATGCACGTCTTCGGTATGGAGCCCGCCGGCAACATCACGAAGGCGATCCGCGGCGACCACATCGGCACCCTGGTCACGGCGTAGTGGCCGACCGCTACGGCGAGGACGTGCTCGCGGGCGACTGGCGCGCCCGCGGACGCACGGTCGTGCCGCAGGTCGAGGCCGTGCGCGAGCTCGTGGTCGAGCTCGCCGACGGCTTCGTGGGCGCCGTCGTCGGGGTCGAGAAGGGCAACGTCGGTCTCGAGGACCGGCACGACCGGGTGCGGTGGTTCCCGCTCGGCGGGGGGTTCCTCGTCGACGGCGAGCCGGTGGTGCTCGTGGCGCCGAAGGCGGCCGTGCAGGGGCGTTCGTACACCGCATCCGGTTCTCGCGCGGCGGCCCCGCAGCGCGCTCGGGTGGCCCGGGCCAGCCGTATCTACGTCGAGGGACGGCACGACGCCGAGCTCGTCGAGAAGGTGTGGGGTGCCGACCTGCGCGTCGAGGGCATCGTGGTCGAGTACCTCGAGGGCGTCGACCACCTGCCCGCACTGCTCGCCGAGCGGCGGCCCGGACCCGACGCGCGCGCGGGGGTGCTCGTCGACCACCTGGTGCCGGGCTCCAAGGAGTCGCGGATCGCGGCACAGGTGACGGGGGAGCACGTGCTCGTCGTCGGTCACCCCTTCATCGACGTGTGGCAGGCGGTGCGGCCGGAGCGGCTCGGCATCCGCGCCTGGCCGGTGGTGCCGCGCGGCGTCGAGTGGAAGCACGGCGTGTGCGAGGCGCTCGGCTGGCCGCACGCCGACCAGGCGGACATCGCCGCCGCCTGGCAGCGCATCCTGGGTTCCGTCCGCAGCTACACCGACCTCGAGCCCGCCCTGCTCGGCCCCGTCGAGCACCTCATCGACTTCGTCTCCACCTGAGTTCCCGGCCGAACGCTGCAGCGGTCGTCGGCGCGCGCCGGGTATTCCTGCAGCGGCACTCGAAGGGCTGCAGCGTTTGGCAACTAGGCTTGGGGGGAACTGCTGCGACACCGAAGGAGCCCCCCGTGATCAGTGACGTCCTCGCCGAGGCGAAGGAGAAGATGACCCGGGCCGTCGAGGTCGCCAAGGACGACTTCGCCACCGTGCGCACCGGCCGCGCGAACCCCGCGCTGTTCCAGAAGATCATGGTCGACTACTACGGCACCCCGACGCCGCTCGGGCAGCTCGCGGGCCTGCAGAACCCCGAGGCGCGCACCCTCGTCATCACGCCCTACGACAAGTCGGCGCTCAAGGAGATCGAGAAGGCGATCGTCAACTTCCCGAACCTCGGCGCGAACCCGAGCAACGACGGCAACATCGTGCGCGTCACCATGCCCGAGCTCACCGAGGAGCGCCGCAAGGAGTACGTGAAGCTCGTGCGGGCCAAGGGCGAGGATGCGAAGATCGCCATCCGCAACGTGCGCCGCAAGGCGAAGGACGACCTCGACGCCCTGCTCAAGGAGGTCGGCGAGGACGACGTGGCGCGCGCCGAGAAGGAACTCGACACGCTGACCAAGAACCACGTCGACCAGATCGACGTGGCCCTCAAGCACAAGGAAGCCGAGCTGCTCGAGGTCTGATGGACGACGACCCCGGGGGCGTCGACGCCCCTCAGAAGCGCACCCCGCGCACGGAGTTCGAGGCCCGCGCCCAGCAGACGCGCGCCGAGTTCGAGGCCCACGCGCAGCACGCGCGCGACCAGTTCGACCAGGCGCAGGAGAAGATCCGGGAACGCACCGGGCGCAACCTGCTCGCCGCGATCGCGATCGGCGTGGTGCTCGGCGGCATGCTGCTGGTGAGCCTGCTGTTCTACACCTGGCTCTTCATCCCGTTCGCGGCCCTGCTCGTGGGCTTCACCGCATGGGAGCTCGCCACGGCGCTGCGTCGCGACGGCCGCGACGTGCCGCGGGTGGGCTCGATCCTGGTGGGCGTCGCGGTCGTGCCGATCGCGTTCTTCTTCCACGTGCCGGGCCTGTGGCTCGCCGTCATCGGCGCCGTCGTCGTGATCACCGTGTGGCGGCTCGTGGAGCTGCTGCGCCCCAGCCACCGCGGGCCCGCATCCGCGGTGCTCGCCGACATCGGCGCCGGGCTGTTCGTGCAGCTGTACGTGACGTTCCTCGCCGGGTTCTACGTGGTGCTCGCGGGCGACGAGGGCGGCCAGTGGTGGGTGCTCGCGGCCCTCATCATCGTGGTGACGAGCGATGTCGGCGCCTATGCCGCCGGCCTCAGCTTCGGGCGGCACAAGCTCGCCCCGAAGATCAGCCCCGGCAAGACCTGGGAGGGTTTCGCGGGCGCGGCGATCGTGTCGATGGCGGCCGGCACCCTGCTCGCCTGGCTCATGCTCGACCAGCCCTGGTGGGAGGGCACCATCATGGGCCTCGTGCTGATGCTCGTCGGCACGATGGGCGACCTCACCGAGTCGCTCATCAAGCGCGAGCTCGGCATCAAGGACATCTCGGGCTGGCTGCCCGGGCACGGCGGCTTCCTCGACCGGCTCGACTCGATCCTGCCCTCCGCCGCGGTGGCGTACGCGTTCTTCCTGATCTTCCACTGATCCGCCCCCGGTAGCATGTGCGGGTGAGCATGACCTTCCCCCGCGCGCGCAAGGGGCGCCCCGGCTACGACATCGACGAGGTCGAGGACTTCCTCGAGGACGCGCGCCGCGCGTACACCGCCGAGAACCCCGAGGTGTCGATCGTGACGGCCGACAGCATCCGCACCACGGCGTTCTCGATGCGCAAGGGCGGCTACTCGACGACGCACGTGGATGCGGCCCTCGAGCGCCTGGAGGACGCGTTCGCCGCCCGGGAGCGCGAGCGCCAGATCGCCCGCGAGGGCGACGAGGCCTGGTACGCGCAGGCGCGCGGCACCGCGCAGGAGATCCTCGACCGGGTGGTGCGGCCGACCGGCAAGAGGTTCCAGCGGGTCACCTTCCTCACCATCGGCTACTCCGTGAAAGACGTCGACGCCTTCGCCGACCGCATCGCCGGCTACTTCCAGAGCGGTGCGGCGTTGACCCCCGACGACATCCGCACGGTGGCCTTCCGGGCGCAGCGCGGCGGCTACCGCGAGGCGCAGGTCGACTACCTGCTCGACACCGTCACACGGGTGATGCTGGCGGTGCGCTGACCCCTGTTCGGGGCGCGCGCTCCCATGGCCTTCCCGGGATGCGTCGCTACACTGGTGCGACTGTGAGCGGATATCGGCGCCGGGGGGTCACTCCTGTGCCGCCCGAGGGGGCGGTCGCGGTCGCGCGCGCCCGCACGAGCGGCGCCGTCCGGCCCCGGTGGGTGCTCGGCACCTTCGCCTACCTCGCCTCGATGGGGCTCATCGCCGCGCTGCTGGTGGAGCCGACCGGTCTCAGCTCGGCAGCCACGCTCGCCGCGGCGAACGACCCGGTGGCCGGTGGGGACCTCGAGGGTCAGACCGTGCTCGTGGCCGACGACGCCGCATCCGACGCGACGGCGCGCGACGGCTTCGACGTCGTGAAGCCGAAGCCCAAGCCGACCGCCGCCGTCGCCCCCGCCGTGGGCGTGCCCGACCCGGGCACCGCGCAGGCGATCGCCTACGAGATGGTGATGGCACGCGGCTGGAGCCAGGGCGAGTTCGACTGCCTCGTGGCGTTGTGGAACAAGGAATCCCACTGGAACGTCTACGCCCACAACAAGAGCTCGGGTGCCTACGGCATCCCGCAGGCGCTCCCGGGCACCAAGATGGCCACGGCGGGCGCCGACTGGGCCACCAACCCGACCACCCAGATCACCTGGGGTCTCGGCTACGTCTCGGGGCGCTACGGCACCCCCTGCGTCGCGTGGGGCCACTCGCAGGCCAAGGGCTGGTACTGATCCGGCTCCCCTGAGCGCTCGATACGATCGAGCATGGACTACGCCCTCGTCGCGATCGCCGGGATCGCCGCCATCGTCGCCGCCGCCGCGTGGGGTCCTCGGCTCGGTGTGGCGGCGCCGCTGATCCTCGTCGTCCTCGGCGTCGTCTACAGCCTGATCCCCGGCGTCCCGCCGATCGACATCGAGCCGGACATCATCCTGATGGGGGTGCTCCCGCCGCTGCTGTACGCGGCCGCGATCACCGTGCCCATCGTCGACTTCCGTCGCAACCTCTCGACGATCACCGTGCTCTCGGTGCTGCTCGTCGTGGTGAGCGCCCTCGTGACCGGCTCGGTGCTGTTCATGCTGCTGCCCGACCTGAACCTGGCGGCGGCGATCGCGCTCGGCGCGGTCATCTCCCCGACGGATGTGGTCGCCGCCACCGCGATCGCCAAGCGGATGGGGTTGCCGGCCCGGCTGGTGTCGATCCTGGAGGGCGAGGGGCTCGTCAACGACGCGACCGCTCTGGTGCTGCTGCGCACCGCGATCGCGGCGACCGCGGCGACCGCATCCGGGGCGGATGTGATCGCCTGGAACGCGATCGCCGCGTTCTTCTACGCCGTGTTCGTGGCGATCGCGATCGGTGTGGTGGTGGGGATCGCCGCCGTGTGGGTGCGGCGCCGTCTCGACAACCCGATGCTCGACACGGCGATCTCGTTCGCGGTGCCGTTCATCGCCTACATCCCGGCGGAGGAGCTGCACGGTTCGGGAGTGATCTCGGTGGTCGCGGCGGGCCTCTACAGCGGTCACCAGAGCGCGAAGGCCTTCACGGCCCAGTCGCGGATCTCGGAGCGCTTCAACTGGCGCACCGTGCAGTTCGTGCTCGAGAACGGCGTCTTCCTGCTGATGGGGGCGCAGATCTCCACCATCATCGCCGACGTCGAATCGGACGAGCTGCCCATCCATCAGGCTGTGCTGCTCGGGCTGCTCATGACGGCGCTGCTCATCGCGGTGAGATACGTCTTCGTCTGGCCCCTGATCTTCGTGATGCGGCGCCAGCAGCAGCGCTTCGAGGAGCAGGACTCGATGCTGTCGCGCGCGCTCGAACGCATCCAGGGCATGGTCGGCGGCAGCGATCGATTCGAGCGGCGACGACAGGGGGTCGAGCGCCGCATCGACCGGCGCCGGAACGACATCGTGCAGTTGCGGGCCGAGGGTCTCGGCTGGCGCGGCGGCATCGTGCTCGGCTGGGCCGGGATGCGCGGCGTGGTGACGCTCGCGGCGGCGCAGTCCCTGCCGCGCAGCACCCCCTACTACGAGCAGCTCGTGCTGATCGCGTTCACGGTCGCCGTCGTGACGCTGCTCGTTCAGGGCGGCACACTGCCCTGGGTGATCCGCTGGACCGGCATCCGGGGGAGCGACCGCGTCGCCGACCGCCGCGAGCTCGCCACGCTGCTCGAGGAGATGTCGACCGCCGGAGTCTCGGTGCTGGACGCCGAGGAGGTGACCGTCGAGGGGGTGCCCGTGGATCCGGCCGTCGTCGAGCGGGTGCGCGAGGACACCCTGCTCGCCACCCAGTCCGCCTGGGAGCGCGCGGAGCAGGCCGATCAGGACGACGCCCTCGCGAACTCCCCGCACCAGCAGTACCGGCGGTTGAGGCGCGAGGTGCTGGCCGCCGAGCGTGCCGTGCTGCTCGACGCGCGTTCCCGCGGCTCCTACCCTTCGCGCATCCTGCAGCGCGCCCAGGCGCTGCTCGACCTGGAGGACGCCCGCCTGCAGCAGATCGACACCGGAGGCCGCGCGGAGGAGTAGCCGGGCCGTTCCGCGGGTTTCGTAGAATCGGAGCATGTCCCCGTCGCGTCGCCCCCGCCGCCGCGACCAGGAGCCCGAGCCTCTCGACGTGGAACGCATCCTCGGGGGTGCGAAGCACACCGAGACGCGCCGCGACGGCACGTGGAACGTGCAGCCCCAGAGCGCCGCATCCGCCGTGAAGGAGTACGTCTGCCCCGGATGCGGTCTCGGTATCGCGGTCGGCACCGCCCACCTGGTGGCCTGGCGCGCCGACGGGCTCTTCGGCGAGGAGGACGACCTGGCCGCCCGGCGGCACTGGCACACCCACTGCTGGAGGATCCGCACGTGACCATCGCCATCACCGGCGGCGTCGAACTGCCCGCGTTCCGTGAGGACGTCGAGCTGCGCACCGCCGACGGACTCACGCTCGTGGGCGAGCTGGCGCTGCCCGAGACCGCCGACCCGGTCGCGACGCTCGTGTGCCTGCACCCGCTGCCGACGCACGGCGGTTTCATGGACTCCCACATCATCCGCAAGGCGGCCGCCCGGCTGCCGGCGCTCGCCGACGTGGCGGTGCTGCGGTTCAACTTCCGCGGCGTCACCTCGCCGCGCGGCACGAGCGAGGGCTCCTTCGGCGATGGTGTGGACGAGCGGCACGACCTGGCCGCCGCGATGGCGCTCGTGGCGCAGCGGCAGCTGCCGCATCCGTGGCTCGTCGGCTGGTCGTTCGGTACCGAGGTGGCGCTCAAGTGGGGCCTCGAGCACCCGGTCGAGGGCGCCATCCTGCTGTCGCCGCCGCTGCGCCGCACCACCGAGCCGGAGCTCGCCGCCTGGGCCGGCAGCGGCAAGCGCCTCGTCGCGGTGGTGCCCGAGCACGACGACTACCTGAAGCCCCCCGAGGCGACCGCGCGTTTCGCCGCCGCCGTTCCGGAGGCCGAGGTGGTGGCCGTCGACGACGGCAAGCACCTGTGGGTGGGGGAGAAGCAGACCGCGCGCGTGCTCACCGAGATCGTGCGCGTCGTGAACCCCGCGGCCCTGCCGCTGCCGACGGAGTGGCCGGTCTAGCGCAGCCCTCCTCGTCGACGACGGGATGCATCGCGACGTCTACGACCCGAGTTCGGGGTGTTCGGTGTGCGCGAGGCGGCCATGGGTGTCGCTTCGGCGTTCGGGTTCACGGGTGCGTGGACGGATGAGGCGACCAGGCTGGTGTATCTGCGGGCGAGGGACTACGACCCCTCGACCGCCCAGTTTCTGCAGGTGGATCCGGCGGTCGACGACACGCACCAGCCGTACGCGTATGCCTACAACAACCCGTTGCTGTGGACGGATCCGAGTGGTCTCGACGTGTGGGGAGACATCGGTGCGGGCGTCCTGGCGTTCGGTGCCGGGGTGCTGGATGATCTGACGTTCGGGGCGTCGTCGGCGATCCTGGGGGCGATCATCCCGGGTTATGACTGCTTCACGCAGTCGAACCCGTGGTTCGCTGCGGGTCAGATGGTGTCGGCGGTCGTGTCGACGGCGCTGCTGGTGGCGACCGGTGTCGGTGCGGTGATCGCGGCCGCGAAGCTGGTGGCGAAAGTCGGGTTGAAGGTGGCCGCGAGGGCGGCCGCGGCGACGATCAAGACCACCGTGAAGTCCGCCGTCCAGAGCGTGAAATCGCTCGCGGCGTCCGGAGGAAGTCAGCTCTCGGGCGTCGCGCGACGTCTGGTCACTGACGATCGAGGCGAGATCGACCTCGGCGCGATCACTCGGGCGGATAGCGGACAGACTGAAGTCGTGGAGAGGTGGATGTCACGGGCGGAGCTTGAGGCCACGCAGAGTAGCGGGCTTGTGCGAGGGGGCCGCGATGGTAGTCATTTCGTGACTGACAGTGCGAACTCCAGCGCCCAGCGCGCTCGTCTTCGTCTTGCACTCCCGCAGACGCCCGAAGTCCGAGTAAGGATGGAAGTCCCGCAGGGCGCCTTTGGACGACCTCGGTTCGTGCGGCCAGATTTCGGTATGCCGGGAGGCGGAATGGAGAGAACCGCGACCGGACCTGTTCCGTGCAAGATCTTGTGTGTATGGGAGTGACTTGTATGTGGCTATCAGTTGGCGATGAGCTATTGATGACGGTTTCAGATCCGTTTCCGATCGCAGGACACGTTGTACTTGCCCGCGTCGCGGCGACCCACGGGGATTCAGCCCTCGTCAATCTTCAGCCGCCGCTTTCGTATGAGGATCAGGAGTACTCCGCATCAGTTGTGCAGCCGCGACATTCACCGATCGGCGACTCTCCGATCGCCATCAACGGGGTGGGCATAGGCGACTATGCGATTGATTCGAGACTTGACTGGTGGTCATCCGACCAGAGAGTACGGGGGTTCCGGTTCGTCGGTACCGTCGAGCTCACAACTCGTTCTGGCGGGGGATGATGACCTGCTTGACGATGATGAGGATCGACGCGGCGACGGGGATCGCGACGAGGGCGCCGAGGATGCCGAGCAGGGTGCCGCCCGCGAGGGCCGCGATGACGACGACGACGCCCGGCACCTTGACGGCGCGGTTCATGATGTTGGGGCTCAGCACGTAGGCCTCGACCTGCATGTAGACGAGGTACCAGATGCCCACGATGAGCACCGCCGGCCACCCGTCGAACAGCCACACGAGCGCGGTGATGATGACCGATCCGGAGATCGTGCCGACGAGCGGCACGAGCGAGAACAGGAACGCGATGAACGCCAGCAGGGCGGCATACTCGATCGGGTCGCCGAGGATCCAGCCGAGCACGTTCAGGAACAGGAACGTCAGGATGCCGTTGCAGGCGCCGAGCGCCGCCTGGCCGACGACGTAGCGGCCGACCGAGCTCGAGATCTGCTCCGAGATGTCGATGAAGCGCTCGCGGCGGCTCGCGGGCACCAGCTGGTACATGGCGCGCTTGATGCTCGACAGCGATGAGACGAAGTAGAGCATCAGGATGAGCACGATGAGGCCGCCGAAGACGCCGCTCGCGACCGTGAAGACGGTGTTCAGCACGCCCGAGGTGATGTTCTGCAGGTTGTCGGTGAACCACTTCTGCACGTTGGTGACCACGTCGTCGTAGGCGAGCCACGGGATGGTCGCCGACCACCACTCGCGCAGCACGTCCTGCTCGGTGATCGACTCGACGAGCTTCGGCACCTGCGTGATCAGGTTGCCGACCTGGTCGGCGATCACCGGGATGATGGCGAAGATGAAGCCGGCGAACACGCCCAGGATCCCCGCGAGCACGATGACGATCGCGAGGGGCCGGGGGACCTTGTGCTTCTCGAGGAACGACACCGCAGGGTCGACG
Source organism: Protaetiibacter mangrovi (assembly GCF_024752305.1). Taxonomy (GTDB): domain Bacteria; phylum Actinomycetota; class Actinomycetes; order Actinomycetales; family Microbacteriaceae; genus Homoserinibacter; species Homoserinibacter mangrovi. The sequence continues at coordinate 362,193 of NZ_JANTHX010000008.1, forward strand.
CCGAGGGCGAGGAAGAGCGCGGCGCCCACGTAGGTGAGGATCGTCGCGAGGTTGCCGATTCCGACGCCCAGCACGATCGCGACGAGCACGCCGAGACCGCCGAACAGTCCCAGTCGGAACGCGTTCTGGATCTTCATCGCCATCCCCTCCGACCCGCCTGCCGCGGGGTCAGGGACAGGCTATCCGTCAGCCCTCGGCCTGAGCGTGCGCGGTGCGGCGCGTGTTCTCGTCGGTCTCGCCGTCCGCCTGCTCGTCGAGCGTCTCCGGCTCGACGGGCGCCTCGAGCTCGGCCGCGGCGGGCGACTCGTCGGCGGGCACCGGGAAGTCGTCGCCCGGCACCGAGAACGCGCCCGCGCCGGCGAGCAGCCCGCGCAGGTTCTCGAAGTAGCCGGCGACCGCCTCGCGCTCGACGCGGATCTTCGCGAGGCGCTCCTCGGCGTCGGCGATGAGCGTCTTCGCCTGCTTCTCGGCATCGGCCACGAGCTTCTTCGCGGTCGCCTCGGCGTCGCGGGTGGTCGCGGTGGCGGCCTCACGGGCGTCGTCGACGATCTTGCGCGCCTCGGCGATGCCGTCCGTCTGCAGCGCGTCGACCTCGGCGCGCTTCTCGGCGGCCCGAGCGGATGCCTCCTGCAGCTGCGTGGTCGCCTCGTCGAGGTACTTCTGGGTGGTGGCCGCGGCCTCCTGGTGCTTGGCCAGGTAGTCCTTCTCGGCCTCGTCGCGGCGGGCGGCCAGCTCCACGTCGAGGTCGGCGCGCGCCTGCTCGGCCTGGGCGGCGAGGCGCGTCGTCAGCTCGTCGGTCTCGTGCGCGACACGGGCGGCGTGCGCCTCCTGCTCGGCGGTGATCTCCGCGCGGATGCGGGCGGCATCCCGCGCGCCGTCGGCGCGCAGCTTGTCGACCTCGGTCGTCGCGGCGTGACGCAGCTGCGCCACCTCCTGCTCGGCCTCGGCGCGGCGGGTGGCGAGCTCGGCCTCGAGCGCCTCGCGACCGGCGGCGAGCTCGGCGGCCCAACCCTCGCGTCCCGCGGTCTCCTCGGTCTCCCAGGCGGCCCGCGCGGTGGCGAGCTCGGTCTCCTGCGCGGTGCGCGACTGGCCGAGCTCGGCGGCGAGCGCCTTGCGGCTCGTGCGCAGCTCCGTCTCGAGCACCTTGCGACCGTTCGCGAGCTCGGCGTCGTGGGTCTCGCGCTCGGCGGTGAGAGCGGTGTCGTGAGCCGCACGGGCGGAGGCGAGCTCCGCCTCCTGCGTCGCCTTCGCCGAGTCGAGGTCGGTCTGCTGCTGCTCGCGGGCGGCGGCCAGCTCGGCGTCGTGCGCGGCGCGAGAGGATGCCAGCTCGGCCGCGAGGGCGGCGCGGGCGGTCGCGAGCTCCTGCTCGAGCTCGGTGCGCGCCGTCGCGGTGTCGCGGGCGATGCCGGCGGCGGTGCTGTCACAGTCGGCGGTGAGCGCCGCGTTCGTCGACTCGACCTCGGCCGCGAGTTGCGCGCGGGTGCGCACGAGCTCGTCGTCCAGCTCGGCGCGCAGGCGCGTGAGCTCGGTCTCGAGGGCGGCCCGACGGTCGGCGATCTCGGTCTCGAGGGCGGCGCGCCGGCTCGTGGTGTCGGTCTCGAGCTGCGCGCGGGCGGTCGCGATCTCGGTGTCGAGGGCGGCGCGCTCGGCGGCGGTGCTCGCCTCCAGCTCGGCGCGCGCCTTGCGGGTGTCGGCCGCGAGGGCCGCGCCGGCGGCCTCGGTGTCGATGCGCAGCGCCTCGCGCGCCTGGGCGGTCTCGCGCTCGAGGTCGGTGCGGCCCTGCTCGAGGTCGTGCTCGAGCTGGGCGCGGCGGCCGGCGTCCTCGGCCTCGAACTCGGCGCGACCCCGCTCGGTGTCGCGGGCGAGCGCGGCTGCCGCGTCGCGCGCCTCGGCGACCTCGCGCTGGGCCACGACCTTGAGCTCGGCGATCTCGCGCTCGGCCTCGGCGCGCTGGGCGGCCACCTCGCGGCGTCCCGCGGCGCGGGTCTCGGCGACCTCGGTCGCGACGGCGCCGCGGATGGCGGCGGCCTCGCGCATCGCCTCCTGCACGGTGGCCTCGGCGTCCGACGACGCGCGGGTCACCACCGCCTCGGCCTCCTCGCGGGCGCCGGTGAGGATGCGGTCGGCCTGCGCCTGCGCGTCCGACACGAGGCGGCCGGCGGTGTCGGCGGCATCCGAGCGGAGCGAATCGACCTCGTGCTGCACGGTCGCGCGCAGCTTCTCGGCGTCGATGTCGGCCTGGGCGATGAGGCGGGTGGACTGCTCCTCCGCGACCCGGAGCGTGTTCTCGAGCTTCGTGCCGAGGCCCGCGTAGGTGGGGCTGCCCACCTCGTCGAGCTCGGCCTGCAGATCCTCGGCGAGGGCCTGGAGGCGCTTGACCTCCTTGAGGGCGTCGGTGCGGTCGCTGTTCGCCTTGATGAGGTCGCGCCGGAGCGTGCCGACCGCCTGGTCGACCTCGTCCTTCTTGTAGCCGCGAAGCTCGGTGGTGAATCCCGCGTCGTCTGCCGCCACGTGCACTCCTCGATCGGGGAAAACGGTCGTTCCGGGTCCGCCGTACCGGCGGAGAACCCTCCCGAGTGTAATCGGCGCGGGGGTCCGACGCCTCCGCGGGGGAGCGCTCCCGGTCAGGGGACTCCCAGGGGGCTTTCGGGGGGCGTCCGGGGTAACCGAGGGGGCGTCCGCTAACCTGGGGTGTCTTTGCCTGCTGCCCCCGTCGACCCCCGACGGCGGAGGTTCTCCGCCCGGATGCCGTGCGGCGGATCGCGCGGAGCCTTCCGCGTGGCAGCTCGAGAGGAGTACATCCGTGCGATTCGTGATCGCGATCGTGCTGTTCGTCGTCGCCGCAGTGTCCATCGGCCTCGGCGTCGCGCAGCGCACCATCCTGCAGGGCCCCGACCACCTCACGGCGTCGATCGCCGCGACCGGCGGCGCCCCCTTCGTCGTCATCGACGGCGCGACCCTCAACGCCAACCCCGGCGCGCAGCTCGTGCAGGTGACCGGATCGGGCACCGACCCGGTCTTCATGGCCTACGGCCGCACCGACGACGTGCACGCCTGGCTCGAGGGCGAGCAGGCGGTCGAGATCTCGTACGACGCGGTCGCGGGTGAGCTCACCACCGCCCCGCTCGCCTCCCAGGACGGCGGCGAGACCGAGCAGCCGACCGCCCCCGCCACGGATGCGGCCACGCCGGCACCGAGCGACGCGGCCGCCGACACGAGCGACGCGGCGACCGACGACGCGGCGACCGACGACACCGCGGCGGAGGGCGTCTCGCCCTCCGGAAGCGACCTGTGGATCCAGGAGTTCGACGGCGAGGGCTCGCTGGTGCGCAAGATCAACGCCCCCGCCGACGTCTCCGTGCTGATCGCGACCGACGGCACCGCCGCCGCGCCCGCCGCCCTCTCCGTCACCTGGCCGCTCGACAACTCGACGCCCTGGTCGGGACCGCTCGTCGTGGGCGGCATCGCCGCCCTGCTGCTCGGCCTCGTCGCCCTCATCTGGGCCCTCGTGCACGCCCGTCGCCGCCACGGCCCGCGCCGCAAGACGCCGAAGATGCCGAAGCCGCCGAAGCCCGCGCAGCTGAAGCCCGCGCCGCGTCGCGACGCGATCACCGCCGGCGAGACCCACGGACGCCGCCGGGCGTTCGCCGCGCTGCCGCTGCTGCTCGTCGGCGCTCTCGCGTTGTCCGCGTGCACGGCCGACGGCGGCGCCGCTCCGACCGCGCAGCCGACGAGCACCGACGCCGCGGTCGCGGCCGTCGACCCGCCCGTCGTCACGAAGCAGCAGTTCACGCGCATCGTGAGCCGGGTCGCCGACGTGGTCGCCCAGGCCGACGAGTCCCGCGACGCCGCCCTCGCCGCGACCCGTCTCGACGGTCCCGCCCTGGGCCTCCGGCAGGCGAACTACACGGCCCGCGGCGTGGACTCCGGTGTCGCCGCGGTCGCCGCGTTCCCCTCGGGCGAGGTGAGCCTGATCCTGCCGCAGCAGCAGCACGACTGGCCCCGCGCGGTCTTCGCCGCGATCGCCGACGCCGACGGCAACGACTACGGCGTCATGTTCGTGCAGGACACCCCCCGCGACCCGTACAAGGTGCACTACATCGCGCGCCTCACCCAGTCGATCCCGGAGGTCGCACCCATCGAGCTGGGCGCCTCCCGCTACCCGACCGACTCGAAGCTGCTGGCCTTCCCGCCGTCGCAGCTGGCGGTCGAATACGGCGACGTGCTCATCAACGGCGACTCCTCGCAGTACGCCGAGCACTTCGACGAGACCGACGACCTGCTGCAGGAGGCCGTCGGGGCCGGATACAAGCAGAAGCGCATCGCCGATCTGCAGAACGCGGTCGTGGGCTACACGAGCAGCCTCGGCGACGACACCCCGATCGCCTTGGCCACGAACGACACCGGCGCGATCGTCGCGGTCGATCTGCGCGAGACCGAGACGGTCAAGCCGGCCGAGACCGGTGCCGCCGTCAGCCCGAAGGGTGCGGTGAAGGCGCTCTCGCAGAAGCAGACGACGACGAAGGGGATCGCCGCCGAGTACGGCATGCAGATCCTGTTCTACGTGCCGCCGGCCACGGCATCCGACCCCCAGGTGCGCATGCTCGGGTTCACACAGGGCCTCATGGCGGCGAGCGAAGTACCGTAGTCGTCGTGACCGATCTGCCCACCGCGAACCTGCGCGGCGCCGTCGACCTGTCCGGACTCGTGCGACGGGCGGCCGAGCCGCCCCGCGGCGACCGACCCGCGGGGGAGGCGGGCGCCTCGGCGATCGTCTTCGACACCTCGGACGCCGAGTTCCAGGGGGTGCTCGAGCTGTCGGCGCGCGTGCCGGTCGTCGTCGAGTTCGTCGCCCCGGGGCTCGCGCCGGCGCTTCCCCCCGTCGTCGAGTCGTACGGCGGGCGCCTGGTGCTCGCGATCGTCGACGGCACGGTGAACCCGCAGCTCGCGCAGGCGTTCCAGGTGCGCGAGGTGCCGACGGTCGCCGCCGTCATCGGCGGACGCCCCGTCAACCTGTTCGTCGGCATCCCCTCGGATGCGGAGGTGCGGCAGGTCTTCGACGAGCTGCTGCAGCTCGCGGCCGAGAACGGCGTGACCGGCACGGTCCCCGTCGGCGACGCGCCGGAAGGCGAGAAGGCGGAGCCCGCCCCCGAGCCGCTGCCGCCGCACCACCAGGAGGCCTTCGACGCGATCTCGGCGGGCGACTACCCCACGGCGATCGCCGAGTACCGCAAGGCCATCGTCGAGAACCCCCGAGACCAGCTCGCCGTCGCCGGACTCGCCCAGGTGTCGCTGCTCGATCGGCTCACGGGCGCCACCGCGGCCGAGATCCGCGATGCCGCCGCCGCGGGTCCGGGCGACGTCGACGCCCAGCTCGCGGTCGCCGACCTCGACGTGAGCGGCGGGCACCTCGACGACGCGTTCGGTCGCCTGCTCGACCTGTTCGCCGGTGCGGCGCCCGCCGAGCGCGAGATCATCCGCACCCGCCTGCTCGACTACTTCGAGATCGCCGGCGGGGAGGATCCGCGCGTCATCGTGGCCCGTGGTCGCCTGGCCTCGTTGCTGTACTGACCCTCAACCGCGCTCGAGATAGAGGGCGGCGAGCGGGGGGAGCGTGAGCTCCACCGAGGCCGGCTGCCCGTGCCAGGGCTCGTCGCCCGCGGTCACGCGCCCGTAGTTGCCGACGCCCGAGCCGCCGAAGCTCGTCGCATCCGAGTTGAGCGCCTCGACCCACTCGCCCGCCGCGGGGAGTCCCACACGGTACGGACCGACGGGGTTGCCGCCGAAGTTGACGATGCACACCAGCTCGCGGCCGTCCCGGGCCCGGCGCACGAACGCGACCACGTTGGCACCCGGGTCGCTCGTGATCCACTGGAAGCCGGCCGGATCGGCGTCGAGCTCCCACAGGGCGGGATGCTCCCGGTAGACCCGGTTGAGCTGCCGCACGAGGTCGGCGAGCCCCTGGTGCACCGGCTGATCGAGGATCCACCAGTCGAGCCCCCGCTGCTCCGACCACTCGGACGGCTGCCCGAACTCCGAGCCCATGAAGAGCAGCTGCTTGCCCGGGTGCGCCCACATGAACGCCAGATACGCGCGCACGTTCGCGAGCTTCTGCCACTGGTCGCCCGGCATCTTCGCCAGCAGCGAGCCCTTGCCGTGCACGACCTCGTCGTGGCTGATCGGCAGCAGGAAGCTCTCGCTGAAGGCGTACAGGAACGAGAAGGTGATGTCGCCGTGGTGATCGCCGCGCCACATCGGGTCCTCGTGCATGTACTGCAGCGAGTCGTGCATCCAGCCCATGTTCCACTTGAGCCCGAAGCCGAGGCCGCCCTCGCTCGTCGGGTGGGTGACCCCGGGGAACGAGGTCGACTCCTCGGCGATCATCACGATGCCCGGGTTGCGCTTGTAGGCGGTCGCGTTGACCTCCTGCAGGAACGAGATCGCCTCGAGGTTCTCGCGTCCGCCGTGGATGTTCGGAACCCACTCCCCGGCCTTGCGGGAGTAGTCGCGGTAGAGCATGCTCGCCACCGCATCCACCCGCAGCCCGTCGATGTGGAACTCCTCGAGCCAGTACAGCGCGTTCGCCACGAGGAAGTTGCGCACCTGGGAGCGCCCGAAGTCGAACACGAGGGTGCCCCAGTCGGGGTGCTCGCCCACGCGAGGGTCCGCATGCTCGTAGAGGGCCTCGCCGTCGAAGCGTGCGAGCGCCCACTCGTCCTTGGGGAAGTGCGCCGGCACCCAGTCCATGATCACGCCGAGCCCCGCCTGGTGCAGCCGGTCGACGAGGTAACGGAAGTCGTCCGGATGCCCGAAGCGGCTGGTCGGGGCGTAGTACCCGGTGACCTGGTATCCCCACGAGCCGCCGAACGGGTGCTCGGCGAGCGGCATGAACTCGACGTGCGTGAAGCCGAGCCCGGTCACGTAGTCGATGAGCTCGTCGGCCGCCTGCCGGTAGGAGAGCCCCGGACGCCACGAGCCGAGATGCAGCTCGTAGACGCTCATCGGGCCCTGGTGCGGGTCGCGTGCCGCGCGGGACGACATCCATCCGGCGTCGCCCCACAGGTACTGCGAGTGCCCCACGACCGAACCGGTGGACGGCGGCACCTCGGTGTAGCGCGCCAGGGGGTCGGCGCGCTTCACCCATTCGCCGGATGGCGTGAGCAGCTCGAACTTGTAGATGCCGCCGGGACCGACGCCCGGGGCGAACAGCTCCCACACCCCGTTGTCGTCGAGGCGGCGCATGGCGTGGCCCGTGCCGTCCCACGAGTTGAAGTCGCCGATCACCCGCACCGCCTGGGCGTGCGGGGCCCACACGACGAAGCCGGTGCCGTCGACGCCCTCGTGCTGCTTCACATGAGCGCCGAAGACGTGCCAGAGCTGCTCGTGGCGCCCCTCGCCCCACAGGAACAGGTCGACCTCGCCGATCGACGGCACGAAGCGGTAGGGGTCGTCGCTCAGCCAGTCGGGCGCGCCCGCATAGGCGGTGCGCACGCGATGCGCCTGCCCGGCGCCCGGAAGGTACCCCTGCCAGAGCCCGCGGTCGAGGTGGGCGAGCGCCACCTCGGTGCCGTCGGCCCGCACCGCGGTCACAGACTCGGCGAGCGGGCGGATCACCCGCACCACCCAGCCGTCGCCGAGGGCGTGCTGGCCGAGCCAGTCGTGGGGACGCGGATGCCGGGCCTCGACGAGGCTCGCGACGAGGCCCGGGTCCAGCGGCGGCAGCGAGGAGCGGGCGGGCATCTCAGCGTCCCTTCTGCGGTTCGACCGCGAGGATGTGCACGGGCTCCGTGAACGCGTCGAGCCGCACGTAGTCGGCATCCGTCCACGTCCAGCGGGCACCGGTGACCAGATCCCGCACCCCGAAGGTGTCGCCCGGCCGCATGCCGATCGCCTCGAGGTCGAGGTAGACGGTGGTCTCGCGCACCGAGTGCGGGTCGACGTTCGCCACCACCAGGATCGTGTCGGGCCGGCCGGTGGCGGTGAACTCCCCGGCCAGGTGCTTCGAGTAGACGAGGATCGCGTCGTCGTCCGACCAGTGGATGCGGAGGTTGCGCAGCTGGGTGAGCGCCGGGTGCTCGTGGCGGATGCGGTTGAGCATCGTCAGGTACGGCGCGAGGCTCTGCCCCGACGCCTCGGCGGCGGCCCAGTCGCGGTGCTTGTACTCGTACTTCTCGTTGTCGATGTTCTCTTCCGAGCCCGGCCGGGCGACATCCTCGAACAGCTCGTAGCCGGCGTAGACGCCCCAGCTCGGCGACCCGGTGGCGGCGATCGCGGCACGCACCTTGTAGGCGGCGCGGCCGCCGAACTGCAGGTACTCGGTGAGGATGTCGGGGGTGTTCACGAACAGGTTCGGCCGCAGGTAGTCGGCCGACTCGCCCGCGATCCCCGACAGGAACTCCTCGAGCTCCTCCTTGGTGTTGCGCCAGGTGAAGTAGCTGTACGACTGGTGGAAGCCGGCGCCCGCGAGCGAGTGCAGCATCGCGGGACGGGTGAACGCCTCGGCGAGGAACACCACCTCCGGGTGCTGGTCGGCGACCTCGCCGAGCAGCCACTCCCAGAAGTCGAGCGGCTTGGTGTGCGGGTTGTCGACGCGGAAGATGCGCACGCCGCGCGAGATCCACAGCTCCACGATCCGCAGCACCTCGGCGCGGATGCCCTCCGGGTCGCGGTCGAAGTTGATCGGGAAGATGTCCTGGTACTTCTTCGGCGGGTTCTCCGCGTACGCGATGGAGCCGTCCGGTCGCTGGGTGAACCACTCGGGGTGCTCGGCGACCCAGGGATGGTCGGGGGAGGCCTGCAGCGCGAGGTCGAGCGCCACCTCGAGCCCGTTCGCCTCCGCCTGCCGCACGAAGTGGCGGAAGTCGGCGAGCGTGCCGAGGTCGGGGTGGATGGCGTCGTGCCCGCCCTCGGCCGACCCGATGGCCCACGGGCTGCCCGGGTCGTGCGGTCCCGCGACCGTGGAGTTGTTGGGGCCCTTGCGATGGCTCGAGCCGATGGGGTGGATGGGCGGCAGGTAGACGACGTCGAAGCCCATCGCGGCGACGCCCGGCAGGCGCTTCGCGGCGGTGCGGAAGGTGCCCGACTTCCAGGTGCCGTCCTTGAGACGGCGGGCGCCCTCCGAGCGGGGGAAGAACTCGTACCAGGCGCCCACCGCGGCGCGCGCGGTCTCGACGACGAGCTCGACGCTCTCGGACACGGTCACGAGCGAGCGCACGGGGTGCCGGTGCAGCTGAGCGGCCAGCCGGCGGTCCGCGGCGACCTTGAGGCGGTCTGCGGGGGCGGCGGTTGCGTCGAGGAGCGCGGTGCGCGCATCCGTCGCGATCTTGCCGGGAACACGTTCGAGCAGCTCGGCGCCCATCGCGAACACGAGCTCGGGGTCGTCGCCCGCGCCGATCTTGACCGGGGCGACGTGCAGCCAGCTCGCCCAGTCGTCGGCGAAGCCGCGCACCCGCCAGGTGTAGTCGCCGGTCTCGGGCAGCCGGAGGTCGGCCCGCCAGCGGTCGGTGCCCGCGCCGACGAGCCGCATGGCGTGCACGGTCTCGGCTCCGTGCGGGTCGGTGAGCAGCAGCTCGGCGCCGATCACGCCGTGACCCTCCCGGAAGACGGTCGCCTCGAACGGCACGACCTCGCCCAGGTAGCTCTTCGCGGGCCATCGGCCCTCGGGCTGCCGGGGGCTCAGATGCCGGATCGGGATGCGCCCGATCCGGGCCCACCGCACCGGTGCGGCGTCGGATGTGGGATCGGAGGGCACGTTTCGACCGTACCGCCTCCGGGGTGGCGTGCGGATGAGCGATCGGGGTACAAGGGTGCCCGTAGAACGGGAGGTCTGTCCGCCGTGGCACCCATCCGCGGGTGGAACGCCACCCACTGTACCCCGGAATCCACCCTGAACGTCACCTGTGTAAGTGACCAGAATGGACTGAAATGCCTGGTCAGAAGGCTATTGGCGTCGAAAGTGGGAGCGCTCCCACGCCCCCCGCAGTGGGGCGGCCTCGTCCCCTTTGTCCGCCTTATGGAGGACCGTAGATTGAGTGCAGTGGGGGATAGACAACATGACCCGCTCCACGACGGCCTGCGCAGGGCGCCGACCGGAACACAACCCGACGACATGACGTGCCTCCGGCGCGCCCTGCGTCATGCGCAACCCGACATCCACCCCGAAAGGCACAACCCGAAATGAACAAGAACATCAAGGCGTCGATCGCCATCGCGGCAGGCGTGATCCTGCTCATGGGCGGCGCCGGTTCGCTCGCCTACTGGAACGACTCGGTCAACGTCGGCCCCGCGTCCGGGAGCAACTCGATCAGCGCGGGCACCCTCTCGGTCGCCGCGGTGAACGCCGGCACCTGGACCAAGGCGTTCTACAACGCCAGCAACACCCAGGTCGTCGCCCCCGCCACCGTCTCGCCCCTCTCGGGCGTGTCGATCGTGCCGGGCAACCGACTCGTCTACACCCAGACGTTCAACATCACCGCCACCGGCCAGGACCTGTGGTTCACGATCGGCACCACCAACGGCGCCGTCTCGGGCACCACCGCCAGCGCCGCCGACACCGCGCTCGCGCTCGCGATCAACAACTCGACCAACAGCTCGATCTCGGTCGGCAGCGTGACCGGCGGCAACGTCGTGGCCGCCACCACGCCGGGCGTCTACAAGGTGAACTCGAGCGCCGGCCCGTCGACCATCACGGTCACCTGGACGGTCGACTTCCCGTTCGGCGCCTCGGCGTCCAACACCAGCAAGCTGGGCTCCGTCTCGCTGAGCCAGGGTGCCATCACCCTGACCCAGGTCGCGGCCCCGTAAGACGGTCGGTCCGGGGACCCCACCCTGCCGGATCCCCGGACCGCCATCCCTCCCCCCGAACGACGACGCTGAGATGACGAGAACGATGAACCCGAACCGGAGAGCACGCGGCCGCTACCGCGCCGCCCCGGGCGTCGTCTCGTCCTCTCGGCGTCGTCCCCGTCTGCGCCTGCGGTTGCCGGGCATCCGCACCCTGCTCGGTGCGACCGCCGCGCTCTCGATCGGCGTCGGTGGCGCGGTCGTCGCGGCGGGCGGCAGCTACGCCTACCTCAACGCGACCGTCGCCGTCGGCGACGGCGGCAGCATCGCCTCGGGCACCGCCGCCCTCACGCTCACCCGGGGAGCCGGCGCCGCGACCTCGGCGCTCACCATCCCCGCCGCCGTGTACGCCGGCATGCTGCCGGGCGACATCGTGAACCAGAGCATCACCCTCACCAACGCGGGCAACACGACCCTGCTCGTCACGGCATCCGCCACCTCGGACGGCGCCTGGGACACCCGCGTCGCCTCCGGAGCGTGCCCCGCGACCCAGCTCGGCACCACCGCGCTCGGCACCACCCCGGTCTCCTACGCCACCCTCGCCGCGGCCGGCACCTCGACCGTGTGCCTGCAGGTCGTGCTGCCCGCATCCGCGCCGGCGGCGACCATGAACACCTCGATCACCTACACCGTGACCTTCGACGGGACGCAGGTGGCCTCATGAGGATCGGACGGATCGGGCGCGGGGCGAGGATCTCCCTCGTCGCCGGCATCGCCGCCTTCAGCGTGCTCGCCGGAACCGGCGCCGGATGGGCGTACTGGAGCGCCCAGGCGAGCTCCACGACCACCCTCGCCGCCGCGAACCTCACCGTCACCAGCAGCGGCTTCGCCGCGAGCACGCTCGGCAACGAGAACGTGACCGCGGCGGGCGCCTCCTCGCTCTCCACCACGGGCAGCATCACCCTCACCAACTCCACCGTCACCTCGAGCACGCAGATCCAGACGCTCAGCGTGACCTTCTCGCGCGCGTCGGGCGACACCACCCTCGCCGGCGCGACCACGCTGACGGTCTGGCCGGTCGCCTCGGCGGCGAACTGCACCGCGACCGCCATCCCCACCGGGGCCACCTCGGCGAGCTGGTCGGCCGGCGTCACGGTGTCGACACCGCTGGCGGCGGGCAACTCGGCGATCTACTGCCTGCGCAACACGGTGGCGGATCGGCAGAGCATCTCCGCGGCGAGCGGAACCCGCAGCTTCACCCCGCAGGCCGCGGCGACCCTCACGGTGGGCAACTTCACCGGTACGGCGACGCCGACGAGCACCGTGCAGAGCCAGTACATCTACCCCCTGCAGCAGATCTCGGCCGGCTACTGGTGGTACGTCACCCTCGCGTCGACCACCTGGTGCTGGGACGTCAGCGGCCAGGCCACCACGAGCGGTTCGCAGCTCATCTCGTTCGCCTGCAAGAACGGCACCGACGCCAACCAGGACTTCCGCTACGTCGACGGCGACGGAGACGGCTACGGCAACTTCCAGCCCCGCCACGCGACGAACCTGCGGGTCGCCGCGGCGAACTCCACGACGTCCGGATCGGCCGTCGACATGCGCACCGCGGACGACGCATCCGCCCTGCAGCAGTGGCAGCCGCAGCTCGTGAGCGGCAGCGGGGCGTCGGGCACCTATCAGTTCGTCAACAAGTACTCGGGGCTGTGTCTCACGATGCCGGCGACGAGCACGGGTGCGGCCACGCAGACCACATGCGCGGGCAGCTCCTCCCAGCGGTTCACCTTCACCCAGCGGTCGGCCGTGCAGCTGACCAGCCTGAGCTGCACCAGCACGGGCAGCGGCAACGGTCGCACCGCGACGTACAGCTGGACCTCCGACTGGGCGGGCGGCGGCTACACCGTGCAGGCCCAGCAGACCTCGACGAGCGCCTGGCAGACCATCGCGAGCGCGAGCGGCGCCGGCGCCACCTCGGCGGGCGTCCCCGCGCCGATCGGAACCCCGCTCACGAGCTGGGGATCGGGCACCTACAACGTGCGGATCCTCAACGTCGACGGTGCCGTCGTCGGCACGGACACCATCACCGTGAGCGCCCAGTACGCCTTCATCTTCTTCCAGTACTACTACGCGGGGTGCTGACGGTGCGGCGGCCGGGACTCCTCGCCGGGGCCATCGCGGTTCCGCTCGCCCTCGTCGGCATCCTCACCGCCTCGCCGGCGGGTGCCGCGAGCGATCCGATCGGCCTGTCCTCCGACGGAGTGAGCTTCTCCGCCGGATATCCGGGCCAACTGTTCGGCGGGGTCGCCGTCGTGCCGGGGGGCACCGCGACCCGCTCCTTCTGGGTCAAGAACCAGGAGGCGTCGGCGGGCAACCTCGCGGTCGCCATCCGCGACGTCGGCGGCGACGACGGCGTCTTCATCTCCGCGCTCTCCGTGACCGCCGAGGCGGGCGTCATGACGGGGCCCACCGTCGGCTTCGAGGACGTCGACCCCTGCACCCAGATCCTCGGCGGCGTGCAGCTCGCCCCCGGTTCCGTCGTGCGCGTCGACGTCTCGCTCAGCCTCGCCGGCACCCTGAGCGGTCTCGAGGCGCAGGCCGCGATCGGCGCGTTCGACCTCGTGGTCGTGCTGCGCAGCGCCGAGGTGGCGGCGCCCGATCCGTGCGCGGCCCAGCCCGTGGAAGCGCCCCCGGCACCTCCCGCGGGAGGGCCGACGACCCCGACCCCCGAGTTCACCGACAGCGAGACCGTGCCCGGATCCGGCGGAGCGGTCGCCGATCCGGCGCCCACGCCCACCCCGTCGCCGCTGCCGGACACCGGCGACGAGACCACCGACCCGACGGCGTGGAACACCGCCCGCCTCTACCAGGAGTACTTCGTCGCCGGGTGGCTGCTGGCCTTCGTTCTGGGGGGCGGCTACGCCTGGTTCCGTGGACGCCGACGTGAAAGGATCCCCGAATGAGCGAGCGGCGTGCGGCTCGGGACGCGCAGAAGAAGGACCACGGCCTCCTCTACTACATCGGGGTCGGGCTCAGCTGGGGCGTGCTCGCGCTCGTCGCGCTGATCGCCGCCCTCGTCGTGGTCGTTCCGGCCGTCGCGCAGGCGACGCCGTACACGATCCTCACGAGCTCGATGGAGCCGAACTACCCGCCCGGCACCCTGGTGATCGTCAAGCCGATCGCGACCGACGACATCCGGATCGGCACCGTCATCACCTACCAGCTCGAGTCGGGCGAGCCCGAGGTCGTGACCCACCGGGTCGTGCAGATCGTGCAGCCGAACCTGCCGGGTGGCGAGAAGAGCTTCGTCACCAAGGGCGACGCCAACAGCCAGGCCGACCCGAACCCCGTCAAGCCCGTGCAGATCCGCGGCGCCGTCTGGTACGCGGTGCCGTGGATCGGATGGGTCAACAACCTGGTCAACGGCGACATGCGCTCGATCATCATCCCCGTGGTCGCCGGGTTCCTCTTCCTCTACGGCGGGTGGCTCATCGTCTCGAACCGCCTCGAGAAGCGGAAGAAGCGCCGCACGGAGGAGCTGGCGGCGCAGGAGGCGGCAGGCCAGGAGGAGCTCGCCCGCTACGCGCCGCCCGGCCCCTCGGCCTGAGCGGCGCCCGTCGCCGCCACGACATCGGGCCGTAACCCGGTGACCCTAGGCTGACGTCGTGAAGGCCATCCGTCGGTTCACCGTCCGCACCGTGCTCCCCGACGTGCTCGCGCCGCTCGAGGAGCTCGCCGCGAACCTGCGCTGGTCGTGGCATCAGCCGACGCTCGAACTGTTCCGCGACATCGCGCCCGAGCTGTGGGACGAGCTCGGCAAGGATCCGTACGGGCTGCTCGGCGAGGTGCAGCCCGCCCGACTCGCCGAGCTCGCGGCCGACGAGGCGTTCGTCGGTCGCGCGGTCGCGCTGCGCGACGAGCTGCGCGCCTACCTCGGCGCACCGCGCTGGTACCAGGGGCTCGGATCCCACGCACCGGCCACCGTCGCCTACTTCTCGCCCGAGTTCGGCATCGCGGATGCGCTCCCGCAGTACTCGGGCGGCCTCGGCATCCTGGCGGGCGACCACCTGAAGGCCGCGTCGGATCTCGGCGTGCCGATCGTCGGCGTCGGACTGTTCTACCGCGCCGGCTACTTCCGCCAGGCCATCTCGCGGGAGGGCTGGCAGCTCGAGAGCTACCCGGTGCTCGACCCCGACGGACTGCCGATGAGCGTGCTGCGCGCCCCCGACGGCACCGCCGCCCAGGTCGTGCTCGCCCTGCCCGACGGCAAGGCGCTCACCGCGCGGATCTGGCTGCTTGCGGTCGGCCGGGTGCCGTTGCTGCTGCTCGACACGGACGTGCCCGAGAACCCCGAGGAGCTGCGCTCGGTCACCGATCGCCTGTACGGCGGGGGCGGGGAGCATCGGCTGCTGCAGGAGCTGCTGCTCGGCATCGGGGGAGCGCGCGCGGTGGGGATCTACGCCCGGCTGGCGGGCATCCCCGAGCCCACCGTCTTCCACACCAACGAGGGCCACGCCGGCTTCCTCGGCCTCGAGCGCATCCGCGAGCTCGTCGGCGACGGCCTCTCGTTCGCCGAAGCGCTCGAGGTGGTGCGCGCGGGCACCGTGTTCACCACCCATACACCGGTGCCGGCGGGCATCGACCGCTTCGAGGCGCCGCTCGTCGAGCGCTACTTCTCGACCGAGCTGCTGCCCGGGGTCGACGCGGCCGACGTGCTCGCCCTCGGCGCCGAGGACTACGAAGGCGGTGCGGCCGACACGTTCAACATGGCCGTGATGGGCCTGCGCCTCGCACAGCGCGCCAACGGCGTCTCGCTGCTGCACGGCGCCGTCAGCCGACAGATGTTCGGCGCACTCTGGCCCGGGTTCGACAGCGAGGAGGTGCCGATCACCTCGATCACCAACGGCGTGCACCCGGCCACCTGGACCGATCCGCGGGTGCGCGCGCTCGCCGCCTCGAAGCTCGGCACCGACGATGCGACCGCGTGCGACTGGACCACCGACGCGGTGACCGACGCCGAGCTGTGGCGGCTGCGGGGCGAGCTGCGCGCCCAGCTCGTGGCCGATGCCCGGCGCCGGATGGCGGCCGCCTGGGAGGAGCAGAACCCCGGGGTGCCCGCACCGCCCTGGTACCGCGAGCTGTTGTCGCCCGAGGTGCTGACGATCGGCTTCGCCCGCCGCGTGCCCACCTACAAGCGGCTCACCCTCATGCTGCAGGACCCGGACCGCCTGCGCGCCCTGCTCACCGACCCCGACCGCCCGGTGCAGCTGGTCGTCGCGGGCAAGTCCCACCCGGCCGACGACGGCGGCAAGCGGCTCATCCAGCTGCTCGTCGAGTTCTCGCAGGACCCCGAGGTGCGCGGGCGCATCGTGTTCCTGCCCGACTACGACATCGGCATGGCCCAGACGCTCTACCCAGGCTGCGACGTGTGGCTCAACAACCCCCTGCGCCCCCTCGAGGCCTGCGGCACCTCGGGCATGAAGGCGGCCCTCAACGGATCGCTCAACCTCTCGATCCTCGACGGATGGTGGAGCGAGTTCCACGACGAGCACAACGGCTGGGCGATCCCGTCGGCGGACTCCGCGGGCGACGCGGCCGAGCGCGACGCGCTCGAGGCCGCCGCGATGTACGACCTGATCGAGCACCAGATCGCCCCCCGCTTCTACGACCGCGGGGCGGACGGCGTGCCCGCCGCCTGGGTCGCCGACATCCGTCACACGCTCGCGACCCTGTCGCCGGCGCTCTCGGCCGAGCGCATGGTGCGCGAGTACGTCGAGCGCCTGTACCTGCCGGCCGCCGCATCCGAGACCGCGATCACGAGCGGCGACTACTCGGCGGCGCGGGAGCTGGCCGCCTGGGTGGCCCGCGTGCGGGGCGCCTGGCCGGAGGTGCACGTGGCGCACGTCGAGTCGGGCGGCGTGGACGCGTCACCCCACGTCGGCGAGGAGCTGCGGGTGCGCGCCTTCGTCGAACTCGGCGACCTCGGCCCCGACGACGTCGCGGTCGAGCTCGTGCACGGTCGTCCGCGGGCGGGGGAGGAGCTGGGCGACGCCCACGTCGTGCCCCTCGAGCTCGAGAGCCACGACCTCGGCAAGCCCGCGGTCTACACCGGCTCGCTACGGTTCGAGCGCGCGGGCGCCTTCGGCTACACCGTGCGCGTCGTGCCGCGGAACGCGCTGTTCGCCTCCGACGCGGAGCTCGGCCTGGTCGCCCTCGCGGGGTAGCTCAGCGCGCGATGTCGGCGACGACCGCGTCGGTGGCGCGCACCAGATCCGCCGGCGCCAGCCCCAGGTCGAAACCGCGGCGGCCACCCGAGACGTAGACCACGTCCCACAGCTCGGCGGTCTCGTCGAGCACCGTCTCGTGGCGGGTCTTCTGACCGATCGGGCTGATGCCGCCCACCACGTAGCCGGTGCGCTTCTCGGCGAGCGCCGGGTCGGCCATCACCGCCTTCTTGCCGCCGACCGCCGCGGCGAGGGCCTTCAGGTCGAGCTTGCCCGTCACCGGGACGATGCCCACCACGAGCCGTCCGTCGACGTCGGCGAGCAGCGTCTTGAACACCTGGTCCGGGTCGAGACCGAGCGCGGTCGCCGCCTCCATGCCGAAGTCGCGGTTGCCCGGGTCGTGCGTGTAGGCGTGTTCGCTGAACGGGATGCCGGCCGCCGTCAGCGCCGCCGTCGCGGGGGTGCCCGCCATCAGTCCGCGCGGAACAGCAGCATCGAGGTGGGCGACATCGCCAGCTCCTCGCCCGGGCGGTGCACGCCCTCGATGCCGCTGATGTCGTCGTGGCCCGAGTCCCACAGCAGCGTGTAGCGCTCGACGCCCTCGTGCGCCGGGAGGGTGACCGTGACATCCGTCTCGAGGCCGTGCACCACCAGCAGGATGCGGTTGAACTCCTCGAACTCCGGCGTCGACGCCGCGAGGTACTGCAGGGTGCGCTCCTCGGGCGAGTCCCAGTCCTCGAGGGTCATCGTCTCGCCGTCCTTGTTGTACCAGTCCATCTGGCTGGCCGACGGCGTCGTCTCGCCCCAGCGCCCGAAGCGCACCGGGCGCAGCGCCGGGTTCTCGCGGCGCAGGCGGATGAGGGTCTTGACGACCTCGAAGAGGTCCTCCTGCCACTCGTTGCGGTCCCAGCTGAGCCAGGTGAGCTCGGAGTCGTGGCAGTAGGCGTTGTTGTTGCCGCGCTGCGTGCGACCGAACTCATCACCCGCCGTGAGCATCGGGATGCCCGCCGACAGCACGAGCGTGCCGAGCAGGTTGCGCACCGCCTTGCGCCGGATCGCCTGGATCTCCTCGTCGGAGGTGGGGCCCTCGACGCCGTGGTTGAACGACTTGTTGTCGTTCGAGCCGTCGCGGTTGTTCTCGCCGTTGCCCAGGTTGTGCTTGCGGTCGTACGCGACGAGGTCGGCCGCCGTGAAGCCGTCGTGGGCGGTCACGAAGTTGACGGATGCGAGCGGCCCGCGCTCCAGCGCGAACACGTGGTTCGAGCCCGCGAGGCGTCGCGCGAGCGAGCCGATGCCCTCGCTCGCACTGCCCGTGGCGCGGGCCTGCGCGACGTCGCGCAACCAGAAGTTGCGCATCCGGTCGCGGTAGCCGTCGTTCCACTCCGACCAGCCGCCCGGGAAGTTGCCGACCTGCCAGCCGCCCATGCCCACATCCCAGGGCTCGGCGATCATCTTGACCCCCTGCAGGGCCGGATCGTCGATGATGGCGTGCAGCAGAGGATGGTCGCGGGTGAACTCCGCACCCTCGCCGCGCCCCAGGGTGGCCGCGAGATCGAAGCGGAACCCGTCGACCTGCACCTCGTTCGCCCAGTAGCGCAGCGAGTCGAGCACGAGGCGCTGGGCGGCGGGCAGCTCGTAGTCGAGCGTGTTGCCGCATCCGGTGGTGTCGATGTACTGGCCGTCGGGCGTCTGGCGGTAGTAGTTCGCGTTGTCGATGCCGCGGAACGAGCTGGTCGGACCCCCGCGCCCCTCCTCGGCCGTGTGGTTGTAGACGACGTCGAGGATCACCTCGATGCCCGCCGCGTGCAGCAGCTTCACCATGCCCTTGAACTCGCGCAGCACGGCGCCCGTACCGCCGACCTGGGCCGCGCGGGTGGCGTAGGCGGCGTGCGGGGTGAAGAAGTTCAGGGTGTTGTAGCCCCAGTAGTTGACGAGGCCCATCTTGGTGAGCCGCTGCTCGGAGACGAACTGGTGCACCGGCAGCAGTTCGACCGCGGTGACGCCGAGCTCGGTGAGGTAGGCGATCGTCGACGGATGCGCCAGGCCGGCGTAGGTGCCGCGCAGCTCCTCGGGCAGCTCCGGGTTGAGAGCCGTCAGCCCCTTCGTGTGGGCCTCGTAGATGACGGTGTGGTCGAGCGGGATCGCCGGCTTCGCGACCCCGCCCCAGTCGAAGGAGTCGTCCTGCACGTAGCTGCGCCAGGCACCGTCGCGCGTGCGGGTGAGGCCGCGCGCGTAGGGGTCGAGCAGGTAGCGGTCGACGTCGAAGTCGTGGGTGGGCCCGTCGGGGCCGTCGACGCGCAGCGCGTACGGGGCGCCCGGGGTGAGCGACCGGGTGCTGGCCGACCAGACGTCGCCCTCGCCGCGGGTGAGCGGCACCCGCTTGGCGACCCAGCTCGAGTCCTTCTCGTCGAAGATGCACAGCTCGACCGAGGTGGCGCTCGCGCTCCAGACCCGGATCTCGCCGCCGCGCGAGGTGAGGTGCACGCCGAGGTTCCTGAGCGGATCGGCGGGCGACATGCCCTCTAGGTTAGGTGGTGCGCGTGACGGTCTTGTAAACGCGAACAGGAGGCCCCCGTGGCGGTCTATCTCGACCACGCCGCCACCTCGCCGATGCCCGACGAGGTGCTCGCGGCGTACACGGATGCGCTGAGGCTGGTCGGGAATCCGTCGTCGATCCACGGCGCCGGGCAGGCGGCGCGCGAGCTGCTGGAGACCGGACGCGAGGAGCTCGCGCGCGCGCTCGACGCCGACCCGGTCGAGGTGGTGCTGACGAGCGGCGGGACCGAGTCGATCAACCTCGCCGTGAAGGGCATGTTCTGGGCCGCCCGGGCACAGGATCCGCGCCGTTCGCGGGTGCTCGTGCCGCGGGGCGAGCACCATGCGACCCTCGACGCGGTCGAGTGGCTCGCGCGGCACGAGGGGGCGCAGCTCGAGTGGATCGAGCTGGACGCCGAGGGCCGCATCCGGCTGGACGCCCTCGACTCGGCGCTCGCGGCGGCCTCCGGGGAGGTCGCGCTCGTGACGGCGCTGTGGGCCAACAACGAGGTCGGCACCCTGCAGCCGGTCGCCGAGCTGGTGGCGCTCGCGCACGCCCACGGGGTGCCGGTGCACCTCGACGCGGTGTCCGCCTTCGGGCAGGTGCCGGTGCGGGTGCACGAGGTGGAGGCGGACGCCGTGTCGGTCTCGGCGCACAAGGTCGGCGGCCCGGTGGGGGTGGGCGCGCTCGTGCTCGCCCGCACGGCGACCGTCGAGCCGCTGCTGCACGGCGGCGACCAGCAGCGCGGACGATCCGGCACCCAGGATGCGGCGGGTGCCGCGGCGTTCGCGGTCGCGGCGTCGCGGGCGGTGGCGGAGGTGCCGCTCACGCGCGTGGCGGCGCTGCGGGATCGTCTCGTCGCGGGGGTGCTCGCGACCGTCGACGGCGCCGTGCTGCGCGGGGCGCCGGGGGAGGGGCGTCTTCCGGGCAACGCCCACTTCACGTTCGCGGGCGCCGACGGCGACGCCCTGCTCTACCTGCTCGACGCATCCGGCATCGCCGTGTCGACGGGCTCCGCCTGCCAGGCCGGGGTGCCCGAGCTCTCGCACGTGCTCATCGCGATGGGCGTGCCGGAGCCCGAGGCCCGCGGCGCCCTGCGGATCACCCTCGGTCACGACTCGGGCGACGCGGACGTCGACGCGTTCCTCGCCGCCCTGCCGGCCGCCGTCGCGGGTGCCCGCGCCGCCGCATCCGCGTCCTGACCCGCCCCCGGACTGGGGGAGACGTGGCGACCCGCGCGGCGCTCCGCGATCTCTAGAGTGAGTCGACTCCGTCCACCCTCGACGAAATCCGAGCCCTCATGACCCTCACCCGTCCGCGTTCCCTCGCCATCGCGCTGCTCGTCGGCGCGCTCGTCGCGATCGGGGGTGTCGCACCCGCGCAGGCGGACACCCCCCACGGGACGATCCGGGGCAGTCTGAGCTTCGACAGCGGCAGCGGAACCCAGAGCGTCGGCGCGCAGCTCACGGCGACCAACCTGGCGACCGGTGACGTGACCTCCCAGGGGTACCTCGCCGGATACTCGCTGTACCTCACGCCCGGCCGGTACCTGGTCGAGGCGCGGTTCGAGTGCCCCACCGGCACGCCGTGCATCACCTCGCTGTGGGCGGGGAACACCCCGTACCGTTCCCAGTCGCAGGTCGTGACGGTGACGGACGGCGTGGAGACGTTCGTCGACTTCGTCACCCGACCCGGCGGCACGATCGGCGGAACCGTGGCCGACGCCACGGATGGCGCGGTGGGCTCGCTCGCCGCCCAGGCCCACCTGATCGACTCGGTCAGCGGCGACCTCACCCAGTGGTCGGCGAAGGCGATCGTCACCGCCGGGGGCGGCTACACGATCACCGGCGTGCCGGCCGGCGACTACCTCGTGCGCTTCGTGCCGGCCGGATTCGCGCTCGCCGGTGCCGAGTACTGGAACGACGCCGACTGGATCGTCGACTCCGAACTCGTCACGGTGTCCGACGAGGCGACGCCGGTCACCGGCATCGACGGCACCGTCGGAGACGCGGGCGTCTACTCGTCCCGCTTCTCGGGTGCGGACCGCTTCCAGATGGCGGTCGGCATCTCCCAGCTGTACTCGCCCGGCATCGACGTCGTGTTCGTCACCAACGGCCTCAACTTCCCCGACGCGCTGAGCGCCGGCCCGCTCGGTGCCGCCTACGGCGGGCCGATCCTGCTCGTCACGCCGACCTCGGTGCCCTCCTCGGTGGCGACCGAGCTCGCACGCCTGCAGCCGGCGAACATCGTGGTCGTGGGCGGCGTCAACTCGGTGAGCCCCGCGGTGTTCTCGCAGCTCGCGGGCTACACCGACAACATCAGCCGCGTCGACGGTGCGGACCGCTTCGCCGCGTCGCGCAACCTCGTCAGCACGGGCTTCGACACCTCCGACACCGTCTACATCGCGACCGGCCACAACTTCCCGGATGCGCTCGCGGCGGGAGCCGCGGCGGCGTTCGAACACGCCCCGGTGGTGCTCGTCGACGGGCACGCGACCTCCGTCGACGCGGCCACGGCCCAGCTGCTCGCACAGCTCGAGACGAAGCGCATCATCGTGGTCGGCGGACCCGCGAGCGTGACCCCCGGCCTCGTCGCGTCGCTGAGCGGCCTGCCCGGCGTCGGCGAGGTGGTGCGGCGCTCCGGCTCCGACCGCTTCGAAGCTGCCGCCTCGCTGAACCAGGCGACCTTCCCGGTCGCCGACACGGTGATGCTCGCGACGGGGCTGAACTTCCCCGACGCGCTCGCGGGCGGACCCCTCGCCGGCGGATGGCAGGCGCCCATCTACCTCGTGCAGCGCGACTGCGTGCCGATGAGCGTGATCTCCGAGATCGTGCGGTTGCAGCCGCACGAGATCGACGTGCTCGGCGGCCCCAACTCGGTCAGCGACGCGGTCATGACGCTCACCCCCTGCGGCGTCTGACGGGGGTCGGTACGAGAGGAGCCGAGATGTCCCGACTCGGGGTGGTTCGGGCGATGGCGACGGCGATGCTGCTCGCCATCCCGTTCGCGGTCACGGCGAGCCCGGCCGTGGCGCTGAACCCCGCGGGAACCCTGATCGTCTCGGTCGTGCGGGGTGCGAGCCCCGTGTCCGGGGCGGTGACCAACGTGATGATCGCCAACGCGCCCGATCGGGGCGAGGGGGACATGCCCGGTTCCGGCTTCACCGACAGCGCGGGCGAGATGGTGTACCCGTCGTTCCCGGCCGGGGACTTCCTCGTCTGGGCTCGCGTCGACGGTCTCGCCGTGTATGCGGGCGGCACCCTCTCGCGCTACGCCTCGGACATCGTCACGGTGCGCGCCGGGCAGACGACCAGGGTCACGATCGCGTTCCCGCAGAGCACCGGCTCGGTCACGGGAACGGTCGACGTCTCCGGCCTCGGGGGGACGCACCTGTTCCGGGCCGACGCCCTCGCCTTCGACGAGTACGGGAGCCTCGTCCAGGTCGCGAGCGACTTCGCGGTGAGCGCCGCCGATCCCCACTTCCGGATCGACGGCATCCCGCCCGGCGAGGTGATCATCCGCATCGGTCAACCGGATCCGACGGTTGCGGAACGCTACTCCGGCGACGTCGACTTCTGGTGGCAAGCCGAGACGGTGACCGTGACCGGGGGTTCCGTCACCTCGGGGATCGACATCCACGCGGAGCCGGCATCGCCGGCCGAGGTGGTGAGGCTCGGCGGAAGCGACAGATTCGCGATGGCGGTGAGCGTCTCGCAGGAGGGCTATCCGGACCCGTCGAGCAACCGACCCGACACCGTCTACGTCGCGAACGGCCTCAACTTCCCCGACGCGCTCAGCGCCGGACCGCTCGCCGCCGGGTCCGGACCGCTGCTCCTCGTGACGCCGTTCTCGCTCCCCGACGTCGTGCGCGACGAGATCCGGCGCCTGGGGCCCGCGCACATCCTGATCGTCGGGGGGCCCGCGTCCGTGGGAGACGACGTCGCCGCCCAGCTCGGCGCGCTCGCCCCGGATGTGCAGCGGGTGAGCGGCGCGGACAGGTACGCGGTCTCCCGCGCACTCGCCGTGCGCGGGTTCCCCGGCGGGAGCGACTTCGCGGTGGTGGCCACCGGCCGGGACTTCCCGGACGCGCTGGCGGGCGATGCGTTCGCGGGTGCCATGTCGGCCCCCGTCATCCTCGTCGACGGGAAGACCCCGTACCTCGAGACCGCGACGCGGCAACTGCTGCAGCAGCTGGGCGTCACGACGGTGATCGTCGTCGGCGGTCCCGTCAGCGTGAGCGAGGGACTGGTCGCCGGCATCGCGGCCACCCCGGGTGTGCGCATCGTGCTGCGCTCGACGGGGGCCGACCGGTTCGAATCCGCGGCGATGACGCCCTCGCGCCACTTCGTGACCGACGAGGTGTTCATCGCCAACGGGTTGGGATTCCCCGACGCCCTCGCCGGGAGCTGGCTCGCGGGCGCGTACGAGGCGCGGCTCCTGCTGGTGGCGCCCGGATGCATCCCCTTCGTATCGCACTGGGACCTCGAGTCGGCGAAGAGGATCTACGTGCTCGGGGGCCCGAACTCGATCGCGGAGTCGACAGTCACCGGGTTCCCTCAGTGCTGAGCGGGCGGCACGTCGTCGGCTGACCAGCCGCGTACCCTGGAACGCGTGAAGATCCTCGCGGCGATGAGCGGCGGCGTCGACAGCGCCGTCGCGGCCGCGCGCGCCGTCGAGGCCGGCCACGAGGTGGTCGGCGTGCACCTGGCGCTCAGTCGGATGCCGGGCACGCTGCGCACCGGATCCCGCGGCTGCTGCACCGTCGAGGACTCGATGGATGCGCGCCGCGCCGCCGCGAAGCTCGGCATCCCGTTCTACGTGTGGGACTTCTCGGAGCGCTTCCGCGAGGACGTCGTCGACGACTTCGTGGCCGAGTACGCGGCCGGCCGCACCCCGAACCCGTGCATGCGCTGCAACGAGCGCATCAAGTTCGCGGCCCTGCTCGACAAGGCCCTCGCGCTCGGGTTCGACGCCGTCGTCACCGGCCACTACGCCGAGGTGCGCCTCGGCGCGGACGGGGTGGAGCTGCACCGCGCCGCCGCCTGGGCGAAGGACCAGTCGTACGTGCTCGGGGTGCTGACCGCCGCGCAGCTCGCGCACGCCTGGTTCCCGCTCGGCGCGACCCCCTCGAAGGCGGAGGTGCGGGCCGAGGCCGAGGCGCGCGGGCTGTCGGTCGCCGCGAAGCCCGACAGCCACGACATCTGCTTCATCCCCGACGGCGACACCCGCGGCTGGCTCGCCGAGCGGGTGGGGGCCGAGGAGGGCGCCATCCTCGACCGGTCCGGCGACCGCATCGGCACGCATCCGGGTGCCGCCGCGTTCACCGTCGGCCAGCGCAAGGGGCTGAACATCGGCTACCCCGCGCCCGACGGCAAGCCGCGCTTCGTGCTCGAGGTGCGCCCCGTCACGAACGAGGTGGTCGTCGGCCCGCGCGAGGCGCTCGCGATCGCCGAGCTGGCGGGTGCGCGCTACAGCTGGGCGGGCGCCGCGCCCGCGGATGCGGATGCCGGCTTCGCCTGCGAGGTGCAGGTGCGCGCGCACGCCGACCCGGTGCCGGCGACGGCCCGTCTCGAGGCCGGCGAGCTCGTGATCCGCGTCGATGAGCCGATCGAGGGCGTCGCCCCCGGCCAGACCGCGGTCGTCTACGTCGGCACCCGCGTCGTCGGCCAGTGCACGATCGACCGCACCGTCTCGGCCGTCCCCGTCCCCGCCTGAGGTGAGGGGTGGGCGTCGGAGGCGGCGCCTAGGCTGGCACCCGTGGCACGTGGCGCGAAGACCGACGACGTCGAGCAGGTTCCCGAGCGGACCCGCGTGACCCTGCAGGCCGCGCACGCCGAGGCCGAGCAGCTGACCGCACGCATCCTCGAACTGCGCGAGGCCTACTACGACCGCGACACGAGCCTCGTCGCCGACTCCGAATACGACGGGCTCATGCACCGCCTCGAAGAGCTCGAGCGCCTCTTCCCCGAGCTGCAGAGCCAGGACTCGCCCACCCAGACCGTCGGCGGCGGCACTCAGGCGGGCGGGCTCGCCACCATCGAGCACGCCGAGCGCATGCTGAGCCTCGACAACGTGTTCTCCGCCGAGGAGCTGCGCGAGTGGTGCGTCAAGACGGCGGATGCGGCGGGCCGCCACGTTTCGTGGCTCACCGAGCTCAAGATCGACGGACTCGCGATCAACCTGCGCTACGAGCGCGGCGTGCTCACCTCGGCCGCCACCCGCGGCGACGGCCGGGTCGGCGAGATCGTCACCGAGAACGCGCTGCGGCTGCCCGAGATCCCCGCCCGCCTCAGCGGCGAGGGTCATCCGCAGATCGTCGAGGTGCGCGGCGAGGTGTTCATCCCCGTCGCCGAGTTCGAGAAGCTGAACGCCTTCCAGGCCGAGCTGCGCGAACGCGCCTTCGCCGAGTCCGCGCAACGCGCCGCCGGGCGCTCCGGGGTCTTCGACGAGGAGAAGGTGCGGCTGTCGGCGGCCCGCCGCTTCCCGGCGTTCGCCAACCCGCGCAACGCGGCGTCCGGCGGACTGCGTCAGCAGCTCGACAAGAAGGACGGCCTCGAGCTCGAGGCCGCGCACGCCCGCATCGGCGCGCTGCGCCTCTACGTGCACGGCATCGGCGCGTGGCCCGACCCACCCGTCGCCGCGCAGAGCGAGGTGTACGGGCTGCTCGCCGGATGGGGACTCCCCACCACCCCCTACAGCCGGGTGAGCCCCGACGTCGACGGCGTGCTCGACTTCGTCGCCCACTACGGCGAGCACCGCCACGACGTCGAGCACGAGATCGACGGCATCGTCGTGAAGGTCGACGAGCTCGCCCTGCACGACGAGCTCGGCGCCACGAGCCGCGCGCCGCGCTGGGCGATCGCCTACAAGTACCCGCCCGAGGAGGTGCAGACGAAGCTGCTCGACATCGTGGTGTCGGTGGGCCGCACGGGCCGCGCCACCCCGTTCGCCGTCATGGCGCCGGCGCGCGTCTCCGGCTCGACCGTGCGGCAGGCCACCCTGCACAACCAGGACGTGGTGAAGGCGAAGGGCGTGCTCATCGGCGACACCGTCGTGCTGCGCAAGGCGGGCGACGTGATCCCCGAGGTGCTGGGGCCCGTCGTCGAGCTGCGCGACGGCACCGAGCGCGAGTTCGTGATGCCCGCGAACTGCCCCGAGTGCGGCACCCCGCTCGCCCCCGCCAAGGAGGGCGACATCGACCTGCGCTGCCCGAACGCGCGCGCCTGCCCGGCGCAGGTGCGCGGGCGGGTGGAGCACATCGGATCGCGGGGTGCGCTCGACATCGAGGGCCTCGGCGAGGTGGGTGCCGCAGCCCTCACCCAGGCCGAGGTCGGCGCCCCGCTCGAGACCGAGGCGGGCCTGTTCGACCTCACACTCGAGCAGCTCATGCCGATCGAGGTGGTCGTGCGCGACGCCGAGACCGGCGAACGCAAGACCCTCGACGACGGCTCGTACGACCTGCGCTCGCCGTTCCGCAAGATCGTCGAGCACGAGCGCAAGGACCGCCCGGCCGTCGTCGGGCCGTCCGCCGTGGCCGAGACCCTGCTCGCCGAGCTCGAGAAGGCGAAGACGAAGGAGCTGTGGCGCTTCCTCGTCGCCCTCAACATCCGCCACGTCGGCCCGGTGGCGGCGCGGGCGCTCGCCGACTGGTTCGGCTCGCTCGCCGCCATCCGCGCCGCCGGCCGCGACGAGCTCGCCGCCGTCGACGGCGTCGGGGCGATCATCGCGGATGCGGTGCTCGACTGGTTCGAGGTCGACTGGCACGTCGACATCGTCGACCGGTGGACGGCGGCAGGGGTGCCGTGGGCGACCCCCGGGCACCCGGGTCCGGGACGCCGGCAGTCCGTCGACGGTCCGCTGTCGGGGCTCACGATCGTCGTCACCGGATCGATGCCCGAGCACTCCCGCGATGGCGCCCAGGAGGCGGTAATCGCCGCCGGCGGCAAGCCCGCCTCGAGCGTCAGCAAGAAGACCGACTACGTGGTGATCGGGCCCGGGGCGGGCTCGAAGGCCACCAAGGCCGCCGAGCTGGGCATCCCGATCGTCGAGGCCGACGATTTCAGCCGCTTCCTCGCCGAGGGACCGTCGATCCTGGCCTGATCCGCGCCGACGAGGGGCGAAAACGTCCGCCCCAGGTTACGAGAGCGTTTCCACCCCCGTGGTGGGGGACATGCCCGCGCTAGAATGTCTCACATCCGCTGCTGTGCGCTACTGGGAAGGGCAATCAGCTGTTCGAGATCGCCTTGCTGCTCGCGACCCCGGGGACCCTCGCCGGGGCCTTCGGCGTGCCCGCGGAGCCCCTGATCTCGGTCGTGGGCGAGGCGCCGGCGTTCGCGCTCGCCGCCCTCGTCGCGCTCGACGCACCGCTCGACCCGGTGGCGGATCCGATCGGCGGCCCGTCGACCCCGATCGACCAGCTGCACGGCATCGCGCTGCTCGACCGTCTCGGCTCGATGCCGCGCGGCGACGTCGGCGCGTTCCTCGACGCGCATCCGCAGGCCGTCTCCGAGCTGCTCGCCGCGCCGCCGAGCGCCGCCCAGGTGACCGCATGGTGGAAGGGTGCCTCCGTCACCGGTCGCGCGACCCTGCGCGAGCTGGCACCCGAGCTGGTCGGCAACCTCGAGGGCGTGCCCTACCGCACCCGCGACCTCGCCAATCGCGCGGTGCTCGCGACCGCGCGTCAGCAGCTCGGCTCGCGACTGGCCGACGGCACGGTCGGCCGCGCCGAACGCGACGAGCTCGTCAACCGTCTGCACATGCTCGACCAGATCGACAAGGCGCTCCAACCCGACGGTCAGCGTCGGCGGCTCGTGACGCTCGACGTGACCGGCGAGGGGCGCGCGGTGGTCACCGTCGGCGACCTCGCGACCGCCGACTACGTGGAATACCTGGTGCCGGGCATGTTCTTCGGCGTCGACGCCCAGATCGAGGCGTGGACCGCGACCGCCCAGACCCTCGTCGACGACCAGGAGCGCTGGCTGCGGGTGCTGCATCCGGAGTCGCACGCGACCGTCGCGGCCGTCGCCTGGATCGGGTACACCACCCCGAGCCTCGTGAACGTGGCCTCGATGGAGCTCGCGCGCGAAGGGCGGGATGCGCTGACCGACTCGCTGCAGGGTCTGCGGGCGTCGCGCGGCGACGACCAGCCCTACCTCGCGGTGCTCGCCCACTCCTACGGCTCGACGGCGGCGCTGCTCTCCCTCGAAGAGGACGACGTGCACGTCGACGCCCTCGCCGTCGTCGGGTCGCCGGGCAGTCCGGCCCGCTCGGTCGACGAGCTGCACGTGACCGACGGCAACGTCTGGGTGGGGGCGGCCGACTGGGACCCGATCCCGGCATCCGGGGTGTTCGGCAGCCAGCCTGCCTCGCGCGCCTACGGGGCGCAGCTGTTCTCGGTCGCGGCCGGATCCGACCCGGTCACCGGCTCGGCCCTCACCGGGGCGATCACCCACAACGACTACTTCGCGCCGGGCAGCATGTCGCTGCGCAACCTCGCGCTCATCGGCATCGGCGAGGGCGCCTACGTCACGGGGCCCGACCACTCCCGCGGCGACTTCGCGCGCGCCCTCACCCGCGTCTTCTGACCATGAGCCGGTCGAGGAGCGCCGCCGCAGGCGACGCGTCTCGAGACCATCGCGCCGAACCTAGGATGGAAGCGTGTCTGAGATCACCCCGGATGTCGTGCGCCATCTCGCGCACCTCGCGCGTATCGGCCTGACGGATGACGAGGTGGAGCGCCTGACCGGCGAGCTCGGCCAGATCGTCGACGCCGTCGCCACCGTGCGGCAGGTCGCCACGCCGGACGTGCCGGCCACCAGCCACCCGATCCCGCTCGGCACCGTGACGCGTCCGGATGTGGTGGGCGCGACGCTCACCCCCGACGAGGCGCTCGCGGGCGCGCCCGAGCGCGACGGCGACTTCTTCAAGGTCACCTCGATCCTGGGGGAGGAGCAGTGAGCCTCGTCACGAAGTCGGCCGCCGAGCTGGCGGCGCTGCTCGACGCCCGCGAGGTGTCGAGCGTCGAGGTGACGCAGGCGCACCTCGACCGCATCGCCGCCGTCGACGGTGACGTGCACGCCTTCCTGCACCTGAACGCCGACGCGCTCGACACCGCGTCGGCGATCGACAAGGCCCGTGCCGAGGGTGCCGCATCCGGTCTGGCCGGCGTGCCGGTCGCCATCAAGGACGTGCTCTGCACGCTCGACATGCCGTCGACCTCCGGCTCGAAGATCCTCGAGGGCTGGATCCCGCCCTACGACGCCACGGTCGTCGCGCGGATGCGTGCCGCCGGCCTGGTGCCGCTCGGCAAGACCAACATGGACGAGTTCGCGATGGGCTCCTCCACCGAGCACTCCGCGTACGGCAACACCCACAACCCGTGGGACCTCTCGCGCATCCCCGGCGGCTCGGGCGGCGGCTCGGCCGCGGCCGTCTCCGCCTTCGAGGCGCCGCTCGCCCTCGGCTCCGACACGGGTGGCTCGATCCGTCAGCCGGCGGCCGTCACCGGCTCGGTCGGGGTGAAGCCCACCTACGGCGGGGTGTCGCGCTACGGCGCCATCGCGCTCGCCTCCTCGCTCGACCAGGTGGGTCCCGTCACCCGCACGGTGCTCGACGCCGGCCTGCTGCACGACGTGATCGGCGGGCACGACCCGCACGACTCCACCTCGATCCCGGATGCGTGGCCCTCGTTCGCGGATGCCGCGCGCGCCGGGCAGCGCGAGGGTGCCGTTCGCGGCCTCCGGGTCGGTGTGGTCTCCGAACTCGCGGGCGGCGAAGGCTTCCAGCCGGGTGTCGTGCAGCGTTTCCAGGAGGCGCTCGCCCTGCTCGAGGCGCAGGGTGCCGAGATCGTCGAGGTGTCGGCGCCGTCGTTCCAGTACGCGATCGCCGCCTACTACCTGATCCTGCCGGCGGAGGCCTCCAGCAACCTGGCCAAGTTCGACTCGGTGCGCTTCGGCCTGCGGGTGACACCCGACGGCCAGCCGACCGTCGAGGACGTCATGTCGGCGACCCGCGAGGCGGGCTTCGGCGACGAGGTGAAGCGCCGCATCATCCTCGGCACCTACGCCCTGTCGGCGGGCTACTACGACGCCTACTACGGCTCGGCGCAGAAGGTGCGCACGCTCATCCAGCGCGACTTCGATGCCGCATTCGCGAAGGTCGACGTGCTGGCGACGCCGTCGGCGCCGACCACCGCGTTCCCGCTCGGCTCGAAGGTCGACGACCCGCTGGCGATGTACCTGAACGACCTGACGACGATCCCGGCGAACCTGGCGGGCGTGCCAGGCATCTCGCTGCCGTCGGGGCTCGCGCCCGAGGACGGCCTGCCGGTCGGCATCCAGTTCATGGCGCCCGCCCGCGAGGACGCGCGCCTCTACACGGTCGGCGCCGCGCTCGAGCAATTGCTCGAGGCACAGTGGGGCGGCCCCCTGCTCGCGAACGCGCCCGCTCTCGCCTGACCCGCTGGTTGAGTAGCCCGCGTAGCGGGTGTGTCGAAACCGCGTTGGTTGAGTTGCCCGCGTAGCGGGTGTGTCGAAACCGCGTTGGTTGAGTAGCCCGCGTAGCGGGCG
>NZ_JANTHX010000008.1:393340-604662 GCF_024752305.1 Protaetiibacter mangrovi
AGCCCCCACAGAGCCCTCAGTGGCGGTGGTGGGCCTCCCCGGCCACCACATCCGCATCCGCGCCGTAGAGCCGCGCGATGTCCCACGCATTGAACCACCCCTCGCCCGGGTCGCCCTGCGGCCAGCCGTCGGGGGAGTCCTGCCACGCCTCCTGGCGTCCGTAGGGCAGCAGGTCGATGAACGGGAACGTCTGGCTGAGCTGCTCGGTGCCGCGCCCGTTGGTGTGCCAGGTGCGGTAGACGGTGTCGCCGTCGCGCAGGAACACGTTGACCGCGAATCCGCCGTTGCGGGGCGCGTCGACGTCGGCGCCGAAGGGGCTGTCCCAGGTGGAGTACCACTCCATCTTGTTGCCGACCTTGTCGCGGTAGGCGAGCAGCTCCTCGATGGGCGCCTGCGACACGAGCACGAAGCGCGCGTCGTAGGGCTCGAGGAAGTCGAGCCGCGTGAACTGGGCGGTGTAGCCGGTGCAGCCGGGGCACTGCCATTCGGCGCCCTGCTGCCACATGTGGTGGTAGGTGATGAGCTGGCGCTTGCCCTGGAAGATCTCGGCGAGTGTCGCCGGGCCGTGCTCGCCGACGAGGGTGTACTCCGGCAGCTCGACCATCGGCAGCCGCCGTCGCTGGGCGGCGATCGCGTCGAGCTCGTGGGTGGCGGCCTTCTCGCGGATGCGCAGCGCATCCAGCTCGGCGCGCCAGGTGTCGTAGTCGGAGACGGTGGGCATGGGCGTCGTCATGGAACCTCCCTGTCGAATGTGGACACTGTACACATGCCGACCGACGTCGCACCAGGGTCAGACCCGGATGATGGCGAATCCGTCCCAGCCTTTGGCGCCGACGGTCTGGATGGCGGTGGCGTCGAGCCCGGCGGCGACGATGTCGTCGACGAGGCGCCGCACCCCGAGCACGGCGGGGGTGTCGTCGTCGGGGTCGGCGACGGCGCCTGCGCGCACCACGTTGTCGACGATGATGAGCGCGCCGGGTCGGGTGAGCTGCCGGGCGGCGGCGAGGTAGTGCGGGTTGTTGGGTTTGTCGGCGTCGATGAACACCAGGTCGTACGGCTCGGTGCCGGTGTCGATGAGCCATTCGGCGGTGGCGGCTGCCGGGCCGAGGTGCAGCTGCACCTGCGCGGTGACGCCGGCGGCGTCGAAGTTGCGCCGGGCGACGGCGGCGTTGCCGGGGTCGATCTCGAGCGTGTCGACGTGCCCGTCCGGTCCGACGGCGCGCGCCAGCCAGATGGTGGAGTAGCCGGCGAGCGTGCCGAACTCGAGCACGCGCCGCGCCCCGAGCGTGCGCGCCAGCATGGCGAGCAGCGCGCCCTGGTGCGGCGTGACATCCGCTCCGGGGAGCGTGGTCTCGCTCGAGCTGGCGTGTGCGGCGACGAGTGCGTCGTCTTCGGGGATCAGTTGCGAGAAGTAGTCGTCGACCTCTGCCCAGGTGGTCATGTGCCCGACGCTACGCCTGGTGGTGCGAGGTCTTCCAGGGTGCTGAGTGTCTCGACGCCCCTGAGGGGTTCGCTCAACTCGACCGGCGGTGAGACTCGGCTGGTCGAGGAGCGCCGTCCGCAGGGCGACACGTCTCGAGTCCGCCGTCACCCGGCGAGCAGCCGGGCGAGTGCCGGGCTGTGGGAGGGCAGGGGTGTGCGGCGCAGGATGCCGTCGCCGTCGGGCTTCTCGAGCAGGTAGTCGCCGCCGTCGCGCCTGATGCGCCAGCGGTTGTTGTGCACGTTGAGATGGCAGAACTTGCACAAGAGCACGCCGTCGTCGATGTCGGTGCGGCCACCGTGTTCGTCCCAGTGGTCGATGTGGTGCGCCTCCGTCCAGGAGGGTGGCGCCCCGCAGATGCGGCATCCGCCGTCGCGTGCAGCCATCGCGATGCGCTGCTTGCGACTGAACAGCCGCTGCTCGCGACCGAGGTTGAGCACCCGGCCGTCGCCGTCGAACATGATCGGCACGGCGCCGCTGCTGCAGATGTAGCGCTCGGCGGTGGCGATCGACACCGCCTCGGCCTGGCCCTCGAAGAAGGCCGCGCCCGTGCGCTCGCCGTCGGGCCCGGCGGGGGAGTCGAGGTCGGCCCGCGTGACGAGGATGCGCACGGCGGGCGCACGGTCGCCGAGGATCGTGCCGTCGTCGACGCGACCCCCGATGCGCACCAGCTCGACGAGGGTGTCGAGGGTGAGCTGGTCGACGGTGCGCTCGTCGCGGGCGAGTTCGTCGGCGCGCGCGGCGGCCTCGGGGTCGACGAATCGCGGGCCACCGCGGCCGGGCGAGGTGGCCGCGTCGAGGATCGGCACCACGACCGCGGCCGATTCCGGATCCAGCAGCCCGCTGATGCGCGTCATGCCGTCGAGCTGGCGCGACACCCGCAGGAAGCGCTTGTCGTGCAGAGCCCGCTCGCGCTCGGCGATGCCGGCGAGGTCGAGCTCGTCGCGCAGCCGTGCTGCGCGGATCGCGAGGTTCTCGATGGTGAGCCCCGGAGCCTCGGCCACGAGCGCCTCGGCCACCGCCGCCAACGCGTCGTCGTCGGCACCGTCTGCGGCGGCCGCGAGCCGGCTGCGGATGATGCCCGCCGCTTCCACGGAGATGGCCGCGGACCCGACCGCATCGCCGACGAGCGTCTGCCAGCGGGGAAGCGCCGGCGCGGGCGGGAGGTCGGGCCGCGGGGGAGCGGGCATCAGCTCGGCCGCCTTGACGAGCGTGTGCGCGTCGCGCCGCGATCCTGCGGTCACCTTCGCGATGAGATCTTCTGCCGACCGCAGACCGTTCGCCTGGGCGAGCCCGGCATGCCCGAGCTCTCGCCTCGAGCGATGGGCGATCTCGCCGGCGAAGGCGGCCGCGACGGCATCGATTCGACGCCGCAGCTCGGCGACCGCACGCTGCCCGTCGAGCAGTTCGGCATCCGCGAACCCCGTCACCTGCGGCACCGCGAATGCGGTGTCGGGCCCACCGATGGTGGCGAGGTAGTCGGGGATCGAGGTCATGCTCCATTCTCCCACGACTCGAATGAATGTTCGAGAGTATGGACGGTATTCGTGGAGAAGTCGTGGGGGTGTCGGCGGGGGGAGGAGGGCCGGAGGCACCGCGGGCGCCGCCCCCCGCATCCGTGCGACCCTGGAGCATGAGCACCGCACGCACCCTCGCCCGCATCGCGCTCGGCGGCGCCCTCGTGTTCGCCGGCATCACCCACCTCACGGTGGCCCGGCAGGAGTTCCAGGCGCAGGTGCCCGACTGGGTGCCGCTCGACCCCGACACGACGGTCGTCGCATCCGGGGTGGCCGAGATCACCCTCGGTACGGCGCTCGCCGCGAGCCCGCGCGGCATCCGTCCGTGGGTGGGTGCGGCGGCGTCGGCGTTCTTCGTCGCGATCTTCCCCGGCAACATCAGCCAGTGGGTGCGCCGCCGCGACGGCTTCGGCCTCGACACGGATGACAAGCGCTTCGCGCGGCTGTTCTTCCAGCCCGCGCTGGTGGCCTGGGCGTGGTGGTCGACGCGCACCCCCGTCCGCGGATGACCGCCCGCACCGTGGCCCGCTTCGCGCTGGCCGCCCTGCTGCTGTTCACCGGATCCGGCCACCTCACCTGGGGCCGCCGCGGATTCCGCGCCGCGGTGCCGCCGTATGTGCCGTTCGACAAGGACACGGTGCTGGTCGCATCCGGGGTGGCGGAGCTCGCCCTCGGCACCGCGCTCGCGGTCGCTCCCCGCAGAGCGCGACCCTGGGTGGGCGTCGCCACCGCAGCCTTCTTCGTGGCGGTGCTGCCCGGCAACATCGCGCACTGGGTGAGCCGCCGCGACGCACCCGGACTCGACAGCGACGACAAGCGCTTCGCGCGCCTGTTTCTGCAACCGGTGCTGGTGTGGTGGGCGTGGTGGTCGACGCGTAACCGTTGAGGCGGCGGGCGTCAAGGCCCTGGGGCGATCGGTGCGCGCGAGGTGGGCTGGTGGTGACGAAAAGGAGTCATCATGACGCAGATCACCGAGAGCATCGACGTGGACGTGCCCGTCACGACGGCCTACAACCAGTGGACCCAGTTCGAGAGCTTCCCGCACTTCCTCGACGAGGTGGAGCGCATCACGCAGACCGACGACACCCACCAGCACTGGGTGGTGAACGTGGGCGGCGCGACCCGCGAGTTCGACACCGAGATCACGGAGCAGCATCCGGATGAGCGGGTCGCCTGGACGAGTACCGGCGGCGACACCCAGCACGCGGGCGTTGTGACGTTCCACAAGCTGAGCGACACCTCGAGCCGCGTGACCGCGCAGCTCGACTGGCAGCCGGATGGCGCCCTCGAGCTGCTCGGTTCGCTGGTCGGCGCGGGGTCGCACGCGGTGAAGAAGGACCTCAAGAACTTCAAGGAGTACATCGAGAGCGCCGGCCACGAGTCGGGTGCATGGCGGGGCGACGTTCCCCGCTGAGTTCGGCTGATCGGCTGCCGCGCATCCGGAGTCGTTCTGCGGCTCCGGATGCTGTGCGTCGGTCATGGAGCCATGATTCCGGGGTTCTGCGAAGCCGGGCGGGGGCCGGGCGAGACCAGGGGAGAATTCGCGGTCGCCGCTCGCCATGGGGGAAGGACGCCGACCATCGTCACTCCTCGGGGAGCGGTCGGATGAACCAGCGGTTCGGTCGCGCTCTCTGCGAGGTCACATGCCACGCCTTGCAGTGAACGCAATAGTGCACCGCTCGGGGTTGCTTCTCGCGGCTGACGCAGCGCCGCCGGAACTCGACCCCGGCGCGGATCGCGACTTCGATCGTCGGATAGGGGACTTTGGCGCACGCCGTCACGAGTAAATTCCTCGTTCGGGGTACGCGTCCGTGTATCACGGCTATCGGTACCTGGCCCCCGGTGTTACACGCGGGATCCGGGAGGCGATCCCTATGGGGTACTCGCCCTTGGTCGCGTGAAGGCTAGCGGGCGAACGCCGGTCTCCGCCAGCAGCAATCGCGCCCCCCGCACCGCACCTAGAATCGAACCCATGGCCAAGCCCGACCTCATGGACTTCGACAAGGCGCTCGAGCTGTTCGAGCCGGTGCTCGGTTTCGAGGTGCACGTCGAGCTCTCGACCGCCACCAAGATGTTCAGCGACGCCCCCAACCCGGCGGCGCCCGGCGGTTTCGGCGCCGGCCCGAACACGCAGATCACCCCGCTGTGCCTGGGCCTGCCCGGCAGCCTGCCGGTGGTGAACGAGAAGGCGGTCGAGTACTCGATCTCGCTGGGCCTGGCGCTCGGATGCAGCATCGCACCCAGCAGCCGTTTCGCCCGCAAGAACTACTTCTACCCCGACCTGGCGAAGAACTACCAGATCAGCCAGTACGACGAGCCGATCGCCTTCGAGGGGTCGGTCGAGATCGAGCTGGAGGACGGCACCGCCTTCACCATCCCGATCGAGCGCGCCCACATGGAGGAGGACGCCGGCAAGCTCACCCACATGGGCGGCGCGACCGGACGCATCCACGGCGCCGAGTATTCGCTCGTCGACTACAACCGCGCGGGCGTGCCGCTGGTCGAGATCGTGACGAAGCCGATCTTCGGCGCCGAGCACCGCGCCCCCGAGGTGGGCAAGGCGTACGTCTCCACCATCCGCGACATCGTGCGCGCCCTCGGCATCTCGGAGGCCCGGATGGAGCGGGGCAACCTGCGCTGCGACGCGAACGTGTCGCTGCGCCCCCGCGGGCAGGAGAAGCTCGGCACCCGCACCGAGACGAAGAACGTGAACTCGTTCCGCTCGGTGGAGCGCGCGGTGCGCTACGAGATCCAGCGGCAGGCCGCCATCCTGGCCGCGGGCGGCACGATCACGCAGGAGACCCGCCACTGGCATGAGGACCGCGGCGTCACCTCCGCCGGTCGCCCCAAGTCGGATGCCGACGACTACCGCTACTTCCCCGAGCCCGACCTGCTGCCGGTGGAGCCGAGCCCGGAGCTCATCGAGCAGCTGCGCGCCGCCCTGCCCGAGGCGCCGGCCGTGCGCCGTCGCCGCCTGCAGGAGGCGTGGGGCTTCACCGACCTGGAGTTCCGCGACGTGAAGAACGCCGGGCTGCTGGTCGAGGTGGAGGAGACGGTGGCCGCCGGCGCCGCCCCCGCCCAGGCCCGCAAGTGGTGGACGGGCGAGATCGCCCGCATCGCCAACACCCGCTCCGCGGAGCCCGCCGAGCTGGTGTCGCCGCTGCACGTGTCGGAGCTGATCGCTCTCGTCGAGTCAGGTGACCTCACCGACCGCCTCGCCCGCCAGGTGCTGGAGGGCGTGATCGAGGGGGAGGGCCGCCCGGCCGAGGTGGTCGAGGCCCGCGGCCTGAAGGTGGTCTCGGATGACGGTGCCCTGATCGCCGCGATCGACGAGGCCCTCGCCGCCCAGCCCGACGTGCTCGAGAAGATCCGCGACGGCAAGGTGCAGGCCGCCGGCGCCGTCATCGGTGCCGTCATGAAGGCGATGCGCGGGTCGGCGGATGCGGCGCGCGTTCGGGAGCTGGTGCTGGAGCGGGCGACGGCGGAGTAGTCGGATGCGGTTCCTCCGGAAGTTCGGGCTGCTGCTCGTCGGCGGAGTGCTCTCCGTGTTGGGTGCCGTTCTTCTGGTCACCCAGCCCGTGTCCTTCGGCTGGACCGCCTACGCGCCCCTCAGCTCGAACACCTTCGTGCCGCTGTGGCCGACCCCTGGCATTGTCGCGGGAGTCGTGCTGCTCATCGTCGGCTTCGTCACCATCGCCGGATGGGTGGGGTTCCGTCTGGGGCGAGCGCGCTCTCAGTCGAGCTCGTCGTAGTCGAACCCGTCGCGGATCTCGCTACCGGACCTCGTACACCGCGCGCCGGTGCCCGACTGTGAAGACTGTCACGAGCACGGCCTCGTCGCGCACCTCGTAGAGCACGCGATAGTCGCCGACGCGAATGCGCCACGCGTCGTCGTAGCCGACGAGCTTTCGGGCGCCGTGTGGGCGTGGGTCGTCACCAAGGTTCTCGATAGCGTCGAGAAGTCGCCGCCGGATCTGGGGGTCGAGCTTGCGGACTTCTCGGGCTGCTGCAGTCGTGAACTCGACTGAGTAGCGACTCACCGGGTGAGTTCGTCGCGCAGCTCGGCGAGGCTCACCCGAGTGCCGTCGTCGTCGGCCTTCGCGGCCGTGAAGTCGGCTGCATCGCGGGCGTCCTCCAGGGCTTCCAGCAGTTCGAGGTCATCGACGCTGATCACCACCGCGGCGAGCTTGCCGTGACGAGTGACCCCCACGCGCTCGTGGCCATACGAGACTCGCCCGACGACGTCCGCGAGTTCGTCGCGGAGCGCGACGGTGGTCACGGATCGGCTGAGGGAGTTCATGCGCACATCGTAGTACGTTCTGGGCAAAGTGAACATTATGTACAGAATTGTCAGCTGGCGACAGTAGCGCGTTCTCTCGTACGGGCGAGCAGTGAAACGAGCCGATCCACCGCGATCACCGCGAACGCGATCGCCGCGAGGATCAGGATGACTCGCCCGAGCGCGAGGCTCATGCCGCCGATGCCGGCGACGGTCGGATCGAGGAATGGATACGGGTACCGGTCGTTCACGGCCGGCAGCAGCGTTCCCCGCACGATCATGACGACTCCGTATCCGATCGGGTACAGCAGCCACACGAGAGCGGTGCGCCAGCGGACGACTCCGTGCGGGCCGATGACGAGCCAGTCGATCAGCACGAGGATCGGCGACACGTAATGCAGCAAGAAGAGCCCCGTGTTGTTGATCGCGACGGCCGGGTCGGGATCGAAGAGCCCTGGGATCGGGTTCATGCCGTGGCTGTTGAGGAAGTGCGCGATCAGGGCCGTCGTCGTGAGCCAGAACGTCACCGCCCCGCGTAGCGCGGGCACAGGCGTGACCGTTCCCCGCCGCTGCGCCATGAGAACGAGCGCCGTGACGAAGTACCCGAGCGCGATGAGGTTGCTCTGGCTCGTGAAGAACGCGAACCTCCGTTCGCCGAGCAGCAGACCCGACACGATGACGATCACGATGGCGGAGCGCAGGGCGAACGCTGCGTATCGGGTGGCGGGTTCCATGGACCTGTGCATTCTTCGTCGAGTGCGAGGGGCAGAAGCACGCTAGCAGCTTCCCGAGGGGCCTCCCCGCCGCGCGCTCTCAGTCGAGCTCGTCGTAGTCGAACCCGTCGCGGATCATCTCGTTGAAGTAGCGACCCTTGCTGTCGGACCTCATGAGGGCGCGGTACACGAACTCGGTCACGCCGTCGTAGCGGTAGATGCGTTCGTTCGTGAAGCGGATGTCGAGAAGCTGCCGCCGCGCGTCGTACCGCACAGCCGAGATCGTCGTCGAGTCGAGCACGTCGATCCAGCTCTCGTGATCCATCGCTATCGGGCCTGGGAGAGGAAGGCGCGTGTGCGGGAATCGCCCGCCTCGGCCGCGCGGTGCGCCCACTCATCCGCCTCGTCGTTCCGACCCTCGCGCAGCAGAACGAGGGCGAGGTTGTAGGCGCAGTGGGCATCGCCGAGTTCGAAGCCGCGAACGTAGAGAGCCTTCGCCTCGTCAGTTCGCCCGGTCTCGTCGAGAAGATTGCCGAGCACGATGAAGCTCTCGGTCTCGCTGTGGTCGACGCCGATCTTCAGGAGGCCCTCCGCCTCCGCGGAGCGTCCCGTGGCGCGATACAGATGCGCCAGGTCGGCACGGGCGCTCGGGTATGCGTCGGCTCCGCGGATGAGCAGACCCTCGGCATCCGGATCGTTCGTGTCGTGCCAGAGCCAGTGGCCGAGCACTCCCGCGACCAGCTCGGTCTGCTCGTCGGGTTCGCCGTCCGCGTCAAGGTACCTGCGCAGAAGATCCCTCGCCCGCTCGGCGTTGCCCGAGTCGTGCTCCAGCCACGCCAGCGCGTAGTAGCCGATCAGGTATCCGGATCGGATCAGTTCGTCATACACCGCACGAGCACTCGCGGTGTCGCCTGCGGCTTCGAGCAGCTCGCCGTACTCCGAACCAGACGCGCCGTCACGCGTACCCAACCACGCGTCTCGCGCGCGGTCGAGCTGCTCGGTCATGCGTCGATACTCCCACCGGTCGGCTTGACTGCGCGCTCTCACCGAACGGATGACGCATCAGGCGCTCGAGGGCGTGTGATGGCGGGCGAGCGCTCACCCGCCGAGGTCGCCGAGAAGCGCGGACTCAAGGTGGTCTCCGGCGACAGCGCCCTGATCGCCGCGATCGAAGAGGCTCTCTCCGCGCAGCCCGACGTGCTCGAGAAGATCCGCGACGGCAAGGTGCGGGCCGCCGGCGCCGTCATGAAGGCGATGCGCGGCCAGGCGGATGCGGCGCGTGTGCGCGAACTGGTGCTGGAGCGGGCGACGGCGAAGTGGGGCGGATGGCGCTCGTGCGACGCCCGTGTCGTTCGCGCTGGAGCGCGTATGTGTCGCTGAGCGACGCTACGTTCGCCTGATTCTCGCCCGGGCGATCTTCGGATGGGTACTCGTCGTAGTCGGCCCGGTGCTCACTGCCGGGTGGGCCAGGTGTCCGTTGCGAGCCAGCGCTTGAGCGCGAACACGCTGCTCGAGTTGTCGACAACGTGGCCCCCCTTCGCGCGGGTGCCGCGTATCGGGTGTCTCGCTAGGCTGGCCGCGACCAAGGAGGGCACCTTGCCGGAATCATTTGGTGATGGCGACGATGAGTCGGTTGAGGAACTCGAACTGGACATTGACTCTCCAGAAGAGCTTGACGAGTCTGAGGACGACGACCCGGACCTAAGTTCGAGCGAAAGAGAGTTGTTGACGAGTGTTCTCGACTACAACCTCAACACGCTTGCAGACCTGGTGTCGAATGAGCAGATTGACCTGTCCCCGCGCTATCAGCGGCGCGATAGATGGAAGGCCGATCGGCAGTCGCGGTTGATCGAATCTTTTTTTATGAACGTCCCGATCCCGCCGATCTTCTTGAACGAGGACGACTACGGGAAGTACTCGGTTATCGATGGGAAGCAGCGACTCACCGCTGTACACAGCTTCATGCGAGGACGTCTGCGGCTTCGAGGACTCAAGGTCTATACGGAGCTGAACGACAAGACCTACGACGACCTCGAACCGAGCTTGAAGGCGATCATTAGTACTCGAGCAAATCTGCGCGCGACGATCATCCTTCGGCAGTCTGACAAGAACGTGAAGTTCGAGGTTTTCAGGCGCCTCAACACGGGTGGTGTAACGCTCAACCCCCAGGAGATTCGCAACAGCACTTGGCCGGGTCCGTTGAACGATCTGATGCTGGACCTGTCCGAGGACGAACGATTCCGCCGACTGTTGGGTATTACGCGACCCGCGACATCAACGCTCTACAAGGAAATGCGTGACGTCGAACTTGTCCTCCGATTCTTCGCGTTCCGCTCCGACTGGGCGACGTTCTCAGGCGGCATGGCGAAGCGACTCGATCGCTTCATGGCTGATAACCAGCGTCCGACCAAGAGTCGTCTTGCAGAGCTGCGGGAGGATTTCTTGAGAACGTTGGAGATCGTTGAAGCTGCCTTTGACGACAAGGCGTTCCGCCGTTTCAATCCCGACAACGGGACCTTTCGTAGCCCGATTCTTGCGGCACTATTCGACGCGCAGATGTTCGCAGCGATGGGACGCGACCTTCCTAGTGTTAGTGGCCGAGACGCGGAGTTCATCGATGCGTACAAGCAGTTGTTCACCGTTCCGGAGTTCCGGCAGTCGATCGATGCGGCAACCAATACGCCTGCACGCTTCCGCGCCAGGATCGAGATGATGAACCGTCTCTTCGATTCCGTCCTAGGTCCGTAGTGGCGACGGCGGCTGCGAGCGACTTTCGGCAATCGAACGCAATGGTCGCTGCGCTCATCGCTCTAGAGGGGCGCTATCCGGACCCCCCGCCGCTGGTCGATCGGTCGACGGTGGAGGGGTTGCGTGGTGGCGCGGTCGTACTAATGGTCGGCGCCTTTGAGCACTATCTGAAACAAGCCATTGCGGAGTCGCTTCAGTCCTTGAACGTCGCGTCCCCACCGATCGTCTTCGCGAAGTTGCCGATCGAATTGCAGGTGCAAGCCGTATACACCGGACTTGACGCGGCCATGAAAGCGAAGTCTTGGGATCCCGTCAAGGAGCACAGCCAACGATTGCCTGGAGTTCTTGCGGCGGTTGAGCGAGTTCACCGGGGTGAGATTCTGAGCACCGAGATTGCTGAGACCGGCGGTAACCCCAATCCCGCGCAAGTCAAGGCAATCTTCAAGACGGTCGCGTACCCCGCGGTGTTCACGAACATCAAGGCCGCATTTGATCGTGAATGGGGACAACCCACGGCCAGTACATTTGTGGTCGACACGCTGGAGGCTGTGGTCGGGCGTAGGCATGCCGTGGCTCACACCGCGTCCATCCTGAACACGTCCCGAGCGGACCTTGTCCAGTGGCACAAGTTCCTGAATGTATTGGTGTCCGTGCTTGACGACGCTCTCGGGCGTCACATGGCTCGTCTCACATCGAAAGCACGGTGACCCGAGTTGCACCGCCCCTCTATTCCGGCTCTGCGCTGGCACCTGCATGGCTAACCTTCGTCCATGCCGGAACTGATTAGAAGCTATTTCGACTACGTAGGGCGAATGGTCCTTCCCCTCGATGGGGCCGCACTACTTGCCACGCTGTATCCAATCGGAGTACTCGCGGCAGCTCTCGAAACTCGCGCATTGGCTCGGCTCCCTCGGAGCAGAGTGCGACTCTGGCGTCGTGATGAGCGACCGAAGCCGTCACCAAACGGGTTTCGGGTCGGATTGTTCAGTCGTCCATCCGCCGGGATGATTGCGACTCTCGCCCTTCCCGCATTCGTAAGCATCTGGCCGCTGGTCGTATCCGTCACGACGCATGTTGAACTGCAGAGTTGGTCCGTTTGGTTTGTGACGGGCGCGGGCGTGACCCTGATGGGAGCGCTGAGTGCCTTCATGCTGGAGCTTGTGTTCGTCGCTTGGGCAGCGGATTCGCAAGCACAGAAGGAAACGGAGTCGGCGGACGCGAAGAACTATCGACCTCCAGCACCCGGGCTTGCTAAGAAGCAACGCAAGAAGCCAGGTTCGAGGCCGAAGCGCTCGTAGTTGGCGCGACGCAGATTGTGTGGATTAGCCAGCCCCCTGACAGGGGAGCTCAACACCTATAGGCGGCGCGGCGTGCACTCGGCGCCGCTCGGCAAGCCCGCGCAGGCATGCGCTGACTCACGTCGAACAGAGGGAAGTGGGGACTGCTGAAAGAAGCGGTCGCCGTTCGAGTCTCATTCACTCGGAGTTCACGAGGTCACGCCACACTCGCGCACGGCGCATCGCGCCGATCGCGAAGGGACCCCGATGTACCGCCGCACCATCACGCCCACCCACGCCCGCCTGCGCGCGCTGCTTGCGGCATGCGCGATCGCCACGCTCGCCGCATCCAGCGTCGGCATCGCCGCGCAAGCCGCACAGGCAGCGCCCCTCCCCACCGTCGTGATCAACGAGGTGGAGTCGAGCGACACCGTCGCGAAGGACTGGGTCGAGCTCAAGAATGTCGGCAGCGAGCCGGTCGACGTGAGCGGGTGGATCGTCAAAGACAACAACGACAGCCGCGTGAAGGCCATCCCGGCGGACACCACCATCGCG
Organism: Protaetiibacter mangrovi; assembly: GCF_024752305.1. GTDB lineage: Bacteria > Actinomycetota > Actinomycetes > Actinomycetales > Microbacteriaceae > Homoserinibacter > Homoserinibacter mangrovi. The sequence goes on from NZ_JANTHX010000008.1 coordinate 405,910, forward strand.
CCGGGCGGGTACTTCACGTTCACCGTCGACGAGGCGCCGAACGGGTTCGGGCTGGGCAGCGCCGACCAGGCGCGGCTGTTCCTCGCCGACGGCACCACCCTCGTCGACGGCACCAGCTGGACGGCCCACGCCACCCACACCTGGGGCCGCTGCGCCGACGGCACCGGCGCGTTCGTCGAGACCACCGCATCCACCCCCGGCGCCGCCAACGCGTGCCCCGACGCATCCGCCACCCTGAAGATCAACGAGGCGGTCAGCGACGGCGGCACCCCCGGCGACTGGATCGAGTTCGTGAACACGGGCGACGTGCCGGTGGACGCGGGCGGCCTGGTCGTGCGCGACAACGACGTGGTGAACCCCTACACGATCCCCGCCGGCGCCTGGGTCGCGGCGGGCGGCTACCTGGTGCTCGACAACGGCACGAACTTCCTCTACGGGCTCGGCAAGGGCGACTCGGTGCGCCTCTACGACACCGACGGCACGACCCTGCTCGACAGCACCACCTGGCCCTCCGGCACCCACGCGAGCCCCTCGTGGGGGCGCTGCCCGGATGCGTCGGGCGACTTCGCGATCACGCAGAGCGCCACCAAGGGCGCCGCCAACGACTGCGTTCCCGAGACGCCGGTCGACCCCGAGCCGACCACCGCGAACGTGGTGATCAACGAGGTCGAGTCGTCGGGCGGCACCCCCGGCGACTGGGTGGAGCTGAAGAACCTCGACGAGACGAACTCCGCCGACCTCAGCGGGTGGCGCATCCTCGACGGCGACGGCAGCCACACGGCCGTGCCGTTCGCATCCGGCACCACCATCGAGTCGGGCGGCTACCTGGTGATCGAGGAGGCGTTCCTCGGCTTCGGGCTCGGCGGCGCCGACTCGGTGAACCTCTACTCGGGCGCGGTCGACCCGTCGACGCTCGTCGACAGCACCTCGTGGAGCGCTCACGCATCCGTCACCTGGGCGCGCTGCCCCGACGGCACCGGCGACTTCACCGACTCGGGCGCCTCCACCAAGGGCCTCGCCAACGACTGCAGCGACAGCACCCCCGAACCCGACCCGGATGTGGAGGTGTGGCCGGGTGGCACCACCGAGACCGCGGTTGCCACCGACGTGCCGTTCGACGGCGACCTCTCCGGCCTCGACTACGAGCAGCCGGCGTTCGGCGACCCGATCTTGTGGGGCGTCGTCAACGGCACCGGCACCCTCGTGAAGCTCGCGCCGGGCGCGGGCGGCGCCTGGAACGGCGCCGACGGCTGGGGCGACGGCAAGCAGCTCGCCTACCCCGACGGCTCCATCGCCCCCGACTCGGAGGGCGTGACGGTCGCCGACGGCGGCTCGGCGGGCGGGGTCTACGTCGCCACCGAGCGCTCGAGCGCCGCATCCGGGGTCTCGCGGCCCTCGATCCTGCGCTACGACGTGTCGGGCACGGGCAGCACCCTCACCGCCACCAACGAGTGGAACCTGTCGGCCGACCTCACCGCCACCGTCGGCACCATCGGCGCGAACTCCGGGCTCGAGGGCATCACCTGGATCCCGGATGCCGTGCTCACCGCCCGCGGTTTCGTCGACGAGTCGACCGGCCTCGCCTACGACCCGGCCGACTACCCGACCCACGGGTCCGGCATCTTCTTCGTCGCGCTCGAAGCCACCGACGACGTCTACGCCTACGCGCTCGACCTGACCGGCTCCACCGCCACCCGCGTCGCCACGATCGACACCCCCGGGGCCCGCGAGGTCGACTACGAGCCCGAGACCCAGTTGCTGTGGGCGGCCTGCGACGAGGCCTGCGACGGCCGCACCGCCACCCTGCAGATCGGCGCGACCGGCGCCTACGAGGTCACCCACCGCTACGCGCGCCCCGCGGATGCCGCCAACTACGCCAACGAGGGCTTCGCGATCGCGCCTCAGTCCACGTGCGCATCGGGGCTGAAGCCGGTGTTCTACGCCGACGACGCCAACACGGACGGTATCTCGCTGCGGCAGGGCAGCATCCGCTGCACGGAGCTCGGCGGCGGCACCGACCCGGGTACCGACCCGGGCACGGAGCCCGGCACCGACCCGGGCACGACGCCGCCGACGCCGGGGGAGGGCGACCTCACCCCCGGAACGCAGAACGGCGTCACGGGCCCCGGCTCGGCCACCTCGGGTCAGCGCATCACCGTGACCGTCGGCGGGGAGTACGGCGGGCAGACCGTCTACGGCTGGATCTTCTCCACCCCGACCTCGCTCGGCAGCGCCGTGGTGTCGAGCGGCGGCACCGTGACGTTCACGATCCCGGCCTCGCTCGCCGCCGGGCAGCACCGCCTTGCGGTGCTCGACGCCGACGGCAACGTGATCGGCTGGTTCGCGCTCGGCGTCACGGCTCCCGCCGCCCTCGGTGCGACGGGTGCGGATGCGGATGGCAGCCTCGCCCTCGCGGCGCTGCTGCTGGCCTCGGGCCTCGCCCTCGTCGGCGCCCGCGCCCTCACGCGCCGCCGCGGAGCGGACCACCCCAGCTGATTGAGTAGCCCGCGCAGCGGGCGTGTCGAAATCAGCGCCGAGCGGGCTGGTTTCGACACGCGCCCTGCGGCGCTACTCAACCAGCGGGTGCACGTGTCGGGGCGGCGCGCCATCATGAACCCATGACCGACAAGCCCGCCACCGTCGACGCGTACATCGCGGGCTTCCCGCCCGAGGTCGCCGAGCGGTTGCAGCAGGTGCGGGCGGCCATCCGTGCAGAAGTTCCGGATGGTGAGGAACGGATGCGGTACGGCATCGCCGCGGTCATGCTCGGCGGACGCTACGCCCTGCACTTCGCCGGCTGGAAGAAGCACATCGGCATCTACCCCGTGCCCCCGCTGCCGGAGCCGCTCGAGGCGGAGGTGGCGCCGCTGCGTGCCGCGAAGGACTCGCTCGTGCTGCCGCACCGCGACCCGCTTCCCGACGACCTCATCCGTCGGGTCGCCCGCGCGATCGTCGCACTGCGGGGCGCGTCGTGAGCGACAAGCTCGACCTGAAGACGACGGATGCGTACCCGCGCCCGGGCGGGGCAGTTCCGCATCCTCGACGTGCCGTCGGCGCGCTACCTCGCGATCGACGGCGCGGGCGACCCCAACACGCGGCCGTTCGCCGAGGCGGTGGAGGCGCTGTTCCCCCTCGCCTACACGCTCAAGTTCGCGAGCAAGGCGGCGGGGCGCGACTTCGTGGTGATGCCGCTCGAGGGCCTGTGGTGGGCGGACGACATGGATGCCTTCACGGCACGCCGCGACAAGGCGGCCTGGAGCTGGACGCTGCTGATCCGTCAGCCCGACTGGATCGACGCGGATGCGGTGGCCGCCGCCCGCGACCGCGTCGCGGCGAAGGGTGCGCCGCCCCGCTCGGGCGACATCCGACTCGAGACGCTCGACGAGGGGCGCTGTGTGCAGACCCTGCACCTGGGTCCGTTCGACGCCGAGGGCCCGGTGCTCGAGCGGATGCACCACGAGTTCGTGCCGGCGAACGGGCTGGCGCTGACGGGGCGGCACCACGAGATCTACCTGAGCGACCTGCGGCGTACCGCGCCCGAGAGGCTGCGCACGATCCTGCGGCAGCCCGTCGCCAGCCGCAGCTGATTGAGTAGCCCGCGCAGCGGGCCGCCCCAGCTGATTGAGTAGCCCGCGCAGCGGGCGTGTCGAAATCAGCGTCGAGTGGGGCTGGTTTCGACACGCGCCTGCGGCGCTACTCAACCAGCGGGGTTTCGACACGCGCCTGCGGCGCTACTCAACCAACGGGACGTGTGCATCGGCGACATCGCGGCGGCCCTAGGCTCGACCCATGACGACGGGGCGGCGGCGCGGGGTGCTCGCGATCGTCACCGCCGTCGTGCTGCTGGCACTCAGCGCCGGGGTCGCGTTCGTCGTGAGCGACGCGCTCGGCATCCGCGCGGAACCTGCCCAGCAGATGACGCCCGCCGAGCCGCAGGCGCCCGCGGTCGCCGCATCCGTGCCGCCGCCGACCTTCACGAGCATCGACGCCCCCGACACCGTGCGCATGGGCGCCGCCCTCGACGAGTTGACGGATGCCGTCGACAGCGCCGCCACGACCGACGGCACCGCGACCCTCGCGGTCGCGATCACCGGCACCGCCGACGACGACACGTACACCCTCACCGGCACTCCGAGCGCCCTGCGCATCGAGGCCGCGGGGGAGACCGGTGCGGTGCGCGGCGTCTACGACCTGGCCGCCGCCATCCGCGCCGGCACCGACGTGGCCGCGCACCTCGGCGAGACCGTCACCTCGAAGCTCCCGTTCCGCATGGTCGACCTCGGCGCGGTGGGCGTCGAGGCCGACCCCGCTGAGTGGGAGGCGGGCGACAACTACTCCCACGTCTCCGGCGCGTTCGAGAACGCCTACCTCGCCGACGCCCCCTACGTCGACCAGTCGGCGCTCGCGGGGGACTACGACGAGTGGGACGCGTACCTGCGCCACATCCTCGCCCTCGGCTACACCGCCGTCGCGTGGAACGGCTTCATCGAGTACGTCGACTTCTCGACCGCCGACGGCGGCGTCTACCCCGACGGTGATCCGCACATCGCCCGCGCCGCCGCCCTGCGCGCCGCGTTCACACCGTTCTGGGAGCGCGCCGCCGAGCTGGGCGTCAAGATCTACCTGCGCACCGACATGCTCGCGCTCACCCCCGAGCTCGACAGCTACCTCGAGCAGCACTTCGGCTCCGACACCGAGAACCCCGAGCTCTGGAAGGTCTACACCGACGCGCTCGACGAGCTCTACGCGGATGTGCCCGCGATCTCGGGGGTGCTCATCCGGATCGGCGAGGGCGGCTCGATCTATGCCGAACCCGGCTGGGACTACTACTCGGCGCTCGCGGTGCGCAGCGTGACCGCGGTGCGCACGATGCTCACGAGCTTCCTGGATGCGGCGGAGGCGTCCGGCCGCGAGGTCATCTTCCGCACGTGGTCGGTCGGCATCGGCGACGTCGGTGACATGCACACCGACCCCGCCTCGTACCACGCGGTGCTCGACGGGATCGACTCGCCGAACCTCATCGTGTCGACGAAGTACACGCTCGGCGACTTCTACAGCTGGCTGCCGCTCAACGAGACCCTCGAGACCGGCGACCAGCGGCGCATCGTCGAGTTCCAGTCGCGCCGCGAGTTCGAGGCGTTCGGCTCGTTCCCGAACGACCTCGGCCCGGAGTTCCAGTGGGCGATGCAGACGCTGCTCGCCGCGAACCCGCACATCGAGGGCATCTGGACCTGGACACAGGACGGCGGCCCGTGGCGCGCCGGACCCATGACGCTCTACCTGCAGTCCGGCTTCTGGCAGCTGTACGAGCTGAACACGATGACATCCGTAGCGATTGCCCGCGACCCGGATGCCGACCTCGCCGCCGTCGACGCGGCCTGGGCGCGCCGGTACCTCTCCGACGACCCCGCCACCGTGTCGGCGGTCGTCGCCGCGATGGCCGACTCGCGCGAGGCGATCCGCGAGGGCCTCTACATCCAGGCCTTCGCCGAGAACCGCGTCTTCGCGGTGGGCCTCGAGCCGCCGCCGCAGATGTGGCTGTTCGAGTGGGACATCCTCACCGGCGACACGGCCACCCTCGACACCATCTCGGCGATCGTCGGCGCCGACGGCATCAACGAGGCCATCGCGCAGGGCGATGCCGCGGTCGCCGCGGCCGAGCGGATGCGCGACCTCGTCGAGGAGACGGATGCGGCGAGCTGGTACGACGGCGCCTACGAGCAGCTGACCGACTCGCTCGACTACGAGGTCGACGTGCTGGGCCTGCTGAACTCCTACCGGGCGATGTTCCTGGAGGCGGGGCGCTGGCACGCCACGCTCGACCCGGCCGCCTACGACGCCTGGCAGCAGGCCCGCGACGAGTTCGCATCCGCCGCCGCCGCCCACCTCGACCGCTACCAGGGCGACGTCGACCACCCGGCGTGGAACCTCACCGCCGCGCAGCTCGGGGTGGAGCACGCGGACCGCGACCTCGCGATGGCGTGGATCGCGCGCGTGCTGCTGGCCCTCGCCCTCGCGTGGCTGCTGATCGGCATGCTCTCGTCGCGCACCCGCCTGGTGCGGCGACCGGGGGCCGCGGCGGCGCGCGCCACCTGGATCTCGGCGACCCGCCCGTGGCGCGCCGCCGAGGCATCCCTCGGCCTCGACGGCCTCGACCGCATCCTGCTCGTGGTGGTGCCGGGTGCGCTGCTCGTCGGCACCCGCGCCGTGCAGACCTCGTTCCTCGCCCCGGTGCAGTTCGCGGTGACCCTCGGGGCCTGGGCGGTGTTCGCGGCGGTGCTGCTGGCGCTGCTGCGCGGACGCTCGGGGCGCGTCATCGTGGCGACCGTCGGCGGGGTCGTGGTGCTGCGCTGCACGCTGACGCTCGCCTCGCTGTCGTTCACCGGCCCCGGGGGCTACTGGTACGGCTTCTGGACCGACCCGCTGCTGCGCACCACCTACATCACGGTCGCGTTCGCGCTGTTCCTGTGGACCTTCGTCGCCGCCGGTTGGGCGCTCGCCGGCCGCCTCGGCGCCCGCCGCGCCACGGGCATCGTGCTCACCGCGGCCGGCGCGGGCCTCGCGGTGCCCGCCGTCATCGTCGGCGCCGCCGGGCTCGAGCAGGCGCTCACCCTCTGGAACGACCAGCTGGGGCTGCTGCCGTGGGGTCTCGCGCGCATCCTGGGCATCACCACCTACCTCGAGATCCCGGATGACACGGCCTGGTGGGCGGCCGCGTTCGGCCTCGTGCTCGGCCTCGTGGGCCTCGCGCTCGCCCTCGTGCCGCGCCGCAGGGCGCGCACCCCGCTGGTTGAGTAGCGGCGAAGCCGCGTGTCGAAACCAGCCTGTGCATGGTCGCGCCCATCGCCTCGCCGCATCCGTCACCATGCGCTCATGACGATCGGCATGTACATCCTGCGCTGCGGCGACGGGAGCTACTACGTCGGCAGCTCGCGCAACGTCGAGGCCCGCGCCGCGCAGCACGCGACGGGGAAGGGTTCGAGCTACACCTCGAGCCGGATGCCGGTCGAGCTGGTCTTCGTGCACGAGTGCGAGTCGGTCGCCGAGGCGTACGGCATCGAGAAGCGCGTGCAGGGATGGTCGCGTGCCAAGCGTGAGGCGCTGATCCGGGGTGACTTCGACCTGCTGCCGTCGCTCAGCAGGAGCGCGTATCGGCGGGGGACGGTGGGCGACGCTGATTACGACACGCCGGCTGCGCGGGCTACTCAATCAGCTGAGGGGCGCGCAGACCCCGCTGGTTGAGTAGCGGCGACGCCGCGTGTCGAAACCCCGTTGGTTGAGTAGCGCCCGCAGGGCGCGTGTCGAAACCAGCCCCCACACGACGCTGATTTCGACACGCCCGCTGCGCGGGCTACTCAATCAGCTGGGGTGCCGCACCGCATAGCGCAGGTAGAGCGAGCCGCCCGCGAAGCGGTGCTCGTCGAGCAGCTCCAGGTCGAGCCGGATGCCGTGGTCGAGGTACGGGGTGCCGCCGCCGAGCAGCGTCGGTGTCACGACGAGGTGCAGCTCGTCGAGCACGCCCGCGCGCGCCGCCTCGGAGGCGAGCGCCCCGCCGCCGATGGCGATCGGCGCATCCGATTCGGCTTTCCAACGGCGCACCTCGTCGGCGTCGAACCGCGAGCGCAGCCGGGCGCGGCGCATCGGCACCTCGGTCAGCGTCGTCGAGTAGATGACCTTGTCGACCGTCTGCCAGTACCGCCCCCACTCGCGGGACGGCCCTTCGAGCGCGTCGGGGTCGGTCTCGTCCCAGAACATCATCACGTCGTGGTTCCTGCGCCCGTAGAGGTGCAGGTGCACGGGTGCGAACAGCTCGTTGATGAAGGCGTGCACCTCGTCGTCGGGGGTGCTCCAGTCGAAACGCCCGTCGGCGTCCTCCCGGTAGTCGTCGAGCGAGACGGTCGAGAAGTAGATGAGCGGCGCGGGCATCAGGCCGGCCAGACCCCGATGATGACGCCCATGATCACGATCGTCACCAGTTCGTGCGCGCAGTTCAGCACGGTGAGGCCCGCGGTGCGGCGGTCGAACTGGTCGTGGGTGATGAAGCGGGCCGCCGTGAAGCCCGCCCAGAGGATCACGCCCGTGAGCATCGCGTTCCAGAAGAAGCTGCCGCCGTAGAAGGTGAACGAGATGTACGCCGCGCCGGCCAGCACCCAGGCGGTGATGAAGCTCACGATGACGGTCACGATGATCGGCCGCACGGCCGACCCCATCTGGCCGCGCTCGATGCCGGCCTGCTTCATCCAGTAGTTGCCGAACACCTTCGGTGTGTACCAGACGGCGCCGACCACCATGCTCGACAGGGTCGCGAGCAGCACGGCGATGTAGTTGATCTCCGGAACGGTCATGGCGTCTCCTTCGACGGATCGTTGCGCCGATCGTAGCGCCCGACCACCGTCAGGGGACCGGGCCAGCGGACGCGAATCGGATCGCGCGCGCGTCGGGCGTGCGTGGCACAGTGGGGCGGTGAGCACGGCCCCTCCCACCGACCGCGAGCGCACGCGCTCCGCGGTGCTGCAGGGCATCCGCGACGCCGTGATGATCGTGCTCGGCTACATCCCCTTCGGCCTGGCGGCGGGTGCGGCGATGGCGCAGACGGATGTCGGCCCGGCCGTGTCGATCGCGTCGAGTCCGATCGTGTTCGCGGGGGCCGCCCAGCTCGTGGCGATCCAGCTGCTCGACTCGGGCGCGGGCATCGCGCTCGTCGTCGCGACCGTGCTCATCGTGAACGCGCGCCACCTGCTCTACAGCGCATCCCTCGAACCGCACCTCGCCGGCTGGACGCGCGGTCAGCGGATGGCGGGGGCGTTCCTGCTCGCCGATCCCGTCTACGCGCTCGCGATCACGCGCTTCGAGCGTGCGGAGGGCGCCGGTTCCCGCGCCGAGCAGCTCGGCTACTACTTCGCCGCGGGACTCACCTGCCTCGTCGGCTGGACGGGTCTCACCACCCTCGGGGTGTTCCTCGGCGGCTTCATCCCGGGATGGGTGCCGCTCGAGCTCGCCATCCCGCTCACCTTCCTGCTGCTCGTGCTGCCGCTCATCAAAGACAGCGCCGGGCTGGTCGCGGCCGCCGTCGGCGGGCTCGCGGCGTTCCTCGCCCACGGGCTGCCGTTCGGCATGGGGCTGCTGGTGGGTGCGCTCGTCGGGCTCATCGCCGGGGGAGTGGTGCTCGCCCGCACCGCACCCCGCGATCCGGATGCCGCCCCCGACGCACGCGCGGAGGTGGGCCATGGGTGACCTGCTGGCGATCGTGCTCTCGGGCGTCGTCACCTACGTGACGCGCGTGATCTTCCTCATCTCGAAGCGGCTGCGCCCGCCCCAGCGCACCTTGCGCTACCTGCCGCTCGTCGGCCCGGCCGTGCTCGGCGCGATCGCCGTGCCCGGCATCCTCGCCCCACGGGAGGTGTTCTCCCTCCCCGAGACCATCCCCGCGGTGGTCGCCGCGCTCGTCACGTTCGCCCTGTTCCGCTGGACGAAGCAGATCGTGGTGGGCCTCGTCGGTGGCCTGCTGGTGTGGTGGGGGCTGCTCTGGGCGGTCGCCGCCCTCGGGTGGGCCTAGGCCGCGTCGGCCTCGCGCACCCGGAAGCCCTTCGCCAGGTTGGCGCGCAGCTCGTCGGCGTTCTGCCGCACCACGTAGGCGGGGCGATCGCGCTCGAGGCGCCACGACTCGTCGAGCCCGCCCGCCGACACGGTGTCGAACCCGAGCTCGTCGTAGAGCCGCGTGACGAAGGCGATCGCGGCGTCGGAGTCGGATGCGGTGCCGAGCGCCCGCCGATCCGGCGTGCCCGCGGGGGTGCCGGTGGTGGTGATGTCGGCGGCCGTGATGTGGTTGAAGGCCTTCACCACCTGCGACTCGGGCAGGTGCGTCTGCAGCAGGCCGCTGACCGTCGCCTCGCCGCGGTCGAGCTCGGCGATGTGGCCGTCGCGCTCCCAGTAGTAGTTGTTCGTGTCGAGCACGATCTTGCCCACGAGCGGGGCGACGGGGATCGTCGCGAGCGCGCGCAGCGGCACCGTGACGACGGCGACCTCGGCGGCATCCGCGGCCTCCGCCGCCGTCGCGGCGCGCGCCCGCGGGCCGAGCTCGGCGACGAGCTCGACGAGCGTCTCGGGCCCGCGCGAGTTCGCGATCACCACCTCGTGGCCGTGGGCGATCACCGCCCGGGCGAGCTGCGATCCGATGTGGCCTGCGCCGATGATGCCGAAAGTCGTCATGGTCGCTGCAACCGGGCGCGCGCGGGGCGCATTCCCCGTGCTGCTATTCGCCGCTCTTGACGGCGTGCGAGCGCAGGCGGATGCGGCGCTGCTGCCCGTCGACCTGCACCTCGGCGAGGTTGCCGCGCGACTTCACGAAGTCGGTGAAGCTCGAGAACCCGAGCGACTTCTCGTTGAAGGACGGGTTCAGCCGCTTGATCTGCGACTTGACGCCCGAGGCGTTGAGCCACTCGGCGTCTTCGTTCTTGGTGTGCGCGAACTCGAGCGCACGCACCAGGAGGCGCGTCGCCTCGCGGTCGCTCACGGTGCCGTCGGCGCCGTCGGTGGGGGAGATGAACGGGTCGGTCGCGAGCGGCGCGATCGTGGGCGCGGCCGTCTTCTTCGCCGCCGGCGCCTTCTTGGGCGCGCTCGCGGTCGCCGGTGCCGGCTCGGCCGCGGGAGCGGCATCCGGTTCGGGGGCGCTCGCCTGCTTGCGCCCGCTCGGGCGCGTCGGCGCCGCCTCGACGCCCGGCAGCTCGTCGTAGTTCTCGAACTCGTCGCATGCCGAGATGAGCGCCTTGCTCGTGCCGCCCGCGACCCCGATGCCGACGACCACGCGGCCGAGGCGCTTGCAGCGCTGGGCGAGGGCGATGTAGTCGGAGTCGCCGGCGACGATCACGACGTGCGTGATGTCGGGCAGGCGGAAGAGGTCCTCCAGCACGTCGACCGACAGCCGGATGTCGGCGCCGTTCTTGGTGCCGGATGCCGGGAACAGCTGGGTGAGGTCGATCGCCCGGTCGACGAGCTGGCCCTTGTAGGCGGCGTTCGCCGGCACCGACCAGTCGGCGTAGGCGCGCGTGACGGCGACCGTGCCGAACGAGGAGGCGTAGTCGAGGATCGCGCTCACGTCGACCCGCGCCGCCTGCAGCTTGCCCTGCACGGCCGACCGCGCATCCCGGGCGTTGTCCTTGCGCCAGCCGCCGTCGCCGTTCAGCTGGTCGTAGCGCGAGATGACGATGTTGTCGAAGTCGATGTAGACCGCGACGCGGTCGGTGTCCGTCAGTTCCGGCATCCGGGCCTCCCTGGGCTCGCCTCGACCCTACCCGTGCGGGGGCCGCGGCCGTCGGCGCCCCGCACGAGGCACCGCGCGCATCCGCCGGCTGCCCGACTCAAGGAACCCAGCAACCCGAATCAAGGAGTCGGCGTGACGGATGGGGCGGATGCGGCGGGTGAGGCGGATTCCGAGGCGCGCATCCTTGATTCGGGTTGCTCGACTCCTTGATTCGGGAGAGATCCTCCCCGGAGCCGCGCCCTACGGCGTCGTCGCGAGGAAGAGGAACGCCGCGAACAGCACGAGGTGCACCGCGCCCTGCAGGCGGGTGGCGCGCCCGGGTACGACGGTCAGGATGGTGACGCCCACGGTCAGCAGGAACTCGATGATCTGCACCGGGCCGAGCCCGAGGGTGAGGGGCGTCGGGAGCCAGATGGAGGCGATCGCGAGTGCCGGGATGGTGAGGCCGATCGAGGCCATAGCCGAGCCGATGCCGAGGTTGAGCGAGGTCTGCAGCCGGTTGCGCGCGGCGGCCTTGGCGGCGGCGACCCCCTCCGGCAGCAGTACCACCAGGGCGACCACGACACCGACGAACGACTGCGGCACGCCGGCGGCGTCCACGACGTCCTCGATGCCCGGCGACACGGCCTTGGCGAGACCGACGACGGCGACGAGCGCGACGAGCAGCAGGCCGAGGCTCACGAAGGTCGCCCGGTTCGACGGCGGTTCGGAGTGGTGGTCGTCGTCGATGACGCGCCCGTCCTTCGCGACGGGGAGGAAGAAGTCGCGGTGGCGTCCGGTCTGCAGCAGCACGAACGCCCCGTAGAGCACGATCGACGCGATCGCCACGAAGGCGAGCTGGCTGGGCGAGAAGCGCGCGCCGGGCTCCGAGACGGTGAACGTCGGCAGCACGAGCGTGAGCGTGGTCAGCGTGATCACCACGGCGAGCGCGCCGCCCGCACCCTCGGGGTTGAACCGCGGGGTCTCGTGCCGGATCGAACCGATCAGGATCGACAGACCCAGGATGCCGTTGAGCGTGATCATCACCGCGGCGAACGCGGTGTCGCGGGCGAGGGTCGAGGTGTCGACGGATTCCTTGCCGAGCATGAGAGTGATGATGAGCCCGACCTCGATGACGGTCACCGCCACCGCGAGCACGAGCGAGCCGTACGGTTCGCCCACCCGGTGCGCGACGATCTCGGCGTGGTGCACCGCGGCGAGCACCGTGCCCACGAGCACCGCCCCGACGAGCAGGTAGAGGGCGCCGGGCAGGTCGCGGTCCCAGGTGAGCACGAGCGCCACGACGCCGATCGCCGGGAGCACCCACACCCACTGGTCGAGCGCGCGGCGCGCGCCTCGCCTGGTGGATGCCGCGCCGTTCATACGTCCCATTGTCCCAGGTGTCCGCCCCGGTCGCACGACGCACCTCGACAGCCCGCCCGCGCGCGCGTAGCGTCGGCGGCATGGCGGATGCGCAGATCAGCAGGGACAAGCTCACCGAGAAGCTCGCGGCGGGGGTTCCCGACCGCAGCGTCAAGCTCGCCTACGGCGAGAAGCAGACGGTCGGCGGCGTCGAGCTCGTGCCGGTGGCGCTCGTCGCCTACGGCTTCGGCGCGGGCGACTCCGACGAGTACGGCAGCGGGGGAGGCGGCGGCGGGTCGGCGATCCCGGTGGGCGCCTACATCGCGGGCGACGACGGGCTGCACTTCCGGCCGAACACGATCGCCCTTCTGGCCGTCTCCATCCCGGTCATCACGGCTCTCGGCTGGGCGATCTCGAAGATCGTCAAGGCCGCGGGCTGACCCGGCTCACCCCAGCAGGAAGCTCCGCACCTCGGGCGACAGGGCCGACGGCGCCACCTGGTGCGTCTGCTTCTCGAGCTCGCGGTGCAGGGCGCCGGGGATCGCCTCCGCGATCCGGCGCTGCGCCTCGCGCATCGTGCCCGGCGACTTCGTGCCGGCCATGACGAGCGCGGGCACCCGGATGCCGGCCAGCAGCCCGGTCGGCACCTCGAAGTCGCCGCCCATCACGCGGATGTCGTTGGGCAGCGTCGGGGCGACCGCGCGCAGGTGCTTCCACGGGCCGCGCATCAGCCGGAACATGATCGGCAGGAAGCCCGGGCCTCCCACCATGTCGACCATGAAGTAGTCGACCGCCTTGCCGTTCTTCCCGTCCGCGAGCAGCGTCTCGACGGTGCCGAGGTAGTCGTGCGGGCGGCCGTCCGTGCCGGGGCGCAGCCCCACGAACGGCGCCTCGTAGCCGATGATGCGCCGCACCGGAATCCCGGCCGCAGCCGCCCGGTAGACGAGCCCGGCGCCCGACGACTGGCCGAGCAGGTCCACCTCGCTCGCCCCGGTCGCGGCCTTCGCCGCGTCGACGACCGCCGCGAGATCCTCGATCTCGCGCTCCACGGCGTAGGGGGCGGTGTCGCCGCTCTCGCCGCGTCCGCGGCGGTCGTAGCTCACGACCGTGAACGCGTCCGCGAGCTCGTCCGTCACCGGCCGGGCCGGCCCGAACGAGCGGTCGCACAGCGCCCCGTCGACCAGCACGAGCACCGGTCCGGTGCCGCGGTGCTCCCACGCGATGGGGGTGCCGTCGGCGGAGGTCGCGATCCCGGTGACCGCCTCGGCGGCCGGCGCGCTCATGCGGCACCCGCCGCGAGGAGCGCGTCGATCTTCTCGAACGACTCGCCCCATCCGGATGCGGTGGCGGCGCGCGCCTCGGGGGCGAAGGGGCCCTGGTGCAGGGTCACGCGCGTCTTCTCGCCGTGGTCGTGGAACCAGATCCGCAGCGTCACCCCGCCCTCGGGGCCGAACTGCTCGCCGTCGATGCGCCCCTCGAGGTACTCGGGTTCGATCACCGAGGTGAGCGTGGCGCGCAGCGGGAACCGGTCACCGCTCGCGGCGTCGACCATGTCGAGGTGCCAGCGCCCGTCCGTGCGCGGGTCGATCACGACCGACTCGGGGTCGACCGTGACGCTCGCAGGTCCGAACCACTGCGCCAGCAGTGCGGGCTCCATGAAGAACCGCCAGACGAGCGGCCGCGGAGCGTCGAACGCCCGCGAGATGTGCACGTCGGTGTCGGTGGTCGCCGGCACCTCGGGGATGGTGGTCACGTCTCGTCCTCCTGATCGCGATACGCGGCGAGCGCCGCGTCGAGCTTGTCGAATCCTTCGTTCCAGAACCGCTTGTAGCGACGCATCCAGGCGTCCGCCTCCGCGAGCGGCTGCGCTTCGAGATGGCTGAGCCGCGTGGTGGCGACCTGCGTGCGCGAGACGAGCCCCGCGCCTTCGAGCACCTTGAGGTGCTTGGAGACGGCGGGCTGGCTCATCGCGAAGGGTCGCGCCAGCTCGGCGACGCTCGCCTCGCCCTCGGCCAGCCGGGCGAGGATGGCGCGGCGGGTCGGGTCGGCGAGCGCGGCGAACACGGCGTCCAGCCGGTCGTCCTCGACGGTGTGCATTCGGAACCTAACGGTTATGTAACTGAGCAGTTATAGAGTGCACCCGCGTCGCCGCGAAGTCAAGCCGTCGCCGCGCGATAAGGTTGCGGCATGAAGGTCGTCGTCTTCCTGGTCTCGTTCGTGATCTTCCTCGCGTCGTTCGCCGCGTTCGGCTACGCCTTCGAGGTCGGCGACCAGAACGCGCTCGCCGGCGCGGCACTGTTCCTCGGCGGCATCCTGGGCGTCTCGGTGTCGTTCATGATCCCGTTCCACCTGCTGCCGGCGCTCGACTGATCGGGCGCTAGGCCAGCACGCGCGACGCGAAGGCGTCGAGCCGCCGCATGAGCCCGGCGCCGCGGTCGGCCACGACCGCATCCGGGTTCGGATCCCACGGGCTGCCGTGCGGCGCGATCCGGATCAGCAGCGAGCAGCCGAGGTCGGCGCAGATGTAGGTGCCCACGCTGTCGCCCGCATGGCCCGCATCCCCGGCGCGCAGCGCGGAGAACAAGCGCACCTGGCCCGCGGGCTGGGCGATCTGGCACAGCGAGCACATCGCCGACCCGCCCGCCAGGCGGCTCTCCGCCGCCCGCAGCACGAGGCCGACCGGGCGCTCGTCGCGCCAGTACACGAGGTAGCCGCGGTTCGCGGTCGAGCCGTCGCGCCAGCCGAGGAACTCGCGGTCGTCCCAGAGCACCTCGTGCAGGCCGGGCAGCGGGATGCGGTCGCGGTCGAGCGATCCCGCGTTCACGAACGAGTCGCGGATCTGCTCGGCGGTCAGCGCATCCATGTCCCGCCAGGCTAACCCGAACCGAGGATGCAGTGCTCAGATCCCGCGGACGGCCATCTCGACGACGCGGCGCCCGGCCATCGTGCGCGTCTGCTCGTCGAGGTCGTGCAGCGGCCCCTCGAGCACGAGCATCGCGAGCCCGTGCACCGCCGACCAGGCGAGCAGCTCGGCACCCGGCCGGCGCTCCTCGGGCAGCGCGCCGAAGCGCACCAGGTCGTCGAGGGTGCCGGCCAGCAGGGCGAACGGGCTCGAGCCGCCCGGTCCGGCCTTCTCGCTCACGAACGCGCGCTCGAGGCCGCCGGGCACACCGAACGCCGCGCGGAACAGCCCGGGCTCGTCGCGCGCGAACCGCAGGTAGCCGATGCCGACCGCCCGCAGCCGCTCCTGCGCCGACTCCACACCCGTCGCCGCGGGCACGGAGTCGAGCTCCGCCTCGATCGCGGCGGCCGCCGCACCCTGGGCGGCGTCGCTCACGGCGTCGACGAGCTCGGCCCGGTCGGCGAAGTGCCGGTACGCGGCGTTGGGGGAGACCCCGGCGCGGCGGGTGGCCTCGCGCAGCACCACGGCGTCCGGTCCGCCCTCGCGCGCCAGCTCGACCCCCGCCTCGATGAGCGAGCGTCGGAGGTCGCCGTGACGATAGGTGGCGCGTGCGGTGCTCATGGCGCTTCCGATGCCTCCTCGGGCTGGCGCATGCTCCGGTGACGTGCGATTGTGGACAGTGTACACATGGGAGAGGGGTGGGCCATGCTCACGACGGTCGATGGTTTCAGCGGTTTCTCGGTCGACGATATCGATGCGGCGCTCGCGTTCTACCGCGACACCCTCGGTATCGACGCGACCACCAACGAGATGGGTGCGATCGATCTGCGCGTCGGCGGCGCGAGCGTGTTCGTGTACCCGAAGCCGGATCACGAGCCCGCGGGCTTCACGGTGCTCAACTTCGTGGTGCCCGACATCGACGCGGCGGTCGACGAGCTGGTGGCCGCGGGCGTCGAGCTCGAGCGCTACGAGGGCATGCCGCAGGACGAGCGCGGCGTGATGCGGGGACGCGCCGCCGGACAGGGTCCCGACATCGCGTGGTTCACCGACCCCGCGGGCAACGTCTTCTCCGTCATCGGAGCGTGAACGGCTCGGCGGACGCGCCCCGTGCCCCGGGGCGCCGCGACCGCATGCCGCGCGCTCTGCGTCCGTTCCGTACGACGCAGTACCGCGTGCTCGCGACGGCGCTCGCCCTCTCGCTGTTCGGGGCGGGCGTCTGGCTCATCGCCGTCGTCTTCCAGATCAAGCGCGACGGCGGGGGCCCGATCGAGGTGTCGTGGGTGGCGAGCGCGAACGCCGTCGGTCTCGTCATCGCCGTGCTGGTCGGCGGAGCCGTCGCCGATCGGGTGCCGCAGAAGCTCGTGCTGCTCACCGTCGAGGCGGTCAAGCTCGTGCTCGTCGCGATCATCGCCGTGCTCGCCCTGGCGGGTGCGCTCGAGGTCTGGCAGCTCGCCGTCGTGAGCTTCGTGATCGGGGTCGCCGACGGGTTCTTCCTGCCCGCGTACTCGGCCCTCCTCCCCGCGATCCTCCCCGCCGACCAACTGCTGGCGGCCAACGGCTTCGAGGGGCTGCTGCGCCCGGCGGTGCACCAGGCTGCGGGCCCGGCCGTCGCCGCCGCCCTCATCGCGGTGTTCTCGCCCGCGGCGGCCTTCGCGGTCATCTCCCTCAGCCAGCTCGCCGCCATCGGATGCCTGCTCGCGCTGCGGCGCACCGCCGTGCGTCGCGAGGTCGAGACCGACCGGCATCCGGTGATCTCCCTCGTGATCGACGTGCGGGACGGGTTCTCGTACATGGTGCGCACGCCGTGGCTGCTGGCCACCCTGCTGTACGCGTGCCTCATCGTGCTCGTGATCATGGGGCCCTTCGAGGTGCTGCTGCCCTTCGCCGTCACGGAGCGCACGGGCGGCGGGGCGGGCAGCTACGCCGTCGTGCTCGCCGCATTCGGCCTCGGGGGCGCGATCGCCTCGGTCGTGGTGGGCTCCCTCCGCCTGCCGCGCCGCTATCTGACGATCATGAACCTCGGCTGGGGCATCGGCAGCCTGCCGCTCGTGGTCATCGCCGTCACGAGCTCCCTCGGCGCGATGGCAGCCGCCGCGTTCGTGGTCGGCGCCTGCTACGCCGGCGCCTCGGTCATCTGGGGCACCCTCCTGCAGCGCCGCGTGCCTCCGCACATGCTCGGTCGGGTCTCGAGTCTCGACTTCTTCGTGTCGCTCGCGCTGCTGCCGATCTCGATGGCCGTCGCCGGCCCGGTCGGCGAGCTCGTCGGCTACACCCCGGTCTTCCTCGTGGCGGCGCTGGTCCCGCCCGTGCTCGCCGTGGTGGCGATCCTCGCCGCACGGATGCCGCGCGACGAGCTCGCGCATCCCCTCGACGTCAGAATGGACGCGTGACGATCCCCGCGCTGCGCGCCGACCTCGAGGCGGCCCGCTACCGTGTCGACCGACTCGACGCCCTCTGGGGCGCCGATGCCGAGGCGGCGCTGCAGCGCGGCAACCGGATCCCCGCCGGGCGTGCCCTGGCGGCATCCGATGATCCGGCGGCGGTGCTGGCGCGGCTGTTCGTGCTCGGCTCCCACGCGGACGAGGGGGAGCTCGCGGCCGCGCTGCCCCACCTCGGCGTCGACGGGGCCGTCGCCCTCGGCCTCGTCGAGCGCGACGGCGGCCGGCTGCGCCCGCTCGTCGACCTGCGTCCGTACGCGTTCGTCGACCCGCACGGCGCGGGGGAGTGGTGGATCGCCTCCGACCTCGGCGAACTCGCCACCGGATCCGCCCTGCGGGTCGACCACGTGCTCGGGATCGGCGGGGCGTCGACGACGCTCGCCGCGCTGCAGTTCCCCGACGAGGTCACGAGCGCGCTCGACCTCGGCACCGGGTGCGGCATCCAGGCGCTGCACGCCCGGCGCTTCGCCCGGCGGGTGGTCGCGACCGACATCTCGGAGCGCGCCCTGCACTACGCACGGCTCAACGCCGAGCTCAACGCCGTCGACGGCATCGAGTTCCGGCTCGGCAGCCTGTACGAGCCGGTCGCCGGGGAGCGCTTCGACCGCATCGTGTCGAATCCGCCGTTCGTGATCACGCCGCGCACCGCGGGCGTGCCCGCCTACGAGTACCGGGACGGCGGGCTCGAGGGCGACGCCCTGGTGGCGTCGGTGGTCGCCGGGGCGGCAGCCCACCTCGAACCGGGCGGCACGGCGCAGCTGCTCGGCAACTGGGAGTACCGGGCGGATGCGGACGGTCTCGCCCGCGCCGCCGGGTGGGCCGAGGCCGTGGGACTCGACGCCTGGATCGTCGAACGCGACCGGCTCGACCCCGCCCGCTACGCCGAGACCTGGATCCGCGACGGCGGCACGCGCTCGGGGACCGCCGAGTTCGAGCGCCTGAGCGGCCTCTGGCTCGATGACTTCGCCCGCCGCGGTGTGACGGAGGTGGGCTTCGGCTACCTCGTGCTGCGCCGTCCGGATGCGGTGCCGCCGTTCCGGCGCACCGAGCGCGTGAGCGCCCCGCTCGACGGCGTCGTGGGCATCGGGGCGCATCTCTCGGCCTGCCTCGCCGCCCGTGACCGGATCGCCTCCCTCGACGACGGCGGGCTGCTCGGCGCGGCCTTCCGGGTCGCGGGGGATGTGACGGAGGAGCGCAGCCACTGGCCGGGAGAGGCCGATCCCTCGGTGATCGTGCTGCGCCAGGGCGGGGGACTCCGCCGCGAGCTGCGTGCCGACCCGGCGCTCGCCGCCGTCGTCGGCGCGTGCGACGGCGAGCTGCCGCTCGGCGTGCTGATCGACGCGGTCGCGGAGCTGCTGGGAGCGGATGCCGCCGCGATGCGTCCCGCGGTGGCCGCCGAGGTGCGCGAACTCGTGGTCGACGGCCTGCTCCAGCCTCTTCCCTAGCCGCCTGCCAGCCGCATCCCAGCGCTCGTCCAGCACCGGTTCGTAGCGTGGGCGACGGAGGCACGCATGGGATTCCTGGACCGGATCTTCGGAGCGGAGGAGCAGTCGCCGCGCGCCGTCTCGTCGACCGTGCCGACCGCCCGCACGGAGGACGAGCGGGCGATCGAGCGCTACCGCTACCTGCTGCGCACGGCACCCCCGGAGACCATCGAGCAGGTGCACGCGGAGGCGTTCGCCCGCCTGACCGACGGGCAGCGCGCGCTCGTCTACGAGGAGCTGAGCCGCGGCGCCGGCACCGGCGAGCGCCCCCTCTCGAGCGAACCGGCGACGCTCGCCCGTGCCGCGACGCGCGCCGAGCTGCGTCGCCCGGGCTCGCTCGAGAGCTCGCTGTCGGGCAGCAGCGCGGGGGTCACCCCGGGCGCCCCCGGCTTCGGCTCGATGCTCGCCAGTTCGCTGCTCGGCACCGTGGCCGGGTACGTCGTCGGTTCGGCGCTCGTGAGCGCGTTCCTGCCCTGGGACGCGGCCTACGACAGCGCGGCGTCCGACACGGATGCGGGGTCCGACCCGGATGCCGGCTTCGGCGCGGCGGATTTCGGCGACGCGGGCTTCGGCGACGCGGGCTTCGACGTCGGCTTCTGACCCACGCCGAGCAGCAGCACGGCCAGTGTGAAGCCGAGCGCGCCGCTGACGGCGAGCACCAGGTCGAGACCGGAGATCGTGATAGCCGCGGTCGGCGCGATCGTGGCGAGACTCGCGAGGCCGAGCACCGCGGCCGCCGCGGGGCGCACGACGGCGCCGGGCCGCTCGAGGCGGCCGAGCGCGAGCGAGAGCAGGAACAGCAACCCGAACACGAGCAGGTAGACGAGCGGTCGACTCGCCCACCAGAAGCCACTGCCGGGGGCGGGCGCCGCGCCCGGGATCACGAGGCCGAGTCCCGCGAGGGCGAGGATCAGCGGCAGGTGCCACAGGTAGATCGTCATGAGCCGCGAGCCGAGCGCGAACACGATGCCGCGCATCGCGCGGGTGCGCATGAGCGCGGTGAGCGGGGTCTTCAGCAGCTGCAGCAGCGCCGCCTGCCCGAGCCCGAGCACGACGAGGGGCACCGTCGGCGGGTTGAGGTTGGTGAGCATGTCGGCGGAGTACGGCCCCCACAGGGTGAGCGGCACGAGGCTCGTCCAGCACGCGACGGCGATCAGCAGCAGCTGCCACCCTCGCCGCCGCGCGAAGGCGCCGTCGGCGTACCAGAATCCGAGCTGCTGCACGAGCGGCCACACGAAGAGCAGGTTGAGGTAGCCCAGCACGCTCATCCCCGCGGGGTCGAGCGGTGCTCCGGGGATCGCGAACTGCGCGACGTCGACGAGCACCACCGCACCCGCGAGCACCGCGACGGTGGCACGCGGTGCGCGCTCGTGGCGGTCGAGCAGGAACGGCGCCGCGAGCTGGCAGATCAGGTAGGCGCACAGGAACCAGAGCGGGCTGCCGACGCCCGTCGCCACCGCGTCCAGCAGTCCGGGGTCGACCCCGATGGCCGTCGCGATGCCGAGCGCGGCGGCGAGGAAGACGAACAGCGGCAGTGCGGGGCGCGCCAGCCGCTGGATCCGGGCGTGCAGGAACGCCCGGTCCGCCTCCGCACGGCCCCGGTCGGCATCCGCCGCGCGGCTGCGATGACCGCGCAGCGACGTCGCCGTGGCGAATCCGCCGACCACGAAGAACAGCGGCATGACCTGGCCGAACCAGGTCGCGATCCAGAACCACGGCTGCTGCTCGAGCGGACGGCTGATCGCGAGGCCGCCGTCGGCGTCCGGTCCGACGCCCACGAACAGCAGGTGCACGACCACGACCAGCAGCACGCAGAACACGCGCGCGAGGTCGAGGGTCAGGTCGCGGCGGTCGAGGTCGATGCCGCGCCGATCGGGCTGCGCCGTCGTCACCCGCACACTGTAACGGCGGGCCCGCTCACCGGGTGCGCGCCACCCCCGCGGCGCTGCCGCCCGGCCGGGTCAGCGACGCGCCAGGATGCGCACCGCCGTGTCGAGGTCGTACGACTGACCGACCTCGACGGAGGTGTTGAAGATGTCGCCGCGCAGGGTCACGAAGACCAGCCCGGTCTCGAGCACGTATCCCAGCACGCGATTCCCGTCGCGCACCCGGTGCACGTCGTCGAGTACCCGCTCGACGTCCAGCTCGGTGATGGTCGCCTGCGATTCGACCGTCAGATGCATGTCCACGTCCCTTCTCGACCACGCCCTCGTTCGGGGGACACGTCCATTGAACGACTGCACGACCGTGCGAGGCAAGGGAGCAGCCGGGGAGTTGCCCGAGTGTTCCCGGGGTGTTCGCTGTCGGGAGCGCTCCCACTCGACCGGGAGCGCTCCCACATGATCCGGAGGCGGATGCCAGGCTTCTGCCAGGTAGATGGGTCACGGTAGATGAGGCCCTCGAGCGGCCCCGGCGTGACCACCTCCGCCGGGTCGATCGCCCGAGATCGGCCAGACCCGAAGATCCGACGGCGCGCCGCAGCGCTCTCCCGCCCCGCGGGACAGAACCCGAGAGACCGACGTGCCCCATCCGCTCCACCCCGCCACGCGCGCATCCGACCTCCGCGCCGCCCACCACCTGCCCCTCGGAATCTTTCGCGGCATCAGCCGCCGCCGCCTCGCCGTCGGCACGGTCGCGCTCAGCATGGCCCTCATCGTCGTGCACGACCTGCCCGCCTCGGCCACCGCGATCGAGCCGGCCGAGCCGACGGTCGTGGGCCAGCAGCTCACCCTGAGCGCCGCCAATCTCGCCCAGTCCGAGGCGGCGCTGCCGCTGCCGACCGAGCGCGACGACATCGCCCTCAGCTACTACACGCCCATCCAGTGGCCGGTCGCCCCGACCTCGCCGATCACGAGCCTCTTCGGATACCGGTCGGCACCGTGCGCGGGCTGCTCGACCCAGCACTCGGGGATCGACTTCACCCCCGGGTACGGCACGGCCATCCACGCGATCGCCGACGGCGTCGTGGTGTCGCGGCCGATGGAGGGCTGGGGCTCCTACGTCGTCATCCAGCACGAGATCGACGGCCAGATCGTCTACAGCGGCTACGCGCACATGATCTCGGGCAGCAACGTGCCCGTCGGGACGGTCGTGCACCGCGGCGATGTGATCGGCCGCGTCGGCAGCACCGGCGAGAGCACCGGGGCCCACCTGCACTTCAGCATCATCGTGGGCGACACCTTCGTCGACCCGCTCAGCTGGATGCGCACGAAGGTCACGGAGGCGTGGGTGGGGTGAGCACCGCGCGGGCGCTAGCGTGACAGGCGTGTCCGAGATCCTGATCCGCCCGTACGCTCCCGACGACCTCGCCCCCCTGGTCGCCATCAACGACGCCGCGTACCCCGCGGTGCCGATCACGCCGGCGGATGAGTTCGCGGCGCTCGTGGCGCACAGCGCGCTGGTGCTCGTCGCCGAGCGCGACGGCGCGGCGGTCGGATTCCTGCTGGCGATGACGCCCGGGCTCGACTACGCGAGCGAGAACTACCGCTGGTTCAGCGCGCGCGGCGACGACTTCCTCTACGTCGACCGCATCGTGCTCGGCTCCGACGCGCGCGGGCTCGGAGCGGGGCGCCGGCTGTACCAGCGCGTCTTCGAGGAGGCGCGTGCCCGCGGGGCGGCCGAGGTCACCTGCGAGGTCAACGTGCAGCCGCCGAACCCCGAGTCGCTCGCCTTCCACGCGCGCCTCGGATTCCACGAGCTCGCGCAGCAGCCCACCAAGGGCGGCGAGGTCGTCGTGGCGCTGCTGGCCCGGCCGCTCTAGCCGGGTCAGTCCTCGCGAGGCCGATCGCCGGTCGAGTCGTCGAGCAGGTCCTGGAGGGCGCGGTCGACGTCGTCCTCCTCCGGCTCGTCGCCCGTGAGCCGCGCGATGAGCAGCGTCGGGTCGTCGATGTCGAGGTCGGTCGGCAGGATGTCGGGGTGCGCCCAGAGCGCGTCGCGTCCGGCGGCTCCCGCGGCATCCGTGACGGCCTGCCACATCGCGGCGGCCTCGCGGAGGCGCCGCGGGCGCAGCTCGAGGCCGACGAGGCTCGCGAAGGCCGACTCCGCCGGCCCGCCCGCGGCCCGGCGGCGGCGCACCGTCTCGGCGATGGCCTCCGACTTCGGGAGCCGTCCGCTCGCCTCGGCCGTCACCACGTCGACCCAGCCCTCGATGAGCGCGAGGGTCGTCTCGAGGCGGCGCAGCGCCGCGAGCTGCTCGTCGGTCTTCGGCGGGATGAGCTTGCCGCTCGTCATCGCCTCGCGCAGCGCCTCCGGGTTCTGCGGGTCGAAGTCGGCCGCCAGCTCCTCGAGGGGGCCGGTGTCGATGCGGATGCCGCGCGCGTAGTCGGTGATCTGGCTGAAGAGGTGCAGCCGCAGCCACTTCGCGTGCCGGAACAGCCGGGCGTGGGCGAGCTCGCGCACGGCCAAGTAGAGGCGAACCTCGTCGACCGGGATCTCGAGGCCGCGCGCGAAGTCGTCGACGTTCTGCGGAACGAGCGCCGCCTGGCGCTGCTCGCCGTCGAGCAGGGGGATGCCGACGTCGCCGCCCGACACCACCTCCTGGGCGAGCTGGCCGACCACCTGGCCGAGCTGCATCGCGAACAGCGTGCCGCCCACGTTGCGCATGAGGCGCCCCGCGTCGCCGAGCATGCCCGTGAGCTCCTCGGGGGCCTGCTCCTCGAGCACGTCCGTGAGGGCGGTCGCGATCGAGTTCGCGACCGGTTCCGCGAGCTGGGTCCAGACCGGCATCGTCGCCTCGGCCCAGCCTGCGCGGGTGAGCAGGGTCGGCTCGGTCGTGAGGCTCGCGATGTCGGTTGCCTCGTCGAGCCACAGCGCCGCCACGTGCAGAGCCTGCTCGAGCGCCGACACCTCGGCCGGGGTCGAGGTCACCGCCGACCGCGCCGCGAGCGCCGTCGCCTGCTCCTTCGCGAGCGACCAGTTGATGCCGTCTCCGGAGTTCTGCAGTGCCTGCTGCAGCTGCCCGATGAGACGCTGCACGAGCTCCGGGTCGGCGGGGAGCCCCGCGGCGCTCGCGAGCTGCGCGGGATCGAGGTCGGTGTCGCCGGCCAGGAAGTCGCGCAGCATGTCGCGGAACTCCTCTCCGGGATCCTTGTCCGACCCGTCGGAGAAGGGATCGCGGGGCTCGTCTGCCATGCCGCCCACGCTAGTCGCCCCTCCCAGGGCGCCACCGGGAAATTGTCCTAGGCTGACGGCGTCTCGGCTGCGCCCGCAGCGAACACGGAGGAACTGGTGACGACAGGCGCGGACCGCGGACCCGATTCTCGGCGTCAGCTGGTCGGTCAGGGCCTCCTGATCGTCGCCATCCTGGCGGCGCTGCTGCTCGCCATCTCGCCGGCGCCGTACGTGGTCGAGCGGCCCGGGCCGGTGTACGACACGCTCGGCACCACCGAGGTCGACGGCGAGGAGGTCCCCGTGCTCCAGGTGGACGGCGCCGAGAGCTACCCGACCGACGGTCGACTCGACCTGCTCACCGTGTACCTCGACGGGTCGCACGAGAACCCGCTCGACTGGTTCGACGTGGTCGGCGCCTGGCTCGACCCCCGCCGCGCGATCGTGCCGATCGACGCGGTCTACCCGGCCGGGCAGACCCAGGACGAGGCCGATCAGGAGAGCGCGCTCGACATGCGCACCTCGCAGCAGTCGGCCACCGCGGCGGCGCTCGGCGAGCTCGGCGTCGCGTACGAGTCGACGGTCGTGGTCGCCGCGGTCTCGGCGGGCGACCCCGCCGACGGGATGCTCGAGATCGGCGACGAGATCCTCACGGTGGACGGCGAGGCGGTCGCGAGCGACTCCGAGCTGCGGGCGGCGATCGCGGATGCGGGGGTCGGAGCCACCGTCTCGTTCGGCATCCGGCGAGACGGCGCGGAGCAGACCGTCGCCGTCACCACGGTCGCGCGGTCCGCGACCGACGACTCCCCCATGGTGGGGATCGTGCCGGGCGAGGACTACGCCTTCCCGTTCGACGTCACCATCAACCTGCAGGACGTCGGCGGTCCGAGCGCCGGCATGATGTTCGCGCTCGGCATCTACGACACGCTCACCCCCGGCGCCCTGACGGGCGGCGCGCACATCGCAGGCACCGGCACGATCGACGCCGCGGGCGACGTCGGGGCGATCGGCGGCATCCGCCAGAAGATGTACGGCGCGCGCGACGCGGGTGCCGACTGGTTCCTCGCGCCGCGCGACAACTGCGGTGAGGTCGTCGGGCACATCCCGGACGGACTGCAGGTGTTCGCGGTCGACGATCTCGACCAGGCGATCGACGTGGTCACGGCGATCGGCGCGGGCGCCTCGACCGCCGACCTCGCCCGCTGCGGCTGAGTCTTCGCCCAGAGCGTCCACGGCGGGAGCCGCATAGGATGGTGCGGAGCCGCCGGGGTCCTTCCGCCCCCGCTGACCCGCAGGAGCGCCACCCGTGACATCCGCCAGCAGCACCGCCGACACCCGTTCCCGAGGGCGCAGCACGATCGCGATCGTCATCGCGATCCTCGCGGTGCTCGTCGTCGGCTTCCTCGCCTTCGCCTACCTGTACGCCGATGTGCTCTGGTTCGACCAGCTCGGCTACCTCTCCGTGCTCACCACGCAGTGGTGGGCGATGGCGGTGATGTTCCTCGTCGGGTTCGCGGCGATGGCGATCGCCATGTGGGCGAGCATCTACATCGCGTTCCGCTCGCGGCCGCTCTACCAGAAGCTCAACTCGCAGCTCGACCGCTATCAGCAGGTGATCGAGCCCCTGCGACGTCTGGCGATGATCGGCATCCCGGTGCTGCTCGGCCTCTTCGTGGGCGTCTCGACCGCGGCCCGCTGGACGACGGTGCTGCAGTACCTGAACCGCACCGAGTTCGGCACCACCGACCCGCAGTTCGGCTTCGACGTCTCGTTCTTCGTCTACGAGCTGCCCTTCTACCGCGGCATCGTCGCCTACGCCTCGGCGATCGTGCTGATCTCGGGCATCGCGGCGATCGCGACGCACTACCTCTACGGCGGCATCCGCATCAACGGCCGCGAGGTGCGCGTGACGCGCGCCGCGCGGATCCAGATCGCGATCACCGCGGCCGTCTACGTCGCGCTGCAGGCGGTGAGCATCTGGCTCGACCAGTACGCCACCCTCACCGACGACACCGGCGCCGTGACGGGCGCGACCTACACGGATGTGAACGCCGGCATCCCGGGTCGCGCGATCCTCGCGGGCATCGCGGCGTTCGTCGCGGTGCTGTTCGTGGTGACCGCGGCGATCGGGCGGTGGCGCCTGCCGCTCATCGGCACCGCGCTGCTCATCGTCTCGGCGCTCGTGATCGGCACCATCTACCCGGCGATCGTGCAGCGCTTCACCGTCGACCCGAACGCGAAGCAGCTCGAGGCGGAGTACATCCAGCGCTCGCTCGACGCCACCCGGGCCGGATACAACCTGCAGAACATCGACGTCGTCAACTACGACGCGGTGACGACCGCCACCGCCGGTCAGCTGCGGGAGGACGCCCAGACCACCGCGAGCATCCGCATCCTCGACCCCGCGATCGTGAGCCCCACCTTCCGGCAGCTCGAGCGGGTCAAGCAGTACTACCAGTTCCAGACCCACCTCGACGTCGACCGCTACGACGTGAACGGTTCGACCCAGGACACCGTGATCGCGGTGCGCGAGCTCAACCAGGCGGGCCAGAGCAACCAGAGCTGGTACAACAACACGCTCGTCTACACCCACGGCTACGGCGTCGTGGCGGCGTACGGCAACAAGCGCGCCGCGGACGGCACGCCCGAGTTCCTCGAGTCGGGCATCCCGTCGACGGGCGAGCTGGGGGAGTACGAGCCCCGCGTCTACTTCGGCGAGAACTCGCCCGAGTACTCCATCGTGGGCGCGCCGAAGGACTCGACCCCGATCGAGATCGACTACCCGCGGGGCGGCGACCAGAGCGACGCCAACGCCGCGACGTTCACCTTCGACGGCGACGGCGGGCCGGTGCTCGACGACGTCGTGAAGAAGCTCGTCTACGCCCTCAAGTTCCAGTCGGCCGACCTGCTGCTCTCGGACGCGGTCACCTCCGACTCGCAGATCCTCTACAACCGCGACCCGCTGGAGCGCGTGCAGAAGGTGGCGCCGTACCTGACGCTCGACACCGACACCTACCCGGCCGTCGTCGACGGGCGCCTGGTGTGGATCGTCGACGGCTACACGACGACCGCCGACTACCCCTACTCGAGCATCCAGCAGCTCTCGTCGATGATCGCCGACACCGACACCCCGAGCCCCGACTACCCGCTCGACGACATCAACTACATCCGCAACTCGGTGAAGGCCACGGTCGACGCGTACGACGGTCACGTGACCCTGTACGCGTGGGACACCGAGGACCCGCTGCTGAAGACCTGGCAGAAGATCTTCCCCACGACTCTGAAGTCGGCCTCGGAAATGAGCGACGAGCTCACGGCGCACGTGCGCTACCCCGCCGACCTGTTCAAGGCGCAGCGCGCGATCCTGCAGACCTACCACGTCGACGACGCCGGAACGTTCTACTCGGGCGACGACGCGTGGGCCACGCCGAACGACCCGACCGGGTCGACCTCGTCGCCGACGACGCAGCCGCCGTACTACCTGACGATGCAGATGCCGGATGCGGATACGCCGTCGTTCTCGATCTACTCCACCTACATCCCGCAGAAGCAGGCGACGGATGCCGGGCAGAGCGTGCTCACCGGCTACCTCTCGGCGAACGCGGATGCGGGGCCCGACTACGGCAAGCTGACCCTGCTCACCCTGCCGACCCAGGACACGGTGCCCGGGCCCGGCCAGGTGCAGTCGAACTTCAACTCGAACGCGCGTGTCGCGTCGGAGCTCAACCTGCTCAACCAGCAGGGCAGCAAGGTGACGCTCGGCAACCTGCTGACGGTGCCCGTCGGCGGCGGCCTGCTCTACGTGCAGCCGGTCTACGTCGCCTCGACGGGTGAGACCAGCTACCCGCTGCTGCGCAAGGTGCTCGTGGCGTTCGGCGACCAGGTGGCCTTCGAGGACACCCTCGACGAGGCGCTCGACGCGATCTTCGGCGGCGACTCGGGTGCCAACGGCGGCGACGCCGGCGCCGAGGGCGGCGGCACCGACACCGGCGGCGACACGGGAGGCACCGACACCGGTGGCGACACGGGCGGCGACACCGGTTCGGGTTCGACGGTCGACGACGCCGCGCTGCAGCAGGCGCTGAAGGACTACCAGCAGGCGCTCGCCGACCGCACCGCCGCCTACGCCGAGGGCGACCTGGTCGCGGCGGCGGAGGCCGACCAGCGGATGCAGACCGCCGTGGAGGCTGCGATCGCCGCGGCGGGCTGATCGACCGGTGGTCCGCGACCGCTCCGCTTCCGTGCTAGGCTCATTCCTTGTGCCGCGGGGTGGAGCAGTTCGGTAGCTCGCTGGGCTCATAACCCAGAGGTCGCAGGTTCAAATCCTGTCCCCGCAACGAAATGAAGAAGGGTCGCCCGTCAGGGCGGCCCTTCTTCGTTTGCTTGCGACGAGTGGATCTGCACCTGCGAGCAGGTGGGCCTACGCCGCCGAGGGGCCCCTGGCGCGCGCAGCGCGTCTGGGGGAGGCGGTGGGGACAAATCCTGTCCCCGCAACGAAATGAAGAAGGGTCGCCCGTCAGGGCGGCCCTTCTTCGTCTACCAGCCGAACCCGGGTCGATACGAGCCGAAGCTCCACTCGCGACCTCCGGGGTCGATCACGCGGGCCCGGCGCGATCCCCACTCGGTCTCCTCGGGCGGGAGCACCGCGGTCGCCCCCGCGCCGACGGCGAGCGAGTAGACCGC
Organism: Protaetiibacter mangrovi; assembly: GCF_024752305.1. GTDB lineage: Bacteria > Actinomycetota > Actinomycetes > Actinomycetales > Microbacteriaceae > Homoserinibacter > Homoserinibacter mangrovi. The sequence continues at coordinate 435,124 of NZ_JANTHX010000008.1, forward strand.
ATCGACGTCGTCGACGACGAGATAGACACCCGCGCCGGTCGAGATGCCGATCAGCGGGGCGACGGAGTACGGCTGATCGTCGCCCGCGAGCATGACGACCGCGTCGTCCCAGCGCAGTTCGGCGTGCAGCACGGCGCCCTCGGCGTCGTCCTGACGGGTCACGAGCTGGAACCCGATCGCCTCGAGCCAGGTGATCGCCGCCGACGCGTCCCGGTAGCTCAGGTAGGGGGTCAGCACCACCGCCATGGCGCGAGTGTAGTCCCGCGCGTCGAGGGGCGGGCCTCAGTACTCCGTGATGAGCGACTCGTCGATCGACATGAAGATCGTGCCGATGCGGTCGCCGTCGGGTACGAACGACACGACGGCCCCCGTGTCCGAGCGGCCGACGATCGCGTCGGGCGGGAAGAACGCGCCGTAGATCGGATTGCCGGCGTACTGCTCGATCGTGACGCCGGCGAGACCGAAGTCCCATGAGCCGACGCCCGGCTGCACGTAGTCGAGTGCCAGCACGGCGTCGACGGGCGACTCCTGGGTGTCGGCCTCGCTCGCCGCGATGACGACGCGTGTGGGATCGGCGAGGTAGCCCTCGGCCGCCTGCGTGTTGCCGCTCGAGACGGCATCCGCGAGGTTCTGCTCGGCGCCGTCGGGCAGCCCGGCCGAGGTTGCCGTGGGCGTGGGGCTCGCCGTCGGGCTCGGCGAGGTGGTGGCGCAGGGCGAGTCGGTCGAGCCCGCGCACGGCATCGGCGGGGAGCTCGACGTGCCGTCGCCGGGCATCCCGGACGCGCAGGCGGCGAGTGCCGCCGCGAGCACGAGGGCGGCGGCCGACGCGGCGACCGGGCGCAGCGGTCGCGTGGTGGGGGAGCGGCGGGGCGATGCGATCATGCGGCACCTCGGGGCAGGGTGTGGTGGTGGTTGCACGATGATATCTCGGGTTCCGCCGTTCGGTGCGCGGCGTAGGCTGACGCCATGAACGCCGAAGACGCCCCGTTCGCGGTGGCGGTCGCGCAGTTCGCCCCGAGCGACGACACGTCCGCCAATCTGGAGGAGATCTCGCGCCTCGCCGTGGAGGCGGCATCGCGCGGGGCGATGCTCGTGGTGTTCCCCGAGTACTCGTCGTACTTCACGCCGACGATGGGCGCCGACTGGGTCGAGGCGGCGCAGACGCTGCACGGCCCGTTCGTGCGCGGGCTCGCCGAGATCGCCGCCGAGCTCGGCATCCACCTGGTGGCGGGGATGCTCGAGGTCGTCCCCGGGGAGCCCGAGCGCGCGGCGAACACGGTTGTCGCGCTCGACCCCGACGGTGAGCTCGTCGCCCACTACCGCAAGCAGCACCTCTACGACGCCTTCGGGCAGCGCGAGTCCGACTGGATCGTGGCGGGTCCGCTCGCCGAGCCCGCGACGTTCCCGGCCGGCGGCTTCACGGTGGGCCTCGAGACCTGCTACGACGTGCGCTTCCCCGAGGTGACCCGTCGACTCGTCGACGCGGGCGTCGACCTCGTGGTGCTCCCCGCGGAGTGGGTGCGGGGCCCGCTCAAGGAGTCGGCCTGGCGCACCCTGGTGACGGCGCGGGCCATCGAGAACACCATCTACCTCGCGGCGGCCGACCAGGCGCCGCCCGTCGGCGCCGGCAACAGTATGGTCGTCGACCCGATGGGGGTGGAGCTCGTCACGATCGGCGAGGCGACGGATGTGGCGGTCGCCTGGATCAGCCCCGCCCGCATCCGCGAGGTGCGGCACCTCAACCCGGCGCTGCAGCTGCGCCGCTACCGGGTCGAGCCGCTCTAGGCGGCGGCCAGGTTCGCGTTCGCGGCCGAGCGGGCCTGGAACGCGATGATGATGAGCACGATGCCGGCGATCACGGCCCACGCGCCGAGCACGTAGATCAGGCCGATCAGGGCCGACTGCGGCGTCGTGAACAGCATCACCATGAGCACGATGCCGAAGAGGATCGACACCACCGAGAAGATGATCCCCATGGCCTTCGCCCCGCCGCTCGCGAGCGCCGCGGCGGCCGGGATGCCGAAGATGCCGCCGATGACCGCCCAGATGGCGACGATCCAGAGCAGCACGAGCAGCGCCAGCGCGCCGGCGGCGGCCGGGAAGATGGCGACACCGATCCCGGCGAGCACGCCGACGATGCCGATCGTCAGCAGCCAGCCCCAGGTGGGGTCGGACTTGCGCACCGAGATCGCGTGCATGATGTTGACGACGCCGTCGACGATCGCGTAGAACGCGAACACCCACACGAAGACGATCGCGGTGAGCACCGGCGCGACGAACGCCAGCACGCCGAGGATGATCGCGAAGATGCCGCGCAGCAGCACGAGCCACCACACGGACTTGATGAACCGGCTGACCTCGATGACGTCGTCGTTCGACATGCGGTGGCACCCCTTCGATCCGCGGCGGGAGGTGTGCCCGCCGTCGTGGCCGAGCCTAGCGAGGAGGGGTGCCGACGGCCAGGGACTCGGCGAAGCGCGCGAACACGACCTTGCCGGGCGTCGTGTCGACGACGTCGGCGTCGACCGAGCGCTCCAGCATCGTCGTGAGCCCGGAGGCGACGGTGTCGATCAGCTGACCGGGCGCCGACATCGCGACCCCCGACCCCAGCACGCTGATGACCGCGGCCACGGCGTGCGGGTCGACGTCCCGACGGACCATGCCGACATCCTGCAGGGTGGGCAGCAGCTCGGGGTGGATGCTCAGGTCGGGCACGGGCGCCACCCCGTCGACGGAGCGCATGATGCGGTTCAGGCCGGCGGGGTCGGTCAGGTAGAGGGCGCGCGCGAGCGGGTGCTCGTACACGGCGGCGAGCGCGTAGCCGAAGATCCGCGACGGGAGTCCGCCGCGCGGATCCCGTTCGACGTTGTCGGCGATGATGCGCGCGAGTTCGTTGGTCTCGCGGGTGAGCAGCGCCGCGAGCAGGTCCTCGAAGACGGGGAACACGGCCGCGACGTCGTCGGGGGCGACGTCGAGGCGCTGGGCGAGGGTGCCGTAGCCGAGGGCGTCGACGCCGTCGCCGATGACGATGGCGCAGGCGGCGTCGAGGATGGATGCGGCGGACGGGGTGGTGGGTGCCATGAGGTGCCGATCGGGTGTGGTGGGTGCGCCCATCATAGGGGGCGAAATGGACAGGTCTGTACACCCCCTTCGGGGGAGGGCGGGCATCCCTCACAGGGTGGCGTCGGCCAGTCTCCTCGCGGCCTCCTCGAGCACCTCGACGCGCTTGCAGAACGCGAACCGCACCGACGAGCGGTACGGCGCACGGCGGTCGGGATGCACGAACGCGGTGAGCGGGACGCCGACGACGCCGGCGAGCTCCGGAAGCAGACGGCAGAACCGTTCGGCGTCCGTGATCCCGAGCGGTGCGGCGTCCGCGATCACGAAATACGAGCCGCTCGGGCGGCTCACGGTGAATCCGGCGGCGCGCAGCCCGTCCGAGAGCAGGTCGCGCTTGTGCTGCAGGGTCGAGGCGGCGTCGAGGAAGTAGGAGTCGGGAAGGGCGAGCCCGCGCGCGACGGCCGGCTGGAACGGCGCCCCGTTGACGTAGGTGAGGAACTGCTTCACGGCCAGCACGGCGTCCCGCAGCTCCGGGGCGGCGGTGATCCAGCCGATCTTCCATCCCGTCGTGGAGAAGGTCTTGCCGGCGCTCGAGATGCTGATGACGCGTCCGTGCGCCCCCGGTCGGGTCGCCGCGGGAACGTGGCGGCGCCCGTCGAACACCAGGTGCTCGTAGACCTCGTCGGTCACCACGAGGGCGTCGTGGCGATGTGCGAGCTCGATCGCGAGGTCGAGGAACGCGGGGTCGAGCATCGCTCCGGTCGGATTGTGCGGCGAGTTGAGCAGGATGATGCGGGTGCGGTCGGTGACGGCGGCCCGCAGCGCATCCGGGTCCGCCCGGAAGTCGGGTGCCGTCAGCGGCACGGGGACGTGCCGGCCTGCCGCGAGGGCGATGACGGCGGCGTAGGAGTCGTAGACCGGCTCCAGGGTGACCACCTCGTCGCCGCGGTCCACGAAGGCGAGCAGGGTCGCCGCGAGCGCCTCCGTCGCCCCCGCCGTGACGAGCACCTCGCGGTCGGGATCGACCTCGAGCCCGTAGAAGCGCGACTGGTGGCTGCTGACGGCTTCGCGCAGCACGGGCATCCCGAGGCCGGGCGGGTACTGGTTGATGCCGGACGCGATGGCCGCGCGCGCCTCCTCGAGCACTTCGGCGGGCCCGTCCTCGTCGGGGAACCCCTGGCCGAGGTTGAGGGCACCGGTGGCCGCCGCCAGGGCCGACATCTCGGCGAAGATCGTCGGGCGGGCCCGGCCGTCGTCGCCGAGCAGCAGGGCACCGCGGGCCGCGCGGATCCAGGGTGCGTCGGTCACGCGCACACGCTACCGGTGCTCGCCGATCGCCGCGGCCAGGGAGGTCACATGTGCGGCGAAGTAGGCTCCCAGGGCGAGCATAGAGATCGTTCAGCTTGGGATCGCACGCTGACGACTGCGTGAAAGGAGCGCCACCGATGTCCGATTTCGAGTCGTCAGAGAACACCACCCCCGAAGCCTCCGCACCCGAGGGCGCCGAGCACGAGACGACGCAGCCGGGGCAGACGCCGGCCGCTTTCGCCCCCGTCGAGCAGGCGCCCGTCGAGCAGGCCCCCGTCGAGCAGGCTCCTGTCGCGCAGGCGCCTGCGGCGAGCGCACCGACCGAGACCTCGGGCGGTGCGGGCGGGCAGCTCCCGCCGAGCTTCGCCGCCCCCCAGGAGCCGGGGGCCGGTGCCGCGCCCGTCAAGCAGCGCTCGGTCGCCGTGCCGATCATCGCGGCCGCGGTCGTGGCCGCGCTCCTCGGCGGCGGGGCCGGCGCGGGCGTCGCCGCGTGGGCCATCACGAGCCAGCCCTCGACGCAGTCGACGTCGAGCACCGGCGGCAGCCAGACCATCACGGTCAACAACCCCGGCAGCGTCGACGCGGTCACCGCCGTGGCCGCCAAGGCCGCCGACTCGGTCGTCACGATCAACGTCACCACCGGCAGCTCCGGCGGCACCGGCTCGGGCGTCGTGCTCAGCGACGACGGCTACGTGCTCACCAACACCCACGTCGTGACCCTCGACGGCGAGTCCGCCGACGGCACGATCGAGGTCACGACGGCCGACGGTCACATCTACGCGGCGACCGTCGTCGGCATCGACCCGATCGTCGACCTCGCCGTGATCAAGCTCGAGGGGGCGTCCGGCCTCACGCCCGTCGAATGGGGCGACTCGGACGCGCTCGACGTGGGCAGCCAGGTCATCGCGATCGGCGCACCGCTCGGCCTGTCGAACACCGTGACCGACGGCATCGTCAGCGCGCTCGACCGCAGCATCCAGATCCAGTCGTCCGCGGTGCCCGACTCGGGCGACACCGACCAGACGCCCGACCAGCAGCAGAACGGCGGTCAGGGACCGTTCGACTTCTGGAACTTCGACCAGGGCGACGGCTCGAGCTCGAGCTCCGGGTCGACCAGCTCGACCATCTCGCTGCCGGTCATCCAGACCGACGCGGCGATCAACCCCGGCAACTCGGGCGGCGCCCTGCTCAACGACCAGGGTCAGCTGGTGGGCATCAACGTGGCCATCGCCTCGACCGGGTCGTCGAGCACGAGCCAGAGCGGGTCGATCGGCGTGGGCTTCGCCATCCCGGCGTCGCTCGCGCAGCGCATCGCCGAGGAGATCATCTCGGACGGCGCGGCGAGCCACGGCCTGCTCGGCGCGAGCGTCAGCACCGCCACCTCCGACCAGTCGGACGTCGTGGGCGCCTACATCGCCGAGGTCGTCTCGGGCGGCGCAGCGGACGCGGCCGGCCTGAAGGTGGGAGACGTGGTGACCGAGTTCGACGGCCACCAGATCACCAGCAGCACCGATCTGACCGCGCAGGTGCGCGCGCTCGCCGCGGGATCGAAGACCACGCTGAGCTACGAGCGCGGCGGCAAGGTGACCACCGTCGACGTGACGCTGGGAGAGCTCTCCAGCTGAGTCCCGTCCCGGTCGGCTCCCGAACCGCGCCCACGTTCCCATCCCGTCGGGAACGAGGGCGCGGTTCGGCGTCCGGGGGTCCGCGCCGTTGCTAGGCTCATGCGGACCGCATCCGCGGGCCGACCGGGAGGACGCATGGCACAGCCGCACGCGGCTCCCGGCGTCTCCTACGTGATGCCCGTGCTGAACGAGGTCGGCTACGTCGCGGATGCCGTGCGCTCGGTGCTCGCGCAGGACTACGCCGGACCCGTCGAGGTCATCCTGGCGCTCGGACCGTCGACCGACGGCACCGCCGAGGTGATCTCCGGGCTCACCGCCGCGGACGACCGCATCCGCGTGGTGGAGAACCCCGGGATGGACATCCCGATCGGTCTGAACCGGGCGATCGAGGCGGCGCGTCATCCCGTGATCGTGCGGGTCGACGCGCACACCGAGCTGTCGCCCGGCTACACGGCGCGCGGCGTCGAGACGCTTCAGCGCACGGGCGCCGCGAGCGTCGGGGGCGTCATGGCGGCCGCCGGGCGGCCGGGGGTGCAGGCGGCGATCGCGCGCGCCTACAACAGCCGGTTCGGGCTCGGCGGCGCGAGCTACCACGACGACGACGCCGTCGCCGAGGGGCCGGCGGAGTCGGCCTACCTCGGCGTCATGGACGCGGCGCTGCTGCGGTCCGTCGGCGGCTACGACGAGACGCTGCGGCGCGGCGAGGACTGGGAGCTGAACTTCCGGCTGCGCAACTCCGGCCATCTCGTCTGGTTCGATCCGGCCCTGCAGGTGCGCTACTGGCCGCGATCGAGCTGGGGCGCGCTGTCGCGCCAGTTCTGGGCGACGGGCGTGTGGCGCGGGGAGCTCGTGCGGCGCCTCGGAGGTCGCAACTCGCTGCGCTACTTCGCGCCGCCGCTGTTCGTGATCGACCTGCTGCTGTGCGTGCTCGTCGCCCCCCTCCTGGCGAGCGGGCTCGTCGCCGGGTGGGTCGGCTGGCTGCTCGCGCTGGTCTACCTCGGCCCGCTGCTCTACCTCGCGCTCCTCGGCTTCGCCGCGGTGCGCTCCCCGGGCGGCGTGATCGACCGGCTCCGCGTGGCGTATGCCATCGCCGTGATGCACCTCAGCTGGGGCTCCGGATTCCTGCTGGGGGTCACCCGGGGCGCGCGCGACGCGGTCGACACCTCCCGCACCGAGTCGTGAGCGGCCGCTAGAGCCATCCGGCGCCGGTCATGCGCTGCACCACGCGGCGGCCCGCGTCGCCGTCGTCGAGGGGGGTGAACCGCTCGCGCCAGCGGGCGGCCTGCTGGCGGTAGCGGTGCCGCGAGGCATCCGCGTCGGCGATGGCGTCGAGCAGCTCCTCCCGCGTGCGCACGACCGGCCCCGGCGCCTCCGCGAGCAGATCGAAGTAGAACCCGCGCAGATCCGAGCTGTAGTGCGCCAGGTCGGGCGTGAAGAAGATGATGGGACGGCCGGTGGCCGAGAAGTCGAACATGACCGAGGAGTAGTCGGTGACGAGCACGTCGGCCACCTCGAGCAGGTCGGCGACGTTCGGGTAGCTCGTCACGTCGACGAGCCCCTCGGCCTCGAGGTCGCGTCCGTAGCGGAGGGTGCGCGAGTGCCCGCGCACGAGCAGCACGTGGTCGTCGCCGAGCTCGCGCGCGAAGGTGGTGAGGTCGAGGTAGTCGACCATCTCGGTGCGGTCGTCGCGCCAGGTGGGCGCGTAGAGCACGACCCGGGCGTCGTCGGGGATGCCGACGGCCCGCCGGATGGCGCCGGCATCCGCCCCCGAGACCAGCCGGTCGTTGCGGGGATAGCCCTCGTCCCAGGTGCCGCGTGTGAACGCGTAGGCAGAGCGGAAGATGCGGGCGCTGTAGGCGTTCTGCGCGAGCAGCGCATCCCACCGCGCGCTCTCGCGACGCACGGCGACGCGGGTGCGCGCCCCGACACCCGCCCGGTCGAGCGCGAGGCGCTTGAGCATCGTGCCGTGCCAGGTCTGCAGCACGTGCTGGTGCCGGCGCCGTCGGAACCGCTTGCGCAACCAGTCGTTGACGATGAGCACGCGCGCCGAGCCGCGCACCCGCCACCACTCCCGACTGCCCTCGATGAGCCGCACATCCCCCTCCGGCACCGCGACCGAGCCGTCGACGACGCTCCAGTACCGCGTCACGTCGGGGCGCATCCGGCGCAGGGTGCGGGCGATGCCGAGCGGGTTGTCCGACGCCGACTGCCCGTAGAAGCTCTCGAGGAACACGGCGTCCTCGGGAACCGGCGTCGCCCTCCGGTACGCGCGCTCCAGCCGCCTCTGGTTGCGGTGCCCGCGCTCGTCGGCGGCCAGCGGGGCCGAGACGGTCAGCACGAGGCCGCCGGCCTGCGCGCGCAACTCGGCATGGAAGAGCGGGTGCACGAACCGGCCGGCCGGTTCGGCGTCGACCAGGAGCCTGCTCGTCGGGATGTCGCCGTCGAGCGTCAGCCGGTATTCGCCCGACGGCAGCGCGAGACCGGGCACCCCCCAGCGCTCGCACAGCAGCGGAAGCCGCACGCTGAGCGAGCCGCCGGCGGCGACGGGCGCCTCGACGCGTGCGCGGGCGCCCTCCAGGCGCACCGCGTCGACGGGGCGCACCGGGTCGGCGACCGTGACCCGTAGGGCAGGTCCGTCCGCCGCCTCCTCGAACTCGGCCTCGACGACCCGGGCGCGCGCGAGGCGCCCGTCGGGCACGTGCTCGTCGACCCGGGTGCCGGTGCGCGCGAGGATCTCGGCGAGCACGCGCTCGGCGCTGCGGCCGTCGAGCCGGTCGACGTGCTCCTCGCGCAGCCACACCGTGTGCGCCGCGAGCCGTCGGCCGAGAGCGGAGTCGGTGCCCACCGCGTCGAGCTGTTCGAGCACGTGCTGCCAGCTGGCCACGTAGCGGTCGTCGCTGAACACCCGGTAGTTCTCGTAGAGTCCGCGCTTGCGCGCGTACAGCTCGACGTCGGGGGCGAAGAACACCGTGGGCACGTCGGCGAGCGCGCAGTCGTAGGCGATCGAGGAGTAGTCGGTCACGAGCTCGTCGACGCCCGCGAGGGCCGGGGTCACGTCGACCAGCTCGTGCGCGCCGAGCATCCGGATGCGGTCGGAGACCGCGGGACCGGCGGCGTAGTCGCCGAGACCCAGGGGGTGCGCGCGCACCAGCAGCACCGCGTCGCGTGCGTCGAGCCAGCGCGCGATCAGCTCCCACTCCTCGCGCGTCGGCGTGCCGGGGTCGGGGGCCCCGTCGCGCCAGGTCGGCGCGTACAGCACGACCCGGGAGGCGTCGTCGATGTCGCCCGCGGCCGCGGAGAGCAGCCGCCGGGCGTCCGCGCGCACCTCGTCGCGCCCCCGCGCGAGCAGCGCGTCGTCGCGGATGTCGCCGAGCGCCACGATGCGCTCGGGGCGCACGCCGAACGCCGACGCGATCCGCGGGGCGACCAGCTCGGACGCCACCGGGAACAGGTCGATGCCGCGTCCGGCATGCCGATAGGCCCGTGCGAGCAGGGCCCGGACGTAGCGGTGGTCGGGGATCCCGCGCACCTTGAGCGTCGCGGGGGAGTCGAGGTGCAGCTTCTTGAGCGGGATGCCGTGCCACAGCTGCACGACGAACGCGCCGCCGGTCGCGTAGCGGTTCACATCGCCGAAGCCGTGGGTGACGACGAGAACCCGCGCCCGCAGGGTGAGCCGGAACCCCCGCCAGGAGTGCTTGGCGACGGAGTCGAATCCGAGCGCCCGGGCCTCCGCGAGCTCGGCGTCCGACGACGCCATCCACACGAGGCGCACCTCGTCGCCGAGTCGCTCGCGCGCCGCGCGGTACAGCGGCAGCGCCCCTTCGCCGAGGCCGATGCCGCATCCGAAGACCCAGATCCGCGGGGTGCGCGGCACGAGCAACGCGGCGAGGGAGCCGAGCGCGTAGAGGGGGAGGCGGAGCAGCTTCCGAGCGTTGCCGGCGCCGAAGGTGAAGGTGGCCGGCACGGCACCGATTCTGTCACGCGCCGCGGTCCGCGCCCGGAATGCGGGGCTGCGGTCGTGCGCAACCGATCGGTAACGATGCCCGCCCCCGGGGCGTCCGGGTCGTCGCCTGCTGGTGTAATGGTTCGGGCGCGCGGGCGCCGAGAAGGGGCGGGCGATGGGGATCGCGAGCGATCTGCGGGCTGCGCGGAAGGTGCTGCGCAACGCGCTGCGATCGCGGACCACCCGTCGGGAGCTGGCCCACCGCATCGAGACCGAGGGCACGGGTGAACCCGCCGAGGTGCACATCGCCGTGTACTTCGCCGACACCCGGGTGAACCTCTACCAGATCCGCCAGTGGTACGCGCCGCTCGCCGAGCTGGCCGCGACCCACCCGGTCACGATCCTCACCCGCAGCCCCGGCGCGACGCTCACCCTGAAGGACGAGTCGCCCGTCCCGGTCGTGTACGCGCGGCGCGTGACCGACCTCGAGGCGTTCGTCGGCCGGCACGATGTGCGGATGGTGTTCTACGTCAACCAGAACACCAAGAACTTCCAGATGTTCCGCTACGGCCGCATGTGGCACGTGTTCATCAACCACGGCGAGTCGGACAAGATGTACATGACCACCAACCAGTTCAAGGCGTACGACTACGCCCTGGTGGCCGGGCAGGCGGCCGTCGACCGCCTCTCGACGAAGCTGTGGGCGTACGACGTCGCCACGAAGGCGATCCCGATCGGACGCCCGCAGGCCGACCACTTCGCGGGCGAGGTGCCCTACCCCGACGACGATCGCATCGTCGTGCTGTACGCCCCCACCTGGGAGGGCGACCGCCCGGCGGCCGCCTACGGCTCGATCGCCTCGCACGGCGTCGCGCTCGCCCGGGCCGTGCTCGCCTCGCCGGCGCACCGGCTCGTGTACCGCCCGCATCCGCGGTCCGGGGTGATCGATCGCGACTACCGCGCGGCGAACGAGAGCATCATCGCCTCGATCGCGGCGGCGAACGCCGCCGACCCCGCCGCGCACCACGTGTACGACGACGGCCCCCAGCTCGGCTGGCAGCTGGCCGCCGCCGACGTCGCCGTCACCGACATCTCGGCGATGGTGTACGACCGCCTGGCGGTCGGCAAGCCCATCCTCGTGGCCCGCCCGTCGTCACCGGACGCGGAGGTCGACGAGCAGGGCTTCCTCGGCGCGGCCGAGTGGTTGCGCGCCGAGGATGCGCCCCAGGTGCTGGCGGCGGTGGATCGGGCGCTCAACGACGAGTCGGCCCGATCCACCCTCGCCTTCTGGTCGCAGCACCACTTCGGCGACACCTCGCCGGGTGCCGCGACCGCGCGCTTCCACGATGCCGTCGACCGCCTCGTGGCGGAGTGGGAGCGCTTCGCGACGATCCACGCCGCCGATCCCCGCACCTCGGAGTCGGATCCGTTCGACGACGACGAGGACGACGAGGCGATGCCGACCTCGGGCGACTGACGCCGCTCAGCCCGGATGCGGCGGGTTGCGCTTCGCGGCGCGGATCGCCCGCCGCTCGCCCGCGGCGACCGCCCGCTCGGCCCTCTTCGTGGCACGCGGTCCCGGCGCCACCACCTTGGGCTGGGTGCTCGACGGGAAGACGTACGGCGGGGGACCGAACGCGGTGCGCGCCGTCTTCACGACCCGGCGGCCGAGCAGCTGGTTCGCGGTGCCGCCCACGACCGCCCCGACTCCGAAGGGGAGCACCCGGCCGACGATCCCGCCGCCCGCGGAGGCCAGCATGCGCGGCAGGTACACCTTGCGCACCCGATCCATGAACTGGGTGACGGCCGTGCGGGGCAGGTTCTTCGCGATCAGCGTTCCCCAGAACTCGGGCTTGGCGGGGCCGCGCCCGGTCGCCTGCCCGGTGAACTGCGCGATCAGCTCCTGCGAGGGGCCGCCGATGACCATCGCCAGCACGAGCGCGCGCCCGCGCTCCGGGTCGTCGACGGGGATGCCGTGCAGTTCGGCGACCGACTGGGCGAACAGCGCGGTCGCCTCGAGGAACAGCACCGTCTCGGCGCCCGAGAGCGCGAGCGCGGCGCCGGTGCCGACCGCGGGCACCGCGGCCGCGACACCCACCCCGGCCCCGCTCGTGGTGACCGTGGTGAGGTAGCGCCGCTCCAGGATCCGCAGCACCTGCTCGGGGGTCGCATCCGGGTACCGCGAGCGGATGCCGCGCAGGTGCGCGAGCACGGCGGGGCGGTGCACCGACATGACCCGGTCGAGCAGCTGGTCGAGCCGCGAGTCCCCGGCACCGCCCGCGACCTCGTCGCCCGCCGCACCGGGCGTCTCGGACCCGCTCACGGGCGGCAGCACGGTCGGGGTCGGCGGGGCGGCCGGCACCAGCTCGGACCCCGGGCCGACCGGATCCGCGGCCGGCCCCCGGCGCTCCGCGGCGGACTCCTCCATCCCCCCAGGCTATGCGGCGGTCCCCGGAAGCGCATGCGCGGCGAATTCACCCGCCCACACCCGGTCGTTCACCGAGGCCACCCCGGGCGCTCACCGACGCGGCGTTCGCTGGTCACCGAGCAGGTTGACCACGGGGAGGGCCGATGCCGCGCAGCTCGCAGCAGGCGCATCCGGCGCTCGCGTGGGTGGAATCCCCGCTGCAGCTGCTGAGCGCCGCCGAGTGGGCCGCCCGCCGGCTGGCCGACACCGGGCAGCCCACGCGGGTCGTCTACCGCATCCTCGATCCGCAGGTCGTCGCCACCGCCGAGCTGCTGCACCGGATGGGGGCGCCGTTCGCGCGCTTCGAGCCGTACTACGGCATCCCGTGGACGGCGCTCGGCACGGCACGGCACTGGGTGCTCGGCGACCCGCTCTCGGGCCAGGCCCGCGCGGCGACCGCGGTGCTGCCCGCACCGCGTCGGCTGAGCATCGTCGACGACGGGGCGATGGTCGTGCACACCGTGCGGGCGATCCTGGGCGAGGTGCCCTTCGGCCGCCCCGGGCAGCGGGAGTCGCGCGCCAAGGTGCTGCTCGGCGAGCTCGCGGGGGAGAAGCTGCGTCGCCTCGCCTCCGAGCGACGCCTCGAGCTGTTCACCGCCTTCACCGCGGCCCATACTCCGGCGGAGCGCCTCGGGGCGGCGGTCGAGGTCAACCGCTTCCCCTGGCTGCGCGCGGCGGCGCGGCGCGGCGGCGCGCCCCGCATCCCGTTGCCCGCGGACCGCATCGCGCTCGGCACGGCGCGCGTCGTCGACGGCCTGCTGCGTCCCTCCGCGCACCTCGAGTGGGTGCGGGCGCTCGCGCGCGCGGCGCCGCTCGCCTACCTGCCCCACCGTCGGGAGCCGGTCGAGCTGCTCGACGCGGTCGCGGCGATCCCCGGCGTGACGGTGGTGCGCACCGGCGTGCCCGTCGAGCTGGTGCTCGCCGCGGCGAGCGACCCGCTCGAGGTGCACACGCTGCGCTCGAGCGCGTCGGTCACGCTCGCCGCGGTGCTCGCGGGCACCGGCAGCGTGATCCGCTCCGGATCGCCGCGCACCGCGGCCGAGACGCAGGAGGCGGACGCGTGAGCGAGGTCGTGGCGATCATCCCGGCCCGCGGAGGCTCCCGCGGGGTGCCCAGCAAGAACCTGCGACGCGTCGGGGGCGTGCCGCTCGTGGCGCGCGCCGTCGAGAGCGCGCTCGCCGTGGCCGCGATCGATCGGGTCGTGGTGTCGACGGACGATCCGGAGATCGCCGAGGTCGCCCGCGCCCGCGGCGCCGACGTCGTCGACCGGCCTGCAGAGCTCGCCGGCGACACCGCGAGCTCCGAGTCGGCGATCGACCACACCCTCGAGACGCTCGCCGAGCACGGGATCGAGGTGGGCGTCGTGGTGTTCATCCAGGCGACCTCGCCCTTCATCGATCCCGCCGACATCCAGACCGCGATCGGCACCGTGCGCGACGGGTCCGCCGACTCGGTGTTCTCGGCGGTGCCGTCCTGGGGCTTCCTCTGGCGCCCGGCCGCGGAGGGCGGCTTCGAGGGCGTCAACCACGATCCGCGGCGCCGACCGCGGCGGCAGGACCGCGCGCCCGAGTACCTCGAGACGGGCGCCTTCTACGTGCTGGACGCGGGCGGATACCGCCGGGCCCGCCATCGCTTCTTCGGCGTGGTCGCGGCATCCGTCGTCGCCGAGGCCCACGCGATCGAGATCGACACCGAGGAGCAGCTGCGGATGGCGACGGCGATGGCCGCCGTGGTCGACCGCGTGCCGCCGCTCGACGTGGACGCCGTCGTGACCGACTTCGACGGGGTGCACACCGACGACCGGGTGCTGATCGGCCAGGACGGGTCGGAGTTCGTCACCGTCAGCCGCTCCGACGGGATGGGTGTCGCCCGGCTGGTGCGCGCGGGCGTTCCCGTGCTCATCCTCTCGACCGAGCGCAACCGGGTGGTGGCCGCCCGTGCCCGCAAGCTCGGTGTCGAGGTGCGGCACGGACTCGACGACAAGGCGAGCGCGCTGCGCGACTGGGCGGATGACACGGGCGTCGCCCTCGACCGGATCGCCTATCTCGGCAACGACGTCAACGACCTCGAGTGCCTCGCGCTGGTCGGGTGGCCGATCGCCACGCCGGGGGCGCATCCGCTGGTCCGCGCAGCGGCACGCATCGTACTCGACCACCGTGGTGGCGACGGCGCCGTGCGGGAGCTGGCCGACCGCGTGCTCATCGCGCGCGAGCCGGACGCCGCACGCATCGTGGCGCCCGCCCCCGCCCGCCCACGAGAGGACACCCCGTGACCGCCGTCGCCATCGGATCGCACCGGATCGGACCCGACCAGCCCGTGTACGTGATCGCCGAGATCGGGCTCAACCACAACGGCGACGTCGGGCTGGCGAAGGCGCTGATCGACGTCGCGGCGGATGCGGGCGCCCAGGCCGTCAAGTTCCAGAAGCGCACGCCCGACATCGCGACCCCCGAGCACATGCGCGAGGTGCGCCGCGAGACGCCGTGGGGCGAGATGAGCTATCTCGAGTACCGGCACCGCGTCGAGTTCGACCGCGCGCAGTACATCGAGATCGGCGACCACGCGACGCTCCGCGGGCTGGACTGGTTCGCCTCGCCGTGGGACGCGCCCTCCGTGGCGTTCCTCGAGGAGCTCGGCGTCGTCGCCCACAAGGTCGCCTCCGCGTCGGTCACCGACCACGAGCTGCTGCGGGCGCTCGCGGCGACCGGCAAGCCGATCATCCTGTCGACCGGCATGTCGACGCTCGACCAGGTCGACGCCGCCGTCGAGATCCTCGGCTCCGAGCGGCTCGTGATCCTGCACGCCACCTCGACCTACCCGCTGCCGCCCGAGGAGGCCAACCTGCGCACGATCGCGACGCTCCAGGGCCGCTACCCGGGGGTGCCGATCGGCTACTCGGGCCACGAGCGGGGACTGCAGATCTCGCTGGCGGCGGTCGCGCTCGGGGCGACGGCGGTGGAGCGGCACATCACCCTCGACCGCACGATGTGGGGATCGGACCACGCGGCCTCGCTCGAGCCGACCGGGTTCGAGCACCTGGTGCGCGACATCCGGATCATCGGCGAGGCGCTGGGCGACGGGGTCAAGCGGGTGTTCCCGGGTGAGCTCGCCCCCATGGAGAAGCTGCGGCGGGTGACCGTCTGACCGGGCGGCCGGCATCCGTCGGCGCGCGGATCCTCGCGATCGCCGACAGCGACTCGTACCTCAAGTGGGCCGCGGCCACGCTCGCCACGGCGCCGACCGGGATGCGGCGCACCGTGCTGCTGGTGCGCACCCCCGCGCTGCCGAGCCCCGGACAGCGCGCGGCCGCACTGCTCGGCACGGGCTTCGACCCCGATGACGTCGAGACCGTCGCGCTCGGCGAGCTCGCGGATCGCGTCGCCGCGCTCGCACCCGACGTCGTGCTCGTCGCGACGCGGGGCCCGCAGGCGCGCGTGCTGCTGCGCGAGCTCGGCGCGCTCCACCCCCGCCCAGTGCTCGTGTCGGGCATGCCGGGCATCTCGATCCCGGCGACCCGCAAGGCGCTGTTCTTCCGGGCGCAGGCCGAGCTCTTCGTGGTGCACAGCCACCGCGAGGTGCGCGAGTTCGCCGAGCTCTCGCGGGCGCACGGCTGGGATCACCGCGTCACCCTCGCCGCGCTGCCCTTCGCGCGCCCCGGCCGGGTCGCCGCTGCGGAGGGGACCGACCTCGTGTTCGCGGTGCAGTCGCTCGTGCCCGCCGCGCTGGAGCAGCGACGCGAGGTGGCGCGGATGCTGCTCGCGGCCGCGGCGGCGGATCCCGGACGGCGGGTGGTGGTGAAGGTGCGCGCCCGGCCGGGGGAGCGGCAGACGCACGACGAGCGGCATCCGATCCCCGAGCTCGTTTCCGAGGAGGCCGCGGGGTCGACGGCCCCGGCGAATCTGCTCGTCTCCGACGCGTCGATGGCGGCCGCGCTCGACGGGGCGGAGGGCCTCGTCACCGTCAGCTCGACGGCGGCGGTGGAGGCGATCGCCCGCGGCGTGCCGGTGATCGCCCTGTCGTCGTTCGGCGTCGCGGACGAGCTGATCAACATCGTGTTCGTCGGGAGCGGCCTGTTCGGCGGTGCCGACGACGTGATCGCGCGACGCTTCCGTCACCCGGAGCCCGGGTGGCTGACGGCGAACTACTTCCACCCGCCGGGCGACGACCGGCTCTGGTCCGACGTCGCCGAGCTGGTGGCGGCGCGTCGCCGCGGCGAGAGCCCCGCACGGTCCGCCCTGCCCGTCGCGGGCGGGCGGATGCGGCTGCGCTGGCAGCGCGTGCGCGCCTTCCCGGGCAGCGGCCGCGGGGTCGCGGATGCCGCGGTGCTCGCCGTCGGCGTGCCGGCGCACGCCGTGCTGACGGGTATCCGTCGCGCCGCAGCCGCGATCCGGCGGCGGCGCGGTGACGCTCAGGTGGTGCCGTAGTCGGCGTTGTAGCGCTCGACGACCTCGCGGATCGGGGCGTCGAGCACGAGCGCCCCCTTGTCGAGGTAGAGGCCTCGCGTGCAGAAGCGCAGCAGGTCGCGCTCGCTGTGCGACACGAAGAACAGGGTGCGTCCGCCCGCGAGCAGCTCCTCGATGCGGGTGTAGCACTTCTCCCGGAAGGCCTTGTCGCCCACGGCGAGCACCTCGTCGACGAGGATGATGGGCTCCTCGAGACGCGAGATCACCGCGAACGCGATGCGCACCTTCATCCCGCTCGACAGGTGCTTGTAGGGGGTGTCGACGAAGTCGGCGATCTCGGCGAACTCGATGATCTCGTCGAAGCGCTCGTCGATCTCGCGACGCGTCATGCCGTGCAGGCCGGCCGTCAGGTAGACGTTGTCGCGCACCGAGAGGTCGTTCACGAAGCCGCCCGTGATCTCGATGAGCGGCGCCACCCCGCCGCGCACCTCGACGGCACCCTCGTCGGGGTAGACCACCTGGGCGACCAGCTTCAGCAGGGTCGACTTGCCCTGCCCGTTGCGGCCGACCACGCCGATCGCCTCGCCCGCCCGCACCTCGAAGTCGACGTTCCGCAGCGCCCAGAACTCGCCGGGCCGGGTGCGCCGGTCGCGCCCTGCGAAGAGGTCCTTGAAGCTGCGCCGCGAGGACCGGTTGCGCTTGAACCGGATGCCGGCCCCGGTGACGGCGATGGCGACCTCGGTGCCGGGCGCGAGCGCGGCCTCCATCAGATCTCCTTCAGCACGGTGCGGATGGTGCGGCGGAACACGGCGACGCCGATGGCGAGGAGCGCGAGCGACATGAGCGCGGCCACTCCCACGGCGAACCAGTCGAGCTCGACGGGGAAGAACGCCGCCCGGTACAGCGAGAAGATGCCGGTGAGGGGGTTGAACGCCGCCCAGAAGTGGAAGTCGATCGGCGTGGTCGGCAGGTCGGGGATGCCGTAGATGATCGGCGAGGCGTAGAACACGAAGCGCAGCGCGAGCTTCACGGCGCGCTCGAGGTCGCGGAAGAACACCACGAGCGGTGCCACGATGAGCCCGATGCCCACGGTCAGGGCCGCCTGGATCGCGATCGCGAGCAGCGACCAGAGCGCCTCGACGTGCAGCTGGGCGGGGGTGTCCGACCACAGGCTGAGGATGGCGAACAGGGCGACCACCGGGATGCTCGCGGCGAACTCGATGCCCTTCGACAGCACGAGCCGCGTCACCCAGATGGTGCGCGGGATCGTGGTGGAGCGGATGAGCTTCGACTCGCGGGTGAACGCGCGCGTGCAGTCGGAGACCGCGCCGGTGAACCACATCCAGGGCAGCAGCCCGGTGAGCAGGAACACGATGTACGGCTCGTGTCCGACCCCGCGGCCGAACACCTGCGTGAAGACGAACCAGTAGATGCCCGCCATCACCAGCGGATCGAGGATCGACCAGACGTAGCCGAGGAACGACGTGGAGTAGCGCACCTTCAGGTCGCGCGTCGTCAGCAGCCACAGCGACCGCCGGTACCGCGTGAACGGCGACCAGTCGCGTCGGGACAGCGCGGCAGAGGTCACCGCAACAATCTATGTCCTTTGGCGCCGCTGTATTCCGCGGCGTGCGCAGAAGAACTCAGACGAAGAGGTTTGCGCGCTCCAGGTCTTCCGCGAAGTCGATCTCGACCGCGTACAGGTCGGAGATGTCGACCGGCTGGAAGCGGACGCCGTCGTGCTCGATCGCGAGCTCGATGCCCCGCTCGAAGTAGTCCTGCGCGTCGCAGCGCTGCAGCTGACGCACGAGCGCCGCCTTGTCGCGCGCCGAGACGAAGTTGATGCCGACCGCCTCGCCGAGCCCGCCGCGCACCGTCTTCGAGAGCTCGCGGATGTGGCCGGTCTCGTCGGTCGTGTACTTGACCTCCTCGTCGGACACCTTCGCGGTGTTGACCGAGACGAAGCTCTGGTCGCGGGCGACGAGGTCGCCGGCGCGCACGAGGGCCTCGGGGTCGAAGACGACGTCGCCGTTCATCCAGAGCACCGGGGCGTCCTTGGTGGCCTGGAGGGCGCGCAGGAGGCTCTTGGAGGTGTTGGTCTGGTCGTAGGCCTCGTTGTAGACGAAGTCGGCCTGCGGGAACGCCTCGATGATGTGCTCGAGCTTGTAGCCGACCACGATCGTCACCTCGACGTCCCGGCCGAAGGCCTGGTGGATGTTGTCGAACTGCTGGCGCATGATGGTGCGGCCGTCGCTCAGCTCGGTGAGCGGCTTGGGGAGCGAGCGGCCCAACCGGCTGCCCATGCCGGCGGCAAGGATCACGATCTGGGTGGTCACGGGGTCTCCTCGGTGAAGTCAGCGGTGCGGGCGAGGTTTTCCCTGCTGTTCACCCGCACGTCGATATAGGGACACGCCGTCGTGCTGATGCGAGTTTATCGACGGTCATTGGGAAGTCACGGTGAGTTCACCGTTCGTTCTCTTTTCGTGATAACCCCGTGCACGGCTGCTCGGAGCCCGTGTCATCCGCGCGGATGAATCCGTCCGACGGGATCCGAACCCCCTCCCGCGTATTGATACGGTGAACCGGTGGAGTCAGACCCCACCACCCCCACGACCTCCAGCCGGCGACCCACCGGCTCATCGGCGCGTCGTGGTTCCGCGTCTGCGGCCTCCCGGGCCCGGAGCGGCGCACCGCACGTCGTGCCGGCGCGTCCGGCCGCCCTCGTCGCCGCCGAGCTCGAGTCGAGCGCCGACGCGTTGAGCGCCGAGGTCGCCGTCGTCGCCCCCGAGCTGCTGCTGCACCGCGAGACCGATGCCGCGCCGGTCATGGACGATGCGGTCGAGGTCGTCGAGGCGGAGGCGGTCGTCGACGAGGCGGTCGCCGTCGACGAAGCGGTCGTCGAGGACGAGGTGGTCGAAGAGGTCGTGCAGCCGGAGCCCCGCGCCCCGCGGTCGAAGCGGCGTCCCGTGCGCGCGACCGCCCCCGAGTCACCCGCCGCCACGCCCGCCGAGGTCGAGGTGGCGCTCTCGGTGCAGGGGCTCACCAAGTACTTCGGCGGCTCTCCCGCCGTCGACGGCATCGACCTCGTGGTGGCACCCGGCTCCTTCTTCGGCATCGTCGGCCCGAACGGCGCGGGCAAGACCACGACGCTCTCCATGATCACAGGGCTGCTGCGCCCCGACGACGGGGTCGTGCGGGTGTTCGGCCTCGACGTGTGGCAGAACGCCACCCTCGCCAAACGCAAGATCGGGGTGCTGCCCGACCGCCTCCGCCTCTTCGACCGCCTGACCGGTGCCGAGTTCCTGTACCACGCCGGTGCGCTGCGCGGCCTCGACCGGGCCACCATCGCCCAGCGGGCAGCCGACCTCTCGGCGGCGTTCGGGCTCGAGCACTCGCTGCACCGGCTGGTGTCCGACTACTCGGCGGGCATGACCAAGAAGATCGCGATCGCCGCCGCCATGATCCACGCGCCGCGCCTGCTCGTGCTCGACGAGCCGTTCGAGTCGGTCGACCCGGTGTCCGCCGCGGTGGTCATCGGCGTGCTGCGCCGCTTCGTCGACGCGGGCGGCACGGTGATCCTCTCCAGCCACAGCATGGAGCTGACCGAGCGGGTGTGCGACGGCGTCGCCATCATCGCCGACGGCAGGGTGCTCGCGGAGGGCCGCATGGACGAGGTGCTCGAGGGGCGCAGCCTCGAGGAGCGATTCGTCGAGCTCGCCGGCGGCGAGGCGGCCGTGAAGGGCATGGAGTGGTTGCAGAACTTCTCCGACTGAGGCTGCGCATCCTGGCCAACGGATTCCGGCGGCCGGTTCCGCAGGTGATCGCGATCGTGCTCGGCCTGCTCGTCGCGGTCGCCGGGGTGATCGGCTTCTGGGCGGGCGCCCGGTGGGTCAGCCAGTTCGACGACGAGTTCGTGCAGCGCGCCACCACCACCGTCGGGGGATGGCTGATGCTCGCGGCCCTGCTGATCCCGATGATGGTCGTGCGTCGGCCGGTGCTGTCGGCGCGCGCCTTCCTCGGCTACCCGATCGGGTCGGTCACGGTGGCGCTCGCGTTCCTGGCCTTCGCCGTGGTGGGTCCGGGACTGCTGCTGATCCCGATGGCGATCGCCCCCGTGGTCGCCTGGCCCGACGAGAGCTCCCGCCAGGTCGCCTGGGCTGCGGCGCCCCTGATCTTCCTGCAGACGCTGCTCACCATCCAGCTCGCGCGGCAGCTCGGGATGGTGCTGCGTCGGCATCCGCGCATCGCCGGTTGGATCGACTTCCTCTCGGTGCTCGTGCTGCTCGTGGGCGGGGCGGTGATCGTGGTCGTGCTCGCGACGCGCATCCCGTCGCTGCTCGACCTGATCCGCACGGTCGCGCCGTTCAACACCTTCTTCCGCCGGGTGCCGGAGGTGCTCGCCGCGAGCCCGTTCGGCATGCTCTGGGCCGCGCCGGGCGAGGCGTCGTCGAGCATCGACGACCCCGCGGCGGCGTGGGGGGCGCTCGGCCTGTCGACGCTGCTCGTCGTGGTGCTGCTCGTCGTGTGGTTCGGCGTCATCGGGGCGCAGCTGAGCGCGACGCGTCGGCAGCCCGGCCCGCGTCGCGAGCGGGTACCCGGGCTGTTCGCCCGCTTCCCGGCGAGCCCGGCCGGCGCGATCGCCGCCCGCTCGCTCACCTACTGGCTGCGCGATCCGCGGTACCGGGCCGTGTACGCGGTGCTCCCGTTCATCCTCGCCATCACCCTGCTGGCGCTCTGGGTGGGTGGCGTGCCGTTCGAGATCGCGGTGCTGGTGCCCCTGCCGCTCATGACCTTCCTGCTCGGCTGGTCGACCGTGCACAACGACGTCGCCTACGACAACACCGCGGTCTGGCAGCACGTGGCGGCGCAGACGCCCGGCGCCGACGACCGCTGGGGTCGGGCCGTCCCGGTGCTGCTCTGGGGGATCGTGCTGCTGGCGATCGGCATCCCGCTGACCGCGTGGGGCTACGGCGACGTCGGGATCGCGGCACCGCTCGGCGGCGTCTGCGCCGCCCTGCTGCTCGGCGGCATCGGCGTCGGGAGCCTCTACTCGGCGCGGTTCCCCTACGCGGCGCCGCGGCCCGGCGACCCCGCCTGGCAGTCCCCGCAGGCCGCCACCAGCCAGGGCGGGGCGGCGCAGGGCATGTCGGTGCTGCTCGCGCTGCTCGCCGCCGCGCCCACCTTCCTGCTCGCGGCGGTGTGGTGGATGCACGGCGGCTACTGGGGCTGGCTGACCCTCGCCGCGGGGGTGCTGAGCGGGGCCGGTGTGCTGGCCCTCGGCGTGCGCGGCGGCGGGCGCAGCTTCGACGCGCGCGGCCCCGAGCTGCTCGCCTTCACGCTGCGCAACTGACGGCGGCGCGCCGGCCCGATCCGTCGTACCCTGGGCGGATGAGCGAGCTGGATGCGGATCGGATCGGCGGGGGCACCGACGTGCTCGACCGGGAGCTCGAGAAGCTCCTCGAGGGCGAGCTCACCGAGGACGGCGACCACGACCGCTTCGCCCACTACGTGCAGAAGGACAAGATCGTCGAGTCGGCGGTGACGGGCAAGCCGGTGCGCGCCCTCTGCGGCAAGAAGTGGATCCCGGGTCGCGACCCGTCGAAGTTCCCGGTGTGCCCCGACTGCCAGAAGATCTACGACCGCCTGAAGTAGCGCGCCTGCCGGTCGGCCGGCCGCCGAGCGGCGCAGCGGGCCCCGTCTACAGGTAGCGGGTCGGGATGGCGGGCTCGCCCCGTGACAGGCGCAGCGCATCCGCGGGCAGCTCCGCCATCGCGCGGGCGTGGTGCGCCCGTGCCGCCTCGACCCCCGCAGGCCCCCGGGCCTCGTCGACGGGCTCGCCGGCCGTCACGAGCGGCACGTGCAGCAGGCGCCCGGCGTCGGGTCCGAGGGCGGTGACGGGCGGGTCGTCGACGTGGATCTCCTCCGCGACCGCGACCCCGTTCCGAAGGGCGCGGACGGGCTGCTTTCGCCCCCCGACCGTGGCCTTGCCCTCCGACGACTTGCCGACCCCCACCCAGTCGCCGTCGGCGCCCTGGCGGGCCACGAGCTTGTAGACCATGTTCGCCGCGGGGGCGCCGGAGCCGGTCACGAGGGCGGTGCCGACCCCGTAGGAGTCGACCGGGGCGGAGGCGAGCGCCGCGATGGCGTGCTCGTCGAGGTCGTTGGTGACGGTGATGCGCGTGCGGTCGGCCCCGAGCGCGTCGAGCTGCTCCCGGACCTCCCGCACCACCACCCCGAGGTCGCCGGAGTCGATGCGCACGGCACCGAGCTCCGGCCCTGCGGCGCGCACCGCGTTCTCGACGCCCTGGCGGATGTCGTAGGTGTCGACGAGCAGGGTCGTGCCGGTGCCGAGGCTCGCGATCTGGGCCCGGAACGCGCTCGGCTCGTCGGGGAAGAGCAGGGTGAACGCGTGGGCGGCGGTCCCCATCGTCGGCACGCCCCAGGTGCGTCCCGCCTCGAGGTTGCTGGAGGCGCCGAACCCGGCGATGTAGGCGGCACGGGCGGCGGCGACGGCGGAGTGCTCGCCGGTGCGCCGCGACCCCATCTCGGCGAGCGGCCGCCCGCCGGCGGCCGACACCATCCGGGCGGCGGCGCTCGCCACGGCCGAGTCGTAGTTGAGCGTGGAGAGCGCGAGGGTCTCGAGCACGACGCCCTCGGCGAAGCCCGCCTCGACGACGAGCAGCGGCGACCCGGGGAAGTAGGGCTCGCCCTCGCGGTAGCCGCGGATGTCGCCCGTGAAGCGGTAGGAGGCGAGCCAGTCGAGCGCCTCGTCGGAGACCACGCGCTCTCGTTCGAGGTAGGCGAGCTCGTCGGGGCCGAAGCGGAAGTCGGCGATCGCGTCGAGCAGACGCCCGGTGCCCGCGACGACGCCGTAGCGGCGCCCGTCGGGCAGGCGGCGCGCGAAGAGCTCGAACACGCACGGGGTGTCGTGGGTGCCGGCGCGGAGGGCCGCGTCGATCATCGTGAGCTCGTAACGGTCGGTGTGCAGAGCGGCCGACACGAGGGGGGAGGCGGTGGGGTCGCGGGTTGCGTCGTCCGTCACGTCAGCCATCCTGGCACCGCGCGGGCCGCGGCGGTCGGGTCGTCAGCAGCCGGGCCCTCAGCAGCCGGGACCGTGGGGCGCGACCGTGCAGTCGCGGTCGACGAGCACCGTCTTGGCTCCGCCGGCGGTGATGCGCAGCTCGTTGGCGGGCAGCGTCAGGGTGCCGGCGATCGGGGTGAACGCGCCTCCCGACATCCGGTACTCGGCGTGGTAGACGATGCTCAACCGGATCGTGTAGTCGTCGCCGAGGCGGTAGACGTGGCTGGTCGGCGTGGCGTCGAACTCCCGCAACCCGAGGGCGGCCCAGGTGCCGCCCTTCGTCGCGAGAGTCGCGCCGGATCCGTCGCCGTAGTCCCACCGCCACGCGACCGGGGTGAACCGCACGTCGGCGGGCTGGCCGAGCAGGGTGCCCGCGACGACCTGCCGATCGACGATCGAGTAGATGTTGGCGGGCAGCCCGACGACGACCCAGCCGTCGGGCTCCATCCGCTGCACGCCCGGCGCGGGACGGAAGCGCGCGATGTCGGCGAGCGTGATGACGGTCACATCGAAGTCGTCGCGCGGCGCGCACCCGAGCGTGCTGGGGTCGACCCGGGTGCACGTGGCCGGGTCGGCGGGGGTGCCACCGCCGCCTCCGGGGGTGCCGGAGCCGGGGGTGGAGGTGCCGGAGCCGTCCGTGTCCGTGGCGGAGCCGTCGAGGACCGCGGCGTCGTCGTCGATGGATGCGCCGATGCTGCAATGGCCGAGATCGAACTCCAAGCGTGTGCACTGCTCACTGGCGGAATCAACCGCTATTGGGGTCGCGAGAAGAATGGAGACTGCGCCCAAGACGTGGACTAGCACACTCCGCCGCCATCCCAACTTGTTTGCGCCGCGATTCGCAAGCCGCCGTTCCAGACGAAAAGTACTTCTGATGCGGCCCGGTCGGGCCGACCCGGATCGACCACTGAATTGCCGGTCTCATCCACGATGTCCAGATTTGATCGGTCGTCACACACGTAAACCGCAATATCACCGGAACTCGCGTCAACGTCTTGCGGTGTCATGGCAAACGAGTAGGTGCCGACACCTTTCCAGCCCTGTTCCTGGAGCTCCTCATACGCGGGCAACTCCTGCGCGTACAGGTCCGCAGTAAGAAACGGTTCTAGCCTTTCCGGTTGACTACCGCCATCCGCTAGCACAGTCGCGACCGCAGTCAGGTACTTCCCATACGCCTCCTCCGCGGCGGCCAGCGCCTCCTCGTCCGAGGCGAAGACGGGGTCGGCATCCGGGGTGGGCGGCAGCGTGGGCATCGGCGCCGGGGTGGTGCAGGCCGTGAGCAGC
This sequence comes from Protaetiibacter mangrovi, assembly GCF_024752305.1. Classification (GTDB taxonomy): domain Bacteria; phylum Actinomycetota; class Actinomycetes; order Actinomycetales; family Microbacteriaceae; genus Homoserinibacter; species Homoserinibacter mangrovi. The sequence goes on from NZ_JANTHX010000008.1 coordinate 460,295, forward strand.
AGCAGCGCGAGCGCCGGGGGGAGTAGACGAGCCGTTCTGCGCATGCGGCCACGCTAGGGCACCCGCGCGATCCGGCGGGAGCCCCATCCACAGCCCCGACATCCTCCCGGCGCCCGAATCAAGGATCCGAGCAACCCGAATCAAGGAGGTGCGCTCGCGGAACGCCCATATCCGGCTCAGCAGCATCAGGAGCCACGCCGGTTCCTTGATTCGGGTTGCTCGAGTCCTTGATTCGGGAGGAGGGGCAGGAGTGGCGGGGCGCGCGCAGGGCGGGGACGACGGATGCCGCGGGTACGCTGGGACACCGTGACCGCATCCGCTCCCGTCGACGCGCCCATCGGGGTGTTCGACTCGGGGGTCGGGGGGCTCACGGTGGCCCGCGCGATCCTCGACCAGCTGCCGCACGAGGCGATCCTCTACGTGGGCGACACGGCGAACGGCCCCTACGGCCCCCGCCCGATCGCCGAGGTGCGCGCGCTCGCGCTCGGCGTCATGGACGATCTGGTCGCCCAGGGCGTCAAGGCGCTCGTGATCGCCTGCAACACCGCCTCGTCGGCGGTGCTGCGCGATGCGCGCGAGCGCTACACGGTGGGCGCCGGCATCCCGGTGGTGGAGGTGATCCAGCCCGCCGTGCGCGCCGCGGTGCGCGCCACCCGCAACGGCCGGGTCGGCGTGATCGGCACGGTCGGCACCATCCAGTCGCGCGCCTACGACGACGCGTTCGCCGCCGCCGAGGGGCTCGAGCTCGTGAGCCGCGCCTGCCCGCGCTTCGTGGAGTTCGTCGAGGCCGGCGTCACGAGCGGACCGGAGCTCTTCGCCGTCGCCCAGGAGTACCTCACGCCGCTCATCGAGGCGGATGTCGACACGCTCGTGCTCGGCTGCACCCACTACCCGCTGATGTCGGCCGCGATCCAGTACGTGATGGGTCCCGGGGTGCGGCTCGTGTCGAGCGCCGAGGAGACCGCCGCCGACGTCTACCGCACGCTCGTGTCGCACGGCATCGAGAGGGGCGCCACGGCCCCGCCCCAGCACCGCTTCGAGTCGACCGGCGACGAGCGCGCCTTCCGCACCCTCGCCGCCCGATTCCTCGGCCCCGAGGTGCGGCACGTCGAGAACTTCCCGACCGGCGCCATCTCGGTGCTCGGCAGCTGATCCCCCGACCGCATCCGCCCGAACGGAGAACCGCATGACCGCCAGCCCCCTCGACGAGAGCGTCCGCGCCGACGGCCGCACCCCCGCGCAGCTGCGCCCCGTCACGATCGAACGCGGCTGGAGCGCGCAGGCCGAGGGCAGCGCGCTCATCTCGTTCGGCGGCACCAAGGTGCTGTGCACGGCGAGCTTCACGAACGGTGTGCCGCGCTGGCTCACGGGCAAGGGCAAGGGCTGGGTCACCGCCGAGTACGCCATGATCCCGCGCTCCACCAACGAGCGGATGGACCGCGAGTCCGTCAAGGGCCGCGTCGGTGGGCGCACCCACGAGATCTCGCGCCTCGTCGGACGCAGCCTGCGGGCCATCATCGACACGAAGGCGCTCGGCGAGAACACGATCGTGATCGACTGCGACGTGCTGCAGGCCGACGGCGGCACCCGCACCGCCGCCATCACGGGCGCCTACGTGGCGCTCGCGGACGCCGTGGCGTGGGGTCGCGAGCGGGGCTTCATCGGCAAGAACGCACGGGCGCTCATCGACACCGTGTCGGCGGTGTCGGTGGGGATCATCGACGGCACGCCGATGCTCGACCTCGCCTACGTCGAGGACGTGCGCGCCGAGACCGACATGAACGTCGTCGTGACCGGCCGCGGGCTCTTCGTCGAGGTGCAGGGCACCGCCGAGGGCGCGCCGTTCGACCGGCGCGAGCTCGATTCGCTGCTCGACCTGGCGCTCGCGGGCAACGCGGAGCTCGCGCGCATCCAGGCCGAGGCGCTCGGCGCGGAGCTCGCCGCCTCCTAGTCGCTGATCCGGCCGGGGAGGTCGAAACGGTCGAGGAACCGCCTCACCAGACGGTTCCGGGGTCGTCGCGCGTGCAGGTAGCCCGGCCAGCGGTTGGCCTGCTGCCAGGCCCCGGCGGCGTGCAGCAGGCTCGTGCCGATGTCGCGCCGACGGAACGCCGGGTCGACGTGGATGTGGTGCACGAGCCCGTCGCGGAACCAGCGCACCTCGCCCAGCTGCGCATCCGCCGGCACTCCGAGGCGCGCGAAGCCGAGCGACCCGACGATCGTGCCGTCGGGGAGCTGGTCGCCGGTGTAGGCGGCGATCGTCGCCGACGGCGCGCGCCCGTGCGATTCGTCGATGGCGAGGAACCAGAGCGGGGGAGCGTCGGGCGCGCGTTCGAAGGGGATGCCGACGTGCAGCAGACCGTGCGGCGTCGCCGAGGTGCGCCAGGCGAGGGTCGCGTCGTCCGGAACCCGGGCGACGTAGGCGCCCTCGGGGTGGCCCACGCCCTCCCACGCCTCCACGAGCGCCAGCCCGGTGTCGGTGCGCCCGAGCTCCCGGTACCAGATGGTGGGTTCCGACTGCGCGTCCATGGCGCCCCCGAGCTGTGGTCCGCCGGTGTCGGGTCGCCGCCGAGTGGCGCGGCCCGCGGATGCGGTCCGCGAGCTGAGATTATCTCGCGGTCGTTCCGGTCGCGAGCCCCCGAACAGGTGCCGACGAGTGTGCGATCAGCGGCCCTGGCGCGCGTCCGGATCCATCGCCGGCATCGTCTCAGTGAGGGGGGCGATCCGGCCGACGTGCCGCTTCGCCGCCAGGAACAGCTGGCCGAGCTGGGTGCGGCGGCCATCCGAGTGGATCCAGCCGGGCCAGCGGTTCGCCTGCTGCCACGCGCCCGCGGCGTACAGCAGGGTGCTGCCGATGTTGCGGCGTCGATGGTCGGGCGACACGTAGATCTGGTGCACCAGGCCGTCTCGGTACCAGCGCACCGCTCCGAGCTGGGCGTCCGACGGGATGCCGAGCGTCGCGAACGCGTACGGGGTGATGATCGTGCCGGGCGGGATGTCGCCCCCGGTGTAGGCGACGAGGTTGCAGGCCGCGGGACGTGCGCGCGGCTCGTCGACCGCCACGAACCACAGCTCGGGTGCGCCGGGTGCGCGCTCCTCGGGGATCTCCACGTGGAGCGCACCCCGCTCGGTGGCGCTCGACCGCCACACCAGGGCGGCGGCGCCCGGGTCGTCGTCGGAGTAGGCGCCGTCGGGGTGCGCGGGGCTCTCCCAGGCCTCGGCGACCCGGAGTCCGGATGCGGTGGCGCCGAGCTCCCGGTACCAGATGTGGGCGTCGTCGGATGTGCCGCGGTCGGGTGTCATCGTGGCTGGGAATCTCCTGATAGTGTGTGCGCGACCGCCACCCCGAGCGGTCGTGCGTGTTCGACCCGAGGAGCGCCGCGTTGAGGAAGACTACCGCCCTGCTGTCCGCTGGAACGATCGGCGTCGTCGCCGTGGGCGCGGGCGCAGCGGCTCCCGCCGCCGCCGTCGTGGACACCCCGTGCGAGACCTTCGCCGATCACGAGTCCATCGGGGATCCTTCGGACAACTGGTACATGGAGTGCATCCCCCAGTACGGCCTCGGCAAGGTCGAGTTCACGCTCGACGCGCCGGACAGCGGGTTCCCCGACGGGTTCGACCCGCTCACCGCGACCCGCAGCAACTCGCCGGACTCGTCCGGCGTCAACCCGTACTTCCAGGGCACCGGCTCCTTCTTCGGCGGCAGCTTCGACGACGTCGATTCGTGGATCCAGCCGCTCGCCGTCGACACCGACAACTCCACCGACACCTCGCTGCACCTCCTCGGATCCGTCGTCGCGCCCGTCACGAGCGCCGCGCCGATCTCCACCGTTCCGGATGCGGTGCTCGCGGCGTGCGGGTTCGACGCGGAGGACGTGTTCTCCGCCTACGCGACCACCTACGCCCCCGTGGCGACCACGTTCAGCTTCGTCGGCGAGGACGGGGTGACCTATTCGGCCCGCGTGTCGACGTCGCCCGACCCGACCTACTACGTCTTCACGGGCGACCTCGCGGATGTCGCCGGTCCCATCTGCGTCACCGACCTCATCCAGACGGCGGTCGGCGACCCCGACGCCGACATCTCGGACTTCATCGGGGTGATCCTCGGGCTCTTCCAGGTGCCGCCGCACGTGTGGGCGATCGACGCCGAGACGCTGAGCGACCCGGAGACCGCGCTCGCGTCGCTCCCGACCCTCGGTGACGCCTCGTTCGTGCCCCCGGCCCCGGCCGCCGCGCCCGAACTGGCGGCGACGGGAGCCGCCGACGCGACCCCGTTCGCCGCGGGCGCGGGCCTCATGGCCGCGCTCGGCACCCTCCTGACGGTGGTGGCCGCGCGTCGTCGTCGTCGCCTCGGCTGAGGGGTCGCCGTAGGCTCGCAGGGTGACCACCTTCGTCCTCGCGACCCACAACGCCCACAAGGTCGAGGAGCTGCGCCGCATCCTCGGTGAGCGACTCGGGCCGCACGAGCTCGTCGGCTACGACGGGCCCGAGCCGGTCGAGGACGGCGACACCTTCGAGGCGAACGCGCTCATCAAGGCGCGCGCCGCGTACGCGCACACCGGTCTGCCGTCGATCGCCGACGACTCGGGCATCGCGGTGGCGGCTCTCGGCGGCGCCCCCGGCATCCACTCGGCCCGCTACGCCGGCACGAGGGAGGACGTCGACAACTACACGCTGCTGCTCGCGAACCTCGAGGGCGAGACGGATCGCGCGGCCGAGTTCGTGTGCGTCGCGGCGCTCGTCGACGGCGACCGCGAGCTGACCGTGCGCGGCGTGTGGCCCGGGGCGGTGCTCGAGGCACCCGCGGGGGCGCACGGCTTCGGCTACGACCCGGTGTTCCGGCCCGACGGCATCGCCACCAGCTCGGCCGAGCTCACGCCCGACGAGAAGAACGCCATCAGCCATCGGTCCCGGGCCTTCGGTGGCCTGGTGGTGCAGCTGCGGGAGCTCTACGGCTGAGAACGGTCGTCATTCCCGAGAAGCCGGTCCCGGCCTCGCGGGGTGCCTGTCGCGCCTAGCCTGAAGGGGTGGGCAACGGACACGGGCACGATCATGCGCGCGCGGCGGGCGGCAACCGCGTGCGTCTCGCGATCGCGCTCGGCATCACGCTGCTCGTGCTGGTGGCCGAGGTCGTCGGCGCGGTGCTCTCCGGATCGCTCGCGCTGCTCGGCGACGCGGGCCACATGTCGAGCGACGCGATCGGGCTCGCGGTGGCGCTCGCCGCATCCGTCGTCGCCGCTCGCCCCGCGACCGACCGGCACACCTTCGGCTTCCAGCGCATGGAGGTGCTCGCGGCCCTCGCGAACGGCCTGATCCTGGTGGTCGTGGCGGCGGTGGTCGCCGTCGAGGCGATCGGCCGTCTCACCGGCGGCGCCGCGCACGTCGACGCCGCGCCGATGCTCGTGATCGCCGTCGTGGGCCTCGCCGCGAACGTCGTGGCGTTCCTCGTGCTGCGCGGCGGCGACCGCCGCTCGCTCAACCTGCGCGGCGCCCTGCTGGAGGTGTTCGGCGACCTGCTCGGCTCGATCGCGGCGATCGCGGCGGCCGTCGTGATCCTCGTGACCGGCTTCGCGGCGGCGGACGCCATCGCCTCCCTCGTGATCGCCGCCCTCATCGCACCGCGCGCGTTCCTGCTGCTGCGCGACGTCGTGCGGGTGCTCACCGAGTCGGCGCCGCGGGACCGCGACGTGGCGCAGATCCGCGAGCACCTGTGCGAGGCGGAGGGCGTGGTGGCGGTGCACGACGTGCACATCTGGAACATCACCTCGGGCGCACCTGTCTTCACCGCGCACGTGGTGGTCGAGCCGGGCGTGTTCGAGCGGGGCGAGACCCACGCGGTGCTCGATACGCTCGGCGGGTGCCTCGCGGAGCACTTCGACGTGGCGCACTCCACCTTCCAGCTCGAGCCCGCGGGCCACGCTGACCACGAGGAGCACGCCCATCGCTAGCGCCGCATCCTCGGTGATCGAGGACTACCTGAAGGCCATCTACGGGCACACCGAGTGGCAGGACGCGCCGATCACCGGCACCCAGCTCGCGGCGCGCCTGGGGCTCGTGCCGTCGACCGTCACCGAGATGGTGAAGAAGCTCGTGAGGCAGGGTCTCGTCACCCACGCGCCGTACGGGGCGATCGCGTTGACGGATGCCGGACGCGCGGCGGCCCTGCGCATGGTGCGCCGCCATCGGCTCGTCGAGACCTGGCTCGTCGAGGGCTTCGGGTACTCCTGGGACGAGGTGCACGACGAGGCGGAGGTGCTGGAGCACGCGCTGAGCGACCGGCTGCTCGATGCGATCGATGCGCAGCTCGGGCATCCGGTGCGCGACCCGCACGGCGACCCCATCCCGGATGCCGAGGGTGTCGTCACACGTCCGGACGCCGTGCTCGCGTCGGAGCTGCCGGCGGATGCGCGCGGCGCGGTCGCGCGCATCAGCGACCGCGATCCCGAGGTGCTGCGGCGCATCCGCGACGAGGGGATCGGGCTCGACACCGTCGTGGCGGTCGCCGAACTGCCCGCCGACGCCCGCGAGGCGGTCTGGATCGCGCCCATCCGCTAGATTTTTCGGTATGCCGAAAAATCGGGGTGCGCGCGGCGTCTGGGGGCTGCTCGGCCCCGCGATGGTCGCGGGCGTCGCCTATCTCGACCCCGGCAACGTCGCCAGCAACGCGAGCGCCGGGGCGCAGTACGGCTACCTGCTGGTCTGGGTGGTCGTGGTCGCCAACGCGATGGCATGGCTCATCCAGTACCTCTCCGCGAAGCTCGGCATCGCCACCGGCCGGAGCCTCCCCGCTCTGCTGGGGGAGCGCTTCCGCACCCGCCCGGCGCGCTACCTCTACTGGGCGCAGGCCGAGCTCGTGGCGATGGCGACCGACGTCGCCGAGGTGATCGGCGGGGCGATCGCCCTGAACCTGCTGTTCGGGCTGCCGCTGATCGTCGGCGGCGTCATCACGGGTGCGGTGTCGCTCGCGCTGCTCGTGCTGCACAGCCGTCGCGGGCCGCGGGTTTTCGAGCGGGTCGTGATCGGGCTCGTGGCGATCATCGCGATCGGCTTCTGCGCGGGTCTCGTCGTCGCGCCGGTCGACCCGGGGGAGGCGGTCGCCGGGCTCGTGCCGCGGTTCACGGATGCCGGATCGGTGCTGCTCGCGGCGTCGATCCTCGGCGCGACGGTCATGCCGCACGCCATCTACGCCCACTCGGCCCTCACCCGCGACCGCTTCGGGGCGGTCGAGGAGGGGCCGCGTCGTCGCCTCGTGCTGCGGGCCACCCGCATCGACGTGACGATCGCCCTCGCGATCGCGGGCACGGTGAACCTCGTGATCCTGCTGCTCGCCGCATCCACGCTGCCGGGGGTCGCCGGCACCGACACGCTCGAGGGCGCGCACGCGGCGATCGGCGCCGCACTCGGTCCGGTCGTGGCGACCCTGTTCGCGGTGGGGCTGCTCGCCTCCGGTCTCGCCTCGACGTCGGTGGGCGCCTACGCCGGCGCCGAGATCATGCAGGGGCTGCTGCGGGTGCGCATCCCGCTGCTGGTGCGCAGGCTGGTGACGCTGCTCCCGGCGCTCGTGCTGCTGCTCGTCGGAGCGCCGCCGACGCTCTCGCTCGTGCTGAGCCAGGTGGTGCTGTCGTTCGGCATCCCGTTCGCGCTGGTGCCGCTCGTGGCTCTCACCACCCGCAGCGCGCTCATGGGCGACGCGGCCAACCGCCCCTGGGTGACCGTGCTGGCGGCGGTCGCCGCGGCGCTGCTGATCGTGCTGAACGTGACGCTGCTGGTGCTGCTCGTGGTCGGCGGCTAGACCTCAGTCGTCGAGCAGCGTCGGGTCGAGCGCGACCTCGGCGTCGGTGAGCGGCTGGTCGCCGGCCTTGCGGGCGCGGCGCGCCTTCACGACCCCCTGCACGTAGTGGAACACCGTCGGGATCACCGCGAGGCAGATCGCCCCGAGCAGGATGAGGTCGATGTAGTTCGTGACGAAGTCGGCGAGCGGCGGGATGTAGCCGAGCAGGAAGCCGGCGAAGGTGAGCCCCGCACCCCAGATGAAGGCGCCGATCGCGTTGTAGAGCGAGTAGCGCCCGTACTTCATGTGGGCGACGCCCGCGGCGACGGGGGCGAAGGTGCGCACGATCGGCACGAAGCGCGCGATGACGATCGCGATCGGACCCCAGCGCTCGAAGAACTTGTTGGTGCGGATCACGTTCTCCTTCGAGAACAGTCCGCTCTCGCGCCGCTCGAAGATGCGCGGCCCCGCCTTGTGGCCGATGAGATAACCGACCTCGCCGCCGAGGAACGCGGCGAACGCGATCGCGAGACACACCCACCAGATCGGGATCTGGATGCCGGTGCCCGACTCGGTCATGGTGCCGGTGAAGCTCAGCAGGCCCGTGATGATGAGCAGGGTGTCGCCCGGCAGGATGAACCCGACCAGCAGGCCCGTCTCGGCGAACACGATGAGGCACACCACGAGCAGCGCCCAGGGGCCCGCCGCGACGATGATCTCGTGCGGGTCGAGCCAGGGGATGAGCCCCATGGGCGCGGCGGCGACGAGGGCGAGGGCGGCGGTGGTGAACGGCACGAGAGGCATCTCCTGAGCGTCGGTCGCCGGGGCGATCGGCGGGCGGGTTGCGTTCAGCGTAGCCGCTCACCGCATCCGTGAACCTGGGGGTTCACCCCCGGATGTGCGGGGGTCTCGTGCGGGAGGCGGGGCTCGAACCCGCATGCCGTGAGGCACAGGAACCTAAATCCTGCGTGTCTACCGTTCCACCACTCCCGCGCGGTGCGTTCAGTCTAGGGATCCGGCTCCGGTCCCGAATCAAGGAGTCGAGCAACCCGAATCAAGGAGTCGGTGTTGCGGGTGTGGCGGATGTCGGCTGGTGCGCACCCGGCGCGGCCGAGTTCCTTGAGATGGGTTGCTCGACTCCTTGATTCGGGCAGGACAGCGGCGGCCGCTCGGCCGGCTGTGGAGAACCGCGGATGCCGCCCGCCGCATCCGGGCATGCTGTGCGGGTGACGAGCGCGGTCGGGGTCATCGCCGAGCAGGTGCGCGAGCGCGTGCGCCGCGAGGGCGTCGACCTGCGGGGCGATCGCGAGCTCGCCGACCGCTACGTGCGCGACGAGGTGCAGCGCTACGCGGAGCTCGCGCTCGGCGGCTCGGTGCCGCTGCTCGACGACGAGGGGCGCGTCGCCCGCCAGGTGGTCGCCGCCCTCACCGGGCTCGGCCCGCTGCAGCCGTACCTCGACGACCCCCGCGTCGAGGAGCTGTGGATCAACGCCCCCGACCGCATCTTCGTCGCCCGCGACGGCATCTCCGAGCGGGTGCCGCTCGAACTCACCGACGGCGAGGTGCGCGAGCTGCTGGAGCGGATGCTGCAGCAGACCGGCCGCCGCATCGACCTCGGTTCGCCGTTCGTCGACGCCTCGCTGCCCGACGGTTCACGCCTGCACGCCGTGATCCCGGATGTCGCCCGCCGGCACGTGTCGGTCAACATCCGGCGGTTCCGCACCGGCATGCGCACCCTGCCCGACCTGGTGGCGCTCGGTTCGCTCACGAGCCAGGCGGCCGGGTTCCTGCACGTCGCGGTGCGCAGCGGTCACAACATCCTGGTCACCGGGGCGACCCACAGCGGCAAGACGACCCTGCTCGGCGCCCTCATCGGCTCGTGCCGCCCGCGCGAGCGCGTCGTGACCGTCGAGGAGACCTTCGAGCTCGCGGTCGACGCCGCCGATCATGTCGCGCTGCAGTGCCGGCAGCCGAGCCTCGAGGGCACCGGCGAGATCAGCCTGCGCCGCCTCATCAAGGAGTCGCTGCGGATGCGCCCCGACCGGCTGATCGTCGGGGAGGTGCGCGAGGCGGAGGCGCTCGATCTGCTCATCGCCTTGAACTCGGGAATCCCGGGCATGTGCTCGCTGCACGCCAACAGCGCCCGCGACGCGCTGCGCAAGCTGAGCACGCTGCCGCTGCTCGCGGGCCGCAACATCGACGCGTCGTTCGTCACGCCGACGGTCGCATCGGCGATCGACCTCGTGGTGCACGCCGAGCTGGGGCGCGACGGCCGGCGACGCGTGGTCGAGGTGGTCGCGCCGAGCGGTCGGGTCGACGATGAGGGCATCGAGGCGGTCACGCTGTTCGCCCTCGAGCGCGACCGGCTCGTCGCCACCGGCGCGCTGCCGCCTCGCCTGGCGACCTTCGCACGTGCGGGGGTCGACCCGTCGGCGATCCTGCGGGATGCGGCGGCCCCGTCATCCGCGGAGGCGAGCCGGTGATCGCCGCGGCGTGGGGCCTCGTGCTCGGGCTCGGTCTCGTGCTGGTCGCCGCGCCCTGGCTCTGGCCGGCAGCCGGCGACCGGGTCACGGCACGTCGAGCCGGCCCGCTCGCGCGCCTCGGCGTGCTCGTGCGGCAGGCCGGTCTCAGCCGGGTGTCGGCACCCACCGTCGTCGCCGTCGCGGTGCTGCTGGCCCTCGCGACCGCCGCGGTGGTCGTGGCGCTCGTGCCGGTCGTCGCGCTCGCGGTGGCCGCCGGTCTGGCGGCCGGAGCCCTGCCGTTCGCCGTGCTGAGCGGGCGCGCACGGTCCAGACGTCGGGCGATGCGCGCCGTCTGGCCGGATGCGATCGACCACCTGGTCGCCGGGCTGCGATCGGGTCGATCTCTTCCGGATGCGCTGGCCGAGCTCGGGGAGAGCGGCCCGGCACCGCTGCGCCCCGCGTTCACCGATTTCGGCGGGGATCTGCGCGCCACGGGCCAGTTCCTCGTCGCGCTCGACGCCCTGAAGGACCGCCTCGCCGATCCGGTCGCCGACCGGGTGGTCGAGACTCTGCGGGTCGCGCGGGAGGTCGGCGGCACCGAGCTGCCGAGCGTGCTGCGGGCGCTCGCCGCGCACCTGCGGGCGGATGCCGCCATCCGCTCGGAGGTGGAGGCGCGGCAGAGCTGGGTGGTCAGCGCCGCCCGGCTCGGCGTGGCGGCCCCGTGGCTCGTGTTGTTGCTGCTCGCCGCGCGACCGGAGGCGGTGCGCGCCTACAACTCTCCCGCGGGCGTCGCAGTGCTCGCGGTGGGGCTCGTCGTCACGATCGTCGCCTACCGGCTCATGATCACCGTCGGGCGGCTTCCCGAGGAACGGCGGTGGTTCGCGTGAGTCCCACGGTCGCCCTCGCGGTCGGTCTCGGCATCGTGCTGGGCCTCGGCCTGTGGACCCTCGCCGCGTTGGTTCCCCGGGTGGGTGCGAGCCGCCTCGCGGACCGCGTCGCCCCCTACGTGCTCGACGTGTCGCCGGCCGCGCGCGAGCTGCGCGCGCGCCGCGCGGGGGAACCGGCATCCGTGTTCGCCGAGCTGGTCGCACCCGTGCTGGCGCGTGTGGGCGACGGTCTCGCCGCCGTGCTGGGCGGGGACGCCGTGGTCGCGCGGCGCCTGCGCCAGTCGGGTTCGCCGGCGAGCGTCGCGGCGTTCCGGTCGCGCCAGTTGCTCTGGGCGGCCGGGGGAGCGGCCGTCGGCATCGTCGGCGCCTTGATGCTCGCGCGCTCGGCGAGCGTGTCGCCCGTGGTCGTCGTGATCCTCGCCATCGTCGCCGCCGCGTGCGGACTGCTGCTGCCCGAGCAGCTGCTCGCCGCCCGCGCACGTTCACGGATGCGTCGGATCGCCGCCGAGCTCCCCACGGTGCTGGAGTTCCTGAGCCTCGCGCTCGCGGCAGGGGAGACCGTGCGCGACGCCCTGCGGCGGGTGTCGCGGGTCGGTTCGGGCGAGCTCGCCCGCGAACTCGCCCAGGTGATCGCCGAGGTCGAGGTGGGGGTCGCGCTGAGCGACGCACTGACCCGCTGCGCCGCCGCCCTAGAACTCCCCGCGCTGACCCGCGCCGTCGAGCAGCTCACGACCGCCCTCGACCGCGGCAGCCCGCTCGTCGAGGTGCTGCGCGCCCAGGCGCAGGACTCGCGCGACGTCGCCAAGCGTCAGCTGCTCGAGGCGGCGGGCCGCAAGGAGGTGGCGATGCTCGTGCCGCTGGTCTTCCTCATCCTGCCGGTCACCGTCGCGTTCGCGCTCTTCCCGGCGACGCTGGTGCTGCAGCTCGGTTTCTGAGCCGCCTCAGCCGGCGGGGCTCAGCAGGATCGCGAGGCCGCTCAGCGCGATACCGCTGAGGGCGAGCACGATACCCACCCGGATGCAGACCACCTTCTGGCGGTGGGCCTCCGCGAGCGGAAACCCGAGCACCGGGCACCCCGCCCAGACGAGACCCGCGACGCCGAGCGCGGCGGCGAGGGCGCCGAGCCAGAACACACCGTCGGCGACGGGTGGCAGGTCGGATGGTCGCCATCCGCTCGCGACGAGGGGCCCGAGGCCGAGCACGGGGGCGACCATGGCCGCCGCCAGCCAGGTCGTGCCGGTTCGGATGATGCGCTGCGTCTCCACCGCGGGAGACTCCACATCCAGGGAACGCACGTCGACGAGTTCGCTCATGTCGTCCACTCTGCACCCGCGCGCCCTGCGCGCGCCGGGCGACGCCTGTGGACAACTCGCGACGCCTCCGCGCCGACCACCCCACACTGGGCGCATGCGACGACTCCTGCACCGCCTCCAGGACGATCGGGGCGACGTGCCCGGCTGGGTGCTGATCACGCTCATGACGGCCGCGCTCGTCATCCTGATCTGGGCGCTCGCCGGGCCCGCCCTCGGCGACATCTTCCAGAACGCGATCGACAAGGTCTCCGGGATCTGAGGTGCCGGTTCGCGGCATCCGCGCCTCCCTGCGCGACGACCGTGGCTCGGCACCCGTCGAGTTCGTGCTCGTCGGGGTGCTGCTGACGGTCCTCACCCTGGCGGTGCTGCAGCTCGCCCTGGCCCTGCACATCCGCAACACCGTGCTCGACGCGGCCGCCGAGGGGGCGCGCTACGGCGCGCTCGCCGACAACGAGCCGGCGGATGCCGTCGCGCGCACCGCCGCGCTCATCTCGGAGGCGATCGGCTCCGACTACGCGGGCGACATCGAGGTGCGCGAGGGCTCGTGGATGGGCGTGCCGGCGGTGATCGTCACGGTGCGCACCCGGCTGCCGCTCGCCGGCCTGCTCGGCCCCGATCGTGCGCTGGAGGTGGAGGGCCATGCCGCGCGCGAGACGCTGGACTGACGCCCTCCGCCACCGTCTCGGGCGCGACGACGGCTCGGCGTCGCTCGAGTTCATCACGGTGGGGGTGCTGCTGCTGGTGCCGCTCGTCTACCTCGTGCTGGTCGTGTCGTCGCTGCAGGCGGCCGCGCTCGGCACCGAGGGTGCGGTGCGCCAGGCGAGCCGCGTGTTCGTGCAGGCGACGACGGAGGCGGATGCGCGCGCGGCCGCCGAGCGCGCCCTGCGGGTGACGCTCGCCGACTACGGGCTCGACGCGGGTGCAGCCGAGGTCGCGATCAGCTGCCGACCCGACCCCGTCGACTGCCTGGCCCGTCGGGGCTTCGTGACGGTCGAGCTGTCGACCGTCGTGCCGTTGCCGTTCGCCCCGCCGGTGCTCGGGCTCGACGTGCCGCTCGGCGTGCCGGTGCACGCGGTCGCCACCGAGCAGGTGTCGCGCTTCCGGGCGGGGTCGTGAGCCGCCGCCCGGCCCTCGCCGACGACGAGGGGTCGACGCTGCCGCTCGTGATCTTCTTCGGCATGCTCGGGCTCATCGTCGTGCTGCTGGTGACCGCGGCCACCTCGCTCTACCTCGAGAAGAAGCGACTGTTCACGATCGCCGACGGCGCCTCGCTCGTCGGAGCGGAGGCGTTCGAGCTCGACGCGGTCGCCCTCACCCCCGACGGGCCGCGTCCGGTGCTCGAGAGCGCGGATATCGCGGTAGCGGCCGCCGACTACCTCGCCGGCAATCCGGTCGCCGAGCTCGAGGGGCTGACCCTCGAGCAGGCGTTCACCGCCGACGGGCGCAGCGCCACCGTGACGGTCTCGTCGGTGTGGCATCCGCCCGTCGTCACGATGTTCGTGCCCGAGGGGCTGCGCGTCGAGGCGACCGCGACCGCCCGCTCGGTGTTCGGCTGAGCGGCACCGAGCGGGCGGGGGAGCGGCTCAGGCCCCGGCCAGCAGCGTGAGGCTGTCGACGACGCGGTTCGAGAAGCCCCACTCGTTGTCGTACCAGGCGACCACCTTCACGTGCCGCCCGTCGACGCGGGTGAGCGCCGAGTCGAAGATCGACGAGTGCGGGTTGCCGACGATGTCGCTCGACACGATCGGGTCGGCGGTGAACTGCAGGATGCCGGCGAGCGGTCCCTCGGCGGCGGCACGGTAGGCGGCGAGCACCTCCTCGCGGGTCACGTCGCGCGACACCACCGTGTTGAGCTCGACGATCGAGCCGACCGGCACGGGCACGCGGATCGAGTCGCCCGAGAGCTTGCCGTCGAGCTGCGGCAGCACCAGGCCGATGGCCTTCGCGGCGCCGGTCGTGGTGGGCACGATGTTGACGCCGGCGGCGCGGGCGCGGCGCAGGTCCCTGTGCGGCCCGTCCTGCAGGTTCTGCTCCTGCGTGTAGGCGTGCACGGTGGTCATGAAGCCGTGCTCGATGCCGGCGAGCTCGTCGAGCACCGAGGCGAGCGGCGCGAGCGCGTTCGTCGTGCAGGAGGCGTTCGACACGATCGTGTGCAGCTCCGGGTCGAAGCGGTCGGAGTTCACGCCGTAGACGAGGGTCGCATCCGCCCCGTCGGCGGGGGCGCTCACGAGCACGCGCCGCGCGCCCGCGTCGAGGTGCGCCTGCGCGGCACCGGCGGCGGTGAAGCGGCCCGTCGACTCGACCACGATCTCGACGCCGAGCTCGCCCCACGGCAGCTGCGCGGGCTCGCGCTCGGCGAGCACCCGGATGCGTCGGCCGTCGACCACGAGCGCGTCGCCGTCGACCGTCACCTCGCCCGGGAAGCGCCCGAACGAGGAGTCGTAGCGCAGCAGGTGGGCGAGTGTCTCGGGGGCGGTGAGGTCGTTGATCGCGACGACCTCGAGCTCGGTGTCGCGGGTGTGCAGAGCACGGAGCACGTTTCGGCCGATCCGGCCGAATCCGTTGATGGCGATGCGGGTGGGCATGGGGTTCCTTTCGTCCGCATCGAGCATCCGCCCGCGGTGCCGGCGCCACCGATGGCGCGCGTGCCGATATCCGCAAGGATCCAGCCAGTTTCGGATGCGGTCAGGCGCCCCGGGTGAAGGTGCGGCGGTACTCGCTCGGCGAGGTGCCGAGCACCCGCTGGAAGTGCAGCCTGAGGTTCGCCCCGGTGCCGAGCCCGGCGTGCGCGGCGATCTGCTCGATCGGCAGCTCGCTCGACTCGAGCAGCTCGCGGGCGAGGTCGACGCGCGCCCGCAGCACCCACTGCATGGGCGTGTAGCCGGTGTCCTCGACGAAGTGCCGTGAGAAGGTGCGGGGCGACACCCGCGCGTGTCGGGCCAGGTCGGCGACCGTGATCGGCTCGTCGAGATGCGCGAGCGCCCACTCCCGCGTCGACGCGTACAGCTCGCCGAGCGGCTCGGGCACGCTCCGCGGCACGAACTGCGCCTGGCCGCCGCTGCGGTACGGCGCCGCGACCAACCGCCGGGCGACGTGGTTCGACAGGGCGACGCCATGATCGCGGCGCACCAGATGCAGGCACAGGTCGAGCGCCGAGGCGCCACCCGCCGAGCTCAGCAGCGAGCCCTCGTCGACGAACAGCACGTTCTCGTCCACCCGGATGCGTGGATACCGCGCCCGCAGCGCCTGCGTGTAGTGCCAGTGGGTGGTGGCGCGCCGCCCGTCGAGCAGCCCGGTCGCGGCGAGCGCGAACGCCCCCGTCGAGATCGCGGCGAGCCGCGCACCGCGCGCGTGGGCATCCCGCAGCGCCTCGACCACTTCTGCGGGCGGGTCGACCTCCGCCGGGGTCCGGTACCCCGGGATCATCACGGTGTCGGCCCAGCCGAGCGTCTCGAGCCCCGACGAGACCTGGTAGGCGAGCCCCTCGCCGCCGGCCACGACGCCCGCCGCGACACCGCACACCCGCAGTTCGTAGGGCATGCTCGGCCGCGCCGAGAACACCTGCGCGGGAACGCCCACGTCGAGCGGCTTCGCACCGTCGAGCACGAGCACGGCCACCCGGTGCGATCTGCTCACGCCCGCAAGGATACGGCCACTGATGTCGCGTCTGCCGATCACCCGTAGCCTGGACCCGTGGACCGCAGCGACTGGATCGAGCACCGCCGTGGCGACGGCGAGCGCCTCGGGTGGATGCGGCCCGAGGGCGACGGTTTCGTGCCCGTCGACCTGCTCGGGCGCGACCGGGCGGGCGTGCTCGACTGGCTGGCCGCCGAGGAGCTGCTCGACGCGCTCGGCATCGGCTACCTCGCCGAGCCGTTCCTGCTCGAGCGCCCGGATGCCGGCCCGCTGCGGGTGCGCATCGCCGAGGTGTCGCCCCACGGCATCCGCGTCGTCCGCGACTACGGCGGGGCGATCGGCGGGCCGATCGAGGAGCACCGGCTCGCGTGGCCGCTGCCGGAGGGGCTGCGTCCGCTCGCGGAGGTCGGGGACGCGGGCGACGGCGACTGGCTGTTCGACGCTTGACGCGCGCCGACGAGCGCCGGAGAGTGGAGGAGTCGGGTGTCAACCCGATCCGCCGCCGCCGACGTCGTGCAGGTGAACCGTCGAAAGGGAGCCTCATGACCGCCACGACCGCCCGACTCGCCTCCGCGGCCGCAGCCGCCCTGCTGCTCGTCGCGCTCGCCGGGTGCACCCCGGGCGAGGCGCCGACCCCGACCGGCACGCCCGCGGCATCCGAGACGCCGAGCGAGACCCCCACCGTGGAGCCCGCGGAGGAGACGGTGCCGCCGGTCGCCGAGATCGACGCATCCGAGCGTGCGGCGATCGTCGCGGGCATCGAGGCGGGCGACCCGGCGGCGGTCGGCCCCTACCTGACCGACCCGGTGAACTACATCCTCGCCTCCTCGGAGTGCTGCGGCGTCATCAGCGCCGCCGACGCCACGGGCGAGCTCATCGGCTATACGAGCGGCTCGTCGGGCTGGAGCTCGCCCGTCGACCCGGCCTACCTCGACCAGGTGCGGATGAGCCCCTACTACGGCGAGCTGGTGCCCGCCGACGTCATCGCGCTGCGCGCCTCCTCCGACGGACTCGTCGTGATCCTGGGCGTCGAGGGCGACCGCATCGCCTCGGTGCTCGTCGGCCACGAGGACGTGCTGCTGTTCACCTGACCCGTCGCGCGGCGCCCACGTGGCGCGGCAGGAAGACGCGCAGGTCGAGCGCGCCGAGCAACCCGAGCACGCCCATCACCCCGACCGCCACCGGCAGCGAGGCGACGAGCGCGAGCGCCGAGATGAGCAGCGGCGCGGCGGCCGCCCCCGAATCGGCGGTGAACCGCCACGCGCCGAGGAACGGGGCCGGATGCGCGGGGTCGGCGAGGTCGGCGCCGAGCGTCATGAGGATGCCGGCCCCGATGCCGTTCGACAGCGCCATCAGCACGGCCACCACGACGAACCAGGTCTCGGCACCCGGCGCGTCGTGGGTGAACGCGAGGATCAGATGCGAGGTGCCGAGCCCGATCATCGACGGCACCGCCGTCCACAGCCGCCCGAAGCGGTCCATGATCCAGCCGCCCGCGTAGAACAGGGCGAAGTCGAGCGCCGCGGCCGAACCGATGATGATCGCCGTCGTCGCCTCGTCGATGCCGATCGACACCGCCCACAGCGGCAGGATCAGCATCCGGCTGGCGCGCAGGGCGGCCACCAGCGCCGAGCCGGTGCCGAGGGTGAGCAGCACGCCGCGGTTGGCCGCGATCGTGCGGAACAGCCCGCGCTCCTCCTCGGCGGCCGCGCGCGCGCCGGGACCGGGCCGCGTCGTCACGAGGTCGGCCGGATCGTGCAACACGAGCAGCACGACGATCGCCGCGACGCAGGCGGCCAGCTGGATCCAGAAGGCGTTCGCCGCCGATCCGGTGGCCTGGATCACCGCGGCCGTCGCGAAGGGCCCCACGAGGTAGCCGAAGCGGAAGGTGCCCCCGAGGGTCGACAGCGCCCGCGCGCGGTAGACCGGCGGCACGAAGCTCGTCATGAACGCGTGCCGGGCGAGCGCGAACACGGCGGTCGCCACCCCGATCAACAGGATCCCGACCCCGAGCACCACGGGGTTCGGCGCGACGAGAGCCACCAGCACCCCCGCGATCGAGAGGGCGGAGGCCCCGATCATCGCCGTGCGCTCGCCGATCCGCGCCACCAGCGCCCCGGCCGGCATGTCGCCCGCCAGCTCGCCGACCACGATCATCGCGGCGATGAGAGCGGCGCCCGGGATGTCGGCGCCGAGCCCGTGCGCCACCGCCGGGATGATCGGGATGATCGCGCCCTCGCCGATCGAGAACAGGATGGTGGGCAGGAACGCCGCGACGACCACCTGCCGCCACGGGAAACGGGGAGCCTCGGTGTTGCTCATGGGATGCCTCTCACGCTACCCCCGCGGATGCCGCCCCGGCGCCGCGCCTCGGTGCGCTGGGTAGGCTGTACCCGCCATGCTCGATGACCTTCCCCCCCAGCTCGCCGCCCTCCGCAGCACCTTCGACGACATCCGCGCCGTCGTCGACGTCGAGCGGCTCCAGGCCGACATCGCCGACCTCTCCGAGAAGGCCGGCGCCCCCGACCTCTGGGACGACCCCGAGAGCGCGCAGAAGGTGACGAGCGCGCTGAGCCACCGGCAGGCGGAGCTCGCCCGCATCACGGCCGTCGAGCGCCGCATCGACGACCTCGAGGTGCTCATCGAGCTCTCGCGCGAGATGGACGACGCCGAGTCGGCCGCCGAGGCCGAGACCGAGTTCGAGGCGCTCAAGAAGACCGTCGGCGACCTCGAGGTGCAGACCCTGCTCGACGGCGAGTACGACCCCCGCTCGGCGGTCGTCACCATCCGCTCGGGCGCCGGCGGCGACGACGCCACCGACTTCGCCGAGATGCTCATGCGCATGTACCTGCGCTGGGCCGAGCGCCACGGCTACCCCGTCAAGGTCATGGACACCTCCTACGCCGAGGGCGCCGGCATCAAGTCGGCCACCTTCGAGGTCGACGCGCCCTACGCCTACGGCACGCTCTCGATCGAGGCCGGCACCCACCGGCTCGCCCGCATCAGCCCGTTCGGCTCGGCCGACAAGCGCCAGACGAGCTTCGCCGCGGTCGAGGTGATCCCGGTGATGGAGGAGGCCATCGAGGTCGACATCCCCGAGGGCGACATCCGCGTCGACGTGTTCCGCTCGTCCGGCCCCGGCGGCCAGTCGGTCAACACGACCGACTCGGCGGTGCGCATCACCCACCTGCCGACCGGCATCGTCGTGTCGATGCAGAACGAGAAGTCGCAGATCCAGAACCGCGCCGCCGCGATGCGCGTGCTGCAGACCCGCCTCCTGCTGCTGAAGAAGGAGGAGGAGGCCGCCAAGAAGAAGGAGCTCGCCGGCGTCATCACAGCGAGCTGGGGCGACCAGATGCGCTCCTACTTCCTCTACGGCCAGCAGCTCGTCAAGGATCTGCGCACCGGCTACGAATCGGGCAACCCGGCCACCGTCTTCGACGGCGACCTCGACGGCTTCATCGCGGCCGGCATCCGCTGGCGCAAGTCCGACCACGACGACTGATCCCGAACGGGGGGAGTGTCGCAGCCGGGGTCCCGGAATCACCTGCTTAGGCTCGACACGCCATGATCCGTTTCGACCAGGTGTCCAAGACCTACTCCGGTGCAACCCGCCCGGCCCTCGGGAACGTGAGCCTCGAGGTGCTCAAGGGCGAGTTCGTGTTCCTCGTCGGCGCCTCCGGATCGGGCAAGTCGAGCTTCCTGCGGCTGATCCTCAAGGAGGAGCGGCCCACCAAGGGCAAGATCCACGTGCTCGGGCACGACCTCACGACGCTCGCCAACCGCAAGGTGCCGTACTTCCGGCGCAGTCTCGGCGTCGTGTTCCAGGACTTCCGGCTGCTGCCGAACAAGACCGTGTTCGACAACGTCGCCTTCACCCTGCAGGTGATCGGCAAGTCGAAGGGGTTCATCCAGGAGGCGGTGCCGGATGTGCTCAAGATGGTGGGGCTCGCCGGCAAGTCCGGGCGCTACCCGCACGAGCTCTCGGGCGGTGAGCAGCAGCGCGTCGCGATCGCGCGCGCCATCGTCAACAAGCCGGCGATCCTGCTCGCCGACGAGCCGACCGGAAACCTCGACCCCGCGACGAGCGCCGGCATCATGACGCTCCTGTCGACGATCAACGCGAACGGCACGACCGTTCTCATGGCCACCCACGACTCCGGCATCGTCGACACGATGAAGCGCCGCGTGATCGAGCTCATCTCGGGCCAGATCGTGCGCGACGAGCGCCAGGGCGGATACCAGACGCAGGCGATCCCCGTGCAGGACTTCGGCCAGGCGATGGAGCGCGAGCAGCTCCGCACGGCGGGCGCACCCGCCCGGGATGCCGTCCAGGGCTCGACCCCGCCGGCCCCCGCATCCGCGCCCCCGGTGCCCGTGTCCGCACCTCCGGTGCGCACGCCGGCGCCGCAGACCGCGTCGTTCTACATCCCGAAGCAGGTGCCCGCCTCGGCGCCGACGGCGACGGCATCCGCGCCGCCCGTGCCTCCGCCGCTCGTCGAGCCGGGAGACGAGGCATGAGGCTCGGGCTCATCCTGTCGGAGGTCGGCCAGGGTTTCCGCCGCAACCTCTCGATGGTCGTCTCGGTGGTGCTCGTCACCTTCATCTCGCTGACCTTCTTCGGCGCCGCCATCCTGCTGCAACTGCAGATCGGGGAGATGAAGGGCTACTGGTACGACCGCGCCGAGGTGACGGTCTACATGTGCATCGAGGTCGCGCCGGGGTGCGAGGGCGCCGCCGCCACCCAGGAGCAGATCGACGCGGTCGACGCGCAGCTGTCGGGGCCCACGCTCGGCGAGTTCGTCGACAAGGTCACGTTCGAGACTCCCGACGACGCCTACGCCCGGTTCCAGCAGGAGTTCGCCGGCTCCTCGATCGTCGACATCGCCACGATCGACTCGTTCGCCGCCGACTTCCAGATCAAACTGGTCGACCCGAACGACTCGGATGTGATCATCGACTCGATCAGCGGGATGCCGGGGGTCGACGAGGTCAGCGACCAGCGCGCGCTGCTGCAGCCGATCTTCGACATCATGAACGCGGCCAGCTACACCGCCGTCGGCATCGCCGCACTCATGCTCGTGGCGGCCGTGCTGCTCATCTCGACCACCATCCGGCTGTCGGCGTTCTCGCGGCGCCGCGAGCTCGCCATCATGCGCCTCGTCGGCGCATCGAACCGCTTCATCGAGACGCCGTTCATCCTGGAGGGCGTGCTCGCCTCGCTCATCGGGTCGGTGCTCGCGAGCGCCGCCGTCGTGGCGATCGTGCAGTTCTTCGTGCACGGCTACCTCGCCGAGCGGATCACCGACTACACCTTCATCGGTCTCGACCAGGCGCTGCTCGTGGTGCCCATCCTGATCGGCGTGGGGGCGCTGCTCGCCGCGCTCTCGGCGAGCGTCGCCATCCGCCGCTACCTCAAGGCCTGAGGTCGCATAGACTGAACGGCTGCCCGCGATCGGCGCGGGCGTCGGATGCCGTGCTGGGAGGTGCGCCATGCCCCGTGAGAAGGGCGAGAAGGTCGTCGCGACCAACCGCAAGGCGCGCCACGACTACACGATCGAGGACACCTACGAGGCCGGCATCGTGCTGTCGGGCACCGAGGTGAAGTCGCTGCGCGAGGGCAAGGCGTCGCTCGTCGACGGCTACGCGTTCATCGACGGCGGCGAGCTGTGGCTCGACGCCGTGCACATCCCCGAGTGGGGTTCGGGCTCGTGGACCAACCACGCGACCCGGCGCAAGCGCAAGCTCCTGCTGCACAAGGCGCAGATCATCAAGATCAGCCACCGCACGAAGGAGGGCGGCTACACGCTCGTGCCGCTGTCGATCTACTTCAAGGACGGCAAGGCGAAGGTCGAGCTCGCGGTCGCGAAGGGCAAGCGCGAGTACGACAAGCGCCAGGCGCTGCGCGAGCGGCAGGACAAGCGCGAAGCCGACCGGGCCATGTCCAGCCGCCGCCACCTGGGGGAGTAGCTCAGCTCGCCTCGAAGCGGGCGTCGACGGATGCGGAGACCTCGATGTCCTCCGGCGTGAAGTCGAGGGCTGAACCCCCTGCCGGCGGTGCGGCGAACGCCGCCGCGCGCATCATCGCCGGTGCGGGCGCCCCACCGTCGCCGCTCACGCCGAGCATCCCGGGGTCGGCGATCGCCTGCGCCGTGACCTGCGACAGACCGATCGCCTGCGCGAACACGCGCGCCTTGTCGGCGGCGTCCTTGACGGCGCGTGAGCGCACCTCCGCCGTCACCGAGGTGCGCTTGGCCTCCGTCAGGGCCCACTCGATCCCGTTCACCTGCACCCCCGGGACGGTGGCGGCCTCCGTGAGCCAGTCGGCGAGCGCGTCGAAGTCCCGGAACTTCACCGTGATCGAGATCGCGGCGTGGTGCACCGGGGCGAGCTGCTTGCCCTCGTTGTTCCACGGGCGCTGCGCCCACACCCGGATGCGGTCCGACGAGAACCAGGTGACGGGTCCCGCATCCGCGTCGTGCAGGCGTTTCACCGAGTCGAGCACGGTCTGCACGGCCGCGGTCGCCGAGGCGAGCACCCCCTCGCGCTTCGGCCCGTCGAAGCCGACGGCGAGCCTCACCGTGGCGCGTTCGGCGGGGTACCAGGCCGTGAAGCGGCCCTGGACGGTGATGACGGTGCCCATGGCGCCATCCTGCCGCACGTCGGCGGGCTCGGCTATCATGGGACTCCGCTGCCGGTGACGGCGGCGTTCACAACTCCACAGCGCGTGATGACGGCCCACCTCTCACGGATCCCGAGGATCCGGAGGTGACCATGGGGATGATCGGTTTCGACATCGCCTGCGAAACTGCGAGAAGCGGGCCGAGGATGCGGGGTTATCTCGTTAACGCCCTCCGCAAACCACAGGTGCCAACGTTAAGCGCACCGACCTCGCTCTCGCTGCCTAAGCGGAGTAGATAGGTCCGTCAGTCCGGACTCGCCCCCGATCCGGATCCTGGCGTCATCGAGGGGGCTCGCTGCGCGGTCGTGTTCCAGGGCCGCGCGGGACTTTCACTGGGGCTGGGCTCGTCGACCTAGGTGTTCGTGACAAAGGTCGGAGCCGAGCAGAACGATCTCACGGACTGCGCCCGGAGAAGGCGCAGGCTCACAGCGATGGACGGGGGTTCAATTCCCCCCATCTCCACTCCCGGTCGTCATCACGCGCTGTCGGAGGGTCTCCTGAGGCGCCCCTAGTTCTCGGAACTGGGGTCGTTCGCTGGGGTATTCGGGGTGTCTGCAGGACCACACTGGTGCTCCGATCTGGTCCTCGCCCGGTCGGTCATCCCCCGAAGGAGTCCTCACATGTCCTCGCAGCACCACCACGCTGCGCTGCGCCGCCTCGCCGCGGCCGGCGCGATCATCACCGCATCCGCGGCCGCGCTGAGCGGCTGCAGCCTCATCCCGGGCCTCGGCGGCGGCGGCTCGAGCGCCGTCGGCTTCGACGACGTCCAGTCGGCCACCGTCTACATCAAGGGGCAGGGCACGTTCATCGAGCCCGGAACCCTCGACTCCTCCGAGTACGGCTGGGTCGGTTCGGGCTTCATCCTGACCTCGGACGGTCTCGCCATGACCAACAACCACGTCGTCGTCGGCGCCGGAACCCTCTCGGGGTACCTCGGAGGCGACCCCGACAAGGAGGTCAAGGTGAAGGTGCTCGGCGCCTCGGAGTGCCTCGACCTCGCCGTCGTGCAGCTCGAGGGCGCCGACTTCCCGCACCTCGCCTGGCACCAGGGTGAGATCAAGACCGGCCTCGACGTCTACTCGGCGGGCTATCCGTTCGGCGCGGCCGAGGAGTTCACCCTCACCCGCGGCATCGTGTCGAAGAACGACTTCGCCTTCGACACCCAGTGGGCCTCCCTCGCCCATGTCATCGAGCACGACGCACGCATCCGGGGTGGCAACTCCGGCGGCCCGCTCATCGACCCGGCCGGCGCCGTCGTCGGCGTGAACTACGCCGGAAACGACTCGCTCGACTACAACTACGCGATCCACCGCGACGTCGCCCAGGAGGCGTTCACCGCGCTGTCGAAGGGCGAGCGCGTCTCGTCGATCGGCATCAACGCCCAGGCCTGGCAGTCGGACGACGGCTCGCTCGCGGGCATCTGGGTGCAGTCGGTGCAGGCGGGCGGACCCGCGGATGTCGCGGGCGTGCAGCCGGGCGACCTCATCTACAAGCTCGGCGGTGTGAGCGTCGGCCAGGACGGCACCCTCGCCGACTACTGCAAGGTGCTCGACACGCAGGGGGTGGACGCGACGATCGACGTCGACGTGTACCGCCCGGCCGACGACGCCCTGCTCACCGGCCAGATCAACGGCAAGGAGCTCGCGGTCACGCAGACGGGCGTGCTCGGCGGCGACGGCGGCACGGCCTCCGGCGGTTTCACGACCGTCCAGGACGACGCCGGGGTGCTCTCGATCGACGTCCCGAGCGAATGGAGCCAGGTCGACGGGTCGAGCCTGTCGGACGGCAACGGCGGCACGTACTACAGCGTCTCCGCCTCGGCCGACCTGGCCGGGTTCCAGTCGAGCTTCAACACCTCGGGCATGCAGCTGATCGCGGGGGATGCGAGCATCACACCGCAGGACGCGCTCGCGCAGTTCGACTTCAGCTCGGCCTGCACGCCCATCACCACGGCGCAGAGCTACGACGACGGCTACTACACGGGCCTGTACTCCGACTACGACTGCGGGGGCACGTACGAGCTGGTGCTGGCCACGCAGGACTACAACGGCACCGCGACCGTGGTGCTCGTCGCCCAGCTGAACACCGACTACGAGAAGGACACCGTCCTCTCGCAGATGCTGAACACGTTC
The DNA here is from genome assembly GCF_024752305.1 of Protaetiibacter mangrovi. Classification (GTDB taxonomy): domain Bacteria; phylum Actinomycetota; class Actinomycetes; order Actinomycetales; family Microbacteriaceae; genus Homoserinibacter; species Homoserinibacter mangrovi. The sequence continues at coordinate 485,175 of NZ_JANTHX010000008.1, forward strand.
CAGCTCCTCTGACCGGCGTCCGGGCAGGGTCGAGCGAGGACCGGCCCCGCCCGGACGCCCCAGATCGGGGGATGTCCTCGCTCTGCACGGGATGCAGGCGCCCCACCACCACGGGGCGCCTGCATCGTCGTCTCCGTGGGGGATCAGGCCGAGAACCGGCGGACGACGGTCGCGTCGCCTCGACGCTCGAGGCACTGGTCGCGGAACGCCTCGACGATCTTGACGGTGACCTGAAGCTCGTCCGCGATCGTGTGCACGTCGGGATGCACGCGCTCGATCCGGGCGTACTCCTCGGGGTCGACGAGCAGCACGGCGGCGTACCGGTCTGCGCGGCGCTCCGCCGCGGGCGTGCTGCCGCGGTGGCCGTAGTGGTGGTGCCCGAGCTCATGGGCGATGACGCTGCGTCGCTCGGCCGGGGTGAGCCGGATGTCGAACCAGATCCGGGCGCGGTCCGGCTCGTAGCAGCCGAGCATCCCGTCGGGCAGACGGCAGGCGTGGACGGTGAGTCCGGCGTCTGCGGCGAGGCGGAGCAGGTCGCGCATCGCCGTCTCCCTACTGCTGGTCGGACTTCCTCACCCCGCGGTCGGCCGCGAGGGGCAGCGCCGGGTCCGGCCCGCCGGGGCTGACGTCATAGTCCGGTGCGCGACCGACATCGTGCGATGCCGCGGTCTTCGCGAACCGCTCCTCGGCTCGTTCGACGATCGTGTGGGGCGGCACGCCGACGGCGGCGGCGATCCGGTAGAGCGTCGCGAGGTTCATGGCGCGCTCGCCCTTCACCCAGCGGTCGAGCGTCTCGCGGTTGATGCCCGTCGTGCGGGCCACCCCCGCGACGGTGGTGCCGGCGGCGGCGATCTCCGCGCGCACCTGCGCCGCGACCGTCTCGGCGAATCGTTCGGCATCGGTTGCGACCATGCGGTTAACGATATCCCCGGCGCGGCTACAGGACGTGGCTGGGAAACGCAGCCGTCGACCCTTGTTGACGGGTGACAGCATCGATACTGTAGCTGAATGGCTACAGATCTCCCCGCCGACGCCGCCGAGATCGCACGGCGCATCGAGGCGCGGATGGCGCGTGCCCGGGTGAGCCGACGCGACCTGGCGTCGCGCACGGGCATCCCGTTCGCCACCCTCGACCGCAAGCTCGACGCCGTTCAGGAGCTGACCTTCGCCGAGCTGCACGCGATCTCCGCGTGCCTCGGCACCAACCCGTCGGCGTTCATCCCGAGCGCTCAGCCGTAGTCGGGCGCCGCGGGCAGCCCGTAGTACTCCTCGAGCGTGCGGATGCCGCGATCGTGCATGTCGGTCGCGACGTCGACGCCCACGTAGCGGAAATGCCAGGGCTCGTACGTGTACCCGACGATCGGCTGCCAGCCGTCGCCGTAGCGCAGGATGAAGCCGTACTTCCAGGAGTTCTCCGCGAGCCACCTGCCGCCCGCCGTGCTCCCGAAGCACCCGTTGAGGTTGCAGCCGGTTCCGTCGTCGAGGTCGACGGCGAGACCGGTCTGGTGCTCGGAGTTGCCGGGGCGGGCCGAGTGCGTGTCGGCGCCCGCGACCCCTTCGCTCGCGACGAAGCCGTTGTAGATCGTCTCCTGCCGCGCGTAGCTGCGATAGGCGCTCGACATCCGCAGCGTGATGCCGGCGGCGGCCATGTCGACGCGCATCTGCTCGAGCGGTGCGATGAGCTCGGAGCGCACCTGGGTGGCGCCCGGGATGTTCGCGGGCGTCGTGAGGCCGGGCGGCACGTAGTCGCCGGGCAGCCCGCGGCGCTTGTTCACCACGACCTGCAGCGACGAGGGGTCGGTGATCCGCACCCCGGTGCCGCCCGGGGTCGCGGGCACGCGGGCGGCGTCGGAGGAGGCGACGACCGCATCCACCGCGGCGCGGTAGGCGGTGAGGGTCTCGGCGACCTCCGCCGGATCGGATGCGGTGAGCGCGTCGAGCTGGGCCTGCAGCGCCGACTTCACGTCGTCGGCAGCGTCGGCGCGGTCTCCGAGCAGCGCGGATCCGGACGCCGCGGCGGCGGCGAGGTAGTCGGCGACCGCCTGGTCGAGCACGGCGACGGCATCCTCGAGCCGCGTCGCACGCTCCGCGATGAGCTCGGTGTCGTCGGGGAGCATCCCCGCGTCGGCGCCGTCGGTGCGGGCGGTGCCCGCGACCGCGTCCCGCGCGGCCTGCAGGGCGGGCCGTGCCGCGTCGTCGAGTCCGGCTCCCGTGATCGCGAGGGCGGCATCGGTCGCCGTGACCCGCGCTTCGAGCTCCTGCGCGGCCGTCTCGACGCGCGCGGTCGCCGCGGCTCGCGCCGCCTCGGCGTCCGCGAGTTCCTGCTGCGCGGCCCGACGGTCGTCGTCGGCGATGCGCTGCCCGACGAGTGCTCCGGCGACCAGGGCGAGCACCATCAGCGCGGCGCCGCCGGCGATGATCATCACGCGTGTGCGGGTCCGCATCCGGGCGCGGCGCGGCCGCAGCGGCGCGGGCTCGTGCGGCGGCGGCACGGCGGGCAGCACCTCGGTGGGGTCGCTCATCGGCGCTTGAAGAGGCTGCCGATGACGTCGCGGGCGATCCTCATCCCGCCCGAGACGACCTCCTTCTGGATGCGCTCCGCCTGGCGGCGCTGCTCGCGCGCCTCGCGTTCGGCCGCCTGCTTCGCGGTGCGCGCCGCCCGGGCCTCCGCCTCGGCGGCCTTGCGCTGCTGGGCGGGGGTGGGCTCCGGTGCAGCGGCGGGCGCTTCGGTCGCGGCGCGTGCCGAGAGGAGTGCGGCGGCGCCCTCGACCGTGCTCGCGGTGGAGTACTTGGCCGTGATCGGCGACGCGGCGACCGCCGCCTGGAGCGCCGCATCCGGTGTCGGGTCCATCGAACCCTCCGGCGCGCGCAGGCGCGTCCACGCGACCGGGGTCGGGGCGCCCTTCTCGTTCATGACGGTGACGATCGCCTCGCCGATGGCGAGGGTCGTGAGCACCTCGCCGAGGTCGTAGGGCGAGTTCGGGTAGGTCGACACGGTCGCCTTGAGTGCCTTCGCGTCGTCGGGGGTGTGCGCGCGCAGCTGGTGCTGCACGCGGCTGCCCAGCTGGGCGAGCACGTCGCCCGGCACGTCCTTGGGGGTCTGGGTGACGAAGAAGATGCCGACGCCGCGCGAGCGGATGAGGCGCACGGTCTGGGTGACGATCGCGAGGAAGTCGTCGCTCGCGCCACGGAACAGCAGGTGCGCCTCGTCGAAGAAGAAGACGAGCTTGGGCTTGTCGACGTCGCCGACCTCGGGCAGCGATTCGTACAGCTGCGTCAGCAGCCACATGAGGAACGTCGAGAACAGTTCCGGCCGCCCGAGCTGGCTGCGCACCTCGAGCAGGCTCACGACGCCGCGCTCGGTGCCGTCGGCGCCCGCCTCGGTGCGGAAGAAGTCGGCCGCGTCGATCTGGGGGAGTCCGAAGAAGACATCCGCCCCCTGCTCCGCGAAGGCGATGAGCTCGCGCAGGATGACGCCGGCGGTCGCCTTCGACAGACCGCCGAGGTCCTCGAGTGCCGCCTTGCCGTCCGGGCTCGTCAGGTGCTTCAGCACCGCCCGGAGGTCGTCGAGGGTCACGAGCGGCAACTGCTGCTCCTTGGCGAAGTGGAAGACGAGCCCGAGGCTCGACTCCTGGGTCTCGTTGAGGCCCAGCACCTTGCTGAGCATGACCGCGCCGAACCCCTCGACGCTCGCCCGGATGGGGGCGCCGATGCCGTCGCCACCGAGCGCGTAGAGCTGGGTGGGGGAGGCGTGCGCGGTCCACTGCTGGCCGACCCCGCGGGTGCGCGCGAGCAGCTTGTCGCTCGGTGCGCCGGGGGAGGCGATGCCGGAGAGGTCGCCCTTGATGTCGGCGGCGAACACGGGCACGCCGGCGGCGCTCAGCTGCTCGGCGAGCACCTGGAGCGTCTTGGTCTTGCCGGTGCCGGTGGCGCCGGCGACGAGTCCGTGCCGGTTGACCATCGACAGCGGGATGCGCACCGGCACGTCGGCGAGCGCGTCGCCGTTGACGAGGGCGCCCATCTCGAGCGCGGGCGCGTCGAAGGCGTACCCCGCCCGCACGGCGTCGACCGCTGCGGCGTCGAGGGGGCCGCCGACCGGGGGAGCGGGAGCGGCTGCGGAGGTCGCCGCTTCCGCCTCGGCAGCGGCGAGCGCCGCCTGCGCCTCCTCCACCGCCTTCTTCGCGGCGGCGACAGCGTCGGTGTCCGTCATGCGACGAGCCTAGCGAGCCGGTGGTCTCGAGAACTCGCGCGCTCAGGTGGTCGAGGAGCGCGCGCGAAGCGCACGCGTCTCGAGACCACCGTCGACGAGTGCGGCGAAGCGGCGGTCGGGGTCGAGGGCGTTCGTGATGCTGTCGGCGATCGCGGTGAGCTGCTCGAGCTGCTCTCGGCTGAGCGAGTCGATCACCGCGCGTCGCACGAGCGCGATGTGGCCGGGGGTGGCGCGCACCAGGATGCGGCGTCCGGCGTCGGTGAGCACCACGTCGGTGGCGCGGCGATCGGTCTCGCTGGCGACCTTCTCGACGAGCTCGCGTCGCTGCAGACGCGACACGACGTGCGAGAGGCGGGGGAGGGTTGCGGAGGTGGCCGCGGCCAGCTCGCTCATGCGGATCGGCTCGCCGGCGAACTTCAGCATCGAGAGCACCGCGAACTCGAAGTGGGTGAGTTCGGAGTCGCGCTGCAGCTGCGAGTCGAGGGCGCTCGGCAGCAACTCGAGGAGCGAGACGAGCGCGAGCCACGCCGCGGACTCCTGCTCGTCGAGGCGGGGAACGAGTCGAGGCATGTCGGCAGTGTACGGGAATAGTTGCTCCGACAACCTTGTTGTGCCTATGGTTGACGCAACAACTAAATGGAAGGACGGCGGGGACATGACCTCGATCAGCATCATCGGAATCGGCAACATGGGCAGCGCGATCACTGCGATCGCGACGAAGGGCGGCGCGGAGGTGCAGGTCATCGCACGCGACCTCGACAAGGCGAGGGCCCTCGCCGCCGACGCGGGCGCCACCGCCGCGACCTTCGGGAACGCGCTCACGGGCGACATCGTGGTGCTCGCGATCCCCTTCGCCGCGGTCGAGGACGTCGTCGCGACGTACGGCGCCCAGCTCGACGGCAGGACGGTCGTCGACATCACCAACCCCGTCGACTTCTCGACCTTCGACGGCCTCGTCGTGCCCGCCGACGGCTCCGCCGCCGCGGTCATCGCCGAGAAGGTGCCCGGCGCGCACGTCGTCAAGGCCTTCAACACCAACTTCGCGGCCACGCTCGCCTCGGGCACGGTCGGCGACGCGACGACCACGGTGCTCGTCGCGGGCGACGACCAGGGCGCGAAGGATGCCGTGATCGGCTTCGTGCGCGCCGCGGGTCTCGAGGCGGAGGATGCGGGATCGCTCAAGCGGGCGCGCGAGCTCGAGGGCGTCGGGTTCCTGCAGATCAGCCTCGCCGCCGGTGAGAAGATCGGCTGGAACGCGGGCTTCGCCGTCGCGAAGTAGCCTCGGGGAACGATGAAGGGGCCGTCTGTGTATACAAACGGCCCCTTCTCGGGCTATTCCGTAGCGTAACCGGGGTTCAATGTATACATTGAACCTGTGAGCATGCTCAGCGGACGAGCGAGTGACCGAGCGTACGAGACGCTGCGGCGCGAGATCCTGCAGTGGCGTCTCGCCCCCGGGACGGTGCTCGGCGAGGTCGAGCAGTCGACCCGGCTCGGCATCTCCCGCACCCCGCTGCGCGAGGCGCTCTCGCGCCTCACCGCGGACGGTCTCGTCGAGGCCCAGTCCGGGCGCGGACTCGTCGTCGCCCAGGTCTCGCCCGCCGCCGTCTCGGAGCTCTTCGAGCTGCGCGAGGCCCTCGAGACCGCGGCCTCCGCTCTCGCCTCCGAGCGCCGGGATCCGGGCGAGTTCGCGCGCCTCGCCGACGACTTCGACGGCGCGGCCGCCCTGGTCGAGCAGGGGGAGCTCGAGGCCTACTACGCCCTCGTCGAACGCTTCGACGACGCGATCGACGAGAGCCTCGGCAACCCGTACCTCGTGGGTGCGCTGCGCGGGGTGCGCACGCATCTGCAGCGGATCCGCCGGCTGTCGCAGGACGACCCGGCCCGCCTGGTGCGCGCGGCGGCCGAGCACCGCACGATCGCCGAGGCGATCCGCGACGGCGACGCCGAGCTCGCACGATCCGCGACCCGCATCCACCTGCGCGCGAGCCTGCGCCACATCCAGGCCAACCCCCGCCTCGAGGCGTCCGAACCGAAGGAGAGCGCATGAAGCGCCACACCGTCCGCACCCACCGCAGCGACGAGGGCCTCGAGCGCTCCGACGAGCTCGCCTGGAAGATCGCCCAGGTCGCCGTCGACCCGGTCGAGGTCGAGCCCGCCGTCGCCGACATGATCGTCAACCGTGTCATCGACAACGCTGCCGTCGCCGCCGCCTCCCTGTCGCGCGGTCCCGTCGTCGCGGCCCGCGGGCAGGCGCTCGCCCGACCGCAGGCGGATGCCCGACCCGGTCACGGGGGAGCCCGCGTCTTCGGCGTCGAGGGGGCGCACCAGCCGGAGTGGGCCGCGTGGGCGAACGGGGTCGCGGTCCGCGAACTCGACTACCACGACACGTTCCTCGCCGCCGAGTACTCGCACCCGGGCGACAACATCCCGCCGATCCTCGCCGTCGCGCAGCACGCGGGCGCCGACGGCGCGGCCCTCGTGCGCGGCATCGCGACGGGCTACGAGATCCAGATCGACCTGGTGCGGGCGATCAGCCTGCACAAGCACAAGATCGACCACGTGGCGCACCTCGGACCCTCCGCGGCCGCCGGCATCGGCACCCTGCTCGGCCTCGCCCCCGAGGTGATCTACCAGGCGATCGGCCAGGCGCTGCACACCACCACGGCGACCCGTCAGTCGCGCAAGGGGCAGATCTCCACGTGGAAGGCGCACGCCCCGGCCTTCGCGGGCAAGATGGCCGTCGAGGCGATCGACCGCGCGATGCGCGGGCAGACCTCGCCCGCGCCGATCTGGGAGGGGGAGGACGGCGTCATCGCCTGGCTGCTCGACGGACCGCAGGCCTCCTACGAGGTGCCGCTGCCGGAGTGGGGCGAGCCCAAGCGCGGCATCCTCGACAGCTACACCAAGGAGCACTCCGCCGAGTACCAGGCGCAGGCCTGGATCGACCTCGCGCGGAAGCTCGGCACTGAGCACCCCGAGCTGCGGAACCCGGATGCGGTGGCCGCGATCGTGCTGCACACCAGCCACCACACGCACTACGTGATCGGTTCCGGCTCGGGTGACCCGCAGAAGTACGACCCGACCGCCAGCCGCGAGACCCTCGACCACTCGATCCCGTACATCTTCACCGTTGCGCTCCAGGACGGCGCCTGGGACCACGTCGGCTCGTATGCGCCCGAGCGCGCGGGTCGCCCCGACACGGTCTCGCTCTGGCACAAGGTCACGACGGCGGAGGACGCCGAGTGGACGCGCCGCTACCACTCGGACGACCCCGCCGAGAAGGCGTTCGGCGGACGGGTCGAGATCGAGCTGAGCGACGGCTCGCGCATCGTCGACGAGATCGCGGTCGCCGACGCGCATCCGCTCGGCGCCCGGCCCTTCGCGCGCGCCGACTACGTGGCGAAGTTCCGCACCCTCGCGGAGGACGTGCTCGTCGCATCCGAGATCGAGCGCTTCCTCGACCTCGCCGAGCGGCTCCCCGAGCTGACCCCTGCCGAGGTCTCCCAGCTCAACATCGTCGCGGCCGGCCTGCCGCTCGCCCCGGAAGGACTGTTCTGATGCTGCACTCGACACTCACCGCATCCGCCAAGCGCCGCGCATTCCGCGAGCGGCTCGCCTCGGGGGACCTCGTGCGGATGCCGGGCGCTTTCAACCCGCTGTCCGCGAAGCTCATCGAGGACAAGGGCTTCGAGGGCGTCTACATCTCGGGTGCCGTGCTGGCCGCCGATCTCGGCCTGCCCGACATCGGGCTGACGACGCTGACGGAGGTCGCGCAGCGCGGCGGGCAGATCGCCCGGGTGACCGAGCTGCCGACCCTCATCGACGCCGACACGGGATTCGGCGAGCCGATGAACGTCGCGCGCACCGTCCAGGTGCTCGAGGACGCCGGACTCGGGGGCATGCACCTCGAGGATCAGGTGAACCCGAAGCGCTGCGGGCACCTCGACGGCAAGGCGGTCGTCGACGAGGCGACGGCGCTCAAGCGCATCCGGGCGGCCGTCGAGGCCCGACGCGACCCCGACTTCCTCGTCATGGCGCGCACCGACATCCGAGGTGTCGACGGGCTCGAGGCGGCGAAGGACCGCGCCAAGAAGCTCGTCGACGCGGGCGCCGACGCGATCTTCCCGGAGGCGATGGCCGACCTCGCCGAGTTCGAGGCGATCCGCGCGTCCGTGGACGTGCCGATCCTCGCCAACATGACCGAGTTCGGCAAGTCGGAGCTGTTCAGCACGCAGCAGCTCGCCGACGTCGGCGTGAACATCGTCATCTTCCCGGTGTCGCTGCTGCGCCTGGCCATGGGGGCCGCCGAGCGCGGCCTCGAGACGATCCTCACCGAGGGCAGCCTCAACAGCAGGGTGCCCGAGATGCAGACCCGTGCGAGGCTGTACGAACTGGTCGACTACGCGGGGTACTCGGAGTTCGACGCCGGCGTCTACACCTTCGATCTGAAGAACAACAGGAGCTGACATGACCGATCCCGACATCAAGAAGGGTCTCGCGGGCGTCGTCGTCGACGTGACCGCGGTCTCCAAGGTGAACCCCGAGACGAACTCGCTGCTGTACCGCGGCTACCCGGTGCAGGAGCTCGCGGCCAACTGCACCTTCGAGGAGGTCGCCTACCTGCTGTGGCACGGCGAGCTGCCGACGCCCGTGCAGCTCGAGGAGCTGCAGGCCTTCGAGCGCGAGCACCGCGAGCTCAGCCACGTGGCGAAACAGGCGATCGACCTGCTGCCGCTCGACGCGCACCCGATGGACGTCGTGCGCACGGCGGTCTCGGCCTACGGCGCCGCCGATCCGACCACCGCCGACACCTCGCCCGAGGCGATGCTCGACCAGGCCAAGCGCCTCTGGGCTCAGCTGCCCGCGATCGTGGCCTACACCCAGCGCCGGCTGCGCGACGAGGAGCTCGTCGAGCCGCGCGACGACCTCGGCTATTCGGCGAACTTCCTGCACATGACCTTCGGCGAGGTGCCGGATCTCGTGGTGGTCACGGCGTTCGACGTCTCGATGATCCTGTACGCCGAGCACTCCTTCAACGCGTCGACCTTCACGGCCCGTGTCGTCACCTCGACGCTGTCCGACCTGTACTCCGCGGTGACCGCCGCGATCGGCGCCCTCAAGGGGCCGCTGCACGGCGGCGCGAACGAGGCCGTCATGCACATGTTCGACGAGATCGTGTTCGCCGATCGTGCCGAGGAGTGGCTCGACGAGGCCCTCGCCTCCAAGCGCAAGATCATGGGATTCGGGCACCGGGTCTACAAGAACGGCGACTCGCGCGTGCCCACGATGAAGGCGTCGCTCGACACCCTGCTCGTCGAGTACGACCGGCCGGATCTCGGCGAGCTGTACACGGCTCTCGAGAGGGCGATGGACGAGCGCAAGGGCATCAAGCCGAACCTCGACTACCCCTCGGGCCCCGCGTACCACCTCATCGGCTTCGACACCGAGCTGTTCACGCCGCTCTTCGTGGCCAGCCGCGTCACGGGGTGGACGGCCCACATCCGCGAGCAGGCGGCGGCGAACGCGCTCATCCGTCCGCTCTCGGCCTACGTGGGCTCGGAGCAGCGCAGCGTCGTCGGCGGCTGACCCCTACAGGCCGAGGGCGGCGCAGGCCGCCTCGATCCCGGAGCACACGGCCGAGGCCGAGACGGCGCCCGAGTTGAGGTAGGACGCGACGTTCGCCGAGGTCACGAGCGAGGATCCGACCGAGACGAACGGCGTGCCGTCGAGCTCGCCGTCGGCGTCGGGCTCCTCGCCGAACAGCAGCTTCACCGCGACCTTGGCGGCAGCGGTCGCCTCGTCGCGGTACAACTTCGCGATCGTCGAGACCTGCTTGCCGAGGATGAGGTTGCGCAGGCCCTGCGTGGTGGCGTCCTGACCGGTGACGGCGGCGGTCAGTCCGCGCGCGTCGAGCACCGATACCACCGTCGCCGCGGTGGTGTCGTTGGCCGCCCAGACGGCGTCGACCCGCCCGTTGTGGGCGTCGAGCGCCGTCGAGAAGTTCGCCGCGAGCTCGTCGGCGGATGCCGCCCCCGCGAACTCGCTGAACGCGGACACCCCCGCGGACGCCATCGTGTCGATCGCCCCCTCGCGGATCATCGCGGTCGTCGCGTCGCTCGCGTCGGCCCCGACGTAGTAGACGTTCGCGAGCCCGGGCGCGCGACCTTCGGCGGACAGGGCCTCCACGATGGACCGCCCCTGCATCCGCCCGATCTCGGCGTAGTCGAATGACACCAGGTAGTCGGCGCCCGCGAGCGGGCGGTCGTAGGCGATGACCGGGATGCCGGCGGTGTGCGCCGTGTCGACCACGGGCACCGCGGCCCCGCCGATGTCCGTGAGGATCATCACGCCGCAGCCGTCGGCCAGCAGGCCGTCGGCGACCGCGGCGTACTCGGTCGGGTCGCCCGGGGCGCTCTCCACGGCGACGGCGAACCCGGCGTCCCGGGCGGCGCGCTCGATCGCGGGGCGGTCGCTCTCCTCCCAGCGCGTGGACGCGTCGGTGTCGGGCAGGATCACGCAGGCGCGGGTCGACACCGGGCCGGCCGCCGTCTCGGTGCCCGAGCAGCCCACGAGACCGGATGCGAGGAGAACGACGAGGGCGAGCGCCCCCTGGGTGCGTGCACGCGACATGCCGGATCCTTCCCCCTGGACGACGCGCCGCACGGAGTCGGTGGCGCGCTCGGGCACCACCGTGGAACCCCTGCGGCGAGGCTAGGGGAGGCGTGTTTCGGCCGGATGAAGTGCGGAGGCGGCGGATGGCCCCAGTTCGGGGCCGGCACGGATCAGCCGATCCCGAGGGATGCGCACGCGGACTCGGCCCCCGCGCACAGCACGTCCGCTCTCACGAGGCCGTCGAGCACCGCCTGTCGCAGCTGCCCTTGCCCGATCCTCTCGACCGGGACCTTGGTGTACGGGACGCCGTCGAGCGTGAAGCCGTCGGTCTCCGGGTCGAGGTCGTTACCGAACAGCAGCCCGATCGCGATGACCGCGGCAGCGCGCGCCTCGGCACGGTAGTCCTTGGCGATCGTGGTCGTCTGGGTCCCCCGCAGCACATTGCGGAGCGACTCCGCGGTGGCGCCCTGACCCGACACGGGCACCGTGATCCCCCGCGCGTCGAGCACCTGGACGACACCCTGCGCGTCCGTATCGTTCATGACCCACGCGGCATCGATCCGACCGCCCTTCGCATCCAGCTGCTGGGCGAAGCGGTGCGCGGTGTCCTGCGGGTCGCCCGAGCCGTCGAAGGACGACGAGGTCTCGACCCCCGCGGCGATCAGCACCGCGGCCGCACTTGCGCGCACCGACGCCGAACTCGTGTCGCTCGGGTCGCCTCCCACGAAGTACACGGTGGACGTCGCGGGGTCCTTGCCCGCGGATCGGAGACCGTCGACCACGCTCTCCGCCTCCAGCCGGCCGATGTTGTCGAGGTCGAAGGCGACGAGGTAGTCGGAGATGGGGCGGTCGTACGCGATCACCGGCACGCCCTGCTCGCGGGCCTTGCTCGCGACCGAGACGGCGGCGCCGTCGAAGTCGGCCAGGATCATCACCCCGCAGCCGCCGCCGAGCAGTTCCTCGCCCAGCAACTCGTAGTTGCCGGTGGCGCCGCCCGCGTTGCGCAGGTCCACGGTGAAGCCGGCATCCGAGATCGACCGGGTGATGGCCGGTGCGTCGTCCTGCTCCCACCGGGCCGTCGCCGTATCGGGCAGGATGACGCACGCGCGGGTCGAGGCGGCTCCGGCGCCGATCGGGGAGGGCCCGTCGGGCGCGCAGCCCGCGAGCGCCAAGGCGGTCGCGATCAGCGTCGTGGCGGCGAATGGTCGGGTGTGCGTGTTCACGCTGCGCTCCTGTGCGTGTCCGGCCCGGGCGGGCGAGATCGAACGACGCGGAGGCGCATCCGCGGTCCCCATGCGGATGCGATGAGGATCGCGAGCAGAGTAGCCGAAACAGGACCGCGCTGACCCGCCCCCGTTCTGGTGCCCGCGCAGGACACGACGAGGGGCCGCCCGGATCCCGGACGGCCCCTCGTGCGCGGAGCGGGTCAGGTGCGGAAGAGCGAGCCCCCCGCGCGCACGCGCGACACGGCGTCGACCGTCGCCGCGAGGATGAGCACGCCGCCCGTGACGATGTAGTTCACACCGGCGGGCAGGTTCAGCAGACCCAGACCGTTCGCGATGACCGCGATGACCAGGGCTCCGATCGCGGCGTGCATCAGGCGTCCGCGACCGCCGAAGAGGCTGACGCCGCCGACGACCGCGGCGGCGACACCGCTCAGCACCGTGTCGACGCCGAATCCGGCGTTCACCGAGCCCACCTTGCTGGCGCTGAACACGCCCGCGACCACCGCGAGCACGGAGCAGACGATGAACGCCGCCCAGCGGATGGTGATGACCTTGATGCCCGAGCGCCGGGCCGCCTCGGCGTTGCCGCCGATCGCGTAGATGTAGCGGCCGAACTTGGTGCGGTCGAGCAGGAAGGTGCCGACCCACAGGATCACGAGCACGATCGGCACGACGATCGGCACGCCGACGATCTCCTTGATGCTCGAGGAGCGGTTCTGGTTGAGCACCGCCACCACGAACCCGCCGAGCACCGCGATCACGACGAGCTTCGCGATCACCAGGGCGAAGGTGCGGTTCGGCACACCCGCGCGGGTGCGCAGTGCGCGATCCCACATCGACATCCCGAACGACACGACCAGGATGACGCCGAGCATCACCCAGCCGCCCCACACCGGCAGGTTGGAGTTCTCGATGGCGAGGAAGTCGGGGATCTGGATGCGGAACACGCCGCCGGCGCCGAGCAGGATGAGCGTGACGCCCTGAAGGCCGATGAACAGGCCCAGTGTGACCACGAACGACGGGATGCCGACGCGCGCCACGAAGAATCCGATGAACGCGCCGATGAGCACACCCACGGCGAGCGCGATGAGGAGGGCCGGCACCCAGGGCATGTTGATCGTGTCGGGCTTGGTGAGCACGACGAACGCCGACAGCGCGACGCCCGAGGTGACACCCGCCGACAGGTCGATCTCGCCGAGCAGGATCACGAAGACGAGGGCCATGGCGAGCATCACGAGCGAGGACGCCTGGGTGAGCAGGTTGGCGAAGTTGCGCTCGGTGAGGAAGAACTGCTGTCCGAGCATCGCCTGGCTGAGGATCGTGAAGAGGATCACGAGCACGATCAGGCCGCCGATGGCCGGGAGCGCGCCCATGTCGCCCGAGCGGACGCGCTGGATGTACGAACGCGCCTGGTCCCGGATCCCGCCCTCCTGGCCGCTCCCGATGAAGCCGCCCTCCGCGGGGAGGTTGGTGGTGTCGAGGGACGCCGGGGGGTTCGGCGTCTCGGGCGTGGTGGTCATGCGTTCGCTCCGTCGTAGGTCTTGCTGCCGGTGATGTAGCCCACGACGTCGTCGCTCGTGGTCTCCGCCGTCGGGATCGAGGCGACCATCGTGCCGAGGTAGAGCACGTTGATGTAGTCGGCCACCTTGAAGACGTCCTGCAGGTTGTGGCTGATGATGATGACCGCGACACCCTGGTCGGCGAGGCGACGCACGAGGTTGAGCACCTGCTCCGTCTGCGCCACGCCGAGGGCGGCGGTCGGCTCGTCGAGCACGACCAGCTTCGCGTTCTTCAGCACGGAACGGGCGATGGCGACCGTCTGCCGCTGGCCGCCCGAGAGCGACGACACCTTCTGACGCACCGACTTGACGGTGCGCACGGAGAGCGAGCGCAGCGTCTCGCTGGCCTCGCGCTCCATCTGGCCCTCGTCGAAGATCGGGCCCGCGGTCTCCTCGCGGCCGAGGAACATGTTCTGCACGATGTCGAGGTTGTCGCACAGCGCGAGGTCCTGGTACACCACCTCGATGCCGAGGTGGGACGCGTCGCGCGGGCTGTGCAGGTTCACGGTGCGGCCCTCGAAGCTCACCGTGCCGCCGTCGTACGGCTGGACGCCGGCGAGGCCCTTGATGAGGGTCGACTTGCCGGCGCCGTTGTCGCCGACGAGCGCGGTGACCTTGCCCGGGTAGGCCTTGAGGTTCACGCCCTTGAGCACGCTGACCGGGCCGAAGCTCTTCACGATGTCCGTGAGTTCGATGAGGGGGGTATCAGCCATGGGGGCCCCTCCTTTCTGGGACGACCTCGTCCCGTCTCATGTTCCACCCGGGGAGCGGGCGGTGTCGACAGGGGAGAGGGCCCCGCGCCGCGCACTGTCGCGGCGCGGGGCCCTCCCTGCGGTGCTACTTGACGCCGTGCGCCTCGCAGGCGGCGGCGACGTCGCCGGTGCAGAGCTCCGACGCGCTCGCGTTGCCGTCGTCGATGACCTTCTGCACGTCGTCCGGTCCGACGAGGACCGGGGTGACCGCGATGTACGGCGTGCCGTCGTCGAGCTTCTTGTCGGCGGTCGGGGACTCACCGTTCAGGAGCTTGATGGCGAGGTCCGACGCGGCCTTGGCCTCGAGCTGGAACGGCTTGTAGACCGTGGCGGTCTGCTTGCCGAGCAGCACGTTCTGCAGACCCGCGACCGAGGCGTCCTGACCCGAGACGGGAACGGTCAGGCCGTTCTTGTCGAGGATCGAGATGATGCCCGCCGCGTTGGCGTCGTTCGCCGACCAGACCGCGTCGACCTTGCCGCCGAGCGAGGTCAGCGCCTGCTCGAAGTTGGTCGCGGACTTGTCGGTGTCCCAGACACCGGTCGGCTCGGCGGCCGGCTTGATGCCCGCGGCCTCCATCACCTTGACGGCGCCGTCGTGGAACATCGCCGCGTTGCCGTCCGAGGGGTCGCCGCCCATGTAGACGACGACGGCCGTGGCCGGGTCCTTGCCGGCGGCGTTCAGGCCGTCGACGATCGACTGGCCCTCGAGCTCGCCGACCTGCTCGTTGTCGAACGAGACGTAGTAGTCGGCCCCCGAGATCGGGCGGTCGTAGGCGATGACCGGCACGCCCTCGGCCTTGGCCTTGTCGACGACGGCGGAGCCGGCGCCCTGGTAGTCGACGACGAGCATCACGCCGCAGCCCTTGGAGAACTGCTGGTCGGCGATGGTCGCCATCTTGTCGGTCGAGCCCTGGGCGTTCTGGATGTCGGCCTCGAAGCCGGCGTCGGTGAACGCCTTCTCGAGCGCGGGGCGGTCGCCGTTCTCCCAGCGGTCCGACGACTCCGTGTCGGGCAGGATGACGCAGGCGCGCGTGGAGGCGGTTCCGCCTCCGTTGCCGCCATCACCCGAGGTGGACGAACATCCGGCAAGAACCAGCGCAGAAGCGCCGGCGAGTGCAGCGATCGAAATCAACGATGACTTCTTCACGTCACTCCCTTTCTCATGGTGTGAGGGGGAACTTCCTCGAAGTACCTCTGCTCGGCTGTGAACAGTGGCAGTGCGATTGTGCACTGCATTCAAGAGTTGAAGATACCCGGCGCGGCCGATATTCGGTAACTATTCGGTAACAGCCCAGGAATCACGGGGGATGGTGCGCGATGCGGCCGCGGCGCGAGAGGCTGCATTCACTTCACGATGTGAACGCTGTCATGCCAATCGTGCGAGCACCTCGTCGTGCAGGGGGCCGTTCGTCGCGAGCACGCTGAGCTCGTCGAGGGCGTCGATTCCGCGCACGGTCGACACCCGGCCCCCCGCCTCGGTCACGATCGGAACGAGCGCCGCGATGTCCCACGGCTTCACGTCGAACTCGCCGGCGATGTCGATCGCGCCCTCGGCGAGCAGCATGTACGACCACAGGTCGCCGAAGGCGCGGGTGCGCCCGACGGCCCGCGACAGGGCCACGAGGCGGTCGAGGTATCCGTACTGGTCCCAGGTCTGCAGGTTGTTGTAGCTGAGCGTCGCCTCCTCGAGACGGTCGACCGCGCTGACCCGGATGCGATGCGCCGTCCCGCCGTCCTGCTGCAGCCACGCCCCGTGCCCCGTGGCGCCCCACCACCTGCGGCCCAGGGCGGGCGCGCTCACGACGCCGACCACCGGCGCGCCGTCGACGACCAGGGCGATGAGGGCGCCCCAGATGGGCACGCCGCGCGCGAAGTTGCTCGTGCCGTCGATCGGGTCGACGATCCACCGCCGCCGGGAGTCGCCGTCGTCGCCGAACTCCTCGCCGAGCACCGCGTCGTGCGGGCGGGCCTCGGCCAGATGGTCGCGGATCATCCGCTCGACCCGGGTGTCGGCATCCGTCACGATCGACTTGTCGGCCTTCAGCTGGATGCCGAGATCCTGCGAGCGATAGCGGTCCATCGCGATGAGGTCGGCCTCGGCGGCGAGGGTCAGGGCGACGGCGAGGTCGTCGGCGATCGCGTACGCGGGGGAGTCGCTCACGTGGTCGAGCCTAGCGAGGACAGCAGGCGGCGCAGCGAGTCGACGCGGGCGGGGTCGAGCTCGCCGCGCTCCAGGGCGTCGTCGAGCGCGCAGTCCGGGGCGTCGGCGAGGTGGGTGCACCCGCGCGGGCAATCCTCGGCGACCGCGGCCAGGTCCGGGAAGCCGCGCAGGATGTTCGCCGGGTCGACGTGGCCGAGGCCGAACGAGCGCACGCCCGGGGTGTCGATGATCCACCCGCCGCTCGGCACCCGCAGCGACAGGGTCGACGAGGAGGTGTGCCGCCCGCGTCCCGTCACGGCGTTCACCACGCCGACGGCGCGGTCGGTACCCGGGACGAGGGCGTTCACGAGGGTCGACTTGCCCACCCCCGAGTGGCCGACGGCGACCGTCGTGTGGTGCGCGAGCAGCGGCGCCAGCTCGTCGACCGGCCAGGCGCCCGGGGCGCTGCGCACGACGGGGATGTCGAGGGCCGTGAAGTTGGCGAGGAACGGCTCCGGGTCGGCCAGGTCGGTCTTGGTGACGACCATGAGCGGCTGGATGCCGGCGTCGTAGGCGGCGACGAGGTAGCGGTCGACGAGACGGGGACGGGGTTCGGGGTTGGCGGCGGCCACGACGATGAGCAGCTGGTCGGCGTTGGCCACGATCACCCGCTCCACCGCGTCCGTGTCGTCGGCGCTGCGGCGCAGCAGTGTCGTACGCGGGCGCACCCGCACGATGCGCGCGAGCGTGCCCTCGTCGCCGCTCGCATCGCCGACGAGATCGACCCGGTCGCCCGTCACGATCGCCTGGTCGCGCAGTTCGCGCGCGCGGGTGGCGGTCGCGGCGTGCTCGGCGGGGGAGTCCGCGTCGACCAGCACGCTGTACCGCCCGCGGTCGACCGACAGCACGCGCCCCTCGACGGCGTCGTCGTGGGTCGGACGCGTCTTGGTGCGCGGTCGGTTGCCCTTCGGGTTCGGGCGCACGCGCACATCCGACTCGTCCCAGGCGTCGAAGCCCTCCGGTTCGTCGTCGTCGCTGAGCCAGCTCACCGTCCCGGCCTCACAGCGGCAGCGGCTCCCAGCGGGTGGCGGTGCGGTCGCGGCCCAGCATCCGGGTCCAGAGCTCCGGGAACTCCGGCAGCGTCTTCGCGGTCGTGCCGATGTCGTCGACGGTCACCTCGGGCACGACCAGCCCGGCGAGCGCACCCGATGTCGCCATGCGGTGGTCGGCGTACGCCTCCCACGCGCCGCCGTGCAGCGCCCGCGGGGTGATCTCGAGACCCTCGTCGAGCTCGGCGACCTCGCCGCCCAGGCGTCCGATCTCGGTGGCCAGCGCCGTCAGCCGATCGGTCTCGTGACCGCGCAGGTGCCCGATGCCCGTGATCGTGCTCGGACCGTCGGCGAAGGCCAGCAGGGTGGCGATCGTCGGGGCGAGCTCGCCGCCGATCGTGAGGTCGAGGTCCGCGGCGTGCAGCGGCGTGCCGCCGAGGACGCCCGCTCCGCCGTCGACGGTCACCTCGTCGCCCGAGCGCGTCACCCCGGCACCGAGCAACGGCAGGATCCGCAGGAACTCGTCACCCACCTGGGTGGTCGACGCGGGCCAGCCGCCGACGGTCACCGTCCCGCCCGCGAGCAGCGCGGCGCCGAGGAACGGGCCGGCGTTCGAGAGATCGGGTTCGATCGTCACCTCACGCGCACGGATCGGCTGCGGTGCGACCACCCACACGCCCGGCTCCGGCTCGTCGACGTGCACGCCGTGACCGGCCAGGCACTCGATCGTCATGCGGATGTGGGGCATGCTGGGCAGCCGCTCCCCGGTGTGCCGGAGCGTCAGCCCCTCCGTGAACCGCGCAGCCGCGAGCAGCAGACCCGACACGAACTGGCTCGAGGCGGAGGCGTCGATCGCGAGCTCGCCGCCGCGCACCTCGCCCGTGCCGTGGACGGTGAACGGCATCGTGCCGTGTCCGTCGTCGTTCACCTCCACGCCGAGACCGCGCAGGGCGTCGATCGTCGTGCGCATCGGGCGCTTGCGGGCGTAGGGGTCGCCGTCGACGTTGCTCGGACCGGATGCGAGGGCTGCCACGATCGGCAGGAACCGCAGCACCGTGCCGGCGAGGCCGCCGTCGATCGTGCCGCCCAGCAGCTCGCCCGGGGTGATCCGCAGGTCGGGGCCGAAGTCGCCGTCGCCCGGCACCTCGACGACGTCGACACCCAGATTGCGCAGGCCCTCCACCATGAGCGCCGTGTCGCGCGAGTGGAGGGGACGTCGCAGCGTCGAGGGCCCGTCGGCGAGGGCCGCCAGCACGAGCTCGCGGTTGGTGAGGCTCTTCGAGCCGGGGAGCGTCAGACGGGCCGACAGCGGACCGTCGGCGAGCGGCGCCGCCCAGGGACCCGTCGGCACGGGAGGTGCCAGGGCGCCCACGATCAGCGGATCCGTCTCCTCCGCCCGCGCCGCGAGCCCGAGGATCGACTCCTCACGACCGGAATACCGCAGAACGCCCATCGGTTGACAAGAGTAGTGCCCGCCACGGGGCAGGGAGGAGCGAGCGTGCTGGTGCTGGACGTACCCACGATGACCGGACGCACAGGTGCGCTCGGCATAGACTCGACGCCGATGGCTGACAGTGCGCGCCCGAAGCCCACCTCCGACGAGTTGCGGGGGCTGTTCGCCGAGCAGGCGATCCCGTTCATGGACCAGCTCTACGCCGCGGCCATGCGGATGACCCGCAACCCCGCCGACGCCGGCGACCTCGTGCAGGAGACCTACACGAAGGCGTTCGCGGCGTTCGCCGGGTTCGAGCAGGGCACCAACCTCAAGGCGTGGCTGTACCGCATCCTCACGAACACCTACATCAACAGCTACCGCAAGAACCAGCGCAGCCCCTACCAGGGCACCCTCGACGACCTCGAGGACTGGCAGCTGGGATCGGCCGAATCCCTCACCCAGGGGCGCACCACCCGGTCCGCCGAGGCCGAGGCGATCGACCACCTCCCCGACAGCGACGTCAAAGAGGCCCTGCAGTCGATCCCCGAGGACTTCCGCCTCGCCGTCTACCTCGCCGACGTCGAAGGCTTCTCCTACCAGGAGATCGCGGACATCATGAAGACCCCCGTCGGCACCGTCATGAGCCGACTCCACCGCGGACGCCGCCTGCTTCGCGAGCGCCTCGCCGAATACGCCCGCGAGCGTGGGTACACCGTCGCGGACACACCATCCGGGAGCACGAGATGACCGATTGCGGCTGTGACAAGGCCAAGGCCGAGCTCGAGGAGTTCCTGCACCGCGAGCTGTCGGAACAGGACCTCCGCGACGTCCAGGAGCACCTCGACGGCTGCGTCGACTGCTCCTCCGAGCACCTCGTGGGGTTGACGCTCACCCAGAAGGTGCAGCGCGCCTGCCAGGAGAAGGCCCCCGAGGAGCTCCGCGCCTCGATCCTCGCCTCCCTCGGGTCGTAGCCTCTCGACGCTTCGGAGGGGAGTCGGCGCGGTTCCGCGACGCATGCCCCCGCGTGCCGCCGCTTCGCGTCGGCGCGCTCCCGCCAGTCCCGATGCCAGCGTCGCGGAACCGCGCCGCCACCCCTCCTTCGCTCGTCCCACGAATGGACGCGACTCAGGTGGTCGAAGAGCGCAGCGCGACGCGTCTCGAGACCGCCGTCTAGAGTTCGAGCGCCTTCGCGATGAGGGCGGCCTGCTCGGCCGAGCTGCGCTTCGACGAGCCCGTCGCGGGGGAGGCGGACGCGGCGCGCGACGACACGTGCAGGACGCGGTCGCCGAGCTGCGGTGCGAGCTCGAACGACAGGAACGGCCACGCGCCCTGGTTCTCGGGCTCGTCCTGCACCCACATGAGCTCCGCGTCGCGGTACCTGTCGAGCACCGCCAGCAGCTGCTCGGTCGGCAGCGGGGCGAACTGTTCGAGGCGCACGAGGGCGAAGGCTCCGGCGTCGCCGCGCTTCTCCAGCTCGTTCAGCAGGTCGTAGTGGATCTTGCCCGAGTGCAGCAGCACGCGCTTCACGGTCGACGGGTCCTGGATGCGGGCGTCGTCGAGCACGGGCTCGAACTTGCCCTGCGTGAAGTCGGCGACCTCGCTCGTGGCGCCCCGCAGGCGCAGCATCGACTTCGGCGTGAAGACGATGAGCGGTCGTCGCGGACGGGCGTAGGCCTGGCGGCGCAGCAGGTGGAAGTACGACGCGGGCGTCGACGGGCGTGCGATCGTCATGTTGTTCTCGGCGGCGAGCTGCAGGTAGCGCTCGATGCGGGCCGACGAGTGGTCGGGCCCCTGACCTTCGTAGCCGTGGGGGAGCAGCATGACGACGCTCGAGCGCTGACCCCACTTCTGCTCGGCCGACGACACGAACTCGTCGATGACGGTCTGGGCGCCGTTCGCGAAGTCGCCGAACTGCGCCTCCCACAGCACCAGCGCGTCCGGGCGCTCGACCGAGTAGCCGTACTCGAACGCGAGGGCCGCGTACTCCGACAGCAGCGAGTCGTAGATCGCGAGCCGCGCCTGGGAGTCGGAGAGGTTGCCGAGCGGCAGCCACTCCTGGCCGTTCTCACGGTCGTGGAAGACCGCGTGCCGGGAGACGAAGGTGCCGCGGCGGGCGTCCTGCCCGACGAGGCGCACGGGGGTGCCCTCGAGCAGCAGCGAACCGAGCGCGATGAGCTCGCCGAAGCCCCAGTCGATGGAGCCGTTGCGGCTCATGTCGAAACGCTTCTTGAGCAGCTGCTGCAGCTTCGGGTGCACGGTGAACCCGGCGGGCGGGTTGTCGTGCGCGTCGCCGACCAGCTCCACGACTCCGAGGTCGACCGCGGTCGAGGCGGGCTCGCCCGCGGCCGCGTCCTCGCGCTGCTGCGCGACAGGCCGCTCGAGGTCGGCGACCGGCTTCTGGTCGTTCGACACGACCGGGATCGAGCCGGTCTGGGCCGCGTGCGTCTCGGCGAAGGCGCGCTCCAGGCGCTCCTGGAAGTCCTTCTGCGCCTCCTCGAACTCCTCCTGCGTGATGTCGCCGCGTCCCACGAGCGCCTCGGTGTAGAGGGTGCGGACGCTGCGCTTGGCCTCGATGAGGTTGTACATCAGCGGCTGGGTCATCGAGGGGTCGTCACCCTCGTTGTGCCCGCGACGGCGGTAGCAGACGAGGTCGATGACGACGTCGCGCTTGAACTTCTGGCGGTACGCGAAGGCGTGCTCCGCGACGCGCACCACGGCCTCCGGGTCGTCGCCGTTCACGTGGAAGATCGGCGCCTGGATGGTCTTGGCGACATCCGTCGAGTAGACCGAGCTGCGACCGTCCTGCGGGGTCGTCGTGAACCCGACCTGGTTGTTGATGACCAGATGGATGGTGCCGCCCGTCTTGTAGGCGCGCAGCTGCGACATCTGGAGCGTCTCGACGACCACGCCCTGGCCGGCCATCGAGGCGTCGCCGTGCACGAGGATCGGCAGCGTGGCGAACTGGCCGTCGGCCTTGCGGTCCTGCTTGGCGCGCACGATGCCCTCGAGCACGCCGTTGACCGCCTCGAGGTGCGAGGGGTTCGCGGCGAGGTAGACCGGCACCTCCTTGCCGCTCATGGCCGTGAAGGTGCCCTCGGTGCCGAGGTGGTACTTGACGTCGCCGGAACCCTGCACCGACTTCGGGTCCTGGGTGCCCTCGAACTCGCGGAACACCTGGCCGTAGGTCTTGCCGGCGATGTTGGTGAGCACGTTGAGGCGGCCGCGGTGCGCCATGCCGATCGCGACCTCGTCGAGGCCCGCCTCGGCCGCGCCCTGCAGGATCTCGTCGAGCAGGGCGATGGTCGACTCGCCGCCCTCGAGGCTGAAGCGCTTCTGGCCGACGTACTTGGTCTGCAGGAAGGTCTCGAAGGCCTCGGCCTCGTTGAGCTTGCCCATGATGCGCAGCTGCTCGTCGTGCGAGGGCTTCTCGTACTTCTGCTCGAGCCGCTCCTGGAACCAGGCGCGCTGATCCGGGTCCTGGATGTGCATGTACTCGACGCCGACGGTGCGGCAGTACGAGTCGCGCAGCACGCCCAGGATGTCGCGCAGCAGGGCCTGGCGCTTGCCGCCGAAGCCGCCCGTGACGAACTCGCGGTCGAGGTCCCAGAAGGTGAGGCCGTGGCTCGCGATGTCGAGGTCGGGGTGCGAGCGCTGACGGTACTCGAGCGGGTCGACGTCGGCCATCAGGTGGCCGCGCACGCGGAAGGAGTTGATGAGCTCCTGGACGCGGCTCGTCTTCGAGATGCGCTCCGAGAGGTCGACGTTGATGTCCTCGGCCCAGTGGATCGGGTCGTAGGGGATGCGCAGCGCCGCGAAGATGTCCTCGTAGAAGTGGCGCTCGCCGATGAGCAGCTCGTGCACCTTCTTGAGGAACTCGCCCGAGCCGGCGCCCTGGATGACGCGGTGGTCGTAGGTGCTGGTGAGGGTGATGGTCTTGCCGATGCCCATCTCGACGAGGGTCTTCGGCGAGGAACCCTGGAAGGCGGCGGGGTACTCGAGCGCGCCGGCGCCGATGATCGAGCCCTGACCGCGCATGAGGCGCGGCACCGAGTGCTCGGTGCCGATGCCGCCCGGGTTGGTGAGCGAGATCGTCACGCCCTGGAAGTCGGCGGCGGTGAGCTTGTTGCCGCGGGCGCGGGCCACCACGTCCTCGTAGGCGGTGAGGAACTCGGCGAAGTTCATCGTGTCGGCGCGCTTGATGCCGGGCACGAGCAGCGAACGCGTGCCGTCGGGCTTCGGGAGGTCGATCGCGATGCCGAGGGTGACGTGCGCCGGGGCGACGACGGTGGGCTTGCCCTCGTCCTCGCGGTAGAACACGTTCTGGCTCGGGAACTCCTTGAGGGTCTGCACCATGGCCCACGCGATGAGGTGGGTGAACGAGACCTTCCCGCCGCGCGCGCGGCGCAGGTGGTTGTTGATCACGATGCGGTTGTCGATCATGAGCTTCGCCGGCACCGTGCGCACGCTGGTCGCGGTGGGCACGCTGAGGCTCTGGTCCATGTTGGTGGACAGCGTCTTCGCCATGCCCCTGAGGACGGTGACCGTCTCCTCCGGCTCGGCCGACTCCGACACGACCGGCGTCGAGGCGGTGGTCGGCGCCTCGGCGGGGATCGGCTGCGGCTTCGCGGGTGCCGAGGTGGTGCGGGCGATCGGGGTGGTCGGCGGGTTCGCCTCCGACGCGGCGGGCGCGGGCTGGGACGCCGCGGGTGCCGGGGCGGCGGGGGGCGCGGGCGCCTCCGCGGCGCGCGCGGGCAACTCGGCGGCGGGCGCGGCCTGCTCGGGTGCGGGGGCCGCATCCGGGGTCACGACCGGGATCGCCTGGGTGGGCGTCGGGTCGTCGACGGGGCGGTACGACTCGAGGATCGGCCACCAACTGCGGTCGACCGACTCCTTGTCGACGAGGTACCGCTCGTACATCTCGTCGACGAGCCACTCATTGGCTCCGAACTCTCCCGAGGCGCTCTCCTCGGGCGTCACTCCGGTGACGGGGTTGGACACAGCCGACCGCCCACTCTCACTACTCGCCGGTGCCAGGGATCCGGGCGATCCCCGCTGGTCACACCACCGTCAAGCGTAACGTGCAGGGCCGCGTCTCGTTGACGTTCCTCCCGTTGTTCGGGAAACCTCACAGCCTCGGGAAATGCAGGGGCGGCGCGCAGGTCCTACCGTTGGACCATGCGCTTCACGGGACAGGTGCCGGCCCACGATCTCACCTATTCGGATGTCTTCCTGGTGCCGAGCCGATCGGGCGTCGCCAGCCGCCTCGCCGTCGACCTCGCGACGACCGACGGGACCGGGGCGACCATCCCGATCGTGTCGGCCAACATGAACTCGGTCACCGGTCCGCGGCTCGCCGCGACCCTCGCACGGCGCGGTGGCCTCGGGGTGCTGCCGCAGGACCTGCCGCTGCAGGAGCTCGACGCCGCGATCCGGCGCGTCAAGGAGCAGCCGGTGGGCTGGGACGCGCCGATCGAGCTCTCCGCCGACGCGACCGTCGCCGACGCGCTGCGGATCGTGCCCGCGATCGCGGCGGGCGTCGTGGTGCTGCGGGATGCGGACGGCGGGGAGGCCGGGTGCGTTCCCGCGTCCCGGCTCGGCACGGCGCTGCCCGACGCGCGCCTCGGCGACCTCGTGCACGGCGGCGTCGCCTCGTTCGACGCGGACGACCTGGACGGGCCGCGCGCCGCCTTCGACCTGCTCGTGGATGCGGGCGTCGAGGTGGCGCTCGTGCGTCATCACGGTCGCCTCGTGGGGTCGGTGACGAGGCGAAGCGCCCTGCGCTCGACCATCTACGCCCCCGCGGTCGACGCCGACGGTCGGCTGCGGGTCGCCGCCGCGGTCGGCATCAACGGCGACGTGGCGGCGAAGGCGCGTGCCCTCGCCGAGGCCGGCGTCGACGTGCTCGTCGTCGACACCGCCCACGGACACCAGGAGGGCATGCTCGGGGCCCTGCGGACGATCTCCGGTCTCGGCTTGGGGCTGCCGATCGTCGCCGGCAACGTCGTCACCGCGGACGGCGTGCGCGACCTCGTCGAGGCGGGCGCCTCGATCCTCAAGGTCGGCGTCGGCCCGGGCGCCATGTGCACGACCCGCATGATGACGGCGGTCGGGCGTCCGCAGTTCTCGGCCGTGCTCGAGACGGCCGATGCGGCCCGCGAACTGGGCGCCCACGTGTGGGCGGACGGCGGTGTGCGCTACCCGCGCGACGTGGCGCTCGCGCTCGCGGCGGGGGCGGCATCCGTGATGATCGGCTCCTGGTTCGCCGGCACCATCGAGGCGCCGGGGCGGCTCGAGGCGGATGACGCGGGGCGCCTCTACAAGGAGAGCTGGGGCATGGCCTCCACGAAGGCGGTGCAGGAGCGCTTCGGACGCCTCGACCCCTACGAGCTCGCGCGCAAGGAGCTGTTCGCCGAGGGGATCTCGAGCTCGAAGATCTACCTCGACCCGAACCGCCCCTCGCTCGAGGACCTGCTCGACATGATCACCTCGGGGGTGCGCAGCTCCTTCACCTACGCGGGGGCGGCATCCCTCGCCGACTTCCACGAGCGCGCCGTCGTCGGCTTCCAGTCGGCCGCCGGCTACGAGGAGGGCAAGGCGCTCCCGGTCAGCTGGTGACCGCCGAGCCGAGGCTCGTCAGACCTGCTCGTAGTCGATTTCGGAGGCGAGCGCCCGGTCGCCGGTGGCGGCTGTCCACGCGGGGCCAGTGCGCACAGAGTCTGCGAACGCCACCACATCATCTGGATCGAAGCACCAGCGCGAGTCGGTGAGCGTTTCGTTCGTCGATGTCGACGCGAAGATGAACGTGATCGCGAGCTGCCATAGCTCCACGTCCTCGTCGCTGTCGTCTTCCCAGATTGTGAACTGGCGGGTCACCGAGAACTGCCACGGAGTGCCGTCGAATGCGAACGTTCCCCACTCGACCAAGAGCCCGTCACCGTCATCGGTGATTGCCAGCGCGTCGTCCGCGCGCTCATCGGCGTACCAACGGCACAAGAGTTCGAGGGTTTCGGGCAATTCGAGGGCGGACAGACGCGATCTTCCTCCGGCGTAGCCTTCGAGATCCGAGAGCGCATCGCTCGTCTTCATGCGGGGCAGCCTAGGGCAAGGTCGAAGTGTGGAGGTGGTGTGTCCTCATTCGACAAAGGACCTCCCGGTCTCGTGGTATCTGTGTTTGGCGAAACCTACCGCGAGGGAGGGATGAGCGGGGCGGGATAGGTGAACGCCCCGGCGATCGCCCAGCCTCACGGGTCGGCGGCACGGTAGTCTTGCCCGATCATGGATGACCCTCCGTCTTCGACGTCAGAGCCAACCCACAGACCCGCGCCGGTGACCACCGCGAGGGGTGATGCCCGATGAGCGCCGAATGGTGGGGTCTCATCGCGGGTGTCGTCCTCACGGTCGGAACCGGCTTCTTCGTGGCGAGCGAGTTCGCGCTCGTCAACCTCGACCGCCACGACCTCGAGGACCGCCAGACCAAGGGCGAGACCATGCTCGGCCCGACCATCCGGGCGCTCAAGGTCACCTCGACGCACCTCTCCGCCGCGCAGCTCGGCATCACCCTCACGACGCTGCTCGCGGGCTTCACCCTCGAGCCGGCGTTCAGCGGATGGCTGCGGCCGCTGTTCGAGGCGTGGGGGCTGGGCGAGACCACGTCGCGGGTCACGGCGACGATCGTCGCGGTCGCCGTCGCGACCCTGTTGTCGATGATCATCGGCGAACTCGTTCCGAAGAACTTCGCCATGGCCCTCCCCCGGCAGACGGCGAAGCTCGTCATCCCGTTCCAGCTCGTCTTCACGACCGTGTTCAAACCGTTCGTCGCCCTGCTCAACGGCACCGCCAACGCGGTGCTGCGGGGGATCGGCATCGAGCCGAAGGAGGAGCTGAGCTCCGCCCGCACCGCCGACGAGCTCAAGAGCCTGGTGCGCCGCTCGGCGAGCGAAGGCGCCCTCGACCGCGACACCGCGACCCTGCTCTCGCGCACCCTCGCGTTCTCGGAGCACACCGCAGCCGACGTCATGACCCCACGCCCGCGGCTCGCGGCCGTCGAGCGCACCGACACCGCGGAGGCCGTGATCGCCCTCGCACGCCGCACCGGCTACTCCCGCTTCCCGGTGACAGACGAAGGACCCGACGACATCGTCGGGATCGTGCACCTCAAGCAGGCGGTCGCCGTGCCGCGCGAGCGCCGCGGGAAGGTGCCGGTGTCGGCCCTGCAATCCGATGCGCTGCGCGTGCCCGAGACGATGAAGCTGGATGTGCTGCTCGGCGAGCTGCGCGGCCGCAGCTACCAGATCGCCGTGGTCGTCGACGAGTACGGCGGCACGGCGGGAGTCGCCACCCTCGAAGACCTCGTCGAGGAGCTCGTCGGCGAGGTGTCCGACGAGCACGACCGCTCCCGCGCCGACGTCGTCCGCAGCCGCGACTGGCTGACCTTCCCCGGTGCGCTGCGTCCCGACGAGCTGCTGGAACGCGCCGGTGTCACCGTGCCCGAAGACGGGCCCTACGAGACCGTCGCCGGCTTCCTCATGAGCGAGCTGGGGCGCATCCCCACCGCCGGTGACACCGTCGAGGTCGGCGCCGGCACCTTCCGCGTGGAGCGGATGGACGGACGACGCATCGACCGCGTGCGCTTCACCCCGCACCCCGCCGAGCCGGAGGAGCAGCGATGAACGCCTCCGACTGGTGGGGGATCGCCTGGCTCGTGATCCTGCTCGTGGTCAACGCCTTCTTCGTGGGCGCCGAGTTCGCCGTCATCTCGGCGCGTCGCTCGCAGATCGAACCGCGGGCGGAGGCCGGATCGCGCGCCGCCAAGACCGCGCTCTGGGCGATGGAGCACGCCACCCTGATGCTCGCGACCAGCCAGCTCGGCATCACCGTGTGCTCGCTGCTCATCCTCAACGTCTCCGAACCCGCCATCCACCACCTCCTCGAGGTGCCGTTCGGTGCCTTCGGCTGGCCCGAGGCCGTCTCCGGCACCGTCGCGTTCATCGTGACGCTCGTGCTCGTGTCGTTCCTGCACGTCGTGTTCGGCGAGATGGTGCCGAAGAACCTCTCGTTCTCGGTGCCCGACCGCTCGGTGCTCATCCTCGCCACACCGCTCGTGGCGATCGCGACCATCTTCCGCCCCGTCATCCGCGCCCTCAACGCCACCGCCAACGGCGTGCTGCTGCTGTTCCGGGTGCAGCCGAAGAACGAGGCGACGAGCGCCTTCACCGTCGAAGAGGTGGAGCTCATCGTGCGCACCTCGACGCGCGAAGGGGTGCTCACCGACTCCACGGGCACGCTCAGCAACGCGTTCGAGTTCACCACCAAGACGGTGGCGGATGTCGCGCTCGGCATGGACGCGCTCGTCACCCTGCCGGAAGACGCGACCCCGGGAGACGTCGAAGGCGCCGTCGCGCAGCACGGCTTCAGCCGCTACGTGCTCGTCGACGAGGCGGGGGAGCCGAGCGGCTACGTGCACCTCAAAGACGTCATCGACCTGCGCGACGACGAGTTCGACGACCCGGTGCCGCCCAAGCGCATCCGCCAGCTCATCTCGCTGTACCGCGGGATGGAGCTCGAAGACGCGCTCGCGACCCTGCGGCGTGCCGGCAGCCACGTGGCACGGGTGTTCGACGAGAACGGCGCCACCCGCGGCGTGCTCTTCCTCGAAGACATCATCGAGGAGCTCGTCGGCGAAGTGCACGACGCGACTGCTCGTTAAGGCGCGGCGATAATCCGCCGCGCTGGCTCCCGCCGGGGGTGAGCGCGGTCACCCCCGGCTCCGCCGTCGTTAAGGCGCCCGATAATCCGCGGCGCCGGCTCACGCCGAGGCGAGCGCGGTCGCCTCGGCTCCGCCGTCGTTAGGCGCGGCGATAATCCGCCGCGCTGCTCCCGCCGGGGGCGAGCGTGGTCACCGCCGGCTCCGCCCGAGTCACGGGCGGGGCTTCGCTCGGAGGTACTGCGGGGGCCAGTAGTCGAGGTCGACGCCCAGCTCGTGGGCCGCCCGCAGCGGGAAGTGCGGGTCGCGCAGCAGCTCGCGGCCGAGCATGACGGCGTCGGCGCGGCCCTCCCGCACCACGGCGTCCGCCTGCGCCGGGGTCGTGATGAGGCCGACCGCCGACACCGGCACCTCGGCACCGTCGCCGATGTGCTCGGCGAACGGCACCTGATAGCCCGGTCCGAGACGGATCGCCTGGTGCGCCACCAGACCGCCGCTCGAGATGTCGAACAGGTCCGCCCCGGCATCGCGCGCCCAGGCCGCGACGGTCGCGGTCTGCTCCGGATCCCAGCCGTCGTCGGCCCAGTCGGTCGCGGAGAAGCGCACCAGGACGGGCAGCTCCTCGCCGACGGCGGCGCGGACCGCGCGCACGATCTCCAGCAGCAGGCGGGCGCGGTTCTCGAGCGGCCCGCCGTAGGCGTCGGTGCGGTGATTCGACAACGGCGAGAGGAACTGGTGCAGCAGGTAGCCGTGCGCCGCATGGATCTCCACCAGGCCGAAACCGGCCCGCACCGCCCGCACCGCGGCATCCGCGAACGCCCGCACGAGACCCGGCAGCTCGTCGGCGTCGAGCGCGCGAGGGACGGCGTAGCCCTCGAACGCGACCGCCGAGGGCGCGACGGTCGGCCAACCACCCTCGTCCGAGGGAACCGAGCCGTGGCGCGCGTCGCCCCACGGCGAGAACGTCGACGCCTTGCGACCCGCGTGGGCCAGCTGGATGCCCGCGACGGCGCCCTGCCCGCGGATGAACTCCGCGATCCGCGCCCACGCTGCCTCCTGCTCATCCGACCAGATGCCCGTGTCCTCGGGGGAGATGCGCCCCTCCGGCACGACGGCGGTGGCCTCGGCGATCACGAGCCCCGCGCCGCCGCGGGCGAGTGCGCCGAGGTGCACGAGATGCCAGTCGGTCGGCACCCCGTCGCGGTCCAGACAGGAGTACTGGCACATGGGCGCCACCCAGAGCCGGTTGCGGATGGGGGTGCTGCGGAGGGTGATCGGGTCGAACAGGCCGGGCATCAGGCCACCTCCGCCAGCGACTCGAGGAAGGCGCGCAGCCTCTCCGCTCCCGTGAACACGTGCCCGGTCACGCCGAGCGCCGCGGCACCCTCGACGTTGACCGCCTTGTTGTCGATGAACACCATCCGGTCCAGCTCGATCTCGAGCTCCTCGGCGACGTGACGGTAGATCTCGGCGTCGGGCTTCAGCAGCCCGAGCTCGGCGCTCACGAAGACGGCCTCGAACAACGTCGCCATGGGCGAGAAACGGAACGGTCCGCCGAAGTCGAACCCCGCGTTCGACAGCAGGGCCGTGCGGGTGCCGCCCGCGTGCAGCTCCTCGATGAGGGCCATGGTGCCGGGGTCGACGCCGATCCAGCTGCGGAAGTCGATCGCCCACAGCCGCTGGATCGTGGTGATGTCCCAGCTGGCACCGAGGTCGTCGGCGATCCGGCGCCAGTAGTCGACGACGCTCAGCACGCCCTGGTCGAGGTCGTCGCGGTAGCGGGCGTACACGGGCCAGAACGTGTCGGGGTCGGCTCCCGCGATCTCCGGCAGCAGGCCCGCGTCGACCTCACCCGGGGGCGTCGAGATCACCTCCCCGTAGTCGAAGACGACGACACGACCGGGGATGCTGATGCTCACCGATTCAAACTATCGTGGCCGCATGGGCACGAGCTTCGGGCCGGTGGATGCCGCGCGCTGGATCGCCGTCCCCGGGCCCGCCGACGACAAGTACACCCGCGGTGTGGTGGGTCTCGTGACCGGTTCCGCTCGCTACCCGGGTGCGGCGGTGATCGGTGTGGAGGCCGCGCTGCACACCGGGGTGGGCATGGCGCGCTATCACGGCGCCGGGAGGCCGACCCGGCTCGTGCTGCAGCGGCGCCCCGAGGCGGTCACCGCCGAGGGCCGCGTGCAGGCCTGGGTGGTGGGCTCCGGCCAGGATCCCGACGACCTCGACGAGCTGACCGCCGCGCATCGCGACCGGGCGCTCGCCGATCCCGTGCCGACCGTGATCGACGCGGGCGCGCTCCCGTTCGTCGAGCGCGTGGCGGGCACCCGCGTGCTCGTGCCGCACGCGGGGGAGCTCGCGCGGGTGCTCGGCCGCGACCGCTCCGAGGTGCTGGCCGAACCGGCGGCGTCGGCACTCGACGCGGCGTCGCGTTACTCGGCGGTCGTGCTGCTCAAAGGCCACACCACGCGCATCGCCGACCCCGGCGGCGGGTTGCTCGAGGTCTCCGCGGCGCCCGCCTGGACCGCGACCGCCGGCACCGGCGACGCGCTCGCCGGGGTGCTCGGCGCGCTGCTGGCCACCCACGCGCTCGAACTCGAGGCGGACCCCGGATGCGCCGCCCCGCTCGCCGCGACGGCCACCGTGCTGCACGGCCTCGCCGCCGAGCGCGCCGGCCGCGGCGCTCCGTTCACGGTGCTCGGACTGTGTGCCGAGCTGCCCGCGGTCGTGCGGGAGCTGCTCGCGGGCTAGCTCATCCGGGCGAGGAACTCCCGGGTGCGCGCCTCGCGGGGGGCCGCGAACAGCTCGGCGGCGGGACCCTCCTCGACCACGACGCCGCCGTCGAGGAACAGCACCCGGTGCGCGACGTCGCGCGCGAACGCCATCTCGTGGGTCGCCATGAGGATCGTCGCGCCGTCGGCCGCC
Source organism: Protaetiibacter mangrovi (assembly GCF_024752305.1). Classification (GTDB taxonomy): domain Bacteria; phylum Actinomycetota; class Actinomycetes; order Actinomycetales; family Microbacteriaceae; genus Homoserinibacter; species Homoserinibacter mangrovi. The sequence goes on from NZ_JANTHX010000008.1 coordinate 516,795, forward strand.
AGCTCGCGCACCAGGTCGAGCACTTCGCCGACCAGCTCCGGGTCGAGGGCGCTCGTGATCTCGTCGAGCAGCAGCACCTCGGGGTCGGTGGCGATCGCGCGCACGATCGCGGCGCGCTGCTGCTGCCCGCCCGACAGGCGGTCGGGGTGCTCACGCGCCTTGTCGGCGAGCCCGATGCGCTCGAGCAGCCGCGTGCCGCGCTCCTCGGCCGTCGCCCGTGCGACGCCGTGCACCACCCGGGAGGCGAGGGTGACGTTGTCGAGCACCGAGAGGTGCGGGAACAGGTTGTAGTGCTGGAAGACCACCCCGAAGCGCGCCCGGACGGCATCCGGCTTCACCCGCGGGTCGGAGATGTCCTCCTCGCCGAGCAGGATGCGGCCGTCGTCGATCGGCTCGAGCAGGTTCAGGCAGCGCAGCAGCGTCGACTTGCCCGATCCGCTCGGCCCGATCAGGGCGACCACCTCGTGCGTCGCGAGTTCGAGCGAGATCCCGCGCAGCACCTCCTTCTCGCCGAACGTCTTCCACAGCTCGCTCGCCGTCAGCACGGCGCTCATACGATCGACCCCATCTGCTCGCGGTCGCGCAGCCGCGCGGAGTACCAGTCGGTGAGGCGGATGGTCGGGATCGCGAGCAGTACGAACAGCACCCCGGCCACGATGTACGGCGTGAAGTTGTACGTCTGCGACGCGGCGATCTGAGCCGCGCGGACGGCGTCGACCGCGCCGAGGATCGAGACGAGCCCGACATCCTTCTGCATCGCCACGAAGTCGTTCATGAGCGGCGGGGTGATCTTGCGGATCGCCTGCGGCAGCACGATCCGCACGAGCGTCTGCACGTAGCCGAGTCCGAGCGCACGGGCGGCGAGACGCTGCGAGGGGTGCACGGCCTCGATCCCCGCGCGCATCACCTCGGCGACGTAGCTGGAGTAGGTGAGCGTCACGGCGATCACCCCGAGCACGATCGGCGGGATGCGGGTGTTCGTGATCGTCGGGATCCCGATTCCGACGATGTACAGCACGATGATGAACGGCATCCCGCGGAAGAGGTCGGTGTAGGCGGCGGCGATCACCCGCAGCGGGAAGAACACCGGACCGCGGAGGGTGCGGAAGGTGGCGATCAGCAGCGCGACGACCCCGACCGTGACGACCGAGATGGCGAGCACCTCGAGGTTCAGCAGGAACCCGTCCCAGATCTTCGGCAGCGAGGCGAGGGCGATGGCCGGGTCGAGGAAGAACGCCTGGACCTTCGCCCACCCCTCGGTGTTGATGACGAACGCCCAGACGAGCGCGCCGACCACGACCGTCGAGGCCGCGGCGATCAGCACCGAGCGGGTCTGCTGCCGTCGACGGTACGCGCGGCGCCCCGATTCGAGCTCGCTCGGCCGGTGAGGTTCCGGCCGAGCGGAGCCCGGAGGTTGAATCGTCACGTGGTGACGCTAGCGCGTCGTCACTTGAGCAGGGTCACGCCCTGGCCCGAGCCGAGCCACTCGTCGGTGATCTCGTCGAGCGTGCCGTCGGCGCGGATCGCGTCGACCGCGGCGGTGACCTTCGCGGTCAGCGGCGAGTCCTTCGCGAGCAGCAGCCCCCACTCGTCGGGCACGCCGGCGGCGGGCAGCTCGCCCACGATGAACGAGTCCTCGATGTAGACCCCGGTGGCGTAGTACGCCGTCGGCAGGTCGAGCACGAGGGCGTCGATCTGGCCCGCCTGCAGCGCGGCGACCGCATCCTCGTTCGAGTTGTAGAGCTGCGGCGCCACGTTCGGTGCGACGGCCTCGTCGATGGTGGTGGCGCTCGTCGAGCCCGCCATGGCGCCGAGCAGCAGGTCCTTGAGGCCGGCGAGCGTGTCCACGCCGTCCGCCTTGCCACCCTGGATGGCCACGACGGCCTGGCTCGCCGCGTAGTACGGCGACGAGAAGTCGACGGCCTGCGTGCGCTCGTCGGTGATCGTGTACTGCTGGATGTTGAAGTCGAAGCTCTTCGGGCCGGGCGCGATCGCCGACTCGAAGCTCGTGCGCACCCACACCACATCGTCCTTGGCGAAGCCGAGCTGGTCGGCCACCGCGTAGGCGACGGCCGCCTCGAAGCCCTCGCCCGACTCCGGGGCGTCGTCGATGACGTAGGGGTAGTAGGCGGTCTCGCCGGTGGCGATCGTGAGCTTGCCGGGCGTGATGTAGCCCTCGTCGGCGTCGCCGGACGCGGAGCTGTCGGGGGTGCTCGCGCAGGCGGCGAGGCTCAGGGCGAGTGCGGACGCCGCTGCGATGGCGAGCAGGCGCGGGCGGATGCGGGACACGGTGCCTCCGGGTGCTGTGGTGGGGGAACGGACGTCACCCATCATCGCCTGAATCGGCAGCCGCGCGCCGGGCGGCGCGTCATGCGGGGTCACGCGCCCCGATTACGCTGGCGACATGACGGATGCGGTGCGGGAATCCGGCGTCCGCCGCCGGTCGCGCGCCCTGCTCACCCATCCGGTGACCCTCTGGGGGGCGTTCGTGCTCGTGCACCTCGTGCTCGGGCTGATCTGCCTCACCGCGCCGAGTCTGCCGATGGGCGACGTCACCCTCGTCTACGCGTACTGGATGCACCGCGGGTTCGACGACGGGATCTGGGTCGGGATCGACACCTCCTGGGTGTACCCGCTGCTCGCGATCGTGCCCATGGCCCTCTCCACGCTGTTCGGCTGGACCTTCTACGCGAGCACCTGGCTGACGCTCGCCCTGATCGCGGATGCCGCGGCGTTCGCCGTGCTGCTGCATCGCGGGCGACCGACCCGCGAGACGGCGGCCGCGGCCTGGTGGTGGATCGTGTTCCTCGCGGCCGTCGGCCCCGTCGTCCTCGGGCGCATCGACACCTTCGCGACGGCCCTCGCGATCGTGGGGGTGCTGCTCGTCGTCGGCCGGCCCGCGCTCGGGGCCGTGCTGCTGACGGCGGCCGCGTGGATCAAGGTCTGGCCCGCCGCGCTCGTCGCGGGTGCGGTCATCGCCCTCCGCAGCCGCCTGACCGTCCTGGCATCCGCAGCCGCGACCTCGGCGGTGGTGCTGGCCGTCGGTCTGATCCTCGGCGGCGGTGCGAGCCTCGTCAGCTTCGTCACGGAGCAGTCGGGACGGGGTCTGCAGATCGAATCGGTGCTGGCCGTCCCCGCGATGTGGGCGGCCTGGGCGCACGCCGGCACCTCCGTCTACTACGACCGGCAGATCCTGACCTACCAGCTCCAGGGGCCGGGGACCGAGCTCGCCGCGTCGCTGTCGACCCCGCTGCTCGCGCTCGCCGTCGGCGCGGTCGTGGTGCTGGGGATCGTCGGCGCGCGCCGTGGGCACCCGTCCGCGCGCCTGCTGCCCCCGCTGCTGCTGGCGCTCACCGTCGCCCTCATCGCGTTCAACAAGGTCGGTTCGCCGCAGTTCGCGGGTTGGCTCGCGGTCCCCGTGATCTTCGGGCTCGTGGCGGCGCGACTCGAGGGCGGACCCTCGTTCCGGGTGCCGGCGGTCCTCGCGCTGCTCATCGCCGGGCTCACCCAGGTGGTCTATCCCTACTGGTACGGGAAGCTTCTGAGCCTCGATCCGGTTCTCCTCGTCGCGCTCACCGCGCGCAACGTCCTCTACCTCGCACTGTTCGCCTGGGCCCTCGTCGCCCTCGTGGATGCGATCCGAACGGAGCCAGAGCTCACGTGAGCACCCCCGACGCCGCACCGCTGTCACCCGCCCGCACCCGGCTGGCGCTGCTCGCCCTCGCCCTCGGCGGGTTCGGCATCGGCGCGACCGAGTTCGTCGCCATGGGGCTGCTCCCGCAGATCGCGCGCGACCTGCTGCCGTCGACCTGGAGCCAGGCGCCGGACGACGCGATCGCCCAGGCGGGCGTCGTGATCGCGGCTTACGCGCTCGGGGTGGTCGTGGGGGCGCCGACGATCGCCGTGTTCGCCGCCCGACTTCCGCGGCGCCGCATCCTGCTCGGGCTGGTGGTCGCGTTCACGATCGGCACCGTGGCGTCCGCGCTCGCGCCGAGCTTCCCGCTCGTCGTGCTGTTCCGCTTCCTCGCGGCCCTGCCGCACGGCGCGTACTTCGGCATCGCGGCGCTCGTGGCCGCGTCGCTCATGGGTCCGGGGAAGCGGGGGCAGGGCGTGGCGCTCGTGCTCTCGGGGCTCACGGTCGCCAACGTAGTCGGCGTGCCGCTCATCACCTTCCTCGGGCAGCAGTCGGGGTGGCGGGTCGCCTACCTCGCGGTCGCGGCCATCTTCGCGCTCTCGGTCGCGGCGATCGCGCTCACCGTGCCCTGGCAACCCGGTGATCCGCAGGCGACCGCGCGGCGCGAGCTGGGGGCGTTCCGGCGGCCCGCCGTCTGGTTCGCCCTGCTGACGGGCTCGGTGGGGTTCGCGGGTTTCTTCGCGGTCTACAGCTACGTCGCGCCGCTCGCCACCGAGGTCACCGGGCTGCCCGAGTCGGCGGTGCCCTGGGCCCTCGTCACCCTCGGTCTCGGGATGACGCTCGGCAACCTCATCGGAGGGTGGGCGGCCGATCGCGGCGTGCTGCGCGCACTGTTCGCGAGCTTCGGCGTCTTCGCGGCGATGCTGCTCGGTCTCGCCCTGACCGCGCCGTGGCCGGTCGGGCTCTTCGTCTTCCTGTTCGGCGTCGGTGCGGCGGCCTCGGCGCTGTCCCCGACGATCCAGACGCGCCTCATGGATGTCGCGGGCGACAGCCAGACGCTCGCGGCCGCCGTCAACCACTCCGCCCTGAACATCGGGAACGCCCTCGGTGCGTTCCTCGGGGGCGCCGTCATCGCCGCGGGCTGGGGATACCTCGCACCCACCTGGGTCGGGCTCCTCGCCTGCGTACCCGGGGTGCTGCTCGCGCTCGCGGGCACCGCGGTCACGGCCGCGGCCGACCGCCGCTCGGCGGTCGCCGTCGGCGCCTAGCGGCCCCGCGTCAGAAGGTGCCGGTGGGGGAGTCCTGGATGAGGATGCCGTCCTGGATGGCGCGGCGGCGCAGAGCCACCTTGGTGCCGACGTCGATGCCCGCGACGCGGTACTTCTCGCGGATGCGCTTCAGATAGCTCTTGGCCGTCTCCTCGGAGATGCCGAGCTGGTAGGCGACCGACTTGACCGGCTCGCCGCCGCCGTAGAGGGCCATCACACGGCGCTCCTGCGCCGAGAGCTTGGGGGCGCCCCCGATGTCGGACGCGTTGATCGCCAGGTCGAGCTCGGCCGAGATGAAGCTCTCGCCCACGGCGGCCGCGCGGATCGCCTCCACGATCATCGCCGCGTCCTCGCTCTTCACGAGATAGCCGAGGGCGCCGGCGGCGAGCGCCTCGCGGACCACGTTCGGCTCGGAGTAGGTGCTCATGAGCACGACCCGCACCCCGGTCGACTTGAGGGCCGAGATCTTCACCGCGATCGGGATGTTGTCCTTGAGGTCGAGATCGAGCAGCACGACGTCGACGGGGAAGGAGGGGTGCGTGAGCAGCTCGGGCCAGGTGGTGAGCTCGGCCACCACGTCGATCTCGTCCGTGGCGTTGCGGATCCAGTTGGCGAGCCCGCTCAGGATCATGCGGTGGTCGTCGACCACCGCGAGTCGGATCGGGGCTGGCATGTCGGTCTCCTTCGGAGGATCGGGGGATCACACGTCGGCGGGGTTGTCCACCACCGCGTCGATGTCGACGCGGAGGCTTCCTTCCTCGGTGGTGTCAGAGTAGCGCCCGACCCGTCCGAGGGCGGCCCAGATCGACGGATCGACACGATTGCGCCGGATTCCGCTGCTGGTGATCGTGATCGGGATCGGGATCTTGTGGTCGTCCCGCGTCGTGGTCGAGGGGGCGAGCGGACCGAGCTGGATCGTGATGCTGCGGTGCGGTCCCGCCTTCTTGCGGGTGTCGCTCACGAGCATCCAGGCGGCGGCGAGGAGGCCGTCGCGTTGCGCCGGGTCGAGCAGACCGGCGAGGGCCGACTTGTCGACGAGGGTGACCGAGCGGCCGAGCATCTCGGATTCGCTCACCGCGTGATAGAGCCAGGTCTCCCGGCGGCCCTCGATGAGGTGCAGCCGCAGCTCGGTCGCGAGCGAGGCCGCGAGCGATGCGGTCTTGGGGGTCAGCGGGAGCGCCGTCTTCTTGGTGGCGATGGAGTCGAGGAGGCGCTCGGCGGCGAGGTCGAGTCGGGCCAGCTCCTCCGAGGCGAGCATGCCCACCGCGTAACGCGGCGCCGACACCGTGCTCTGCACGAGGACGCGGTCGAGTTCGAGCTGGACCATGCGCCGATGCCCCTGCACCAGCAGGACGCCGATGACGGCCGGCAGCACCGTGAACGCGATCGCGGCCAGCTGCGGCGCGATGCGGTCGGCGTCGAACGGCGCGTCGGGTGGGGTGTTGAGGAACATCGCGACGGCGAGCACGACGCCGAGGACGCCTGCGGAGACGAGCAGCTCCGTCGCCCCGCGCTGGGTGACCACGAGCAGCAGCGCCGCACCCGCGGCCGTCGCCGCGGTGAGCGTGCGTCCGAGGTCGTGCAGGTCCCAGACCGCGATGAGGTCGAGGGTGACGGCCGCCGCGATGCCGACGAGCACGAGCGAGAACCCCCAGGTCGGCATGCGATCACCCCCCGCACGGGAGGCGATCACCGCCCCCACGATGACGACGATGAGCACACCCCACGCGCTCGCGGCCGCACCCGGCATCGGGTAGCGCTGCCAGAACACCACGAACCAGCTGAGCCCGTACACCGCGCGCAGCACCACGAAGACGTCGGCGCCGAGGGCGAGGAACGCGGAACCGAGGCTCGGACGCGCTCCGGCGCGACCGAGCCGCTTGGCCGTCTTCGACACGGCGCGCGCCGCGTTGCCGACCACGATGCCGAGGGTGTTCTCCTCGGGGATCCCCGCGGTCATCTGGGCACCTCCAGCACGACGGTCGTCCCCGACCCGGGCGCCGAGAACAGCCGCGCATTGCCGCCGACGTCGCGCAGTCGTGCCACCACCGACTCGGCGAAGCCGAGCTTGGCCTCGTCGATGTCGGCGATGGCGAAGCCGACCCCCGCATCCGTGACCATGGCGCGCACCGTGCTGTCGTCCTCGGTGATCGTGACGTGGGCCTCGGTGACGCCGGAGTGGCGTCGCACGTTCTCGAGGCACTCGGCGAGGGCGAGCAGGAACGCGTCGAGCACCTCGCTCGGCAGCAGCACCTGACCCGTGCCGTGCCAGCTGACGGTGAGCCCCATCCGTCCGAAGCGCTGCTTCACGGATTCGAGGGTGCGGCCGAGCACGGGTTCCGGATCGCCGCCCGACTCGAGCTGGTAGCTGCCGGAGGCCTGGGGCGTGGGCGTCGAGCCGAGGCGCAGCTGGCGCAGCAGGCGGGCGTCCTCCGCGGCCTGCTCGCGCAGCGCCTCGGGGGTGACGCCGACGCCCGAGTGCGCGAGCAGGGTGAGCGTCGCGAGCACCGTGTCGTGCAGCAGGCGCGCCGACTGGCGGCGCTGAGCCTCGAGCTCGCTGGCCTGCCGTTCCGCCCGGTGCGCGCGCCCGATGCTCGCGATGCGCTTGCTGATCTGCGGCACCCCCGCCGAGACCCAGACCCCGATGCCTCCGGCGAGGAACCAGCCGAGCACGAGCAGGCCGCCCGTGCGCAACGGGGCCTGCGAGGCGGAGGTGAGCCAGAACGAGGCCAAGGTCAGCACGACGAACGCCGCGCCGAGCCCCACGATCCGCCAGGCGGTGCCGGTGAGCACGATCGCGACCGCCGCGAGCGAGCCCGACATCAGCAGTTGGAGGGCCGTCATGCCGCCCTCTCCGAGGGATGCGGTGCCCGCCTCGGTCGCGATCGCCAGGATGCCGATGCCGGCCGCGAGGGTCAACAGCACCCAGACGGGATTGCGGCTGATGCCGAGCATGAACTGGGCGCCGGCGAGCACGACGTAGAGGAGGGCGCCGATCCCGATCGCGGCGGTGCCGTCGACGGCGCCCGGCAGCAGATAGCAGAGCAGCGAGGCGACGGTGAAGCTGAGGCCGTAGACGCGGGCGGCACGCTGCAGCACGCGGTCGCGTTCCTTGGCGATCAGATCCATCGAGCGCTTCACCCCGTCGGGTCGCCGGGCCTCCTGCCCCCATCGTGGCAGAGGTCACCACCCGAACGGGGGTAGCGGCGCGCCGTGTCAGCCGCGAAATGTCAGGAGTCGAGCAGGCGGGCGAGCTCCGGGCCGACGAGGGCGTCCTCGATGAGGAACGCGTCATGGCCGAAGGGCGAGGAGATCACGACGGGCTCCGCGCCGCTCAGGCTGTTCGGCAGGTGGCGGGCGATGGTGCGTTGACCCGGCACGGGGAACAGGCGGTCGGAGTCGATGCCGAGCACGAGGCCGAGCCCCGTCGCCCGCGACAGGGCGGCGGCGATCCCGTCGCGGTCGCGACCCACGTCGTGCGAGTTCATCGCGTCGACCAGCACGAGGTAGCTGTTGGCGTCGAAGCGGCGGGTGAACTTGTTGCCGTGGAAGTCGAGGTAGCTCTCGACGGCGAAGCGCCCCGCGCCGCCCATCGGGTTCAGGCCGCTCTGCCAGCTGCGCGCGAAGCGGTCGTCGAGCTCGGTGGGGGAGCGGTAGTTGAGCAGGGCCATGCGGCGGGCGAGCGCGAGACCCGCGTGCGGCCCCTCGCCGTCCTCGGCGTTGTAGTAGTCGCCGCCGGCGAAGCCGGCATCCATCCGGATCGCCTCGGACTGCACCGAGTTGAGGGCGATCTGGTCGGCCGAGGAGGCCGGCGGCGCCGCGAGCACGGCGAAGCGCTCCACCCGCTCGGGGTGGCTGATCGCCCACTCGAGCGACTGCATCCCGCCCATCGAGCCGCCGATCACGGCGGCCCAGCGGCGGATGCCGAGCGCGTCGGCGAGGGCGCGCTGCGCCTCGACCTGGTCGCGGATGGTCAGGTACGGGAAGCGCGGGCCCCACTCGAGCCCGTCGGGCCCTACCGACGCCGGTCCCGTCGAGCCCTGGCAGCCGCCCAGCATGTTGGGCGCGACGATGAACCACCGCTCCGGGTCGAGCACCTTGCCGGGGCCCACGAGGCCCGACCACCACCCGGCGGTCGGATGCCCCGGCGCGGCCGGGCCGGTCACGTGGCTGTCGCCCGTCAGGGCGTGCAGCACGAGCACGGCGTTGTCGCCGGCGGCGTTCGGCGTGCCCCAGGTCTCGTAGGCGATCGTGACGGCGGGCAGGCTGCCGCCGCGCTCGAACTCCATCGGTCCGAGTCGCTGGAAGCGGCGCGCTCCCGGGTCGTCGCCGATCCGCCAGGCGCCCGATGCGGGCGGCTTCGCCGAGATGGCGAGCCGGTTGGACTCGGTGACGAACGCGGAGGGCACCGCGTCTTCGGGTGTCTGCCAGTCCATCCCGCCCATTCTGGCGCGTCGCGGGTGCGTGTTACGCACGAGCCCCCGTCGAGCGGACTCGACGGGGGCTCGCTGCGCTGCGGACTACGCCCGCGCGTTCGCCGAGACGGCCCTGCGCGCGGCGTCGAAACCGGACTGCAGGTCGGCCTTGAGGTCGTCCACGTGCTCGAGGCCGACCGAGAGGCGCACGAGGCCCGGCGTGACGCCGGTCGTGAGCTGCTGCTCGGGGGTCAGCTGCGAGTGGGTGGTGGAGGCGGGGTGGATGATGAGGCTGCGCACGTCGCCGATGTTGGCGAGGTGGCTGAACAGCGCCACGTTCTCGACGAGGGCGCGCCCCGCGTCGACGCCGCCCTTGAGCTCGAACGACAGCACGGCGCCGACGCCCTGCGGGGCGTACTTGTTGGCCGCCGCGTACCAGGGGCTGGAGGGGAGGCCCGCGTAGTTGACGGAGGCGACATCCGGGTGGTTCTCGAGCCACTCGGCGATCTCCTGCGCGTTCTGCACGTGGCGCTCGATGCGCAGCGAGAGGGTCTCGACGCCCTGGATGAGGCTGAAGGCGCTGTCGGGGGAGAGGGCCGCACCGGTGTCGCGCAGGAGCGTCACGCGGGCCTTGATGACGTAGGCGATGCCGTCGCCGAGCACGGTCGTGTAGCTCGCCCCGTGGTAGGACGGGTCGGGCTCGGTGAGCCCGGGGAACTTGTCGACGTGCTGCGACCAGGGGAACCTGCCGCCGTCGACGATGAGGCCGGCGATGACCGTGCCGTGGCCGCCGAGGAACTTCGTCGCCGAGTGCACGACGATGTCGGCCCCGTGCTCGAAGGGGCGGATGAGGTACGGCGTCGCGATCGTGTTGTCGACGATGAGCGGCACGTCGTTCTCGTGGGCGACCCCCGCGACGAGCTCGATGTCGAGCACGTTGATGCGCGGGTTGCCGATCGTCTCGGCGAAGAACGCCTTCGTGTTGGGGCGCACCGCGGCGCGCCACTCCTCGGCGTCGTCCTGGTTCTCGACGAAGGTGACCTCGATGCCCAGCTTGGCGAAGGTGTACTTGAAGAGGTTGTAGGTGCCGCCGTAGATCGAGCTCGACGAGACGATGTGGTCGCCGGCGCCTGCGATGTTCAGGATCGCGTAGGTGATCGAGCTGGAGCCCGACGCGGTGGCGAGCGCGGCCGTGCCGCCCTCGAGCGCCGCGATGCGGTCTTCGATGACCGCCTGGGTGGGGTTCATGATGCGCGTGTAGATGTTGCCGAACTCGGCGAGCGCGAAAAGGTTCTTCGCGTGGTCGGCGTTGTTGAACACGTACGACGTGGTCTTGTAGATCGGGGTCGCGCGGGCGTTGGTCACCGGGTCCGGTGCGGCGCCGGCGTGGATCTGCTGGGTCTCGAACTTCCAGTCCGACATGGTTCGCTCCTCGTTCGGGTCGGCGGACGGGGAGTCCGCTCGTCGGGAACGGTACGTCCGTCGGCGAGCGGACGGCAACGCATCGCGCAACATCGCGTCACATCGGGGCGGCACTCGACTTGACACACGCGACTACTTGCGTGAAAGTAGTCGCGTGTCATCCATCCGGTTCTACATCCTCGCGTCGCTCGCGGAGCGGGGCCCGATGCACGGCCACGCCCTCGTGGCGCTGGCCGAGCAGGAGCACGTGCACGAGTGGACCGACATCTCGGTCGGGGGGCTCTACGGCGCCGCCCGCCGCCTCGCCGCCGAGGGCCTCATCGAGGCCGTCCGCACCGAGAAGCAGGGCAACTATCCCGAGCGGCAGGTGTTCGGCATCACCGATGCCGGTCGCGAGGCGCTGCGTGCGCTGCGCCGCGACATGCTCGCGGAGCTCTCCTGGCGTCACGACCCCGTCGACCTCGCCATCTCGTCGCTCGACCCCGACACCCTCGACGAGCTCGAGACCGTGATCCGCGACCGGCGTGAGCGCCTGCAGGCGATCCTCGAACACCAGATCGCGCACCGCGAACGCATCCGCCCCTACCTCACCGAGGCCGAATGGCTCTCGACCCGCCACGGCCTGCACCGGCTGCAGGCCGAACTCGACTGGCACGACGAGCTGCTCGCCGCCGTCCCCGACATCGTCCGCGACGAGCGGACCCGGAAGAACCAGAAGGACTCATGACCGCCCTCGCATCCACCCCCACCGCGCTCCAGGGCGATCGGCGACGCTGGCTCGCCCTCGCCGTGCTCATCCTGGGCGTCGCCATGGGCATGCTCGACACGACCATCGTCAACGTCGCGCTGCCGACCATCCGCACGAGCCTCGACGCCTCCGAGGCGACGCTCTCGTGGATCATCTCGGGCTACGCGCTCGCCTACGGCCTCATCCTCATCCCCGCCGGTCGCATCGGCGACCGCATCGGGCACAAGTGGGTGTTCCTGGTGGGCCTCGCCGGGTTCACCGTCGCGAGCCTCGCCTGCGGGCTCGCCGCCGACGGCACGGCGCTCGTCGTCGCCCGCGTCGCCCAGGGCCTGTTCGGGGGTCTGTTCTTCCCGCCGGTGACCGCCCTCATCCAGCTCATGTTCGCGGGGCGCGACCGGGGCAAGGCGTTCGCCGTCATGGGCGCGGCGATCGGCGTCTCGACGGCGCTCGGCCCGATCGTCGGAGGCCTGCTGATCGAGGCGCTCGGCGACACCGACGGCTGGCGGTCGATCTTCTTCGTCAACCTTCCCATCGGCGTCGTCGCCGTGGTCGCGGCGCTGCTGCTGCTCCCCGGTGGAGCGGAGGGCGGAGAGGCTCGCGGCGCCGACTGGTTCGGCTTCGTGCTGCTGGCCGGCGCGCTGGTCGCGATCCTGGTGCCGCTGATCCAGGGACAGGACGAGGACTGGCCGCTCTGGACCTGGCTCTCCCTCGCAGGCGGCGTCGTGCTCGTCGTGCTGTTCGCCGTGTGGGAGGTGGTGCTGACCCGCCGCGGGCGGACGACCCCGCTCGTGCCGCCCCACCTCTTCAGCCACCCGGCGTTCACCGGCGGCGTGGTGCTGGCGCTCGTCTACTTCGCGGCGTTCACGAGCATCTTCTTCACGATCTCGATCCTCTGGCAGTCGGGTCTCGGCCACACCGCGCTCGAATCGGGTCTCGTGTCGATCCCGTTCGCGCTCGGCTCGATCGTGGGGGCCTCGCAGAGCGATCGGATCGCGCACCGCTTCGGTCGCACGGCCCTCGTGCTCGGCACCGCCCTCGTCGCCCTCGGGCTCGTCGCGGTCTGGCTGGTGCTGCTGCTCGTGCCGGCCGCCGACCTCACCAACTGGGAGCTGCTCGCGCCGCTCGCCGTCGCCGGCGTCGGATCGGGGCTGTTCATCGCCCCCAACGCGCAGTTCATCGTCGCGACGGTCGACCGCACCGAGGCGGGGGCCGCATCGGGGGTGATCGGTACCATGCAGCGCATCGGATCCGCCATCGGCATCGCCGTGATCGGCTCGGTGTTCTTCGGAACGCTCGACATCTCGGGACCGACGGACGTCGCGGCCTCGTTCGCCGAATCCGCCGCGCACGCGATGCTCGTCTCCGCGGTCTTCGCCGTGGCGGCGTTTGCGCTGGTCTTCGTGCTGCCGAAGCGCGTCTCGCACGGCGCGCCGCCGCAGGCGCCCTCGGAGTGAGGCCTAGCGCCGTCGTGCTCCGGTCGGATCGGTGCGCGACGGCGCGGGGGGCCGCTCGTCGGGGCGGGCGAACAGCCACCTCGGCTTCGGTTCGACGAGCGGGCGGAAGACCTTCCGCACCCAGGGACTCGACAGCACGATCGAGATCGCGAGCGACGCGAACACCATCGTGAGCAGCCACACGGCCGAGGAGTGGTCGTCCTTGAGCACGCCCGACTCGCGGATGGGGTAGAGCACGAACGAGTGCAGCAGGTAGACGTACATGGTCGCCTGCCCGAACGCCGTGAAGAAGGTGTGCCGACGCGGGATGAGCGTGAAGAACGCGGCGCTCAGCAGCACCGCGAGCACGATGAGGCCGAGGCGCAGCAGCCCCGCCCACCACACCGGTTCGCCGAGGTCCTTGTACGAGTCGTCGTAGAAGAACCAGAAGCGCAGGTCGAACTCGCGGAAGGCGTGGATGTTCGTCAGCACCGTGGCGAGCCACCCGCCGAGCACCGCGATCGCGAGCGCGCGCACCCCCCAGACGGAACCCGTGCCGAGAACCTGCCAGCGATCGGCGAGCCGCCAGCTGCGCAACCGCCAGCCCAGCACGAAGAACGGCAGGATGCCGATCGCGCGCGACAGCGAGAACGTCGAGTCGACGTTGGCGAAGAACCCGACCGTCACCGACGCGACGACGGCCCACATGAGCGGCCAGCGCAGCAGGGCCAGATACGGCAGCACCATCCGGAAGATCGCGAGTGCCAGAAGGAACCACAGCGTCCAGTGCGGCTCGGTGGGGTTGAACACCGACACGCCCTCGACGAGCCACTGCACGAGCGACCAGATCGTCTGCATGATCACGTAGGGCAGCACGAAGTCGGTGATGATGCGCCGCATCTGGCGCGCACCGGGCGGGTCGGCCTTCGAGAAGTAGCCCGACACGATCGCGAACGCGGGCATGTGGAACGCGTAGATGAACAGGTACAGCGTCAACGCGTTGTCGGAGTCGCTCGTCTGGCGCTGGATCGCGTGGCCCATGACGACGAGCACGATGCAGGCGAATCGCGCGTTGTCCCAGAACGGCACCCGCACCCGCGGCTTGGTCGGAACCGACGCGGTGTCTGTCACCTGCCCAGCGTAAGCCGGTGGTCTTCGCACCCCGTACCGTGGAGCCATGACGTATCGCGTGGTGGTGACGGGGGCCAGTTCGGGGATCGGCGAGGCGACGGCTCGCCTGTTCGCGTCCCACGGGTGGCAGGTGATGGGCGTCGCGCGCCGCGCCGACCGCCTCGAGGCGCTCGCGGCGGAGGGCGTGCTCACCCCGATCGTGGCCGACATCACGGACGACGCCGACGTCGCCCGCGTGCGCGCGGAGGTCGAGGCGGGCGGCCCGCTGCACGCGCTCGTCAACAACGCGGGCGGGGCGCTCGGCACCGAGAGCATCGAGGACGCGATCCTCGACGACTGGCGCGTCATGTTCGAGACGAACGTGCTCGGCACCCAGCGCATGATCGCCGCCCTGCTGCCCGCGCTGCGTGCGGGCTCGGGCGAGCGCGGTGCGGGCGACATCGTCGCGGTCACCTCGATCGCGGGGCACACCGTCTATCCCGGGGGAGGCGGCTACAACGCGGCGAAGCACGCCCAGCACGCGATGCTCGCCGTGCTGCGCCTCGAGCTCGGTGGTGAACCGCTGCGCGTGATCGAGATCGCCCCGGGGATGGTCAAGACCGACTTCTCGCTCGTGCGCTACAAGGGCGACCAGGCGGCCGCCGACGCGGTCTACGCGGGCGTCGCCGATCCGCTGACGGCAGGCGACATCGCGGAGACGATCGTGCACGCGGTCGAGCTGCCGCCCCATGTCGACCTCGACCTGGTGATCGTGAAGCCCGTCGCGCAGTCGGCGGTGCGCACGATCCACACGGGCGCCCTCACCCCGAAGGGCTGAGCGCGCCGCTACTCGACGAGCGCCGCCTCGGGCTCGACGTCGGCGAAGGCGAGCTTCGGTACGAAGAACAGCAGCGCCATCGCCACGAGCGCCCCGACGCCGCAGATCGCCCACACGGTCATGTAGCCGGCGAGCGGGGCCACGGTCGTCTCGGCGACCTCGGCACCGGCCGAGACCAGCACCACCCCGAACACCGCCGAGGCGAAGGCTCCGCCGATCGTCTTGGTCGTGTTCGTCATGCCCGACGCGACGCCCGTCTGCCCGAGCGGGGCGGCGGCGGCCGCCGCGGCGGGGAGCGCCGCCACGAGCGCGCCGGAGCCCATGCCGGCGATCACCATGTTCGCGACGACCTGCCAGACCTCGAGGTGGAAGGGCAGGAACGCGAGGTATCCCACCGCCACGAACGCGGTCGCGATGATGAGCGACAGGCGCGGCGAGAGGCGCTTCGACACCGCCGAGAAGGCGAGGGCGCCCACGATCATGGCGACCAGGTAGGCGCCGATGAGGTACGACAGCGTGTCGGCGTCGAGGCCGAGACCGTATCCGTGCTCACCCGGGTCGGTGGCGGCGTACGTCGAGAGCGGCGCCTGGGCGCCGAGCACGCTGATGCCGAAGAGCGCCGCCGTGAGCAGCACCGGCCACATGGCGGGCTGCCGCATGACGCGCAGGTCGATCGCCGGATCCGGATGCCGCAGCTCCCAGCGGGCGAAGGCGAACAGCACGATTCCGCCGAGCACGACGGCGGCCGCGAGCACCAGCAGCCGCACCTCGAGGGGGATGTCGGCGTCGCCGAGCTTGGCGACGCGCAGGAAGACGAGTCCCGCGGTGATCAGCAGCAGCCCCGCGGACAGCAGCGCGAATCCGACGCCGTCGAGTCGCCGGCGACCCTGCGGTTCGGACTCGGGCACGCCGAACAGGATCGCGAAGAACACGAGGCTCACGACGATCGCGGGCACGAAGAGCGTCAGCATGATGTCGCCGCCCGTCGCGCGCAGCACCCGGCTCGCGCCGAGCGCTCCGATGATCGCACCCGCCTCGAGGGCGACCACGAGGAAGCCCGCCGAACGCCGGGTCTGCGAGCGACCCGTGCCGCTGCGCCGACCGCGGTCGAAGATGAGCGCGACCTCGAGCGGCAGCCACACGACGTAGAACGCCTGCAGCGCCCAGGCGACGAGGAAGCTCGTGAAGTCCGTCGTGGTGGCCAGCCACCAGGTCGCGCCCGCGGTGAGCGCGGTCGTGACGAGCAGCATCCGCTTGTGGCCGTAGATGTCGCCGAGCTTCGAGAAGATCGGCACGACGATCGCCGAGAGCAGCAGCTGCGCCGCCTCGA
Organism: Protaetiibacter mangrovi; assembly: GCF_024752305.1. Classification (GTDB taxonomy): domain Bacteria; phylum Actinomycetota; class Actinomycetes; order Actinomycetales; family Microbacteriaceae; genus Homoserinibacter; species Homoserinibacter mangrovi. The sequence goes on from NZ_JANTHX010000008.1 coordinate 532,993, forward strand.
ACCAGTTGAAGTCGCCGTCGTGGATCCGCAGGTGCTCGACGATGTCCGGGATGAGGGGCACGTAGAAGCCCTGCAGGATGCCGCTCGTCAGTTCGACGAGGAACAGGAAGCCGACGAGGGAGAAGGTGATCGCAGAGGCGCTGCGGGTTCGGGTCGCCATGAACGGATACTAGGTGCTCGGCGAATGGGTACCGTTGACGCATGGCGGCCGACGAGCGCGAGATCCTGGACTGGAGCACCTTCGGCACGGCGTCGCGCGAACTGGCCGAGACCATCGCCGCCGACCGGTTCCGCCCGGACGCGATCATCGCGATCGCCCGCGGTGGGCTCCCGCTCGCGGGGGCGCTCGGCTACGCGCTCGACGTCAAGATGCTCGGCAGTCTGAACGTCGAGTTCTACACGGGCGTCGAGTCGCGGCTCGACGAACCCGTCGTGCTGCCGCCGACGCTCGATCGCGAGTCGCTCGTGGGCAAGCGCATCCTGCTCGCCGACGACGTCGCCGACTCGGGGCGCACCCTCGCGCTCGTGCTGCAGCTGCTCGAGGCGGGCGGCGGCGAGGTGCGCACGGTGTGCCTCTACTCCAAGCCCGGCACGGTGCACGAGCCCTTCTACGTGTGGAAGCGCACGGAGCGCTGGATCATGTTCCCGTGGAGCTCCGCGGGCCCGGTCGCCTACCCCGCGGACGCCCTCGAGGAGGACGCGGAGGGCGCCGCGTGAGCGTGCACCTCGTCGGAGGGGGATGGACGCCGGGCGGCGACCCGGAGGTCACCTCCGCCTTCCTCGCGGAGGCCGCGGCGCGCGCCGCCGGGAGCGGACGCATGGTGCCGCGCATCGGCGTGCTGATCGTCGTGGACGACGACACCCCGTCGCTCGAGTACCGCACGGGGTACCCCGAGTCGTTGCGTGCGGTCGCGGCGTGCGATCCCGTCGTCTCGGTGATCGCCTCCGGGGAGGCCTTCGCCCCGCAGGTGCTCACCGACATCGACGCGCTCGTGGTGGGAGGCGGCTTGACGCCGGCCTACCACGCCGCGATCGACCCGCTCGTCGAGGAGATCCGGCTGCTCGTCGCCGACGGGTTGCCCTACCTCGGCTTCTCGGCGGGCGCCATGATCGCCGCCGACCGCGCGATCGTCGGCGGGTGGCGCATCAACGGCATCGCGGTCTGCCCCGAGGAGACGGGCGAGGACCTCGACGAGGTCGCCGTCGTGGAGGGGCTCGGTCTCGTCGACCTCGCGGTCGATGTGCACGCCGCCCAGTGGGGCACGCTCAGCCGCCTGGTCGCGGCGACGGAGGCGGGGCTCGTCGACGGGGGAGTCGCGATCGACGAGAAGACCGTGCTCGTGGTCGGAGACGACGGCTTCGCGGTGTTCGGCGCGGGGAGCGTGTGGCAGGTGCTCGACGAGCCGGCGGGCGTGATCGTCGGCACCCTGGGCGCATGAGCGGGTGCTCGTGACCTCGCCCCGTCCGTTGACGGAGCTGGTCGACCCGGGCTGGGCGGCGGCGCTCGAACCGGTGGCCCCGCAGGTGGCCCGGATGGGGGAGCTGCTGCGGGCGGAGGTCGCGGCGGGACGCCCCTACCTTCCGGCGGGGGCGAACGTGCTGCGCGCCTTCACCCAGCCCTTCGACGCGGTGCGGGTGCTCATCGTCGGCCAGGATCCGTATCCGACCCCCGGGCACGCCATCGGGCTGTCCTTCGCGGTCGAGCGGCACGTGCGCCCGCTGCCGAGGAGCCTGCAGAACATCTACACGGAGCTCGCGAGCGATCTCGGCGTCACGCCCCCCGAGCACGGCGACCTCTCGGGATGGAGCGGCCAGGGCGTCGTGCTGCTGAACAGGGTGCTCACGGTGCGGGCGGGCGCCTCCGGCTCGCATCGCGGCATGGGGTGGGAGGCGGTCACCGAGCACGCCATCCGCGCGCTCGTCGCCCGCGATGCCCCTCTCGTCGCGATCCTGTGGGGGAGGGATGCCGGCACGCTGCGCCCGCTCCTCGGCACGACTCGGGTCATCGCCTCCGCGCACCCGAGTCCGCTGTCGGCGCACAACGGCTTCTTCGGTTCGCGCCCCTTCAGCCGCGCGAACGAGCTGCTGACGGACGCGGGCGCGCCGCCGGTGGACTGGGACCTGCGCCGACTCGACACGACTGGGTAGCGTGGGATCATGACCGGCGCCGTGATCGAGATCCAGTCCCTCACGAAACGCTTCGGCGGCACGACAGCGGTCGACGATCTGAGCTTCCGCGTCGAACCGGGAGTCGTCACCGGGTTCCTCGGCCCGAACGGCGCGGGCAAGACCACGACCCTGCGCTCGCTGCTCGGGCTGGTGCGGCCCACGAGCGGTCGGGCGACCTTCGACGGCCGCGCCTACACCGAGCTCGCCGACCCGCTCGGAACCGTCGGCACGGCGCTCGAGGCGGCGAGCTTCCACCCGGGGCGCTCCGGTCGCGACCACCTGCGGGTCGCCGCGGCCGCCGCCGGCATCCGCGACTCCCGCGTCGACGAGGTGCTCGCCTGGGTCGGGCTCGCGGATGCCGCCCGCCGTCGGGTGGGCGGCTACTCGCTCGGCATGCGCCAGCGGCTCGGGCTCGCGTTCGCCCTGCTCGGGGATCCCGGCGCGCTCGTGCTCGACGAGCCCATCAACGGCCTCGATCCCGAGGGCATCCGGTGGATCCGCGTCTTCCTGCGCGACCTCGCCGCCGAGGGGCGCACCGTGCTCGTCTCCTCGCATCTGCTGAGCGAGGTGCAGCAGACGGTCGATCGGGTCGTGATCATCTCGCACGGGCGACTGGCCTACGAGGGCACCCTCGACGGCCTCGAGTCGGGCGCGGTCGCGCGGGTGCGCGTCGACGCCGCCGATCGGGACGCCCTCGCCCGGGCGCTCGCCGCGTCGGGGGCGGTGGTCGAGGCGGCGGCCGACGGGCTGCGCGTCTCGGGGGTCGACGCCGAACGGATCGGGAGCCTCGCGTTCGCCGCGGGGGTGCCGCTGAAACTGCTCGTGCCGGAACGCGAGGGTCTCGAGGACGTCTTCCTCGAGATCGTGGGCGAAGGGGAGATCCGCTGATGATCCGCTCGCTGCGCTCGGAGCTGCGCAAGATCTCGACCACCCGCTCGTGGTGGGTGCTCGCCCTCATCCTGTTCGGCTGGGTGGGCCTGAACGCCGCCGGCATCGCGGCCCTCGGCAGTGTGCTCGTCGACCAGAGCGGCGGCATGGTCGGACCCGAGTCGATCCCGCCGCTCGTCTACAGCACGGTCACCGCGGTCGGATACGTCTTCCCCCTGCTGTTCGGGGCGCTCGCCTCGACCGCGGAGTTCCGTCACCAGACCCTCACCCCGACCTTCCTCGCGACCCCGCGTCGCGGCCGGGTGCTGGGCGGCAAGGTCGGTGCCGGGCTCATCTGGGGCGTCGTCTTCGGAGTCGTCGGGGTCGCCGCATCGGTCGGCGTCGGCGCGCTCGTGCTGCAGCTCACGGGCGTGCATCCGGATCTCGGCTCGGCCGACAACCTGGCGCTCATCGCCCGCGCCGCGATCGCCATGGCGCTGTGGGCGGTCGTCGGCGTCGCGCTCGGCGTGCTGCTGCCGAACCAGGTGGCCGTCATCGTCGTGGTGCTCGCGTTCACGCAGTTCCTGGAACCGCTGCTGCGTCTGGCCGCCAACTTCTGGGAGTGGACGGCCGCGATCGGACGCTTCCTCCCCGGAGCCGCCACCGACGCGCTCGTCGGTTCGAGCATCTACGCGCTCATCGCGGGAGGCGCAGCCGACGCCCTCGAATGGTGGCAAGGTGGACTCGTGCTCGGCGGCTACGCCGTGCTGTTCCTGGCGATCGGCGGACTCACGACCTGGCGCCGCGACGTGACCTGAGGATCGGAGGGGCGGATGCTCGAGGAGGAATACAACCCGCGTCGGCAGCTGCCCCCCCACCTGCGCAAGGCCCCGGAGCCGGAGCCGGAGTTCGCCTTCGAGATCCGCGACGCGACCGAGGGCGACCTGCCCGACATCCGCGAGATCTACAACCACTACGTGGCGAACTCCACGGTCACCTTCGACGAGGAGCCGCAGACGCTGAAGGAGCTGCGGGCGAAGTTCCGGCACAACGCCAAGCTCGGCTACCCGTGGCTCGTCGCGGTGTCGCCGAGCGGCCAGGTGCTCGGCTACGCCAACGCCACGCCGTGGAAGCAGAAGGCCGCCTACCGCTACACGGTGGAGAACTCGATCTACCTGCGGGCCGCGTCGACGGGCAAGGGCCTCGGTACCGCCCTCATGTCCGAGTTCCTCTCCCGCGCGAAGGCGGCGGGCATCAAGGAGGTGATCGCCGTGATCGCCGACAAGGGTGCGGACGCCTCGATCGCCATGCACACGGCCTTCGGCTTCAAGGAGATCGGCCACATGGGCAAGGTCGGCTTCAAGTTCGGTCGCTGGCTCGGCACCGTGCTCATGCAGAAGAGCCTCAAGTGAGCGCCCGGCAGCTGCGTCTCGTGCTCGAGACCGACGACCTCGACGCGGCCGTCGCGTTCTACCGCGACGCGCTCGGGCTGCCCGTGCAGGAGTCCTACGACGGCGAGGGGGATGCGCGCGTCGTGATCCTCGGCATCCCCTCGGCGACGCTCGAGCTCGCCAACCGCTCCCAGGTCGAGTTCATCGACCGGGTCGAGGTGGGCGCCCCCGCCGCGCACGGCTATCCGCTGACGATGCGCGTCGCGCTCGAGGTGGCGGATGCCGCCTCGGCGACGGAGGCCGCGGTCGCCGGGGGAGCGGAGCTCGTGGCTGCGCCCGTCGAGACCCCCTGGCGCTCGCTCAACGCGCGCCTCGAGGGTCCCGACGGGGTGGCGCTCACCCTGTTCCAGGAGCTGGACTGACCGTTCAGCCGCGCGTGGTGGCCCGGCGCAGCAGCAGGTAGCCGAGCAGCGCCGAGACCGCGGACGGGATCAGCAGCACCGACACGGATCCGACCACGCCGAGGTGCGCGATCGTCTCCCAGACCATGTTCCAGCTCTCCGAGAGCGTGAGCAGGGCGATGACGCCCACCGCGGCGAGGCCGACGACCGCGAACGTGGCGATGAGCCCGAGCGCCTTCCAGCGCACGTAGACCGAGGCGAAGATCGTGCCGGTGAAGAAGAAGAACAGGAACCAGCAGAAGTAGATCCACAACTGGAGATACCAGGGCTGGTCGCCGCCGAAGTAGATCGTGCGGAAGAAGGTGCCGCCGAGTCCCCATCCGCCGGTCGCGTTCTCGAGCGCCGCGCCGACGGTCATCCCGACGGCGTACATCGCGGCGAGCAGCACGAAGGTGAGTCCGGCGCCGAGCGAGAACTCGCGGCGCGTCGACCCGTAGCCGAGGGCGAGCGGGAAGGACAGGTTGATGGCCTGCACCGCGAGCACCAGCATGTAGACGAAGATGTAGAACGCTGCGCCGCTCCACTGGATCCCCTCCTGCGCGTCGGTCATGCCTTCGGCGCCGACGTTGGCGAAGATGAGCAGCCAGATCAGCCAGTTCAGCAGGAAGATCGTGCCGAGGATCGCCCACGGCAGCACGACCGTCGTGGTGGGGTTGGCGGTGATCAGTCGGACGATGCGCCAGACGCGCGAGGGTGCGGAGCGCGGCGCGGACACCGCGGTCATGGTGGTCATTCGGGGGTTCCCTTCGTGGGATCGACGCTCTCGCCGATCGTGGTGCGGATGACGAGCTGCTGCAACGACACGGCGGCCAGTTCGAGACCCGCGTCGCGGGCGGCCGTGCGCCCGGCCTCGTCGAGGCCGGCGACGGTCGCGCTCGCGAGCCCGCCGAGCCCGGTGCGGTGCAGCACCTCGCGGTCGGACGTGAAGGCCTCGACGGCGCCGCGCGGCCCCACGACGTCCACCGCGGAGCCGCGCAGCTCGTCGGCGTCCGCGTCGATGATGATGCGGCCCTCGTCGATGACGAGTACGTGCTCGAGCAGGTTGCTCACCTCGTCGATCAGGTGGGTGGAGAGCACGACCGTGCGGGGGTGCTCCGCGAAGTCGGCGAGCAGCGTGTCGTAGAACAACCGCCGTGCGACCGCGTCGAGCCCGAGATACGGCTCGTCGAAGAAGGTCAGCGGCGCGCGGCTCGCGAGTCCGACGATCACCCCGACGGCCGAGAGCTGCCCGCGTGACAGCTTCTTCATCCGGCGTCCGACCGGCACGCGGAAACGCTCGACGAGTTCGTCGGCGAAGTCCTCGTCCCAGTCGGCGAAGAAGCGTGGTGCGGTCGCGAGCACGTGCTTCACCCGGAAGTCGTCCGGATAGCGCTGGCTCTCCTTGATGAAGCAGACCCGGTCGAGCACCTTGGCGTTCTCGACGGGGTTCTGCCCGAACACGCGGATCTCGCCGGAGCTCGCGAACTCCTGTCCGGTGAGCAGCTGCATGAGCGTGGTCTTGCCCGCTCCATTGCGGCCGAGCAGACCGTGGATGCGGTTCTCCTCGAGCGCGAAGCCGGCATCCGTGACGGCGTGCACGCGCGAGCCGCGTTCACCGCCGTAGTGCTTGCTGAGGCCGGCGACCTCGACGACGGCGGTCACGAGTGCGCCTCCGTCCGGATCATGTCGGCGAGCTGGCCCGGGGTGATCCCGAGCTTCTCCGCCTCGGCCAGCAGCGGCGCGAGGTACTGCTGGCGGAACTGGTCGCGGCGCTGGGCCACGAGGCGCGCGCGGGCGCCGTCGGCGACGAACATGCCGATCCCTCTCTTCTTGTAGAGGATCCCCTGGTCCACGAGGAGGTTGACGCCCTTGCCGGCGGTCGCCGGGTTGATGCGCAGATACGCTGCCAACTCGTTGGTGGAGGGAACCTGGGTCTCTTCCGGGAGCGCGCCGGAGATGATGTCGTTCTCGAGCTGCTCGGCGATCTGGAGGAAGATCGGGCGGCTGTCGTCCACGGGTGCTCCTGGATGGTCGGTTCATTACTTGAGTAACTAACCAAGCATCCTCGTCTCCGGATGTCAACCCCTCTACGCTCGGAGGGTGTTCGAACTCCACCATCTGAGCGCCGTCGAGCAGCTCGACTGGCTGCGGCGCGGGGAGGTGGCACCCCGCGAGCTCCTCGAGCACTACCTCCGCCGCATCGAGCTCCTCGACCCGGAGCTCGCGGCCTTCGCGGTGGTCGATCCGGATGCGGCGCTGCGTCGCGCGGACGAGGTCGCGTCGCTGCCGCACGCCCTCGCGCTGTGGGGGCTCCCGCTCGCCGACAAGGCGCTCGTCGCCCGCGCCGGTCGGGAGAGCGCGTTCGGCTCGCGCGCCTTCGCCGGCCACGTGCCCGAGGTCAGCGACGAGCTCGCGATCGTGCTCGACGACGCCGGCGCGGTCAGCCTCGGCGCGACGGCGGCCCCCGAGTTCGGCTTCCCGAGCTACACCGAGCCGCTCGCCGGACGCCCGGCGCGCAACCCGTACGACCCGGCGCTCGGCGCGGGCGGCTCGAGCGGAGGCGCGGCGGTCGCGGTCGCCGCCGGCCTGCTGCCGGTCGCGCCCGGCTCGGACGGCGGGGGCTCGATCCGCATCCCCGCCGCCGCGACCGGGCTCGTGGGGCTCAAGCCGTCTCGCGGGCGGGTGCCCGCCGCATCCGGATTCGCGGGGCTCGCGGGGCTCGTCGCGGCCGGCCCGCTCGCCCGGACCGTCGCCGACGCCGGCCTGCTGCTCGATGCGCTCGCGGCGCCCCCGGGAGCCCCCGCCGCCTGGGCCACCCAGCCCCCCGACGAGGGCGGCGACGGTCCGTTCCTCGGCGCCGCGACCCGGGGGGAGGGGCGCTTCCAGCTCGCCGTGTGCACCGACTCGCCGTGGTCCGGCGCCTACGAGCTCGAGCTCGCCCCCGAGGCGCGCGCGGCGCTCGACGTCGCCGTCGGTGAGCTCGCGGCACTCGGGCACGGTCTCGACGAGCTGCGGATGCCCGAGGAGCCCGGCTACGCCCCGGCGTTCCGCACCGTCTGGCAGGCGGGGGCGGCGACCCTGCCGCTCGACGACGCGCAGCTCGCGCTCGTCGAGCCGCTCACCCGCTGGCTCGTGGAACGCGGCCGCGCGCTGGGCGCCCGGCCGCTCGGCGAGGCGCTCTCGTCCCTCACCGGATTCGAGCGCCGCACGATCGCGCTGTTCGCCCCCTTCGACGCGGTGCTCATGCCTGCGCTCGCGCTCACCCCGCGCCCGGTCGGCTGGTACGACCCCGACGACGGCGAGCGCAACTTCGCGCAGCAGGTGGCGTACACCCCGTTCACGAGCTTCGCGAACGTCGCGGGCCTGCCGGCGATCACCCTGCCGGTCGCGGTGACCGATGCCGGCCTGCCGATGGGGGTGCAGCTGATCGGTCGGCCGGGCGGCGAGCGCACGCTGCTCGCCCTCGGTGCGCAGCTCGAGCGTCGGCTCGGCTGGCAGCGCCGGCATCCGCCGGGCTGGTAGCCGCTCGCGGCCGCGCGCCTACTCGACCGGCGCGGGGGTCGGCAGCGGGTTCATGGAGTCGCCGAGCGAGACGAACGGCTCGCGCGCATCGCGGGTCCCGGTCTCGGGCTCGTCGAGCGGCGAGGGCTGCGGCGAGAGCACGCCCGACACGATCGAGCGGATCGCGAACTCGGTGGCGCGCGCCAGATCGACGTCGGCGGGGGAGAGCAGCCACTGCACCTGCAGGCCGTCCATGACGGCGAGGATGGCGGCGGCCGCGTCGTCGACGCGGCTGCGGTCGGCGACGCCGTGCTGTTCGCAGACCAGCTCGAACGCCCGCCGCACCTCGGCGCGCAGGGTGCGGTAGCGGGCGTCGAAGAAGTCGCGGGCGGGGTGGCCGTCGGTCACCGACTCGGCCGAGAGCACGGCGTACGCCTGCACGATGCCGGCGCGGCGGCTGTTGAGCATCGCGGTGCGCACGAGGTGGCGGAACAGCTCGATGCCGTCGGGGATGTGCTGCCCGTCCAGATGCGCCACGTCGGTCTTGTCGCGGTAGCTGAGCACCTCGAGCAGCAGTCGGTCCTTGGAGCCGAAGTGATGCAGGATGCCGGCGTGGGTCATGTCGACCTGCTCGGCGATCTCGGTGAGCGGCGCCTTGTTGTAGCCCTTCGCGCCGAAGGTCTGCAGGGCCGCCTTGAGGATCTCCTCGCGACGCTGGACCGTCTCCTGGCGCATCTTCGGCTCGCGGCGCCCGGGGCTCGTCATGCGGGCGACTATAGCACCCGGGCTTACTGACTCTCCTGTAACCGGATTCGGCGCTTCGCGAGGTGCCCGGCGGGCCTAGCGAGCGTGAGAGCGTTCCCACGATGTGCCTCTGACCGGGGAAAAGCACAAGATTCGGCTCGCGTGTTGCAACTTGCTGACCAGCATGTAAGTATTTCCGCCGTACCACCCACTCGATGACGAGGAGCACCACGTGAGCCAGCCCGCCGCACCCGCGCTCGAGCGCGACGGCGACGTCCGGGACCTCGTCCGACGCCTGACCCTCGACGAGAAGGTGCGCGTGCTGACCGGCCGCACCGCCTGGCGGCTGCACGAGCTGCCCTCGGTGGGACTGCGCTCCATCGCGATGTCCGACGGCCCCGTCGGGGTGCGCGGCCTCGGCGAGGTGCCGGGCGAGACCTCGGCGCTGTTCCCCGCACCGAGCGCGGTCGGCGCCACCTGGGACGCCGAGCTCGCCGCGGAGGTCGGCGCGGCGTTCGCCCGCGAGGCGCGCGACCACGGCGTCGACGTCGTGCTCGCCCCCCAGGTCAACATCCAGCGCACGCCCGTGGGCGGGCGGCACTTCGAGTGCTACTCCGAGGATCCGCTGCTGACGTCGCTCGTCGGCGGGGCGGTCATCCGCGGCATCCAGCGGGAGGGCGTGGCGGCCTGCGTCAAGCACTACATCGCCAACGACTCCGAGACCGACCGCACCGAGTACCTCGCCACCCTGGACGCGCAGACGCTGCGCGAGGTCTCGCTCGCCCCGTTCGAATACGCCGTCCGCGAGGTCGGCGCCTGGTCGGTCATGGCCGCCTACAACCGGGTCGACGACGGAGTCGAGGCCTCGCCGATGACCGATCACCGGCACCTGCTCACCGATCTGCTCAAGGGCGAGCTCGGCTTCGACGGCGTCGTCGTCTCGGACTGGATGGCGGCCCGCTCGACCGAGGGCGCGGCCCTCGGCGGCCTCGACGTGATCATGCCCGGGCCGGGTGGGCCGTGGGAGGAGCGACTGCTCGAGGCGGTGCGCGCGGGCCGCGTGCCGGAGGGCCTCGTCGACGACAAGGTCGCGCGCATCCTGCTGCTCGCCCGCCGCGTCGGCGCCCTCGACGCCCCCGAGCAGGTTCCGAGCGCCGGCCCCGACGTCGCCGAGCTCATCACGCGGGTCGCCGCCCGCTCCACCGTCGTGCTGCGCCGCGACGAGCAGGCCCCGGTCTGGGATCGCCCGGCCCCCGCACGCATCGCCCTGCTCGGCCCGAACGCCGTGCGCCCCCACGTGCTGGGCGGCGGCAGCTCGACCGTGCATCCGGCGCACGTCGTCGCCCCCGCGGAAGGGCTCGCCGCACGATTCCCTGGTGCCGAGCTCGTCGTCCGCCGCGGGGGCGACTCCCGCCGCCTCACCCCCGACCTCGAGCTCGCCGACCGCACGGCGCACGCCGACGGCGCGCTTCTCGAGGCCGAGCTGCTCGCGGCCGACGGACGCGTGCTCGAGACGCGCCGACTGCACGACTGGGACGGCTGGCTGCGCGACCTCGGCGACGCGGTGCACCGCGTGCGGCTGCGCGCCGAACTGCGCCTCACCGAACCGGGCACCCACCGCCTCGAGGTCGCGACGGTCGGCGGCTACCTCGTCCGCATCGACGGCGAGACCGTCGCCGAGCACGCCGACGAGGTCGGCGTCGAGGTGATCCTCGACTCGTCGATCAACACCCCCGAGGGTCACGGGGGAGACGTCGAGATCGACGCACCCCGGGTCGTCTCGCTCGAGAGCGAGCACCTCGTGATCCGCGCGGGCGGCTACGGCGCGATCATCCGCGCGGGACTGCGCCACCGCGCCCCGGGCGAGGATCCCGACACCGAGCTCGCCGCGGCCGTCGCCGCCGCCGCGGATGCCGAGCTCACGGTCGTGATCGTCGGCACCAACGAGGAGGTCGAGTCCGAGGGTTGGGACCGCACCGGCCTGCGCCTGCCCGGCCGTCAGGACGAACTCGTCGAGCGCGTGCTCGACGTCGCCCCGGACGCCGTGGTGGTCGTCAACGCCGGCGCCCCGGTGATCCTGCCCTGGCTCGCGCGGGCGCGCACGGTGCTGTGGGTCTGGTTCCCCGGACAGGAGATGGGCCACGCCCTCGCCGCCGTGCTCGCCGGCGACCTCGAGCCCGCCGGTCGCCTGCCCTGGACCCTCCCCGCCGACGAGGCCGACGTGCCGGTGCCGCACGCGGTCCCGGATGCCGAGGGCCGCGTCCGGTACACGGAGGGCATCCACGTCGGCTACCGCGGCTGGGAGCGCTCGGCCGCCCGTCCCGCGGCGCCCTTCGGCCACGGCCTCGGCTGGTCGAGCGTGAGCTACGACGGCGTCGAGACCCCGCGACTCGCCGCCGACGGCGAGGTGTCGGTCGCCGTCACCGTGACCAACACGGGCGCGCGTGCGACGCGCGAGACCGTGCAGCTGTACCTCGAGCCCCCCACCGGGGCGCTCGTGGAGCGTCCGGTCCGCTGGTTGGCCGGATTCGCCGGCGTCGACCTCCCCGCGGGCGCGTCCCGCCGGGTCGTCGTCACCGTCCCGAGGCGCTCGTTCGAGGCCTGGGACGCCGAACAGGATCGCTGGATTACCGTAGCCGGGGAATACCGGCTCGGCGTCGGGCGATCCGTCCGAGAGCTCCTCCTGGACACCGCGGTCCAGGTGGACGACCCCGACGCACTGTAGAGGAGAACACAGCACCCGCGGGCACCACCCCACCCTCCTCCGGCACGAGCCGGATCCATCACATCATCAAGGAGAGAGAGTCCATGAAGAAGTGGATGACCTCGGTCGCCGCGATCGGCATCGCGTCGGCCCTGCTCCTCACCGGCTGCTCGGCCGGGGGGAACGACGGCGGTGACTCGGGCGGAGCCGCCCTGACCATCGCCAAGCCCGACGGTGCCATCGCCACCGAGAACAACAACCCGTGGATCGGCGACTCGTCGGCCCTCAAGCTCGGCTACGCGAACGTCATCTTCGAACCGCTCGCCTTCGTCAACCTCATCGACCCGAGCCAGGACATCGTGCCGTGGCTCGCCAAGGAGGTCACCTGGGCGGACGACTACATGAGCGTGCAGCTCACCGCACGCGACGGCGTCACCTGGAACGACGGCGAGGACTTCACAGCCGACGACATCGCGTTCACCCTGCAGCTCATGAAGGACAACGCGGCGATCAACCCGGCGGCCATCCCGTTCGGCGACATCACCGTCGACGGCGACACGGTCACCGTGACCTTCACGAGCTCGGTGTTCGTCAAGCAGGACAAGGTGCTGCAGAGCTTCATCGTGCCGAAGCACATCTGGGAGGGCGTGTCGGACGTCACCACCGAGACCAACCCCGAGCCCGTCGGCACCGGTCCCTACACGCTCACGAGCTTCAGCTCGCAGAGCGTGAAGCTCGACCAGCGCGACGACTACTGGGGCGGCGAGCTCGCGGTGCCGACCCTGTACTACGTCTCGTACAACGACAACACGGCGCTCACCACCGCCCTCGCGAACGGCGAGGCCGACTGGGCGCAGGCGTTCATCCCGAACATCGACGACGCCTACCTGTCGAAGGACGAGAACAACGAGTACTGGGCCCCCGCGGGCCTCGGCGTGGACGCGCTGTGGTTCAACACCACCGCCAAGCCGTTCGACGACAAGGCGCTGCGCCAGGCGATGAACTACATCGTCGACCGCGACAAGCACCGCGAGATCGCCCGCGAGGGATCGGTGCCCGCGCTCACCTCGGTGACGGGTCTGCCGACCCCCGCCGGCGACCCGTACATCACGGGCGACTACACCGGCCAGGAGTACTCGGTCGACGTCGACGAGGCGAAGTCGATCCTCACGGATGCCGGCTACACCTGGAACGGCGACGGCAAGCTCGTCGACCCCTCGGGCACCCAGGTGACCTTCACCATCCAGGTGCCGCAGGGCTGGAGCGACTACGTGACGGGCATCACGCTCATCGCCGACGAGGTCAAGGAGATCGGGATCGACGCGACCGTCGACACCCCGGACGTCGACACCTGGTGGGCCAACAAGGGCACCGGCAACTTCCAGGCGATCCTGCACTGGACCGACACCGGCCTCACCCCGTGGGACATCTACTCGGACGCGATGGACGGTGCGCGCTACCTGCCGATCGGCGAGCAGTCGGAGGGCTACAACTTCGGCCGCTTCGACGACCCGACGGTCACCCAGGCGCTCGCCGACTACGCGAACGCGTCGGACGACGCAGGTCGGGAGGCGGCCCTCGAGACGATGCAGACGGCGTTCGTCGACGAGGCGGTCATCCTGCCGATCGGCACGCGCCCCTTCATCGGCGAGTACAACACCCGCAACTACGTGGGATGGCCGTCGGATGACGACCCCTACGCGGTTCCGGAGCCGACCCGCCCGCAGCAGCTGCTCATCCTGACCAAGCTGCAGCCCGCGAAGTAACACGCACCATGGTGGTGGGTGCCCCCGGGCGACCGGGGGCACCCATCCGCGAGATCCATCCGGTGACGACGCCGGACGACGACAAGGGAAACCCGTGACCGACCAGACGCTGCTGACGATCGACGACATCGACGTCGTCTACGACGTCGACCCGCCCGTGCACGCCGTCCGCGGCGTGTCCCTGCGGCTCGAACGCGGCGAGATCCTCGGCCTCGCCGGCGAGTCCGGCTGCGGCAAGACGACGCTCGCCTACGCGATCCAGCGCCTGCTGCGCCCGCCGGCGGTCATCAGCGCGGGCGGCGTGATCTTCCACGATCGCGACGGGGACGACATCGACATCACCGCCCTCGGCACGGATGCGCTGCGCCGCTTCCGCTGGGACAAGGTGTCGATGGTCTTCCAGGGTGCGATGAACGCGCTCAACCCCGTGAAGAACATCGGCAGTCAGCTCGAGGACGTGTTCCTCACCCACCGCCCGGAGATGTCGCGCGCCGAGCGCCGCGCGCAGTGCGCCGAACTGCTCGAGATCGTGCAGGTGGGTCGCGATCGCCTGCGGTCGTATCCGCACGAGCTCTCCGGAGGCATGCGCCAGCGCGTCATGATCGCCATGGCGCTCGCCCTCAAGCCCCAGCTCATGATCATGGACGAGCCCACCACGGCCCTCGACGTGCTCATCCAGCGCGAGATCCTCCAGCAGATCTCCGAGCTGCGCAGCCGGTTCGGCTTCTCCGTCATCTTCATCACCCACGACCTCCCGCTGCTGCTCGAGATCAGCGACCGCATCGCGATCATGAAGGCCGGCGAGATCGTCGAGCTCGACACCCCGGCCAACATCTACCGAGGGGCTCGGCACGAGTACACCCGCACGCTGCTCAGCTCCTTCCCGAGCCTCACGGGCGACCGCGGCGGGTTCCTGCGGACGGGGGAGGCGCGATGACCACGCTCGAGTTCTCCCACGTCAGCCGCGTCTACCGGGTGCGGGGCGCGGGCGCCCTGCGCGCCCTCGCCGACGTGAGCTTCACCCTCGAATCCGGGCGCACGATCGCCCTCGTCGGCCAGTCGGGCTCCGGCAAGTCGACGATCGCGAAGATCCTCACGCAGCTCGAGGCGCCGAGCTCCGGCGAGATCCTGCTCGACGGGCACCCCATCCCGCACCGTGGTCGTGCCCTGCGGCGGTACCGGCAGACCGTGCGGATGGTGTTCCAGGATCCGTTCGCCTCGCTCAACCCGTACCACACGGTGCGGCACCACCTGGAGCGCCCGCTGCGCCTGGACCACGTCGTGCCCCGGCGCGAGATCGATGCCGAGGTGACGCGGCTGCTCGATCGGGTGCGGCTCGACCCGGTGCTCGCCGACCGCAACCCGCACGAGCTCTCCGGCGGCCAGCGGCAGCGCGTGGCGATCGCGCGCGCGCTCGCCTCGCGACCGAAGCTCCTGATCGCCGACGAACCGGTGTCGATGCTCGACGTCTCCATCCGGCTGGGGGTGCTCAACCTGCTGGCCGAGCTGCAGCGCGAGTCGAACCTCGGCGTGCTCTACATCACACACGACCTCGCGACCGCGCGGCATTTCTCCGACGAGATCATGGTGCTCAACCGCGGCGTCGTGGTGGAGCGCGGCCCCGCCGACCGCGTGATCCTCGAGCCCGAGCACGAGTACACCCGGCGCCTCCGCGACGCCTCACCCAACCCCGACCTGCTGTTCGGAGCCACCCGCGCCGAGGAGGCGGGCCGATGAGATTCCTGCTGCGCCGTGCCGTCTTCTACCTGTTCACGCTGTGGGCGGCGATCACGATCAACTTCTTCCTGCCGCGCTTCATGAAGGGCGACCCGATCACCGCCTACCTCGCCCGCAACCAGGGCAAGGTCAGCCCCGAGGCGATCGAATCGCTCAAGGTGCTGTTCGGCCTCAACACCGACCGGCCGCTCTGGCAGCAGTACCTCGACTACTGGGGGCTGCTGCTGCAGGGCGATCTCGGGCGGTCGCTGTCGAAGGGGCTGGCACCCGTCAGCGAGGTCATCGCGGATGCGCTGCCCTGGACGGTCGGGCTCGTCGGCATCGCGACGCTCATCAGCTTCTTCGTGGGCACCTCGATCGGCACCTACATCGGATGGCGGCGGGGCAGCCGCGCGGAGTTCGTGGTTCCCGTGGCGACCTTCCTGTCGACGGTGCCGTACTTCTGGCTGGGCCTCATCATGATCGCCCTGTTCTCGACGACGCTCGGCTGGTTCCCGGCATCCCACGCCTACGACAAGACGCTGACGCCGGCGTTGAGCTGGGAGTTCATCTCGAACGTGATCTACCACGGCACCCTGCCGGCACTCACGATCGTCATCACCTCGCTCGGCGGGTGGATCCTCGGCATGCGGAACATGATGATCACGGTGCTCGACGAGGACTACATCACGGTGGCGCAGGCCAAGGGCCTCTCGCCGCGGCGCGTGGTGGTGAACTACGCGGCCCGCAACGCCGTGCTGCCCCAGCTGTCGAGCTTCGCGCTGTCGCTCGGCTTCATCGTCGGCGGCACCCTCATCATGGAGATGATCTTCAGCTACCCGGGCCTCGGTCTGCGGCTGTTCGAGGCGACCCTCGCGAAGGACTACCCGCTCATGCAGGGCATCTTCCTCGTGATCACGCTCTCGGTGCTCGTCGCGAACATCATCGCCGACATCGCCCACGCGGCCCTCGATCCGCGCACCCGACAGGAGGAGGCGCTGTGAGCACCCTCACCGGCACGATCGCCACCGCCGAGGCGCCGCGCTCGAAGCGGTTCAGCGAGGCGTTCGCGATGTTCCGCAACGGCAAGTCGGTCGTCGGGCTCGTCATCCTCGCGTTCTTCGGGGTGCTGGCGATCGTGGGGCCGTGGATCGCACCCTACGACCCGAACGCGATCGACCTGGAGGCGCGCAATTCGCCGCCGAGCCCCACCCACTGGCTGGGGACGACGCATCTCGGCCAGGACATCCTGAGCCAGATCATCATCGGCAGCCGCGACGTCATGTTCGTCGGCTTCGCGGCGGGCGTCATCGGCACGCTCATCGCGGTGCTGGTGGGCGTCACCTCGGGCTATCTGAAGGGCTTCGGCAGCGAGGCGCTCTCGGCGCTGTCGAACGTGTTCCTCGTGATCCCGGGGCTGCCGCTGATCATCATCATCACCTCGAACTTCGACGATCCGAGCATGCTGCTCATCGCGGTCGTGCTCGCGATCACCGGCTGGGCGTGGGGTGCGCGCGTGCTGCGCGCCCAGACGATGTCGCTGCGCAACCGGGACTTCGTGCAGGCCGCCCGCGCCAACGGCGAGCCGCTGTGGCGGATCATCGGCGTCGAGATGCTGCCGAACCTCATGGCGATCATCGCCTCGAGCTTCGTCGGCACGGTGACGGCGGCGATCCTCACCCAGACGACCCTCGCGTTCGTGGGGGTCACCCCCATCACGCGCTGGAACTGGGGCACGATCCTGTTCTGGGCCCAGAGTCAGAACGCGTTCCCGGAGCGCTGGTGGTGGTATCTGCCGGCCGGGCTCTGCATCGCGCTCGTCGGCACGGGGCTCGCTCTCGTGAACTTCGGGATCGACGAGTACGTGAACCCGCGACTGCGCAGCGCCGGCAAGCGCGCGCGTGCTCTGCGCCGCAAGGGCTTCACGCAGGCGGATGCGACCGTCGTGGCACCGCTCGGGGCCGTACCCCCGAGCGCGGGGGAGGATGCGGCGGACGCCCGCGAGGACGACGCCCCGCGGGTCGGGACGGGAGCGTAGGAGTCGCAGCGCTCTCGCAGCATCGCTTAGGTAAGGCTGACCTATACTGAGAGCGATGCTGCTCTCCGACGTCCTGCCCGCCACCATCGCCTGGAACCCCGGCGAGGGTGCCTCGGTGCTGCTCGGCGCGGTCGACGCCGACATCGCGATCGCCGAGACGGTCGCGGCGACGCTGCCCGCGAAGGCGCGTGGGCGCATCTTCCTGGAGGTGGCCGACGCCTCCGGTGTCCGCGAGTTCTCGGCGCCCGGGCGCGTGTGCGTCACCTGGCTGCGCCGCGATCTCGGGCAGAGCATGCGCACCGCGGTCGACGCCTGGCTGGCCGAGATGCTGCCGGTCGAGTCCGAGCGCGAGCACCACGTGTACGCCTGGGTCTCGGGCGACCGCGCCGCCCACGCCCTCACCAGCGACTGACCTGCCGCCCCTGCCGGTGGTCGAGGAGCGCGTCGCGTGGCGGCACGCGTCTCGAGACCCCTCGAGCCCCTGCTCCGCGGTCGGTTACCCGGCGAGGAGTCGCGAGAGTGCGGGGCTGCGGGAGGGCAGGGATGTGTGCCGCAGGACCCCGTTGGGGTCGGGTTTCTCGAGCAGGTAGTCACCGCCGTCACGTCGGATGCGCCACCGGTTGTTGTGCACGGTGAGGTGGCAGAACCGGCACAGCAGCACCCCACTGTCGATGTCGGTGCGGCCGTCGTGTTCGTCCCAGTGGTCGATGTGGTGTGCTTCGCACCAGGACGGTGGTCTGCCGCACATCAGGCACCCGCCGTCGCGGGCGGCCATCGCGGTCCGTTGTTTCTCGGAGAAGAGTCGGTGTTCCCGCCCGAGGTTGAGGGCTTTGCCGTCGTCGTCGAAGAGGATCGGGATGGCGCCGGTTGCACAGATGAACCGCTCCGCCGTCTGCACCGACACCGCCTCGCTCTGCCCTTCGAAGAACGCCGCACCCACCCGGGCGTCGAGATCGGTCCGCGTGACCAGGATCCGCACCGCGGGCTTCCGATCCCCGAGCAGCTTGCCGTCGTCCACACGCGATCCGATCCGCACGAGCTCGACGAGCGTGTCGAGGGCGAGCTGCTCCGTGCTGCGCTCATCCCGCATGATGTCTTCCACACGCTGGACCGCGTCCGGGTTCACGAATCGGGGTCCGCCGCGGCGGGGTGAGGTGGCGGCGTCGAGGATCGGCACCACGATCGCCGCGGACTCCGGATCCAGCAACCCCGTCACCCGGGTCATCCCATCCAACTGCGGACTCACCCGCAGGAACCGCTTCGCCCGGAGTTCCTGCTCCCGCTCGGCGATGCCGGCCAGGTCCAGTTCGTCACGCACACGGCCCGCCCGGATCGCGAGTTGCTCGATGGTGAGACCCGACGCCTCAGCCAGCAGCCGCCCGGCCGCGGTCGCGAGGGCGTTCTCGTCGACACCCTCAGCGGCGATCAGGCGGGTGCGGATCAGTTCCGCCGCCTCCACCGAGATCGTCGCGGCCGCGACCGCGTCGCCGATCAGCCGCTGCCACCGCGGCACCGGTGCCGCATCCGGGGCGAGTTCACGCGCCGGCAGCAGCTCTGCCGTCTTCATCAGCGTGCGGGCATCCCGGGTCGAGGTGCCGGACACCTTTGCGATCAACTCCTCCGGAGTCCGCAGCCCCTCCGACTGCGCGAGCCCCGCGTGCCCGAGTTCGCGGCGGGAGCGGTGGGCGATCTCACCCGCCACGGTCGCCGCGACCGCATCCAGACGACGCCGCACCTCGGCGATCCGACCCTGCGACGCAAGCAGTTCGGCATCACCCCAACCCGTCACAGACACGGGTGTGAACGGCACCGACAGGTCACCCAGACGGGTGAGGGAGTCGGTGATCGAAGCCATACCCGATCCTCCCACGACTCGAACAAATGTTCGAGAGTCGGGGCGGTATTCGTGGAGAAGTCGCCAACCCGCCCGAGCGGGAGGAGGCGAAGCCCGGCCGCACCGGCCGACGAGAGTCGCCCACCCCCGCGCTACACGTACCCGCCCTCGCGCAGCCCCGCCTCGACCTCGAAGCGATTCGTGCGGGCAACGAACCCTGCGGCGAGGTAGAGCACCGGCATGCTGAGTCCGTAGTGCCGCCATTGCCGCATGTGCACCGCCTCGTGCTGCAGCACCCGGTCGGCGACGTTGTCGCGCGTGAGGTACACGGCGCCGATCGTCGTGCCGCCGCGTCCGAACGCCCAGCGGGGGAGTCCCTGGATGATGTGCAGCCCGTGGCCCGAGCGGTGCCGGCCGATCAGCACGGTTCCCCAGACGAACGCGCATCCCGTCGCGAACCAGTAGCCCGGTCGCGCGACCGCCGGCCACAGCAGCGCGCGCCGCAGCCCCGGGACCGCGACAGCCCCGCGCACGAGGGCTGCGGCGGCGCGCTCCATCCGGCCCGGGTTCTCGGGTCGCACCGGGGCGATCATGCTGTCCCGGGTCGCCCGAACTCCTCGAGCCACCGCAGCCACACCTCGTTGAGCGTCGGGTATGCGGGCACCGCGTGCCACAGCCGGTCCAGCGGCACCTCTCCCACGATCGCGATCGTCGCCGCCTGCAGCAGCTCGCCGACATCCGCGCCCACGAAGGTCGCGCCCACGAGCACGCCGCGATCGACGTCGACCACCGCGCGCGCCCGGCCACGGTAGTCGTCGGCGTACACCGTCGCCCCCGCGAGCCAGGAGAGGTCGTAGTCGAGCACGCGCACGTTCACGCCCGCCGTCTCGGCGGCTGCGGCGGTGAGTCCCACCGAGGCGACCTCCGGATCCGTGAACGTCACCTGGGGAACGGTGCGGTGGTCGGCGGTGGCCACGTGCGCCCCCCAGGGCGCGTCGTCGACGGGGCGACCCGCGGCGCGGGCCGCGATCACGTCGCCCGCCGCGCGCGCCTGGTACTTGCCCTGGTGGGTGAGCTTCGCACGTCCGTTGACGTCGCCCACGGCGTACAGCCAGTCGAATCCCTCGACCCGCATCGTGTCGTCGACCTCGATGCGGTCGCCGGCGGCGAGGCCCAGCTCCTCGAGCCCCAGGTCGCGGGTGCGTCCGACTCGACCGGTTGCCACGAGCACCTGCTCGGCGAGGATGCGCGTGCCGTCGTCGAGCGTCAGCACCGCGTTCTTCTCGGCACGGTGGGCGTCCACCACCTCGGTGTCGGTGAGCACGCGCACGCCCGCCGCCTCGAGACCCTCGCGCACGAGCTCGACCGCGAACGGCTCCTGGCCGCCGAGGAGGCCGCGCCGGGCGACGAGGGTGACCCTGCTGCCGAGGCTCGCGTAGGCGGTCGCGAGCTCGCATCCGACCACCCCGCCGCCGAGCACGGCGAGCGTCGGCGGCGCCTCGGATGCCGAGGTGGCGTCGCGCGAGGTCCACGGGTCGAGCTCGGCGAGTCCCGGCACGTCGGGGAGCACGGGCACCGAGCCGGTGCACACGGCGACCGCGTGACGGGCCACGAGCTCCGTGGTCGAGCCGTCGGATGCCGTCACCACCAGGCGCTTCGGGCCGACGAACCGCGCGTGCCCGCGCAGCAATCCGATGCCCGCGCCGTCGAGCCAGTCGACCTGCGAGGCGTCGTCCCGGTGGTGCGTGATGCGATCGCGTCGGCGGAACACCGCGCGCGGGTCCAGCTCGCCGGTCACCGCCTCCGCCGCACCGCCGACGGCCCGCGCGGCGCGCAGCGCCGACCCCGCGCGCAGCAGCGCCTTCGAGGGCATGCACGCCCAGTACGAGCACTCGCCGCCGACCAGCTCCTCCTCGACGACGACCGTCTCCAGCCCGCCCTGACGGGCCCGGTCGGCGACGTTCTCACCGACCGTCCCCGCTCCGATCACCACGACGTCGACCTCGCGCACGTTCATGTGCCGAGCGTAGGCGGCGGGCGGCTATCCGCGCAGGGCCGCGATGAGACGCAGGATCGTCGGCGCGTCGTCGACCGCCTTCTCGGCGGATTCGGGTGCGAACGAGGCGATCGTCGCGCCCGCGAGCGGCAACCGGGCCACGAGCGCCCTGACGGCGGCGACGAGCTGCGTGGCGGAGACCCCGAACGGGATGGGCTCGAGCAGACCGTCGAACTCGGCCGGGTCGAGCACGTCGAGGTCGATGTGCACGTAGACGCGGGTCGCACCGGTCGCCGCCACGGCATCGGCGAAGGCCGCGGCATCCGCGAGTGCCGCGACGTCGACGGAGGCGATCCCGCGGGCGCCCGCGAACTCCTCCTCGCCCGGGTCCCATTCGCGCGCCCCGGCGACGACCACGCGCCCCGCGTCGACGACGCCGTCCTCCACGAGCGAGGCGAGCACCATGCCGCCGAACGCTCCGGAGGGCGAGGTGCCGGGCGTGTTGAGGTCGGGATGCGCGTCGAACCACACGAGCGCGAGGTCGGGGCCGGCGGTGTGCGCGACCGCGGCCGACGACACCGAGCAGTCGCCGCCGATGACGATCGCCGCATCGTCGAGCTCGCCGAGCACGTCTCCGAGCCGCTCGCGCACGAGCTGCAGCGAGCCGAAGCGCGCGATCCCCGTGCCCTGCTCGTCGCCGGCCTCGAGCGGCACCGCGACCTCGCGGGTGGAGGATGCCGGCAGGTCCGCGCGGATCGCCTCCGCACCTTCGGCGAGACGCATCGCGCGGCTCGACGGCGAACCCTGCCACTGCGGGACGACGACGAAGGTCATGGAGGCTCCAGTCCGGCCGGCGCCGGGGAGGCGCCCGTCTTGGATCCTATTGTGCGGTGCCCACCTCGATCGGGGTGCGCCGGGACGTCGCGGTGACGGTCGTGCCGTCCTCGGTCAGGATCGGGAGCTCGACCTCGAGACCGTAGACGCCGGGAGTCAGCGCGCCCCCGTCGCAGGCGACGGCCTCGAGCGCGACGCTGAGGATCAGCTGCTCGCCCGGGGCGAGGTCGACCGGCGCCGGATCGGTCGCCGCCGCGGACCACCCCGCGAGGGCGTCGTCGGACGACAGCAGCAGCGTCGGACCCCCCGCCACGCGACCGCGCAGCGTCTGCGTGCCGTCGTTGACGAGCGTCAGCGTCACGTCCTCGCCCTGCGAGATCGCGCTCACCTCGACCCCCGAGGGCGCGGGCTCCCCGCCCCAGACCGGCGGATCGCAGACCGTCCCCGCGCCGTCCTGGGCCTCGGAGCCCGCGAACGTCGCATCCTTCTCCGACTCGGGGGCCGCCGCCGACCCCGCGGCGCTGTCGCTCGCGGACATCGTCCGGGTACCGCCGACCCCGATCGCGACGGGCACGACGATCGCGGCGACGGCGAGCCCCCCGAGCACGCTGATCGCGGCCTGCTTCGGGAGGCGCCGCATCCGCGCCCGCCGGATGATGCGGCCCGCGTCGAGCGCGCCGCCGGCGTCGCCGTCGCGCATCCGGTCGCGCAGTTCAGACTCGTCGGGCACGGTCGCCCTCCTTCGCGTCGGAAGACGGGGTGGTCCGGCGCAGCGGTGTCGTGCCGGTGCCCGGACGCGCGCCGCCGGGGCCGAGGCGGCCCTCGACCGTGCCGTCGTCGGCGAGCGCGATCGCCATCTTGGCGAGCCCGTCGCTCAGGTAGCGCTTGACCGCCCCCGAGCTGATGCCGAGGGCCTCCGCGACGTCGTCGACCTTGAGGTCGTCGTAGTAGCGCAGCACGATGCACGCGCGCTCGCGCGGGGTGAGCTTGCGCAGCTCGTCGTGCAGGTCGAGGCGCAGCCCGGTCGCGTCCTCCGCCGACGGCAGCTCGTCCGGTTCGTACTGACTCGGCGCGAGCTTGCGCCAGCGGGTGACCCGGCGTCCGCGGTCGAGCGCCGCGTTGAGGATCGCCCGTCGCACGTACGCCTCGGCACTCGCGACGGTGAAACCGTTGCGCAGCCGGCCGAAGGTGCGCACGAGGGCGTCCTGCACGAGATCGGCGGCGTCGTCGGGGCTCCCCGTGAGCAGGGTGGCGTAGCGGATGAGGGCGTCACCGCGTTCGGCGACCAGTTCGGCCACCACGCGCTCCCATCCGGCTCGTGTCACGGTTCACACCCTCCTATCTCCACAGACGCCGTGTCGAGCGGGAACGTTGGGGGACCCCGGTCGGAATCCTCGTGCGGCGATCGGTGCCCCTCGAACCGGGGGCGTTCGGAGGCGCCCGACGGCACGTTCGGCGCCACCCGCCTCGGTACCCTCGAAGCGTACGACCCGGACCACCAGTCGGCCGATCACCGCGGCCCCGTCCAGGACGTCGCCACCACCCGATCGAAGGATGACGATGCGCCGAGTTCGAAGCGTCCTGGCCGTGTGCGCCACCCTCGCCCTGGCGGGCGGGGGTGCGGTCGCCGCGGCTGCTCCCGCGCAGGCCGCGACGTTCGAGGTGACCAACCTCGCCGACAGCGGTGCGGGGTCGCTGCGCCAGGCGATCCTCGACGCCAACGCGACCCCCGGCGCCGACGTCGTTACCTTCGCGTCCGGGCTGACGGGCGAGATCGCTCTCACCTCCGGCACGATCACCGTCACGGACGCGACGACGCTCGACGGCCCCGGGGCGTCGCAGCTGACCGTCGCGGGCGACGGAACGGGTTCGGTGTTCGCGGTGACGTCCCCGGCCCAGGTCGTGTTCTCCGGCGTGACGATCACCGGTGGGGGAGGAGCGGGCTCGAACTCGGGAGGCGTCTACGTCAACAACGGCGGAGCGGACGTGACGATCCGCGACACGATCCTGACGGGCAACACCGGAACCTACGGTGGCGGGGCGTCGGCGTACTCCGGTCTGCTGCGCATCGAGGACACCCGGATCTTCGGGAACACCGCGACCGCGAGCGGCGGAGGCGTCGCGACCGCATCCTCGACCGTGTTGGAACGCGTCGAGATCTCGGGCAACACCGCGCCCAACTCCGGCGGCGGGATCTTCCTCAACAGCGGCACCCTGGTGATCGGCGACTCGACGATCTCGGGCGACAGCGCACCCGTCGGCGGCGGCATCTACCGCTTCACCGCGGGCGCGACCCTCACCGTGAGCGGCTCGACGATCGTCGGCAACGACTCGACGGACGGCACGGCCGGCGGTATCTCCGGCCCGGGCAGCAGCACCATCAGCGGTTCCGTCATCAGCGGCAATGCGAACTCCGACATCGCCGGATCCTTCGCCGTCTCGTGGAGTCTGATCGGCGACGTGCCCGGCGGCGTCAACGATCTGGGGGGCAACCTGCTCGACGTCGATCCCCTGCTGGGGCCGCTCGCCGACAACGGCGGTCCGACCTGGACGCACCTCCCGCTCGCCTCGAGCCCCGTCATCGACGCGGGCGACCCGAGCATCACGAGCTCCGCCGCCGTCGACCAGCGCGGCGAACCGCGGGTGGCACGTTCGACCGCTGCCGGTCCGGAGCGGATCGACCTCGGCGCGGTCGAGATCCAGGCCGCGCCCGCCGCGTCGCCGGAACCGGCGCCGACCGCTCCCACGCTCGCCGCGACGGGCGTCGAGCCGCTCGGGATGCTCGTGCTCGCCGTCGTCGTGCTGGGATCCGGAGCGGTGCTCCTGCGTTCCGGTCGCCGCCGCCACAGCTGAGCCGCGCCTCCGGTCCTCGGCTCACGTCTCGGAGACGGCGTTCCCGTCGGCCTCGAGCGCGAGCTTGCGCCCGGCCTGCTCCAGCCAGCGGGAGGCGTCGGCCATCGCAGCCGCGGGCGAGCCCGCCGACCGGGAGAGCGAGACGGCGCCCATGCCGGTCGCCGTCGCGCCCGCGAACGAGCCGGCGACGAGCGCTGCGGGGGTGCCCGCCGCACGTGCGCGATTCAGCACGGCGCCCACGACCTTGCCGCGGGTGGAGCTCGCGTCGACGCGCCCCTCCCCGGTGATCACGAGGTCCGCCGCGGCGACGGCGGCGTCCAGGCCGGTCAGCTCCCCGACCTCCTCTGATCCGGGGGCCAGGCTCGCGCTCCACGCCGTGCGCAGCCCGTAGGCGGTTCCTCCGGCGGCGCCCGCTCCGGGGGCATCGGGGTCGCCGCCGAGCAGCTCGGCGAAGCGTGTTAGCGCCGCATCGAGCGTGAGAACCTGGTCGACGTCGGCGCCCTTCTGGGGCCCGAACACGGATGCCGCCCCGCGGATCCCGGTGAGCGGTGCATCGACGTCGCACCAGAGCACGAGCTCCGCGGGGGCCGGGCGGAGACCGACGAGCTCGACCTCGGCGAGACCGAGCAGTCCGGATCCACCGTCAGGTACCCGCTCCCCGAATCGGTCGAGCAGCCGGGCCCCGAGCGCGGCGAGGGCCCCCGCGCCCCCGTCCGTCGAGCCCGAACCGCCGAGCCC
This sequence comes from Protaetiibacter mangrovi, assembly GCF_024752305.1. Classification (GTDB taxonomy): domain Bacteria; phylum Actinomycetota; class Actinomycetes; order Actinomycetales; family Microbacteriaceae; genus Homoserinibacter; species Homoserinibacter mangrovi. The sequence continues at coordinate 558,584 of NZ_JANTHX010000008.1, forward strand.
GACGACGATGCGGCGGACGCCCGCATCCAGCACCCGCCCGAGCAGCTCCCCGAGTCCACGCGTGGAGGCGCCGAGCGGGTCGGGCGCCGCCATCCGCCAGAGTCCGACGCAGTCGGCCAGCTCGACGAGAGCACGTCCGTCGGGCAGCTCCAGCCAGCGACCGGGCGCGGGGCGGCCGTCGGCGCCCGTCACCGGCCCGGCATCGTGGAGCAGCGCGCCCGGGAGGGCCCGCGCGACCACCTCGAGGGTTCCGACCCCGCCGTCCGCCTGCGGCAGCTCGCGCACCTCGTCGTCGGGGCGGATGGCGCGCCAGCCCGCGGCGATCGCCGCTGCGGCGTCGTGCGCCGAGATCGACCCGGTGAACGAGTCCGGGGCGACGACGATCCGCATGGATCCAGTGTGGTGCCCTCGACACGATTCGAACGTGCGACTTCTTCCTCCGGAGGGAAGCGCTCTATCCACTGAGCTACGAGGGCGCGGGACTTTAGGCTATCAGCATGCCGCTCGCCCCCCTCGCAGCCACCCGCCCATGACGCCGCGACGCGAGGTGCGGTCGAGCCTCACCTTCGAGGTGCACGATCCGACCGCCTTCGTGCTCGCCGTCTCGGTCGCCGAGGGGGTTCCGACGACGGTGGAGACCCTGCGCGTCGCGCTCGACGGGCGCGAGATCCGTCCTCGTCCGCAGCGCGAGGCGCACGGCACCCGGCTCGAGCTCTTCGAGGCGACCCCGGGGGTGCTGCAGCTCGACTACACGGCGACCGTCGTGGGGCGGTCGGCCCCCGCGTCCGTCGACGCCCTGGATCCCGTGGTGTACCTGCGGCCGAGCCGCTACGTGCAGTCGGACGCACTCACCCAGCGGGCACGCGACACCTTCCCGGGCCTGGAGGGATGGCCGCTCGCTCGAGCCGTCGGCGACTGGGTGCACGACCACCTCGACTACACCCCGGCGGCGACCTCGCCGACCGGCGGCGCCGTCGAGACGCTCGACGCGGGCGCGGGCGTCTGCCGCGACTTCGCGCACGTGACGGCGGCCATGCTCCGGGCCCTCGACCATCCGGCGCGGGTCGTCTCGGTGTACGCCCCGCAGCTGGACCCGATGGATCTGCACGCGGTCGTCGAGGTGCTGGTCGAGGGTCGCTGGGTCGTGGTCGACGCGACACGGCTCGCCCCGCGCACGGGGCTGGTGCGCATCGCGACCGGTCGCGACGCGGCCGACACGGCCTTCGAGACCAACACGCTCGCCGACGTCGAGCTGCGGGCGATGTCGATCGACGCCCGCGCCGACGAGCGGCTGGTCGACGACCACCGCGAGCCGGTCGAGCTCGGTTGACCCGCTCCGCTCAGGGAAGCGCCGAGAGCACGGCGGCGACGATCGGCTCGGCGTCGCCCGGCTCGTAGAACAGCGTCGAGCTCACCACGATCCAGTACGAGCCGTCGAAGACGACCGCCTCGCCCCCGCCGCCGCCGACCGCGAAGTAGCCCTCGTCGCCGCCGTAGGTGGGCACCATCGTGCTCTGGCTGAACGTCTCGTTGGCCTTCTCGTCGAGGGCGGCCCCGTTCAGCGACGCCACGGAGATGTCGATCGTCTCGCCGCTCGTGTCGTTGCGCCAGCGGCAGACGACCCCCTCGGCGTCCGCCGCCTCGGCGGCAGGGGTGCCGGCATCCGGGGTCCACGACGGCAGCAGGCTGAAGTTGGGGTTGTAGTCGTACATCGCCTGCCCCGTGACGAGCGTGTCGCAGGGCACGTCGACGGGGGTCGAGGTGGCGTCGCCCGGGCTCGCGGTCGGGGTCGCGCTCCCGGACGGGGCGGGCGTTCCGCTCGCGTCGGCGCTGGTGCTCGGCGCGGGATCCGGGACCCCGCATCCGGTGAGCAGCACGGATGCGGCGAGCAGCACGGATGCGGACGACACGAGGGCGGGGGAGCGGCGCGACATCCCCCCATTGTCACCCCGCTCCGATCGCGGCCCGACGCGACGGGCGGGGAACCGTCAGGCTGCGGCCTCTAAGATCGAGCATCGTGAATCCCGCCGATCTCGCCGCCCTCCTGCTCGACCACGTGCGCCGTGCGGCGGCCGAGCACGGGGTCGACCCCGACGAGGTCGCGCCCGAGGACGTCACCCTCGAACGCCCCCGCAACCGCGATCACGGCGACTGGGCCTCGAACGTCGCGCTCAAGCTCGGCAAGCGCCTCGGCGTCGCCCCGCGCCAGCTCGCCGACGCCCTCGCCGCGACGCTCGTCGAGGTGGACGGCATCGCCGGCGCCGAGGTCGCCGGGCCGGGCTTCCTCAACATCACGCTCGACGCGGCCGCGGCGGGCGCGCTGGCCGAGCGCATCCTCGCCGAGGGGTCGGCCTACGGCACCGGGGTGCTCTACGCCGGTGTGCGCATCGACCTCGAGTTCGTCTCCGCGAACCCCACCGGTCCGATCCACATCGGAGGCACCCGGTGGGCGGCGGTCGGCGACAGCCTCGCGCGCCTCATGGAGGCGCAGGGCGGCGAGGTCACGCGCGAGTACTACTTCAACGACCACGGCGCCCAGATCGACCGCTTCGCACGCAGCCTGCTCGCCGCGCACCTCGGCGAGCCGGCTCCCGAGGACGGCTACGGCGGCAGCTACATCCTCGACATCGCCGCGCGGGTCGAGCAGGACTACCCCGGAGACCTGAGCGCGCTTCCGCGCGCCGAGCAGCAGGAGGTCTTCCGCGAGCTCGGCGTCACGCAGATGTTCGGCGAGATCAAGGCGAGCCTGCACGAGTTCGGGGTCGACTTCGACGTCTACTTCCACGAGAACTCGCTGCACTCCTCGGGTGCCGTGGAGCGCGCCGTCGCGCGCCTGCGCGAGCTCGGCCACATCTACGAGGCCGACGGCGCCACCTGGCTGCGCACCACCGAGTTCGGCGACGACAAGGACCGCGTCGTCATCAAGTCGGATGGCGAGCCCGCCTACATCTCGGGCGACCTGGCCTACTACCTCGACAAGCGCGAGCGCGGCTTCGACCGCTGCATCATCCTGCTCGGGGCCGACCACCACGGCTACGTCCAGCGCCTCATGGCGATGACCGCCGCGTTCGGCGACGTGCCCTACGTGAACCACGAGATCCTGATCGGTCAGCTCGTCAACCTGCTGAAGGACGGCGAACCGCTGCGGATGTCCAAGCGCGCCGGCACCGTCGTCACGATGGAGGACCTCGTCGACGCGGTCGGCGTGGACGCCGCCCGCTACGCCCTGGTGCGCAGCTCGATCGACTCGAACATCGACATCGACCTCGACCTGCTCGCCAGGAAGACCAACGACAACCCCGTGTTCTACGTGCAGTACGCGCACTCCCGCACGCGGGCGGTGGCGCGCAACGCCGAGGCGGCGGGCGTCACGCGGGACGGCTTCGACCCGGCCCGGCTCGCGCACGAGACGGAGAGCGAGCTGCTGGGCGCGCTCGCCGAGTTCCCGCGCATCACCCTGCAGGCGGTCGAGCTGCGCGAGCCGCACCGGGTCGCCCGCTACCTCGAGGACCTGGCGGGCGCCTACCACCGCTGGTACGGCGCGTGCCGCGTCATCCCGCAGGGCGACGACCCGATCGAGCCGGTCCACGCCGCCCGTCTGACCCTCAACGACGCGACCGGTCAGGTGCTGCGCAACGGCCTGGCCCTGCTCGGCGTCGCGGCCCCGGAGCGGATGTGACGTGAGCGCCGCAACCCCCACGCCCGCCGAGCTCGCGCCCCGTCGCCGACGGGCCTGGCCGTGGGTGCTGCTCGGCGTCGTGGTGCTGCTCGTCGCCGCCGGGTTCGCGATCGACGCGCTGGCGCGCGGTGCCGCGGAGGACGTGATCGCCGAGCGGGTCGCGTCGGCGCTCGACGTCCCCGAGACGACGCCCGTCGAGGTCTCGATCGGCGGGGGACCGGTGCTGTTCCAGGCGCTGACCGGATCCCTCGACCAGGTCGACGTCGAGGTCGACGGACTCGACCTCGGGGATCTGTCGGGCGACCTCCACATCGTCGCCCGCGGCGTGCCGATCGACACGAGCGCGCCCACCCGCGAGCTCACGGTGCGCCTCGCCGTGCCGGAGTCCGGGCTCGCCGCGCTGAGCCCCCAGATCACGGGCGCGACGATCGACGACGTGACGCTCGACGGCGCCGAGATCGTCGCCACCGGCAACCTCTCGGTGCTCGGACTCAGCTTCGAGCTCGGCCTCGGCCTCACCCCGTCCGCCGTCGGGGGGCAGCTCGCCTTCGACCCGACGAGCGTCCGGATCGCCGGGGCGCAGTACACCGCCGACGAGCTCCGGGCCGACCCGGTGTTCGGGCTCCTCGCCGACGCGCTGCTCCAGCAGCGCACCGTGTGCATCGCCGACGCGCTGCCCTCCGCGCTCACCGTGACGGGCCTGCGGGTCGAGGGCGACCAGCTGGTCGCCACCCTCGACGGATCCGGGACCGCGCTCGGCGGCACCGCCTTCCAGCAGAAGGGCAGCTGCGCCGCGTGAGCGACGGCGAGCCCGCCGCAGCTCCGGGGGAGCCGCCCCGGTTCGGGCGGATGGTCTGGCGCATGTTCTGGATCGAGGCCGTCGGCGGGATCGGCGTCGCCGCGATCCTCGGCGTCATCGGCACGCTGGCCGCCGACGGAGACCAGGGGCTGCTGCTGTCGTTGCTGCCCGCGGTCGTGCTCGTCGGCTTCGGGATGGCCCTGCCGCCGTTCCTGTTCGGGATGCTCAGCCTCGCCGCCGCGAGCGGGCGGCCCCGGCGGATGCGGAAGGAGATCGTCGCGGTCGTCATCGGCGCCGTGGTGGGCGGCTTCCTCTCGCCGATCATCTTCTACTCGGCGTCGCCCCTGTTCGGGATCGTCATCGGAGCGGTCGTCGCGGGCGCCACCGCGACGGGCTACGCGTTCGTCGTCCGGGCGTTCTGGCGGCGAGCGACGTCCTGAGGCCGATCCGCGCCTCGGCTACAATCGTCACGGCTTCAGGGACCAAGCCGGGTCCGCTCGCCTCACTTCCCGTTCCGACGTGCCCGTGAGGTCCGCATGACCGCCAACCCCCTCGCCCCCGGCTGGCTCGCCCACCCGGACGATGCGAACGCGCTCGCCGCCGGGGTGTGGCCGGAGTCCGCGGCGCGCACGGCATCGGGCGCCCTCGCGATCGGCGGCATCCCCGCCCCGGCGCTGCACGCCGCCTACGGCACCCCGCTCTACGTCGTCGACGAGGACGAGGTCCGCGGGCGCGCGGCCCGCATCCGCGACGCGTTCGCCGCCGCCTTCGCCCCGCTCGGGGTCGCCACCCACGTCTACTACGCGGGCAAGGCGTTCCTCTCGATCGAGGTCGCGCACTGGATGCGGGAGGCCGGTCTCAACCTCGACGTCTGCAGCGGGGGCGAGCTCGCGGTCGCCGAGGAGGCGGGGTTCGACCCGCGCCGCCTGGGGTTCCACGGCAACAACAAGAGCCTCGCCGAGATCGACCACGCGGTCGGCCTGGGCGTGGGCGCGATCGTTCTCGACAGCGTCGTCGAGATCGACCGTGTCGCGCAGGCGGCCACCCGGCACGGTCGCGTGCAGAAGGTGCGCCTGCGGCTCAACAGCGGGGTGCACGCCTCGACCCACGAGTACCTCGCGACGGCGCGGGAAGACCAGAAGTTCGGCATCCCGCTCTCCGAGGCCGCCGACGCCGTCGCGCTGATCCGCGCCCACGAGAGCCTCGAGTTCCTCGGGCTGCACTCGCACATCGGGTCGCAGATCTTCGAGTCGGCGGGCTTCGCCGAGGCCATCCGGCGCCTGCTCGCGCTGCACGCCGAGCTGCTCGCGGGCGGCGAGGTGCCCGAGCTGAACCTCGGGGGCGGGTTCGGCATCGCCTACACCTCGGCCGACGAGGTCACCCCCATCGAGCGGATCGCCGCCGACTTCGCCGTCGCGGTGGAGTCCGGATGCGCGCACCACGGCATCCCGGTGCCGGCGATCGCGATCGAGCCGGGCCGCATCATCGTGGGCCCCGCCGGCGTCACCCTCTACGAGGTCGGCACCATCAAGGACGTGCGCGTCGACGAGTCGGCCACCCGGCGGTATGTGAGCGTCGACGGCGGCATGAGCGACAACCTGCGCACCGCGCTCTACCGCGCCGACTACACGGCCCGCGTCGCCAACCGCGTCTCGGACGCCGACGCCGCGCTCGTGCGCGTCGCCGGCAAGCACTGCGAGTCGGGCGACATCGTCGTGCGCGACGACTACCTGCCCGGCGACGTGCGCCCGGGCGACCTGCTGGCGGTCGCCGCCACGGGTGCGTACTGCTGGTCGCTCGCGAGCAACTACAACTACCTCGGCCGCCCGGCCGTGGTCGCCGTCCGCGACGGGAAGAGCCGGGTGCTCATCCGCCGCGAGAACACCCACGACCTGCTGCGCCGCGACTCCGGCTACTCCTCCGGGGCCGACCAGGTCGAGGTGGAGTCCATCCATGATCGGGACAACTGAATGATCGAATACCGCAATCTCCGCATCGCCGTCCTCGGGGCGGGCTCCGTGGGCGCCCAGGTGGCGGCGCTGCTGCTGCAGCACGCCGACGAGCTCGCGGGGCGCGTGGGCGCCGGGCTCGAGCTCGTGGGCATCGCCGTCCGCGACCTCGACGCGCCGCGCACGGCCGACATCCCCCGCGAGCTGCTGACGACGGATGCGCGCTCGCTCATCCTCGGCGCCGACATCGTCATCGAGGTCATGGGCGGACTGGAGCCGGCGCGCGAATACCTGGAGCTCGCCCTCACCTCGGGCGCGGACGTCATCACCGCCAACAAGGCGCTGCTGGCCACCCACGGCCCGGAGCTGTTCGCGATCGCCGAGCAGGTCGGCGCGCAGCTGTACTACGAGGCCGCCGTCGGCGGGGCGATCCCCATCATCCGCCCGCTGCGCGACAGCCTCGCGGGCGACCGCGTGCACCGGATCCTCGGCATCGTCAACGGCACCACGAACTACATCCTCGACCGCATGGACCAGGGCGGGGATTCGCTCGAGCAGGCCCTCGCCGTGGCGACCGAGCTCGGCTACGCCGAGGCCGACCCGACCGCCGACATCGAGGGATTCGACGCCGCGCAGAAGGCCGCGATCCTCGCGAGCCTCGCCTTCCACACGGCCGTCCCGGTCGACGGCGTGCACCGCGAGGGCATCACGGGCGTCACCCGCGAGCAGGTCGCGGCGGCGCAGCGCAGCGGCTTCGTCGTCAAGCTGCTCGCGGTATGCGAGCGGCTGGTCGACCCCGAGACGGGCGCCGACGGCGTCTCCGCGCGCGTGCACCCGGCGCTCATCCCGACGACGCATCCGCTCGCCGCGGTGCACGGCGCCAACAACGCCGTGTTCGTCGAGGCCGAGGCGGCGGGCAGCCTGATGTTCTACGGGGCGGGGGCCGGGGGAGTGCAGACCGCATCCGCCGTGCTCGGCGACCTCGTCTCGGCGGCCCGCCGGCACGTCGTCGGCGGCCCGGGCGTCGCCGAGTCGACCCACGCCGACCTTCCGATCCTTCCCATCACCTCGGTCACCACGCGCTACCAGATCACGCTCAGCGTGCTGGACCGCCCGGGCGTGCTCGCGCAGATCGCCTCGGTGTTCTCGGAGCACGACGTGTCGGTGGAGGCGGTGCAGCAGTCGGTCGTCGACCCCGCGGCCGACGGTCAGGACGGGAATGCGCCCGGCGCTACGCTGGTGATCGGCACGCATCGGGCGACCGAGGCCGCGCTCGCCGCGACCGTCGCCGCACTCGCGGACAGCCCCGTGGTCGCCCGGGTCGACAGCGTGCTCCGGGTCGAGGGACTTTAAGGAAGACAATGGCTCACCAGTGGCGCGGCGTGCTGCGCGAATACGCCGACCGGCTCGACGTGACGGACGCGACTCCGATCATCACGCTCGGCGAGGGCGGCACCCCGCTGATCCCCGCGCCCGCGCTCTCCGCGCGCACCGGCGCCCGGGTGTGGGTGAAGTTCGAGGGCATGAACCCGACGGGCTCCTTCAAGGACCGCGGCATGACGATGGCGGTCTCGAAGGCGGTCGAGCACGGCGCGAAGGCGATCATCTGCGCCTCGACCGGCAACACCTCCGCATCCGCCGCCGCCTACGCGACGCACGCCGGCATCACCGCCGCGGTGCTCGTGCCGGAGGGCAAGATCGCGATGGGCAAGCTCGCGCAGGCGATCGCGCACGGCGCCGAGCTGCTGCAGGTGCGGGGCAACTTCGACGACTGCCTCGACATCGCCCGCGACCTCGCGGCGAACTACCCCGTGCACCTGGTCAACTCGGTCAACAACGACCGCATCGAGGGCCAGAAGACGGCGGCGTTCGAGGTCGTCGAGGTGCTCGGCGACGCGCCCGACTTCCACCTCATCCCGGTCGGCAACGCCGGCAACTACACGGCGTACACGCGGGGCTACAAGGAGGAGGCCGAGCGCGGCGTCACCACGAAGCGCCCCCGGATGTTCGGCTTCCAGGCCGAGGGGTCGGCGCCGATCGTGCGCGGCGAGATCGTGCGCGATCCCGAGACCATCGCGTCGGCGATCCGCATCGGCAACCCGGCGTCCTGGGAGCTCGCGCTCACGGCGCGCGACGAGACCGACGGCTACTTCGGCGCGATCAGCGACGCGAAGATCCTCGAGGCCCACCGCATCCTCTCGAGCGAGGTCGGCGTCTTCGTCGAGCCCGCGTCCGCGGCGAGCGTCGCAGGGCTCCTCGAGCGCGCCGAGGCCGGCGTGATCCCGGCCGGCTCCACGGTCGTGCTCACCGTGACCGGTCACGGACTGAAGGACCCGCAGTGGGCGCTGCAGGCGGCCGACGGGTCCGAGGTGCGGCCCACGAGCGTCGCCGTGGACGTCGACGAGATCGCCGGGGTGCTGAACCTCGCGCCGAGCGGCGCCGACGCGACGGCCTCTGCATGAGCCTCATCGGCCGCTCGGTCACGGTCAAGGTCCCCGCGACGACGGCGAACCTCGGACCGGGTTTCGACACGCTCGGCATGGCCCTCGCCGTCTACGACGAGCTCGAGGTGACCGTCCGCGAGCGCCCGGGGGCCACCGTCACGGTGGTCGGCGTCGGCGAGGGCGAGGTGCCCACCGACGAGTCGAACCTCGTCGTCCGCGCGATCGCGCACACCTTCGCGGCCCTCGGCCAGGAGCTCCCGGGGCTCGAGCTGGTCGCGCACAACACCATCCCGCACGGTCGGGGCATGGGGTCCTCCGGTGCCGCGATCGTCTCGGGCATCATGGCGGCCAAGGGGCTGCTCGAGGGCATCGTCGACCTCGACGCCGAGCGGCTGCTCGCGCTCGCCACCGAGCTCGAGGGCCACCCCGACAATGTCGCGCCCGCCCTCTTCGGCGGTCTCACCATCACGTGGGTCACCCCCGAGGGGCCGCGCTACAAGAAGCTCATCGTGCACCGCGGGGTCAGCCCGCTGGTGGCCGTGCCGCACGAGCGCACGATGTCGACCGCGCTCGCCCGCAGCCTCCAGCCCGACTCGGTGCCGCACGAGGACGCGATCTTCAACGTCTCGCGGTCGGCGCTGCTCATCGCCGCGCTCGTCCAGAGCCCCGAGCTGCTGCACGCCGCCACCGAGGACAAGCTGCACCAGAGCTACCGGGCGAGCGCGATGCCGGAGACGGATGCGCTCATCCGCATGCTGCGCGCCGACGGTCTCGCGGCGGTCGTCTCCGGCGCCGGGCCCTCGATCCTGGTGCTCGGCTCCGACCCCGCGCAGCGCCTCCGGGCCGCCGAGCTCATCGCCCAGCACGCCGAGTCGCGGTGGGAGTGCCTGATGCTCGCCGTCGACTTCCGGGGTGCTACAGTGGTGCTGCACTCGGACGACGCCGCCGCTTAGGCCGGCGCGAGGGTGCATCTCACCGGCGCTCGCCGACCGCGGTTTCCCGCATCTTCATGCAACCCGAACCGCAGCGGGCGGCGCCTCCATCCCGGGAAGTTCTGTGCCCGGGTCGAAAGGACAACCCAGTCGTGACTGACACCACCACCCCCGCCGATGTCGTGGGGGACCGCGCCGCTCTGAGCCGTCTGCGCCTGCCCGAGCTCCAGGCTCTGGCCGCCGCACGCGGCATCAGCGGCGTGTCTTCGATGCGTAAAGGAGATCTCGTGGACACCCTCTCCGAACTTCCCGGGGCGGATGACGCCGTGACCGCACAGGTCGAGGCGCCCGCCGAGGAGCAGCCGGGCGAGCAGCCCGCCGAGGAGCAGCCCGCCGCGCAGGAGGCGACCGAGGCACCCGCCGCCGAGGCCCCCGCCGAGCAGGCGGCTCCCGAGGAGCAGCCCGCGGCCGAGGCGCCCGCACCCCGCCGCGGATCCCGCCGGGCGAGCGTTCCGTCGGCCGACGCCGCCGCGATCGCCGCAGCCCTGCCGCAGGCCGAGGAGGCCGCGCAGCCGCAGCAGCGCCGCAGCGCCGCGCAGCACGCCGCCGCCGCCGAGCTCGGTCTCGAGCTCGACAAGCTGGTCCCCGCCTCCGAGCAGCAGACCGAGGGCGAGACCGAGGGCGAGGGCCAGCAGCCCAGCCGTCGCAGCCGCAACCGCCGTGGCGGCCGCGGTGGCCAGAACGGCCAGCAGCAGAACGGCCAGAACGGCCAGCAGCCCGCCGAGGGCGAGTCCGACGGGGGCCAGAACGGCCCCGCCGCGCAGCAGCAGGACGGCGACGGACGCCGCGGTCGTGGCCGCGACCGCAACCGCAACCGCCGCAGCGGCAACGTCGACGAGCTCGAGCCCGAGATCTCCGACGACGACGTGCTCATCCCCATCGCCGGCATCCTCGACGTGCTCGACAACTACGCCTTCGTGCGCACCACCGGCTACCTCCCCGGTCCGAGCGACGTCTACGTCTCGCTCGGCCAGGTGAAGAAGTACAACCTGCGCAAGGGCGACGCCGTGGTCGGCGCCATCCGCCAGCCGCGCGACGGCGACCAGCAGAGCGGCCGTCAGAAGTACAACGCGATCGTGAAGATCGACTCCATCAACGGCCGCACGGTCGAGGAGGCCGCCGACCGCGTCGACTTCGGCAAGCTCACCCCGATCTACCCGAACGAGCGCCTGCGCCTCGAGACGACGCCCGAGAAGCTCTCGACGCGCATCATCGACCTCATCGCGCCCATCGGCAAGGGCCAGCGCGGTCTCATCGTGGCCCCGCCGAAGGCGGGCAAGACCCTCATCCTGCAGGCCATCGCGAAGGCGATCGCGGTCAACAACCCCGAGGTCCACATCATGGTGGTGCTCGTGGACGAGCGCCCCGAAGAGGTCACCGACATGCAGCGCTCGGTGAAGGGCGAGGTCATCGCCTCGACATTCGACCGCCCCGCCGAGGACCACACGACCGTGGCGGAGCTCGCCATCGAGCGCGCCAAGCGCCTCGTGGAGCTCGGCAACGACGTCGTCGTGCTGCTCGACTCGATCACGCGCCTCGGCCGCGCCTACAACCTGGCCTCGCCGGCATCCGGGCGCATCCTCTCGGGTGGTGTCGACGCGTCGGCGCTCTACCCGCCGAAGCGCTTCTTCGGAGCGGCGCGCAACATCGAGGGCGGCGGCTCGCTGACGATCCTCGCGACCGCGCTCGTCGAGACCGGATCCAAGATGGACGAGGTCATCTTCGAGGAGTTCAAGGGCACCGGCAACATGGAGCTGCGCCTCTCCCGCGCGCTCGCCGACAAGCGCATCTTCCCGGCGGTCGACATCTACGCCTCGAGCACCCGCCGCGAGGAGGAGCTGCTCTCGGCCGACGAGGTCAAGATCACCTGGCGCCTGCGCCGGGCGCTCGCCGGTCTCGAACTGCAGCAGCAGCTCGAGGTGGTGCTGTCGAAGCTCAAGGAGACCGGTTCCAACACCGAGTTCCTGGTGCAGATCCAGCAGTCGCTGCCGAACGGCAACGGCGGCAACGGCAACGGCCACGCCGCGCACAAGGCCTGAGCCGTGTTCGAGTCGGTCCAGTCGCTGCTGGCCGAGCACGAACAGCTCCAGCAGCAGCTCGCCGATCCCGCCATCCACGCGGATGCGGCGCGCGCGAAGAAGGTCAACCGGCGCTACGCCGAGTTGAGCCAGATCGCCGCGGCGCATGCCGCGTGGCAGCAGGCCCAGTCCGACCTCGAGGCGGCGCGCGAGCTCGCCCGTGAGGACGAGGCCTTCGCCGAGGAGGTGCCCGCTCTCGAGGAGTCGGTGCAGTCGGCGCAGGAGAAGCTTCGGCGGCTCCTGATCCCGCGCGACCCGGACGACGGGCGCGACGTGATCATGGAGATCAAGGGCGGCGAGGGCGGCGAGGAGTCGGCGCTGTTCGCGGCCGACCTGCTGCGGATGTACCTGCACTACGCCGAGTCGCGCGGGTGGAAGACGGAGCTGCTCGAGCGCACCGAGTCCGACCTCGGCGGCTACAAGGACGTGCAGGTCGCGATCAAGTCGAACGCCACCGACCCCGCCGACGGCGTGTGGGCGAGCCTCAAGTACGAGGGCGGGGTGCACCGCGTGCAGCGGGTGCCGGCGACCGAGTCGCAGGGACGCATCCACACCTCGACGACGGGCGTGCTCGTGTTCCCCGAGGTCGACGAGCCCGAGGAGATCCACATCGATCCGAACGAGCTGAAGATCGACGTCTTCCGCTCCTCGGGCCCCGGCGGCCAGTCGGTCAACACGACCGACTCGGCGGTGCGCATCACCCACCTGCCGACCGGCATCGTCGTGTCGATGCAGAACGAGAAGTCGCAGCTGCAGAACCGCGAGGCGGGCATGCGCGTGCTGCGCGCCCGGCTGCTGGCGAAGCAGCAGGAGGAGCTCGCCGCCGTCGCATCCGACGCCCGCCGCAGTCAGATCCGCTCGATGGACCGCTCGGAGCGCATCCGCACCTACAACTTCCCCGAGAACCGCATCGCCGACCACCGCACCGGGTACAAGGCGTACAACCTCGACCAGGTGATGAACGGCTCGATCCAGCCGCTGCTCGACTCGTGCATCCAGATGGACGAGGAGGCGCGGCTCGCCGCGCTCGCCGAGTGACCCCACGCCGATGACCATGACCGACCTCGCCCCGCTGAGATCCGTCTCGGAGCTGCGCGCCCACGGCGTCCGCGTGCTCGAGCTGGCCCACGTGCCGACGCCCGAGGCGGACGCCGAGCTGCTGCTCGCGCACGTGCTGGGGCTCAGCCGCGGCCAGGTGCAGGCGAAGGCCGTCACGGGTTCGGGCGTCGATCCGGACGAGCTGCTCGCCTACCTCGAGGCCGTCGAGCGCCGCGCGGCCCGCGAGCCGCTGCAGCACATCACGGGCGTCGCGCCGTTCCGTTCGCTCGAGCTCGCCGTCGGACCCGGCGTCTTCGTGCCGCGCCCCGAGACGGAGTTCGTGGCGCAGCTCGCCATCGACGCGCTGCAGGCCGTCGCCTCGCCGGTGCCGGTGGCGGTCGACCTGGGTACCGGATCCGGTGCCCTCGCCCTCGCCCTCGCCACCGAGGTGCCGCACGCCCGCGTCGCCGCGGTCGAGAACTCGCCGCGCGCGTTCATCTGGGCGAAGGAGAACGCGCGCCGCATCGGCGCCGACAACCTGCGCCTCGTCTTCGCGGATCTCGCCGAGGCCCTGCCCGAGCTCGACGGCACGGTCGACGTGCTGGTCTCCAACCCGCCGTACATCCCCGACGACGCGATCCCGCGCGATCCGGAGGTGCGGCTCCACGATCCCGCCGTCGCGCTCTACGGAGGGCCGGACGGGCTCGACGTCGTGCGTGCGCTCTCACGACGCGCGCTCGCCCTGCTGCGCCCGGGCGGCGCGCTCGTGATCGAGCACGGCGAGCTGCAGGGCGCCGAGCTGCGCGCCCTCCTCGAGGCCGACGGCTGGCGCGCCGCCGCGACCCACCGCGACCTCCTGGGCCGCGACCGCGCGACGACGGCGCTGCGCTGAGTCCCTCGGCGCCGCGATGATCCGCGGCGCGTGCAGTGCGAAGTCCGCCTCCCCGCCTCTTCACCTCTCCCTCGGCATCCCGAATCAAGGACTTCGGCAACCGATCTCAAGGAGTCGAGCCGCTCAGCCGGCCGCATTCGCCACATGGGCCACGGCAGGCACACGGCGTCCTTGAGTTGGGTTGCTCGGCTCCTTGATTCGGGATGCTGCCCGGGCCAGGGCGCGGCTACGCGCGCGCGGCGGCGAAGTCCTTGATCGCGGCGCGCAAGCCCTCGGCCGTGCCGTAGCGGTAGGTCGTGATGCCGAGGGATGCGGCGGACGCCACGTTCTCCGGGAGATCGTCGACGAAGAAGGTGTCGCGCGGGTCGGTCGCGTAGTGCTCCAGCACGCGCTCGAACACGCGCGGATCGGGCTTGCGGGCGCCGTACCGGCTCGAGGTGCGCAGGTGGTCACCGAACAGCGGCGCGATCTCGGGGGCCAGCCGCGCGAGGTGCTCGTCGACGAGGGGACCGTTGTTGGTGAGCAGGCTCACCCTCCCGAGCTCGGCGGCGCGCGCGACGGCGGCGATCGCATCCGGACGGGCCGTCATCGCTGATCGCCGATTGGCGAGCCAGTCGTCCGTCGTGATCTCGACGCCGAACGCCGCACCGAAGGCCGCGCGGTACGCCTCGCCGTCCGCGAAGCCGCCCGCCTCGGCGGCCCACTCGCCCTCGTCGTGCCACCAGCGGCGGCGCAGCTCGGCGAGCTCGAGGCCGGTGAGCGCGGTCAGCCCGGCCATCCGGGCGCGCCAGTCGTAGTCGTAGAGGACGTCGTCCATGTCGAAGAGGAACAGCAGGCTCATCACCTCCATCCTCGCCGACGCCCGGAACCCTCGGCGACCGCCGAGACGAGCGAGAACCCGATCGGCGGCCCCGGCGCGCACTCCTAGGATGGAGGGGCCATGGCGATCTACGACACGGGCGTCCCCGACCAGCTGATGACCGGGATGCGCCTCGCCCGCGGCGCCATCGGGCGCGGCGAACTCGTCGTCATCCCCACCGACACGGTGTACGGGGTCGCCGCCGACGCCTTCTCGCCGGCAGCCGTGCAGCGCCTGCTCGACGCGAAGGGACGCGACCGCACGGCCCCGCCGCCCGTGCTCGTCCCGGGTGTCGAGACCCTCGACGCGCTGGCCGACCCGATCCCGGATGAAGTGCGCGCCCTGGTCGCCGAGTTCTGGCCCGGCGGGCTCACCGTGATCCTGCGCGCGCGGGCGATGCTCGACTGGGACCTCGGCGAGACCCGGGGCACGGTCGCGCTGCGGATGCCGTCGGACCCGATCGCCCTCGAGCTGCTGGCCGAGACCGGCCCGCTCGCGGTGTCGAGTGCCAACCGCACCGGCGAGCCCGCCGCGCTCTCCGCAGCCGAGGCCGAGGCGATGCTCGGAGACAGCGTCGCCGTCTACCTCGAGGCGGGCGCCGCGGGGGAGGGCTACCCCGACGCGGCCGCCCACACGGGGTCCACGATCGTCGACGCCACCAACCTCGAGCACCCGGACGGCAGGCTGCGCATCGTCCGCCACGGCGTCATCCCCGACGCCGAGATCGTGCGCGTCGTCGGAGCCGATCGATGCGACTGATCTTCTACATCGTCACCGCGGGGATCGCCGCGATCGTCTCGTTCGGTCTGTCGATGGTGATCTGGAAGCTGTCGACACGCTTCCGGCTCTACCCGAAGATCCGCGAGCGCGACGTGCACACCCGCCCGACCCCGCGGCTCGGCGGAGTCGCGATGTTCCTCGGCGTCGTGGCCGCCTTCGCGGTCGGATCGCTGTTCCCCTCGCTCGCGATCATCTACTCGCAGCCCGCCCACGTCTGGGGCCTGCTCGGCTCGGCCGTCATGATCGTGCTCATCGGCGTCGCCGACGACATCTGGGACCTCGACTGGCTCACCAAGCTCACCGGCCAGCTGCTCGCCGCCGCCCTGCTGGCCTGGTCGGGCATCCAGTTCCTCTCGTTCCCGCTGCCGAAGCTGTTCGGCGCGGCCGACTCGTCGTCGTCGGTCATCGTCACCCTCGCCCCGTGGCAGTCGCTCGTGATCACGGTGATCGTGATCGTGCTCGTGATGAACGCCATCAACTTCATCGACGGTCTCGACGGCCTGGTGTCGGGTGTCGCGATCATCGCCAACGGCGTGTTCTCGGTGTACGTGTTCTTCGTGTCGTCGGGTCCGACCGGGCAGAGCGACTACTTCAACCTCGCGCAGCTCATCTCGGCCGTGCTCATCGGCGCCTGCGTCGGCTTCCTGCCGCTCAACTGGCACCCGGCTCGTCTCTTCATGGGCGACGCCGGCGCGCTGCTGGTCGGCCTCATGATGGCGGCGTCCACGATCGCTGTCACCGGCCAGATCGACCCGGATCGCATCGAGGAGACGGTCGGAAGCGCCCGGCAGCTGTTCCCGGCGCTCATCCCGCTGCTCCTGCCGTTCGCGATCCTCGTGGTGCCGCTGCTCGACTTCAGCCTCGCGGTGATCCGTCGCCTCCGCGCCGGAAAGTCGCCGTTCAGCGCCGACCGCAAGCACCTGCACCACCGACTGCTCGACATGGGGCACTCGCACCTGCACGCGGTGCTCATCCTGTACGCGTGGACCGCTGCGGCATCGATCGGCATGCTGCTGTTCCTGTTCATCGACACCTGGTGGGCGGCGCTCGCGACGGTGCTCGGGCTCGTCGCGTGCGCGATCGTCACGCTCGCGCCGCTCAGCCGGCGCAAGGCGGTCGAGGCCGCCGTGCAGAGCGCGGATGCCGCGACCGCGGCGGATGCGCAGCTCGCGCGCTTCGATCCGCTCGACGCGGCGGCGAACCTGGACATCGAGCCGAGCGACGCCGCCGCGCGGGAGGCTCTGCGCCGGCTGCAGGAGAAGGAGTCATCCGCATGACCGCCGTCAACCGCGTCCTCACGCGCGCGCTCATCTGGGGTGCGATCGTCGCCGCGGTGCTCGCCGTTCTCGGCGGCGGCATCGGCGCGCTCGTGGCGGGCACGCCGGGGCTCGTCGGGGGAGTGCTCGGGGCCTCGCTCGCCTTCGTCTTCGGCGCGACGACCTCCGCGAGCATCCTCATCGCATCCCGGGTCGCCGGGGGCGACATGCTCAACCCGGCGTACTTCGGGATCGTGCTCGGCACCTGGTTCCTCAAGCTCGTGCTGTTCTTCGTGCTCTCGCTCGTCCTGCGGGGTCAGGACTGGCTGGATCCGGCCGTCTTCGCGATCGTCGCGATCGTCGCGGTGCTCGCCTCGCTGGTCGTCGACGTGGTCGCGATGGTGCGCACCCGCGTGCCCTACGTCGACGTCGAATTGCCCGCCGAGAACAGGGACCAAGGGCCCGATCAGCCCGGCGGGGGGCCCCGGAATGTCTGATAGTGTGAGTGTCACATCCCCTTCGATCGCCGCGTTTCGCACGCCCCGATTCTGGAGAGCATTCTGTCTCTGCTAGCCACCCTCATCCCGTTCGTCGCCGCCGACGGAACGGGCGACGGCGATTTCCACGGTCCTTCGATCGATGAGTTCTTCCCCGACGCCATCCTCTTCGCCGGCACGCCGTTCGAGCTCAACCGCGTCCTCCTGATCCGCCTGCTCGCGGTGACGGTGGTCGTGCTGCTGCTGTGGCTCGGTTCGCGCAGCATGAAGCTCGTCCCGGGCCGCGGCCAGGCCGCCTTCGAGTTCGTGGTCGACTTCGTGCGCAAGGGCATCGTCATCGACACCCTCGGCGAGAAGGACGGCAAGCGGTTCATGCCGCTGCTGTTCACGATCTTCTTCCTGCTGCTCGGCCTGAACCTCACGAGCACCATCCCCGGGCTCCAGATCCCGAGCACGGGCCTCATCGGCCAGGCGCTCCTGATGGCGATCATCGCGTACGTCACCTTCATCTACGCGGGCGTCAAGAAGTTCGGCGTCGGGCACTTCCTGAAGAACTCGCTCTGGCTCCCGGGCGTGCCGACCGGTGTCAAGCCGATCGTGGCCGTGCTCGAGTTCCTCTCGACCTTCATCGTGCGCCCGATCACGCTGACCCTCCGACTCACGATGAACATGGTCGCGGGCCACATGCTGCTCGTGCTCTGCTTCTCCGCGACGGGCTTCTTCTTCGCGATCCTCGTCGGCGGTCAGGCGATCGGCCTCATCGGCTTCGGCACGCTCACCCTGGGTGTCGCGTTCACCGTCCTCGAGATCTTCGTGGCGGCCCTGCAGGCCTACATCTTCACCATCCTCACCGCCATCTACATCCAGTTGGCTCTGGCCGAGAGCCACTGAGCCCGCGGCATCCCCGCACCATCCCCGAAAGGATCATCCATGAACCTCGTTGGACACCTCGCGCCGCTCGCCTTCGGCCTCGCGGCCATCGGCTCCGGTATCGGCGTCGGTCTCATCGTCGGCAAGACGATCGAGTCGGTCGCCCGCCAGCCCGAGCTCGCCGGTCGCCTGCAGACCCTCATGTGGATCGGTATCGCGATCACCGAGGCGCTCTGCTTCATCGCCATCGGCGTCGCGTTCATCCCGTTCCCCGCCCCGTAAGTCATCCCCTCGTTCGAAGGAGTCTGAATGCATCTCGCATTCACCGCCGCCGCCGAGGGCGAGGAGAGCGGCAGCATCCTGCTGCCGGCGCTTCCGGACCTCATCTGGGGCACCGTCGCGTTCCTGATCGTCCTGCTCTTCGTCGTCTGGAAGGTGCTGCCGAACATCAACAAGGCGCTCGACGCGCGCGCCGAGGCGATCGAGGGCGGCCTGAAGCGCGCCGAGGAGGCGCAGGCGCAGGCCACCGCAGCGCTCGAGGACTACACGGCCCAGCTCGCCGAGGCGCGCGCCGAGGCAGCGAAGATCCGCGAGACCGCGCGTCTCGACGCGGGCAAGATCTCCGCCGAGATCCGTGAGCAGGCGCAGGCCGATGCCGCGCGCATCGTCGCCAACGCGCAGACCCAGATCGAGGCCGAGCGCGCCGCAGCGCTCGCCTCGCTCAAGCAGGAGGTGGGCACGCTCGCCCTCGACCTCGCCTCCGGCGTGGTCGGTGCGAGCCTGTCCGACGACGCGAAGGCCGCCGTGGTGGTCGACCGCTTCCTCGCCGAGCTGGGGGCCTCGAAGTAATGGGTTCCGCGACTCGCGCCGCACTCGCCGCAGGGGCCGCAGAGCTGGCCGCCGCGAAGGGCACGACGCTCGAGACCGGCGAGCAGCTGCTCGCCGCCGCTCGGGCGCTCGACTCCTCCGCACAGCTGCGCTCGCTGCTCGCGGACCCCGCGGTCGAGCCGACGGAGAAGAAGGCCCTCATCGGGCGCATCTTCTCCACCCTCAGCCCCGCGGCCACCGAGCTGCTGGCCGGCCTCGCCTCCAGTCGCTGGTCGACCGCATCCGACCTGGTCGACGGCGTCGAGGAGATCGGCATCCGCGCCATCGCGGGCGCCGCCCCCAGCGCCGACGCGATCGTCGGGGAGCTGTTCGCGCTCGAGCGGGCCGCGTCGAGCGACGCCGAGCTCGAACTGGCCCTCGGCAGCAAGCTCGCCGAGCCGGCCGCGAAGGCCGCCCTCGTGTCGAAGCTGCTCGCGAAGTCCGGCTCCGCCGGAACCCTCGCGATCGCCCGGCACCTGGTGCAGAGCCCGCGCGGGCGCCGCATCGGCGCGCTGCTCGGCGGCGCAGCCGACATCGTGGCGGATGCCGCGGGCAGCATCGTGGCGACCGTCACGGTGGCCGCGCCGCTCGCCGCCGCGCAGCAGGCCACGCTCGAGACGCAGCTCACGCAGCGACTCGGGCGCACCCCGCGCCTCCAGTACCTCATCGATCCCGCCGTCATCGGCGGGGTGCGCGTGCAGGTCGGCGACACCGTCATCGACGGCACGATCGCGACCCGCCTCGCCGACCTCCGACTCCAGCTCGCCGGATAACCCGGCCCCGACAACCTGACAGACAGGCACCCCATGGCAGACATCACCATCAGCCCCGACGAGATCCGCGACGCCCTCAAGGACTTCGTCGCCGGTTACCAGCCCTCGGCCGCCGCGGCCACCGAGGTCGGCACCGTCACCGACGCCGCCGACGGCATCGCCCACGTCGAGGGTCTCCCCGGCGTCATGGCCAACGAGCTGCTCCGCTTCGCGGACGGCACCCTCGGCCTCGCGCTGAACCTCGACGAGAACGAGATCGGCGTCATCGTGCTGGGCGAGTTCACCGGCATCGAGGAGGGCCAGGAGGTCACCCGCACCGGCGAGGTGCTCTCCTCGCCCGTCGGCGACGGCTTCCTCGGCCGCGTGGTCGACCCGCTCGGCAACCCGATCGACGGTCTCGGCGAGATCAAGGCGGAGGGCCGTCGCGCCCTCGAGCTCCAGGCTCCCGGCGTCATGCAGCGCAAGTCGGTGCACGAGCCCATGCAGACCGGCATCAAGGCGATCGACGCGATGATCCCGGTCGGCCGCGGCCAGCGCCAGCTCATCATCGGCGACCGCCAGACCGGCAAGACGGCGATCGCGATCGACACGATCATCAACCAGAAGGCCAACTGGGACTCGGGCGACGTCAGCAAGCAGGTTCGCTGCATCTACGTCGCCATCGGTCAGAAGGGCTCCACGATCGCGGCCGTCAAGGGCGCTCTCGAGGACGCCGGCGCCATGGAGTACACGACGATCGTCGCCGCTCCGGCCTCCGACCCCGCCGGCTTCAAGTACCTGGCGCCCTACACCGGTTCGGCCATCGGCCAGCACTGGATGTACGGCGGCAAGCACGTCCTGATCATCTTCGACGACCTGTCGAAGCAGGCCGAGGCCTACCGCGCCGTGTCGCTGCTGCTGCGCCGCCCGCCGGGCCGCGAGGCCTACCCCGGCGACGTGTTCTACCTGCACTCGCGTCTGCTCGAGCGTTGCGCGAAGCTGTCGGACGAGCTCGGCGCCGGTTCGATGACGGGTCTGCCGATCATCGAGACCAAGGCGAACGACGTGTCGGCCTACATCCCGACCAACGTCATCTCGATCACCGACGGCCAGATCTTCCTGCAGTCCGACCTCTTCAACGCCAACCAGCGTCCGGCGGTCGACGTGGGCATCTCGGTGTCCCGCGTCGGCGGTGACGCCCAGGTGAAGTCGATCAAGAAGGTCTCCGGAACCCTGAAGCTCGAGCTCGCCCAGTACCGCGCGCTCGAGGCGTTCGCGCTGTTCGCCTCGGACCTCGACGCGACGAGCCGTCGTCAGCTCGAGCGCGGCGCGCGCCTGACCGAGCTCCTCCGTCAGCCGCAGTACTCGCCGTTCCCCGTCGAGCAGCAGGTCGTCTCGATCTGGGCCGGCACGAAGGGCAAACTCGACACCATCCCGGTCGAGGACGTGCTGCGCTTCGAGTCCGAGCTGCTGGACCACCTGGGCCGCAACACGAAGATCCTCGACACGCTGCGCGAGACGAACGTGCTCGACGACGCCACCGAGGCCGAGCTCGAGAAGGCGATCGACGCGTTCATCGTCGACTTCCAGCCGGGCGGCGGCGTCGACCTCGACGCCCTCGGTCGCGAGGAGTTCGAGGCGACCGACGTCGAGGACGTCAACCAGGAGCGCATCGTGAAGGGCAAGCGCTGATCCGCGCACGCCGCACCGCCCTCGAACGACACACCGATAGGAAGAGATAGGACATGGGAGCCCAGCTTCGGGTCTACCGGCAGAAGATCCGCTCTGCCCAGACGACCAAGAAGATCACCCGTGCCATGGAGCTGATCGCGGCGAGCCGCATCCAGAAGGCGCTCCAGCGGGTCTCGGCCTCCGCGCCGTACGCGCGCGCGGTCACGCGCGCCGTCTCGGCCGTCGCGACCTACTCGAACGTGGGCCACGTGCTCACGACCGAGCCGGAGAAGATCCACCGCGCCGCCGTGGTCGTCTTCACCTCCGACCGCGGACTCGCGGGCGCGTTCAACGCGAACGTCCTGCGCGCGAGCGAGGAGCTCACCATGCTCCTCACCGAGCAGGGCCGCGAGGTGGTGCACTACGTCGTCGGACGTCGTGGCGTGAGCTACTTCAACTTCCGCAAGCGCACCCCCGAGCGCGCCTGGATCGGCGACACCGACACCCCGTCCTTCGCGACCGCGCAGGAGATCGGCGAGGAGATCGTCTCCCGCTTCGTGCAGTCGTCGGCCGAGGGCGGCGTGGACGAGATCCACATCGTCTACAACCGCTTCGTGTCGATGCTCACGCAGGAGCCCGAGGTGGTGCGCCTGCTGCCGCTCGAGGTCGTCGAGGGCGTGGACGCGCCCGGTGACGCGGAGGTGTTCCCGCTCTACGAGTTCGAGCCGGAGCCCGAGAAGGTGCTGGATGCGCTGCTCCCGGTCTACATCGAGAGCCGGATCTTCAACGCGCTGCTGCAGTCGGCCGCCTCGAAGCAGGCCGCGACGCAGAAGGCGATGAAGTCGGCCTCCGACAACGCCGACAAGCTCATCCGCGACTACACCCGCCTCGCGAACAACGCGCGTCAGGCGGAGATCACCCAGCAGATTTCCGAGATCGTGGGCGGCGCAGACGCCCTCGGCTCGGCGAAGTAACGATCAGGAAGAGAAACCATGGCTACCGCTACCAAGAAGGCAACGGCATCCGACGCTCCCGCCGCCGGCGGCGTCGGACGCATCGCGCGCGTCACGGGCCCCGTCGTCGACATCGAGTTCCCGCACGACGCGATCCCCGAGATCTACAACGCCCTCCAGACGGAGGTCACCATCGGCGAGAGCACGACCACGCTGACGCTCGAGGTCGCGCAGCACCTCGGCGACGACGTCGTGCGCGCGATCGCCCTGAAGCCGACCGACGGCCTGGTCCGCGGCCAGGAGGTGCGCGACACCGGCGAGGCGATCTCGGTCCCCGTCGGCGACGTCACCAAGGGCCACGTGTGGAACGTGACCGGCGACCTGCTGAACGCCGAGCCCGGCGAGACCATCGAGGTCACCGAGCGCTGGCCGATCCACCGCAAGCCCCCGGCCTTCGACCAGCTCGAGTCGAAGACGCAGCTCTTCGAGACCGGCATCAAGGTCATCGACCTGCTGACCCCGTACGTGCAGGGTGGCAAGATCGGCCTCTTCGGCGGTGCGGGCGTCGGCAAGACGGTCCTCATCCAGGAGATGATCTACCGCGTCGCCGCCAACCACGGTGGTGTGTCGGTGTTCGCCGGCGTCGGCGAGCGCACCCGTGAGGGCAACGACCTCATCCACGAGATGGAGGAGGCGGGCGTCTTCGACAAGACCGCCCTCGTGTTCGGACAGATGGACGAGCCCCCGGGGACGCGTCTGCGCGTCGCCCTCTCGGCGCTGACCATGGCCGAGTACTTCCGCGACGTGCAGAAGCAGGACGTGCTGCTCTTCATCGACAACATCTTCCGCTTCACCCAGGCGGGCTCCGAGGTGTCGACGCTGCTCGGCCGCATGCCCTCCGCCGTGGGTTACCAGCCGAACCTCGCCGACGAGATGGGTGTGCTCCAGGAGCGCATCACCTCGACCCGCGGTCACTCGATCACCTCGCTGCAGGCGATCTACGTGCCGGCCGACGACTACACCGACCCGGCCCCGGCGACGACCTTCGCGCACCTCGACGCGACCACCGAGCTGAGCCGCGAGATCGCCTCGCGCGGTCTGTACCCCGCGGTCGACCCGCTGTCGTCGACGAGCCGCATCATGGACCCGCGCTACCTGGGCGAGGACCACTACCGCGTGGCCACCTCGGTGAAGGCCATCCTCCAGAAGAACAAGGAGCTCCAGGAGATCATCGCGATCCTCGGTGTCGACGAGCTCTCCGAAGAGGACAAGATCACCGTGTCGCGCGCCCGCCGCATCCAGCAGTTCCTGTCGCAGAACACCTACATGGCGACCAAGTTCACGGGTGTCGACGGGTCGACCGTGCCCCTCAAGGAGACCGTCGAGTCGTTCGACGCGATCGTCAAGGGCGAGTTCGACCACGTCGCCGAGCAGGCGTTCTTCAACGTCGGCGGCATCGCCGACGTCGAGCGCAACTGGGACCGCCTCCAGAAGGAGAACAGCTGACCATGGTGCTCAACGTCGCGGTCGTCTCGGCGGAGCGGGAGCTGTGGACCGGCGAGGCCAAGCAGGTCATCGCCCGGACCACCGTGGGCGAGATCGGCATCCTGACCGGGCACGAGCCCGTGCTCGGGATCCTCGCACCCGGGGAGTCGCGGATCACCGCGACCGACGGCACCGTCGTGACGGCGCGCGTGGAGGACGGCTTCCTCTCGGTGCAGGGCGACACGGTCACCATCGTGGCCGGCACGGCCGAGCTGGTCTGATCCCGATCGGCACGGGTGGTGCCGACCGACCCCGCCGACTCCTAGAGTAGAGCCATGCTCATCGTGATGGCGGGTCTCCCTGCGGCCGGCAAGAGCACGATCGCCGAGGTCGTGGGCAACCGGATGGGTGTGCCCGTGGTCTCGGTGGATCCGATCGAGGCGGCCATCCTGTCCGCCGGGATCGGTGCCGACCAGCCCACCGGCCTCGCGGCCTACCTGGTGGCGGAGGCGTTCGCCGACGCGGTGCTGACCGGCGGCGGCAGTGTCGTCGTGGATGCCGTCAACGCGGTCAGCCCGGCGCGCGAGCAGTGGGTGAAGCTCGCCGAGCGGCAGCGCTCCGAGGTGCGCTTCATCGAGGTCGTCTGCTCGGACGAGGTGCTGCACCACCAGCGGCTCACCGCGCGCGCCGAGCGCCTCAGGTCGTCGGCGCTCCCCGGCGCCTTCGCCGTCGAGCAGAGTCTCGACGAGTGGGAGGAGTGGACGGGTCCGAGCGGCGCGATCGCCCGGATCACCCTCGACTCGGTCGATCCTCTGGGCGTCAACGTGGAGCGGGCGCTGACCTTCCTGCAGCGGTGACGGGGCGTCCGGTAGACCGAGCGGTCTAGCCCCGGACGGGGCACAGCGGTTAGCCTGAGGAGTCTGACTCCGAAGGGGGACTCGTGACCGTGCACCCCTCGTCGCGCGCGCAGCGGATGCGCGTGCTGGCGGTCGTCGGGGTGGTGGGCATCGCGGGCTTCGGTGCCGCGGTGGGCTCGACGGCGGCAGCATGGGTCGACGAGGTGCCGTTCGGCGCGGACGCGAGCGCCACGAGCCTCGACATCTGGGTGCGGTTCTCCGACAGCGCCGACTGGGTGGACGTGGGCCTGCCCGGTGACCCCGACACCCTCGTGGTCCCGCTCCACCTGGGGGACATCGCGGCCGCGACACCCGATACGAGCTACCTCGGCGACGTCTTCATCTGCAACGCCGGGAGCGCGGACGGCACCCTCGTCGCCACGGACGCCTACGAGGTCGACGCCGGGGGAGTGCGCGGCGACTACCTGGTCCCGGCCGGAGGCATCGTCGCCTCGGGTGTACCGGTCGGCACGGTCATCCCCGCGGGGTCCTGCCCCGCGTCCCCTGCGGGCGGCGGTGTGCCGACCGATCCGCCCGACGACGTCGTCGGCACGATCGCCCTGACCACGGTCGACGACTTCACCGGCCTGTACGGGGTGCAGACCACCGTCGTGCTCGAACTCACGGTGCAGGGCTGAGTCGTGCGCGCACGCCCGGTGATCCTCGTCGCGGCCCTCGCGGGCGGGCTCGTGACCGGACTCGTGGCGGGTGCCGTCCGCGCATCCGTCTCTCCGACGGATGCGGCATGGGAGGACGGCGCCTCGGCCGAGCTCGGGATCACGGCGATCGCCGATCCGCCGCCCGAGGTCGGCACGGTCGTGATCCCGGACCCCGACTCGGTGCCGGCCACCTCGTTCGATGCGCTGCCCGTCTGGTCGGTCACCTCGCCGACGCAGTTCTGCTTCGACGTCGACGTGCGGACGGAGTCGGACGACCCCGCCGCCTGGAGCGTCCTGATCCATTCCGGGATGCCTCCCTTCAACCAGCCGGGTCCTCCCTTCGGGACACCGGTCGGCACCTTCTACCCCGGGGACCTGGTGGTGACCCAGGCGGCCGACTACGCCGACTCGGGCGATCTCATCGTGACCCCGCAGCGGCCCGATCAGTGGGCGAGCAGCACGACGCCGTTCCACCTCCAGTTCTGCGCCCTCGGCGTGCCGACGCCCGCGTGGCAGCCCGAGGGGCCGGGAACCTGGGAGGTGGTCGACGTGACGCTCGTGCGCAACGGCACCCAGCCCTGCGTGATCGTGACGATCCGCGGCTACCTGCCGTACTACGTGGGGTACACCGCGTCGTTCGCCTGGGATGAGGTGCTCGCCGCGCAGGCGACGCCCGCCGAGCAGGCGCAGTGGATCGACTACACGCACTGGGATGGCACAGCGCCCGGCAACTCGGTGGGGGCGACCGGCGCGACCGGGGCCGACTACCGGGTCTCGCTCACCCCCTACGACAGCCAGTACGCCTACGTCTCGAGTCGCGAGGACCGGGTCATCAGCTCCTGCGCGTTCCTCGGGCGCTCGACAGGCGTGATCACCCCGTGACCGCATCGGCGGCGACAGCTCTCTCATACCGAGGAGAAGGAGGAAGAACATGAACGAGGAGATCGTGGAGGAGGCGGCGCGTCGGCGCCGCCGGATCGGGCTGGCCGCGCGGCTGTCGCTCGCGAGCATCGCCGTCGTGGGGATCGGCGCCGCCATCACGATCGCGGCCTGGACCGACGACGTCTACTTCGGTGCGACCGCGACGTCGAGCAGCTTCGATCTGCAGGGTCGTGTCGGGGCCGGCGACTGGGAGGACATCGGGATCCCGGGCGAGACCACCGAGACCGCGCCGATCGAACTCGACGTCGATGCCGTGGAGCTCTCGCCGGGCGTCGACGTCGACCTTCCGTTCGAGCTGTGCAACGTCGGCACCGCGGACGGGACGATCACGGCGATCTCGACGCCCACCCTCGCCGGTGAGCTGTTCGACACCGCCGGGGCCGAGGTGACGGCGACGGTCGATGCACCGTCGGTGGGCACGGCGGTGCCCTCCGATCCCACGTGCGCGTCGCCGATCTCCGGGAACCTCAACATCACGACGACCGCGGACTTCCCGCCCGCCGCGATGGGGCTCGACGGGACGATCGTCTTCTTCGTGACGGGGACCTCCGACTGAGGCGCGCCCAGCCGGTGACGTCGTGACCACCCTCCTGCGTGTCGCAGGCGAGGCCCTGGTGTGGGTGCTCGCCGTGGTCGGCGTGCTCGCGGGCGGGGTGTGGATCGCCAACCAGGCCGGGCTCGTGCAACCGCTGCTCGTCGTCTCGGGGTCGATGTCGCCGACGATCCGCCAGGGCGATCTGCTGTTCGCCGTGCGCCAGGATGTCGGCGAGCTCGAGGTCGGCGAGGTGGTCACCCTGCAGGACCCCCGGGTCGACCGCCTCGTGACGCACCGCATCGTCGGCATCGATCGCGTGGGGGGCGGCGTCGACATCCGGATGCAGGGCGACGCCAACGGGACTCCGGACCCGGCCCCGTACCGCGTGGCGGCGGATGCGCGGGTGTGGCACCCGGTGCTGACCCTCCCGGGCGTCGGCGACCTCGTCATCACCGTGTCGCGTCCCGTCGTCGGCATCCCGCTGGTGATCGGGCTCGTCGCGCTCGTCGCGCTGAGCGTCACCTCCGGGGGGCGGCGGCGACCGGGGGAGCGGAAGGCGGCGACATGACGCGTGCTCGGCTCCCCGCGCGCCTCGGCGCGGCATTGCTCGTGCTGGGTGCGCTCGTCGCCTGCGTGGGCGGGGCCCTCCTCCCCGCATCCACGGCCCGCTCGGCGCCTGCGCTCCAGTTCGTGCTCGACTTCGGCCGGCTGGATCCGGGCGCCACGGCGACCCGCACGGGAGAGGCTGCGCTCGCGCGCGACGCCACGCTCGTCGCCTTCTCGTGGGTCGAGCGCGACGGGGTCCTCGTCGACG
The DNA here is from genome assembly GCF_024752305.1 of Protaetiibacter mangrovi. Lineage (GTDB taxonomy): Bacteria > Actinomycetota > Actinomycetes > Actinomycetales > Microbacteriaceae > Homoserinibacter > Homoserinibacter mangrovi. The sequence continues at coordinate 586,291 of NZ_JANTHX010000008.1, forward strand.
CCGTGCTGGACGTCGACGTGTGCGGCGCGGGGGTCGCCTGCGCCCCGGTCTCGTCGGCGGTGGGGTCGGCCTTCGGTGCGGGCCGGGTGAGCGTGACGGTCACCGCGCGGCTGGCCGACGACGTCGATCCGGGGGGAGAGGGGACGGCGATCGGGGTCCTCACCTTCCAGGCCGACGACCTGGCGCCGACCGGCCCGGATCCGCTGGGGTGCCTCCTCCTCGGCGGGATCCTGCTCACGGTCGGCGCCGGCCTCGCCCTGGTCTCGGGGCGCCCCCGCCCGTCGTAGGCTGGCGTGTGCTCATCCTGCTGCCCCCGTCGGAGACCAAGCGGGAGGGCGGCGTCGAGGGCAGTCGCCTGCGGGTGTCCGAGCTCGGGTTCCGGGAGCTCGCCGCGGCGCGGCGCCGCGCCATGACCGCCCTCGAGGAGCTCGCACGCGACCCGGCCGCGTCGGCGCGCGCGCTGGGCCTCGGCCCGCGCCAGCAGGCCGAGGTGCTGCGGAACTTGCGCGTGCGCCGTTCACCGGTGCGTCCCGCGATCGACCGCTACGACGGGGTCCTCTACGACGCCCTCGACGCGCCGTCGCTCCCGGATGCGGCGCGTGCGTTCGCGCACCGGCACCTGGCGATCGCCTCCGCGCTGTTCGGCCTGACGCGCGCGCTCGACCCGATCCCCGCCTATCGGCTCTCGGCCGACTCCCGGCTGCCGGGTGTCGGCATGCGGGCCCTCTGGTCGGCGCCCGTGTCGGCGATCGTGGCCCGGGAACCCGGGCTCGTGCTCGACCTGCGCTCGGAGGCGTACGCCGCCTTCGGTCCCGCACCGTCGCGCCCGGACAGCGTCTTCGTACGGGTCGTCACCGACGAGGGCGGTCGCCGGCGCGCGCTCAACCACTTCAACAAGGCGGGCAAGGGGCGCCTGGTGCGGGCCATGCTGCTCGCCGGGATCGATCACCCGGATGCCGCGAGTCTGCGCGCGTGGGCGGGCGACGCCGGGTTCGTTCTCGAGCCGGGCGCCCCGGGCGAGCTCGAGCTCGTCGTCTAGCGCTCGGCCCGGTGGCAGCCGGCCACGTGGTCGTCGACGAGTCCCGCCGACTGCATGAGGGCGTACATCGTGGTGGGTCCCACGAAGCGGTAGCCGAGCTTCTTGAGCGCGCGGCTCAGCTCGGTCGCCTCGGGCGTGACCGCGGGGATGTCGCCGAGCGTCGCCGGGCGGTGCGACCGAGGGGGTGGCGCGAACGACCAGACGAGGCGGTCGAGCGCGCCCGGATCCGCGGTGACGAGCGCGCGGGTGACGCGCGCGTTCGAGATCGTCGCCTCGACCTTCGCCCGGTTGCGGATGATGCCGGCGTCGCCCATCAGCCGCGCGACGTCGTCGTCGCCGAACTCGGCCACGGCATCGATGTCGAACTGCCGGAACGCGGCGCGGAAGGTCGGTCGGCGCCGCAGGATCGTGATCCAGGACAGCCCCGCCTGGAACCCCTCGAGCGCGAGCTTCTCGAACAGCGCACGGTCGCCGTGCAGGGGCCGGCCCCACTCCTCGTCGTGGTAGCGGCGGTACTCGGGGTCGTCGCCGACCCAGCCGCAGCGCGCCAGCCCGTCGTCGGCGACGAGCAGGTCGGCCCGGGTCACGCGGCCGGATCCGTCGCGGCGAACAGCTCGAGCGGCGTCTCGGCGGGGCGGGTGCCCGAGGCGTGCGGGATGCCCTCGTGGTCGAGCAGCCAGGTCTTGGTCGGGATGCCCTCGCCACCCGAGTAGCCGGTGATGACGCCGTTCGCGCCGAGCACCCGGTGGCACGGCACGATGATCGGCACCGGGTTCGCCCCGACGGCGCCGCCGACCGCGCGACCGGCGGTCGCGCGCCCCGTCGCGTGACCGAGCTCGCCGTAGGAGATCACCTCGCCCCACTGGAGCTCGACGAGCTGCTCCCACACCTCGCGCTGGAAGGCGGTCCCCGCGAGCGACACCGGCACGTCGAAGTCCCGCCGCCTCCCGGCGAAGTACTCCTCGAGCTGGGAGACCGCCCGGTCGGTGACGGCGTCGGGGCGCTCGTCGAGCTCGTCGTGGGGCAGCAGGCCGTCGCGCTCGATCGAGAGCGCGACGATCGCGGCGCCGTCTCCGACCACCTCGATGCGCCCGATGGGGCTGTCGAGGCGGCGGAGCGCCAGGGGGTCGGACGACACGGAGGGGCTGGTCATGGCACGAGCGTAACCCCGACCCGCGACACCCACCGGCGGGAATCGGACATCGCGGACGGGCACGCGGGCGGCCGGTCGGGGGAGGAGCGGACGCGTAGGCTCGCGACATGGAGATGCGCGAGCTCGGCCCGTCGGAACTGCTCGTCTCGGTCGTCGGTCTGGGGTGCAACAACCTCGGCCGCCCCGGCACCCGCACCGAGACCCTGGAGGGCGCCACCGCGGTGGTGACCGCCGCACTCGACGCGGGCGTGACCTTCTTCGACACCGCCGACATCTACGGATCGGGATACGGGGTGAGCGAGACGCTGCTCGGCGAGGCTCTCCGCGGGCGTCGCGACGAGGCGGTCGTCGCCACCAAGTTCGGTCACCAGGACTACCCATCGCCCCTGGCCGAGCTGGGCCCCCGCGGCGGCCGGGCGTACATCCGCGCCGCCGTCGAGGGGTCGCTCGCCCGGCTCCGGACGGACCGCATCGACCTCTATCAACTGCACACCCCCGACCCGTCGACGCCCGTCGAGGAGACGCTCGCCGCGCTCGACGAGCTCGTGCGCGAGGGCAAGGTGCGCGCGATCGGGCACTCGAACCTCGACGGCGGCGCGATCCGCGAGGCCGACGTCGCGGCGACGCGGGCCGGCACGGTGCGCTTCGCCTCGGCGCAGAACGAGTACAGCCTGCTCGCGCGCGCGGTCGAGGACGACGTGCTGCCCGCGGTGCGGGAGCGCGGGCTCGGGTTCCTCCCGTACTTCCCGCTCGCGAACGGCCTCTTCACCGGCAAGTTCAGCCGCACCGAACGGCCCGCCGACTCCCGGATCGCGCGCCAGCGCCCGCACATCGCGGACGACGCCCCGTGGGACGCGATCGAGGCGTTCGAGGCCTTCGCCGCCGAGCGCGGGATCGGCATCCTGGAGGCGACCTTCGGCTGGCTGCTCGCCCGGGCCGAGCTCTCGAGTGTGATCGCCGGCGCGACGCGTCCGGATCAGATCGCGTCGAACGCCCGCGCGGGTTCGGGATGGCGGCCGACGCCCGACGAGGTCGCGGCGATCGACGCCCTGTTCCCGCGGTCGTGACGCTCAGCCCGCGTACGCGGCGACCGTGGCGTTGAGCCCGGCGGCGAACACCAGCCAGCCGAGGTAGGGCCACAGCAGCACGGACGCCGGTCGGCTCACCGGCCAGAAGCGCAGCGCGGTGAACATCGCGGTCCCGAAGAGCGCCACGATGATCGCGAAGGCGAGCCAGAGCGCCGCGGCGCCCCACGCCGGGTAGAGCGCGAAGAACACCGGCGTCCAGGCGGCGTTGAGCGCGAGCTGCACGAGGTACGCCGCGATCGCCGAGCGCACGTCGACCTCGTGGCGTCGTCGCCAGACGAGCCAGGCGGCGACCGCCATCGCGAGGTAGAGCGCCGTCCACACGGGCGCGAAGACGATGTCGGGCGGCGTCCAGGCCGGCTTGTCGGCCAGTGCGTACCAGCCCGACACGTTCCGCATCGTCGCGATGGCACCGCCCATGCCGACGGTCGAGGTGAGCATCACCGAGCCGAGCAGCACCAGCGTCGACACGGCCGGATGCGTCTCCCGGCGCGAGTGGGCGGGAGGCGCGTCCGCGGCGGCGCTGTCGGTGCTCATCGGGGCCACGCTAGCCCCGCCGCCCGTCCGGGTCAGCCCCCTTGACGCGGCGCCGTCCGGGTGCTGCGACGCTCAGTGCCCGACCAGCGGACCCATCACCTTCGCCACGAGCGAGCCGCGGCCGGTGAGCCGCTCCTCCTGGTCGGCGGCCGTCATCGCCACGAGTCCCGCGTTGGCGCCCGCGAAGCGCAGCGGCTCGGGCTCCCAGTCGGGCGAGCGGTGGCCGACCCACGGCAGGCGGACCAGCTCGGAGTCGGTGCCGCTCAGCAGGTCGGCGAGCGTGCGCCCGGCGAGGTTCGTCGTCGACAGGCCGTCACCGACGTAGCCGCCCGCCCACCCGATCCGCGTCTCGGGGTCGTAGCGCACCGCCGCGTGCCAGTCGCGCGGCACGCCGAGCGGGCCTCCCCAGGTGTGCGTGACCCGGGCGTCGCCGATCGCGGGGAACAGCTCGCCGAGGGTGCGGCGCAGGTGCGCGAACACCCGGTCGACGCGGTCGTACTCCGGCCGGATCGCGCTGCCCCAGTGGTAGCGGGCTCCGCGCCCGCCGAAGGCGAAGCGGTCGTCGGCGGTGCGCTGTCCGTAGACGATGAGGTTGCGGTAGTCGCTGAAGGTGCGGCCGTGCGGGATGCCGACCTCGTCCCAGAAGGCGGTGGGAAGCGTCTCGGTCGCGATCATGAGGGAGTACAGCGGCAGGATGCGACGGTGCGTCTGCCGGAAGCCCGCGCCGTAGCCCTCGAGCGCGATCACCGCCCGATCGCAGGAGACGACCCCGCGGTCCGTCGCCACCCGACCCGGCGACACCTCGAGGGCGGTCGTGCCCTCCGCGATGCGGACACCGCGCGCCTCCAGCGCCGCCGCGAGACCGCGCACGAGCTTGGCCGGGTGCACGCGCGCGCAGTTCGGGTCGAAGACGCCGCCCGTCGCCCCCGCGGCGTGCACGCGATCCCGACCCCACCACTCGAGCGGGTCCGTGCCGAAGTCCGCGGCCTCCTCGACCTCGGCCCGCGCCGCGCGCTCCTGCACGCCGGAGCGCGCGTAGACGAGCGTGCCCCCGCGGACGAAGTCGCAGTCGACGCCGGCCCGGGCGGCGGCCCGGCCGACCTCGTCGACGGTCGCGATCATGGCGCGGCGCATGGCGGCCGCGGCATCGCGCCCGTGCGCCTTCTCGAGCGAGGCGGCGGAACGCGGGAAGAGCGCGGAGCACCATCCGCCGTTGCGGCCCGAGGCGCCGAAACCGGCGATCTCCTTCTCGACGACGAGGATGCGCGCGTCGGGCTCCCGCTCGTGCAGGTACCAGGCCGTCCAGAGCCCGGTCAGGCCCCCGCCGACCACGACCACGTCGGCATCCGTGTCGCCGTCGAGTGCGGCGCGCGGCTCGAGGGCGTCGCCCGCCGAGGCCGCCGAGTCGTGCCAGTACGACAGTCCGCGGTACGCCGCGTTCACGGGCGGCTCAGAGCCGGGACCAGGCCTCGGTGAGCACCGAGCGCAGGATCCCCTCGATCTCGTCGAACTCGGCCGGCCCGATCGTGAGCGGCGGCGCGAGCTGCACGACGGGGTCGCCGCGGTCGTCGGCGCGGCAGTAGAGCCCCGCCTCGAAGAGCGCCTTCGAGAGGAAGCCGCGCAGCAGACGCTCCGACTCGTCGTCGTCGAACGTCTCGCGGGTCGCCTTGTCCTTCACGAGCTCGATGCCGAAGAAGTAGCCGTCGCCCCGCACGTCGCCGACGATCGGCAGGTCGAGCAGCCTCTCGAGGGCCGAGCGGAAGATCGGCGAGTTCTGCTTGACCCGCTCGACCAGCCCCTCCTCCTCGAAGATCGCGAGGTTCTCCAGTGCCACGGCCGCCGACACCGGGTGACCGCCGAAGGTGTACCCGTGGTAGAACGCCGTCGTGCCGTGGCGGAACGGCTCGTACAGCCGGTCGCTCACGATGCAGGCGCCGATGGGGGAGTAGCCGCTCGTCATGCCCTTGGCGCAGGTGATCATGTCGGGGCGGATGTCGTAGGTCGTCGAGGCGAACATGTCGCCGATGCGTCCGAATCCGGTGATGACCTCGTCGGCGACCAGCAGCACGTCGTACTTGTCGCAGATCTCGCGCACCCGCTGGAAGTAGCCGGGGGGCGGCGGGAAGCACCCGCCAGAGTTCTGCACGGGCTCCAGGAACACGGCCGCGACGGTCTCCGGGCCCTCGAAGAGGATCATCTCCTCGATGCGGTTCGCCGCCCACCGGCCGAAGCCCTCGAGGCTCTGGCCCTCGTAGCCCATCTCCGCGGCGCGGTAGAAGTTGGTGTTCGGCACCCGGAAGCCGCCCGGGGTGATCGGCTCGAACATCTCCTTCATCGCGGGGATGCCGGTGATCGCGAGCGCCCCCTGCGGGGTGCCGTGGTACGCCACGTAGCGGGAGATGACCTTGTGCTTGGTCGGCCGGCCCTGCAGCTTCCAGTAGTACTTGGCGAGCTTGAAGGCCGTCTCGACCGCCTCGCCGCCGCCGGTGGTGAAGAACACCCGGTTGAGGTCGCCCGGCGCGTAGTCGGCGAGCCGGTCGGCCAGCTCGATCGCCGCGGGGTGCGCGTAGGACCACAGCGGGAAGAACGCGAGCTCCTCCGCCTGCTTCGCGGCGACCTCGGCGAGGCGCTTGCGGCCGTGGCCGGCGTTCACGACGAAGAGCCCCGAGAGGCCGTCGAAGTAGCGGGTGCCGTGCGAGTCCCAGATGTGGTGGCCCTCGCCCTTCACGATGATGGGCGCACCGTGCTCCTCGAGCACGGACTGGCGTGCGAAGTGCATCCAGAGGTGGTCCTTGGCCTTCTGCTGCAGCTCCTGCTCGGTCTGCGCGCTCAGGGCGTTGTCGATCATGGTCATGGTGCGATCACCTGGTTCCCCAGTTGTAGAGCTGCTTCTGCAGCTTCAGATAGACGAAGGTCTCGGTCGACTGGACGCCGTCGATGCGCCGGATGCGCTCGTTGAGCAGCTCGATGAGGTCGTCGTCGTCCTCGCAGACGACCTCGGCGAGCACGTCGAAGCTGCCGGCCGTGAGCACGACGTAGTCGACGGCGTCGATCTCGGCGAGGCGGGCCGCCACCATCCGGCTGTCGCCGGTGACGCGCACGCCCACCATCGCCTGACGGTAGAAGCCGAGCTGCATGGGGTCGGTCACCGCGACGACCTGCATGACCCCCGCCTCGGTGAGCTTCTGCACGCGCTGGCGCACGGCCGCCTCGGACAGCCCGACCGCCTTGCCGATCTCGGCGTAGGAGCGGCGACCGTCCTCCTGGAGCTGCTCGATGATCGCCTTCGACACGTCGTCGAGGGCGAGCGGGCGGCTTCGGGGCGTCATGCGCTCGATTCTCTCACCTCCGAGAGGCTCTGACAATCGAATCCGCAATCCGAGAGTGTCGTGGCGACGAAATCAGCAGTTCCGGGTGCCGTCCGAAGCGATTAGGGTGAGCACATGGCCGAACGGATCCTGCGCAACTTCATCAACGGCGAGTACGTCGACGCCCGCGGCGACGACAGCTTCGCGGTCATCGACCCGGCGACCGAGCAGAGCTACGCGAGCTCGCCGGTCTCCGGGCAGGCGGATGTCGACGCGGCGTTCGCCGCGGCCGCCGGCGCCTTCGAGACCTGGGGCGAGACGACCCCCGCCGAGCGGCAGCTCGCCCTGTTCCGCATCGCGGACAGGATGGAGGAGCGCGCGGAGGAGTTCGCCGACCTGGAGTCCCAGGACACCGGCAAGCCGCGCACGACCCTCGTCGACGACGAGATCATGCTGTCGGTCGACCAGATCCGCTTCTTCGCCGGTGCCGCGCGGAACCTCGAGGGCCGCGCGAGCGCCGAGTACATGGCCGACCACACGAGCTCGATCCGGCGCGAGCCGATCGGCGTCGTCGGGCAGGTCACCCCGTGGAACTACCCGCTCAACATGGCGGTCTGGAAGTTCGCCCCCGCCGTCGCGGCCGGCAACACCACGGTGCTGAAGCCCTCGGACACCACGCCCCAGTCGACCCTGTTGCTCGCCGAGATCTGCGCCGAGTTCCTCCCCGCGGGCGTCGTCAACGTCATCACGGGCGACCGCACCACGGGCGCCAGGATGGTCGAGCACCGCACCCCGCAGATGGTGTCGATCACGGGGTCCGTCCGGGCGGGCATGGAGGTCGCGAAGGCGGCGTCCGCCGACCTCAAGCGCGTGCATCTCGAGCTCGGCGGCAAGGCGCCGGTGATCGTCTTCCCCGACGCCGACATGGCCAGGGCGGCCGAGGGCATCGCGACCGCCGGGTACTTCAACGCGGGTCAGGACTGCACCGCAGCCACGCGCGTGCTCGTGCACCGCGACGCGCACGACGCCTTCGTCGCGGCCCTCGCGGCCTACGTCGCCGAGAACGTGACGACGGGCGCCCCGAGCGACCCCGACACCTTCTTCGGCCCGGTCAACAACGCGAACCAGCTGGAGCGGGTGATGGGCATGATCGACGCCCTGCCCTCCCACGCCGAGATCGTCGCCGGCGGCCGCCGCAAGGACGGCGCGGGCTACTTCATCGAGCCGACCATCGTCGACGCCCTGCAGCAGGACGACGACGCGATCCAGACCGAGATCTTCGGACCCGTCATCACGGTGCAGACCTTCTCCGACGAGGCCGAGGCCCTCGCCTGGGCGAACGGCGTGCAGTACGGGCTCTCCTCGAGCGTGTGGACCGGCGATCACGGCCGTGCGATGCGCTTCGCCAAGCACCTCGACTTCGGCTGCGTGTGGATCAACACCCACATCCCGCTCGTCGCCGAGATGCCGCACGGCGGCTTCAAGCACTCCGGCTACGGCAAGGACCTGTCGATGTACGGCTTCGAGGACTACACGCGCATCAAGCACGTCATGAGCTACATCGGGGAGTGACCCGACCTCACCCCCTCGGGGGATACGGGCCCGCCGTGCGTACGCGGGAGAATGGTGCGACGAGGGAGGGGGGTGACGCGCGCGTGCACGAGAGCAGCGACGACACGGTCCCGCACGCGGTGCGCGAGAGACTCGCCCGCTCCGTCGTCGACGTCGACGAGGTCGAGGTCGCCCTCGGCGACACGATCGTGCGGGGGTCCGCACCGCGGCCCCGCCGCCCGGCGGTGCCCGAGCTCCCGCCCGTGCCGACAGCGCTGCGCCCCCACCATCGCATCCGCGTCGGCCAGGACGAGCCGATCACGCTCGACCACCCCGTCCACATCGGGCGGCGACCGCGGGCGCAGCGCGTACCGAGCGCGAGCGCACCGCATCTCGTGTCGGTGGCCAGCCCCGCCGGCGGCATCTCGGCGACGCACCTCGAGCTGCGCGAGCAGGGGGCGGTGGTCGTCGCGACCGACATGCGCACGCTCAACGGCAGCGAGGTGCGGGTGCCCGGATCTCCCGTACAGGCACTGCGGCGCGGGGAGTCGGTGGTCGTGACGCCCGGCACCCGCATCGACCTCGGCGAGGGGGTCGTCGTGGAGGTGCTGGGGCCGGAGCGGCCGCGGCCCCGGACGGAGCGGCTCCCGTGACGCGGCACGGCGACGACGTCGCGGGACACCGCTTCGCGATCCCCGGACGACCGGACGAGCACATCACCCTCTCCTGGGCGGCCGTCACCGACGTGGGGCGCCGCCGCCAGGCGAACGAGGACAGCCTGATCGTGCAGCCGCCGGTGTTCGCCGTCGCCGACGGGATGGGCGGTCACGCGGCGGGGGACCGCGCGAGCGCCGCGGTCGTCGACCGGCTGCACGCGCTCGCGGGGCGCGACGACGTCGACGAGGCGGTGGTCCGCGAGGCTCTCGGGCTCGCCGCGGGCGACATCGACACGCTCGCGGCCGACCTGCCGCTCGGCGCGGGGACCACGGTGACAGGCGCGGTGCTCGACCTGGCGGGCGCCGAACCGGGATTCGTGGTCTTCAACGTCGGCGACAGCCGCGTCTACGGCTTCCTGCGCAACGAGCTCGTGCAGGTGACCCACGACCACTCGGTCGTCCAGGAGCTCGTCGACGCCGGGCTGCTCTCGGCCGCGGATGCCGAGTCGCACCCGGAGTCGAACGTCGTGACCCGGGCCCTCGGCTTCCGCGAGGTCCCGCGACCCGACTACTGGACGGTCCCCATCCGGGTGGGCCTGCGCCTGCTGCTGTGCTCGGACGGGCTCACCAAGGAGCTCGACGCGGATCGTCTGCGTCTGCACCTCTCGGCCCGGCTGTCGGCGTCCGAGACGGCCGCCGCCCTCGTCGACGCGGCACTCGCGGCCGGGGGGCGCGACAACGTGACGGTCGTCATCGTCGACGTGCTCGATGCGCCCGAACCCGCAGGAAGCGGCCTCTACAATGAAGGCTCGGCGGGGACGAGGGGGTAGGTCGTGGTGCGACGTCTTCCCTCCCAGCCGCCCGTGCTGCCGGGCTTCTCGTACGTGCACGTGCTGGGATCCGGCGGCTTCGCGGACGTGTTCCTCTACGAGCAGAACATGCCGCGGCGCCAGGTGGCGGTGAAGGTCATGCTGAGCGAGGTCGTGAACGACCAGGTGCGCCAGATGTTCCAGGCCGAGGCGAACCTGATGGCGCAGCTCAGCACGCATCCGTCGATCCTCACGGTCTACCAGGCGAGCGTCTCGAGCGACGGGCGCCCGTATCTCGTGATGGAGCTCTGCTCGTCGTCGCTCTCGGAGCGGTACCGGCGCGAACCGATCCCGGTTCCCGAGGTGCTGCGGATCGCGATCAAGATCGGCTCGGCCGTCGAGACCGCGCACCGCGCCGGGGTGCTGCACCGCGACATCAAGCCCTCGAACATCCTCCAGACGGCATACGGGCACCCGGTGCTGTCCGACTTCGGCATCGCCTCGACCCTCGGCGGGCAGAAGGACGAGAACTCGGTCGGACTGTCGATCCCCTGGTCGGCACCCGAGGTGCTGCTCGACGAGACGCCCGGATCGATCGCCTCGGAGGTGTGGTCGCTCGCCGCGACGACGTATTCGCTGCTGGCGGGGCGATCGCCCTTCGAGGTGCCGGGCGGGGCGAACTCGTCGAGCGACCTCATGGGGCGCATCGCCCGCGCCAAGCCGCAGGCCATCGGCCGCCCCGACGTGCCCGCGAGCCTCGAGGCGCTGCTGCGGCGGGGCATGTCGCGCCGGCCCGAGCAGCGGCCGGAGAGCGCCCTCGAGTTCGTGCGCGAGCTGCAGCTCGTCGAGACGGAGCTCGGCCTGCCGCAGACGGCGGCCGAGATCGCCATGGACGACTGGGCGCTCGGGACCGTGGCCGACCAGGAGGAGCGCACGCGCCTGCGCCCGGTGAGCACCGGATCCGCACCGCCGAAGGCGGGACGTCGGCGCCGCCGCCCCGTGCCCAGCGAGCCGTACGCCCCCGTCGGCACCGTGCGCGACCGGAGCGCGCCCGACGGGCCGTTCTCGCGGAGCGCACCCGGGGCGGCCGGGACCGGCTTCCGCCGGATGGCGTGGGCGCTCGCCGCCGCGGCCGCGCTCGTGACGGTGCTCGGCACGGTCGCGCTCGTCGTGCTCGTGCGGGCCGTGGGCGACGGCATCCCCGTGGTGAGCGACATCCAGGCGGACGTCCAGAGCGGTGGGAGGGTCGAGTTCAGCTGGCCCGACCCGGGCATCTCCGACGGCGACCGCTATCAGATCACCGTGACCGACGACGGGGTCCGGTCCACCCCGGCGCTGCAGTCGGCCAGCCGCTTCGTGGTCGACACCGACGCCGGACACGACGTCTGCGTGACGGTCGTCGTCAACCGCGACGGGACCACCGGTGCGGCGAGTGCCGAGAAGTGCGTCGACGTCGTCGAGGATTGACCTGTGCGCACCTGGTTCGCCGCCCATCGCTCGCTCGTCGCCACGGTGACGAGCGGCACGGTGGTGACCGCCGTGGTGGCGACCCTGGCGATCGTCTCGACGGGCTACTCCGCCCAGCGGATGGATCTGAGCGATCCGTCGGTGTGGGTCACGAGCTCCGTGCAGAACGCGATCGGGCGCGCCAACACCGACGTCTTCGAGCTCGACAGCGTCGTCGCGGTGGACGCGGCGTCGCCCCAGCTCGTGCAGTCCGGATCGACGGTGCTGCTCGTGGACAGCGCGAGCGCCACCGTCCGGCAGCTCGACCCGGCCACCGCGACGCTCGGCGACGACATCGCGCTCCCACCCCAGGATCCCGAGCTGCTGCTCGCGGGCGATCGCGTCGTCATCGTCGCCCGCGCGACGGGTGAGGTCTGGTTCGTGCCGCTCGCCGACCTCGGCTCCTTCGACGCCGCATCCCCCGCCGCGCTGAGCCTCGGCACGGACGCCGTGGTCGCCGTCACCGAGACGGGCGCGGTGCTCGCCTACGTGCCGGAGGCCGCGCAGCTGTGGCGGGTGGACGCCGACGAGGACACGGTCGGCGAACGCTCCGACATCGCCTGGGGCCCGGATGCGGCGGCCACCGACACCGTCCAGGTGACGGCGGTGGGGGAGCGCTGGGCCGTGCTCGACACCACGACCGACGAGCTGGCGACGGCCGCAGGCGTGCGCGGGCTGAGCACCGCGCTCGCCGGGGCGGGGGTGCGTCTGCAGCAGCCCGGTCCCGCGAACTCGCGGGTGCTCGTCGCGCACTCGCAGGGCCTCGTGGCCGCCGACATGGACGGCGGCGACCCGACGGTGCTCGTCGACGACGCCTCGGGCGTTCCCGCCGAGCCGGTGGTCGTCGACGGCTGCCGCTACGCCGCGTGGAGCTCGGGCACCGCCTGGCGACGGTGCGGCTCCGACGACCCCGCGCGGCTGCCGTTGTCGGGGATGCCGGGCGGGCCCACCCTGCGGTTCGCGGTGAACGGGGCCAACGTCGCCCTCAACGACGCCGTGGGGGGCTCGAGCTGGGCGGTGCAGGCCGACGGCGAGCTCATCGACAACTGGGACGAGCTGATCACGGACGACCAGCAGCAGGAGGAGCAGCCGCAGGCCACCGACGACACGCCCCCGCAGCTCGAGGAGATCCAGCAGCCCCCCGTCGCCGTCGACGACACCTTCGGGGCCCGACCGGGTCGGGCCAGCGTGCTCCCGGTGCTGCTGAACGACTACGACCCGAACGGCGACGTGCTCGTCGTGACCTCCGTCGACGCCATCGACGACTCGGTCGGACGGATCGACCTGGTGAGCCGCAACCAGCAGCTCCAGCTGACCCTCACCGCCGAGGCGAGCGGCACGATCGTGTTCGGGTACTCCATCTCCGACGGTCGCGGCGGGTCGGCGTCGGCGATCGTGACGGTCGAGGTGCGCACCCCCGACCAGAACTCGCCGCCGAGGCAGGTGCGGACCTCGAAGGCGACCGTCGGGCAGGGCGGTCGCGTCTCCACGCAGGTCAGCGGCGACTGGATCGACCCGGACGGCGACGCGATCTTCGTCACGGGCGCCGCGACCGCGGACCCGGATCAGGTGAGCTTCAAGCCGGAGGGCGTCGTCATCTTCACCGACGGCGGCGCCGCGACGGGGGTGAAGACCGTCACGGTGACGGTGTCCGACGGCCGGGATGCCACCAACGGCGCCCTCCAGGTCACGGTCAAGTCGCGCGGAGACGTCGACATCGTCGTCGAGCCCTGGGTCGCGCTCGCCTCGGCGGGCGACGAGATCACGGTGCGTCCCCTCCAGCACGTGCGCGGCGGCAACGCCACCATCCGTCTCGGCGGCGTGCCCCCGAAGGCCGGCACCACGATCGTCGCGAGCTTCGAGGCCGGCACCTTCACCTTCCGCTCCGATCAGGTGGGCACCCATTACGTCGAGTTCACGGTGACCGACGGCACCCAGACCGCCACCGGGACCGTCCGCATCGACGTCTCCGCGCCCGCCGACGCCTCCACCCGGCCGATCACGGTGCCGAAGACGATGTTCATCACCTCGCAGAGCTCGCAGACCGTGGATCCGCCGACGACCGACATCGACCCCGCGGGCGGCGTGCTCGTGGTCACCGGGGTCATGAACGTCCCCGCCGGCTCCGGCCTCCAGGTGGAGGTGCTCGATCAGCGACGCATCCGGGTGACCCTCACGGCGCCGCTCGACGACAGCGTCACCTTCAACTACCGCATCAGCAACGGCCTGGCGGAGGCGCAGGGCACGATCACGGTCGTCGAGATCCCGCACCCGCTGCGGCTGCAGCCGCCGATCGCGACCGACGACGAGGTGACGGTGCGGGTCGGCGACGTCATCGACATCCCCGTGCTCGACAACGACGAGCAGCCCGACGGCGAGGAGATCACGCTCCAGCCCGATCTCGCTCAGCCGCTCCCCGCCGACGCGGGCCTCCTGTTCGCGTCGGGCGATCGGCTGCGCTACCTGGCGCCCGAGACGGCGGGCAACTACACGGCGATCTACACGATCTCCGGCACCGACGGGCAGACGGCTCAGGCGCGCGTGCTCATCTCGGTGCGCGAGCGCAACCTCGCCACCAACAACCCGCCGGTTCCGCTCACCGTGACGGCGCGCGTGCTCGCCGGGCAGACGGTGCGCATCGACATCCCGACGAGCGGGGTCGACCCGGACGGCGACGCCGTGCAGCTGGTGGGCCAGGTGACCAACCCGGAGAAGGGCAGCGTGCTCTCGGTCGAGGGCAGCACGATCCTCTACCAGGCCGGCGACTACTCCTCGGGCACGGACGTCTTCCAGTACGCCGTCGTCGACGGACTCGGCGCGCGCGCCACCGGCACGATCCGGGTGGGCATCTCGCCGGCTCTCGAGGGCGCGCGCAACCCGGTCGCCAACCTCGACTCGGTGCTCGTGCGACCCGGTCGCACGGTCTCGGTGCGTCCCCTCCTCAACGACTCGGATCCGGACGGCTCGGCGCTCACCATCCGCCAGGTCGAGCCCAACGGCGCCGACATCACGGCCGAGATCGTCGGAGACGACGTCGTGAAGATCACCCCGCCGGCGGTGCCGGGCGACTACAGCGTGATCTACACGATCGAGAACCAGACGGGCGGCACGAGCTCGAACTTCATCCGGGTGACGGTCGATCCGGACGCGCCGCTCTCGCGGCCGACCGCGGAGGACTCGGTGCTGAGCGTGACCGACGTGCTCGACCGCACCACCGTCGACGTCTCGGTGCTCGACAAGGTCTTCTTCGCCGACGGCGAGGTGTCGGAGCTCGGCGTCGAGCTCGTGCCCGGCTACGCGTCGTCGGCGGAGGTGCTGCCGAACAAGCGCATCCGGGTGACGATCGAGGACCGCAGCCAGATCATCCCGTTCGCCGTGGTGCACCCCGACAACAGCGCGATCCGCACCTACGCGTTCATCCGGGTGCCCGGCTACGACGACGCGCTGCCGCAGGTGAACACCAAGGCGCCGCTGCTGGTCGTCAAGAGCGAGTCGACGCTGACGATCCAGTTGTCGGAGTACGTGGTGGCGCTCGGCGGCTCGCGGGTGCGGCTCACCGACTCCAGCACGGTGCGCGCCACGCATGCCAACGGGGATTCGCTCGTCGTGGACGAGGACACCCTGCAGTACACCTCGGCCGACCGGTACTGGGGGCCGGCGTCGATCACCTTCGAGGTCACCGACGGCGGCTCGGCGTCCGACCCGGACGGGCACGTGACCACGCTGTCGCTGCCGATCACGGTCGAACCGCGCGACAACCAGCCGCCCGTGTTCACGGGGGCGGTGGTCGAGTTCGAACCGGGTCAGGAGAAGGAGCTCGACCTCGTCAAGCTCACCAAGTACCCGTACGACGACGACATCGACGAGCTCACCTACACGGTGCTGGATCCGCTGCCCGCCGGCTTCAGCTACGAGCTGAACGGCCAGCGGCTGGTGCTGCGCGCCGACCCCTCCGCGGTCAAGGGCAGCACGACGAGCATCACGCTCGCGGTGCGCGACGCCATCAAGGACGGCCAGTCGGGCCGCGTGCAGCTGCGCGTGGTGCCCTCGACACGCCCGCTCGCGAAACCGGTCGCCGACCAGGCGATCGCGAAGCGCGGCGCCACGACGGTCGTCGACGTACTCGCCAACGACAACGCGACGAACCCGTTCCCGAACGTGCCGCTGCGCGTCGTCGACATCCGCGGCCTCGACGGGGCGGCGGTGCCGGCGGGTATCACCATCACGCCGAGCGCCGATCGCTCCCGCCTGTCGGTGACCGTCGCGGACACCGCGGAGCCCGTGGACGTCACCCTGCAGTACGAGGTGGCCGACGCGACGGGCGACGTGGACCGCTACGTGTGGGGACTCGTGACGATCTCGGTGCAGGACGTGCCCGACCCCGTCACCAATCTGCGCGTCACCGAGTTCGGCGACCGGCTGCTGAAGCTCGGCTGGGCGCCGGGGCCCTTCAACAACTCGCCCATCAGCGAGTACCGGGTCACGCTGTCGAGCGCGGCCACCGGATCGGTGCTCTCGACCACCAGCTGCACCATCACGGTGGGATGCGCGGTGACGACCCCCGGCAACGGACCGGACAACGCGGTCCGCATCAGCGTGGTCGCGGTCAACGCGATCGGCGAGTCGGACCCCACCCAGCTCCCCGGCACGATCTGGTCGGATGTCATCCCGCCGCCGCCGAGCGCCGTCACGGCGACCCCCGTCGACCACGGCCTCCGGGTGGTGTGGCGCAAGCCCGCCGCGACGGCCGGCACCCCCATCGACAGCTACCTCGTCACGGTGGGCGGGCTGACCGCCACGGTGTCCGTCTCGGCGGACGACGCGGTCGGCACGGAGTACACCCGGATCATCTCGAACCCCGGGATCGCGAACGGTGCGGCCGTCGCGTTCTCGGTGAGCGCGCGCAACAAGGCGCCGAACTCTCTCGCGACCTGGAACGAGGCGGGCGGCAGCGCCACGCCCGCGGGCGCCCCGATCCTCATCGCGAGCCCCACCGCCTCCGCCTCGACCACCGACGGGACGACCGCGACGATCGCGTGGGCGGGCGCCTTCGACGCGAACGGCAAGGCGATCTCGAACTACTTCGTGGCCCGCCACGACGGTGCGGCGCCGGCGTGCACGGTGACGGGCGTCGACACCGGATCGCCGACGCTGTCGCCACCCACGGGCGACGTGCAGACGCTCGGCGGCACCGCGGCATCCGCGACGTTCACGGGCCTCTCCGCGAACACCACCTACACCTTCACGGTCTACGCCTACAACGGACAGGGGTGCACGGTGTCCGGATCCGTCACCGCGACCCCGCGGGCCGCGCCGGGCGACGTGGCGGGCATCGGGCTCGTCGGCCCGCTGTCGAGCGGCACGGGCACCTGGGACTTCCGGCTCACCGGTTTCACCATCCCGAGCGGCTCGAGCGACGTCGACGGGTTCCAGTACCGGCTGTCCGGCGGCACGACCGACGGATCCGAGTACTCGGGCACTCCGGGCGCGGGGTTCCTCACGGCCAACGGAACGCAGTACGGCAACAGCATCTCGGTGCAGGTCAAGGCGTGCAAGCAGTACCCGGAGGTGCGGCTGTGCAGCCCGAACTGGTCGCCCGTGATCGGCGTGGGCGTGCCGGTGCGCATCGAGATGAGCGGGCTGCAGGCGATCGAGACGGTGCCGCCGGTCACCGCGCTGTCCCCGGGCCAGGGCTACTGGGTCTGGACGGGCGGGCCGACGCCGATCGGCAGCGTCCCCGGCTACGACACGGTCGACATCACGTGCGGTCCCGACGACGATCCCGCCACCGCGAACCAGTGCGAGGTCGTCGGGGGAGGGGTGCTCGGCAACGCCTATCCCGACCTCACCGTCACGGTGACCGCCAACGGCACGAGCTATACGCGAACATACCTCTGGACGGAGACCCCGCATTGACCCGACAGCCGGCCCCCAACGATCCGAGAGGACTTCCCATGACGATGACGCCCGAGCAGGCGAGCGGCTTCCATGAGACGTTCGGGCGCCTCGTGTCCGGCGTCGAGCAGGTGCTGCTCGGCAAGACCTTCGTGGTGCGCCTCGGGTTCATCGCCCTCTTCAGCGAGGGGCACCTGCTGCTCGAGGACTACCCGGGAACCGGCAAGACCTCGCTCGCACGGGCGATCGCGCAGAGCCTCGACGGCACGAGCAACCGCATCCAGTTCACCCCGGACCTTCTGCCGGGCGACATCACCGGCGTCAGCATCTACGACCAGCGCACGGGGCGCTTCGACTTCCACCAGGGTCCCGTGTTCGCCAACGTCGTGCTCGCCGACGAGATCAACCGCGCGAGCCCCAAGACCCAGGCCGCGCTGCTCGAGGTGATGGAGGAGGGTCGGGTGACCGTGGACGGCGCCACCCATCCGGTGGACGCCCCGTTCATGGTGATCGCGACGCAGAACCCGATCGAGCAGGCGGGCACCTACCGGCTGCCCGAAGCCCAGCTCGACCGCTTCCTGCTGAAGGCGTCGATCGGCTACCCGGACCACGCCGCCACCGTGCGCATCCTGGAGGGCGCCGGGGTGCGCGCCCACGACACGGTGATCCCCTCGGTCATCTCGGCCGCCGAGGTGGTGGAGCTCGCCGCGCTCGTGCGGACGGTGCACGTCGACCCCTCGATCAACGACTACGTCTCCCGACTCGCGGAGGCGACCCGCTCGGCCACGGAGGTGCGTCTCGGCGTGAGCGTGCGCGGCGCCCTCGCGCTCGTG
>NZ_JANTHX010000009.1 GCF_024752305.1 Protaetiibacter mangrovi
CCGCAGCACGCGTTCACAACCTCACGAGGAACTACAGCTAGAGCGCGCCGACTTGACACCCCGCTGAACCGCGCCTAGGTTTCTGATACCTGAATCACCTGTCAGGTCTTGCCCTCCTCCTATGACAGCAGGAAAGGTCCACATTCACATGCAGGCAACGAAGAAGTTCCTCGCAGCGACCGCGATCGGGGCAGCCGTGCTGGCCCTCGCGGGCTGCGCCCCCACCGCCGGAGGCGGCGACGCCGACGGCGGAGCCGACCTCGCAGCGGTCCCCGTCGCGGTCATCACCTCGACCTCCGGTCCCCTCGCCGCCTACGGCGAGACCTACGTCGAGGGGTTCAAGGCCGGTCTCGACTATGCGACCGACGGCACCGGCACGGTCGACGGCCGCGAGCTCGACATCTCCTACCTCGACGACGCCGGCGACGCCGACAAGGCCGTCTCCACCATGAAGGACGTCATCGGCCAGGGAACGCAGATCGTGCTCGGCACCGCGTCGTCCGGTGTCGCGCTCGCTCTCGCCGAGCAGGCCGCGCAGAACAAGATCCTCTACATCTCGGGACCCGCCGCCGCCGACGCCATCACCGGCGTCAACGAGTACACCTTCCGCTCCGGTCGGCAGACCTACCAGGACGTCGCCACCGCCGGCACGTTCATCGGCGACCCGGCCGGCAAGTCGGTGCTCGTGTTCGCGCAGGACACGGCCTTCGGTCAGGGCAACCTCGCGGGCGTCACCGCCGTGCTCGGCGGTCAGGGCGCCACGGTCTCGAGCGTGCTCGTGCCCGAGGATGCGACCGAGTTCACCCCCTTCGCGCAGCAGATCATCGACGCGCACCCCGACCTCGTGTTCGTGGCGTGGGCGGGAGCCACCTCCGGCTCGATGTGGGAGGCGCTCACCCAGCAGGGCGTCTTCGACGCCACCACGGTCGTCACCGGACTGGGCGACGTGGCCACCTACGGCGCATACGGATCGGCGAGCGAGTCGATCTCGTTCCTGAACCACTACTTCGCGGGTGCCGCGGACAACGACGTGAACCAGGCCATGATCGAGCGCCTCGAGGCCGCCGGCTCGGAGCCCGACCTCTTCTCGCCCGACGGCTTCAACGCGGCCATCATGCTCGTGCAGGCGGTCCGGGAGGGCGGCGACACCGTCGACGGCTACATCTCGGCACTCGAGGGCTTCACCTTCGACGGCCCGAAGGGCACCATCACGGTGCGCGCCGAGGACCACGCGATGATCCAGCCGATGTTCCAGGTCAAGCTCGTGAAGGACGGCGACGGATACGCGCCCGAGCTCGTCGAGACGATCGACGCGGACACGGTGGCACCTCCGGTCGCCGGCTGACCCGACGCCGGAGCGGGGCGTCACCCGCCCCGCTCCGGCGCAGATCGTCCCCGTCCCGATCCCGAAGGAACCCGCACCATGTCCCAGCCTCCGGCGCTCGACATCCGGAGCCTGCGCTACGCCATCGGCGGCGCGACCATCATCGACGACGTCACCTTCTCCGTCGCACCCGGCGAGATGCTCGGGGTGATCGGCCCCAACGGCGCCGGCAAGACGACGCTCTTCAACCTCATCTCGGGCATCGCGGTGGCCAGCTCGGGGACCATCACGCTCGACGGAGCGGATGTGACCTCCGCGCCCGTGCATCGCCGGGCCCGCGCCGGTCTCGGGCGCACCTTCCAGACCTCCAGCCTCTTCCCGGCGCTCAGCGTCGCCGAGAACGTCCGCCTCGCGGCGCAGGCCCGCCTGGGCGGCGCCCTCTCCGTCGTCCGGGCTCCCCGCGACTCCGACGCCGCGAGCGGGGTCGCCGCCGAGCGGCTCGCCGAGGTCGGGCTGGCGCACCATGCCGCCACGACGGCGGGGGTGCTGTCGCACGGCGACAAGCGCAAGCTCGAGATCGCGATGCTCCTCGCCGCCGATCCCGCCGTGATCCTGCTCGACGAGCCGATGGCCGGGGTGGCCTCCGGCGACGTCGCGGGACTCGGCCAGGTGATCCGCGACGTGCATCGCGCGGGGCGCACCGTGCTCATGGTCGAGCACCACCTCGACGTGCTGCTCGGGCTCGTCGACCGCGTCGCGGTCATGCACCACGGACGACTCCTCGCGATCGGCGAGCCGAGCGAGGTCGTCGCCGACCCCGCCGTGCAGGCGGCCTACCTCGGGGAGGCCGTGTGAGCGCCCCCGTCCTGGTCGTCGAGGGCCTCTCCGCGCGCATCGCGGGGCAGCAGGTCGTCGAGGACGTCAGCTTCGAGGTGCCGGCCCGCGGGGTCACGGCGCTGCTCGGCCGCAACGGCGTCGGCAAGACCTCGACCATCCGCGCCGTCCTCGGCCTCATCGAGCGTCGCGGGCTGGTCGAGCTCGCGGGGGAGCGCATCGACGCGCTCCCCACTCATCGCATCGTGCAGCGCGGCGTGGGCTACGTCCCGGAGGACCGCGAGGTGTTCGGCGGGCTCACGGTCGCCGAGAACCTCCGACTCGCCGAGCGCGGCTCCGATGCGACGGGACGCGAGCTCGTGCGCGAGCTGTTCCCCGACCTCGTGGAGCGGCAGGCGCAGAGCGCGGGCTCGCTCTCGGGCGGCCAGCAGCAGATGGTGTCGATCGCGCGGGCGCTCATCAACCGCAATGCGGTGCTGCTCGTCGACGAGCCCACGAAGGGACTCGCGCCGCTCATCGTGAAGGACGTCGCCGACGCGCTCGCGCGTGCGGCCGAGGCCGTGCCCATCCTGCTCGTCGAGCAGAACCTGCAGGTGGTGCGCCAGCTCGCCGAGACGGTCGTCGTGCTCGAGTCCGGGCGGGTCGTGCACCGCGGTCCCGCCGCCGAGCTGCTCGACGATCCGGATGCGACCACCAGGCTGCTCGGCGTGCACGCCGAGCCGGGCGCCGAGGAGGGGGAGCGATGAGTACGATCGTGTTGCTGCTCGTGACCGGGCTCGGCCTCGGCGCGCTGTACTTCCTCGTCGCGAGCGGTCTCTCCCTCATCTACGGCCTCATGGGTGTGCTCAACTTCGCCCACGGATCGTTCCTGACCCTCGGTGCGTTCGCCGGGTTCGAACTGGCGCGGCGCCTGGGCGGCGACTCCTGGCCGGCCCTCATCGCCTCCCTCGTGCTCGGCAGCGCCGTCGGCGCCCTGGCCGCGGCCCTCACCGAGCTGCTGCTCATCCGGCGCCTCTACGAGCGCCACATCGAGCAGGTGCTCGTGACCGTCGGCCTCTCGCTCGCGACCGTCGCGCTGTTCGAGGGCATCTGGGGCACCGACCCGATCTACGTCAGCGCCCCTGCCTGGTTCGGGCAGACCACCGAGCTCCTCGGCGCCCGCATCCCGAACGACCGCTTCGTGCTGATCGGGGTCGCGGCCCTCGTGCTGCTCGGCATCGTCGCCTTCCTGCGGTTCACGCGCTACGGCCTCATCATCCGGGCGGGCGTCGAGAACCGGCCGATGGTGACCGCGCTCGGCATCGACGTGCGTCGCGCCTTCACCGTCGTGTTCGCGATCGGCGGCGCCGCGGCCGGACTCGGGGGCGTGCTCGCCTCCCACTACTTCGGCTACGTCTCCGCGCAGCTGGGCGGCTCGCTGCTGATCTTCGCGTTCATCGTGACGGTGATCGGGGGGCTCGGATCCCTCTCCGGTGCGGCGATCGCCTCGGTGGTCGTCGCCGTGCTCCAGCAGTTCGCGAACTTCTACTGGGGCGTCGGCGACCTCGTCGTCGTGCTGCTGCTCGCGGGCGTGCTGCTGCTGCGGCCCGCCGGCATCCTCGGGAAGAAGGTGCACGCGTGACCGACGCACCCGCACCCGCGCGCCGCGCGGGCTGGATCCGGATCACCCGCGCGGGCTGGTTCCCGCTCGCGCTCGCGGTGGTCTTCGGGGCGGTCGCCGCCGTGCTGCCACTGCTGGCGATCGAGATCCCGGGCGTGCTGCCGGGGCCCACCTACCTGCCGGGCACCCTGCAGCTGCTCGCGCTGTGCCTCATCTTCGCGGCGCTCGCGCTCAGCTACCACCTGCTGTTCGGCACCGCGGGCATGCTGTCGTTCGGGCACGCGCTGTACTTCGCGCTGGGCGCCTACGGCCTCGGCGTGCTGCTGCAGCGCACCGATCTGGGCCTCGTGCCGGCGATCGCCATCGCGGTCGCGATCGCCACGGGGATCGCCCTCGCGCTCGGCGCCGTGAGCCTGCGGGTCGCCGGCATCTCGTTCGCCATGGTGACCCTCGCGTTCGCCCAGGCGGGCAGCGTGCTCGTGCGCCGCAACGCGTGGCTCACCGGGGGCGAGGAGGGGCTGCGCCTCGACACCCGCAACGTGCCCGAGTTCCTGATCGGCGTGCTCAACACCCGCAACGTGTACTGGGTCGCGCTCGTCGTGCTGCTCGCGGTCTTCCTCGTCGTCGTCTGGTTCGAGCGCTCGCGCGCCGGGCACGTCGCCGTCGCCTCGCGCGAGAACGAGCTGCGGGTGCGCGTGCTCGGCCTGCGGCCGTTCACGGTCAAGCTCCTCACCTTCGTCATCGCCTCGGCGCTCGCCGCGCTCACCGGCACGATCTACTTCGTGCTGCAGTCCGGCGCGACGCCGCGGGCAACCTCGGCGGACTTCACGCTGACCCTGCTCGTGATCGTCGTGCTCGGCGGGGTCGGGTCGCGCTGGGGCGCCGTGGTCGGGGCGTTCGTGTACACGCTGCTCGACCAGCGGCTCACCGCCTTCGCCGCCTCCGACGCGGTCGCGGGCCTGCCGGACGCACTGCGCATCCCGCTCTCGGAGCCGCTGTTCATCCTCGGCACCCTGTTCATCCTCGTGGTGCTCTTCCTGCCCGGGGGCATCGCCGGTACCGTGCGGAGGGCGTCGAGCGGTCGACGCGTCACGCGCGCCGCACGGGAGCGGCTGGAGGAGGCGGAATGACGGGCGTCGACGGGCTGCACACCCTCGGCCGCTGGCCGGCCGATCGCGCCGTCGCCACACCCGATCGGGTGGCCATCGACGACCGCGGCGTCGTGCTCAGCTACCGCGGCCTCGAGGAGCGCTCACGTGCCCTCGCGGCGGCGTTCCGCGCCGCGGGATACGGCGTCGGCGACCGCATCGCGACCCTCACCGGCAACAGCGCCGACCACGTCGTGCTGTTCTTCGCGTGCGCCAAGGCCGGACTCGTGCTCGTGCCGCTGTCCTGGCGGCTCTCGCCGGCGGAGCTCGCCCATCAGCTGCTGCACGCCGACCCGGCTCTGCTTCTCGTCGAGCAGGAGTTCGACGCCCTCGCCGACGACGCGCTCGCCCGCATGGCGGTGCAGGTGCCGCGCGATCGGCTCGGTCTCGACGGGGTCGAGGGCGAGGTTCCGGTACCGCACCGCCGCGGAACGGCGCCCGAGCAGCGCGCGGTGCGCGACGACGACGCGCTCCTGATCGTCTTCACCTCCGGCACCCTCGACCAGCCGAAGGGCGCGATCCTCACCCATGCCAACTGCTTCTGGACGAACCTGTCGCTCTCGCGGATCGCAGGTCTCGGGAGCGCGGACGTCGTGCTCGCCGTCATGCCGCAGTACCACGTGGGCGGGTGGAACATCCAGCCGCTCCTCGCGTGGTGGGTGGGTGCGACCGTCGTGCTCGAGCGCACCTTCGACGCGGGTCGCGCCCTGCAGCTCATCGCCGACCGGCGCATCACCACGATGATGGGCGTCCCCGCGAACTACCGCTTCCTCGCCCTGCACCCCGACTTCGCAGCGGCCGACCTGACGAGCCTCGAGCACGCGATCGTGGGCGGCGCGCCCATGCCCGAGGCGCTGCTCAAGATCTGGCATGCGCGCGGTGTGGCGCTCTCGCAGGGCTACGGCCTGACCGAGGCGTCCCCGAACGTGCTGTGCCTGCCCGACGAGGACGCGCGCACGCGCCTCGGCTCCGCGGGCAAGCCGTATCCGCACGTCGAGGTGCAGGTGGCCGACCCCGCGACGGGGGAGCGCCTCGAGGGCGCGGCGACCGGTGAGCTGCTCGTGCGCGGTCCCGGGGTCTTCGCGGGCTACTTCCGCGCCCCCGAGGCCACCGCCCGCACCGTCATCGACGGCTGGCTCCACACCGGCGACCTCGTCGAGCGGGACGGGAGCGGGTACTTCCGCGTCATCGACCGGATCAAGGACGTCTTCATCACCGGCGGCGAGACGGTCGCGCCCGCCGAGATCGAGGCGGTGCTGCTCGAGCATCCGGCGGTCGCCGAGGCGTGCGTGGTCGGCGTCCCCGACGAGACCTGGGGCGAGGTGCCGGTCGCGTGGATCGTGCCGGCGCGAGGCGCTCTCGTCGACGACGACGAGGTCATCGCCCACTGCGCGGCCTCGCTGGCGCGCTTCAAGGTGCCCACGCAGCTGCGCCTCGTGCCCCAGCTGCCGCGCACCTCGAACAGCAAGGTCAAGCGCCGAGAACTGCTCGATCGCTGGCTCGCCGAGCACATCCCGACGGAAGGCGCACGATGACCATCCAACCCGCCACCGCACGCGGCGAGCGCACGCGCGCCAAGCTGCTGGCCGCCGCCGAGACCGTGTTCTCCGCGCACGGCTACGCCGACGCCTCGATCAGCCGCATCACGGATGAGGCGGGCGTCGGTCAGGGCACGTTCTACCTCTACTTCGCGAGCAAGCTCGAGATCTTCGAGGAGCTCGTCGACGACCTCAACCGCCGGGTGCGCCACGCCATGACCGAGGCGGGCGAGGGCGCGCGCGACCGGATCGAGGCCGAGCGGGCGGGGTTCCGCGCCTTCTTCCGGTTCACGGCGGAGCATCCGGCCCTCTACCGCATCGTGCGCGAGGCCGAGCTGGTGAGCCCCCGTGCGCTGCGACTGCACTACACGCGAATCGTCGAGGGCTACATCGGGGCGCTCAGCACCGCGCGGGCCGCCGGGGAGATCGGCGACATCGACCCGACCGTGGCCGCGTGGGCGCTCATGGGCATCGGCGAGATGATCGGCATGCGCTGGGTGCTGTGGGGCGCCGGCGAGGTCGGCGACGACGCCGACCCGATGGCGAGCGGCACCTCCGAGGTGCCCGACGAGGTCTTCGAGCAGATGATGCGGTTCATCGAGGGCGCGCTGCGCCCGCCGCGGGAGGAGGGGGACGCATGAGCCTCGACGGACGCAGGGCCGTCGTCACCGGCGGTGCGAGCGGGATCGGTGCCGCGACGGCACGCGCGCTCGCCGCGCAGGGGGCGCACGTCGTCATCGCCGACCTCGACGGGAGCGCGGCCGCCGCGGTCGCCGCCGAGCTCGGCGGCGAGGCGTGGCAGGTCGACCTCGGCGACACGGCCGCGCTCGACGGCCTCGTGCTCGAGGCCGACATCCTGGTCAACAACGCCGGCATCCAGCGGGTGGCGCCGATCGTCGACTTCGACCCGGCGGCCTTCCGCGCGATCCAGCGGATCATGGTCGAGGCGCCGTTCCTGCTGATCCGCGCCAGCCTCCCGCACATGTACGCGCGCGGCTGGGGTCGCGTCGTCAACATCTCCTCGGTGCACGGGCTGCGCGCGTCGGCCTTCAAGTCCGCCTACGTGACGGCGAAGCACGCGCTCGAGGGGCTGTCGAAGGTGACCGCGCTGGAGGGCGCGCCGCACGGGGTGACCAGCAACTGCGTGAACCCCGGCTACGTGCGCACCCCGCTCGTCGAGAAGCAGATCGCCGACCAGGCGGCGGTGCACGGCATCCCGGAGTCGGAGGTCGTCGAGAAGGTCATGCTGACCGAGGCGGCCGTCAAGCGCCTGCTCGAGCCCGAAGAGGTGGCCGACCTCGTGGTGTGGCTCTGCGGTGCCAGCTCGGGCATGGTCACCGGGGCGTCCTACGTCATGGACGGCGGGTGGTCGGCGCGATGAGCGGATACGCACCGGTGCGCGCCTCGGTGCGCGGCGGAGAGCTGCGCGGCGCCGTCTGGGAGCCGGCGGGGGAGGCGCGCGCCACGGTGCTGGCGGTGCACGGGATCACCTCCTCGCACCTCGCCTGGCGCTGGCTCGCCGACGCGCTCCCCGACGTGCGGATCATCGCGCCCGACCTGCGCGGGCGCGGGGGCAGCCGCGAGCTGCCCGGACCCTGGGGCATGGCGCAGCACGCCGAGGACTGCCTCGTACTGCTCGACGAGGTCGGGGCCGGCCCCGTGGTCGCCCTGGGGCACTCGATGGGCGCCTTCGCCGTGGGCGCGCTCACGGCCCTCGCCCCGGAACGCATCACGGGTGTCGTCTTCATCGACGGCGGACTGCCGCTGCCGCAGCCGGAGGGCGTCGACCCGGCCGACGTGCCCGCGGCGCTCATCGGCCCCGCGGCCGCGCGGCTCTCGGCCGTGTACGCGTCGCCGGAGGAGTACCGCGGGTTCTGGCGTGCGCATCCGGCCTTCGCGGGCGTCGACGACCCCCGCCTCGACGCGTACGCGGACTACGACCTGCGGGGGAGCGCACCCGAGCTGCGCCCGACCGGCCGGGTCGAGGCCGTGGCGCAGGACTCCCTCGAGCTGCAAGACGAGGACCCGATCCTCGCCCGCCTGCGCGGGCTGCCCGCCATCCCGTTCCTCCGCGCCGAGCGCGGCCTGCTCGACGAGGTGCCGCCGCTCTACCCCGAACCGCGGCTCGACCGCTGGATGCGCGAGCTGCCGGCGCTCGAGGTGCACCGGATCGCCGACGTGAACCACTACACGATCCTCATGAGCGACGACGGCGTGCGCGCCCTGCTGCCCGTGATCACCCGAGCCATCGACCCCCGCTAGACAGGAGCACCCATGGTCCAGACCGTGTTCGACGGGATCACCTCCCACCGCATCCGCACCCCGCGCCTCACCGCGGGCGTGCTCGAACGACCCGGGGACGACGGCGGCCCCGTCGCCGTCTTCGTGCACGGCAACGTGTCGTCGTCGCTCTTCTGGCAGCCGACGATGCTCGCGCTGCCCGCACGGGTGCGCGCCCTTGCGATCGACCTGCGCGGATTCGGCGACTCCGACACGCTGCCGGTGGATGCGACCCGCGGCGTGCGCGACTTCTCGGACGACGTCGCGAGCGTGCTCGACGAGCTCGGCACCGGCCCCGCGCACATCGTCGGCTGGAGCATGGGCGGAGGCGTGGTGATGCAGCTCCTCATCGACCGGCCCGAGCTGGTGGCGTCGCTCACCCTCATCTCGCCGGTCTCGCCCTACGGTTTCGGCGGAACGGATGCCGAGGGGCGCGTCCTCGACGCCGGGGAACCGGGCGTGGGCGGCGGGGGAGCGAACCCCGACTTCGTGCAGCGGTTGCAGGACGGGGACCGCGGCGACGAGTCGCCCGCCTCCCCGCGGAACGTGCTGCGCACGGCCTACGTCGCTGATCCGGCCTCGGCGGCCGAGTTCGAGGACGTCTGGGTGGAGTCGATGCTGTCGACCCGCACCGGGGTCGACAACTACCCGGGTGACGGCTCGACGACGAGCGCCTGGCCGGGCTTCGGCCCCGGCACGCGCGGGGTGCTCAACACCATGGCACCGCGATACTTCGACACCACCGGCATCGTCGACGTCGCCGCGAAGCCGCCGGTGCTCTGGGTGCACGGGCTGCAGGACGCCATCGTCTCGGACGCGTCGTTCTTCGACCTCAACCAGCTCGGCGCCCTCGGGGTCGTACCGGGGTGGCCGGGTGCGGACCTCGCTCCGGCGCAGCCGATGGTGACGCAGACCCGCACCGTGCTCGACCGTTACGCGGCGGCCGGAGGCGAGGTCCGCGAGCTCGCCCTCGACGGCTGCGGGCACTCCGCGCACCTGGAGGCGCCCGGGCCGTTCCGCGACGCCCTGGAGGCGCTCATCGCCTAGCCGGTGTCGGCGCGCGGTGGCAGGATGCGGCCATGGCCGACGACATCCGGGTGATCCCCGCGAACGAGGCGAGCTGGGAGCAGCTGCAGACGGTGTTCGGGCTGCGGGGCGAGGCCGCGGCGTGCCAGTGCCAATGGTTCTTCGCCCGCGACCGGGAGTTCTCGTCGATGCCGCGCGAGGAGCGCGCGGAGCGGTTCCGCGCCCAGACCGCCTGCGGCGATCCGGGGGCCGAGCACACGAGCGGGCTCGTGGCGTTCCTCGGCGACGAGCCGGTCGGCTGGTGCGCGGTCGAGCCGCGCTCGCAGTACGTGCGCCTGGCCCGCACCCGGGTCCCGTGGTCGGGGCGCGACGAGGATCCGCTCGACGACGGGGTGTGGGCGATCGTCTGCTTCGCCGTGCGCGTCGGGTACCGCCGACAGGGGGTGAGCACCGCCCTCGCGGTCGCGGCCCTCGAGCATGCCCGAGCGAACGGCGCTCGCGCGGTCGAGGGCTACCCCAAGGAGCTGGCGCCCGGCAAGGAGGAGATCTGGGGCGAGCTCTACGTGGGCACCCCCGGCATGTTCGAGGCGGCCGGGATGCACGTCGTCTCGCGACCCACCCTCCGCCGCCTCGTGATGCGTCGCGACTTCTGAATCAGGCGCCGAGTTCGCCGAGGCGCGCCTGCTGGTGGCGGTGACCGATCGTCTCGAATCCGACGATCACCGCGACCGGTGCGGCGACGACCAGCCCCAACCACGCCCACAGGGGCGCGCCGCCGCCGGCGGCGCCGACGGAGGCCGCCAGCAGCGCCAGCGCGGTGGCGACGAGCAGCAGGTGGAAGGTGTCGAAGGCGCCCATGAGGAGCGAGTACTGCGTGAAGATCGCCAGCAGGAGGGCGGCGACGGGGATCGCGACGGCCGCGGCGACTGCGGTGGTGTCGAGCTCCGCGTGGCCTTCGCTCGCGAGTGCGGCCACATCGAGTCCGGCGCCGACGGCCACCAGGCATCCGAAGACCACGATGTGCCCGTACCCCCAGGGGAATCCGCGCGCGGTAGCGGGTGAGGACGCGGGCGGCGGGCACCGTGAAGTACACCCACCAGAGCGCGAACGCGAGCGAGGTTCCTGCGAACGCGACCAACCCGGCGTCGAGCGTCCATCCGGACTCCTGGACGACGGCCGAGATCGTCGACGCCGTTCCGAGCACCACCTCGCCGAGGGTGATGATCACCAGCAACCCGTAGCGTTCGGCGACGTGATGCGGATGCCAGGGTGTGCCCGCACCGACCCGCTCGGCCACGATCGGGCCGGTCAGCTCGACGAGGTAGAGCAGGATCGTCACCGGCACCGCGGCCGCGAGGGGAAGGTGCAGGAACGCGACGGCCACCCATCCGCACTGGGCGACGACCAGGGCGCAGGAGAACACGATCGCCGGGCGTCGGTGTGTCGGATCCTGCACGGCGACCCTGATCCACAGGGGGAGCAGCCCGAGCCGCATGACGACGTAGCCGAGCACCACGACGGTGTTGTCGAGCGTGCCCTCCTCCATCGAACGGAACACGTCGGGGATCCCGAGCGCGATGAAGATGACGCCGACCATCTGGACGAGCGTCATGAGCCGCACGAACCAGTCGTCGGTGTCGAACGCGGAGGCCCACCAGGTGTAGTTGATCCACCCCCAGCTCACGGCGAACGTCGCGAATGCGAACGCGAGCAGTCCGTCCGCCGCGTGCCCCTCGGCGATGGCGTGGGCGAGGCCGCTCGACGACGCCCCGAAAGCGATGACGAAGGTGAGGTCGTAGAGCAGCTCGAGCGTCGTGGCGGTGCGGTGGCGCTCGTCCGGATCGCGACCCGTGATGCGGCGCAGGTGGTGGTGGAGGCTCGCGGGGCTGCTCACCCCGTGAGGCTAGCGCGTCGCGTCCGGGCGAGGCAGGGCGCGCGGAACTAGGCTGGAGTCGTGCCTGCAGTGAACATCGGGATGCCCAAGCCTCCGCCCGAGGTGCTGGCTCCCCGTCGCAAGTCCCGTCAGATCAAGGTCGGCAAGGTGCTCGTGGGCGGCGACGCCCCGGTGAGCGTGCAGTCGATGACGACGACGCCGACCACCAACATCAACGCGACGCTGCAGCAGATCGCGGAGCTGACGGCATCCGGCTGCGACATCGTGCGCGTCGCGGTGCCGAGTCAGGACGACGCGGATGTTCTGCACATCATCGCGAAGAAGAGCCAGATCCCGGTCATCGCCGACATCCACTTCCAGCCGAAGTACGTCTTCCAGGCGATCGACGCGGGGTGCGCGGCGGTGCGCGTGAACCCCGGCAACATCCGTCAGTTCGACGACAAGGTGGGCGAGATCGCGGCGGCCGCGAAGGCGGCGGGTGTCTCGCTGCGCATCGGCGTCAATGCGGGTTCCCTCGACAAGCGCCTGCTCGAGAAGTACGGCAAGGCCACCCCCGAAGCGCTCGTCGAGAGCGCGGTGTGGGAGGCGAGCCTCTTCGAGGAGCACGACTTCCACGACTTCAAGATCTCGGTCAAGCACAACGACCCGATCGTGATGGTGAAGGCGTACCGCCTGCTCGCCGAGCGCGGCGACTGGCCGCTGCACCTCGGCGTGACCGAGGCCGGTCCCGCCTTCCAGGGCACGATCAAGTCGGCGACCGCGTTCGGCATCCTGCTGTCGGAGGGCATCGGCGACACCATCCGCGTCTCGCTCTCGGCGCCGCCCGCCGAGGAGGTCAAGGTGGGTCTGCAGATCCTGCAGTCGCTGAACCTGCGCGAGCGCAAGCTCGAGATCGTCTCGTGCCCGTCGTGCGGCCGCGCCCAGGTCGACGTCTACACCCTCGCCGACTCGGTCACCGAGGGTCTCAAGAACGTGGCCGTGCCGCTGCGCGTCGCGGTCATGGGATGCGTCGTCAACGGCCCCGGCGAGGCGCGCGAGGCCGACCTCGGGGTGGCCTCCGGCAACGGCAAGGGCCAGATCTTCGTGAAGGGCGAGGTCATCAAGACCGTCCCCGAGGCGGAGATCGTCGAGACGCTCATCGCCGAGGCGCGGCGCCTCGCCGACGAGATGGGCGAGGACGCCCCCGTCGGGGAGCCGGTCGTCGTCACGAGCTGAGGTCGTCCGACCTCCTGGCGGCATCGTGCCGCCGCTTTTCGTCGCGCCCGGACGACGGGGTGAGCAACACAAGTTGCTTAACTCGGAATAGGCAACTACAGTTGCTTGCGTGAACCCCGGACCCGTCTCGCCCGACGATCCCATCGCCGACGATCTCGCGGCCGTCGTCGCCCTCCGCTCGCTCGCGGATCAGCTCGAGGACTCCGCCGTCGAACGCGCGCTCCGCGAGGGCTGGGGGTGGGGGCAGATCGCCGAAGCGCTCGGCGTCACCCGTCAGGCGGTGCACAAGAAGCACCTCGCCCGCCTCGCCGGAACCGATATCGACCTGAGGAGACGCAATGTCCGTTGAGCACGAGGGCGGCGACGCCAACCGCGCCGCGAGCGAGCGCGCGGCGCGCGCGCACGCCGACGCATCCGACCGCGCCGCCCGCAACGCCCAGCGCGCCAACGGCTTCGAGCAGCAGGCCCTCCGCGCCCACCTGCAGCCCATGATGGGCGTCGCGATGATGGAGGCCTCCAACCGGGGCAGCGCGACGGTCGAGGCGGAGCACGTGCTGCTCGGGTTCCTCTTCGACAAGACGAGCTCCGCCACCACCGTGCTCGCCGAGCACGGGCTCGACTACGACTCGTTCAGCGACGCCCTGGCCGCCGAGCGCGAGCGCACCCTCGCCGCGGTCGGCGTGGTGGCCCCGTCGCCGGAGCGATTGGCCTCCACCCCCCGGGCACGGGGGCGCGGTCCCCGATTCGGCGCCTCGTCGCGCGAGGTGTGGGACCGCACGATGCGGCGCGTCAAGGCGCGCGGCGGCGGGCGGCCGACCCTCACCCACGCGGATTTCATCATCGGCATCCTGAGCGCCGAACTCGGCACCGTGCCGCGCGCGCTCCTGCAGGCGGGCATCGACCGCCGACCCCTCATCGACGCCCTCGAGGCGACCATCCCCCTCTCCCGGAAGGAACGCATCTCATGATCACCGGACCGGCCATCGAGGCCGAGGGCCTCGTCAAGGTATTCGGCACCAACCGCGCGGTCGACGGCGTCGACCTGCGCGTCGAGCAGGGCGCCGTCTACGGCGTGCTCGGCCCCAACGGCGCCGGCAAGACCACGACCATCTCGATGCTCGCCACGTTGCTGCGCCCGGAAGCCGGCGCCGCCCGCATCTTCGGCCACGACGTCGTCGCGGAGCCCAACGTCGTGCGTCAGCTCATCGGCGTCACGGGCCAGTACGCCTCCGTCGACGAGAAGGTCTCGGGACTCGAGAACATGATCGTCTTCGGGCGGCTGCTCGGGCTCTCGCATCGCGAGGCGAAGCGCAAGGGGCTCGAGCTGCTCGAGTCGTTCGGTCTCGCCGATGCGGCCAAGCGCCCGGTCGGCAAGTACTCCGGGGGCATGCGCCGCCGGCTCGATCTCGCCTCGAGCCTCATCTCGCAGCCGCCGCTCATCTTCCTCGACGAGCCGACCACGGGGCTCGACCCCCGCACCCGCGGCCAGATGTGGGACGTGATCCGCGGGCTCGTCGAGGGCGGATCGACCGTGCTGCTGACGACCCAGTACCTCGACGAGGCCGACCAGCTGGCCGACCGCATCGCGGTCATCGATCGCGGCAAGGTGGTGGCCGAGGGCACCGCCGACGAGCTCAAGGGCATGGTCGGCACGTCGTCCCTGCTGCTGCGGGTCGCGGATGCGGCGCAGACCCTCGTGGCGGTCGCGGCGGTCGAGCAGGTGCTCGGCACCACCGCGACCGTCACCCCCGAGGCGGCGCGGGTGACCGCGCCGATGACCGACCCCGAGCGCGTCACCGACCTGCTCATCCGCCTGCGCGAGCAGGGCATCCGCCTCGACGAGATCAGCGTGCAGAAGCCGACGCTCGACGAGGTCTTCCTGACCATCACCGGCCACACCGCGGAGACCGCGGACGAGGCCGCAGAGGACGAGGAGGTGGCGGCGTGACCGCCCTCATCGAGACCCGGCCGGCGGTCTTCCCGACCCAGCTGACCAAGCACATCGGCCTGCGCGACACCGTGTCGCAGACCTTCACCATGGCCTACCGCGCGCTCATCCGGCTGCGCCGCACCCCCGAGCAGTGGGCGGACGTGCTGCTCATGCCGTTCATCTTCACCTTCATGTTCGCGTTCCTGTTCGGGGGCGCGATCGCCGGGAGCGTGAGCGACTACCTGCCCGCACTCATCCCCGCGATCATCGTGCAGGGGGTCGTGCAGGCGAGCGTCGTCACCGGCACCCAGCTGCGGGAGGACATGGACACGGGCGTCTTCGACCGGTTCCGCTCGCTGCCGATGGCGCGCATCGCGCCGCTCGCGGGTGCTCTCATGACCGACACCATCCGCTACGCCGCGATCACGGCCCTCACGATGCTCGTCGGCGCGCTGATCGGCTGGCGGCCGGGCGGCGGCTGGGGGATCGTGCTCGCCGGGTTGCTCGTCATCGTGACGGCCTGGGCGGTGAGCTGGATCTGGGCGCTGCTCGGCGTGACGGCGCGCACCGCCGGCACCGTGCAGGGCATCGCGATGCTCATCATGATGCCGCTCACCTTCTTCTCGAACGCCTTCGTGCCCACCTCGACGCTGCCCGACTGGCTGCGCCCCGTCGCCGACGCCAACCCGGTCTCGCATCTCATCACGGCCGTCCGCGAGCTCACGATCAGCGGAACGGTCGGCTGGGACGTGCTGTGGACGCTGATCGGAGCGGTCGTGATCGTCGCGGTCTTCGCGCCGCTGACGGTGCGCGCCTACATCCGGAAAGCCTGACCTCACCCGAGCGGCATGGACGACCGTCGTCGTCCATGCCGCTCGCGGCATGCTGCGACGCACCGATCTCGATGCAACGCCGGGGCCCCCGGAGTGGGGGTGGAACGCTCTGTGGTCGAGGAGTGGACTGGCCCGCACTGGATCAGGGCAAGGGTGCCCGAAACCAGGCACCCGGCTCTGACCCCGAAAGGGATCAGGAGGAACATCATGTCCGGAATCCGAGTCGACGCGCGGCGCGCGCGCACTCGCAACAAGGCCCTCGCCCTCGCCGCCGCGGGGGTCGTCCTCTCAGCCGGGATCGCCGTCCCGTCGCTCGCGGCGTGGACCGACGAGGAGTGGGTCACGGGTGGTGTCGGGAACGTCCCGGGCATCACCGCCTCGAGCTTCGAGGTGCAGCAGTTCGCCGAGGGCGACACCGTCTGGGGCGACTACGAGACCCAGCCGGAGGCGAACGTCATCGACTTCAGCGCGCAGGCCGCGAGCCTGACCCCGGGCGACACCGTCTACGGCTACGTGCGACTGCGGGTCGTGGCAGGCTCCCTCGGCGGCACGCTGTCGCTCGGGGCGGACACGGTGGTCACCACCTCGACCCTGTCCGAGGCGCTCACCTACAGCGCACGGGTGATGGACGCGGTCTCGACCTGCAACGCCACGGACTACGCGGCAACGGGTTCGGAGCTGCAGCCCTCGGGGGCGCTCGACGCCGCCACCGCCGGCACGTTCAGCCTCGCCGCGGCACCGGATGCGGTGACCCCCGGCACCGAGCAGGTGGTCTGCTTCGCGATCACCTTCCCGTCGTCGTTCTCGGGCGACACGGCTCTGCAGGGCCAGACCGCGACGCCGGTCTGGCACTTCGACGCCGTCTCCGTCTGACCCGGACACGGGCATGTCACTCCAGACATCCGCCGCCCCGACCGTCGCGACACGCGTCGGTCGGGGCGACCGGGGGCGGTCGCGACGGCTGCTGACCGGCATCGTGTTCGGCGTCGCCGGCGCACTCGGACTGCTCGTGCTGCTGGCGGCGCTCGCACCGCTCGTGGGCCTGCGGTTGGTGGTGCTCGAGACGGGGTCGATGTCGCCCGACCACCCCGCGGGATCGGTGCTGCTCGACCGGGACGTCGCGGCGACCGAGGTGGGGCCCGGTGACATCGTCACGGTCACGCGCCCCGACGGCACCCCGGTGACCCATCGCGTGGTGACCGTCTCGCGCGCCGGTGCGGGCGCCGCCCTCGTGCTCCAGGGCGACGCGAACGGGCAACCGGATGCGACCCCGTATCTGGTGACGCGTGTGGGCCTCGTCGTCGGCGGGCTGCCGTGGGGCGGGGCGCTGTTCGCGCTGGCATCCTCGCCGGGTGCCGTCCCCGTGCTCGCGGCGGCCGTCAGCCTGCTCGTGCTCTGGGCGTGGTGGCCCGTCCGCCCCGCTCCCGCCCATCGGAACAGGGAGGCATGACCCGATGCGAAAGCGTCACGCCCTCGGGGTGGGCCTCGTCGCGGCCGCGGTGCTGGGCGGGGCCGCCGGGCCGGCGGCCGCGCTCGGCGCGGACACCGTCGACGACGGCTCGCCCGGACTGCTGACCGTGCACGCCGACGAGCTCCCCCTCGAGCTCACCCTCGACCCGGGGGAGGACGGCCGCTGGCTGCTGAGCCCGCACCTCGAGGCGCCCACCGACTCGCTGCTGTCGGTCGACATCGAGAGCAGCGGCGCCCTCGCCGAGACGCCGGGCGGGCTCACGGTCGCGATCGACGAGTGCGACGTGCCGTGGGATCCGGACGCGAGCTGCCCGGGCACCGAGACCGCACGCGTGGCGGCGCGGGGGTTCGCGGGCATCCCCTCCGGTTCCTGGATGCCGTTCGGCGATCTTCCGGCGGGGGAGTCGCGCTACTTCCGGGTGACGGTCGCGCTGCCGGATCCGGCCCCCGCGGAGCTCCAAGGAGCGTCGGCCGAGTTCTCGGTCGGATTCGCCGCGGCCGGAGACCGCGAGATCGTGCAGTCGCCGCCCGATCCGCAGCTCGGAGAGACCGGCGCCGCCGTCGCGCTGCCGCTCGGCGTGGCGATCGCGCTGGCCGCGATCGGCGCGGGCCTGCGGCTCGCGGGAGGCAGGAGGGCGTCGTGAGCGGAGAACGAACCCCGCGCCGACTGGTCGCGATGCTCGCGGCCGGCGGCCTCGCCGTCGCCCTCGTGGGCACCACCGTCACCGCCAGCTCGGCGGCGTGGACCGACCAGGAGTGGGACGGATCGACGCTCGGCTCCCTCGACTGCACGGCGAGCGGCATCGTGGACTCCCGCGCCTGGGGCCGTGTGCTGAGCGGCGAGGTGACCGGGACCTCGCTCGATCCGGTGCTCGCGACCGACGGCATCACCGTCGACAACGTGGCCCCCGCATCGACGAGCACGGGAACCAGCCAGGCCGCGCCGGTGACGGATCTCGGCGCGGACGCCTGGTCGGCGGGGCTCGGGGTGTCCGCGCTCTCGAGTCTCGACCTCGGCGCGGGCGTGATCCTGCCGCTCGACGCGGGAACGGGCACCTACACGCAGTTCGGTCGCGCGACCAGCGGGGGGATGGCGACAGGTGCGGCGGGGGCGGTCACCTCGGCGGCGGGCGGTCTCGTCTCGATCGACACCCCGACCGGCTCCACCCCCCGTCTCGGCACGCTGCGGCTCTCCGACGTGCTCGACTCGGTACTGCCGGGTCTCGGAACGCCGGTGTCGCGCCTCGCGGACGTCGACCTCGAGGTGGGCGCGGTGGCGTCGATCGCCGACCTCGACGGCTGCGCCCTGCTCTGGGATCCGGCGAGCCTCGGCACCTCGCTCGATCGGGAGTACCTGGTCGCCGCGCTGCGGCTCGCGCTGACGGGCGACGTCGTCGCCGGGTTCGGCGTCTCGCTCGACGCGACGCTCGGCACCCTCCAGTCCGAGCTGGACGCCCGGCTGACGCAGACCGTGGACGCGGCGGTCGTGAGCAGCGTGGCGAGCCTGCTGACGACGGCCCTCGCCGGCATCGGGGGGATCGCGGTCGACCCCGCAGCGGTCACCGTCGCGGTCGGCGGCTCCATCGATCTGGCACCGGTGCGGGCGCTGCTCGCATCCGACATCACCGACGGGGTGGTGACCGTCAACCTCGCGAGCGGGCGGGTGTCCGCGGATCTCGCGGCCCTGCTCGGCGACGCGTACGCCGACGGCGACGGGCTGAACGGTCGCGACCCGAACACCTCCGTCCTCCAGCCCGCCGTGCTCGACGCGCTCCTCGACCGGCTGAGCGCGGTGATCGCCGACTTCGTGACGAACACCATCCAGCCGGCGATCTCGCAGGCGGTGCTGGGCACGGCGATCACCGTCACCGTCGTCTCGCTGCTCGACGCGACGGTGACCGTGGTGGTCCCCGTGACGGTGCCGCAGATCATCCAGGTGCGCTCGGTCGTCAGCGGGTCCATCGGCGGATTCACGGGAGCATCGGGATACCCGGCGCCCACCGTCGCCACGACGGTGCAGCTGGTGCCCGGTCAGTCGGGAGCGCTCCTCACGGCGCTCAACGGGCTGGTGGCGACGGTCACGGGTCCGATCGTCGGCGCGGTCACCACGAGCGTGCTGCCGGCCATCGGCGGCATCGTCGTCACGCCTCTCCTGAGCGACCTCTCGGCGACCACGACCGCGACGCTCTCGAGCGTGGTGGGAACCGCGCTGCCGGCACTGATCGATGACCTCGCACCCGTGCTCGACGTGCTCGCCCAGCTCGTCGACGTCACGCTGAACGCCCAGCCCGACCAGCCCGGATCGGTGGGTCCGCCCGCGGCGGCGACGAGCGGACGCTTCTTCGTCAGCGCGCTCCACGTGGGGGTCGTGAACGGCGCGACGACACTGCTCTCGCTGTGGGCGGCATCCGCCTCCGTCGGGCCCCAGGCGAGGAGATGACCAGCGGCGCGCCGACTACAGTGAACGGGTGCCCACGCTCCTGTCCCAGCTCTTCGTCCGCACGCTGAAAGAAGACCCCGCCGACGCCGAGGCGACCAGCCACAAGCTGCTCGTGCGCGCCGGATACATCCGGCGCCAGGGCCCGGGGATCTTCGCCTGGCTGCCGCTCGGGCTGCGGGTGCGCGCCAAGGTCGAGCGGGTCATCCGCGAGGAGATGACCGCCGCGGGCGCGCAGGAGGTGCTGTTCCCCGCCCTGCTGCCCCGCGAGCCCTACGAGGCGACCGGACGCTGGGAGGAGTACGGCGACGGCATCTTCCGCCTGAAGGACCGCAAGGGCGCCGACTACCTGCTCGCCCCCACCCACGAGGAGGTCTTCACGCTGCTCGTGAAAGACCTGTACTCCTCCTACAAGGACCTGCCGCTCACGATCTTCCAGATCCAGGACAAGTACCGCGACGAGGCGCGCCCGCGCGCCGGGCTGCTGCGCGGCCGCGAGTTCTCGATGAAGGACGCCTACTCCTTCGACTACACCGACGCCGGACTCGACGACTCCTACCAGGCGCAGCGCGACGCCTACGAGCGCATCTTCGCCCGACTCGGGCTCGACTACGTGATCGTGCAGGCGGATGCGGGGGCGATGGGCGGATCGCGGTCCGAGGAGTTCCTGCACCCGACCGAGATCGGTGAGGACACCTTCGTGCGCTCGGCGGGCGGGTACGCCGCGAACGTCGAGGCGTTCACGACGGTCGTACCGGATGCGCTGCCGATCGAGGGCCGGCCCGACGCGGTGGTGCACGACACCCCGAACACGCCCACGATCGCGACGCTCGTCGACGTCGCGAACGCCCAGGTCGCGCGCTCGGACCGCGCGTGGACGGCCGCCGACACCCTCAAGAACGTCGTGCTCGCGCTCACGCACCTCGACGGCGCGCGCGAGCTCGTCGTCGTGGCGCTCGCCGGCGACCGCGAGGTCGACATGAAGCGCGCCGAGGTCGCCTTCGCGCCCGCCGAGGTGGAGCCCGCCACGGAGGCCGATTTCGACAAGAATCCGCTCCTGGTGAAGGGCTACATCGGCCCCTGGTCGCCGACCGGGCCGGTGCTGGGGGAGGAGTCGGCATCCGGCATCCGCTACCTCGGCGACCCCCGCGTCGTCGACGGGACGGCGTGGATCACCGGGGCCAACGTCGACGGAAAGCACGTGTTCGGGCTGGTCGCGGGTCGCGACTTCACGCTCGACGGAACGGTCGAGATCGCCGAGGTGCGCGCGGGCGACCCTGCGCCCGACGGCTCCGGGCCTG
This sequence comes from Protaetiibacter mangrovi, assembly GCF_024752305.1. Lineage (GTDB taxonomy): Bacteria > Actinomycetota > Actinomycetes > Actinomycetales > Microbacteriaceae > Homoserinibacter > Homoserinibacter mangrovi. Next base: position 20,831 of record NZ_JANTHX010000009.1, read on the forward strand.
TCGAGCTCGCGCGCGGCATGGAGATCGGGCACGTGTTCCAGCTCGGGCGCAAGTACGCCGAGGCCCTCGGGCTCAAGGTGCTCGACGAGAACGGCAAGCTCGTGACGGTCACGATGGGCTCCTACGGCATCGGCGTGACCCGCATCCTGGCGGCCATCGCCGAGACGACCGCGGACGACCGCGGACTGCTGTGGCCCCGCGGGATCGCGCCGTTCGACGTGCACGTGGTCGCGACCGGCAAGGACGAGCTCGCGTTCGAGCTCGCCGCGTCGCTCGCCGCGGAGCTCGAGGCCGAGCGCTTCGAGGTGCTCTACGACGACCGACCCAAGGTGTCGCCCGGCGTGAAGTTCGGCGACGCCGAGCTGCTGGGGGTGCCGACCATCGTCATCGTGGGCCGGGGCGCCGCCGACGGCCTCGTCGAGCTGTGGGACCGCCGCACGAACGAGCGCACCGAGATGCCGGCCGCCGAGCTCGTGTCCCGCTTCCGCGCCTCCCTCGCCTGACGCCGAGAATCGTGCGAGATGGCTGCTTCAGCTTCCTGAAGCGACCATCTCGCACGAATCCTCGGTCGGTCGCGGGCTACTGCACCTCGGCGGGAGCCGGGTCGATGAGGGGTTCGATCCGGACGGGCTCGGGGAGGGCGATGACACCCTCGACGAGCGAGACGATCGTGGTCCAGAAGTCGCCGTCCGGGTTCTCGTAGGCGTAGCCGGGCACGAGCCAGGCGTTGCCGTCGACATCCCAGAGCAGCAGGAGGGTCGACTCCGCGTGGTCGAGCGTCACCGTGACGGTCTCGGGGGTCGGCACCGGCTGGGGCTCGAGACCCGGATCGGTCGGGTCGGTGCCCGGAACCTCCGTCGGCTCCGGCTCGGGCAGCACGACACCCGGGTCGCCGGGATCCGTGGGCTCGGAGGGCACCGGCTCGACCGTCGCACCCTCCGAACCGGATGCGCCGTCACCGTCCGCCGGCGCGTCCGTCGCGGCGTCGGTCGACACCGCGCCCGCGGCGTCCCGCGCGAGTCCCGCGTCGGCCGCGTAGAGCACCCCGACGCTCGCGTAGTCCGGACCGGCGGCGCCGAACCATCGTCCGTCCGCGATCCGCGACACCGCCGAGACGGGCGAGACCGTGTCGTAGCCGCCGCGGTCGACCACCTCGATCGAGTGACCCGCCGCCCACGCGATCGAACCCAGCGGCGACCAGGCCACGCTGTACTCGAGGGCGGTCGCGACGCCGTCGACCGTCAGGTTCGCGCTCGCGTAGGTCTGCCACGGGTCGACGGTCACCCGCACCTCGGAGGCCGCGACGTCGAATCCGGTCGCCTTGAAGAGCTCGGCGGCCAGCTCCCGTGCCTGCGCCTCGGAGGGCGCCTTCGACTCGGATGCCGGGATCTCCGGCTGGGCGCAGTCCTGGTAGGTCTCGCCGTCCCCGCCCTCCACGGGGGTGTCGACGCAGACGGGGGCGGGGTAGGCGGTGGGGTCGTTGTACCACCAGTCGCCGGTGCCCGCCCAGCTCAGGGAGATCGACGCCGCGCTGCCGTCCTCGGGCCCGACCACGTAGCTCGGGTAGTCCGGGCTCGAGTACTGCGATTCGACCGGGTCGCCGTCGAGGCCGAGCGCCGCGGCCGCGGCCGCGAGCACCTCCTCGGGTGCGCCGACCCGGCGGAGCTGGTAGACCGAGCCGTGCCCGCCCTCGCTCGAGAGCCCCGGTCCCGCGACGTAGTCGTAGTCGACCCAGTAGGCGAGCTTGCTGTCGGCCGAGAGCGCCGACGCCTCGGTGCCGCCGGATGCCGACACCGCCGTGAAGAGGGGTGCGCGGGGCGCGACGATCCCCGGCACCACGAGCGCGCCCACCGAGACGGCGGCGACGGCGGTGATCGAGATGCCGGCGGCGCGGGCGGCCCGGCCGTGGCGCAGCATCCGCGGTGCCGGGCGGTCCGGGGCGGTGGTCACGAGGGTGGGGTCGAGCTCGGGTGCATCGAGGGCGGCGGCCCGCCGCAGGCGGGACTCGGCGTCGTCGGAGATGTCGTTCATACCCTGTCTATGTCGTCGGGGGAGCGGATCTTTCACGCGCGAGCGCATCGGCCAGCGCCTTCTTGGCGCGGTGCAGCCGGATGCTGGCCGCGTTCGCCGAGACGCCGAGCGCGATGGCGGCCTCGCCGACGCCCAGCCCGTCGAGCACCACGAGCGCGAGCACCTCGCGCTGCGCGCCGGGGAGCGCGCGCCAGGCGCGCGCGAGCTCGGGGTCGCGCTCGAGCAGCGCGTCGGCCGCCGGTGCGGCGTCCGGTGCGGAGAACAGGGCGAGCGCGTGGGCGCGTACCGCGACCCGACGCCGGTGGTTCGCCACCTGGTAGGAGGCGATCCGGTACAGCCAGGGCAGCTCCTCGCCCGGGGTCACCGAGGCGCGCTTGCGCCAGGCGACGGCGAAGGTGTCGGCGGCGAGATCCTCGACGTCCGCACGGTCGACGCGGCGGGCGAGGTAGGCGCTCACCGCGGGCAGGTGGCGTCGGTAGACGTCGTCGAACTCGGCGCGCGCGTCGGGCATGCGCCCAGTCTGGCGAACATCCGGGAGCGCCCGCCTCCCAACGTTCCGCGGCCGTCGGACGTCGCCGCGGAACGGGCTGCATCCTCTCGGATCGCTCCGGTAGAGTGGACGGTCGCACCCGGGATGCGGGGTGCACGAGATCTGAATATCGGAGGCTGACGTGGACATCGACCTCGCCGTGCTGCGGCTCATGGAGCGCGAACGCGAGATCCCCTTCGACGAACTGGTTCAGATCATCGAGCAGGCGATCCTCACGGCCTACCTCAAGCACACCGGCAAGGCGCCCGAGTCGGGCGCCCGCGCCGAGCTCGACCGCAAGAGCGGTCACGTCGCCATCTACCTGCCCGAGCACGACGACGACGGCGAGGTGATCGGCGAGGCCGTCGACAGCCCCGACGACTTCGGCCGCATCGCGGCCTTCGCCGCGAAGCAGGTCATCAACCAGCGCCTGCGCGACATCGGCGACGACAAGGTGCTCGGCGAGTTCCGCGGCAAGGAGGGCGACATCGTCGCCGGCGTCATCCAGCAGGGCCCGAACCCGCGGATGGTGCACATCGACCTCGGCACCGTCGAGGCGATCCTCCCGCCCGAGGAGCAGGTGCCGGGCGAGGACTACGCGCACGGCAGCCGCATCCGCGTCTACGTCACGAGCGTCGCGAAGGGGCTCAAGGGGCCGTCGATCACGGTGAGCCGCACGCATCCCGGACTCGTGCGCAAGCTCTTCGCGCTCGAGGTGCCGGAGATCGCCTCGGGGGCCGTCGAGATCGCGTCGCTCGCCCGCGAGGCCGGCCACCGCACCAAGATCGCGGTGCGCGCCACCCAGCCCGGCATCAACGCGAAGGGCGCGTGCATCGGCGAGCTCGGGGCGCGGGTGCGGGCGGTCACGAGCGAGCTCAACGACGAGAAGATCGACATCGTCGACTGGTCGGACGACCTGCCGACCTTCGTGGCGAGCGCGCTGAGCCCCGCGAAGGTCACGAGCGCGTTCGTCGTCGACCAGACCCTCAAGGCGGTGCGCGCCCTCGTCCCCGACTACCAGCTGTCGCTCGCGATCGGCAAGGAGGGCCAGAACGCCCGCCTCGCGGCCAAGCTCACGGGCGCCCGCATCGACATCCAGCCCGACTCGGTGATGGAGTCCTAGACATGTCTGCGACCTGATGGACACCCGCGTACCGGTGTCCGGAGGGTCGGAGACATGTCTACGGCCGGATTCAGGCGAGGGGAGGGGGTAGGATGGAATCCGTCAGAACCTGCCTGGGTTGCCGGCAGCGTGCTCCCCGAACCTCACTCGTGAGGGTCGTCGCGCGCGATGGGCGGGTCGCGGTCGATACCGCGGCCGAGCTCCCGGGACGCGGCGCCTGGGTCCATCCGGATCCCGGATGCGTCGCGTCGGCCATCCGGAGACGCGCTTTCGGGCGCGCGCTCCGCCACGACGGCCCGCTCGAGACGGGCGAACTGACGAATCTCTATCCAGACCCTGAAGAACAGGCTGAACGGCATATGGACAACTGATGAGCGGCTCGAAATGAGACCCCTCCACCGATAACGTCCGCTCCTGTCCGGGAGCGGAACCCAGACAGGAGAATTGTGGCCAACCCCCGCGTGCACGAGATCGCGAACGAACTCGGCATCGACAGCAAGATCGCCCTTGAGAAGCTCAAGGACATGGGCGAGTTCGTGAAGAGCGCGTCCTCCTCCATCGCACCGCCGGTCGCGCGTCGCCTCAAGGCGGCGCTCGAGGCCGACGGCGTCGCGGCGCCCGCCGCCGCACCGAAGCCGGCAGCGCGTCCGGCGCCGAAGCCCGCCGCAGCCAAGCCGGCGCCGGCGCCGGCCCCCGCCGAGACGCCCGAGGCGCCCGCCGCCGCGGAGCCGGCGGCGCCCGCCGCACCGGCCGCGCCGACGTCGGGCGCGCCCGCGACCCCGGCGGCTCCCGCCGCGCCGCGCCCCGCCGCCGGCGGAGCGCCGCGTCCGGGTGCCCCGCGTCCGGGTAACAACCCCTACGCGCCCAGCCAGGGCATGCAGCGCCCCGGTGCCCCGCGCCCGGGCAACAACCCCTTCTCCTCGACCCAGGGCATGCCGCGTCCCGGCGGCGGCGCCATCCCGCGTCCCGCGGCCCCGCGTCCCGGTGCCCCGCGTCCGGGTGCCCCGCGACCCGGTGCCCCGCGCCCCGGCGGCGCGCCGTTCCAGCAGCGTCCCGGCGGCCCCGGTCGCCCGGGTGGTGCCGGCGGCGGATTCCAGCGTCCCGGCGGCGGTGCCCCGGGCGGCGGCTACGCCGGTCGTCCCGGTGGCGGTGGCGGTCGCGGCCGCGGCCCCGGCGGTGGCACCGCGGGCGCCTTCGGCAAGGGCGGCGGCAAGTCGCGGGCCCGCAAGTCGAAGCGCACGAAGCGCGCCGAATTCGAGATGCGGGAGGCCCCGCAGCTCGGCGGCGTCAGCATCCCCCGCGGCGACGGCAGCCGCGTCATCCGCCTGCGCCGCGGCGCGTCGATCAGCGACCTGGCCGACAAGCTCGAGACCCTCACCGGCTTCTCGGTGCAGCCCGGCGCGCTCGTGACGGCGCTGTTCCACCTCGGCGAGATGGCGACCGCGACCGAGTCGCTCGACGAGGCCACCTTCGAGGTGCTCGGCGACGAGCTCGGCTACAAGATCCAGATCGTGAGCCCCGAAGACGAGGACAAGGAGCTCCTCGAGGGCTTCGGGCTCGACCTCGAGCAGGAGCTCGAGGACGAGGACGACTCCGACCTCGAGATCCGCCCGCCGGTCGTGACCGTCATGGGCCACGTCGACCACGGTAAGACGAAGCTGCTCGACGCGATCCGCAAGGCCAACGTCGTCGCCGGCGAGGCCGGCGGCATCACCCAGCACATCGGCGCCTACCAGGTGTGGACCGAGCACGATGGGCTGGAGCGCGCCATCACCTTCATCGACACCCCGGGTCACGAGGCGTTCACCGCCATGCGCGCCCGCGGTGCGCAGGTGACCGACATCGCGATCCTCGTGGTCGCGGCCGACGACGGCATCATGCCGCAGACGGTCGAGGCGCTGAACCACGCCCAGGCGGCCAACGTGCCGATCGTGGTCGCGGTCAACAAGATCGACAAGGAGGGGGCGAACCCCGCCAAGGTGCGCCAGCAGCTCACCGAGTTCGGCCTGGTGGCCGAGGAGTACGGCGGCGAGACGATGTTCATCGACGTCTCGGCCCTGAACAACCTCGGCATCACCGAGCTGCTCGACGCGGTGCTGCTCACCGCCGACGCCGGACTCGACCTGCGCGCCAACCCCAACAAGGACGCGCGCGGTGTCGCCATCGAGGCGAAGCTCGACAAGGGACGCGGTGCGGTCGCGACCGTGCTCATCCAGTCGGGAACGCTGCGCGTCGGCGACGCGATCGTCGCGGGTACCGCCTACGGCCGCGTGCGCGCCATGCACGACGAGAACGGCGACCCGGTCGAGGAGGCCTGGCCGTCGCGCCCCGTGCAGGTGCAGGGACTGTCGACCGTGCCGCGCGCGGGCGACACCTTCCTCGTCACCGAGGAGGACCGCACGGCCCGTCAGATCGCCGAGAAGCGCGAAGCCGTCGAGCGCAACGCACAGCTGGCCAAGGCCCGCAAGCGCATCAGCCTCGAGGACTTCACCCGCGCGCTCGAAGAGGGCAAGGTCGACTCGCTCAACCTCATCATCAAGGGTGACGTCTCCGGTGCCGTCGAGGCGCTCGAGGAGTCGCTGCTCAAGATCGAGGTCGACGACTCGGTTCAGCTGCGCATCCTGCACCGCGGTGTTGGTGCGATCACCGAGTCGGACATCGACCTGGCGACGATCGACAACGCGATCGTCATCGGCTTCAACGTCCGCCCGGATGTCAAGGCCCGCGAGCGCGCCGCCCGCGAGGGCATCGACGTGCGCTTCTACTCCGTGATCTACTCCGCGCTCGACGACATCGAGTCGTCGCTCAAGGGGATGCTCAAGCCGGAGTACGAAGAGGTGCAGTCGGGTGTCGCCGAGATCCGCGAGGTGTTCCGCTCCTCGAAGTTCGGCAACATCGCCGGTGTGCTCGTGCGCAGCGGCACCATCACCCGCAACGCCAAGGCGCGGGTCATCCGCGACGGCGTCGTGGTGGGCGACAACCTCGCGATCGAGTCGCTGCGTCGCTTCAAGGACGACGTCACGGAGGTCAAGACGGACTTCGAGGCCGGTATCGGTCTCGGCAAGTTCAACGACATCCAGATCGGCGACGAGATCGAGACGATCGAGCTGGTCGAGAAGCCGCGCGGCTGACCTTCCACTCGACGCCGGCTACGGGGGACGGATGTCCCTTCCGAGTCAAGAGCGGGGGCCCCTTCCCCGATTGACTCGGAAGGGACATCCGACCCCCTTCACCGGCTGAGTATTCGATTGGGCCGCGCTCGCGGCCACCTCATCGAGAGGCGAGGAGAGAAGAATGGGTGAGAACCCCCGGGCGGCCAAGGTCGCCGATCGGATCCGCGAGATCATCGCGCAGCGTCTGGAGCGCGGCATCCGCGACCCGCGCCTCGGATTCGTGACGATCACGGATGTGCGGGTCACGGGCGACCTGCAGCACGCGAGCGTCTTCTACACCGTGTACGGCACCGACGAGGAGCGCGCGGATTCGGCGGCGGCGCTCAAGGCCGCCACCGGCATGCTCCGCACCGAGGTCGGGCGCAACCTCAACCTGCGGCTCACACCGAGCCTCGAGTTCATCGCCGACGCGATCCCCGAGAACGCGGCCGCGATCGACGCGCTGCTGCGCGAGGCCGCCGAGCGCGACCGCGAGGCGGCGGTGCTCGCCTCGGGTGCCCAGTACGCCGGCGACGAGGACCCGTACGTCAAGCCCCGGGAGCTCGACGACGAGGAGGACTGACACGGAATCCCCGAGCGCGACGATGCGTTGACCCTCGGGTGACCCTCGCGCTCTCCGTCCTCGACCTCGTCCCCGTCCGAACCGGCCAGAGCTCGGCGGAGGCGGTCTCCGCGTCGCTCGCGCTCGCCCGCCGCGCCGACGAGCTCGGCTACACCCGCTACTGGTTCGCGGAGCACCACAACATGCCCGCCGTCGCGTCGACGGCCCCGCCGGTGCTCATCGCCGCGGCGGCCGTCCGCACGGACCGCATCCGGGTCGGGTCGGGCGGGGTCATGCTGCCGAACCACGCGCCGCTCGTGGTCGCGGAGCAGTTCGCGGCGCTCGAGGCGCTCGCCCCCGGCCGCATCGACCTCGGGATCGGGCGCGCCCCCGGCTCCGACCCCGTGATCTCGGCGTTGCTGCGCGCGAGCGGCCCCACGAGCGAGGTCGACCGCTTCGAGGAGCACCTGGGCGACATCCGCGCCCTCGCGGGGGAGGGCGCGACGGTGACGGTCAACACCCGGGAGGGGTTGCGCGACTACGAGGTGCGCGCGACCCCCGCGGCGGCGGGCGTCCCCGAGCTGTGGCTGCTCGGCTCGTCCGACTACTCGGCGCATCTCGCGGCGAAGCTCGGGCTGCCGTACGTGTTCGCACACCACTTCTCGGGGGAGGGCACCGCGGCGGCGCTCGAGATCTACCGGCGCGAGTTCCAGCCCTCCGCCACCCTCCAGGCGCCGCGCACCTTCCTCACCCTCAACGCCGTGGTCGCCGACACCGTCGAGGAGGCGGAGGCGCGCGCCCTGCCCGCCCTCCAGAACATGGCCCGGCTGCGCACCGGCACGCCGCTGCGCGTGCTCGACACGGTCGAAGCGGCCGAGCGTGAGGAGCTCGACGCGCCGTCCCGGCACGTCGTCGAGCTGATGCGCGAGCGCTGGGTGATCGGCGACGCCGCGACGGCAGCGGCCGCCATCCGGGGGCTCGCCGCGACCTTCGGCGTGGACGAGGTGATGGTGTCGCCGGGGGCGGGATCGCGCGAGGGCGAGCCGTCGGATCGCGCCGTCGGTCGGGACCGCACCCTGGAGCTGCTCGCGGACCTCATCTGAGCAGGCGGTCGAGCACCCGATCGCTCAGCTTCCTTCCGCCGGTCTGGCACCCGGGGCAGTACTGGAAGGTGCGGTCGGCGAAGATCACCTGCTCGATCCGCGTGCCGCACACCGGGCACGGTTCGCCGAAGCGCCCGTGCACGCGCAGGTGGGTCTTCTTCTCGGCCTTCAACTCGGACGCCGAGACGCCGTCGGCCCGCGCGACGGCCTCGGCGAGGGTCGTGCGCAGCGCCGCGTACAGCGCCGCGGAGTCGTCGTCGTCCATCGCCGCCGGCTTGTACGGCGACATCCGGGCGAGGTGGAGGATCTCGTCGGAGTAGGCGTTGCCGATGCCCGCGATCACCGACTGGTCGCGGAGCACCCCTTTCAGCTGGGCGCGCCCCGCTGCCCGCAGGATGCCGCGGAAACGCTCGAGCGTGAAGGCGGCGTCGAGCGGATCCGGCCCGAGCCGCGCGATCCCGGGAACCTCCGACGGATCGCGGACCATGTACAGGGCGAGGCTCTTCTTCGTGCCCGCCTCGGTCACGTCGAACCCCGAGCCGTCGTCGAGCACCAGGCGTGCGGCGAGCGGACCGGATCCGGGGCGGCCCGAGGTCTTCGGCTCGCCGGCCCGCCAGCGGACCCATCCGGCGCGTGCCAGGTGCATCACGAGATGCAGGCCGCCGTCGCACGCGATGTCGACGAACTTGCCGTGCCGCAGGACCCCGGCGATCCGCTCGCCCGCCAGCGACTCGACCGCCGGGTCGTAGGTCTTGAGCGCCGGGAACGCGAGCACCTGCAGCCGCGAGATCGTGCGACCGCGCAGCCGCGCGTCCAGATCGGCGGCGAGCGCCTGCACCTCGGGCAGCTCCGGCATGCGAACAGTGTGCCGCGTTCCGCCGACCTCCGCTGCGGATCAGGAGGAGGGGAGCGCGTAGCCGTCGCCCGCCGCCTCGACCAGGCCGTCGGCGAGCAGGCCCGCGAGCGACCGGTCGCGCTGCGCGTCGTCGGGCCAGAGCCCCGCGATGCGGGCGGCGGGCACGGGGAGCTCGCTGGCGCGGAGCTCCCGCAGGATGCGTCCGCGCACCTCGCGATCGGAGCCGGCGTAGGGCTTCTGGCGGGGGGCGGCCGGCCCGGTGTAGGCGGGGTACCCCGCATCCCTCCAGGCGCAGTGGTCGACGAGGGGGCAGCGCGCGCAGTCCGGGGTGCGCGCGGTGCAGACCGTCTGCCCGAGCTCCATGACACCCGCGTTCGCGAGGCGCGCCCGCTCGGGGTCGGCGGGCAGGAGCGTCTCCATGACCGCGAGCTCCTCGTTCGTGCGTGCGGGTCCCGGTTCGCCGACTCCGCGGACCGCGCGCGCGAGCACCCGCCGCACGTTCACGTCGACCACCGGAACCCGGATGCCGTAGGCGAAGGCCGCCACGGCGCGCGCCGTGTACGGGCCGACGCCCGGCAGCGCGAGCAGCGCATCCACGTCGGAGGGCACGATCCCGCCGTGCCGCTCGGTGATCGCGACGGATGCGGCGTGCAGGTTGAGCGCGCGCCGCGGGTAGCCGAGCCGGTCCCAGGCGCGCACCGCCTCGCCGGCGGGCACCGCGGCGAGGTCGGCCGGCGCGGGCCAGCGCGCGAGCCACTCCGCCAGGCGCGGGATCACACGCGCGACAGGGGTCTGCTGCAGCATGAACTCCGACACCAGCACGCCCCAGGCGGGGTAACCCGGCGCACGCCAGGGGAGGGGTCGGTGGCCGGAGGCGAACCACGCCGCGACCCGCTCGCCGATCGCCGCATCCGCTCCCACCCCCTCAGCGTAGGCGGGCCGCGGCGTAGGCTGGCGGCATGGCGCGATGGGCTCCCGAGCGGCGCGATGTGATCGCCGCGACCGTCGACGAGATCCTCGGCAACTACCGGCGCGGACGCATCACGATCGGCGTCGACGGGCCGGACGCATCCGGCAAGACGATGCTCGCCGACGACCTCGCCCGCGAGTTCGAGCGGCGGGGTCTCGCCGCCGTGCGCGCATCCGTCGACGGCTTCCACGCCCCCGCCGAGCACCGCTACCGGCAGGGCCGTCTCTCTGCCGAGGGCTGCTACCGCGACTCGTTCCAGTACGACGTGTTCCGCCGGGTGCTCATCGAGCCGTTCCGTCTCGGCGGGTCGACGGCGTTCGTCACCGAGGCGTTCGACTACGTGCGCGACGCGCCCGTGGAGCCGAAGTGGCGCACGGGGCCGGCGGACATGTTCCTCATCGTCGACGGGGTGTTCCTCAACCGGCCGGAGCTGCGCGGTGTCTGGAACTACTCGATCTGGGTCGAGGCGGATGCCGACGTCCGGGCGGAGCGGATGCTCCGGCGCGACGGCATCCAGCCGGGTTCGGAGCAGGCGGCGCGCTACACGGGGGCGCAGGAGCTGTACGAGCGCGACGCGCGCCCGCGCGAGGCGGCGATCGCCATCATCGACGACACCGATCCCGAGCATCCGCGCCGCGTCTTCGCCGACAGCTGCTGAGGCCTAGATGTAGTTCCTCGTGAGGTTGTGAACGCGTGCTGCGGGGACT
>NZ_JANTHX010000002.1:0-42123 GCF_024752305.1 Protaetiibacter mangrovi
TTCGCCTACCTCAGCCGTTCACAACGTGTCGAGGAACTACACCTAGACCGGGACTCGGTCGACGACCTCGGCGGGGGAGAGGAACGACCCCGTGCGCTCGACCTCGTGCACCAGGGCGACGATCGCGGCGTTGACGGGCGCGAGCAGCGCGTGGTCGGCGGCCGCCCGCACCACGGCCCCGTTGAGGAAGTCGATCTCGGTGAGCTGACCGCGACGGATGCTCTGCAGGGTCGAGCCGGGGTTCGGCACGGCGCCCATGCGTCGGGCCAACAGCCGCGGGAACTGCTCGCCGATGCCGAGCGGGAGCACGGCCAGGAGGTTCAGCACCGATCCCGACACCCCCTGCACCTTCCCGAAGCGCACCCCCATCCGGCGTGCGAGCCGAACGGTCTCGCGCATGCTCGCGGTCATCACCCGGCGGAGGCCGCGGTCGACGACCACCTCCTGCACGCTGAGCCCGGTGATCGCCGGGAGCGCGTTGACGTGGTTGATGAGCAGCTTCGTCCACTGCGCCGCGGTGATGTCGTCGCTCACCTCGACGGGCATCGCCTCGCCGACGACGCCGGCGATCCGTTCGAGGAGCACCCGGTCGGCACCGGGGCCCGCGCCGATGACGACGGGGTTCGGGCCGGTCACCGTCACGTGCCCGGGTTCGAGGTACGACGCCGCGAAGAGCGCGAGCGCTCCCAGCAGCGGCGCATCCGGGAGCTCGCGATGCGCGACCTCGAGCCCCCCGAGACCGTTCTGCACGACGAGGATCGGCACGCCCTCGAGGCGGGTGGCGTTGGCGGCGAGCGCCGTCGCCGAGTCCTGCGCCTTGGTGGCCAGGATGGCGAGCTCGGGACGCTCCGTCAGCGTCGCGTGGGCGGTGATCGCGGCGCGGTGCTCGCCCCATCCGCCGTCGAGCAGCAACCCGCCCGCGCGCAGGGCGTCGAGCTGCGCGCCGCGCGCGGTCACCTCGACCTCGTGTCCCTTCGCCGCGAGCAACCCCGCGAAGGTCCCACCGACCGCCCCAGCCCCGATCACGCCGATCCGCATGTCCCGAGCCTACGAGTTCGCGAAACGAGCGTCGGCGAGGGCTTGGTCCGTGTTTGTAAAGCTTGCTAACATACCGCATTGCCTGCAACACCGACGACGTGAGCGGAGCGTGGATGGGGACGAGCGCGAGCAGACCGGCACGTCATCCGCTTGCCGCCCCGGACAACTCCTCCGCCGTCGACGGTGCATCGCGCATCCTGCGTCGGCTCGATGCGCACGACTTCGCCCTCGCGCCGGCGGTCGCCGCACGGCTGGAGCGTGAGCTCGCGGGTGACGACGACGCGATCATGCAGATGATCGCGTGGATGACACCCGGCCAGCGACGCGGCGGGGAACCGCTGCCCGACCCGCTGCCGCTCCTCGATCAGATCGAGCGCTCCGTGGGGGATCCGGCGCTCGAGGACTGGGAGTACGAGACCCTCCTCGCGGCGGCGGTCTGCGTCGACGATCGCACGGAGGTGCTCCTCGCCCTCGCCGGTCGGCCCATGGGCGACCTGGTCGAGGGGGGAGTCAGCCGGCACCTCCAGCTCGTCGCCGGGCACTTCGCGTTCGCCGACCGGCGGATGCGCGTGTGGGTGCACGAGAGCGCCTCGCTCGCCGCGCGCACAGCGGTCCATGCGTCGTTGCGGGCCCTCTACGAGCGTCGTGGCGACGCCGGTCGCGCCGTATGGCATCGTGCGCTGTGCACGCTCGAAGGCGACTCCGAGCTCGTCGCGCCTCTTCTCGCGCTCGCCCGCGAGACGCTCACGGCGGGTGACGCGGAGCGGGCGCTCGCGATCGCACGGGAGGCGACGAGCCACGCGGCCGACGGCGCGTTGCGGGATCGAGCCCGACTGCTCACGGCGCTCGCTGCTCTCGCCGGAGGCTACGTCGACGACGCGCGCGGGTGGCTCGCGGCAGTCGGGGGATCGAGTCGATCGGCGGCAGGTGACACCCTCGGCGCCTATCTCGCGACCACCGGCGCACAGGTCGCTGTCGCCCCCGAGGACGAGCTCGACCGGTGGGCGGCGCTCGGTCCGGGAGATCACGACGCGAACGTTGACGTCGAGACGGCGGCCCGTCAGGTGGCGTCCGCAGTCGCGCTGGCGTTGGACGGCGACTACGCGGAGGCGCTTCGCCTGGTCGCGACCAGCCCGGCCCCGCCGTCGTCGATCGCCGGCGATCCGGCGGGCGGGCTGGAGTGCTCACCGCTGGGTCGCGCCTATCGCGCCGTGGTCGCGAGCCTCGTGCGGTTCTGGAGCGGCGACGTGAGCGGCGCGCACCGCGAGCTCCTGGACTCGGCGTTCGAGCTGCCCGTCGCGATCCCCTTCGGCGGTCTCGCGGTCGCCCTGGCGCGCCGACTCGAGATCGCGATCGCCGGGGAGCCGGATCTGCTCTCCCGCGTGCTCGCACGGGCGCGTTCGCAGCCCGCGGGCGTGGTCCCGTTGGGTGACCAGGCGACGGTCGACTTCCTGGCCGATCGGCCGGACGACGCGGTCGTGAAGGCACGCCTGGATGCCGAGCTCGGCTGTGTCGCGGACGCGCTCTGGGTGCCCGGGGCCGTCGAGCTCGCGGCCTCCCGCGGGAACGGCCCGGGGGGCGCGGATCGAACCGGTCGTCGGGCGCACCGTCCGCCCGACGCCGTTCTCGCCGCGGACATCCGGGCGGGGGCACGCGCTGCAGAACGTCCGGAACTGATCGCGGTGACCGAGAGCGCCCGCGAGCTCGAATCGCCGTTCGAGCGCGGACGGGCGGAGGCGGTCATCGGGAGGCGCTGGGCTGAGCTCGGCGATCCCGTGACCGCTCGCGGGCACCTGCTCGTCGCAGAGCGATTGCTGGAGGAGGCCGGGGCTCTGGCCTGGCGCGATGCGGTCAGGCGGGCGCTCGTACGGTCGGGCTCGGTGCCGCCCCGCCCGGCTCCGCCCAGGAGCAGCGCGGATCCCGCGCGGGCCACCTGGCGCGAGTTGCTCACCGACCGCGAGCTCGAGGTGGCGCTGCTCGTCGCCGACGGCGCGAGCAATCGCGAGATCGCCGATCTGCTCTTCGTCTCGGTGCGAACCGTCGAGGTCCACGTGGGGCGCGTGCTCGCGAAGCTCACGCTGCGATCCCGCGTCGAGTTGGCGGCGCTCGTGCACCGCGTCGGCCTCAGCGCCTGACAGGTGCGGGCGCCGGTACGTGGAAACACGTACCCCGGGGTACACCGCGGCCCGGGGATCGTGTGGATGCTGCGGATGCCGCATCGCTCGTCTCGCTCTAGCGTGGCGGCACCAGGCGCGCCGACGCCCTGTCGCCGCGCCGACCTGAAGACAAGGATCGACATGACGAGAACGAGATACCGCGCGCGCGGCATCATCGCCGCGCTCGCGACGGGTGCGATGGTGGCGACGCTCGCGGGGATGACAGCGGGTTCCGCCGTCGCGGCTCCGCAGGCGGCATCCGCGGCCCAGGACACCGCGGTCAACGGCTACCGCAACGTCGGGTACTTCGCCCAATGGGGCGTCTACGGGCGCGGGTACAAGCTGAGCCAGCTCGAGCGCTCGGGCGGAGCCGCGGACCTGACCCACCTCAACTACGCATTCGGCAACATCCACTATCAGAGCCTCGAGTGCTTCATCGCCAACAAGGCGCAGGGCACCGGGCCGAACGGCTCCGACGGTGCCGGTGACGCGTGGGCCGACTTCGGCATGGGCTACTCCGCCGCCGACTCGGTCTCGGGCGCGGCGGACACCTGGGATCAGCCGCTTGCGGGCTCCTTCAACCAGATCAAGCAGCTGAAGGCGAAGCACCCCGGCCTCAAGGCGCTCATCTCGCTCGGAGGCTGGACCTGGTCGAAGAACTTCTCGGCTGCGGCGAGGACCGACGCGTCCCGCAAGAAGCTCGTCTCGAGCTGCATCGACCTCTACATCAAGGGCAACCTGCCGGTCATCGACGGACGCGGCGGCACGGGTGCCGCAGCGGGTGTGTTCGACGGCATCGACATCGACTGGGAGTGGCCGGGCTCGCTCAACGGGCTCGAGGGCAACATCGTCGACCAGGCGAACGACAGGAACAACTTCCGCCTGCTGCTGAAGGAGTTCCGCACCCAGCTGGACGCACTCGGGGCCCAGACCGGCAAGCACTACCTGCTGTCCGCGTTCCTGCCGGCGAACCCCGCCGACATCAGCGCGGGTGGATGGAACGACCCCGAGCTGTTCGACTACCTGGACTACGGCAACATCCAGGGCTACGACCTGCACGGCGCGTGGGACCCCTCCCGCACCGGCCACCAGGCGAACCTCTACGACGACCCGGCGAACCCGCTGCCTGCCGACAAGCGCTTCAGCGTCGACAAGGCCGTGACGGCCTACCTCGGCGCGGGCATCGCTCCGGCGCAGCTCGGCATCGGCTTGGCCGCGTACGGCCGCGGCTGGACCGGGGTCGCCTCTTCGACGCCGTGGTCGAGCGCATCCGGTCCGGCCCCCGGTACCTACGAGGCGGGGATCGAGGACTACTACAAGCTCAAGTCGGTCGGCACCGGGTACTACAGCGCGGCCGTGGGAGCGGCGTGGCGCTACGACGGTTCCCGCTGGTGGAGCTACGACAACGCGCAGACGACGGCGCAGAAGGCGCAGTACGTGATCGACAAGCGCCTCGGCGGGACCATGTGGTGGTCTCTCGACGGCGACCGGGACAACGAGCTCGTCTCGGTCGCGGCCGACAAGCTGCGCACCGGCGTGCCGGGCGACGGGACGGATCCGACCGACCCGACCGATCCCACCGATCCGACCGATCCGACCGACCCCACCGACCCGACGGATCCGACCGATCCGGGCGAGTGCACCGCAGCCCCATGGAGCGCGAGTGCCGTGTACACGGGGGGTGCCACGGTGTCGTACGGCGGCTCGGAGTACAGCGCCAAGTGGTGGACCCAGGGTGAGACTCCCGGAAGCGCGCAGGTCTGGGCGCTCGTCGCCGCCTGCGACGGCGACGGAACCGACCCGGGCGGTCCGGGCGATGGCGCCGCCGCGTGGAGCGCGGGCGCGGTCTACGTCGCCGGCGACCTGGTGACCTACCAGGGCTCGACCTACAAGGCCAAGTGGTGGACGCAGGGCGACACGCCCGGCGCATCCGAGTGGGGACCCTGGGCAGAGCAGTAGCCCGGTCGACAACGCGCGGGCGCCCGGATTCCGGGCGCCCGCGCTGCCGTCACCGGCTACCGCACCTCGAGCGCGGGCTCCCGCGCGGGCGCGGGCTCCGCCGCGGCGGTTCCCGCGTCGTCCGGGCGGATGCGACGGAGTCGCCCGGACGGCAGGAAGAGGGCTGCGACGGCGGTCGCGGCGACGACCCCCGCACCCGTCAGCACCGCGGGGATCGCGGCGTCGACGTACCCGGTCGGGCTCAGCTCGCCGCCGGCGCCCGTGAACACGGCCGTCAGCACGGCGATGCCGAGGGCGATGCCGACCTCGCGGATCGTCGAGTTGGTGCCGGACGCCTTCGCGGTGTCGGTCGGGACGATGTTCGCGAGCACCGCGGTGGACGACGGCGCGAACACGAGTCCCATGCCGACACCGGCCATGACGAACGGTCCGACGAGCAGGGCGTACGAGACGTCCGCCGACATCTCGAGGGCGATCCAGGCGAGCGCCGCCGACTGCAGCACGAGGCCCGCCACGATGAGCTGCCGGGTGCCGATCCGCGAGGAGAAGGCGCCGGCGAGCGGGGCGACGACCATCGGGGCCATGGTCCAGGGCATCGTCAGCACGCCCGCCTCGAGGGGCGAGTACCCCTGCACGATCTGCAGGAACTGGATCAGGATGAAGACCGATCCGAACATCCCGAAGCTGAAGCCGAGACCCACGACGTTCGCGAGCGAGAACGAGCGGTCGCGGAACAGGCGCAGCGGCAGCAGGGGGGCGCTCGCCCGCAGCTGCCAGAGCACGAAGAGCACGAGCAGAAGGCCGCCTCCGACGAGTCCGGTCAGCACCTCGGCGCTGTCCCAGCCCGCGTCGTTGCCGCGCACGATGCCCCACACGAGGCCGAGCACGCCGAGCCCGGCCAGCACGACGCCGAGGATGTCGGCGCGCAGCCGCTCCCCGAACGGGTTCGGCAGCAGCGCCAGCACGACGGGGATGGCGATCACGCCGATCGGCACGTTGAGCCAGAAGATCGCGTTCCAGTTCCAGCCCTCGACGACGGCGCCGCCGACGAGCGGCCCGAGCGCGACGGCGAGACCCGCGATCCCTCCCCAGATGCCGATCGCGAGGGGGCGACGGCGTTCCGGTACGGCGCCCGCGAGCAGCGAGAGCGAGAGCGGCATGATGCCGGCGCCGCCGAGCCCCTGCACGGCGCGCGCGATGATGAGCTGCGTCGGGTCGGTCGCGATCGCGGCCGCCGCGGAGGAGAGGGTGAAGAGGGCGATGCCGACCGCGAAGACGGTGCGGCGCCCGAAGCGATCGCCGAGCGCGACCGCCATCAGGATGAAGCTCGCGAACGCCAGGGTGTAGGCGTTCATGAACCACTGCAGCTCCTCGATGCTGGCGTCGAGGTCGAGGCGGATGGCGGGGAGGGCGTTGGTCATGACGAGGTTGTCGAGGGTCGCCATGAACATCGGCAGGCCGGTGGCGAGCACGACGAGCCCGAACGGGACGCGCCGTGCCGGGCGGGTCGGCGCCTGGGGGGCGGGGGAGGTGGACATGATGGCTCCGTGCGGTCGAGGCGGATGCGGTTGGTGGTAATCGAATGATTACAAATGGCGAGAGTAGTAATCGGTTGATAACATGTCAAGCATGACCACGACGGCTCCCGACACCGGCACGCGCATGCGCTCCGAGGACCGCCGCGTCCTCGTGCTCGAGGCGGCCACCCGGGTGTTCGGCGAGCGCGGCTACCACGGCGCGACCACCGACGCGGTGGCCAAGGCGGCCGGGGTCAGTCAGCCCTATGTGGTGCGGATGTTCGGCAGCAAGGAGGCGATGTTCCTCGCCGTGCTCGAGCGCGCCGTCAGCCGCATGATGGCGAGCTTTCGCGCCGCGCTCGAGGAGAGCACGGCCGAGTCGGAGACGCCCGACGCCGAGACGCTGCATCGTTGCATCGCCCACAACTACGTGGAGCTGCTGTCCGATCGCGGCCTGCTGCTCAGCCTCATGCAGGCCTTCATGCTCGGCGCCGATCCGGTGATCGGTCCGGAGGCGCGCGCCTGCATGCGCCGCGTCTACGAGTTCCTGCGGGACGACGCGGGCATGTCGCCGGCGGAGGCCCACGGCTTCCTGTCGACCGGCATGATGCTCAACACGCTCGTGGGGCTGCGGATGGCCGACGACTACGAGAAGGAGCCCGCGGTGCGCGAGCTGCTCGACGAGGTGTTCCCCACCAAGCTCCCCTTCCTGCTGTCGCTGCGGGACCGCCAGTCGTGACGACCGGTCTCCTGCTCGTCGACAAGCCGCAGGGCGTCACGAGCCACGACGTGGTGGCGCGCGCCCGCCGCCTCCTCGGCACCCGCAAGGTCGGGCACGCCGGCACCCTCGACCCGATGGCGACCGGGCTGCTGCTGCTGGGCGTCGGCAGCGCGACCCGGCTGCTCACCTACCTCGTCGGGCTCGACAAGGAGTACGCGGCCACCATCCGCCTCGGTGCGCGGACCGACACCGACGACGCCGAGGGCGAGGTCACGGCGACGGCCGACGCCTCGGGCGTCTCGGATGCGGACATCGCCGCCGGTGTCGCGGCGCTGACCGGCCCGATCGAGCAGGTCCCGTCGACCTTCAGCGCGATCAAGGTCGACGGTCGTCGCGCCTACGACCGGGCCCGCGCGGGGGAGCAGGTCGAGCTCGCGTCGCGGCCCGTGACCATCCACGCCTTCGACGTGCACGCCATCCGTCGCGAGGGGCGGCTGCTCGACGTGGACGCGCGCGTCGCGTGCAGCTCCGGCACCTATATCCGGGCGCTGGCCCGCGACCTGGGCGCCGGGCTCGGCGTCGGCGGCCACCTCACGGCGCTGAGACGCACCCGGGTGGGGCCGTTCGACGTCGCGGATGCGCTCGAGCTCCCGGACCCGCGCGAGCATCCCGACGCGCCCGCGCCCGCCCTGCTGACGTCCGCCGAGGTCGCCGGCCGGCTCTTCCCGGTGGTCCGGCTCGACGCCGACGCGACCCGCGACGTCGCCCACGGCAAGCGCATCGAACTCGAGGCGCCCGACGCCGCCGTCGCCGCGGCGCTCACCCCCGATGGGCACCTCGCCGCGCTCGTCGAGCTGCGCGGGGGGCGCACCCGCGTGCTCCTCGGGCTCCCGACTGCGGAGGTGCTCCCGTGATCCTCGGCTTCACCGTCGCGCAGCTCGTGCTCGCCTGCCTCGTCGGACTGGTCTGCGTGATCGCGGGACTGGCGGGGCGCAAGCCCAACGACCTCACCGTGCTCTCGGTGGCGCTCGTCGAGCTGCTGCTGCTGGCGCAGCTCGTGGTGGCGATCGTGGCGCCCGCCGTCGGCAACGCGCCGACCGGCAACCCGCTGGAGTTCTGGATGTACCTCGTCTCCGCGCTCCTCATCCCGCCCCTCGCCATCGTGTGGGCGCTCGTCGAGCGCACGCGCTGGTCGAACGTCGTGCTGGGGGCCGCGGCCTTCGCGGTGGCCGTGATGCTCTGGCGCATGGAACAGATCTGGACCGTGCAGCTGGCCTAGTCTGGATGGCGATGTCCGCCCCCTCCCGTCCCCGCGCATCCGGCATCGGCCGCGTGCTCGTCGCCGTCTACGCCATCCTCGCCATCGCCGCGCTCGGGCGATCGATCTTCCAGATCATCGACCGGTTCGACGAGGCGCCGATCGCCTTCTCGCTCTCGGCGGTCTCCGCGGTCGTCTACGTGCTCGCCACGGTCGCGCTCGCGGCGGGCTGGGATCGCCTCGCGTGGATCACCATCAGCTTCGAGCTCGCGGGGGTGCTCGTCGTGGGCACGCTGTCGCTCGCGGCCCCGGCGCTGCTCGGTCTCGACGACGCCAACCCCTTCGGCCGGGAGGCCACCGTGTGGAGCGCGTTCGGTGCGGGATACCTGTTCATCCCGCTCGCGCTCCCGGTGCTGGGGATCCTCTGGTTGCGCAGTCGCGCACGATCCGCGGTCGACGCGTGATGGAGTTCTTCTCGGGGCTCGGAGGGATCCCGAGCGGCTTCGGGCCGAGCGCGGTCACGATCGGCAAGTTCGACGGCGTGCACACCGGGCACCGTGCGGTGCTCGACCGGCTCCGCGCGATCGCGGCGGAGCGGGGCATCGCGAGCGCCGTGGTGACGTTCGACCGGCATCCGCTCTCGCTGCTGGCGCCCGCCTTCTGCCCCGATCCGCTCGTCAGCAACGCGCAGAAGCGCGAGCTGCTCGAGTCGTCGGGCGTCGACGCGACGCTCATGCTCGAATTCGACCAGGCGCTCGCCGACCTCGAGCCCGCGGAGTTCGTGCGCCGCGTCCTCGTGGACGGCCTCGGCGCGCGGGTGGTGCTCGCCGGCAGCGACTTCCGCTTCGGACGCAAGGGTGCCGGTGACGTGGCGATGCTGCGCGAGCTCGGAGCCGCGGCGGACTTCGAGGTCGTGCTGATCGACGATGTGCGCACCGATGCCGACGGGTCGGCGCGACGCGCCTCCTCCACCTGGGTGCGCGAGGCGCTCGAGGCCGGGCGCGTCGACGAGGCCGCGCAGGTGCTCGGCCGCCTGCCCACGGTGCGCTCCGTCGTGATCGAGGGCGAGCGGCGGGGGCGGGAACTCGGCTACCCCACGGCCAACCTCGACCCGGAGCGTCTCGAGGGCTTCCTCCCCGCCGACGGCGTCTACGCGGCGTGGGCCACGGTCGACGGGGTGCGGCACGCGGCCGCCGTCTCGATCGGCAACAACCCCACCTTCGACGGGGTTCCGCAGCATCAGGCGGAGGCGCACCTGCTCGACGTCGACATCGATCTCTACGGGCGCACGATCGAGCTCGCGTTCGTCGCACGGTTGCGGGGCATGGTCCGCTTCGCCTCGCTCGACGAGCTGATCGCGGCGATCCGCGCCGACGCCGACCAGGCGCGCCGCCTGCTCGCGGAGAGCGCGTGACCGCGCGCCCGCTGTGGGCGGGCCGCACGCTCGCGCTGCTGGGCGTGCTGCTCGTGGCGCTCAGCCTGCGCACCCCCGTCGCCGCGATGTCGCCGATCCTCGACCGGATCGGCCGCGACATCCCCCTCGATCCCGTGGTGCTCGGCATCATCGGCGCCGCGCCCCCGCTGGCCTTCGCGGCGAGCGGCCTGCTCGCCCCGTCGCTCGCGCGCCGCATCGGCCTCGAGCAGGCGCTGCTCGCCTCGCTCGTCGCGATGGCGGCGGGCCACCTCGTGCGCGCGTTCGCCCCCGAGGCACTCGTGCTGACGCTCGGCAGCGTGCTCGCGCTCGTCGGCGTGGGCGTCGGCAACGTGCTCCTGCCGCCGGTCGTGCGCCGCTACTTCCCCGACCGGGTGGGGCTCATCACCTCGCTGTACGCGACGCTCATGTCGGTCTCGACGGCCGTGCCGGCCCTGGTGGCCGTCCCGGTCGCCGACGCCGCGGGCTGGCGGGTCTCGCTGGCCATGTGGATGCTCGTCGCGGCGATCGCCGCGGTGCCCTGGGTCGCCGTGCTGGTGCGGCGGCGACCTCCGGCCATCGCGGAACCCGTCGACCTCGCCCGCACCGGACCCATCGAGCTCGGCGCGGTCGAGCTCGGAGACGCCCAGGCCGCCGCGACCGAGGCCGCGGTCGAGCATCGGGCACCGCCGCCGCGCCGGCTCGGCATCCGGCTGCTGCGTTCGCCGACCGCCTGGGCGCTCGGCGTCATCTTCGGCTCGTCGAGTCTCGGCGCCTATGCGAGCTTCGCGTGGCTCCCGACCCTGCTGGTCGATCAGGCGCGCGTGACCGAGGCGGCGGCGGGGGCGCTTCTGGCGCTCTACGCCTTCATGGGGTTCCCCGCGGGGCTGCTCGTGCCCGTCATCGCGGCCCGGTTCCCGCGCAGCGCGGGACCGCTCGTCGCGCTCGGCGGCGCGTTCTTCGTCGTCGGCTACCTCGGCCTGCTGCTCGCTCCGGGCGCGGCGCCCGTGCTGTGGGTGGCGAGCGCGGGTTCCGGGCCCCTGCTGTTCCCGCTCGCGCTCGTGCTCATCAACCTGCGATCCGACGCCCCGCAGACGACCGTCGCCCTCTCGGGGTTCGTGCAGACGGTCGGCTACCTCCTCGGGGCGGTGGGACCGTTCGTGGTCGGCATCCTGCACGACGCGACCGACGGATGGACAGTGCCGCTCGTGTTCCTGCTCGCGGTGGTCGTGCTGGTGCTCCCCGCCGGCGCCGTCCTCGCGCGCGCCCGCACGGTCGACTCCGAACTCTGAACCGCGGCGTGCGGGGGCGCCGTCTGCGGGCAGGCGTACCGTGAGCATCGTGGAGGCGATCCGGTTGGCGCGGCAGATCGACCTGCCGCGCGCCATCGTGTGGGAGGCGCTCGTCGATCCCGTCCTCGTCTCCGGGTGGCTGCATCCCCACGAGGGCCTGCTCGAGGGCAGCACCCCGCTCGAGTTCCGCGAGCCCGACGATCCGCAGGCCGACGCCCAGCTGGCGGTGGCCTCGCCCACCTTCGGCACGGTGCGCGTGCGGCTCCTCCGGGTCGAGGGCGGCACCCGGGGCGAGTCGACCCGCCTCGAGGTGCGGGTGTCGGACGTCTGGGGCCGGCGCGACGATCGTGCGGCGCTCTGGGAGCTGCGGCTCGACCAGCTCGAGGACCTCCTGCGGGGCCACCCGGTCGACTGGGCCCGCTGGCCCGAGGAGCACGGCGCCGAGGACGCGGCAGCACGCAGCGAGGCCCGTTTCCGTCCCGCGCGCTGACCGCGCATCCGCGCCGGCGCACAGACGGCCCTGCTCATATGAGCAGATGGATACGCGGATGTTGGCAGCGACTCCCCGGCGGCGTTACCGTCGTAGGGGAGACATGATGGACGACGAACTTCTCGCTGTCCGCGTCGCGGAGCTCTACTACGACGAGAACAAGACGCAGGACGAGATCGGCGGACTGCTCGGCATCTCGCGCTGGAAGGCGGGCCGACTGCTCGCCCAGGCCCGCGAACACGGCATCGTGCGCATCGAGATCGTGCACCCGCGCGCCCGCCGGCTCGCAACCGAGCGCGCCCTCCGGGAGCGCTTAGGCCTGGCCGACGCCGTGGTGGTGCCGACCCCCGAGAACGAAATCGGCGTGCAGGGCCGGGTCGCTCAGGCGGCCGCCGACTTCCTCGCCGGGTTCCGCCCCGTGCCCCGGGTGCTCGGGGTCAGCTGGGGGCGCACCCTCACCGACGTGGCCGAGCGGATGCCGGACGGCTGGGCGACC
This sequence comes from Protaetiibacter mangrovi, assembly GCF_024752305.1. Taxonomy (GTDB): domain Bacteria; phylum Actinomycetota; class Actinomycetes; order Actinomycetales; family Microbacteriaceae; genus Homoserinibacter; species Homoserinibacter mangrovi. The sequence goes on from NZ_JANTHX010000002.1 coordinate 12,339, forward strand.
GGCGTCACGGTCGTCCAGATCAACGGGGGCGTGAGCCTCAACCGGCGCCCCGGCACCGCGGCGACCCTCGCCTCGACGATCGCGCAGCGCGGGCGCGGTCACGCCGTGCTGCTGCCGAGCCCCGCCATCCTCGAGCGCCTGTCGACCAAGAAGGCGATCGAATCGGACCGCACCGTCGCCGCCGTGCTCGAACGGGCGGAGGAGGCGAACGCCTACCTCTACAGCGCGGGCGTCGTCGACGAGAACTCCGCCCACGTCGAGAGCGGCTACCTGCGCGCCGACGACGTCGAGGAGCTCGCGCGGCGCGGTGCCATCGGCGACATCGTCGGCAGGTACATCGACGCCAACGGCAACATCGTCGACCCCGCGCTCGACGAGCGCACGCTCGGCGTCTCGCTCGAGACGCTGCGCGCCGCCGCGACCGCGATCCTCGTCATCGCGGGCGCAGCCAAGCACGACATCGCGCGCGCGGTGGTGACGAGCGGTCTGTGCACCGTGCTCATCACCGACGAGGCCACCGCCCGCGCCCTTCTGGAGGACTCATGACCATGCAGACCACCGCGCTCGCACCCGCCGAGCGCGCCATCCGGGTGCTGGGAGGCGATCTCACCGAGCGCAGCCTGCGGCAGTACCTCGAGGGGCTGAGCGGCGTCGACGCGGTCGGGCTCGAGCAGCGCGCCGCATCCCTCGCGACCCGATCGATCAAGACCGGCTCGAAGGCGTGGGCGCTCGACCGGATCATCGAGCTCATCGACCTGACCACGCTCGAGGGCGCCGACACCCCCGGCAAGGTGCGCTCCCTCGTGGCCAAGGCCCTCCACCCGGACGCGGGCGACCCGACGACGCCGCGGGTCGCCGCGGTGTGCGTGTACGGCGACATGGTGCCCGTCGCGGTCGAGGCGCTCGGAGCGGCACACGGCGACCCGGATGACGGGCTCGTCTCGGTCGCCGCGGTCGCCACCGCCTTCCCCTCGGGGCGCGCCTCGCTCGCCGTGAAGCTGGCGGACACGCGCGACGCGGTCGCGGCGGGTGCGGACGAGATCGACATGGTCATCGACCGGGGCGCCTTCCTCGCCGGCAACTACGGCACCGTCTTCGAGCAGATCGTGGCCGTCAAGGACGCCTGCCGCCGCCCGGACGGCAGCTCCGCGAGCCTCAAGGTGATCCTCGAGACCGGGGAGCTGAACACGTACGACAACGTGCGCCGCGCCTCCTGGCTCTCGATCCTCGCGGGCGGCGACTTCATCAAGACCTCCACCGGCAAGGTCACGCCCGCCGCGACCCTTCCGGTGACCCTGCTGATGCTCGAGGCGGTGCGCGACTGGCACCGGCTGACGGGCGAGCACGTGGGCGTGAAGCCGGCGGGCGGCATCCGCACCTCGAAGGACGCCGTGCGCTACCTGGTGACCGTCGCCGAGACGGTGGGGGAGCAGTGGTTGCAGCCGCACCTGTTCCGCTTCGGTGCGTCGAGCCTGCTCAACGACGTGCTCCTGCAGCGCCAGAAGCTCCGCACCGGCCACTACTCCGGCCCCGACTACGTGACGATCGACTGAGGACACCGCACATGAAGGACATCGAGATCACCGGCCGCGGCTTCCTCGACTACGCACCCGCCCCCGAGTCGACGGCGATCCTGCACCTCCAGGACTCCTACGGGCTCTTCATCGACGGGGAGTTCGTCGACGGTTCGGGCGGATCGTTCGCCACCGTCTCCCCGGCGACCGAGAAGAGGATCGCCGAGATCGCGATCGCCTCGGAGGCCGACGTCGACCTCGCCGTCGCCGCTGCCCGCCGTGCCCACACCAGGACCTGGTCGAAGATGTCGGGATCGGACCGCGGCAAGTACCTGTTCCGCATCGCCCGGCTCGTGCAGGAGCGGGCGCGCGAGCTCGCGGTCGCCGAGTCGCTCGACAACGGCAAGCCGATCAAGGAGAGTCGCGACACCGACGTGCCGCTCGTCGCCGCATGGTTCTTCTACTACGCGGGCTGGGCCGACAAGCTCGACTACGCCGGGCTCGGGGCGAACCCCCGCTCGCTCGGCGTCGCCGCGCAGGTGATCCCGTGGAACTTCCCGCTGCTCATGCTCGCGTGGAAGATCGCTCCCGCCCTCGCGGCGGGCAACACCGTCGTGCTGAAGCCCGCCGAGACGACGCCGCTCACGGCGCTGCTGTTCGCCGAGATCCTGCAGCAGGCCGACCTCCCCGCCGGCGTCGTCAACATCGTCACGGGTGCGGGTGAGACGGGTGCCGCGCTCGTGCGGCACCCGGATGTCGACAAGGTCGCCTTCACGGGCTCCACCTCGGTGGGCCGCGAGATCGCCAAGGCGGTCGCCGGCACCCACAAGAAGGTCACCCTCGAGCTCGGCGGCAAGGCCGCGAACATCGTCTTCGACGACGCCCCGATCGACCAGGCGGTCGAGGGGATCGTGAACGGCATCTTCTTCAACCAGGGTCACGTCTGCTGCGCCGGCAGCCGTCTGCTCGTGCAGGAGTCGATCCACGACGAGGTCGTCGACCGCCTCAAGCAGCGCCTGACGACCCTGCGCCTCGGCGACCCGCTCGACAAGAACACCGACATCGGGGCGATCAACTCGAAGGAGCAGCTCGACCGCATCCGCTCGCTCAGCGACCTCGGCGAGCAGGAGGGGGCCGAGCGCTGGAGCGCGCCGTGCGAGATCCCCGAGAACGGCTTCTGGTTCGCGCCGACGATCTTCACGGGCGTCTCGACCTCGTCGACGATCGCCCGCGAGGAGATCTTCGGCCCGGTGCTCTCGGTGCTCACCTTCCGCACGCCCGCCGAGGCGATCGCGAAGGCCAACAACACCCCGTACGGCCTGTCGGCGGGCATCTGGAGCGACAAGGGGTCGAAGATCCTCGCCGTCGCCGACCGGCTGCGCGCGGGCGTCATCTGGGCCAACACCTTCAACCGCTTCGACCCGGCCAGCCCCTTCGGCGGCTACAAGGAGTCGGGCTACGGCCGCGAGGGCGGCCGCCACGGACTCGGTGCGTACCTCGCCGCAGGCGGGTCGAGTAGCGAGCGCAGCGAGCGTGTCGAGACCAAGGGAGACAACAAGTGACCCGCCTCACCATCCCGAAGACCTACAAGCTCTACATCGGGGGCAAGTTCCCGCGCAGCGAGTCCGGGCGCAGCTACGAGGTGCTCGGCGCCGACGGCGGCTTCCTCGCGAACGCGTCGCTCGCCTCCCGCAAGGACGCCCGGGATGCCGTGGTCGCCGCCCGCGCCGCCGTCCCCGGATGGTCGGGTGCCACCGCGTACAACCGCGGCCAGGTGCTCTACCGCGTCGCCGAGGTGCTCGAGGGCCGCCGTGCGCAGTTCGTGCAGGAGATCTCGTCGTCCGAGGGCGTGACGGCCGCGGAGGCCGGCCGTCAGGTCGACGAGGCGATCGACACCTGGGTCTGGTACGCCGGATGGGCCGACAAGTTCGCGCAGGTCGCGGGCGCCGGCAACCCGGTGGCCGGTCCGTACTTCAACCTCTCGGTCCCGGAGCCGACCGGTGTCGTCGCGATCGTGGCGCCGCAGGGCGAGGCGAGCCTGCTGGGTCTCGTCCGCGTCGTCGCGCCGGCTCTCGTCGCGGGCAACGCCGTCGTCGTGGTCGCGGACGAGGCGCACCCCCTGTCGGCGATCAGCCTCTCCGAGGTGCTCGCCACCTCCGACCTCCCCGGCGGAGTCGTGAACGTGCTCACCGGGTCTCCCGCCGAGGTCGCGCCGTGGCTGGCCTCGCACTCCGACGTCGACGCGCTCGACCTCGCGGGTGCCGGCGCTCTCGAGTGGGTCGACCTCGAGATCGCGGCCGCCGAGACGCTCACCCGCGTGATGCGTCCCGAACCGGGAGTGCCGGAGCGCTCGCTCGACCGCATCCTCGCGTTCACCGAGACGAAGACCGTCTGGCACACGAAGAGCCTCATCTGACGCGTCGCGCGCCTCGGCGATTCGAGGTAACGGAACGATAACGAACGTGTTACAGTCGGGTCACCTCGCGACCCTGCGGGGAACCCGAGTCGGAAGCGGACGTGTCGATGGTGACGCATCCTGTTCGGCGGGCATTGGCCTCCGCCGTCGTGACACTGGCGCTCGTCGCCGTGCTGCTGCTGGTGCCCGACGCGGTGCGCGTCTACGCGACGAACATGATGGGCGCGTTGCGCGCACCCGGTGAGCCGGCCTTCGTCGCCGGGCACCGCGGGGATCGCGCGGACGCCCCCGAGAACACCATGCCGGGCTTCGCGGCGGCTTTCGCCTCCGGGCTCGACTTCGTCGAGACCGACGTGCAGCTCACCGCCGACGGCGTGCCCGTCCTCATGCACGACGACACGGTGGACCGCACGACCGATGGCACGGGCGCCGTCGCCGACCTCACCGTCGATCAGATCCGCGCCCTCGACGCCGGGTCCTGGTACGCGCCGGAGTTCGCGGGCACCCGGGTGCCGCTGCTCGTGGAGTTCCTCGACGCGCTCGCCGGCAGCAGGCAGAAGGCGATCGTGGAGCTCAAGGGGTACTGGGCGCCCGACGGCATCCGGACGGTGCTCGACGCGGTCTACCTGCGCGGCGTGCAGAACCGCGTCGTGTTCGCGAGCTTCGACCTCTCGACCGTCGCGCACCTCGCCGACACGGCCCCCGCCATCCCGCGCGTCATCATCAAACGCGACCTCCCGCACGACCCGGTCGGCCTCGCGCGGTACTACGACGCCATCGCCATCCTCACGACGCCGACGTCGCTCGAGAACGACCCGGATGCCGTCGCGCGCATGCACGAGGCCGGGCTCGGGGTGCTCGTGTACACGCTCAACAGCACCGAGCGGTGGTCGGAGGCGCTCGCCGACGGGGTGGACGGCATCGTCACCGACAAGCCCTCGAAGCTCGACGGCTGGATCGCCGAGACCGCCCCCGGCACCTGATCCGGGTCAGAGGCGGGCGACGAGGGCCTCGAAGAAGGCGATCGCCCGGTGGTAGGTCGAGACGCGGATGCGCTCGTCGATGCCGTGGATCGACTGCAGCTCCTCCTGCCGCAGGTCGAACGGCAGGAAGCGGTAGACGTGCTCGGAGATGGCGGCGAAGTGCCGCGAGTCGCTGGCCTGCAGCATGACGTACGGGGCGACCGCGGCCTCGGGGAAGGCGTCCCCGATGCTCGCCGAGATCGCCTCCCAGGCGGGACCGTCGGCGGGGGAGACGGGGGCCGGATCCCAGCCCTCGATCACCCGCACGCGCACGTCCGGGTCGTCGATCACGCGCTCGATGTCGGCGACCGCCGACGCGACCGTCGCGCCCGGCAGGATGCGCACGTTGAGCGTCGCGCTCGCGCGCTCGGGAACGACGTTCATGCTCGACGATCCGCGCAGCTGGGTCACCGCGCGCGTCGTGCGGGTCATCGCGGCGAGCTGCGGGCTCGACCCCGCGAGGGTGCGCGCGAGGGGGCCGCGGAAGGTGCGCGCGTGGCGCAGCAGCCATCCGCGGACACCGCCCATCCGCGCCCCGAGCGCCGCCAGCAGCCCGATCGTGGGCTCGATGAGGTGCGGTGCCTCCGGCTGGTTCTCGAGCCGCAGGATCGCGCGGGCGAGCACCGCCGTCGAGCCGCCCGGAAGCGGGATCGCGGCGTGACCGCCCGACTGCTCGACCACGAGCTCGACGTTCATCGCGCCCTTCTCGGTGACGCCCACGACGGCGGTCGGGCCGAGCCCGGGCAGCAGGCCGTCCATCACCGCTCCGCCCTCGTCGATCACGAGCCACGGCCGGACCCCGCGTTCCCCGAGCAGGGCGACGATCGCCTCCGCTCCGGTGCCGCCGGCCTCCTCGTCGTGTCCGAACACGAGGTAGACGTCGGCGGCGGGGGTGAACCCGGCGGCCAGACGCGACTCGACCGCCTCGAGGATCGCGCCGAGCGCCGCCTTGTCGTCGAGCGCTCCGCGTGCCCAGACCGCCCGCTCCTCGCCCTCGCCGACGAGCAGCGCCTCGAAGGGCGGATGGCTCCAGCGGTCCGGATCGTCGACGGCGACGACGTCCTGATGCGCCATGAGCACGGCCGCCGGGCCGTCGCCGGTGCCGCGCCACCGGTACAGCAGGCTGCGACCCGCGACGACCTCGCGCTCGAGCGTCTCGTGCACGAGCGGGAAGTGCCGTTCGAGTGCCGCGTGGAACCCGGCGAACGCCTCGGCGACGTCGGCCGCGCCGGCGTGCGAGAAGGTGGGGTATCTCAGCAGGTCCCGGAACCTCTCGACTGCGGCATCGCTCATCCTCCGATCCTAGGGAGCGCGGAAGGGGGCGTCGGCGCTCGATACCCTGGAGGGGTGAGCTCCCAGCGCCCCGCCTCCCGTTACGGCGACCCCGGATGGCGTCGGCTCGCCCTCGCCCCCGGTCTCATCGCTGCCGTCGTGCTCTTCGTGGGCATCGCCCTCATCGGGCAGGACGCGTTCACCTACATCAGCTGGGTCGTCGCGGTGCTCGCGCTCATCGTGATGGTGTTCGCGATCCAGGCCAAGCACTGGTGGTGGCTGCCGGTCTTCGCGGCGGTGGCCGTGCTCTGGAACCCGGTCCTGCCGTTCGGGTTCGACGGCCCGCTGTGGATCGGCGCCCAGTACCTCGCGGTCGTCGCGTTCCTCGCCGCGGGCGTGCTCATCAAGGTGCCGGTGCCCTCGGAGGGATCGCGCCGCTGACCCGCGGACGCGCCGTCGCGACGCCGGGTACCCTCCCGTCGGCCCCGGTGCGCTAGACTGACAACGCCCACCGCCCCGCCGGCCAAGCCGGATCAGGGGAGTCGCGGGGGCGATCTGCACCGAGAATCCGGTCCGGCGCACCGTCGGATCACACGTAGCCGCGACGCATTCGTCGCGATGGGGCGAACGCCCCCGAGGAGAACGATGGCCACATCCGGCCAGAAGACGCGCTCCGGCGCGAAGTCGTCGTCGGCGAAGGGCGCACAGCAGCGTCGCCGCCCGCACCAGGACGAGACGGGCATCATCCCCGTGCTCGCGCGCGTCGTGCGCGGCATCGAGAACGCCGCGGAGCGCGGCAAGGTCAACGCCGCCAACCGCGTGCGCTACCGCGTCGTGGCGGTGCTCGCGCGCGAGGAGCGCGCCCGCATCAAGGGCGACGCGAGCATCACGGATGCCGAGCGCACCAAGGAGCTGACGCGCCTCGACGGCATCGCCACGATCATGGCGAAGACGGCGGCGCGCGATGCGAGCCTCATCCAGCTGCTTACCGACACCGCGCCGCTGAGCCCCTCCGCCCAGGAGGTGCGCCGCACCCTGCTGATCGAGGCGGGCACGCCGCTGGCCCCCGAGGACCTCGTCGTGGTCACCGAGCCCGAGCAGAAGCCCGCCGTCGAGGAGCGCCAGGTGGTGCCGCAGTCGGTGCGGCAGTACCAGATGTCGAACCCGTTCCTCGCGCCCGACTTCTCCGCGTACCAGACGGCCCAGCCCTCACCGCGCGGCGACCTCGACAGCTGGGAGCTCATCGAGCCGCTGTTCCGCTCCTTCGAGATCGGAGCCGGCGGGGGAGCGGCCAGCATGGAGCTGCCCGAGGCGCGTTCGCTCGCGACGCCCGGAGGGCTCGAGCTCATGCGCCACCAGGCGCGGTTCGTCGAGTCGGCCCGGGAGGGCCACCGCAGCTACCTGCTCGCCGACGAGCCGGGCCTCGGCAAGACCGCCCAGGCGCTGCTCGCGGCGGACGTGGCGAAGGCCTACCCGCTGCTCGTGGTGGTGCCGAACGTCGTCAAGGTGAACTGGGCGCGCGAGGTCGACAAGTGGACCCCGCACCGCAGCGCGACCGTCGTGCACGGCGACGGCGACGACATCGACGCCTTCGCCGACGTCGTGATCGTCAACTACGAGGTCCTCGACCGCCACGTCGCCTGGCTCTCCCGGCGCGGTTTCCGCGGCATGATCGTCGACGAGGCGCACTTCATCAAGAACAAGGAGTCGCAGCGCTCGAAGAACGTGCAGGCGCTGTCGCGCTCGATCCGTCAGCAGAGCCCGAACCCGCTGCTCGTCGCGCTCACCGGAACCCCGCTCATCAACCAGATCGAGGACTTCCGGATGATCTGGCAGTTCCTCGGCTGGATCGATGAGAAGAAGCCGATGCCGCGCCTCATGGAGGCCCTCGAGGAGACCGAGCTGACGCCCGTCGACCCGGGGTTCTTCGCCGCCGCCCGTCGCGCCGTCGTCGGCATGGGGATCGTGCGCCGCAAGAAGGTCGACGTGGCCGCCGACATCCCCGCACGCCGAATCGCCGACATCCCGGTCGAGCTCGACGGCGAGGCGGGGCGCTCGATCCGCGAGGCCGAGCGGGCCCTCGTGGCGCGGCTCGTCGAGCGGTTCCGCCGGCTGCGGTCGTCGCGTCCCGACGCGGATGCCGCCGATCTGGTGCGTCTCGTCGCGGCCGCGGAGCTCGAGGAGTCGAAGCAGACCCAGTCGGGTGGCGACAACGTCTTCACGATGGTGCGCCGCATCGGTCAGGCGAAGGCCACGCCCGCGGCGGACTACACCGTCAACCTGGCGCGCAACGTCGGCAAGGTGGTCTTCTTCGCGAAGCACATCGACGTCATGGACGCCGCGGAGGCGCACTTCGCGAAGGCGGGCCTGCGCACCGTCTCGATCCGCGGGGATCAGACGTCGAAGGCTCGCCAGGCGGAGATCGACGCGTTCCAGAACGATCCGGATGTCGCGGTCGCGGTGTGCTCGCTGACGGCTGCGGGCGTGGGGGTGAACCTGCAGGCGGCCTCCAACGTGGTGCTCGCCGAGCTCAGCTGGACCAACGCGGAGCAGACCCAGGCGATCGACCGCGTCCACCGGATCGGGCAGGAGCTGCCGGTCACGGCGTGGCGCATCATCGCCGCCCAGACGATCGACGGGCGCATCGCCGAGCTGATCGACTCGAAGGCGGGCCTCGCGGCCCGTGCGCTCGACGGCGACACGACCGAAGCGACCGAGGGTTCGGTGCAGCTGGAGGCTCTCGTGGCGCTCCTGAGCGACGCCATCCGCGAGCTCTGACGCTCAACCATCCAGTGAGACTTCACGTCTTGCGCGCTGTTCACGGCTGAGTATTCTCGTGTTCACCAGACGGCGCGGATCCCCTCGGGGGTCGGCCGGAAGGTGACTGAAAGGCCCTCGGGGCTCGACGAACCGCGGTGCTCCGGCACCGGCGGAACGCGGCGACCGGGGGCCTTTCGTCGTGTCGGCGACCGTACCGAGGGGGCGGATCGTGCCACGCGCGGGCACCGGATGTCAGTCCCCCGCACTGGGGGGAGCGTTCCCATCGAACGCGCACCTATCGTGATGACTGCACTAGTTGGGGGACTAGCAGGCGGCGGTGATCCTGTCATCATCGCGATTCCGATACGGGGGTATGAGGGATCGCGGACAGCATCACCGCCGCCAGTGTTTAACGCGGCCGCACGCCGCGGCACGGGCCGGCGGCAGTCTCAACCATCTAGTGAGACTTGACCACTTGTGCCGGTCTGCTCGCTGAGTAATCTCTACTCAACCGATGAGGCGCGGACACGAGGTGAACGGAGAGATCCGGGAGCCGGGAGTCCGCAGCCGAAGCGGGGCGGTGATCTTCTCGAGCCGGTCGGGTCAGCCCGACGGGAGCGGGGAGTGGCCCCAAGGGATCGCGGAACGCGAGTTCCGTCCGTGGGGCAGCACCGGTGGCGGGATGACGATCCGCAGCCGCAGACGCCGGGCCGTAGGGCCGGGTCGACGCGGAGGCGGAGAGGATTCCGCGGGGCCGCGAGGCGCCGCGGGGGAGATCCCACCACCGAGGCCGTCTCGGCACGCGCGGTTCGCCGCGCGTGATCGAGCTGCCGTCCGGCTCGGCGAACGCCCGACCCGAGAGCTCGCGGGAGCGGCGGCCTCACCGACACAGAAGGGCCCCTGGTGTAGCTGACCGGGGGCCCTTCGTCGTGGGTGCCGGCCGTCCGCGGCCCTCGTCAGGCGGTACGCGCGTCGAGAGCCTCGTTGAAACGCTCCGTGAGCTCCGCGTCGATGGCGCGCTCCACGCCCTCCACGGCCCGCACGGGGGCCACATGCCGCACGCTGGAGACGAGCCACGCGGCGTCCGCGGCGGCGAGGTCGGCGGGGGTGAGCAGCTCGTAGCCCGTGGGGAAGCCGGCCGCCTCGGCCCAGGCGAACAGATCCGCCTGGGTGGTGCCGGCGAGGATCCCGAGGTCGACGCGGGGCGTGATCAGCCGGGGACCCGTGCGGAGCACCAGGGTCGACGTCGGCCCCTCCAGGAGGTAGCCGTCGCTCGACACGAACAGCACGTCGTCGGCCCCGCGACGGGCGGCTTCGCGGAGCGCCGCGCGGTTCATGGCGTAGCTGAGCGTCTTGGCGCCCGCGAGCAGCCAGGGCGAGGTCTGCGAGACGTCGTGCCGGAAGCCCCGGTCGAGCAGCACGAGCCGCACCCCCGAGGTCCGGTCCGCCGTGAAGTCGGGGGCGGCCGTGCCGAACACCCACCCGGTCGGGACCGACCCGCCCTCGACGCCGCGCGTCAGCACGAACTTGATGGATCCCTCGTCGACGCCCTCCGCGGTGAGGGCGTCGCCCACCGCGAGCACGGCGGCGCGCCAGACCGCGGGATCCGGCTGGGGCAGTTCCAGCATCCGCGCCGACTGCACGAGGCGCTCCAGGTGCGCCTCGAGGGCCTGCACGTGGCCGTGCACGAGGCTCGCGGTCTCGAAGACGCCGTCACCGCGCGTGGCGCCCAGGTCGGTGACCCGCAGCAGCGCCGCATCGGCGTCCGCCAGGCGGTGCCCGGTCGCGGCTCCCGACGCGGGGTCGAACTCGATGAGGGCGACGACGCTCACGCGGTCCTCCGGCGGGTCGGCTCGGCGTCGAGCATCGACCAGACGGTCGAGCTCAGCGCGGGGTAGGCGAGGGCGATCTGACGCAGCATCCGGTAGTCGACCTCGGCGCTCGGGCGGCGGTCGTAGTCGGAGCGGATGAGCTCGGCGCGCAGCGTGAGGACCACGAGTTCGTCGACGCTCGGGAGCTCCTGCATGAACTCCCAGGGGTCCTCGCCCGCGCGCAGCCGCTCGAAGACGACGACCGCGAGCTCGTCGCCCGCCTCGGCGCGCAGCACCTCGAGGCTCGCCCGGCGCCGTACGCCGGTCTCATCGCGGGAACTCACCCCTCGAGCCTATGTCGCTCACAGCCTCGCGGCTGTCGGCGCGCCTACGATCGAAGGGTGCCCGACAGCCCGCTCACCGCGTCCGCCTACGAGGTGCTGGGCGTCGGCGCGGGTGCGAGCGACGCCGAGCTCCGGCGCGCCTACCGACGCCGTCTGCGGGAGACGCATCCCGATGCCGGAGGTCGCGCGGCCGAGTTCCACGCGGTGCAGCGCGCGTGGTCGCTCGTCGGCACCCCGCAGGCGCGCGCGGCGTACGACTCCGGTTCCGCATCCGGCTCCAGCGAGCAGCCGGTCTACGCGCCCCGGGCGCCGCGCCCGCGGGCCGATTCCCGCCCGCAGGCGCGCGCCAGCGGACATCCGGGCGGGTGGTACCGCGAACGCTACCTCGCGGAGCTGCGCGAGTGGGCGGGCCGCGGTGTCGCGGTGCCCGACCCCTACGATCCGGCCCTCATCCGCTCGGCGCCGCACCAGGTCACCCATCTGCTCGCGGCCGCGATCGCCGAGGAGCAGTCGGCCCGCGAGCTGGCCGGCCTCGGCATCGGCTACACGGTGTGGCACGACGTCGACACCCCGGCCGGCAAGATCGACCACATCGTGCTGGGCGCGAGCGGGCTCTGGGCGCTGCTCAGCGAGGACTGGGGTGGCGCGGTGCGCGTCAAGGGATCGGAGCTCATCGGGGCGGCTCTCGAGGGTGAGCGGCCGGTCCGCGAGCTGTCGGCCCGTGCCCGGGTGTTCGGGAGGCATGCGCACGTCAGGTTCTCGGCCATCGGCGTGGTGGTCCCGGACGGCGACGCGCCGGCGCTCGTCGACCTCGGCTCCGTGCGCGGTTCGCGCGCGCTGCTGATCCCGCAGCCGCAACTCGCCCACGTGGTGCGCAGCGGCATCCCCGGGGTCGGCACCGGCGGCACCGACCTGTTCGAGCTGCGTTCCCGCGTCCAGGCTGCCGTGCGATTCGTGTGAGCCGCTCGACATCGCCCGGCGGTGCGCGCCAGTATTCCTCCATGGAGTCGGAGACCGCGCGGGCGATGGACCACTCGCCGTACAGCGACCCGGGGGAGTACGCGCCGAGGTGGGCGGCCCTGTCGCCGGACGCCGACGTCGCCGTGATCTCGGCCGTCGTGCGCAATCTGGTGTACCACTACCGCGCCGACGGCATCGAGGTGCCGCCCGAACGGCGCGGCGACATCGACCTGCGGTGGGCCGATCGCACCCTGGGCGTCGATGCCGAACGTCACCCCGAACCGATCGACGAGCCGCGGGAGCGCTCCGAGCGGGTGGCCGGATGCTGTCGGGACTTCACGCTGCTGACCGTCTCGGCTCTGCGCGAACGGGGTATCCCGGCGCGCAGCCGGGTGGGGTTCGCGGGCTACTTCGATCCGGGGTACCACTTCGACCACGTCGTGGTCGAGTACCACGACGGTGCGCGCTGGGTGCGCGCCGACGCGCAGCTCGAACCGGACTGGTATCCCTTCGACACGCACGACCTGCCCGATCGGGGTCTCGCCGGCTTCGCGACCGCGGCCGAGGTCTGGGCGGCGGTCCGGGGCGGGGATGCCGATCCGCGGACCTTCGGCGTGTTCCCGGGATCCCCCTTCGGCGGGATCCCCTTCGTGTTCGACTACGTGATCCGCGACATCGCGCATCGCCACGGGGACGAGCTGCTGCTGTGGGACGTCTGGGGGGCCATGCACGGGCAACGGCCGGTCGCGGAGCCGGAGCTGCTCTGGATGGACGAGTTGGCCGCGCTGGTGCGGGCGGCCGACGACGGGGACGACGAGGCCGCCGCGGCGCTGCGCGATCGCTATGCGCGTGAGGACGCCCTCAATCCGCGCGGCCGCGTGATGCAGGCGAGCCCCTACGGGCTGCCCGACATCGACGTCGAGCTGCGCCCCTCGACGCGCTGACCGTCTGCGGCGCCGCTCAGATGCGGTGCATGGGGGCGCCGAAGTCCCCGCGCCCGTCAGGGGCGAGGTCGAGCCCCGGGTGGTCCCCCTGAGGCAGCGCCATGGCGCTCGAGGGGGCCGTTCCGAGCGGACCACCGTCGGAGGGCAGCGGAACGGGCTGCGGGCCCGTCGCGGGAGCCGTGCTGTCGACGGCTGGGGCCGGGGATGCGGTCGCACCCAGGCGGAACGCGGCGAGGTAGGCGGCGTTGGCGTCGCTCTCGCCTGACGGGGGGGAGGGCTGCGACACCGGCGGCACCGTCACCGGAGACGCCATCGTGGGGTGAGGCGCGTCGGGGGCCGGCGTGGGGGCCGGCGCTGACGGTGCCGCAGCGTTCGTGGGCGCGCCGCCTCCCAGCAGAGACGGGAGCGCAAGGATGGTGGGGGCGGGGGTGAAGCCCGGGATCGCCGACGGTCCGGCCTCGATCTCGAGGGCGGGCGCCGCGGGAGCGGGCGCCGAGGCGTAGGCCGACGGCGACGGAGCAGAGGCGTACGCCGACGGGGGAGCGCCCGGAGGCGTCATCCGAGGGAGTTCGGCACCCGGAGGCGCGACGGGCGGCGCTCCGAGCTGCGGCGCCATCGGCGGCGGTGCGGACGCGAGGCTCGGGGCGGCGGCGGGAGCGACAGGCGCGGCGGCCGGCGGAACCTGGCGGGCCAGGAGCTCCGGCGGCACGGCGGGCACCCGCGGTGCCTGAGGCGCCGCGGTCGGTGCCGGCTGCCCCGCGTAGGCGGGCGCAGCCGGTGTCCCGGGGGCCGCACTCGCCGGCGCGGGCATCACCGACGGCTGTGCCTGCGGTGCGACGGGCGCCGGGGGAGGGGCGCTCTGCAGCGCGGCCAGGCGCGCCTGTTCGGCGCGTTCCTGCTCGACGCGCTCCTGCTCGGCACGCAGCGCTGCACGTTCCTGCTCGAGGCGTTCCTGCTCGGCACGGAGCTGCTCGGCACGGAGCTGCTCCGCGCGCTCCTGCTCGGCCCGCTCGTGCGCGGCGCGCTCCTGTTCGGCGCGCTCCTGCTCGGCCCGCTGCTGTTCGAGACGCGCCCGCTCGGCGCGCTCCTGTTCGAGGCGCTCGTGGGCGGCGCGCTCCTGCTCAGCGCGGGCCTGCTGCTCCGCGCGTGCCTGCGCGTCGGCGTGCGCCTGCGCCTCCGCGCGGGCGTGGGCCTCCGCGCGAGCCTGCTGCTCCGCGCGGGCCTGCTGCTCCGCGCGAGCCTGCTCGAGGCGCTGCTGTTCGGCGCGCTGCTCGGCGGCTCGTGCCTGCTCCTCGGCGGCGTAGGCCGCCGGCGCCGGCATGTCGCTCGACGGCGGTCCCACGGGCGCGGGCATCGGAGGGGGCGTCGGAATCGGCGTCGTGTACGCGGTCCAGCCCCGCCCGTCCCACCAACGCTGCATGGTCGCATCGTTGGGGTCGGGATACCATGCCGCCCGAGGCGACACACCCATGTTGTCCGACACGTTCAGCCCCCACTGTGTCCGTGATGGATCGAGCCTAAGCGTCGAAGTCGAAACCGCTCAGTCCCCCATTCGGGTGAGAGGCCCCCTCGGCGCGTACCCCGACGGCCCGCTCAGTTGAGCTTGGGGAGGTGCCACTTCCGATCCTGGGCCTCGGATGCGGCGTCCACCGGCTGACCGGTCGCGGCGGCCTCCGCCTTCGCCTTCGCGGCCGCGGCGCGGGCCGCTGCCACGGAGACCGGCCGGCCGTCGTCGATGGCGAGCATCGCCGGGGCGGGCGTCTCGGGCTCTGCGGCGGCGGCGGGCGCCTCCGCAGAGGCCTTCTTGGCCGCGTTCTTCGCCGCGAAGGCGGCGCGCGCCTGGGCGACCGAGGTGAACTGCTCCTCGCCGCCTCCGGCCGCCGGGGATGCGGGTGCGGCGGGCGGGGCGGCGGGAGTCGTGGGGCCGGTCTCGACGGCGGCGAGGCCGGCGGCGGCCTGCGCGGCCACCTGGGCTGCAGCGGCCGCGGCGGCGGCGGCCTTCTCGGCCTGTGCGAGGGCGAAGGCGGCGCGCGCGGCGGCCACCGACTGGCTCTCGTCGACGGTCGGCGCGGCGGGCGCGGGCGCCGGCTCTGCGGCGGCCGGCAGCTCGAGGTCGGGCAGCACGAGGTCGGAGAACCCCGTCGCGGCGGGCGTCGATGCGGTCTCGGCGATCGGGATGCCCGGCACGGCGCTCATGGGCGGCGGCGGCGGTGCGGCGGCGATGCCCGCCGTGCCCGCGGCGGGAGCCGGTGCGGCGGCGAGAGCCGCCGCCAGCCGGGTCGGGTCACCGTCCGCGGATGCGGCGGCGGGGACCTCGGCGGCCGGAGGCTCCGTCACGACGGGAGCAGCGGTCGGAGGCGCCTCGGGGATGTAGGCGGTCGCGGGATCGGGCGTGGGCAGGCTCTGCGGCACCTGCGCGGGCCGCGGGCGCGTGTGCGAGGTCCATCCGAGACCATCCCACCAACGCAGCGAATCGGTGTCGGTCGGGTCCGGGTACCAAGCGGCGACCGGAGCTGCGGCACTGAGACTCACGAGTTCCTCCCCCTCGAGCTGCAGCCTCCCCTCGGCTACTGAGAGGCAGTTTAGGGACGCCGGAGCGCGGCGGGAGAGCCCCAGTAGGGGTGACCCCCGAAGCTGGGGTAGACCGTCCGGTCAGGCTTCGTCGCCCTCGGCGTCCTCGACGAGCTCCTCGCCCTCGGCGAGAGGATCCCCGGGCAGGTACAGGTGCTCGGCGGCGCCTGCGCCGCCCTCGAGCAGCTCTCCCGCCGAGAACTCCTCGCCCTCGAGCGAGGCGCGCGCCCGGAGGGCGTCCGCGATCCGCTCCTGATCCGATCGACGGTCATCCATGGCACGAGCGTACGCCCGAGCGGGGGAGACCTCGACGGTCAGTGGACGGCGAGGGTGTAGCTGTAGTCGCCGTTCTCCGAGTCGATGCTGACCCAGACGTTCCGGTGGGTGCCGTCCGTCAGCGTCGCGTCGCACGTGTAGATGGCGCCGACCGTCGTGGTGTCGGCGACCGGCGGGCAGGCGACCGCGGTGGCCACGCCGCTCCCGACGAGGTCGTCGCGGATCTCGGTCTGGATCGTGATGGCGAACTCGAGAGGCTCCGCGGCACCCGTGGTCCAGAGCGCGAGATGAGCCGCGCCGGCCGCGAGCAGGATGCCCACGAAGGTGCCGAGCTGTCCCCAGCCGGCGACCGTCATCTTGCGGGCGATGAGGTAGCCGAGCGGCGTCAGGAACGCCCAGAAGACGGCGGGCGGGGTGTGCCCCCACCGCGTCAGCTTGCGGATGTCGAAGATGCCCCACATGACCCCGAGGGCGTACGGCACGAGCATGATCAGCCAGGTGATGGGCGACTGCACGTAGTACAGCTGGGCGTAGATCGACGCGGCGACGGCCGCGATGAACAGGATCGGGCTGAAGGCGAGCAGCCAGCTCGACATCGTGGAGGTCGAGGCGACGCGCCCGCGCGGCCGCAGGCTCGCCGTCGCGTCCGCGAACTGCTCGTCGAGCTCCGCCGACTCGGCGAGCGCCGCGGCCTCCAGGTCGGGCTTGGCCTGGACGTGGTCGGTCCAGGCGATGCCGTTCCACCAGCGCACCTGAGTCGGATCGGCCGGGTTCTCGTACCATCCGGCCGGGACCACGCGGATTGCCTGATCGGTCACGCGAACCACCTCCTGTGCATTCGTCTCGGGTTCAGGGCGGTCGTCGTCGACCATGCGGGGCAGACTCATCGGTTGGTCGAGAAGACGCCCCAGTCGTCGACTCGCCAGTCGATCCAGCCGTTCTTGCGCTGGAGGCTGACCACGACGTTGGCGACCTTGGTGGGCGTGACGGCGCTGCAGATCATGGTGTCGCCGACGAGCAGCGGCGGGACGTCGGGGCAGGTGGCGTTGACGCTGGCGCCGATCGCACCCGCCTGCTCCGAGATCGACTGCTCGGCCTCGTCCGAGAACACGCCCGGCGCGAGCGCCATGACGATGCCGGGGATCGCGACCGACGAGCCGATGAGCACGATCGTGAGCGCCGACCAGGTGAGGAACGGACGGAGCCCCCGACCGGTCTCGCGCACGACGTTCGACATCCGCGCGATGAGGTACACGGGTGCGCCGAGGAACGCCCAGTCCCAGTTGGCCGTGCGGGAGTGGCCCGCGCGTCGCAGCATCGCCCGGTCGACGATCGCGAGGATCACGGTGGCGATGTACGAGCCGAACAGGATGATGCCGGCGAACAGCGCCGAGTCCTGGCCGGCATTGCCCGCCACCAGGAACATGAGCGCGAGCACCAGCATGATGACCGGCATGAGGGCGATGATCCACACCGGCCCGGTGTTGACCGACAGCCCGTTCTCGGCCAGCACGGCCCGGCGGGTGAGCGGCTGGGAGCCGTCGTGCTCGGCGAGCACCGACGGCGCGTAGCTGAAGTTGCCGAACGCCGACGGGTCGAAGTTGGTGGTCGTGAAGGTGCCGAGGCCGGATGCCGCGTTCGGGTCGACCTGGAAGGTCGGCATGGCATCGAAGACGGGGCTCGGCGAGAAGGACGGTCGGGGCGCGGCCTGCTGCGCCTCGGACGGGTCGATGGGCACGCCGAGCAGGTCGTCGTAGCTGGTGTCGAGCAGGAAGGGCGCGCTCGTCGGCGCGTCCTCGATCACGTGCTCCTGGGCGTACTTGAGGCCCGGGGAGACCTCCTCGACGAGCCGGGTCTGGCTCGGGGCGGCCTCGAGCGAGAGCACCGGGTCGGCCGGCGCGAACGCGGGCTCGGCGGCGGGCGTCCCGCCGGCGAAGTCGGTGTGCAGGTCCTCGCGGACGTCGTGGCTCAGGTACTCGTCGTCGTCGGCGTAGGCGAGCTTCGCCGTGACGGTCTCCTGGGCGACCATCGGCTGACGCGCGTCGGAGGTGTGCTCGGTCCACGCGTGGTTGTCCCACCAGCGGAGCTGGGGAAGCCCGAGCGGATCGGGGTACCACCCCGCCGGCACATGGCCTTCCTCTTCAGCCATGAGTTACCTTCCTCACTGCGTGCCGCGGGAGGAGCTCTCGGATTGCTTCCCCCCGACGGAACGACTCGTTCGTCGGGGCCATGATAGGGGCGGCCTCGTGCGCGCCGATAGACACTCACCTCCCCCCAAGCCTGGGGACACGGGCCCCGGTCCCAGGCGTGCGGCAGACTCGTGTGATGGCTTCCGACGACCTCCTGGCGCGCCTGCCCCGGCCCTGGGATCCGGATGCGTTCCTCGTCGCGTTCGACGACTGGACGCGGTCGCGCGGTCTCGCCCTCTATCCGGCGCAGGAGGAGGCCGTGCTCGAGCTGGTGCTCGACCGCCACCTCGTGCTGAGCACCCCGACGGGCACGGGGAAGTCGCTCGTCGCGGTCGCGGCGCACGCGGCCGCGATCGCGCAGGGGAGGCGCTCCTTCTACACGGCGCCGCTCAAGGCGCTCGTGAGCGAGAAGTTCTTCGATCTCGTCGCCGTCTTCGGAGCCGACAACGTCGGCATGGTGACGGGCGACTCGAGCGTCAACCCCGACGCCCCCATCGTGTGCTGCACCGCCGAGATCCTCGCGAACCTCGCACTGCGCCGGGGCGCGGATGCGGGTGTCGAGTCGGTCGTGATGGACGAGTTCCACTACTACGCCGACCCGGAGCGCGGGTGGGCGTGGCAGGTCCCGCTGCTGACCCTGCCCGGTGCGCGCTTCGTCCTCATGTCGGCGACCCTCGGCGACGTGACCTCGCTCGCCGCCGACCTCGAGCGCCGGACGGGCCGCGAGGTGGCGCGGGTGACCGGGGTGGAGCGCCCCGTGCCGCTGCACTACCGCTACGAGGTCACCCCCGTGCAGGAGCTCGTCGAGGGCCTGTTGGCCGACGGGCTCGCTCCCGTCTACATCGTGCACTTCTCCCAGGCGGCGGCCGTCGAGCGCGCGCAGGCGCTGGCGAGCGTGCGCGTCGCGAGTCGCGAGCAGCGCGACGCGATCGCGGAGGCCGTCGGCGGCTTCCGCTTCTCCACCGGATTCGGGCAGACGCTCGGTCGGCTCGTGCGCTCGGGGATCGGCGTGCACCACGCCGGCATGCTCCCGCGCTACCGCAGGCTCGTGGAGCAACTCGCCCAGCAGGGGATGCTGCGGGTGGTCTGCGGCACCGACACGCTCGGGGTCGGCATCAACGTGCCGATCCGCACCGTGCTGCTCACCGGCCTCACCAAGTTCGACGGCACCCGCATGCGGCAGCTGACGGCCCGCGAGTTCCACCAGGTCGCGGGGCGTGCCGGGCGGGCCGGATTCGACACCGCCGGCGAGGTCGTCGCCCTCGCGCCCGAGCACGAGATCGACAACGCGCGCGCCGCCGCGAAGGCGGGCGACGACCCGAAGGCCAAGCGCAAGCTCGTGAAGAAGCGGGCCCCGGACGGCTTCGTCAGCTGGGGGCCGGCGAGCTTCGAGCGCCTCATCGCGGCGGAACCCGAACCGCTCGCGAGCTCCATGCGCGTCACCGCCGCGATGCTCCTGCAGCTGCTGTCGCGTCCGGGAGCCGACGCACCCGCCGCCGAGGCGGGGAGCGCGTTCCGGATCGTGCGGGAGCTGCTGGGCGACAACCACGAACCCGCGGGGCGCCGCGCGGCCCTCGCGCGGCGGGCGATCGCGCTCTACCGCACGCTCCGCACCGCCGGCGTCGTCGAGCAGCTGGGCGGCGGATTCGACGGCACGGCGCGGGTGCGCCTCACGGTCGAGCTGCAGGCCGACTTCGCCCTCAACCAACCCCTCTCGCCGTTCGCCCTCGCCGCGCTGGAGCTGCTCGACCCCGCCGATCCCGGATACGCGCTCGACGCCGTGAGCGTCATCGAGGCGACCCTCGACGACCCGCGCCCCGTGCTGTCTCAGCAGGAGTTCCGGGCGCGCGGGGAGGCCGTCGCCGCCATGAAGGCGGAGGGCGTCGAGTACGAGCAGCGGATGGAGCTGCTCGAGGAGGTCGGCTGGCCGCGTCCCCTCGCCGAGCTGCTCGAGCAGGCCTACGAGACCTTCGCCTCGACCCAGCCGTGGATCCGGGACTTCGAGCTGCGCCCCAAGTCGGTCGTGCGCGACCTCTACGAGCGCGCGATGACCTTCACCGAGTACGTCGGCTTCTATCAGCTGGGTCGCAGCGAGGGGCTCGTGCTGCGCTATCTGAGCGACGCCTACCGCGCCGCGCGCCAGACGATCCCGGACGAGGCGAAGACGGAGGAGCTGCGCGACCTCGTCGAGTGGCTGGGCGAGCTCGTGCGGCAGGTCGACTCGAGCCTGCTCGACGAATGGTCGGCGCTCGTCGACCCCGCCCGGGCCCCCGAACCGGATGCGCCGGTCGTGCCGCCGCCCCCGCCGGACGTCACCACCAACCGGCGGGCGTTCCTCGTGCTGGTGCGGAACGAGCTCTGGCGCCGGGTGCAGCTCGCGGCCCTGCAGCGCGACGACGAGCTGGTCGCGCTGGATCCGGATGCGGCCTGGCCGGACGCGCTCGACGACTACTACGCCGACCACGACGCCATCGGAACGGGCGCCTCGGCGCGCTCCGCAGCGCGGCTCGTCATCCGCGAGTCCGCGGAGCGCTGGCAGGTGCGGCAGATCGTCGAGGACCCGGCGGGCGACCACGACTGGGGCATCGACGCCGAGGTCGACCTCGCCGCGTCGCGCACCGAGGGGGTCGCGGTGCTGCGGGTCGCGGGGTTGCGGCGGCTCGACTGACCGCTCGGATCAGGGGAAGTCGAGGTCGTCGTCGTCCTCGCGCACCCGGGCGCTCGGGCCGCGCGAGTAGTCGACCTCGGTCTGGCGCGATCCGTGACCGGCCTGCAGGCTCGTCACGAGCCAGGTGATCGCGGGGATCACGGCGGCGATCAGCGAGACGGCGCCGATCACCGCGAAGACGCCGGCGATGACGGGGCTCGTCCGCTCGACGCAGGGGGAGGCGGTGTCCAGGCAGCCGCTCGCCGCCGAGGTCGAGATGTCGACCACGGCGAAACTGATCGCTGCGACGACGACCGCGACGAGCGCGATCGTGCCCAGCGCCCTCTGGGAGCGCACGCGAGGTTCTCCTGCCGGTTCGGGCCGACTTTCCTGATCCGGATGCTAGGGCCGGGGGCTCCGGCGGCGACATTCCCCCGTCCGGGGGTTCCGGCATCCGGCCCGGCGCTGCGGGCCCGTTCACCGGCGCGTCACCGAGAGTTCATCGGCGAGTTGCCCCCACCCCGGCGTCATGTTTGGATAGCCCGCAGTGGACCCCCTGATTCTGGTCGCGCTCGTCATCGCGCTGGCCCTGTTCTTCGACTTCACCAACGGCTTCCATGACACGGCCAATGCGATGGCGACTCCCATCGCGACGGGGGCGCTCGGACCCAAGACCGCCGTGGCGCTCGCCGCCGTCCTCAACCTCATCGGCGCCTTCCTCAGCACGGAGGTGGCGAAGACCATCTCGGGCGGGCTGATCCGCGAGGGCGACGGCGGGGTGCAGATCGGGCCGGAGCTCATCCTGGCCGGCCTGATCGGCGCGATCGTGTGGAACCTGGTGACCTGGCTGCTCGGCCTGCCGTCGTCGTCGAGCCATGCCCTGTTCGGCGGCCTGATCGGCGCATCCGTCGTGGGGGCCGGATTCGGCGTCATCGACGGCGGCGTGCTCGTCTCGAAGATCCTGATCCCGGCGGTCCTCGCGCCCGTGACCGCGGGCGTGGTGTCGTACCTGGCCACCAAGATCGCCTACGCGGTCACCCGCAAACGGGAGCGCGACGGCTTCAAGAAGGGCCAGATCTTCACCTCGAGCCTCGTCTCGCTCGCGCACGGCACCAACGACGCGCAGAAGACGATGGGCGTCATCACGCTCGCGCTCATCGCGGCGGGATTCCAGACCGTCGGCAGCGGCCCCGAGCTGTGGGTCATCGCCGCGTGCGCGATCGCCATCGCCGCGGGCACCTACTCCGGCGGCTGGCGCATCATCCGCACGATGGGTCGGGGCATCACCGACGTCGAGCCCGCCCAGGGGTTCGCCGCCGAGGCGGCGACCACCGCCACGATCCTCGCCTCCACCCACCTCGGCTTCGCGCTCTCCACCACCCAGGTCGCATCCGGATCGGTGATCGGCACCGGCATCGGGCGCAAGGGCGCCTCGGTGCGCTGGCGCACGGCCGGGCGGATCGCCCTCGGCTGGCTCATCACCATCCCCGCCGCGGGGCTCGTCGGCGCGGCGGCCGCTCTGCTCGTGCAGCTCGGACCCGGCGGGATCGTGGCGGCCGTGGTGCTCGCGCTCGTGGCGATCACCGGGATCTTCCTGTGGTCCCGCCGCAGCCACGTCGACCACCGCAACCTGCACCAGCCGGAGCCGGGCGTCTTCGTGCGACCCAAGAAGCGGAAGGCGCGCCGATGATCGACTGGATGGCCTTCCTCACGGTGTTCGTCGCCGCGCTGGTGTCGGCGTGCATCGCGGTCACCCTCTTCTCGCTGGGGCTGCGACTCGGCGACGGCACCGCGGCCTGGCGCCGCCCCGTGTCGGTCCTGATGTTCGTGCTGTGCGCGGCGGCGGTGGTCTTCGGGCTCTACCTGATCGTGGGCGACCACCTGCTGACCCTGTTCGGGGCATGACCGCGTCGTGATCCGCGCGTCCTAGACTCGGATCACACCCCATCGAAGGAGATGCGCGATGTCCGACACGACCGGTCTGACCGCCTCCGAGCAGTTCATCGTCGGAGGCGAGGACGTCATCACGACCGGTCCCGACGGCGCTCCCGAACTGCTCTCAGGCGCCGGCCACCCTGGCAGCACAGCCACCCGAACCGAACGCGACTCGCTCGGCGAGCTCGACGTCCCGGCCGACGCCTACTGGGGGGTGCACACGGCGCGCGCGCTGATCAACTTCCCGATCACCCGCCGCGCCATCTCGAACTACCCCGACCTCATCCGCGCCCTCGCCCGGGTCAAGCAGGCGGCGGCGCGCGCCAACCGCGAGATCGGGGTGCTCGATCCCGCGAAGGCCGACGTCATCGACCGGGTGTGCGAGCGCATCGTCGCGGGCGAGCTGCACGACCAGTTCGTGGTCGGTGTGATCCAGGGCGGCGCGGGTACCAGCACCAACATGAACACCAACGAGGTCATCGCCAACGCGTGCCTCGAGGAGCTCGGGTACGCGAAGGGCGACTACGCGCACCTGCACCCCATCGACGACGTCAACCGCAGCCAGTCGACGAACGACGTCTACCCGACCGCCATCAAGCTCGCCATGGTGTTCGGCACGCAGCGACTGTTGGCGGAGCACCGGCTGCTCACGGCGAGCTTCCGCGCCAAGGGCCACGAGTTCGCGCACGTGCTGAAGGTCGGCCGCACCCAGCTCCAGGACGCCGTGCCGATGACGCTCGGCCAGGAGTTCGCGGGATTCGCCACGACGCTCGCCGAGGACTACGACCGCCTCGAGCAGGTGATGCCGTGGCTCAACGAGATCAACATGGGCGCCACCGCGATCGGCACCGGCATCACGGCCGACCCGCGCTACGCGGAGGCGGTGCGCCGGCACCTCGAGGAGGTCACCGGCATCCCGCAGGAGACCGCGCCCGACCTCATCGAGGCCACCGCCGACGCCGGCATCTTCATGACGCTCTCGGGCACGCTCAAGCGCGCCGCGGTCAAGCTCTCGAAGATCTGCAACGATCTGCGCCTGCTGTCGTCGGGTCCGCAGGCGGGGCTCAACGAGATCCAGCTGCCGGCGCGGCAGGCGGGGTCGTCGATCATGCCCGGCAAGGTGAACCCGGTGATCCCGGAGGTCGTGAACCAGGTCGCCTTCAGCGTGATCGGCGCGGATGCCACGGTCACCGCGGCCGCCGAGGCCGGCCAGCTGCAGCTCAACGCCTTCGAGCCCGTGATCGCCCACTCGATCCTGCAGTCGATCGCGTGGATGACGAACGCGTGCCGCACCCTGCGCGTCAACTGCGTCGACGGCATCACCGCCAACGAGGCACGGCTCGCGGGCCAGGTCGCCACGAGCGTGGGCGTCGTGACGGCTCTGACGCCCTACATCGGCTACACCGAGGCGGCGACGCTCGCCCACATCGCGCTCACCACGAACGCCTCGATCGCCGACCTCGTGGTGGGCCGTGAGCTCATGACGCGCGAGCAGGTCGAGCGCGTGCTCGCGCCCGAGCGGCTCTCCGGCATCGTGCCCCCGACGGGTGCGATCCCGATCGTCGTGGGCAAGGCGATCGAGTAGCGCTACTCGTCGTCGGCGTCGGGGTCGAACTCCTCGACGCGCTCCTCGGGGTCGAGCGTCGGCGGGGGAGCGGGCTCCTCCTCGTCGAGCGGAACGGGGCGCTCGTCGTCGGGGTTCGGGTCGTACTCGATGGTGTCGCGGTCCATGTCTCGTCCCTCCCTCATCCCATTGTGCGCTCCCAGCGCACCTCGGCGGGCGACTTGTCGTGCCGCCACCCGCGCCACACCGGATGCCGCAGCCGCCCGTCCGGGGTGGCCTCGCCGTACTCCACCTCGCCGACGAGCGCCGGCGTCACCCAGTGGGCGTCGCGGGCGTCCTCGGGCGGCACGCCGAGGAGCGCGGGGGAGTCGACCGCGAGGGAGTCGAGGCGCGACCGGATGTCGGAGAGCACCCGGTCGGTGAACCCGCTGCCGACGCGACCCGCGTACCGCAGGCGCCCATCGGCATCCGGCACGCCCACGAGCAGCGAGCCGATCGTGTCGGCACGTGCGCCGTTGCCCGTGCGCCACCCGGCCACCACGACCTCCTGGGTGAGGGTGTGCTTGAGCTTCAGCCAGTCGCGGCTGCGCCGACCCTCGCGGTAGGGGGAGAGCGCGCGTTTCGCCATGACACCCTCGAGACCCAGCTCACGGCTCGTGGCGAGAGCCGCGTCGACGTCGTCGCCGGCGCCGGGCGGCACCCGCACGAGCCCGCCGCCGTCGACGAGGTCCTCCAGCATCGCGCGTCGCTCCGCGTAGGGGAGGCCGGTGAGAGAGCGCCCACCCGCCTCGAGCACGTCGAAGACGTAGAACTCGACCCCGACGGCGCGGCGGGCGCGATCGACGTCGCGCGGGTTCGTGAGGCCGGCGCGCTGCTGGATGCGGGCGAAGCGCGGCACGCCGTGCTCGTCCGGAGCGACGATCTCGCCGTCGAGCACCGCGTCGCCGCGCACCCGCTCGGCCAGCACCGCGAGCTCGGGGAAGGTGGGGGTGAGGTCGAGGCCGTTCCGCGAGGTGAGCGCGACCTCGTCGCCCGAGATCCGGGCGATGGCGCGGAAGCCGTCCCACTTCATCTCGTAGCGCCACCCGTCGCGGCCGCGCAGCTCCGCGGGCTCGGCCGCGGTGGCGAGCATCGGGTGCACGGTGCCCGCCGCGCGCGTGCGGGTGCCGACGACCGTCTTGCCGCGCCGCAGGCCCCGACCCGGCGAGGTCGACGGCGGCTTGCGATACGGCTGCGTGTCGTCGTGCTCGGGGTGCGGGGTCTGGTCCTTCATCAGGTGGATGAGCCATTGGGGCTTGGCGTCGTCGCCGCCCGTGCGGATGAGCGCGAGGCGGTGCGATCCGTGGTTCCGGCCGTGGATCGTCACGATGACCTCCTGGCCCTCGCGCCACTTCTCGAGCTCGTAGTCGCCGGTGTCCCAGATGGTGACGGTGCCCGCGCCGTATTCCCCCTTCGGAATGGTTCCCTCGAAGCTCCCGTACTCGATCGGGTGGTCCTCGGTCTGCACGGCGAGGTGGTTGACGCCCGGGTCGGCGGGCAGTCCCTTCGGCAGCGCCCACGAGACCAGCACGCCGTCGCGCTCCAGCCGGAAATCGTGGTGCAGGCGGGTGGCGTGATGCTCCTGGATGACGAACATCGGCCGTGTGCCGCTGTCGGCATCCGTTCGCCCGCCCATCGGCTCGGGGGTCTTCGCGGCGTCGCGCATCGCGCGATAGGTGCCGAGCCGCTCGTCGACCTCAGCGCCCAGGTGGATGGCTCGCCGAGAGTTCGGCGAGCGGATCCCCCTTCTTCGCCAGGCGCTCCAGCACCTCGGCGAACTCGAGCTGGCGCAGCTTCGGCGAGAGCAGCTCGCGCCAGGTGCGCGGGGCCGCGACCGTCGGCCGCAGACGACCACGCAGCGAGTACGGCACGATCGTCGTCTTCGAGCCGTTGTTCTGGCTCCAGTCGAGCAGCACCTTGCCGCCGCGGAGCGACTTCTTCATGTCGCTCACGACGAGGTCGGGGTGGTCGGCCTCGAGAGAGCGCGCCAGTTCGTGGGCGATCGCCGAGACCTGGTCGCTCGACTGCGTGCCGTCGAGGGCGGCGTAGAGGTGGATGCCCTTGCTGCCGCTCGTGACGGGCATCGGGTCGAGGCCGATGTCCTGCAGGATCTCGCGCACGAGCTTCGCCACCTCGACGCACTCCGGGAGCCCCGCACCCTCGCCCGGGTCGAGGTCGAGCACCATCCGGTCCGGGTTGCGGCGGGTGCCGCCTCGCCCGAACCGCCACTGCGGCACGTGCAGCTCGAGCGCGTTCTGCTGGGCGATCCAGACGAGCGTGGCGAGGTCGTTGACGAGCGGATAGCTGTTCACGTGGTCGCTGTGCTGGATGTCGCGGCGCGCGATCCAGGACGGCGCCGAATCCGGCAGGTTCTTCTCGAAGAACACCTGCCCCGGCGTCCGTGCGGTGCCGACGCCCGACACCCAGCGCTTGCGGGTCGCCGGCCGGTCCTTGGCGTGGGGGATGAGGTACTCGGCGACCCGCGAGTAGTAGTCGATGATCTCGGCCTTGGTGGTGCCGGTCTCCGGATACATCACCTTGTCGAGGTGCGTGAGGCGGAGCCGATGACCGCCGACGCTCACATACTGCTCGCCTGATCCGGTCTGGGCAGCCATTTCCGCACCATAACCGGGCGGCATCGATGCGACAACCCCTGTTCACAGCGTCCACATTCGGTGGGACGATGGCGGGATGCGCTCCATCTGGAAGGGCTCGCTGAGCTTCGGGCTCGTGAACGTCCCCGTGAAGATCTACTCGGCCACCGAGGACCACGACGTGCCGCTGCACCAGGTGCATGCGGCCGACGGCGGCCGCATCCGCTACAAGCGGGTGTGCGAGCTCGACGGCGAGACCGTCGAGTACTCGGAGATCGCGAAGGCGTACGTCGACGGCGACCAGACGGTGGTGCTGACGGAGGACGACTTCGCGGCGATGCCGGTGGAGCGCAGCAAGGACATCGACGTGGTCGAGTTCGTGCCGACCGCCCAGATCGACCCGATCATGTTCGAGAAGAGCTACTACCTCGCGCCCGACTCGAAGTCGACGAAGGCCTACGTGCTGCTCATGCGCACCCTCGAGGACGCCGAGCGCACCGCGATCGTGAAGTTCGCCCTGCGCCAGAGGACCCGGCTCGCCGCGCTGCGGGTGCGCGACGGCGTGCTCACCCTGCAGACCCTGCTGTGGGACGACGAGGTGCGCGAGGCCCGCTTCCCCGAGCTCGACGAGTCGCCCAAGATCACGGATGCCGAGCTGAAGATGTCGAAGCAGCTCGTCGAGAGCTTCGCCTCCGACTTCGAGCCGGAGAAGTTCACCGACGACTACCAGGAGCAGCTGCGCACCCTCGTCGAGGCGAAGCTCGAGCAGGGGGACGCGCTCGACACCGAGGCGACCTTCGGGCGCACCGCCGAGGGCGGGGGAGAGGTGCTCGATCTCATGGAGGCGCTGAAGCGCTCGGTCGAGAAGCGCCGCGAGTCGACCCCCGCGAAGAAGAAGGCGCCCGCGAAGAAGTCGAAGAGCGCGTGAACCCAGGTGGTCGAGGAGCGCCCGCGCAGCGGACGCGTCTCGAGACCGCCGCACCCTGGTCGCGTCGCGCGCTCGTGCCCGCGGTCGGCGTCGCCGCATCCGCCCTGCTGCTCTTCGGCTTCCAGCTGCCCGGCTGGGGGCACCTGGTGCTCGTCGCGGCCGTCGGACTCGCGTGGTGGATGGACGAGGAGCTCGGCGTCGACCTGACCCTGATCGGGGTGGGCATCGCGATCGTCTCGTCGACCTCGGTCGAGGCCGACGTCTCGTGGCCGAGCTTCGTGCGCATCGGCGCCGTGCTCGCGCTCGCGGTGGCGACGCCGTTCCTGCTCGACCGGTTCCTGCTGCGCCGCCGCGCCATCCGGTTCCCGTGGCGCAGCCGCGAGAAGAAGACGTGCCTCGAGATCGCCTACCTGTTCGCGGTGCCGTTCCTCGGGTGGCTGATCCTGCCGTTCTACTTCATCCGTTCGGGGGCCTACCTCAACTGGCCGCACATCACGGATGTGTCGGAGCTGCTGCGCTTCTTCGTGGGGGTGAACGCGGTCGGAACCTGGGACGAGCTCTTCTTCATCTGCACCTGCTTCGCCCTGCTGCGGCGGCACTTCCCGGTGCTGCCGGCGAACCTCATCCAGGCGGTGATCTTCGTCTCCTTCCTGTGGGAGCTCGGATACCGCGCCTGGGGTCCGCTGCTGACGTTCCCGTTCGCACTGCTGCAGGGCTACCTCTTCGCGCGCACCCGCTCGCTCGGCTACGTGCTGTCGGTTCACCTGCTCTTCGACGCGATCGTGTTCCTCGCGATCGTGCACGCCCACAACCCCACGTGGATCCCGATCTTCCTGTATTGAGGGGACGCGGCGCTCCGCGCGCTCCCGGTTCGCGTGTCTGATCCTCCGGCTCGGGTGGGGTGGTGACTTCTCCACCAATACGCTCCTGACTCTCGAACATTCGTTCGGGTCGTGGGAGGATCGGGTATGGCTTCGATCACCGACTCCCTCACCCGGGTGGGTGACCTGTCGGTGCCGTTCGCCCCGCTCTCGGTGGCGGGTCTTGAGGATGCGGAGCTGCTCGTGTCGCAGCGTGAGATCGCGGAGGTGCGTCGTCGCTTGGATGCAGTCGCGGCGACCGTGGCGGGTGAGATCGCCCACCGCTCGCGCCGCGAACTCGGGCATGCGGGTCTCGCGCAGTCGGAGGGGGTGCGGACCGCGGAGGAGCTGATCGCGAAGGTGTCCGGCACCTCCACCCGGGATGCCCGCACGCTGGTGAAGGCAGCGGAGCTGCTGCCCGCGCGTGAACTCGCCCCGGACGCGGCACGGGTGGCCCGGTGGCAGCGGCTGCTCGGCGACGCGGTCGCGGCCGCGACGATCTCGGTGGAGGCGGCGGAGCTGATCCGCACTCGCCTGACCGCCGCTGAGGGTGTCGACGAGGACGCTCTCGCGACCGCGGTCGGGCGGCTGCTGGGTGAGGCGGCGGGGTTGACGATCGAGCAGCTCGCGATTCGTGCGGGCCGTGTGCGTGACGAACTGGATCTGGCCGGCATCGCCGCCCGAGAGCAGGAACTGCACCAGAAGCGGTTCCTGCGGGTCACGCCGCAGTTGGATGGGATGACCCGGGTGACGGGGTTGCTGGATCCGGAGTCCGCGGCGATCGTGGTGCCGATCCTCGATGCCGCCACCTCCCCCCGACGCGGCGGACCCCGATTCGTCGCACCGGACGCCATCGAGCGTACGGAAGACATCATGCGCGACGAGCGCAGCACGGAACAGCTCACCCTCGACACCCTCGTCGACCTGGTCCGTGCCGGTGCGCAGGTCGACCCGAACCGGCTGCTCGGGGACCGGAAGCCCGCCGTGCGGATCCTGGTCACGAAGACCGACCTCGATACCCGGGTGGGTGCGGCGTTCTTCGAAGGACAGAGCGAAGCGGTGTCGATCGACACGGCGGAACGGTTCATCTGCGCAACTGGCGCCATCCCGATCCTGTTCGACGACGACGGACGCGCCCT
>NZ_JANTHX010000002.1:42260-87138 GCF_024752305.1 Protaetiibacter mangrovi
GATCCGACGGCAGGGCGGTGACTACGTGCTCGAGAAGCCCGACCGAGACGGGACACTCCGGCACACACCGCTGCCCTCCCGCAGCCCCGCACTCTCGCGACTCCTCACCGGATGACCGGGCCCGGCGGCGGGGGTCTCGAGACGCGTGCCGCTACACGGCGCGCTCCTCGACCACCTCACGTCGCGCTCCGGGAGAGGGCGGTGCGGGTCGCCCGCTCGGGCGGATGCGCTCCTCGGCCGGGCGGGTCCGCCGCGGGCGCGTCGCAACGGGAGCGAGTGCGCGACCGAGAGCACCCGACCCGATCGGGGTGGGTACGTCACCCGATCGGGGTGGGCCCTTCAGTGGTGGCGCAGCAGATCGATCAGCTGGGCCCCTCAGTGGTGGCGCAGCAGATCGATCAGCTGGGACTTCGTCTTGCCCGAGTAGCCGTGCAGACCGAGCTCCTTGGCGCGCGAGCGCAGCTCCGGCACGGTGCGGTCCTCGTAGTCCTCCGCGCTCCCGCCCTTCCGACCCACCGCACTCGATCCGCGGGCCGCGACCGCATTCGAGATGCGCGCCGCCTTCTCCTTGCTGTTCCCCTGGTCGCGGAGCTCCTCGTAGAGCTTCGGATCCTTGAGCGAGTCGTTGCGTGAACCGGGCATCACAACCCCTTTCCGCCCGTGACGGGCACGATCGCCCCGGAGACGTAGGACGACTCCGGGGAGGCGAGGAAGACGTACGCCGGCGCGACCTCGGCGGGCTGGCCCGCCCTGCCGAGCGGGGTGTCCTGACCGAAATCGGGCAGGGAGTCCGGCCAGCTGGTCGCCGGGATCAGCGGGGTCCAGATCGGTCCGGGGGCGACCGCGTTGACGCGGATGCCGCGCGGGCCCAGCTCCTGGGCGAGGGCACGGGTGAAGACCACCTGGGCGGCCTTCGTCATGGCGTAGTCGATGAGCTTCGGCGACGGATGGAACGCCTGGATCGACGAGGTCGTGATGATGGAGGATCCGGGCTCCAGGTGCGGGATCGCCGCCCGCGCGATCCACAGGGGCGCGAACAGGTTGGTGTCCACGACGCGCCGCAGCTCGGCGGTCGGGATGCTCTCGAGGCCGTCGCGGTTCTCCTGATACGCCGCGTTCAGCACCAGGACGTCCAGACCGCCGAGCTCCGCCACGGCAGCGGCGACGAGCTCGTCGCACTGCTGCTCGGTGCGCACGTCGCCCGGCAGCCGCACCGCGATCCGACCCTCCTCCTCGATCAGTCGGGCGGTGTCGAGAGCGTCGTCCTCCTCGTCGTCGAGATACGAGATGGCCACGTCGGCGCCTTCACGCGCGAACGCGATCGCGACGGCTCGCCCGATCCCCGAGTCGCCGCCGGTGATGAGCGCGCGCATGCCCGTCAGGCGCCCGGAGCCCCGATAGCTGCTCTCACCGTGATCCGGTCGAGGATCGGTCAGCGAGGTGAGACCGGGCTGGCTCTGCTCCTGCCGGGGGAAGCCGTCGGTGCGGTAGCGGGTCACCGGGTCCACGCGTGCGTCGTCCATGCGTCCAGCCGACGCCTCCCGCCCCGATGTGGAAAGGGGGTTCCCGATCTGCGGCGGACGTGCTACTCGTCCACGCGGTGCTGGGCGCGCGCGCGTTCGAGCAGCACCCGCGCGTCGGCGACATCCTGATCGTGCTGCCGCGCGATCCAGTGGTCGCGGGTGACGTCGCGCACCGGCATCTGCAGGGTCTCGCTCGCGTCGATCCCGCGCGCGAGGTGGCGCAGCCGTACGAACTCGGCATCGAGTTCGGCGCCCGCGACGAGGGCGATGTTCGTGAGATAGATCCAGAGCAGCGCGACCAGCAGCGTGCCGATCGACCCGTAGAGCGCGCCGTAGGCGCCGATCAGCGTCACGTAGAGCGCGTACCCTCCGGTCGCGACCGCCCACGTCGCGATCGCGAACCCGGTGCCGACGCTCGCCCACACGATCCGCGCGTGACGCACGTTGGGGGTGAGCGTGTACAGCGTCGCCACGAAGATCAGGGCCAGCACGAGCAGCAGCGGCCAGCGCGTCCAGTTCCAGACGGTCGCCACCACCGGGGCCAGTCCGCGCCGCCCCAGGATGTCCTCGGTCGCGTCCGGGGTGGCGAGCAGGCCCAGCACGAGGGCCGCGGCGAGCGTCACCAGCAGCGCGGCGACGAGCAGCATCCGACCCCGGAACGCCCAGAACGGCCGGCCCTCCTGCACCTCGTACACCGCGTTGACGGCCCTCCCGAACGCCGTGGCGTAGCCCGAGGCGGTCCACAGCAGCAGGGCGAGCGCGAGCGCGAGCGCGATGCCGGCGTTGTCGAGCTGCAGCAGCTGGCGGATGGGTTCCTCGAGCTGCGCGGCGATCCGGTCCGGCAGCAGCGACTCGGCGATCGCGAGCAGGTCGTCGACCGCCCGTTCGCGGTCGCTCACGAGCGCGAACCCGGAGGCGAAGGCGAGCGCCGCCGGAAACGCCGCGAGGGTCGTGAAGAACGTCAGCGCCGCCGCGGCGTCGATGCCGCGATGCCGCACGAACCCGTGCCACGCGCGCCGCACCGCGAGCCGCCAGCTCCCCCGGGGGAGCGTCGAGGGCCGTCTGCGCAGAGGCGAATCCATCAGCCGACCCGCCGCATCCGGATCCGGGCGATGCCCGGAGCCAGGAACCAGGCGAGCAGACCGAGAACGAGGGCGACGGTGCCCGCCGTGAACCCGGCCGCCCGGCCCGCGACGATGTCGAACACGAGCAGCGCCGTGCCCGACAGCGTCAGCAGCACCGCGAGCAGCGTCAGCACGAGCAGCACGTTCCCGGTGGCGACGAGGCGCTTCTTCGCCCGGCGGCGGAAGAGCGCCCGGTGCATGCTCACCGGGGTGAGGGCCAGCAGGGTCGCGACCACCGCGATGCAGACGAGCACCAGGTAGACCGCCTCCTGGAAGCCGTCGAGCTCCGCGAACCGCGCCTGGAACGCGATCGCCAGCAGGAAGCCCGTCAGGATCTGGGTGCCGGTCTGCACGACGCGCGTCTCCTGGAGGATCTCGTTCCAGTTGCGGTCGAGTCGCTCGGCCTCCGTCTCGTCGCGCCCGTCGCCCGGCGCCACGTCGTCGTCTGCGGACATGCGCTCACCCTACGGCTATCGTTTCCCCGTGACCGCCCCGTTGCCCGACCCCGCGGCGGATGCTACGGAGGCCGTGCGGCTCGACGCGGAGATCGGCGAGATCGACTGGACCCGTCCCGCGCCCGGCTCGACCCGTTCCGTGTTCGAGGCCCCCAGCGGCCCGCTCGCCGTCGTCTCGCTCGGCGACCCGCGCGACCCCCGGGTCGTGCTGGTGCCGGGTGCCACGGGCTCGAAGGAGGACTTCGTGCTCATGCTCCCGCTGCTGGCGGCGGCGGGCTTCCACGTGCAGAGCTACGACCTGGCGGGCAACTACGAGTCCGCGGCGGCGGGACCCGCGGACGGCGGACGCTACGACTATCCGCTCTTCACGGCCGACCTGCTCGCGTTCCTGCGCGCGGGTGCGCCCGCCCACCTGCTCGGCTACTCCTTCGCCGGCATCGTGGCGCAGCTCGTCGCCGCGGAGCACCCCGAGCTGGTGCGGAGCCTCACGCTGCTCACGACGCCTCCCGACCCGGGCAACGCGTATCGCCACGTGAAGCGCATCGGCTGGCTCTCGCGGTTCCTGTCGGGGCGACAGGGCGCCGGCCTCATGATCTGGGGCATCCGCACCAACAAGAACCGGGTCGGCCCGTCGAGGCTCGCGTTCGTGCGTGCGCGTTTCGCCTCGACGCGGCGCGCGTGCATCGACGACATCGTGCACCTCATGAAGAACGCGCCGGATGCGGCGGCCGCCGTCCGCGCCGCCGGCATCCCGGTGCTCGTGGCGACGAGCGAGCACGACCTGTGGCCGGTGCGACGCTACGCCCTGCACGCCGAGCGGCTCGATGCGCGTCTCGCGGTCTACCGCACCGGCCACAGCCCGTGCGAGACCACGCCGCACCAGCTGGTGCACGACATGCTGCGCCTGTTCCGCGACGTCGGCTAGGCCGCGCGCCGCATCCGACGCGGCGGTCGCTGCGCGGCGCGCCAGCGCCGGCGGGCCGCACGTCGCGCCCACGGAGCGTCGGCCGGCCAGTGGTTGCGCAGGGTCGGCACCACCCATCCGACCCGCCTGCGCAGCCCCGCGACGGTCGCGAAGGGTCGCGCCGACAGCCCGACCCGGAAGTCGGGGTCGTAGGCGACGGTCATCCACGGCTTGATGTGCAGGCTGAGGTCGAGGTCGTCGTGGATGCCGCGCTGGGTGCGGTGCACCTCGCCCGCGAGCTCCCGCCACACCTCGCGGCGCATCACGAAGTTGGAGCCGAAGATCGGCGGATGGCCGAGGTAGGGGGTCATCGAGGCGAGCATGCCGCCGAGATAGACGACGCGACCGAGGGTGTGGACGAGGGGCGTCGACCCGTAGAAGTCGCCGATGCCGGTGAGCACCGACAGGCCCGGGTCGTGGTCGAAGCGCTCGAGGGCGTGCGCGATCCAGCCGGCGGGCGGCACGCTGTCGGCGTCGAGCCGTGCGATGAGCTCGCCCGTCGCGGCGTCGTAGCCCGCGGATGCGGCCTGCGGGATGCCCGGGGTCGGCTCGGCGACCACGCGCGCGCCGGCCCGGCGGGCGACGAGGGCGGTCGTGTCCCAGCTGCCGTTGTCGACCACCACGATCTCGTCCGGGCGGCGGGTCTGGCGCGACAGCGCCTCGAGGCAGGCCTCGAGCATCTCGGCGTCGTTGCGCGCCGGGATCACCACCGAGACGGTCGTCATGGGCTCAGGCTACGCCCGAGCCGCCGCAGTCCGCGGCGGCCGCGCGCGCCAGAGGTGCAGTGCGGCGTAGCTGCGCCACGGCGACCATCGCTCGGCGTGGGCGGCGAGCGCGCGACGGTCGCCGGGCATCCCGTGCGCGGCGGCGCTCTGGCGGATCACGAGGTCGTCGACGGGCAGCACGTCGGGGGAGCCGAGCGCGCGCATCGCCAGGTAGTCGGCCGTCCACGGTCCGATGCCGCGCTGGGCGAGCAGCGCGGCGCGGAAGTCCGCGAGCGGCATGCCGATGTCGAGCACGAGCCGACCCTCCGCGAGCTGGCGCGCGATGCCGAGGATCGACGCGATGCGGTTCGCCGGTCCGCGCAGCACCTCGTGCCCGCGCGTCGCGATCGTCTCGGCATCCGGGAACCCCGGTCCGAGCGCGGCGACCAGGCGGCCGAGCGCGGTGCGTGCGGCGGCCACCGAGATCTGCTGACCGATGAGTGTGCGGAAGAGGGCCTCCACCGGGTCGAAGGAGCCCGCGATGCGGATGCCGGGCGTCGCCCTCACCAGGGGGGCGAGCACGGGGTCGGCGGAGAGCGCCGCGTCGATCGCGACCGCGTCCGCGTCGAGGTCGAAGGCGCGCCGGATGCGCGACACCGCCGCGCCCACGTCGGCGAGGCGGGTCAGCCGCACGGTCGCGAGCAGGGCGCCTCCGGTCGTGTCGGGGCGCACCTCGATCGCCGCGGGGCCGCCCGGCAGCGAGATCGTGCGTGCGAAGGAGGTCGGATCGCCGTTCTCGAGCCCGGGTACCGCGTGATCGGCGAAGAAGCGGAACAGGCCCGGGTGGTCGAGGGGCGCGCGCGCCGCGAGACGCAGGGTCAGCTCGCCGGGGGTGGCGGTCTCGTCCACTCGCGCCCCGGACCGGCCTCGGCGGCTCAGCGCGCGCAGTTCGCTCGGCGTCGCACGGTAGACGGCCGCGATGGTGTCGTTGAACTGCCGCAGGCTGCCGAAGCCGGCGGCGAAGGCGATGTCGGCGACGGGCAGCTCCGTCGAGGCCAGCAGGGTGCGGGCGGTCTGGGCCCGGTTCGCGCGCGCCAGCGCGAGGGGACCGGCGCCGAGCTCGGCGGTCAGCACCCGGGTGAGGTGCCTGCTCGAGTAGCCGAGCCGTCGGGCGAGTCCCTCCACGCCTTCGCGTTCGACGACCCCGTCCTGCACGAGCCGCATGGCGCGCGCGGTGAGGTCGTCGCGCAGATTCCAGTCGGGGGAGCCGGGCACGGCATCCGGCTGGCAGCGTTTGCACGCGCGCAGCCCGGCCTCGTGGGCGGCCGCGGCGGTGCGGTAGAAGGTGACGTTGCGCTGCTGCGGGGTGGTCGCCGGGCAGCTCGGTCGGCAGTAGATGCCGGTCGAGTGCACGCCCGCGATGAACTGGCCGTCGAAGCGGGCGTCGCGGGAGGCGAGCGCGCGGTAGCGCGTCTGGAAGAGCCCGTCGTCGTCCGTCACCCTCTCAGGGTCGCACGCGCGACCGACGGACATCAGCGGAAATCGGACACCGCCCTCGCGCCGCCCGTCGAGCGCGCTCGATACGCTCGGATCGTGCTGGAGCAGCTGCGGGCGGAACTCGGCGAGGTGCTCGTCACCGATCCGGTGGCGCTCGACGCGCTGCGCGCCGACAAGTCGGGTCAGCGGTCGGACGGCCCGCCGCTCGCGCTCGTCGAGGCCCGCGAGGTCGCCCACGTGCAGGCCGCCCTGCGCTGGGCGCACGCGCACGATGTGCCGGTCGTGCCGCGCGGGGCGGGCACCGGTCTCGCCGGCGGCGCGATCGGGCGCTCGGGCGAGCTGGTCGTGTCGACCGCGCGCATGACGCGCGTGCTCGAGATCTCGGCAGACGACGAGCTCGCGGTCGTCGAGGCGGGTCTCGTCAACGCCGCGCTGAACGCCGCTCTCGCCCCGCACGGGCTCTGGTACGCGCCCGACCCCGCGAGCCGCGACATCTCCACGATCGGCGGCAACATCGCCACCAACGCCGGCGGCCTCATGTGCGTCAAGTACGGGGTCACACGGGAGGCGGTGCTCGGCCTCGCGGTCGTGCTCGCCGACGGGCGCCTGCTCCGTCTCGGTCGACGCACCGTCAAGGGCGTCACCGGCTACGACCTCACGGCGCTGTTCATCGGCTCGGAGGGCACTCTCGGGGTGGTCGTCGAGGCGACGCTGCGCCTGCGTCGCCTCGACCGCGGCGAGGTCGTCACCCTGAGCGCGGCCTTCCCGGATGTCGCGGCCGCGGCGGCGGCGGCCGCCGCGATCACGGCTGCGGGCATCCGCCCCGCCGCGCTCGAACTGCTCGACGCCTCCGCGCTCGAGGCGATCGGCGCGCATCTCGGGCTCGACCTCGGAGCGCGCGCCGCGCAGCTGCTCGTGCAGACGGACGGCGCGGCGGCGGCCGTCGAGGCGGCCGCGGTGCTCGCGATCCTCGGCGCCCACGGCGGAGCGGCCGAGCGCGCTGCCGACGCGGACGAGGGCGAGCGGCTGTTCGCGGTCCGCCGGGCCTTCCACCCGGCGATGGAGCGGCTCGGCACCGTGCTCATCGAGGACGTCGCCGTTCCGCGCAGCGCCCTGCCCGACATGTTCGCGGCGATCGGCCGGATCGAACGGGAGCACGGCATCCGGATCCCGACCGTCGCCCACGCGGGCGACGGCAACCTGCACCCGAACTTCGTGATCACGGCGCACGACGGATCGGGTGAGGTCGGCGTACCGGACGAGGTGTGGGCGGCCGCCGACGACCTGTTCCGGGAGTGCCTGCGGCTCGGCGGCACGCTCACGGGCGAGCACGGGGTGGGGCTGCTGAAGCGCCGCTGGCTGCGCGACGAGCTCGGCGACGACGCCGTCGAACTGCAGCGGGGCATCAAGGCGGTCTTCGACCCGACGGGCATCCTCAACCCCGGCAAGGTCTTCTGACGCACCCCGGATTCCCACCGCGCATTCAGCCGATGTACGGGAATGTTCCGGCCAGGGGGCGTGTTGTAGCGGGAGACATGACT
The DNA here is from genome assembly GCF_024752305.1 of Protaetiibacter mangrovi. Taxonomy (GTDB): domain Bacteria; phylum Actinomycetota; class Actinomycetes; order Actinomycetales; family Microbacteriaceae; genus Homoserinibacter; species Homoserinibacter mangrovi. The sequence continues at coordinate 50,069 of NZ_JANTHX010000002.1, forward strand.
ACCCGTATCGCCGTCCCGCGCCCGACAACGGGCGTCCTGCGCCTGCGCCCCACCCTGCGTGGTCGGGGCTTCGTCGTCGGCATCGTGGATGCCGCCGGTCCCGACACCAACGGATTCGCCCCCCGCGATCGCGTCGCCTGGCGCGACAGCGGCGAGGAGCTCGGTGAGCTGCTGCTGCGTCCGCAGCGCGACGTGCTGGGCGTGCCGCGCTGGATCAGCGACGAGCAGGTCGTCTCCTATCTCGGCCCCGGCCTCGTGGCACGGGCGCTCGTGCGCACCCGCCCCTTCAGCAGGGGGGACGGCGTGCGCGTCGTCTCGGCGGAGCCGCTGGTCGCCGACATGACGGCGGCGTGGGCGAAGTCCCTCGGCGCGCAGATCGTCGAGAAGGAGGGCGTGCTCGCCATCCACGACGACCTGCGGGTGCGTCGCGCGGTGCTCGAGGGGCACGGCAAGCTCGCCGAGGCGGCCGTCGAGGTGTTCCAGGCGATCCGCCGCGGCGTCTTCGACGACGTGCACCTGCTCGCGGGTGCGTCGTCGCGTGTCGCCGCCTGATCCATCCGGGCGGGCGCAGCCCTAGGCTGTGCGCATGACGTTCCTGCCCATGTCGGAGGACTCGGAGCTCGACGCCACGGCGATCGCGGCGGCCGAGCGTCAGCTGGAGCTGCACGGCGGGCGCATCACGAACATGAAGCGCACGCTGCTCGGCCACGTGCCGAGCTTCGACGCCTACATGGAGTGGTACACGCTCAAGGACGAACTCGAGCCGTACATCGGCGAGCGGGCGGTGTCGCTGTTCTCCTACGCGATCTCGGACGCGAACGAGTGCCTGGTCTGCTCGGTCTTCTTCCGCCGCATCCTGATCGAGAACGGCGACGACCCCGACAACCCGCAGGTGACCGAGACGGAGCAGCTGCTGCTCGACTGGGGGCGGATGATCGCCACCGATCCGGTCGGCATCCCCGCCGAGTTCCGGGCGCGGCTGGAGCAGGCGTTCTCGCCGAAGCTGCGCATCATCCTGGTCGCCTTCGCGGGCCTCATGGTCGCGACGAACCTGTTCAACTCGGTCGGGCGCGTGCCGCTCGACGAGGTGCTCTACGACTTCCGGAAGCCGGGGGATGACCGCACCGAGTGAGACCTCGCTCGCGGGGCGGGTGGCGCTCGTGACGGGCGCCGCGCACGGCCAGGGTCGCGCCATCGCGCGGGCGCTCGCCGAGGACGGCGCGGCGATCGTGGCGCTCGACGTGGGTGCGGAGCTCGCCTACCCGGCGTACGCCCAGGGCACGACGGCCGAGTTGGAGACCCTCGTCGCCGAGATCCTGGAGGCGGGCGGACGCGCGATCCCCGCCCTCGCGGACGTGCGCGACGCCGCCGCCGTGCAGCGCACCGTGGACGCGGCCGTGGAGGCTTACGGGCGCCTGGACATCGTGGTCAACAACGCCGGCATCGTCGCCTACGCGGAGCTCGAGACGATGACGGATGCTGAGTGGGACGCGATGATCGGCATCAACCTGACGGGTCCGTTCGTGGTCGCGCGCGCCGCGGTGCCGCACCTGAAGCGCGCGGGGCACGGCGTGATCGTCAACAACTCGAGCGTGATGGGGTTGCGCGGCGGCGACCGGCTCTCGCACTACGTGGCGTCGAAGCACGGGCTCACGGGGCTCACCAAGGCGTGGGCGATCGAGCTCGCGCCCTTCGGCGTCCGCGTGGTGTCGATCCACCCCACCGGCGTCGACACCCCGATGAACGACGGGCTCGCCGCGCTCGAGGGCGCGACCCCGCGCGAGATCGCCGAGCGCAGCGCCGGGAACCTGCTGCCCGGCGTCCCGTGGATCGAGACCGCGGACGTGGCCGAGCTCGTGCGCTACCTCGTGAGCGACCGCGCCCGATACGCGACGGGCGCCCAGTTCGTGATCGACGCGGGCCTCCTCACCCGCTGACGGGTGGGCCGACGCACCGAGTTGGGGTGCTCGCGACCCTTAGTGGTAGACTCTGTTCTAGTCAAACTGACTTTTACAGGAGTCGTCATGAGCACGGGCATCGATCTCGCGGTCTCGACCGTGATCTTCGCCCTGCGTCCGGGCGACGCCGGACGCCTCGTGCTGTCGATCCCGCTCGTGCGCCGCACGCGCGATCCCTTCGAAGGGCGCTGGTCGCTGCCGGGCGGCGCCGCGGATGCCACGGAGAGCCTCGCGGCGACCGCCGCGCGCAAGCTCGCCGAGACGACGGGTCTCGCGCCCGCCTACCTCGAGCAGCTCTACTGCTTCGGTGCGCCCGACCGCTCCCCGTCGGGACGCGTCGTCTCGGTCGTGTACTGGGCCCTCGTGCGCGCCGACGAGGCGGAGCTCGCGGCCGAGGGCGAGAACGTGCGGTGGTTCGCGGCCGACGAGCTGCCGCAGCTCGCCTTCGACCACAACCTCATCGTCGACTACGCGCTCTGGCGGCTGCGCACCAAGCTCGAGTACGCCGCGATCGCGCACGCCTTCCTCGGCCCGACCTTCACGCTCGCGGAGCTGCGGCAGGTGCACGAGATCGTGCTGCAGCGGGCGCTGGATCCGGCCAACTTCCGGCGCCAGATCGAGTCGAGCCGCAGCGTCGTTCCGACCGGCGAGCACGTCACGGGCGGCCGGCACCGCCCGCCCCGCCTCTACCGCTACGACGGGAGCGTCCAGCTCGTCGACAACGGCCCCCTGACATCGGTCGCCGTGCGCTGACCGAACCCCCGAGAGAGAAGAACCGTCGTGGCATCCGTCGACCAGACCATCCAGCTCATCCGCCGCACCGGGCGCGATGCGACCGGGCAGCAGGCCGCCGCCTGCAGCCCCGCGCTCGCGAAGGCCCCGTGGGAGTTCGACGGGGTGCTGCAGTACGGGCCGGGCTCCTCGATGGGCGACGTCATCCCCGTCGGCTCGCCGCGCCAGGGTGCGATCCCGGCCGAATACCAGCGCGCGAGCACCGAGGAGCTGCACGAGCGCATCCGGGCTGCCAAGCAGACGCTGGGCGACCGGGTCGTGATCCTCGGGCACTTCTACCAGCGCGACGAGATCGTGCAGCACGCCGACTTCCTCGGCGACTCGTTCCAGCTCGCGAACGCCGCCCAGACGGTGCCGAACGCCGAGGCCATCGTCTTCTGCGGCGTGCACTTCATGGCCGAGACGGCCGACATCCTGGCGAAGCCCGAACAGGCCGTGATCCTGCCGAACCTGGCGGCCGGGTGCTCGATGGCCGACATGGCCGACATCGACTCGGTCGAGGAGTGCTGGGCGCAGCTCGAGGCGCTGTACGGCACGGAACCGGACGCCGACGGGCGGGTGCCGGTGATCCCGGTGACGTACATGAACTCGTCCGCGGCGCTCAAGGGGTTCTGCGGACGCCACGGCGGCATCGTCTGCACCAGCTCGAACGCGGAGACCGTGCTCGAGTGGGCCTTCGAGCGCGGCCGGCGGGTGCTGTTCTTCCCCGACCAGCACCTCGGTCGCAACACCGCGAAGAAGATGGGGGTGCCCCTCGAGCGGATGCCGATGTGGAACCCCCGCAAGCCCCTCGGCGGCAGTTCCGGCGACGAGCTGCTGGATGCCCGGGTGATCCTCTGGCACGGCTTCTGCTCGGTGCACAAGCGCTTCAGCGTGGAGCAGATCGAGCAGGCGCGCGCCGAGCACCCGGGCGTCCGGGTGATCGTGCACCCCGAGTGCCCCATGCCCGTCGTCGACGCGGCCGACGAGGCGGGCTCGACCGACTACATCCGCAAGGCGGTCGCCGCCGCGACGGAGCCGACGACCTTCGCGATCGGCACCGAGATCAACATGGTCAACCGCCTCGCGGCGGAGTTCCCCCAGCACACGATCTTCTGCCTCGACCCGGTCGTCTGCCCGTGCTCGACGATGTACCGGATCCACCCCGGATACCTCGCCTGGGTGCTCGAGGGACTCGTCGCGCGCGAGGTGCTCAACCGCATCGAGGTGCCCGAGACGGTCGCCGAGGACGCGCGGGTCGCCCTCGAGCGCATGCTCGACGCGAAGCCGAAGGCCTGATCGTGCGCGTCGTCGTCGTCGGCACCGGCATCGCCGGGCTCATCACCGCGTATCGCGCGAGCGCGCGCCACGAGGTGGTGCTCGTGACGAAGGCCGAGCTCGCCGAGTCGAACACCAAGTACGCGCAGGGCGGGATCGCCGCGGCGCTGTTCCCGGACGACTCCGCGGCGTCGCACATCGCCGACACGCTGCGCGCCGGCGCGGGGCTGTGCGACCCGGCGGCCGTCGAGATCCTGTGCACGGAGGGTCCCCAGCGGGTGCGGGACCTCATCGCGCTGGGCGTCGAGTTCGATCGTGCGGCCGACGGCGAGCTGGCCCGTGGACACGAGGCGGCCCACTCGAACCGCCGGGTCATCCACGCGGGCGGCGACGCCACGGGGCTGGCGATCGAGGTCGCGCTGCTGCGCGCCGTGCGGGCGTTGGCCGTGGAGGTGCACGAGCACACCCTGATGCGCGACCTCGTGCTCGACGGCGGGCGGGTGGTCGGCATCGACGTGCTGGGGCCCGGAGGCGTTCCGGCCCGCATCGCCGCGGATGCCGTGGTGCTGGCGTCCGGCGGGGCCGGGCAGCTCTACCGGCACACGACCAATCCGGGGGTCACCACGGGCGACGGGGTCGCGGCCGCCTGGCGCGCGGGTGCCGAGCTCGCGGACGTCGAGTTCTACCAGTTCCACCCGACGGCGCTCGCCGTGTCGGGCAGCCCGCTCGTCTCCGAGGCGGTGCGCGGCGAGGGCGCCGTGCTGCTCGACGCCGCCGGACGCCGCTTCATGTTCGACGTGCACCCCGACGGCGAGCTCGCGCCCCGCGACGTCGTCGCCCGCGGCATCGCGGCGGCGATGTCCGCTCAGGACGGAAACCCGGTGCTGCTCGACGCCACGGGGCTCGAGCGCGAGCACGGTGCCGGATTCCTCGCCGAGCGCTTCCCCTCGATCACCCGCGTCACCCGCGAGCACGGTCTCGACTGGACGGTGGAGCCGGTTCCCGTGACGCCGGCTGCGCACTACTGGATGGGCGGCATCCGCACCGACCTCGACGGACGCACGAGTCTGCCCGGGCTCTACGCGGTCGGCGAGGCCGCCTGCACGGGCGTGCACGGCGCGAACCGTCTGGCCTCGAACTCGCTGCTCGAGTCGCTGGTGTTCGCCTGGCGGGCGGCGGATGCGCTGGATGCGGTGGAGGTGGTCGAGGAGCGCGCCGCGGAGCGGCACGCGTCTCGAGACCACGCGCTCACGGTCGTCGAGGGCGCCGATCTCGAGACGCGTCCGCCTGCGGCGGGCGCTCCTCGATCACCTGCCAGAGCCGAGATCCAGGAGCTCATGTGGCGCGCGGTCGGTCTCGAGCGGGACGAGACCACGCTGCGCGCGGCCGTCGGCACCCTCGCGGACTGGGAGGTGCGGGGCGAGAGCTTCACGGCCCTCGAGGACCGAAACCTGCTCGACCTCGCGCGGATCGTGACCCACGCGGCGCTCGTGCGCGAGGAGTCGCGCGGAGCGCACGACCGCACCGACCATCCGGAGACCCGGGACGCCTGGGCGCATTCCCTCGGCTGGCGACTCGCCGCGGTCCCGGCGCTCGAGGGGGTGCCCGCGTGAGCGCGCAGACCGACGACATCATCCTGCGGGCACTGGCCGAGGACGCCCCCTGGGGTGACGTCACGAGCGAGGCGTTCCTGCCGGAGTCGGCCACGGCATCCGCGGCGCTCGTCGCGCGCGAGCCGGGGGTGTTCTCCGGCGGGGAGGTCTTCGCCCGCGTCTTCGCGCTCGTCGATCCCGACACGACGGTCGAGCTCGGCCTCGACGACGGCGAGCCGTTCGCCGCGGGTGCGGTGCTCGCGCGGGTCGCGGGCCCGGCGCGCGCCGTGCTGCGCGGCGAGCGCATCGCCCTCAACCTCGTGCAGCGCATGAGCGGCATCGCGACCCTCACCGCGCGCTACGTCGCGGCGGTCGAGGGCACCTCTGCGCGCATCGTCGACACCCGCAAGACCACGCCCGGATTGCGCGTGCTCGAACGGCAGGCGGTCCGCGACGGCGGCGGACGCAACCACCGCTTCTCGCTCTCGGATGCGGTGATGGCCAAGGACAACCACCTCGCGGTGCTCGCGGCCGCCGGGGTGCCGCTCGGGGATGCGATCCGGGCCGCCCGCGCGCGGATCGGTCACACCGTGCACCTCGAGGTCGAGGTGGACCGGATCGACCAGATCGAGGAGGTCGTCGCCGCGGGTGTCGACACGATCATGCTCGACAACTTCGCGCCCGACGAGCTGCGCGCGGGGATCGCCGTCGTCGCGGGACGCGCGCTCGTCGAGGCCTCCGGCGGCGTGACCCTCGACACGGTGGCCGACATCGCCGCGACGGGCGTCGACGTCATCTCGGTGGGCGCCCTCACCCACAGCGTGCGGGCGCTCGACCTCGGACTCGACGTCACCGTCTCCTGATCGCCATGGACGAGCTGCTCTACCTCGACACCGCCGCGACCACCCCCACCCGCCGCGAGGTGCTCGAGACGATGTGGCCGTACCTCACGGGCGAGTTCGGCAACCCCTCGAGCCACCACCAGCTGGGGGAGCGCGCCGCCCACGCGGTGCAGGCGGCGCGTGCCACCATCGCGGAGCAGCTCGGGTGCCGTCCGTCCGAGATCGTGCTCACCTCGGGGGGCACCGAGGCCGACAACCTCGCGATCAAGGGCATCGCGCTCGCGCAGCCCCGCGGGCGGCATCTCGTGACGACCGCGATCGAGCACGAGGCCGTGCGGGAGTCCGCCGACTACCTCCGCCGCCTGCACGGGTTCGAGGTGACGGAGCTGCCGGTCGACGAGGAGGGGCTGGTATCGGCCGCCGCCCTCGCCGCGGCGCTCCGCCCCGACACGACCCTGGTGAGCATCCAGCACGCCAACAACGAGATCGGCGTCGTGCAGCCGATCCGGGAGCTCGCCGCGGTCGTCCGGGACGTCGGCGTCCCGTTCCACACCGACGCCGTCCAATCCGCCGACGCGCTCGAGGTCGGCCTCGAGCAGCTCGGCGTCGACGCCGTGAGCGTCGCGGGGCACAAGCTCGGCGCGCCGAAGGGGATCGGTGCGCTCGCCGTGCGGGCGGCGATTCCCCTCGAGCCCCTCCTGCACGGCGGCGGGCAGGAGCGCGGGCGCCGTTCCGGCACCGAGAACGTCGCCGGCGTCGTGGGGCTCGCGACGGCTCTCGCCCTCGCCTCGCTCGAGCGGCCGCAGAAGGCGCGGGTCGCCCGCGCCCGCGACGCGATCATCGACGGCGTACTCTCGCGGGTGCCGGGGGCGTTCCTGACGGGCTCGCGCGTCTCGCGGCTGCCGAACCACGCCTCGTTCTGCTTCCCGGGCACGAGCGGCGAGGCCGTGCTGCTGGAGCTGGAGGCGCGGGGGATCGCGTGCTCCTCGGGGTCGGCGTGCGCGGCGGGCAGCGACGAGCCGTCCCCGGTGCTCCTCGCCCTCGGCATCCCGCCGGAGGTCGCGCAGACGGCCGTGCGCTTCACCCTCCCCGCGGATGTCACCCCGCTGCAGGCGACGGAGGTGGTCGACCGCGTCGTGGCCGCCGTCGCGGCGGTCGGCGGCCTCGCGACGCGCTGATCGTCAGCGCGCGACGGGCACGAGGCCCCAGTCCCGCCCCTCGAGCCCGATGACGGCGTCGAGCGTCGCCGCGATCGACGGGACCCGTCGCGAGCCGTGCTGCACCGCGACCTGGATCGACCTGTCGCTCGAGGGCGCCGTGGCGCGCACGACGGCACCGGCGGGCGGGAGCGCGGTGGCGAGCGCGAGCCGGGGGAGCAGGGCGACCCCGAGTCCCGACGCCACGAGGTTGAGCACCGCGATCGCGTTGTCGGTCTCGAGGGCGATGTCGGGCTCGACGGCGACGGCGTCGCAGGCGGCGAGCAGGTGGCCGCGGCAGAGCGGGCAGCCGGCGATCCAGCTCTCGTCACCGAGCCGCGCGAGCTCGACCGGGTCGCCGGTGGCGGCGAGCGGATGCCCGTCGTGCAGGGCGATCACGACCGGCTCGGTGAACAGCGGGACGGTCTCGATCGGCCCCTCCGACTCCCGGTGCGGGTCGGCGCGGTCTCCGGGGTAGGCGAAGGTGATCGCGAGGTCGACGAGGCCGTCGCGCAGCATCCCGAGCGCCTCGGGCGGCTCGGCCTCGATGTAGGTGACCGTGAGACCGGGGTGGGCGTCACGGAGGCCGCGCAGCAGGCGCGGCACGATCGTCGACGACGCCGTCGGGAACGCCGCGATCCGCACCGCGCCGGTGTTCAGGCCGACCAGCTCGGCGAGTTCGCCGCGTGCGGCGTCCAGCGCCTGGCCGATCGCCTGGGCGTGGCGGGCGAGCACGAGCCCGGGCTCGGTGAGCCGCACGCCGCGCCCGGCCCGCACCACGAGCGGCACCCCGAGGCGCTGCTCGGCACGCCGCAGGTGCTGGCTGACGGCGGGCTGGCTGTAGCCGAGCGCGCGCGCCGCCCCGCTGATCGATCCGTGCTCGGCGATCGCGCGGACGATGCGCACCGACTGGAGGTCGAGGTCCATCGGATAACGATAGTGAATGGATGCCATGCGGGATATGCCCTTGTGAAATGGATGCGGGCCGCGCACGCTGGACGGGTGAGCATCCTGACCGCGCCCTCCCGTGACCTGGCCGCCGCGATCGCCGAATTCGGCGAGCCGCGCGGCTACGTCGCGGCCGCCTCGATCGGTCTCCCGCCTCGACGGGCGGTGGAGGCGTTGCGCGCCGACCTCGACGCCTGGAGCCGCGCCGACCGCGACCCGCAGGGCTACGACCCGATCGTCGAACGCACGCGCGCCTCCTACGCGCGCCTCGTGGGCGTCGAGGCGACCCGGGTGGCGATCGGCTCGCAGACCTCGGTGATCGCGGCGCTCGTCGCGACCTCGCTCCCCGACGGCGCGGAGGTGCTCGTGGCCGAGCAGGACTTCTCCTCGCTCGTGATGCCCTTCACCCAGCGCCCCGGCATCCGGGTGCGCTCCGTTGCGCTCGAGGCCCTCGCCGACGCGGTCGAGCCCTCGACCGACCTCGTCGTCTTCTCCCTCGTGCAGTCGGCGACCGGCGTGGTGGCGGATGCCGCCGCGGTCCGCGAGGCGGCCGCACGGCACGGCGCGCTGACCTTCTGCGACACCACCCAGGCGGCCGGGGTGCTCCCGGTCGCCGCGGGCGACTTCGACCTCACCGTGTGCCATGCCTACAAGTGGCTGTGCGCTCCGCGCGGGGTGGCGTTCCTGACCGTGGGCGAGCGCGCCGACGCGGTGCTGCGCCCCACCCAGAGCGGCTGGTACGCGGGCGACGACGTCTGGCGCAGCTGCTACGGCACCGGCATCACGCTCGCCGGCGACGCCCGCCGCTTCGACGTCTCGCCCGCCTGGCAGGCGTGGGTGGGTGCGGAGCAGTCGATCGGGCTCTTCGCCGGCCTCGACGTCGCCGAGGTCTGGGAGCGCGCCGCGGGGCTCGGCGAGCTCCTGTGCCGCGAGCTCGACCTGCCCGTGCAGCGCCAGGCGATCGTCGCCTGGCCCGACCCCGACGGCACGCAGCTCGCGCGGATGACGGAGGCCGGCATCCGCATCTCGGGTCGCGCCGGGCGGGCGCGCGCCTCCTTCCACCTCTGGAACACCGAGGAGGACGTCGCCGCGATCGTGCGGGCGGTGCGCTGACCCGGGGGCGCGATCGGTAGGCTGGGGTCCACACCCCCAGACCGCGCAAGCCGGCGCGGCCGATCATCAGGAGCTCCTCCGTGGCGACGCCCAACACCCTCGACCAGGTCATCTCCCTCGCGAAGCGCCGTGGCTTCGTCTTCCAGGCGGGCGAGATCTACGGTGGATCCCGCTCCGCATGGGACTACGGTCCGCTCGGCACCGCGCTGAAGGAGAACATCAAGCGCGAGTGGTGGAAGTTCATGGTGCAGCGCCGTGACGACATCGTCGGCATCGACTCCTCGGTGATCCTGCCCCGCCAGGTGTGGGAGGCCTCCGGTCACGTCGAGGTGTTCTCGGACCCGCTCATCGAGTGCCTCAACTGCCACAAGCGCTACCGCGAGGACCACCTGCTCGAGAACTACGAGGAGAAGAAGGGCCGCGCCCCCGAGAACGGGCTCGCCGACATCGTCTGCGACAACTGCGGCACCCGCGGCCAGTGGACCGAGCCGCGCGCCTTCTCCGGGCTCCTCAAGACGTTCCTCGGCCCCGTCGACGACGAGGAGGGGATGCACTACCTGCGTCCCGAGACCGCGCAGGGCATCTTCGTGAACTTCGCGAACGTGCTCTCGAGCGCCCGCATGAAGCCCCCGTTCGGCATCGCGCAGATCGGCAAGAGCTTCCGCAACGAGATCACCCCCGGCAACTTCATCTTCCGCACGCGCGAGTTCGAGCAGATGGAGATGGAGTACTTCGTGCAGCCGGGCACCGACGAGGAGTGGCACCAGTACTGGATCGACGCCTCCTACGGGTGGTACCGCGACCTCGGCATCCGCGAGGAGAACCTGCGGCTCTACGAGCACCCGAAGGAGAAGCTCAGCCACTACTCGAAGCGCACGGTCGACGTGGAGTACCGCTTCGCGTTCGCCTCCGGCGAGTGGGGCGAGCTCATGGGCATCGCCAACCGCACCGACTTCGACCTGAAGACCCACTCGGAGCACTCCGGCAAGGACCTCAGCTACTTCGACCAGACCACGAACGAGCGCTGGGTGCCGTACGTGATCGAGCCGGCGTTCGGTCTCACCCGCGCGCTCATGGCGTTCCTCATCGACGCGTACCACGAGGACGAGGCTCCGAACGCCAAGGGCGGCACCGACGTGCGCACGGTGCTGCGCATCGACCGCCGCCTCGCGCCCGTCAAGGTCGCGGTGCTGCCGCTGTCGCGGAACGAGCAGCTGTCGCCGGTGGCGCGCGAGCTGGCGGCCGGGCTGCGCGAGGACTGGATGATCGAGTTCGACGACGCGGGCGCCATCGGACGCCGCTACCGCCGGCAGGACGAGATCGGCACGCCGTTCGCGGTGACGGTCGACTTCGACACCCTCGACGACAAGGCGGTCACCGTCCGCGAGCGCGACACGATGGCGCAGGAGCGCGTCTCGCTCGACCGCCTGCACGGCTACCTCGCCGAGCGGCTGCGCGGAGCCTGATGAGCGACGGCCCCGCGGTCGCCCCGCCGTCGTACGAGCTGAGCACGCCCCGACCGGCCGCCCCCGCGGTCGAGTCGCCCACGCCGTACCACCGGCTGTTCCGCACCGCGCCGCGCTACGCCGCGTGGCGACCGCTCGTGGCGGTGCTGATGTTCCTCGGCTTCCTGATCGTCGCCGAGTTCGCGATCGGGATCGTCTGGATCATCGTGGCGTTCGCGACCGGCGACGTCGAGCTCGACATGCTGACCGACCAGGACACCCTGCTCGCCCACTTCTCGGATGTGTCGAATCCGCTGAGCGTGGCGTATCTGCTGGCGAGCGTGGCCGTGATGCTGCCGTTGCCCGGCCTCGCGATGCTGTGCGTGGGGCTGCGGCCGATCGGGCTGCGGCACTCGGTCGCGTTCCGGCTGCGGTGGCGCTGGATGCTGTGGTGCAGCATCCCGGCGCTCGTCATCACGGTCGTGAACACGGGCCTGTCGTTCCTGCCGTTCCTGTTCGGCGACCCGATCCGGCCGGTGCCCGTGGATCCGGGCACCCTTCTCGTGCTCGTCGTGCTGATCGTGCTGCTCGTGCCGCTGCAGTCCGCCGCCGAGGAGTACGTCTTCCGCGGCCTCATCCAGCAGACGGTGGGCGCCTGGGTGCGCAACGTGTGGGTGGGCATCGCCGTGTCGACCGTGATCTTCACCGTCGGACACACCCAGTACGAGCTCTGGGGCATGCTGAGCGTCGCCGTGATGGGCGCGGGCTTCGCGATCGTCACCTGGCGCACCGGCGGGCTCGAGGCGGGCATCGCGATGCACGTCGTCAACAACCTGCTCGCGTTCCTCGCGCTCGCGAGCGGTGCGCTCGGCACGACCCAGATGGGCTCCGAGGGCAGCGGGCCGCTCGCGCCGCTCATCCAGGCGGTGTTCACGGCGGTGTGGGTGCTCTGGATCGAGTTCGCCGCGCGGCGGCACGGACTGGTCCGCGCGCGGCAGACCCTCCCGGCCTAGATGTACTGCGCCGGGACGTGGGTGACAGTTGGGTCTTGTTTGTGAGGAGAACCTCCGGGCTTAGTGGAGCTGTCTAGTTCTGCCACGTCCCGGAGGTTCTCGTGCCCCAAGTTATCCCGCGTCTGTCGCCGTTTGGGCGGGCGTTGATTGTTGAACGTGTCGCGCAGGGTCGGCCTGTGGCTCATGTCGCTGCCGAGTTGGGTGTTTCGCGTCAGACGGCGTATCGGTGGGTCCGGCGGTACCGTCTCGGCGGTTCGGATGCATTGTTTGACCGATCGAGTCGGCCGCGGCGTTCACCGAATCGCACGACTCATCATCGTGAGGCTGCGGTGCTCGCAGCTCGTGAGCAGCTACGGCAGGGGCCGTTGCGGATCGCTGCGGTCACCGGGGTGCCAGCCCGGACTGTTTCGCGGATTCTGGTCCGGCATGGAGTTCCTCGGTTGGAGTGGTGCGATCCCGTGACCGGGGAGTTGATCCGCGCCTCCCGTGCGACGACGAACCGCTATGAGCGCGAACGACCCGGCGAGCTGGTCCACATCGACGTGAAGAAGTTGGGGCGAATCCCGGACGGCGGAGGCTGGCGCGCGCACGGCCGCTCCGAAGAGGTTCGCGGTCGCGGGATCGGATTCGACTACGTCCATACCGCGGTCGATGATCACACCCGGCTCGCCTACGCCGAAATCCACCCCGATGAACGCGGAGTGACCGCAGCCGGCTTCCTGATCCGCGCGGTCAACTACTTCGCCAGCCACGGCATCACCCGCGTCGAGGGCATCATCAGCGACAACGCGTTCGCCTACCGCAAATCGCACGATTTCGGGTCTGCGGTCGCCGCGCTGGGCCTGAAGCAACTGTTCATCAAGCCGCACTGCCCCTGGCAAAACGGAAAGGTCGAACGCTTCAACCGCACCCTCGCGCAGGAATGGGCCTACCGGCAACCCTTCACCTCGAACAGCGAACGAGCTGCCGCCCTTGCGCCCTTCCTCGAGCACTACAACACTGACCGCATCCACACCGCCCACGGGCAAACTCCCGCAAGCCGAGTGTCACCAACGTGATGGCTCAGTACACCTAGACGGCGGCGGCGTCGGGCACCCGCAGCCCGTCGAGGTTGCGCGCTGCCCGCGCGACGACCTCCGGCAGCGTCGCTGCGACGGCGAGCCGGATCGGGGAGCCGGCCGGCAGGGCCGCGCCGATCACCGGCACCACCCGCGAGCCGAGGCCCGCACCCGGGGGCTGGCAGAGCTCCTCGGCGCCGAGCGAGCGCATGAGCCCCTCGACCTTGCCCTGGGTCGCGACGGTGACCGCGGGCACCCCGCCGAGCAGCGACATGATCGCGAGATGCATGCGACCGGTGACGGTCAGCTCGGCGCGTCGGGCGAGCCCGCGGATGCGGCGGGGTGTCTCGAGGCGTTCGACGAGCACCACCTGGGGGTCGTCGGCGGCCGCGACGAGGCGTCGGCAGACGGGCAGATCGTCGGCGCCGGGTCGCGACACGTGGGGGAGCACCACGACCGCGAGACCGGCGGCCCGCAGTGCCGACACGATCGGCAGGTACTCGGCCAGCTGGGGTTCGACGTCGCCCACCAGCCCGCTCGCGTTGACGATCGCGAAGGGGCGCCCCGCGAGCCGCTCCGTCACCTCGTCGGCGAGGGCCTCGTCGACGGTCGCGGCGGTGAACACGATGTCGGCGGTGAGGACCGGATCGCGGAAGCCGTCGGCGATGGCGCGCTCGTGCGACACCGGGTCGCGCAGCAGCATGCGCACCCCGGCGCGCTCCGCGCGCAGCACCGCCGCCCGCGCGGCCGGATGCGGAGCGGCGTTCCAGCTGAAGCCCAGCACCCGGCTGTCGACCCCGCGGCGCGCCGCGAATCGGGCGATGTCCGCGCGCGCGACGGACGCGCCCGTCACATAGGCGCCGTCCATGACATCGGCGCCCACGACGCTGAGCGAGACGGCGTCGTCGAGCAGGCGCGCGAAGGTGCGGAGGTCGCGGGCATGCCCGAGCGCGCCGCCGTAGACGAGCGACGGGAGCGGGCGGACCACGACCCGGTCGCGGGCGTCGTCCGGCACCTCGACGTCGCCCGCCCGGCGGGTGATCACGGTCACCGGTCCCGCGACCTGCTCGAGGAACGCCTCGACGAGCGCCTGGTCGCCGATGTTGCCGTGGCCCGGCGGGGCGACGAGCAGGTGGGTGCGCGGCGCGGCCGTGCGGTGGGCCGGCGTGAGGGCGGCCGCGGCGGCACCGGCGACGCGCCGGAGCCCGGGAGCGCGGAGCGCCGCGCGCAGGCGCACGGCCGCGCGATGGGGGAGGGACGCGGGGGAGTCCTGGGGGGTGGACATGTCCGCGAGGGTAGCCACCTCGTGTTGCCGCGAGGGGGCCCCGTGTAAACGCGACGTAAATTCCGCGTGACCCCGCTTCGGGGGACACGCTCCCGCGGTTATGGTGGGCCTCGCGGGACAGGACCCCGGCGAGGAGACGTGATGAACGCGCTCGGAATTCTGATGGTTCTGCAACGCGCCAGGGACGCCGCGTTCAGTGTGCTGGCGGCGAGGGGTTTCCACTCCTTCGGTCACGGGTCGCGCATCCTGCTGCCCTTCCGCACCGGGAACCCCGACCTGATCTCGATCGGATCCGGGGTCATCATCGGGCCCGGCTCCTGGCTGATGTCGCCCGAGCGCAGCCACCCGGCGCCCGTCATCGAGCTGCGCGACCGCTCGCGCATCAACCAGACCTCGATCACCGCGGTGCAGAGCGTCATCATCGAGGAGGGCGTCGACATCGCCCGCGGCTGCTACATCACCGACCATTCGCACGGCTTCGACGACCCGGACGCGTTCATCCGCGACCAGCCGCTCGTACGCGTCGCGCCCGTGCGGATCTGCCGCGGCGCCTGGCTCGGCCAGAACGTCGTGGTGCTGCCGGGGGTGACGATCGGCGAGAACGCGGTCGTCGGCGCCAACAGCGTCGTCCGCGAGGACGTGCCGCCGCGTGCCGTCGTGGCGGGCGTCCCGGCCCGCGTGATCCGGCAGCTCGCATGAGCAGCGGCGGCCACGAGGTGGTCTTCACCTTCTCCTACGAGACCTGGGACGACGCGGTGCACCGCGGCATGATGCGCCCGCCGGATCGTCTCGCGGCGGCGCTGATCGCGGACCCCGAGGTGCGCGAGGTGATCATCGCGAACCCGTATCGGTGGCTGCCGACGCTCGCCGCCCGCCGTGCGGTCGCTCGGGGCGCCCGGTTCCCGGATCTCGCGGGGCGGCACCTGGTGCAGCCGTGGCGGGTGCGCGACCGCCGGGATCCGCTCGACCCGGACGCGCTCGAGGCGCGCTATCGCGCCTACGGCGACGCCCTGGGGCGCGCCGCGCGGCGCGCGGGTCAGCGCTCGCCCGTGCTGCTGACGACGCATCCGCTCGTGGCCGGGTTCGCGCGGCCCGAGTGGGCGAGCCGCGTGGTCTACTTCGGACGGGACGACTGGACGAGCTACCCCGGCCGGTCCGAGTTCTGGCCGGCCTATCGCGAGGCGTATCGCCGGATCGCCGCGAGCGGGATGCCGGTCGCCGCCGTGTCCGCGCAGATCGTCGAGCGGATCGCCCCCACGGGACCGGGCGTCGTGGTGCCGAACGGCGTCGAGGTCGCGGAGTGGATCGGACCCGAGCCCGAGGTGCCGGCGTGGTTCGCCGCCGTCCCGGGACCGCGGCTGGTCTACGTGGGCACGATCGACGACCGTCTCGACGCGGAGGGGGTCGCGGTGCTCGCGCGGGCCCGCCCCGATGTGTCGGTCGTGCTGCTCGGCCACGTGGCCGCGCCCGACCATCTCGCGCCGGTGCAGGGCATCCCGAACGTGGTCGTGCATCCGGCCGTCGGCCGCACCGAGCTCGTCGCGGTGCTGCGCGCCGCGGAGGGGGCGCTCGTCGCGCACCGTGTCACCCCGCTGACCGAGGCGATGAGCCCGCTCAAGGCGTACGAGTACCTCGCGGGCGGCGCGCCGGTGCTGTCCGTCGACCTGCCCCCGATGCGCGACGTCGACGACCGGGTGCTGCTGGTGCCGCGGGTCGAGGACTTCGCGGGCGCGGTCGACGAGCTGCTCGCGCTCGGCCGCGCCGACGAGGAGCGCCGCCTGCGGTTCGTGGCCGAGAACTCGTGGGAGTCCCGGCACCGCGCGGTGTTCGATCTGCTCTACGACCGCGCGAATGTGTCGGGCTGATTTCGCCGACGCGAACTCCGGGTAACGAACCACCGTGAGGCGTTGTCGGCTTTCGCCGCCCTCGCTAGCCTCTCACCCAGTACCACTCTCCGGATGCATCCCGATTGCCGCCGGAACGGCCGCCCTGCGCGGTCGTCCGTCCCGCTGTCACCGCTGACGTCCGCGCGGTACCCCGACCGCGGTCCAACGTGCGGAGTCGTCGAGTTCCCCCACTCGAAAGGCACGACTGCATGTCCGGTCTCTCGCCCTCCCTGCCCACGGGTTCCTTCGCGCCCGGATCCACGCCGCGCGGCGCGGATGCCGCGCGCGACGTGCGCCGCTCCGATCGCGTCACGGCGCAACCCCAGCACCTCGCCTGGCCCCGCCGCCTGAACCGCGTGCTCGTCCTGACCGACCTGCTCGCCGTGGCGGTGAGCCTCGTCGTCGCGCAGATCGTCCGCTTCGGCACGCCCGACGTGCGCGGCGGCTCGATCGACACCCTGTACCTCGGGGTGGCCGTCGCGATCGCGGTGCTGTGGATGCTGTGCCTCGCGGCCACCCGCTCCCGTGACACCCGCATCATCGCCGTCGGCATGATCGAGTACCAGCGGGTCGTCAACGCGACCCTCTGGACGTTCGGGGTGCTCGCCATCCTGTCCTTCATCGTGCAGCTGGAGGTCGCTCGCGGCTACCTGGCGGTCGCCCTGCCGGTGGGTCTCGCGCTGCTGCTCACCGGACGGATGGTCTGGCGCCGCACCCTGAACTCCCTGCGTCGCGCGGGTCGCTGCCTCACGGGGGCGATCGTGGTCGGCCCGGCGGCGGACGTGCAGCGGGTCGTGTCCCAGCTGCGGGTCAACCTGCGCGCCGGGTACCGCCCGATCGGCGTGGTGATCACCGACGGGCGCCGGCTCCACGATCCCGAGCCGCTCCCGATGGTCGACGTCGAGGATCTCCCCGCCATCTCGCGCCGCACCCGCACGCGCGCCGTCATGATCGCGGGCAACCTGCCGGGCGGGCACGCCCAGATCCGGGAGCTCGGCTGGCAGCTCGAGAACGCCAAGACCGAGCTCATCCTGGTGTCGCGGCTCACCGACGTCGCGGGCCCCCGGATGCACCTGCGGCCCGTACAGGACCTGCCCATGGTGCACGTCGACCTGCCGCAGTACTCGGGGGTCAACCACGCCGCCAAACGCGTGATCGACGTCGTCGCCGCGGCGAGCGCGCTCGTGCTGCTCGCACCGGTCTTCGCCTTCCTGGCGATGTCGATCCGGCTCTCCAGCGTCGGCCCGATCATCTTCCGGCAGACCAGGGTCGGTCTGCAGGGGCAGACCTTCACGATGTTCAAGTTCCGCTCGATGGTGGTCGACGCCGAGGCGCGCCTGGCGGCGCTGCAGGCCGAGCGCGACGCGGGCAACGACGTGCTGTTCAAGATCAAGGACGACCCGCGGATCACCCCGATCGGCAAGATCATGCGCCGGTACTCGCTCGACGAGCTGCCGCAGTTCATGAACGTGCTGATCGGCGACATGAGCCTCATCGGGCCGCGACCGCCGCTTCCCGCGGAGGTCGAGATGTACGAGGACCGCGTCAACCGCCGGCTGCTCATCAAGCCCGGCATCACGGGGCTCTGGCAGGTGTCGGGGCGCTCCAACCTCAGCTGGGAGGACAGCGTCAAGCTCGACCTCTCCTACGTCGAGAACTGGTCGGTGACGGGCGACATCCTCATCCTCCTCAAGACCATCCGCGCCGTCTTCCGCAAGGAAGGCGCCTACTGAGGGGAGCCCCCGATGGCCCGTACCCTGCTCATCTGCTCCGGCGGCGGTCACCTCAAGCAGCTCTTCACGCTCGCGCCGCGGCTCGGCATCCGCCCGGAGGATCAGCTCTGGGCGACCTTCGAGAACGGCCTGTCGACGAGCCTGCTCGAGGGCCGCGACACGGTGTTCGTCCCCTTCGCCGCTCCGCGCGACGCCTGGAACACCGCGCGCATCGCGCGCATCGTGCGCCGGCTGCTGCAGAGCGGCGACATCGAGCGGGTCGTGAGCACGGGCGCGAGCCCCGCGGTCGCCGCCCTGCCGCAGGCCGCGCGACGCGGCATCGAGGCGCACTACATCGAGTCGGCCGCCCGCGCCGACGGCCCGTCGCTCTCGGGCCGCATCCTGGCGCGCTTCGGCGGGGTGCGCACCTACACCCAGTACCCGGCGTGGTCCGACGAGCGGTGGCGCTTCCGGGGTGCGATCTTCGACGCCTTCGAACCCGGTGCCGAGCGGACACCGACTCCCATCCGCCGCGCGGTGGTCTCGCTCGGCACCCAGGACGGCTACGGCTTCGCCCGGCTCATCGGGGCGCTCGCCCCGCTCCTCGGGGATGCCGAGGTGCTCTGGCAGACCGGACCGCTCGACGTGCACACCCACGGGGTCGCCGGGCGGGCCACGGTACCGCACGCCGAGCTCGCCGCGGCGGTCGCGGAGGCCGACCTCGTCGTCGCCCACGCGGGCGTCGGGGCCGCCGTGACCGCGATCGAGGCGGGCCGGTGCCCGGTGCTCGTGCCCCGGCTCGCCCGCCACAAGGAGCACGTCGACGATCATCAGGTGCAGATCGCGGCGGAGCTGGAGCGCCGCGGACTCGCGGTCGCCGCGGCACCGGAGGAGCTCGATGCGGAGCTGCTGCAGCGCGCCGCGGCGCGGTCGACCCGCACGGTCGGCGCGGGACCGTTCCTGCTCGACGGGGCGCCGCTCGCCCACTCCGCCTGATCCGGCGTCAGCCGACGGCGATCGCGCCGGCGACGTCGTCGGGCAGCGCGGCGCCGTCGATCCCGGCCGGTGCCGGTTCGAGATCTCCCGCCGGGCTGATCCGGGCCTGCGTCGGCTCGACGGGGGCGAGGTCGCCCGTCGTGGGGTCGAGCGGCTGGTAGTCGCCCGTGCGGTTGCCGTCGGCGTCCAGCCACTCGGGCACCTTGCACATCTTCACGTTCCACTTCAGCACCACGGAGTTGCTGATCCGCGACCCGCACTCGCTCAGGTACGAGACGACGTTGCGGTCGAACACCGCGCCCGGGGCGGATCCCCAGCGCACCGAGCCGTTGAGGAAGGTGTTGTTGCGCACCACGAGGTCGCTGACCCCCTGCTCGCGCAGCTCGGCGGCGGAACCGCCCCCGCAGCGCTCCGTGCGCTCGACGCAGCCCTGGATGAAGTTGGCCTCCACGAGCAGGCCCTGGATGCCGCGACCGCCGCCCGAGATGATGAGGCCGGCGTTGTAGCAGTTCGACAGATGGTTGCCGCGGATCACCACGTCCGCGACGTCGAAGAGCTGGATGCAGTCCGCGTGGCGCCCGTTGTCGATCTCCTGGTCGTAGTCGCGCACCGTCGTGCCCTCGACGAGCACGTCGCTCGCACGGGCGATCTGGATCCCGTCGACGGAGCTGCCGCCCTCGAACAGCGAGTCGACCACCTGGACGTGGTCGGCGCGCACGAACATGCCGCTCCCGGTCACGTGGACGCGCTCCGCCCTCCCGCCGTCGGCGCCGGCGTCGAAGGAGAGCAGCCCGGCGACGGTGAGATCCTCGAGGTGCACGCCGGGGCTCGAGATGCGGAGCCCCCCGACGACGGGTTCCGCGTCCGGCGCTGCGGTGATCACGAGCGGGTCGGCGAACTCGGCGAACCGTCGGTACCCGTCGATGCGCAGATCGCCGTAGTCGCCGGGGCCGAGCTCGATCCGCGTCCCCGACGCGGCGCGGTCGAGAGCGTCCTCGAAGCCGCACGGCGCCTCGGCGGTGCACGCCCCGGTCCCCGCCGGCGAGACGGTGAGCACGGTGCCGCCGCTCGCGTCCGGCGCGCCGACGGAGGCCGTGCAGCCGGTGAGGGCCGCGGCGAGGAGCATCGCGCAGGCGACGGTGCGGGGACGGGTGGGCGTCACGG
This sequence comes from Protaetiibacter mangrovi, assembly GCF_024752305.1. Lineage (GTDB taxonomy): Bacteria > Actinomycetota > Actinomycetes > Actinomycetales > Microbacteriaceae > Homoserinibacter > Homoserinibacter mangrovi. The sequence goes on from NZ_JANTHX010000002.1 coordinate 70,326, forward strand.
CGTGCCCGACGGGACCCGCGCGAGGGCGGCCCAGATGAGCTCGGCGACCACCCGCTGGCCGTCCTCGGACGGGTGGAAGTAGTCGATCGAGGACAGCTCCGGGGAGCGGAACGGGTGGTCATGCACGGCACCGCCGTCGGTCGTGCACCGCGGCCGGGCCGCGCAGACGTCCTCGATGACCGTGTTGAACGCCTCGACCCGGTCGCTCACGGCCGCGCGACGAGCCTCCGCGGCCGGCCCGGTGTCCTCCGCGTCGGCGAGCAGCGACCGGCATGCGGGGGTCGACGCCCAGACGCGCAGGGCTCGGCCGTTGCCGTGACCCTGCTCCCAGACGTTCTCGAGGTCGGGCACCTCGACCAGCAGCACCTCGGGATCGGTGTCGGCCGCGAGGGCGTCGAGCAGCTGCCCGAGCTCGTCGCGGAACTGCTCGGGCTCCGTCATCTCCCCGAGCGACGGCGCGCAGGCGTCGTTCGCGCCGAGGAAGACGATCGCGAGCTGGGCGTGCTCGCCGACGACGTGGTCGAGATTTCCGAGCGCCGTCGACAGCCGGGCGCCGTCGCGCGCGAGCGACTGCACCTCGACCGCCGGGTTCTGGGCCGCGGCTCGCACGGCGAGGGAGTCGACCTCGGCGTTCCCCGTGGCCCACGACGCCGACCCGCAGATGCGGTCCTCGGCCGGGCAGGCGTTGACCCCGAGCGTCACCGAATCCCCGAGCACCACGATGCGGGTGACCTCGTCGATGATCGCCGGACGCACCTCGGTCGGGGTGGGGGTGGGAGCGGCCGGCGTCTCGTCGGGGGTGGAGGCCGCGGGGGTGCAGCCGGCGAGCACGGCGGCGAGCAGGGCCGCGGCGAACGCGCCCCGCGCCCGCCTCACACCGCCTCCGGCTCGGGCGCCCCCGGCTCGGGCGCGGCCGGCCGACGTCGGCGCACCTGCGCGACGAACCCCGCGATCCGGCGGATGTCGCGCCGATACGCGGGGACGGCGAACGCCGCGGCGATCGGCACGAGACCGGCTGCGCCGCCCGCGAGCAGCTCGAGCACGGCCACGGTGTCGACCAGCTGCACCACCGCGAAGGCGGCCGCGAACGCCGGCACGGCGACGATCGCGGGGCGCAGCAGCGGGCCGACGATGTCGCTGCCGTGCACGAAGGTGCCCCGGATGGCGAACCAGAACCCGGGGACCGCGAGCACGAGGGTGATCGCGCTGTACACGAGCGCGACCCCGTCGATGCCGCCCCACCAGATCCCGAGGAAGAAGCCGCCGATCACGAGCGGCCGGGTGATCGCGTAGTAGACGAGCTGGCGATGCGCGCGCTCGAGGGTCAGGTACAGCCAGCCCTGCACGCTGCCGACCGCCTGGACGACGCCGGCGACGGCGAGCAGCGAGAAGACGAGCGCCGCGGGCTCCCAGCCCGGGCCGAGCAGCAGCGCGATGAGGGGGCCGGACACCGCGGCGGCGACCGCGTAGGTCGGGATGGTCAGGTACCCGATGACGAGCACCGCACCGCGCACGTAGTTGCGGAAGCGCTCCGGCTCGTCGCGGAGGGTCGAGAGCACGGGGAGCGCGACGCGTCCGAGCGGGCCGTTGAGCTGCTGCAGCGGCAGCAGGAAGAGGGCGTAGGCGCGGGAGTAGTAGCCGAGCTCCTGCGGCCCCAGCTGGTAGCCGATGATGACGTTGTCGAGGTTGCGGGCCGCGTAGTTGAGCAGCTGCACCCCGAAGACGCTGCCGCCCGTCGACACCAGCGGCAGCACCTCGCGCGAGATCCGGGGACGTCCGAAGCGGGGGCGGGCGCAGATCCACAGGGCGACCAGGCGGTAGACCTGCCCGGCCCCGGCGAGCAGCACGAGCGACCACACGCCCCAGCCGAGGAGGGCCGCGGCGATCGAGAGCACGACGCCCGTCAGCATGGAGCCGACGTCGATGTGCGCGAGGGTCGTGAACCGGAGCTCGCGTTGCAGCTTCGCCTGCATGGGCATGGCCAGTCCGTTGACGAAGAGCGTCGGCGCGATGACGATCGTCAGCAGTACGAGCCGCGGTTCGTCGTAGAGCAGGGCGATCACGGGCGCGAGCAGCACCACCGCGACCGAGAGCACCACCCCGAGCACGACCGAGAGCCAGAGCGCGCTCGACCACAGCCTCGAGGTCATGGTGCGCGACTGGATGAGGGCCGCGGTGAGGCCGAAGTCGCGGACGAGGTCGGCGACGCCCACGATCGCGGTGATCATGGCGAGCAGACCGAAGTCGGTGGGGTCGAGCAGTCGCGCGAGCACGACGGTCGACGCCGTCTGCAGCAGCGCACGGCCCCAGAGCCCGCCCGCCGTCACGAGGGTTCCGCGCGAGGCGCGATGCGCGAGGTCGCTCGGCGCGGTCGTCCGCTCCTGCTGCGCGGTCATCGCCTGCTCGTCTCGTCGCGCTCCCAGCCGAGGGGCCCGCGCGCTCCCGCCCGCAGTCGCGGCCCCAGGGTGCCGACCACGTACACCGGGAAGGCCGGCCACAACGACGGCCGTCGGGCGACCCGCGCCAGCAGGCTCCCGTGGCGCCCGGTCGCGGGGGCGGGCCGCAGCTCGGGGTAGTCGCGGGCGATCTCGGCGTTGCCGCGGTGGATGCGGGTGGACCGCCGGATCTGGGCGCGCAGCGTCCGCGGGGCCGGCACCTCGAAGCTGTGCCCGTCGAGCGCGAGCCGCTCCTCGGGCGCGAAGAGCTGCTGCACGTAGCGGTCGTCGGCGATCACGTCCGGGAAGGCGTCGAACCGCGCGCGCCCCGCCGCGGAGAGCGCGTAGATCCCCGACCCGACGTGGCCGCTGCGCCGGTAGTCGGTGTGCTCCCACACGCGGTAGTGCGCGCGCGCGAAGATCGACGAGCGCGAGGTGTCGACGGTGAAGCGCGGGGCCGCGACCCGCGGCAGCGGCGTGTCGAGCAGTTCGGCGAGGGCCAGCAGCGTCGTGCCGGCGACCCGCACGTCGGCGTCGACGTACGCGCGGATCGGATGCCGGGCGACCGCGTCGCCGGCGTTGAGGGCCGCGATCTTGGACCCCTCCGCGAGCTCGACCACGACCGCGTCCGGGATCGCACGGGCGGCACGGGCTGCGGTGTCGTCGCGGCATCCGTTGGCGACCACCACGAACTCGAGACGCCCCGCGGGAACCCCCCGGGCCATCCGCGCCAGGTTGGCGCCGATCACGTTCGCCTCGTCGTGCGCCGGGACGATGACGCTCATCGGCGTCATGTGACCGCCTCCGGCGCGGTGCGCGCCCCGTCGGGGGCGGCGCGCAGCCGACGCGCACCGGGCGCCTCGGTGAGCACCCAGGCGCCCACCGCCCACAGCACGCACAGCACCAGCAGCGTCTGCATGAAGCCGAAGGCGTCGTAGAAGAACATGGCCGCCGCGTAGCCGGACGTCGACACCGCGAGGGCGAAGGCGAGGGAACGGTAGCGCGGCGGCACCGCGCCGTCGAGCGCGTGGCGCACGAGCATGAGGAACGGCACGAGGATGAAGACCGCGAGACCGATGAGTCCGATCACGCCGGAGTCCATGAGGATGCCGAGCACCTGGTTGTCGAGGATGAAGCCGTTCGCATCCTCGCCCACCACGATCCGCCCGCCGTACCCGGTCCCGAGCACCGGATGCTGCTGCACGAGGGCGAACGCCGGCCCCAGGTCGGCCAGCCGACCCTGGCCTCCCCAGCCCGGCGAGGTGTACTGCGAGGCGACCAGCGAGTCCACGTCGAGGAACGACAGCAGGGTCGTCGAGACGGTCTTCGGGCTCAGCAACGACGCGATCAGCAGCGTCGGCACCGCGGCGAGCACGATCGAGATCCCGGTGAGCGGGCGCAGCAGGATCGTGACCACGAGCATGACCGCGAGCACCACGACGCCGGTGCGGGAGACCGCCATGCCGATGCCGCCGAGGATCACGATCAGGAGCCCGCCGTGCACGATCGCCCGGCTGATGCGGTTGCGCGGCCAGCTCGCCTCGCGCGCGAGGTAGAGCACGATCGGGATGAGCATGCAGAGCATGACCGACAGGGCGATCGGGTGCTGCGCGGATCCGAAGGAACGCGCCCCGCCCGCCCGGTAGTCGTCGGCGATCGTGCGCAGCGTCTCCAACGGCAGCACCTGGCCGAAGAGGAGGAAGACGTTGACCCGGGTCACCCGCTCGACGATCGCGAAGAAGGCCACGATCGCGCCGCCCCAGGCCAGGAACGACAGAGTCGCCATCACGACGCGCTCGGAGCCGAGGAACTGCCGCACCAGGAAGAACACGCTCAGGATGAACAGCAGGTTCACGAGGCCGCCGACGGCGGTGCCCATGAGCCCCTGCTCGGCCAGGGGCACGGCGTTCGCGACGATCGACACGACGAGGGTCGCGACGAAGATCGCGATCGGCAGGCCGAACGCCACCGGGCGGATGCGCAACCGTGGGTTCGCGAGCAGCGCGAACACGGCGCCGACGAGCAGGAGCGCGACGTAGAGCCGGTACGGCTCGAGCTCGAACGGCAGCGGGATCGGCAGCGCGTAGGTGCGGATCGGCACGAACACGATGAGCACGAGCAGGCCGACGAGCGCCGCCGTGGGTCCGCGGAGGGCGCGCCGCGCCGCCGGTTCGGGCGACGGCGAGGCGCCGGTCGGCCGCGCACCGCCGCCGACATCCGTCGTGGTGGTCATGGCGGACCCGGTCAGTGCGATTCGTAGGCGGGTGTCGCGGTCGCGAGGGGCGCGCGGGCGGCGGCCGGGCTCTCGGCCGCGTCGGGTTCCCCGGCCTCGGCCCGTCGGCGGGCGCGGCCGGCCTGCACGTTCCAGACGACGAACGCCGCGATCACGAAGAGCAGGAACACCGCGAGCCCGGTGACGATGACCGGCAGCATCGAGCTGCTCTTCGTCACGTCCTCCGCGGGCCGCTCGTCGAGGGTCGTCAACTGCACGCGGGACGACTCGTCGATGCCCGACTCGTTCTGCTCGCGGGCGACGTACTCCTGGAAGGCGACCGTGGCGGTGCGCGAGATGTCCTCGGCGCGGGAGGCGGTCTCCGCCGTGCCGATGACGTCGAGGATCGGCAGCGAGAAGCGCCCGGGCGAGGACTCGTCGCCGCCCGGCTGGGTGGTGCGCCGGACGGCGGAGATCGCCTCGCCCTCGCCGAGTTCGCCGATCTCGGCCTCGACCGCGGCGCGGATCTGGGCTCCGGCGACGAGGTACGCGTAGACGACCGCGGTCTGGGTGAGATCGCGGGTCTGCACCGTCCCCGACCCGGCATCCACGGGTGTCTCGGCCTGGAAGATCGGCTGGCTCGCGCTGCCGACCAGCACGGTCGTGGCCGCGCGGTAGCTCGGCGTGACGCGGGAGGTCAGCGTGCCGTCGGTGATGGTGTAGCCGGCGAACAGGCCGGCCGCGACGGCCACGACGAGGCCGACGACGAGGAGCCACTTCTGGGCCCAGAGGATCTGGAGGTACTTCGGGATGTCCATGCGGGGGAACCTTCCGATCGGGGGAGGACATACCCGGAAGGGCGTCATTGCTCAACACGGGGGGAGGTGGAGCTGAGGGGTATCGGGGGTCCCTCACGGGACACGATGCCAGCATCGGTGTTTCCGCCTCCACCCCCGCATGTTGCCGACATGTAAAACCTGAGCGAATCCTCGGGAACATTTCCCGCCAGGTATTGCGCCGCGGTGGTGACCCCCGTAAGGGTGACGGCATCACCTGATCCCGACGGAGGTGAGAGCCATGACGTCGTACCGAGGATCAGAGAGCAACGGCCGGCTTTCTGTCGTCTACTCGTTCCCGCACGCCATCGGCGCGCCCGGCATCGGCTGGACGGCGTGGAACCAGGTCACGGAGCTCGTGGCCGCGGGCCACGAGGTGCACCTGGTCAGCGCGAGCGTCGCGCGGCCGATCCCCGGGCTCGCCTCGGATCGCCGGGTGCTGCAGCGCGGTCGGGTGCGCATCCCGCACCGCGCCGTGGGTCGCGACCGCGCCTTCGCCTTCCACGACCGGATCGGGGCGGAGCTCGTCCGCCGGGTGCGACCGGATGTCGTGCACACCTGGCCGCTGGCGGCCGAGCGTACCCTCCGCGCGGCCGCCGAGGTGGGCGCGCCGGGCCTCCGGGAGGCGCCCAACACGCACACCGCTCACGCCTACCAGGTCGTCGCCGAGGAGTGCGCGCGCCTCGGGGTGGAGCTGCCCGCCGACGCCTCGCACGCCGCGAACGCCGCGCACCTGGCGCGCGAGGAGCGCGAGTGGGCGGCCGCCGCCGCCGTGCTGGCGCCGTCGGACGCGGTCGCGCGCAGCTTCGTCGCCCGCGGACACGATCCCGAGCGGATCCTGCGTCATCGCTACGGCGCCCGCTCCGACGGCGCGCCCGCGGCGCCGCGACGGTCCGACGACCCGCCCGTCGTGCTGTTCCTCGGCCGGGTGGAGCCGCGCAAGGGCCTGCACCACGCCCTCCGCGCCTGGGCGGGATCGCGCCTGAGGGACTCCGGCCGCTTCGTCGTGCACGGCGACCCCATCCCGACCTACGCCGCGGTGCTCGCCCCCCTGCTGGACCAGCCGGGCGTCGAGATGCGCGGGTTCACCCGGGACCCGGGCGCCGCCCTGGCCGCGGCCGACGTGCTCGTCCTGCCCACCGTCGAGGAGGGGAGCGCCCTCGTGACCTACGAAGCCCAGCTGGCGGGATGCGTTCCGCTCGTGTCGACAGCCGCCGGCGCGTACCTCGACGACGGCGTGCACGGCCTGCTGCACGAGCCGGGCGACGTCGACGCCCTCCGCGCCCAGTTCGATCTGCTCGCCGATCATCCGGAGGAGTTCGCCCGGATGTCCGCGGCGGCGGCGGCGCACGCCCCGGAGCTCAGCTGGGAGGCGGCGGGCCGATCCCTCGTGGCCGCCTATCGCGCGGCGATCGCGCGACGGGGAGGTGCCGTCCATGCCGTCGCCGAGTGAGCTGGCCGTCGTCGTCTGCTCGCGGGAGCGGGCCGAGATGCTCTCGGCGGCGCTCGTGACGATCGTCGCCCACACGCCGCGTGAGGCGGAGATCCTGGTGGTCGACTCCGCCTCGACCACCTCCGCGACGATCGACGTCGCACGGGCGGCCGGTGTGCGCTACGTGCGCACGGACACCAAGGGGCTCTCGATCGCGCGCAACGTCGGCCTCGCGGCCACCCGGCGCCCGTACCTGGTCTACACCGACGACGACTGCGTGGCGGTGGAGCGCTGGACCGAGGGGATCCTCGAGCGCTTCGCCGACGAGGCGGTGGGCTCGGTCACGGGCGAGATGATCGATCACACGCTCGCCGACGAGGTCGCGCCGGGGGAGCCCCGTCGGTACGAGCGCGTGCTCGACGGCCTCGACGCGGGGCACGGCGCCCTCATGGCCTTCCGGCGCGACGTGCTGGTGGAGCTCGGGGGCTTCGACGAGGTGCTGGGGGCGGGGCGGCGGTTCGCCGGCGCCGAGGACCTCGACATCTTCTGCCGCATCCTCGACGCGGGCTACGCGGTGGTGCACGACCCGAGCTGCGTGGTGCACCACGTGAACACCCGCGACGACATCGCGTACGAGGCGCTGTACCGGGGCTACGGCCTCGGCCTCGGCGGACTGGTCGGCAAGTGGCTGCGCGTGCGCTGGATCACCGGCGCCCGCATGTTCGCGATCCTGGCGGGGCGCACCGCGCGCCGCGCGTTCCGGCAGCGCCGCGACCCGCGCCGCGGTCCAGCGGAGCGGGCGATGCTGTCCGGCATCGTCACGGGCATCGCCGAGAGCAGGCGCCTGGAGCTCGAGGCCGGGAGGTTCGTCGACGCCGAACCGCCCGCGCCCATCGTCGTCGACGGCCTCCCCGATGCGGCCGCCATCCGGATGGAGGAGGGGAGCTGATGGCGACACGGTTGCCGGTCGAGCTCATGCGCACGCTCGACGAGAAGTTCGTGGCCGACTGGGTCGCGTTCCAGACGATGCGCCCGACGGGCGGCCTGATCGTCGAGGGCGCGCCATACCGTCGCGCGGACGGCACGATCGATCGCGAGGCGGTGCTCGTGCTCGCGCGCCACCTCGTCGCGAACTGGCCGGCGCTGCGGATGCGCGTGCGGTCGATGCCGCTCGGGATCACGACCCCCGCGTGGGTCGCGGCCGAGCCGGAGCTCGCGTGGCACGTGCGCTTCATCGACCACGTCGAGCCCGACGACGTCGCCCTGGTGCTCGGCGGCGAGCGCAACGGACCCCTCGCGCTCGACCGTCCGCTGTGGACGCTCCTGGTGGCCGGGCTGCCGGACGGCGATGTGGCGTTCGTGCCGCAGGTGCAGCACGCGCTCGGCGACGGCATCTTCGCCCTCCGCTTCATCGATCAGCTGACGGCGGACGCCCCCTTCGACCCCTCGGCCACCCCGGCGGCGGACGAGCTCGCACCGCCGCCGGGGGCGATGGGCATCCTGCGGGAGGCGGGCGCCTCCTGGTGGCGTCGGCAGGGCGGCCTCGGCGCCGCGTGGCGGGAGTACACCCGCAAGCCGTTCCCGCGTCGGCTGCGCCGCACGGGCGGACGGATCCTCCGGCCCCGCCGCCTGCGGCGGCAGCAGGGGATGCCGCTGCCGCACCGGCACCACGCCTTCCGCACGCTCGATCTGCGCGAGGTGAAGCTCGCGGCCCGGGCGGCGGGGTGCTCGGTGCACGACCTCGCCGTCGCGGCGTCGCTGCTCGCCGCGTCCCGCACGGATCCCGCCGCCGAGACGGCGCTCCTCGTCCCGGTCTCCCGTCGGGCGGGCACCACGGGCGACGAACGCAACAACATCTCGATGACCGAGGTGTCGCTGAGCCCCGGGAGCGGCCGCGCGGAGGCGGTCGCCCAGGTGGGCGCCCAGCTCGGCGCCTTCATCGCCGGCGACCCGGACGCCCTCGCCCGGCCGCTCTCGGCGCCCGGGTACACCTCGTACCTGCCGTGGAGGGTGCGACCGCGCTACGCGGGCGCCGCACTCGTGCGGGAGGTGGTGCTCTGGCCGGTGCTGGATCCGCGGCATCCGTTCGCGGTCTTCGCCGGCAGCTACGCGTCGACCTTCAGCATCGCCGTCTCGGGTGCGCCGGACGTCGACGTCGAGTCGATCGCCGCGGACATGGCGCGGGTGGTCCTCGGCGACGACGATCCCTCGGCCGCGTCCGACGCGCGCGCGGAGGTGCCGGCATGAGCCGCGTCGGGGGCCTCATCCGGTCGATGCTGGACGTCGGGACGTACCTCCAGGGCATCCGCCTGGCCCATTTCGCCTCGTACTCGCACGTGCGGCAGGTGCGCGTGCTCGACCGCGGTGCGGATGTGTCGTTCGCCCCGAACGTGTCGTTCCGCAACGCCGAGCGCATCCGGATCGGCGACGGGTCGCACATCGGGGAGTTCTCGGTGCTGTGGGCCGGCAACTCGACCGGGCGGATCATCCTGGGGCGCAAGGCCCTCCTCGCCCCCCACGTCACCATCACGGCCTCGAACTACGGCATCGAGCGCGGCACCCCCGTCATGGACCAGCGGAAGGTCGAGCGCGACATCGTGATCGGCGACGACGTCTGGCTCGGCGCCAACGCCGTCGTGACGGCCGGGGTGACGATCGGCGACGGGGCGATCGTGGGGGCGGGCGCCGTCGTCACGCGGGACGTGCCGGCGTTCGCGATCGTCGGCGGCGTGCCGGCGAAGGTGATCGGCTGGCGCCCGGACGCCACCGCGGACGGTGTTCCGGTCGGCGTCGACGCGGGCGAGGTGTCGGCATGAGCCCCGCGGTGTCGATCGTGGTGGTGAACTACAACACCGCCGAGGCGACCGCCGAATGCCTCGCCTCGCTCGAGGGCGAACCCGTCGACGCCGAGGTCGTCGTGGTCGACAACGGATCGGTCGACGGGAGCGTCGCCCTGCTGCGGGAGCGCTTCCCGGGCGTCGTCGTGGTCGACGCGGGGGAGAACCTCGGCTTCGCGGCCGGGGTGAACCGCGGTGCCGACGTCGCGACGGGGGAGCGCATCCTGCTGCTCAACCCCGACACGCTCGTGCGGCGCGGGTCGATCGCCGCCCTCGTGGCCTTCGCGGACGAGCACCCCGAGTACCGGGTCTACGGCGGGCGCACACTCCGCCCGGACGGCGGGCTCGATCCGAGCTCGTGCTGGGGCGAGCCGACCGCGTGGAGCCTCATCTGCTTCGCGACCGGGCTCAGCACGGTGTTCCACCGTACGCGCCTCTTCGACCCGGAGTCGCTCGGCCGCTGGCAGCGCGACACCGTCCGGGAGGTGCCGGTCATCACGGGCTGCCTGCTGCTCATCTCGCGCGCCGACTGGGACCTGCTCGGCGGCATGGACGAGCGCTTCTTCCTGTACGGCGAGGACGCCGACTTCTCCCGCCGGGCGCGGCTCGCGGGCATGCGGCCCGTGATCGTGCCGCGCGCCGAGATCGTGCACGAGGTCGGCGGGTCGACGTCGTCGAGCGGGCGCAAGATGTGCCTGGTCATGGCGGGCAAGGCGACCGACGCGCGACTGCGCTGGCCCGGCATCCGCGCACGGGTCGCGGTCGGGATGCTGCGGGCGGGGGCGGGCCTGCGCGCGGCCCTCGGCAAGGACACCTGGCGCGAGGTCTGGCGTCGGCGCGGGGACTGGTCGCCGGGCTATCCCTCGGCGCGCGCCGCCCTGTTCTCGACGCGCGAGGGGGTGACCGCGTGACGCGCCTGATCGTCGAGGCGGAGCCCGCGTACCGCACCGCGGCCGCGAACCCCTACAACGCGCTGCTCGCCGATGCGCTGGCACGCGAGGGGCTCCGGGTGCGCGACTTGAGCTACCTCCGCCTCGCCCTCGCGCGCGTCGACATCGTGCACCTGCACTGGCCCGACCTCACCTTCCTCTCGGGTCACCGCATGTCGATCGTGCGTGCGCGGCTGCTGCTGTTCCGTGCGGCGCTGCGGATCGCACGGCTCCGCGGCACCCGGATGGTGTGGACCGTGCACAATCTCGACTCCCACGAGCAGCGGGCGACCCCGGCGCTGCGCGCGCGGATGCACCGGTTGCTGGTCGAGGAGCTCGACGGCCTGCTCGCCCTGTCCGAGTCGAGCCTCGAGCTCGCCCGCGAGCGGTATCCCGAGCTGCATGCGCTCCCGGGCTTCGTCACGCCGCACGGCCACTATCGCGACGCCTACGACTGGTCGCTCGACCGGCGGGAGGCGCGGGAGCAGCTCGGACTCCCTCTCGACGCCAAGCTCGCGGTCACGATCGGGCAGCTGCGCCCGTACAAGAACGCGTCGGCCCTGCTGCGCGCCTTCGCGGAGGTCCCCGGAGACGACCTGGCCCTGGCGGTCGCGGGCCGACCCTCCTCGCCGGAGCTCGCCGAGGAGCTGACGACGCTCGCGGCGGCGGATCCCCGGGTACGGCTCGACCTGGCGTTCCAGGACGACGAGCGGATGGCGGCGTACCTGCGTGCGGCGGACCTGGTGGTGCTGCCGTACCGGGCGGTGCTCAACTCCGGATCCGCCATCCTCGGGCTCTCGGCGGATCGGCCGGTGCTCGTGCCCGCCCTCGGCTCCCTCGTCGAGCTCGCGGGTCAGGTGGGCGAGGACTGGGTGCGCACCTTCGACGAGGAGCTGAACGCCGCGGACCTGGGAGACGCGCTCGAGTGGGCGACGCGCGGCAATCGGCCCCCCGGTGTTCCCCTCGGCCCTCTCGAGTGGGATACTGTCGCCCACACCACACTCGAGGCGTACACCCGGATCCACGGATCCCCGCGTGTCCCCGGCTCGAGGCGGAACGTTCCACCCCCCGAGAACCAGTCCGCGACCGGCTCCCCGATAGCGCCGGCTGCACCCGCATCCCCACTCGTCGATGCGATGCACCGCTCGCCGTAAGGCGCTACACCCGATGGAGCCCCCCGATGACCGCTTTGCCGTACCCGCACACCCGTGGATGGTCCGTTCCGCGCCTCCCGTCCACCCTGACCGGGCGCCGCGCCCGGCTCGCCGCCGTGATCGCCCTCGTCGCCGCATCCGCCGTGATCGCCGCGACCGCGCTCGTCGCGCTCGCGCCCGCCATCACGCTGCCGGCCGGGCGCTACATCCTCTCCTTCGGCGACGAGGCCCGCGCGACGCAGGTCGCCGCGAACCTCGAGCTGACGCCCACCGCGGAGTACGCGTCCGTGCAGGGGTATGCCGCCCAGCTGACCTCGGCCCAGGCGACGGCCCTGTCCCGCGACGGATCCGTGCGCGGCATCACCATCGACCGACCGACCTGGGGCTACGGGCAGACCGTCACGAACGTGCCCAAGGCGGTGGAGGCCACCGGCGCGCCGGTGTATGCGGGTGACGGCATAGACGACTACTCCGGCCCGGCCGTCGCCGTCATCGACTCCGGCGTCGACGAGAACGCCGACTACGACCTGGCCGGAGCCGTCAACTGCTTCGGGTCCGGCACCGCCTCCGACGCGAACGGCCACGGGACAGGCGTCTCCGGCTACATGGCCGCATCCGACAACGCGATCGGCATCGTCGGCGTCGCGCCCGGCGCGCCCATCTACTCCGTCCGCGTGCTCGGCACCAAGAACGAGGGCACCCTCTCCGGCCTCATGTGCGGACTCGACTGGGTGCTGCAGAACCACGCCCAGTACGACATCGAGGTCGTCAACATGAGCATGGGCACGACGGGCGCCGACGACGGCAACTGCGGCTACAGCAACGGGGACGTGGTGCACCAGGCGATCTGCGACATCGTGGCGGCCGGGGTCACCGTGGTCGCGGCGGCCGGCAACCAGAAGGTCGACTTCCGCACGCTCATCCCCGCCGCCTACGACGAGGTGCTCACCGCGACGAACTACGCCGACTACGACGGGATGCCGGGCGGGGTCGGCGTCGCGCCGTGCGCCGTCGAGACCCCCGACGACAGCTACGCCGCCACGACGAACTTCGCCGTGCTCGACTCGGACAAGGCGCACACGGTGGCGGCTCCCGGCATGTGCCCGTACACCCTGAAGAAGGGCGGCGGCGCGGCGTACATCCAGTCGGGCACCAGCATGTCGACGGCGGCGACGAGCGGCGTCGTGCTCGACTGCCTCTCGCCCGGCGGCGCGTGCGTCGGCAAGTCGCCGGCCGAGATCATCCAGGTGATCCGGGCGCAAGCAGCCGCCGCCGCCCAGCTGCGCGGACACCAGTTCACGGGCGACCCGCTGAACCCGGTCAGCGGCAAGTACTTCGGTTTCGCCGTGTCCGTGATCCCGGTCGGCGACATCGTGCCGACGCCGACGCCCACCCCGACCGACACCCCCACCCCGACCCCCACGCCCACCGCCACGGAGACGCCGACGCCGACGCCGACGCCCACTCCGACCCAGGCGCCGGACACCCAGGCACCGATCGTGTCGATCCTCACGCCGTCGAGCGGACAGACCATCTCGGGCTCCTTCACGGCGCTCGCGTCGGCGTCCGACGACGTCGGCGTCGAGGGCGTCTCGTTCTGGTCGGGTTCGCAGAAACTCGGCGACGCGGCCTGGACGGGGCAGTACTGGGCGCTTACGGTGAATACAAGTGCTTATCGAAACGGCTCGTACCCGATCGTCGCGAAAGCTCGCGATGCGGCCGGCAACACCGGAAACAGTGCGCAGATCACGGTGGTGATCCGCAACTGATGATCAGGGGATGGGGGCGGTCGTCGTGCGCGATCGATTCGGGAGAAGTCGTGGTCTGACGCTCGGGACGCTGGGGGTGCTCGTCGTGGCGCTCCTGGCACCGGGGTCACCGGCGGGGGCGGCGACAGCCGACCGCTACGCGTCCGCAGCGGGGAGCGGCACGGCCTGCACGGCCTCGGCGCCGTGCGCCGTCGGCACCGCGATCGCCGGTGCCGGTGGTGGCGGACGGGTGCTGCTGCTCTCCGGCAGCTACCCCGACCTGACGGTCTCCGGCGGCGGGGGGACCGCGTCGGCCCCCGTCACGGTCCGACCGGCGAGCGGCGCCTCCGTCACCCTCAGCCGGGTGAAGAGCACCGCGCCGTACCTCGTCTGGACGGGTATGCGGGTCGTCACGACCTTCTACCTCAACGCCGGATCGACGGGCTCGCAGCTGCGATCCATGCACTTCGACGGGGGCGGGCTCTTCCTGCGCGCCGCGAAGATCACGGTCACCGACTCGGAGTTCGAGGGCGGTCACTCGATCGACGGGATCCAGGTCGGGAACGCCTCGGACGTGCTGATCGAGGACAACACGATCCACGACTACGACCAGTCGATCGACAACGGCTACCACGCCGACTGCCTGCAGATCTTCGACAGCTCGCGCGTCACGGTGCGCGGCAACAGGATCGCGAACTGCTACAACGCGGGCGTGATCCTGTCGCCCGGCGGCGGCACCGGCATGACCGACATCGTGATCGAGTCGAACTTCATCCAGAGCTGCGTCGTCCGCTCGCCGCTCTGCGGCGGCGGCTCCGCCGTGGACCTGCGTCCGCCGAAGATCACCGGACTGGTCTTCCGCAGCAACACGGTGCTCGCCGGGTCGACGCGCCTGACCGCGTCGCCCGGGCTCGTGGCCGACCGGAACATCCTCGGATACCTCTCGGACTGCGCGGCCCCGTTCACCAACACGGTGATCCTCGCCTGGAACACCTCGGTGTGCGCCCAGCCCTCCGCGCTCGGCGTCGGCGGAACACGCTACGGCGAGGTCGACTTCCGGGATCGCGACGGCGGCGACCTGCATCTGGTCGACCCCACCCAGGCCCGCATCTCGGGGGCCGGCTCCGTCGCGACGGCGGCCACGGACGTCGACGGCCAGGCGCTCGACACACGCCTCGCGGGCGCCGACAGCGTGCCGGGTGCCGTGCTCGGAGCCGTCCCCGCGCCGACACCTCCGGTCGGCTCGGGCGGGGGCGGCTCGGGCGGATCCGGCGTGCTGACGCTGCCCGCCGGCACCGGTACGAGCTCCGACATCCCCGGGATCGACGCCTACTTCGCGTCGAAGGGCATCGCGGCGGCCTCCTTCACGATCCCGGTGAACGGGCGCACGCTCGTCAGCGGCACCCGCTCGGCGTCGCGATGGACGGTCTCCTGGAACCTCACGGGCGTGCCCGCCGGTCTCTACACGACCGACGCGGTCGTGGTCACGACGAGCGGTGCGACGACCACCATCCCCGTGACCATCCGGGTGGTGCCCGCGTAGCCGTTTCGCGGATTCGCCGCCGGCGTTAACGGCAGGTAAAACCTCCCCGTTCGGGGGGCATCGAGTATTGACACCCGATGCCCCCGCTGCCACCTTGGTGCCAGCAACTGTTGGACGGTCGCCGGGTACCCCCACCGAGCGGATGATCCCGCCCACGGTCGATGAGGATTGCGTCACCACCCCGATGGGTGGCGTCAGTTGAGATCGGACACTCCTGACGCGAAGGACGTACCGTGAACGCTCGCCCCCCGAAACCCCGCATCACCGTCATCGGCACCGGTTACCTCGGAGCCACCCAGGCCGTCTGCATGGCCCACCTCGGCTTCGAGGTGGTGGCCGTCGACGTCGATCCCGTGAAGGTCGATGCCCTCGCATCCGGTCGACTGCCGTTCTTCGAGCCCGGCCTCGACACCCTGCTCGTCGAGACCCTCGCGACGGGTCGGCTGCGGTTCACCACCGACTTCGCCGACGCGGCCGCCTTCGGCGAGGTGCACTTCGTCTGCGTCGGCACGCCGCAGTCGTCCGGTTCGGATGCGGCGGATCTGCGCTACGTCGACGCGGCGTTCTCGGAGCTGGCGCGGCGCATCACCGGACGCGCCCTGATCGTCGGCAAGTCGACGGTGCCGGTGGGCACCGCCGAGCGCCTGGCCGGCATGGTGGCGGAGCTCACGGGCGGCGAGGTCGAGGTCGCCTGGAACCCGGAGTTCCTGCGCGAGGGCTTCGCCGTCGAGGACACCCTCCACCCGGACCGACTGGTCTTCGGCGTGGCGAGCGCCGAGGCCGAGCAGAGCCTGCGCGACGCCTACGCCCCGCTCCTGGAGGAGGGTGTGCCCGTCGTGGTCGCCGACCTCGCGACCGCCGAGCTCGTGAAGGTCGCCGCGAACTCCTTCCTCGCCACCAAGATCTCGTTCATCAACGCCATGGCCGAGGTGTGCGAGGCATCCGGGGCGGACGTCTCGCTGCTCGCCCGCGCACTCAGCTACGACGACCGGATCGGCGGCCGCTTCCTGAAGCCCGGGCTCGGATTCGGCGGCGGCTGCCTCCCGAAGGACATCCGCGCCTTCCGCGCCCGTGCCGAGGAGCTGGGCGTCAGCGCGGCGGTCACCTTCCTGCACGAGGTCGACCAGATCAACCTCCGGCGCAGGTCGCGCACGGTCGACCTGGTCCGCGAGCTCGCGGGCCCCGACCTCCACGGCGTGCGGGTGGCCGCGCTCGGCGCCGCCTTCAAGCCGGACTCCGACGACGTGCGCGACGCGCCCGCCCTCGACGTGGCGCGGCTGCTCTACCTCGAGGGGGCGAGCGTCGTGGTCTACGACCCGAAGGCGAACGCCAACGCCCACCGCGCCTACCCCGACCTCGACTACGCCGACTCCCTCGCGGAAGCCGTGAACGAGGCGGATGTCGTGCTGCTGCTGACGGAGTGGGCCGAGTTCGTCTCCGCCGCACCCGAGGACATGGGGGTGCTCGTCGCCCATCGACGCATCGTCGACGGGCGCGGGGCGCTCGACGTCGAACGCTACCGGGCCGCGGGATGGGAGTACCGCGCCCTCGGCCGGCCGGCCGAGGTCGGCGCGGCTCGACCCTAGAGTTCCGCCGGGGTCCGGGGTTTATCGGGAACTCCGGCCCCCGGCGGACACCTTTTCGACGCTACTCCCCGCCTCCCCGGGAATAGCAGTAGACGTGACGT
>NZ_JANTHX010000003.1 GCF_024752305.1 Protaetiibacter mangrovi
CCCGTGGCCCGAGCAGGAGGGCATCCCGGATCCGTCCGGCCGCAGCAAGTTCGGCTTCTACGCGGACGACACCCCCGCCTTCGTCTGGCTCCGCGCGGGGGCGCCGCCGCGGGTGCGCTGCGTCGAGGCGCAGGTGATGGACCTCTCCGACGACATCGCCTACTCGGTGCACGACTTCGAGGACGCGATCATCACGGGCTATCTCGACGTGCCGGCGCTGTCGGCACGGGTCGACCACGACGAGCTCGTCGACAGCATGGTCGAGTGGATCGGCGGCGAGCTCGATCACGCGGCCCTCATCGCCGCGTTCGACCGGCTCGACAGCCTGCCCGACTGGATCGACACCTGGGACGGCTCGCGCCGCGACCTGGCGCGGCTGAAGAACCTCACCTCGCAGCTCATCGGCCGTTTCGCAGGCGAGGCGGTGCGTGCGACGCGTGCGGCGCACCCGCAGTCGGCACTCGCGCGATTCGGCGCGGATGTCGTGGTGCCGGTGGAGACGCGCGCCGAGATCGCGGTGCTGAAGGGGATCGTGGCCGCGAACGTCATGTCGACGAACGCGCGGAAGCCGATCTACGCGCAGCAACGCAGCATCCTGAAGGAACTCGCCGACGCCCTGTGGGCCGACCCGTCGCATCTGGATGCGGGCTTCGCCGCCGACATCGCGGCCGCACCCGACGACACGGCCCGCAAGCGCGTCGTCGTCGACCAGGTCGCTTCCCTCACCGACCCCTCCGCGAACGCCTGGCACGAGCGGCTCTGCTGACGGTGCCGCGGAAGGTTCGCGGATCCGCGTTCGGGCGCGCCGTCCCCGCCGCAGGCGTGCGAGATCGTCTTCGGTGGGAGTGCGCGGACTTCCGCTTGTTGGGCGCAGCCTCTTCGTTGGACGTTGTTCCGGCTGCCGGGGCGTGCGGTCAGGCGCTCTGCCGCAACCGTTCCACGGCAGGACTCCGCGATGGCAGGGGTATCCGCCGCAGGAGCCCGAACGCGTCGGGTCGCTCCAGGTAGTACTCGGCGCCGTCCCGTCTGATCCGCCACTTCTGGTTGTGCAGGTTCAGGTGACAGAACCTGCATACGAGCACTCCGTCGTCGATGTCGGTGAGCCCGGCGTGTTCATCCCAGTGGTCGATGTGGTGTGCTTCGCACCAGGAGGGTGGTGCCCCGCACATGAGGCACCCGCCATCACGTGCCGCCATCGCCACCCTCTGCTTCTCCGAGAACAGCCGTTGTTCCCTCCCGAGGTTGAGCACTCGCCCGTCGGCGTCGAACTGGATGGGGATGGCACCACCGGCGCAGATGAACCGTTCCGCGGTGCCGATGGAGACGGCGTCGGTCTGTCCTTCGAAGAATGCCGCGCCGATTCGGTTCCCGTCCGCGTCGCGGATGGGGTTCTCGAGGTCGTTCTTCGTGACCAGGACCCGCACCACCGGCTTCCGATCCCCGAGCAGCACCCCGTCGTCCACCCGAGACCCGTTGCGGATGAGTTCGACGAACACGTCGAGGGTGAGCTGGTCGGTGGTGCGCTCATCCCGCATCAGACCCTCCGCACGCTGGGCAGCGGTCGGGTCGACGAACCGCGGCCCGCCACGACGGGGAGAAGTGGCCGCGTCGAGGATCGGCACGACGATCGCCGCGGACTCCTGATCCAACAACCCCGTCACCCGGGTCATGCCGTCGAGTTGCTTCGTGAACCGCAGAAACCGCTTCGCACGCAGTTCGTCCTCACGGGCCGGGATACCGGCCAGGTCGAGCTCGTCCCGCACCACCGATGCACGCGCGGCGAGATCCTCGAGCTTCATCCCGGGCGCTGCCGCGATCAATGTGCGGGCGGCATCCGCCACGACGGTGCCGTCGGCACGGTCGGCTGCAGCGCCCAGTCGGGTGCGGATGATGCCGGCCGCTTCCACCGAGATGGTCGCGTCCGCGACCGCCGCGCCGATGACCTGCCGCCACTCCGGCACCGGCGGTGCCGCATCCCCTCGCGGTGCGGTCGGCAGCAGCTCTGCCGCCTTCACCAGGGTGTGCGCATCACGACGGGAGCCGCCGGTGACCTTCGCGATCAGATCCTCCGCCGACCTCAGACCTTGCGTCGCGGCCAACCCGGCGGCACCTAGATCGCGGCGGGACCGGTGCGCGATCTCACCCGCCACCGATGCCGCCAGTGCGCTCAGCCGCCGCTGCACCTCACCGAGCTGCCGCTGCGCGATCAGCAGCTCCGCATCCGGCAGACCGCCCAACGAAACCGGTGCGGCGGGCACCGACAGGTCACCGATGCGGGTGAGGGTGTCGGTGAGAACGGGCATGCCCCATTTTCCTGCCTCGAACAGATGTTCGGTAGTACAAGCTCTTTCGACCCACCCGGGTGTGGAGGAGACGACAGGCCCGCGACCACCGGCGCGGGCGCGGCATCCGGGGCGACTCCTAGAATCACCTCATGCCCGGATTGATTCGTCGAACAGACATCGACGAGGTCCGATCCCGGGTCAACATCGCCGACATCGTGGGCGACTACGTCACCCTCAAGTCGGCGGGCGTGGGCTCGCTCAAAGGCCTGTGCCCGTTCCACGAGGAGCGCAGCCCCAGCTTCCATGTGCGACCGGGCGTCGGCCGGTACCACTGCTTCGGCTGCGGGGAGGACGGCGACGTCTTCACCTTCCTGCAGCGCATGGACCACGTCAGCTTCCAGGAGGCAGTCGAGCGGATGGCGGCCCGCGTGGGCATCGAACTGCACTACGAGGACGGCGGCGCGGCCGCATCCGATCACGGCAACCGCGCACGGCTGCTCGCCGCCAACGCGGCGGCCGAGCAGTACTTCCGAGCCCAGCTCGCCGAGCCGGGCGCCCAGCCGGCGCGCGACTTCCTGGGGGGTCGCGGCTTCGACCAGGCCGCCGCCGAGCGCTTCGGCGTCGGCTACGCCCCGAAGTCGTTCGACGCCCTCAAGAACGCCCTCCAGGGGCAGGGCTTCACGCAGGACGAGCTGACGGCGGCCGGACTGCTGTCGACGGGCGAGCGCGGCAACTCCTACGACCGGTTCCGGGGGCGCGTGATCTGGCCGATCCGCGACGTCACCGGGCAGACGGTGGGCTTCGGTGCCCGCAAGCTCTTCGACGACGACCAGGGCCCGAAGTACCTCAACACCCCCGAGACCCTCGTCTTCCACAAATCGCAGGTGCTCTACGGGCTCGACCTCGCGCGTCGCGACGTGGCGAAGTCGAAGCAGGTCGTGATCGTCGAGGGCTACACGGATGTCATGGCCTGCCACCTCGCCGGCGTCACCACCGCGGTCGCCACCTGCGGCACCGCGTTCGGCGTCGACCACATCAAGGTCGTGCGCCGCGTGCTCGGCGACGTCGACAACGCGGCGGTCTCGCAGACCGGCGAGGTCGTGTTCACCTTCGACCCGGACGAGGCGGGGCAACGCGCCGCGAGCCGCGCCTTCGCCGAGGAGCAGCGCTTCGCCGCGCAGACCTTCGTGGCGGTGGCGCCCGAGGGCCTCGACCCCTGCGACCTGCGCATCCACCGCGGCGACGAGGCGGTGCGCAAGCTCATCACCGATCGCAAGCCCATGTTCGAGTTCATGATCCGGCGCAGCCTCGCCGGGCACGACCTCGAGACCGTGGAGGGGCGGGTCGCCGCGCTGCGTGCCGGAGCGCCCGTCGTGGCGGGCATCCGGGACCCAGCGCTGCGCGGCGGCTACGTGCGCAACCTCGCGGGGTGGCTCGGCATGGACCCCGGCGAGGTGGGGCGCGCCGTCACGAGCGCGGGCAACACCTCGCGACGCACCGACTCCCGCGTCGACGGCGACCCCCGGCGCCCCGAGTCGGACGCCGCCGAGCCGCCGCGTCCGCGGCAGGCCAACCTCACCGAGCTGCCGACCGATCCGGTGACCCGCATGGAGCGGGATGCGCTCATGGCGATCCTGCAGTACCCGCAGCAGGTGGGGCCGGCGCTCGTGGCGAAGGCGGTCGAGGCGCGGTTCACCAACCCGACCCTCGCGGTCGTCCGCGACGGGGTGCGCGGCCAGCTCGACCACCTCGACTCGGGGGAGTGGCTGCAGCGGGTCGCGGAGGAGGTCCCGCAGGGTTTCGACTCGCTCGTGACCCAGCTCGGCATCGCGCCCATCCCGGAGCGCGCCGAGCAGATCGCGATCTACTGCCGCGGGGTCGTGACCTCGCTCGTCGACCGCGACCTGCTCCGCCGCAAGGGCGAGCTGCTCGGCGCGATGCAGCGCGCGCGGGCCGAGGGCGACCGGGAGCGCGAGGCGGCGCTGAGCCGCGAATCCCTCGCCCTGGAGAGCGAGCGCCGGGAGCTGCGCGGCGAATGATCCGCGCGGTGTCTGTGCGCGAAATTGCATGGATCGAGCCGCAACGCAGCATTCGTGCGCGATTCATTTCGATGCCGTAAACAAAGGGGCCACGGACCGGCGACCGGCACGGAGCCGAGCACTCCCTGTGATAGACCTGAAAGTCGGACGGTTTCGCCCGTCTGCACCCTTCACATCCCAAGGAATGAGGTCCACGGATATGACATCCGTCTCTCGCAAGGCCCGCGCGCTCGCCGCGGTGGCGCTTC
Organism: Protaetiibacter mangrovi; assembly: GCF_024752305.1. Taxonomy (GTDB): domain Bacteria; phylum Actinomycetota; class Actinomycetes; order Actinomycetales; family Microbacteriaceae; genus Homoserinibacter; species Homoserinibacter mangrovi. Next base: position 4,573 of record NZ_JANTHX010000003.1, read on the forward strand.
CCGTGACCGCCGCGCTCGTGCTCGCCGGTTGCTCGTCGGACTCCGGCGACGGCGGCGGCTCCGACGGCAGCAGCATCATCGTCGGCACGACCGACAAGGTCACGTTCCTCGACCCGGCGGGGTCCTACGACAACGGCTCGTTCGCGGTCATGAACCAGGTCTTCCCGTTCCTCATGAACTCGAAGCCCGGCACCGCCGACGTCGAGCCCGACATCGCCGAGTCGGCGGAGTTCACCGGTGACAGCGACTACACCGTGACCCTCAAGTCCGGCCTGAAGTTCGCCAACGGCCACGACCTGACCTCCTCGGACGTGAAGTTCAGCTTCGACCGTCAGCTCGCCATCGCCGACGAGAACGGCCCGTCGTACCTGCTCGCCAACATCGACAGCATCGACACCCCCGACGACACCACCGTCGTCTTCCACCTCAAGAACGGCAACGACCAGACGTTCCCGCAGGTGCTGTCGAGCCCGGCCGGTCCGATCGTCGACGAGGAGGTCTTCTCGGCCGACTCGGTGACGAGCGACGACGACATCGTCAAGGGCGAGGCCTTCGCCGGCCCGTACACGATCACGAACTACAAGTTCAACGAGCTCGTGACCTTCGCGCCGAACGCCGACTACGACGGCATCCTCGGAGCGCCGGAGAACTCGGACGTCACCCTCAAGTACTACGCCGACTCGTCGAACCTCAAGCTCGACGTGCAGGAGGGCAACATCGATGTGGCGTACCGCAGCCTTTCGGCGACCGACATCGCCGACCTGCGTTCGCAGGACTCGGTGAAGGTCGTCGACGGCCCCGGCGGCGAGATCCGCTACATCGTGTTCAACTTCGACACGATGCCGTTCGGCGCCAAGACCCCGGAGGCCGACGCCGCGAAGGCGCTCGCCGTCCGCCAGGCGATGGCCGACGTCGTCGACCGCGCGGAGATCGCGACGCAGGTCTACAAGGACACCTACACGCCGCTGTACTCCTACGTGCCGCAGGGCCTGACCGGCGCCACCGAGGTGCTCAAGGACCTCTACGGCGACGGCTCGGGCGGCCCCGACGCCGACAAGGCGAAGGCGACGCTCGACGCGGCCGGCGTCTCGACCCCGGTCGAGATCAACCTCCAGTACAACCCCGACCACTACGGCGAGTCGTCCGCCGACGAGTACGCGCTCGTCAAGGACCAGCTCGAGTCGTCGGGTCTGTTCACGGTCAACCTCGGTTCGACCGAGTGGACGCAGTATTCGAAGGACCGCACCTCGGACCTGTACCCGGTGTACCAGCTCGGCTGGTTCCCGGACTACTCGGACGCGGACAACTACCTGACGCCGTTCTTCGCCACGGACAACTTCCTGGTCAACCACTACAGCGACTCCGCTGTCGACCAGGAGATCGTCCAGCAGCAGACCGAGGTCGACGCCGACGCCCGCACCGCGCTCCTGGAGGACATCCAGGCGAAGGTCGCGGCCCAGCTGTCGACGCTGCCGCTGCTGCAGGGCGCGCAGACGGCCATCGTGGGCAAGGACGTCTCGGGCGCCACGCTCGACGGCTCCTTCAAGTTCCGCTTCGGTACCCTGACCAAGGGCTGAGCGAAACCGGACACGTCCGCACACGGAACGGGGTGGCCACTCGCTGGCCGCCCCGTTCCAGCGTTTCGAGGGAGAACCACACCACATGACGACGGTCACGGCCCCGGCCACCCCGTCCGGCGAGGGCACGGCAGGCATCAAACGCGCCCGCGGAGGCGGTCTCTGGCGCTACCTCCTGGTGCGCTTCCTGCTGATCTTCCCGACGATCTTCATCCTGGTGACCCTCGTCTTCTTCCTGATGCGGTTGACGGGCGACCCGATCACCGCATCCCTCGGCGACCGCCTGACGCCCGACCAGCTGGCGGAGCGCATCCACGAGGCCGGGTACGACCGGCCGATCATCGTGCAGTACCTCGAGTACCTCGGGCAGGTTTTCACCGGCAACTTCGGCAACTCGATCACCGACGGCCGGCCGATCACCGAGGTGCTCTGGACCTACGGCTCGGCCACCCTCGAGCTGGTCTTCTACTCGCTCATCGTCGCCTTCATCGTCGGCATCCCGCTCGGCATGGTGGCCGCCTACTTCCGCGACCGCTGGGGCGACGCGTCGCTGCGGGTCTTCGCGATCCTCTGCTACGCCACCCCGGTCTTCTTCGCCGGTCTCGTGCTGAAGCTCGTCTTCTCGGTCTGGCTGAAGTGGCTGCCGGTGGCGGGCCGCGCCTCGACCCGCACCGAGATCAAGCTGCAGCAGCTCGATCATCCGACCGGCATCTACCTGATCGACGCCATCCAGACCGGCAGCTCGGCCGCCGTGTGGGACGTGCTCGCCCACGCGGTGCTCCCCGCGCTCGCCCTCGGCCTGCTCACCGCGGGCGTCTTCCTGCGACTCGTGCGCACCAACGTGATCGGGACCCTGTCGCGCGACTACGTCGACGCGGCGCGCTCGCGCGGTGTGGGGGAGTTCCGCCTCGTGCGCCTGCACGCGCTGAAGCCCGCCCTCATCCCGATCATCACCGTGATCGGGCTGCAGATCGCGATGCTGCTGGGCGGCGCGGTGCTCACCGAGACCACCTTCGAGTGGAAGGGGCTCGGCTTCCAGCTGGCCTACTACCTGTCCAAGCGCGACTTCGTCGCCGTGCAGGGCATCGTCGCCCTGCTGGCGGTGATCGTCGCGCTCACCAACTTCATCGTCGACATCATCGCGGCGATCCTCGACCCGCGGGTGAGGTACTGATGTCCGCCGCCGTCTCCACCCGTCCCGTCCGCGTGCGCCCCCCGTGGTGGCGCCGCCTCCCCGTGCTCCAGCAGCTCCAGCAGAGCGTGGGACTGCAGCGCGGCATGCTCGTCGCGGGCCTCGTGATCACGGGGATCTTCCTGGTCGTCGCGATCTTCGCCCCGCTGCTCGCCCCCTACCGCTACAACCAGCTCCGCGGGCCCGAGGGCCTGTTCGGCGCCCAGCAGCCTCCCGGGCCCGACCACCTGCTCGGCACCACGGTGGGCGGGTACGACGTGCTCTCGCGCGTGATCTGGGGCGCCCAGACGGCGCTGCTGGTGATCATCGTGGCGATCGTGCTGTCGGCGTTCCTCGGTATCGCGCTCGGCCTGCTGGCGGGCTACATCGGCGGATGGTTCGACCGGATCACGATCGTCATCGCCGACGCGATCTACGCCTTCCCGAGCCTGCTGCTCGCGATCGTCGCCGCCATCGTGATCTCCGGCGGCCAGTCGAGCCTCTGGGGCGGCATCCTGGCGGCCGCGATCTCGATCACGGTCGTCTTCATCCCGCAGTACCTGCGGGTGGTGCGCGCCGAGGTGCTGCGCGTGAAGTCCGAGGCCTTCGTCGAGGCGGCGAAGGTGGCCGGCGCACCCACCAGCCGGATCATGTTCCGCCACGTACTGCGCAACTCGACCCGCACCCTGCCGCTGATCCTCACGCTCAACAGCTCGGAGGCGATCCTGACGCTCGCCGGTCTCGGCTTCCTCGGCTTCGGCATCGAGCCGAGCGCCGCGGCGGAGTGGGGTTACGACCTCAACAAGTCGCTGTCGGACGTGACGAGCGGCATCTGGTGGACGTCGATCTTCCCGGGTCTCGCGATCGTGCTCGTCGTGCTCGGCATCACCCTCATCGGCGAGAGCCTCAACGACCTCGCCGACCCGCGGTTGCGCGCCCGGCGCAAGCCCGCGCGGACCGCCGAGGAGGCGGTCGCCGCCGAGGAGCCGGTCGCGCGCGAGGAGCTGGGGGAGGTGCTCTGATGGCGACGACGGATGCGGCGGTGGACATCCGCGAGCTGCGGATCACCTTCGACACCGACGGGGGGAGCGTGGCCGCGGTCCGCGGTGTCGACCTGCAGGTCGCCCCGGGCGAGGTGCTGGCGGTCGTCGGCGAGTCCGGCTCAGGCAAGACCGTCACGGCGCGCAGCATCCTGAGGCTGCTCCCCGAGACGGCCAGCGTCTCGGGCGCGGTGCTGGTGGGCGCGGAGAACGTGGTGACGCTCGACGCGCGTCGCCTGCGCGAGCTGCGGGGCACCTCCGCGGCGATGATCTTCCAGGAGCCGTCGACCGCGCTCAACCCGGTCTACACCGTGGGATGGCAGCTCGCCGAAGGGCTGCGCGCCCACGGCAAGTACACCAAGAAGCAGGCGCACGCCCACGCGATCGAGATGCTGCGCCGGGTCGGCATCCCGGATCCGGAGCGGCGGGTCGACGACTACCCGCACCAGTTCTCGGGCGGGCAGAAGCAGCGCATCGTGATCGCGATGGCGCTCGCGCTCGACGCGAAGGTGCTCATCGCCGACGAGCCGACCACGGCCCTCGACGTGACCGTGCAGGCCGAGATCCTCGAGCTGCTTCGCCGGTGCCGCGACGAGTTCGGCACGGCGATCGTGCTGATCACCCACAACATGGGCGTGGTCGCCGACCTCGCGGATCGCGTCGCGGTCATGTACCAGGGCGAGATCGTCGAGACGGCTCCCGTGCGCGAGCTGTTCGCGACGCCGCGCCACCCCTACACGAAGAAGCTGCTGGCGGCGGTGCCGCGGGTCGAGCTGATCGACCGGGCGGTCCCCGAGGTCGTCGAGGGTGAGGCCGTCGTCGAGGCGGTGCAGCTAGAGATCGAGTACCCCGGTCGATTCGGGCGCAAGCCCTTCCGGGCCGTCCACGGGGTGGGTCTGCGCATCGCCCCGGGCGAGGTGCTCGGCCTCGTCGGCGAGTCCGGGTCGGGCAAGACCACCATCGGGCGGGCCATCGCCGGCCTCACCCCGGTGACGGGCGGTTCCCTGCGGGTGCTCGGGGTCGAGATGCTCGGTGTGCGCGAGCGGCGGTTCCGCCCGCAGCGCCGCCGTCTGGGGTTCGTGTTCCAGGACCCGGCGACGAGCTTCAACCCGCTGCTGACGATCGCCGAGTGCGTCGCCGAGCCGCTCATCGTGCACGGCGCCGCCGCGTCGGCATCCGACGCCCGCGATCGGGTGGACGAGCTGCTGGAGGCCGTCCAGCTCTCCGGCTCCTACGGCGACCGGTACCCGCACGAGCTCTCGGGCGGCCAGCGGCAGCGCGCGAGCCTCGCCCGCGCCCTCGCGCTGGATCCCGAGCTGCTGATCGCCGACGAGCCGACGAGCGCCCTCGACGTGTCCGTGCAGGCGCGCGTGCTCGAGCTGTTCGAGGAGCTGCAGGCGCGGTTCGGGTTCGCGTCGCTCTTCATCACGCACGACCTCGCCGTCGTCGACCGGGTGGCGCACCGCGTCGTCGTGCTGCACCACGGTGAGATCGCCGAGGAGGGGCCGACCGCGCAGGTGCTCGGCGCCCCGCAGGATCCGTACACCCGGCGACTGCTCGCCTCCCTGCCCGTGCCCGACCCCGTCGAGCAGGCCTCCCGTCGCGCGGCCTTCCTCGCCCTGGACGGATCGGCGTCGTGAGCCGGGCCCCCGTCACGGATGCGGCGGTGCTGGCCGACGATCTCACCCTCGTCTACGGCCGCGACGAGACCCCCGCGATCAACGGGGTGTCGTTCGCGATCGGCCGGGGGCGCACGCTGGGACTGATCGGCGAGGCGGGCTCCGGCAAGTCGACGCTCGCGCGCGCGATCGCGTCGCAGTCGGCGCCGGGCGAGCGCGACGCGCCCGAGATCGCGGGCGGGCGCCTCGACGTGCTCGGCGAGGAGCTGCGCGGCGCCTCGACCCGGGTGCGCGACCGGCTCGCGCTGCGGGTCGGCTACCTGCCCCAGGACGGCGGGTCGACCCTGCAGCCGCACCTCACGGTCGGCGAGAACGTGGCCGAGCCGATCTTCCAGCGCGACAAGCGCTTCGACCGGGTGGAGGCCGGCGCAGCGGTCGCCACGCTGGTCGACGCCGTGCGGCTGCCGCTGTCGGTGATGGACAGGTTCCCCCACGAGCTGAGCCGCGGACAGCGCCAGCGCATCGCGCTCGCCCGCTCGCTCGTGCTGGAGCCCGAGCTGCTGGTCGCCGACGACCCCACGATGGGCGTCGATGTGCTCGTGCGCGGCCCCATCCTGCAGGTGGTCGCCGAGCTGCAGCAGGAGCTCGGCTTCAGCGCGCTCATCATCGGGCACGACCTGCGCGAGCTGCGCACCATCGTCGACCGGATCGCGGTGCTGCACGCCGGCCTCATCGTCGGCTACGGCACGGTCGACGACGTGCTCGCGAACCCCCTGCACGAGTACGTGCGCACCCTCGCCGGGCTGCAGTCGTGACGGAGCTGCTGATCGGGGCGTACGGCGTCGACATGGACGGCGCGGCGCTCGGCGTCGCCGTCGCGCGTTCGGCATCCGACGGCCTCGTCGTCGCTGGTGCGGGTCCCGAGTGCCTCTCGCCCTCCTGGGTCGCCGTGCGGGGCGACCGCATGGTGGCGACCCTCGAGGGCAGCGCCTCGCTCGCCTGGTTCGTGCGCGACGGCGACGACTGGTCTCCGGACGGCGTCACCGCGACCGGCACCTGGCCGTGCCATGCCGCGTTCCTCGACGACGACACGGTGGCGGTGGCCTGCTACGGCGACGGTGCGGTGGTCGTGGCCCGCCACGGAGAGACGGATCCCTCCCAGCGACTCGAGGGCTCGGGTTCCGGCCCGCTGCCGGCGCAGGAGGGCCCCCACGCCCACCACGTGCACGTGCTTCCCGACGGTCGCGTGCTCACCCTCGACCTCGGCGCCGATCGGCTGCACGTGCACGAGCGCCTGGCGGACGGCTCGCTCGCCCGCACCGATTCGCTCGCCCTCCCGCCCGGCACCGGGCCGCGCGATCTGCACGCCCTGCCGTCGGGCGAGCTCGCCCTGCTCGGGGAGTGGAGCTGCGAGCTGCTCGTGCTCGACCCCATGGGCCACGAGTTCGAGGTGACGCAGATCCTGGCGCTCCCGGATGCCACCCCGGGTCGCGACCAGGCGGCCGCGCTCGGGCTGTCCGCCGACGGGCGCTTCCTCTACGCGGGGATCCGCGGCGCCGACCGGATCGCCGTGATCGCGCTCGAAGACGACGGCGTCCGCGCCGTCGCATCCGTGCCGTCGGGCGGCTCCTGGCCGCGGCATCTGCTCGTGGACGGCGAGCTGCTCCACGTCGCCGACCAGCTCTCGGACACCGTCGCGACCTTCCGGATCGGTGCCGACGGCATCCCCGTCCCGCTCGCCACGACCTCCACCCCGTCGCCCACCTGTCTGGCGCGCGCGTGAGGTCGTCGGGTGCACGAGGGGCCTCCGAAGCTTTGCTAAGCTAGCGAGGCTGTTTCGCAGCGATCCTCGGTAGCTCAATTGGCAGAGCAATCGGCTGTTAACCGATAGGTTCTTGGTTCGAGTCCAAGCCGGGGAGCCACAGGGCCCGAGTTCGTCGAACTCGGGCCTCTTTCGCTATCGGTCGTTCTCGCGGAGATCGGAGTCTGGCCGTGGGGCTCAGCTCGCGCAGACAGACGTGGGCGGTTCGGGGATACGCGAGAGCTGCGGTCCCGAATGCATTCGAAGGTGGGACACTCAGTCCATCTGATGTGAGCATCTTGGGGGGAGGCAGGCTCGTGAGACGGCGGTCGCTTGCTCGGGCTGAGGCGTGGATCGTCGGATCGACCTGGTTGGTAGCGATCCTCCTGGCCGTATTCTCCGCACCGTCGTACGGGCGGCTGTTCGAGACGTTCGGCTCGCTGGGAACGGGCGCTCAGGTGGCTGCAGTGGCCATCGTCGTGGGCTACGTTCTGGGAGGTCTGATGGGGACTGCATGGATCGCACGGTCCTCGGCAATCTCGGGGATGACACCGCCTTCTGCGCGGCTCACGAGGTCTCGCAACGAGCTCTTCCTCGTTGCTGGTATCGGATTCTCCGGGATTGTCCCGTGGTCGCTCATCGCGCTCATGCGAGGTGACACACCTGGCACCGGGCCTCTGGTCAGCGCCATGTGGGTGATCGCGATCGCTTCCGTCGCGCTCGCGGTGGCCGTCGTGCTGGCTCTTGTGGGGAGACGACGGTCATGGACGTCCGGAACGACCCACGACATCCGCGAGTCGGAGGGCGCCTCGTGATCGGGCGCAAGTCGTCGGCGATCGTGGCGGTCTCGGCTATCGCGGTGCTCGCCGGCTGTTCCCAACCGATACCGGTGCCGAGCGTGAGCGACATGGTGGGAACCTGGTCTTCGGGCGACGTACGCCTCACACTCAACGCGGATATGTCGGCGGCTCTGGTGGAAGTACCGGACTCGATCTTTGTGGCGGAGAGCACGTCGTCGCTGACGACCGACGAGGCGTCCTGGACCGTGGGCCACTCGGGGCAGGCGTACGGCACTGAGCGAAAGCCTCTCATCGGGGTCGTCGTCGACATCGGCGGGCGGTCCACCGGTGCTCCGTTCACCTTGTCCCGTGAAGGAGGCGAAGCCGTGTTGTACGCCTACCTCGGTGACCCGGACTCAGACGGACGCCTCGTGCTTCATCACGACCACTAGCACTTTCCCCTCCGCCCGGACCAGGCTCCTGACGCGTTGCTCATCAGCATCGCTCGGCGACGGCTTCCGCGCCCTCCGAACGTGGGCTACCTCCGGCGGACGCCCCGTCGCTAGCGTGGGTCGCGCATCGCACTCGGAAGGGGTGGAGCGTCCATGCACACCAGGTCGAGGCTCGCCGTGGGCGTTGCTGGCGCGGTGACCGCTCTGACACTCGTCGGCTGCTCGCCGGATGCCTTCGACGCGAGTGAGGTCGTGCCCGAGGTCCACGATCCCGCGACGGTCGCACCCGTCGACAGCTCGTGGGACTGCTTCTGGGACCCGACGATCAACGACGACTGGCACGACGACGTCGTCTGCTGGAAGGGGTTCGAGTCGACCCGCCCCATCCTGCTCCAGGATCAGGGGTTCGTCACCGAGGGCGAGATGCGTGCTGCGGGCGAGGCCTACGAGGCGCAGCTAAACGCCGGGTGATGGCGAAGGTACGGCATGCTCGTACTCCCGCCGGAGTAGTCCCGCGCCGCTCGGCGGCCGACGCCGGGCAGCAGCCGCCCGCGTAGCATGGCGCCATGCCCGGGCCGATCATGCACGCCGCCGGCCCTCCGTGGGGCGACGGCACCTGGGCGGGGTGGGATCCGGATGCGCGCCCGCGCCGCGTGTCGCGTCCCCTGCGGCTGTGGATCCCGGTGGTGCTGAGCGCGCTCGTGCAGCTGCCGACCGCCGTCTGGATCGTGCGGCTCGACCAGCCCGAGCCCCTCGTCGCGGTCCTCACGATCGCCCTCGCGCTCGTCGGCCCCGCCGCCCTCGTCGCCGCCCGTCGGTTCCCCGGGCCGGTCGCCGCGTTCGTCGCGGTCGCGACCGTCGTGGCGCTGCTCGTGAGCCCGGACGGCGGCCCCCCGCCGCTCGCGTTCGCGTTCGCGCTCGCCTCGGCCGTGGTCCGCGGCGCGCGGGTCTGGGCCTGGGCGTCGCTCGCGGGCGCCTGGGCGATCGCCCTCGCCCTCGCCGCATTCGGGGCGGGCGACGCCTGGCCGCCGCCGCGCATGATCGGCACCACCTTCGGGCTGCTGCTCGCCGTCGGGGCCGGGGAGCTCATCCGCACCCGGCGGGATCGGATGGACGCGTTCCGCGCCGCCGCCGCCCGCCGCCGGGCGAGTGCGGCCGAGGAGGAGCGGCTGCGCATCGCGCGCGAGCTGCACGACGTGCTCGCCCACTCGCTCAGCCAGATCAACGTGCAGGCGGGAGTCGGGCTCCACCTGGCCGAGACGCAGCCGGAGAAGGCGACCGAGGCCCTCGCGGCGATCAAGCAGGCCAGCAAGACCGCCCTCGACGACGTGCGCTCGGTGCTGGGGGTGCTGCGGGCCGACGGCGAGGCCGCGCCCCGCAGCCCGCAACCGGGCCTCGACGGGATCGCCGCGCTCGTCGCGGCGACCGGCGTGCCGGGTGCCGAGGTGCAGTTCGTCGACGAGCTGGAGGGGGCGACGGTCCCGGCGGCGGTGGGCGCGGCGTCCTATCGGATCGTGCAGGAGGCGCTCACGAACGTCGCCCGCCACGGGGCCGAGGTGACCCGCGTCGAGGTGCGCCTGAGCCGCGACGGCGACGCGCTGCGCGTCCGCGTGCACGACGACGGGCGGGTCGACGCGTTCGAGCCCGGGCGCGGCCTGCTCGGCATGCGCGAGCGCGTGGAGCGGCTCGGCGGCTCCTTCGACGTGTCCGCCGATCACGGATTCGGCATCGACGCCCGCATCCCGTTCACCGGGGGTGCCGGATGATCCGCGTCGCCATCGCCGACGACCAGGCGCTCATCCGCGGCGGGTTCCGCAGCCTGCTCGAGGCCGAGGAGGGTCTCCTCGTGGTCGGCGAGGCCGCTACCGGCCGCGAGGCGGTCGCGCTCGCCCGGCGCGAGAAGCCCGACGTGCTGCTCATGGACATCCGGATGCCCGACGGCGACGGCCTGTGGGCGACCGAGCGCATCGTGGCGGATCCGGAGCTCGGCGGCGTGCACGTCGTGGTGGTCACGACCTTCGAGCTGGACGAGTACGTCGCCCAGGCGATCCGCGCCGGCGCGAGCGGGTTCCTCGTGAAGGACACGGAACCCGTGGAGCTGCTGCGCGCGGTCCGGGTGGTCGCGGCAGGCGACGCCCTGCTGAGCCCGAGCGTCACCCGCACCCTGCTGTCGCAGGTCGCCGCCGGGCTCGCCGCGCCCGCCGACACGCAGCGCCTGGCCGCGCTGACCGAGCGGGAGCGCGAGGTGCTGACCCTCGTCGGCCTGGGGCTCACCAACGACGAGATCGGCGCGCGGCTGTTCCTCAGCCCGCTGACGGCGAAGACCCACGTCTCGCGCATCATGGCGAAGCTCGCCGCGCGCGATCGGGTGCAGCTCGTGATCGCCGCCTACGAGACGGGTCTCGTGACGCCCGGCGTCGTCCCGGGGGAGTAGTCCGAAGACTTCGCAGGGCGGATCCGCGGGAGACGCCGACGGATGAGTCTGGTCTCGACGGCCCCACCTCGGGGCCACTGGAAAGGACACCCGACATGCTGTCGACCGTCGCTCTCGCGAGCACCCACTTCCACCCCGGATTCGGGTGGGGCCTCTGGTTCGTCCCGGTGATCTTCTGGGTGCTGATCATCGGCCTCATCATCACCCTCGTCGCCACCCGGCGTCGTCGCTGGCGTCAGATGGGCTGGGGCGGCCCGTGGGGCGGCCCCTGGGCCTCCGCTCAGGCCGCACGCAGTGCGGAGGGCGTGCTGGCCGAGCGCTTCGCCCGCGGCGACATCGAGGAGGCCGAGTACCGTGCCCGCCTCGAGGTGCTGCGCTCCCAGCAGCCCCAGCCGCCGCAGGGCTGAGCCCGGCCGGGGGCGGGGATCCGCCGGGATCGCCCGCCCCCGGTTCCACTAGCATCGTCACGGACCGCCCCGAGATCCGGCGCGCGACAGGAGGACGACGTGGACGCCTGGCTCGACGCCAACTCGACGACCCTCGTGGTCGTGCTGGCGGCGGTCGGCGCGGTGCTGCTCGTCGCCTCCCTCGTGTTCCTCGCGCTGTGGCGCGCCTCGCGGGGCCGGGCGCGCGCGGCGGTGCGGCAGCGCGCGGAGGCGGAGCGCGACCGGATCGACCTCGAGCTCACCCTCGCCGAGCAGGGCAGCCGGCTGCGCATGATCCGCGAGCTGCACGAGATCGCCGTGCACTCGGTGTCGGTCATCATCACCCAGGCCGACGGTGCGCGCTACGCCGCCACCCAGGACCCGTCGGTCGCCGGCCGCAGCGCCGCCGTCATCGCGGATGCGGCGCGCGAGACCCTCGCCGACCTGCGGCGCGTGATGACGGTGGTGCGCGACGGCGAGGCGGAGGCCGGCCCCCAGCCGGGCCTCTCGAGCGTGCGCGAGCTGTTCAAGATCATGCGCGACGCCGGCCTCGAGGTCGAGTTCGCCGAGTCGGGGGAGTCGCACGAGCTGCGGCCCGGTGCGGAGCTCGCGATCTTCCGCATCCTGCAGGAGGCGCTCTCGAACGCCCTCGCCCACGGCGGCCCCGGCACCACGGCGAAGGTCACCTTCAGCTGGACCGACGACGGCCTGCAGTTGCTCGTCGACGACGACGGCATCCGCGCCGAGGCGCTGCGCGGCGGCCTCGACCCCTACGCCGAGGCGCAGAAGCACAGCTACACGCTCGACGACGACCTGGCGGCCCTCACGCAGGCGCCCAGCGGTCGGGGCATCACGGAGATGCGCGAGCGCGCCGAACTCTACGGCGGGGTGTTCTCGGCCCACACCGTGCCCGGGGTGGGCTTCACGGTGCAGGCGGTGTTCCCCTCGATCCGGCACCACAACGGCGTGCACGGCGTGCCGCTGGGCCCGCGGTGATCGCCGACGCCCCGTTCCGCATCCTGATCGTCGACGACTCGGCGCGTCAGCGCCAGGGCTACCGGATGCTGCTGGGCTCCCAGCCCGACATGGAGGTCGTCGGCGAGGCGGGCGACGGCGCGCAGGCGCTCGGCATCCTGCGCAGGCTCCCCGCCGACGTGGTGCTGATGGACATCCAGATGCCGCGCGTGAACGGCCTCGTCGCGACGGAGCGGATCCTGGGCGACCCGCGGGTGCGGGAGGTCGGTGAACCGCCCCGGATCGTGCTGCTGACCGCGATCGATCTGGAGGACCACGTCGCAGCGGCCGCGATGTCGGGCGCCTACGCGGTGCTCTACAAGGACGTGGCGCCCGAGGTGCTGTTCACCGCGATCCGGGGTTAGTCCTCGAGGTGGTCGCGCCCCGGCAGCCACGACTTGCCGGGGAGCCCCCACTTGTTGCGCCGGATGGCGCGCTGCGCGGCGCGCGCGTGCGGGTCGACGAGCCGGTCGGCGTAGAGCACGCCGTCGAGGTGGTCGAACTCGTGCTGGAAGATGCGTGCGAGCCAGCCCGTCGCGAGCACCTCGTACGGCTCGCCGTCGAGGTCGACGGCGCGCAGCAGCGCGGTGTGCGAGCGCAGCAGCGGGAAGCGCTCTCCCGGGATCGAGAGGCACCCTTCGGAGTCGTCGTCCGGATCGGGCACCCCGACCGGAGGCGGCGAGATCAACAACTGGGGGTTGATCGCGGTGCCGCGGTGCAGCGCGCCGTCCTCGTCGCGCCAGTTGTAGACGAACAGGCGCAGCGGGATGCCCACCTGCGGCGCAGCCAGCCCCACCCCGGGAGCCGTCGACATGGTGTCCTCCATGTCGTGCACCAGCGCGGCGAGACCCTCGTCGATCTCCTCCACCTCCTGGGCGCGCTCGTGGAGCACGGGGTCCCCGGTGATCCGGATCGGGAGTACGGCCATTCGCACAGGATATCGGCGCGGGGACGGGTAGATTCGACGGGTGCCGGACGTCATACCCACGAACGACCAAGTCGAGGCGTTCGTGAACTCGATCCCCTGGCTCGGCATCATGATCGCGCTCGTCGGGGCGGTGTTCCTGTCGGTCGGGGCGCAGCTGCAGCACCGCGGTGTCGCCAAGGTCGAGGAGCGCTACGGCTCGGGCGAGAAGGCCGGCCTCTCGGGGGGGCAGCTGGTGCGCCTGCTCGGCCGCCCGAGCTGGGTCGGGGGCACCCTGATGCTCGGACTCGCCATCGTGTTCCAGCTCACGGCCCTCGGTTTCGCGCCGATCATCGTCGTGCAGCCGATCGGGATCGTGGCGCTCGTGCTCACCTCGATCATCAACGCCCGCGTCTCGCACGTGAGCCTCGACCGCCACGCCGTCCGCGCGATCGTGATGTGCGTCGGCGGCATCGGCGTGTTCGTCACGGTCGCCGCCTTCTACGCCACGGAGCACGCGCTCAGCGAGGCCCAGCTCATCATCGTGCTCGGCATCCTGGGTGTGGTGCTGCTGGCCCTCGCGGCCGCGTTCATCTTCTTCCGCAAGAAGGTCAACGCCCTGTTCTACATCGCGGCGGGCGGCGTGCTCTACGGATTCGTCGCCTCGATCGCGAAGGTCATCATCAACCGGATCCTCACCGGCAACTTCGACTGGGTGACGGTCGTGGGGGGCGTCGGCCTCCTCCTCGCGCTCGGCCTCGGGTTCTACTTCGTGCAGACGGCGTATTCGGTGGGTGCGCCCGATCTGGTGATCGCGGGGCTCACCGTCATCGATCCGCTGGTGGCCGTCGCGATCGGCATCTTCGTGCTCGGCGAGGCGTCGGAGACCCCGCCCTGGGCGCTGCTGGTCTGGGCGGCCGCCGGAGCGGTCGCGATCTTCGGCGTCTTCCAGCTCGCCAAGCACCACCCGCAGACCCACCGGCGCGATGAGCCGGGCGAGCTGTCGACCCTGAGGTAGTTTGGAGGGGTTGTTTCCGCCGACCGAGGGACTGAACGAGTGACCGACGCGCCGTCGTCGCCCCCTGCCGAACCGCGCCTCACCGTCCTCATCGGATGCGACACCTTCGCCCCGGATGTGAACGGTGCCGCCACGTTCAGCCGCAACCTGGCGGCGGGGCTCGTGCGTCGTGGCCACGAGGTGCACGTCATGGCACCCGCCCAGCGGGGGAGGGTCGGTACCTTCACCGAGGTGCACGAGGGCGCCCCCATGACGGTGCACCGCATCTACTCCTGGCGCTGGCTGCCGCACCCGTGGCTGCGTTTCATGCTGCCGTGGCGGGTCAAGGCGAACGCCGAGCGGATCGTGCGCGACGTGCAGCCCGACGCCATCCACTTCCAGTCGCACATCGTGGTCGGGCGCGGGCTCGCGACGGCCGCGAAGCGCCACGGCATCCGGCTGGTGGGCACCAACCACACGATGCCGGAGAACATCCTGCAGCACGTCGAGATCCTGCCGAAGGGCACCCTCGACTGGCTCGCCCGGGTGCAGTGGCGGGCGGCGCGCAAATGGTTCGAGATGGCGGATTCGATCACCACCCCGACGCGGCGTGCGGCCGAGTTCTTCGAGCGCGGCACCGGCCTCACCGGCGTGCACGCGATCTCGTGCGGCATCGACACGAGCTTCTACACGGCCGACTTCGCACCCCGCAGCGAGAACGTCATCGCGTTCCTCGGGCGGCTCGACGAGGAGAAGTTCATCCACGAGGCGATCGAGACGCTGCCGCTGCTCGCCGACCTCGACCCGAAGCTCGTCATCATCGGCGGGGGCGAGGTGCGCGGGCGGCTCGAGGCGCGGGCGCGGGAGCTCGGCGTCACCGACCGCGTGCGCTTCACGGGACGCGTCTCCGATGAGGAGCTCCGGCGCGAGCTGACCGAGGCGAGCGTCTTCGCGATGCCGTCGCGCGCGGAGCTGCAGTCGATCGCCACGATGGAGGCGCTCGCCTCCGGACTCCCGGTGGTCGCCGCCGACGCGATGGCGCTCCCGCACCTCGTGCACCCGGGCGAGAACGGCTACCTCTACCAGCCGGGTGACATCGAGGAGTTCGCCGGCCACCTGCGCACCGTCCTCACGGCGGAGCCCGCCGAGCTCGAACGCCTCAAGCGGGGCGCGTTGCACACGGTCGTCGCGCACGACATCCAGCGCACCCTGGCCACCTTCGAGGCGCTGTACCGGGGCGAGCAGATCGTCGACCCCGACACCGAGAGCACCTCGGAGCCGAGCGCGGGCTGATCGCGCCTGCCCGGCCGCATCCGCGCGAGCCGGTACCGTGGTGGCGGGGCGGTAGCTCAGCCGGTCAGAGCAGTGGACTCATAATCCATCGGTCACGGGTTCAAGTCCCGTCCGCCCCACCACCTCCGAGGCGAATCAGCCGATCGCGGCGACCGCGGCATGGATCGCGGCGAGCGTCGCCTCCGGCCTCGACACCATCGACACGTGCGAGGCCGCCACCTCCGAGATGGTCGACCCCGCGCGCTCCGCCATCCGGCGCTGCACGTCGATCGGGATCACGAGGTCGTCGGTGCCGAGCACGGCCCAGCTGGGGATGGTCCTCCACGCGGGCGTCGCCGACGGAGTCACGTTCGCCACGAACGAGGCGGGCCGCTGCGTCGCCACGATGAGCAGTCGCTCGGCCTCCGGCAGGTCCTGTGCGAAGGCGGTGTGCACCGTGTCGGGCTTGAGGAACGCCTCGGCTGCACCCTCCGGTGCCCCGGGGTAGCCGGCGACGTCGAGCACCGTCGTCGGATCGGCGACGGCGAGCGCCGAGCTCGACCCGTCGAGGATCCCGACCACGGTCTCGCCCTCGTCCGGGATGAACGCGTCGACGTAGACGAGCGCGCGCACATCGCCGCCGTGGGCTCCGGCGTTGGTGATGACCGCACCGCCGTAGGAGTGCCCGACGAGTACGACCGGTCCGCTCGTGCGCTGCGCGAGGAACGAGGCGATGTACGCGGCATCCGAGATGAGCCCCCGGAGCTCGTTGGGCGGCGCGAACACCGTGAACCCCTTGGACTGGAGCGGCGCGACGACCGCGTTCCAGCTGGACGCGTCCGCCCAGGCCCCGTGCACGAGGACGATGGTCGGTTTCGATGACTCCGGCATGCTGTTCCCTTTCCTTCACGCGATGTACGGCCACTGCAACGGGTGAGGTTCGGGTTGGGCGTCGGGACGCTCTGCCGCTCACCATAGGGCTGCGGAAGAGCGGCGCGCCAGTCCCGGGTCAGCGCAGATCGCGGATGCGCGCGGTCAGGCTCGCGTCGGCCCCCGTGCGGCGCTCCCAGCCCACCGCGATCACGAGCAGCACGATGCCGGCGGTCGCCAGGGTGATCCACCACAGCAGCGGGTTGATCGTGTCGCCGAGCTGCACGAGGAACACCACCAGGATCTCGAGCGGCAGCACCGAGATCCCGAGGATGAACGGCGCGGCCAGCGTCTTGCGGGCGCCGAACAGCACCGCCACCAGGGCGAACGCGATGACGAGGATCGCACGCCAGGTCTGCGGGTCGGTGAACGTCGCCATGATCGACGGCAGCAGGGTGGCCACGATGCCGGGCGCGAGCGTCGCCCACGAGCCCCGGAAGCCGATCGGCCAGCTCGTGGGGGTGCGCACGTCGCCCGGGCGGGCGCCGCGCGCGAAGGCGAGCACGCCCACCGCGACGAGCGCGAGGCCGAGCGGCAGCGAGAAGCCCTCCACCCGGAGGATCTCCCGCTGGCTCCAGGCGGTCACCGCGACGGCCCAGGCGAGCGACCACTGCAGCCACACCGGGGGCATCCGCACCTCCCGCTCGCGGGCCCGCCAGACCGTCGCCACCATGACGGCGAGCAGCAGCAGCTCGAGCCCCCACAGCGTCCAGATCGAGAGCGGGTCGTCCTCGATCGCGGTCATCGGCCCGACCACGAGGAACACGCTGACCGGCACGTACACCCAGCGCGTCTGCAGCCCCGCGACGACGGCGAGGCGGCCCGCAGCCGCGGCCGTCGCGGCGGCGACGACCGCGAAGCCGAGCACCTGCAGCATGGCCGGCGTTCCGGCGATCGGCAGCGGATCGAGCTCCCACCCGAGACGTGCGCCCTGGATCATGCCCGCCGACGCGGCCAGCACGGCGCCGAGCAGCAGCGGCCACCGCAGGGGCTCGAACCGGGTCGCCCGGGTGCCCACGGGGCGCGTCACGAGCCCGGCCGCGACCGTCAGCAGCACCCCGGAGGCCATCAGCGCGTACGCGCGCCACAGCTCGTCACTCGGCGCGAACGACGTCCCCGTGCCGTTGCCCGTGACGGCGAGCAGCGCCAGCGACGGCGCGAGCGCGACCCCGAGACCCGTCGTGAACAGGGCCGCGGCCGGCTGCCCGGCATCGCCCCGGCGCCGGGCGGTCAGCACCGCCCCGACGACGATCGCCGCCTCCGCAGGCGGAAGCACGTAGGGCTCGACGACGGCGACGCCGGCGATCGCCCAGGCGCACCAGAGCGCTCCCGTCCAGGCGGCGGCCGCCGTCCACCAGCCGTAGCGCCGTCTCATCCACAGCGCGGTCGCAGCGGACCCGATGCCCAGCACCAGCAGCACGACGAAGGCGATGTCGAACCCGGCGGCCGCACGCACGAGGGCCAGCACCACCGCGATCGCGCCCGTGACGAGCGACGACGCCTCGATCGCGAGACGCACGGCATCCGCCGTCGCGACCGGGTAGCCGGCCCGCACGAGCGCGCCGCGCACGAGCCCGGTGGTGGGAAGGGCGATCGCGACGATGGCCGCGATGACGACGAGCGCGTAGGGGGAGCCGCTGACCGTGAGCAGCTGGGCCGCCAGGCACACCACGACGACCGCCAGGGTCGGCACCAGCAGGGCAGCGGCCCCCGCCCGCAGCACGCGTCCGGCGCCCGCGCGCCGCGTCAGCATCAGGGTCACCGCGAGCAGGAAGATCACCCCGCTCGACAGCGCCGTCCATCCGCTGCGCTCGATCAGCACCGACACGACGCCGATCCCGAAGGGCACGGCGGTGACACCCAGCACGGCGTACCAACTGCCGGTCGGCAGCCAGGAGGTGAGCGACGCCGCGATCGCGACCACGGCGGCCCCGCTCGTGAGCAGGCACAGCACGGGCAGCAGCTCGAGCTCGGTCAGGCTGAGTGCGGCGGCGCCGGCGACCAGCAGATACGCGAAACCGATCGTCGTGTGCAGCGGGCGGATGCGGGCGGGGGCGGTGCGCGCGGCGAGCCCGAGCATCGCGACGGCCGCGGCGCCACCGATCGCGGCGAGCGCGGCGTCCGGCCAGGAGAGCAGCACCGCCTCGACGATCGCGCCGTAGGCGACGGTGACCAGCGGCGCCCGCAGCGAGAGCGCGGAGCGCCGCACGCGGTCGACGAACAGGAGCGCGAGCGAGGCCGCCGCCGACACCGCGAGCGCGTAGCCGGTGGTGAGGGCGAGGTGCGCCGGGAACGCGAGCGGGAGGCCGGCCGCGGCGGGAACCAGGATCCAGCGGGCGAGCACGGCCAGCGCTCGTGCGCGGCCCGGCTCGAGGGACGCCCGCGCGAGCGCCCAGACCCCGAGAGCGGTGACGACGAGTGCGGCGCTCGTGATCGCGGCGCGTACGGCGGTGTCGGCGTCGAGGGTGATCGTCTCGTCCGCCGACCACGCCCGGTCGAGAGCGAACACGGATGCCGCCCCGAGGGCGAAGAACGAGGGCAGCGCGACCACGAGGGTGACGCCCACGACGGCGAACTCGAGGGTTCGCCGACGGATGGGGCCCGTGCGCGGGATGAGCGAGACCGCGACGAGCGGCAGGGCGGCGGCGACAGCCACCGCGAGGAAGGTCCATTCCTCGCGGGGCAGCGGGACCGCCGCCGCGACGGCGACGAGGGCGGCGGATGCGAGCACCCCGCCGCCGAGCGTCCACAGCTCCGGGGCGATGACGCGGGTGGTGAGCAGGGCGCCGAGCGCGAGCACCGCGAACAGCGCACCGATGAGGTAGCCCGGGGCGTCGGGGAGCAGCCGGCCCGCGAACACCAGGGCGAGCGGGATCGCCGAGAGCACGGCGGCGAGCTGGAGGACGGTGAGCGAGACGCGGTCGGCGAGCAGGGGGGAGCCGAGACGGTCGCGCAGCGGTCGGGTGAGCTCGAGCAGCGCCCACCCGGAGAAGACCACGGCGACGTGACCCCAGGCGACGATCCAGCCTGCGGAGAGCACCTCGGGGGCGGATGCGAACCCGTAGCCGAGGAAGGCCGGCACGATCGCCAGCCCGACGAGGCCCGACCACAGCCAGGTGCGCATCCGCATGCGCGCACCCACCGCGACCATCGCCCCGCCGCTCACCAGCAGGCCGAGGGCGCCGAAGAACCAGCCGCTGACATCCGGAGGGGCCACCCGCGAGAACGCCCACACGTCGAGCGCGAGGAACACCATCCCGAGAGCACCGATCGCCTCCGCCGAGAACTGCAGCCGGCGGCTGTGGAGCAGCCAGGCGCCGCCGAGGAACAGCGCCGTGACGACGGCGATGATCGTGGTGCGCGTGCCGAAGTCGGTGAGATCGGGGTTGAGGAAGGTGAACACGATCGCCGCGACGGCGAGCAGCCCCGCGCCCACCACCGCTAGCACGGACTGCAGGCTGATGGCCGAACGGGGGCGATCGGATGCCGGGGTCGCGACCCGCTCGACGGGCACGCCGGGCGCGCCCACGGGCGGCGCGACGTGAGGCGCCGCCGCCGGCGCCGTCTGCGCGGGCGGAGCAGCCGACGCGGCGGCGATCCCCGCCGTCGGGAGCGCGTCGATGAGCGCCTCGCGGTGACGCACCGCGTCGACCACCGCCTCCGACGCCGCCCAGAGCGCGCTCCCCGCCTCACCGCGGAGATCGGCGCCGCAGCGGGCGCAGACCCCCAGCCGCATCGCCGCGCCGCCCTCCCAGGTGCGGGTGTGGCAGCGCGGGCACGCGGCGGTGTCGAGCACGAATCGGGCGACGTCGTCGGTCCAGGACATGGCCGGAGCCTAGCGAGCCGCGCATGCTCCGCTCGTCACCCGCGCGGCGGATGGGGATGAGCCCCGCGACGGAGACCGTGCGTCGCAGACGGAAATACTCCCGTGTCCCGGCCGGTTGCATCCGCTGAGCCCTGCAGGATGGAGACCATGACCGACACCGCCGCCCCCGCGACCACCCAGACGCCCGAGGAGCAGTTCGCCTACTTCCACTCGCGCCGCGAGCTGGTGGTCGTGCAACCGCAGGGATCCCTCGCGCTCACCACCACCCAGGTGATCGACACCCCGCAGACGGTGTGGGGCGTGCCCGGCCACTGGGCGCCGCGCACCGACGGCGGCTCGGGCGTACTGCTCACCGCGGCGGCCGCCGACGGCATCGAGGTCGACGGCGAACCCGTCGACGGCACCGTCGAGGTGCGGGGCAAGGACGACGCCGAACCCTCCGCGATCCGCTTCAGCGACACGGTGACGGGCTTCGTGATCTCGCAGGAGGGCGGCTTCTACGCCGTGCGCATCTGGGACGCCCAGTCGGAGGCGATCCAGGAGTTCGGCGGCATCGACGCCTTCGACTACGACCCGAGCTGGGTGATCACCGCCGACTGGTCGCTGAACCCGGAGGGCACCACGGTGGGCTTCGAGCACCTCAAAGACGACGGCAAGACCCGCGACGAGGTCGTGCCCGGGCGCATCACGTTCAGCCGCGACGGCGTCGACTACGACCTCGCCGCCTTCAAGTCGGGCCGCGCGCTGCAGCTCGTCTTCGCGGACGCCACCAACGGCGACAGCACCTACAGCGTCGGCCGCTTCCTCTTCGTCGCCCCCAACGCCGACGGCACCATCACCCTCGACTTCAACCGCGCGGTGCTGCCGCCGTGCGCCTTCAGCTACGCCTTCAACTGCCCCCTGCCGCCCAAGCAGAACCGGTTCCCGTTCGCGGTCGAGGCGGGGGAGAAGCTGCCGCTCAAGAAGGACGGCACGCCGCTCCACTGAGCTCTTCGGCGCCGCGATGATCCGCGGCGCGCGGCCGAGATCGGGCACGAGCGCGGTCGCGCCCGATCTCGAGTGCCGACACCGGTGAGTGGCACTGGTTGATTGAGTAGCCGCCGCAGGCGGCGTGTCGAAATCCCCGACCCGCCTGCGCTCGGCCCCTTACTGGGTGGTGTCCGTCGTGCCGTCGGCGGTGTCGGAAGAGGTCTGGGCGGTGTACTGGTCGGACAGGAACGTGGTGAAGGCGTCGGCGTCGCTCGTGTCACCCGTGTACGGCGCGCCGTTCACGAGGATCACGGGGGCCGAGGTGACCGGCCCCAGGTCGGTGCCGGGGACGCCGGTCGAGGCCGCGTGGGCGCTCGCGCGCGTGACCCACGGGCGGAAGCGCTCGTCGGTGATGCAGCCCGCCACGTGCTCCTCGGTCACGCCCGCGTTCTGCACGAGGATCGCGAGGGCGTCGTCGGCGGGCGGATCGGTGTCCGCGGCGGGGTAGGCGGCCGCCATCGCGGTGGCGACCGCGTAGGCGCTGTCCGGGGCGTACTGGGCCACGCAGGCCAGCGCGTTCGCCGCCCGGACCGAGTAGTCGTCACCCGCGGCGGTGTCGACGAGCGCGACGGGGTGCAGTTCGAGGGTCACGTAGCCGCCGCTCAGGTAGGACTCGAGGTCCGAGTTCGCGGTGAGGAACGCCGTGCTCGACGGGTCGGCGAAGTCGAGGTAGGCGACGATGGCGGGGATGCCGGCCGAGAGGTCGACCACGGTCGGTGTGGGGCTGTCGTCGGCCTCCAGACGATCGGTGCGCGTCGCCGTGACGGCGGAGCCGTCGCCGCTGAGCAGGATGCCGTCGCTGGCCATGTTCTCGGGGCCCGCCTGCGCCTCCCGGTTCTTCATCCAGAGGCCTGCGACGGTCGCGGTGCCGGTGACCGCCACGGCAACCGTCAGCCCGGAGGCGAGCAGCACCCGGTTCCGGATGCGTCGCCGCCGCTCGCGCTCCCGCTTGAGCTTCGCCCCCTCCCGCGATCGGGCGATCTGCTCCTTCTTCGAGAGCTTTCGCTGGCCCTTCTTGGTCAGGGGGGCGCGGGTGTCGGCGGTCATCGCGCCCACCCTGCGCGCGCTCGCTGGGTGCGACGCTAAGCGGAACTCGGAGACTCCTGTGAGCGCCGCCGCGCCCTCCGGACCCCGGCGACCAGCAGGGCGCCGAGCAGTGCGCCGGCCGTGTTGGCGATCAGGTCGGACACGGTCGAGTATCGCGACGGCAGGGCCAGCTGCACCCCCTCGATGAGCGCGCTGGTCGCGAGCCCCGCCAGCGTCGTCGACCACACGCGCATCCACCGGTAGGCGGTCATCGCCAGCACCCCGAAGGGCAGGAACATGACGACGTTCGCCGCGACCTCGAGGGTGTCGTACGTCGGGCCCGCCGGCAGGCTCGTGACGGAGACGATCCAGCGCACGATCACCGCGAGCACCCCCGACCCCGACTCCGGCTGCGGCGACCACACCACGAACCCGACGGCGACCAGGTAGAGGGCGAAGAGGATCCGCAGCAGCAGGCGCACCCGCCCAGGCTAGCGAGAGCACGTCGGACGTCGGCGGGGCGCGGCAGGATGGGGACGTGTACGTCGCCGTGAGCTCTCCGGGTGCGGGGCGCGTGGAGCTCGTCGAGCTCGACGCCGAGCTCGTCGAGACCGCGCGGTTCGAGGTCGCGCGGGCGGGGCTGGCGGCCTGGGCTGCGGAGCGCGAGCGCGGCCGGCCCCGGTGGGTCTGGGCGGACACCGCCCGGTGGTACCCCGCCCTGCTCGCCGGCGGCGTCCGCATCGACCGGAGCGTCGATCTGCGCCTCGGCCGTGCCATCCTGCGCAACGCCTCCGCGACGGTCGCCACGGCGCTCGCCCGATCGCCCCGCGACCGCTGGGATGCCTCGCGGAGCCCCGACACGGCACCCTCCGAGGCCCTGTTCGAGCTCGACGAGCCGCAACCCGACGACGACCCGGTCGAGGAGCTGCGCCGCCAGCGCACCGCCATCGCGGAGAGCACCGCACCCGGGCGGCTGGCCCTGCTCACCGCCGCCGACAGCGTCGGGGCGCTGGTCGCCGTCGAGATGCAGCACGCCGGGCTGCCGTGGGATCCCGTCCGGCACGACCGCATCCTCACGGAGCTGCTCGGCGCGCGCACGCCGGGTGCGCGACCCGCACGGATGGAGGCGCTGGTCGCCCGGATCCGCTCCGCGCTCGACGATGCCGAGGTGAACCCCGATTCACCTCCCGCGCTCCTGAAGAGCCTCCAGCGCGCGGGGCTCCGGGTGCGCAGCACCAGCCGCTGGGAGCTGAAGGGCGTCGACCACCCCGTGGTCGAACCGCTGCTGGCCTACAAGAAGCTGGCGCGGCTGTACACGGCGAACGGCTGGGCCTGGCTCGACGAATGGGTGCACGACGGGCGCTTCCGCCCCGTCTACGTCCCGGCGGGCGTGGTGACGGGGCGCTGGGCGTCGGACGGCGGGGGAGCGCTGCAGCTGCCGCAGCAGGTGCGCGGCGCCGTCGTCCCCGACCCCGGGTGGAAGCTCGTCGTGGCCGACGCGGCCCAGCTGGAGCCGCGCGTGCTCGCCGCGATGTCGGGCGACGCCGCCATGGCGCGTGCGGGCCGCGCGCACGACCTCTACCAGGGCATGGTCGACGCGGGGGCGGTCGAGACCCGGTCTCAGGCCAAGTACGGCATGCTCGGGGCGATCTACGGCGGCACGACCGGGGAGTCGGGACGGATGCGCCCCCGGATCGAGCGCGCCTTCCCGCGCGCGATGGCGTACGTCGAGGCGGCAGCCCGAGCCGGCGAGGGGGGCGAGGTCGTGAGCACCTGGCTCGGGCGCACCTCGCCACCGGGGCGCGACGCCGCCTACGACGAGACCCGCAGCGAGGAGGAGCGCGCGCGGGCCCGCACCGACAGCCGCGCCTGGGGCCGGTTCACGCGCAACTTCGTCGTGCAGGGGACCGCGGCCGAGTGGGCGCTGTGCTGGATGGGGTCGCTCCGCCGGATGCTGTGGGACCTCGGAGGCGCAGACTCCTCCGAGCTCGCACTCGCCGACAGGCCGCACCTCGTGTTCTTCCTGCACGACGAGCTCATCGTCCACGCGCCGCAGGCTCTCGCCGAGCAGGTCGCGGAGGCGTTGCGGGCCTCGGCGGCCGACGCCGGACGGATCCTGTTCGGCGACGCACCCGTCGAGTTCCCGGTCACGGTCGCGATCGTCGACAGCTACGCCGACGCGAAGTAGCACACGCCGAACGACACGCTTGTGATTCCGGGGTGCGACCAGGCATAATCGGCTCAAGCACCAGCGCACGTACGTCAGGTCGATGGGGAAGTCGCATCTGACGAACGGAGAGAAAAGTGGCTGCTGCGATCACGCGCGGAGTGGTGTACGTCCACTCCGCTCCCCGTGCTCTCTGCCCGCATGTCGAGTGGGCCGCGGGCCGGGCACTCGGGCGCGCCGTCAACTTCGACTGGCGAGCGCAGCCGGTGCTGCCGGGCGCGCAGCGCACCGAGTACTACTGGGAGGGACCCCGCGGCACCGGGGCCGAGCTGGCCTCCGCCCTGCGCGGCTGGGAGCACCTGCGCTACGAGGTCACCGAGGACGCGGGCCTCGGCACCGACGGCGGCCGCTGGATGCACACCCCCGATCTCGGCATCTTCTTCGCCCAGACCGACACCGCCGGCAATGTCGTGATCCCCGAGGACCGCATCCGCGCCGCCATGGAGTCGGCCGGATCGGACGCGTTCGAGCTGCACCGCGAGCTGCGCGTCGCGCTCGGACAGGCGTGGGACGACGAGCTCGAACCGTTCCGCTACGCCGGCGAGGACTCGCCGGTCATCTGGCTCCACAAGGTCGGCTGACGCGAAGGGCGTGTGATCATGCTGAAGACGAACGACATCGACCTGCGGGCGCTGTTCGACGAGCTCGAGGAGCCCTTGATCCTGCTCGCGGAGGTCGCCGACGGCGATCAGCCCGACGACGGCTTCGACGGGGTCTGCACGCAGCACGACGGCTGCCGCATCATCTGAGCGACGGCTAGACGCTGCGGAACGCCACCACCGAGTTGTGGCCCCCGAACCCGAACGAGTTCGAGATCGCGAGCTGAGCCCGGTCGCCGAGCGCGCGCGGCGAGGTCACCACGTCGAGCGGGATCTCCGGATCCTGCTCGGTGAGGTTGATCGTCGGCGGGGCGAGCCGCTGCTGCACCGCGAGGATCGTGAAGATCGCCTCGAGCGCGCCGGTGCCGCCGAGGAGGTGGCCCGTCGACGCCTTGGTGGCCGACACCGGGATCGAGCCGACGCGGTCGCCGAACACGGCCAGCAGCGCCTTGTACTCGGCGATGTCGCCGACCGGCGTGCTCGTGGCGTGCGCGTTGATGTGGGTCACGTCGTCGGGTGTCGCACCCGCCTGGGCCAGTGCCGCGCGCACCGCACGGGAGGCACCCCATCCCTCGGGGTCCGGCGCGGTGATGTGGTACGAGTCGCTCGTGACGCCGCCGCCGGCGAGCTCGGCGTAGATCTTCGCGCCGCGCGCCTTGGCGTGCTCCTCGGTCTCGAGCACGATCGACGCGGCGCCCTCGCCCATGACGAACCCGTCACGGGTGAGGTCGTAGGGGCGCGAGGCCGTCGCGGGGGAGTCGTTGCGCTTGGAGAGCGCCTGCATCGACGCGAACGCGGCGATGGTGATGCCGTGGATGGCGGATTCGGTGCCGCCCGCGATGACCACGTCGGCGTACCCCTGCTGCAGGTGGTCGTACGCGTTCGCGATCGCCTCGGTGCTCGAGGCGCATGCCGACACGTCGCTGCGCGCGAAGGCCCGCGCGCCGAGGTGCATGCTCACGGCGGCCGCCGCCGCGTTCGGCATGAGCATCGGAACGGTCATCGGGAGCACCCGACGGGGACCCTTCTCCTTGAGGGTGTCCCAGGCGTCGAGGAGCGTCCAGAGGCCGCCGATCCCGGTGGAGTACTCGACGCCGAAGCGCTCGGGCTCGACCTCGGGCGCGCCCGCGTCCTCCCACGCCTCGCGCGAGGCGATGAGCGCGAACTGGCTCATCGGGTCGAGGCGCTTGATCTCCTGGCGCTCGAGCACCTCATCCGGACGCACCTTCGCCTCGGCCGCGAAGGTCACGGGCAGCTCGAGCTCGCTCACCCAGTCGTGGGTGAGGGCCCGCGCGCCGGACTCGCCCGCGAGCAGGGCGTTCCAGGTGTCGGGGGCGGTGCCACCGAGAGGCGAGGACGTGCCGATGCCGGTGACGACGATCTTCTTGGTCATTCGAGGTACTCCGAAGGTGGTGGAACACGCCCCGCGGGGTCTGCGGGGCAGGGGATACGGACGGGGGCGATGTGCGCCCCCGTCCGTCGTCGACTAGCTCTGGGCGCCGACGATGTAGGTGACGGCGTCGCCGACGGTCTTGAGGTTCTTGACCTCCTCGTCGGGGATCTTGACGTCGAACTTCTCCTCGGCGTTGACCACGATGGTCATCATCGAGATGGAGTCGATGTCGAGATCGTCCGTGAACGACTTGTCGAGCTCGACGGTGTCCGCCGCGATGCCGGTCTCGTCGTTGATGAGCTCAGCCAGGCCGGCGAGGACTTCTTCGGTGGACAGTGCCATGTTCGTTTTCTCCTAGGGGTGTCGAGTGACCGGGGACAAGTTTAGGGGAGCCGCACGACCTGGGCCCCGAAGACGAGGCCCGCGCCGAAACCGATCTGCAGGGCGAGACCGCCCGACAGCTCGGGGTGCTCCTCGAGGAGCCGGTGGGTGGCGAGCGGGATCGAGGCCGCCGAGGTGTTGCCGGTGGTCTCGATGTCGCGCCCGATGAGCACGTGCTCCGGGAGCTTCAGCTGCTTCGCGAGCTCGTCGATGATGCGCATGTTCGCCTGGTGCGGGATGAACGCCGCCAGGTCGTCGGCCGAGACGCCGGCCTCCTCGAGCGTCTGCTTGGCGACCTTGGCCATCTCCCACACCGCCCAACGGAAGACGGTCTGGCCGTCTTGGCGCATCGTCGGCCAGGGCTTCTTCTTGTCGAGGTACTCCTCGAAGGTCGCGTTCATGCCGACGGCGTCCCACTTGGAGCCGTCGGAGCCCCACACGGTCTTGGAGACGCCCGGCTCGTCCGCGGGCCCGAGCACCGCGGCGCCCGCACCGTCGCCGAGCAGGAACGAGATGGAGCGGTCCTCCGGGTGCACGTACTGCGAGAGCTTCTCGGCACCCACCACGAGCACGTACTCGGCCGCGCCGGAGCGGATGAGCGCATCCGCCTGGGCGATCGCGTAGGTGTACCCGGCGCAGGCCGCCCCGATGTCGTAGGCGGGCGCGGGGGCGACCCCGAGCCGCTCGGCCAGCAGCGTCGACATGGAGGGCGTCACGGCCACGTTGCTGATGGTCGAGACCAGCACCGCACCGATCCGCGAGGGCTCTATCCCGGACTTCTCGATCGCCTCGCGGGACGCGGTCTCGGCGAGGTCGATCGCGTCGAGGCCCTTCGAGGCCCGCTTGCGCGTGATGATGCCGGTGCGCTGACGGATCCACTCGTCGCTCGAGTCGATCGGCCCGACGAGTTCGTCGTTCGTCACGACGAGGTCGCCGCGGGCGGCGCCGAGCGCGAGGATGCGGCTGCCGGGTGCGCCCTGCGCCTGCTTCAGATGGATGGTCACGCGGCGGACTCCTGATCGATGAGGGCGTGGGCGGCGGGCAGGTCGTCGGGGGTCTTCACGGCGACGGTCGGGAGGCCCTTGAGGGCGCGCTTGGCGAGCCCGACGAGCGCGCCGGCCGGCGCGAGCTCGATGAGCCCCGTCACACCGTTCGCGGCGAACGACTCCATCACCAGATCCCAGCGCACGGGCGACGAGATCTGTCCGACGAGCAGCTCGAGGTAGCGTGCGCCGTCGTCGACGGTCGACCCGTCGCGGTTCGTCCAGATCCGCAGGCGGGGCCGGCCGGTCGGCATCCCGGCGGCGACCTCGGCCATCGTGTCGACCGCGGGGGCCATGAACCGGGTGTGGAAGGCGCCGGCGACCTGCAGCGGGATCACCCGGGCGCCCGCGGGCGGGTTCGCCTGGAGGGCGGCGAGCGCGGGCAGCTCTCCCGCGACGACGATCTGGCCGCCGCCGTTCATGTTGGCGGGCGAGAGGCCGAGAGGCTCGAGGGCGGCCGAGAGCGCCGCCTCGTCGGCGCCGATGACAGCGGCCATGCCGGTCTCGGTGCGTGCCGCCGCATCCGCCATGGCGCGGCCGCGTGCGGCGACGAAGCGCATGGCGTCCGCCTCGCCGAGGATGCCGGCGCCCGCGGCCGCGGCGACCTCGCCGACCGAGTGGCCGGCGATGCCGGCGATCCGCGCCTCGCGCCCGCCGTCGAGCACGCCCGCGAGCGAGAGCAGCGAGGCGCCCACGATGAGCGGCTGGGCGACCGCCGTGTCGCGGATCGTGTCGGCGTCGGAGACCGTGCCGTGGGTGCGCAGGTCCACCCCCGCCGCGTCGGCGAGCTCGTCGAGGTGCGTCGCGAAACGCGGCTCGGCGAGCCAGGGGTCGAGGAATCCGGGGGTCTGCGAGCCCTGTCCGGGCGCGACGATCACGACGGTCACCCGTCCATCCTGCCAACATGCGCGGCGCGAGGTGGCATACGGGGCACGAGATATCCGCCGAGACGTTGGCGGATGTCTACATCACTCGCTCTTCTTGCCCGTGTCGGCGATGGATCCGACGATGAGCGCCGTCTGCAGGATGAGCGCCTCGCGGGCCCCGGTGGCGTCCCAGCCGATGATCTCGCTGATGCGCTTGAGCCGGTAGCGCACGGTGTTGGCGTGCACGAACAGCTCCCGGGCGGTCGCCTCGAGCGATCGGCCGTTGTCGAGGTAGGCCCAGAGGGTCTGCAGCAGCTCGTTCGAGTGCGCCTTGAGGGGCTGGTAGATGCGACCCATGAGCGTCGCGCGCGCGAGCGGGTCGCCGGCGAGCGCGCGCTCCGGAAGCAGGTCGTCGGCGAGCACCGGCCGCGGTGCGTTCCGCCAGGACTTCGCGACCGCGAATCCGGCGAGGGCGGCGCGGGCGCTGCGGGCCGCGTCGACGAGCGACGGGACCTCGTGCCCCAGCACCAGATGCCCGGTGCCGAAACCGGGCTCCAGCTGCCGGGCGATCTCGAGGAACGGCAGGGGCTCCCGCACCTCACCCTCCTCGGGCGGGTCGACGCGTCCGATGACGAGCACGAGGCGACTGCCCTGCACGCCGATGAGCACATCGGCGTCGAGGTGCCGTGCCGTGCGCCGCAGCTGGTCGACGTCGAGCATCCGCGGCGCCGTGCCGACCAGCACCGACACCGCGCCGTGGCCGTTCCAGCCGAGGGCCGCGACACGGCTCGGGAGCTCGCTGTCGTACTCGCCGGTGAGGATCGAGTCGACCACCAGTGCCTCGAGCCGTGCATCCCAGAGACCGCGTGCCTCGGCGGCGCGGGCGTAGACGTCGGCGGCCGCGAAGGCGATCTCACGGGAGTACAGCAGGATCGCCTCACGCAGGTCGTCGCCCGCGTTCTTCACCCGTTCCTCGACGACCTCGACCGTCACACGGATGAGCTGCAGCGTCTGCTGCAGGCTCACCGATCGCAGCAGCTCGCGCGGGGCGGCCCCGAAGACGTCGGCCGCGATCCAGGGGGTCGAGCTCGGGTCGTCGTACCAGGAGATGAACGAGGTGATGCCCGCCTGGGCGACGAGGCCGACGGCGCTGCGTCGCCCGGGCGGCATCTCGCGATACCACGGGAGCGTGTCGTCGAGGCGCTTGAGGGTCGACGTCGCGAGCTCTCCGGACAAAGTCCGTAGCCAGGCGAGCGTCTGCTCCTTGGTCCTCTCGGGCACGGGCGGTGTCGGCCTAGCTCTCGCCGCCCGCCGAGCCCGTCGTCCCGGCGGTCACGTCGTGCAGCTTGTACTTGTCGATCGCCTGCAGCACGTACGCCGGGTCGACCTGCCCGCGGCGCGCGAGCGACTGCAGCGTGCGCACCACGATCGACGGGCCGTCGATCTTGAAGAACCGGCGGGCGGCCGGGCGGGTGTCGCTGAACCCGAAGCCGTCGGCTCCGAGGGTGGCGTACTCGCCGGGCACCCACGCCCGGATCTGGTCGGGAACCGCGTGCATGTAGTCGGTGACGCCGAGGAAGGGCCCCTCCGCACCGCTCAGCTTCTGCCATACGTAGGGGACCTGCGGCTGCTGGGTCGGGTTCAGGAAGTTGTGCTCGTCGGCGGCGACGCCGTCGCGGCGCAGCTCGTTCCACGAGGTGACGCTCCAGACGTCCGCGGCCACGCCCCAGTCCTTGGCGAGCAGCTCCTGGGCCTCGAGCGCCCAGGGCACCGAGACGCCGGAGGCGAGCAGCTGCGCCTTGGGGCCCCGGATGGTGGCGTCCTTGAGCTTGTAGATGCCGCGCAGCAGGCCGTCGACGTCGAGGTCCTCGGGCTCCGCGGGCTGCACGATGGGCTCGTTGTAGACCGTCAGGTAGTACATGACGTTCGGGTCCGGGTGGCTGTCGCCGTACATCCGCTCGAGGCCCGCGCGCACGATGTGCCCGATCTCGTAGCCGTAGGCGGGGTCGTACGCCACCACGGCCGGGTTGGTCGAGGCCAGCAGCGGCGAATGCCCGTCGGCGTGCTGCAGGCCCTCGCCGGTCAGCGTGGTGCGCCCCGCGGTGGCGCCGATGATGAAACCGCGCGCCATCTGGTCGCCCGCGGCCCACATGGCGTCGCCCGTGCGCTGGAAGCCGAACATCGAGTAGAAGACGTACACCGGGATGAGCGGCTGGCCGTGGGTCGAGTACGAGGTGCCGATCGCGGTGAACGCCGCGAAGGCGCCGGCCTCGTTGATGCCCACGTGCACGATCTGACCCTGCGGGCTCTCCTTGTAGGCGAGCAGCAGTTCGCGGTCGACCGAGGTGTAATGCTGGCCGTTCGGGTTGTAGATCTTCGCCGTGGGGAAGTAGGCGTCCATGCCGAAGGTGCGCGCCTCGTCCGGGATGATCGGCACGATCCGCTCGCCGATGCCGGGGGCCTTCAGCAGGTCCTTCAGCAGCCGGGCGAACGCCATGGTCGTGGCGACCTCCTGCTTGCCGGAGCCCTTCTTGGCGATCTCGTAGGAGCTCGCCTCGGGCAGGGCGACGTCGACGTGACGCGTGCGGCGCTGCGGCAGGTACCCGCCGAGCTCGTAGCGGCGCTCCTGCAGGTACTGGATCGCCACGTCGTCCGCGCCCGGATGGTAGTACGGCGGCAGGTAGGGGTTCTCCTCGAGCTGCGCGTCGGAGATCGGGATGCGGAGCTCGTCGCGGAACTGCTTGAGGTTGTCGAGGGTGAGCTTCTTCATCTGGTGGGTCGCGTTGCGGCCCTCGAAGCTCTTGCCGAGACCGTAGCCCTTGATGGTCTTCGCGAGGATGACGGTCGGCTGGCCCTCGTGCTCGACGGCGGCCTTGAACGCCGCGTAGACCTTGCGGTAGTCGTGGCCGCCGCGCTTGAGGTTCCAGATCTGCTCGTCGCTGTAGCCCTCGACGAGCTTGAGCGTCTCGGGATCGCGACCGAAGAAGTTCTCGCGCACGTAGGCGCCGTCCTCGGTCTTGTAGGTCTGGTAGTCGCCGTCGGGGGTGACGTTCATGAGGTTCACGAGCGCCCCGGTGTCGCGCGCGAGCAGCTCGTCCCACTCGCGACCCCAGACGACCTTGATGACGTTCCAGCCCGCACCGCGGAAGAAGCTCTCGAGCTCCTGGATGATCTTGCCGTTGCCGCGCACCGGCCCGTCGAGGCGCTGCAGGTTGCAGTTGACGACGAAGGTCAGGTTGTCGAGCTTCTCGTTCGCGGCCCACTGGAGCGCGCCACGGCTCTCGACCTCGTCCATCTCGCCGTCGCCGAGGAACGCCCAGACGCGGCTGTCGGACCGGTCGACGATGCCTCGGTTGGTCAGGTACTTGTTGTTCTGCGCCTGCCAGATGGCGTTGATCGGCCCGAGGCCCATCGACACCGTCGGGAACTGCCAGAACTCGGGCATGAGCCGCGGGTGCGGGTAGGAGCTGAGGCCGTGCGGTGCGCGCGACTTCTCCTGACGGAATCCGTCGAGGTCCTGCTCGGAGAGGCGGCCCTCCAGGAAGGCGCGGGCGTACATGCCGGGGGAGGCGTGCCCCTGGTAGAAGATCTGGTCGCCGCCGGACGGGTGGTCCTGGCCGCGGAAGAACCAGTTGTGGCCCACCTCGTAGAGCGACGCGCTCGACGCGTAGGTCGAGATGTGGCCGCCGACCGCGATCCCCGGACGCTGCGCGCGGTGCACGGTGACCGCGGCGTTCCAGCGGATCCAGCGCCGGTACTGGCGCTCGAGCTCCTCGTCACCCGGGAACGCGGGTTCGTTCTCCGGCGCGATGGTGTTGATGTAGTCGGTGGTCGGCACCATGGGCACGCCCAGGTGCAGGTCCTTCGACCGCTTGAGCAGGCTGAGCATGATCTCGCGACCGCGCTGATGCCCCTTGTCCGCGACGAGCGCGTCGAGGGACTCCTGCCATTCGGCGGTCTCCTCCGGGTCCTGATCGGTGTTGTTCACCGAGTACGGATCCTGGTCGTTCACCGTCACCCTTGACCTCTTCCTGATCGTGTCATGGCCATCGTCGAGTCTAGGCCCGTGCGCGTGCACGATTCCCACATGGGGCACGGCCGCCGGTGCATCCGCGGCCCGCGGCGTATGATCGTCGCTCGTGGCTCTGGAGAACGACACGCAGGCACCCGACTTCGACCTGCCGAACCAGTACGGCGAGCACATCCGTCTGAGCGACTTCCACGGTCGCAAGCCGGTGGCGCTCGTCTTCTTCCCGCTCGCGTTCTCGAGCACGTGCACGGGCGAGCTGTGCGCGCTGCGCGACAACCTCGCCCTCTTCCGGCAGCACGGGGTCGAGCTCATGGGCATCTCGGTCGACTCGAAGGCGACTCTGCGCGCGTGGGCCGAGCAGGAGGGCTACGACTTCACGCTGCTGGCCGACTTCTGGCCGCACGGAGCCGTCGCCAAGGAGTACGGGGTCTTCCTCGAGGAGAAGGGGTTCGCCAACCGCGCCACCTTCGTCATCGACGCGAAGGGCATCATCCGCGCCTCCTTCATCACCGCGCCGGGGCAGGCGCGCTCCCTCGAGGAGTACCGCGCGGCCCTCGACGAGGTGCTCCCCGTCTCGGTCTGAGGTCGATCAGCCGATCGCGCTGACGGCGCGCGCGATCACGAGCGCGAGGATCACGAACGCCGAGAACGACTCCAGCAGCATGAGCGCCTTCGCCGTGCGGGTGAGCGGCATCGCATCGGTCGCGCTGAAGGCCATCGAGTTGCTGGCCGAGAAGTAGAGGTAGTCGAAGAACTCGGGCGTCCAGTCGGCGGTCTTCGAGGAGCCGGCCGCGACCTCGGCGACCGTGTCGTGGTCCTCGTCCTGCGGGAAGCGGAACGATGCGTGCGGCAGCTTCTCTCGCGCGTCCCGGCGCCGCACCACGGGACCCCCGCGGTCGATCTCCCAGAACATGACCGCATAGGCGATGACGTTCGTCACCCAGACCTGGAGGGCCATCAGCAGGATGCCGCCCGCATCCGAGTCGCCGGAGGACAACAGGTCGATGATGAGCGCCACGAGGGCGAACTGGTTGGCGACGAGCAGGAGGACGGCCAGGACGATCGAGGCGACGCGTGACCAGCGCGACTCCTTCGACAAGCGGTGCGGGTTGAGGAACACGAGTGTCGTGAGCACCGCGAGGCACGCCACCACGACCACCCAGCGCAACCAGGGCACGAACATCGAGGGCTGCAGCAGGTAGAGCGCGAGCGCGCCGAGAACGGCGGTCGCGACCGGCCACCTGTGCTCGGGCGTGGTGCGGAAATCGTGGGGCTTGCGCGTCACGCTCGGAGCCTAGCCCGGCCCGATACCATCGGAGTTCCGGGTTCTTAGCTCAGCTGGTAGAGCGCTTCGTTTACACCGAAGATGTCGGGGGTTCGAGTCCCTCAGGACCCACGTGGCGGGACGGGGGCGTGCGGTGGTGGCCGTCGTCGTGGCCGCGCTGCTCTGGGGCACGACGGGCACCGCGGCGAGCTTCCTGCCGCCGTCGGTCGGCCCGCTCGCGACCGGTGCGGCGACCATGGGGATCGGCGGCCTGCTGCTGTTCGCGACCGCTCCTCGTGCCTCCCTCGCCGTGCGCTCGCTGCCCGGGGCGCGTCGCTGGGTGCTCATCGGCGCGATCGGCGTCGGCGTCTACCCGCTGGCGTTCTACTCCGGGATGCAGCTCGCCGGCGTCGCGATCGGCAACGTCGTGGCGCTCGGCACCGGCCCGATCGTCGCCGCGGTGCTCGAGCGGATGGTCGACCGCCACCCGCTGTCGCCGCGGTGGGGGATCGCGACGGTCGCAGCGATCGGGGGGATGAGCGCGCTCGTGCTGGGACGCCCGGCGGGCGAGGGCGGGGATGCCGTGCTGCCGGGGGTCCTCCTCGCCGTGCTCGCGGGCGTCGCGTACGGCGTGTACACCTACGCCTCCGGCCGCGTGATCGCCGCGGGTGCGGAGTCCCGCGGCGCCGTGGGCGCCATCTTCGGCGGCGGTGCGGTGCTGCTGCTCCCCGTGCTGCTGGTCACCGGGGCGCCGCTCCTGTCGACCCCTCAGTCGATCGGGATCGCCGTCTACCTGGCGCTCGGGCCGATGTTCCTCGCCTACCTGCTGATCGGCGCCGCGCTCCGGGCGCTCCGCTCGTCGACCGTCACCACGGTGGCGCTGCTCGAACCGGTGGTCGCCGCGGTGCTCGCCGTCACCGTGGTCGGGGAGCGGCTCGAGCCGCTCGCCTGGCTGGGCGTGCTCGCCATCCTGGGGGGCATCGTCGTGCTCGTCACGGCTCGTCCTCCCGTCCGCGGGACACGAGCGCCCCTAGACTTCGAGCCATGACCGAGGTGCCGGGCATGGATCCGCCGGGAGGAGACTCCGACGACGCGGAGCGCAGCGGAGGCGCGTATCCGCCCCCGTACCCTGCATCCGACGTCACGAGCGACGACGAGCTGGCGGCCGCCCTCGCGGCGCAGACCGCGATGTACACCGGACCGATCACGCTCCCGCTCGTCAACGCCGAGCCGGCGTTCCGCCCGGACCCCGAGCAGATGCAGCACGACGTGCCGCCGCCGGAGCGCGCGGAGAGCGCGCCGGAGGAGTCGCCCACCCCGATGGAGCTCCACGAGCCGGCGCTTCCCCCCGTTCCCGTCCCGCCCCCGCCGCCGGCACCCGAGTACATCGCCTCGGACGAGGTGGCATCCGACCCCGAGACCGGAATCGACGGCATCCTGCTGCCGCCGCCGATCGACCCGAGCGCCCGCGCCGAGGCCGAGTACCCGGCCGATGCCGCGGCCGCTCTCCCCGACGAGGAGCTGAGCCGTACCGTCGAGCACGAGGCCGCGGCCGGCTCGACGCTGGACGCGATCCTGCTGCTCGAGAACGAGCTCCGCCGGCGCCAGGGGCTGGATCCCGTGCTCGACGCGGATGAGCCCCCCGCCTCCGTCGGTGCGGCATTCGGGGCGGCCGCGTGGGCCGGAGCGGCGGCGCCCGCCCCGGGCGAGGCGCTCGTCGACGCGCCCGTCGCGTCCGAGCCGGTCGACGCCGCGGAGGCGCCGGTGTGGCAGCTCGACGAGGTCGAGGCGCCGCATGAGGAGCCGCTGCCGGGCGCATCGGCGCTCGCGGCCGCCCTCGCGGCGTACGAGGCCACAGAAGCCGCGGGGACGACCGAATCGGCCGAGGCGGCGACCACGCCGGGCTGGACTCCCGCTCCGGACCCGGAGCGCGAGGGCGAGGCGCCCTCGATCTTCGCTCCGCCCGCACCGGTCGCCGCCCCCGAGCCGGAGGAGCTCCCGCCGCTCGACGACGACGCCGCGGACGACCAAGCCTGGCTGACGGCGCCGCCGCCCGCCTTCACGCCGCCTCCGCTCGTGGAGCCGCCGGCGGCCGAGCCGGTCGGCGATCTGGACCCGAGCGCGCTCACGCCGACCCCGGTCACCGAGCTGCCGCCGCCCGAGACCCCGGAGGCGGTCGACGTCACGCTGCTGCCGCCGCCGTCCGGTGTGCTGCCGCCACCGGCCACGTTCCAGGACGCCCCGCCCCCGG
Organism: Protaetiibacter mangrovi; assembly: GCF_024752305.1. GTDB lineage: Bacteria > Actinomycetota > Actinomycetes > Actinomycetales > Microbacteriaceae > Homoserinibacter > Homoserinibacter mangrovi. Next base: position 40,923 of record NZ_JANTHX010000003.1, read on the forward strand.
TCGTGGCCGCGGTGCCGCTCCCGCCGCCCGAGGCGTCCGCGTTCGCAGCGGACGCCCCCGTCGCCGATCCGGAGGTCGAGGGGATCGACGACCTGGATCGCGCGGGCGCACCCGTGCCGGTGGATCAGGCGGGGGTCGCCTCGGTGGCTCCGGTGCCGGTGTCGACCGCCACCGTCGTGGCGGTCGGTGGGCCGCCCGCGGCCGACCAGCCCTCCGACCCTCCGGCCTTCGCCGTCGAGACGGTCGCGGCGGAGCCGACGCCCGTGGAGCGTCGGGCCGGCTACGCGGCGCGGCTGTTCTGGTTGTGGTTCGCCGCCAACTCGTCGGTGGTCATGGTCGCGGTGGGTGCCGCGCTCTTCACCGGCGGGATGAGCCTGCGGCAGGTGCTCGTGGCGATCGTCGCGGGCGTCGGACTGTCGGCCCTTCCGCTCGGGCTGGGGTCGCTCGCCGGGAAGTGGAGCGGTCAGCCCACGATGGTCGTGTCGCGCGCGACCTTCGGGTTGCTCGGCAACCTGGTGCCCGCCGTCCTGGCCGTGATCGGACGTGCGCTGTGGGGCGCGGTGCTGCTGTGGCTGCTCGCCGTGACGAGCGCGGCGCTGCTCGCACCGGACGCCGCCGACCCCGCGATCCCGGCGTTCATCGCCCTCGGCGTCGGGGCCGTGCTCGCCGCCCTCGTGGCCGTGATGGGATACGGGTTGCTGCACCGGGTGCAGCGCCTGCTCGGGATCCTCTCCACTCTGCTCGTGGTCGTCACGATCGGGCTGACGGCCTCGCACGTCGACATCCCCACGGCCCTGCGATCCGACGACGGATCGTGGCTCCTCGTGGCGGGCGGGGTCACGACGGTCTTCAGCATCGTCGGACTCGCCTGGGCGCAGTCCAGCTCCGACCTCGCGCGCTATCAGAGCCCGTCGGGTTCCGGGGCGGCGAACATGCTCTGGGGCAGCTTCGGGGTGATCGTCCCGACCCTCGCCATCCTGTCGTGGGGCGCCGTGCTCGCGGCATCGGATCCCGCCCTCGCGGGTGAGCTGGCCCGGGCTCCGCTCGCGACCCTGCTGGGCCTCGTCCCGGAGGGCCTGGCGCTGCCCCTGCTCGGAGCGGCGTCCTTCGGACTGGTCGCCGGCGCGATCGTGACGATGTACTCCGGCGGTCTGGCGATCGTGGCCACCGGGATCCGCCTCCCGCGCCCCGTCGCGACGCTCCTGGCCGCGGTGCTGGTCGCCGCCCTCGCGGCGGGACTGCTGCTCGTGGGCGCCGACACGCGCGACATCGTGCGCGATGTGATGACGACGCTCGCGGTGCCGGTGGCCGCATGGACCGGCATCTTCGGGAGCGAGATGATGATCCGTCTGCGCCGATTCCATGCGCCCTCGCTGCTCGCGCGGGGAGGCGTGTACCCGGCCGTGCGCACGGTCAACCTGGTGGGCCTCCTCGTGATCTCGGCGATCGGCCTCGGGTTCGTCTCCGCCGAGCTGCCGGGGCTCGAGTGGGAGGGATACCTCTTCCCGGTCGTGGGCATCGGCCCCGACGACCTCCTCGGCCAGATCGACGCGGGCGTGCTGCTGGCCCTCGCACTCGGCCTCCTCCTCCCGCTCGTCGCGGGGATCCCCGCGATCCGCCGACAGGAGCGGGATATCGCGCAGCCGGGCGACGGGAACGCGTCCGCTCCGCTCGTAGACTGAGGCGGTGGCTCCCGCTCTCGCACATGTGATCGAGGTCGCGCACGCCCTGTGGCCGCTCTCCGGAGCCGAGGAGTGGGATGCGCCCGGGCTCGTGGTGGGCGACCCGAGCGCCGACGTGGAGGCGATCCACCTGGCCGTCGACGCCGTCGCCGACACGGTCGACGAGGCGCTCGATCGACGCGCGCAGCTGCTGCTCACGCATCACCCGCTGCTGCTGCGGGGCGTGACCTCCGTCGCCGAGGATCGCAGCAAGGGCGCGATCGTCGCCCGACTCATCCGCGGCGGGTGCGCGCTGCTGGCCGCGCACACCAACGCCGACGTCGTCGCCGACGGCACCTCCGCGGTGCTCGCCCGCCGCCTCGGACTGCACGACGTCGCGCCGCTGGTGCCGTCTTCGATCGACGCCGCACAGGGGCTCGGACGCGTCGGCGAGCTCGACGCGCCCATGACCCTCGGCGACCTCGCGCGAGGGCTCCAGGAGATCCTGCCCGCCACCGCGCAGGGCATCCGCGGCGCGGGCGACTACTTCGGCGAGGTGCGTCGCATCGCCGTCTGCGCCGGCGCGGGCGACTCGCTGCTCGCCAACCCCGCCGTCCGCGCGGCGGACGTCTACATCACGAGCGACCTGCGGCATCATCCGGCCTCCGAGGCCCGCGAGGACGCGCGGCTGTCGGGCGGACCCGCTCTGCTCGACATCTCCCACTGGGCGGCCGAGTGGTTGTGGCTCGACGTCGCCGCCGCGGCCCTGCGGGAGGCTCTGCCGGATGTCACGGTGACGGTGAGCGAACTGCGCACCGACCCGTGGGATTTCGCACTCGTCTGACCGCACCACGACAGATCGGAAACAGCATGGGCCTCAAGGCCGCCCCCGAAGACCAGGCGCTGCTGCTGGAGCTCCAGGAGTTCGACACCCGCCTCCAGCAGCTCGACCACCGCCTGCGCACACTGCCCGAGCTGGCGCGCCTCGCCGAGCTCGCCAGCGCCGGCGAGTCGTTGCGCCGTGCGGTCGCCGAGCAGAACGGCGCGCTCGAGGACGCCCAGGCAGAGCTCGGGCGGGTGGAGTCGGATGTGACGGTCGTCGAGGCCAGGATCGCCCGCGACCGCGGTCGCCTCGAGGCGACCTCGTCGGTCAAGGACGTGCAGGCGCTCGAGCAGGAGCTCGCCGCGCTCGGCCGCCGCCGCGACGAGCTCGAGGAGATCGAGCTCGTCGTGATGGAGAAGGTCGAGGAGCTCGAGACCGCGCTGTCGTCGATCCGGCTCCAGCTGGAGGCGCACGAGACCGAGGCGGCGGCGACGACGACGGCGCGCGACGGTGCGGCCGCATCCATCGAGCAGGAGCGCGCGCACATCGCCGCCGACCGGGCGACCGTCTCGGCGAAGGTGCCGACCGACCTGCTCGAACTGTACGAGAAGCAGCGCGCCCGCTACGGCGTGGGCGCCTCGCACCTGCGCGCCGGGGTCTCGAGCGCCAGCGGGGTCGCCCTGAACGCGACGGACCTCAACGTGGTGCGGGCGGCGGCACCGGACGACGTGCTGCTGTGCCCGGATTCGAGCGCGGTGCTCGTGCGGACGGCCGAGTCGGGCCTCTGATCTCGCGCCCGCTATCCTGGGGACGCGAACGGGCCGGCCAGACGGTCGCGTCGCGTGTCCTCCGCCCTCGTGACGGAGGGCGCGCGCCGAGGAACGTCCGGGCTCCGCAGAGCAGGGTGGTGGGTAACACCCACCCGGAGTGATCCGCGAGAAAGTGCAACAGAGAGCAGACCGCCGCACCGCGCACGTCGCGGGGCGGTAAGGGTGAAACGGTGGTGTAAGAGACCACCAGGGGCCCGAGTGATCGGGCTCGCTGGGTAAACCTCGCCCGGAGCAAGGTCAGACAGGTGCCGATGAGGTTGCTCGCCGAGGCACCGGGTAGACCGCTGGAGGGCTGCGGCGACGCAGTCCCGAGAGAGATGGCCGTCCGGTCGGATCGTGCCGCGAGGCACGGACGACCGACAGAACCCGGCGTATCGGCCGACCCGTTCGTCTCACAGAGGAAGCGCCCCCGGGGTGACCCGGAGGCGCTTCCTCATGGTGGAGAGTTCGTCGTCAGGCGAGCCGGATGTTGGCCGCCTGCGGACCCTTCTGTCCCTGGGCGACCTCGAACTCGACGCGCTGCCCCTCTTCGAGGGTGCGGTAACCCTTGGCCTCGATGGCGGAGTAGTGAGCGAAGACGTCCTGAGCGCCATCGTCGGGGGTGATGAAGCCGAATCCCTTTTCGGCGTTGAACCACTTCACGGTTCCAGTGGGCATGTGACTGCTTTCTTCCTGGTGCATGCGCCCACATACCGGGGCGTCTGCCCAACCTAGTGCACGGGATACGCGGCCTGGCAGGGGGATGCGGCAGATTTCACCGAACCGAAACCTGGCTCACGGACGGGGCGATCGCGCGGCGAGCCAGGCGGCGCCCTGGATGCCCGCGTTGTTCCGCAGGGCGGCCGGCACGATGGGTGTCCGGAGGTCGAGCAGCGGCAGGAACTCCTCGTGGTGCTTGGAGACTCCGCCGCCCACGATGAACAGCTCGGGGGAGAAGAGGAACTCCACGTGGGCGTAGTAGCGCTGCAGCCTCTGCGCCCAGGCCTCCCAGTCGAGGTCCTCGCGCTCCTTGGCGGCGTACGACGCGCGCGACTCGGCGTCCGCGCCGTCGATCTCGAGGTGCCCGAGCTCGGTGTTCGGCACCAGGACCCCGTCGTGCAGGAAGGCGCTGCCGATGCCCGTGCCGAGCGTCGTCATGATGACGAGCCCGTCGACCCCCGCCGCGGCGCCGAACCTGACCTCCGCGACGCCCGCGGCATCCGCGTCGTTCACGAAGTGGATGCCGCGGTGCAGCGTCTTCTCGAACATGCCCTCGGCGTCGAGGCCGATCCAGCGATCCGAAACGTTCGCGGCCGACATGGTGCGCCCGTGGCTCACGATCGCGGGGAAGCACACGCCGACGGGCACCTCCGCCGCATCGTCGCCGAAACCGGCCACCATCTCGGCCACCGCGGCGAGCACGGCGTCGGGGTCGCCGCCGTCCGGCGTCGCCACCTTCACGCGTTCGCTCGCGAGCTCGCCGTGCTGGGTGTCGACGAGGGCGCCCTTGATGCCGGTGCCTCCGATGTCGATGCCGACGGCGAGCGTGCTCATGGGTGTACCTCCGGATGCGGTCAGGGCAGGGTGAGGATCTCGGCGCCGGTCTCGGTGACGACGAGGGTGTGCTCGAACTGGGCGGTCAGGCTGCGGTCGCGGGTGACGACGGTCCAGTCGTCGTCCCACTCGTCCCACTCCACGCCGCCGGGATGCTCGACGGTGCCGATGGTCAGCATCGGCTCGATCGTGAAGACCATGCCGACCTCCATGACGGTGTCGTAGCGCGGTGCCGCGTCGTAGTGCGGCACGATCAGGCCCGTGTGGAAGGCGCTGCCCACGCCGTGTCCGGTGAAGTCGCGCACCACGCCGTAGCCGAAACGGCGCGCGTAGCTCTCGATCGCACGGCCGATGACGTTGATCTCACGGCCGGGTGCGACGGTCTTGATGCCGCGGTTCAGCGCCTCCCGGGTGCGTTCCACGAGGTCGAGCGCGGCGGGGTCGGGGTCGCCGACCGGGAACGTGGCGTTGAGGTCGCCGTGCATCCCGTCGTGATACGCCGTGATGTCGATGTTGACGATGTCGCCGTCCTGCAGCACGGTGTCGTCGGGGATGCCGTGGCAGATCACCTCGTTCACCGAGGTGCACGACGACTTCGGGAACCCGCGGTAACCGAGGGTCGAGGGGTAGGCCTCGTGGGTGACCAGGAAGTCGTGCGCGACGGCGTCGAGCTCGTCGGTCGTGATCCCCGGGCGGATCGCGGCGCCGACGGCCTCGACCGCCTGCGCGGCGATGCGTCCGCTCGTGCGGATGCGCTCGATCTCCGCGGGGGAGTACACGTCGGATCCGGTGAACGGGCGAGGGCCCGGACGGCCGACGTACTCGGGCCGGGGGATGGCGGTCGGCACGGCGCGGAGGGGCGACAGCCTGCCCGCGACGAGGTGACCGGCTGCGTCGCGAGGCATAGGCTCAAGCGTACCGAGCGGAAGGCGGGCAGATGACCGAGTGGTGGTACAACCACAGGACCGGTGAGGTCGAGGAGGGTCCGCAGTCGCTGGGCTCCGAGCGCGACGGCCCCTACGCGACCCGCGAGGACGCGGCCCGCGCTCCCGAGATCGCGCAGGAGCGGGCGCGCGCCTGGGCCGCCGAGGATGAGGCGGACCGCTAGGCCCGCCACTCGCGGGCGAGGATCGCGTAGTCGAGCTCGTCGCCCCAACGGCCCGCGAACCACTCGTTCTCGACGAGATGGGCCTCGAGCCGCATCCCGACCCGCTCCGCGAGCCGCGCCGACGCCGTGTTCTCGGCGTCGATGCGGGCCACCACCCGGCGCAGACCGAAGACCCCGAAGGCGGCGTCGAGCAGCGCACGCACCGCCTCGGTGGCGTAGCCGTGACCCGATGCGGCGGGGGAGATGACCCATCCGATCTCGGCGCTGCCGTGCGCGGGGTCGAGGTGGAACAGCACCAGATCCCCGATGAGGGCGCCGTCGTCGCGGCGGACGACGGCGACCGCGACGCCGCCCCGCTCCCCGGCGAGCGTCGTCGAGCCGAAGATGTGCCCGATGCGCGCGCGGATGTCGTCGGGGCTCTGCGGCGGGAACGGAAGGTAGCGGCACACCTCGGGATCCCCGCGGTAGACCGCCATCGACACCACGTCGCCGTCCTCGATCGGACGCAGCACCAGGCGCTCGGTCTCGAGGAGGAGTTCGGCGGGTGCCTCGGCGAGCACGTACGGCGAGGGCGGGGTCGGATCGGTCATCTCGCCAATCGTCCCAGAAGCGCCATCGCGTCGAACGGTGCGCGCACCTTCTGATCGTTGTCGAAGTAGACGTACACGTCGCGGTCGTGGTCGAGGTGGTCTCGCGTCCACTCCTCCCACTCGTCGAGCCCCGCGTCGTCGTAACCGGAGGTGTAGAGCTCCTCGTCGCCGTGCAGCCGCGCGTAGGCGAAGTCCGCCGTCACCCAGTCGAGCCGTGGCCAGCGGCCCGCGGTGTCCCCGAGCACGACGGCCACCCCCGCCCCGGCCGCCTGGTCGGCGAACTCCTGGTCGTCGAAGCTGAACGCGCGGGGCTCGATCGCGTGGCGGAGCGCCCGGGGCTCGTCGATCTCGAGGAGCTCCTTGCCGCGCATCCGCTCGCCGCGGCCGCGCGCGACCTCGAGTGCGCGTTCCGTGTCGTGGGGGAGCAGCGCGAGGAAGGCGCGGACGAGCTCCGGGTCGTAGTCGAGGCTCGGCGGCAGCTGCCAGAGGATCGGGCCGAGCTTCGGACCGAGCCCGAGGATCCCCGAGGCGAGGAAGTTGGCGAGGGGCTCCGCGACATCCGACAGGCGCCGGATGTGCGTCATGAAGCGGGGAGCCTTGACCGCGAACACGAAGTCGTCGGGTGTCTCGGCCCGCCACTTCGCCCAGCTGGCGGGCTTCTGCAGCGAGTAGAAGGAGCCGTTGAGCTCGATCGAGCTCACCCGTTCCGCGGCGTAGCGCAGCTCGTCCGCCTGCTTCAGACCGGGGGGATAGAACTCGCCGCGCCAGGGCGCATAGGTCCATCCGGCCATCCCGATCCGCGCGACGGCCACGATGCCTCAGTCGTCGTAGGAGTGCTCGGGGCCGGGGTAGACGCCGGAGGCGACATCCTCGGTCCAGACCTTCGCGGCGTCCCCGAGCACCTGGGCGAGGTTCGCGTACTGCTTGACGAACTTGGGGATGCGTCCGGTGGTGAGACCCGCCCAGTCGGTCCACACGAGCAGCTGCCCGTCGGTGTGCGGACCCGCGCCGACCGAGATGGTCGGGATGCCGAGCTCCGCCGTCACGCGCTTCGCGGCCTCCGCGGGCACCATCTCGAGCACGACCGCGAACGCGCCCGCCTGCTCGACGGCGTGCGCGTCGGCGACGAGCTGCTCGATCCGCTCGCCCCGGCCCTGGATGACGTGACCGCCGAGCTGGTGCTCGCTCTGCGGGGTGAACCCGATGTGCGCCATCACGGGGATGCCTGCCGACACGATGCGCCGGATCTGCTCGGACGACCGCACGCCGCCCTCGAGCTTGACCGCGTGCGCCCCGGTCTCCTTCATGAACCGGAACGCCGTGTGCAGCGCCTCGTCGGGGCTCGTCTCGTAGGAGCCGAAGGGCATGTCCGCGACGACGAAGGCGCGCTTCACGGCGCCCGCCACGGCCCGGGTGAGGGGGATCAGCTGGTCGACCGTCACCGGGAGCGTCGTGTCGAAGCCGAACACGTTGTTGCCCGCGGAATCCCCCACGAGCAGGAAGTCGATGCCCGCCCGGTCGAAGATCGCCGCGGTGAGCTGGTCGTAGCTGGTGAGGCCGGTGATCTTGATGCCGTTGGCCTTGGCGTTCTGGAAATGCCGGGTGCGGACCTTCTTGACGACCTCGTCTGCCATGGCGTCAGTCTAGGCGGCGGCCGCGGCGGGCTGCCGCCGCGCGCGCGGCACCGCGGTGCGCAGCACGCCGAGCGTGATGCAGAGCTGCGCCGCGAGGTAGAGGCTCATGATGAGCACGTCCTCCGGCGGGGTCTGGAACAGCGGGGTGAACATGCGGAACGCCAGGAGGGAATCGCTCGCGACGAACAGCGCACCGCCGATGGTGGTGAACGCGTTGCCGCGGCTCGCCGATGCGGCCATGTACGCGAGCACCAGGCCGTAGACCGCGACGGGCAGCACGAGGTCGCCGAGGTACGGCCAGAGCGCGAGGAGCAGACCGGCGAACCACGGGACCAGGCCGATCGCCCACCAGGAGGGCCGCCGGCGGAACGCCACGTGGAAGACGACGATGTACGCCACGTGCGCGGCGAGGAAGAACCCGAGTCCCACGAGGAAGAAGGGCAGGGTCATGTCTCCGAGCCAGGAGAGGGTGAGCGCCGCGATGAGCGGGGCGAGCACGGACGTGCGCAGGCTCAGCCGACCGGCCCACAGCACGATCACCACTCCGAGCATGAGGGCGGGGACGGTCCATCCCTTGGTCGCGCGATCCGCGTCGACCAGGTCCGCGAGCTTGAGCCCCAGATGCACGAGCGAGATGACGCCGAACGGGGCGAACGCGATCGCGGTGAGGGCGGCGCGCGATCGGGGCCGCCTCATCCGAGCCGCCGGTAGGTGATCGGCAGGCGGCGATCGCGTCCGAACGCCATCCCCGAGATCTTCGGTCCGATCGCCCCCTGGCGGCGCTTCCACTCGGAGCGGTCGACGAGACGGGTGACGAAGTCGACGGTCTCGGCGTCGTAGCCCATCGCGACGATGTCGGCGCGGCCCTGCCGGTGCGTCACGTACTGCTCGAGGATGGCGTCGAGCAGCGGATATGGCGGCAGCGTGTCCTGATCGGTCTGATCGGGGCGCAGCTCGGCGCTCGGCGGTTTCGAGATCGAGTTCTCGGGGATCGGCGCCACCTCGCCGCGCAGCTCGGCGTGGGCGTTCCGCCAGCGCGCAAGCTCCCAGACGAGCGTCTTCGGCACGTCCTTGATCGGGGCGAAGCCCCCCGCGGAATCGCCGTAGATCGTCGAGTACCCCACCGCGAGCTCCGTCTTGTTGCCGGTGGTGAGCACCAGGTGCCCGTGGGTGTTCGACTCGGCCATCAGGATGATGCCCCGGATGCGCGCCTGCACGTTCTCGGCCGCGACGCCCTCGAGCCCGAGCTGCGCCTCCACGGGTGCGACCAGTTCGGCGATGGGCTCGACCGAGTAGTGCAGCCCGATGCGCTCGGCGAGCTCGTCGGCGTCGTCGCGGGAGCCCTCCGAGGAGTACCGGGAGGGCATCGACACGCCGTGCACGCGATCCGCGCCGATGGCGTCGGCGGCGATCGCCGCGCACACCGCGGAGTCGATGCCGCCCGAGAGACCGAGCACGACGCTCCCGAAGCCGTTCTTCTCGACGTAGTCGCGCAGGCCCAGCACGAGTGCGTTCCACAGCTGCTCGCGGTCGTCGCCGAGTTCCGCCACGTCGGGGGCGAGAGCGCCCGCCGCACCCGACTCGCCCGCCTCGAGTGCGACGTGGCGCACGGCGTCGACGGGCGCCGCGTCGCCCGCGCCATCCGCCTGCACATCGACCACCAGCAGGTGCTCGCGGAACTGCGGTGCGCGGGCGAGGATCCGTCCCTGCTCGTCGACGACGACGCTGTCGCCGTCGAACACCAGGTCGTCCTGGCCGCCGACGATGTTCACGTAGGCCACGACCGTGCTCGACTCGACCGCCCGACGGGTGACGAGCGGCAGCCGCACCTCGTCCTTGTCGCGCTCGAAGGGCGAGGCGTTGATCACGATCAGGAGTCCGGCCTCGGCATCGAGCACGCGCCCCACCGGACCGCCGTCGCGCCAGAGGTCCTCGCAGATGATGAGCGCGACGTCGACCCCGCGGATGCGCATCACCAGCAGCTCGTCGCCGGGGATGAAGACGCGGTACTCGTCGAACACCGAGTAGTTGGGGAGGTGGTGCTTGGCGTACCTCGCCACGACCCGGCCGCGGTGCAGCACGGAGGCGCAGTTCTGGGCGATCGCGGTCGGGGCGTTGCTCGTGCCGAGCAGGCGCGGCTCGAACGGGCCGTCGGGGTGCCCGACGATGACGATCAGCTCGCCGAGACCCTCGGCGTCGAGTCGTGCCGCGAGGGCGGGCACGGCGTCGGCGGAGGCCCGTAGGAAGCTCGGCTGGGCCGCGAGGTCCTCGATCGGATAGCCGGTGAGCGCCATCTCGCCCGTGGCGAGCAGATCGGCGCCCGCGGCGTGCGCATCCCGCGCGGCGGCGAGGATCCGTTCGGCGTTCCCGTCCAGATCGCCGACCATCGGGTTGGATTGCGCAAGTGCCAATCGCAGACGGGGCATGGCGATAGCCTAGGACGAGCGCGCGGTGCGCCGAGGAAGGGACCCGGATGGACAAGCAGCGAGACTTCGTTCTGCGCACGATCGAGGAGCGCGGCGTGAAGTTCGTGCGTCTGTGGTTCACGGACGTGGTGGGCACCCTGAAGTCGGTCGCCCTGGCGCCGGCCGAGGTCGAGGGGGCCTTCTCCGAGGGTGTCGGCATCGACGGCTCGGCGATCGAGGGCCTCACGCGCGCCTCGGAGGCGGACGTGCTCGCGCATCCCGACCCGACGACCTTCCAGATCCTGCCGTGGCGGGGCGAGGTCGATCCGACGGCCCGCATGTTCTGCGACATCACGACGCCCGACGGTCAGCCCGCCGTGGCCGACCCGCGCAACGTGCTGAAGCGCACCCTCGCGAAGGCGGCCGATCGGGGCTTCACCTTCTACACGCATCCCGAGATCGAGTTCTACCTGCTGAAGTCGAGCAAGCTGAAGGACGGCGTCCCGGTGCCGGTCGACTCGGCCGGCTACTTCGACAACGTGCCGGGCGGCACCGCCCACGACTTCCGGCGCCGGAGCGTCCGGATGCTCGAGGATCTCGGCATCTCGGTCGAGTTCAGCCACCACGAGGCCGGTCCCGGTCAGAACGAGATCGACCTGCGCTACGCCGACGCGCTCACGACGGCCGACAACATCATGACCTTCCGCACGGTCATCAAGGAGGTCGCGATCGAGCAGGGCGTCTACGCGACGTTCATGCCGAAGCCGTTCTCCGCCCATCCCGGTTCGGGTATGCACACCCACGTGTCGCTCTTCGAGGGCGACACGAACGCGTTCTTCGACGCGGGCGGGCAGTACCAGCTCTCCCAGATCGGGCGCCAGTTCGTCGCAGGCCTCCTGACCCACGCCCCCGAGATCACCGCGGTCACGAACCAGTTCGTGAACTCGTACAAGCGGCTGTGGGGCGGTGACGAGGCGCCCAGCTACGTGACCTGGGGGCACAACAACCGCTCGGCGCTCGTGCGCGTTCCGCTGTACAAGCCGGGCAAGGGGCAGAGCGCCCGCGTCGAGTACCGCGGCATCGACTCGGCCGCGAACCCGTACCTGTCGTTCTCGCTCATGCTCGCGGCGGGCCTCAAGGGCATCGAGGAGGGCTACGAGCTGCCGCCCGAAGCGGACTCCGACGTCTTCGACATGACGAGCGCCGAACGGCGCGCCCTCGGCTACCAGGCGCTGCCGTCGAGCCTCGACCGGGCCCTGCTCATCATGGAGGAGTCGGAGCTCGTGGCAGAGACCCTCGGCGAGCAGGTGTTCAACTACGTGCTGCTCAACAAGCGGCGCGAGTGGGCCGGCTACCGCGCGCAGGTCACGCCCTTCGAGCTGGAAGCGAACCTGGAGGCGCTCTGAGCCGCAGCGCGGTCACCCTCACCGAGCTCGCCCGACTCGGGTTCGCGGACCTGGGGGAGGCCGCCGCCGCCCTTCCCGAGATCCCGGACGCCGTGCTGCCGTTGTTCTCGCGGGCGGCGGATCCGGACCAGGCGCTGCGGCACCTCGTGACGCTCCGGGAGAAGGATCCGGCGGCGACCGATGCGCTCCTCGGCGACACCGACGCCGCGCGACGCCTGATCGAGGTGCTGGGCGCCTCGGAGGGGCTGGCGGTCTTCCTGCACCGGCACCCCGGTGAGACGGTCGTGCTCGCCGAGCCGATCGTCGGACCCGCATCCGAGGCCGACTACCGCGAGCGGCTGGTGGGGGTCGTGGACGGGCTGGGCGGCGAAGCGGCGCGGAACGCGCTGCGCATCGCCTATCGGCGCGAGCTGACCCGGCTCGCCGCCTGGGATCTGGACCAGGCCGAGCCGATCGACGCGGTCGCCCGGGTGGCGGCCGCGCTCGCCGACCTCGCCGCCGCGGCGTTGGACGCGGCGATCGCGATCGCGCGCGCGGACTCCCGGTTCCCGTCCGACGAGGTGGCCGCCACGCGGCTCGCGATCGTCGGGATGGGCAAGTCCGGCGCACGCGAGCTGAACTACCTGAGCGACGTCGACGTCATCTTCGTGGGAGGCGGCGACGGCATCCCCGACGGGCGCGCCATCGAGATCGCGACCCGCCTGGCGGTCGACACGATGCACGCCATCCAGGAGCTCGCGGTGGAGCCGCCCCTGTGGGAGGTCGACGCGAACCTCAGACCGGAGGGCAAGGACGGCGCCCTCGTGCGCACCCTCGAGTCGCATCTGGCGTACTACGACCGATGGGCCAAGAGCTGGGAGTTCCAGGCGCTGCTGAAGGCCCGCGCGATGGCGGGTGATCGCGAGCTCGGGGAGCGGTTCGTCGCCGGCGTCGCCCCGAAGGTCTGGGCGGCCTCCTCCCGTGAGGGTTTCGTCGAGTCGGTGCAGCGGATGCGCGAGCGCGTGCTGCAGCACATCCCGCACGACGAGGTCGAGCTGCAGCTCAAGCTCGGGCCCGGCGGTCTGCGCGACGTCGAGTTCACCATCCAGCTGCTGCAGCTCGTGCACGGTCAGGTCGACCCCGAGATCCGGCAGCGGGGCACCCTCGACGCCCTGGTGGCCCTGGCGGATCGGGGGTACATCGGTCGCGTCGAGGCGGCGGAGTTCGCCCGCGACTACCGGTTCCTCCGGCTGATCGAGCACCGTCTGCAGCTCGCCCGGCTGCGACGCACCCACCTCATGCCGCGCGGCGAGGCCGAGCAGCGGGCGCTCGCCCGCGGCACCCGGATCGCCACCACGGCCGACGGCCTCCTGGAGGCCTGGCGCGAGGTGCAGCAGAAGGTGCGCAGTCTGCACGAGCGCCTGTTCTACCGTCCCCTGCTGTCGGCGGTGGCGGCGCTGCCGGAGGACGGCTACGCGCTCACGAGCGCCCAGGCGGAGGCCCGCCTCGCGGCGATCGGCTTCCACGACCCCCGGGGGGCGCTGCACCACATCGCGGCGCTCACGGGAGGGGTGTCGCGGCGTGCGGCGATCCAGCGGACGCTGCTGCCCGTCATGCTGCAGTGGTTCGCCGACGGTGCCGACCCGGACTACGGTCTGCTTGCCTTCCGGCGCCTGTCGGACGACCTCGGCGAGGCGTACTGGTTCCTGCGGATGCTGCGCGATTCGTCGGGGGCCGCGCAGCGGCTCACCCACGTGCTGGCCAGCTCGCGTTTCGCGGGCGTGCTCTTCGAGCGCTTCCCCGAGGCGGCGGCCTGGCTCGAGAACGACGCCGAACTGCGTCCGCGCGGGCTCGACGAACTCCTCGAGGAGACCGAGGCGACCCTCGCGCGGCACGCCGGTGACGTGGATGCCGCCGCCGCGGCGCTGCGCACGGCGCGGCGGCGCGAGGTGCTGCGTCTCGCCCTCGCCGGGATCGTGGGCCTCATCGAGATCGAGGAGCTCGGGGTCGCGCTCTCGGCCATCACGACGGCGATCCTCAGCGGCGCGCTCCGCCTCGCCCACCGCTGGGGCGACGAGGTCGAGTTCGGCATCGTCGCCATGGGCCGCTACGGGGGAGCGGAACTGGGCTTCGGCAGCGACGCCGACATCATCTACGTCTACCGGCCCGCCGGCTGCGAGCCGGAGGTCGCGCAGAAGCGCGCCGAGCAGATCGTGCACGAGATCAAGCGCCTCACCGAGGACCTTCGGCTGCCGCTCGACCTGGACCTGGGGCTGCGCCCCGAGGGTCGCAACGGCGTGATCGTGCGCTCGCTCGACAGCTACCGGGCCTACTACCAGCGCTGGTCGCTCACCTGGGAGGCGCAGGCGCTGCTGCGCGCCCGGGGGATCGCCGGCGATGCGGGCCTGCTCGCCGACTTCGAACGGATGGCCGACGAGCTGCGGTACCCCGCGGCGATCGGCGGAGACGCGATCCGCGAGGTGAAGCGCATCAAGGCGCGCGTGGAGTCGGAGCGGCTGCCGCAGGGAGCGGATCCGTCCCGGCATCTAAAGCTCGGACGCGGGTCGCTGTCGGACGTCGAGTGGCTCGTGCAGCTGCTGCAGCTCGAGCACGCCCACGCGATCCCGGAGCTGCGCACCACCTCGACGCTCGACGCCCTCGCGGCGGCCGTCGAGGCCGACCTCGTGTCCGAGGCCGATGCCGCGCGGCTGCGGGCAGCCTGGATCATCGCCTCCCGGGCGCGCTCGGCGATGACGCTGTGGACGGCGAAGACGGCCGACGTGCTGCCTGCCGATCGGCGGGCGCTCGAGGGGGTGGCCCGGCTCATGGAGTACCCGCCGCACTCCGCCACCCGACTCGACGAGGACTACCTGCGCACGACCCGCATCGCCCGTCAGGTGTTCGAGCGGCTGTTCTACGGGTCGCGTCTGACATGAGCGTCCGCGAGCGCTGGTTCCGCTTCCTCGGTCGCACGCTCAACCCCGTCGCACTCCGCGCCGCGCATCGAGGGCGCGGACCGTTCTCGGCGATCCGGCATGTCGGCCGGAAGACGGGCCGGGTCTACGAGACGCCGATCATCGTGGCGCCCACCGAGGGCGGCTTCGTGGCCGAGCTCACCTACGGGCCCGAGGTGGCCTGGTACCGCAATCTGCGCGCTGCGGGATCCGGGGTGCTGATCCACCGCGGACGCGAGATCGCCGTCGACGGTGTGCGCCCTCTCGACCGCGAGGCGGGGCTCGCCGCGTACGGCCCGCCCCGCTCGTGGATCCTGCGGGCGCTCCGGCGACGCGACTTCCTGCTCCTGCACGCGCGCGACACGCCCGAGGCGCCGTCGTCGGAAGATGAGAATTCGCGGGACTGAGCGTCCCGCATTCCTGTACCCCGTTTGCGTCCGCCGGTCGGCGGACGCTCGTTCGCGGTCGCGCGCTCGCGACGCGCGGACCGTCGTGCGCGGTGCGGCAGGGGTGTCTCCTCTGACCGGGGGTTTCCCGCGGGTGCGCCCCGGAGGCGGACGCCCGCGTGCCTGCAGGCGCGGCGTGTCGGTCGAATGGCGGACAGCGCGAGACGAGCCCCGCTCGACTATGAGAGCGGCTCCCTCGCCCGCCGATGTGCCGCCCTTGCGGGGGTAGACAGGTCGTGCCCAGAATCGAGCAACGAACTGACAGGACTTGATCCCCAGCGTCGCGGATCCACCGGAACCGGCCCCCGTGCCGACCGGACGGACGACGAGAGGGGACCGCTGTGTTCATCTTCCTGCTGCAGCTGCGGCACATGATCGAGGGCCACCCGGAGCTCTACCTCTTCGCGGTGTACTCGGCCCTCATCTGGTGCCTGTGGGTGCTCAAGGTCGTGATCTCCTCGCGCTACCGCCCCTTCACCGGCACCTTCCGCGGCACGACGAGCGTCGTGGTGCCGGTGGTCGACGAGCCGCTCGAACTCTTCCGCGACGTCATCGGACGGATGGTGGAGCAGCGGCCCGACGAGATCATCGTGGTGATCAACGGGGCGCCGAACCCGGGCCTGGTGCAGGTGTGCGAGGAGTTCGCGCCGCTCGTGCGGTGGGTGCACACCCCGATCCCCGGCAAGCGCAACGCGGTCAAGATCGGCACCGAGCTCTCGCGGGGCGAGATCACCGTGCTGGTGGACTCCGACACCGTGTGGACCGAGGCCACGCTCGCCGAGCTGGTGAAGCCCTTCGCCGATCCGACCGTCGGCGGGGTGACCACGCGTCAGCGCATCCTGGAGCCCACCCGCAGCTGGATCACGCGGTGGGCCGACTGGCTCGAGAACAGCCGGGCCCTCTACTCGATGCCCGCGCAGAGCGTGCTCGGGCAGGTCGGCTGCCTGCCGGGGCGCACGATCGCGTTCCGCCGGTCGATCCTCACCCGGGTCATGCACGACTTCATGACCCAGCGCTTCCTCGGGGTGTTCCTCGAGGTGTCCGACGATCGCACGCTGACCAACCTGACGCTGAAGGCGGGCTATCGCACCGTCTACCAGTACACGAGCCTCGTCTACACGGATGCGCCGCTCCAGGTGAAGAAGCTGTTCAAGCAGCAACTGCGCTGGGCGCGCGGGAGCCAGTACAACACCCTCCGGATGCTGCCCTGGATGCTCGGTCACGCCCCCGTGCTCGCGCTCTTCTTCGTCATGGACATCCTGCTCCCGTTCCTGCTCTGGGGTGTGATCGCGGGGTGGACGTACCGCGCCCTGACCGGGCAGGGCTACAACTTCTACGCCGGCTTCCTCGAGGAGTACGGCCTGCAGTCCGGAGTGGTCTTCGTGCTGGCCCTCATGGTCGCCTCGTCGGTGCTCAGCATGGCGATCCGCCAGTTGCGGCATCTCTCCGAGAAGCCGAGCGACTTCCTGCGGCTGCCGGTGTTCATCATCGTCTCGACGTTCTTCCTCATGCCGATCCGGCTGCTCGGGTTCTTCCGGATGGCGCACGCGAGCGGGTGGGGGACCCGCACGGGTGCGTACGCGGGCGGCGACCCCGAGCAGACGTCGTCGCCCGCCGCGGCCGGTTCCGGGTCGTCCCAGAGCCGCGCGAACGCCGTGCTGGTCCGCGCGGCGAGCGTGCCCCTGGGTGTCGCCTCGATCACGGGCTTGAGCCCGAGCGAGCCGTCCGCTGCGGCGAGGAAGCCGCGACGCCGGCGCCGGCCGAACCCGCTGGCCGCCATCCCGTACCTCATCGGATTCACGATCTTCGCTCTGGAGGCGATGCTCCTTGTCTAGTGTCACTGCCGCCCGCTCCTGGTGGGCCGTGTCCCGCACCCGCTCCCGCGTCACGGCGGTCGCGGCGACCGTGCTCGTGCTGGCCCTCGCGGCACTGAGCGCGATCGTGTGGACGTCGCCCGACGTGTCGCCCGTGCAGCAGACGATCCGCGCCGCGGAGAAGGTCCAGGAGGCCGCCGACGCCGCGCACGAGCGCGAGCGGCTGATGGCGCGCATCGACGCCCTCGAGGCGCAGGTGGGCTCCCTCACGGAGGGCAAGGTCGACGCCGAGCAGCAGCTCGCCAGCAGCGACGGCGCGCTCCAGGCCGCCCTGAAGGAGCTGGCCATCCTGCAGAACTCCGAGCGGTCCGCGACGGCGCCGCTCGAGACGGCTCCCGCGCCGGCCCCGGCACCGCAGCCGGCGGCAGCGCCGGTCACCGCGCCCTCGAAGGCCGAACTGCTGTCCCCGAGCGCGATGTACTACGGCATGTACACCGAGCAGGCGCCCCACAACTGGGCGACGCTCGACGCCACCTCGCAGAAGGTGGGGGCGCTGCCGAGCATGGTCGGCTACTTCGGCGGCTGGGACCAGGACTTCCGTGCCGACGCGGTCACGCGCTCCTGGTCGCGGGGCATGCTGCCGATGCTGACCTGGGAGTCGCGGCCCATCGCGGCCCAGAACGACGTCGTCGACGAGCCCGACTACTCGCTTCCGCGCATCATCGGCGGTGCGTTCGACGACTACCTGCACCGCTACGCCCAGGCGATCGCGAGCACCGGGCTGCCGCTCGCCATCCGTCTCGATCACGAGATGAACGGCGTCTGGTACCCGTGGTCGGAGACCGACGGATCCGGGGCCTCGATCAACGGGAACAGCCCCGGCGACTACGTGAAGATGTGGCAGCACGTGCACGACATCTTCGAGCAGGAGGGCGCGAACGAGTACGTGATCTGGGTGTGGGCGCCGAACCGCGTCGACAACCTTCCCTCGGCGAACCGCGGCCTGGCGTTCACCGAGCAGCTCTACCCGGGCGACGACTACGTCGACTGGATCGGGATGTCGGGCTACCTGCGCCCGCCCTACACGAGCACGAGCAGCTACACCTTCGACACGACGTTCGGTGCGACGCTCGCCCAGCTGCGGCAGGTCGCCGACAAGCCGATCGTGCTCGCGGAGGTGGGGGCGTCCGAGACCGAGGGGCACAAGCCGGAGTGGGTGGCCAGCTTCTTCGACGGCCTCGCCGACCCGGCCAACGACGACATCGTCGGGTTCGCCTGGTTCAGCCTCGCCGTGACGACCTACGTGCAGGGCGAACGGGCGACCAACGATTGGCGCATCGATTCACGGGCCGACTCGCTCGCGGCCTTCCAGAACGGTCTCGCCGAGCTCGGCGACGACGTGCAGACCCAGCCGCTCGGCTGACGAGGGAGGAGACACCATGATGGGGACGACGGATGCGACGACGGGGGCGACGCCGGAGGCGGCCGCACTGAAGCCTCGGATCAGCGTGATCGGCACGGGGTACCTGGGGGCGACCCACGCCGCCGCGATGGCCGAGCTCGGGTTCGACGTCGTCGGGGTCGACACCGACCCGGCGAAGGTCGAGCTGCTCGCGGGAGGGCGTGTGCCGTTCTTCGAGCCGGGTCTCGAGGAGCTGCTCGCGCGCCACCTCGCGACCGGGCGGCTGAGCTTCACCACCGACCTCGCGGAGGCGGTCGCCATGAGCGACGTGCACTTCGTCTGTGTCGGGACGCCTCAGCAGGCGACGAGCCACGCCGCCGACCTGCGTTTCGTCGAGTCGGCGGTGGCGGGGATCGCGCGTGCGCTCAGCCACGACGGCATCGTCGTCGGCAAGTCGACGGTCCCCGTGGGCACCGCGGCGCGGTTGCGCGAGCTGCTCGGGGCCCTCGCACCGGAGGGGGTCTCGACCGAGCTGATCTGGAACCCGGAGTTCCTGCGCGAGGGGAAGGCCGTCGATGACACCCTCCACCCCGACCGGGTCGTGATCGGCGGAGCCTCGCCGGCCGCCGAGCGGGTCATGAGGCAGGTCTACGGCCAGCCGATCGCCGAGGGGGCGCCGTTCCTCGCGATGGGCCTCACGACAGCCGAGCTCGTCAAGGTGAGCGCGAACGCCTTCCTTGCGACCAAGATCTCGTTCATCAACGCGATCGCGGAGCTCTGCACGGTGGCCGACGCGGATGTGAACGCCCTCGCCGACGCCATCGGCTTCGACGGCCGGATCGGGCGACGGTTCCTGGACGCGGGGCTCGGCTTCGGCGGCGGGTGCCTGCCGAAGGACATCCGCGCCCTCATGCACCGAGCCGCCGAGCTCGGCGCGCTCGAGGTCGTCGGTCTCATGGAGCAGGTCGACGAGATCAACATGGCCCAGCGCCAGCGCGTCGTCGACCTGGCGCTGGAGGCGTGCGGGGGCTCCGTGCTGAACGCCCGCATCGGCGTGCTCGGGGCGGCGTTCAAGCCCCTGACCGACGACGTCCGCGATTCGCCGGCACTCAACGTGGCGGCGGCGCTGCACCTGCGCGGTGCCCAGGTGACCGTCTTCGACCCGGAGGCGGGGGAGACGGCCCGGCGGATGTTCCCGACGCTCTCCTACGCCGACGACACCCTCACGGCGGTCGACGGCGCGCACGTCGTGCTGCTGCTGACGGAGTGGTCCGAGTTCCTGGACGCCGACCCCGAGGAGCTCGGGAGGCGCGTGCGTGCGCGCACTGTCGTCGACGCGCGCAACAAGCTCGACCGCGAGCGCTGGACCGCGGCCGGGTGGACCGTCATCGGACTCGGCACCGGCGTCACGGCGCCGGGTGCCGAACCGGCGCGAGCGCGCGCGGACGCCCTCGTCTGAGCCGGCCGCAGATGACAGCGGACGGGCCGCCTCCCGAAGGAGACGGCCCGTCCGTTTCTGCGCGTCTGCGGCTCAGACCCCGAAGTACAGCTCGTACTCGAAGGGGTGCGGGCGCTGCGCGAAGGGGAGGAGCTCCTTCTCGCGCTTGTAGTCGATCCAGGTGTCGATCAGGTCCTGGGTGAACACGCCGCCCTCGAGGAGGAAGTCGTGGTCGGCCTCCAGGGCCTTCAGCGCCTCGTCGAGCGACCCCGGCAGCTGCGGGATGTTCTTGGCCTCCTCCGGAGGCAGCTCGTAGAGGTCCTTGTCGACCGGCTCGTGCGGCTCGATCTTGTTCTTGATGCCGTCGATACCCGCCATCAGGATCGCCGCGAAGGCGAGGTACGGGTTGCCCGACGAGTCGGGGGCGCGGAACTCGATGCGCTTGGCCTTCGGGTTGGTGCCGGTGATCGGGATGCGGATCGACGCCGAGCGGTTGCCGGCCGAGTAGACCAGGTTCACCGGGGCCTCGAAGCCGGGGATCAGGCGGTGGTACGAGTTGACCGTCGGGTTCGTGAACGCGGCGACCGCGGCGGCGTGCTTGAGGATGCCGCCGATGTACCAGCGCGCGATGTCCGACAGGCCGCCGTAGCCCTGCTCGTCGTAGAACAGCGGCTTGCCGCCGTCCCACAGCGAGGAGTGCACGTGCATGCCCGAGCCGTTGTCGCCCATGAGCGGCTTCGGCATGAAGGTCGCCGTCTTGCCCCACTCGAGCGCGGTGTTCTTGACGATGTACTTGAACTTCAGGATGTCGTCGGCCGCGTGGACCATCGTGTCGAACTTGTAGTTGATCTCGTTCTGACCGGCGGTGCCCACCTCGTGGTGGCTGCGCTCGACCTCGAGGCCCACGTCGGTGAGCTTCAGGACGATGTCGTCGCGCAGGTCGGCCATCTGGTCGACGGGCGTGACGGGGAAGTAGCCGCCCTTGTACGGGGTCTTGTTGGCGAGGTTGCCGCCCTCCTCGACGCGCCCGGAGTTCCAGGCCGCCTCGGAGGAGTCCACCTCGTAGAAGCTCTTGTTCTGCTTCACCTCGAAGCGCACGTCGTCGAAGATGAAGAACTCGGCCTCGGGGGCGAAGTACGCGGTGTCGGCGATGCCGGTCGACTCGAGGTACTTCTCGGCCTTCTTGGCGACCTGACGCGGGTCGCGCGAGTAGATCTCGCCGTTGCGCGGGTTGTAGATGTCGAAGACGATCACGAGGGTGCGCTCGGTGCGGAACGGGTCGACGAACGCCGTCGACACATCCGGGATGAGCTGCAGGTCGGACTCGTGGATCGACTGGAAGCCGCGGATCGACGAACCGTCGAAGAGCTGCCCCACGGTGAAGAAGTCCTCATCCACGGTCGAGGCCGGGATGTTGAAGTGCTGCTGGATACCCGGCAGATCGGTGAAGCGGATGTCGAGGAACTTGACATCCGTGTCCTTGATGAACTTCAGCACCTCGGACGAGTCGCTGAACAGAGGCTTGGACATAGGGGATTACTCCAAGGGCGTGGAACGAGTCGGCTGCGGGTGCAGCCGTTGAGAGGCTATGGGGACGGGATTTCCCGACCATGACCGGTTTGTTTCCGGCATGTTACGCGGTGCTCCCTAGAGTGGAAAGCGTGACCTCACCGGCCCCCGGACCCATCCCGAACCGCTGGCCGGGCGAACGTCTCGGCCTCCCGGAGGCGGGTCCGCGTTCCGTCGGCCGCCCGGGGCGCCGGATCGTCGCGCTGCTCATCGACTGGGCGGTCGCGACGCTGCTGTCGTGGGCGTTCTTCCGCACCTCGCAGGGCACGGATCCGTTCGTGACGCTGGGACTGTTCGCCGTGGAGCAGTACCTGTTCCTCCTCGTCGTCGGGGGGAGCCTGGGGCACCTGATCGTGCGGCTGCGCGTCGTGCCGCTCGGCGGAGGCTATCTGGGCGTGTGGCGCCCCGCGGTGCGCACGGTGCTGCTGTGTCTGGCGATCCCGGCCCTCATCTGGGACCGCGATCAGCGCGGCCTGCACGACAAGGCCGCGGGAACCGTCCTCGTGCGCGTCTGAGTTGGCCTCGTCTACCCCCTTGCGGGGGGTAGACCGGGCGGAGCACACTGGCTCACGAGTCGAGGCGCACCCGATCGCCTCCGCGCGGTGAGCGAGGTGACGGGTGACGACGAGCGTCGGGCATCGGCTGCGGCCGATCGCGGTCGCGCCGCGGCCCCACGACGAGACGCATCCGCTCCGGCGGATCGTGCTGGTGCTCGCGATCGCGGTCCTCGCGATCGGGGCGACCCCGCGGCCGGAGTCGGAAGGTGTGCTCGCGGCGATCCCGTCGGCGGTGGTCGCGCCCGCGACCGTCTCCCTGTCGCCGCAGATCTCCGCCGTGCGGGACGCCGCGACGGCGGCGCGTGCGGCGCTCACCGCATCGAGCGGTCGCGTGCTCGATCAGCACGCCCGATCCGGCCTCGGCACCGCCGTGCGAGCAGCCGACCAGTCGATCGCGGAGGCGGTCCGGGCAGCGGTGTGGGGTGGCGACGTCGCCGGGTCCGCGGTGTCGCTCGAGGGCGTGCAGGCGCGGCTCCGCGCAGGGACCGCGGCGGTCGGCGACGCGGTCGGCGCCTGGGAGGCCGAACAGGCCCGGATCGCGGCCGAGAAGGAGGCGGCCCGCATCGCGGCGGAGGCCGCCGCCGCGCGCGCGACGCGGTCGGGCGGCGCGGCGAGGGCGGGCGGCGCGTTCGTCGAGACGATCTGGACCAGCGGCGGGCAGGCGCAGATCGACGCGTGCCGGGGGTCGGTGAACGTCGCGGAGATCGCTGGCTACCTGGGCGGCGCGTTCTACGCGGCCGAGCACTGGTCATGCGGGGGACGCGCGTGGGGCCGGGTCGGAGTCGGCTCGACCGTGCAGTTCCCCGGATACGGGACGTACCGGGTCGCAGGCATCGTCGGCGGGCTCGCCTACGGAGCGAACGCCTCCGCCGTGCCCGCGGGACATGCGGGCTACTACCAGACCTGCGTCGGCGGCAGCTCGTCGAACATGACGGTGTGGCTGCTCGACCGGGTCGGCTGAGTCCGCCCGCGGGCTACCGGGGTCGGGGAGCCCGCATCCGCTGCGGGTCGATGCCGCCCGGGATCTTGAAGCCCTTCACCTTCGCGACCGACGTGAGTCGCTTGTCGACCTGCAGCACCTCGGCCTTGGTGAGCTTGCGCGGGAACTTGCCGAGCGCCGCCGAGATGCGGTGCAGGGGGACGGAGCCCTGGTCGGGTCCGACGTAGAGCACGTGCACCGGCACGTTCGGCAGCAGTCGCGAGACGGCGGCGCGCTCCTTGTCGAGCATCGGCTGGGTGCGCGAGCGCGGGCCCTCGCCGATCAGCACGACGCCGGGCCGTCCCACCGCGCGGTAGACGGCGTCGCGCGTCTTGGCGCTGAAGGCGACGGGCTCCTCGCTGCCGACCCACGAGCGGCGCAGCCCGTTCTTGATGACGGCGCCGACCGCTCCTGGCTGCCCGCTGATCTGCGAGTAGGCGGCGCGCTCGGCGCGGCGCCCGAGCACGACCAGCACGAGCAGCGCTCCGAGCAGCACGCCCGTGACGATGATCAGGATCATCCCGATGACGTTCCCGCCGAAGAACGCCACCGAGACGACGATCGAGACCGCGACGGGGACGAGGAACGAGAGGATGAGGTACCAGGTGATGCCGGGGTCCGAGCGGCGGGTCATCTGGAAGACCTGCCACATCTGCTTCAGGCGTCCGGGTTCCTTCTCGGGCGTGCTGCGTGCCATGGGATCCAGCCTACGGTCTGTCAGGACACCGCCCTTCGCCACGCGACCAAATTCTTTGGTCGCTACTCAGGACACCGCTTGTGCGAACCCGAGTTCGCTGTCGGCGAGATGCGCGAGCTCCTGCGGGATGTCGCGCCCCTTGGCGCGCATCGACCGCGCCCACAGGCGGCCGGCGCGGTAGCTCGAGCGGACCAGCGGCCCGGCGAGCACGCCGAGGAAACCGAGCTGCTCGGCCTCCTCCTTGAACTCGACGAACTCCTCGGGACGCACCCAGCGCGCCACCGGCAGATGCCGGGGCGAGGGGCGCAGGTACTGGGTGACCGTGATGATGTCGCACCCGGCGTCGCGGAGGTCGCGCAGAGCCTCGCTCACCTCGTGCCTCTCCTCGCCCATCCCGAGGATCAGGTTCGACTTCGTGATGAGACCCGCGTCCCGGGCGGCGGTGATCACACCGAGCGAGCGGTCGTAGCGGAACGCCGGGCGGATCCGCTTGAAGATGCGGGGGACCGTTTCGACGTTGTGCGCGAAGACCTCGGGACGGCTCGCGAACACCTCGCCCAGCAACTCCGGGTCGCCGGAGAAGTCGGTCGCGAGGATCTCGACACCCGTGCCCGGGTTCGCCGCGTGGATCGCGCGGACCGTCTCGGCATGCAGCCAGGCGCCCTCGTCGGGGAGGTCGTCCCGCGCGACACCGGTGACCGTCGCGTAGCGCAACCCCATGCGCGCCACCGACTCCGCGACCCGACGCGGTTCGTCGGTGTCGTAGTCGGCGGGCTTGCCCGTGTCGATCTGGCAGAAGTCGCACCGGCGCGTGCACTGGCTCCCGCCGATCAGGAAGGTGGCCTCGCGGTCCTCCCAGCACTCGTAGATGTTCGGGCAGCCGGCCTCCTGGCAGACGGTGTGCAGCTCCTCGGACTTGACGAGGCTGTGCAGGGCCGTGTACTCGGGGCCCATCTTCGCGCGCGTCTTGATCCACTCCGGCTTGCGTTCGATGGGTGTCTCGGCGTTGCGCACCTCGAGGCGCAGCAGCTTGCGCCCCTCGGGAGGGGCGGTCATGCCGGGACCGCCGTGTGCCGGAGACTCCCCGTCAGGGCGTCTTCGAAGCGCGCGACGACGCGGGGCGCGATCTCGCTCGGCGTGACCGTCCGCCCCAGCTCCCGGCTGATGGTCGTCACCCCGGCGTCCCGGATGCCGCACGGGATGATCGCGCGATACGGTTCGAGGTCGTTGCTGCAGTTGAGCGCGAAGCCGTGCATCGTGGTGCCGTCCGCCACCCGGATGCCGATGGCGGCGATCTTGTCGGCGGGGGATCCCGCGCGGGGGATCCACACGCCGCTGCGACCCTCGATGCGGGTGCTCGCGACGCCGAGGTCCTCGAGCAGGTCGATGAGCAGCTGCTCCAGCCTGCGCACGTAGGCGACGACGTCGATCGGATCGGCCAGTCGCAGGATCGGGTAGCCCACCAGCTGCCCGGGGCCGTGCCAGGTGATCTTGCCGCCCCGGTCGACATCGATGACGGGGGTTCCGTCGACCGGCCGCTCGTGCGGCTCGGTCCGCTTCCCGGCGGTGTAGACGGGCGGGTGCTCCAGCAGGAGCACGGTATCGGGCGCCCGGCCGCTCGCGACGTCGGCGTGCACGGCACGCTGGCGTTCGAGGGCCGTCGAATACGACACGGAGTTGGCGCTTAGCCCCGCGTCGACGTAGTCGACCACCGCCCCAGCCTATCGGCTCCGGTCCTCCCGGACCGGACGGACGGGCGTCCGCACCCAGATCCCGTCGGGCCGGGGCTCGCGCGGCGACCGCCGGGTGATCCTCGGGGCATGGCGAGCGACGACCCGCACCCCGGCATCCGCATCGTGCGGCCGCTCGCGCGTGATGCGCACCGCGAGAGCATGCTCGTGCAGGTCGAGGGGGAGTCGGGCGGGCCGGCCGTCCTGGTGCGTCCGCTCGACGCCCTGGGGTCGAAGCGCTGCCTGCGTGAGATCGCCGGCCTCCACCGGGCGCACGGCTCGGGTCTGGTCGCTCTGGTGGACGTGCTCGACGACGGGTTCGGTCCGGCGCTCCTGCGCTCCCATGTCGCCGGACCGACGTTGGCGGCAGCCCTCGCCGAGCGGGAACGCTGGGCGGCGGGGGAGGCCGTCTCGGCACTGCACCCGGTCGTCGGGGCGGTGTCGCGCATGCACGCGAGCGGGGTCGCCCACGGGACGCTCGATGCCCGCTGCATCGTGCTCGGTCAGGAGGGCGCGGTGGTGGCGAGCGTCGCCGCCGCCGTGTTGTTCGCGCCCGGCTCCTCGGCAGCCGTGCTCGATCGCTCGGAGCACGTGGCGCGCGATCGCGCCGCGCTCCGAGGTCTCGCCCGCGAGGTGCTCGGTCGGGTCGCGGGCGCGCGGGCGGAGGCCGCCGCCGAGCTGATCGCCGTCGTCGACGGGATCGCCGACCGCGACCTCCTGGCCACGCTCGCGGAGGGGTTGGCGGAACTCGCAGCACCGGTGCCGTATCGCCCGCCGTCCGTGTCGGCCGTGGCCGCGTCGGCGTCGGCGCGCATCGTGCCGATCCGGCTCTCGACCGCGGAGGGCGCTGCGTCCGGCGATCCTGCGCACGACGACGCCGCACCGGTCGATGCGGGGCAGGCGCCGTCCGTCGCGCGCCTCCAGAGGGTGCTGTCGCGGCTGGCGCACACGGTCGCGGGGCTGCCGCCGCTTCGCCGTCGGCTCGCGGTCGGAGCCGCCGCGGCCGTCGCGGCGGCCTCCCTGATGCTCGTGCTGACCCCGACCGGGCACCGCGCGCCCATCGCCGGAGGGTCGACGCCGGCCCCCATCGCGCCGGTCACGGACGCATCCGCCCGTGAGGAGGGGGACGAGCGCGTCGGGGCACGCGCCGCGGCGCTGCAGGGCGACGATCCGCTCGCCGCGTTGGCGGTGCTGCTGGACCGCCGCGACGAGTGCTTCGCGACGCTGTCCGTGCTGTGCCTCGACGAGGTGGATCAGACCGGTTCGGCGGCTCTCGCCGCCGACCGGCAGGCTGTCGCGGCGCTCCGGGCAGGGGAGGAGGCGTCGTCGCACTCCGTCGACGCGGCAGGCGCCCGAGTCGTCGAGCGGCTCGGCGACGGAGCGCTCGTCGAACTCGGCCCCGAGACCGCTCCGGCCTCGCTCCTCATGATGAGGAGCGAGGCCGGATGGAGGATCCGCGACTGGATCGCGCGGGGCTAGATTCCGAGCGAACCCTGGAAGTCGCCGCCCTCGAGGCGTGCCTTCACGGCGCCCAGGAAGCGGGCGGCGTCGGCACCGTCGATGATGCGGTGGTCGTACGACAGCGCCAGGTACACGGTCGACCGGATGGCGATCGCATCGCTGCCGCCCTCGCTGATCACGACGGGCCGCTTCACGACGACGCCCGTGCCGAGGATCGCGACCTGCGGCAGGAACACCACGGGGGTGTCGAACAGCGCACCGCGCGAACCGGTGTTGGTGAGCGTGAAGGTGCCGCCGGCGAGCTCGTCGGGCTTCAGGCGGTTGTCGCGCGTGCGCTCGGCGAGGTCGGCGATCTCCTTGGCGAGGCCGGCGATGTCGAGGTCGCCCGCGTTGCGGATCACCGGCGTGAGCAGTCCGCGCTCGGTGTCGACCGCGATCGAGAGGTTCTCGGTCTCGGGATAGACGATGTTGTCGCCGTCGACGGTCGCGTTGATGATCGGGAAGCTGCGGAGAGCCTCGGCGGCCGCGAGCGCGAAGAACGGCATGAACGACAGCTTCGTGCCGGTCTTCGCCAGGAAGTCGGCCTTCACCGCGTCGCGCAGTGCGGCGACCTTCGTCACGTCGACCTCGACGACCGTGGTGAGCTGGGCCGTGGAGTTCATCGAGACGACCGCGCGCTCGGCCACGACCTTGCGCAGGCGCGTCATCGGAACGGTCGTGCCGCGCAGCGGGGAGGCCTCGGCGGTCGCCGCGGGGGCGGGTGCCGCCTCGGCGGCCGGCGCGGCGGTGGGAGTCGCCTCGGCCGAGACCGCGTCGAGCACATCCTGCTTGCGGATGCGACCGCCGACGCCGGTGCCGGTGACCTCGTCGAGCACGACGCCCTTCTCGTTCGCGAGCTTGCGGACGATGGGGGTCACGTAGCCGGCGTGGGCGCCGCTCGGCACCTCGGCGGGTGCTGCCGCCGCCGGGGCCGGGGCCTCCGGCGCGGGGGCCGCAGCCGGTGCCTCGGTGGCGGGAGTCGGCGCGGGTTCCGGGGATGCGGCGGCGGCCTGCTCGGCGGCCGCGGCGGTCTCCGTCTCGGGTGCCGGGGCGGCCTCCGCGGGAGCCGGAGCAGCGCTCTGCTCGGCGGGGGCGGGAGCCTCGACCGGAGCGGGAGCCTCGACCGGAGCGGGCGCCTCGGCGGGCGCCGGTGCCTCGACGGGCGCGGCGGCCGGTGCCTCAGCGGGTGCCGCAGGGGCCTCCTCCGCGGGTGCGGCGGGAGCGGCGTCACCACCGCCCGAGCCGTCGCCGATGCGCACGAGCGGTGCACCGACCTCGACGGTCTCGTCCTCGGCGACCAGGATCTCCTCGATCACCCCCGCGACCGGGGACGGGATCTCGGTGTCGACCTTGTCGGTCGAGACCTCGAGCAGAGGCTCGTCGACCTCCACGCGGTCGCCGACCTTCTTCAGCCAGCGGGTCACCGTACCTTCCGTGACGCTCTCGCCGAGCGCCGGGAGGCTGACGGATTCGCTCATCGGTGATGCTCCTTATTCAGCCGTGTCGTTCTAGCTTATGCCGCCGCGCTCAGACGTGGAGGGGCTTGCCCGCGAGCGCCAGGAAGGTCTCGCCGAGGGCCTCGTTCTGAGTGGGGTGGGCGTGGATGTAGGGGGCGATGTCGTCGGGGTACGCCTCCCAGTCGACGACGAGCTGCGCCTCGCCGATCAGCTCGCCGACGCGCGCGCCGATCATGTGCACGCCGACGACCGGGCCGTCGTTGACCCGGATCGCCTTGATGATGCCCGAGGTGCCGATGATGTGGCTCTTGCCGTTGCCGGCGAGGTTGTACTCGAACGCGGTGATGTTCTCGGCCCCGTACTTCTCCGCGGCCTTGGCCTCGGTCAGACCGACCGACGCGACCTCGGGGTCGGAGTAGGTGACCTTCGGGATGTTGACGTCGTCGACGGTGATCGGGTCGAGACCCGCGAGCACCTCGGCGACGAAGATGCCCTGCTGGAATCCGCGGTGGGCGAGCTGGAGGCCGGGCACGATGTCGCCGACGGCGTACACGCCCGGCACCGTGGTCTGCAGCTTGTCGTCGACGACGACGAAGCCGCGGTCGAGCTGCACGCCGGCCTCCTCGTAGCCGAGGTTGGCCGTGAGCGGGCCGCGACCGACGGCCACGAGCAGGATGTCGGCCTCGACGGTCTCGCCGTTCTCGAGGGTCACGACGACCCCGGACTCGTTCTGGGTCACGCCCGAGAAGCGCACGCCGAGCTTGAAGTCGATGCCGCGGCGGCGGAAGGCGCGCTCGAAGTGCTTCGAGATGGCCTCGTCCTCGTTGGGCACCAGGTGGGGGAGCGCCTCGATGATGGTGACGTCGGCGCCCCAGCTCTTCCAGACGCTCGAGAACTCGACGCCGATGACGCCACCGCCGAGCACGGCGACCTTCTTCGGCACGAAGTCGAGGGCGAGAGCCTGCTCGGAGGTGATGACGCGTCCGCCGATCTCGAGACCGGGGAGGGTGCGCGAGTAGGAGCCGGTCGCGAGGATGACGTTCGTGCCGGTGATCGTCTGGTCGCCGACCTGGACGGTGGTCGGCGAGGTGAGACGCCCGGTGCCCTCGATCGTCGTGATGCCGCGCCCCTTGAGGTGCGCCTGCAGGCCCTTGTACTTGCCCGCGACGATCCCCTCGCGGTACGCGGTCACCGCGGCGATGTCGATGCCGCCGAACTGGGTGGTGACGCCGTACTTCGCGGATTCGCGCGAGACGTCGGCCACCTCGGCGGAGTGCAGGAGGGCCTTGGTCGGGATGCAGCCGACGTGCAGGCAGGTGCCGCCGACCTTGTCCTTCTCGATGAGGGCCACGGACTTGCCGAGCTGGGCGTATCGCAGGGCCGCGGCGTAGCCGCCGCTTCCCGCTCCCAGGACGACGAGGTCGAAGTTCTGCTCGGACACCGGAGAAACTCCCTTGCGCTTCACGTGTCTTGCCCTCGCGTCATCGGTGGTGTCGCGAGGAGGGGAAGGGCAAGGCGTTCCTTGCCGTGACGACCCTACTACGCCTCTGCGAGGTCCGCCGTCAGGGTCAGCAGGGTGCGCACGGCGACCGCGCTCGGTCCCTTGCCGACCGGACCGTAGGGGCTTCCGGAGTTGTACGCGGGGCCCGCGATGTCGAGATGCGCCCATCCGATCCGGGCTCCGGGACCCTCTCCACCGGCCTCGCCGACGAAGGTCCGGAGGAAGTGCCCGGCCAGCATCATGCCGCCGGCGGTGTGCCCCGGCTTGGCGTTGGCGATGTCGGCGACATCGGAGTCGAGCACCGCGCGGAGCTCGCCGGGGAGCGGCATCGCCCACATCGCCTCGTCGGTGGTCTTCGCGGCCGCGACGACCCGGGCGACGGCGTCGTCGTCCCCCATCACGCCGGTGGTGCGGTCGCCGAGGGCGACGCGGGCGGCACCCGTGAGGGTCGCGACGTCCACCAGCAGGTCGGGACGCTCGACGGCGGCGGCCGCCAGACCGTCCGCCAGCACGAGGCGGCCCTCGGCATCGGTGTTCGTGACCTCGACGGTCGTGCCGTTCCACATCCGCAGCACGTCACCCGGGCGAACCGCCGTGCCCGAGGGCATGTTCTCGGCGAGGCACAGCCACGCGGACACCCGCACCGGGAGCCCGCGGCGCGCGGCGTCGAGCACGACCGCGAGCGCGGTCGCGGCGCCGGTCATGTCGTACTTCATGGTCGGCATGGACGCCGGCGGCTTCAGCGAGAGCCCGCCGGAGTCGAAGGTGATGCCCTTCCCGACGACGGCGAGGTGCGCGGAGGCACCCGCGGGCACGTAGCGCACGACGACGAGGCGGGGTCCGCGGCTCGATCCGCTGCCGACGCCCAGGATGCCGCCATAGCCCTGCTCCGCGAGCTGCTCCGGCTCGAGCACCTCGAGCTCGACCGGC
Organism: Protaetiibacter mangrovi; assembly: GCF_024752305.1. GTDB lineage: Bacteria > Actinomycetota > Actinomycetes > Actinomycetales > Microbacteriaceae > Homoserinibacter > Homoserinibacter mangrovi. The sequence goes on from NZ_JANTHX010000003.1 coordinate 71,866, forward strand.
AAACCCGCGGCGAGGGATCGGGCCCGCTCGACGAAGGTCTCCGGGTACAGATCCGACGCGGGCTCGTTGACCAGGTCGCGCACGAGATGGGTGGCCAGCGCCGTCGCGCGGGCGTCCGCGATCACCGCGTCGGCCTCGACGACCCCGGGCGCGACGGCGACGATCCGGCTCGGCGGCAGCTTCCCCGCGGGGTCGATCGTCGTGCGGTAGGCCAGATAAGCGTAGGCGCCCGTCGCCGCACCCTCGAGCACGGCGACGACGTCGTCGTCTCCCGCGGTCGGCAGCGCCAGCGCGATCGACCCGAGCCCGCTCGTCAGCCGCCCGACCGTCCCGGCGGCCGAGCGGAGAGCTGCGCGCCCGGCATCGGCTCCGAGACCCACGAACGCGACCGGCGTCGCGGTGCCGGGGAGCAGGGGCCCGCGCCGGAACTCGTCGGACGCGCCGGTGACCCCGAGCGGGGCGAGCAGCTGCTGGAGGTCGTCCGGGGCGCCCGGCACCGCGATCCGCGGTCCGTCGGGTCCGCGCGTGACGCCGATGACGAGGAGGGACGCCTCCACCTCGGTCAGAGGTGCGGTCGTGACGGAGAGCTCGGGGACTGCCATGCGGCCAGGGTAACGGCCCGCGGCTCGGGCGTTCGCTGTGAGCGTGCCCGTGACGCGCGCCCGTCCGGCGCCGCCCGATGGCCGACTCGTAGACTCGGGCCCATGGACGCGAACCCGCTGTACGAGGTGATCGGCGACGTCTCCGACGTGCCGGCCGGACTCCACCTCGTGGCCGGGTTGACGGGCTTCACCGACTCGGGCTCCGCGGTCTCGCAGATCACCGAGGTGCTGCGCGACATGCCCGTGGTGCGCGACCTCGTCGTCTTCGACAACGATCTGCTGCTCGACTACCGCGCCCGGCGCCCCGTCATGTACTTCGACGAGGACCACCTCTCCTCCTACGAGCCGTCGCGGTTGGTGCTCTCGCTCGTCGAGGACGAGCTGCACCGTCCGTTCCTGCTGCTGAGCGGATACGAGCCGGACTTCCGGTGGGAGGCCTTCACCGCGGCCGTGCTCGAGCTCGTCGAGAGCTTCGCGGTCGCCGACACGACGTGGATCCACGCCATCCCCATGCCGACGCCGCACACCCGTCCGATCGGGGTGACGGTGAGCGGCAACCGCAGCGAGCTGATCGAGGCGTACTCGGTCTGGCGCCCGCGCACCCAGGTTCCGGGCAACGCCCTGCACCTGCTGGAGTACCGACTGCAGGAGTCCGGGCATCCGACCGCGGGCTTCGTGATGCTGATCCCGCACTACCTCGCCGACACCGAGTACCCGCTCGCGGCGGTCGCGGCCCTCGAGAGCATCAGCGCCTCGACCGGGCTGATCTTCCCGAGCGACGAGCTGCGGGAGCAGGGGCGCGAGTTCATCCAGAAGGTCGAGGAGCAGGTCGCCGGCAACCCGGAGCTCGAGCGGCTCGTGCAGACCCTCGAACAGCGCCACGACAGCTATATGGAGGAGAACCCGCTTCCCTCGCCGCTCGTCGACGTCGACGGCGAGCTGCCGAGCGCCGACACGATCGCGGCCGAGCTGGAGCGCTTCCTCGCCTCGCGTCGTGACGAGCCCCGGGCCTGACCGCCCGTAGCCTGGGCGCGTGAACTCGCTCCGCGCCTGGCTCGTCTTCGGGGGCGCGGCGTTCGCCTACCTGGTGGGCGTTCTGCAGCGCACCTCGTTCGGCGTCGCGGGCGTGGATGCGACCGACCGCTTCGCCGTCAACGCCGCCGTGATCTCGACCGTCGCGGTGGTGCAGATCGTGGTGTACGCGATGCTGCAGATCCCCGTGGGCGTGCTGGCCGACCGCATCGGGGCTCCCGTGCTGATAGTCGCGGGTGCCGTGGTGATGGCCGTCGGGCAGGGCCTGCTCGCCGTCTCCGGGGGCATCGGGGTCGCGGTCGTCGCACGTGTGCTCGTGGGCATCGGCGACGCGGCCACCTTCGTCAGCGTCATCCGGCTGCTGCCGAGCTGGTTCTCGGGGCGGATCCTCCCGCAGCTGTCGCAGTGGGTCGGCATGACCGGGCAGCTCGGGCAGATCGTGTCGGCGTTCCCGTTCGCTCTGCTGCTGCACCTGCAGGGGTGGACGCCCGCGTTCCTGGCGGCCGCGGCGGCCTCGGCCCTCGCAGCGGTCGTCGCCCTCGCGGTGGTGCGCCGCGGGACGCCCGCGGTGACGACCTCGGAGCTGCGCGTCGTCGATCCCGCCGAGCGCGGGCTGCGCGCCAGCGTGACACGCCCGGGGACCCAGCTCGGGTTCTGGGCGCACCTCCTCGCCGGGACGGTGCCGACCATGCTCGGCATCCTGTGGGGATACCCGTTCCTCACGGCGGGCCTCGGCTACGACCCGGCCACGGCATCCGGCGTGTTCACGCTCATGGTCGTGGGCACGCTCGTGTCGGGGCCGATCGTCGGTCTGCTGATCGCGCGCCACCCGCTGCGACGCAGCGACCTCGTGCTGGCGATCACCTGGGGGATGTTCGCGATCTGGGCGGTCGTGCTGCTCTGGCAGCCCGCCCCGCCGCTGTGGCTGGTGTCCATCTTCTTCCTGAGCGTCGGCGTGTGCGGCCCCGCCTCGCTCATCGGCCTCGACGTGGCCCGGAGCTCGAACCCCCGCCACGCCCACGGTTCGGCGACGGGGATCGCCAACTCGGGCGGATTCGTGGGGGGTTTCGTCACGATGCTGCTCGTCGGGGTCGTGCTCGACCTGAGCGACGGGTGGCGGGTCGCCGCCGGGTCGTCGTCGTCGGCGCTGTACAGCCTCGAGGGTTTCCGGGTCGCCTTCCTCGTGCCGTACCTGGTCGCGGTGGTCGGAACGGTCGGTCTGCTGTGGAAGCGCCGGCATACGCGGCGTCGGCTCTACGAGGAGGAGGGAATACTCGTGGCCCCCTTGTGGGTTGCATTGTTCCGTGCACGCGGCAGGAAGCGCCCTCCGCGTGTGCGAGAATGAGAAACCGAGACCCGGTCGAATCCCCGTCTCGTGCAGCTGACGCAGGAGTGATCCGGCGGCGGAGGCGCGGGGGACTTGACACGGGTCTACGTACTGCCCAGACGCACCTCCCACCCGCGAAAGGGGTCAGCATGGCCACCCCCCGTACCACGTCGAAGACGGAGCCGGTCAAGGACGACCGCGCATCCGAGAAGACCGCAGCCGCTGCTCGGAAGACCACAGCCGCGAAGGCGCCGGCGAAGACCGCGTCCGCCGCGAAGGCTCCGGCCGCATCCGCATCCAAGCCCGCCGCGAAGACGGCGGCCAAGGCTCCGGCCAAGGCGAAGGCGTCGCCCGCGAAGGCCAAGAAGGCCGGCGACGACGTCGCCGACGAGGACGTCGACGACGAGGAGCTCGAGCTCGAGACCGACGACGGCGACGGCGACGACGCGCCCGAGACCGGCGGCGACGACGGCGACGACGCCGGAGACGAGACGCCCGACGCGAAGGAGGGCGACTCGGACGACGACGAGTCGGACTCGGACTCGGACGACGACGACACCTCGACCGGACGCGACGAGCCGCTTCCGACGGGTGCGCTGCGCCTGTCGATGTCGGACGACGAGGACGAGGTCCCGGTCTACTCCGCCGCGATCACCGGCGCGACCGCCGACCCGGTCAAGGACTACCTGAAGCAGATCGGCAAGGTCGCGCTCCTCAACGCCGAGCAGGAGGTCGAGCTCGCGATGCGCATCGAGGCGGGCCTCTTCGCCGAGGAGAAGCTGTCGCAGATGAGCGACCAGGAGAAGCGCAGCCAGCTCGGCCGCGAGCTCTCCTGGGTGGCCCGTGACGGCCAGCGGGCGAAGAACCACCTGCTGGGCGCGAACCTGCGACTCGTCGTCTCGCTCGCGAAGCGCTACACCGGCCGCGGCATGCAGTTCCTGGACCTCATCCAGGAGGGCAACCTCGGTCTCATCCGCGCGGTCGAGAAGTTCGACTACACCAAGGGCTTCAAGTTCTCGACCTACGCCACGTGGTGGATCCGCCAGGCGATCACCCGCGCGATGGCCGACCAGGCGCGCACCATCCGCATCCCGGTGCACATGGTCGAGGTCATCAACAAGCTGGCCCGCGTGCAGCGCCAGATGCTGCAGGACCTGGGCCGCGAACCCACCCCCGAGGAGCTGAGCCGCGAGCTCGACATGACCCCCGAGAAGGTCATCGAGGTGCAGAAGTACGGCCGCGAGCCGATCTCGCTGCACACGCCGCTCGGCGAGGACGGCGACAGCGAGTTCGGCGACCTGATCGAGGACACCGAGGCGGTCGTCCCGGCCGACGCCGTGGGCTTCACGATGCTGCAGAAGCAGCTCGAGTCGCTGCTCGACTCCCTCTCCGAGCGCGAGGCCGGGGTCATCCGGATGCGCTTCGGGCTGGGCGACGGGATGCCGAAGACCCTCGACCAGATCGGCGACACCTTCGGCGTGACGCGCGAGCGCATCCGCCAGATCGAGTCGAAGACGATGGCGAAGCTGCGTCACCCGTCCCGCTCGCAGTCGCTGCGCGACTACCTGGAGTAGGCCGAGAGTGGACGTCCCCTACGACGAGAACCGCACGAGGCCGCGCGAGGTCGAGGTGGACGGCGTGCGCTACGAGCGCCTGCCGATCAAGACCCACGTGGTGCTGCCGGGGGAGAGCCTCGACGCCGTGATCGAGCGCTACGCCCTCGGCGAGCTGCGCGACGGCGACTGGCTGTTCATGACCGAGAAGATGGTCGCCGGCTCCCAGGGCCGCGCCTATCCGGTGGCGGAGGTGCACCCGCGGCCACTCGCCGTCTGGCTCTCGAAGCGCGTCGTGCGCACGCCGTGGGGCATCGGGCTCGGCATCCCGGAGACCATGGAGATGGCCATCCGCGAGGTCGGCACGCTGCGGATCCTGTTCGCCGCGGGCGTGTCCGTGGTGTCCAAGAAGGTCTTCCGGCGCTCGGGCGACTTCTACCGGATCGCCGGCCCGAAGGCGCGCGGCATCGACGGTCCGGGCTACCCGACCATCCCGCCGTACGACGAGATGGTGGTGCTCACCGCGGCGAAGCCGAAGCAGACCTCGGAGCACGTGCGCGACGTGATATCGGCGGCCGGCGTCCGCGCCGACGTGCTGCTGGTCGACATCAACGACATCGGCGGGAACGTGCTCGGCTCCACGCTGACCCGCGAGCAGGAGAAGCTCGTGGCGCGCATCCTCCAGGACAACCCGATCGGGCAGGGGCACGAGTCCACGCCGCTCGGCGTCATCCGGCGCGCGACCCGCTGACCCGGTAGCCGCGCGGCGGCACATCGCGATCCCGTCGCGTCACTCCGCGAACACGCGGGGGATGCGCGCCGACATGCGCGCGAGGATCTCGTCGCCGATCGTGCCCGCCCAGCGCGCCCAGTCCTCGACGGTCGGCTCGCCGGCGTCGCCGGGGCCGTAGACGATCGCCGTGTCGCCGAGGGCGAACTCGGCCGAGGTCTCGACCGCGAGGGCGTCGACGCCCACCTCGACCACGCGCGCGCGCCGTCCGCCGAGCAACACCTCGGCCCCGGACCCCGACGGCCCGAGCACGGCGGGGGGCAGGCCGTCCGCCGATCCCACGTCGAGGAGTGCGCGTCCGTCGTCGACGGCGACCACCTCGGCCGTGAGGGTCGCGGTGCCGCGCAAGCCCAGCCCGGGACCGTCGACGTCGTCGAACGGCGAGACGCCGTACGCGGCGATCCCGAAGCGGACCAGGTCGAGACGGGCCTCCGGCTCACGGATGCCCGCCGAGCTCGCGGCGAGATGCAGCAGGGGCCGGTCGGCGCCGTCCAGCGGAACCCCGAGCCCGGCCGCGACGGCGACCGCGGCACGGAACTCCGCGAGGGCGACCGCATCCGCCTCGGCGCCGGCATCCGCGAGATGCGACCAGAGCCCCGCGATCCGCACGCGACCACGCGCCTGCTCCTCGAGCGCCGCGGAGACGAGAGCGGGCCACTCCTCGGCGGAGGCGCCGTTGCGATGCAAGCCGGTGTCGATCTTCAGGTGGACGGCGGCGACTCCGGGGCCGGCCGCCGCGGCGATCCGCTCGAGCTCCGGCCGGGAGGAGACCCCGAGGTCGATCTCGTGTTCGATCGCCGCCCGGAAGTCGGTCTCGACGCCGTGCAGCCAGGCGAACAGCGGAGCCCGGATGCCGGCCTCCCGAAGGGACAGCGCCGCGGGTACCTCCAGCACCGCGAGCGAGTCCGCTCCCGCCGCGAGGCCCGCCCGCGCGACCGGGAGCATCCCGTGCCCGTAGGCGTCCGCCTTCACGGCCAGCATGGTGCGCGCGGGGGCGGCGATCGCCGCCAGCCGTGCCACGTTCGCGCGCACGGCGGGCAGGTGGATGGTGAGCGCGGCGGTCATCGCACCACCCGTTCGATCCGGGCGCCGAGGCCGGCGGTGAGGGCGAGCGCGGGTCGCTCGGTCCAGGCCGCCCACTCGCCGGCAGAGGGCTCGCCGCGTGCGGGATCTCCGAGCAGCACCACCTCGCCGCCGGGGGCCGGGGCGTCGTCTCCGAGGTCGACGACGAACTGGTCCATGGCGATGCGTCCGATCAGCGGGCGGCGCACGCCGTCGATCGCCACGGCGGCGCGATTGGAGGCGAGGCGCGGCACCCCGTCGGCATAGCCGAGCCCGACGAGCCCGAGAACCGTGGGGCGCTCGGTGCGATGGGTGTAGCCGTAGGAGACCCCGGAGCCGGCGGGCACGTGCTTCACGGCGACGAGCTCGCCGAGCAGGGTGAGCACCGGGCGGCCTCCGGAGATCCCGTACACGGCCCGGGCTGCGGTGTCGCCGTCACCCGTGCGCCCGACGGCGACGTCGGCCATCCCGCCGGCGCGCGCCACGGCGGCGTCCCGCTCGTCGCTCACGCGTGCGCGCGAGACGCCCATGCGCGCCGCGAGCGGGGCCACCAGGGCGACGCCGTGGCCGTAGGCGTCGGCACGCAGGTCGATGACATCGGAGCCCAGCTCGCGCAGGTTGTCGGCGAGTGCCTCGAGATCGATGAGGGCGCGCCGACGCAGCCCGGGAAGCGGCACCGCAGAGGTCAGCCGGCGACCGACTCCGCGAGCCGGTCCGACTCGTCGTGCCATTCGAGGGCGGTCTCGATGAGCTTCGGCTTGTACTCGGCGCCGTGGTGGGCGCAGAACAGCAGTTCGCCGGAGGCGAGGGTCACCCGGACGTAGGCCTGGGCGCCGCACATGTCGCAGCGATCGAGCGCAGTCAGGGCGGGACGCTCCAGCTCGACGGTGTCGTCGGTCGTGATCTGTGACATGTCCTGCTCCTCCCTCGGGTCGCGGTGTGGTGCGTTGATCCATGTAAGCACGACGAAGCTGGATGTTCCGGATGGCGAGGGGGTATTTCGCCCGTGGCGTATCCCCAGTGCTGGGCACGGGGTGGCTCCCGGGGCCCGGCGCGGCGCGCGGTTAGGCTCGTGCGGTGACCGACTACTCCGCGCGCCATCTCTCCGTCCTCGAGGGGCTGGAGGCGGTGCGCAAGCGGCCCGGCATGTACATCGGCTCGACCGACTCGCGCGGCCTCATGCACTGCCTGTGGGAGATCATCGACAACTCGGTCGACGAGGCCCTCGGGGGCCACGGCACCGACATCGAGGTGATCCTGCACGCCGACGAGTCGGTCGAGGTGCGCGACCGCGCGCGCGGCATCCCGGTCGACATCGAGCCGAAGACGGGCCTGTCCGGTGTCGAGGTCGTGTTCACGAAGCTGCACGCGGGCGGCAAGTTCGGCGGCGGTTCCTATGCGGCATCCGGCGGCCTGCACGGTGTCGGCGCCTCGGTCGTCAACGCCCTCTCCGAGCGTCTCGACGTCGAGGTCGACCGCGACGGCAAGACCTGGGCGATGTCGTTCCACCGCGGCGAGCCCGGCGTCTTCGCCGACACCGGCGCGCCGACGCCGGATGCGCCCTTCACGCCGTTCGTCTCGGGGAGCGAGCTGCGGGTCGTCGGCAAGGTGGCGAAGGGCGTGACCGGCACCCGCATCCGGTACTGGGCCGACCGGCAGATCTTCACGAAGGGCGCCGGGTTCCAGACCGAGGAGCTCATGGGGCGCGCCCGCCAGACCGCGTTCCTGGTCCCGGGTCTCGGCCTCGAGATCCGCGACGAGCGAGGGGAGGAGCCCGCCACCTCGACGTTCCGTTTCGCGGGGGGCATCAGCGAGTTCGTCGAGCACCTCGCACCCGACGCGGGCGTGACCGACATCTGGCGCATCCAGGGCACGGGCGCCTACACCGAGACCGTGCCGGTGCTGCAGGAGAACGGGCACATGGTGCCGACCGAGCTGCAGCGCGAGTGCGAGGTCGACCTGGCGCTGCGCTGGGGCACCGGATACGACACCGTGTTCCGCAGCTTCGTCAACATCATCGCGACGCCCAAGGGCGGCACCCACCAGGCGGGTTTCGAGCAGGGGCTCCTGAAGTTCCTGCGCGCCGAGGTCGAGAAGAACGCACGCCGTCTGAAGGCCGGAAGCGACAAGCTCGAGAAGGACGACGTTCTCGCCGGGCTCACCGCGGTGCTGACGGTGCGTCTACCCGAGCCGCAGTTCGAGGGTCAGACCAAGGAGGTGCTCGGCACCCCGGCGATCCGGGCGATCGTGTCGAACGCGGTCGTGAAGGGCATGCAGGAGCGCTACGCGAGCACCAAGCGGGACGACAAGGCCCAGTCGGCCCTCGTGCTCGACAAGGTCGTCGCCGAGATGAAGTCCCGTATCTCGGCACGCGCCCACAAGGAGACCCAGCGGCGCAAGAACGCGCTCGAGAGCTCGTCGTTGCCCGCGAAGCTCGTCGACTGCCGCTCGAACGACGTGGCCGACACCGAGCTGTTCATCGTCGAGGGCGATTCCGCGCTCGGCACCGCGAAGCTGGCGCGCGACTCCGAGCACCAGGCACTGCTGCCGATCCGCGGCAAGATCCTCAACGTGCAGAAGGCGTCGATCGCCGACATGCTCGGCAACGCCGAGTGCGCGTCGATCATCCAGGTGATCGGCGCCGGATCCGGCCGGAGTTTCGATCTCGAGGCCGCCCGCTACGGCAAGGTGATCATCATGAGCGACGCCGACGTCGACGGCGCCCACATCCGCACGCTGCTGCTCACCCTGTTCTTCCGCTACATGCGGCCGATGATCGAGGACGGCCGGGTGTTCGCGGCGGTGCCGCCGCTGCACCGCGTCGTCGCGATGAACCCCGGGTCCAACCCCAACGACATCATCTACACGTACTCGGAGCCCGAGCTGCAGTCGGTGCTCGCGACCCTGAAGAAGCAGGGACGTCGCTACCAGGACCCGATCCAGCGCTACAAGGGCCTGGGGGAGATGGATGCCGATCAGCTCGCGGAGACCACCATGAGCCGGGCGCACCGCACCCTGCGCCGGGTGCGCATCGAGGACGCCGACGCGGCGAACCGGGTGTTCGAGCTGCTCATGGGCAACGACGTCGCCCCGCGCAAGGACTTCATCATCGCCGGCCAGGGACTGGATCGCTCGCGCGTCGACGTCTGACCCGCCTCTTGTCCGGCCGGTCGCGAACCGCGATCCTGGCTCCGGGGGAGAGAGCGAGGCGGCCATGTCCGCGACCACCGACGAGATCGCTGGGCGCATCTTCGATGCGGCCCTCGGCACCGCGGACCTGCTGAGCGTCTACCTGGGCGATCGGCTGGGCTACTACCGGGCACTGGTCGAGATCGGCCCCGCCGGTCCTGGCGAGCTGGCGGCCGCGACGGGCACCGCAGAGCGCTACGCGCGCGAGTGGCTCGAGCAGCAGGCGACGACCGGGCTCCTCGAACACGAGGGGCGGGGCGCAGACGCCCGCTACACGATCGGGACCGGCGCGGCCGAGGTGCTCACCGATACGTCGTCCCTCGACTATCTGGCGCCTCTCGCGCGGATGCTCGCTGCCGCCGCGGTGCAGCTGCCCGCCCTGCTGGAGGCCTACCGAACGGGCGGGGGCGTCTCGTGGGATCAACTGGGTCCCGACGCGCGGGAGTCGCAGGCCGATATGAACCGGCCATGGTTCGAGCGGCGGCTGGCACCGTCCCTGGCCTCGGTGCCCGAGCTGCACGACCTCCTCGGGCGCGCGGGCGCTCGGATCGCGGACGTCGGGTGCGGCGCCGGCTGGTCCACCCTCGCGCTCGCCCGCGCCTACCCGGGCGCGACCGTGGTCGGCATCGACGTCGACGAACCCTCCGTCGAGGCGGCGCGCGCGAGCGCCGTCCGGTTCGGCCTCGACGATCGGGTCGAGTTCCGCCACGCCGACGGTGGTGGTGTCGACGACGAGTTCGACGTCGCCTTCGTCTTCGAGGCGCTGCACGACATGCCCCGCCCGGTCGAGGTGCTCTCGGCGCTCCGGCGCGCGGTGCGCGATGACGGTGCCGTGGTGATCGTGGACGAGGCGGTCGCCGACGAGCTCACGCCCGGAGACGGCGTCGAGCGGATCATGTACGGATTCAGCCTGCTGGTGTGCCTGCCCGACGGGATGTCGAGCCCGCACTCTGTCGGCACCGGTACCGTCATGCGCCGGGCGGTCCTCGAGCGCTACGCGAGAGAGGCGGGCTTCACAGCGGTCGAGCAGCTCCCCATCGAGGGGTTCGGGCTGCTTCGTTTCTCCCGGTTGCGTCCTTAGCGCCTCAGAGCGTGCGCCCGACCGAGGCGACGACCGCGTCGAGCGGGGTGCCGGATGCATCGCGCTTCGCGCCGACCTCCGGGAGCGTCCGAGCGGCACCGTCGGCCGACACCGCGAGCGCGGGGGCGGGCCCGACCCAGGCCAGGGCGAGCGAGACCTCCCCCTTCAGGAACGCGTGCGATCGAACCCCTCCTGTGGCGCGCCCCTTGCCGGGGAACTCCGAGAAGTGCGAGACCTTGCCCCGGCCCGCGTCCGCGCCAGCCAGCGTCTCGGCGGGGGTGGAGAGCGTGACGACCACGGCATCCGCGGGGTCGATCGCCCCGAAGAAGATCGCCGACGCCTTCGCCGACAGGTTGATCCCCGCCATGCCTCCGGCGGCGACACCCTGCGGGCGCACCTGGGATGCGGGGAAGTGGAGCAGCTGCGCGTCGGAGGTGACGAAGACCAGCTCGTCCCCGTCCGCGCCCTGGGACACGCCGACCACCTCGTCGCCCGTCTTCAGCGCGATCACCTCGAAGTCGGGTCGGTTCGGGTAGCCGCCCGCCGCCACCCGCTTGACGACGCCCTGCCGGGTACCGAGGGCGATCGGCTGGTCGCTGGTCAGCGACACGAGACCGAGCACCCGCTCCTTCTTGTCGGTGATGCCGAGGTAGTCGCCGATCCGCGCACCGGCGGCCAGCTGCACCGAGTTCGCCGGCACCGACGGCAGGTCGACGGGTGTGAATCGGATGAGCCGCCCCCGCGAGGTGACGGCGCCCAGCTCGCCGCGCGTGGTGCCGTGGACGGTCGAGAGGATCGCGTCGTGCTTGCTGCGCCGCGCGGCGGCGGCGGGGGCGTCGACTCCCTCCGGGAGATCGATCCGCACCGCGCGGCCCGTCGTGGAGAGCACGACGAGCGTCGGCGCGTCGGCGATCTCGAGCGAGACGCCCGCCGACTTCCGGGCGGCCGACGCCGACACCTGGGCGCCGGCCTCCGTCAGCAGCGTGCGGCGCGGGGTGCCGAACCGGTCGGCCACCTCGTCGAGCTCGACGCCGACCTGCGTGCGGATGCGCGCCGGATCCGAGAGCAGCGCCTTGAGTTCGGCGATCTCGGCGCGCAGCTTGTCGCGCTCGGTCTCGAGTTCGATCCTGCTGAAGCGGGTGAGCCGCCGAAGCTGCAGCTCGAGGATGTACTCGGCCTGCAGCTGCGACAGGTCGAAGACCTCCATCAGGCGGGTGCGGGCCTGCGCGGTGTCGTCGCTGCCGCGGATGAGCTGGATGACCTCGTCGATGTCGAGGATCGCGACGAGCAGTCCCTCGACGAGGTGCAGGCGCTCCTGACGACGCGCGAGGCGGTAGCGCGACCGCCGGGTGACGACCTGGATGCGGTGATCGAGGTAGACGCGCAGCAGCTCGCGCAGTCCGAGCGTCTGCGGGCGGCCCTCGACGAGCGCCACGTTGTTGATCGAGAAGCCGTCCTCGAGCGGGGTGAGCCGGTACAGCTGCTCGAGCACCGCTTCGGGGGAGAAGCCGGTCTTGATGCCGATGACGAGGCGCAGGCCGTTCTTGCGGTCGGTGAGATCGGTGACGTCGGCGATGCCGGTGATCTTCTTGGCGTTCACCCCGTCCTTGATCTTCTCGATCACCTTCTCGGGGCCCACGAGGTACGGCAGCTCGGTGACGACGAGACCCGTGCGCCGGGCCGAGAGCTGCTCGACGGTCACCTTCGCGCGTGTCTTGAACGACCCGCGACCGGAGGCGTAGGCGTCGCGGATGCCGTCGAGGCCGACGATCGTGCCGCCGGTGGGCAGATCGGGCCCCGGCACGAACGCCATGAGGTCCTCGAGCGTGGCCGCCGGGTTCTCGAGGAGGTGTCGGGCGGCGCCGACCACCTCGATGAGGTTGTGCGGCGCCATGTTGGTCGCCATGCCCACCGCGATACCGCTGGCGCCGTTCACGAGCAGATTCGGGTAGGCGGCGGGCAGCACCTCGGGCTGGGTGAGCTGGTTGTCGTAGTTCGGCACGAAGTCCACGACGTCCTCGTCGAGCGACTCGACGAGCGCGAGGGCGGCGGCCTGCATGCGCGCCTCGGTGTACCGCGGGGCCGCGGGACCGTCGTCGAGGGAGCCGAAGTTGCCGTGCCCGTCCACGAGCGGGACGCGCATCGTGAAGTCCTGGGCGAGGCGCACCAGGGCGTCGTAGATCGCCGTGTCGCCGTGCGGGTGCAGGCGTCCCATCACGTCGCCCACGACGCGGGCGGACTTCACGTGGCCGCGATCCGGGCGCAGGCCCATCTCGTTCATCTGGAACAGGATCCGGCGCTGCACCGGCTTCAGACCGTCGCGCGCGTCCGGGAGGGCGCGCGAGTAGATGACCGAGTAGGCGTACTCGAGGAACGAACCCTGCATCTCGGTCGAGACGTCGACGTCCTCGATCCGCTCGCCGGCGGCGGATGAGGCAGGGGTGACGGGGGTGGCTTCGGGCGGAGTCATAAGATCGGGCCCATGCTACCGGCGGCGAAAACGCACAGGCTGAGCCTCGCGGACGTCATGCCGAATTGCCTCTCGGCCGTCCAGGGCGCGACGGGGCGCATGGGCCTCGCGCCCGCCGAGAAGGCCGTCGTCGTGGTGGTCGACGGGCTCGGCCACCAGCCGCTCGGCGCCCACGCCGGTCACGCCCGCACCCTCGCGCGGCGACTGCCGGTCGACCCCGCCATCGGCGCGGGCTTCCCGACCACCACGGTCGCCGCGCTGGCCACGCTGACGACCGGCGCATCCGCCGGCCGGCACGGTCTCGTGGGCTACCGCGTCTACGACCCCGCGCACGACCGGGTCGTCAACCAGCTGAGCGGGTGGGAGGGGCTCGACCCCGCCGCGTGGCAGCGGATGCCCACCCTCTTCGAGCGGGCGACGGCGGTCGGCGTGCGGGCCGTGGCGATCGCGCATCCGCGCTACCGCGATTCGGAGTTCACCCGGGCGGTGCTGCGCGGGGCGGAGTTCGCGGGCGCGACGGGCGCGGCCGCCCGGCAGCAGGCTCTCGGGCGGGTGCTCGCGACCCCGGGACCCGCGCTCGTCTACTACTACGTGCCCGACCTCGACGTCGCGGGCCACGCGCAGGGCGTCGCCTCGGACGAGTGGGTGACCGCGCTCGAGGATCTCGACGCCGAGCTCGCGGCGGTGCTCGGCCTGCTCGGTCCGCGGGACGGGCTCGTCGTGACGGCGGACCACGGCATGGTCGACGTGCCGGAGCACGCGCAACGCATCGTGGCGGACGCCCTGCTCGACGGGGTGCGCCACGTCGCGGGGGAGCCGCGCTGCCTGCAGCTGCAGCTGGACGCCGACGTGGACCCCGACGCCCTCGCCGACCGCTGGCGTGCGGCCGAGGGGGGACGCGCCTGGATCGCCACCCGGGCGGAGGCCGTCGCCGCGGGCTGGTTCGGCGATGTCGACGCCGAGGTGCTGCCGCGCATCGGCGAGGTGCTCGTGGCCGCCCGCGGCGCACACGCCTTTTACGCGTCGGCCGACGATCACGGGCGGGGGATGGTCGGTCAGCACGGATCGCTCAGCGCCGCCGAGACCGCCGTGCCGTTGCTGCGCTTCGGCGCCTGGAGCTGAGCTACAGGTCGTCGTCGCTGCGGGCGCCGAAGACGATCTCGTCCCAGCTGGGCATCGACGCACGTCCGCGGCGCTTGCCGAGCGGACCGGTGGCTCCCGAGGAACCGGACGCCTTGGCCGTCGGCTGCGACGCGAAGTTCGCCGGGACCGGTTCGTCGGGCACGCCTTCGAGCGGAACGTCGACGAGCTTCACCACTCCCGTCGAGGGGTGAGCGGCCAGTCCCTGCTCACCCTCGTCGAGGTCGAGCGGCTCCCGCTCCCCGCGCCGGCGGCGGAGCGCCTCCAGCAGATCGGCCGTGTGGTGGGTGCCGCTCGGCTCCTCCTCCGGGCTCGTGCGGGTGCCGAACTCGAGCTGCGTGAACTCGACGGCGGTGACGACCGTGCCGTCGGCCTCCGTCTCGACGGCGAAGGCGCCGGAGTCGAACCGCGCGTCGTCCCGCTCGTCGAGCGGCACCGCGCGGAGCCGCGGGATGAGGCTCGGCGGCAGCTCACCCTGCTGCGAGAGCTGCACCGCCTCCTGGTTGAGGGGCTGAAGCGACTGCTTCTTCGGCTCGAAGGCCCACCGCGCGTCGCGCTCGATCTCGGCAGCCGAGAAGGTGAGCTTGACGACCCAGCCGCCGCCCTGCTCCTTCCAGCTCGCCCAGCGCTCACCGGACGCTCCCGCGTCGACGAGGCGTTCCCGGATGACCGAGCCGAAGGTCGCCCCCGAGGCGAGGGGGTCGGTCTCGACCGCCATGTGCACGGGCACGTTGAGTGCGGACTCGACGACGTACTCGCGCTCGGCGAGCACCGGACCCTCGAAGCGCTTGATGTACTCGAGCGAGGCGCCCGTCACCCGGGCCACGTCCTCGGCCGTCATGCCGGCCCGGATCTGGGCCTGGATCTCGCGGGGAGCGAGTCGTCGCAGGGGACCGGGGTCGGGCATCGAGGCGCGCAGCCGCGACTGCACGGTCTCGTCGACCTCGACGCGGTACTCGTCCCCGTCGTCGGAGGCGACCAGGAGCGAGCCGTTCTCGACTCCGATGACCTTGAGCTCTTGCATGCGGAACGACCTCCAGCCGTCATGATCCGAGGTCAGGATGCCACGGAGAGACCCCGGAACCGGGGAATACCGCGGGCGCGCCGCGAGTTGCACACGCCGCGGTTCTCACGCTTTCTGAGAGCCGGCTGGGAGAGTTTGCGCTCCGGCATCCGATGATGCAGACTGACGCCGCTTCACCCGCACGCAGCGACCTGGATGGATGGGAATGGCTACCGATTACGACGCCCCGCGGAAGACCGACGACGACACCGAGTCGATCCAGGCCCTCCAGGAGCGCGTGCCCGACAAGCTGTCGGGCGTGGTCGACGTCGACGACGCCGACAACCCCGGATTCGAGCTCGCCGGCCAGGACCTGTCCGACCTCGACCTCGATGTGGTGGTGCTGCCCCCGCAGGAGGACGAGTTCACCTGCGTGAGCTGCTTCCTCGTCAAGCACCAGTCGCAGTTCGACCACAAGACCGACCTCGGCCCGATCTGCATCGAGTGCGCCGCCTGAGCGCAGCGAGCTGATCGGGGAGCGCCACGCCGCTTCTCGCGGTCAGCGCTTCGCGCCCTCCCGGATCGCGGTCGCCAGCGCCTCGGCGCGCCGGCTCGAGAGAAGCCAGTACGGCGTCGGGTCCTCGGGGTCGTCGAGCTCCACGCGCACCACGTCGGCCACCCATCCGCGGATGAGCAGCCACGCGTCGGCGTGCAATCCGACGCCCCGCTCCCGCACGGCATCGGGACCGCGCGCCACGTGCACCTCGCCCACCGCGGAGAGCGGCAACCGCGCCCGCCCGGCCCGCAGCTCGCCGTCGACGACCTCGATGGTCGGGGTGGTGAGCGCGAGCGCGACGACGATCGCCCCGTAGAGGGCGATCGCGACCGCCACGCCCGCGACGGACGAGATCGGCAGGAACACCAGAAGCGACGCGGGGATCACCAGCGCCGTCGCGAGAAAGATCCAGGGGGCCGGCCACAGCCGTTCGCGGTACGTCATCCAGGCAATTCGACCATGGACTAGCCTCGTGGGGTGACCGAGACCGTCGAGGTGCTGCTCCGGGGCGACACCGTCCCCGCCTACGCGCATCCCGGCGACGCCGGCGCCGATCTCGTGTCCACCGACGACGTCGTGCTCGCCGCCGGCGAGCGCGCCACCGTGGGCACCGGGGTCGGCATCGCCCTGCCCGACGGGTACGTCGCGTTCGTCGTGCCGCGCAGCGGGCTCGCCGCCCGGCACGGCATCACCATCGTGAACAGCCCGGGAACCGTCGACGCGGGCTACCGCGGCGAGATCCGGGTGACCCTGCTCAACACGGATGCGCGCGAGAGCTACGCGATCTCCGCAGGCGACCGCATCGCGCAGCTCGTCGTGATGCCGGTGAGCCGGGCGCGCTTCATCCCGGTGGAGCGCCTGCCCGGCTCCGATCGCGGCGAGGGCGGCTTCGGCTCCACCGGCTATTCGACTCCAGGAGGAACACCATGAGCGACGCTCCCGTCGATGACGGCGCCGTCGACCAGCCGAAGTCGGCACCCGAGGACCGGGCCACCGCGGGCCCGCTCGACGTCGCCGAGGCAAACCAGGTGCGGCCCTACGTCGACCTCGGGGGAGTGAAGATCCTTCCGCGGCCCGAGCTCGCCCTGCGGCTCGAGATCGAGGAGGGCAGCAAGCGCGTGGTCGCGGTCGCCCTCGACTACGCCGAGTCGACTCTGCAGGTGCAGCCGTTCGCCGCTCCGCGCACGAGCGGGCTGTGGCACGAGATCCGCGAGCAGATCGTCGAGCAGATCTCCCGCCAGGGCGGCCGCACCCAGACGGTCGACGGTCCCTTCGGGCCGGAGCTGCGCGCCGAGATCCCGGCGCCGTCGGGCAACGCACCCGGCGTCCGGATCGCGCGCTTCGTCGGTGTCGACGGCCCGCGCTGGTTCCTGCGCGGCGTGATCAGCGGCAAGGCCGCCGTGGAGCCCGAGGCCGCGGCCCAGGTGGAGGACCTGTTCCGCAGCATCGTCGTGGTGCGCGGGAACACCCCGATGCCGCCGCGCGACCTGATCCCGCTCACCGTGCCGGCAAGCGTGCAGGGCGGCGACTCCCCGGCATCCGCCTGATGGCCGCGGCGGACGACGCGTCGCGGGGAGGCGAGGAGCACCCGACCCCGCCGGAGCCCGGGTTCTCGGAGGCGATGGCCGCGGCCGTGCGGCGGTCGGGTCTCGGTCATGTGACGCCGGGTCAGGCGCCGACGGCGGGTGCGCTGCTGGCGGCCGTCGGCGGCGTCCGGGGTCTCGTGGAGTCGATCCTGCCCCCTCTGCTGTTCCTCGTGGTGTTCACGATCACCCAGCAGCTCGCCCCCGCGGTGCTCGCGCCTCTGGGTCTCGCCGTCGTCTTCATCGTCGTGCGCCTCGTGATGCGCCAGGCGGTCATGACCGCCGTGGTCGGAGCACTCGGCGTCGGGATCTCCGCGGGGCTGGCCCTGCTGAGCGGCCGCGCGGAGGACAACTTCCTCCCCGGGCTCATCATCAACGTCGTGCTGCTGCTGGCGATGCTGCTGAGCATCGCGGTGCGGCGTCCGCTGATCGGCGTGCTGGTGGGGCTCTTGACGGGCGACACCGGCTGGCGGGGCGACCCGGCGAAGGCGCGGGTGGCCCTCATCGCGACCGTCCTGTGGGCGGTGCTGCCGGCGCTCCGGCTGGCGGTCGAGGTGCCGCTGTACCTGGCGGGCGACGCCGCGGGTCTCGCCGCGACGAAGCTCCTGCTCGGCATCCCGCCGTACGCCATCCTGCTCTGGGTGAGCTGGTTGCTCATCCGCTCTGCATGGACCGGCGCGGCGGACGACGAGGGCTCCGCAGAGGCGTAAGATATCTTGATGTCAAGATAAATCGACCCGGGTGCGCGGCGGCGGTCAGGCTTAGGCTTGCCTTGCTGGAATGCGCTCGTGTCGGCCGTCAGGATGGCAGAGCGCGCATCCGGACAATCGCCAGAGGAGACGACCGTGCCGAGCATCAACAGCTTTTCCGCCCAGGACACCCTGACGGTCGGAGGCACCGACTACGAGATCTTCCGGATCGACGCGGTGCCCGGATACGACAAGCTGCCGTTCAGCCTCAAGGTGCTGCTCGAGAACCTGCTGCGCACGGAGGACGGGGCGAACGTCACCCAGGCGCAGATCGAGGCTCTCGGCTCCTGGAACCCGGATGCCGACCCCGACACCGAGATCCAGTTCACCCCCGCGCGCGTGGTGATGCAGGACTTCACCGGCGTGCCCTGCATCGTCGACCTCGCCACGATGCGCGAGGCCGTCACCGCCCTCGGCGGCGACCCCGACAAGATCAACCCCCTCTCGCCCGCCGAGATGGTCATCGACCACTCGGTCATCGCCGACCTGTTCGGAACCGAGAACGCTCTCGAGCGCAACGTCGAGATCGAGTACGAGCGCAACGGCGAGCGGTACCAGTTCCTGCGCTGGGGCCAGACCGCCTTCCAGGACTTCAAGGTCGTGCCCCCGGGCACCGGCATCGTGCACCAGGTGAACATCGAGCACCTCGCGAAGGTCATCTACGACCGGGTCAACGGGGGAGTGCTGCAGGCCTACCCCGACACCTGCGTCGGCACCGACTCGCACACGACCATGGTCAACGGCCTCGGTGTTCTCGGCTGGGGCGTCGGCGGCATCGAGGCGGAGGCGGCCATGCTCGGTCAGCCGGTCTCGATGCTCATCCCGCGCGTCGTCGGATTCAAGCTCACGGGCGAGATCCCCGCGGGCGTCACGGCGACCGACGTCGTGCTGACCATCACCGACATGCTGCGCAAGCACGGCGTCGTCGGCAAGTTCGTCGAGTTCTACGGGGCGGGCGTCGCCTCCGTGCCGCTCGCCAACCGCGCCACCATCGGCAACATGAGCCCGGAGTTCGGCTCGACCGCGGCGATCTTCCCGATCGACGGCGTGACGATCGACTACCTGCGCCTCACCGGACGCGACGAGCAGACCGTCGCCCTCGTCGAGGCGTACGCCAAGCAGCAGCACCTCTGGCACGACGCCTCGCACGAGCCCTCGTACAGCGAGTACATGGAGCTCGACCTCGGCACCGTCGTGCCCTCGATCGCCGGCCCCAAGCGCCCGCAGGACCGCATCCTGCTCTCCGAGGCGAAGAGCCAGTTCGAGAAGGACATCCTCGGCTACGCGACCGCGTCGACCAGCCACGACCTCGTCGACCTCGAGGGCAAGCACTCGTTCCCGGCGTCGGATCCCGGTCCCGTGCCCGGTGAGGAGGAGCCCGCGACGCGCGAGGTGCACATCAACAGCGGAGCCCCCAACGGCGCGTCGAAGCCCGTCAAGGTGACGACACCGGAGGGCACCAGCTACATCCTCGACAACGGCGCGGTGACCCTCGCGGCGATCACCTCGTGCACCAACACCTCGAACCCGTCCGTCATGATCGCCGCGGGCCTGCTCGCGAAGAAGGCGGTCGACAAGGGCCTGAAGCGCAAGCCGTGGGTCAAGACGACCCTCGGACCGGGCTCCAAGGTCGTCACCGACTACTACGAGAAGTCGGGCCTCGACAAGGCGCTCGAGGGTCTCGACTTCTACACGGTCGGCTACGGTTGCACGATCTGCATCGGCAACTCGGGTCCGCTCATCGACGAGGTGTCGGCGGCGATCAACGAGAACGACCTCGCCGTCACCGCGGTGCTCTCGGGCAACCGCAACTTCGAGGGGCGCATCAGCCCGGACGTGAAGATGAACTACCTCGCGTCGCCTCCTCTCGTGGTCGCCTACGCCCTGGCCGGGTCGATGAACTTCGACTTCGAGACCGACCCGCTCGGCACCGACCAGAACGGCGACGACGTCTTCCTCAAGGACATCTGGCCCGACCCCGCCGAGGTGCAGGAGATCATCGACTCCTCGATCTCGCGTGAGCAGTTCATCAAGCAGTACGCGACGGTCTTCGACGGCGACGAGCGCTGGACCAGCCTGCCGACGCCCACCGGCCCCATCTTCGAGTGGGATGCCGACTCGACGTACGTGCGCAAGGCGCCGTACTTCGACGGGATGTCGATGGAGCTCACGCCGGTCTCCGACATCGCGGGCGCGCGCGTCATGGCGACGCTGGGCGACTCGGTCACGACCGACCACATCAGCCCCGCCGGCAACATCAAGGCGGGCACGCCCGCCGCGGAGTACCTGGAGGCGCACGGCGTCGAGCGCAAGGACTTCAACTCCTACGGCTCCCGCCGCGGCAACCACGAGGTGATGATCCGCGGCACCTTCGCGAACATCCGCCTGAAGAACGAGCTCGTGTCGGCGGTCAACGACGGCCAGGTCGTCGAGGGCGGCTTCACCCGCGACTTCACCCAGCCGGGCGGTCCGCAGTCCTACATCTTCGACGCCTGCGAGAACTACCAGGCCGCGGGCACTCCGCTCGTGGTGTTCGGCGGCAAGGAGTACGGGTCGGGCTCGTCGCGCGACTGGGCGGCCAAGGGCACGAGCCTGCTGGGCGTCAAGGCGGTCATCACCGAGAGCTTCGAGCGCATCCACCGCTCGAACCTGATCGGCATGGGCGTCGTCCCGCTGCAGTTCCCGGCGGGCGAGAGCTGGAAGTCGCTGGGGCTCGACGGCACCGAGATCGTCTCGATCACGGGGCTCGAGAAGCTCAACGAGGGCGTCACGCCGAAGACCGTGCACGTCACCGCGGCGCCGAGCGAGTTCTCTCCCGAGGGCAAGCAGACCGTCGAGTTCGACGCCGTGGTCCGGATCGACACCCCCGGTGAGGCCGACTACTACCGCAACGGCGGCATCCTCCAGTACGTGCTGAGGTCGCTGGTCTGAGCTCGGGGACCGAGTGGGTCGATCACCGTTCACTCGGTCGGGAAGCGTAGGGTCGACGACATGAGCCTGCTCGATTCGATCCGCGGTCCTCGTGACCTCGACGGGTTGAACCGCGAGCAGCTGGAGCAGCTCGCGGGGGAGATCCGCGGATTCCTCGTGCGCGAGGTCTCGAAGACGGGGGGCCACCTCGGACCCAACCTCGGCGTGGTCGAGCTCTCGATCGCGATGCACCGGGTGTTCGACTCGCCGCACGACGCGCTGGTGTTCGACACCGGGCATCAGAGCTACGTGCACAAGCTCCTGACGGGGCGGCAGGACTTCACGGGACTCCGAGAGCGCGGCGGCCTCGCGGGCTACCCGCAGCGCACGGAGTCCGAGCACGACATCGTCGAGAGCTCGCACGCGTCGAGCTCGCTGAGCTGGGCCGACGGCATCTCGCGCGCATTCGCCATGACGGGCCAGGGCGACCGCTATGTGGTCGCGGTCGTCGGAGACGGTGCGCTCACGGGCGGCATGACGTGGGAGGCGCTCAACAACATCTCCGACGACAACTCGCGGCGCCTGGTGATCGTGGTGAACGACAACGGTCGCTCCTATGCGCCCACGATCGGAGGGATGGCGCGGTTCCTGAACACCGTGCGCACCCGGCGCGCGTACCGCTCGCTCTACTTCTCGAGCAGGCGCTTCTTCGACCGGCTCGGCAGGCCCGGCCAGGCCGTCTACCGCGGAACGCGGGGCGCCATCCACGGGTTCCTGTCCCGGTTCTCCAACAACGAAGCGCTCTACTCGAACCTCGACATCAAGTACCTGGGCCCCGTCGACGGTCACGATCTGCGCTCCCTCGAGGAGGCGCTGCGGCAGGCGAAGGACTACGACGCGCCGGTCATCGTGCACGTCATCACGCAGAAGGGACGCGGCTACGAGCCGGCGGTCTCGGACGTGGCCGATCAGTTCCATGCGGTCGGCCAGATCGACCCCGAGACCGGGGAGCCCCTCGAGCACCCCAGCCGCCCCTCGTGGACCTCGGTGTTCTCGGACGAGATCCTGCACCTCGCCGAGCAGAACCCCCGCCTGGTGGGGATCACCGCGGCCATGCTGCGGCCGACGGGGCTGCACAGGTTCGCCGAGCGCTTCCCCGCGCGGGTGTTCGACGTCGGGATCGCGGAGCAGCACGCCGCGACGAGCGCCGCCGGTCTCGCCTTCGGCGGCCTACATCCGGTGGTCGCGCTCTACGCGACGTTCATGAACCGGGCCTTCGACCAGGTGCTGATGGATGTGGCGCTCCACCGCGCCGGCGTGACGTTCGTGCTCGACCGCGCCGGGGTGACGGGACCCGACGGCCCGAGTCATCACGGGATGTGGGACCTCGCGATCCTGCAGGTCGTGCCGGGGATCCGGATCGCGGCGCCGCGCGACGCGACCCGGCTGCGGGAGGAGCTCGCCGAGGCGGTCGCCGTGGACGACGGCCCGACGGTGCTGCGGTTCTCGAAGGGCTCGGTCGGCAACGAGTTCGACGCCGTGCGCCGTACCGACGACGGCGTCGACGTGCTGCGCGAGGCAGCCCACCGCGACGTGCTGCTGGTCGCGGTCGGCCCGATGGCGTCGCTCGCGATGCGGGTCGCCGAACGACTCGCCGCGCAGGGCATCGGCGCGACCGTCGTCGATCCGCGCTGGGTGATCCCCGTGCCCGGGAGCGTGGTGGAGCTCGCGCGCGAGCATCGGCTGGTGGTGTCGATCGAGGACGGGATCCGCGTCGGCGGGGTCGGGACGCGCATCCGCCAGGACCTCCGAGCGGCGGGCGTGGACACCGCGGTCGACGAGCTCGGCCTTCCCGACGAGTTCCTCGAGCACGCTTCGCGCGACCAGATCCTCGAGGACGCGGGGCTCACCGACCAGCGCATCGCGCGTGACATCGTCGCGCAGGTGCTGGGCACGCGCATCCCGGTGGCTCGTCCGCTCCCGGCGGAGCCGGCGCGGGAATACGACGCCGAAACGGGTCGTTGACCCCTTCGCGGGGTGCCGATGTCGGTGGTCTCCGCTAATGTGGACGCTGTTCACATAGTTGGACTTCCCCGGGCAGCATCGCCCACCACCACCCCCACCGGAGGAACCGTGACGAACAACGCCGTCGAGACGTCCGCGACGAGCGGCGCCCCCGATCCCGCGACCGCCCGCCGCAACCGCGTCGCCATCGTGCTGCTGCTCGCCGCCGTCTTCGTGGTGTTCCTCAACGAGACCACGATGAGCGTCGCGGTCCCCGAGATCATGGAGGATCTGCGGATCTCCCCGAGCCAGGGTCAGTGGCTCACCACGGCGTTCGCCCTGACGCTCGCCGTGGTGATCCCCGTCACGGGCTTCCTGCTCGAGCGGCTCACGACGCGCACGGTGTTCATCACCGCCATGACGCTGTTCTCCGCGGGCACGCTCATCGCGGCGACCGCACCGGGCTTCGGCGTGCTCGTGGCCGGGCGGGTCGTGCAGGCGAGCGGCACCGGCATCATGATGCCGCTGCTCATGACCACCGTGCTCACGCTCGTCCCGCTCTCGGATCGCGGGCGCATCATGGGTCGCATCTCGATCGTGATGTCGGTCGCGCCGGCGATCGGTCCGGCCGTGTCGGGTCTCGTGCTGCAGCTCACGGCGTGGCGGGGGCTGTTCTGGGTGATGCTCCCCATCGCCCTGCTCATGCTCGTCGTGGGCATCGCACGGGTGCCCAACGTGTCGGAGCCCCGCAAGGTGCCGCTCGACGTGCTGTCGGTGATCCTGTCCGCGTTCGGCTTCAGCGGCGTGGTCTTCGGTCTGAGCAACCTCGGTCTCGCGGCCGAGGGCAAGGCCATGATGCCCTCGTGGATCCCCCTCGTGATCGGCGGGGTCGGCCTGGCCCTCTTCATCTGGCGTCAGCTGGTGCTGCAGCGTCGGGATGCGGCCCTGCTCGACCTGCGCACCTTCCGGGCGCGCAGCTTCACGGTCTCGATCCTGTTCTTCGTGATCCTCATGGCCGTGCTCTTCGGCGTCGTCATCCTCTTCCCGATCTACCTCGAGCGCGGCCTCGCGATCGACACGCTCGTGATCGGGTTGACGCTGCTGCCGGGCGGTCTCGTGATGGGACTGCTGGGCCCGCTCGTCGGCCGCCTGTACGACCGATACGGGCCCGCGCCCCTCGTGCTTCCGGGCTCGATCGTGATGAGTGCGGCGATCTGGGCCATGACGTTCTTCGGCCCCGACACGCAGCTGTGGTTCGTGCTCGTGACCCATGTCGTGCTGAGCCTCGCGCTCGGCTTCCTGTTCACCCCGATCTTCACGACCGCGACGAGCGCCCTGCCGCCGCACCTGTACTCGCACGGCTCGGCCACCATCGGCACGGTCCAGCAGGTGGCGGGAGCCGCCGGCACCGCGGCGTTCATCGCGCTGCTCGCCGTCGGAACGGCGGCGGCCGGGGCGCCGACCGCCGAGACGGCGACCCCGGAGCAGGTGATCGCGGGAGCGCATCTGGCCTTCATCGGGGGAGCGGTGCTGTCGCTGTTCGCGATCGTCGCCGCGTTCTTCGTGCGCAAGCCCGTCGCCCCCGAGCTCACGGACGAGCAGCTCGAGGCGCGCCCGGCGATGCACTGACGGGAGATGTGCCGAGGGGCGATGCGCTGAGCAGCCGTCGTGCGGCCTCCGTGCGGGAGGTGGCCCCGAGCTTGCGGAGCACCGCCGAGACGTGCACCGAGACGGTCTTGCGGCTGATGTAGAGGCGTTCGGCGATCTGACCGTTGCTGAGCCCTTCGGCGATCAGCTCCAGCACCTGCCTTTCGCGCGCCGTGAGCTCATCGGAGGCGCTCGTGCGGACGGGGACGGCGAGGCCACCCGACGCCACGAGCCGCGCCGCCTCGTCGACGAACCACCGGGCGCCGATGCGAGAAGCCTCGCTGCTGAGCGACGCGAGGGTCTCCGATGCCCCATCGCGGTCGCCCGTGCGCAGTCGGGCGCGCGCGAGCCCCTCGAGGAGTTGCAGTCGGGTGAGCACGGCGGTCTCGGCGGATGCCGCGAGGGCGAGGGCCGCGTGCCATGCGTCGACATCGTCGCCCGCACCGCTCGGTCCGCCGAGCTCGGCCTCGACGAACGCGGCCCACAGGGGGCGGGTCGGCCAGGCGTCCCGGGCGATCACCGCGCGCAGGCGCGCCACGTCGTCGCCTTGACGCCCTGGATCGCCGCTCGCCTCACGTCGTCGCGCGATGATGCGGGCGACGACGGGGGCGATCGGCAGCTCCCAGGGTGCCGATGCCAGATGCTCGCGCTCGACGAGCCGTCCCGCCCACTCCCACGCGGCATCCGTGTCGCCGAGAGCGAGGTGCACCTCCGCGATGTCGAGCGCGAGGCCCGCCGCCACCTGGTCCTCGAACTCGGCGATCTGGCGCATCGAGGACTGCCACTGCTCGAAGAGCGCGGCCGCCCGTGCAGGGTCGCCCCGCCACAGCACGGACCGGATGCGCGCGCGTCGGAGGTACACGCGGAACACGACGGGAGGGTCCAGATCGAGCGAGTCCTCGATGAGGGCGTCGGCGCGATCCCACTCGCCGAGGGCGAACAGCGGGTCCACGGTGTTGAGAGCCAGGATCGCGCCCGAGGTGCGGGCGACGCCGGAGGCTTCGGCGATGCGGATGCCCGCGAGGGCCACGCGCATCGACTCGTCGTACCGCCCGAGCAGGTGCAGCGAGTCGGAGTAGTTCACGTGGTATCGCAGCAGCGCGTCGCGATCATCACCCGCCTCGCGTCGGGCCAGGTCGTAGTCGGCCGCGCCCTCGTCGATGCGTCCCAGGTGCGTCAGCGTGCCCGCGCGTACGTTCGCGGCGATCGAGCGGATGCGGGGGGCATCCGGGGGAGCGGTCGCGAGGGCCTCGCTCGCCGCCGCGATCGCCTCCTCCGATCGCCCCGACACCATGTACTTGCTGGCAGCCTCGGCGAGCAGCCCCGCGCGGAGCGCCGGTTCGTCGGCGTCGCCCAGGATCGCGAGCGCCCGCTCGTACATGGTGAGCGAGTCGACGTGCCCCTCGGTTCCGAGCATGAGCCCGCGATTCCGGACCAGCCGGGCGAGCTCGACGGGGTCGTCCGTGCCGGCTTCCGAGATGGCGAGATCGATGGTGGCGAGGGCGCGCTGCGGTTCCCCGGCGGCGCGCCAGGAGCGCGCGACGCGGTCGAGGAGCTGCACGTGCGAGGCACCGGCGGACGCGACCGGGTCGGGGATGCGATTCCACAGCGACAGCGCGCGCTCGCCGAGCTGGGCGGCGCTCGCGTAGGCGAAGGCGGCGCGGCTCAACCGCATCCCGTCGAGCGAGCTGCGGAACGCCTGCTCGAGGTCGTGCGCCTCGAGCCAGTGCGCCGAGATGAGCACGGAGCGGCCGGCGCGTGCGGTCGGCTCGACCGACTGCGCCGACAACGCGACCGCGTAGGCGGCATGCACCTGGGCACGCTCGCCGGGCAGCAGCTCGTCGACCACCGCCTCGCGCACGAGCGCGTGTCGGAAGTCGTAGCCGCGTCCCGAGACGACGAGCACGCCGGCCTCGATCGCCTCGCGCAGAGCCGCGTCGAGCTGGTCGGGGTCGCTGTCGCCGACCCCCACGAGGATCTCGTGGTCGACCTGGCCACCGCCCGCGGCGAGCAACCGCACGAGACGACGGGCGGCGGGGGTGAGCCCCTCGTATCGCGCGAGGAGCAGCTCCCGGAGCGTCGCGGGAACTCCGTCGGCGAGCTCGCCACCGCATCCGACGAGCTCCTCGACGAAGAACGGCACACCCTCGCTGCGGTCGAAGACGGTGCGCGCCTGCTCGGCGCTGGGGAGGCCGCCGAGCAGGCCCGCGAGCTGGGCGCGCACCTCGGCGGCGTCGAGCCGTGCGAGCAGGATGCGCGAGACGCGCCGGGTGCGTTCGAGCTCGGCGAGCAGGGCGCGCAGCGGGTGGCCGCGGCGGACGTCGTCGCTGCGGTAGCTCGCGACGACCAGCAGCCTCCCGGAACGCAGCATCCGCGCGAGGAATCGCAGCACGTCGAGGGTGGCGGGGTCGGCCCAGTGGACGTCCTCGACGACCACGACGACGTCCCGCTGCGCCGACAGGCTCTCGAGGATCGTCGTCACGACCTCGTCGAGCCGTTCGACGCCCAGCCGTTCGTCGCGTTCGACCGGGGTGCGCGCCTCGACGAGCGCGTGCAGGGTCGAGGCGCCGCCCGCCGCCGCCTCGAACACGGCATCGGCTCCGACGGCCGTCACGAGATCCCGGAGGACGCCGACGAGCGGCGCGTAGGGGATGCCGACGGCGCCGAACTCGACGCACTGGCCGCGCGCGACGACCGTCCGGTCGTCGAGCCCGGCGAGGAACTCGTCGATGAGGCGGGACTTGCCGATGCCGGCCTCACCGCCCACCACGACGATGCGCGGGTCGCCCTCACGGGCTTCGGTCCACGCGTCGGCCAGTTCGCCTCGTTCGACGTCGCGGCCGACCATCGGCGAGACGGTCTGGATGCGCACGTCATCATCGTGCCATCCGCGACCGACCCGACGCCCGGCCGGCGTCGCGAGGCTCAGTGCGTCACCGGGTGGGTCACCGCGCGCTGCGGCGCGCCGGCGCGGCGACGCAGTCGCGACAACAGGGGGACGCGCGCGGCGCGGGCGCCGTCGCCCGCGCGCTCGAGGGCTCTGCGCGCGCGCTCGGCCGCGAGAGCCAGCTCGGCGTCGCGGGTGTCGGAGATCCAGATGCGGGAGTCGGGGGTGAGATCCATGACTCCAGCGTCGGAGATGAGGTAGGCCGCCCGGATCGGGCGGATTCCCTATTTCCGGACGGCCTACCTCAGACCGATGGCACGCCTATCGCACGCCGCGGATGGGCGGGTGGTGGAACGTGTCGCCGAAGGCCTGCTCGCTTGCACCGACGCGGTCCAGGTACGGGGTCGCCCCGCCCATCTGGAACGGCCAGCCCGCACCGAGGATCATGCACAGGTCGATGTCCTCGGCGGCGGCCACCACGTGCTCGTCGAGCATGCGGTGGATCTCGTCGGCCAGCCCGAGCTGCAGCCGCTCGCGCAGCTGCTCGGGGCTGAGCGCGACCGCGTCGGCCGGGCGGTGCTTCTTCACGATCTCGAGGGCCTTCTTGTCGTAGCCCTTGATCTTGCCCTTGGCGTCCTTCTCGAAGATCGCACCGTACTCGGCGAGCTCGTGCAGGGCGGGGCTGTCGAAGAAGCGCTCCGGGAACGCCGTGTGGTGGGTGTCGAGCACGTGGGCGCCGACCTTGAGTCCCACCAGGTCGAGCAGCACGAACGGATCCATCGGCAGACCGAACGGGCGCGCCGCCTCGACGACGTCCTCGAACGACGCCCCCTGCTCCACCGCGTGCATCGCCTCGCCGAGCACCTTCGCGAGCACCCGGTTCACGACGAAGCCGGGCGTGTCGGTGGTGATCACGGCGTTCTTGCGCAGCTTGGCGGCGGTGACCATGGCGGTGGAGAGCGCGGCGTCCGTGGTCTTCGGTGTCTTGACGACCTCGATGAGCGGCATGACGGCCACCGGGTTGAAGAAGTGGAAGCCGACGAGACGCTCCGGGTGGGCGAGCTTCGCGCCGATCTGCTCGACGGACAGCGACGAGGTGTTCGTCGCGAGGATCGCCTCCGGTGAGATGTGCTTCTCGACCTCGGCGAAGACGTCCTGCTTGATGCCGAGCTCCTCGAAGACCGCCTCGATGACCCAGTCGCAGTCCGCGAAGTCGGCCTTGTCGGTGGTGCCGGTCACGAGCGCCTTCAGGCGGTTCGCCTCGTCCGAGTCGATGCGTCCCTTGCCGAGCAGCTCGTCGATCTCGCCGTGGATGTAGGCGATCCCCTTGTCGACGCGCGCCTGATCGAGGTCGGTGATGACCACCGGCACCTGCAGGCGGCGCACGAACAGCAGGGCGAACTGGCTGGCCATCAGACCGGCGCCGATCACTCCGACCTTGCCGACCTTCTGCGCGAGCTCCTTGTCGGGCGCGCCCGCGGGCCGCTTCGCGCGCTTCTGCACGAGGTTGAAGGCGTAGATCGACGCCCGGAACTGATCGCCGGAGATCAGATCGGCCAGCGCCTTGTCCTCCGCGAGGAAGCCGGTCTTCTTGTCGGTGTTCTTCGCCGCCTTGAGCAGCCCGAGCGCCGTGTAGGGGCTCGTGGCGACCTCGCCGATACGGCTCTTGAGGGTCTTCTCCGCGATCCCGATGGCCACGTCCCACTTCGCGAGGCGCTCGAGCTTGCCCGGCTCGTTCGGGCGCTTCACCTTGATCGCGCCGGTGAGCACGCCGTCGGCCCAGGCGAGCGAGTTCTCGAGGAAGTTCGCCGGGCCGAACATGGCGTCGGCGATCCCGAGCTCGAAGGCCTGCGGGCCCTTCAGCATCCGATTGTTCTTGAGGGGGTTCGAGATGACGACCTCGAGCGCGTTCTCGATGCCGATCAGGTTCGGCAGCAGCCAGGCACCACCCCACCCGGGGATGATGCCGAGGAACACCTCGGGGAGTGCGAGCGCCGGAACCGAGGAGTCGATCGTGCGGTAGTCGGCGTTGAGGGCGATCTCGACGCCGCCGCCGAGCGCGAGGCCGTTGACGAACACGAAGCTCGGCACGCCCAGCTCCCCGAGCTTGCCGAGGGTCTTGTGCCCGAGCTGGGCCATCAGGAGACCGGTCTCGTGGTCCTGGATCTCTCCGACCTTCGAGAGATCCGCGCCCGCGGCGAGGATGAACTGCTTGCCGGTGACGGCGACGGCGTCGATCTCCTTCGCCGCGGCGCGGGCGGCGAGCTCGTCGAGACGCTCGCCGAGCTCCGTCAGGGTCGCCGGGCCGAGGGTGTTGGGGCGCGTGTGGTCGCGGCCGTTGTCGAGCGTCAGCAACGCCAGTCGCTTGCCGCTGGCGAGCACGATGTCGCGTACGAAGGAGTGGGTGACGATCTCGTCGGGGTCGAGGGCGACGAGCTTCGCGAAGTCGGATCCGCTGTAATCGGGAAGGCCGCTCATGCTCACTTCGCCCCCTTGTAGTGCGGGTTCTCCCAGATCACGGAGCCGCCCTGGCCGAGGCCGACGCACATGGCGGTGAGACCGTAGCGCACCTCCGGGTGCTCCTCGAACTGGCGGGCGAGCTGGATCATGAGCCGCACCCCCGAGGAGGCGAGGGGGTGACCGATGGCGATCGCGCCGCCCCACGGGTTGACCCGCGGGTCGTCGTCGGCGATGCCGAAGTGGTCGAGGAAGGAGAGCACCTGCACCGCGAACGCCTCGTTGAGCTCGAAGAGGCCGATGTCCTCGATCGTGAGCCCCGCCTTGCGCAGCGCCTTCTCGGTGGACGGGATGGGACCGATACCCATCACCTCCGGCTCGACGCCGGCGAAGGCGAACGACACCATGCGCATCTTCACCGAGAGGTTGAGGTCGCGCGCCGTCTGCTCGCTCGCGAGAAGCGACACGGTGGCGCCGTCGGTGAGCGGCGAGGCGTTGCCCGCGGTCACGCGCCCGTGCGGGCGGAACGGCGTCTTGAGGGCGGCGAGCCCCTCCATGGTCGTCTCCGGGCGCATCCCCTCGTCCTGCGTGGCGAGGCCCCAGCCGGCATCCGACTTGATGGCCACGGGGATGAGGTCGGGCTGGATCTTGCCGGCGGCGTAGGCGGCGGCCACCTTCTGCTGACTGCGCATGCCGAAGAGGTCGGAGCGCTCCTTCGTCAGCTGCGGGAAGCGGTCGTGCAGGCGCTCGGCCGTGTTGCCCATGTTGAGGGAGTCGGGCGAGACCAGCTTCTCGGCCAGGAACCGCGGGTTCGGGTCGGCGCCGAAGCCCATGGGGTGGCGGCCCATGTGCTCGACGCCGCCGGCGATGCCGATGTCGTAGGCGCCGAACGCGATGGCTCCGGCGATCGTCGTGACGCTCGTCATGGCGCCCGCGCACATCCGGTCGATGGCGTAGCCCGGCACGGAGAGCGGCAGCCCGGCGAGGATCGCGGAGGTGCGGCCGAGGGTGAGCCCCTGGTCGCCCTGCTGCGTGGTCGCGGCGATCGCGACGTCGTCGACGCGATCCTTCGGCAGGTTGGGGTTGCGCTCGAGGAGACCGATCATCGCCTTCACGATGAGGTCGTCGGCGCGGGTGTTCCAGTACTGGCCCTTCTCGCCCGCGCGTCCGAACGGGGTGCGCACCCCGTCAACGAACACGACGTCGGTGCGATGAGCCGATGGCGCTTGGGCCACGATGCCTCCACAGTTCAGGGGACGGATGCGGGCGTGCGGCCGCGCATCCGGGTGTCGTCCTCGATCCTAGGCAGGCACCCGCGGGGGCGCTCGCATCGTTCGACGGAACCTACGAAGCCTCGTCGGGGGTGCGGGAGGGGGGTTGGCGCGCCTCGACAAACGCGTCCGCGATGGCTGCGGCGAGCTCGTCGACCTGCCAGGCGCGCGCGCCGTGCACGGCGAGCGCCTCGCCGATGCTCTCCGCGGAGATCTCGGCCGGGGGCGACCACGCCACCCGCCGGAGGGTGTCCGGGGTGAGCACGTTCTCGACGGGGATCTCGAGCTCCTCCGCGCGCGCGCCGACCGCGGCGCGGGCGAGCTTCAGGCGGCGGTCGGCCTCCGGGTTCTTGTCCGCCCAGGCGCGCGGCGCCGGTACGCCGTCGCCGGTACCCCGCATGCTGGGCGGCTCCGCATCCGCCGTGCCGCGCTCGACGGCCGCCCACCAGCGCTCGAGCTCACGACGGCTCGCACGTCCGGTGAAGTCCTTCAGGGCGGCGAGGTCGCGCTTGCTGGCCGGCTGGGCCTTCGCGACCGCGACGAGCGAGAGGTCCGGGACGAGCCGGCCGGGCGCCGTGTCGAGCTGCTGCGCGAGCTCGTCGCGCGCCAGCCAGAGGGCGCGGGCGATCGCGAGCTGGCGGGGGGTGCGCAGCGAGTGCATGCCCGAGAGGCGACGCCAGGGCTCCTGGCGGACCGGCGCGGCCTTCTCGAGGACGGCGCCGAACTCCTGACGCGCGATCTCCTCTTTGCCCGCCGCGTGCAGCAGCTCCGAGATCCGGTCGCGCAGATCGGGGAGCAGCTCCACGTCGAGGGCGGCGTAGACGAGCCATCCCTGCGGAAGCGGACGCGTCGACCAGTCGGCGGCCGAATGCGCCTTGGCCAGGTGGATTCCGAGCAGCTCCTCGACCACCGTGGCGAGGCCCACGCGGGGAAGGCCCGCCAGTCGCGCACCGAGTTCGGTGTCGAAGATCGTGCTCGGGTCGAGTCCCACCTCCCGCAGGCAGGCGAGGTCCTGGCTCGCCGCGTGCAGGATCCACTCCTCGCCCCGCATGACCTCGGCGAGTTCGTGGAAGTCCCCGATCGCGGGCGGGTCGAACAGGAAGGCCCCGGCGCCGCGACGGAACACCTGGATCAGGTAGGCGCGCTGCGAGTAGCGGAACCCGGATGCGCGCTCGGCGTCGACCGCGAACGGCCCGTTCCCGCGCGCGAGCTGCTCGACCGCCTCGAGGTATTCGTCCCGACCGTCGATGACGTGCACCTCCGGGTGGGCGGCGTCCGCGGTGGGCGGCGTCTCGGCGTCAGTCACGCGACACCCGTCGGTGGGGGAGCAGGGAGACCGCATCGGACGACGGCGGGAGCCCCGCCAGCATGCACAGCAGATCGCACCACGCCTCGACCTGATGGCCGATGTCGGAGCCGAGCGGCGACCAGGAGGCGCGCAGCTCGAGCTGGGCGGCGTCGCCCTGCCCGGCCAGCTCGCCGAAACCGGTCGAGAGGACCTTGGTGGCGGTGCCGGAGGCCGCGGTGTACTCCGCTCCCCGGCTGTCGAGCGCGTCGACGAGCCACGACCAGGCGACCTCGGCGATGAACGGGTCGACGCCGATCTCGGTCTCCAGCGGCGCCTGCGCGTAGGCGACGACACGGAACGGGCCGCCCCACGCCTCGGGCTCCTCGGGGTCGTAGAGCAGCACGAAGCGGCCGGTCCCGAGCACCGAGTCGATCCCGTGCACGGTGGGCCGCACATCGGCCGCGAGCGCGAGCGCGTAGGGAGCGAGACCGCTCGGCGCGGTGATCTCGGCGACCTCCATCTCGGCGCGCGTGGTCGCCGCCTTCACCGACGCGACGGCGCGGGCGAACGGAGCCGGCGGAGCGGACTCGGACTGCGGGGTGGCCACGGGGGAAGCCTAGGATTCTCGATGAGAGCAGCGGCGGTGCCACGCCGTCCGCACGAGGGAGGTCGCCGTGCCGCGTCGGACAGCTGGAGCCCGTTCGCGGATGGCCGGGGTGCTGTGGGGTGTCCTGGGTGCCGGTGCGGTCGCGGTCGGGACGATCGCGGTGCTCAGCGCGATCGTCGCGCGCACGGTCGTGATCCCTCCGTCGCGCCGCGACGACGACATCCGGATCCTCGACCTCCAGCCCGACAGCGGGCGCATCGTGCTCTCGCCGACGCCCGATTCGCTGCTCCCGGGGGAGTACAGCTTCTGGTTCTCGGGCGACACGGGGCACGCGCGGGTCGGAGAGATCGTCTCCGTCGACCGGGTGGGGGTGACGCGCGAACTGCTCGAGGTCGACTTCGGCGATCTGCGGCGCGCCGTCCGCGGGCGCTTCAGCGGATGGTTCTGGCTGTCGCCCCGCGCGCTCGGGGTGCCGTACGAGAACGTGTCCGTGCAGACCCCGCTCGGTGCCGCTCCCGCGTGGTTCGTCCCCGCTGCGGAGGACACCGACCGCTGGGTGATCCAGGTGCACGGTCGCGCTGTCCGGCGACAGGAGACGTTGCGCGCCGTCGCGCCCTTCCGCGCGTCGGGGTTCCATTCGCTGCTGATCTCGTATCGCAACGACGGCGACGCCCCCCGCAGCGCCGACTACCGCTACGCCCTGGGCGACCGCGAATGGGTCGACGTGGACGCCGCGATGGCCTACGCGATCGCGCGCGGAGCTCGGGAGATCGTGCTCATGGGTTGGTCGATGGGCGGCGCGACCGTGCTGCAGGCGCTGACCCGTTCGCCGCGGGCGGCGCTCGTCACCGGTGTGGTGCTCGACTCCCCGGTGGTCGACTGGATCGCGACCCTCGAGTTCCAGGCGCGGATGCGCCGGCTGCCGCCCGTCGTCCGCTGGGGTGTGTACACGCTCATCCGCTCCCGGTGGGGGCGCGTCGTGACCGGGCTCGCGGAGCCTCTCGACCTGGAGCGCCTCGACTTCGTGACCCGTGCCGCCGAGCTCGACCGGCCGATCCTGCTGCTGCACAGCGTCGACGACGGGTTCGTCCCGGCGAGCGCGTCGATCTCGCTCGCGACGGTGCGCCCCGACATCGTGACCTTCGAGGAGTTCACGATCGCACGGCACACGAAGCTGTGGAACTACGACCGCACCCGCTGGGAGGACGCCATCCGCAACTGGCTCGATCAGCTCACGAGCCAGCGCGCGTAGAGACCGCCCGCGTCGTCGACCAGCAACCCGAGCAGCTCGAGCTCGACGGCGGGGTGCGCCGCGGCACCGAGCACCGGCAGGCCGCCCCCCGTCAGCCGGGGGCTCGTGGAGAGGCAGAGCTCTCCGACGAGGCCGTCGGCGAGCAGCGCGGCGGCGAGCGACGGCCCGCCCTCGCAGACGACCGACGGGGCCCCGAGCGTGGAGAGCGCGTCGAGCGCGTCCCGGAGTCCGATCCGGCCGTCGCCGTCGGCCGCCAGCGCCACGAACCGATGGGGGACCGGGAGCGTCGAGGCGGTGCGGGCGCGCGCGGCTTCCGGGCCGAGCACGATCAGCTTCTCCGGGTCGTCGACCTCCCCGGGTTGGGCGCCGGTGAAGTCCCCGGATGCGGTGAGCGCGGCGAGGCGCGCCGTGCGGGGCAGCAGGTACCCCTCCGCGCGCAGGCTGGCGGCGCCGACGAGGACGGCGTCGCTCTCGGCGCGGATCGCGCCCAGCACCGCGCGGTCGGCGCGGCTGGAGAGCGACTCCGAGGTGCCGTCGTCTCCTCGGGCGCTGCCGTCGACGCTCGCGATGAGGTTGACGCGCACGCCCGAGGCGTCGTCCGCCCGCCGGTACAGGGCACGGAGCCGGTCGCGGGCCCCGGCGTCGCCGACGGTGATCGGCGCGCCGGCCTCGGGATGGACCGCGCGCAGGATCACGCGGCGGTCTTCTCCCGCACCTGGCGCTGCGTCCGGCCGAGAAGACCCGACATGCCCCGGATCCGCAGCGGGCTGACCGCTTCGGTGAGCCCGATCGTGAGCGGATAGTCGGCGGGCACGGCGAGCACCTGCTCGACCGTCAAGCCGGCGAGCCCCTGAACGAGGATCGACGCGAAACCGCGGGTGGTCGGCGCCTCGCGCGGGGCCGTGGCGTGCAGGTGCACGATCCGGTCGTCGTCGACCTCGACGAAGATGTAGACGGGGGACTGGCACTCCTCCACGCGCTCCAGCAGATCGGGGTGATCCGCGTAGCGCTCCGGCAGCTCCGGCAGCTCGCGTGAGAACTCCAGCAGCAGTTGGAGGCGATCCTGCTGGTCGAGGGCGAGGAAGTCGTCGCGGATCTCGGCGAGCTTCTCGGGCAGTCCGACGCTCACGCGGTCACCTGCGCCATGATCCGTCGCTCAGCGCGCGGGGACCGGTCCGGGCTCGGCTCCCTTGACGATCGGGACGCGCACGGCGCTGCCCCACTCGGTCCAGGACCCGTCATAGTTGCGCACTCCCTCGAAGCCGAGAAGATGGGTGAGCACGAACCAGGTGTGGCTCGAGCGCTCGCCGATCCGGCAGTAGGCGATCACGCTATCACCGTCCGCGAGGCCCGCGCCGTCGCGGTAGATGGCGTCGAGTTCGTCCTTCGGCTTGAAGGATCCGTCCTCCGCGACGGCCTTCGCCCAGGGCACGTTCTGCGCGCTCGGGATGTGGCCGGCCCGCAGGGTGCCCTCCTCGGGATAGGCGGGTGCGGTCGTGCGGTCGCCCACGTACTCCTCGGGCGAGCGGACGTCGATGAGGGGGTTGCCGAGGTGTGCGAGCACGTCGTCCTTGAACGCGCGCACGGCGGTGTCGTCGCGCTCGACCACGGGGTAGCTTACCGCTTGGCGCGCGGCGATCTCGGCCGTGTAGGGACGCCCCTCGGCCTCCCACTTGGCGCGTCCGCCGTCGAGCAGGCGCACGTCCTCGTGACCGAAGAGGGTGAACACCCAGAGCGCGTAGGCCGCCCACCAGTTGTTCTTGTCGCCGTAGATGACGACGGTGTCGTCGCGCGAGATGCCCTTGCCTCCGAGCAGGCGGGCGAAGCCCGCGCCGTCGAGGTAGTCGCGCAGCACGGGGTCGTTGAGGTCGGTGTGCCAGTCGATCTTGACCGCACCCTCGATGTGGCCGGTCTCGTACAGCAGCACGTCCTCGTCGGACTCGACGACCACGAGCCCGGGCTCGCCCAGGTGCGCGGCGAGCCACTCGGTGCCGACGAGCCGTTCGGGGTGGGCGAATGCGGCGAAGGCGGGATTCGGGTCGGTCGCGACGGCCATGGTGGTTCTCTCCTCGTGGGTAAACTTTCCACGTCCAGGGTAGGCATCCGCCTCCGGGACGCGCTGGGACTCCGTAAGAGTTCGACACAGTCCCGCACCCCGACCCCTACCGCTCTCGCCGACCGCACGGTCGTGGCGACGAAGGATCCGCATGCCGCAGCACATCGTCGCGTCGCTCCTCGACCGCGCACCCGAGATGTCGGGGGCCGAGATGGCGTCGTCGCTCGTCCCTCCGCGCCAGTTCGCCACGGCGAGCCTCGAGGGCTACCGGCCCGACCCCGACTTCCCGTCGCAGGCGGAGGCGGTCGCGAAGGTGCGGGCGTTCGCCGACGTCCTCCGGGGCGGAGGCGGAGGGGGCGGCCGGGGCCTGTTCGGCAGGCGACGGGCACCGGAGGCCAAGCCCGGGATCTACCTGGACGGCGGATTCGGCGTCGGCAAGACGCACCTGCTGGCCGCGCTCTGGCATCTCGCCCCCGGCCGGAAGTACTTCGGCACGTTCATCGAGTACACGGCGCTCGTCGGCGCCCTCGGCTACGCGAACGCGGTCGAGCTGCTGCGCGGCGCCTCGCTCGTGGCCATCGACGAGTTCGAGCTCGACGATCCGGGCGACACGATGATGATGACCCGTCTGCTCGCCGAGCTCGCCGGGGGCGGCACCCGGATCGCCGCGACGTCGAACACGCCCCCGAACGCACTCGGCGAGGGCAGGTTCGCCGCCGTCGACTTCCTGCGCGAGATCCAGGCCCTCGCCGACCGCTTCGACATCGTGCGCATCGACGGCCTCGACTACCGGCGCCGCGAGGTCGAGGGTCACGCCGCCGCGGTCGGAGCCGACGAGCTCGAGAGCGCGCTGGCCGCGCAGCCGGGCTCCGTCACGCTCGACGACTTCGACGCGCTGCTCGGCCATCTCGGGCGGGTCCACCCCTCGCGCTACGTGCGCATGGTCGAGGGGCTGACGGCGGTGGGGCTGCGCGGCGTGCACACCCTCGTCGACCAGGCGGATGCGCTGAGATTCGTCGCGTTCGTCGATCGGCTCTACGACGAGCAGGTCCGGGTCGTGGCCACGGGGACGCGTCTCGACGAGGTCTTCGGCGACGAGATGATGTCGGGCGGCTACCGGAAGAAGTACCTGCGCGCGATCTCGCGGCTCATCGCCCTCACGAGCTGACGCGCATCCGGCGGGCGACCACCGCGGTGGTGACCCCTCCGACGAGGATCGCGACGAGCGAACCCGCGAGCACGGCGAGGGTCGCCGACGCGACGAGGGTCGTCTCGCCGCGGAAGGCGAGCTCGGCCATCAGCAGCGAGATCGTGAACCCGACTCCGCCGAGCGTCGCGACGACGAGCACCTCGGGCAGTCTGAGCGCCACTGCGCGTTCGCTGGCCGGCATCATGCGCCGGGAGATGAGCGCACCGGCGGTGATGCCGAGGAGCTTGCCCACGGGAAGCGCGATGAGCACCCCCCAGAAGACCCCTCCGAGTCCGCCCTCGCGCACCTCGGGGATCGCGACCATCGAGGCGCTCAGGGCGAACAGCGGAAGGACGACGCCGTTGACCCAGGGTTCGAGGGTGTGCCGGGTGCGGTGGGCGGGTCCCGGCGAGAACACCAGGCCGAGGGCGACGCCGGCGATGGTCGCGTGGATCCCGGAGCTGAGCACGAGCGCCCACACGGCCACGCCGATGGCCACGAGCAGCACCACCCGCACGGCGGGAGCGAGGCTCCGGCGCGCGCTCACCCATCCGAAGGCGGCGATGAGCGGTACGGCGACCAGCAGCGGCACGGGCTGGAGGTCGCGAGTGAAGAAGGCCGCGATGATCGCGATGGCGATGAGGTCGTCGAGCACGGCGAGGGCGAGCAGGAACGCGCGCACCCGGCGGGGCAGGCCGCGACCGAGCAGCGCGAGCACCCCGAGCGCGAAGGCGATGTCGGTGGCCGTCGGGATGGGCCAGCCGACGTTCCCCGCCGGCTCGTGCACGATCGCCAAATAGAGAAGTGCCGGGGCGATGACACCGCCGGTGGCGGCGACGGCCGGGGCCAGCGCCTTGCGGGGGGTGTCGAGCTCTCCGTGGGTGAGCTCGTGCCGCAGCTCGATCGCCGCCACCAGGAAGAACAGGGCGAGCAGACCGTCGGCGATCCAGTGTCCGATCGAGAGGTCGAGCACCGTGATCCCCGTGTGGGGATGCTCGTCGCGGATGCCGATGACCGCCGGACCGATGGGGGAGTTGGCGACGGCGAGCCCGATGACCGCGGCCGCGGCGAGCACGACCGCGGCGACGCGCTCGGAGCGGAAGAAATGCATGGCACCCACTCTTTCATGCGCGATCCCGGGGAATTCGAAGGAAAGCTGCAGCGCCGGGAAACATGATGTTTACATTCCCGAGATCGGTGTAACGCCCGCGAAACAGCACGACAGCCCCCCCGAAACGTCCCGTAGCCAGACTGTCGGCGTACCCGAGGAGCATCACGGCTCACCCTGCGAGGATCCGACGGTGCGTCCCATGCACATCTCAGAGAGGTAAGAAAACCTATGGATACCGGCGAACTCGCTTGGGCCATCACGGCCTCTGCGCTGGTTGTCTTCATGACTCCGGGCGTTGCCTTCTTCTATGGCGGTCTCGTCAAGGCGAAGAGCGTCGTCAGCATGATGATGATGAGCTTCGGCGCTCTTGGACTCATCAGCGTGCTGTGGATCCTCTACGGCTTCAACATGTCTGCTGTCGGCGGCGCGTGGGAGTTCGCGGGGAATCCGTTCTCGGACTTCGCACTCGGTGCGGCAGACAACGAGACCCTGGTCGGTGCCCTGTTCGGCGCGACCTTCGCGATCATCACGGTCGCGCTCATCTCCGGTGCGATCGCGGATCGCGCCAAGTTCGGCTCGTGGATGATCTTCGCGGGCATCTGGGCGACGCTGGTGTACTTCCCGGTCGCCGCGTGGGTCTGGGGTGGAGGCTGGATCCTCAGCCTCGGTGACACCCTGGGTCTGGACTACACCGTCATCGACTACGCGGGTGGTACCGCGGTCCACATCAACGCGGGTGCTGCCGCGCTGGCGCTGGCGCTGGTGCTCGGCAAGCGCATCGGCTTCGCCAAGGGCATCCAGAAGCCGCACAACGTGCCGCTGGTGCTGCTCGGCGCGTCGATCCTGTGGTTCGGCTGGTTCGGCTTCAACGTGGGCGCCGAGTTCCTCAACGACCTCGCGGGTGCCGGCCTCATCGCGATCAACACCCTCGGTGCCACGGCTGCGGCCATCCTCGGCTGGCTCATCGTGGAGAAGATCAAGGACGGCAAGGCGACCTCGGTCGGCGCCGGTTCGGGCGCCGTCGCGGGTCTCGTCGCGATCACCCCGTCCTGTGCGAACCTCACGCCCGGCTGGGGTCTGCTGCTCGGTCTGATCGCCGGCGCCGTGTGCGCCATCGCGATCGAGCTGAAGTTCAAGCTCGGCTTCGACGACTCGCTCGACGTGGTGGGCATCCACATGGTCGGCGGTCTCATCGGAACCCTGTACCTGGGCTTCTTCGCCACCGGCACCGGCCTCTTCGTGGGTGGTGACGGCATGCAGCTGCTCATGCAGGCGGTCGCCGCCTTCGGCGTGCTGATCTACTCCTTCGTGGTCGCGTGGATCATCGGCTTCGCCATCCAGAAGACAATCG
Organism: Protaetiibacter mangrovi; assembly: GCF_024752305.1. Classification (GTDB taxonomy): domain Bacteria; phylum Actinomycetota; class Actinomycetes; order Actinomycetales; family Microbacteriaceae; genus Homoserinibacter; species Homoserinibacter mangrovi. The sequence goes on from NZ_JANTHX010000003.1 coordinate 112,033, forward strand.
GCTTCCGCATCAAGAACGAGGACGAGCTCGCCGGTGTCGACACCGTCGTGCACGGCGAAGAGGGTTACGCCCTGGCCGACTGATCCAGTCGACCGACCAACCCGGCGCGGGGCGCCGTCTCTCCGGAGGCGGCGCCCCGTATCGTTGTCTGCGCCCGGCGCGGTCCGTGCGCGCTCGGAGGTGCGATGCCCGAACTCCTGCTCGTCTCGGCGTTCTGCAGCGCGCTGATGACCGCCGCGCTCGTGCGCATGATGCGACCGCCCCGCAGGAGCGAGGTCGTGATCCGCGCCCTTCTCGCGACCTCGGGGGCCGCATCCGTGGCCGTGTTCGCCGGGCTGGCGACGGCAGCCGAGACGGCGCCCTTCCTGCTCGCGTCGGCCTTCGCGGTCGCGCCGATCGCGGTGCTGCTCTCGGGCGCCGCGGAGGAGACGGCCCCCGGCCGGAGCAGTGTCGCGTGGTCCCTCGTGCTCGTGTGGGCGCTCGTGGTGTTCCCGGTGTGCGCCGTCGTCCCGCCGCTGTTCTTCGAGATGTGCGGAGTGAGCGAGTGCCGGGTCGAGGACTTCGGGGGTGGGCTCGCATTGCTGGTGTCGTCCGCGTCGTCGGTGCTGATCGCGTGGCGGGCCCCGAGCGCGGTCGCGCGCGAGGGTTGGGTCCGCTTCGCGGTCCCCGTGGTGGGCGTGTGGTTCGCGGGGGCGCTGTGGTTGACGGCGCTCGAGGGTGTCGTGGACGAGTACACCCCGCGCATCCTGCTGGCCGCCGTGGTGGCACCGGTCGGCGGTGCCGTGGCGTGGGTGCTCGTCGATCTGCTGCGCCAGGCGCCGAGGCACCCGCTGCGTTCGGCCGCGGACGGACTGCTGGCGGGGCTCGTGGCGATCGTCCCGGGCGCGGCGGGGATCTCGTTCCCCTGGTCGCTCGCGGTGGGAGCCCTGGCCGGTGCGGCGGCAGCTCTCGTCTACGGATCGAAGCGGCTGGCGTCCGGTGGACGAGCGGGGCACTGGGCGCTGGTGGTGCTGACCTCCACCGCCATCGGATACCTCGCTCCGGCCGTGTCGGGCGACACCATCGGGTTGGTGTTCTCCGGCCGGATCAGCGCTCTGCTGCCGCCCGTCGCCGCGTTCCTCGCGGTCGCGGCGCTCGGGGTCGTGACGAGCGCTCCGAGCTGGCTGCTCGCGCGCCGACGGTGAGATCTTCGGTGGGCGATACCAGACTCGAACTGATGACCTCTTCCGTGTGAAGGAAGCGCGCTACCAACTGCGCCAATCGCCCGCGACGACCATCCTGCCATATCCGAGAGGGCTCGTCGGCACACCCGGGAGGCCGTCGTCGCAAACGGGTGCGTCGGTTTTGACCTCGCGCGCGGATCGGCTACAGTCGAACACGCACGCCGGAGACGGCGGGCGATGCGGATGTAGCGCAGTTGGTAGCGCATCACCTTGCCAAGGTGAGGGTCGCGAGTTCGAGTCTCGTCATCCGCTCGAGTAGGAGTCTCACGGTCCACCGGGCAACGGTCCACGGACCGCACACCTGGTGGCGTGGCCGAGAGGCGAGGCAGCGGCCTGCAAAGCCGTATACACGGGTTCGAATCCCGTCGCCACCTCACTCACCGAGTCGGATGCCCCGCATCCGGAGCGGGCGATTGGCGCAGCGGTAGCGCGCTTCCCTGACACGGAAGAGGTCACTGGTTCGATCCCAGTATCGCCCACCCCCTCGAAACCCCCGGTTCGACCGGGGGTTTTCCTGTTTCGCTGCAGAAGGAGGGGTTCGTGAAGACGTTCCGCCGTCCCGGGGTCGCGGTCGCGACCATGCTGGTCCTCGTCATGGTGCAGGCGGTCGCAGACCCCACCGGGTTGCTCGCGCTGGTCGGCTGGTCGGGCGCCGTCCCGAGTCTCGCGAGCGGGATCTGGAGCTTCGCCCCGTATCTCGTGTTCCTGCCGGTACTGCTCGCGATGGTGTGGTGGGTCGCGCTCCGCGCGGGTGGGCGCTTCTGGACCCTCGTGCCCGGAATGGTGCTCGCCGTCGTGCTCGCCCAGTCCGCGGCCTGCCTGGTGATGACCGGAGACCTCGGCACGGCGGCCTGGGCCGGCGGCTACGTGACCGCGAAGGCGGTGCCCGCGGCCCTCATCGTGTCGGCGCTGACCCGATGGCTCGGGGGCCGAGGCGAGCGCACCCGGGTCGACCCCGCCCCGTGGACGCCGGTGCTCGGTCGTCGCTCCGTCTGGATCCCCGCGATCGCGTTCGCCGGCGCGGCACCGCTGCTCGTGGGGTCCTGGTGGACCGGCGCCGCCTACGCTCCCGGCGTCCCGACATTCCGCCCCGACCAGGGCGTGCTCCCCGTCGTCGTCACGGTGCTCCTGCTTGCCGGCGCGACGGCGCTGTGCCTGCGGTGGATGCGGTCGCGCGTCGCGGGCGCGCTCGCCGGCTGGCTCGCCGCGGTCGTCGCGGCGAGCATGGTGGGCGTCGTGCAGGCTCTGGTGGCCCTCGTCGTCGACGACGGCTTCGCGGGCGACCTGTGGCCGCTCATGGTCGCCTACGTGGCCGTCGCCGACGGGCTCTCGTTCGCGGCGTGCACCGGATGGATCGTGGGCGTCGTCGCCCTCGTGCTCGAACGCGCACCCGTGCGTACCCCGGCGCGCACGGCTCGCGCGGCGGTGGCATCCGCACTCGGCCTCCTGCTCGTGGCGGGGCTCGCCGTCCCCCAGTTGATCGCCTCGACGTCGGCGGCCGCGAGCCCCGACCTCGCGGTCCCGGCGGGCTTCCTCCGTGCCGAGGGCGACGTCATCACCGACGGCGACGGCGACCAGGTGCTGCTCCGCGGCGTCAACGTCAACCAGCTCGTCGACTTCTACCGCCCCCGCGCGGACGTCGACGACACGCGCCCACTCACCGAGGACGACTTCGCCGGGATCGCGGCGCAGGGGTTCGACGTCGTGCGGTTGAACCTGTCGTGGTCGGCGCTCGAGCCGTCGCGCGGCGAGTTCGACGCGGAGTACCTCGGCCTGATCCACGATGCCGTCGACTGGGCGGCGGCGCACGAGGTCTACATCGTGCTCGACATGCACCAGGACTCGTGGTGGGCGGGAGCGACACCCGAGGGAACCGCATGCCGTCCGGGCACCGACCCGATGTGGGGGTACGACGGGGCGCCCGAGTGGGCGACCGTCACCGACGGCGCCCCGCGCTGCCAGTTCCTCAGCCGGGACATCTCGCCGGCGAGCGACCGTGCGTTCCAGAACCTCTACTTCGACACGGACGGCGTGCAGAGTGCGCTCGTCGAGGCGTGGGGCCGGCTCGCCACCGAGTTCCGGGACGACCCCACGGTCGCCGGATACGACCTCCTCAACGAGCCCGGCTTCGGCGAGGCGGCCCCGGTGACCACCGCGTACCAGCTGGGCCGCTTCTACGAGCGCGCGATCGGCGCGATCCGCGACGCGGGCGCACCGCAGATCGTGTTCGTGGAGCCGACCATCCTGTGGTCCGGTCTCGGGTTCGACTCCGGTCCGTCGCTCGGGTTCAGCTCCGACCCCAACCTCGTGTTCTCGCCGCACCTCTACGCCGAGTCCCTGACGCTCGACCGCGACCTGGGGATCCCGCCGATCGTCGGCATGGCCCGGCAGTTCGTGCTCGCGCAGCGGGTCGCCGACGCCTACGGGATGCCGGTGTGGTCGGGGGAGTACGGCTATTGGGGCGACCCGGCGGACGTCGGGGAGAGGCTCGGCCGCTACGCGGCGCTCGAGGACGCCCACGCCTACGGCGGCGCGTACTGGGTCTGGAAGCAGGCGTGCGGCGATCCGCAGAACGGGATCGGCGACACCGGCAACGGGCTCATGGTCCAGGACTGCGCGACCGGGGGTGATGCGCCCCCGCGCGAGGATCTGCTCACGGTGCTGTCGCGCGCCTATCCGCGTTCGGCTCCCGGGCTCGTCACCTCGCTGAGGGCGGAGGGCCGGGCCATGGAGCTCGAGGGCTCCGCGCCGGAGCGCGGCTGCGGTCTGGAGGTCTGGGTGCCGGGCGACGACGAGCCCGCGGTCGAGGTGACCGGGGTCTCCGGGCTGACCCTCACGCGGGTCGACGGCGGCTGGTCGGTGACCGGGTGCGCCGACGGCCGGTACACCGTCACCACCCGATGATGCGGGAGTGGTCGATCGACCGCGTGGCGCACGTCGTGCCGCGCCGGAGCCGGTCACGATGATGGACATGGCAGTGCACCCCCGATCCCTGCGATGACCGCGGCCGTCGCGTCCGCGGAGCGCGCCGTCGATCCGGGGACCGAGTTCCGCTCCCCGTACCGCCCGGAGCTCGAGGGGCTGCGCGCGGTCGCCATCCTGCTCGTCGCCGCCTCGCACCTGTGGTGGGGTCGGATCTCCGGGGGGATCGACGTCTTCCTGGTCGTCTCGGGTTACCTCATCACCGTCACGCTCGTGCTGCGCTGGGTTCGTTCCGGACGGGTGGGGGCGCTCCGCTACCTGCGCAGCCTCGCCGGCCGCCTGCTGCCCGCCGCGGTGCTCGTGCTCGGAACAGTCGCCGCGACCACCGCGTTCGTACTGGCGGTCACCCGCCCGTCGCTCGCGTCGGACATCCTCCGCTCCACCCGATGGGCTGCGCTCTTCGGCGAGAACTGGTACCTGGCGTTCGCCACCGACGGTTACCTCTCCGACGACCGCGTGCTGAATCCGGTCGAGCACTTCTGGGCGCTGTCCATGCAGGTGCAGTTCTACGCGATCTGGTTGCTGCTGGTTGCCGGGATGGCGCTCGTGCTGCGCCGGGGGAGCACACCCCGGCGGCGGCTGCGGTTGGCGACGAGTGCGATCGCCGTCGTGACGGTCGCGTCGTGGGTGTGGAGCGTCGTCGAGACCCTCCACGTGCAACCCGTCGCCTACCTCGACACGAGCGCACGGATCTGGGAGTTCGGCGCGGGCGCCCTGCTGGCGCTGCTCGGCGCGCGCCTGAGACCGGGTCGCGCCTGGGGCGCGGTGCTCGGGTGGCTCGGGCTGGCGATGGTGGTCGGGCTCGGGTTCCTCGGTGACTTCGACCCGTGGTTCCCGGGGATCGCATCCGTCTGGCCCGTGCTCGGCACGGCGCTCGTGCTGATCGGCGCGAACTCCGCCAGCCCGATCGGAGCGCACCGACTGCTGGGATCACGACCGGCGGTCTGGCTCGGAGGTCTCGCGTTCGGCCTGTACCTCTGGCATTGGCCGATGCTGTCCGCGCTGGCGATCATGCAGAACCGTCGCACCTTCTCGCTCGTGGACGGCCTGACGATCGTGCTCGCGGCGCTCATCCTCGCCTGGATGATGCGACAGGTGCTCGAACAGCCGTGGCAGCGCTGGGGACGCGCGACCCCGTGGGCGGCGATCGTCGCCGCCGTGCTGGTGCTGGCGCTCGGCGCCGCATCCCTCGTGCAGAGCGAGCGGCTCGCGGCGGCCGCACCCGTGGTCGTCCCCGCACCGGAGCAGAGCGCAGCCCCGGTGGGCGCCGGCGACCCGACATCCACGGCGGAGCCCGACGATGCGGATCCGCCGGGGGTCTTTCCGGATGCCGCCTCCCTCGCCGCCGCGGTGAGCGCGTCGGCGAGGTGGACCCACGTTCCGGATGCCCTGATCACCGCCGCGGACGCGGCCACGACGGCCTACGGTGACGAGAGCTGCGTGCACCGCGAGTCCTGGTCGACCCTGTGCGTCGCGGGCGACGCGGACGGCACGCGGACGGCGGTCGTGGTCGGCGACTCCGTCGCCGCGAGCTGGCTGCCCGCCCTCACCGGCGCCCTCGGTCCCGACTGGAGGATCGTGCTCGCGACACGAGGGGCGTGCCCGACCGCCGCCGTCGCGTCGTACTACGTCGGTGCCACCGACCCCGCCTGGGTCGCGCGCTGCGCCGAGATCCGCGGCGACTTCGTCGCCGGCATCCTGGAGAGCTCGCCCGACCTCGTGATCCTGACGACCTCGTCGCGCACGCTCGACCGCCTCGTGAGCGGGGCCACCGGAGCTTCCGCCCGCGAGGAGTGGCGCACCGGGATGGCGGCGACTCTCGACGCGCTCGCCCCCGTCTCGTCGAAGGTCGTCGTGGTCGCCCCGCCGCCGCTCGGCGCCCCCGCCTGCGGCTCGGCCGACTTCGAGACGGGGGGCTCCCGGTGCCGCGCCGCGATCACGGAGGAGTGGTGGGTGCAGTCGGCGGCCGAGCGGGCGGCCGCGGGGGCCGCCGGTGTCGGCTACGTGGACACCGGCCCGTGGTTCTGCACGGATGCCGGGGTGTGCCCGTGGGCGGCGGACGGCTCGGTGATCCGGGTCGACACCCACCACCTGACGGCGTCGTTCTCACAGCGCCTGGCGGCCGTCATGCGCGCCGCGCTCCTCGACGCCGTGCCCGGGCTGCGGGACGTCGGGGTCGGTGCGGCGGACGGCGCGGACGCCGACTCTGCGGGCGTGTCGTCGCCGGTACAGTTGGGGGAATGAGCGCGCAGACCGGCTTCGACCTGTTCCCCGACCGCGCCGTCATCGCGATCCGCGTGAACGGCGAGCTGAAGGACAAGGCGTCGACGGTCACCGAGACGGACGTCGTCGAGCCTGTCGACGTCTCCTCCGCGGACGGTCTGAACATCCTCCGCCACTCGACCGCGCACGTGATGGCGCAGGCCGTGCAGCGCATCAACCCGGAGGCGAAGCTCGGCATCGGCCCGCCGGTCCAGGACGGGTTCTACTACGACTTCGACGTCGAGCAGCACTTCACCCCCGACGATCTCGCGGCGATCTCGAAGGAGATGGACCGCATCATCCGCTCGGGGCAGCGTTTCGTGCGCCGCGTCGTCACCGAGGACGAGGCGCGCGCCGAGCTGGCGGCCGAGCCGTACAAGCTCGAGCTCATCGGCCTGAAGGGCGGCGCCGAGTCCGGCACGGACGGCGAGAGCGTCGAGGTGGGTGCGGGCGAGCTGACGATCTACGACAACGTGGATCGCGAAGGCGTGGTCGCCTGGAAGGACCTCTGCCGGGGGCCGCACGTGCCCAACACCGGTGCGCTCGGCGCCTACAAGCTCACGCGCGTCGCCGCGGCCTACTGGAGGGGGTCGGAGAAGAACCCCCAGCTGCAGCGCGTGTACGGAACGGCGTGGCCGAGCAAGGACGAGCTGCGCGCGTATCTCGAGCGTCTCGAGGAGGCGGCCAAGCGCGACCACCGCAAGCTCGGCAAGGAGCTCGACCTGTTCTCGTTCCCCGACGAGATCGGTTCGGGACTGTCGGTCTGGCACCCGCGCGGCGGCGTGGTGCGCATGGAGATGGAGCAGCACGCCCGTCGCCGGCACATCGCCGCGGGCTACACCTACGTGTACACCCCGCACATCTCGAAGGAGGACCTCTTCCTCACCTCGAATCACCTCGTCACCTACAAGGACGGCATGTTCCCGCCCATCCGGATGGACGAGGAGGTCGACGAGAACGGGGAGGTCACCAAGCAGGGCCAGGACTACTACCTGAAGCCCATGAACTGCCCGATGCACATCCTGATCTACAAGGAGCGCGCGCGCAGCTACCGCGACCTGCCGATGCGGCTCGCCGAGAACGGCACTGTGTACCGGAACGAGCTCTCGGGCGCCCTGCACGGGCTGACCCGGGTGCGCGGCTTCACCCAGGACGACTCGCACCTGTTCGTCACCCCCGATCAGCTCGAGGAGGAGGCGACCAAGGTCCTCGAGTTCGTCATCTCGATGCTGCGCGACTTCGGGCTCGACGACTTCGAGCTCGAGCTCTCGATGCGCGACGACGAGAAGTCGAAGTGGATCGGCAGCGACGAGTTCTGGGACTACTCGACGAACGCGCTGCGGAACGTCGCCCGGGCCTCGGGGCTCAAGCTCACCGAGATGCCGGGGGAGGCGGCCTTCTACGGCCCGAAGATCGACCTGAAGACCCGGGATGCGATCGGCCGCACCTGGCAGCTCTCGACCGTCCAGGTCGACCCCAACCTCCCGGAGCGGTTCGAGCTCGAGTTCACGGATCGCGACGGGCAGAAGAAGCGCCCCATCATGATCCACCGCGCCCTGTTCGGCTCGATCGAGCGCTTCTTCGCGATCCTGCTCGAGCACTACGCGGGGGCCTTCCCGGCGTGGTTGGCACCCGTGCAGGTCGTCGGCGTGCCGGTGGCCGAGGAGTTCGCCGACTACCTGGGCGGCATCGTCGACCGGTTGCGGGCCGATGGCGTCCGGGCCGAGCTCGATGCGAGCGACGAGCGGATGCAGAAGAAGATCCGCACGCACACCCTCATGAAGGTGCCGTTCCAGCTCATCGCGGGCGCCCAGGATCGCGAGGCGGGCACGGTGAGCTTCCGGTTCCGCGACGGCCGACAGGACAACGGGATCCCGGTCGACGAGGCCGTCCGACGCATCCGCGACGCGATCGACAGCCACGCCGTCCGACGCATCCGCGACGCGATCGACAGCCACGCCCAGGTCTGATGCAACGATCCTGCGCGAGACGCAGTGATGTTGCGTAGAACCCCCTAGCGCTCCTTCGCGCGAGCCGGATACGGTTTCGACCAGGCGCTGTCCAGACCGGGGGGTCTACCCGCGAACAGGGGTCCGGCGCCACGACCGCACCACCACTCGCGGAAGGGAAGCCATGCGCTCTCGTCGATCTGTCCTCGTGTCCGTCTGCGCCGCTTCGGCACTCGTCATGGGGGCGATCGCCGCTCCCGCGTACGCCGCCGAACCGGTTCCCGACTTCACCGCTGCGGCGGTGAGCCCCGAGGGCCCTCCCGAGGAGGGCGCCCGCACCAAGTCGGGTCAGCTGGCCGAGAGCGACGCCGAGCTGCTCGCGCGCTCCGACGCCGCGATCGTGCCGGTGATGGTCAAGGTCGACGTCGACCCCGTGGCCTCGTACGCAGGCGGAGTCGACGGATACGCGGCGACGAGCCCGGAGATCACCGGAAAGGACCTCTCGTTGTCCGACCCCGCCGTCGCCGAGTACCTGGAGTACGTGAACGGCGTGATCGCCGAGACGCAGGCGGCCATCACGGGCGCCGTGCCCTCGGCGAAGGCGCTCGAGAGCTACGCCGTCGCGTACGGCGGGATCGCCATGACGGTTCCGGCCCGCTACGCGAAGACGGTGCTCGCGGTCGACGGCGTGGCCGCGGTGCAGGACAACTCCCTGCGGCAGCTGCCGGCCTCCGACACCGGTTCGCTCGCCGCCTCGACCGCAGCGGTCGCGGCGAACGGCACGGCTCTCAGCTCCGCCGCCGCGGCGGGCGCCATCGACAACGACGCCAGCACCTTCATCGGGGCGGACGCGGTCTGGCCGTCGCTCGGCGGACGGGATCTCGCCGGTGAGGGCGTCATCGTGGGCGTGATCGACACCGGGATCTGGCCCGAGCACCCGATGCTCGCCGACAACGGCCTCCCGACGCCCGCGGGCGGCCCGTGGGCCTGCGACTTCGGCGAGGGCGGCGACGCGGCGTTCAGCTGCAACGACAAGCTCGTGGGAGCCCACGCGTTCCTCGACACCTACCAGGCGCTGAACGACATCGGCGAGGAGGACTTCTGCTCGGCGGGGGGCTGCTCGGCACGCGACTCGGACGGCCACGGCACCCACACCGCGACGACGGCGGCGGGCGATTACGTCGCGAGCGCGCCGATCTTCGGCGTCGACCGCGGCCCGGTCAGCGGGATCGCCCCCGGAGCCTCCGTGATCGCCTACCGCGCGCTCGGACCGCTCGGCGGGTACACCTCCGACCTGCTCGCCGCGGTGCAGCAGGCCATCGTGGACGGCGTCGACGTCATCAACTACTCGGTGAGCGGCTCCGGATCGGTGTACACCGACGCCGTGGAGCTCGCCTTCCTGGACGCCTACGCGGCCGGCATCTCGGTGAACGCCTCGGCGGGCAACGACGGACCGGGCGCCTCGACCGCGAATCACGCGGGGCCCTGGGTCACCACCGTCGGCGCGTCGACCTTCGACCGCCAGTTCGCGTCGACCCTGACGCTCACGGCGGGCGACGGCTCCAGCTACGCCAAGAGCGGCGCCACCCTCACCCAGGGCGTCACCGACGCCCCGGTCGTGCTCGCCGCATCCGTGCCGGGCTACACGGGCGGTGCGCTCTGCCTCGAGCCGTTCCCCGCCGGCTCCGTCGACGGGCAGGTCGTGGTCTGCCAGCGCGGATCGAACGGGCGCGTCGAGAAGGGCTACAACGCCCTGCAGGGCGGCGCGGCGGGCATGATCCTGTTCAACCCGACCGCGAGCGACGTGGAGACCGACAACCACTTCCTGCCGGCCATCCACCTCGAAGGCCCGAACGACGACCTGCTCGCCTTCCTGGCCGCGCACCCGGACGCCACCGCGACCTGGGCTGCGGGCGAGTCGACGGCCGCGCAGGGCGACGTGATGGCGGGCTTCTCCTCGCGCGGACCGATCGGCGAGTTCGTGAAGCCGGACATCACGGCACCGGGTGTGCAGATCCTGGCGGGTCTCACCCCGGAGTCCACCGACCTCGCGACCGGACCGCAGGGTGAGCTCTACCAGGCGATCGCGGGTACCTCGATGTCGTCGCCCCACGCGGCCGGCGTCTCCGCCCTCGTGATCGCCGCCCACCCGGACTGGACGCCGGGCCAGGTGAAGTCGGCGCTGATGACCTCGTCGGTGCAGAGCGTCGTGAACGCCGACGGCAGTCCCGCCGGGGTGTTCGACCGGGGAGCCGGCAGCATCCGCGCCGATCGCGCGGTGTCGCCGAACCTGACGATCAGCGAGACCGCCGAGGACTTCGTGGCGAGCGCCGCGGATCCGCTCAGCCGGCTCGACCTCAACATCCCGAGCATCTACGTCGACCCGCTTCCGGGCGCCGCAGTCGTGAAGCGCACCGTGACGAACGTGAGCGGCAAGCCGCAGACGTTCTCGGTGGCCACGAGCTTCGAGGGCGGGGTCTCCGCCATCGTGAGCCCGTCCCACTTCACGGTCGCACCGGGCAAGTCCAAGACGCTCACGATCGTGCTCAGCGGGATCGGGGCCGAGGACGGATGGCACGAGGGACAGCTCACGATCACGAGCGCCCGCGGAGGGATCCCGGTGGTCATGCCGGTGGCGGTGAACGTCGGCGAGGCCTCGCTGGCGCTCGCGCAGTCCTGCACGCCGACCGAGATCCGGATCGGCAAGACCACGACCTGCACCGTCACGGCGTCGAGCACGCTGCCGGTGGACGTCGAGGCCACGATCGACGTCGTCGCCAACCCGCTGCTGAAGGTCACCGGGGTCACCGCTCCGGCGCACAAGCGGGCGCTCGGCGCCACCTGGACCGGCACCTTGACGGCGGCGCTCCCGCCCACCGTGGACGCGGTGGACGGCGTCTCCACCGACGAGGTGGTGAGCGGATACCTGCCGCTCTCCGCCTTCGGCATCGCGCCGATCGCGGACGTGGGCGACGAGAGCATCGTGAACTTCACGGTGCCGGGCTACACCTACGGCGGCGAGGTCTACGACCGGATCGGCGTCGTCTCCAACGGCTACGTCGTCATCGGCGGCGGCACCTCGGGCGACGTCGAGTACGCGCCCCCGGCGTCGTTCCCCGACGCGGCCACGCCGAACAACGTGATCGCGCCCTTCTGGACCGACCTCAACCCGGAGGCGGGAGGCGATCTCTACATCGGCACGCTGAACGACGGGGTCAACGACTACCTCGTGGTCGACTGGGAGGACGTTCCGTCCTGGAGCGACGGCGGTGCGAACTCGTTCGAGGTCTGGATCCAGCTCGGCGCCACCGAGAACAACTGGATGACCTACGGCGGCGCCCTGACGGAGGACTCCTCGGTCGGCTCGCTGGTCGGGGCCGAGAACCGCACCGGATCGAGCGGGGTGACCGTCGCGGACGTCGACACCGACCTCGCGTACCAGATCCTCACGAGCCCGCCCACCGCGGGCGGTGCGGTGACCTTCGACTACACCCTGAAGGGCCTGCTGTGGGGCACGTGGTCGACGACCGCCACCCTGCGCTCGGACGCGATCAACACCGTCCCGGTCGAGGTCACGAAGATCAAGGTCAAGTAGTCGGGCCGACTCGGGGGTGGGCGCATCGCGCCCACCCCCGAGATGTGCCACCGCGAGCCGATAATCTGGCGGGGATGACACGCGACTACGACGGCACCGAGTACCCCGATGCCGAGCCCGCCGGCTCCTTCGCCGGCATCCCGGACGGCTTCGGGCGGCTCTGGACGCCGCACCGGATCGCCTACATCGAGCAGGGCGGCGGGTCACCGGGCGACGACTGCGTCTTCTGCACGGCGCCCACCCTCTCCGACGAGGACGCGCTGATCGTGCACCGGGGCGAGAAGGCGTACGCCCTGCTCAACCTCTTCCCGTACAACAGCGGACACCTGCTCGTGGTGCCGTATCGGCACATCGCCACCTACGACGAGGCCGACGCGGCCGAGGTCTCCGAGATCGGCGAGATCACCCAGACCGCCATGCGCGTCATCCGCCGCACCTCCCGGGCCGACGGATTCAACATCGGCATGAACCAGGGGGCCATCGCGGGCGCCGGCATCGCCGGGCACCTGCACCAGCACGTGGTGCCCCGCTGGGCGACGGATGCCAACTTCTTCCCGATCATCGCCCGCACCAAGGCCCTGCCGAAGCTGCTCGGCGAGGTGCGGCAGGAGCTCGCCGAGGCCTGGCCCGCCCGCTGAGCCCGGGCCACGTCCGACCCCGTGGCCCCGTGTGTCGTCACGCGCGGTCGGCCCCTCCGCGGGCGGAATAGGATCTGGTGCATGAGCACCTCCGAATCCGGTTCCCCCTCCGCGACCTCCCTCGGCACCGACCGCGTCAAGCGCGGCCTCGCCGAGATGCTCAAGGGCGGGGTGATCATGGACGTGGTCACGGCCGAGCAGGCGCGCATCGCCGAGGACGCCGGGGCCGTCGCCGTCATGGCGCTCGAGCGGGTGCCCGCCGACATCCGCGCCCAGGGGGGTGTCGCGCGCATGAGCGACCCCGACCTCATCGACGAGATCATCGCATCGGTCTCGATCCCGGTCATGGCGAAGGCCCGCATCGGCCACTTCGTCGAGGCGCAGGTGCTGCAGGCGCTCGGCGTCGACTACATCGACGAGTCCGAGGTGCTCTCGCCCGCCGACTACGTGAACCACATCGACAAGTGGCAGTTCACGACGCCGTTCGTGTGCGGCGCGACCAACCTCGGCGAGGCGCTGCGGCGCATCACCGAGGGCGCGGCGATGATCCGCTCGAAGGGCGAGGCCGGCACCGGCGACGTGTCGGAGGCGACCAAGCACATCCGCACGATCACCTCGGAGATCAACGTGCTGCGCTCGAAGACCAAGGACGAGCTCTACGTCGCGGCGAAGGAGCTGCAGGCGCCCTACGAGCTCGTCGCCGAGATCGCCGAGACCGGCAAGCTGCCGGTCGTGCTCTTCACCGCCGGAGGCGTGGCGACGCCGGCGGACGCGGCGCTCATGATGCAGCTGGGGGCCGACGGCGTCTTCGTCGGTTCGGGCATCTTCAAGTCGGGCGAGCCGGCCAAGCGCGCCGCCGCGATCGTGAAGGCGACGACCTTCTTCGACGACCCGGCCGTGATCGCCGACGCCTCCCGCGGGCTCGGCGAGGCGATGGTCGGCATCAACGTGGCCGATCTGCCCGCCCCGCACCGCCTGTCCGAGCGTGGCTGGTAGCCCCGGCTCGGTCGCGCAGGTCGGCGTGCTCGCCCTGCAGGGCGATGTGCGCGAGCACCTCGCGGTGCTCCGCGGGCTCGGTGCGGAGGCGATCCCGGTGCGGCGCCCCGAGGAGCTGGCGACGGTCTCCGGTCTGGTGATCCCGGGCGGGGAGTCGAGCGTCATCGACAAGCTCTCCCGGCTCTTCGGGATCGCGGAGCCCCTGCGCGCGCGCATCGCCGCGGGCATGCCGGTGTACGGGACCTGCGCGGGCCTGATCATGCTCGCCGACACCGTGCTCGACTCCATCACGGGGCAGCAGAGCCTCGGCGGGCTCGACGTGGCGGTGCGCCGCAACGCCTTCGGCAACCAGAACGACTCCTTCGAGACCGATCTGGACATCCCCGAGCTGGGCGAGCCCGCCGTGCACGCGGTCTTCATCCGCGCGCCGGTGGTCGAGTCGGTGGGGCCGCGCGCCTCCGTGCTGGCGTCGCTGCCCGACGGGCGGGTGGTCGCGGTCGAGCAGGACAACCTGCTGGGCACCTCGTTCCATCCCGAGGTCACGGGGGAGCACCGCTTCCACGAGCGCTTCCTCGACCGGGTGCGCGCCGCCGCCTGACCGCTCGCGGGATGCGGCGCGACCGGCCATGCTGTCGGCATGAGCCTCTACGCCGACTTCGCCCCGCGCCGCACCGCCCAGATCATCGCCGACGCCCTGGCGATCGGGGTGACCGTCGTCGCCGTGCTGGTCGGCGTCGCGGTGCACAACGCGATCGCGGTGCTCGGCGGCGTGTGGGCGCAGCTCGAGGACGCGGGCACGGGCTTCGAGGACACGATGGGCGAGATCGGCGGCACCCTCGGCGACGTGCCGCTCATCGGGGGCGGCATCCGCGCGCCGTTCGACGCGGCATCCGACGCGGGGGGCTCGCTCGCGGACGCCGGACGGACGGGTCAGGCGGCCGTCGAGACCCTGGCGACGGTCGCCGGCATCGGCGTCGCGTTCCTGCCGATCGCGGTCGTCCTGCTGCTGTGGCTCTGGCCCCGCCTGCGCTTCGCGTGGCGGTCGGCCGAGACCCGCGCACTGCTGCGACTCGAGGACGGGGAACGGTTGCTCGCCCTGCGGGCGCTCGACGACGCGCGGGCCTCGGAGCTGCTGCGCATCTCACCGCGCGCGCTCTCGGGGTGGCGCGCGGACGAACCGCAGATCGTGCGCGCTCTGGCGGCCCTCGAGGCGCGGCAGTACGGCGTCCGGCTGCCCGACCCGGGTGCCGCGACGGCCCGCTGAGTGCGACCCGGATAGACTGGCCCGCGGATTTCTTCGAGAGGAGCACCGTGAGCGGGCATTCCAAGTGGGCGACGACCAAGCACAAGAAGGCGGTCATCGACGCACGCCGGGCGAAGTCGTTCGCGAAGCTCATCAAGAACATCGAGGTGGCCGCCAAGATGGGCGGGGCCGACCTGGCCGGCAACCCGACCCTGTACGACGCGGTGCAGAAGGCCAAGAAGACCTCGGTGCCGAACGACAACATCGACCGCGCGATCAAGCGCGGCGCGGGCATCTCGGGCGAGTCGGTCGACTACCAGAACATCATGTACGAGGCGTACGGCCCGAACGGGGTGGCGCTGCTCGTCGAGTGCCTCACCGACAACAAGAACCGTGCGGCTGCCGAGGTGCGCACGGCGCTCAGCCGCAACGGGGCGACCCTGGCCGACCCGGGTTCGGTGTCGTACAACTTCGCGCGGAAGGGCGTCATCTCGATCACCAAGGCCGACGGGGTCACCGAGGACGCGATCCTCGAGGCCGTGATGGAGGCGGGCGTGGAGGACGTCGTCGACCAGGGCGGCGGGTTCGAGGTCATCACCGACCCCTCGGAGCTCGTGGCGGCGCGCTCGGCCCTCCAGGACGCGGGACTCGACTACGACTCCGCGGAGGCCGAGTTCGTGCCGAGCCTCAAGGTGGAGGTCGACGCCGAGACGGCTCGCAAGGTGTTCCGGATCATCGACGCGCTCGAGGACAGCGACGACGTGCAGAACGTCTTCAGCAACTTCGACATCCCGGCCGACGTGCAGGCCGAGCTCGACGCCGAGGACTGATCCATCGCCGGCCGGGCGTTGCGCGTGCTCGGGATCGATCCCGGGCTGACGCGGTGCGGCGTCGGCGTCGTCGACGTGCAGCCGAACCGACAGGTCTCGCTCGTGCACGTCGACGTCATCCGCACACCCGCGGATGCCGAGCTGCCCGCGCGCCTGCTCGCGATCTCCCAGGGCATCGCGGCCGTGATCGCCGAGTTCGCGCCCGACGCGGTCGCGGTCGAGCGCGTCTTCGCGCAGCAGAACCTGCGCACCGTCATGGGTACGGCGCAGGCGAGCGGCATCGCGGTCTCGAAGGCCGCGGAGGCGGGGCTCCCGGTGGCGCTGCACACGCCGAGCGAGGTCAAGGCGGCCATCACCGGATACGGCTCGGCCGACAAGGCGCAGGTCGGCACGATGGTGGCGCGCGTGCTCGGGCTGAGCGAGGTGCCAGGACCGGCGGATGCGGCAGATGCCCTGGCGATCGCCATCTGCCACGGCTGGCGCGGAGGCGCGACCGCCCCCGACGCGGGAGCGAGCGGCGGATTGACCCCGGCGCAACGGGCGTGGCGCGACGCCGAGAAGTCCGCGGCGAAACGTAGACTCTAGAACATGATTTCGAGTGTCCGCGGAACGGTGCTGCACGTCACCGGGGGGAGCGCGGTCATCGAGGTCGGCGGCATCGGCATGTCGGTGGCGCTCACGCCCGAGCACGCGTTGAGCCTGCGGGTCGGTTCCGAGGCGTCGGTGCACACCGCCCTCATCGTCCGCGAAGACGACCTCAGCCTGTTCGGCTTCGCCACGCGCGAGCAGCTCGAGCTCTTCGACCTGCTGCGCGGGGTGTCGGGCGTCGGGCCCAAGTCGGCGCTCGGCGTGCTGGCGCAGCTCGCCCCCGACGAGATCGCGCGGGCCGTCGCCGACGAGGACGACGCGCCCTTCCGCCGGGTCTCGGGCATCGGGCCGAAGACCGCGAAGCTCATCACCGTCTCACTGGCCGGCAAGCTCGTGGCGCCGGCCGCCGTGCGGTCCGGCGCCCCCGTGGTGGCCCGGGGCGCGGATGTCGTGACGGCGCTCGTGGGGCTCGGCTGGCCGGAGCGCACCGCCGGCGCCGCCGTCGACGAGCTGCTCGGCGAGCTCGGCGACACCGCCCCCGCCGACACGGCGGCGCTGCTCCGGCTCGCGCTCTCGCGGCTCGGTCCCCAGCGTGCGGGGGCGCGCTCGTGAGCGACCCGATCACGGCGCCCGATCCCGAGAACGAGGCCGAGCTCGCCTTCGAGGGCGCGCTGCGTCCGCGCTCGCTCGCCGAGTTCGTCGGGCAGTCAAAGGCGCGCGGCCAGCTCGAGCTGCTGCTGCGTGCCGCGGAGCTGCAGCAGCGCGCGCCCGATCACATCCTGCTCGCCGGTCCGCCAGGCCTCGGCAAGACGACGCTCGCGATGATCGTCGCCCACGAGGGGGCGCGGCCCCTGCGCATGTCGAGCGGCCCCGCCATCCAGCACGCCGGGGACCTGGCCGCATTGCTGTCGAGCCTCGTGCCGGGCGAGGTGCTGTTCATCGACGAGATCCACCGGATGGCGCGAAGCGCCGAGGAGATGCTCTACCTCGCGATGGAGGACTTCCGGATCGACATCATGGTGGGCAAGGGCGCCGGCGCCACCAGCATCCCGCTCGACCTGGCTCCGTTCACCCTCGTGGGCGCGACGACCCGCTCCGGCCTGCTGCCGAATCCGCTGCGCGATCGCTTCGGCTTCACCGCCCACCTCGAGTTCTACGACGACACCGAGCTCGACGAGGTGCTCGGCCGCGCGGCTCGGCTGCTCGGGCTGGATCTCGCGCCGCGGGCGCGGGCCGAGATCGCCTCCCGCAGCCGCGGAACCCCCCGGATCGCCAACCGGCTGCTGCGGCGGGTGCGCGACTACGCGCTCGTCCACGACCGCGACGCCGACGAAGCGGTCGTGCACGAGGCGCTCGAGCTCTACGATGTCGACCCGATCGGGCTGGACCGTCTGGATCGCGCGGTGCTCGACACCCTGATCACGCGGTTCGACGGAGGACCGGTCGGCCTCTCGACGCTGGCGGTCTCGGTCGGCGAGGAGTCCGAGACGATCGAATCCGTCGTGGAGCCGTTCCTGGTGCGCATCGGCATGATCAGCCGCACCCCCCGCGGCCGGGTGGCGACCCCCCGCGCGTGGGAGCACCTGGGGCGGCGTCCGCCGTCGGCCGCACCGACCGTGTCGGGGACGCTGTTCGACGATGACGTATGATTCTCGGGGACCGCGAAGCCTCGCTCCGTAGGCTGGCCGCCGTTCCTCACACATCCCGGAAGGCTCCCCTCTCCTCATGGACTACACGCTGATCCTGCTCGCCGGCCTGCTGGTGGTCATGATCTTCTTCACCTGGCGCAGTTCCCGTAAGCGCAAGGCCGAAGCCGAGAACATGCAGACCAAGCTCGTCCCCGGCGCGGAGATCATGACGCAGCACGGCATCTTCGGCACCCTCATCTCGCTCGACGACGAGAAGAACGAGGCGATCGTCGAGACGACCCCCGGCACCAAGCTGCGCGTGCACCGCCAGACGATCGTGCGCGTCGTCGACCCGACCGAGCTCGAGCACGCCGACGAGGACGTCATCGTCGACGAGCCGGAGACCGAGGCCGTCGAGGCCGAGGACGCGGCGACCGAGGCGGTCGAGCCGGAGTTCGGCGAGCGGGTGGAGAAGCCCAAGCGCGCCCCGCGCACGAAGCCGACCGAGTAACCGTGGCAGCACGCAGCACGCCGGTCCGCAAGGCCTGGCGCTCTCTCTCCTGGCTTGCGGGCATCATCGTCCTGCTGGTCGGGCTCAACACCGCGGGCGCCCTCTGGTGGGGCTGGGGCTGGGCCCCGAAGCTCGCTCTCGACCTCGAGGGCGGCACCCAGATCATCCTGACGCCGACGCTCGAGGACGGGCAGACGGTCACCGACGAGCAGCTCCAGCAGTCGGTGCAGATCATCCGCAACCGCATCGACGCGGCAGGCGTCTCGGAGTCCGAGATCACCACCCAGGGCGGCGACAAGATCGTCATCTCGATCCCGGGTACGCCGGATCAGGCCACCCTCGAACGCATCAAGGCCTCCGCCAAGATGGAGTTCCGCGCCGTGCTGCTCGCCGGCACGCCCTCGACGTCCACGGCATCGCCGACCGACGAGCCGACCGACGACGCGACGGCGTCGGCGACCGAGAGCCCGGCTCCGACCGACACCCCGGCGCCGAGCGACACGCCCACGGCGACCCCCACCGACGGCTCGGACACCTCGTGGATCACCCCGGCGCTGCAGGAGCAGTACGACGCCTTCACCTGCGACCAGGTGCAGGACTCGGGAGCCAACACGGCGCCGGCGGACGAGCCGCTCATCACCTGCAACCAGGCCGGCACGGAGAAGTACCTGCTCGGCCCGGTCGAGGTCGAGGGCGCCGACATCTCGGACGCCCAGGCGGGCGTCAAGACGACGTCGACCGGCTCGTCCACGGGCGAGTGGGTGGTCAACCTCACCTTCAACTCGGACGGCACGGCCGCGTTCGCGGATGTCACGACGCGACTGGTGTCGCTCGAGGATCCGCGCAACCGCTTCGCGGTGGTGCTCGACGGCGCCGTGGTGATCGCCCCGACGGCGAACGACGCCATCACCGACGGCCACGCGCAGATCTCCGGCGGGTTCACCCAGGAGTCGGCGAAGACCCTCGCGGATCAGCTCAAGTACGGTGCACTGCCGGTGGGCTTCACGGTCGAGAGCACCGACACCATCTCGGCGACCCTCGGAGCCTCGCAGCTCCAGAGCGGCCTGATCGCGGGCCTCATCGGCCTCATCGTGGTGTTCATCTACTCGCTGTTCCAGTACCGGCTGCTCGGCACCGTCACGATCGCGTCGCTCATCGTGGCGGGCGTGATCACGTACTTCGTGGTCAACATCCTGTCCTGGCGCGAGGGCTACCGGCTCTCGCTCGCGGGCGTCGCGGGTCTGATCGTCGCCATCGGCTTCACGGCCGACTCGTTCATCGTCTACTTCGAGCGCATCCGCGACGAGCTGCGCGACGGCCGCGGCCTCGTCGGTGCCGTCGAGGCGGGCTGGAAGCGTGCGCTGCGCACGGTGCTGGCCGCCAAGAGCGTCAACCTGCTGTCGGCGATCATCCTCTTCGTGCTCGCGGTGGGCTCGGTACGCGGTTTCGCGCTCACCCTCGGCGTCACCACCGTGATCGACGTGATCATCGTCATCCTGTTCACGCACCCCGTGCTGCAGCTGCTCGCCTCCACGAAGTTCTTCTCGAGCGGGCACCCCGCGACCGGGCTCGACCCGACCGCCCTCGGTGCGGTGTACCGCGGGCGCGCGGAGTTCCGGATCTCGAAGGACGCGCGCCGCCAGGGCGCCAGCCGCGAGGCCGAGCGTCGCCAGACTATCGCCGAGCGCAAGGCGGCCGAGCTCGAAGCCGCGAGCACCGGATCGAAGAAGTCCACGAGCGGGAAGAAGGAGGCACGCTGATGGCCGGCCCGTTCCAGCGTCTCGGCAACGACCTCTACACCGGCGCGCGCAAGGTCGACTTCGTCGGCCGGCGGCGGATGTGGTTCACGATCGCCGCCGTGCTCATGATCGCGTCGATCGCGGTCCCGTTCGTGCGGGGTGGCGGGAACTTCCTGAACGGCTTCAACTTCGGCATCGAGTTCCGCGGCGGGTCGCAGTTCCTCGTCGCGGACGTGCCGGAGTCGCACATCCCGATCGACACGGGGCTCGCCGAGACCGCCGTGCACGATGTCGTGTCGGATGCCGTGGTGCGCGTCAGCACGGTCGGCGACGACGGCGTGCGCGTGCAGACCGACCAGCTCACCGATCAGGAGACGCAGCAGGTCACGCTCAACCTCGAGGACGCCTACGGCACCGACTCGGTCTCGTCGTCGTTCATCGGCGCGACCTGGGGCGCCGACATCACCGAGAGCGCGCTGCGCGCCCTCGGGGTGTTCATCGTGCTGGCCCTCGTCTTCATGGCGCTCTACTTCCGCACCTGGAAGATGTCGATCGCCGCCATCCTGAAGCTCATGCACGACCTGATCATCAGCGTCGGCATCTACGCGGCCACGGGGTGGGAGATCACCCCCGCCGCGGTGATCGGCTTCCTGACGATCCTCGGCTATTCGCTCTACGACACCGTCGTGGTGTTCGACAAGATCCGCGAGAACACCGCGGAGCTCGGCGACGACTCGCATCGCACCTTCGGCGAGGCGGTCAACCTCGCCGTCAACCAGACGCTCGTGCGTTCGATCAACACCGGTGTCGTCGCGGCCCTGCCGGTCGCCGCCATCCTGTTCATCGGCGCCTTCGTGCTGGGTGCCGACACGCTGCGCGACATCTCGCTCGCGCTGCTGGTCGGAACGATCGCGGGCACGTACTCGACGCCCGCGTTCGGTGCTCCGCTCTACTCGGTGTTCCGCGAGGGCGAGCCCGAGATCGCGAAGCGCGACAAGCGCGTGCGGCAGCGCCGCGGCGAGACCGTCGCTGCCTGATCCGGTGACGTGCGCCCTCCCCGCCTAGAATCAGAGGTCCGGGAGGGCGCATGAGCACCGAGATGCAGAGCACGGCGACGCGTCGCGCGCTGCTGCCACGGCTCTTCTCCCGGGCGCAGCCGACGGGTGCCGTCGACAGACTCCTGAAGACGGTGCGCTCGCACCACCCGAAGGCCGATCTGGCCCTCATCGAGCGCGCCTACAGCGCCGCGGAGCGGGCCCACGACGGGCAGACCCGGCGCAGCGGCGAGCCGTACATCACGCATCCGGTCGCGGTCGCGCAGATCCTCGCCGATCTCGGCATCGGCCCGAAGACCATCGCCGCCGCGCTGCTGCACGACACCGTCGAGGACACCGCCTACACGCTCGACATGCTGCGCGGCGATTTCGGCGACGAGATCGCCATGCTGGTCGACGGCGTGACGAAGCTCGACAAGCTCAAGTACGGCGACTCCGCGCAGGCCGAGACGGTGCGCAAGATGGTGGTCGCGATGTCGAAGGACATCCGCGTGCTGATCATCAAGCTCGCCGACCGCCTGCACAACGCACGCACCTGGGGGTTCGTGCCGCAGGAGTCGGCCGCGCGCAAGGCGCAGGAGACCCTCGAGATCTACGCGCCGCTCGCGCACCGTCTCGGCATCCAGACCATCAAGTGGGAGCTCGAGGATCTGAGCTTCGCCGTGCTCTACCCGAAGCTCTACGTCGAGATCGAGAGCCTCGTCAAGGACCGCACCCCGCAGCGCGAGGAGTTCGTGCAGCAGGTGATCGACGCGGTCGGCGAGGACCTGCGCGCGGCCCGCATCAAGGGGCAGGTCGTGGGCCGCCCCAAGCAGTACTACTCGATCTACCAGAAGATGGTCGTGCGGGGGCGCGAGTTCGACGAGATCTACGACCTCGTCGGCATCCGGGTGCTCGTGAACTCGATTCGCGACTGCTACGCCGTGCTCGGCGCGATCCACGCGCGGTGGAACCCGATCCCCGGCCGGTTCAAGGACTACATCGCGACCCCGAAGTTCAACCTGTACCAGTCGCTGCACACGACCGTGATCGGCCCCAAGGGACGCGCGGTCGAGATCCAGATCCGCACCCACGAGATGCACGAGAGGGCCGAGTTCGGCGTCGCCGCCCACTGGGCGTACAAGGAGCGGATGGCGACGGGGCGCAGCGACGCCGGTGCGACGCAGTCCGGCACCGAGATGGCCTGGCTCGCGCACATCAGCGACTGGCAGGCGGAGACCGCGGATCCGGGGGAGTTCCTCGACAACCTGCGCTTCGAGATCGGTGCCAAGGAGGTCTACGTCTTCACGCCGCAGGGCAAGGTCATCGGCCTCCCGTCGGGTGCGACGCCGGTCGACTTCGCGTTCGCCGTGCACACCGAGATCGGCTACCGCACCATGGGCGCCAAGGTGAACGGGCGACTCGTGCCGCTCGAGTCCACCCTGAACTCGGGCGACGTCGTCGAGATCTTCACCTCGAAGAACCCGGATGCCGGCCCCAGCCAGGACTGGCTGAACTTCGTGAAGTCGGCGCGCGCGCGCAACAAGATCCGCGGCTGGTTCACCAAGGAGCGCCGCGAGGAGGCGATCGAGCAGGGCAAGGACTCGATCGCGCGCGCCATGCGCAAGCAGAACCTCCCGCTGCAGAAGCTCATGAGCCAGGACGTCGTCAACCAGGTCGCGGCGCAGATGCGTTACGACGGGGTGGAGGCCCTCTACGCCGCCGTCGGCGAAGGCCACGTGTCCACCCAGTCGGTGATCGAGAAGGTGCTCGGCTCGCTGCAGACCGAGGTGGAGAACGAGGAGGAGACCCTCGCCTTCACCCCCAAGCGCGGCCGTGCCCTGCGGCCCAGCGACTCCGGGGTGCTCGTGCGCGGCGCCCCCGACATCCTCGTGAAGCTGGCCAAGTGCTGCACCCCGGTGCCGGGCGACGAGATCGTCGGCTTCGTGACCCGCGGTGCCGGCGTCTCCGTGCATCGCGGCGACTGCGTGAACGTCAAGACGCTGCTCGCCGAACCGGACCGGATGATCGAGGTGCAGTGGGCGCCGAACTCCTCGAGCGTCTTCCTGGTGCAGATCCAGGTCGAGGCCCTCGATCGCGCCGGGCTGCTCTCGGACATCACGCGGGTGCTCTCCGAGCACCACGTCAACATCCTCTCGGCGAGCGTGTCGACGTCGAACGACCGGCTCGCCCTCAGCCGCTACGTCTTCGAGATGGGCGACACCGTCCACCTCGACCGGCTGCTCAACGCGGTGCGCCGCATCGACGCCGTCTACGACGTCTACCGCGTCAACTCGGGCTGAGCGCCGCGCGCAGCAGGGTCGCGGCCGCTCGCTTGCCCGAGAGGTTGCGCCCGCGGTCGAGCGCGCGGACCGCGTCGTCGGCGGTGAAGCCCCCGCGCGACGCGAGCGCGCGCAGCAGCGGTGGGTCGAGCGCGGGGGAGCCCGCGCGGAATCGCACGAGGTCCAGGGCGGTGCGCAGCGGGCTCGTGACCGCGTGCGGTCCGAGCGGCACCACATCTCCCGGGCGGATGACGCTCTCGATCACGTCGATGCCCGCACCGGCCACGGGACGCCACCGTGCGGCGAGACCCACCAGGAACGCGTCTCGCGGCGGTCGTGCGGCGGCACCCCAGATCCACGCGGCCGTCTCGAGGGCGGCCACGAGTCGGGGGGAGCGTCCGCTCAGCACGGCTGCGGCGCGCGCGTGCGGTGTCGTCCGGATGCCGATCGGGATCTCGATGAGCCCCAGACGGTAGCTCTCGCCGTCGAGCCGCATGGCCTGGAGTTCGACCTCCGGAAGACCCGAGATGGCGGGGAAGCTGGTCATCGCCCCAGCTTGGCGGGCACGCGGCCGCGACGGGCTCCGTCGGGCACGATCGGTGCGGAACCCGGGCTGTGGAGGAGGCGCTCGGACTACCCGAGCGCGGTGAGCCAGGCGCGCTTCGCGGCCAGCTCGTCCTCCGCCTGTGCGATGCGCTTCTTGTCGCCCGCCTTCTGGGCGGCCGCGAGGTCGGCCTCGGCCTTCGCGATCGCCTGCTCGAGCTGCGCGGCGAATCCCTCCGACCGCGCCTGCTTCTCGGGGTCGGTGCGGTTCCAGTGGTCGTCCTCGAGCTTGCGCACCGCGGTCTCGATCTTGCGCATGCGGTCCTCGACGACGCGGATCTGATCCCGGGGCACCTTGCCGATCTCGTCCCAGCGGCGCTGGAGCTCCGTGAGCTTCGTGCGGGCCGCCGTACGATCCGTCGCCGAGAGGAGCGGCTCGGCCTCGTCGAGCAGTGCGAGCTTCTTCTCGAGGTTGGCGCCGAACTCCGCGCTCTCGACGGCATCGGCCTCGGCCTTCGCTCCGTACAGCACGTCGCCGGCCGCCTTGAAGCGCGCCCAGAGCGCGTCGTCGGCCTTCTTGCCGGCGCGACCCGCCGCCTTCCAGTCGTCGAGCAGTCGGCGGTAGTCGGGGATGCCCGCGGCGCCCTTGCCGGCCAGCGCCTCGGCCTTCTCGACGAGCTGCTGCTTGCGACCGCGCGCATCACGGTGCACCGTGTCCAGCTCGGCGAAGAACGCCTTGCGGGCCGTCTCGATGGTCGCCCGCGCGGTGCGGAACCGCTTCCAGAGCTCGTCGCCCTCCTTCTTCGGGATGCGGGGACCGGTGTGCTGCGCCGCCTGCCAGCGCGCGAAGAGCGCGTCGAGCTGGGCGGACACCTGCTTCCACTGCGCCTTCGACAGATCCTGGGCGGCGAGCGTCTCGGCCTCCGCGACGATCGACTCGCGCTCGACCACGGCGTCGGCGACGGCCTGCGCGGCCTCGGCGCTCTGCTTCTCGGTGGCCTCGCCGAGCGTCTCCTGCAGCTTCCCGAGACGCGCCGAGAGGCTCTCGAGATCGCCCACCGCGTGCGCCTCCGGGATGGTGGGCGCGAGCGCGGCGACCGCCTTCGCGACGTCCTGGGCGGGAGCACCGCCGCGCAGCCGCTGCTCGAGCAGCGTCACCTGACCGTCGAGTTCGGCGTACTTGCGCTCGAAGTAGGCGAGGGCCTCCTCGGCGCTCGCGCCCGGATACTGTCCGACGGCGCGTTCGCCGGAGGCCTCCCGCACGTACACCGTTCCGTCGTCGTCGACGCGACCCCAAGGGGCCGACTGCTCGTCGCTCACTGATCTCCCGCTTTCGCCTCGTCGGTCGGCTGCCTCTCGCCGACCCGTGTCAGCCTATTGCAGGGTGACGCTCGTGATGGTGGTCGGGACGGCGGGGGAGCCCGTGCCGTCGCTTCCGAGGGTCGCCTGGTCGACGCCCGCCGAGGTGATGTCCCGGATCAGCTGGTCGAGGCCGCTCGTGACCGTCCCCACGACGGTGTAGCCGCCCGCCGCATCCGAGGGAAGCGTGGTGTCGCCCGTGACGATGAAGAACTGGTGACCGTTGCTGTAGGCGTCGCCGCTCGCGCGGGCCATCGCGATCGTGCCGGCGGGGTAGATGTCGTCCGGCGGCGCGTTCTCGATCGGACCGTAGGAGAAGTCGGGGTCCCCGGCGCCGGTCCCGTCGAGGGATCCGCACTGCAGGAACGAGAAGGTGTCGGCGGTGGCGAGGCGATGGCAGGTCTTGCCGTCGTAGTAGCCGTCCTGGACATCCTGGATCCAGCCCGACACCGCCTGCGGGGCGGCGAGCCCGTCGAGCGAGATGCCGAGCGTGACGGTCTCGTTCAGCACGATCTCACCCGTCCAGGTGCGGCCCTCCGCGAGCGAGGAGTCGGGTGCGCCGACGTTCTGCCCCGCGTCGGCAGTCGCGGACGCCGAGGGCTCGGGGGTGGGAGCCCCCGGTCCCGCCGTGAAGTAGACGATCTGCGTGGTCACTGCGAGAGCCGCCACGATCACGCCGCCGACGATGCCGAGCACGTTGTCGCGCCGGCGTCGGCGCCCGCGGACCTCGTGCACCTCCTGCCGGGCCTGGTAGGCGCGCAGGCGCTCGCGCGCCTCACGCTGCTCACGCTGCTGCCGACTCGATGCCACCCGTGGTCCTCTCGACGTGCGGTCGCCGACGTGCGGCGACCCAGGTCGACTTTAGTGAGCGCGCGGAAGGGCTCAAAACCGACGCGGCGGTGCGCGAGGGTCCGCCGTCGGTCGCCGAGACGATCGGCGGTCGCAGGCGGCGCATAGCATGTGAGCGTGGCAGGCGCGGAGGGGCTCATGAGCGGGTCGACGCCCCTCGCCGTGCGGATGCGACCGCGCACCCTCGACGAGGTGGTCGGGCAGACGCACCTGCTGCGCCCCGGCTCTCCGCTCGTGAACCTCGCGCGCTCCTCCGACGGCGGCGGGGCATCCGTCTCGGTGATCCTGTGGGGTCCTCCCGGCACGGGCAAGACGACCCTCGCCCAGGCGATCGCGCGCAGCTCCGGTCGCTCCTTCGTGGAGCTGTCGGCGGTCACCGCCGGGGTGAAGGACGTGCGACAGGTGATGGACGAGGCGCGGACCACCCGCGACCTCTACGGCATCACGCCGGTGCTCTTCCTCGACGAGATCCACCGCTTCACGAAGGCGCAGCAGGACGCGCTGCTGCCCGGCGTCGAGAACGGCTGGGTGGTGCTGATCGCCGCGACCACCGAGAACCCGTCGTTCTCCGTCATCTCCCCGCTGCTGTCCCGTTCGCTCCTGCTCACCCTCCAGACCCTCTCGGACGACGACCTCGGCACCCTGGTCGAGCGCGCGGTCGCCGACCCGCGGGGCCTCGCCGGGGCCGTCGAGCTCGAACCGGAGGCGCGTGCCGCCATCGTGCGCCTGGCCTCGGGCGACGCGCGTCGCGCGCTCACCGCCCTCGAGGCGGCCGCGACGCTCGCGGCCCAGGATGCCGCCGACGGCGCCGTCGTCGTCTCGGCGGAGGTCGTGGCGGCCGCCGTCGATCGCGCGTTGCTGCGCTACGACCGCCAGGGCGACGAGCACTACGACGTCATCAGCGCGTTCATCAAGTCGGTGCGGGGCTCCGACGTCGACGCGGCGCTGCATTACCTGGCGCGCATGATCGAGGCGGGGGAGGACCCGCGGTTCATCGCGCGCCGCGTCATGATCCTCGCCGCCGAGGACATCGGCATGGCCGACCCGCAGGCGCTCACGCTCGCCGTATCGGCCGCGGAAGGCGTGGCGCTCATCGGCATGCCGGAGGGCCGCATCCTGCTCGCCGAGGCCGTCGTCTACCTGGCCACCGCGCCCAAGTCGAACGCCTCCTACCTCGCGCTCGACGCCGCCATCGCCGACGTGCGCGCGGGACGGATCGGGCGCGTTCCGATCCATCTCCGCGACGCGCACTATCCGGGCGCCACGCGTCTCGGTCACGGCAAGGGGTACCGCTACGCGCACGACGCCCCGTACGGCGTGGCCGAGCAGCAGTACCTGCCCGAGGAGCTCCGAGGCACCCGCTACTACGACCCGACCGGCAACGGCTACGAGCGCGAGCTCGGCC
This sequence comes from Protaetiibacter mangrovi, assembly GCF_024752305.1. Lineage (GTDB taxonomy): Bacteria > Actinomycetota > Actinomycetes > Actinomycetales > Microbacteriaceae > Homoserinibacter > Homoserinibacter mangrovi. The sequence goes on from NZ_JANTHX010000003.1 coordinate 139,689, forward strand.
CGCGCCTCGCGCGCCTCCGTGCGCTGCTCGTTGGAGAGCCGATGCCCAAGCGGGAGCCCGCCGCGCGCGACGACGACGCGGCCGGCGCCGACGGCTGATCTGGTAGACTTTCCCGGTTCGCCTGTCGAACACATCCCCCCTCGAGTTCCGCCGGTCGCGTCGACGTGCGCCCGGATCGCGGACGGAGGGATGCACGTCTGTGAGCCGTGAGAGTCGCGGCCATGTGTTGGAAGGTCATCCATGCCCACCAAGTCCCAGGACCGCCGCAAGGTCCGTCTGTCCCGTGCTCTCGGCATCCCGCTGACGCCGAAGGCCGCCCGCTACCTCGAGAAGCGCCCCTACGCCCCGGGCGAGCACGGCCGCACCAAGCGCAAGGCCGACAGCGACTACGCCGTCCGCCTCCGCGAGAAGCAGCGTCTGCGCGAGCAGTACGGCATCCGCGAGAAGCAGCTGCGCATCGTCTTCAACGAGGCCCGCCGCACCCAGGGCCTCACCGGTGAGAACCTCGTCGAGCTGCTCGAGATGCGTCTGGACGCCCTCGTGCTGCGTGCCGGCTTCGCCCGCACCACCGCCCAGGCCCGTCAGTTCGTCGTGCACCGTCACATCCAGGTCGACGGTCAGATCGTCGACCGCCCGTCGTTCCGTGTGAAGCCGGGCCAGCTCATCCACGTCAAGGCCCGCTCCGAGGGCACCGAGCCGTTCCAGGTCGCCGCCGCCGGTGGCCACGTCGACGTGCTCCCCAAGACCCCGGGCTACCTCGAGGTCGAGCTCGACAAGCTGCAGGCGCGCCTCGTGCGTCGCCCGAAGCGCGCCGAGGTCCCCGTGACCTGCGACGTGCAGCTCGTGGTCGAGTACTACGCCGCTCGCTGAGCGAGCGACGTAGTACTCAGCGCCGCGGGTCACCGCGGCGCCGGAGAATACAGCTACGCAGCGCGCCGACAAGCACAGGAGGCCCCGGGGTTCGCCCCGGGGCTTTCGTCGCTCTGAACGCAACCCCCAAACGCGCATCCCCAAGACGGCATAGGCTAAGACAGTTGCGCGGCATCCGCCGCCGACGCCGCGAACGGGAAGTGAGGAACACGATGAAGGGTGCACTGCTTCTGATCGCCGGAGTCGCCATCGGCTTCGTGGTCGCGCACGAGGTGTCCAAGACGGATGCCGGCAAGAAGTTCTTCGACGACGTCGACAGCAAGGCGAAGGAGTTCGGCGACGCGGTCGTCACGGGTTACAAGGCCCGCGAGTCCGAGTTGCGCCAGGCCGTCGCCAACGCGCAGGACGCGATCGACGACCTCGCCAAGCGCGCCAAGTCCTGAACCCATCCCGCCATCGGGCCGGCGGCCCGCGGGCCGCTCCCGGTGGGACAGCCTTACGGAGTACCTGTGCAGACCGCTGAGATCCAACGTCGCTGGCTGAGCTTCTTCGGCGACCGCGGACATACCGTGGTGCCGTCGGCATCGCTCGTCACCGACGACCCGGCGCTGCTGTTCACCGTCGCCGGGATGGTGCCGTTCATCCCGTACTTCACGGGCGTCGTGCCCGCGCCGTTCCCGCGCGCCACGAGCGTGCAGAAGTGCATCCGCACCCTCGACATCGAGGAGGTGGGCAAGACCACCCGCCACGGCACGTTCTTCCAGATGAACGGCAACTTCAGCTTCGGCGACTACTTCAAGGAGCAGGCGATCGCCTACGCCTGGGAGCTGCTGACGAGCCCGGAGTCGGATGGCGGGCTGGGCTTCGCGGAGCGCGATCTGTGGGTCACGGTCTACGAGGACGACGACGAGGCGCTCGGGTACTGGAAGGCGATCGGGGTGCCCGAGTCGCGCATCCAGCGCTTCGGCAAGGAGGACAACTACTGGTCGACCGGCCAGCCGGGGCCTGCGGGTCCGTGCTCCGAGATCTACTTCGACCGCGGCCCGGCGTACGGCCCGGAGGGCGGCCCCGCCGCCGACGACAGCCGCTACCTCGAGATCTGGAACCTCGTGTTCATGCAGTACCTGATCACGAACGTGCGCTCGAAGGTCGACTTCGACATCGTCGGCGAGCTGCCGCGCAAGAACATCGACACCGGCATGGGCATGGAGCGCGTCGCGTTCCTCAAGCAGGGCGTCGACAACATGTACGAGATCGACCAGGTGCGTCCGGTGCTCGACGTGGCGGCGGAGCTCTCGGGGCGCCGGTACGGCGCCGACCACGACGACGACGTGCGGATGCGCGTCATCGCCGACCACGTGCGCTCGAGCCTCATGCTCATGACCGACGGCGTGGCGCCGTCGAACGAGGGGCGCGGCTACATCCTGCGCCGGTTGATGCGCCGTGTCGTCCGCGCGATGCGCCTGCTCGGGGTGGACGCCCCGAGCTTCGCGGAGCTCTTCGACGCGTCCCGGCTCGCGATGCGCGACGCCTACCCGGATGTCGAGGAGGAGTACCACCGCACCTCGCGCCTCGCGCTCGGCGAGGAGGAGATCTTCCTGCGCACCCTGTCGTCGGGCACGACGATCCTCGACGTGGCGCTCGACGACACGAAGAAGGCCGGCGACTCGTCGCTCTCGGGCGACACCGCGTTCCTGCTGCACGACACCTTCGGCTTCCCGATCGACCTCACCCTCGAGATCGCCGAGGAGGCGGGGCTGTCGGTCGACCGCGGGGCGTTCGACCGCTTGATGACCGAGCAGCGCTCGCGCGCGAAGGCGGACGCGAAGGCCAAGAAGGCCGGCCTCGCCGACCTCTCCGTGTACTCGGACTTCCGCGCCCAGGGCGAGACGGTCTTCACGGGTTACGACTACCTGCAGACCGACTCGAAGGTGCTCGGGCTCATCGTCGACGGCTCGCCCGTGACCTCGGCGCGCGCAGGCCAGACGGTCGAGGTGATCCTCGCCGAGACCGCGCTCTACGCGGAGTCCGGTGGCCAGGCGGCCGACAAGGGCGCGATCGTCGGCGACGGCTTCGACCTCGAGGTGCTCGACGTGCAGCGTCCCGTGAAGGGGCTCGTGAGCCACACCGCGCGGGTGCGGTCCGGCGAGATCGGCGTCGGGGATGCGGCCACGAGCGTCGTCGACCGGGAGAACCGTCACTCGGCGGCCCAGGCGCACTCGGCGACGCACCTCATCCACGCGGCCCTGCGGCAGACCCTCGGCCAGGAGGCGCACCAGGCCGGCTCGTTCAACAAGGCGGGCTACATGCGGCTCGACTTCTCCTGGAATCAGGCCCTCAGCACCGACACCCGCGCCGAGATCGAGGAGATCGCCAACAACGCGGTGCGCGACAACCTCGAGGTCGTGACGCGCATCCTGCCGCTCGACGAGGCGCGCAAGGCAGGGGCTATGGCCCTGTTCGGCGAGAAGTACGGCGACACGGTGCGGATGGTCGACATCGGCGGACCGTGGTCGCGTGAGCTGTGCGCGGGAACCCATGTGCGCAGTTCGGCGGAGGTCGGCCTGGTGAACCTGGTCTCGGAGTCGAGCGTCGGCTCGGCGAACCGGCGCGTGGAGGCGCTCGTCGGCCTCGACGCGTTCCGCGACCTCGCCGCCGAGCGCGCGATCGTCAACCAGCTCACCGCGAGCCTGAAGACGCCGCGCGAGCAGCTGCCCGGTCGCATCACCGACCTGGTCGCCCAGCTGAAGGCCGCGGAAAAGAAGATCGCCGCGTTCGAGGCGAGCCGGCTCGCCGGGCGCGTCCCGGAGCTGGCGGCGAAGACCTCGCGCGTCGGCCCGGTGCTCGCCGTCATCGAGGACCTGGGCGAGCTGCAGTCCGTCGACGAGCTCCGCAGCCTCGTGACCTCGGTGCGGGAACGGCTGCAATCCGAGGCGGCGGTCGTGGTCCTCGCGGCGCGCGTGGCCGACAAGCCCTCGGTGATCGTCGCGACGACGGCCGCGGCCCGGGAGGCCGGGGTCACGGCCGGTCCGCTCGCCAAGCAGGCGGCCGCGACCCTCGGCGGCGGCGGCGGCGGCAAGGACGACATGGCGCAGGGCGGCGGCACCGACGCGGCCGCGCTCCCGGCCGCGCTCTCCGCGGTGCGCGGGGCGCTCGGCGGCTGATGCGGCGCGGGGTCCGGATCGGCGTCGACGTCGGCAAGGCCCGCGTCGGCGTCGCCCGCTGCGATCCGGACGGCCTGCTGGCGACGCCGATCGAGACCCTGCCGCGCGACGAGCGGACCGTGGCGGGGGTGCTCGCCCACGCGGCCGAGCTCGCCGCAGTCGAGTTGGTGGTGGGGCTGCCGCTCTCGCTGAGCGGCGCGGACACCCCGTCCACCACCGACGCGCGCGAGCTCGCCGCCGAGCTCGCCGCCGCATCCGAGCTGCCCGTGCGCCTGGTCGACGAGCGGCTCAGCACCGTGACGGCTCACAGGCAACTCCAGGCCGGCGGTCGGCGCGCGAAGGGCTCGCGCTCCGTCGTCGACCAGGTCGCCGCTGTTATCATCCTGCAGAACGCCCTCGACTCCGAGCGGATGTCGGACCGTCCCCCCGGGTCCGTCGTCCCCCGCACGAAAGACCATGACATTGGCCTCTGAACCGAGCTGGGACGACATCTTCGGCCCGGGTACCGCGCCGACGACGACGCAGGAAACCGCCTCCGACGCGGAGGGTCCGGCTGCGCCGGCCTCGCGCCGTGCCGCGCGGGAGAGCACGGGCGGCCGTCGTCGCCGTCGCGGCCGCGGGCCGTGGGGTTGGATCATCGCGGTCGTCGTGATCCTCGGGCTGGTGACGGCGGGCGGCGTGTACGTCTGGAGCAACTACAGCGAGAAGATCCAGGACCTCCTCGGGATCGCGCCGCCGATCGACTACGAGGGCGCGGGCAACGGCGAGGAGGTGACGATCGTGATCGAGTCGGGTGACATCGGCTCCGATGTCGCCACGAAGCTCGAGCAGGCCGGGGTCACGATGACTTTCGACGCCGTGTACCAGCTGCTCCTCGCCGACGACAGCATCACCTTCGAGCCCGGCAACTACCGCCTGCAGAAGGAGATGAGCGCCGCCTCGGCGATCGCGGCGCTCCAGGATCCCGCGAACAAGATCGTGAACCAGGTGACGATCCCGGAGGGCGTGAGCGCCGAGAGCGCGCTCGAGCTCGTCGCCTCGGCGACGGGACTGGCGATCGCGGACCTGCAGGCGGAGGCCGCCGATTTCACGCAGTTCGGCATCCCCGCGAACGCACCGAACATCGAGGGTTGGCTGTTCCCGGCGACCTACACTTTCGATCCGGGTGTCACGCCCCATGACGCGATCAAGACGCTCGTCGACACGATGATCCAGAAGCTCGACGAGGCCGGCGTGCCCGCGGAGAGCCGTTTCACGGTGCTCACCCTCGCGTCGATCGTGCAGCGAGAGTCGGGCCCGAACGTCGCCGACATGGCGAAGATCGCGCGCGTGTTCCAGAACCGCCTCGACCGCGGGATGAACCTGCAGTCGGATGCGACGGTCGCCTACGGGACGGGCAACACCCACACCGTGTGGACGACGAAGGAGGAACGGGCCGACGCCTCGAACCTCTACAACACCTACGCGAACCCGGGCCTCCCGGTCGGACCGATCGGGCTCCCGGGTGCGGACGCCATCGATGCGGCGCTGCACCCGGCGGACGGTTCGTGGCTCTACTTCGTGCCGATCAACCTCAAGACCGGTGAGACAGTGTTCTCGAATACCCTCGCCGAGCACGACAAGGCCGCTCAGCAGCTCTACGACTGGTGCAACGCAAGCGACGAGAACGCCGCCTACTGTGGCTGACCCGGTGCGGCTCGCCGTCCTGGGATCGCCCATCGCGCACTCGCGGTCGCCGCAACTGCACCTCGCCGCCTACCGGGTGCTCGGGCTCGAGTGGTCGTATGACCGCGTCGACGTCGACGACGCCGGACTCGCCGGGTTCCTGGCGGGGCTCGGCCCCGAATGGCGCGGCCTGTCGCTGACGATGCCGTTGAAGCGCCGGGTCGCCGAACTGGTCCCCGACGTCGACGAGGTCGCCCGTCGCACCCGGCAGGGCAACACCATCCTGCTGGAGGCGGGTGCGCCGGTGCGCGCCTTCAACACCGATGTGCACGGCATCGTCCAGGCGTTCGCGGATGCCGGGCTCGCGGCCGCGACACGCGGCACCGTGCTCGGCGGGGGATCGACGGCCGAGAGCGCCGCCGTCGCTCTGCGCCGGCTGGGCGCCGAGGTGACCGTCGCGGTGCGGGACGTCGCCAAGGTGCTCGCCTCGGGGACATTCGACGACTGCCGCGTCGTGTCGCTCGGCCACGAGGCGGATGCCGTGCTCGCCGAGAGCGACGCCGTGGTCAGCACGATTCCGCCGCACGCCGAGTTCCCGGTCGAGGTGCCGGCGCTGCATCCCGCGCAGACGCTGCTCGACGTGGCCTACGCCCCGTGGCCGACCCCGCTCGCCGGCGCCTGGCACGCGGCCGGCGGCCGCGTCGTGCACGGGCTCGAGATGCTGCTGCACCAGGCGGTGCACCAGGTGCGGATCTTCGTGTCCGGCGACCCGTCGTCGCCGCTCCCCGACGAGGACGCCGTCATCCGGGCCATGCGCGCCGCTGTGGAATGATCGGAACCATGCTGCGTTGGTTGACGGCCGGTGAGTCGCACGGACCCGAACTGGTGGCCATCCTCGAGGGGATGCCCGCCGACGTGCCGATCCTCCCGGAGCAGATCCAGGCCGATCTGCAACGTCGCAAGCTCGGCTACGGCCGCGGCGCGCGCATGAAGTTCGAGCAGGACGAGCTGACCATCTCGGGCGGCATCCGCTTCGGACGCACGATCGGCAGCCCCGTCGCGCTCCGCATCGGCAACACCGAATGGCCCCGGTGGGTCGACGTCATGTCGGCCACGCCCGTCGACCCCGAGACGCTGCCCAAGGGCCGCGGCGCCGCGCTCACGCGACCGCGTCCGGGCCACGCCGACCTGGTCGGTATGCAGAAGTACGACTTCCCGGAGGCGCGCAACGTGCTCGAGCGGGCGAGCGCGCGCGAGACGGCCGCGCGGGTCGCGCTCGGCGCCGTGGCGCGGGCGTTCCTCGGCGAGCTCGGCATCCGCCTGGTCGCGCACACCCTCTCCATCGAGACGGTGCGGGTGCCCGACGGCGCACCGCTTCCGACCCCCGACGACGTCGACGCGCTCGACGCCGACCCGTTGCGCTGCTTCGACGCGGCCACCTCGGAGGCGATGGTCGCGCGGATCGATCGCGCCCACGACGAGGGAGACACCCTGGGCGGCGTCGTCGAGGTGCTCGCCTACGGCGTGCCCCCGGGGCTCGGGAGCTACGTGCACTGGGACCGCCGGCTCGACGCGCAGCTCGCGGCGGCCCTCATGGGCATCCAGGCCATCAAGGGGGTCGAGGTCGGCGACGGCTTCGAGACCACCCGTCGACCCGGTTCCGCCGCGCACGACGAGATGGTCTTCCAGGACGGCCTCATCCACCGCGAGTCGGACAAGGCGGGCGGAACCGAGGGCGGCATGTCGACCGGCACCGTGCTGCGGGTCCGCGCCGGCATGAAGCCGATCGCGACGGTGCCGCACGCGCTGCGCACCGTCGACGTCGCCACGGGGGAGGCGGCGGCGGCGCACCACCAGCGCTCCGATGTCTGCGCCGTACCGGCCGCCGGGGTGGTCGCCGAGGCGATGGTCGCCCTCGTGCTCGCGAACGCCGTGCTCGAGAAGTTCGGCGGCGACTCGGTGGGGGAGACGCGGCGCAACCTCGAGGCCTACCTCGCGGCCGTCCCGGATGCGCTGCGCACCGGCACGACGACGGCATGAGCGGCCCGCTCGCCGTCCTGATCGGCCCCATGGGCGCCGGGAAGACCCGCGTGGGCAAGCGGGTCGCGCGCGCCCTCGGCGCGCCGTTCACCGACACCGACAAGGTGATCGTCGCCGCACACGGTCCGATCGCCGAGATCTTCGACACCCACGGGGAGCCGCACTTCCGCGCGCTCGAGCGCGACGTCGTCGCAGAGGCGCTCCACGGCACGGGCGTCGTCTCGCTCGGCGGTGGTGCCGTGCTCGACGCCGCCAGCCGCCGCGCTCTCGCGGGGTTGCCGGTCGTCTACCTGCACGTCAGCGCGGAGGCCGTCGCCTCCCGCCTCGGCGACGGCAAGCGCCCGCTGGTGCGGGGCGGGGTCGGCGACTGGGAGCGCATCTACGATGCGCGGCGTCCGATCTACGAGGAACTCGCCGCGGTGACCTTCGACACCTCGCGCCTGCCGTACGACCGCATCGCCCAGGACGTGGTCACCTGGATCCAACGGAACGGACTCGAGAACCGATGAGCGACACGACGGTCATCCCGGTGCACGGCACCGACGGCATGAGGGACTACGAGGTGCTCGTCGGACGCGGCATCCTCGACGCCGTGGCCGACCGCCTCCCCCCGCGCGCCGAGAAGGTGCTCATCGTGCACGCGCCCCCGCTGGCCGAGCGCGCCGAGCGGTTGCGCGAGCAGCTCTCCGAGCGCTACCAGGTGCTGCTCGCCGAGATCCCGGATGCCGAGGGCGCCAAGCGCGTCGAGGTCGCCGCGTTCTGCTGGCAGATCCTCGGCCAGACCGACTTCACACGCAGCGACGCCATCATCGGGCTGGGCGGGGGCGCCACGACCGACCTCGCCGGCTTCGTCGCGGCGACCTGGCTGCGCGGTGTGGCCGTGGTGCAGATCCCCACCACCGTGCTCGGCATGGTCGACGCGGCCGTCGGCGGCAAGACCGGCATCAACACCGCCGAGGGCAAGAACCTGGTCGGCGCGTTCTGGGCGCCCCGCGCCGTCGTCTGCGACCTGGAGCTGCTCGAGGGGCTCTCGCGCAACGAGATCCTGGCGGGTTACGCCGAGGTCGTGAAGGCCGGTTTCATCGCCGAGCCCGGGATCCTGGAGCTCGTCGAGGCGGACGCGCAGCGCGCCACGGACCCGACGACCCCCGAGTTCCGGCGCGCGGTGGAGCTGGCGATCGCGATGAAGGCACGGGTCGTGGGGGAGGACTTCACCGAGCAGGGCCTGCGCGAGATCCTCAACTACGGCCACACGCTCGGCCACGCGATCGAGCACGCCGAGCGCTACCAGTGGCGGCACGGGGCCGCCATCGCGATCGGCATGATGTTCGCCGCCGAGCTGTCCCGCCTGACTCGGCACCTCTCGGACGACGCCGTCGACCGGCACCGCCGCATCCTGGACTCGCTCGACCTCCCCACCAGCTATCCGGCAGGCCGCTGGCCGACGCTGCTCGCCTCGATGCGGCGCGACAAGAAGGCCCGCGGTGCGCTCATGCGCTTCATCGTGCTCGACGACATCGCTCGCCCGACCGTGCTGCAGGGGCCGGACGAGTCGCTGCTGTTCTCCGCGTATCAGGAGATCGCGAGCTGATCGCCGCCGCTCGATAGGCTCGGGGCATGTCGCGCGTGATGGTGCTCAACGGACCGAATCTGGGCAGGCTCGGGAGCCGCGAACCGGACGTCTACGGCGACCAGGACCTCTCGGCCCTGCGCGTGCTGCTGTCCGAGGAGGCCGGCGAGGGCGTCGAGATCGACCTCCGGCAGACGGACGACGAGGCGGAGCTCGTGCACTGGCTGCACGAGGCGGTCGACGCGGAGGCGCCCGTCATCCTCAACCCCGCAGCCTTCACCCACTACAGCTATGCGCTCCGCGACGCCGCCGCGCTCGTCACGAAAGCCGGCCTGCCCCTCGTCGAGGTGCACATCTCGAACCCCCACGCCCGCGAGGCGTTCCGCCACACGAGCGTCGTCTCGGGTGTCGCCACGGGGGTGATCGCCGGTCTCGGGTTCGACTCCTACCTGCTCGCACTGGAGGCCGTGCGCCGCCGCCTCTCCGCGGGCTGAACGGAGCCGGAGGCGCCTAGCCGAAGGCCTGGCTACACTCGTACGGGCGCATCCGCCCGCATCTCCCCACCGAAACGGAACATCGAAGCAGCATGGCCACGACGAACGACATCAAGAACGGCTCCGTCCTCAACATCGACGGACAGCTCTGGAACGTGGTGGAGTTCCAGCACGTGAAGCCCGGCAAGGGCGGCGCGTTCGTGCGCACCAAGCTCAAGAACGTGATGAGCGGCAAGGTCGTCGACCGCACCTTCAACGCCGGCACGAAGATCGACTTCGCGACGGTCGACCGCCGGGACTTCCAGTACCTGTATCGCGACGGCGACGGCTTCGTGTTCATGGACACCACGGACTACGACCAGATCACCATCCCGGCGGCCTCCGTCGGCGACGCAGCCAACTTCATGCTCGAGAACCAGGAGGTGCAGATCGCGCTCCACGAGGGCGAGGCGCTCTACGTCGAGCTGCCCACCTCGGTCGTGCTCGAGGTCACCTACACCGAGCCCGGGCTGCAGGGCGACCGCTCGAGCGCCGGCACCAAGCCCGCGACCCTGGAGACCGGCTACGAGATCCAGGTTCCGCTCTTCCTCGAGACGGGCACGAAGGTCAAGGTCGACACCCGCTCGGGTGACTACCTCGGCCGCGTCTGACGGTGAGCGCCCGTACCAAGGCCCGCAAGCGGGCCGTCGACGTCCTCTACGGCGCCGACCTGCGCGAGCGGCCGCTCGCGGACGCCCTCGTCGAGGAGCAGAGGCGTGCCGACGGCGAGCCCGCGCGGCAGGCGTCGTGGAGCTACGCGCGCGAGATCGTGGAGGGCGTCGACGCGCACCTCGACGAGCTCGACGTGGCGATCTCCGCGCACGCGCACGGCTGGACGCTGGATCGGATGCCGGTGCTCGACCGCGCCATCATCCGCGCGGCGGCCTGGGAGATCCTCTTCAACGACGAGGTCCCCGACGGCGTGGCCATCTCGGAGGCGGTGCAGCTCGCGGGCGAGCTGAGCACCGACGACTCCGGCGGCTTCGTCAACGGCGTGCTCTCCGCCATCGCGCGCGACCGCTGACGCGCACGTGACGCCGGATGGCGTCATGTTTCACTTCGTGACGGCCCGTTTTGCGAGCGTCGCGGGCCGTTCCCTACGGTCGAGCGCGTGACCCTCGTCGACGTCTCCGCCGCGCCCGCACTGCCCGTGCGGATCTCCGGCGTGCAGCGGCGCTTCCCGGCGCCCGACGGCGGCGAGCGGGTCGTGCTGCGCGACATCGACCTCGACATCCGCCCCGGCGAGATCGTCGCCCTGCTCGGGCCGTCGGGGTGCGGCAAGTCGACGCTGCTGCGCCTGGTCTCGGGCCTCGACCGCGCCGACGGCGGCGAGGTGACGATCGGCGGCACCCCCGTCGCCCCGGTCGACCAACGGTCCGCGGTCGCCTTCCAGGAGCCGCGACTGCTGCCCTGGCGCTCGATCGAGCGCAACGTCGAGCTCGGGCTCCCCCGGGGGACCGCGCGGCAGGCGGGGCGCGCGCGCGTCGGCGAGCTCCTGCGGCTCGTGCAGCTCGGCCACGCCACCGGCCTCCGTCCGCGGCAGATCTCCGGCGGCATGGCGCAGCGCGCATCCCTCGCACGCGCTCTCGCGCGCAACCCCGGCGTGCTGCTGCTCGACGAGCCGTTCGGCGCTCTCGACGCCCTCACCCGGCTCACGATGCAGGACCTGCTGCTCGAGGTGCACGCGGCCGAGCCGGCGACGATCATCCTCGTCACCCACGATGTCGACGAGGCGCTCCAGCTCGCCGACCGGATCGTGCTGCTCGGCGGCGAGCCCGGCATCCCGGGCGCGACGATCCGCCGCGTGCTCGAGGTCGGCAAGAAGCGCCCGCGCGACCGCGGCGACGCGCAGCTCGCCATCCTCCGCACCGAGCTGCTCTCCCTGCTCGGCGTCGAGACGCACCACCCCGAGGACTACATCACCAAGGCGATCAAGGCCCAGCGTGCCAAGCGGCTCGCCGAGCCCGCCGGCCCCGACGCCTGATCGCACCCCCGTATCCGCACCACCCGCACAGCAAGGACATCCACAGCATGAAGAAGACCATCCTGGCCGCCGCCGCCGCGGTCGTCGCGGCCACGCTCGCCCTCAGCGGCTGCGCCGGCGAGAACGCGACCCCCGCCCCCGACGGCGACGCCGACACCGGCTGGAGCACGTCGACGCTCAACATCGACTTCGCGACCTACAACCCGCTGAGCCTCATCATCAAGGACCAGGGCTGGCTCGAGTCGACGCTGGACGGCGTGACGGTGAACTGGACCCAGTCGCTCGGCTCGAACAAGGCGAACGAGGGCCTGCGCGCCGGCGCCCTCGACGTCGGCTCGACGGCCGGATCCGCCGCGCTGCTCGCGCGCGCCAACGGCTCGCCCATCCGGACCATCGACATCTACACGCAGCCCGAGTGGTCGGCTCTCGCCACCCTCCCAGGCAGCGGCATCTCCTCGGTCGCCGACCTCACGGGCAAGACGGTCGCCGTCACCGTCGGCACCGACCCGTACTTCTTCCTGCTGCAGGCGCTGGATGAGGCGGGCGTCGACGTGAAGGACGTCAACATCCAGAACCTCCAGCACGCCGACGGCGGCACGGCGCTCGTCAACGGATCGGTCGACGCCTGGTCGGGACTCGACCCGATGATGGCCGCCCACGAGATCAACGACGGCATCGAGCTGTTCTACCGGAACGTCGACTTCAACACCTACGGCTTCCTCAACGCGACCGAGGACTTCGTCACGAACCACGCCGACGTCGCGCAGGTCGTCGTCGACGCCTACGAGAAGGCCCGCGCCTGGGCGCTCGAGAACCCGGACGAGACGGCTGCGCTGCTCGCGGAGGCCGCCGGCATCGACCAGGCGGTCGCCGACAAGGTGCTGCTCGAGCGCACCACGATCGACCTCGACCCGGTGCCGGGTGACGCGCAGCTCAAGGTGCTGAAGGTCGTCGCGCCGATCCAGGTGGCCAACGGCGACATCCCGTCGCAGGACGCCGCCGATCAGGCGCTCGATTCGCTCTTCTACCCGGACTTCGCGAAGAAGGCCGACGCGAGCAAGGTCAGCTGACACGATGGCGGCCTCTCCCGAGTACTTGACGGGTGACAGCGTGGTCCGCGGCGGTGCCGCGGGTCCCACGCCGGACCCGCACGTCACGGGGGAGGCCGCCGCGCTCGTCGCCGTGAGCGCCTACGGCTCGAGTGCGGTCGAGCGCCGCCGTCGGGGCGGCACCCCGTGGCGCTGGGTGCTCGGCGCCATCCTGCCCGCCGTGCTGCTCGCCCTCTGGTGGGCGGCGTCGCACCTCGGATGGGTGCCCGTCTTCAAACTCCCGACGCCGGAGTCCGTCGTGCTCGCGGCGGTCGACCTGGCGCAGCGCGGTGTGCTCTGGGAGTACATCGGCATCTCGACGCAGCGGGTGCTGCTCGGCTTCCTGATCGGCTCGGTGGTCGGGCTCGCCCTCGGCTCGCTCGTCGGACTGTCGCGACTGGCCGACTCGTTCCTGTCCCCGACGATCGGCGCGGCGCGCGCGGTGCCGTCGCTCGCCTGGGTGCCGCTCCTCGTGCTCTACCTGGGCTTCGGCGAGGACTCGAAGGTGACCCTCGTCGCGATCGGCGCGGTGTTCCCGGTCTACACGACGGTCGCGGGTGCGCTGCGCCACGTCGACCCGCACCTGGTCGAGCTGGGTCGCGCCTACGGATTCCACGGACTGCGGCTGCTGTCCGCCGTGCAGCTGCCCGCCGTGATCCCCGCGATCGTGTCCGGCCTCCGACTCGCGCTCGCCCAGGCGTGGCTGTTCCTGGTGGCGGCGGAGCTGCTCGGCTCCACGATGGGCCTCGGCTTCCTGCTGATCGAGTCCCAGAACAACGGACGCATCGACCGGCTGTTCCTCGCGATCATCGTGCTCGCCGTGCTCGGCAAGATCACCGACACCCTCGTAGGGCTGCTCGAGCGCCAGCTGCTCAAGCGCTGGGGCTGATCCCCGGCCTTCTCCTCGGACCCGCTACACTGGCTCCAACAGACATCCTTTAAGTCCGTCCCGAGAGGCGGGGAAGGAGGTCAGGATGCCGGCACGTGTCGTGCTGCAGCAGGCTGACGTTCAGCGCGCGCTCACGCGCATCTCGCACGAGATCCTCGAGTCCAATCGCGGAGCCTCCGATCTCGTCCTCCTCGGCATCCCCACCCGCGGGGTGCTGCTCGCGGAGCGGATCGCCGCCCAGCTCGCCGCCCTGGAACCCGGGGCGGGTGTCGTCGGCGCCCTCGACGTGACGATGTACCGCGACGATCTCGACCGCCACCCCACGCGCACGCCGAGCCCCACGCGCCTGCCGGCGGGCGGCATCGACGGCAAGACGGTGGTGCTCGTCGACGATGTGCTGTACTCGGGCCGCACCATCCGGGCCGCGCTCGACGCCATCGGGGATCTCGGCCGCCCGCGCGCCGTGCGGCTCGCGGTGCTCGTCGACCGGGGCCACCGGGAGCTGCCCATCCGGGCCGACTTCGTGGGCAAGAACCTGCCGACCGCGGCCGCCGAACGGATCTTCGTGCGGCTGACCGAGATCGACGGCGAGGACGCCGTCGCGATCGAGGGGGCGGCATGAGGCACCTGCTGACGACGGTGGGACTGGAACACGACCAGGCCGTGTCGATCCTCGACGTCGCGGAGGACATGGCGGATGTCGCCACCCGCGCCGTCCCGAAGCTCCCGACGCTGCGGGGCCGCACGGTCGCGAACCTGTTCTTCGAGGACTCCACCCGCACCAGGCTCAGCTTCGAGGCCGCGGCCAAGCGCCTCTCGGCGGATGTCATCACCTTCAGCGCCAAGGGGTCGAGCGTCTCGAAGGGCGAGAGCCTCAAGGACACCGCCCAGACCATCGCCGCCATGGGCATCGACGCCGTCGTGCTGCGGCACGCCGCCTCGGGAGCCGCCGAGGTGCTCGCCGGCTCCGGCTGGATCGATGCCGCGGTCGTCAACGCGGGCGACGGCACCCACCAGCACCCCACCCAGGGGCTGCTCGACGCCTACACGCTGCGCAAGACCCTGCACGGCGACGGCTCCCGGGGACGCGACCTGGACGGCGTGCGGGTCACGATCGTCGGCGACATCCTGCACTCCCGGGTCGCCCGCTCGAACGTCTGGCTCCTCACCACCCTCGGCGCGCAGGTGCATCTCGTGGGGCCGCGCACGCTGCTGCCGACCGGCGTCGACACCTGGCCCGTCACCACCGGAACCGACCTCGACGCGGCCATCGCCGAGCGGCCGGACGCGATCATGATGCTGCGCGTACAGCAGGAGCGCATGCACGCGGCGTTCTTCCCGCACGAGCGCGAGTACACGAGCGCATGGGGGCTCGACGACGCCCGACTGGAGCGGCTCGCGACGGATACGATTGTCATGCACCCCGGACCCATGAACCGCGGGCTCGAGATCTCGGCGCGGGCCGCCGACTCGCCCCGGTCGGTCATCCTCGACCAGGTCACGAACGGGGTGTCGATACGGATGGCGGTGCTCTACCTCGTGCTCTCAGGTTCCGACCCGCGGGAGGTCGCGGCGTGACGACGATCCTCATCCGGGGGGCGCGCCTCCCCGACGCGACGACCACCGACCTCCTGCTCGAGGGCGGCGTCGTGACCGAACGCGGCACCTCGCTCTCGCACCGGGACGCCACGGTGATCGACGCCGCCGGCCTGCTCGCCCTGCCCGGGCTCGTCGACCTGCACACCCACCTGCGCGAGCCGGGTTTCGAGCAGAGCGAGACCGTGCTGACCGGAACCCGCGCCGCCGCCGCGGGCGGGTTCACCGCGGTGCACGCCATGGCCAACACCTCACCCGTCGCCGACACCGCGGGGGTCGTGGAGCAGGTCGCCTCGCTGGGCGCCCAGCACGGCTACGCGACGGTCCGCCCGATCGGCGCGGTCACCGTCGGGCTCGCGGGGGAGCGGCTCTCGGAGATCGGCGCGATGGCGCGCTCCCGCGCCGCCGTCCGGGTCTTCAGCGACGACGGCAGGTGCGTGCACGACGCCCTGCTCATGCGCCGTGCGCTCGAGTACGTCGCGACCTTCGACGGCGTCGTCGCCCAGCACGCCCAGGAGCCCCGTCTCACCGAGGGGGCTCAGATGAACGAGGGCGCCCTCAGCTCGGAGCTCGGGCTCGCCGGCTGGCCCGCGGTCGCCGAGGAGGCGATCATCGCCCGCGACGTGCTGCTCGCCGACGCGGTCGGGGCGCGGCTGCACGTGTGCCACGTCTCGACCGCCGGGAGCGTCGAGGTCGTGCGCTGGGCGAAGGCGCGCGGCATCCGGGTGACCGCGGAGGTCACGCCGCACCACCTGCTGCTGACCGAGCAGCTCATCGCCGGCAGCGGCGACGGCGGCCCCTACAGCCACGGCTACGACGCCCGGTTCAAGGTGAATCCGCCGCTGCGTCGCGACGAGGACGTGCAGGCCCTGCGGGCGGCCCTCGCCGACGGCACGATCGACATCGTCGCCACCGACCACGCGCCGCACCCGATCGAGACCAAGGAGTGCGCCTGGCAGGAGGCCTCGTTCGGGATGGTCGGGCTCGAGAGCGCGCTCTCGGTCGTGCAGGCCGCGGTGGTCGACAGCGGGCTGCTCGACTGGAGCGACGTCGCACGGGTGCTGTCGCGGACACCCGCGGAGATCGGGCGGCTGGCCGGATACGACGCGCCGTTCGAGGTCGGGAGCCCGGCGCACCTGACGCTCGTCGACCCGAGCGCATCGCGCGTCTTCGACGTGGACGCCCTGCGCGGCAAGGGCCTCAACTCGCCGTACCTGGGGCGCACGCTGCCGGGTCGGGTCGTCGCCACCATCCACGGCGGTGTCCCCACGGTTCTGGACGGCGAGCTGCGCTCGCCCGAGGAGGTCACCCATGGATGAGCGGCTGATCCCCGCGCTCGTGGTCGGTGCGATGCTCGTCGTCGCACTCGTCTTCATGGCCCTCGGCTGGCGTAACCGCCGCCGGAGCCAGTCCGCGCTCGACGTGGTGCCCGTGCCGCCCGACGAGATCGGAGAGCCGCTCGCGACCGAGCGCGTGCTCTACGTGGCCACCACCCTGGCGGAGCAGCCGCTCGAGCGGGTCGTCGTCGAGGGACTCGCGTTCCGCGCCCGGGGTGAGGTGCGCATCGCCCGCGGCGGGGCCGTGCTCGATCTGGCCGGAGCGCGCCCCGCCTTCATCCCGGTCGCCGACATCCGCGGGGTGGGTCTCGCGAGCTGGACCATCGACAAGGGCGTGGAGGAGGGCGGGCTCGTCTTCGTGCGCTGGGAGCTCGGCGGCACGGCCGTCGACACCTACCTGCGCTCCGAACGCTCCGAGCAGCTGCTCGACCGGCTCACCGAGCTCTCGCCGACCGCCGCGGCCGCCAGCCGCGCCGACCGCACCGATTCGACCCCCGACGGAGAGGCATCCGCATGATCGACACCGACCCCGCAGTCCTCGTGCTGGAGGACGGCAGCCGCTACACCGGCCGCGCCTACGGCGCCCGGGGGCGCACACTCGGCGAGGCGGTCTTCGCGACCGGCATGACCGGCTACCAGGAGACCCTCACCGACCCGAGCTACGCGGGCCAGATCGTCGTGATGACGGCGCCCCACATCGGCAACACGGGCGTCAACGACGAGGACCCGGAGTCGCGGCGCATCTGGGTCTCCGGCTACGTGGTGCGCGATCCCTCCCGCGTGGTCTCCAACTTCCGCGCGAACGGCAGCCTCGGCGACGACCTCAGCCGCAACGGGATCGTCGGCATCAGCGGCATCGACACTCGCGCCGTCACCCGTCGCCTGCGGGACGCCGGATCGATGCGCGCAGGGGTCTTCTCGGGCCCGGACGCCGACCTCGCCGCGGATGAGCAGCTCGCGATCGTGCGCTCGGGCGCCGAGATGGCCGGCCTCAACCTCTCCGCCCAGGTGTCGGTCGAGACCGTGTCGGTGACGCCGGCGCGGGGCGAGCGGCTCGGCAACCTCGCCGTGCTCGACCTCGGCGTGAAGCAGGCGACGATCGAGAACCTCGCCGACCGCGGCTTCGAGGTGCACGTGCTCCCGCAGGACGTCACCCTCGAGCAGCTCCTCGCGATCCGGCCGGTGGCGGTGTTCTACTCGAACGGTCCCGGCGACCCCGCCGCCTCCGGCGACCACGTCGAGCTGCTGCAGGGTGTGCTGCGGGAGGGACTGCCGTTCTTCGGCATCTGCTTCGGCAACCAGCTGCTCGGTCGCGCGCTCGGCCTCGGCACCTACAAGCTGCCCTACGGCCACCGCGGCATCAACCAGCCCGTGCTCGACAAGACGACGGGGCGGGTGGAGATCACCGCCCACAACCACGGCTTCGCCGTCGATGCGCCGCTCGAGGGCGTCATCGAGAGCCCCGCCGGCTTCGGCCGCCTCGAGGTCAGCCACGTGGGACTCAACGACAACGTCGTGGAGGGCCTGCGGGCCCTCGACATCCCGGCCTTCTCGGTGCAGTACCACCCCGAGGCGGCGGCGGGCCCGCACGACGCCAACTACCTGTTCGACCGTTTCCGTGACATGGTCGCGGCGAACCTCTCGGAGAAGAAGAACTAGTGCCCAAGCGTCCCGACATCCAGAGCGTCCTCGTCATCGGGTCCGGCCCGATCGTCATCGGACAGGCCGCCGAGTTCGACTACTCCGGCACCCAGGCGTGCCGCGTACTGCGCGCCGAGGGGGTGCGCGTCATCCTGGTGAACCCGAACCCGGCCACCATCATGACCGACCCCGACTTCGCCGACGCGACCTACATCGAGCCGATCACGAACGAGATCCTCGAGGCGATCATCGCGAAGGAGCGCCCGGATGCGGTGCTCCCGACCCTCGGCGGCCAGACGGCGCTGAACGCGGCCATCGCGCTCGACGAGGCCGGAATCCTGGCGAAGTACGACGTCGAGCTCATCGGCGCCAAGGTCGAGGCGATCCAGAAGGGCGAGGACCGGCAGCTCTTCAAGGAGCTCGTGATCGAGGCAGGGGCGGATGTCGCCCGCTCGCACATCGTGCACACCCTCGCCGAGGCGGTCGTCGCCGCCGACAACCTCGGCTACCCGCTCGTCGTGCGCCCGTCGTTCACGATGGGCGGCCTCGGATCGGGGTTCGCGCACGATCGCGCGGAGCTCGAGCGGATGGTGACCGACGGCCTCCACCAGTCGCCCACGACCGAGGTGCTGCTCGAGGAGTCGATCCTCGGCTGGAAGGAGTACGAGCTCGAGCTCATGCGCGACACGGCCGACAACACGGTCGTCGTCTGCTCGATCGAGAACGTCGACCCGGTCGGCGTCCACACGGGCGACTCCATCACGGTCGCACCCGCGCTCACCCTCACCGACCGCGAGTACCAGCGCCTGCGCGACATCGGCATCGACATCATCCGGCTCGTCGGCGTCGACACCGGGGGCTGCAACATCCAGTTCGCCGTCGAGCCGTCGACCGGCCGCGTCATCGTCATCGAGATGAATCCGCGCGTCTCGCGCTCCTCCGCCCTCGCCTCGAAGGCCACGGGCTTCCCGATCGCGAAGATCGCCGCGAAGCTCGCCATCGGGTACCGGCTCGACGAGATCCCGAACGACATCACGAAGGTCACCCCCGCGTCGTTCGAGCCCACGCTCGACTACATCGTGGTCAAGGTCCCGCGCTTCGCCTTCGAGAAGTTCCCCTCGGCGGATGCCACCCTCACGACCACCATGAAGTCGGTCGGCGAGGCGATGGCGATCGGCCGCAACTACTCGACTGCGCTGCAGAAGGCGCTCCGCTCGCTCGAGAAGCGCGGGTCGAGCTTCCACTGGGACGCCCACCTCGCTCCGAAGGACCGGCTCATCGAGGTCGCGAAGACCCCGACCGATGGGCGCATCGTGACGGTGCAGCAGGCCATGCGCGCGGGCGCGACGGTCGACGAGCTGTATGCCGCGACCGGCATCGACCCCTGGTTCCTCGACCAGATCGCGCTCGTCAACGAGGTGGCCGACGAGATCGCGAGCCTGCGGCCCCTCGACGAGGCGCTCTTCCGCCTGGCCAAGGACCACGGCTTCTCGGACGCCCAGATCGCTCAGCTGCGCGGGCTCACCGAGGAGCAGGTGCGGAACCTCCGCTGGCAGCTGGGCGTGCGACCCGTCTACAAGACGGTCGACACCTGCGCGGGCGAGTTCCCGGCGCTGACGCCGTACCACTACTCGAGCTACGACCTCGAGACCGAGGTCGCGCCGAGCGACGCGCGCAAGGTCGTGATCCTCGGGTCCGGTCCCAACCGCATCGGCCAGGGCGTCGAGTTCGACTACTCGTGCGTGCACGCGAGCTTCGCGCTGCACGACGCCGGGTTCGAGACGATCATGATCAACTGCAACCCCGAGACGGTCTCGACCGACTACGACACGAGCGATCGGCTCTACTTCGAGCCGCTCACGCTCGAGGACGTGCTCGAGGTCATCCACGCGGAGTCGCAGTCGGGCGAGCTCGTCGGCGTCATCGTCCAGCTGGGCGGGCAGACCGCCCTGGGTCTCGCGAAGGGTCTCGAGGCGGCCGGCGTGCCGATCCTCGGCACCAGCCCCGCCGCGATCGACCTCGCCGAGGAGCGGGGCCTGTTCTCCGGCATCCTCGACCGCGCGGGACTCGTCGCGCCCCGCAACGGCACCGCGATCGACGCGCCGAGCGCCGTCGCGGTCGCGGAGGCGATCGGCTACCCGGTGCTCGTGCGCCCGAGCTACGTGCTCGGCGGGCGCGGCATGGAGATCGTCTACGACACCCCGAGCCTCGAGGACTACTTCGACCGCGTGCGCGACCAGGCCATCATCGGCCCCGGTTCGCCGCTGCTGGTCGACCGCTTCCTCGACGACGCCATCGAGATCGACGTCGACGCGCTGTACGACGGCGAGCGGCTCTACGTCGGCGGCATCATGGAGCACATCGAGGAGGCCGGCGTGCACTCCGGCGACTCGGCGTGCACCCTGCCGCCCGTGACGCTCGGCCGGGACGTGCTCGACCGGGTGGTGGAGGCCACGCGCCGCATCGCCGAGGGCATCGGCGTGAACGGCCTGCTCAACGTGCAGTTCGCGATCGGTGCGGGTGTGCTCTACGTGCTCGAGGCGAACCCGCGCGCGAGCCGCACGGTGCCGTTCGTCTCGAAGGCGCTCGGCATCCCGCTCGCGAAGGCGGCGTCGCTCATCATGACGGGGCGCTCGATCGTCGAGCTCGTGGTGGAGGGGCTGCTGCCCGCCGACGACGGATCGCGGGTGCCGCTGGACTCGCCGGTCTCGGTCAAGGAGGCGGTGCTGCCGTTCAAGCGCTTCCGCACGCGCGACGGCCACGTCGTCGACTCCGTGCTGGGGCCCGAGATGCGCTCCACCGGCGAGGTCATGGGCATCGACGCCGACTTCCCGCGCGCGTTCGCGAAGAGCCAGGACGCCGCCTACGGCGGACTCCCCGCCGGCGGGACCGTGTTCGTGTCGGTGGCCGACCGCGACAAGCGCGCGGTCGTGCTGCCGGTGCTGCGACTGCAGCAGCTCGGTTTCGACATCGTCGCCACCGAGGGCACCGCCGAGGTGCTCTGGCGCAACGGCATCCGGGCCACCACCGTGCGCAAGTACTCGATGGGGCAGGGCGGCGTGGAGGGCACGATCGTCGACCTCATCAACCAGGGCAAGGTCGACGTCGTCATCAACACCCCGAGCGGCCGCAGCGCACGCGCCGACGGGATCGAGATCCGCACGGCCACCGTCGCGGCCGACAAGCCCCTGTTCACGACGATCGCCCAGGTGGGTGCGGCCGTCGGGTCGCTCGAGGCGCGCAACTCGGCCGTGCAGGTGCGGAGCCTCCAGGACTACGCGCTCGACCGCGCGTCCCGTCGGGTGAGCGCCGGATGACGGAGGTGTTCGCCGCCCGTCTCGCCGCGGTGGTCGCCGAGCGCGGCCCGCTGTGCGTCGGGATCGACGCCCACGCACCGCTGCTGCGCGACTGGGGGCTGGCCGACGACGCCGCGGGGCTGCGCGAGTTCGGCCTGCGGGTCGTCGACGCGGCCGCGCCGCGGATCGGCATCGTCAAGCCGCAGATCGCCTTCTTCGAGCGGCACGGGTCCGCGGGCTATGCGGCGCTGGAGGAGATCCTCACCGCGGCGCGCGCGGCCGGTCTGCTCGTGATCGCCGACGTCAAACGGGGCGACGTCGGGTCGACCGTCGACGCCTACGGCGAGGCGTGGTTGACGCCCGGCTCGCCCCTCGAGGCGGATGCCATGACCGCGGTCGCCTATCAGGGCTTCGGGTCGCTCGACGGCGTGCTCGCGCGGGCGGCCGAGAACGGCAAGGGCGTGTTCGTGCTCGCCGCGACCTCGAACCCCGAGAGCGCCGAGGTGCAGACGCTCCGTGTGCCCGACGGCACGACGATCGCCCAGCGGATGGTCGAGCACGCCCGGTCGACCCGAGGGGTCGCGGGGGTCGTGGTGGGCGCCACCGTCGACCTCGCGGCCGTCGGCGTCGACCCGTCGGTGCTCGCCGAGGTGCCGGTGCTCGCCCCCGGTTTCGGCGCGCAGGGCGCCTCGCTCGCGGGGGCGCCCGCAACCTTCCGGGCGGCGCTCGGCGCGATCCTGCCGAACGTCTCGCGCAGCGTGCTCGGTGCCGGCCCCGACGGTCTCGCCGCGGCGATCGACGTGGCGGCGCGCGACGTGGCATCGTGGGCCTCATGACGATGCCGGAGGTCGACCGCGCGGCAGCCGGTCGAGCCGCCATCGCGGCGCGCCGCGCCCGTGCGGCGGTCAAGGACGCCGTCCACCGGCGGGAGCGCCGGGCGCTCGACGTCGCCGAGACCGCGTGGGCCGACCCCACCACCCCCGAGGGGACGCTGCGCGTCCGCGAGCTGCTCACGAGCATCCCGGGAATCGGACCGACGCGCGTGGCGCGTGTGATGGCCGAGCTCGCGATCGCGGACTCGAAACGGGTGGGCGGTCTCGGCGCCCGTCAGCGGGACAAGCTCCGGGAGTGGCTCGAGCTCCGCGAGGGGCCGCAGCCGCGCCCGCAGAGCCGTCTCGTGGTGCTGGCCGGCCCCACCGCCGTCGGCAAGGGCACGGTCTCGACGTACATCCGCGATCACCACCCCGAGGTGCTGCTCAGCGTGTCGGCGACGACGCGCCCGCCGCGCCCGGGCGAGGTCGACGGGCAGCACTACTACTTCATCGACGACGAGGCCTTCGACCGGATGGTCGAGCACGGCGAGTTCCTCGAGCACGCGACGGTGCACAACGCGTCCCGCTACGGGACTCCGCGACCGCCGATCGACGCCGCCCTCGCCTCCGGCCGGAGCGTGCTGCTCGAGATCGACCTGCAGGGTGCGCGCGCCGTCAAGGAGGCGATGCCGGAGGCGCTGCTCGTCTTCCTGCTGCCCCCGAGCTGGGAGGAGCTGGTGCGCCGGCTCACCGGCCGCGGCACCGAATCCGCGGCCGAGCAGGCACGTCGCCTGGACACCGCGCGCGTCGAGCTCGCGGCCCAGGACGAGTTCGATGTGAAGGTCGTCAACCGCGACGTCGGCCGTGCGGCGCGCGAGGTCGTAGAATTGCTGGCAGTGCCCGGAACCCCGTCCGCGCGCACGCGATCGTGAGGAGTGCCGGAATGGCCGACAACAAGGGCATCATCGACCCGCCCATCGACGAGCTGCTGTCGAAGGTGGACTCGAAGTACCAGCTCGTGATCTTCGCCGCCAAGCGCGCCCGCCAGATCAACGACTACTACGCCGACCTGCACGAGGGCTCGCTCTTCGACAACGTGGGACCGCTCGTCGACTCGACGATCGACGACAAGCCGCTCTCGGTGGCCCTCCACGAGATCAACGAGGACAAGCTCGTCCTCAGCCCGCTCGCCGAGTAACGCGTCGCGCACCGCGGTAGCCTCGCGCCCATGAGCGATTCGCTGCGGGTCGTCGTCGGCGTGACCGGCGGCATCGCCGCCTACAAGGCGGTCGGGGTGGCGCGCGAGTTCGTGCTGCGCGGCCACGACGTGCACGTCGTCGCGACCGCGTCGGCGCTGCGGTTCGTCGGCCGTCCCACGCTCGAGGCGATCAGCCGCAACCCGGTCGAGACCGAGCTCTTCGACGGCGTCGCCGAGGTGCGGCACGTGGCCCTCGGCCAGTCGGCCGACCTCGTCGTCGTCGCACCCGCCACGGCGAACTTCCTGGCGAAGCTCGCCGCCGGCATCGCCGACGACCTGCTGGGCACCACCATCCTCGCCTCGACCGCGCCGCTGGTCGTGGCGCCCGCGATGCACACCGAGATGTGGCAGAACGCGGCGACCCGGGCCAACGCGGCCACCCTCCGCGAGCGGGGCGTGCACCTGGTGGGTCCGGCGTCCGGTCAGCTGACCGGCTCCGACAGCGGGCCGGGACGGATGGCGGAGCCGCACGAGATCGTCGACGCGGCCCTCGCCGCGCTGCGTCCGCGCGACCTCGCCGGGCGGCGCGTCGTGGTGACCGCAGGCGGCACCCGCGAGCCCCTCGATCCGGTGCGATTCCTGGGCAACCGCTCGAGCGGGCGCCAGGGGGTCGCCATCGCGGAGGCGGCACGGGATCGCGGGGCCGAGGTCGTGCTGATCGCGGCGCACCTCGAGGTGCCGGCACCGCCCGGGGTCGAGCTGCGCGAGGTCGCGACCGCCCAGGAGCTGCGGACCGCGACGCTCGCCGTCGCCGCGGACGCCGACGTCGTCGTGATGGCCGCGGCCGTCGCCGACTACCGGCCGGAGTCGGTCGCCGAGGCGAAGATCAAGAAGGAGCAGCAGGGCGACGAGCTGACGCTGCGTCTCGTGCGGAACCCCGACATCCTCGCCGAGCTCTCCGCGCATCCGGCCGCCGGCCGCACGGTCATCGGCTTCGCCGCGGAGACGGAGCCGGGCGACGAGGCGCTCCTCGCGCTGGGTCGCGACAAGATCGCGCGCAAGGGGTGCGACTTTCTCGTCCTCAACAGGGTGGGGTGGACGGAGGGCTTCGCCACCCCCGACAACAGCATCGTCATCGTGTCCAGGGGCGGCGATATAGTGACCGAGGCGAGCGGATCCAAGCGACAGGTCGCGGATGCGATCCTCGACCTGGTCGGCTGAGCCCGGATCGTTCGCCCCCCGTCCATCGACCGACGACTCGACCGAAACAGGCTGTCCGTGAGTTCTCCTCTGCGTCTCTTCACCTCGGAATCCGTCACGGAGGGGCACCCCGACAAGCTCTGCGACCAGGTGAGCGACTCGATCCTCGACGCACTGCTCGCGGTCGACCCGCGAGCCCGGGTGGCCGTCGAGACCCTCGTCACGACGGGCCTCGTGCACGTCGCGGGCGAGGTCAGCACCTCCGGCTACGTGGAGATCCCCGCGATCGTGCGCAAGACGATCACCGACATCGGCTACGACTCCTCGGACGTCTGGTTCGACGGGCGCTCCTGCGGCGTCTCCGTGTCGATCGGCGGGCAGTCGCCCGACATCGCCCAGGGCGTCGACGACGCCTTCGAGACCCGCGAGGGCACGAGCGTCGACGACCTCGACAAGCAGGGGGCGGGCGACCAGGGCATCATGTTCGGCTTCGCGACCCGCGAGACCCCCGAGCTCATGCCGCTGCCGATCTGGCTCTCGCACCGCCTCGCCGAGCGCCTCAGCGAGGTGCGTCACCGCGGCGAGGTCGACTACCTCCGCCCCGACGGCAAGACGCAGGTCACGGTGGGCTACGAGGGGGTCACCCCCCGCACGATCGAGACCGTCGTGATGTCGGCGCAGCACTCGCCGAAGGTGTCGAACGAGCAGCTGCGCTCCGAGCTCTTCGAGCTGGTGGTGCGCCCCGTCCTCGAGCGGGTCGAGCTGCCGTGGGAGCAGGCGCAGCGGTTCATCAACCCCACCGGGCGCTTCGAGATCGGCGGCCCGCAGGGCGATGCCGGGCTCACCGGCCGCAAGATCATCGTCGACACCTACGGCGGAGCGGCACGGCACGGCGGCGGAGCGTTCTCGGGCAAGGACCCCTCCAAGGTCGACCGCTCGGCCGCCTACGCGATGCGCTGGGTCGCGAAGAACGCCGTCGCCGCCGGCCTCGCGGACCGCCTCGAGGTGCAGGTCGCCTATGCGATCGGCAAGGCCGCGCCGGTCGGCCTGTACGTCGAGACCTTCGGCACCGGGGTGCTCCCCGACGAGCAGATCACCGCGGCCATCCGCGAGGTGTTCGATCTGCGACCGGCCGCGATCATCCGCGACCTCGACCTGCTGCGTCCGATCTACGCCCAGACCGCCGCATACGGGCACTTCGGCCGCGAACTCCCCGACTTCACGTGGGAGCGCCTCGACCGCGTCGAGGACCTGCGGGCCGCAGCGGGACTCTGACGGTGCCGGCGGGCGGCGCACCGTCGATCGCGCGGGTCGTCCTCGACACGCCGCTGCCGCAGCTCGACCGCCTGCTCGACTACCGCATCTCCGAGGGGATGGAGGGCGTGTCGCCCGGTGTGCGCGTCAGCGCTCCGCTGCGCTCCGCCAACCGGATGACCCAGGGTTTCGTGGTGGAACTGGCCGAGCAGCAGGAGCACCCGGGCCCGCTGTCCGATCTCGACGCCGTCGTCTCTCCCGTCGAGGTGCTGCGCCCCGAGGTGTGGCGGCTTGCGCGCGCGGTGGCCGACCGTGCGGCCGGATCCGCGATCGACGTGCTGCGCCTCGCGATCCCGAAACGACAGGTGCGCGTCGAGAAGTCCTGGCTCGCGGCACGTGACGCGGGCCGGGCGGAGCCGGCACCGCTCGATCTCGACGCGCCCGACGTCACGGGCTACCGCGGGGACGACGTCGACACGGTCCTCGCCTCGGGGCGCGCCGCCCTCGCCGTGCCGCCCGGCGTGGTCGCCGTGGGGGAGGAGTGGGTCGGCCGCTGGGCGGTGACGCTCGCCCAACTCGCCGCCCGCACCGTCGTCTCCGGGCGGTCGGCCATCCTGATCGCGCCGGACCACCGCGATACGCGGCAGCTCGAGGTGGCCCTCGCGCAGCTGCTGCCCGAGGAGCGCATCGTGCGCTTCGACACCGGACAGCCCGACTCCGACCGCTACCGCGCCGTGCTGCGGGCCATGGGCGAGAGCCCGGTCGTCGTGCTCGGCAACCGGTCGGCCGTGTACGCCCCCGCGGCGCGACTCGGGCTCATCGCACTCTGGGACGACGGCGACCCGCTGCTCGCCGAGCCGCTCACGCCCTACGTGCACGCCCGCGACGCCGCCCTCATCCGCCAGGAGCAGCAGGACTGCGCGCTCCTGTTCGCCGGGCACACCCGGACGACGGAGGTGCAGCGGCTCGTCGAGCTGGGCTGGCTCGCCGAGCTCGCGCCCGAGCGACCCCGGCGGGTGCACGTCGTCCCGACCGCCCACGCGACGGGAACCGGTGCGGACGATCACGCCCGGATCCCCAGCATCGCGTGGCGCGAGGCGTCCACGGCCGCGAAGACGGGTCCCGTGCTCGTGCAGGTCGCCCGCCCCGGATACGCGCCGGGCCTGCGGTGCGCGGAGTGCGGCACGTCGGCGCGCTGCCGCCGCTGCGCCGGGCCGCTGCGCGTCCAGCGGTCCGGGGCGCCGCCCAGCTGCCTCTGGTGCGGGCTCGAGGAGCGCTCGTTCCGGTGCCTCGAGTGCGGCTCGTCCAAGCTCACGCGCGTCGGCGCGGGCTCCGCCCGCACCGCGGAGGAGCTCGGCCGGGCGTTCCCGGGCATCCGCGTGGTCGTGGCCGACGGCGAGCGCCGCGTGCTCGAGGTGGATGCACGACCGGCACTCGTGGTCGCCACCCGGGGCGCCGAGCCGATCGCCGCGGGCGGCTACCGTGCCGTCCTGCTGCTCGACGGCGAGCGGATGGTGGCTCGCGAGTCGCTGCGCATCGCGGAGGACTGCCTGCGCTGGTGGAGCGGCGCCGCGGCGCTGGCCGCCGACGACGCGACGGTCTTCCTCGTCGGCGTCGGAGGTCGGCTGGCGAGCGCCCTCGCGACCGGCGGCGTCACGGCCTTCGCCCGCGCGGAGCTCGCGGACCGCCGCGCCCTCCGCTTCCCGCCCGCCACCCGCACGGCGACCCTCGACGGGGTGCCGGACGCCGTCTCGGCCGCGCTGGCCGCGCTCCCGTCCGGGGCCGACGTGATCGCCGAGCGCACCGTCGACGGCCGCACCCGGGCACTCATCCGCTTCGACTACGCCCACGGGGCCGAGGTCGCACGCGTGGTGCGGGGGGAGGTCATCCGGCAGGCCGCGACCCGCCGGAAGCCGCTGCCCGGTCGCACCCACCCCGGTCGCGCACCGTTGCCCCTGCGCGCCCGCTTCGACGACCCCGAGCCCTTCGACGAGAGCTGATCCGCCCGCGGCGCCCGCACAGGGCAGGATGGGGGTGTGCGTGTTCTCTTCGCCGGCAGCCCGGCCGCGGCCGTCCCGAGCCTGCGGGAGCTGATCGCCGGCCCGCACGAGGTCATCGCCGTCGTGACCCGCGAGGATGCGCCGCTCGGGCGCAAGCGCGTGCTGACCCAGACCCCGGTCGCCGACGCCGCCGACGCAGCGGGCGTTCCCGTGATCAAGGCCAATCGTCTCGCCGCCGTGCAGGACGAGCTGCGGGGGCTCGGTGCGGAGCTGGGGGTGGTCGTGGCCTACGGGGGGCTCATCCGCGAACCGGTGCTGAGCGCGCCCCGGCACGGCTGGATCAACCTGCACTTCTCGCTCCTGCCGCGTTGGCGCGGAGCGGCGCCCGTCCAGCGCGCGATCATCGCCGGCGATGCGGAGACGGGGGCGGCGGTGTTCCAGCTGGTTCCCGAGCTCGACGCCGGCCCGGTGTTCGCGAGCGAGCGGGTCGCGGTCGGCCGCGTGCAGACCGCCGGGCATCTGCTGGAGTCCCTCGCCGAGTCGGGCGCGCGACTGCTCGCCGGCGTCGTCGACGGCATCGCGGCGGGGACCGCGGTCGCCGTCGGACAGACCGGGGAGGTGACGCTCGCCCCCAAGCTCACGCTGGAGGACGGTCGACTGGACTGGACGCAGCCGGCCGCCCGCATCGACGCCCGCCGGCGCGGCGTCACCCCCGAGCCGGGGGCGACGACCACCCTCGACGGCGAGCGGTTCAAGATCCTCGACGCCGTCATCGCCCACGGTGCGCCGCCCCTCGCCCCGGGCCGGGTCGCGCAGCGCGGACGGTCGGTCGTGGTCGGCACCGGCGACGATCCCCTCGAACTGCTGACGGTGCAGCCGGCCGGACGACGGGCGATGCCGGCGGGCGACTGGTGGCGCGGACGCCCCGCGGACGCTCCGACGGAGCTCGTGTGAGCCGCGTCCAGCCGTCGCGTCGCGTGGCCGCGGAGGTGCTCGGCGCGGTCCGCACCTCGGACGCGTACGCGAACCTGCTGCTGCCGGTCCGCATCCGAGAGGCCGGCCTGTCGTCCGCCGATGCCGGTTTCGCCACGGAGCTCGTCTACGGCACCCTCCGGATGCAGGGGTACTACGACAAGGTGGTCGAGCTCGCGTCGCGCCGACCGGCCGAGAAGATCGACGGTCCCGTGCTCGACGTGCTGCGGCTCGGCGTCCACCAGCTGCTCAGCCTGCGCACCGCCGCGCACGCGGTCATCGACGAGTCGGTGCAGCTCGTGCGGATCGCGCGCAAGGCATCGGCCGCCGGCTTCGTGAACGGGGTGCTGCGCACCGTCGCCCGCGACGACGCCGACACCTGGCGCGAGCGGTCCCTGGCCGGGCTGCACGGTGACGCCCGTCTCGCCGTGGAGTTCTCGCACCCCGCGTGGGTCGTCCGGGCCCTCGCCTCCGCCCTCGCACGGGAGGACGCGGCGGGGGAGCTGGACGCTGCACTCGCCGCCGACAACCTGCCGCCCCAGGTGGCGTTCGCGGCGCTTCCGGGCCTCGCCGACCCCGTCGCGCTCGAGTCAGGCGCGGGGTACCGGCCCGGGCGGCTGTCGCCGCTCGCGCTCGGGTCGACGGGCGGCGACCCGGCCGACCGACCGGAGGTCGCCGCCGGAGCCGTGCGCGTGCAGGACGAGGGATCCCAGCTCGCGGCGCTCGCCCTCACCCGCGCGCGGCCCGTGACGGCCGGCGAGAGCTGGCTCGACCTGTGCGCGGGTCCCGGAGGCAAGGCGGCCGTGCTGGCCGCCGAGGCGCGGGTCGGCGGCGCCCACCTGCAGGCGAACGAGGTCGTCCCGGCCCGTGCGGGACTGGTCCGCAACGCGCTCGCCCCGTTCGGCTCCGGTGCGGATGCGCCGGAGGTCGTCGAGGGCGACGGTCGCCGTTTCGGGGAAGCGGGCGCGCGCTTCGACCGCGTCCTGCTGGATGCGCCGTGCACCGGTCTCGGTGCGCTCCGACGGCGACCCGAGGCGCGCTGGCGCAAGTCCGCGGCCGACCTGGCCGCGCTCACCGCGCTGCAGGCCCAGCTGCTCGACGCCGCAGTCGCGTCGCTGGCGTCCGGCGGTCTGCTCGCCTACGTCACCTGCTCGCCACATCCCGCGGAGACGCTCGACCAGGTCGACGCGGTTCTCGCGCGGCATCCGGAGCTCCGGGCCGTCGACACCCCCGCCGTGCTCGGCGGCATCTCACGCGCCCCGCTCGCGCTTCCGGAGCGCGGATCCGCGCAGCTGTGGCCGCACCGCCACGGCACCGACGCGATGTTCATCCAGCTGCTCACTAAGGTCGAGGAGTGACCTCGAACGTCCCTCGCATCCAGCCGAGCATCCTGGCCGCGGATTTCGCCAACATCCAGGACGAGGTGGCGCGCATCCGCTCCGCCGACGGCGTGCACGTCGACGTCATGGACAACCACTTCGTGCCCAATCTCACCTTCGGCCCGCAGATGGTCGAGGCGGTGCAGCGCGTGTCGACGGTGCCGCTCGACGTGCACCTGATGATCACCGACGCCGACCGCTGGGCCCCCGGTTATGCGGAGCTCGGGGTGTTCTCGGTCACCTTCCACGCCGAGGCGACGAACGATCCGGTCGCCCTGGCCCGCCGCATCCGCGCGATCGGGTCGCGCGCGTCTCTCGCCCTCAAGCCCGGCACCGCGGTCGAGCCCTACCTCGATCTGCTGCCCGAGTTCGACCAGGTGCTCGTCATGACGGTCGAGCCGGGCTTCGGGGGCCAGAGCTTCATGGCCGAGATGATGCCGAAGCTGCGCACCCTGCGCGTCGCGGCGGAGCGCCACGGCATCGAGCTGTGGCTGCAGGTCGACGGGGGCATCGCCCTCGACACCATCGCGGTCGCCGCCGAGGCGGGGGCCGACACCTTCGTGGCCGGGTCGAGCGTGTACGGCGCTGCGGATGTCGACGCCGCGATCGCGGGACTCCGCGCTGCGGCAGCGCATCGGCACTAGCCTGGACGCATGAGCGACAAGACCAAGCCCGAGATCGACTTCATCGAGGGCCCCGCGCCCACGGAGCTCGTCATCACCGACCTCGAGGTGGGCGACGGCCCGGAGGCCGCTCCCGGCGCGACCGTCGACGTGCACTACGTGGGCGTCGACTTCGAGACCGGCGAGCAGTTCGACGCGAGCTGGGATCGCGGCAGCTCGATCCAGTTCCCCCTCGCGGGCCTCATCAAGGGCTGGCAGGACGGGATCCCGGGCATGAAGGTCGGCGGGCGGCGCCGGCTGGTCTGCCCGCCCCTGTACGCCTACGGCCCCGCAGGAGCCGGTCATCGCCTCTCGGGTCGCACCCTCGTCTTCGTGATCGACCTCCTCGCCGTCAAGTGAGGGCATCGTCCGCCCGGTAGCCTGGGCGGGTGAAGACCTTCGACGCCCTCTTCGAGGAGCTCAGCGCCAAGGCCGTCGCGCGCCCCGAGGGGTCGCGCACCGTCGCGGAGCTCGACGCCGGCGTGCACGCGATCGGCAAGAAGATCGTCGAGGAGGCCGCCGAGGTGTGGATGGCCGCCGAGTACCAGTCCGACGCCGAGACGGCCGAGGAGATCTCGCAGCTGCTGTACCACCTGCAGGTGCTGATGATCGCGAAGGGCCTCACGCTGGAGGACGTCTCCCGACATCTGTGAACCCTCATCCGCCGATGACCGTTCACGAAGAGAGAGCACAGACATGCTGAGAATCGCCGTGCCCAACAAGGGCACGCTGTCGGAGACCGCGACCGCCATGCTGCACGAGGCGGGCTACGCCACGCGCCGCGACCCCAAGGAGCTCATCGTCTCCGACCCCCGCAACGACGTGGAGTTCTTCTACCTGCGTCCGCGCGACATCGCGACCTACGTCGGCTCGGGTGCGCTCGACGTCGGAATCACGGGTCGCGACCTGCTGCTCGACTCGCACTCGGCGGCGACCGAGATCGACTCGCTCGACTTCGGCGGGTCGACCTTCCGCTTCGCGGGACCGATCGGGCGCTTCCAGACCCTGCAGGACCTCGAGGGCGTGCGCGTCGCCACGAGCTACGACGCCCTGGTGCGCGACTTCCTCGCCGCCGAAGGCGTCACGGCGACCGTCGTGCGCCTCGACGGCGCCGTCGAGTCCGCCGTGCGGCTCGGGGTGGCGGATGCCGTCGCCGACGTCGTCGAGACCGGCTCGACGCTGCGCAAGCAGGGTCTCGAGATCTTCGGCCCGGTGATCCTGGAGTCGAACGCCGTGCTCATCGCGTCGCGCGACGACGTGCCGGGACTCGAGACGCTCCGGCGTCGCATCCAGGGCGTCATGGTGGCGCACCAGTACGTGCTCATCGACTACGACCTGCCGGCCGAGCTCGTCGACCGGGCGTCGGCCATCACACCCGGGCTCGAATCGCCCACCGTGTCGCCGCTGCGCGACACGGGGTGGGTGGCCGTGCGGGTCATGGTGCCGCGCGGCGACATGAACCACGTCATGGACGAGCTCTACGCGCTCGGCGCCCGCGCGATCCTCGTGAGCGCCATCCACGCGGCGAGGATCTGATGGACGTCGTCGTCCGCGTCATCCCGTGCCTCGACGTGGCGGCGGGGCGCGTGGTCAAGGGCGTCAACTTCCAGGGCCTGCGCGATGCGGGCGACCCGGTGGAGCTCGCCGCCAGGTACTACGAGCAGGGCGCGGACGAGATCACCTTCCTCGACGTCACCGCGACCGTCGAGGACCGCTCGACCATGTACGAGACGGTCACCGCGACGGCCGAGCAGGTCTTCATCCCGCTCACGGTCGGGGGCGGCGTGCGCTCCGTCGACGACGTCGCCCGGCTGCTCGGGCACGGAGCCGACAAGATCGGCGTGAACTCGGCGGCCATCGCGCGTCCCGAACTCGTCGGCGAGATCGCCGACCGCTTCGGCGCGCAGGTGTGCGTGCTGTCGCTGGACGTGAAGCGCAGCCCGCGCACCGCGTCCGGGTTCGTGGTCACCACCCACGGCGGCCGCACCGAGACCGACCGGGACGCGCTCGCCTGGGCGCAGGAGGCGATCGAACGGGGCGCGGGCGAGCTGCTCGTCAACTCGATCGACGCCGACGGCACCAAGGATGGCTTCGATCTGGAGCTCGTCGCCGCCATGCGCGAGATCTCCCGCGTACCGGTCATCGCGAGCGGGGGAGCGGGAGCCGCGGGCGACTTCGCCCCCGCGGTCCGGGCGGGCGCGGATGCCGTGCTCGCCGCATCCGTGTTCCACAACGGCGAGCTGACGGTGGGCGACGTGAAGCACGCCCTCGTCGACGCCGGGATCGAGGTCAGATGAACACCGCAGCCGAGGTCGCCGAGGTCGTCGCGCGCGCCCGTTTCGACCAGGACGGGCTGCTGCCCGCCGTGATCCAGCAGCACGACACCCGCGAGGTGCTCATGCTCGGGTACATGGACGCCGAGGCGCTGCGGCGCACCCTCGGCGAGGGGCGGGTGACGTTCTGGTCGCGCAGCCGGCAGGAGTACTGGCGCAAGGGCGACACGAGCGGCAACCGGCAGTACGTGAGGGGCGCCGCACTCGACTGCGACGGCGATACGCTGCTGGTCCAGGTCGAGCAGCTCGGCCCCGCGTGCCACACGGGTGCCCACGCCTGCTTCGACGTCGATCCCCTCGATCCCGTGATCGGAGACCCCTCGGAGGCCACCCCGTGACCACCACCGCACGCGCCGAGTTCGACGCCGCCGTCGCCGCGGGCCACCGCGTCGTCCCGGTGCTGCGCGAGCTCTTCGCCGACGGCGAGACGCCCGTCGGCGTCTACCGCAAGGTCGCCGCCGACCGCCCGGGCACCTTCCTGCTCGAGTCGGCGGAGCAGGGCGGGATCTGGTCGCGCTGGTCGTTCGTGGGCGCGGGTTCGGTGGGCGTGCTCACCCAGCGGCGCGACGGCGAGCACGACCAGGCCGTCTGGATCGACTACGGGCTCGACGAGCAGCGCGCGTTCGGCGGCAGCGCGCCCGCAGCACCCCTCGCGGCGGTCGCCGAGCTCTACGACCGCTGGCGGACGCCGCCGCAGGACGGCCACCCGCCGCTCACGGGGGGTCTCGTGGGCTTCATCGGCTGGGAGGCCGTGCGTCAGCTCGAGCATCTGCCGACGGTGCCCCCCGCGGAGGTGGCGATCCCGGGGCAGGCCCTCGCATTCGTCTCGGAGCTCGTCGCCCTCGACCACCGCACCGGCACGGCGACCCTCATCGCCGCGGTGCTCAACGACGGCGCGCACTCTCCCGACGACGCGTGGGCCGACGCCCAGCGTCGTCTCGACGAGCTGCAGGCGGCGCTCGCGCAGCCGTCGGTCGCCCAGCTCGCGGAGGTCGACCTCGCCGTGCAGGCGCACCCGCGGCCCCGCATCCGTCAGGACGACTTCGAGGCGGATGTCGTGCGCGCGAAGGAGTTCATCCGCGACGGCGACGTGTTCCAGGTCGTGATCTCGCAGCGCTTCGACCACGAGCTGCGCGCGACACCTCTCGAGGTGTACCGCGTGCTGCGCGCCCTCAACCCGAGCCCGTACATGTACCTGCTCGCGCTCGAGACCGCGTCCGGCGAGCCGTACGCGATCGTCGGGAGCTCGCCCGAAGCGCTCGTCAAGGTGCAGCGGGGGCGGGTGTTCACCCATCCGATCGCGGGATCACGCCCGCGCGGCGAGACGCCCGAGCGCGACCTCGAGCTCGCCGAGGAGCTGCTCGCCGATCCGAAGGAGCAGGCGGAGCACCTCATGCTCGTCGACCTCGCCCGCAACGACCTGTCGAAGGTCTGCACGGCCGGAACCGTCGAGGTGACCGAGTTCATGCAGGTCGAGCGCTTCAGCCACATCATGCACCTGGTGTCGAGCGTCGAGGGCGACCTGCGCCCCGACGCCAGCGCGGTCGACGTCTTCCGCGCGACCTTCCCGGCCGGCACCCTCTCGGGTGCCCCGAAGCCGCGGGCGCTGGAGATCATCGACGAGCTCGAGGTGGCGCAGCGGGGCCTGTACGGGGGAGTGGTGGGCTACTTCGACCTGGCGGGCGACGCGGACCTCGCGATCGCGATCCGCACCGCCACCCTCGTGGGCGACACCGCACACGTGCAGGCGGGGGCGGGGCTCGTCGCCGACTCCGACCCGGCGAGCGAGCACCAGGAGGCCGTCAACAAGGCGGCGGCGCCGCTGCGGGCGGTCGCGATCGCGAACGCCATGCGCCGGATCGACGGATCGTGACCGTCTCCCGTCAGCGCGCGCTCCTGCTCGGGTCGACGGCCCTGCTCGCGGCGCTCACCCTGCTCGCCTGGTCGCAGCCGTGGTTCACTCTCGAGCTCGCGGCAACCGCGGGAGACCCGGTGCCGCTCGTGGTACGCGGCGACGTCGCGGCGGCCGCCCTGGTCCCGCTCGCGCTCACCCTGCTCGCGGTCGTCGCGGCCGTCGCCCTCGCGGGGCCGGTGTTCCGCGTCGTGTTCGGCGTGCTCGAGGCGCTGCTCGGCGCCTGCATCGTCGCGGTGTCGGTCGTGGCCCTCGGCGGCCCGGTCGCGGCGTCCGCATCCGCCGTCACCGAGGTCACGGGGATCTCGGGAGCGGATTCGGTGAACGCCCTGGTCACTGCCGTGTCGGTGTCGGCGTGGCCCGCGGTCGCCATCGCGCTCGGCGGTCTGGTGGTCGTCGTCGGAGTGCTGCTCGCCGTCGTCGCGCCCCGCTGGCCCGTCTCGGGACGCCGCTACAGTCGCACGCGCGCGGTCGCCGTCGACGAACCGACCACGGACCCGATCGCCGAGTGGGACGCGCTGAGCGGGGGCGACGACCCCACCGCACCCTCCCGCTAGACTGACCACGCCCGCCGACGCGGGCATCCCCGCGGGACCCGTCCCGCGCGCACTCGACAAGGAGCCCCACGTGACCGACACGCACGATCCCGGACACGGCAACTCGCCCGCCGCCTGGGTCGCGGTGACCATCATGCTCGTCGCCTTCGCGGCAGGCACCGTCTTCTTCTTCCTCGAGCAGCCCGCGCTCGTCTGGGCCTCGGCGGGTCTCCTCGTGGTGGGTCTGATCGTCGGCCTCGTGCTCGCCAAGCTCGGCTACGGGGTCAAGGGCCCGAAGTACGCCCCGAAGGCGCACGACTAGCGTGCTCGCCGATCTCGTCGCCGGGGCCCTCGAAGACGCCTCGGCTCGCCGTGCTGCGCGCAGCCTGGCCGAGGTGGAGGCGGACGCCCTCGCGGCGGCCCCTCCGCACGACGCCCTCGTCGCTCTCGCGCCCGCCGAGCGGGTCAAGATCATCGCCGAGGTGAAGCGAGCGAGCCCCTCGCGCGGTGCTCTCGCCGAGATCCGCGATCCCGCCGGGCTCGCCGTCTCGTACGAGTCGGGCGGCGCGAGCGCGATCAGCGTGCTCACCGAGCAGCGCCGTTTCGGCGGCTCGCTCGACGACCTGCGCGAGGTGCGCGCGGCGGTGGGGATCCCGGTGCTCCGCAAGGACTTCATCGCCGACCCGTACCAGGTGTTCGAGGCCCGCGCCGCCGGAGCCGACCTCGTGCTGCTCATCGTCGCGGCGCTCGACCAGCCGGTGCTCCGCGAGCTCTACGCCCTGATCGGGGAGCTGGGCATGACGGCGCTCGTCGAGGCGCACTCGGCGGCCGAGGTGGACCGCGCGCTCGAGATCGGCGCCCAGCTCGTCGGCGTGAACGCGCGCGACCTCTCGACCTTCCAGCTCGACCGCGATCTCTTCGGACGCCTCGCCGGCTCCATCCCCGCCGGTGTCGTCCGGGTGGCCGAGTCCGCGGTCACCTCGCCGGCCGATGTCGCCCACTACCGCGAGGCGGGCGCCGACGTCGTGCTGATCGGCGAGGCGCTCGTGACGGGGGACGACCCCGTGACCACCCTCGAGTCCTTCCTGGCGGCGGGATGAGCGCCGGCATCCGCGAGAGCCTGCGGGGCCTGCCCGGGCCGTTCTTCGGCCCCTACGGCGGGCGCTTCATGCCGGAGTCCCTGATCGCCGCGATCGACGAGCTCGCGGCCGCGTACGAGGTGGCGAAGGCCGACCCCGCGTTCCAGGAGGAGCTCGCGGAGCTCCACCGCAGCTACACCGGCCGTCCCTCGATCATCACCGAGGTGCCGCGCTTCGCCGAGCACGCGGGCGGCGCGCGGGTGTTCCTCAAGCGCGAGGACCTCAACCACACCGGCTCGCACAAGATCAACAACGTGCTCGGGCAGGCGCTGCTGACACGCCGCATCGGCAAGACGCGCGTCATCGCCGAGACCGGTGCGGGCCAGCACGGGGTCGCCACGGCCACCGCCGCCGCCCTCTTCGGGCTCGAGTGCACGATCTACATGGGCGAGGTCGACACCCAGCGGCAGGCGCTCAACGTCGCCCGGATGCGGTTGCTCGGCGCCGAGGTGATCTCGGTGACCACCGGGTCGCGCACGCTGAAGGACGCCATCAACGAGGCCTACCGCGAGTGGGTCACGAGCGTCGACACCACCAACTACATCTTCGGCACGGCCGCCGGTCCGCATCCGTTCCCCGCCATGGTGCGCGACTTCCAGTCGGTCATCGGCGAGGAGGCGCGCGCACAGCTGCTGACGGCGGCGGGTCGCCTGCCGGATGCCGTGGTCGCCTGCGTCGGCGGCGGTTCGAACGCCATCGGCATCTTCGACGCCTTCCTCGACGACGAGGGTGTCGCCCTGTACGGCATCGAGGCGGCCGGCGACGGAGTCGACACCGACAAGCACGCCGCCTCGATCGAACGCGGTCGCCCGGGTGTGCTGCACGGCGCGCGCAGCTACCTGCTGCAGGACGAGGACGGCCAGACGATCGAGTCGCACTCCATCTCGGCCGGGCTCGACTACCCGGGCGTCGGGCCGGAGCACGCCTATCTCGCCGACATCGGCCGGGCAAGCTACCTGCCGGCGACCGACGCCGAGGCGATGGAGGCCCTGCGCCTGCTCAGCCGCACCGAGGGCATCATCCCCGCCATCGAGTCGGCGCACGCGCTGGCCGGGGCGCTCCGCCTGGGCCGGGAGCTGGGGCCGGACGGGCTCATCCTGGTGAACCTCTCGGGGCGCGGCGACAAGGACGTGGCGACGGCGGGCCGCTGGTTCGACCTGTTCGACGAGGGCGCGGTGCAGTCGTGAGCGCGGGCGCATCGGTGGCGACGGCCATCACCGGCTCGGGCGCGCTCGTCGGCTACCTACCGATCGGCTTCCCCGACCTGGCCACCAGCATCGACGCGGCCGTGGCGCTCGTCGAGAACGGCGTCGACGCGCTCGAGCTCGGCCTGCCGTACACCGACCCCGTCATGGACGGCGTCGCCATCCAGAAGGCCACCCAGCAGGCCATCGCGAACGGCTTCCGGGTGCGCGACGTGTTCACGGCGGTCGAGGCCGTGCGGTCGCGGGTGGACGCGCCCGTGCTCGTGATGACCTACTGGAACCCGGTCGTGCAGTACGGCGTCGCGCGTTTCGCCGACGCCCTGCGCGATGCAGGGGGAGCGGGGCTCATCACCCCCGACATCACTCCGGACTCCGCAGACGACTGGATCGCCGAGAGCGACCGCACCGGTCTCGACCGCGTCTTCCTCGCCGCCCCGTCGTCGACGGACGCGCGCCTCGACGACACCGTGTCGGCGAGCCGGGGCTTCGTCTACGCCGTCTCGACCATGGGCATCACGGGTGCCCGTGCCGACCTCGACGCGAAGGCCCGCGCCCTCGTGGCGCGCCTCCGCGCGGCCGGCGCCACGGGTCCGGACACGATCGCCGCCTGCGTCGGGGTGGGCATCTCCACGCCCGACCAGGTCGCCGAGGTGCTCGGCTACGCCGACGGCGCGATCGTCGGCTCCGCGCTCGTCAGCGCCCTCGCCCAGGACGGCGTCGCCGGCGTCGCCCGCCTTGCATCCGCTCTCTCCCAGGGAAAGTAGACTCGCCTCCGTGATCGCAGCCCCCGTCAGCATCCCGAGCCCTCCGCCGGACTGGAAGCAGATCCACATCCCGATCGGCGAGTGGCTGCACGGCATCATGCCGTTCGTGCCCGAGGACTGGGCGATCCGCATCACCACCTACGCCCTCGTCATCATCGTCGGCATCTTCGCCGCGGTGGTCATCGCGAACCGTCGTCTCACGCGACGGGGCGCCGAGCCGTGGGTCATCGTCGACGTGGGCATCTGGGCCGTCGTGCTCGGCATCATCGGCGCACGGCTGTACCACGTGGCCACCCACCTCGGCGACTACTTCGGACCGGGGCACGACAACCCGTGGAACCCGTTCCAGCCCGGCAGCATCTGGGCGATCTGGGAGGGCGGCGGCGCCATCTTCGGTTCGCTCATCGGCGGTGCCATCGGCGTGCTGATCGGATGCCGCATCACCGGCCTCCGCTTCTGGAGCGTCGCCGACGCGATCGCCCCCGGGCTCCTCATCGCCCAGGCGTGCGGCCGGTTCGGCAACTACTTCAACCAGGAGCTGTTCGGCCTCCCCACCGACCTGCCGTGGGGCCTCGAGATCGACCGCCCCAACCCGGCGATCCCCGTCGGCATCCCCGAGGACGTGCTCTTCCACCCGACCTTCCTCTACGAGATCATCTGGAACGTCGCGGGCTTCGTGCTCATCATCCTGCTCACCGAAAAGATCGTGCGGGTGGCGGGTCGCCGCCTGCCGACCCTCGTGCGCAAGGACTTCTGGCAGTGGGGCAAGGTGCTCGGCCTCTACCTCATCTGGTACGGCGTGGGCCGCAGCTGGTTCGAGTCGATCCGCCTCGACCCGAGCGACACCTTCTTCGGCATCCGCTCGAACGTCTGGGCCGCGCTCGGCGCCGTCGTGCTGGGCATCATCATCATCGCCGTGCAGAGCCGCCGTCACCTGGGCGTCGAACCGGACGTCTACCAGCCCGGTCGCCGACCCGAGCCGTCGGCTGCGGTAGACTCCGAGGACACCTATTCGGATTCGGATGATGACGAGCCGGGCGATGGCGCCGCGGAGCTCACCGAAGCTGCCGCCACAAGCGGTTCGACCCGATCAAGCTGAGTTACCCGCACCTCGCTGACGACCCGGCCCGCCCCGGCGGTTCCGGCACTCCCTCTCATCAGTTGGGCCACCGACGTCCCACTTCCAGTTCCAACGTGAGGACGGTAGCCATGGCGCAGCCCGGCAGCACTCCCGCCCCCTCGGGTGTCCGCAACCCGTATGCGCGCTTCAGCGCGATCCCCGAGGCGCAGGGGATGTACGACCCGCGCTTCGAGAAGGACGCCTGCGGGCTGGCGATGGTCGCGACGCTCCGCGGCACCGCCGGTCACGACATCGTCACGAACGCGCTCGACGCGCTCCGGCACCTGGAGCACCGCGGCGCGGTGGGCTCGGACGCCGGAACGGGCGACGGCGCCGGCATCATCACGCAGATCCCCGACGCCTTCCTGCGAGCGGTGGTCGGCTTCGAGCTGCCGCCGGTGGGCCAGTACGCCGTCGGCATGGCGTTCCTGCCGCTCGACGACGCCGCCCGCGAGGCGGAGAAGCAGGCCATCGGCGGGATCGCCGCACAGGAGGGCCTGCGCGTGCTGGGCTGGCGCGAGGTGCCGACCGACCCCGCGCACCTGGGAACCCTCGCGCGCGAGGCCGCACCCGCCTTCGAGCAGCTGTTCGTCGCATCCGAGCACAGCGACGCGGCCGGCAAGCCGCTCGCCGGCATCGTGCTCGACCGTCAGACCTTCCGACTCCGCAAGCGCGCCGAGCGCGAGCTGGGCTCGTACCTGCCCTCGCTGTCGAGCCGCACCCTGGTCTACAAGGGCATGGTCACGACGCTGCAGCTCGAGCCGTTCTACCCCGACCTCTCGGACGAGCGCTTCGCCACGAAGCTCGCACTCGTGCACTCGCGGTACTCCACGAACACCTTCCCCTCGTGGCCGCTCGCGCAGCCGTTCCGCATGATCGCCCACAACGGCGAGATCAACACGGTGCAGGGCAACCGCAACTGGATGCGCGCCCGCCAGAGCCAGCTGCAGTCCGAGGATCTCGGCGACCTGCGCCCGCTGTTCCCGATCGTGTCGGACGGCGCGAGCGACTCCGCGTCCTTCGACGAGGTCGTCGAGCTGCTGACCCTCGGCGGCCGCAGCCTCCCGCACGCGATCATGATGATGGTGCCCGAGGCCTGGGAGAACCAGGTCGACATCGACCCGGCCCGGCGCGCCTTCTACGAGTACCACTCGGCCCTCATGGAGCCGTGGGACGGCCCGGCGGCGCTCGTGTTCACGGACGGCTCGCTCGTCGGCGCGACGCTCGACCGCAACGGCCTGCGCCCCGGGCGCTTCCTGGTGACCGACGACGGCCTCGTAGTGCTCGCGAGCGAGATCGGCGTGCTCGACTTCCCGGCCGACAAGATCGTGCGCAAGGGGCGGCTGCGCCCCGGGAAGATGTTCCTCATCGACACCGTCGAGGGGCGCATCATCGAGGACGACGAGATCAAGACGCAGCTCTCGGCCGCGGAGCCGTACCGCGCCTGGGTCGACGACAACCGCATCGCCCTCGCCGAGCTGCCGCCGCGCGAGCACGTCGTGCACACCGCAGCCTCGGTCACCCGGCGCCAGCGCACCTTCGGCTACACCGAGGAGGAGGTGCGCATCCTCATCACCCCGATGGCGCAGAACGGCGCGGAGCCGCTCGGCGCGATGGGCTCCGACACCCCGATCGCGGTGCTCTCCGAGCGTCCCCGACTCGTGTTCGACTACTTCACGCAGGCGTTCGCGCAGGTGACCAACCCGCCGCTCGACTCGATCCGCGAGGAGGTCGTCACCTCCATGAAGCTCGGGCTCGGCCCCGAGCGCAACCTGCTCGACGCGACGCCCGAGCATGCGCGCCAGATCGTGCTCGACTTCCCGGTCATCGACAACGACGAGCTCGCCAAGATCATCCGCATCGGCAAGGACGACGGCACGCGCCTCACCCACATCCTGAGCGGCCTGTACCGGGTCGACGACGGCGAGGACGCGATGGAGCAGCGTCTCGCCGAGATGTGCCGCGAAGCGGACGCCGCGATCGCCGCGGGGGCCCAGTTCCTGGTGATCTCCGACCGCAACTCCACGGCCGACCTGGCTCCCATCCCATCGCTGCTCTCGCTCGCCGCCGTGCATCACCACCTCATCCGCCAGGAGACCCGGATGCAGGTCGGCCTGATCGTCGAGACCGGCGACGCGCGCGAGGTGCACCACGCGGCGCTGCTGCTCGGCTACGGCGCGTCCGCGATCAACCCCTACCTCGCGATGGAGACCGCGGAGCAGCTCGTCGCGACCGGCATCATCCAGGGCGTGACGCCTGAGAAGGCCGTGGCGAACCTGATCAAGGCGCTCGGCAGGGGCGTGCTGAAGATCATGTCCAAGATGGGCATCTCGGTGATCGGCTCCTACGCCGGCGCCCAGGCCTTCGAGGCGGTCGGACTCAGCCAGCAGTTCGTCGACCGGTACTTCACGGGCACCACCACGCTGCTGGGCGGGGTGGGCATCGACGTGATCGCCGAGGAGAACCGCGAGCGGCACGAGAGCGCCTACCCGGAGAACTCCGGCGAGAAGGTGCACGAGCGCCTCGAGACCGGCGGCGAGTACCAGTGGCGCCGCGAGGGCCCGCCGCACCTCTTCAGCCCCGAGACGGTCTTCAAGCTGCAGCACTCCACGCGCACGCGGCGGTTCGACGTGTTCCGCGAGTACACGCAGTCGGTCGACGAGCAGGCCGAGCGCCTGATGACCCTGCGCGGCCTGTTCCGTCTGAAGACGGGGGAGCGCACCCCGGTGCCGATCGACGAGGTCGAGCCGATCTCGGCGATCATCGGCCGCTTCAACACCGGTGCGATGAGCTACGGATCGATCTCGCGCGAGGCGCACGAGACCCTCGCAATCGCGATGAACCGCATCGGCGGGCGCTCCAACACGGGCGAGGGCGGCGAGGACGTCGAGCGCCTGCTCGACCCGGAGCGCCGCAGCCGCATCAAGCAGATCGCCTCCGGTCGGTTCGGCGTGACCAGCATGTACCTGACGCACGCGACCGACATCCAGATCAAGATGGCGCAGGGCGCCAAGCCGGGCGAGGGCGGCCAGCTGCCGCCGCAGAAGGTCTACCCGTGGATCGCCCGTACCCGCGGCGGCACCCCCGGCGTCGGGCTGATCTCGCCCCCGCCGCACCACGACATCTACTCGATCGAGGATCTGAAGCAGCTGATCTTCGACGCCAAGCGCGCGAACCCCGAGGCTCGCGTGCACGTCAAGCTCGTCAGCCAGTCGGGCATCGGCGCGGTCGCCGCGGGCGTCACCAAGGCCCTCGCCGACGTCGTGCTCGTGTCGGGACACGACGGCGGAACGGGCGCGTCGCCCCTCAACTCGCTCAAGCACGCCGGCACGCCGTGGGAGATCGGTCTCGCCGAGACCCAGCAGACGCTCATGCTCAACGGCATGCGCGACCGCGTCGTGGTGCAGGTGGACGGGCAGATGAAGACCGGACGCGACGTGATCGTGGCCGCGCTGCTCGGCGCCGAGGAGTACGGCTTCGCGACGGCCCCGCTCGTGGTGTCGGGCTGCATCCTCATGCGGGTGTGCCACCTCGACACGTGCCCGGTCGGCGTCGCCACCCAGAACCCCGAGCTGCGGGCGCGCTTCAGCGGCAAGCCGGAGTTCGTGGAGACCTTCTTCGAGTTCCTCGCCCAGGAGGTGCGCGAGTACCTCGCCGAGCTCGGCTTCCGCTCGCTCGACGAGGCGATCGGTCACGC
The DNA here is from genome assembly GCF_024752305.1 of Protaetiibacter mangrovi. Taxonomy (GTDB): domain Bacteria; phylum Actinomycetota; class Actinomycetes; order Actinomycetales; family Microbacteriaceae; genus Homoserinibacter; species Homoserinibacter mangrovi. The sequence continues at coordinate 183,545 of NZ_JANTHX010000003.1, forward strand.
CGAGCTGCTCGACACCGACCGTGCCGTGCAGCACTGGAAGGCCGACGGTCTCGACCTCACCCCCGTGCTGCAGGGGCCGGAGTTCCCGGCCGACGAGCCGCGCATGAACCGCCGCCCGCAGGCCCACGAGCTCGAGGAGCACTTCGACCGGGAGCTCATCCGCCTCGCGACGGACGCACTCGAGCACGGCACGCCGATCGAGCTGGACCTGGCGATCAAGAACACCGAGCGCGCGGTCGGCACGATGCTCGGCCACGAGGTGACGAAGCGCCACGGCGAGCACGGCCTGCCCGAGGGCACCATCCAGGTGACCCTCCACGGCTCGGCCGGCCAGTCGCTCGGCGCCTTCCTGCCGAACGGCATCACGCTGCGGCTCGAGGGCGACTCGAACGACTACGTGGGCAAGGGGCTCTCGGGCGGCCAGATCGTCGTCCGCCCGCCGCGCAGCGCGGTGTTCCCCGCCGAGCGCAACGTGATCGCCGGCAACGTGATCGGCTACGGCGCCACCCGCGGGTCGATGTTCATCCGCGGCGTCGTCGGCGAACGGTTCCTGGTGCGCAACTCCGGCGCCACAGCGGTCGTCGAAGGCGTGGGCGACCACGCGCTCGAGTACATGACGGGCGGCCTCGCCCTCATCCTCGGGGGCACGGGGCGCAACCTGGGCGCCGGCATGTCCGGCGGCACCGCGTACGTGTACGAGCTGCGTCCCGAGCGCGTCAACCGCGACTCGCTCGCGAGCGGCGAGCTCGAGCTGCTGCCGCTCGAGTCGGCCGACATCGCGATCGTCACCGATCTGCTCTCCACCCACGTCGCCGAGACCGATTCGGCCCTCGCGAAGCGGATGCTCGAGAACCCCGAGGAGACCATGTCCAAGTTCGTGAAGGTGCTCCCGCGCGACTACGCCGCGGTGATCGAAGCCCGTCGGCAGGCCGCCGACGAGGGGCTCGACCCCGACGGCGAGGTCGTGTGGAGCCGCATCCTCGAAGTGACGGGGGGCTGACGATGGCCGACCCGAAGGGATTCCTCAAGGTCCAGGAGCGCGAGCTCCCCGCCCGGCGCCCCGTGCCCGTCCGCATCATGGACTGGAAAGAGGTCTACGAGTCGCAGGACTCCTCGCAGCTGCGACGCCAGGCCGGCCGCTGCATGGACTGCGGCGTGCCGTTCTGCCACCAGGGCTGCCCGCTCGGCAACCTCATCCCGGAGTGGAACGACCTCACCTGGCGCGGCGAGGGCCGGCAGGCGATCGAGCGTCTGCACGCCACCAACAACTTCCCCGAGTTCACGGGGCGGCTGTGCCCCGCCCCCTGCGAGTCGTCGTGCGTGCTGGGCATCAACCAGCCGCCCGTGACGATCAAGCAGGTCGAGGTGTCGATCATCGACCAGGCCTTCCAGAGCGGATGGGTGCAGCCGCACCCGCCCGAGCGTCTCACCGGCAAGACGGTCGCCGTCGTCGGCTCGGGCCCCGCGGGGCTCGCGGCCGCGCAGCAGCTCACGCGCGCGGGCCACACGGTCGCGGTCTACGAGCGCGACGACCGCATCGGCGGCCTGCTGCGCTACGGCATCCCGGACTTCAAGATGGAGAAGCGTCAGATCGAGCAGCGGCTCGCGCAGATGCAGGCCGAGGGCACCCGCTTCCGCGCGGGCGTCGAGATCGGCGTCGACATCTCGTGGGCGGAGCTCAAGGAGCGCTACGACGCCGTCGTGATCGCGACCGGGTCGACCGTTCCCCGCGATCTGCCGATCCCGGGTCGCGACCTCCTCGGCGTGCACTTCGCGATGGACTACCTGGTGCAGCAGAACAAGGTGGTCGCGGGCGACACGGTGCCCGAGCAGCTCACCGCCCACGGCAAGCACGTCGTCGTCATCGGCGGCGGCGACACGGGTGCCGACTGCATCGGCACCGCGCACCGCCAGGGGGCGCTGAGCGTGACCAACCTCGCGATCGGCTTCCAGCCGCCGGAGGAGCGTCCCGAGCACCAGCCGTGGCCGATGGTCCCGACGGTGTTCGAAGTCTCCTCCGCCCACGAGGAGGGCGGCGAGCGCGTCTACCTCGCCTCCACCGTCGAGTTCCTCGCCAACGAGGCCGGCGAGGTGCGCGCCCTGCGCGTCGCCGAGACCGAGTACCTCGACGGTCGCCGGGTGCCGAAGTCGGGAACCGAGCGCGAGATCCCCGCCGACCTGGTGCTCATCGCGATGGGCTTCACCGGCCCTGAGCCCGAGCACCTCGACGAGCAGCTGCGCGTGCCGTTCGACACCCGTGGCAACGTCGTCCGCGACGACCTGTACGCGACGAGCGAGCCGGGCGTCTTCGTCGCCGGCGACGCCGGACGCGGCCAGTCGCTCATCGTCTGGGCGATCGCCGAGGGCCGCGCCGTCGCCGCGTCCGTCGACCGCTACCTGGAGGGCGAGACGCAGCTCCCCGCCCCCGTCCGACCCACCGACCGCGGCTTCGGTCTCTGAGCATCCGCTCACCCGGCGCCATCCGCACCACCCACACCACACCGAAGGAATCATGAGACGAGCCAAGATCGTCGCGACACTGGGACCCGCAGTGTCGAGCTACGAGAATCTCCGCGCCATCATCGAGGCGGGCGTCAACGTCGCCCGGATGAACCTCAGCCACGGCAGCTACGACGTGCACGAGGAGATCTACGCCAACGTGCGCCGCGCGGCAGCGGATGCCGGCCAGCCGGTGGCCGTGCTCGTCGACCTCCAGGGGCCGAAGATCCGCCTCGGCAAGTTCGCCGACGGCCCGCACGAGCTCGCGGTGGGCGACATCTTCACCATCACGACCGAGGACGTCGCCGGCACCAAGGAGCTCGTCGGCACCACCTTCAAGGGGCTGCCCCAGGACGTGAAGCCGGGCGACTTCCTGCTGATCGACGACGGCAAGGTCAAGGTGCAGGTGCTCGACACCGACGGGGTGCAGGTGCGCACCGAGGTGATCGTCGCGGGACCCGTGTCGAACAACAAGGGCATCAACCTCCCCGGTGTCGCCGTCAACGTGCCGGCGCTGTCCGAGAAGGACGAGGCCGACCTGCGCTGGGGCCTGAAGCTCGGCGCCGACTACATCGCCCTCTCGTTCGTCCGCGACGCCCGGGACATCACCCGCGTGCACGAGATCATGGCGGAGGAGGGTCGCAAGATCCCCGTCATCGCCAAGATCGAGAAGCCGCAGGCGGTCGACGCGCTCGAGGAGATCATCGACGCGTTCGACGGCATCATGGTCGCCCGCGGCGACCTGGCCGTCGAGCTGCCGCTCGAGGCGGTGCCCGTCGTGCAGAAGCGCGCGGTCGAGCTCTGCCGTCGCATGGCGAAGCCCGTCATCGTCGCCACCCAGATGCTCGAGTCGATGACGCACTCGCCGGTGCCGACCCGCGCCGAGGCCTCGGACGTCGCGAACGCGGTGCTCGACGGCGCGGACGCGGTCATGCTCTCGGGCGAGACCAGCGTCGGCGAGTACCCGGTCGTGACCGTCCAGACCATGGCGCGCATCATCGCATCGACCGAGGAGCACGGCCTCGAGCGCATCGCACCGCTCGGCACCAAGCCCCGCACCCAGGGAGGCGCGATCACCCTCGCCGCCGCCGAGGTGGCCGCGTTCGTCGAGGCGAAGTACCTCTGCATCTTCACGGAGTCGGGCGACTCCGCACGGCGCATGTCGCGCCTGCGCGAGTACATCCCGATGCTCGCGTTCACTCCGGAGGACGCCATCCGCCGCCGCATGAACCTCACCTGGGGCATCGAGTCGTTCAAGGTCGACCGGGTCAAGCACACGGATGCGATGTACAAGCAGGTCGACGAGATCCTGCTCGAGAACGAGCTGGCCGCGATCGGCGACCGCGTCGTCGTGATCTCCGGGTCCCCTCCCGGGATCCCCGGGTCGACGAACGACCTGCGCGTGCACGTCGTCGGCGACGCCGTCAACAAGCTCACCCCCGTGTGGGAGTCGGGCGACCACGCCGACTGATCGCCTCGACGGCGCCGTCCCTCGGGGCGGCGCCGTCGGTCGTCTCCGGGATCAGCGCGCCCCGATCGCGCACCATGCGCGGCCGGTCACGTCGAACGGGCCCCCGCCGAGCAGTTCGCGCGCGCTCTCCTCGATCCGCGCACGCAGCTCGGGTGCCGTCTGCCGCAGATAGTCGCCCGCCGGCCCGACACCGAGGGTGTACGGCTCCCACCAGTCCTCGAAGGTCGGATGCGTCACCCGCACGGTGAACGACAGCCCCCGCACCTCGCGCAGACCGGCGGTCGAGAGCACGGTCTCGAGGTCGCCCTCGCCCGCACCGGCCTGCGTCGACTCGTCGAGCGCGTCGGGCTCCACGGCGATGACCGCCGACCAGAACGGGGCGAGCGGCGCACCCGCCCCCATGTGGTCCCACGCCGTCGCGGCGACGACACCCCCGTCCCGCACGACACGGCGCATCTCGCGCAGCCCGGCATCCGGGTCCGCCATGAACGGCACCACGAGGTTCGCGATCGCCGCGTCGAAGCCCGTATCGGGGAACGGCATGAGCTCGGCGCCCGCGAGGTGGGTCGCGACTCCGGGCAGCCTCCTCCGCACGGCCTCGACGAACGGCGGCGAGGGATCGACGGCTGCCACCCGCTCCGCTCCCAGGATCTCGACGAGCAGGCTCGTCATCGAGCCCGGCCCGCACCCCACGTCGAGCACGCGATCGCCCGGGGCGATGCCCACCTCCGCGATCAGCAGCTGGGCGAGCGGGATCGAGTACCTGCCCATGAAAAGGTCGTACGCCTCCCCGGCGACATCGAAGGCCATGGCGGGATGCTACGCCGCCGGGCAGGCGCGGCCCCTACGACGTCGGACCCTCCCGTTCCCTCGCTGACCGCGGTCGGAGCTGAGAGCTCAGCGCACCACGGCTATCGGCGACGGCATGCGCAGCAGCAGGTCCGAACCGACGGATCCGAACCAGAGGCGACCCGCCGCCGGGCGCCCGTGGCTGCCGACGACCAGCAGCCGGGCACCCGCGGCCGCCAGGGCGAGGGCTTCCACCGGATGTGCGCCGGGCAGGCTCCGTCGCACCTCGAGGTCGGGATGGTCCTCGGCGATGCCGGCGAGGGCCTCGGCGAGCACGACCTCGTCGTCGACGCTGCGCGGGAAACGCGCCGGCTGGGGCTCGACTCCCCACGGCCAGGGCAGTTCGGCGGCGTAGACGGCCGTCAGCGCTTCACCGAGGATGCTCGCCTCCTCCGCGGCGAACCGAACCGCCTGCGCGGAGACCTCCGACCCGTCGACGCCGACCACGACCCCGATCCGGCCGCGCGGGTCGACGGGGGAGGGCACCACGACGACCGTGCAGTCGGCGGAGGCGGCGATCCGCGCCGCACGCCGACTGTAGACCTCGGCGAGCGCGCCGCGATCCGCGTGCGATCCGACGACGATCAGCGACGCGCCGACGTCGCGCGCGTGCTCCACCAGTGCGCGTTCGGAGCCGCCGACCACGACGACGCCCGTCGCCGTGAGCTCCGGATGCTGCGAGATGACGCGCTCCGCGATCTCGGTGATCCGCTCCTCCGCGGCGACCACCGCCTCGCTCGCGAGCGAGGTTCCGGCGAAGACCCGGCCGACGTCGACGACGTGGACGAATTCCAGGCGCGTCGCGTGCGTGGTCGCGTGATCGACGGCCCAGGCGATCGCGGGGTGGGCGTGCTCGCTCCCGCTGACTCCGACGATGATGATTCCGGACATGTCCCACTCCTTCTTCGGTGGATGAGGTCCTGAGTCTCGGTGTACTCCCGACAGGTCGCGGAGGGCAGGGACCTAGGTCACGTGGAGGCGGGGGCGCGGGATGCCGCCGCGCGCGGCGGTGCGCCCCACGCCCAGAACCAGTGCTTGAGCAGCTCGTTCGCGGCGAGATACGCGATCGTCACCACGATCACCACGGCGAGCAGCTCGCCCGGAACGGGCACGAGCCCGAGCGGCACCGCGAGGGGCGAGTACGGCAGCCAGCCGGCTGCCGCCACCACGAGAGCGCTCACGACCATGAGCCCCGTGCCCGGGCGGCTGCGGAAGAAGGGTCCGCGCGTGCGCAGCACGAAGAGCACCCCGACCTCTGTGAGGATCGACCCGAGCAGCCAGGCGCTGCGGAACTCGCTCGCACCCGCGTGGAAGGCCAGCCGCAGCACCGCGAAGGTCAGCAGGTCGAACACGCTCGACAGCGCCCCGAACACGATCATGTAGTTGCGGATGAGCCGCAGGTTCCAGCGCTGCGGGCGACGCAGCTGGCTCTCGTCGACGGCATCCGTCGCGATCATCGTCGCGGGCAGGTCGCTGAGGAGGTTGATCACCAGGATCTGCCCGGCGAGCAGCGGCAGGAACGGCAGCAGCGCGGAGGCCACGGCCATGCTCAGCATGTTGCCGAAGTTCGCGCTCGTCGTCACGAAGATGTACTTCATCGTGTTGGCGAAGGTGCGCCGTCCCTGGCGCGTGCCGTCGAGCAGCACATCGAGGCTCTTGTCGAGCAGCACCACGGCCGCCGACTCCTTCGCGACGGGGACGGCGGTGTCGACCGTGATCCCCACGTCGGCGGCGCGCAGCGGAGGCGCGTCGTTGATGCCGTCGCCGAGATAGCCGACGACGTGACCGCCCCGGCGGTAGGCGCGGATGACCCGCTCCTTCTGCACGGGGTTCAACTCGGCGAAGACGTGGACCGATTCCACCGCCCGCGCGAGGGCGTCGTCGCCGGTGGCGTCGATCTCGTGCCCGGTGTACACGATCGACGTGTCGAGCCCGACCTGGCGCGCCACGTGCTGGGCCACCAGGCGACCGTCGCCGGTCACCATCCGCACCGAGACACCGCTGCGCCCCAGTTCGCGGATGGTCGCCTCGGCATCCGGTTTCACGGCGTCGGCGAACGTCACGAGCCCCATCAAGGTCAGGTCCGACTCGTCCTCCGCTGTCAGCTCACCGTCCCCGGCGATGGCGCGGGTGGCGACCCCGAGCACGCGGAAGCCCTCGTCGGCGGCCTCCGCCTGCAGGCGCTGCACCACGTCGAGAGCGCGTGCGATGGGCACGACCCCCTCGGGTGTCGCCGCGTGCGTGCACACCTCGAGCACGGCTCCGAGCGCCCCCTTGGTCACGAGCACGGGCGCCGACCCCGGTGCCGCGAGAGCACGCACGGTCATCCGTCTCCTCAGGAAGTCGTAGGGAAGCTCGCCGACGGCCACCGCGGCGACGGGGGTCGGATGGGCGGCGAGGATCGCCTGGTCGATGGGGTTCGCCCAGCCCACCTGGAGGCCCGCGTTGAGGGCGGCGAGCTCGGCGACCTCGGGGGAGTCCTCACCGTCGAGGCCGAGGGCGCGGGCCAGGGTGATGCGCCCCTCGGTCATCGTCCCCGTCTTGTCGGAGCAGAGCACCGACATCGATCCGATGTCCTCGATCGCGTCGAGTCTCCGCACGATCACCCGCCGTCGGGCCATCGCCCGTGCACCCTGCGAGAGGCCGATCGCGACGATCGCCGGCAGCAGTTGCGGGGTCAGCCCGACGGCGAGCGCGAGCGAGAAGAGCGCCGCGTCGATCGGCGGTCGCCGTAGCACGAGGTTCACGACGAAGATCACGACGACGAGCACGAGCATCGCCTGCGAGAGCAGGAGGCCGAATCGAGCCATCCCCTTCTCGAAGCCGGTGCTCGACCGCGCGTCGGACAGACGGGCGGCGATCGCCGCGAGTTCCGTCGACGACCCGGTGCGGACGACGAGGAGCGAGCCGGACCCCGAGGCGACGTGGGTGCCGAGGTGCGCCACGCCGACCCGCTCCCCGAGCGGGGTCTCGGGTGGTACCGCCTCCGGGCGCTTCTCGGCGGGGAACGTCTCTCCCGTGAGGGCGGATTCGTCGACGGTGAGCCCGTTCCCCGTCACGACGACGCAGTCGCCCGGGATGAGGTCGCCCGCACGGACCAGCACCAGGTCGCCGGGCACGATCCGGGCAACCGGCACCGACCTCGACGTCGCGTCGCGGCGTACGGTGCAACTCGCCTCGACGCTCGCCAGCAGCGCCTCGACCGCACGCCCGGCGTTCTGCTCCTGCACGAACCCGAGCACGCCCGACGCGAGGATGATCACCAGGATGATGCCGCTGTCGGTCCAGTCGCCCAGGAACCCGGCCAGCACGGTGGCGATCACCAGGATGATCTCGATCGGATTGAGGAACTGGCGGGCGAGCAGCCGCCAGCCGCTGTGGCGCCGACGCGGGTCCACCTGATTCGGCCCGTATCGGATGAGTCGCTCGGCCGCATCCGCCGAGTCGAGTCCGTCGGCGGGAGCACCCAGCAGCGCCCGGACCCGTGCGGGGGTCAGGCTCCAGTACGCCTCGAGGGCGTCACCGCGGCCGCGAAGGGGTTCAGGAGCGGCGGGCACGTCCACATGGTCCTCCGCAGCGCCCGCACGCGGACAGGACGAAAGTCACACCGCGATCCCATGTGACCTTCGACCCTCCCCGCACCCGAGCGGGAGAGGACTCTGGAGGTGCGGAGACGACACGAGGGAGTGGTCATGGATGCGCAGGTGCTTCTGAACCGAGCGCGGGCGAACGGGCCCGTCGGCGAGATGGGCCTCGAGCTCTGCTGGGAGGTGCTCGAGCGGACGGAGTACGGAAGGCTGGCGGTCGCGAGCGGGCGCGGGGTCGAGATCTTCCCCGTCAACTACGTGGTCGACGGCACCCGCATCTACTTCCGAACCGGACCGGGCACGAAGCTCACCGAGCTCTCCGACCATCCGCAGGTGGCGCTCGAGGTGGACGGGGTCGACCCGGACGGGGCGGCCGCGTTCAGCGTGATCGTCAAGGGGCGCGCCGAGCGGCTCGAGGCGCCCGCCGACATCGACTACGCCTCGGCGCTGCCGCTGCGGCCGTGGACCGCGACCCGCAAGCTCCGCTGGGTGCGGGTGCGTCCCGACGAGGTGACGGGACGCGTGTTCCGTCTCGGATCGGAGCCGGAATCCTATGTCTGAGGTCATGTGGTTCGCCGAGGTCGGGATGGGCGATGTGCCGCTCGTCGGCGGGAAGAACGCCTCGCTCGGCGAGTTGCGCGCCGCCCTCACGAGCGCCGGCGTGCGGGTTCCCGACGGCTTCGCCACGACGGCGGACGCCTACCGCTCCTTCGTCGCCCACAACGATCTCGCCAGCCGGATCACGGCCGAGCTCGACGGCTTCCGAAGCGGTCGGACGACCCTGCGGGCGGCGGGGGAGGCGATCCGCGAGGCGTTCCTCGCGGCCGAGATGCCGGAATCGCTCTCGGAGGCGATCCGCACCGCGTATCGGGAGCTCGCACGCGCGAGCGGCGTCGAGGAGCTCGCCGTCGCCGTGCGCAGCAGCGCCACCGCGGAGGACCTCCCGGATGCCAGCTTCGCCGGGCAGCAGGAGACGTTCCTCAACGTGGTGGGGGAGCGCCAGCTTCTCGACGCCTGCCGTCGCTGCTACGCGTCGCTGTTCACGGATCGCGCGATCACCTACCGCGGGCTCAAGGGCTTCGACGACCTCTCCGTCGCGCTCTCCATCGGCGTGCAGCGCATGGTGCGCAGCGACCTCGGCGCATCCGGGGTCATGTTCTCGCTCGACACCGAGAGCGGCTTCGAGCGCGCGGCCGTCATCAGCGCGGCATGGGGCCTCGGCGAGCTCGTCGTGCAGGGCATCGTCGACCCCGACACCTACATGGTCTTCACGCCCCTGCTCGAGAATCCGGCGCTCGCGCCGATCATCGAGCGCAGGCGGGGCGCGAAGGAGCAGAAGATGGTCTACGGCCGGGGCGGCAGCGCGCGCACCCGCACGGTCGCGACCTCGACCCGGGAGCGCGAGGCGCTCGTGCTGTCGGATGCGGACATCCTGCAGCTCGCCCGCTGGGCAACGGCGGTGGCTCGTCACTACGGACGCGCCATGGACATGGAGTGGGCGAAGGACGGCGAGACCGGCGAGCTGTTCCTCGTGCAGGCGCGGCCCGAGACCGTCCACAGCACCCGATCGGCGTCGTCGTTCTCCGTCTACCGGCTGACGGGCTCCGGACCGGTGCTCACCGAGGGGGCGGCGATCGGCGGCGGGATCGCGAGCGGCGAGGTCTGCGTCATCCGCGACCCGTCCCAGATGGAGCTGTTCCGCGACGGGTCGATCCTCGTCACCGAGATGACCGACCCCGACTGGGTTCCGGTCATGGCCCGCGCCGCGGGCATCGTCACCGAGCACGGCGGCACCACGAGCCACGCGGCCATCGTGAGCAGGGAGCTCGGCATCCCCGCGGTCGTGGGCACGGGCGACGCCACCTCCGTGCTCGCCGACGGGCGCCCGGTGACCCTCAGCTGCGCGGAGGGCGAGGTGGGCCGCGTCTACGACGGGGTCCTGCCGTTCGAACGGGAGGTCGTCGACCTCGGCGATCTGCCGCCCACCCGCACGCGTCTCATGGTCAACATCGCGAGCCCGGAGGCCGCGTTCCAGTGGTGGCGCCTCCCCGCGGCGGGGGTCGGCCTCGCGCGCATGGAGTTCATCATCACCGACGCCGTGCGGGTGCATCCGATGGCGCTCGCGCATCCCGAGCGGGTGACCGACCCGGATGCGCGTGCGCGGATCGACGAGATCACCCGCGGGTACGCGAACGGCTCCGACTACTTCGTCGACGTCCTCTCGCGGGGGATCGCGAAGCTCGCGGCCCCCTTCCACCCGCAACCCGTCATCGTGCGGATGAGCGACTTCAAGTCGAACGAGTACGCGCACCTGCTCGGCGGCGAGGCGTTCGAGCTGCCCGAGGAGAACCCGATGATCGGCTTCCGGGGCGCCTCGCGCTACTACGACCCGAGGTACCGCGACGGCTTCGCGCTCGAGTGCCGCGCGATCCGGGAGGTTCGGTCTCACATGGGCTTCGAAAACGTGATCGTCATGATCCCGTTCTGCCGGACCGTGGCCGAGGCCGACCGGGTGCTCGCCGTCATGGCCGAGAACGGCCTCGAGCGCGGCGTCGACGGCCTGCAGGTCTACATGATGTGCGAGATCCCGGCGAACGTGATCCTGGCGCGCGAGTTCGCGCGGCGTTTCGACGGGTTCTCGATCGGATCGAACGACCTGACGCAGCTGACCCTCGGCGTCGACCGCGACTCGGGATCGCTCGCCGCACTCTTCGACGAACAGGACCCGGCGGTCATGCGGATGGTCGCCATGGCGATCGAGGGCGCGCACGCCGCCGGCATCAAGGTCGGGATCTGCGGCCAGGCGCCGAGCGACCATCCGGCCTTCGCCGAGTTCCTCGTGGAGCACGGGATCGACTCGATCTCGCTGAACCCGGACAGCTTCCTGCGCACGGCGCAGCAGCTCGCGCGGATCGAGGCGGTGCCTGCCGGCTGAATCACCGCGGGGAGTACCGGTGGTGGGACTCGAACCCACATGCCCTCACGGACAACCGATTTTGAGTCGGTCGCGTCTGCCATTCCGCCACACCGGCCGGTGCCGGCGACCCGCATCCGGAGTCGCCGCGGCAACCTGACGTTACCGTAGGATTCAAGGGTGAGTGACACCGAAGCAACCCCCACCGCGCCCCGTCGCGTCGTCGTCGCCGAGGATGAGTCGCTCATCCGCCTCGACATCGTCGAGATCCTCCGCGACAACGGCTTCGACGTCGTCGGTGAGGCGGGCGACGGCGAGACCGCCGTGGCTCTGGCCACCGAGCTGCGCCCCGACCTCGTGGTGATGGACGTCAAGATGCCGCAGCTCGACGGCATCTCGGCGGCCGAGCGGCTCACCAAGAACCACATCGCGCCGGTCGTGCTGCTCACGGCGTTCAGCCAGAAGGAGCTCGTGGAGCGGGCCTCCGAGGCCGGCGCGCTCGCCTACGTCGTGAAGCCCTTCACGCCGAACGACCTGCTGCCGGCGATCGAGATCGCGCTCAGCCGCTACCAGCAGATCGTGACGCTCGAGGCCGAGGTCGCCGACATGGTCGAGCGCTTCGAGACCCGCAAGCTCGTCGACCGCGCCAAGGGGCTGCTCAACGAGAAGATGGGGCTCTCGGAGCCGGAGGCCTTCCGCTGGATCCAGAAGGCGTCGATGGACCGGCGCCTCACGATGCACGACGTCGCCCAGGCGATCATCGACCAGCTCGCGCCCAAGAAGTGACTGGACGCGGCGGAGCCGCGCCCAGTCAGATCGAGTAGCGGCGAAGCCGCGTGCCGAGATCTCAGCGCTCCCCGGAGCATGATTTCGACACGCTCGCTCCGCTCGCTACTCAATCAGCGGGCAGTCACCTGTCCTTCAGGTAGTTCGTCATCCGCACCGTCGAGAGGCGGCGCCCCTGCTCGTCGGTCATGACGATCTCGTGCGTGCAGAGGGTGCGCCCGAGCACGAGGGCCGTGCAGGTTCCGGTGACCCACCCCTCGGTCATCGACCGCGAGTGGGTGGCGTTGATCTCGATGCCGACGGCCATCCGTCCCGGCCCCGCGTGGATCGCCGACGAGATCGACCCGAGCGACTCGCCGAGCACCACGTGGGCACCGCCGTGCAGCAGCCCCACGACCTGGCGATTGCCTTCGACCGGCATCCGGGCCACCGAGTGCGCCGCGGACAGCTCGAGGAACTCGATCCCCATCTTCTTCGCGAGCTGTCCGCCCCCCGAGTCGGCCAGCCGGGCGACGAGCTCCGGGTCGAGGTCGGGCGGGAGGATGACCATGGGCGCTCCATCGGGGTCGGGACGGTCGGTGGGGTGTCGGGGCCTGCGGATAGGCTGGCCGCGTGCCGGAAGAAAAGCCTACGCTCCTGCTCATCGACGGCCATTCGCTGGCGTTCCGGGCGTTCTACGCGCTGCCGGTCGACAGCTTCGTGACGCGCGACGGTCAGCACACCAACGCCATCCACGGCTTCATCTCGATGCTGCTGAACCTGCTGCAGGCGCAGAAGCCCACCCACCTCGCGGTCGCGTTCGACATCTCGCGCTTCTCGTTCCGCACGCGCGAGTACGAGGACTACAAGGGCACCCGCGGCGAGACGCCCCCCGAGTTCGTCGGCCAGGTGCCGCTGCTCGAAGAGGCACTGCACGCGATGAACATCAAGACGCTCTCGAAGGAGGATTTCGAGGCCGACGACATCCTCGCGACGCTCGCCACCCGCGGCGCCGCCGACGGCTACCGCGTGCTGGTCGTCTCGGGCGACCGCGACACCATCCAGCTCGTCGACGACGACATCACGCTGCTCTACCCGAACGTGCGCGGGGTCTCGGAGCTCAAGACCTACGACACGGATGCGGTGATCGAGCGGTACGGCATCCGCCCCGAGCAGTACCCCGAGATCGCCGCACTGGTCGGCGAGACGAGCGACAACCTGCCGGGCGTCGACAAGGTCGGCGAGAAGACGGCCGTCAAGTGGATCCAGCAGTACGGCACCGTCGAGGAGCTGCTGGCCCACGCCGACGAGATCAAGGGCGTCGTGGGCGAGAACCTGCGCACCCAGCAGGACCGCGTCGTGCGCAACCGCCGCCTCAACCGCCTCGTGCGCGACGTGGAGCTGCCGCTCGCGCCGGGCGACCTCGAGCGCCAGCCCATCGATCCGACGGCCGTGCGGGCCGTGTTCGACCGACTCCAGTTCCGCACCCTGCTCGACCGGGTCTTCAAGATCGAGGGCGCGGCGGCGGATGCGGGTCTCGTCGAGGCGGACGGCGACGAAGCGAGCGCCATCAGCGCCCCCGTCGTGCGCACCATGATCGACGAGGAGCTCGCCAAGTGGCTCGGCACGCAGTCGCAGGGCGGCACAATGCCGCTCGGGCTGCGGGTGGCGACCGTCAACGGCCAGGTGGAGGGCTTCGGCATCGCGAGCCTCACCGAGACCGCCTGGGTGCCGTGGGCTCCGGGGCGCCCCGACTACACGGCACTCGAGGCGTGGCTGGCGTCCGACGCCCCCAAGTACCTGCACGACGCGAAACGTCAGCTGAAGGCGCTCCGCGCGCAGGGCCTCGCGCTCGAGGGCGTCGCGGGCGACACCGCGCTCTCCGCGTGGCTGCTGCGCCCCTCGACCAAGGCCGACAGCCTCGGCGGGCTCGTCTACTACTACCTCGGAGAGACGCTCCCCGAGCCCGACCCGAGCCAGCTCGTGCCCGAGACCGAGGCTCTCAGCCCCGCCACCGAGGCGTGGTACCTCGTGCGACTGCAGGCCGAGCTCGACGCGCGCCTCGACCCGGGCTCGCTCTCGGTGCAGCGCGACATCGAGGTGCCGCTCGTACCGGTGCTGGCGCGCATGGAGGTGCAGGGCATCACGGTGTCGGATGCGGTGCTCGGCGAGCTGAACAGCCGCCTCGGCGCCCAGGCGGCCGACATCGCCCAGCAGGCGTACGCCGAGATCGGGCGCGAGGTGAACCTCGGCTCACCCAAGCAGCTCCAGGAGGTGCTGTTCGACCAGCTCGGCATGCCGAAGACGCGGGCCAACAAGACCGGCTACTCGACCGACGCGCAGGCCCTCGCCGACCTGCAGGAGCAGCATCCGCATCCGTTCCTCGCCCTGCTGCTGCAGCACCGCGACGCCACCAAGATCCGGCAGATCGTCGAGACGCTGCAGACGGCGATCGGGTCCGACGCCCGCGTGCACACCAGCTACGAGCAGACGGGGTCCGCCACCGGCCGCATCTCGTCGAACGACCCGAACCTGCAGAACATCCCCGTGAAGACCGAGGTCGGCCGCGAGGTGCGCTCGGCGTTCCTCGCCGGCGCGGGGTTCGAGACGCTGCTCACGGCCGACTACTCGCAGATCGAGATGCGGATCATGGCGCACCTCTCGGAGGACGCGGGGCTCATCGAGGCCTTCCGCTCGGGGGAGGACCTGCACCGCTTCGTGGGCGCCCGCATCTTCGGCGTCGACCCGGCCGACGTCACCCCCGTCATGCGCACGAAGGTGAAGGCGATGTCGTACGGGCTCGCCTACGGCCTGTCCGCGTTCGGGCTCTCGAAGCAGCTGCGCATCGAGGTCTCGGAGGCCAAGGAGCTCATGGCCGACTACTTCGCCCGCTTCGGGGCCGTGCGCGAGTACCTGCGCGGCGTCGTCGAGCAGGCGCGCGTCGACGGCTACACCACCACGATCTTCGGCCGTCGTCGGCCCTTCTCCGACCTCACCTCGACGAACCGCGTGCTGCGCGAGAACGCCGAGCGCCAGGCGCTCAACTCGCCCATCCAGGGCTCGGCGGCCGACATCATCAAGCGTGCGATGCTCGCGATCGACGCGGAGCTGCGCGCGCAGCAGCTCGAGTCGCGCATGCTGCTGCAGGTGCACGACGAGCTCGTGTTCGAGGTCGCGCCGGGCGAGCTCGACCGGATGCGCACGATCGTCACCGACGGGATGGCGGGCGCAGCCGAGCTGTCGGTTCCGCTCGATGTGCAGGTCGGTACTGGCCCGAACTGGGATGCTGCCGCACACTAGACGGAACACATCCGCACCTGGGATGGGGCGAAGGAGCCGAGAGGAGAGCCGATGTCCGAGCGCACCGTCGTCGTCGCCTCGAGCGTCGGGTTGCACGCACGGCCCGCCGCGCTGTTCTCGCAGGCCGCCGCGCAGACCTCCGTGCCCGTCATGCTGACCACCGCATCCGGCCGCAGCGTCAACGCCGCGAGCATCCTCGGGGTGCTCTCGCTCGGCATCGACCACGGTGAACGGGTGACACTGTCGAGCGACGACGAGGCCGCCCTCGAGGCCCTCGCCGCGATGCTCGAACGCGATCTCGACCTGGAGTGACGACGGGACCGAGGTCCGTGTGCTCCGTCGGCACCCCGCCCTAGGGTGGTGTCCATGACGCAGGAACGAGCCGCGACGCCCATCGACGCCATCGCAGAGGAGTGGGTCTCCACCCTCGTCGAGCTGGTCCCCGACATCGCCATCTACATCGGCGTGCCGGGCCGCACGGGCGAGTACGGCGACCTCTCGCCCGCCGGTCACGAGCAGCTCGCCCAGGCCACCCGCGAGGTGGTCCGCGCGCTCGACGCGGCCGTGCCGGTCGACGCCGTCGACGAGGTCACCCGCACCGACCTGCTCGCCGAGTCCCGGCTGTCGCTCGAGGCGCACGACGCGCAGCTGCATCTGCGCGACCTCAACGTGATCGCCTCGCCCGCGCAGGAGATCCGCGAGTCGTTCGACCTCATGCCCACCGCCACCGTCGAGGACTGGGCCACGATCGCCGAGCGCCTCGGCAACCTCCCCGGCGCGATCTCCGGCTACGTCGAGACGCTGCGCGCGGGCATCGCGGCGGGTGTCGTGCCCGCGAAGCGCCAGGTGCGCGAGGTGGCCGAGCAGGCGCGTCGCACGGGTCGCACCGACGGGTTCTTCGCCGATTTCACGGCCGGGGCCGCGCCGGAGTCCGGCGAGCTGCCCGGCAGCCTCCGCTCCGACCTGGCCCGCGGTGCCGAGGAGTCGGCAGCCGCCTACGTGCGGCTCGCCGAGTTCCTCGAGACCGAGCTGCTGCCCGCCGCGGGGGAGCACGACGGCGTCGGGCGCGAGCTGTACGCGCTGCGCTCGCGTCACTTCCTGGGTGCCGAGGTCGACCTCGACGAGACCTACGAGTGGGGCATCGGCGAACTCGAGCGCATGATCGACGAGCAGACGCGCGTCGCTCACGAGATCCTGCCCGGGGCGAGCGTGGAGGAGGCGGTGGCGCACCTCGAGGGCGACGCGAGCCGCAAGCTGCACGGCACCGACGCGCTCCGGGCGTGGATGCAGGAGCTGAGCGACCGCGTCGTCGACGAGCTGGGACGCACCCACTTCGACATCCCGGAGCCCGTCCGCGCCCTGCAGTGCATGATCGCCCCCACCCAGGACGGCGGCATCTACTACACCGGCCCCTCGGACGACTTCAGCCGACCGGGACGGATGTGGTGGAGCGTGCCCGAGGGGGTCACCGAGTTCGACACCTGGCGCGAGAAGACCACGGTGTTCCACGAGGGCGTCCCTGGGCACCACCTGCAGATCGGCCAGGCCGTGTTCAACCGTGCGCAGCTGAACACCTGGCGGCGTCAGCTCGCGGGCACGAGCGGGCACGCGGAGGGCTGGGCGCTCTACGCCGAGCGGCTCATGCAGGAGCTCGGCTACCTCGACGACCCGGCCGACCGCCTCGGCATGCTCGACGGTCAGCGCATGCGCGCGGCCCGCGTCGTGCTCGACATCGGCGTGCACCTCGGCAAGCCGAAGCCGCGCGTGCGGGGCCTCGAGGACCTTCCGAGCGACGGCACCTGGGACGCCGACTTCGCGCTCGCCTTCATGCGCCGCAACGTCAACATGGACGACGCCTTCGTACGCTTCGAGGTCAACCGCTACCTCGGGTGGCCCGGTCAGGCCCCGTCGTACAAGGTCGGCCAGCGCATCTGGGAGCAGATCCGCGACGACGCGCAGCGCCGCGAGGGCGCCGCCTTCTCGTTCCGCGACTTCCACAAGAACGCGCTCGACCTGGGCGGCGTCGGTCTCGACACGCTCCGCACCGCGCTCGCCCCGTGAGCCGGCGGCGGCACCCCGGCGCGCCGTGGGCTGCGGCACTCGGCGACGACCTCGAGCAGCTGTCGCCGGCGCTGCAGGACTACTTCGGCGGCGCCCCGTACGGCGCCCACGGCATCGGCGACGGCGTGTTCACCAGCGTCGGCACGCCGCGCCGCTGGCTCTGGCCTCTGCTCGCCGTGCTGGGCCGCTGGAACGTGGTCTGGCCGGTGTGGGAGGCCGACGTGCCGTTCACGATCGTCAACGTGCCGACCCCGCACGGTCTGATCGGGGTCCGACGGTTCCGCTTCGCGGGAGGTGACCGCACGATGACCGACCGCATCATCTGGACCCCGCGCGGGCTCCGCCAGCGCCTCGGCGCGGGGGAGCGTGTGGTGGCGGAGCTGCGCATCGAACCCGAGGAGGGCGGTCTGCGCATCCGCTCGGGGCGCGTCGGCGTGCGGATGCTGGGGCTGCGATTCTCGCTCCCGGCCGCGTGGGCGCCGCGCATCGAGGTGCACGAGCGCACCCTCGCCGACGGGCGCCAGCATGTTGCGTTGACCCTCGACCTGCCGATCGTCGGGCGCGCCTACGAGTACGCGGGAGCCTTCTCCTACCGCATCGAGCCGGCCGCGCCGGAGGTCGCGTGAGCGACTCGACGCCCGTGGTCGTCGCCGGCGCGTCCGGCTTCATGGGGCGATACCTCACCGACCGCTGGCGTGGATCCGGACGCGAGGTGCGCACCATCGGGCGGGGGGAGGCGGACGCGCACTGGGACGACGCCGACGGCCTGCGCGAGGCGATCGACGGTGCCGGTCTGCTGCTGAACCTCGCGGGTCGCAGCGTGAACTGCCGCTACGGGCCCGGCGAACGTGCCGAGATCCTGGATTCCCGGGTGTCGACGACGCGTGCGCTGGGCGCGGCGGTCGCCTCCGCGGCCCGACCTCCCGCGGTCTGGATCAACTCCTCGACCGCGACGATCTACCGCCACGCCGACGATCGACCCCAGACCGAGACCGACGGCGAGCTCGGCGTGGGATTCTCGGTGTCGGTCGCGCGCGCCTGGGAGGATGCGTTCTTCGGTGCCGATGCGCCCGACACACGCCGGGTCGCCATCCGGACGGCGATCGTCCTGGGCGACGGCAGCGCGCTCGTGCCGCTGCTGAGGTTGGCGCGCGCAGGACTCGGCGGGCCCCAGTGGGACACCCCGTGGTTCTCGACCCGCGCCCGCCGGGAGGCGGGAACGCAGCACCGCTTCGCATCCCGGTGGGGCCGCCAGATGTTCAGCTGGATCCACCTCGACGACGTCGCCGGCGCAATCGACTTCATCGAGTCGCATCCCGAGCTGGCCGGGGTCGTGAACCTCGCCGCGCCGCGACCGGTGACCAACACGGAGCTCATGCGCACCGTCCGGGCTGCCCTCGGCGTGCCCGTCGGTCTTCCCGCGCCCCGACCGGTGCTGGAGGTGGGCGCGTGGATGATCCGCACCGAGACCGAGCTGCTCCTGAAGAGCAGATGGGTGCTGCCCGCGCGCCTGCTCGACGCCGGCTACGGGTTCCGCCATCCGGACCTGGGGCCCGCGATCCGCGACATCGTCGCAGAACGCAGGGGAGTGCGGTAGTCTGGAGAGTCACGTTCGTGACATCCCTATCCGCATGCCCGCGGAGCACCCCAGCAACATCGCTTCTCGGGCCCGAACCATGTCCCCATCCGGAGCACCCACTACATGACTACCGCAACGACCGCCTCGGCTACCAAGCAGGTCGCCATCAACGACATCGGATCTGCTGAAGACTTCCTGGCCGCGGTCGAACTGACCCTCAAGTTCTTCAACGACGGAGACCTCATCGAAGGCACCGTCGTCAAGATCGACCGCGACGAGGTCCTCCTCGACGTCGGCTACAAGACCGAGGGTGTCATCCCCTCGCGCGAGCTCTCCATCAAGCACGACGTGGATCCGACCGAGGTCGTCTCGGTCGGCGACAGCGTCGAGGCGCTCGTCCTCCAGAAGGAGGACAAGGAGGGTCGCCTCATCCTGTCCAAGAAGCGCGCCCAGTACGAGCGCGCCTGGGGCGACGTCGAGAAGATCAAGGACTCGGACGGCGTCGTCACCGGTTCGGTCATCGAGGTCGTCAAGGGCGGCCTGATCGTCGACATCGGCCTCCGCGGCTTCCTGCCGGCCTCGCTCATCGAGCTGCGCCGCGTCCGCGACCTCACGCCGTACCTCGGCCAGGAGATCGAAGCGAAGATCCTCGAGCTCGACAAGAACCGCAACAACGTGGTGCTCAGCCGCCGCGCGCTGCTCGAGCAGACCCAGTCGGAGTCGCGTTCGACCTTCCTCAACAACCTCCAGAAGGGCCAGGTCCGCAAGGGCGTCGTGTCCTCGATCGTCAACTTCGGCGCGTTCGTCGACCTCGGCGGCGTGGACGGCCTCGTGCACGTCTCGGAGCTCTCGTGGAAGCACATCGAGCACGCGTCCGAGGTCGTCGAGGTGGGCCAGGAGGTCACCGTCGAGATCCTCGAGGTCGACCTCGACCGCGAGCGCGTGTCGCTCTCGCTCAAGGCGACCCAGGAGGACCCGTGGCAGGTCTTCGCCCGCACCCACGCGATCGGCCAGATCGCTCCGGGCAAGGTCACCAAGCTCGTGCCGTTCGGCGCGTTCGTCCGCGTGGCCGACGGCATCGAGGGCCTCGTGCACATCTCGGAGCTCTCGGGCAAGCACGTCGAGCTCGCGGAGCAGGTCGTGTCGGTCGGCGACGAGGTGTTCGTCAAGGTCATCGACATCGACCTCGAGCGTCGCCGCATCTCGCTGAGCCTCAAGCAGGCCAACGAGGGCATCGACCCGCACAACACCGAGTTCGACTCGGGCCTCGCCGCGCTGTACGGCATGGTCACCGAGTACGACGAGCAGGGCAACTACAAGTACCCGGAGGGCTTCGACCCGACCTCGGGCGAGTGGCTCGAGGGCTTCGAGGCCCAGCGCGACGCGTGGGAGGCCGAGTACGCGGCCGCCCAGGCTCGCTGGGAGGCTCACAAGAAGCAGATCGTCGCGGCCGAGGAGACCGAGGCCGAGCTCGACTCGCGCCCCTCGGGCAACTCGTTCTCGTCGGACAGCTCGTCGGTCGGCACCCTCGCCGACGACGAGTCGCTCGCCGCCCTGCGCGAGAAGCTCAGCAGCAACTCCTGAGCCTCGGGCTCAGCATCGGATGGCCGGTCTCCCTTCGGGGGCCGGCCATCCGCCGTCTCAGGCCGCGGCCGCGCGCTCGCGCCGCCGCCGGCGGATCGAGCGGACGAGCAGCACGAAGCCGAGCACGAGCAGCGCCAGTCCGATGAGCACGAGAACCGGCGCGACGAGCGCGAACACCACGAGCAGGAGGCTCGCACCGTCCTCCGCCGTGCTCAGCACCGGAGCGGCGACGCCGGCGGTGCCGAGGTTGGCCACCGGCCGCACGGCCGTCTTCGCGAGGTGCACGACGAGCGCCAGGACGATGCCGATGATCACCGGGATCCAGGCGCCGGACGAGAAGAAGGTCTCGGGGTCGTCGACGGCGACCGTCGAGGTGCCGATCCCGCCCGCGAACACGATGCCGCCGGACGCCGGACGCACGACGGTCTGGATCCAGTCGTTGACGCTGTCGACCGCCGGCACCTTGTCGGCCACGATCTCGACGACGAGGAGCACGGCGAGGATGAGCAGCACCCACTCGTTCTCGAGCCAGGTCCAGCCGCCCGGCAGCTGGATCCAGTCGAACCGCCCCGCGATCCCCATCACGATGAGCGGGATGTAGGCGTTCAGGCCGGCGGCCGCGGCCAGGCCCGCGCCGGTGAGCAGCTCCAGCATGCCGCCATGGTACGGCTCCTAGGCTGTCGGCATGGCGCCCCTTCCGGACCGAGACGAGCTGCTCGCGCTCTTCGATGCCGACGAGCGCGCCCTCGAACCCCGGGTCGCCGAGGGCCGTCCCTATGAATTCGACGGTCCGCTCATGCGGATCGAGTTCCGCGCCGCCGGGCTCGTGCGCGCCCCGGCAGACCTGGGCGTCGACGGTCCGCCGCTGGAGGCGCTGATCCGCCGCCAGGTCGAGCATTTCGCGGCGAGGGGTCTGCCGCTGGAGTGGAAGACCTACGCGGGGGACCGCCCCGACAGCCTCGTGCCGCTGCTGCTCGCCTCGGGCTTCGAACCGGGTCCGATCGAGGCGATCATGGTCGCCGCGTCCGCCGAGCTCGCCGCCGCGGCCCCGCCGCCCGGCGTCACCGTCCGCGACGCGGATGCCGACGAGTTCGCCGCGATCGCCGGACTGCTGGGCGAGGTCTGGAGCACCGACCACGGGTGGGTGGCCGCCGAGCTCGCGACCCTGCGGGAGACCCACGGCGACGGGCTGCGGGTGCTCGTCGCGGAGAGCGGAGGCGAGCTCGTGTCGGCGGCCTGGACGACGATGCGACCGGGGGAGCGGTTCGCCGGCCTCTGGGGCGGATCGACCCGCCCCGACCACCGACGTCGCGGCATCTACCGCGCGCTCGTCGCGGCGCGGGCGTCGGTCGCCCACGCTCAGGGCGTGCCGTTCCTGCGGGTCGACGCATCCGAGATGAGCCGACCCGTGCTGGAGGCGCTGGGGTTCATCCAGCTCACGACGACGACGCCGTACGTCTGGTCGCCCTGATCGTCGGTCCGCGCGTGCCACGATGGTGGCATGCTCGTCGCGCTCACGGGAGGCATCGCCTCCGGCAAGTCGACCGTCGCACGCCGGCTGGCGGAGCTCGGTGCGGTCGTGGTCGACGCCGACCGGATCGCGCGGGAGGTCGTCGAACCCGGCACCCCGGCGCTCGCCCGCATCGCCGAGCGCTTCGGTCCCGCGGTGGTCGGGACGGACGGCGGTCTCGACCGCGCCGCGCTCGGGGCGATCGTCTTCGGTGACGAGGCGGCACGCCGCGACCTCAACGCGATCACGCATCCCGCCGTCGGGGAGCGCTCGCGCGCCCTGTTCGCCGCAGCCCGCGCCGCCGACCCGCGTGCGGTGGTCGTCTACGACGTCCCCCTGCTCGTGGACGAGCGCGGTGAGGGTCGTGCCGACGAGTTCGACCGGGTGATCGTGGTCGCCGCCGACGAGGAGACCCGGGTGCGCCGACTCGTCGAGCTGCGCGGGATGGACGAAGCCGAGGCACGTCGCCGCATCGCCTCGCAGGCGCCGGAGTCGGCGCGCCTCGCGATCGCGGACGACGTCGTCGACGCGAACGGCTCCCTCGGCGACACGCTCGCCCAGGTGGATGAGCTGTGGGCGACCCTGCGGCGTGTCGGGGGTGCTGCCTAGGCTGGAGCCATGCAGCCGACGCGTTCCGTGCGTCCGTTCGAGGTCGTGTCCGAGTACACGCCGAGCGGCGACCAGCCGACCGCGATCGCCGAGCTCGCACACCGGGTGCAGGCGGGCGAGAGCGACATCGTGCTGCTCGGAGCCACCGGCACCGGCAAGTCGGCCACGACCGCCTGGCTCATCGAGCAGGTGCAGCGCCCGACGCTCGTGCTGGCGCACAACAAGACCCTCGCCGCGCAGCTCGCCAACGAGTTCCGCGAGCTCATGCCGAACAACGCCGTCGAGTACTTCGTTAGCTACTACGACTACTACCAGCCCGAGGCGTACGTCCCGCAGACCGACACCTTCATCGAGAAGGACAGCTCGATCAACGCCGAGGTCGAACGGCTGCGGCACTCGACCACCAACTCGCTGCTGAGCCGCCGCGACGTCGTGGTCGTGTCGACCGTGTCGTGCATCTACGGCCTCGGCGCCGCCGAGGAGTACCTCGGCGCGATGGTCGCCCTGCAGGTCGGCGACCGCATCTCGCGCGACAAGCTCGTGCGCGGCTTCATCAACATGCAGTACGAGCGCAACGACGTCGACTTCTCGCGCGGCAAGTTCCGCGTGCGCGGCGACACGATCGAGATCATCCCGGTCTACGAGGAGCTCGCGGTGCGTGTCGAGATGTTCGGCGACGAGATCGAGGCGCTCTACGCCCTCCACCCGCTCACGGGCGACGTGGTGCGCAAGATGGATGCGGTGTCGATCTTCCCGGCCACCCACTACGCGGCCAGTCCCGAGGCGATGCACCGCGCCATCCGGTCGATCAAGGAGGAGCTCGCCGAGCGCCTTCCCGAGCTCGAGAAGCAGGGCAAGCTGCTCGAGGCCCAGCGGCTGCGCATGCGCACCGGGTTCGATCTGGAGATGATGGAGCAGATCGGGTTCTGCAACGGCATCGAGAACTACTCGCGCCACATCGACGGGCGCGCACCCGGAGAGCCGCCGAACACCCTGCTCGACTACTTCCCCGACGACTTCCTCGTCGTGATCGACGAGTCGCACGTGACCGTGCCGCAGGTCGGCGCGATGTACGAGGGCGACGCGAGCCGCAAGCGCACCCTCGTCGAGCACGGCTTCCGGCTGCCGAGCGCGCTCGACAACCGACCGCTGCGCTGGGAGGAGTTCCTCGACCGGGTCGGCCAGAAGGTCTACCTCTCGGCCACCCCGGGGCGCTACGAGCTCTCCATGGGCGACGGCGTCGTCGAGCAGATCATCCGCCCGACCGGCCTCGTCGATCCGCAGATCGTGGTGAAGCCCAGCAAGGGGCAGATCGACGACCTCCTCGAGGAGATCCGGCTGCGCGCCGAACGCGACGAGCGGGTGCTCGTCACGACGCTCACGAAGAAGATGGCCGAGGAGCTGACCGACTACCTCACGGAGGCCGGGGTGCGGGTGCGCTACCTGCACTCGGATGTCGACACGCTGCGCCGCGTCGAACTGCTCACCGAACTCCGCGCCGGCGTCTACGACGTGCTCGTCGGCATCAACCTGCTGCGCGAGGGGCTCGACCTGCCCGAGGTGTCGCTCGTGGCGATCCTCGACGCCGACAAGGAGGGGTTCCTGCGCAGCTCGACCTCCCTCATCCAGACGATCGGGCGCGCGGCCCGCAACGTCTCGGGCGAGGTGCACATGTACGCCGACCAGCTCACCGATTCGATGACGTTCGCGATCGACGAGACCAACCGCCGCCGCGAGAAGCAGGTCGCCTACAACGTCGAGCACGGCATCGACCCGCAGCCGCTGCGCAAGCGCATCGCCGACATCACCGACATCCTCGCGCGCGAGGAGGCCGACACGGCGAAGCTGCTCGCCGGCCGCAGCGGCCAGGACGGCTCGAAGCGACGCTCGCCCACCCCGAACCTGCGCCGGGAGGGCGTCGGCGCCTCGGGCGCCGCCGAGCTCGAGACGGTCATCGCCGACCTCAACCAGCAGATGCTGCAGGCCGCGGGCGAGCTCAAGTTCGAGCTCGCCGCGCGCCTCCGCGACGAGCTCTCCGAGCTCAAGAAGGAGCTGCGGCAGATGGAGGCCGTCGGTCACGTGCGCTGAACCGCCACCGCCGCGCGGCACGATAGCCTAGCGATCGGGTCCGGGAGCGACGGGAGGCGGGATGACCACGCTCCGCTGGATGTCGCGCGTCGCCGACAGCCGCTGCCGCGCATGCGGATTCGGCGGCGAGGGCACCCGGGTGCTCGATTTCGACACCCCGCTCGGTGCGGCGTCGGCGACACGCTGTGCTCGGTGCGGCTCGGTCATGCTGCTCGACGAGATCCTCGGGTCGTCGCCCGACGACGCGACGGTCGACGACTACGTGCTCACGGGAGCGGGGATCGGAACCATCGCCGCACTGGTCGACGAGCTGCCGGGCGGTCCGGGCACCCGCATGCTCGACGTCGGATGCGGGTACGGCTTCGCGGGCGATTTCGCCCGGTGGCGCCACGGGTGGGACGTGACGGGCGTCGAGCCGTCCTACGCCGGCGTCCGCGGTGCGCGCGACCTCGCGCTCGACATCCGCGACGAGCCGCTCTCCAGCGCGACGGAGGTCGGCGACCCGTTCGACGTGATCCTCTCGAGCGAGGTGCTCGAGCACGTCACCGACCCCCTCGGATTCCTGCGCGAGATCGCGGCCCGACTCGCCGAGGGCGGGCTGCTCGTGATGACGACCCCGGACGCCGCGCTCATCGCACCGGACGCGGATCCCGACGACGTCGTCTCGGCGTTGAGCCCCGGATACCACGTGTTCCTGGCGAGTCGCGACGGGCTCGAGGCCCTGCTGACGGCGGCCGGTTTCACCGAGTGGCGGATCACCCGCACCCGGGTCTCCCACGAGATCGTGGCTCGGATGGGCCCCGGTCCGCTTCCCCGACTCCACCTCGACGCCTCCCCGGCGACGCTGGTCGACTACCTGCGGGAGCGCGCCGACGAGGTGCCGGCGCCCGTGCTGCGTTCGGGGCTCCTCTCGCGGGCGACCCGCGAGCTGGTCGCCCGCGGGCGGTTCGACGAGGCGCGGGAGATCCGTCCGGCGCTGCGCGCGGCACTGCTCGCGTCGGCGTCGGTCGACATCGACGGCGACGGTCCTGTGACGTGGCCGGATGGGCTCGCCGGATGCGCATTCGCCCTCGGGATGGCCGAGCTCCTCGACGGCGACCCCTCGACGGCCGTCGTCCGCTTCGATCAGGCGCTCGACGCCGTCTCCCGGCGGCGCTCCATCTACCCGGTGCTGGATCTGGACACGATCGACATCGACGCACAGGCTCGCTACCACCGCCTGCTGGCGCTCGCGCGCGCGGACCCGGCGACGGTCGCAGCGCAGGTGCCCGGCCTCCGGGCGCACGCCGGGGCGGGCGTCGAGGGTGAGCTGCGTCACGCGATGTGGACGGCACGGATCTTCGTGGAACTCACCGCCCGGGGCGAGCTCGACGCCGCGCGCCCCCTTCTCGCCGACGTCGACCAGGCGCTCGAACTCCTGTCGACCGCGCCCTCTCCCGACGCCCAGCTCGCCCGCAGCGATGCGCGGCTGTGCCGTGCGTCGTTCGAGGTGCCACCGGTGGCCGTCCCGATCAGTCATCACGTCGACGTCTTCTGGAGCGACACCGACTCGACCTTCGTGTCGGGGTGGTTTCACCACGACGGGGATCCGGGCGAGGACGCGACGGTGCACCACCGCGGCGCGCGGGTGCCGCTCACCCGCGTCGCGCGTCCCGATCTGGAGCTGTTCTGGCCCGACGCCCAATCGGTCGCGGGGAGCGGATTCGACGTGATGCTCGAAGGGCCCGCCCCCGCGGAGCTGACGGTGGAGTGGCGCGGGGCCGACGGCACCATGACCGCGATCCTCCCGCTGCCGCCGGAGCGCCGGCCCGCGGTCGACCTCTCCTCGGAGGACTGGACGGAGCTCGCCGGACGCATCGCGGCGGCGCCGCCCGGGCCCGTGCTCCTCCTCGGCGCCCGCAGAAGCCATCCCGAGCTGCCGCCCACGATCGCCGAGCTCGTGGGGGACCGCGAGGTCGTGGGCGTCGACATCCACCCCGGCCTGGGCGTCGACCTCGTCGCGGACGTGCACCGGCTCAGCGCGGTCGTCGACCCCGGTACCTTCCCGATCGTGCTCTCGGGCAGCCTCCTGGAGCACGTGGAGGCGCCGTGGCTCGTCGCGCACGAGATCGCGCGCATCCTCCCTCCCGACGGCCTGGCGGTGCATGCGGCGCCCTGGGTGTGGCCGTCCCATGCGGAGCCGAACGATTTCTGGCGCTTCTCCCGTGCCGGCCTCGGATCGCTCTTCTCGCCGGCGCTGGGGTTCGACGTGGTGCGCACCGGGGGCGCGCACCCCGCGCTCGTCGTCCCCGTCGGGGAGTGGAGGGCCGAGCAGCCGCGGATGCAGACCGTCTCGTCGCCCACCATGACCTGGATCTGCGCCGTCCGCAGCACGCGTCCCGTCGCCGAGGTGTCGTGGCCGTACGACGCGGAGGCCGGTCGGCTGCGCGCGCAGGGGTACCCGGTCGACGGGATCGCCCCGGACGACCGGAGCGGCCGATGAACCCCGGCCTCGCCTCCGTGAGCGTCGTCGTCCCCGTCTACGAGGGCACGCGCCATCTCCCGGAGGCGCTCGGCTCCGTCCTCGCGCAGACCGTCCCGCCGCTCGAGGTGATCGTCGTCGACGACGGCTCCACCGACGGGTCCGCGTCGCTCGTCGAGGCGTTCGCGGCCGATCATCCGCAGCTGGCGGTGCGGCTCATCCGTCAGGAGAACCGGGGCCAGTCCGCCAGCCGCAACCGCGCGGCAGCCGAGGCCGGCGGAGAGCTCATCGCCTTCCTCGATCAGGACGACCGGTGGTACCCCGACCACCTCGAGCGGCTCGCCGCCGCCTTCGCCAAGCCCGACGTCGGCCTGGCGTTCTCCGACTTCGACGAGATCGACGGCGACGGCCACCTCGTCGTGCGGCGCTTCCTCCGCTCCGCGGGCATCGCGCATCCGCGATCGTCGATCGTCGACTGGATCGCGAGCGACACGATGATCCTGCCCTCGGCCGCGATGGTGCGCGCGAGCGCCTTCCACGGCGTGGGCGGATTCTCGGAGGATCTCGTCGGCTACGAGGACGACGAGCTGTGGATCCGCATCTTCCGCGCCGGGTGGCGGAGCCGGTACGTCGACCGGCCGCTGGGGGTGTTCCGGATCCACGCCGGCAGCTCGTCGACGCGATCCTCGTTCCGACGCAGCCGCGTGATCTTCTTCCGACGGGTGAGCGCGATGCTGCCGGATTCGGTCGAACTGCGTCGGTACTACACCTCCGACGTGCTCCTGCCGCGTCTGGTGACCGCGACGCTCGCCGACTACCGGGGCGCCATCCGGGCGGGAAGCGACGCCGACGCGCTCGAAGCGGCCCGCACCGCAGCCGCGCTCCTCGACGGATCCCGTTCGCCCCTGCTGAGTCGTCGCCAGCTCCGGCTGCTCCACCATCCGCGCCTCGTCCGCTGGGGTTCGCGCTGGTCCGGGCTGCTGCCGCGGGGCGTGCGCCACCGGCTCAACCCCACGCGCATGCATCGCTGAGGTTCGACCCCGCCAGCCGATGTCGGACCGCGCCCGTAGAATCGGTTCAGTGTCGATCACCCCTGTCCCCGGGAGCCAGAAGCTCAGTGTCCGGGGCGCGCGCGTCCACAATCTGAAGGACGTCGACCTCGAGATCCCGCGCGACTCGCTCGTCGTCTTCACGGGGCTCTCCGGCTCCGGCAAGTCGAGTCTCGCCTTCGACACGATCTTCGCCGAGGGTCAGCGTCGCTACGTCGAATCGCTCTCCGCCTACGCGCGGCAGTTCCTCGGGCAGGTCGATCGCCCCGACGTCGACTTCATCGAGGGGCTCAGCCCCGCCGTGTCGATCGACCAGAAGTCGACCAACCGCAACCCGCGCTCGACGGTCGGCACGATCACCGAGATCTACGACTACATGCGACTGCTGTGGGCACGCATCGGTGAGCCGCATTGCCCGATCTGCGGGGAGCGGATCCAGCGCCAGACGGTGCAGCAGATCGCGGACCAGCTCATGGAGCTGCCGACCGGCACCCGCTATCAGGTGCTCGCGCCCGTCATCTCGCAGAAGAAGGGCGAGTTCGTCGACCTCTTCAAGGAGCTGTCGGCGTCCGGCTACTCGCGGGCCATCGTCGACGGCGAGCTCGTGCAGCTGTCCGAGCCGCCGACGCTCAAGAAGCAGTACAAGCACGACATCGCGGTGGTCGTCGACCGCCTCGTCGCCGCCGACGACCTGCTCAGCCGGGTCACCGACTCCGTCGAGACCGCGCTGGGGCTGGCGAGCGGTGTGCTCGAGATCGACTTCGTCGACGAGCAGGAGGGCTCGAAGGCGCGACGACGCACCTTCAGCGAGAAGCTCTCGTGCCCGAACGGTCATCCGATCCAGCTGACCGAGATCGAGCCGCGCACCTTCTCGTTCAACGCGCCGTTCGGCGCCTGCCCCGAGTGCTCGGGGCTCGGCACCAAGATGGCCGTCGACATCGACCTCGTCGTCGGCGACCCGGAGCTCAGCCTCAACGAGGGTGTCATCCTGCCCTGGAACCAGGGCGGCAAGGGCCTCTACAGCTACTTCCAGCGCCTGCTGCAGGGGCTCGCCCGCGACCTCGACTTCTCGCTCGACACGCCGTGGGGAGAGCTGCCGGATGAGGTGCGCACCTCGATCCTGCGCGGCAACGACTTCGAGGTCGTGGTGCAGTGGCGCAACCGCTTCGGGCGCACCATGAAGTACTCGACCGGGTTCGAGGGCGTCATGCCGTACCTCGAACGCAAGTACCACGAGGCCGAATCGGACTGGTCGCAGCAGCGCTACGGCGAGTACCTGCGCGAGGTGCCGTGCCCGGTGTGCGACGGCAAGCGCCTGAAGCCGGAGGTGCTCGCGGTGCTCGTCGCCGGGCGCAGCATCTCCGACACCGCCGATCTCAGCATCACCGACGCCTACGAGGTCATGCAGAGCCTCGAGCTCACGGAGCGCCAGGCGCGCATCGCCGCCCAGGTGCTGCGCGAGATCCGGCTGCGCCTCGAGTTCCTGCTCGAGGTGGGTCTCGGCTACCTGACGATGGCGCGCGCCGCCGCGACCCTCTCGGGGGGCGAGGCCCAGCGCATCCGACTCGCCACCCAGATCGGCTCGGGGCTGACCGGGGTGCTCTACGTGCTCGACGAGCCCTCGATCGGCCTGCATCAGCGCGACAACCGCCGGCTGATCGACACCCTCGTCAAGCTCAAGAACCTCGGCAACACGCTCATCGTCGTCGAGCACGACGAGGACACCATCCGCACCGCCGACTGGATCGTCGACATCGGTCCCGGGGCGGGGGAGCACGGCGGCCGCGTCGTGCACTCCGGCGGCTACGACGCCCTGCTCGACAACCACGGATCGATCACGGGCGACTACCTCGCGGGCCGGCGGGCGATCGAGATGCCCCGCACCCGCCGCAAGCTCGATCCGGCGCGGCAGGTGGTCGTCGAGGGCGCGCGTGCGAACAACCTGCGCGACGTCACCGTCAGCTTCCCGCTGGGTGCGTTCGTGGCGGTCACGGGCGTGTCGGGCTCGGGCAAGTCGAGCCTGGTCAACGACATCCTCTACAAGGTGCTCGCGAACCAGCTCAACGGCGCCCGCCAAGTGCCGGGCAAGCACAAGCGGGTCACCGGTCTCGAGCACCTCGACAAGGTCGTGCACGTCGACCAGGCGCCCATCGGCCGCACCCCGCGCTCGAACCCCGCGACCTACACGGGTGTCTTCGACCGCATCCGCACCCTGTTCTCCGAGACGATCGAGGCGAAGGCGCGGGGCTACCAGCCCGGTCGCTTCAGCTTCAACGTCAAGGGCGGCCGCTGCGAGAACTGCTCCGGCGACGGCACCATCAAGATCGAGATGAACTTCCTGCCCGACGTCTACGTCGTGTGCGAGGTCTGCCACGGCGCGCGCTACAACCGCGACACGCTCCAGGTGCACTACAAGGGCAAGAACATCGCCGAGGTGCTCGACATGCCCATCTCGGAGGCGGCGGAGTTCTTCGAGCCGATCACGGCCATCCACCGCTACCTGAAGACCCTCGTCGACGTCGGCCTCGGCTACGTGCGCCTCGGGCAGAGCGCCACCACCCTGTCCGGCGGCGAGGCCCAGCGCGTCAAGCTCGCGACGGAGCTGCAGAAGCGCTCCAACGGCCGCTCGATCTACGTGCTCGACGAGCCGACGACCGGCCTGCACTTCGAGGACGTGCGCAAGCTGCTGGAGGTGCTGAACGGGCTGGTCGACAAGGGCAACTCGGTCATCGTCATCGAGCACAACCTCGACGTCATCAAGAGCGCCGACTGGATCGTCGACCTCGGGCCGGAGGGCGGATCGGGCGGCGGTATGGTGGTCGCCACCGGCACCCCCGAGAAGGTCGCCCGCAACCCGAAGAGCCACACCGGCGTGTTCCTCGCCGAGCTGTTCGACGCGGCCCGCTCCGACGAGCGCAGCGGCGGTCAGGGACGCCGGAAGGCCGGCTGACGTGGCGACGTCGCGCGCCGACGTGCTGCCGTGGCGTCCGAAGGCGGGGGAGATCCCGACCGCCCCGGGGGTCTACCGTTTCTCGGATGCCTCGGGACGCATCCTGTACGTCGGCAAGGCCGTCAACCTGCGGCAGCGGCTCGCGAACTACTTCCAGCCGCTGCGCAGCCTGCACGAGCGCACCCGGCATATGGTGCTGTCGGCATCCAAGGTGGAATGGACGGTCGTCGCGAGCGACGTCGAGGCCCTCCAGCTGGAGTACACCTGGATCAAGGAGTTCGCGCCGCCGTACAACGTCAAGTTCCGCGACGACAAGAGCTATCCGTATCTCGTCGTGACCCTGGCCGACGAGGCTCCGCGGGTCATGGTCACCCGCAACCGGCGGATCCCGGGCGCGCGCTACTTCGGCCCGTATCCGAAGGTCTGGGCGGTGCGCGAGACGATCGACCTGATGATCAAGGCGTTCCCGATCCGCACCTGCTCGGACGCCAGCTACAAGCGCGCGATGCAGACCGGCCGCCCCTGCTTCCCGGGTCAGATCGGCCGCTGCGGCGGACCCTGCTCGCAGAAGGTCACGATCCAGGAGCACCGCGAGGTCGTCGACCAGTTCGTCGCGTTCATGGCGAGCCACGACCGCAGCGTCATCACCCTGCTCCAACGCGAGATGAAGGATGCCGCCGCCGCGTTCGAGTACGAGCGCGCCGCGAAGATCCGGGACCGCATCCAGGCGCTCGAGAACGTGCTCGAGAAGAGCGCCGTCGTGCTGCCGGAGGCGGCCGAGCTCGACGTGTTCGGCATCGAGGAGGACGAGCTCGCGGCGGCCGTGCAGCAGTTCACGGTGCGGGGAGGTCGCATCCGCGGGGTGCGCAGCTGGGTCGTCGACAAGGAGCTCGACATCACGCCGGGCGAGCTCGTGGAATCGGTGCTCGAGACCGCCTACGAGACCGAGCAGCCGCCGCGCGAGATCGTGGTGCCGGTGCTGCCCGACGACGCCTCCGCGCTCGAGCAGTGGCTCGCCGACCGGCGCGAGCGCGGGGGAGTGACCCTGAAGACCGCCCAGCGCGGCGACAAGGCCGCCGTGCTGCAGACCGCGACCCTCAACGCCAAGCAGGCGCTCGCGCTCTACAAGACCCGGCGCACCGCCGACTACGTGGCGCGGACGCAGGCGCTCACCGAGCTGCAGGAGGCCCTCGGGCTCGACGAGGCGCCGCTGCGCATGGAGTGCTACGACGTGTCGCACCTCGGCGGCACGAACGTGGTCGCCTCCATGGTCGTGTTCGAGGACGGCCTGCCCAAGAAGAGCGCGTACCGCAAGTTCGCCGTCTCCGGCACGACCGACGACACCGAATCGCTCGCGCAGGTGCTGCGCCGCCGCCTCGCCCGGCTCGACGAGGACGACGCCCCCGAGACCGATGAGGGAGCGCGCCCGAATCGGCGCTTCGCGTACCGCCCCGGCCTGCTCATCGTCGACGGCGGCCAACCGCAGGTGCAGGCCGCGGCGGCCGTCTTCGAGGAGCTCGGCATCCGCGACATCCCGCTCGTGGGCATCGCGAAGCGCCTCGAGGAGGTGTGGCTGCCGGACGACGAGTTCCCGGTGATCCTGCCCCGCGGCAGCGAGGCGCTCTTCCTGCTCCAGCGCATCCGCGACGAGGCGCACCGTTTCGCGATCACCTTCCAGCGCCAGAAGCGACGCGCCGACATCGGCACCGTGCTCGCCGACATCCCGGGCCTGGGACCGGCGCGGTCCAAGGAGCTGCTGCGGCACTTCGGCTCGGTGGCCCGGCTGCGCGCTGCCGCCCCGGAGGCGATCGCCGAGGTGCGCGGCATCGGACCGCAGCTGGCCGCCGTGATCGCCGATAGGCTGGGAACGGCCCGCGACGACGGGTCGCAACCGGTCGAACAGCGGGAAGACGGGGAATGAGCGACGGCAGCCGCGGGCTCGAGATGCTCATCGTGACCGGCATGTCCGGCGCCGGGCGGTCGACGGTGGCGAACGCCCTCGAGGATCTCGGCTGGTATGTCGTCGACAACCTCCCACCGCAGATGCTGCGGCCGCTCGTCGACCTCGGCGCCCACACCGGGGACGCGATCCCGCGCATCGCCGTCGTGGTCGACGTGCGCGGCGGGCACCTGTTCGCCGACGCGCAGGACATCGTGGCCGAGCTGCGCGCCGCCGGCAGTGCGCGCCTGGTGTTCCTCGACGCGACGGATGCCGCCCTCGTGCGCCGCTTCGAGCAGGTGCGACGTCCGCATCCGCTGCAGGGCGACGGCACGCTGCTCGACGGCATCCTCGCCGAGCGCTCCCGGATGACGGGTCTGCGCGAGCAGAGCGACGTGGTGATCGACACCTCGGATCTCAACATCCACCAGCTGGCGACGCGCGTCGCCGAGCTCTTCGGCGAGGACTCGGCACCCTCGCTCAAGCTCACGGTCATGAGCTTCGGTTTCAAGTACGGGCTGCCGGCCGACGCCGACATGGTCGCCGATCTCCGGTTCCTCCCGAACCCGTTCTGGGTGCCCGAGCTCGCGCCGCTGACGGGCCTCGACCCCGAGGTGCGCGACTACGTGCTCAGCCAGCGCGACGCCCCCGAATTCGTCGAGCACTACGTGGCGGCGCTGGCCGCCGTGGCCGACGGGTACCGGCGGGAGAACAAGCGTCACGCTACGATCGCCATGGGATGCACGGGCGGCAAGCACCGCTCCGTCGCGATCACCGAAGAGGTGGCGCGTCGCCTGCGTGAGCTCCCCGGGGTCTCCGTCACCGTGCGGCATCGCGACCTCGGTCGCGAGTGAACCGCGCCCCCGACGAACACGATGGAAGACGACGAGAGACGAGGATGAGCGCGTGGCACTGACGGCGGACGTCAAGGATGAGCTCGTCGCCGTCGAGGTCGGCAAGACCAGCGTGCGCGCAGCCGAACTGGCCGCCCTGCTGCGCTTCTCGGGCGGGCTCCACATCATCTCCGGGCGCATCGCCGTCGAGGCGGAGCTCGACTCGCAGAAGGTCGCCCAGCGGGTGCGCCGCGATCTCGCGGAGCTCTACGGCGTGCGCTCCGAGGGCAAGGTCATCGGGGCCGGCCCCCACAAGGGCGCCAGCTACGTCGTTCGGGTCGTCGACGGGGGAGAGACCCTGGCGCGCCAGACCGGCCTGCTCGACGCGCGGCGCCGACCCGTCCGTGGCCTGCCCAACCGCCTGACCACCGGCTCCCGCGAGGATCTGGCGGCGATCTGGCGTGGCGCGTTCCTCGCTCGCGGCAGCCTCACCGACCCCGGCCGCTCGGCCGCCCTCGAGGTCGTGTGCCCGGGCAACGAGGCGGCGATGGCGCTCGTGGGCGCCGCCGGGCGGCTCAAGATCCCGGCCAAGGCCCGCGAGGTGCGCGGCGTGCACCGCGTCGTCGTCCGCGAGGGCGAGGCGATCGCCGCGATCCTGCGGCTGATGGGCGCGGTGGAGGCGGTGACGGCCTGGGAGGAGCTCCGGCAGCGCCGCGAGGTGCGCGCCACCGCCAACCGCCTCGTGAACTTCGACGACGCGAACCTGCGCCGCTCCGCGCAGGCCGCGGTCGCCGCCTGCGCGCGCGTCGAGCGCGCCCTCGAGATCCTCGGAGACGAGGTTCCCGACCACCTGCGCTACGCGGGCGAGCTGCGGCTCGGCCACCGCGACGCGAGCCTCGACGAGCTCGGCCACTTCGCCGACCCGCCGATGACGAAGGACGCCGTGGCGGGACGCATCCGCCGGTTGTTGGCGATGGCCGACAAGTCCGCGAGTGATCGCGGCATCCCCGGCACCGATGCGAACCTGCCGCCCGACTTCGACGAGTAAGACCCCACAAGGAAGAAGGAGAACCATGGCCGTCTACAGCCTCCCGGATCTGCCCTACGACTACGCGGCGCTCGAACCGAGCATCAGCGCGCGCATCATGGAGCTGCACCACGACAAGCACCACGCCGCCTACGTCGCGGGTGCCAACACCGCGCTCGAGAAGCTCGAGGAGGCGCGTGCCACCGGCGACTTCGGCAACGTGCCGAAGCTCGAGAAGGACCTCGCCTTCCACCTGGGCGGCCACATCAACCACTCGATCTTCTGGAAGAACCTCTCCCCGGACGGCGGCGACAAGCCGGTCGGCGAGCTCGCCTCGGCGATCGACGAGTTCTTCGGGTCGTTCGACGCCTTCGTCGGGCACTTCAGCGCCGCCGCGAACAGCCTGCAGGGCTCCGGCTGGGCGGTGCTCGCCTGGGATCCGGTGGGCGCGCGCCTGCTCGTGCACCAGCTGTACGACCAGCAGAACAACACCCCGCTCGGCATCACGCCGATCCTGCAGCTCGACATGTGGGAGCACGCCTTCTACCTCGACTACGTCAACGTCAAGGCCGACTACGTCAAGGCGTTCTGGAGCATCGCCAACTGGGCGGATGCGGGTGCGCGCTTCGAGGCGGCCCGTTCGAGCGCCGCGGGCCTGCTGCTACTGTCGTAACCGGCGAAGCGGCCGGGGTCCGCGCCCCGGCCGCATCCCCACACCCACACCACATCCGACACATCGCGCGCCCCCGCGCACACAAGGAGACAACGTGTCCGTCAAGATCGGCATCAACGGCTTCGGCCGGATCGGTCGCAACTTCCTCCGCGCAGCCCTCGCCCAGGGTGCGGACATCGACATCGTCGCCGTGAACGACCTCACGGACAAC
Source organism: Protaetiibacter mangrovi (assembly GCF_024752305.1). GTDB lineage: Bacteria > Actinomycetota > Actinomycetes > Actinomycetales > Microbacteriaceae > Homoserinibacter > Homoserinibacter mangrovi. Next base: position 219,504 of record NZ_JANTHX010000003.1, read on the forward strand.
AAGACCCTCGCGCACCTGCTCAAGTACGACTCGGTCGGCGGCCGTCTCGACGCCGACGTCTCGTACAACGAGGACTCGATCACCGTCGACGGCAAGGCCATCAAGGTCTTCGAGGAGCGCGACCCCGCGAACCTCCCCTGGGGCGAGCTCGGCGTCGACATCGTCATCGAGTCGACCGGTCGGTTCACCAAGGCCTCCGACGCGTCGAAGCACATCGCCGGCGGCGCCAAGAAGGTCATCATCTCCGCGCCCGGAACCGATGTCGACGGCACCTTCGTCATGGGTGTCAACGAGGGCACCTACGACGCGGCGACCATGCACGTCATCTCGAACGCCTCGTGCACCACCAACTGCCTCGCGCCGCTCGCCAAGGTGTTCAACGACAACTTCGGCATCGAGCGCGGCTTCATGATGACGGCGCACGCCTACACCGCCGACCAGAACCTGCAGGACGGGCCGCACAGCGACCTGCACCGTGCGCGCGCCGCCGCCCTCAACATCGTCCCCGCCTCCACCGGCGCCGCGAAGGCGATCGGACAGGTGCTCCCCGAGCTCAACGGCAAGCTCAGCGGCTCCTCCTACCGCGTGCCGGTTCCCACCGGCTCGATCGTCGACCTCACGATCATCACGCCGACCGAGGGGCTCACGGCGGATGTCATCAACGCCGCCTACAAGAAGGCGGCGGCCGAGGGCGAGCTCGTCGGCTACCTGAAGTACAACGAGGACGCCATCGTCTCGACCGACATCCAGCTCGACCCGCACTCGTCGGTGTTCGACGCCGGGCAGACCAACGTCTCGGGCAACCTCGTGAAGGTGTCGTCGTGGTACGACAACGAGTGGGGCTACTCCAACCGACTCGTCGACCTGACCGAGTACGTCGGCGAGCGTCTGTAAGCGATGACCCTCCGGACGATCGAGAGCCTCGGTGGGCTCTCGGGCAAGGTCGTGCTCCTGCGGTGCGATCTGAACGTGCCCCTCAAGGACGGCATCATCACGGATGACGGACGCGTCCGCGCATCCGTCCCGACCATCCGCCTGCTGCTCGAGCAGGGCGCGAAGGTCGTCGTGATGAGCCACCTCGGTCGCCCGGAGGGCGCTCCCGACCCGAAGTACTCGCTCGCTCCCGTCGCGGTGCGCCTCGGCGAGCTGCTCGGCGTCGACGTGGCGTTCTCGCCCGAGACGGTCGGCGAGACGGCCGCCGGCGTGATCGAGGCCGCGCCGACCCCCGGCGTCGTGCTGCTCGAGAACCTGCGCTTCAACCCCGGCGAGGCGTCGAAGTCCGACGAGGAGCGCGTGGCGTTCGCGGCGCAGCTCGCCGAGCTCGGCGATGTCGTCGTCTCGGACGGCTTCGGCGTCGTGCACCGCAAGCAGGCGAGCGTCTACGAGCTCGCACAGGCGCTCCCGAGCGCCGCGGGCCTGCTCATCGCCGCCGAGCTCGAGGTGCTCGACCGGCTCACCGAGAACCCCGAGCGGCCCTACACGGTCGTACTCGGCGGCTCGAAGGTGTCCGACAAGCTCGGCGTGATCGGGCACCTGCTGCCGCGCGTCGACGCGCTGCTCATCGGCGGGGGCATGCTGTTCACCTTCCTCGCCGCCCAGGGCCACGAGGTCGCCTCGAGCCTGCTCGAGGCCGACCAGCTCGACACCGTCCGCGGCTACCTCGCCGAGGCCGCGGAGCGCGGCGTCGAGCTCGTGCTGCCCACGGATGTCGTCGTCGCCTCCGGATTCTCGGCCGACGCCGAGCACGTCGTCGCCCCCGCCGACGGCATCGCGGACACCCCCTTCGGCGCCTCGGGCATCGGTCTCGACATCGGGCCCGACACCGCGGCGGCCTTCGCCGAGCGCGTGCGCGCCTCGAAGACCGTGTTCTGGAACGGCCCCATGGGCGTGTTCGAGTTCCCGGCGTTCGCCGCCGGAACCCGCGCGGTCGCGGAGGCGCTCACCCAGGTCGACGGCCTCGGCGTCGTCGGGGGAGGCGACTCGGCCGCGGCGATCCGCCAGCTGGGCTTCGCCGACGAGCAGTTCGGACACGTCTCGACCGGCGGCGGCGCGAGCCTCGAGTTCCTCGAGGGCAAGAAGCTGCCGGGCCTCGAGATCCTCGGATGGGAGAGCTGATGGCCCGCACCCCGTTCATCGCCGGCAACTGGAAGATGAACCTCGACCACCTGCAGGCGATCGCGTTCGTGCAGAAGCTGGCGTGGACCCTCCAGGACAAGAACCACGACTTCTCGGACGTCGAGGTCGCGGTGTTCCCGCCGTTCACCGACCTGCGGTCGGTGCAGACGCTCATCGCGGGCGACAAGCTGGAGCTGAAGTTCGGGGCGCAGGACCTGTCGGCGCACGACTCGGGCGCCTACACGGGTGAGATCTCGGGAGCCTTCCTCGCGGCTCTCGACGCCGCCTACGTGATCATCGGGCACTCGGAGCGTCGGCAGTACCACGGCGAGTCGGACGAGCTCGTCTCGTCGAAGGTCGCCGCCGCCCACCGCCACGGCATCGTGCCGGTGATCTGCGTCGGCGAGACCGCCGACGACCTCGAGCAGCACGGTCCGAGCGCCGTGCCCGTCGCCCAGCTGCGTACCGCCCTCGAGGGCGTCGTCGCGGGCGAGGAGATCGTCGTCGCCTACGAGCCGGTCTGGGCGATCGGCTCCGGGCAGGCCGCCACGAGCGCGCAGGCGCAGCAGGTGTGCGAGGCCCTGCGCGGCGTCCTCGCCGAGGTGCTCGGCGACGAGGCGGCCGCGTCCACGCGCATCCTGTACGGCGGGTCGGTCAAGGCGAACAACATCGCGGGCTTCCTCAAGGAGCCGGACGTGGACGGGGCCCTGGTCGGCGGCGCGAGCCTGCAGCTCGAGGAGTTCGCGAGCATCGTGCGCTTCAAGAGCCACGTCGGCACGATCTGAGCGGCGCCCTCGCTTATACTTGACCACGGCCGTCCGGCCCACCCGAATCCGAACCCGAGGAAAGCAACAGTCTGATGGATGTTCTCTGGTCGATCGTGCAGGTCGCGTTCCAGATCCTGCTCGGTATCACCAGCCTCCTGCTGACGCTGCTGATCCTGCTTCACAAGGGACGCGGTGGCGGCCTCTCCGACATGTTCGGCGGCGGCGTCACGAGCAACCTGGGCGCCTCGGGCGTCGCGGAGCGCAACCTGAACCGCATCACGGTCGCACTCGGCATCACCTGGTTCTTCTCGATCGTGGTGCTGGGGCTTCTCACCAAGTTCGGCGTCGGCGTCTAGCCGCTCCGACACCACCACCACAGGAGACAGCTATGGCATCGGGCGGCAGCGCCATCCGCGGATCCCGCGTCGGATCCGGACCGATGGGGGAGCAGGACCGCGGCTACCACGCGGACCGCGTGGCGATCTCGTACTGGGACGCCCTGGGCAACGAGACGGTGCGCTACTTCGCCGCGAACCTGCCCGACGAGGAGATCCCCGACGTCATCGACAGCCCGTCGACGGGGCTGCCCGCGGGCCGCGATCGCGAGAACCCGCCGCAGCTGCAGAAGACCGAGCCGTACAAGACGCACCTCGCCTACGTGAAGGAGCGTCGCACCGACGACGAGGCGAAGCAGATCCTCGACGACGCCCTGCAGCAGCTGCGCGAGCGTCGCGGCACCGCCTGACTCAGCGGGTCTGCGGCACCTCGTGCGCCGCGGTCCAGAAGCGCTCCCGCGTGAGCAGGTTCTCCGGCACCTCGGCCGCGGCCTCGGCGTCGACGAAGAACACCGTGCGCATGCGGCCCTTGACCCCGGCGGCGGGCACGTCGGCCGGGTTGGCGTCGGCGAGCGTGAGGCCCAGCGCACCCGCCTTGTCGGGGCCGGCGAGCACGAGCCACACGCGCTCCGAGGAGTTGATCACGGGAAGCGTCAACGTCAGCCGCTCCGGCGGCGGCTTCGGGGATGCGGTCTCGGCGAGCACGACGTGTTCGCGGTCGCGCACCGCCTCGTGGTCGGGGAACAGCGACGCGACGTGTCCATCGGGGCCGACGCCCAGGAAGGTGAGGTCGAACACCGGGTACGCCTCGCCCGCGGGCGCCGCGGCGGCCAGCTCGGCGGCGTAGGCGTCGGCGGCGGCCTCGATCGTGGGGTGCTCGCCGGGTGCCGGGTAGGCCTTGATGTTGGCGCCCGGGAGGTCGAGCTCGTCGAGCAGAGCACGCCGCGACTGGGTCTCGTTGCGCTCGGGGTCGCCGGACGGGAGGTAGCGCTCGTCGCCCCACCAGAAGGTGACCCGCGACCAGTCCACCTTGTCGCGCCCCTTGGCCGCGGCCACGGACGCGAGCACCGTCTCGCCCATCGTCCCGCCCGTCAGCACGATGTGCGCCATCGGCTTCTCGGCGAGCACCTCGGCGAGACGCTTCAGGAAGCGCGCGGCGACGGCATCCGCCAGGCTCTGCTTGTCGTCGTAGACCCGGACCCGTCGCTCGCTCACGCTCAATTCCCTTCGGGCCCGGTTCCCGCGGCGGTCGCCTCGAGCAGCGCGAGCCCCTTCTGGACCACCTCTCCGAAGAGGTCGTCCGGGTCGAGCCTACGCAATTCCTCGGCGAGGCAGTCCCGGAGGCTCCGGCGCGGCAGCGAGATGTCGTGCGTCGGCTGGTTCGGCTGCTCCAGCGTCGCGATGTTCGGCTGCACGCGTTCGAGGCGGATGTCGCCCGACGCGCGGGAGAGGGTGACCCCGTGGATCCCGCTCGAGCCGAGCGAGGAGGTGACCTCGAGGTCGACCGGCGCATCGAGTTGCAGGCGCAGCCAGGCGGCCAGCAGCTCGGTCGAGGGGGAGTCGGCGGAGCCGCTCACCGAGATCGACTCGACGGCCTCGTACGGTGGCTGGTCGAGCACGGCGGCGAGCTGCGCCCGCCACAGGGTGAGGCGGGTCCAGGCGAAGTCGCTGTCGCCCGGCTTGTAGTTGCGGCCGAGCGTCGTGAGCGCGGCGACCGGGTTGCTGTGCTCGGCGGCATCCGTGATGCGGCGATGCGCGATGCGCCCGAGGGCGGAGGCGCTCGGCACCTCCGGGCAGGACCCGGGCCACCACACGACAACCGGGGCGTCCGGCAGCAGCAGGCTCGTGACGAGGCCCTCCTCGTCGGACGCCGCCGCGCCGTAGGCGCGCAGCACGACGACCTCGCTCGCGCCGGCGTCGCCGCCGACGCGGATCTGGCCGTCGAGCCGCGCCTGCTCGGCGGCGGTCTCCTCGCGTCGCGAGAGCACGATGACACGCATCGGGTGCTCGCGCGACGCGTCGTTGGCGGCCTCGATGGCCTCCTCCTCCTCGCCGAGCTCGGTGGCGATGACGAGGGTGAGCACGCGACCGAGGGCGACGGCGCCGCCCTCCTCGCGGATCTTGACGAGCGCCTTCGAGATGGCGCTCGTGGTGGTGTCGGGCAGATCGACGATCATGTTCTTCTCCGGATCAGGGCCGACGCCAGGTGCGCCCGTCGCGTGCGAGCAGCTCATCGGCGGACTCCGGGCCCCACGTGCCCGGCTTGTACTGCTCGAGCGGTCCGCCGAGCGACTCCCAGTACTGCTCGATGGGGTCGAGGATCTTCCAGCTGAGCTCGACCTCCTCGTGGCGGGGGAAGAGCGGCGGGTCGCCGAGCAGCACGTCGAGGATGAGCCGCTCGTAGGCCTCCGGGCTCGCCTCGGTGAACGCGTGGCCGTAGCCGAAGTCCATCGTCACGTCGCGCACCTGCATGCCCGCGCCCGGCACCTTCGAGCCGAAGCGGATGGTGACGCCCTCGTCCGGCTGCACGCGGATGACGAGCGCGTTCTGGCCGAGAGCCGAGGTCTGCGACTGGGCGAACAGGTACTGCGGGGCCCGCTTGAAGACCACCGCGATCTCGGTCACCCGTCGTCCCAGGCGCTTGCCGGCGCGCAGGTAGAACGGCACCCCGGCCCAGCGGCGGGTGTCGATCTCGAGCTTGAGCGCCGCGTACGTCTCGGTGACCGACTGCGGGTTCATGCCGTCCTCGTCGAGGAAGCCGAGCACCTTTTCGCCGCCCTGCCATCCGCCGGCGTACTGGCCGCGCGCGGTCGCCGATCCGAGGTCCTTCGGCAGGTGCACCGCAGAGAGCACCTTCTCCTTCTCGGCGCGCAGGTCGGCCGCGTCGAACGACACGGGCTCCTCCATCGCCGTGAGGGCGAGCAGCTGCAGCAGATGGTTCTGGATGACGTCGCGCGCGGCGCCGATGCCGTCGTAGTAGCCGGCCCGGCCGCCGACGCCGATGTCCTCGGCCATCGTGATCTGCACGTGGTCGACGTAGTTGGCGTTCCAGATGGGTTCGTAGAGCTGGTTCGCGAAGCGCAGCGCCAGGATGTTCTGGACCGTCTCCTTGCCGAGGTAGTGGTCGATCCGGAACACGCTGTCGGGCGGGAACACCGACTCGACGACGGCGTTCAGCTCGCGCGCCGACTGCAGGTCGTGACCGAACGGCTTCTCGATGACGACGCGCCGCCACTTCCCGGGCGCCTGCTCCGCGAGCCCCGAGCGGCGCAGCTGCTCGGTGACGAGCGGGAACGACTTCGGCGGGATCGACAGGTAGAAGGCGTGGTTGCCCATCGTGCCGCGGTTCTCGTCCAGCTCGGTGAGGGTCGCCTTCAGCCGGTCGAACGCGGCGTCGTCGTCGAACTCGCCCTGCACGAATCGGATGCCCTGCTTCAGCTGGCGCCAGACGTCCTCGTCGAAGGGGGTGCGCGCGTACTGCTTGACCGCGTCGTGCACGACCTTCTCGAAGTCCTGGTCGACCCAGTCGCGGCGGGCGAAGCCGACGAGCGCGAACCCCGGCGGCAGCAGACCGCGGTTCGCGAGGTCGTACACCGCCGGCATCAGCTTCTTGCGCGACAGATCGCCCGTCACGCCGAAGATGATGAGGCTCGACGGTCCCGCGATGCGGTTGAGCCGACGGTCGGAGGGGAGCCGGAGCGGGTTGTTCTCCCGCGTGATCTCCACCGGCATCGCTCAGCCGATCCGCTCGCGCAGCGTGGCGACTCCGTCGACCACCTGCGGGAGCGTGAGGGTCAGCACCGGACGTCCGTGGTCGGCGAGCACGCTCGCGTCGCCGGCGGCCTGCGCCTGGATCAGCTGTCCGAAGGTGAACGGCCGGTCGGGGATCTCGAGATCGGCACCACCGGCGCCGACGATCTGCAGGAACACGCCGACGGCGGGGCCGCCCTTGTGGAACTGACCGGTCGAGTGCAGGAACCGCGGACCCCAGCCGAAGGTCACCGGGCGTCCGGAGCGGCGCGCGAGCGCATCCCGGACGGCGGGGAGACCCGGGAAGGCCGGGCGGTCGAGGTAGGCCTGCACCGAGACGTACCCGTCGGCGGGGAGCGCCGCCAGGAGCGCGTCGAGCGCGCCGTCGAGGGTCTGCTCGGCGATCTCGAGTCCGCCGGCGGTACGCACCTCGACACCGTCCGCGGTGAAGAGCGCCGGAACCGGCTCGGGGCGCGCGTCCAGCAGGCCGCGCGCCGCGATCTTCGCCGACTCGACGTCGGGCTGGTCGAAGGGGTTGATGCCGAGCAGTCGGCCGGCGACCGCGGTCGCGTACTCCCAGACGAGCAGCTGCCCGCCGAGGGAACCCGAGACCTCGATCTCGCCGTCGCGCACCTCGCGCGTCGCGCGCTCGTCGGCGACGAGCCGCACGATCTGCACGTCGGGCAGGCCGGCGGTGACCTCGAAGGAGTCGGTGTCGAGCACGACCGGGAGGATGCCCGTGCCGTTCTTGCCCGTCGACTCGGCGATGAGCTGTTCGACCCAGTCGCCGAATCCCACGATGTGGGTGCCGTCCGACACGATGCCGAGCTTGTCGCGCAGGGGAGCGGTGCCGGCGATCGCGGCGCCCAGCACCAGCCCGGGGTTGTTCGGGGCGTCGAGGGCGAGCTCGAGCGAGACCGCCTGCGCCTCGTCGAGCAGCTCGGCGATGTCGACCCCGGCGAGGCCGCTCGGCACCAGCCCGAACGCGGTCAGCGCGGAGTAGCGGCCGCCCACGGTCGGGTCGGCGTTGAACACGCGGTAGCCGTCAGCCCGGGCCGACTGGTCCAGCGGCGAACCCGGGTCGGTGACCACGACAATCCGTTCGGTGGGGTCGATGCCCGCGGACCGGAAGGCCTGCTCGTAGACGCGCTTCTGGCTGTCGGTCTCGACGGTGGAGCCCGACTTGGAGGAGATCACGACCGCCGTCTTCGCGAGCCGGTCCTCGAGCGCGCTGCGCACCTGCGCGGGGTCGGTCGAGTCGAGCACGGTCAGGGCGACGCCGTAGGTGTTCGCGATGACCTCGGGGGCGAGCGAGGAGCCGCCCATGCCGCCGAGCACGATGTGGTCGACGCCCTTCGCCCGCAGCTCGTCGCGGAGCGCCAGGATGTCGTCGACGAGACCCTCGGAGACCGCGACCGCCTCGGTCCAGCCGAGGCGCTTCGACGCCTCGTCCTCGGCCTCCGGGCCCCACAGCGTCGCGTCGAGCGTGGTGATGCGGCCGGCGACGCCGTCCGAGATCAGCTGCGGGACGTGGCGCTCGACGGCCTCGGCCGCCGCGCCCGTGGGCACGACCGTGACGGTCACTTCGCCGCCTCCAGGGCGGCGGTGACCGTGTCGAGCAGCTCGTTCCACGACACGATGAACTTCTCCACGCCCTCGGACTCGAGGGTCGCCGTGACGTCGTCGTAGTCGACGCCGACCGCCGCGAGCGCGTCGAGCACGCCCTGCGCGTCGGCGTACGAGCCCGTCACCGCGTCGCCGTGCAGGGGAGCGTGGTCGAAGGTGGCCTCGAGGGTCTTCTCGGGCATCGTGTTGACGACACCGGCGACGGCGAGCTCGGTCACGTAGAGGGTGTCGGGGAGCGCCGGATCCTTGACGCCCGTCGAGGCCCACAGCGGACGCTGGAGCTTCGCACCGACCGCCAGCAGGGCCTTCGCGCGGTCGCTCGAGAACTCCTGCTCGAAGAGCTGGTAGGCCAGCTGCGCGTTCGCGACGCCCGCCTTGCTCTTGAGCGCGAGCGCCTCGTCGGTGCCGACCGCCTCGAGACGCTTGTCGATCTCGGTGTCGACGCGCGACACGAAGAACGACGCGACCGACTCGATGGTCGACAGGTCGATGCCCGCGGCCTGCGCCTTCTCGAGCCCCGAGAGGTAGGCGTCGATGACGGCGCGGTGGCGCTCGAGGCTGAAGATCAGGGTGACGTTGACGCTGATGCCGGCGCCGATCACCTCGGTGATGGCCTCGAGACCTTCGACGGTCGCGGGGATCTTGATCATCGCGTTCGGGCGGTCGACCTTGGCCCACAGCTCCTTCGCCTGCGCGATCGTGCCGGCGGCGTCGTGCGCGAGACCCGGCTCGACCTCGATCGAGACCCGGCCGTCGACGCCGTCGGTCGCGTCGAAGACCGGGCGGAAGATGTCGGCGGCGGCGGCCACGTCGTCCGTGGTGATCTCGAACACGGCGTTCGCGACGCTCGTGCCCGCGGCGGCGAGCTCGGCGACCTGCGCGTCGTAGGCCTGACCCTTCGCGAGCGCCGCGGCGAAGATCGTCGGGTTGGTGGTGACGCCGACGACGTTGCGCTCGGCGATGAGGGCCTCGAGCCCGCCCGAGGCGATGCGCTCACGCGACAGGTCGTCGAGCCAGATGCTGACGCCGATCTCCGAGAGCTCGGCGGTCTTGGTGGTGTCGGTCATGACGATGGATCTTCTTCCGTTGAGGCTGTGTTCCCAGAGGGATGGGGGTTACTTGCCCGCCGCGGCGAGCGATTCCTTGGCTGCCGCGACGACGTGCTCGGTGGTGATCCCGAACTCGCGGTAGAGGGTCTTGTAGTCGGCCGAGGCGCCGAAGTGCTCGATCGAGACCGAGCGTCCGTGCGATCCGAGGTAGGGCGCCCAGGTGAGGGCGAGGCCCGCCTCGACCGAGACGCGGGCCGTGACGGATGCCGGCAGCACCGACTCGCGGTAGGCCTCGTCCTGCTCGGCGAACCACTCCTGGCTCGGAACCGACACGACGCGGGCGTTCACGCCCTCGGCCTTCAACTGCTCGCGCGCCTCCAGGGCGAACTGCACTTCGGAGCCCGTGCCCAGCAGGATCACGTCGGGCGTACCGCCGGGCGCCTCCGCGAGCACGTAGGCGCCGCGCGCCACGTTCTCGGCCGACGCGAGGGTGTCGCCCTCGGCAGCACCCTCGCCGCGCGCGAACACGGGGAGGTTCTGGCGGCTCAGCGCGATGCCGGTCGGGTTGGTGTGGCGGTCGAGGATCGCCTTCCAGGCCCAGGCGACCTCGTTGGCGTCCGCGGGGCGCACGATGTCGAGGCCTGGGATGGCGCGCAGCGTCGTGAGCTGCTCGATCGGCTGGTGGGTGGGGCCGTCCTCGCCGAGCGCGACCGAGTCGTGCGTCCACACGAAGATCGACGGCACCTTCATGAGGGCCGCGAGCCGCACGGCGGGGCGCATGTAGTCGCTGAAGATGAGGAAGGTGCCCCCGAAGGCGCGGGTGTTGCCGTGCAGCACGATGCCGTTGAGGATCGCGCCCATGGCGTGCTCGCGGATGCCGAAGTGCAGCACGCGGCCGTAGGGGTCGCCCGACCACTCGTGGGTCGACCACTCGGCCGGCACGAACGACTTCGCACCCTCGATCGTGGTGAGGTTCGACTCGGCGAGGTCGGCCGATCCGCCCCAGAGCTCCGGGATGACGGCGCCGAGCGCGCCGAGCACCTTGCCGCTCGCGGCGCGGGTCGACAGGTCCTTGCCCGCCTCGAACACCGGGAGCGCGTCGGCGACGCCCTCCGGGAGCTTGCCCGAGGTCACGCGGTCGAAGAGGGCCTTCTTCTCGGGGTTCGCGGCGGCCCAGGCGTCGAACGACTCCTGCCAGGCGGCGTGCGCGGCCTGCCCGCGCTCGACGAGGCCGCGCGTGTGGGCGATGACCTCGTCCGCGACGGCGAAGGTCTCGGCGGGGTCGAAGCCGAGCACCTCCTTGACACCGGCGAGCTCGTCGGCGCCGAGCGCCGAACCGTGGATCTTGCCGGTGTTCTGCTTCTTGGGGCTCGGCCATCCGATGATGGTCTTGAGGATGATGAGCGACGGCTTCGCGCGCTCGCCCTGGGCGGCGAGGATGGCGTCGTACAGCGCCTGCACGTCCTCGACGTACTCGCCGGTCTTCTTCCAGTCGACCGTCTGCACCTGCCAGCCGTACGCCTCGTAGCGCTTCGCCACGTCCTCGGTGAAGGCGATGTTGGTGTCGTCCTCGATCGAGATCTGGTTCGAGTCGTAGATGGCGATGAGGTTGCCGAGCTGCTGGTGGCCGGCGAGCGAGGAGGCCTCGGCGCTCACGCCCTCCTGCAGGTCGCCGTCGCCGGCGATCACATAGGTGTAGTGGTCGAACGGGCTCTCGCCGTCGGCGGCGTCCGGGTCGAAGAGTCCGCGCTCGAAGCGCTGCGAGTAGGCGAAGCCCACCGCGGAGGAGATGCCCTGGCCGAGCGGGCCGGTCGTGATCTCGACGCCGTCGGTGTGACCGTACTCGGGGTGGCCCGGGGTCTTCGAACCCCAGGTGCGCAGCGCCTTCAGGTCGTCGAGCTCGAGGCCGTAGCCGCCCAGGTAGAGCTGGATGTACTGCGTCAGCGAGCTGTGGCCCGCCGAGAGGATGAAGCGGTCGCGGCCCGTCCACAGGGTGTCGGACGGGTCCTGACGCATGACCTTCTGGAAGAGGAGGTAGGCGGCGGGCGCGAGGCTCATCGCCGTTCCCGGGTGGCCGTTGCCGACCTTCTCCACCGCGTCGGCGGCGAGGATGCGCGTGGTGTCCACGGCCTTCTTGTCGAGCTCGTCCCAGGAGAGTGCTGCCACTGAATGACCTTTCGCAGGCGGGGCAGCGTTCGCGCCCCGGTGTGGTGTCCGCTCGCCGAATCGGACTTCGACGGCGCACCGCGCGCGCCGCACATCGTCGGGGTCGATGATGGGGGAGACGCGCACAGCCGGCGAGCACGACCATCCTAGCCAGAAGCCCATTCCACCGTCGGATGGGCGCCGGACCGTCACGAGGGCCGCATACAATCGAAGCAGCCCAGTCGATCGAGGAGCCATGCAGCAGTCCGCCCAGAGCGCCCCCGCGTCGGCGTCTCCCGGCACCCCGGTCGACGTCGTCGATCACGCGAGCCCGGGGCGCATCGGGTTCCGGCGCAAGGCGCTCGCCTACGTGGCGCTCACCAAGCCCCGCGTGATCGAGCTGCTGCTCGTCACGACCGCACCCGTGATGGTGCTGGCGGCGCACGGGCACCTCGACTGGCGCTTCGTCGGCCTGCTCGTCGCGACGCTCGTCGGCGGCGCGCTCTCGGCCGGCAGCGCCAACGCCTTCAACTGCTACATCGATCGCGACATCGACCGGCTCATGAAGCGCACGCAGGGCCGCCCGCTCGTCACGGGGGAGCTGAGCCCCCGTGAGGCGCTCGCGTTCTCGTGGATCACGGGCATCGTCTCGATCGCCGTGCTCTGGGTGTTCACGACCTGGCTCGCCGCCGTGCTCTCGGCCGTGGCGATCGCCTTCTACGTGCTCGTCTACACGCTCATCCTCAAGCGCCGCACCCCGCAGAACATCGTCTGGGGCGGCATCGCCGGCTGCATGCCGGTGCTGATCGGCTGGGCGGCCGTCACCGGCACGCTCGACTGGGCTCCCGTCATCCTGTTCGGCATCGTGTTCCTCTGGACGCCGCCGCACTACTGGCCGCTGTCGATGCGCTACAAGGAGGACTACGCCGCCGCCTCGGTGCCGATGCTTGCCGTGGTGCGGGGCCGCACCGCCGTCGGCCTGCAGGTGGTGCTCTACGCGTGGGCCACCGTCGTGTGCTCGCTGCTGCTCGTGCCGCTCGCGCCGATGGGGGTCGTCTACACCGTGGTCGCGGTGCTCTCGGGCGCCTGGTTCCTCATCGAGTCGCACCGCCTGTACGCGGCCGCGATCCGTCCGGGCGAGGTGAAACCCATGCGGGTGTTCCACGCGAGCATCACCTACCTGACCCTCGTGTTCATCGCGGTCGGCGTCGACCCGCTGCTGTACGTGCCGATCCCCGCGCTGCTCCCGTGAGACTGCGCACCCCGCTCGGATGGGCGGCCGACCGCTGGACGCTCGGCGACCGTGCGCTGCGCTGGTCGACGACCGCGGCCCTCGTCGTCAGCGTGCTGATCGTGCTCGGCGGCGTCACGGTGCGGGTCACCGGCTCCGGACTCGGATGCCCCACCTGGCCGACCTGCACGGAAGACTCGCTCGCCGCGACGCCCGAGCTCGGCATCCACGGCGCGATCGAGTTCGGCAACCGTCTGGTCACCACGCTGCTCATCGCGGCGGTCGGCTGGGCGATCATCGCCGCGCGCCTGCAGAAGCCCCGGGACCGCACGATGACCCGCCTCGCCTGGTCGATGTTCTGGCTCGTCGTCGCGAACGCCCTCGCCGGCGGGGTGACGGTGTGGATGGGGCTGAACCCCTGGGTGGTCGCGCTGCACTTCGTGCTCGCCATCGGCCTGCTCGCCTGCGCCACCTTCACCTGGCACCGCGCACGCTGGCGCGGGGGAGACGGGCCGCGTCCCTCGGCCGGATCGCGCGGGCTCGCCTGGGCGCTCGTCGTCGTCACCGCGCTGCTGATCTTCGCCGGCACCCTCGTCACGGGATCGGGGCCGCACGCGGGCGACTCGAGCGACGTGCCGCGGATGGGCTTCGACTGGACCGCCGTGGTGTGGTTGCACGGTCTCACCGCGGTCGTCGTGCTCGGCATCGCGACCGCGCTGGCGTTCCGGTTGCGCGCCGAGGACGGCGGGCGCCTCGCGCTCGGCCGCGTCGGCACGTTCCTGATCGTGCTGCTCGTGCAGCTCGTCGTCGGCCTCACCCAGTCGCTCATCGGGCTGCCGGAACTGCTGGTGATCGTGCACGTCGTGCTCGCGGCGCTCGTCTGGGTGGGTGCGCTGCGCGTGCTGCTCGACACCGACCCGCGGCTGTGGGCGGTGCGCGCGACCCAGCTGCAGCACCCGGTTCTCAGCGGGTCGACCCTGTAGACTCGAGAGGTTGGAGCGCGCGGTTGTTCGTACCGCCCCAGCCACCCGCAATGCCGACACGGACGGAATGGTCCGCTTCGGCGGAAAAGAGGTAGCCCCATGTCAGACGTGCTCATCGACCGTCCGGAGCTCGCGAGCCTCGGCCAGTACGAATTCGGCTGGTCCGACTCGGATGCGGCAGGCGCCTCCGCCCGCCGCGGCATCTCCGACGAGGTCGTCACCGACATCTCGCGCCTCAAGGGCGAACCCGAGTGGATGCTCAAGAACCGCCTCAAGGCGCTCAAGCTCTTCGACATGAAGCCCATGCCCACCTGGGGCGCCGACCTCACGGGCATCGACTTCGACAACATCAAGTACTTCGTGCGCTCCACCGAGAAGCAGGCCCAGACCTGGGAGGAGCTTCCCGAGGACATCAAGAACACCTACGAGAAGCTCGGCATCCCCGAGGCGGAGCGCCAGCGGCTCGTCGCCGGCGTCGCCGCCCAGTACGAGTCCGAGGTGGTCTACCACCAGATCCGCGAAGACCTCGAGGCCCAGGGCGTGATCTTCCTCGACACCGACACCGCCCTCAAGCAGCACCCCGAGATCTTCCAGGAGTACTTCGGCACGGTGATCCCCTCGGGCGACAACAAGTTCGCGGCGCTCAACACCGCGGTGTGGTCGGGCGGATCCTTCGTCTACGTGCCGAAGGGCGTGCACGTGGAGATCCCGCTGCAGGCCTACTTCCGCATCAACACCGAGAACATGGGCCAGTTCGAGCGCACGCTCATCATCGCCGACGAGGGCTCCTACGTGCACTACATCGAAGGCTGCACGGCCCCGATCTACAAGTCCGACTCGCTGCACTCCGCGGTCGTCGAGATCATCGTCAAGAAGAACGCCCGGGTGCGCTACACGACCATCCAGAACTGGTCGAACAACGTCTACAACCTCGTCACCAAGCGGGCGCGCGCCGAAGAGGGCGCGACCATGGAGTGGATCGACGGCAACATCGGCTCCAAGGTGACCATGAAGTACCCCTCGATCTTCCTGGTGGGGGAGCACGCCAAGGGTGAGACCCTCTCCGTGGCGTTCGCCGGCCCCGGCCAGCACCAGGACGCCGGCGCCAAGATGATCCACATGGCGCCGTACACGACGAGCTCCATCGTGTCGAAGTCGATCGCCCGCGGCGGCGGCCGCGCCGGATACCGCGGCGAGGTGCGGGTCGAGGCCAACGCCCACCACTCCGCCAACACGGTGCGCTGCGACGCGCTGCTCGTCGACACGATCTCGCGCTCGGACACCTACCCGGCCATCGACATCCGCGTCGACGACGTGCAGCTCGGCCACGAGGCCACCGTCTCGCGCGTCTCCGAGGAGCAGCTGTTCTACCTGCAGTCGCGCGGCATGCCCGAGGACGAGGCGATGGCGATGATCGTGCGCGGCTTCATCGAGCCGATCGCGCGCGAGCTGCCGATGGAGTACGCACTCGAACTCAACAAGCTCATCGAGATGAGCATGGAAGGCAGCGTCGGATAAGTGTCGACCCCCGTTCAGACTGAGCAGCACGGCCTGACGGAGCACTCCCACGGGGGATGGGCCACCGTGCCCGTCCAGACCCGCTCGGAGCGCTTCGCCTCGACCTCGCACGACGACTTCCCCGAGGTCACCGGACGCGAGGCGATCTGGAAGTACGCACCCGTCGACAAGCTCCGCGAGCTGATCGACGGCGAGCTCGACGGCAGCCCGTACGCCATCCTCTACCCCGAGGCGGCCGGCACCGACGTCGAATGGATCGACCGCACGCACGAGCTCGTCGGCTCGGCCGGCACCCCCGAGGACCGCGCCGCCGCGAACGCCTGGACGAGCTTCGAGAAGGCGCTCCACATCCGGCTCGACGGCGAGGCGGAGACCCTCACCGTCACCCGCACCGCCCTCGGCACGACCGCACGCGCCGCGCACACCGTCATCTCGGCCGCGAAGGGGTCCACGGGACTCGTCGTGCTCGACAGCCAAGGTGTCGCGAAGCTCACCGAGAACCTCGAGATCGTGCTCGAGGACGACGCCAACATCACCGTCGTGTCGGTGCAGGAGTGGGACGACACCGCCCTGCACCTCGCCAGCCAGTTCGCCCGCATCGGGCACGGCGCCACCCTCACCCACATCGTCGTCTCGCTCGGGGGAGAGGTCGTGCGGGTCAACCCGTCGGCCCACCTCGCCGGCGAAGGCGCCGACGCCGAGCTCTACGGCGTCTACTTCGCAGATGCCGGACAGCACCTCGAGCAGCAGGTCTACGTGCACCACGAAGCCGCGCACACCCGCAGCCGCGTCACCTACAAGGGCGCGCTGAACGGCGAAGGCGCGCACACCGTGTGGATCGGCGACGTGCTGATCGGACGCGACGCCACCGGAACCGACACCTACGAGCAGAACCGCAACCTCGTGCTCTCGGACGGCACCCGCGCCGACTCGATCCCGAACCTCGAGATCGAGACGGGCGATATCGAGGGCGCCGGTCACGCCTCCGCCACCGGGCGCTTCGACGACGAGCAGCTGTTCTACCTGCAGGCCCGCGGCATCCCGGAGGACGAGGCACGTCGTCTCGTCGTGCTGGGCTTCCTCAGCGAGATCGTGCAGAAGATCGGCGAACCCGCGCTCGAGGCGCGGCTGCACGAAGCCCTCGAGGCCGAGCTGGCGGGCACCCGATGAGCGCGCAGAAGGTGTGCCCGCTCGACGAGCTGGCCCCCGACGCCGCACGACGCGTCGTGCTCGACGGCGTCGCCATCGCGGTGGTGCGGGACTCGTCGGGCGCGGTCCACGCCATCGGCGACACCTGCACCCACGGCGACATCTCCCTGTCGGAGGGCTTCGTGGAGGACGACGGGCTGGAGTGCTGGGCGCACGGCTCCAAGTTCTCCCTCACCACCGGCAAGCCCCTGAACCTCCCGGCCTACGAGCCGGTCCCCGTCTTCGCCGTCGAGATCGTCGACGGCGACGTGTACATCGACCCGGCCGTGCGGCTCGAGGTCTAGGAAAGGCAACTCATGAGCACCCTCGAAATCAAGGACCTCAAGGTCTCGATCGAGACCGACCAGGGCACCAAGCACATCCTGAAGGGCGTCGACCTCACCATCAACGAGGGCGAGATCCACGCCGTCATGGGCCCCAACGGCTCCGGCAAGTCGACCCTCGCGTACACGATCGCCGGCCACCCCCGCTACAACGTCGAAGGCGGATCGATCACCTTCGACGGGCAGGACGTGCTCGCCATGAGCGTCGACGAGCGCGCCCGCGCCGGCCTCTTCCTCGCCATGCAGTACCCGGTCGAGATCCCCGGCGTCACCGTCACCAACTTCCTGCGCACGGCCAAGACCGCGATCGACGGCGAAGAGCCCTCGATCCGCCATTGGGGCGGCACCGTCAAGGAGGCCATGGGCAAGCTGCGCATGGACCCGTCGTTCGCGGCCCGCAACGTCAACGAAGGCTTCTCGGGCGGCGAGAAGAAGCGCCACGAGATCCTGCAGCTCGAGCTGCTGAAGCCGAAGTTCGCGATCCTCGACGAGACCGACTCCGGACTCGACGTCGACGCCCTCAAGATCGTCTCCGAAGGCGTCAACCGCGCCCACCAGGAGACCGGCCTCGGCGTGCTGCTCATCACGCACTACACGCGCATCCTGCGCTACATCACCCCCGACTTCGTGCACGTGTTCGTCGACGGCAAGGTCGCCGAGGAGGGCGGCCCCGAGCTCGCCGAGCGCCTCGAAGACGAAGGCTACGACCGCTACCTCGTGGCCCAGGCGTAAGCCCGGCAACCCGCGTACCCTGAGAGCATGCCGACCTCGCTCGAACCCGCGCTCTTCGACCGCGTCGAAGAGGGGCTGAAGGACGTCATCGACCCCGAACTCGGGGTCAATATCGTCGACCTCGGTCTCGTCTACGACCTCACCTGGGACGACGAGAACGACGCGCTCATCATCTCCATGACGCTGACCTCCGCCGGCTGCCCCCTCACCGACGTGATCGAGGAGCAGACCGCCCAGTCGCTCGACGGGATCGTCGAACGCTTCCGCATCAACTGGGTGTGGATGCCGCCGTGGGGTCCGGAGCGGATCACCGACGACGGGCGCGACATGATGCGCGCGATCGGCTTCTCGATCTAGCGGGTCGCTTCGCGGAGTGGCGATGTCGCTTTCGCGACGCATGCCCCCGCGTGCCGCCTGACGGCGGCGCGCTCCCGCCAGACCCGATGCCAGCGTCCCGAAAGCGACATCGCCACCCCGCTTCGCTCGCGCCTCGAGACGACGACGAAACGCCCCGGAGTGTCCTCCGGGGCGTCGTCGTGGTCCGTGGGTGGGGCTAGTTGCGGCGGGCGGCGAGCTTGTCGGCACCCCACCAGGCGGCGGGCAGCAGGATCGCGGCGATGATCGCCTTCACGATGCCGCCGATGATGAACGGGTAGAGGCCCCACTCGAGGGTCTCCTGCAGGGTGGCGCCGGTGACGACCGCCAGCCAGGGCAGACCGAAGGCGAAGACGACGAGCGAGCCGCCGGCGAAGGTCGCGAGCGCCTTGAAGAACTTGCGGTCCCAGGTGCGCTCCGAGAGCCAGCCCACGATCGCCGCGGCCGGGATGAAGCCGATGATGTAGCCGAAGCTGGGCGCCGCCAGGGCGGCGAGGCCCGTCAGGTGGCTGCCGTCGTCCTGGGGGGCGTAGAAGGGGAGGCCGGCGAGGCCGAGCAGCGCGTAGAGCAGCAGCGAGGCGCCGCCGCGGACCGCGCCGAGGGTCGCACCGACGAGCAGCACCGCGAGCGTCTGCCCGGTGATCGGCACCGGGAACATCGGGATCGTCACCTGGGCGAGCAGCGCCGTGAAGAGCGCCCCGCCCGCGACGAGCGCGAGGTCGGTGACGAGTCCGCGGGGGAGCACGCGGTCGGCGAGCACGAGACGGGGGGACGGGCTGATCGCGGTCATGAGGTCCTTCGTGGTGGGGCCGTCGGGGGAATGGGCGGTGCCGCCCTCCGGTTAGACTAGCGGGCTGGTGCACTCGCACCCTTGTCGACTCCCTCCCGAAGAAACGGATCCGCGCTGTGCTCGCCGTGCATGACCTCGAGATCCGCGTCGGCGCACGCGTGCTCATGTCCGAG
This sequence comes from Protaetiibacter mangrovi, assembly GCF_024752305.1. GTDB lineage: Bacteria > Actinomycetota > Actinomycetes > Actinomycetales > Microbacteriaceae > Homoserinibacter > Homoserinibacter mangrovi. The sequence goes on from NZ_JANTHX010000003.1 coordinate 238,625, forward strand.
GTGGTGTTCCGCGTCGACAAGGGCGACAAGGTGGGCCTCGTCGGCCGCAACGGCGCCGGCAAGACGACGTTGACCAAGACGCTCGCGGGGGAGACGCTGCCGACCTCCGGCAAGATCGACCGCACCGGCGAGATCGGCTACCTGCCGCAGGATCCGCGCTCCGGAGACCCGGAGGACACCGCGCGCACCCGCATCCTCGACGCCCGCGGGCTCGGACGCGTCGTCGAGGAGCTGCGGCAGGCGACGCTCGACATGGCGAGCGACGACCCGAAGGTCAGCGACGACGCGATGGCCCGCTACGGCCGCCTCGAAGACCGCTTCCTCGCGCTCGGCGGCTACGCGGCCGAAGCCGAGGCGGCGGCGATCGCCTCCAACCTCGCTCTGCCCGACCGCATCCTCGACCAGCAGCTGAAGACCCTCTCGGGCGGACAGCGACGCCGCATCGAGCTGGCGCGCATCCTGTTCTCGGGTGCCGAGACGATGATCCTCGACGAGCCCACCAACCACCTCGACGCCGACTCGGTCGTCTGGCTGCGCGAGTTCCTCAAGGCCTACCAGGGAGGCGTCATCGTGATCAGCCACGACGTCGACCTGGTCGAGGAGGTCGTCAACAAGGTCTTCTACCTGGACGCCAACCGCCAGGTCATCGACATCTACAACATGGGCTGGAAGCACTACCTGCGCCAGCGCGAAGCCGACCAGGAGCGCCGCAAGAAGGAGCGCGTCAACGTCGAGAAGAAGGCGACCGCCCTGCAGCTGCAGGCCGCGCGCTTCGGCGCCAAGGCCTCGAAGGCCGCCGCCGCCCACCAGATGGTCGCGCGCGCCGAGAAGATGCTCTCCGGCCTCGAGGAGGAGCGGGCCGTCGACCGGGTCGCGAAGCTGCGCTTCCCCGACCCGGCACCCTGCGGCCGCACGCCGATCACCGCATCCGACCTCTCGAAGTCGTACGGATCGCTCGAGATCTTCACCGCCGTCGACCTCGCGATCGATCGCGGCTCGAAGGTGGTCGTGCTGGGGCTCAACGGGGCGGGCAAGACGACGCTGCTGCGCATCCTCGCGGGCGTCGACCAGCCCGACACCGGCCACGTCGAGCCGGGCCACGGCCTGCGGATCGGGTACTACGCCCAGGAGCACGAGACGATCGACGTGAACCGCACCGTGCTGCAGAACATGGTCGCCGCCTCGCCGAACCTCACCGAGACCGAGGCCCGCAAGGTGCTCGGCTCGTTCCTGTTCACCGGCGACGACGGGCACAAGCCCGCGGGCGTGCTCTCGGGCGGCGAGAAGACCCGACTCGCGCTGGCCATGATCGTGGTGTCGGGCGCGAACGTGCTGCTGCTCGACGAACCGACCAACAACCTCGACCCCGCCTCGCGCGAGGAGATCCTCGGCGCCCTCGCCGGCTACAGCGGCGCGGTCGTGCTCGTGTCGCACGACGAGGGCGCGGTCGAGGCCCTGAACCCGGAGCGCGTGCTCATCCTGCCCGACGGCGTCGAGGATCACTGGAACCCCGACTACGCGGAGCTGATCAGCGTCAGCTGAGCTCTAGGCGTCCAGGCGGTCGAGGATCGCATCCTCGACGTCGGCGTCGTCGTGGCGTCGCTTGGGGGCGCGCGCGGCCGCCTGCTCCTCGACGGGGAGCGCGGCGATGCGCCGCTCGCGTCGCCACGCCCAGAACAGCCCGATGAAGGCGAGCACGCCGAACGCGATCCACTGCAGCGCGTACGAGAGGTGCATCCCCTCGTCCTCCTCCGGTCGCGGGGCCGCAGCCGGCATCTCGGCGACCGCCGGATCCTCGCTCGCCACGACGCCGTAGGCGCCCGTGTAGCCGTCGACGCCGAGGTCGTCGACGATCGTCGCGACGTCGATCGACGAGATCTGCCCCGCGGGCGCCGTGCGCCCGGGCAGCTCCGGCTCCGCACCGCGGAGTCGCGCGATCACGTCGACCTGGCCGGCGGGGGGCTGCGGCACGACGTCGGGCAGCGCGTCGACGCCGTTGCCGACCGGCAGCCAGCCGCGGTCGATCACGACGACGGTCCCGTCCTCGAGCTGCAGGGGCACGAGCTGCTCGAAGCCGGGCTGCCCGCCCAGCACCCGATTGCGCACCAGCAGCGCCTCATCCGTCAGGTAGGTGCCGTGCAGCTCCACCCGCGTCCACTCGTCGCCCTCGTCCCAGGCGTCGAGGGCCGGGAGCACGTCGTCGATCGCCCGCGGGTCGGCGTCGTAGTTCTGCGCGACGCGCAGGTTCTCGGCCGCGGTCTCGGCGCGCCGGGCCCACTGCCACCACGACAGCAGCCCGCAGGCAACGGCGAACACGACGGTGAGCGCCAGATACGCGCTCCACCGCCGCCACCCGGTGACCGGGGGGCGGGTGTCGGATGCGCTCATGCCGGTTCCGTCACCGCGTCGAGGACGACGTCGAGGTCGGTCACCTGCACGGGGAAGCCGCGGGTCGCCAGATAATCGCGCAAGGTCTCGCGATGCGCGTCGCAGGCGAGCCAGACCTTCACCCGCTCCGGGCCGTGGATGCGGGGGTTGCGCCAGTTGACCCGCGACACCGCGGCCGCCGTGCAACCCGCCGCCGAGCAGCGCGTGCCGGGGTCGCCGAGGCCGATCACGACCGGTCCTCGGGGTCGCGGCGCACGAGCGCGCCCGGACGGCGCACCCGGCCCGTCGACCCGCCGCCGACGTTGTTTGCGATGATCACCGCGAAGTACGGCAGCAGGATCGCGCCCGCCGCCGGCAGCAGCAGCCACCACCCCGGTGCGACGAGGCACAGCGCGATGCAGACGACGCGGATGCTCATCGCGATCGTGTACTTGAGCATGCGCGATCGCCGCTCGTCCTCGGGCGAGCGGGGGAGTTCGGTGACGACATGACTGCTGCGACTGGCGATGCCTCCAGCCTACGTCGGGATGCCCGAGGCGGCCCGCTAGGCTCCTGGATCATGACCTCTCGCACCGTCCTCGTCACCGGCGGCAATCGCGGCATCGGCTTCGCGATCGCGGCCGAGTTCCTCGCCCAGGGCCACCGTGTGGCCGTCACGGCACGCTCGGGCGACGGCCCGGAGGGCTCGCTCACGGTGCGCGCCGACGTCACCGACGCCGCCTCGCTCGACGCCGCCTTCACCGAGATCGAGGAGAAGCTCGGCCCGGTGGAGGTGGTCGTGGCCAACGCGGGCATCACCCGCGACACGCTGCTCCTGCGCATGAGCGAGGAGGACTTCACCCAGGTCGTCGACACCAACCTCTCGGGCGCCTTCCGCGTCGTGAAGCGGGCCTCGAAGGGCATGCTGAAGGCACGGTTCGGCCGCGTCATCCTCGTCTCGAGCGTCGTCGGGCTGCTCGGCAGCGCGGGCCAGATCAACTACGCGGCCTCGAAGGCGGGCCTCGTCGGCATCGCCCGCTCGCTCACCCGCGAGCTGGGATCGCGCGGGATCACGGCGAACGTCGTCGCGCCGGGCTTCATCGAGACCGACATGACCGCCGAGCTGCCCGAAGACCAGCAGAAGCAGTACCTGTCGCAGATCCCCGCCGGCCGCTTCGCCTCACCCGTCGAGGTGGCGCGCGTGATCACCTGGCTCGCGTCCGACGACGCCGGCTACATCTCGGGCGCCGTCATCCCCGTCGACGGCGGCCTCGGCATGGGGCACTGATCAGCGCAGGCCGATCAGGGTCAGCAGCATCGCGAGATCGCGCTCGTCGAGCAGCACGTCGGCGACGTCGCGCACGGGGGCCTTCGCGTCGAAACCGACCGAGAGGCCCGCGAGGGCCATCATCGGCAGATCGTTGGCTCCGTCGCCGACCGCGAGGGTCTGCGCGACCGGGATGCCCGCGGCATCCGCCCACTCCTGCAGGGCCTCCGCCTTCGCGGCGGCGTCGACGATCGGGGGGACGACCCGCCCCGTCAGGACGCCGTCGACCACCTCGAGGCGGTTCGCCCGCCAATGATCGAGGCCGAGGCGCTCGGCGAGGGGGTCGATGATCTCGTGGAAGCCGCCCGACACGACGGCGACCTGGCCGCCCGCGGCATGCACGGAGGCGATCATCTCGGGCACCCCGCGGGTCACGGTGACCCGCTCGCCGACCTCGGCGAACACCGACTCCGGCAGCCCGGCGAGCGTCGCCACCCGCTCGCGCAGGCTCTCGGCGAAGTCGAGTTCGCCGTTCATGGCGCGGAACGTCACCTCGGCGACCGCCTCGCCGGATCCCGCGGCATCCGCGAGCAGCTCGATCACCTCGTCCTCGATGAGGGTGGAGTCGACATCGAGCACGACGAGGAAGCGGGCCATCTGGCGTTCGGGTCCTTAGCGGTGGGGGTGCGGGCGGCGCGAGCGGATCACTCGACGACGACGCCCTTGCCCACGACCGTGATGCCCGACTCGGTCACCGTGTAACCGCGGTTCCGATCGGCGTCGTGATCGACGCCGACGGTGGCTCCCGCCGCGACGACGACGTCCTTGTCGAGGATACAGCGCTGCACCTCGACGACGACGTCCTTGTCGAGGATACAGCGCTGCACCGTGGCGTTCGGTCCGATCTCGACGCGCTCGAAGACCACCGAGTCGGTCACCTTCGCACCCGACTCGATCGTCACCCATGGGCCGAGCACGACGCGCTCGAGGTGGCCCCCCGAGACGACGCAGCCGAGCGACACGATGGAGTCGATCGCGGTGCCCACCGTGTTCTTGCCGTCGCGCACGAACTTCGCCGGAGGCGAGTTCCACTGCTGGCTGAAGATGGGCCACGCGCGGTTGTAGAGGTTGAAGACCGGGAGCGCGGCGATCAGGTCCTGGTGGGCCTCGAAGAAGGAGTCGATCGTCCCCACGTCGCGCCAGTAGAAGCGGTCGCGATCGGTGGCGCCGGGCACCTCGTTGCGGTTGAGGTCGTAGACGGCGGCGGCGTTGCGCGCCACGAAGTCGGGCACGATGTCGCCGCCCATGTCGTGGTTCGAGTCGGCCCGGGCCCCGTCGCGCTGCACCGCGTCGATCAGCACGTCGGCGTCGAAGACGTAGTTGCCCATCGACGCGAGCACCTCGCCGGGGGAGTCGGCGAGTCCCACCGCATCCTTCGGCTTCTCGCGGAACGCCGCGATCCGGTTCGGGTCCTTCGGGTCGAGCTCGATCACGCCGAACTGGTCGGCCAGCGCGATCGGCTGCCGGATGGCGGCGACCGTGACGCCCGCACCCGCCTCGATGTGCGCCTGGATCATCTGGCTGAAGTCCATGCGGTAGACGTGGTCCGCACCGACCACGACGACGATGTCGGGCTTCTCGTCGCGGATGAGGTTGAGGCTCTGCAGGATCGCGTCGGCCGAGCCGGAGAACCAGCGCTTGCCGAGCCGCTGCTGCGCCGGCACCGAGGCGACGTACGCGCCGAGCATGCCCGACAGCCGCCACGTCTGCGAGACGTGCCGGTCGAGCGAGTGCGACTTGTACTGCGTGAGCACGACGATCTGCCGCAGGCCGGAGTTGATGAGGTTCGACAGCGCGAAGTCGATGAGGCGGTAGCCGCCCGCGAACGGGACGGCGGGCTTGGCGCGGTCGGCTGTCAGCGGCATCAACCGCTTGCCCTCCCCGCCGGCGAGGACGATGCCGAAGACCTTGGGCGGTGCTGCCATGGCACAACAGTAGGCCAGCCTCCGGGGGTGTACTAGCGTCGACAGGCATGCGAGTCGATGTTCTGAGCCGCGAGTATCCGCCGGAGGTCTACGGGGGAGCGGGGGTGCACGTCGCCGAGCTCGTGGCGGCCCTGCGCCGCGACGTCGACGTCGTCGTGCGCTGCTTCGGGTTGCCGCGCGACGAGCCGCACAGCTACGCCTACCTCGTGCCCCCGCAGCTCACCGCCGCGAACCCCGCGCTCGCGACGCTCGGCGTCGACCTGCAGATGGCGGAGGACGTCGCCGGGGCGGATCTCGTGCACTCGCACACCTGGTACGCGAACGCCGCGGGCCACCTCGCGAAGCTGCTGCACGGCATCCCGCACGTCGTGACGGCGCACTCGCTCGAACCGCTGCGTCCCTGGAAGGCCGAGCAGCTGGGCGGCGGCTACCGCGTGTCGAGCTGGATCGAGAAGACCGCGTTCGAGGGGGCGGATGCCGTGATCGCGGTGAGCGCCGGCATGCGCGCCGACATCCTGCGCTGCTACCCCGACATCGACCCCGAGCGCGTGCACGTGGTGCACAACGGCATCGACCTGGAGCGCTGGCATCCGACCGAGGACGCGGCGGTGCTCGAGCGCTTCGGCATCGACCCGGAGCGGCGCAGCGTGGTGTTCGTCGGGCGCATCACGCGGCAGAAGGGCCTGCCGTACCTGCTGGCCGCCGCCCGCCGCCTCGATCCCGAGGTGCAGCTCGTGCTGTGCGCGGGGGCGCCCGACACCCCGGAGATCATGGCCGAGGTGCAGGCGGGCGTCCGCGTGCTGCAGGAGGAGCGCGACGGCGTCGTCTGGATCGAGGAGATGCTGCCCCAGCACGAGCTCGCGGCGGTGCTCACCGCCGGCACCGTGTTCGTGTGCCCGTCGGTCTACGAGCCGCTCGGCATCGTCAACCTCGAGGCCATGGCGTGCGGGCTCCCCGTCGTCGGAACCGCCACCGGCGGCATCCCGGAGGTGATCGCCGACGGCCTGACGGGGCGCCTCGTGCCCATCGAGCAGCTCGACGACGGCACCGGCACCCCCGTCGACCCCGAGCGCTTCGTGGCGGATCTGGCAGCCGCACTCTCCGAGGTGCTCGCCGACCCGGCGACGGCGCGTCTCATGGGCGAGGCCGGCCGGCTGCGCGCGGAGTCGGAGTTCAGCTGGTCGAGCATCGCCGCCCGCACCCGCGCCGTGTACGACGCGCTGCTCCCCGCGGGGGCAGACAGGGACGACTAGGCTGGGCCCATCATGGTGCGGGTGCTGGAGCTCGAGGACGTCTCGGTCGTCCGAGACGGGAACACGATCCTCGACGGTCTGAACTGGACGGTCGAATCCGATGAGCGATGGGTCGTGCTGGGCCCGAACGGTGCCGGCAAGACCACGATCCTCAACCTCGCCTCGGCCCAGATGCATCCGAGCGCGGGAACCGCACGGGTGCTCGGCGACCAGCTCGGCAAGGTCGACGTGTTCGAGCTGCGCCCCCGCATCGGCGTCGCCTCCACGCCGCTGGCCCGGCGCATCCCGCGCGAGGAGACCGTCTTCGACGTCGTGCTCACGGCCGCCTACTCGGTGACCGGACGCTGGAACGAGGAGTACGAGGACGTCGACACCCGTCGCGCCGAGCGCGTCATGCGGGAGTGGCACCTCGACGCCCTCCGCGACCGCCGCTTCGGAACGCTGTCGGACGGGGAGCAGAAGCGCGTGCAGATCGGGCGCGCCGTCATGACCGACCCGGAGCTGCTGCTGCTCGACGAGCCGGCCGCGAGCCTCGACCTGGGTGCCCGCGAGGAGCTCGTGCAGCTGCTCGGCGGCTACGCCCAGACGCCCGACGCTCCGGCCATGATCATGGTCACGCATCACGTGGAGGAGATCCCCGCGGGGTTCACCCACGCGCTGCTGCTCGCCGGCGGCCGCATCCACGCCGCGGGCCCCCTGCACGAGGTGGTGACGGGGGAGCGGCTCTCGGAGGCCTTCGGGCTGCCCCTCGTCGTCTCGACGAGCGAGGACGGCCGCTTCGCGGCGAGAGCGCGCTGGAGCTAGTCCGGGTCTGATAGACTCGACAGTCGGCCCATCGGGCCCGCCTACTTCCTTTCCGAATCATCTCCGACTGAGGTACCTCATGAAGACCGACATCCACCCCGACTACCAGGCGATCGTCTTCCGCGACCTGGCGAGCGGCGAGACCTTCCTCACCCGTTCGACCCTCACGAGCGACAAGACCATCGAGCTGGACGGCGAGACCTACCCGGTCGTGGACGTCGAGATCTCGTCCGCCTCGCACCCGTTCTACACGGGCAAGCAGCGCATCCTCGACAGCGCCGGCCGCGTCGAGAAGTTCAACACGCGCTACAAGAACTTCGGCAAGTAAGCCTCCGGTTCACCTGCGCGACAGGGCCCCGTCCTCGGACGGGGCCCTCTTGCATGTGCAGGGGACGTGCGGACTCAGAAGCCGAAGGCCTGATCGCGCCGACGCTCCCACAGTGGGAGCAGCTCGTCGAGCGTCAACGGGGCGACGTCGACGCCGTCGAGGTCGAGGTCAGGGTCGTCGACCCAGAGCAGTTCCTCGATCTCGCCGGATGCCGTGATCTCGCCGTCGACGGCCATGGCGAACACCGCGGCGAGCACCACCGTGTCCTCTTCGTTGGCGGCGACCGCGCGGAACAGCCCCAGGTACTCGGCGGTGGTGATGTCGAGCTGGACGCCGATCTCCTCGGCGAGCTCGCGCGCGAGCGTCTCGATCGCGCTCTCGCCCTCCTCGATCTTGCCTCCGGGCTGCATGAAGTGGGTCGTGCCCGCCTTGCGGACGAGCAGCGACCGGCCGTCGGCATCCGTGACGATCGCCGCGGCGATGCGCAGCACCGTCGGGCGGGAGCCCGTGCGCTCGCTCACCTCCGGCTCGACCGATCCGAGCGAGGCGACCGACCCGGGCGCCACCTCGGGCTCGGGCGCCACCTCGGGCTCGGGCGCCACCTCGGGCTCGGGCTCCAGCTCGGCCGCCGCAGGCGGCACGGGCGGCTCGGACTCCGGTACGAGCCCCGGGAACGCCTCGCGAGGGTCGGGCGGGGCGGCGTCGATCGCGTGCGGAGCCGGGGGAGCCTCCGGCGGCGCGGCGATCTGCAGACCCAACGGGCGGCTGAAGTCGATCACGGGCACCCGCCCGAGACGCGGTTCGAGCGGCGGGATGGGCTGGGTGTCGCGGTACGCGCCCGGATGCGCGGGGTACTTGACCGGCCAGGCCGTCGACGCGGTGAAGGTCTCGTCGCCCTTGCGACGCCGGATGTAGTCCTGGAACCGCCGGGCCTGCTCCGCGTACCAGATCTCCTGACGGCCGTGCAGGTCGGCGATCGGGATGTCGAGCTCATCGGGGTGCGCGGCGAGGATCGCCTGCGCGACGCGGCCCGCCGCGATGGCGTCCGCGCCCGCGTCGTGGGCGTCGTCGAGGGTGACGCCGTAGTGCTCGGCGGCCACCTCGAGGGTGCGCTTGCCCTTGCGGTAGGTGTCGACCTGTTTGTCGAGGACGAGCGGATCGACCACGGGAGCCGGGTCGACGAGCGGATCGAGCTCGTTGCGTCGGCACTCGCGATCGAGCAGCGAGAGGTCGTACGGCGCGTTGTAGACGACCACCGGCACGCCGACGCCGAACAGCGTGCGCAGCGTCTGCGTGATCTCGGCGACCACGAGCTCGCTCGGGCGACCCTCCTCACGGGCGCGCTCGGTCGTGATGCCGTGCACCTCTGCCGCGCCCTCCGGGATCTCGACTCCGGGATCCGCGATCCAGTCCCAGCGCTGGACCACGTGACCGTCCGCGTCGACGACGGCGATGCAGGCCGTCACGATGCGCGCGGTCTCGACGTCGACGCCCGTGGTCTCGAGGTCGAACACGCCCAGGCGATCGGCCCAACTGGTCATGGCCGCAGCCTAGAGCCGGGGGCCGACGGCGCTCAGAAGGCGCGCGGAAGCGTGGCGCGCGGCTCTCCGAGGTGCAGCCAGTAGAAGCTCTGCGTGGCCAGGGTGAGGGTGAGGATGCCGTCGTCGGCCGCCGCGGGGAACTCACCCCCGCCGAAGAGGTCGTACAGGGGCACCCCCTCGTCGCCGCTCAGGTCGATCGACACCGAGACCGGGTTGTGCGAGAACGAGAACACGCACAGCACGCGCTCGGGCGCGTCGCCGAACTGGGTGCCCGAACCCTCGTATTCGCGCACGAAGGCGAGCACCGATTCGTGGTTGGTGCGCAGCACGCGGATGGTGCCGAGCCCGAAGGTCGGATGCGCCTTCCGCACATGGATGACGTTGCGCACCCAGTGCAGCAGCGAACGCGACTGGGCGAGCTGCGACTCGACGTTGACGAGGGAGAAGTTATAGACGAGCGACTGCACGACCGGCAGGTAGAGCTTGCCGGGGTCGGCGGTCGAGAATCCGGCGTTGCGGTCGGGTGTCCACTGCATCGGCGTGCGCGAGGAGTCGCGGTCGGGCAGCCAGATGTTGTCGCCCATGCCGATCTCGTCGCCGTAGTACAGGAACGGCGACCCCGGCAGCGAGAAGAGCAGGGCATGCGCGAGCTCGAGCTCGGCGCGCGAGTTGTCGAGCAGCGGCGCGAGGCGACGGCGGATGCCGACGTTGACGCGCATCCGCGGGTCGTAGGCGTACCAGCCGTACATCGCCTGCCGGTACTCCTCCGAGACCATCTCGAGGGTGAGCTCGTCGTGGTTGCGCAGGAAGACGCCCCAGCCGGCCCCGGTCGGCGTCTCGGTGGTCTCGGAGAGCACCCGCGTCAGCTCCTGTGCGGACTGGGCGCGCAGCGCGTAGAAGATGCGCGGCATGACCGGGAAGTCGAAGGCCATGTGGCACTGCGGCTCCTCGTCGGTGCCCATGAAGTTGACCACCTCGGCCGGCCATTGGTTGGCCTCGGCGATCATGACGCGCCCCGGGTACTCGGCGTCCATCATGCGGCGCACGGCCTTGATGAAGTCGTGCGTCTCCGGCTCGCCCTCGCCCGTGCCCTCCTCCGACTCGTAGAGGTAGGGGATCGCGTCGAGACGGAAGCCGTCGACGCCGAGGTCCATCCAGAAGCGGATGATCTCGAAGACCGCCTCGTGCACCGCGGGGTTGCGGTAGTTGAGGTCGGGCTGGTGCGAGAAGAAGCGGTGGAAGTAGAACTGGCGCCGCTCGGAGTCGAAGGCCCAGTTCGAGTCCTCGTAGTCGGTGAAGATGATGCGCACGTTCGGGAACCCGCCGTCGGTGTCGCTCCACACGTAGAAGTCGCCGAACGGCCCCTCGGGGTCGGTCCGGGACTGCTGGAACCACTCGTGCTGGTCGGAGGTGTGGTTCAGCGGCAGGTCGATGATGATGCGCATGTTGCGCTCGTGCGCCTTGGTGACGAGCTCCCGGAACTCCTCGAGCGTGCCGAACTCGGGCAGGATCTGCCGGTAGTCGGCGACGTCGTAGCCGCCGTCGCGCAGGGGCGACTGGTAGATCGGCGGGATCCACAGGGCGTCCACCCCGAGCCACTGCAGGTAGTCGAGCTTGGAGATGAGACCCCCGAGATCGCCCGATCCGTCGCCGTTGGAGTCGACGAACGACCGCACCATCACCTCGTAGAAGACCGCACGGCGGTACCAGTGCGGATCGAGGGTGAGGCCGGGCAGCGTGATGGGAGCCGTGAACGTCACCGTCCGAGTCTGGCACCGGATGCCCTGGACGCGCGCCTAGAATCGCAGGGATGTCCGTCCCGACTCCGCACGCCGAGGCCCTCGCCCGCATCCCCGTCGAGGAGCGCGAGCTCGAGATCCTCGGCTCGCGCACCCGCTTCTGGGACTTCGGGCCCGCCGACGCGCGGGACGTCGTGGTGCTCGCGCACGGCTACCGCGGCGACCACCACGGGCTCGAGCCGGTGATCGCGCAGCTCGACGGCGTGCGGATCATCAGCCCCGACCTCCCGGGGTTCGGCGACTCGACCGCGCTCTCCGAAGCCCCGCATTCGATCGCGGGCTACGGCCGATGGCTCGCGGCCTTCATCGAGGCGCTCGAGCTGCCGACGCCGCCCGTCGTGCTGGGGCACTCCTTCGGGTCGATGGTCGCCTCGCACGCCATCGCCGAGGGCATGCCGGCCCGCGCCCTCATCCTGGTGAACCCCATCACGACCGACCCCAAGATCGCCGCCGGGCGCGGCATCACGGCGGCGACCCGCGCGTTCTACGGGGTCACGCGGGCGATGCCGGAGGGGCTCGCGCGCGTCTGGCTCGGCAACTGGGTCATCGTGCAGTTCATGAGCATGAACCTCGTCAAGACCCCCGACCGCGAGCTGCGCACGTGGATCCACGAGGAGCACCACCGCTACTTCAACGGCTTCTCGGATGCGCGCACCGTCGCGGAGGCGTTCGGCGCATCGGTGAGCACCGACGTGCGTGCCGCCGCACCCCGCGTCGAGGTGCCCACCGTGCTGATCGCGGGCGAACTCGACCGGATCGCGCCGCTGGCCGGCCAGCGCACGGCTGTCGACCTGTTCCCCGACGCCCGGCTCGTGGTGGTGCCCGGAACCGGTCATCTCGCGCACTACGAGACGCCGGCGCTCGTGGCCGAGGCGATCCGCGCGTTCCTCGCGCAGCTTCCCGCACCCGCGGGGCCGCGGTGAGGATCCTCGTCGACTGCCGCTACACGCGCTATCCCCGGCACGACGGGATCAGCCGGTTCGCGGCCGAGCTGACCCGGGCGCTCGCGCCGCTCGCCCAGGCGGCCGGGCATGAGCTCGTCATGCTGGTCTCCGACGAGGCGCAGCTCGCCATGCTGCCCGAGCTGCCGTGGGAGCTCGCGACCGCCCCGACGAGCCCCCGCGAGCTCACGATCGCCCGCCGCCTGAACGCCTTCGCCCCCGACGTCGTGTTCAGCCCGATGCAGACGATCGGATCCTGGGGCCGGCGCTACGGTCTCGTGCTGACGCTGCACGACCTGATCTACTACCGCAACCGCACGCCTCCTCGCGATCTCGCCTGGCCCATCCGGCTGATGTGGCGGCTCTACCACCTGGCGTGGTGGCCGCAGCGGCTGCTGCTGAACCGCGCCGACGAGGTCGCGACGGTGTCCGAGACGACGCGGGAGCTCATGCGCGCGCATCGCCTGACGGATCGCGCGATCACGGTCGTGTCGAACGCGGCGGACGCCGTCGAGGCGGACCCGGACCGCGCGCAGCCGCCGTCACGCGAGCTGGTGTACATGGGCTCGTTCATGCCCTACAAGAACGTCGAGACCCTGGCCCGGGCCCTGCACCTGCTGCCCGGCTACCGCCTGCACCTGCTGAGCCGCATCGGCGACGCCGACCGCGCGCGCCTGGAGGCGCTCGCCCCCGCCGATGCGCTGGTCGTGCACGACGGCGTCACCGACGCCGAGTACGGCGAACTGCTCGACGGGGCGCTCGCGCTCGTCACGATGTCGCTCGACGAGGGATTCGGTCTGCCGCTCGTCGAGGCGATGGTGCGGGGCACGCCGATCGTGGTGTCCGACATCCCGATCTTCCGGGAGATCGGCGGCGACGCCGCGGTGTACGCCGACCCGCAGGACGTGACCGGCGTCGCGGCGGCGATCCGCGCCCTCGACGACGCGGGGGAGTGGCGGCGCCGTTCCGCCGCCTCCCGACTGCAGGCGACGCGGTTCGACTGGGACCGCTCCGCGCGGGCGCTGCTCGAGCTGCTCGAGCGCGTCGGCCGACGCGGCTAGGCGACCGGCAGCACCTCGCCGGCGGACAGCCGCACGAGCTCTGCCGGGTCGAGCGGGAACACCGTCGACGCGCTGCCCGCCGCGGCCCACACGGTGTCGAGCAGCAGCAGATCCTCGTCGACGACCGTCCGCAGGGGCGTCGGATGCGCGAGCGGCGGCACCCCGCCGATCGAGTAGCCGGTGGCCGCCTTCACGGTGCGGGCGTCCGCCTTGCCGAGCACACCGCCGAGTCGTGCGCCCAGCAGCTCGGTGTCGACGCGATTGGCTCCCGACACGAGCACGAGCAGCGGCTCGTCGTCCAGCGCGAACACCAGGCTCTTCACGATGGCCGCGACCGGGCAGCCGATCGCATCCGCCGCATCCTGCGCGGTGTGGGTGCCCTCCGGGAACTCGCGCACCTCGACGTCGAGCCCGAGGCCGCGCAGCCGCTCCACGTAGTCGGCGACGGCCATCAGGCGCGACCCGTCGGCACCGGGTCGCCGTCCTCGTGCGCCTCGATCGCGTTCTGGGCGTCGAGGTCCTCGCAGTCGGGAAGCAGCGACTCCTCCTCGATCGGGTCGTCGAAGGCGATGAGCCTGAGCGCGCCGTCCTCGACGCGGAAGCTGTGCACGGAGGCGTTCGTGATCCGCGGATGCTGGGTGCCCGGCTCCGCGGTCTGCAGCACCGAGCGGATCGCACCGCCGTGGCTCACCACGACCAGCCGCTCCTCGGGGTGCCGCTCCGCGAGCGCGAGCAGGGCGGGGACCACGCGGCCCGCGACCTCCTCGCGCGTCTCCTGACCCGGTGCACGCACGCCCTCCGGGTAGAGTGCCTCGATCTCCTCGAACCCCATGCCCTCGGCCGCCCCGTAGTCGCGCTCGACGAGGGCGTCGACATCGGTGACCGGGCCCGTGCCCAGCCGCTCGGCGATGATCTGCGCCGTCTCGTGCGCCCGCCCGAGGGGGCTCGAGTACACGCCGTCCCACCGGCGGCGGGCCAGCAGCTCCGCCGCCTGACGCGCCTGCGAGCGCCCCGTGGCGTTCAGCGGGATGTCGGTGCGCCCCTGGATGCGGCGCGCCGCGTTCCAGTCCGTCTCGCCGTGGCGCACGAGGTAGAGCTCGGTCATGGATCCTCCGCTCGGGCGGGGCGCCCGGAGAATCGAGACTACCGAAGCCGCGCGGCGAGCGAGGCCAGCACCTCGGAGGTGCCCGAGTCGATCTTGAGACTCGCCCGGCGATCGCCGCGGGTCTCGCCGCGGTTCACGATCACCACGGGGATGCGCCGCTTCGCCGCCTGGTCGAGCAGGCGGATGCCGGAGTTCACCACGAGCGACGATCCGGCGATGAGCAGGGCGTCCGCGCCGCGCACGAGCGCGCGCGCCGAGGCGAAGACGGTCTGCGGGATGAACTCGCCGAAGAACACGACGTCGGGCTTCAGCAGTCCGCCGCAGACGGTGCAGTCGGGCACGGTCATCTGGTCGACGTAGTCGATCTGCACGTCGCCGTCCGGCCCGGTCTGGATGGCGTCGGGATACCCGAGCCACGGGTTCTCGCGGGTCATCCGCTCGGCGATGTCGGAGCGGGCGAAGGTCTGGCCGCAGGTGACGCACGTCACGCGGCGCATGGCGCCGTGCAGCTCGACGACCCGCCGCGAGCCGGCGCGGGCGTGCAGCCCGTCGACGTTCTGGGTGATGACCCCGGCGACGAGCCCGCGGGATTCGAGCTCCGCGAGCGCGCGGTGACCCGCGTTGGGCTCGGCCGTCGAGAAGTGGTTCCAGCCCAGGTGGCTGCCCGCCCAGTAGCGCTTGCGGGCCCGCTCGTCGCCGAGGAACGCCGAGAAGTCCATCGGCTTGCGGTTCACCGGCGCGCCGGTGCCGCGGTAGTCGGGGATGCCGGAGTCGGTCGAGATGCCCGCGCCGGTGAGCACGGCGACGCGCTTCCCTGCGAGGAGCAGCTCGGCCGCGTCGAGTGCCGGGGCCAGCGTTCCCGCGGCCTCGCCGGGTGCGGGAAGCGTGGAGATCGACATCCGCAGCTCCTTCCGCCTCCTCCAGCCTACGGCCGCTCTTTTTCGGGGATGTTTCGGCGGGCTGGCAGAATCGCCGCATGCAGCTCGTTCCGGTCGACGACCCCGCCGACCCCCGGCTCACCGACTACCTGCGCCTGACCGACGTCGTGCTGCGCCGCCTCTCGGAGCCGGAGGGCGGGCTCTACATCGCCGAGTCGACGAAGGTCATCCAGCGCGCGCTCGAGGCGGGTCACCGTCCGCGATCGGTGCTGCTGCAGGAGAAGTGGATCCCGGATCTCGAGCCCCTGCTCGCCGACGTCGAGGTCGACGTCTACGTCGCCCCGCCGGCGCTGCTCGAGCAGATCACCGGATTCGTGCTGCACCGCGGCGCGCTCGCGTCGATGCACCGCCCGGAGCTGCCCACGGTCGCCGAGCTGTTGCGTGAGGCGCGGCGCGTCGTGGTGCTCGAGGACATCGTCGACCACACCAACGTCGGAGCCATCTTCCGGGCGGTCGCGGGACTCGGCGCGGATGCGGTGCTCGTCACGCCGCGCTGCGCCGACCCGCTGTACCGGCGCTCGGTGCGGGTGAGCATGGCCGCGGTGCTGCAGGTCCCGTGGACGCGCCTGCCGGACTGGCCGCAGGGCGCGGAGGAGCTGCACGAGGCGGGCTTCGAGATCGCGGCTCTCGCGCTCGACGAGTCGGCGGTGCCGCTCGACGACTATGCGGCGGGCGCGCCCGAGCGGGTCGCCCTGCTGCTCGGGACCGAGGGCGACGGGCTCAGCCGTGCGGCGCTGCGGAACGCCGATCGCGTGGTGACGATCCCCATGCAACGGGGCATCGACTCGCTCAACGTGGCCGCCGCATCCGCCGTCGCGCTCTGGGCCCTGCGCACCCGCTGAGCCGACGCCCCGCCGTGGCTGGGCGTCCTCACGGCGAGCGCCTGGCATGATTCTCCGGTGCCCCTGACCCGAAGCCAGATCTATCGGCGACGCCGGATCGTGGTCTTCGGGGGCCTGTTCGCCGTGCTCGCGGGCATCGCCTACCTGCCGATGACGCTGCTCGCCCCGGTGGTGGTGACGGATGCCGAGATCTCCGCGCCGAGCATCGCGACCCCCGCCGCCGCCGAGACCTCGCTGCCGGCGTACGGTGCATCGGCGATCGCCGCCGTCGGCTACGACGGTCTGCTCGCGCAGGCGGGCACCACCGAGCAGGTGCCGATGGCGAGCATCACCAAGATGGTCACGGCGCTCACCGTGCTGGATGCGCATCCGATCACGCTCGACGATCCCGGACCCTCCATCACGATGACCTCGGCGGACGTCGGGTACCGCCGCGACTACCTCGCGCAGAACGGCTCCGTCGCCCCGGTGTCCGCCGGGTGGGTCTTCACCGAGCGCGAGCTGCTCGACATCATGCTCATCGACTCGGCGAACAACTACGCCAAGACGGTCGCCACCTGGGCGTTCGGCTCGGTCGACGCCTACCTGACCGCAGCCCGCGGCTGGCTCGACGCGCACGGGCTCGGCGGCATCACCGTCGTCGACACCTCGGGTCTCGATCCGCGGAGCACGGGCACGGCGTCCGACCTCGTGGCACTCGGCAAGCTCGCGCTCGAGAACCCCGTGCTGGCCGAGATCGTCGACACGAAGACGATCGACATCCACGACATCGGCACCGTCGTCAACACGAACGGCATGATCGGCCACGACGGGATCGACGGCATCAAGACCGGCACCCTCGACTCCTTCGGTGCGAACCTGCTGTTCTCCTCCGACATCGAGGTGGGCTCCGAGTCGATCGAGCTCGTCGGGGTCGTGCTCGGCGGCCCCGACCATCCGACGATCGACGCCGCCATCCGGAGCATGATCGCGCAGGCCGAGGCGGGATTCCACGAGGTGCCGCTCGTCACCGCGGGTGACGCGCTCGCGAGCTACACGACACCGTGGGACGAGGAAGCGGACGCGGTGGCGGGCGAGAGCGCCTCGGTCGTGGTGTGGGGCGCGACGCCCATCACGGCCACGGTGAGCGCCGACGGCATCCGCCTCGCCGCGGCGGGGGAGCAGGTCGGCTCCGTCGTGTTCACGGCCGGCGACCGCACGGTGACCGTGCCCCTCCAGCTCTCGACCGACGTCGAGGATCCGGGCCCGTGGTGGCGCCTCGGGCATCCCGAGCTCATCTTCGGGATGGACTGAACGGCGCTACTCGCCGTGCGACAGGTGCTCGGGAACCGGGCGCTTCGGGGTGATGCCGTCGCCCGAGGAGGTGCCCCGCAGCCGCCGCAGGATCCACGGCGCGAAGTGCTCCCGAGCCCACACGATGTCGTCGATCCGCGCGAGCCGCCACGGGCGCGCCGGCAGCGGCTCCGGCTGGTACGGCTCGAGCTCGTTCTCGACGCCGAGCGCATCGAGCACCATGCGCGCGATGGTGTGATGACCGGTGGGGGAGAAGTGCAGCCGATCGGGCGCCCACATCCGCGGGTCGGTCAGCTCGCGCAGCGCCCACATGTCGGCGACGATCGCGTCGTGCTTCTTCGCGATGTAGTGCAGGTTCTCGTTGTAGATCGCGACCTTGCCGCGGATGCGTCCCAGCACGGGCGTGCGACCGATGTCGGGCCCGTTGAAGAGCACCACGGTGGCGCCATCGGCTCGCAGGCGCGCGATCCCGCCCTCGAGGCGGCCGGCGACCTCGTCGGGGTCGGTGCCGGGGCGGATGATGTCGTTGCCGCCGGCCGAGATCGTGATGAGGTCGGGCCGCAGCGCGAGGGCCGGGTCCACCTGCTCGTCGAGGATCTGCTGCAGCAGGCGCCCGCGGATGGCGAGGTTGGCGTAGGCGAAGTCGTCGCTCTGCGCGTCGAGCACCTCGGCGACGCGGTCGGCCCAGCCGCGATGGCCGCCCGGCAGGCGGGGCTCGGGATCGCCGATGCCCTCCGTGAACGAGTCGCCGATCGCGACGTACCGACGCCAGGGATGCTGCTCCGACATAGCACCAGGATGCCTCACGTCACGAGGGTCTTGCCCGGTGACGCTCGGAGGAGTTGAGTGTGCACGTCGGCACCCCCCGAACGAGGGCCGACGGAATGGAGAGATCCCATGGGAATCCTCGGTTGGATCGTGCTCGGCCTCATCGCCGGCGCCATCGCGAAGCTCATCCTGCCGGGCAGGCAGGGGGGCGGGTGGATCGTGACGCTGCTGCTCGGCGTCGTGGGCGCCCTGCTGGGCGGATGGCTCGGCTCCGTGCTGTTCAACGTGCCGCTCCAGGACTTCTGGTCGATCCAGACCTGGCTGCTCGCGATCGCCGGCGCCATCATCGTGCTGCTGATCTGGGGGCTGCTGTTCGGCCGCAAGAAGGCCTGAACGCGCGATCACGACGCCCGCCCCGCATCCGCCGGGGCGGGCGTCGTCGTGCCCGGCGGATGACGGCGGCGGGTGACAGGATGGCCGCGTGAGCAAGCAGGACGGCTCGGGCCGGCAGGTCAGCGCCGACCCGGTCGACGATCCGGCCGCCCACATCATGCACGTCGACATGGACGCCTTCTACGCCTCGGTGGAACTGCTCGAGCATCCGGAGCTCGTGGGCAAGCCGGTCATCGTCGGCCACCCCTCGGCGCGCTCCGTGGTGACCGCGGCGACCTACGAGGCCCGGCGCTACGGCGTCAACTCCGCCATGCCGATGGCCGTCGCGCTGCGGCGCTGCCCGCAGGCGATCGTGCTCGAACCGCACTTCGAGCGCTACGCGCACTACTCGCGTCGCGTCATGGAGCTGCTCGGCGAGGTGACGCCGCACGTCGAGCAGCTGAGCGTCGACGAGGCCTTCCTCGACGTCGCGGGAGCCCGGCGGCTGCTCGGCGACTCGTGGAGGATCGGCGCCGCGTTGCGCGAGCGCGTCTACTCCGAGACGGGGCTGCGCTGCTCCGCGGGCGCCGCCGCCACCAAGTTCGTGGCGAAGCTCGCCTCCAGCCGCGCCAAGCCCGACGGGCTGCTGGTCGTGCCGGAGGCGGGCACCCTCGACTTCCTGCACCCGCTCCCGGTCTCGGCGCTCTGGGGTGTCGGCGGCAAGAGCGAGGAGGTTCTCGTGCGCCTCGGCCTCCGCACGATCGGCGACGTCGCCCACGCTCCGGTCGACATGCTGCGGCACGCGGTCGGCGAGGCGGGTGCTCAGCGTCTGCACGAGCTCTCCTGGGGGCGCGACCCCCGGCCCGTGAGCCCCGGTCGCGAGGAGAAGTCGATCGGCCACGAGACCACCTTCGAGACCGACCGCACGGATGCCGTCGAACTGCACCGCGTGCTGCTCCAGCTCGCCGACGGGGTCGGGCAGCGCCTGCGGCGCGCCGGGGTCATGGGCCGAACGGTCGCGCTGAAGCTGCGCTTCGACGACTTCACGACCATCACCCGGTCGCGCACGCTCGCCGAGCCGACCGATCTCGCCCGACGCATCTACGAGGCCGCGCGCGAGCTCTACGATCAGGCCAACTCGTCCGCCCGCCCCGTGCGACTCGTCGGCGTGCGCGCGGAGCAGCTCGTGGGCGGCGGGTCGAGCACGCTCGGGTTGTGGGACGACGACGAGGACTGGCGCGAGGCGGAGCAGACGGTCGACGCGATCGCCGAGCGCTTCGGCGCGGGCGCCGTCCGTCCGGCGGCGCTGCTGAAGCCCGCCGTGCGGCGGCGCTTCGGCCACGGCGACGACTGAGCGCGGACGGTCTCGAGACGCGTCGCTTCGCGGCGCTCCTCGACCACCTCAGGATGTCGTGGTCGCCGACTACGCTTGGGTCGAGTGAGCGAGGTGTCGGGGGAGCGGGCGTTCCGCGCGACCTCCGCCGCCGAGCACCTCTCGCCGAGCTTCCCGGAGCGGGCCGCCTGGGGCACCGCCGGCAAGCTGCGCGCCTGGCAGGAGGAGGCGCTCACCCGCTACTTCGACCCGGCCGCGAGCGAGGCGAGCCGACGCGACTTCCTCGTCTCGGCGACGCCGGGCGCCGGTAAGACGACGTTCGCGCTGCGGCTCGCGTCCGAGCTCCTGCAGCGCCGGGTCGTGGACCGCATCACGGTCGTCGCCCCGACGGAGCATCTCAAGGTGCAGTGGGCCGACGCCGCGCACCGCGCCGGCATCCGCCTCGACCCGCGGTTCAGCAACCGTCACGGGCGGGAGGCCCGGCAGTTCCACGGCGTCGTGGTGACCTACGCGCAGATCGCGGTGCGCGCCAGCCTGCATCGCGAGCTCACCACCTCGGCGCGCACACTCGTCATCCTCGACGAGGTGCACCACGCGGGCGACGCCCTGAGCTGGGGCGACGCGGTGCGCGAGGCGTTCGAGGGCGCCACCCGCCGGCTCTCGCTCACCGGAACCCCGTTCCGCAGCGACACCTCGCCCATCCCGTTCGTGCGCTACGCCCGCGACGAGCGCGGGGTGCGGCTCTCGCAGACCGACTACGCCTACGGCTACGGCCGCGCCCTCGCGGACGGCGTCGTGCGCCCCGTCGTGTTCCTCAGCTACGCGGGCTCGATGCGCTGGCGCACCCGCGCGGGCGACGAGATGGAGGCGAGCCTCGGCCAGGACGACACCCAGGACGTCACGGCGCAGGCCTGGCGTACGGCGCTCGATCCGGGGGGCGACTGGATGCCCGCCGTGCTCTCGGCGGCCGATCGGCGCCTCCGCGAGGTGCGCCAGCACATCCCGGATGCGGGCGGCCTGGTGATCGCCACCGATCAGGCCGCGGCACGCGCCTACGCCGCGATCCTCACCGACCTGACCGGCACGCCCCCGGTGGTGGTGCTCTCCGACGACGCCGGGTCGGGCGAGCGGATCGCCGCGTTCGCGGAGGGCACCCAGCGCTGGATGGTCGCCGTGCGCATGGTGTCCGAGGGCGTCGACGTGCCGCGGCTCTGCGTCGGGGTGTACGCGACGAGCGCCTCGACGCCGCTGTACTTCGCCCAGGCGATCGGCCGCTTCGTGCGCGCCCGCCGGCGCGGTGAGCTCGCCACCGTCTTCCTGCCGAGCGTGCCGGTGCTGCTGCGTCTCGGCTCGGAGCTCGAGCGCGAACGCGACCACGCGCTCGACCGCGAGACGCCCGAGGACGCCCTGCTCGAGGACGCGCTGCTCGACGACGCCAACCGGCAGGAGGAGGCGTCCGCCGAGCTCGCCGACGAGTTCGAGTGGCAGGCGCTCGCCTCGCTCGCGATCTTCGAGAAGGCGATGTTCGACGGCGCCGAGTACGGTGCCCTCGCGACGCCCGGCAGCCCGGAGGAGTGGGACTTCATCGGCATCCCCGGCCTGCTCGACCCGGAGGAGGTGTCGCAGCTGCTCCGGCACCGCCAGCAGCGCCAGGCGCGACGCGGCGAGGACCGCCGGGAGCGCGGCGAGGTCGAGACCCAGCCGCAGCCCCTCCACCGCACCCTGTCGGAGCAGCGCAAGCTGCTCAACAGCCTCGTGAGCATCCACGCCCGGGGCACCGGCCAGACCCACGCGCAGGTGCACGCCGAGGTGCGGCGGCTGTGCGGGGGGCCCGAGGTGGCGCGCTGCACGGTCGCTCAGCTGCAGGCGCGCATCGACCTGCTGCGGCGGCGCATCGGTTCGGCCTGACCCCCGGGCGACGGCCGCCGGCAGCGGATCGGCATCGCCGATCCGGCATCCACAGCGGGTACCGTTGACACCATGTCCCACACCCTCGAGAGCCCCCTGCTCGAGACGCTGCGCGCCGAGTACGTCGCGCTGCGCGAGCGCGGCCTCTCCCTCGACCTCACCCGCGGCAAGCCCTCTGCGGCGCAGCTGGATCTGTCGAACGCGCTGCTCGACCTCGACCTCGGCGCCGACCATCGCGACGCCGCCGGCACCGACCTGCGCAACTACGGCGGAGGCGACGGCCTGCTCGAGCTGCGCCGGATCTTCGCCGAGCTGCTCGGCATCCCGGTCGCGCAGCTGCTGGCCGGCAACAACGCGAGCCTCCAGATGATGCACGACGTGGTCGTGCACGCGCTGCTGCACGGTGTGCCGGGCGGCGAGCCGTGGGTCGGGCGCGACGCGGTGTTCCTGTGCCCGTCGCCCGGCTACGACCGCCACTTCGCGATCACGCAGGCGCTCGGCATCCGGATGGTGTCGATCCCGTACCTGGCCGACGGCTCGCTCGACCTGCCGTCGATCGAGAGGCATCTCGCCGACCCCGCCGTGAAGGGGATGTGGCTGGTGCCGCAGTACGCGAACCCGACCGGCTCCTCCGTCGACGAGACGACCGCGCGCGCCCTCGCGGCGATGCCCGCCGCGGCCGACGACTTCCGGATCTTCTGGGACAACGCCTACGCCGTGCACCACCTGACCGACGACGAGCCCGCGCCTCTCGACATCCTCGGCCTCGCGGCCGAGGCGGGCCACCCGGACCGGTTCTTCGTGTTCGCCTCGACGTCGAAGATCACCCAGGCAGGCGCCGGCGTGGCGTTCTTCGCCTCCAGCCCGGCGAACATCGACTGGTACCGCCACCACACCTCGGTGCAGACCATCGGACCCGACAAGCTCAACCAGCTGCGGCACGCCCGGTTCTTCGGCGACGCGGAGGGCGTGCGTGCGCACATGCGCGCGCACCGGGCACTGCTGGCCCCGAAGTTCGCCCTCGTCGAGCGCATCCTGGGGGAGCGGCTCACCGGGCACGCCACCTGGACGCATCCGACCGGCGGGTACTTCGTGACGGTGTACGCCCCCGCGCGCACCGCGACCCGGGCGGTCGAGCTCGCGAAGTCGATCGGCGTCGCGGTGACCCCCGCCGGCGCCGCGTACCCCTACGACGACGACCCGCACGACAGCGTCATCCGGATCGCGCCGTCGATGCCCCCGGAGGCCGACCTCGCGCAGGCGATCGAGGCGCTGTGCGTGTGCGTGCTGCTCGCCGAGGCCGAGCTGGGCGCCTGACACCCCCGCTCATCGGAAGTCGCGGGAGCGGTGGGCGACGCCCGCGCGCAGCGGCTCGATGGCGTCGGCGAGCACGTTGACGACCCCCTCGTCCGAGCGCTCGAGGATGCCGCGCACGATCACCGCGGGCTCGTCGCGTGCGACGCGGCGGTGCCGCGCCCAGAATCCCGCCCCGCAGATCACGTTCACGAGTCCCGTCTCGTCCTCGAGGTTCATGAAGGTGATGCCGGAGGCCGTGGCCGGCCGTTGACGATGCGTCACGAGGCCGGCGACCTCGATGCGCCGCCCCGGCTCGGCCGTGCGCAGCCGCTCGGCGCTCAGCACCCCGCGGGCGTCGAGCCGCTCCCGCAGGTGCCGCACGGGGTGGTCGTCGGGCGAGATGCCGGTCGCCCACAGGTCGGCCGCGAGGGTCTCGAACGCGGTCGGATCGGTGAACAGCGGCGGCTGCACGGCGACGACCGTGCCCGCGAGGTATTCGGCGCGGTCCTCGGCGGCCGAGCCCGCCCGCCACAGCGCCTCGCGGGTGGCGAGGCCGAACGGTTCGAAGGCCCCCGCCGTCGCGAGCGCCTCGAGCTGCGCCGTCGTGAGCCCGACCCGGCGCACCAGATCCTCCATGTCGCGGAACGCGCCCCGCGCGTCCCGTTCGGTCACGATGCGGGTCGCGAGGGCGGCGCCGATGCCCCGCACGCCCGCGAGACCCAGCCGCACCGCCGAGCCCCCGTCGCGACGGTGCTGCCGCGAGAGGTCGGGCGCGGCGGGGTCGAAGTCGCCCGGATGCGGTTGATGCCTTTCGCGGCATGAATCCGCGCCGGTCGCCCGGGGTGGCGCGCCGTCGACGAGCGGCTCGAGCCCCGCATCCGCTCCCGAGCGCAGGATGTCGGGACGCAGCACCCGCACGCCGTGCCGTCGCGCGTCGGCGGTGAGCGAGGCGGGGGAGTAGAACCCCATGGGCTGGGCCCGCAGGAGACCCGCGAGGAACGCCGCCGGGTAGTGCAGCTTGATCCACGAGCTCGCGTAGACGAGCAGGGCGAAGCTCAGCGAGTGGCTCTCGGCGAAGCCGAAGTTCGCGAAGGCCTGGATCTTCGCGTAGATGTCGTCGGCCGCGGCGCCCGTCAGTCCGTTCGAGGCCATCCCCTCGTAGAGCTTCCGGCGCAGCTGCTCGATGCGTTCGAGCCCGCGCTTGGAACCCATCGCACGGCGCAGCAGGTCGGCGTCCTCGCCCGAGCACTCGCCGACGGCCATCGCCATCTGCATGAGCTGCTCCTGGAACACCGGGATGCCGAGGGTGCGCTCGAGCACCGGCTCGAGCTTCGGATGCGCGTACTCCACCGGCTCGCGACCGAGCTTGCGGCGCACGAAGGGGTGCACGGCGCCGCCCTGGATCGGCCCGGGACGCACGAGCGCGATCTGCACGACGAGGTCGTAGAACGCCCGCGGCTGCAGGCGCGGCAGCAGACCCATCTGGGCGCGCGACTCCACCTGGAACACCCCGATCGAGTCGGCCCGGCACAGCATGTCGTAGACGGCAGGCTCCTCCTTGGGGATCGTCGCGAGCTCCCACTCCTCGCCCGTCGCCTCGCGGATGAGGTCGAGGCTGTGCTGCAGCGCCGCGAGCATGCCGAGCCCCAGCAGGTCGAACTTGACGAGCCCCATCCACGCCGCGTCGTCCTTGTCCCACTGGATGACGGTGCGGCCGTCCATGCGGGCGTGCTCGATCGGCACGACCTCGCCGACGGGCCGATCGGTGAGCACCATGCCGCCCGAGTGGATGCCGAGGTGCCGCGGCGCCTTCAGCAGCTCGGAGGCCAGCTCGAGCACGGGGCGCGGGATGTCGGAGTCGGCCACGGCATCCGGCTCCAGGTTCCAGGCGTGCGCGTCGACCTGCTTCGACCAGGCGTCCTGCTGCCCGGGGCTGTAGCCGAGCGCCTTGGCCATGTCGCGCACGGCGTTCTTCGGCCGGTACTGGATGACGTTGGCGACCTGCGCGGCGTTGCGGCGCCCGTAGCGCCCGTACACCCACTGGATGACCTCCTCGCGGCGGTCGGAGTCGAAGTCGACGTCGATGTCGGGCTCCTCGTCGCGCAGGCTCGACAGGAAGCGCTCGAAGGGCAGCCGGTAGGCGATCGCGTCGACCGCGGTGATGCCGAGCAGGTAGCAGACCGCCGAGTTGGCGGCCGAGCCGCGCCCCTGGCACAGGATGCCGCGCGACCGGGCGAAGGCGACGATGTCGTGCACGATGAGGAAGTAGCCGGGGAAGTCCTTCTGCTCGATGACCGCGAGCTCGGCCTCGATGCGGGCGCGCCCCGCCTCGTCGAGCTCGGGGTAGCGGGCGGGCACCCCCGCCCAGACGAGCTCCCGCAGATAGGACATGGGCGTGTGCCCCGGCGGCACCTCCTGCTTCGGCAGGGCGGGCTTCGCGCGCCGCAGCGGGAAGGCGAGCTCGGCGGCGAGCTCGAGCCCGTGCTCGATCGCGCCGGGGTAGCGCGCGAAGCGCTCGCGCATCTCGCGCCCGGACCGCAGATGCGCGCCGCCCGTCGCCGGCAGCCAGCCGTCGAGCTCGTCGAGGCTGCGGCGGGCGCGCACCGCCGCGACGGCGGCGGCGAGGTGCCGGTCGCGGGGCGCGGCGTAGTGCACGTTGCCGCTCGCCAGCACCGGCAGCCGGCGCGCGGATGACAGCTCGGCGAGCACGTCGTTGCGGTCGGTGTCGAGGGGGTCGCCGTGGTCGATGAGCTCGACGTGCACGGCGTCCCGCCCGAACCGCGCGACGAGCTCGTCGAGGGCCCGGCCCGCCGCATCCGCACCGCCCCTCTCGAGAGCCCGGCGCACGCCGCCCTTGCGGCAGCCGGTGAGCACCGCCCAGTTCCCCGCGCCCGCCGCCGCGAGCTCGTCGAGGTCGTAGACCGGGCGCCCCTTCTCGCCGCCGCGCAGGTTCGCCTCGGTGAGCGCCTGGGCGAGCCGGTGGTAGCCCTCGGTGCCCCGGGCGAGCACCACGAGATGCTCGCCCTCCGGGTCGGGTTCGCCGTTCTGCGGGCCGGGCAGCCCGAGCGAGAGCTCGGCCCCGAACACCGTCGCCACCTGCGAGGTCTCGGCGGCCTCGGCGAAGCGCACGAGCCCGGCGAAGGTGTCGTGGTCGACGAGCGCGAGGGCGCTGAGCCCGAGCCGCTCCGCCTCCTCGAGCAGCTGCTCGGGGGAGGAGGCGCCGTCGAGGAAGCTGAAGCTCGAGTGGGCGTGCAGCTCGGCGTAGGGCAGCGCCTCCGGATCGCGCACGACGCCCGGTGGGGGCAGGTACGGCCCGCGCTTGCGCGAGAACGCCGGCCCGTCGCCGCCGTCGCGGGTGTCGTCCTGCGCGGGGCGGCGCCCCGAGAGGGTGCGCTCGAACTCGCCCCAGGGAACGGGCGGGTTGCTCCAGCCCATCAGTCGTACCGCCCCTCGGCCCACCAGCCCTCGCCGTCGAGCACGAGCAGCCACGCGCATCCGCTCGCGTCGACGGCCTGCACGCGATGCGCGGCGCGCGCGGTCGCCGGGTCCCACCAGCGCTCCTCGAGGGGCCACGGACCCGCCCAGGCGGTGAGATCGCGGCGTGTACCGCCCTGCGACACGATGACGGCCGGCGCGGCGCTGACCCGGCCCCGGTCGTCGATCGTGACGGGGCGACCCCGCGCATCCTCGACGCGCAGCGGTCGCGGCATCTCGTAGACGGTCGTGGGCGGCGGGTCGGGCAGCGCCCCCGGCCACGGGTGGGCGCGCTGCCGGGCGACGACGGCGCGGTCGCCCCACGGCACGAGCGTCTGCCGGTCGGCCGGCCGCCGGCCGCCGGCGAGCTGCGGGGTGAGCACCCCGCGGTGCCCCACCATGCCCTGCACACGCGAGAGCACCGAGTGCACGCGCTCGTCGGGCCCGGTGCCCCACAGTCCCGCCTCGTGGGTGGACACCGGGTCGACGGCCTCGGGACTCACCCGCACCCGGACGACGGGGGAGCGCAGCGTCTCGACCGCCTGCAGCTGCCAGCGCACCCGGTCGACCACCTCGGCCGCGGTGAACGACCGCGGATGCAGCCACACCCGCTCGTCGTGCTCGCCTCCCTCGGCCGTGAACTCGACGCGCAGCGCCGTGCAGACGAGCCGCTCGCCGAGCAGGGCGCGCACGAAGTCGTCGCAGGCCGCCCGCACCCCGAAGGCCACCTCGTCGACGCGGGTGAGGCCCGGCTCGAAGTCGACGACGGCGTCGATGTCGCGCGGCGGGATGCGCGGGGTCGCCGGCCGCGCATCGCTGCCGCGTGCGAGGGCGTGCAGCCGCGCGCCGAGCGGACCGAACCGGGCCGCGACATCCGTCTCGGAAAGCGCCGTGAACGCCCCGAGGGTGCGGATGCCGAGCCGCGGCAGCAGCGAGGCGAGCTCGGGGTCGCCGAGGGCGGAGACCGGCAGCGGCGCGAGGAAGGCCGGCGTGCCGCCGGCGGGCACGATCCGCGCGGCATCCGCTCGACCGCCGGGTGCCGGACCCGCGGCCGGGGCGCGGGCGGCGAGCTCGGCTGCGAACAGGCCGTCGGCGATGCCGACGCGCGCCCCCTCCGCCCCCGCGGCCGCGACGATGCCCGTCACCGTGCGGGCGGCGGCGGTCTCGCCCCCGTAGTAGCGGGCCGGGCCGCGGGCGCGGATCGCCGCGGTGCCGGGGCTCAGCGGATGCCAGCCCGGCAGCGCCTGCTCGAGGGCGGCGAGCACGGGCTCGAAGGAGCGCGCCGCGATCGCGGGCTGCTCGCGCTCGACGCGCAGCCCGGGACAGCGCCCCTGTGCCTCGCGCTGCCGCATGCCGAGACGCACCCCCTGCGCCCGGGCGGAGGAGCTGCAGGCCACCACGACGCCCGCGGCGATGAGCGCCATCGGCGCCCCCTCCGCGCGGTGCTCGCGCGCCTGCGCCCGCACGGCCCAATCGGGCACGTGCAGCACGAGCAGACGGGGGATGGAACCCATGCTCCATTGTCGAACATGTGTTCGAACGAGTCAACTCGCGTTCAGACGAGCTCGACCTCGGCCGTGATCACCTCACCGGGCTCGACACCCTCCGCCCGGCGCACGCGCGCGCCCACCACGAGACTGTAGACGCCCGACGCCGAGGGGAAGATCGAGGTCGACCAGCTCGTCCCGCCCACCCGGGCCACGACCTTGACGGCACCGAAGCCGGCGCGGGGGAGCGCGTCGGCCCACTCGTGGATCTCGGCGGACGCCTCGGGCGGCAGGTCGACGAAGTACCAGTCGTCGCGCAGCCGCGCCTCCCAGCGCCGCAGCTCGGATTCGAAGCGGTACCGCATGGCGTCAGCCTACGGTCGCCATCCGCGGCCGCGCCCGCCCATCCGGCTCGCGCTCGTCGAGCACACGCGCGACGACGGGGGAGACAGCCCCCGAGGCGTCGGGCAGCCAGAGGCGCCGGGAACGCGTGCGCCCCTGCCAGGCGGGCGACCGGGATGCCACCGTCACCTGTCGGGCGCGGAGATGCCCGAACCCTGCGCCCGCACCCGCCCAATCGCTCTCGGCGATCGCGAGCCGCGCCTCGGCGCGCGGCCACTCGCGCATCGCCACGAGCACCGCCTCCCGGCGCCGCAGGCGCGCCGCGAGCCGTGCCGCGGGCGACTCGCCCACCCGGGCGGGGGCGGGCGGCTGCACGAGCACGACCGCCACCGCGTCGACGAGCGCCGACACCACCGCGAACCACTGCTCTCCCGGATGCGGCACGAGCACGAGTCGCTCGAGGTCGAGCCCGGCGGCGGCCGCCGCCTCGATGCCCAGATCCGGCATGCCCACGACCGCGCACCACGACCCCGCCCTGCTCGGCTCCCGCAGCAGCTCGAGCGCGAGCGCGGTGGAGCCGTCGACGACGTAGCTCGCCCCCGCCGCGAGCGCGCCCCCGGGGAGCAGTTCGGCGAGCGCCGCCGAGGTCGGCAGGGTGCGGTCGGCGAGCCGGGTGCGCTGCATGCCGTGGATGCGTTCCTGCAGCGCACGGATCTCGTCGGCGCGCGCCATCTCGAACATGTGTTCGATGATACGCTCCCCGACCGACGCCGGCCGAGCCCGCGACGCGGGATCAGCTGAGCTCGATCGTCGCCACCCAGCTGAACACCACGAAGGCGACCACGTTCACCACGACCGTCACCCAGAACACGATCTGGAAGCTCATCTTGACCGTCTTGTGCCGCAGCACCTGCTGCGCCACGATCGCGCCCGGCCAGCCGCAGGCGAGTCCCATCGCCAGGAGCGATCCCTCGCTCAGCCGCCACCCCGACGAGGACGCCGCCCGCTTGTCGAGGGCGTAGGCCACGAACGTCGCGAACGACATCCCGACGTAGAGGATCCACACCCAGTAGGGGATCGGCCGGATGAGCGCCACGACGAACGCGATCCC
The DNA here is from genome assembly GCF_024752305.1 of Protaetiibacter mangrovi. Classification (GTDB taxonomy): domain Bacteria; phylum Actinomycetota; class Actinomycetes; order Actinomycetales; family Microbacteriaceae; genus Homoserinibacter; species Homoserinibacter mangrovi. The sequence goes on from NZ_JANTHX010000003.1 coordinate 268,240, forward strand.
GAAGAACCCCAGCACCGCCAGGTAGCCGAGTCGACTCGCCCGTCCGGTGGGGACGAGACGCGGGAGGGGCACCGCCGGCGCGACCGCTCGATGGCCGAGCGCGGGGGTCGTGATGGTCGCCCGGCCCGCGCGGGGCTTGCCCTCGGGCGAGAACTCGAGCTCGTAGTCGACGCCGTCACCCTGGATCGGTCGGGGCGCGCCGTCTGCGAACGCCGTGATGTGCACGAACACGTCCGGACCGCCGACGGCCGGGGTGACGAAGCCGAAGCCGCGTTCGTCGTTCCAGGCCGTCAGCACACCTGACATGCGCACGGGACCGGGTTTCATCTTGCTGGGGATGCTACGTCGCGCATCCGCGAGACGGGAGCACCGTCCGGCGTGGCGCACGACCCGTCTCCGGGGGCAGACCCATCGCCCTCCCCTCGGAGGCGGGACACCGCATCCGGCGGACGCCCCGGGAGGGGCGTAGCGTCGCGCCCATGCGATTCGGACTCCACTTCATGGACTTCACCCTGCCCGGCGCGCCCGCGAGCATCGCCGCCACGATCGCCCGCACCGCCCGGGCGACCGAGGATGCGGGAGGCTCGTGGTTCACCGCGATGGACCACTACTTCCAGATGGAGCGGTTCCGCACCGCCCACGACGAGATGCTCGAGGGCTACACCGTGCTCGGCTTCGCGGCCGCCCACACCTCGCGGGTGAGGCTCGGAACGCTCGTCACCGGCGTCACCTACCGGCATCCGGGGTTGCTCGCGAAGATCGCGACGACCCTCGACGTGCTCTCCGAGGGGCGCGCGATCCTCGGGGTGGGTGCCGCCTGGTACGAACGCGAGCACCAGGCGCTCGGGGTGCCCTATCCGCCGCTCGCCGAGCGGTTCGAGCGCCTCGAGGAGACCCTGCGCATCGCCCTGCAGATGTGGGATCCCGCGGAGGTGGGACCGTTCGACGGTGCGCACTACCACCTGGCCGAGACCATCTGCGTGCCGGCGCCCCTGTCGAGCCCGCACCCCCCGATCATGATCGGCGGCAACGGCGAGCAGAAGACGCTGCGGATGGTGGCCCAGTACGCCGACATCGCCAACTTCACCGTCAACGACCCCGACGAGGTGGCGCACAAGCTCGAGGTGCTGCGCGCGCACTGCGACCGCCTGGGACGCGACTACGCGGCGATCGAGAAGACCGTGCAGGGCGGCCAGCTCGACCCGCTCGGCGATCCGGACGGCTTCCTGCGCCGCATGGAGCAGCTCGCCGCCCTCGGCGTCGAGCACGTGCAGCTGCGCAACGTCGCTCCCGATCCCGCCGGCTTCATCGCCGAGTTCGGCGAGAGGGTGGCACCCCGCCTCGCCGAGCTGCAGCCCGCGGGTCGCTGACGGGCGGCGGCACCCGACTGGGGGCGAGAGCATCGCGTCCGTCCTCGCCATGATGATCCCGGGAGGGTCTGTGGCCGACGGTGACAAGGAGATGAATCTCCGCTTTGCGGGAAACTGCGCCGAGTGCGCGATGGAGATCCCCCGGGGGACACGTGCGATCTACAACCAGAACGCCCGGAACGTCCGACACCTCGTGTGCGCTCAGCCGGTCGAAGCCATCGACCGGGGAACGGCTGGAGCGTCTGCTCGGCGGGAGTACGAACGTCGCGAAGCCAGAGACACCGCTCGGCACGAGGCCCGAGTGGCCCAGTCGAAGGCGAATGTCCAGGCCGTCTTCGGCACGGGGTTCGTCGGGCGCGTCGCGACCTTCCTCGCTGTCGATGACGGTCCCGCGCGTCCGCGTCAATCGACCCGCGCGTGGGAGACGGGAGCCGTCGGCGAGGAACGGGTTGCGGAGCGACTCGACGCGCTCGGCGAGGTCGGCGTCATCGCTCTGCATGATCGTCGCATCCCAGGCACCAAGGCGAACATCGACCATCTCGTCGTCACGCCCTGGGGAGTGTGGGTGGTCGACGCCAAGCGATATCGAGGCAAGGTGGACTTCGACGTCGTCGACAGTCTCTTCGGGTTCGGGGGGCGCAAGCGACTTCTCGTGAATCGGCGCGACAAGACCTCGCTGGTCGATGGCGTCGAGCGGCAGGTCGCGAAGGTCAAGGAAGCGCTCGGGGCCGGGATCGACGTGAACGGTTGTCTGTGCTTCGTCGATGCCGAGTGGCCCCTGCTGCTGGCCGACTTCTCGGTGCGGGATGTCTACGTCTGCTGGCCCAAGAAACTCGCGCGCACGCTGCTCAAGCGCCAGGAGCCGCTCCTGGATCCCGAGCCGATCGCCCGCATGCTGGCGTCAGCGTTCCCCGCAGCCTGACGAGCCGATCGTTCCGGAACGCGACGAAGGCCCCGGACCGTGTCGATCCGGGGCCTTGCGACTCGTGCGCGAGGGGGGACTTGAACCCCCACGCCCTATACGGGCACTAGCACCTCAAGCTAGCGCGTCTGCCAATTCCGCCACCCGCGCGAGTCCGATCCTCACCAGGAGGACCGAAGAAAGACCTTAGCACGCCCGACACGGGCCCCGTGACACCCGCACGACCTCCATGATGGGAGGCATGAGCTACAGCGCGGCACCCGACGAACCGTCGCCCGCCCGCGCGGTCCGCGGCCATCTCGTCACGGTCGTCGACGACCCCGACACGGCGGGGGAGGGCGCGCTCGTCGAGCATCCGGACGGCGTCATCCTCATCGAGCACGGGCGGATCTCGGCGGTCGGCGACCACGGCGCCCTCGCCGACCGCATCCCGCCCGGCACGCCGGTCGACGACCACCGCGGGCGCATCGTGTCGGCGGGATTCGTCGACACCCACACGCACTACCCGCAGACGGGCATCGTCGGAGCGCACGGCACGCAGCTGATCGACTGGCTCGACACCTACGCGTTCCCCGCCGAACTCGCCTTCACCGACGCCGAGCACGCCGCCGCCGTCGCGCGGGTGTTCTTCGACACGATCCTGCGCGCCGGCACGACGACCGCCCTCAGCTTCGGAACGAGCTCGGCGAGCTCCGTCGACGCGTTCTTCGCCGAGTCGCTGCGCCGCGGAACGCGGATGATCGCGGGCAAGGTGCTGATGGACCGCCACGCGCCGGCGGGGCTGCTCGACACGGCCGAGAGCGGGGCGGCCGACACCGAGGCGCTCATCGCGCGCTGGCACGGCGTCGGGCGTAACGGATACGCCGTCACCCCCCGTTTCGCCCCGACGAGCACCCCGGCGCAGCTCGCGGTTGCGGGGGAGCTGCTCGCCCGGCATCCGGGGGTGCTGCTGCACACCCACCTCTCCGAGAACCTCGCCGAGATCGCGTGGGTCCGCGAGCTGTTCCCCGACTCCGACGGCTACCTCGACGTGTACGACCGCGCGGGCCTCGTCGGCGACCGCTCGGTCTTCGCGCACGGCGTGCATCTGACGGATGCGGAGCTCGCCCGGATGTCGCACGCCGGCGCCGCGATCGCCCACTGCCCGACCTCGAACCTGTTCCTCGGCAGCGGACTGTTCTCGCTGCGGCGCGCCGCGGATGCGGGGGTGCGGGTCGCGCTCGGCACCGACATCGGCGGCGGCACCAGCTTCTCGATGCTGCGCACCATGGGCGCCGCCTACGAGATCGCACAGCTCGACGGCGTCTCGCTCGACGCCCCGCGGCTGCTCTACCTCGCCACCCTCGGCGGAGGGCGCGCCCTGGGGCTCGGCGACCGCATCGGCTCGCTCGAGGTCGGCAAGGAGGCCGACCTCGCCGTGCTCGACCCCGAGGCCACCGAGCTGCTCGCGTACCGCAGCGCGCGAACCTCCTCGCTCGAGGAGCTGCTGTTCGTGCTCGGCACCCTCGCCGACGACCGGGCGACGGCCGCCACCTACGTCGCGGGGCATCCCGCGTACCTGCGCGACTGACCGCCGCCGCAGCCGGGTAGCGTGGGGTCATGGACGGCCCACTCGAGGACACCGCCCGGATCGCACGCGACCTCATCCGCTTCGACACCACGAACTGGGGCGGCGGCCGCGCGAACGGCGAGACGGAGGCGGCCGAGTACGTCGAGGCCGAACTCCTCTCGCTCGGGCTCGGGCCACGGCTCTACGACGCGGCCCCGCGGCGCACGAGCGTGGTCGCACGCGTCGAGGGGGCGGATCCGACGCGCCCCGCCCTCGTCGTGCACGGGCACCTCGACGTGGTGCCGGCCGACCCCGCGAACTGGAGCGTCGACCCGTTCGCGGGCGAGATCCGCGACGGGCTGCTGTGGGGCCGGGGTGCCGTCGACATGAAGGACATGGACGCCATGATCCTGACGAGCCTCGGCGACATCCTGCGTTCGGGCAGGCGGCCCGCCCGCGATCTCGTGGTGGTGTTCTTCAGCGACGAGGAGAACGGCGGCGTCTTCGGCTCCCACCACCTCGTCACCCACCATCCGGAGGTCTTCGCCGGCGCCACCGAGGCGATCAGCGAGGTGGGCGGCTACTCGGTCGACCTGGCGGGGCGTCGCGCCTACCTGCTGCAGACGGGGGAGAAGGCGCTCGTCTGGGTGCGCCTCGTCGCGCGCGGCGTCGCCGCCCACGGCTCGCGCGTCATCCGCGACAACGCCATCACGAAGCTGTCGGAGGCGATCGCCCGCATCGGCCGCCACGAGTGGCCCGTGCAGCTGGGGGCCACGACGAGCGCCATGCTCGACGGCGTGCGACGGCTGCTCGACGCCGCACCGGACGAGGATCCGGTGGCCCTCATCGAGCGCACCGGTGTCGCCGCCGGCTTCCTGCGGTCGACCGTGCGCACCACCTCGAACCCGACCGTGCTCGAGGCGGGCTACAAGCACAACGTGATCCCCGACCGGGCTGAGGCGCTCGTCGACGTGCGCCCGTTCGCGGGGCAGGAGGAGGCGGTGCTCGCCGAACTGCGGGAGCTCGCGGGGCCCGAGGTCGAGGTCGAGATCGTGCACCACGACGTGGGGCTCGAGAACCCGTTCGAGGGCGCTCTCGTCGAGAAGATGGTCGGCGCGCTGCGCCGGCACGACCCCGAGGCGGAGGTGCTGCCCTACCTGCTGTCGGGCGGCACAGACAACAAGGCGCTCAGCGAGCTCGGCATCACCGGCTACGGCTTCGCACCGCTGCGCCTCGGCCCGGGGCTCGACTTCCCCGCGATGTTCCACGGCGTCGACGAGCGGGTGCCGCTCGACGCGCTCGCCTTCGGACGCGCCGTGCTGACCGACCTGCTGCTCGAGGCCTGAGAGTTCTCTCATACCGACGGTGGACGGCATCCGGGCGTCCGACTGACAGAATCAGCCGGTGGACTTCCTCCAGGCGATCATCCTCGGCATCCTCCAGGGCCTCACCGAGTTCCTGCCGATCTCGTCGAGCGCGCACCTGCGCATCTTCGGCGACGTGGCCGGCTGGGGCGACCCGGGCGCGACCTTCACCGCCATCACCCAGCTCGGCACCGAGACCGCCGTGCTCATCTACTTCTGGAAGGACATCACCCGGATCATCGGCAAGTGGTTCCGCTCCTTCGGCGGCGGGGGCGGCAAGCGCTCGACCGGCGTGCAGAAGGGCGACCCGGATGTGCGTCTCGGCTGGCTGATCATCATCGGCACGATCCCGATCGTGATCGTCGGGTTCCTGCTCCAGGACTCGATCCGCACCGCCTTCCGTTCGCTCTGGATCGTGGCGATCGTGCTCATCGTCTTCGGCCTGCTGCTCGGCCTCGCCGACCGGCTCGGGCGCCGCACCAAGCCGATCGAGTCCCTCGGCTACCGGGACGGCATCCTGATCGGCTTCGCCCAGATGCTCGCCCTGATCCCGGGTGTCAGCCGCTCGGGAGCGTCGACGAGCGCGGGCCTCGCCCTCGGCTACACGCGTCCCGCGGCGGCGCGGTTCTCGTTCCTGCTCGCGGTGCCGGCCGTGTTCGGCTCGGGCCTGTACGAGACCTACACCGCCCTCACCTGCACGCCCGGCGTCGACGAGGCGTGCGGCGAGGGCTACGGGCTCGGGCCGACGATCGCCGCGACCGTGGTCGCGTTCGCGGTCGGCCTCGCGGTGATCGCCTTCCTCATGCGCTACCTCGAGAAGGGCTCGTTCCTGCCGTTCGTGATCTACCGCGTGCTGCTCGGCGGAACCCTCATCGCCCTGCTCTCGGCGGGCGTCCTGCAGCCGTAGGGTCCGCCGTCTACGGCGCGGGAGGCTGGTCGCCGTCGCGCTTGCGCAGGTAGCGCTCGAACTCCTCGGCGATCGCGTCGCCGGAGGCCTCGGGGGAGTCCACCGTGTCGCGGGCCTGCTCGAGCTGCTCGATGTAGGCCGTCATGTCGTCGTCGTCGCTCGCGAGCTCGTCGATGCCGCGCTCCCAGGCCTCCGCGTCCTCCGCGAGCGAGCCCCGGTCGATCGTGACGTCGACGAATTCCTCGAGCCGCTCGATGAGCGCGAGCGTCGCCTTCGGGGAGGGCGCGTTGTGCACGTAGTGCGGCACCGACGCCCAGATCGACACGGTGGGGATTCCGGCGTTCTCGGCGGCATCCGCGAGCACGGAGACGATGCCCACCGGTCCCTCGTAGCTCGATCGCTCGAGGTCGAAGCGCTCGCGCACCGAGGAGTTCTCGCTCGACGCGAACACCGCGATGGGCCGCGTGTGCGGCACGTCCGCGAGCATCGCGCCGAGGAACACGATCCGCTCGATGCCCGCGACCGAGATCGCGTCGAGCACCTCCTCGGCGAAGGTCTTCCAGCCGCGGGACGGCTCGGTTCCGAGCAGCACGTGCACGCCGGCGCCGCCGTCGATCGGGCCGGACAGCACGACGTTCGGCCAGGCGATCACGCGATCGCCCTTGTCGTCGAACGTGGTCACGGGGCGGTTGAACTGGTAATCGAAGTAGTCCTCGGGCTCGACCTCGACGAGCGACGACAGTCCCAGCTGGTCGCGCAGGGCGCGCACGGCGGTGGACGCCGCCTCACCCGCGTCGTTCCAGCCCTCGAAGGCCACGACGAGCGTCGAGCCGTCCTGCCCCCAGTCGTCCGCTGCCTGCACCGCTCCGCCTCTCCGCCCCGGCTCGGGCGTCCGTCTCAGGATAGGCCCGCGCCCGTAGACTTGCCGGTCGTGAGCACTCCCGCCCCCGCATCCGCTCCCGCCGCCGTCCTGTGGGACATGGACGGCACCCTCGTCGACACGGAGCCCTACTGGATGGTGGCCGAGCACGAGCTCGTCGCCGAGTGGGGCGGCACCTGGACCCACGAGGACGGGTTGCAGCTGGTGGGCCAGGGCCTGTGGAGCTCGGCGCTCGTCTTCCAGTCGCGCGGGGTGGGCCTCGAGCCGCAGCAGATCATCGACCAGCTCACCGACCGGGTGCTCACCCAGATCGCCGTGCACGTGCCGTGGCGGCCGGGCGCGCGCGAACTGCTCGCCGAGGTGCGCGACGCGGGCATCCCCACCGCGCTCGTCACGATGTCGATCCGCCGGATGGCCGACCGGATCGCCGCGGCGCTCGAGCACGAGCTCGGGGGAGCGGCCTTCGAGGTCGTCGTCGCGGGCGACGAGGTCGAGCACCCGAAGCCCTACCCGGATGCCTACCTGCGCGCCGCGGAGCTGCTCGCGGTCCCGATCCGGGACTGCGTCGCCATCGAGGACTCCGAGCCGGGCGTCGCCGCCGCGGTCGCTTCCGGCGCGACCACCTTCGCGGTGCCCTTCCACGTGCCGCTGCCGGCGAGCCCCGCCTACACGCTGCTCGCCGACGGCCTCGCCGACGTGCACCTCCCGCAGCTCGTCGCGGCCCACGCGCGCAGCGCGGCGGAGGCCGTCCGATGAGCGCCTTCTCGGCGGGCGACCGCGTGCAGCTGACGGGTCCGAAGAACCGGCTGCACACCATCACGCTCGAGCCGGGCAAGGTCTTCCACACCCACCGCGGGATGCTCGCCCACGACGCGATCATCGGCCTGCCCGACGGATCGGTCGTCGAGGCCTCCAACGGCGACGCCTACCTGGCTCTTCGCCCCCTGCTCTCCGACTTCGTGATGTCGATGCCGCGCGGCGCCGCGATCGTGTACCCGAAGGACGCCGCGCAGATCCTCGCCGTCGCCGACATCTTCCCGGGGGCGACCGTCGTGGAGGCGGGCGTCGGGTCCGGCGCGCTCTCGCTCTGGCTGCTGCGGGCCATCGGCGCCGAGGGCCGACTGCTCTCGTTCGAACGCCGCGAGGAGTTCGCCGAGGTTGCGCGGGCGAACGTCACCGCGTTCGAGGGCCGGGTGCCCGAGAACTGGTCGATCGGGATCGGCGACCTCGCCGAGGAGCTCCCCGGCGCCACGGAGCCCGGCACCGTCGACCGCGTCGTGCTCGACATGCTCGCCCCCTGGGAGTGCCTCGACGTCGTGTCCGACGCCCTCGCGCCCGGGGGAGTGCTGATCTGCTACGTCGCGACCGCCACCCAGCTCTCGCGGGTCGCCGAGGCGATCCGCGACACCGGGTCCTACACCGAGCCGAGCTCGACCGAGACCCTCGTGCGCGGCTGGCACGTCGAGGGGCTCGCGGTGCGCCCCGACCATCGGATGGTCGCGCACACAGCGTTCCTGATCGCGGCGCGGCGGCTCGCCCCGGGCGCCGTGCTGCCGAAACCCGCGCGGCGTGCGTCGAAGAGCGACTACGGCGACGAGGACGTCGAGCTCTGGACCCCCGGGGCGCTCGGGGTGCGCGACAAGACCGACAAGCGCATCCGCCGGGTGGTCCGCGACGCGCAGCAGCTCGCCGATCGCGCCACCCGTGCCGCCGACGCCACGCCGTCCGGACCGGCGGCGACGGAACAGTAGACTCGAACCCGCTTCGTGCATCCCCACCGCCTCCCGTCAGGAAAGTAGGCATCGTGCGCCGTTCCTCCGCGCTGCTCAGCTCCGTCGCCGTCGTGGCCGTGCTCTCCGCCACGCTCGCGGGATGCGCCGCATCGCCCGACGACGTCAGCGCGTGCACGCCGCTGGTCGCCGATGGTGACACCGCGGCGATCGTGACGGCCAGCGGCGAGGTGGGGAGCGCCCCGACCGTGGAGGTCCCCGCGCCTCTGGTGGTGACGGCCCCCGAGCGCACGGTGCTGGAGGACGGCACGGGCCTCGTCGCCCGGGCCGGTTCGATCGTCGACTTCGATGCGGCCATCTACGACGGCGCCACGGGCTCCGAGGTGCTGGCCACCAAGTTCGACGGCTCGCAGGGCCCGCGGTTCCGCGCCGGGCTGAAGACCGCCGACACGCAGGAGACGGTGCCGTCGCTCGCGGCGTCGCTCGTGTGCGCGCAGGCCGGGCAGCGCACCGTGCTGGTCACCACCGCGGGCGACGCCGGCATCGACTTCTCGAGCGTCGGCATCACCGACGAGAAGCACACGGTCGTGCTCGTGATCGACGTGCAGCGCGTGTACCCGGGCAAGTCCGACGGCGTGAACCAGCTGCCGCAGGACGGCATGCCCGTCGTCGTGACGGCCCCCGACGGCACCGTCGGCGTGACCGTCCCCTCCGGGATCGACGTTCCGAGCGAGGACCGCACCGAGACCGTGAAGCTCGGCTCCGGCCCGAAGCTCGCGGAGGGCGACGCGGCAGTGCTGCAGGTCGCCAACTGGACCTGGCCCTCCGACGGCGAGGTCACGCTCAAGTCCTCGACCTGGGAGGTCGGCAAGACCCCGCAGACGATCACCCTCACGAAGGAGGGCGACACCGAACAGGGCCTGCCCGCGACCTTCTTCGAGGCGCTCGAGGGCACCCCGGTCGGATCGCAGGTGCTGATCGTGATCGCCCCCACCGCCGACTCGTCGACGGGCGACGCCACGATCTACGTGATCGACGTGCTCGGCATCCAGTCCTCCGCAGACGACACGAAGTAGGCCCCCACGAGCGCGAACCCCGCCCCCGCGCCGGTTCCCGTCGAGGATCGGCTCTTCAGCCTCGTCCTGGCGCTGCTGGCGACCGAGTCCGGGCTCACCAAGGCCGAGATCCTCTCGAGCGTCCGCGGGTACGCGCAGCGTTACGCGCCGGGCGGCGACAACGCCAACCTGGAGCGCCAGTTCGAACGCGACAAGGACGACATCCGCGAGCTCGGCGTGCCGCTCGAGACGATCGAGCCGCTCGGCGAGCCGGGCGACAACCACAATCTGCGCTACCGCATCCCGAAGGGCGCCTACGACCTTCCCGAGGACGTGCGGTTCTCGTCCGAGGAGGTCGCGCTGCTCGGCCTCGCCGCGATGGCCTGGCGGGAGGGGTCGCTCTCGGCGGAGTCCCGCCGCGCCCTCGTCAAGCTGCGCGCGCTCGGCATCTCGGCGGACGAGCCGGTGCTCGGGTACGCGCCGCGGCTGCGGCTGCGCGACTCGGCGTTCGAACCGCTCACCCAGGCCATCGACCGCCGCCAGCTCGTGCGCTTCGACTACTTGAAGCCGGGGGAGGCCCGCGCCCGCGAGCGCCAGGTCATCCCGCTCGCGCTCGTGCAGTACGACGGCCGCTGGCATCTGTCGGCCGAGGAGGTCGCGACCGGCGAGATCAAGACCTTCCTGCTGCGGCGCATCGTCGGCAAGGTGACATCGGGACGACCGGCACCGGACCGCGCCGGCGATCACACGGCGCGCGCCCTCGCCGGCCTCGAGGCGGTCTGGGAACGCGGTGTCGCCGAGCTCGAGGTGCGCGCCGGCTCGGATGCCGCGCTGCGTCTCGCGCACCGGCGGGGTACCGAGGAGGTCGCCCCCGGCATCCTGCGCGTGCACCACGTGGACCTCGCGATCCTGGCCGACGAGCTCGCCGGCTTCGGGCCCGAGGTGCTCGTCGTCTCGCCGCCCGAGCTCCGGGACGCGGTGCGCGAACGGCTCGAGAGGACGGTGGCCGACCATGCCTGACAAGCGCCACCGCGCACCCGCGCGTTCCGTGCCGCCGCCGCAGGCGCGCGACAAGCTCGCCTTCCTGCTCGCCCTCGTGCCGTGGCTGCTCGAGCACGACCGGGTGAGCGTCGCGGAGGCGGCGGCCTACTTCGGGGTGTCCGAGGAGGAGATCCGCGCCTCGGTGTCGCTCGTCGCCATGAGCGGGGTGCCGGGGTCGACCTCCACCTACCAGCACGAGGACCTGTTCGACATCGACTGGACGGCCTTCGAGGACGACGACGAGATCGCGATCACCCAGCACGTCGCGATCGACGACGCCCCGCGTCTCTCCGCGCGCGAGGCGGCCGCGCTCATCGCGGGGCTCCAGTACCTGCAGGCTCTCCCCGAGAACGCCGACCGCACCGCCATCCGCGCCCTCGTCGAGAAGCTCTCCCGCGGCGCCTCGGCCGCTCCGAGCCAGCTCGCCGTCGCGGGCGGGCCGGAGAGCGAGGTGCTGGGCCTCGTGCGTCGCGCCGTCGCGGACGGCCGCCGGGTGCGGTTCGCCTACCTCAACTCGCGCGGCGAGCGCGAGGAGCGCGAGGTCGACCCGCTGCGCGTCGAGTCGATCGACGCCGACTGGTACCTGCGCGGCTGGTGCCACCTGCGCCAGGCGCTGCGCACCTTCCGTTTCGACCGGATGAGCGACATGGTCGTGACCGACGCGCCGATCGAGCACGACGCCTCCGAGGTGAGGCTCCCCGACACGCTCTTCGAGCCGACGTCCTCGGACCTCGAGGTGACGATCGAGGCGGCGCCGGAGGTGATCGGCCTGCTCGCCGACTACATCCCGGACGGCGCCCTCACCACGCAGGTCGGCGACCGCATCCGCACGACCCTGCGCGTCTCGCACTACCACGGGCTCAAGCGCCTCATCGCGGGGATGCCGGGCACCGTGCAGGTGGTGGCCCCCGAGCAGGCGCGCCGCGCGGTCTCCGAGTGGGCGACGGCGGGTCTCGCCCGCTACGCGTAGACTGGGTCAAACCCGTAGCCGACGCGAGGACGTGCTCATGTTCATCCACCCCCTCTTCTGGAACCAGCCCTGGGCCTGGGTGGTCATCCTGCTCGTCGTGCTCGTGCTGTTCGGAGCCACCCGCCTCCCCGCGCTGTCGAAGAGCCTCGGCCAGTCGGTGAAGATCTTCCGCAACGAGGTCAAGACGGACGAGCCGGCGGGCGAGGCGAAGTCAGAGTCCGCCGAGCCGACGACGCCGGCCGACTCGAGCTCGGCGCCCACCGACAAGTCCTAGGCGTCGTGGCCGGCGACACGGCCCGGTCGAATCCCCGCAAGAACAATCCCGAGCGGCGGATGTCGCTCGGCGAGCACCTCATCGAGTTGCGCAAGCGGCTCACCCGTGCGGCGTTCGCCGTGGTCGGGGGCACGATCATCGGCTGGATGGTCTACGACCTGAGCTGGCTCGGCGATCTGCTCGACCCGGTCGTGCCGGGCGCGGCGGACGCCCTCGAGGGCCGCGGCACCTGGTCGGCGATCTCGGGTCCGGTGTTCCACATCGCCGACCAGCTGGGGCTGGATCCGGAGAAGATCACCCTCAACTTCTCGAGCCTCACCGGCGCCCTCGACATCCAGTTCCAGGTCTCGCTCGTGGTGGGCATCATCCTGTCGAGCCCGATCTGGCTCTACCAGATCTTCGCGTTCTTCGTGCCGGGGCTGACGAAGAAGGAGCGCCGCTACGTCTTCGGCTTCTTCTTCTCGGCGGTGCCGCTGTTCCTGCTCGGCTGCGCCACGGGGTGGCTCGTGCTGCCGCGCATCGTCGAGTTCATGTTCACCTTCGTGCCGCCGGGTGCGTCGCAGCTGTACGACACCAAGACCTACGTCGACTTCATCCTGAAGCTGCTGCTCGCCCTGGGCGTCGCGTTCGTCATGCCGGTCTTCCTCGTGCTGCTGAACTTCGCCGGCGTGCTCGCCGGTGCGACGGTGCTGAAGGGATGGCGGTGGGCGGTGCTCGTGATCGTCGTGTTCACGGCGCTCGCCACCCCGGCGACCGACCCGATCTCCATGCTGCTGCTCGCCCTGCCGATGGTCGCGCTGTACTTCGCCGCCGTCGGGGTCGCACTCTGGCACGACCGCACCGTGGCGAGGCGCCAGGCGGCGTTCGAGGCCGGCCTGAGCGGCGCATGAGCGAGACCGAGCTCTCGCCGGCCGAGCGGTACGCGGCGTCGCGCGCTCGCGCGCGCACCCCGCAGCTCACCCGATTCCGCGAGCGGCTGCCCGTCGACCTCGACGACTTCCAGGTGGAGTCGTGCCGCGTGCTCGAAGAGGGGCGCAGCGTGCTCGTCGCGGCCCCGACGGGTGCCGGCAAGACGATCGTGGCCGAGTTCGCGGTGCATCTCGCGCTCGCGACGGCACGCGACAAGGTGTTCTACACGACCCCCATGAAGGCGCTCAGCAACCAGAAGTACTCCGAGCTCGCCGCCGAGCACGGCTCCGAGAACGTGGGGCTGCTCACGGGGGACACCAACATCAACTCGAGCGCCCGCGTCGTCGTGATGACGACGGAGGTGCTGCGCAACATGCTGTACGCGGACTCGCCGCTGCTGCGCGACCTGGCCTACGTCGTGATGGACGAGGTGCACTACCTCGCCGACCGCTTCCGCGGCGCCGTCTGGGAGGAGGTCATCATCCACCTCCCGCGTGAGGTGCGGATGGTGTCGCTCTCGGCAACGGTGTCGAACGCGGAGGAGTTCGGCGACTGGCTGCAGGCGGTGCGCGGCGACACGGATGTGGTGGTGTCGGAGCGCCGGCCGGTGCCGCTCGAACAGCACGTGCTGGTGCGCGGCAAGCTCACCGAGCTGTTCGACGGCGCGCAGTCGCCCGACGCGCCCCCGCGGGTCAACCCCGAGCTCGCCCGCCTCGCGATCGCGGGCGGCCGCGGCGCGGGCACCTACCGGGGGCCGCATCCGGGGCGCCATCAGCGCAAGGGCGAGGTGCTGCGCGACCGGATCGACCGCCCCGACGTCGTGCGGCTGCTCGACGACCGGCACCTGCTGCCGGCGATCTTCTTCGTGTTCAGCCGCAACGGCTGCGATCAGGCGGTGCAGCAGGTGCTGCGCTCGGACGTGCGCCTCACCGAGCGGTGGGAGCGCGACGAGATCCGTCATCTCGTCGAGGAGCGCTGCGCGGGCCTGCGCGACGAGGACCTCGGCGTGCTGGGCTACTTCTCGTGGCTCGAGGGGCTCGAGCGCGGTATCGCCGCCCACCACGCGGGCCTCATCCCGACCTTCAAGGAGGTCGTCGAGGAGCTGTTCCAGCGCAAGCTCCTGAAGGTGGTGTTCGCGACGGAGACCCTCGCGCTCGGGGTCAACATGCCCGCCCGCACCGTCGTGCTCGAGAAGCTCGAGAAGTTCAACGGCGAGGCGCGGGTGCCGATCACGCCGGGGGAGTACACCCAGCTCACCGGCCGCGCGGGGCGGCGGGGGATCGACGTCGAGGGGCATTCCGTCATCCAGTGGGCCGCCGGGCTCGACCCGCAGGCGGTGGCGCAGCTCGCATCCCGCCGCAGCTATCCGCTCAACTCGAGCTTCCGGCCCACCTACAACATGGCCGTGAACCTCATCGAGCAGTTCGGGCGGGATCGCACGCGCGAGATCCTCGAGAGCTCGTTCGCGCAGTTCCAGGCCGATCGGGCGGTCGTCGACCTGGCGCGCAAGATCCGGGAGCAGGAGAAGTCGCTCGCCGGCTACGCCGAGGCGATGCGCTGCCACCTGGGCGACTTCGCCGAGTACGCCGGCATCCGGCGCGAGGTGAGCGATCTCGAGCGCAAGCAGTCGCGCGGGCACGAGGGCTCCCGTTCCGAGCGCGACCGCCGCGAGCGCCGCATCGCCGAGCTGCGGCGCCGGATGAAGCAGCATCCCTGCCACGCGTGCAACGACCGCGAGGCCCACGCCCGCTGGGCCGAGCGCTGGTTCCGGCTGAAGCGCGACACCGATCGTCTCGCGAGCCAGGTGCGCGGGCGCACGGGCGCCGTCGCGCAGGTGTTCGACCGCATCACCGAGCTGCTGCTCGAGCTCCGCTACCTCGAGCACGACGAGCACGGGCGTCTGGTGGTCGCCGCCTCCGGCCGCGGTCTGCGGCGCATCTACGGGGAACGCGACCTGCTCGTCGCCGAGTGCCTCCGCACCGGGGTCTGGAACGGCGTGGATGCGCCCACCCTCGCCGCGCTCGCGAGCGCGCTCGTGTACGAACCCCGGCGCGAAGACGCGGGAATCGTGCGCGAGTACCCGAAGGGGCGCTTCCGCGCCGCATACGAGGCGACGGAACAGCGCTGGGCGGAGCTCAGCGTGCTCGAGGAGGAGCGCCGTCTGCCCGAGACCGAGCCGCTCTCGGCGGCGCTCGCATCGGCCACCTCCCGGTGGGCGCAGGGCGGGCGTCTCGACCACGTGCTGCGCGACACCGACCTCGCCGCGGGCGACTTCGTGCGCTGGATGAAGCAGGTGATCGATCTGCTCGACCAGCTCTCGCTCGTCGCCGACGGCGAGCTCGGCCGCACCGCCCGCACCGCCATCGACGCCGTGCGCCGCGGGATCGTCGCCTATTCGAGCG
Source organism: Protaetiibacter mangrovi (assembly GCF_024752305.1). Classification (GTDB taxonomy): domain Bacteria; phylum Actinomycetota; class Actinomycetes; order Actinomycetales; family Microbacteriaceae; genus Homoserinibacter; species Homoserinibacter mangrovi. Next base: position 283,613 of record NZ_JANTHX010000003.1, read on the forward strand.
TGGGGTGACGGTGACGTCTCGACCCTTCGTGCCGCTGTGGGGCGCGGTGCTGCTCGCGGCCGCCGCCGGTCCGATCACCGACGCCGCGTTCCCCGACATCGGCTGGTGGCCGCTCGCGTTCGTCGGGGTGGCGATGGTGCTCGTGGCCGCCCAGGGACGCCGGGCGGGCTCGGGATTCCTGGTCGGCTTCGTCTTCGGGCTGGGCTTCTACCTGATCCACATCCCCTGGATGACGGAGTTCCTCGGACCCGACGAGCTCTGGATCGTGCGCGCCGTGCCCTGGTTCGCCCTGAGCTTCGTGATGGCGCTGTGGTGCGGGCTCGGCACGATGCTCGTCGCGATCGCGACGCGGGTGGTGCCGCGCGCCGTCGGGGGAGCGCTCGGACGGCTGCTGTTCGTGCCGCTCGTGATCGCCGGGCTGTGGATCGCCCGTGAGGCGATCGCGAGCGTGTGGCCCTACGGCGGATTCGCGTGGGGACGGATCGCCGAGTCGCAGTCGGACAGCCCGCTCACCCCGCTGTTCGCCTGGCTCGGCATCGGCGGCGTCGGTTTCGTCATGGTCTTCCTCGTGGCGGTCGCCGTCGCGACGGTCCGCGAGACCGCGACGCCCCCGCTGATGCGGGCCATGCTCGTCACGGCCCTCGCCGCGATCCTGGTGGCGTTCCCCGCCTTCCCGGTGCACACCGACGGCACGCTGCGCGTCGGTGCGGTGCAGGGCAACGGCAGGACCGGGTACTTCGACCACGCGGATCACCCGGAGGACAACCTCCTGGCGCAATACGCGGCCACCGAGCCGGTCTACGACCAGGACGTCGATGTCGTGGTGTGGCCGGAGGGCGCCACCGATATGGACCCGCTGCGGGTGCCGTTCGCCGCCCGGGTGTTCGACGACGTGTCGCGCACCGCCGATGCGCCGCTCGTCGGCTGGGCGGTCACCCAGGTGGGAGACCGGTACTTCAACACCTCGCTGCTCTGGCGCGCGGGCGAGGGCGCCGTCGACCACTACGACAAGCGCCGGCCCGTCCCGTTCGGCGAGTACGTGCCCGACCGCGCCGTGTGGCGGCAGTTCGCCCCCGACCTCATCGACCTCATCGGGCGCGAGTACACCCCGGGCACGACGGACGCCGTGATGGACGTCGGATCCGGCGGGCGCAGCGTGCTCGCGAGCTTCGCGATCTGCTTCGACATCGTCGACGACGCGCTCATGCGGGAGGGCGTCGAGGAGGGCGGTCAGCTCGTGCTCGCCCAGACCAACAACGCCGACTTCGGGCAGACCGACGAGAGCCTGCAGCAGCTCGCGATCGCCCGCATCCGCGCCGTCGAGCTGGGACGTTCCGTCGTGAACATCTCGACCGTCGGCACGAGCGCCGTGATCCTTCCCGACGGCACGATCGCCGACCGGCTGCCGCGCTACACCGCGGGCGCGATGGTCGTGGACGTGCCGCTCAGCACGACGACGACCCCCGCGGTCGTGATCGGCCGGGGGGTCGAGTGGGGCGTCGCCGCCATCGCGCTGGGCGCCCTCATCGGCGCCGCGATCGGCGGGCGGAGACGAGCCTCCTAAGCGGTCTTGCTGCTCTTCGCGGCCTCGCCGCGACGGGCGCGGAGGAACTCGAGCCGCTCCTGCAGCAACTCCTCCAACTCGGCGCGCGTGCGTCGCTCGAGCAGCATGTCCCAGTGGGTGCGGGGCGCCTTCACGTCGACGGCCTCCGACTCCACGAGCTCGCCGTCGTCGCCGACCAGGCGGCCCTCCTGCCCGGTGCGGGGGGACTCCCACAGCTCCGGGATCTCCGCCTCGGCGGCGAACACGACCTCGAAGGTCGAGCCGTCGTCGGTGCGGTACACCGCCCTCGTGCGGGGCGAGAATTCGACTCCCTCTTCGCTCTGCATGCTCTGAGCTCCGAGTCGCATCCCGCGCAGACTGCGATCCGCCATCGTGTGGCCTCCTCTGTGCGCCGTTGGTGCTGGTGCGCGTCGTGACGCGCGGTGGCGACGCGATTCCGGTGGGAATCGGTTGCATCGCCGGGTACAACGTCTACGGTGACGGATCCCATGCCCGCCCGGGTCCGTTTACAGTGCATTCCCAGCGTCCTCGGCAGGGTTTGAAAGCGGACGGGGGACGCCGCGGAGGGGCGTCCCTCAGCGACGGGTGCGGCGCCGCTCGGCGACCAGCGGGATCGCGAGGTCGGCCCGGTCGGTGACGATGCCGTCGACACCCGCGTCGAGCAACCGCACCATCTCATCCGGGTCGTCGATCGTCCAGATGTGCACCTCGACGCCGGCCGCGTGGAAGTACTCGACGGCGCGTGCGGACACCATGGAGACGCCCGCGACGCGCGTCGGCAGCTGCACGGCGTCGACCCCCCGGAGGACGCGCGACACCGCCGCGCCGGAGTGCAGGCGGATGGAGGCCGCGGCCGCGAGCGCGCCGCGCGCCGACACGGAGGTAGCGACCCCCGGCAGCTGTCCCACCACGGCGAGACGCCGCCGATCGGAGAACGAGCCCACGAGCACCCGCTCGGTGGCGCGCGCGTCGCGGATCGCCGCGATCGTGCCCTCGACCGCGTCGGCCGACTTCACGTCGATGTTGAACCGGGTCTCGGGGAAGGCGTCGAGGGCGTCGGCCAGGGAGCAGTAGCCCTGGCCGGCACCGAGCTGCACGCGGCGCAGCTCGGCAGCCGTCAGCTGCCCGACCCGCACGTCGCGTCCGACCAGGCGGGAGAGATCCGGGTCGTGGCTGATCATGGCGACGCCGTCGGCCGAGCCGTGCACGTCGGTCTCGACGTGCGTCGCGCCGAGGTTCACGGCGTGCAGGAACGCGAGCAGGGTGTTCTCCGGCGCCTCGAGGGCGAGGCCCCGATGTGCGAGCACACGCGGGGGAGCGGGGGAGAGGTACCCCCCGGGCTCTCCCTCAGGCGCGCGGCGAGCCATCCGTGCCGGACGGCGGCGCCACGTGACGCGGGGCGAAGAAGCCCTCGCCGATGCCCTTGAGGGCCTCGGTGAGCTCGCTCGGGATGATCCACAGCTTGTTCGACTCGCCCTCGGCGAGCTTCGGCAGGGTCTGCAGGTACTGATAGGCGAGCAGCTTCGAGTCCGGGTCGCCCTCGTGGATGGCGCGGAACACGGTCTGGATGGCCTCCGCCTCGCCCTGGGCGCGCAGCACCGCGGCCTTCGCGTCGCCCTCGGCCTCGAGGATCGCGGCCTGCCGCTGGCCCTCGGCGCCCAGGATCGCGGCCTGCTTCGTCCCCTCGGCGGTCAGGATGGCGGCGCGCCGGTCGCGCTCGGCGCGCATCTGCTTCTCCATCGAGTCCTGGATCGAGATGGGCGGGTCGATCGCCTTGAGCTCGACCCGGCTGACCCGGATGCCCCACTTGCCGGTCGCCTCGTCGAGCACGACGCGCAGCTGGCCGTTGATGTTGTCACGGGAGGTCAGCGCCTCTTCGAGGTTCAGTCCGCCGACCACGTTGCGCAGGGTGGTGGTGGTCAACTGCTCGACCGCACCGAGGTAGTTGGCGATCTCGTAGGTCGCGGCCCGCGCATCCGTCACCTGGAAGTAGACCACGGTGTCGATCGACACGACGAGGTTGTCCTCGGTGATGACGGGCTGCGGCGGGAACGAGACCACCTGTTCGCGCATGTCGACGAGCGGCCGCAGGCGGTCGATCAGCGGCACCAGGATGTTGAGGCCCGGCGAGAGCGTCTTGTGGTACCGCCCGAGCCGCTCGACGATGCCGGCGTAGGCCTGCGGGATGATGCGGATCGACTTCGCGATGATCGTCACCACGAAGATGACGATGATGGCGACGATCACGATCGTGATCACCGTGCCCACCAGGTTGTCGTTCACGATGCGCCCTCCTCGGCGTCGATGTCGTGCGCGGGGACGACGACGGCCGTCGCCCCCTCGATCGCGGTCACCACGACGCGCGAGCCCTCCTCGACCGATGCGGCCGGGAGGCCGTCCGCGACACGGGCGGTCCACACCTCGCCGTTGGCGAGCTTGACCTGCCCCGCGCCGAAGCGGAAGTCGACCGTGACCGTGCCCCCGATCCCGAGCAGGGCGTCGACGTTGGATCGCGCCGGATCACCCCCGCGGCGCAGGGCGCGCAGCAGCGGCGGACGCACGAGCAGCACGAGGGCGAGGGCCAGCAGCGCGGCGATGATCAGCTGACCCCACCACGGCGCACCGACGAGACCGGCGACGAGGCCGCCCACCGACCCCAGGGCGAGCATCAGGAACGTGAACTCCAGCGTGTTCACCTCGATGATGATGAACACCAGGATCAGGCCGAGCCAGAACACCCACGCCCAGCTGGAGATCACATCGGGTTCCACGGCGCATCCCTTTCGAGGTCGTGTCTCGAAACTATCACCGGCCCCGCCCGGATGCGGGAGCGGCGTGGGGCGGTCGGTAGGGTGGGGGATCGTGAACGACGTGCTGCCCTCCGACTCGCTGCGCGGTGTCCGCGCCCTCATCACCGGCTCCTCCCGCGGCATCGGCGCCGACACCGCCGGGTACCTCGCCGACGCGGGCGCCCGGGTCGTCATCAACTACCGCAACAAGGAGGCCCGCGCCCTCAAGGTCGTCGCGGGCATCGAGGAGCGCGGGGGAGAGGCGATCGCGATCGGCGCCGACCTCACCGATCCGGCATCCGTCGCCGCGATGCTCGCCGAGGTCCGCGAGCGCTGGGGTGGGCTCGACCTGCTCGTGCTGAACGCCTCCGGGGGCATGGAGTCGGGGCTCGGCGAGGACTACGCGATGCGTCTGAACCGCGACGCCCAGGTCAACGTGCTGGATGCGGCGCTGCCGCTGCTGGGTGCGGGCTCGCGGATCGTGTTCGTCACGAGCCACCAGGCGCACTTCATCGAGACCGTGCCGACCATGCCGGAGTACGAGGCGGTGGCGCGCAGCAAGCGCGCCGGCGAGGACGCGCTGCGCGCCCGGATCCCCGAGCTCGACGCGGTGGGCGTCGGATTCGTGGTCGTCTCCGGCGACATGATCGAGGGCACGATCACCGCGACCCTCCTCGAGCGGGTGAACCCCGGCGCCATCGCCTCCCGTCGCGAGGCGGCCGGCAAGCTCTACAACGTCGCCGAGTTCGCCGCCGAGGTCGCGCGGGCCGCCGTCGACGACATCCCGGCCGACCACACCCGCTACGTCGGCGACGTTGACGACTTCACCCGCAAGGGCTGACCGCGGCGCACCCGTCCGCTACCATCCCCGCATGACGGATGCTCAGCAGCGAGGCCCGCGGACCGGGCGCCGCCTCGGCGCCGTCCTCGGCTCCCTCGCCCTGCTGCTCGCACTGACCGCGGTCCCCGCCGCGCCCGCGTACGCCGACGACGTGTCCTGGGATCCGTCGCCGGTCGACGTCGAGTTCGGCCAGTACTGGTCGAGCACGGGCCAGGCGGCCCTGGTCTCGTCGACCTCCTGCCTCTTCAGCTCCTGCCCGGGATCGGTCACCTACCGCTACACGGGTCCCATCTCGGGCAGCTTCACCGGCGACATGGTCTACGGATGGGTCTGGGTCGACGCCACGCTGGGCGGCACGCACCTGTCGCCGCTCCCGGCGGGGGAGTACACCATCACGGGCACCTTCACGTACCCGTTCATGAGCCCCGCGCCCGCGCCGGCGGAGTTGACGCCGCTCACGGTCACCATCGAGCCGGCGGCCATGACGACCGACGTGCGCGTGCAATCCGATCCGGCGGCCCCCACGAACGCGCTGGTGAGCGTGCTGCTCCGCGGCGGCTACCTGACCCGGGGCGACATCGACGGCGGGATCCTGCCGATCCCCGCCGGCACCTGGACCATCACCGCGACCGCGGACGACGGGACGGTCGCGCTCGAGGAGGAGATCCCGACGCCCTCCGGGGGCGCATCCGCGGTGAACACCTACTGGCGGGCGCCCGATCCCGGCTCGACGTTCCGGGTGACCGCGACCTTCGCCCCGGACGACGCATCCGACTTCGCCATCGAGCCGGGGGCCGCGAGCTTCACGACGGCCGACGCCCCGCCGGTCCCGACCCCCACGACGACACCCGCACCCGCGCCCGCCCCCGTGGACGGCGCGGTCATCCCGCTCTGGGGTCTGCTGCTGGCCGGCCTCGTGGCGGCCGCCGCGCTCGTGGTCGTCGTCGTCGCGCTCGTGCGGCGGCGCGCACCCGCGGAGTCCGCCGAGGACGCCCCGGCGGATCCGGACGCCGTCGGCGACGAACCGGATGCGGGAGACCCGGGCACGACGGAGGTGGAGGATGCGTAGGCGCCTGACGGCCTCCGCGGCGCTGCTCGCGCTCGGGCTGGCGGTCGTGCCGGCCGCGCCGGCCTCGGCGGACGTGCAGACGACCGTTTCGTTCGTCGGGCCCGCGCAGACCGTCGCCTTCGGCGACGACTGGCTCCTCGAGGTGCAGGTGACGCCCGTGGACGGGTCGCGCGTCGACGACGGGTCGGGCACCGTCGAGGTGCTCGTGGAGGGGGTGCCCGGAACGTTCTCGACCGTGCCGCTGCTGCCCGGCGGGGTCGCGCTCGTCGCCCAGCCGAGCGCGCAGGCGGTCCTCGGCGCCGGCGAGCACCGCTTCACCGCGATCTACCACCCGGACGCCGGCAGCGGCCTCCTCTCGAGCCAGACCGCGACGCCGTACCTGCTGACCATCACCCCCCGCACCCTCGACGCCACCGCTCGCGTCGTCGACGACCCCGCGGATCCGGACGCACCGTTCCTCGAACTCGGCCTGAGCGGCGACTACGTCGACGAGGTCGGCGTGCCGGGAGGGGACTGGACGATCACGGGCACCTCGGACGGCGCGACGGTGCTCGACAGCACCGTGACCGGCTCCGACGACGGCACCGTGCGCATCCCGCTCGCGGGTGCAGTGCGCCCGGGCAGGACGATCGAGCTCGAGGTCGCGTTCGCACCCGACCCCTCGGTCGCGCCCGGGGTCGCGCTCACCCAGCCCACCGCTCTCGCCTACACCGAGGACGCGCTGACCCCGGGGGAGGCCCTGACCGCCGCGGTCGTGCTGCCGTGGTGGCTCGTGATCCTCATCGGTCTCGTGCTGGTCGCCGCAGTCGTGTTCGCCGTGGTGCTCCTCGTGCGGCGGCGCGCGCCCGGAGCCGACGCCCCGGCCGATCCCGTCGACGCGCCCGGATCCGAGGGCGACGACGCCGACGCGGAGACCGGGGAGCCGAGTCCGTGACCAACGCGCACCGCCACCGCCTGGTCGCCCGCGTGCTGCTGTTCGACCGCGAGGACCGGCTGCTGCTGTTCCGCACGACCGCACCCGATTCGTCCGGTGCGGACCGCTGGCTGACGCCCGGCGGGGGAGTGGACCCGGGGGAGAGCTTCGAGCAGGGCGCCCGGCGGGAGCTCTTCGAGGAGACGGGGCTCGTCGTCGACTCGCTGGGTGCGGCGGTGTGGGCCCACGACTACGCGGTGGAGTGGGACTCCGCCGATCACGACACCGGCCACGCCGAGTTCTTCGTGCACGTGACCGACCGGTTCGACCCGTCCGCGGAGCACTGGACCGACGAGGAACGCGTCGACGTGCTCGAGCACCGCTGGTGGAGTCTCGCGGAACTGCTCGCCGAGCGCCCGCGGTTCGAGCCTGCGGAGCTCATCGAGCTCGTCCGGCGCGAGCTGCCCTCCTGCATGATCTGAGCGATACTCGATCCCCTGACCCGCGAACACGGGATGGCGTGCCGCGGCTCGGAGGGTCAGGCTGTGCGCATGAGCCTGCCCGAGCTCACACCCGAATTCCTCATCCAGCTGGGCGTCGCCGCCGGCGCCGCACTGCTGGTCATCCTCGTGCTCTGGATCACGGTCCGCTCCGCGGTGCTCAGCGCGCTGCGTGCGCACCAGAGGCGACAGGACGCGGGGGAGCGGCGCACCCGCGCCGACACCCGCATCGTCGCCGACACCGACGCCGACGAGCGCGCCGCCCGCGCGACCGCCCCGGAATCGAGCGCTCCGGATTCCAAGGCGCCGGAGCCCAGCGCGCCGGCCGCCCTGGCGCCGCCGGGCGCCGTCCCGTACCACGAGGCGCCGTACGCGCAGCAGGCCACGGCGGCACCCGCGTCGACGACGCCCGCAGCAGCAGCGTCGACGGAGGCCGCCACCGCGGCCGCGGCGCTGTATCGCACGCACCCGATGCCCGCCACCGCTCCGGCGCCGGATCCCCGGCCCGCACCGCAGCCGTATCCCGTGGCGGCGCCGCCATCGTCTGCACCGCAGCCGCCCGTGCCGCCGATGCCCGCCGTGCCGGCGACCCCCGTGGTGCCGGCGCCTCCGGTGGCGCCCGCCGGGGCTGCGATGACGCAGTCCGCGCCGGATCCGTCCTGGGCGCCGCCGCCGAGCTCGGCGCCGACTCCGACGCCCTACGAGATCCCCGTCGCCGACGTCACCGTCGTTCCGCGGCGTCTCTGAGCGCGCGAACCGGCCCATCGAGCGCCACGGTCCCCACGGGACAACATTGCACTGATAAGCGCGATTATGTCAGATCACTGATCGGACGGTCGTTCTCCTTCTCCTCGTTCTCCTCGTTCTCCTCCCCGCCGAGGAAGATCGCCTCGATCGGCAGTCCGAAGACTGCGGAGATGCGGAAGGCGACGGGAAGGCTCGGGTCGTACTTGCCGACCTCGATGGCGTTGACCGTCTGGCGCGACACCTGCAGCCGCTCGGCGAGATCACCCTGCGTCCAGTGCCGCTCGCCGCGCAGCTCGCGCAGACGATTCCTCACCGATACCTCACGGTTCCCGCGGCGATCGTCACGAGATACCCGACGGCCATCGCCACCACGACCGCCGCGATCGCCGCCGGCGCGTCGAGGACGAGCAGTTCGGCGGAGATCAGCGCCCCCGTCGCGCATCCCCCGACCACGCCGACGCCCAGGGCCGCAGCCATCGCGTCGACCTGGATCCTGCGCTGGAGCTCGTCGAGCGCGCGGAGGAACCACGCATACGCGACGATCCACCCGATCCCGACCGCGATGTTCAGCGCGACCGCGAACCAGGTCAGAACCGCACCCTCACTCCCCCACCAGTTCGGGCCGAACCGCGCGAACGCGAGGGTCAGCACCCACCCGGCGGTCCACGCGAACAGGACGAACAGCGCGCGAGCCCCGCGACGGGACGCGGGCGAGTTCGTGGAATCCGATGTCGTCATGGCTACCTCCTGTCAAGGAAACTTGACTAGAGTGTCCACGCCACCGCACGGAATGTCAAGCTCACTTGACAGTTCGGGAAGGTGAACCCCAGAACTCGGCCAACCGCGCGGCGATCGCCTCACCCTGCGCGGCACCCGCGCGCGCCGCCGGCGCCCGGGCGGCGAGGTCCATCATGTTGCCGCCGAAGGCGCTGAGCGAGTCCTCGTCGGGGAACACGGTCTCGACGAGCGATCCCTCGGCCCGCAGCGCCGCCACCTGATCGGCGAGGCGCAGCCCCCACTCGGCGGGCAGGCGTGTGCGGCCGCCGAGCGGCGAGAGCACCAGCACCCGCGCGCATCCGGATGCGAGATCGGCGTTGTCGGCGTTCGTGCGGTATCCGCCGTCGATGTAACTCCGCTCGCCGATGGAGTGGGCCGCCCCGCCCGCGCAGCTCGCGGCGACGGCGTCGACCAGCGAGACGCCGCTCTGACGATCGAAGACCACGGGGTCGCCCGTCTGGGCGTCGACGGCGGTGATGAGCAGCCGGCGCGCGGGCCATTCCGTCACGGGAAGCCGCGCGGCGACCGTCGCACGCCACCGCTCCCCCGCGGTCGGGTCGACGTGCTCGAGGAACGCCGAGCCCATCCTGCGTCGCATGTCGACGACATCCGTCGACGCGGCGATCACCGCGTTCGTGCGCTCCAACTGGCTGGCGCCCGGTCGGCCGGGCGCGGGTCGACGATCGACGGCGGGCACCGGCGTCGCGAGGATGTCCGCCAGCAGCGCACGCGGGTCGCGGCCCGCGAGTTGCGCGGCGGCGGTCGAGCCGGCCGAGGTGCCCACCATCAGCTCGGCGTCGGTCACCTCGAGCCCGGCCGCGTCAAGTCCTGCGACGATGCCGATCAGCCAGGCGTTGCCCGCTGAACCGCCGCCGCCGAGCACGAGTGCGCGACCGGAGGGCACGGAAAGAGGAAGAGAGTTCATGGGAGTCGCTTTCGAGTACTGCGGCGCTCCCCGCGACGGTCTAGTCGCGCGATCGTGAACTCGTCGGAGCGCCCGGAACGGACGGTGCGTGCATCGGGCTCACCTCCTCGAGTCGTGTCACGGCCGAGACGAGCATACGCCGCCGTCGGCCCGCAGGGCGGCGCCCGCGACCGGCGATCTTACGAAGCGGTGACAGCGGCCCGGCCCGGCCGCTCGAGCACCGGGGATGCCGTGAGACTGAGCGGATGGTCGACGTCTCTCGCGCACCCATCGCCGTGATCGGGGGGTCGGGGCTCTACGCGCTCGTCGGCGTCGACGCGCGCGTCGAGCAGGTACCCACACCCTACGGAGCCGTGGAGCTCAGCTGGGGTGAGCTGGCGGGCCGACGCGCGGTGTTCCTCCCCCGCCACGGACGCGACCACTCCGTGCCGCCGCACCTCATCAACGCCCGGGCCAGCATCTGGGCTCTCGCCGCCGCGGGCGTCCGGGCGATCATCTCGACCGCCGCGGTCGGCACCATCTCGTCGGCCCACCCGATCGGCTCCCTCACCCTCGTCGACCAGTACATCGACCGCACCCACGGTCGTGCCGACACCTTCTTCGACACCGGCTCGGTGCAGCACCTCGCCTCGGCCGACCCGTTCTGCCCGACCCTGCACCGCATCGCGGCCGACGCGCTCGGCGACGAGGCGATCCGCGGCGGAACCGTCGTGGTGATCCAGGGCCCCCGGTTCTCCACCCGCGCCGAGTCGACATGGTTCCGGGCCGCCGGCGCGCATCTCGTGAACATGACCCTCTATCCCGAGGTGCCGCTCGCCGCCGAGCTCGGGATCGGCACCGTCACCCTCGCCTTCGCGACCGACGACGACGCGGCCCCCGGTGACGACCCGGTGAACGCCGAGCTCGTCTTCGCACGGCTGGCCGCCGCCCAGCCCCGCATCGTCGCCGCGATCGGAACCATCGCCGCCGCCATCCCGGGCGACTACACCCCGCGGGAGCTCCTCTCCCCCGCCGCCGTCGCCGAGGTGCTCGGCCGGGAACCCCGATGAGGGTTCTCGTCACGGGCGGCGCCGGCTTCATCGGCTCGGAGGTCGCGCGCTCCGCCGCCGCCGCCGGATGGCAGGTGCGCGTGCTCGACTCGTTGCGCGAGGACGTGCACGGCAGCCCCTCCCCTCCCCCGGGCGTCGACTTCCTCCGCGGAGACGTGCGTGATCCTCACATCCTGTCCGCGGCGCTGCACGAGGTGGACGTCGTCGCCCATCAGGCCGCCAAGGTGGGACTCGGCGTCGACATCGACGACGCCCCCGACTACGTCGGATCGAACGACCTCGGAACCGCGGTGCTGCTGGCCGCGATGGCCCGTAGCGGCGTCCGGCGCCTCGTGCTCGCGAGCTCCATGGTCGTCTACGGAGAGGGGGCGTATCGAGGTGCCGCGGGGCCCGTTCGTCCCGCCCCTCGCCGGGCGCGCGACCTCGACGCGGGACGGTTCGACCCGCTCGACGCCGAAGGGCGACCCCTCACGCCCGCGATGGTGCGCGAAGACGACCTGCTCGACCCGCGCAGCGTGTACGCCGCGAGCAAGCTCGCGCAGGAGCATCTGACCGCGGCGTGGGCCCACGCCACGGGTGGGACGGCGATCGCCCTGCGCTACCACAACGTCTACGGCCCCGGGATGCCGCAGAACACCCCGTACGCGGGCGTCGCATCGCTCTTCCGGTCCGCGATCGAACGCGGGGAGGCGCCGCGCGTCTTCGAGGACGGTGCGCAGCGGCGCGACTTCGTGCACGTTCGCGACATCGCGGGAGCCAACGTCGCGGCGCTCGAGGCCACCGGCTCCCCCGCCGCGCAGCCGTTCCGCGCCTACAACGTCGGCTCCGGCGAGGTGCACACGATCGGCGACCTCGCATCCGCGCTCAGCAGGCACTCGGCGGGTCCGGCTCCGATCGTCACCGGCCGGTACCGGATCGGCGACGTGCGCCACATCACCGCCTCATCCGACCGCATCCGCGCCGAACTCGGGTGGACGCCGACGGTGGGATTCGACGAGGGGATGCGGGAGTTCGCCGCCTCGCCCCTGCGCGCGGCCGTGCGATGAACGAGGTCGACGTCGTTCTCCCGTGCCTCGACGAGGCCGAGGCGCTCCCGTGGGTGCTGTCCCGTCTGCCCGAGGGTTACCGCGCGATCGTCGTCGACAACGGATCGAGCGACGGTTCGGGCGAGGTCGCGCTCCGCCACGGCGCGGTCGTGGTGCGGGAGACGCGGCGCGGGTTCGGGGCGGCCGCGCACGCCGGACTGCTGGCCGCGGAGGCCCCGATCGTCGCCTTCTGCGACGCCGACGCCTCGATGGATCCCGCCGATCTCGTCGACGTCGTCGATCCCATCCGGTCGGGACGCCTCGATCTCGCCCTCGGCCGGCGGCGTGCCACGAGCGCTCGGGCATGGCCCCTGCACGCACGAGCCGCCAACGGTGCGCTCGCGCTGCTGCTGCGCCGCGCCACCGGTTTGCGGCTGCACGACCTCGGCCCCATGCGCGCGGCGCGACGGGCCGACCTGCTCGAGCTCGACCTCCGCGATCGGCGCAGCGGCTACCCGCTGGAGGCCGTGCTGCGCGCGCACGAGGCCGGGTGGCGCATCGGCGAGGTCGACACCCCCTACTCCCCTCGCGTCGGCCGCTCCAAGGTGACCGGCACCGTGCGGGGCACGATCACCGCCGTCTCCGACATGTCGCGATTGCTGCGCGCATGATCGACCTCGTCGTCATCGCCAAGGAACCTCTGCCGGGCCGCGCGAAGACCCGTCTGCACCCTCCGCTGTCGCTCGAGGAGGCGGCCGAGCTCGCCGCCGCGGCCATCGACGACACCCTCGCCGCCGTCGCCGACGTCCCGGCCGCACGACGCATCCTGCTGTTCGACGGGGCACGGCTCCCGCCGCGCGCTGCCGGATACCAGGTCGTCCCCCAGTCCTCCGGGGAGCTCGATGCGCGACTCGGGGCGATCTTCGACGAGCTGACCGCGCCGTGCGTGCTCATCGGCATGGACACCCCGCAGGTGACGGCTGAGCACCTCGCCCCCGCCTTCGACGGCTGGCCCGACGATGTCGACGCCTGGTTCGGTGCCGCGACCGACGGCGGGTACTGGGCACTCGGGATGCGCAACCCGCGAGGCGATCTCATCCGGGGCGTGCCGATGTCGCGATCGGACACCGGCCGCCACCAGCTCGCGCGCCTGCGGGGCGCCGGGCTGCGGGTGGGGATGCTCCCCACCCTGACCGACGTCGACACGATCGACGACGCCGTCTCGGTGGCGCGGACCGCGCCGGACACGGCGTTCGCGCGGCGCCTCAGCGAGCTGCTCGCGTCGCGCGACGCCTGACGGCGAGGATCACCGCGATCGTCACCGCGGCGACGATGGCGATGCCCGCGTGCACGATCAGCAGGTTCCTCGCGTAGTCGAGAGGCAGGATGCTGGGGTTCGCGGTGCCGATCGCCTGCTTCACGATCTCGGGCGCCACGACGACCGTGACGATCACGGCCGCCGCGACCGCCGACTGCACGACGGCGAGCACGGCGAAGGGGATGCCGCGCGTGCGCCGGACCACGACGGTGACCACGAACACCGCCATCGCGGCGAGCCCGTCGTGGAGCACGATGGCGCCGAGCAACCAGGAGACCACGCCGGGGTAGTCGGCCGGCCGCACATCCGTCAGGAAGAAGCCGACGCCCGCGAGCAGCAGCACCACGCCCACCGCGGCGACGACCGCGCGCCAGGCGGTGATCGCCCCCGCGTGCGGCAGCTCGCCGGCGCTCATCAGATCACCTCGAGCTTCGCGAGCCACTTGGTCTGGAGCACGCCCGGGCGCGCGGGCGCGATGATCCGCGCGGGGTAGCCGTGGTCCAGATCGAGGGGCTCCCCGTCGAGCTGCAGCGCGACGAGCGTCAGCTCGTCGCGCGCGAACTCGGGCGTCATCTCGGTCACCCCGTAGCTGCCGTGCTGCTGCAGGCTCGTGATCCGCACCCGAGCGTCCTCGGGCGCCCCGACGGCGTCGAGCAGATCGCGCAGGCGCGGGCCGCGCCAGGCCGCGTACTGGCTCCAGCCCTCGACGCAGGCGATCGGCAGCCACGCGTCATGGTGCGGCAGCGCCGCGAGCTCCGCGTACGCGAAGCTGCGCACCGTGCCGCGGTTCGCGACCGTGAGCGTCCAGTCGGGGTCCATGGCCGACTCCTCGACGTCCGCGGCCTTCGCCGTGCGGTTCACCGGCAGCGACTGCGGACCCACGCCGTTCTTGCGCGGCGCGAGCAGGTTGATCCCGTCGAGCGCCCGGAACGACTGCCCCGCCGTGAACGCGACCAGCACGCCCGCCGCGACCCCGACCGCGGCGAAGAACCCGCGACGGCTCACGATCGCGCGCTCGTCAGGGGGTTCCGGGGCCGGTGCCCGGTCGATCCAGGCGAACAGGCGACCCGTCACCCCCGACTCCGGCCGGGAACCCGTGCGGCGCTGCAGCTCGTCGGGCGCGCCGAAGGGGTGATCCGGATCGGATGGCGACTCCGTCTCGCGCAGCCGACCGTCGGCGTCGTATGCGTCACGCCGTCGCCAGTAGCGCGCGATGATCGGCAGCTTCACCGCGATGTGGATGGCGAGCGAGCCGACCACCACGAACGACAGGGCGAAGTGCACGTGCCGGAAGGAGAACGGGAAGAGCCCGTAGAACTGGTACGTGTTCAGCAGGCCGATCGTGATCTGCACGAGCGAGGCGCCGACGAACAGGGCGATCGAGGCGCGCTCCACCAGGTGGGCGACGGAGCGCACCGGCGGGGTCTGGAAGAGCTGCGGGAACACGGCGTAGAGCTTCGCGAACAGCAACGGGAGGCACACCAGGCCCGCGGTGATGTGCACCCCCTGGCTCGCCTGGTACAGCCAGCTGGGTCGCGTGGGGAACGTCATCCAGGGCGCCGGATCCTGAAGGGCGTGGCTGTACAGGCCGGTCGCGAAGCAGACCACGAACGCGATCCCGAGCAGTCGGCCGAGCACGACGGCGGTCCGCGCGTTGCGCGAGGGGGTGGCCAGCGCGTGGCGGAACTGGTGCAGCAGACGCTGCAGGCGCCAAGTCACGTGCACGTCCCGACCTCCTCGTCGTCGACACTACGGAGGCGTCCGGTCGGGCACTCCCGTCAGATGTGACGAGCCGAAGACAATCGCGGCGTCAGGCGGCGACGGAGGTGTGCGACGGCAGCCGCACATCGAAGCGGCAGCCGCCCGGCACGTTCTGAACCGTGATCTGACCGAAGTGCGCCTCGACGATCCCCTGCACGATCGCCAGGCCCAAGCCCGCGCCCGCCGACGATCCCTCCAGCTGTCCCGGGGTCCGGGCCGACGTGGCCCGCCATCCCGCCTGGAAGATCTTCGACAGATCGTTCTCCGGGATCCCGCCTCCCGAATCCTCGACCGTGAGCACCACGTGCCCGTCCCCGTCGTGCCGCGCGGTCACCGAGATCTCACTGCCCTCCGGCGAGTGCTGGATGGCGTTGATCAGCAGGTTGCCGATCACCCGTGCAAGCTCCCGCGGGTCGCCGACGACGGTGAGCTCCCCACTGCTCGCTTCGCGCAGGCGGATCGACCGGGCCTCGGCCACCGCGCCGAGCTCGGCAACGGCATCGCTCACGAGGTCGTACAGCGACACGGGCTCCATGCTGAGCGAGAGCGTGCCCGACTGGATCTTCGAGAGCTCGAAGAGGTCGTCGACCATCGCCGAGAGGTGGTCGACCTGCGATCGCATCTGCCGGTGGAAGCGCTGCGGGTCGGAGGCGAGTCCGTCCTCGAGTGCCTCCGCCATCGCCCGCAACCCCGCGAGGGGGGTCCGCAGGTCGTGGGCGATCCAGGCCACGAGCTCTCGACGCGACGCGTCGAGGGTGGCGACCTCCTCGCGCGCCTCGGCGAGCCTGCGGCTGGTGGTCGCGAGCTCCTCGGCGAGGCCCGCCAGCTCGGCACCGCCGGAGCCGGACTCCGCGAGCTCGATCCGTTCGCCGTCGCCGAGGGCGCGCGCCATCGACCGCAGCCGTGCGCTGTTGCGGGTGAAGGCGCGGCCCAGCAGCAGGGCGACGCCCACGGACACCACGGCGGACACGCCGGTGATCCACATCACGACGGTCAGGTCGTGCGACGAGACGTACATCGCCTGCGCGACCGCGATGATGCCCACGACGACCGAGGCGATGGCCGACACGACCACGACGAGCACCTGCACGAGCATCGACGCCCGCCGCAGCACCCGCAGCGCGAGCAGCCCCGCCGCGCCGACGCAGACGGCGCAGGCGAGCGCGATCGCGGTGACGATCATCAGATCGGGAAGCGGCAGCATGGGTGCTCCTCACAGGTCCAGTCGGTATCCGACACCCCACACGGTCACGAGGATCGCCGGTTCGGTGGGGTCGTTCTCGATCTTCTCGCGCACGCGGCGCACCGTCACCGTGACCGTCGACAGGTCGCCGAACTCCCAGTGCCAGACCGCGCGCAGCAGCTGCTCGCGGCTGAAGGCCTGGCGCGGGTGCTTGAGCAGGAACGCGAGCAGGTCGAACTCGCGCACCGAGAGCGCGAGCTCGCGCCCGTCGCGGCGCACCGTGCGAGCGCTCGGATCCAGCTCGAACGCCCCCAGCACGACCGCGGCCTCGGGGGTCAGGTCGGTGACGCTGCGCCGCAGGATCGACTGCACGCGCAGCACGAGCTCACGCGGGGAGAAGGGTTTGGTCAGGTAGTCGTCGGCACCCGCCTCGAGACCGTCGATGCGGTCGTCGGTCGCCGAGAGGGCGGTGAGCAGGATGATCGGCACGGCCGAGCGGGCGCGGATGCGACGGCACACCTCGACGCCGTCGATGCCGGGGAGCATCCGGTCGAGCACGATGAGGTCGGGGCGCCGGTTCGCCGCCGCCTCGAGGGCGGCGAACCCGTCGGACGCGATGTCGACGAGGTAGCCCGCGGCCCGCAGGTAGGTGCTCGCCACCTCGAGCACGGTGGGGTCGTCCTCGACGACGAGCACGCGGCGGTCCGCGAGCTCGGGGCGCGTCATCGTCGCGACTGCCGGATACTCCACACCTCACAGTAGAGTCCGCGGAGTGCCCTCGCGGGGCTTCGTCGGGCGCTTCCGGGCCTCCGTCCGCATTTCGTAAGGTTCCGGCCCTGCCGGTCCCCGTTCGCCCTTCCTACAGTCGAGAGATGGCCTCCGCGAGCTCCGAACTGCAGACGGCGAGCAGCTTCGGCTCCGGTCTGCGCGAACCGTACGGTCGGGCCCTGCGCGATCCGTCCCGGGTGCTCTACCTGCGCGATGCGCACCTCGACGCTCCGGCGGAACCGGTGCGGGTGGAGGTCGAGAGGTTCCTCGCCGCCGCCGACGCGGGCGACACCTCGCTCGTCGCCCAGACGGCCGGCCCCGTGCTCGACGTCGGCTGTGGCCCGGGGCGGATGGTGCGCGCGGCCATCATGGCGGGACATCTCGCGCTCGGCGTCGACGTGTCCGCGACGGCGGTCCGGCTGGGCCAGGAGCACGGCCTGCCGGTGCTGCGACGGTCGGTCTTCCAGAGCCTTCCCGCGGAGGGCGACTGGGGCACGGTGCTGCTGATCGACGGGAACATCGGCATCGGGGGCGACCCCGCCGTGCTGCTCGCGCGATGCGGTGAGCTCGTGGACGCGCCGACGGGCCGGATCCTCGTCGAAACGCATCCGGACCCCGTCCGCGATCGGATCTTCGTGGGCGTCGTGGTCGACGACCTGGACCACGAGAGCCTGCCGTTCCCGTGGGCCGAGGTGGGTGCGCGGGCGCTGCGCGCGTACGCCATCGCCGCGGGGCTCGTGACCGTCCGCGAGTGGACCGCCGGCGGGAGATCGTTCACCGAGCTGGCGCGGAGCGGATGATGACCGCCCGTGTCCGGGCGGCGGCGCGCTGGGGGCTCGCGGCGAGCCTCGCGCTCATCGCCGCGGCGATCCTGATCCCCTTCCTCACCGGCTGGGATGTCCGGGTCGGGTTCCCCCCGCTGCACGCCTACTGGGATCCCCGGGTGGGGGCCGGGACCGTGCCGGCGCTGCTGCTCGCGGCGCTGGCGGCGCGCTTCGCCGTCGATCTCGCGCGGCGGCTGCCCTGGTGGGCGCTCGTCGTCTCGTCGATCGGCGCGAGCATCGCCTGGATGGTGTCGCTCGCCCTGGTCGACGGGGTCGACGGTCTCGGCACGATCCTCGAGAAGACGAGCGAGTACCTCGGAACGGCCCGCTCGGTCACCGATGTCTCGGCGATGCTCCACGAGTACGTCTCGCGCATCCCGCTCGACTCGGTCGACCATTGGCCGGTGCATCTGGCCGGCCACCCCCCGGGCGCCGTGCTGGTCTTCATCGGGCTGGTGCACCTGGGCCTCGACACCGGCATCCGGGCGGGGCTCGCGATCATCGCTATCGCCGCCACCACCCCCGCGGCGATCCTCATCGCGCTGCGCCGGCTGGGGGCAGAGCACTCCGCACGGGCGGCAGCGCCGTTCCTCGTCTTCGGATCCGCGGCGATCTGGATGGCCGTCTCGGCCGACGCGATGTTCGGCGCCGTCGCGGCGTGGGGGCTGTGCCTGCTCGCCCTCGCCGCGACCTCCCGCCGGAGCTGGTCGACGATCTCCTGGGCGCTCGGGGCGGGACTGCTTCTCGGCTACTGCGTGATGCTCTCCTACGGGCTGCCGCTGCTCGCCGTGCCGGCGCTCGCCGTGCTGCTCGCGGCCCGGCGATGGACCCCGCTGGTGCCCGCAGCGCTCGCCGCGCTCGCGGTGGTCGGGGCATTCGCCGCAGCGGGATTCGCGTGGTGGGAGGCGTATCCGGTGCTCGTCGAGCGCTACTACGCCGGGATCGCCTCCGATCGGCCCTACGCGTACTGGGTGTGGGCGGATCTCGCCGCGCTGTCCGTCAGCGCGGGGCCGATGCTCGGCGCGGCGGTCGCCGTCGCCGGGGCGCGCGCCCCCGAGGTGCGACACCCGGGACCGGATCGGGCGGTCATCATCCTCGTGGTCGCCGCGGCGGGCGCCGTGCTGCTCGCCGACCTCTCCGGGATGAGCAAGGCCGAGGTGGAGCGCATCTGGTTGCCCTTCGTGCCCTGGATGCTGCTCGGCACGGCGCTGCTGCCCGAGGGATGGCGACGCTGGGGACTGGTCGTGCAGCTCGCGTTCGCGCTCATCGTGCAGCATCTGCTGCACACCCCCTGGTAAGCGTCGCCCTACGATCGACAGCGACGGAGGAGGCGCATGGGCGAGGTCAACTGGGCCGGCAACGTGACGTTCGCGGGAGCTGTCGTCACGCCCGCATCGGTGGCGGAGGTGCAGCGGCTCGTCAGCGCCGCCGAACCGGGCGGCCTGCGTCCCCTCGGAACGCGCCACTCGTTCTCATCCATCGCCGACACCCCCGGGATCCTCGTCTCCTCAGGTGGTCTCGCGGACGTCTCCGCGGTGCGCATCTCGCCGGACCGCGTGACCGTGTCGGTGCCGGCCGGCATCCGCTACGGCGAGCTCGCCCGCGCCCTCGAGCAGGAGGGGCTCGCACTGGCGAATCTCGCCTCGCTCCCCCACATCTCGGTGGCGGGCGCCGTCGCGACCGGCACCCACGGCTCCGGGGTGACCAACGGCTCGCTCGCGACCGCGGTCGGCGCGATCGAGTTCGTCGACGGAACGGGCGAGGTCGTAACGCTCCGGCGCGGCGACGCCGACTTCGCGGGGTCCGTGGTCGCGCTCGGCGCGCTCGGCGTCGTCACCCGCCTCGAGCTCGACGTGGAGCCGTCGTTCGAGGTCGCCCAGACCGTCTACCGCGACCTGCCCTTCGAGGAGACGCTCGAGGCCTTCGACGAGGTGGTCGCCCTCGGCTACAGCGTGAGCATGTTCACGACCTGGCGCGATCCGGACACGATCGACCAGCTGTGGGTGAAGCGCCGGACGGATCGCGATGCCCCCGCGCCGGCGAGCGTGCTCGGTGCGGCGCCCTCTCGTCTCGAGATGCATCCGATCGCGGGCGTCGATCCGGTGCACTGCACCGCGCAGCTCGGAGCGGCGGGTCGCTGGCTCGATCGGCTGCCGCATTTCCGGCTCGAGTTCACCCCGTCGAACGGTGCCGAGCTGCAGAGCGAATACCTGGTGCCCCGGGCGAACGCGCGGGCGGCACTCGGTGCCGTCCACGAGCTCGCGACCGACATCGCGCCGCTGCTGCAGGTCACCGAGATCCGCGAGGTCGCCGCCGACGAGCTCTGGCTCTCCGGCGCGTTCGGGCATGACGCCGTCGCCCTGCACTTCACCTGGCACCCGCGTCAGCGGGAGGTCGACGCCCTGCTCCCCCGCATCGAAGATCGCCTGCTGCCCCTCGGCGCCCGGCCGCACTGGGGCAAGCGCTTCACCGCGGGCGCAACCGCCCTCGCGGCGCTCTATCCGCGCCTCGACGACTTCCGCGAGCTGGCACACCGCCACGACCCCCGCGGCGTCTTCGTCAACGACTTCCTGCGCGACACCGTCGGACTCTGAGCGGGCCGCCGGAGGCGACTCGCCGCCGGATGGCTCAGTCGGTACCGAGGTCGAAGGCCGAGCCCTCGTTGGCCACGTCGATGGCCGAGTCGAGGGCGTCGTCCGCGGCGCTCGACGGCTCGACGGCTCCCAGGATCTGCGCCGCGGCACCCGCCTCCAGCTGCCCGACGAGATCGCCCGTCGCGCCGCCGATGAGGCCCTGCGCGGCGTACTGCTCGAGCCGCGAGCGGGAGTCGGCGATGTCCAGGTTGCGCATGGTCAGCTGCCCGATCCGGTCGTCCGGGCCGAAGGCGGCGTCGCCCACCCGCTCCATCGAGAGCTTCTCGGGCGCGTAGCTGAGGTGCGGACCCGTGGTGTCGAGGATCGTGTAGTCGTCGCCGCGGCGCAGCCGCAGGGTGACCTCGCCGGTCACGGCCGAGCCGACCCAGCGCTGCAGCGATTCGCGGAGCATGAGCGACTGGGGGTCGAGCCACCGACCCTCGTACATGAGCCGCCCGAGGCGACGTCCCTCCGCGTGGTAGTTCGCGACCGTGTCCTCGTTGTGGATGGCGTTCAGCAGCCGCTCGTAGGCGATGTGCAGCAGCGCCATCCCGGGGGCCTCGTAGATGCCGCGCGACTTCGCCTCGATGATGCGGTTCTCGATCTGGTCGGAGGCGCCGAGGCCGTGGCGCCCGCCGATCGCGTTCGCCTCGAGCACGAGCGCCACCGCATCCGCGAACTCGACGCCGTTGATCGCGACCGGGCGGCCGGCCTCGAAGCGCACCGAGACCACCTCGGTGGCGATCTCGACGTCGTCGCGCCACGACGCGACGCCCATGATCGGGTCGACGATGTCGAGGCCGGTCGAAAGCGACTCGAGGTCCTTCGCCTCGTGGGTCGCGCCCCAGATGTTCGCGTCGGTCGAGTACGCCTTCTCGGTGGCGTCGCGGTACGGGAAGCCGTGTGCGACGAGCCACTCGCTCATCTCGGTGCGGCCGCCGAGCTCGCGCACGAAGTCCACGTCGAGCCACGGCTTGTAGATGCGCAGCGCGGGGTTCGCCATGAGGCCGTAGCGGTAGAACCGCTCGATGTCGTTGCCCTTGTAGGTCGAGCCGTCGCCCCAGATCGAGACGCCGTCCTCCTTCATGGCGCGCACCAGCATGGTGCCGGTCACGGCACGTCCGAGCGGCGTGGTGTTGAAGTAGGTCTTGCCGCCCGAGCGGATGTGGAACGCACCGCACTGCAGCGCGACGAGACCCTCCTCGACGAGCGCCGACCGGGCGTCGACGAGCCGCGCGAGCTCGGCGCCGTACTCCAGCGCGCGCCCCGGGACCGCGTCGATGTCGGGCTCGTCGTACTGCCCGAGATCCGCGGTGTAGGTGCACGGGATGGCGCCCTTGTCGCGCATCCACGCGACGGCGCAGGAGGTGTCGAGACCGCCGGAGAACGCGATGCCGACGCGTTCGCCGACCGGGAGGGAGCTGAGGACCTTGGTCACCCTCCCAGCCTAGAGCCGAGCGCCCGGCCCTTCGACCGCCCGCGTGCCCCGGCGCCGCGGCTATCCCGGTCGGCTCCCTGCGTGAGAGCATTCCGCCATGTCGAAGGAATCGGCACCCCGTCGGGCACGCAACCTGCTCGACATCGCGGGGGTCTTCATGCTCTCGATCGTCGCGGTGCTCACCGCCTGGTGCGGCTTCGAATCCTCCAAGTGGGGCGGCGAGATGTCGATCGCCTTCTCCCAGGCCTCCAGCGCCCGCGTACAGGCGGTGAACGCCGAAGGCGAGGCGCGCGACAACCGCGCCTTCGACCTCGCGGTGTACGCGTCCTGGGTGGAGGCGAAGGGGGCGGGCGACGAGGCCCTCGCCGCCTACGTCGAGGAGCGGTTCCCGGCCGAGTTCGCGACGGCGTTCGACGCCTGGCGGGCCGACGGCATGGTCGAACCCAGCCCGTTCGCCCGCGCGGAGTACGTACCGGACGGAACCGAGCGGGCGGCGGATCTCACCGCCACCGCCGACGCGGCCTTCCAGCGCGCCCTCGACAACAACCGCCGCGGCGACAACTACTCCCTGCTGACGGTGCTGTTCGCCCTCGTGCTGTTCCTCACCGCCATGTCGCAGCGCAAGCTCACCCGCTGGGTCGCGCTGACCCTGCTCGGCCTCGCGGCCGCCGTCGCGGTGGTCGGCGTCGTCATCATGGCGACGTTCCCGATCCTGGTCTGACCCGCCGTTCCCCCCGATTGCCCGCCCGCGCCGCTATCCTGAGCGGATGGCGGACCAACGGCGCACTCCGGGGTCGCAGACGTCTCTGCGCGAGGCGAACCGCGGCCGGATCGTCGACGCCGTCAAGAAGCACGGCGGGCTGACGCAGGTCGAGCTCGCGGGAGCAACGGGCCTCTCCCCCGCCACGGTGTCGAACATCGTCAAGGAGCTCTCCGAGTCGGGGGTGCTCAGCACCTCGAAGTCGATGCGCTCGGGGCGCCGCGCCCAGTACGTGACCCTCGCCCACGCCTCGGGGCTGGTGTGCGGCATCCACTTCTCCCAGCGGCACCTGCGGGTGGCGCTCGCCGACGCGACCCTCACGGTCGTCTCCGAGCACGAGATGCCGCTCGCGCGCGATCACCGCTCCGACAACGAGATCCGACGCGTCGGCATGCTGCTCTCCGACATGCTCGACACCGTCTCGGCCGAGCGCGACGAGCTGCTCGCGGTCGGCGTGGCGGTGTCGGCGCCGATGGATGCCGCCAGCGGCATGGTCGCGCGCCCCGGCATCCTGCGGGGCTGGGAGGGCATCGCGATCGCCGACGCGGTCGAGCGGGCGCTGCGCGTCCCCGTGCTCGTCGACAACTCGTCCAACCTCTCCGCGTTCGCCGAGCACCGTCTCGGCGCGCTCCGCGGCCAGGACGACGCGATGTTCCTCGAGGTGAGCGACGGCATCGGGGCGGGCATCATCATGGGCGGCCGCGGCTACCGGGGTGCGAGCGGCAGCGCCGGCGAGTTCGGCCACATGGTGATCGTCGAGAACGGACCGCTGTGCC
The DNA here is from genome assembly GCF_024752305.1 of Protaetiibacter mangrovi. Taxonomy (GTDB): domain Bacteria; phylum Actinomycetota; class Actinomycetes; order Actinomycetales; family Microbacteriaceae; genus Homoserinibacter; species Homoserinibacter mangrovi. The sequence goes on from NZ_JANTHX010000003.1 coordinate 307,273, forward strand.
GTTGCGGCAACCTCGGCTGCCTCGAGGCGATCGCCGGCGGAGACGCGATCCTCGGCTCGCTCAAGAACCGCTACCCCGGCCTCAAGCTCGGCGACGTGATCGTGCGCGCGATGGCCGGCGACGACGCCTGCATCCGCGCGATCGCCGACGCGGGAACCCACATCGGCGTCGCGGCCGCGAACGTCGCCAGCATGTTCGACCCGATCCGCATGGTCGTCGGCGGCCATCTCGCGCGCGCCGGCGAGCTGCTGCTCGGCCCCATCCGCCAGGTCGTCGACCGCTCGCTCGCGTCGCGGCTCGCGCCGGCGCCCGAGATCGTCGCGGGGCAGCTGGGCCCCCGCGCCGCTCTCATGGGCGCCCTCGGCATCGCGGCCGACCGCAGCAGCACCTTCCCGGTCGTCTCCGTCTCCCCCGACCTCCGCACGGCGCTCGGGTGACCCGATGATCCGCACGCCCCGGGCGATCGTCTTCGCGATCGCCGCCCTCTCCGCCGTGCTCGTGCTCTCCGGGTGCACCAACGGCGTGTCGGGAAACGCGACCACCGATCCCGACACCGCCAAGATCGGACTGCTGCTCCCCGACTCGGTCACGGCCCGGTACGACTCGGCGGACCGCCCGTACTTCGAGGCGCGCATCGGGCAGCTCTGCCCCGGATGCCACGTGCTGTACGGCAACGCCGACGGCGACGCGGCGAAGCAGCAGCAGCAGGCGGAGTCGATGCTGACCCAGGGCGTGCAGGTGCTCGTGCTGGATCCCTACGACGGCAAGGCGGCCGCCTCGATCGTCGGTCTCGCCGCCGCACGCGGCGTACCCGTGATCTCCTACGACCGCCTCATCGACAGCCCCGACATCAGCTACTACATCTCCTTCGACAACGAGCTCGTCGGCCGCCTGCAGGCGCAGGCCCTCGTGGAGCGCCTGCAGCAGCTGGGGATCGCGCCGGGCGACGGCGGCATCCTCATGGTGAACGGCTCGCCCACCGACAACAACGCCTCCCAGTTCAAGAAGGGCGCCCACGAGGTGATCGACGCGAGCGGCTACACGGTGCTCGCCGAGTTCGACACCCCCGGCTGGGATCCGGCCAAGGCCCAGGACTGGGTGGCGGGACAGATCACGCAGTATGGTTCGCGCATCGTGGGCGTGTACGCGGCCAACGACCCGACCGCGGGGGGCGCGATCGCGTCGCTGAAGGCGGCCGGGGTGCTCCCGCTGCCCCCCGTCACGGGACAGGATGCGGAGCTCGCCGGGCTGCAGCGGATCCTCACGGGCGACCAGTACATGACCGTCTACAAGGCGCTGCGGCCCGAGGCGGAACGCGCGGCGGACCTCGCGATCGACCTCGTCAACGGCCGTTCGCCCGACGGCGAGGTCGAGGTGAGCATCGGATCCGAGACGGTGCGCTCCTTCCTCCTGGAGCCGGTGGCCGTCACCCGCGACCGCATCGGCCCCGTCGTGCTCGGCGACGGGTTCTTCACCGTCACCCAGCTGTGCACGCCGGACTACGCGGCCGCCTGCACCGCCGCGGGGCTGACGTGAGCGTCGCCGCAGTCGACGGGCCGGGCGGGGCCGACCCGCTCGACCGGGTCCCGGTGCTCTCGATGCGGGGCATCTCGAAGAGCTTCGGCAAGGTGCAGGCCCTCACCGACATCCATCTCGACATCTTCCCGGGCGAGGTCGTCGCCATCGTCGGCGACAACGGCGCGGGCAAGTCGACGCTCGTCAAGATCCTGGCGGGCGTGCATCCGGCGGACGCGGGCGAGATCGAGTTCGAACGCGCACCCGTCGCGATCCCGGATCCGACGGCCTCGCGCGCGCTCGGGATCGCCACCGTCTTCCAGGATCTCGCGTTGTGCGACAACCTCGACGTGGTCGCCAACCTGTTCCTCGGGCGCGAGATCACCCGCACCGCGCTCGACGAGGAGGAGATGGAGAGGGAGGCCTGGGCCCTGCTGCGCCAGCTCTCCGCCCGCATCCCCTCGGTGCGGGTGCCGATCGCGGCGCTCTCGGGCGGGCAGCGCCAGACCGTCGCGATCGCCCGTTCGCTCATCGGCGACCCGCGCGTCGTGATCCTCGACGAGCCGACGGCCGCGCTCGGCGTCGCCCAGACCGCGGAGGTGCTCAACCTCATCGAGCGGCTGCGCGAACGCGGGCACGGGGTCGTGCTGATCAGCCACAACATGGCCGACGTCCAGGCGGTCGCCGACCGGATCGTGGTGCTGCGCCTCGGACGCAACAACGGCGACTTCCTCGCGGCCGACGTGGGCTACGAGGACATCATCGCCGCGATCACCGGCGCGACGGAGCACGCCCGTCCGATGCCCGAACCCGTCTACCCGGCGCCTCGCCGGATCGGACCGGTCGCATGAGCGAGACGACGCAGCCCACCCCGACGCGGGCGCGCATCCCCGCGCTGGTCGACGAGGTCAGATCCCGCCTGACCGGCAACCTCGGCTCCCTGCCGGTCGTCGTGGGCCTCGTGATCATCTGCGTCGTGTTCCAGGCGCTCAACCCGAGCTTCTTGTCGGCCGACAACCTGGTGAACCTCACGCTGCAGTGCGCGGCGGGCGGCACGATCGCGATCGGCGTGGTGCTCGTGCTGCTGCTCGGGCAGATCGACCTGTCCGTCGGATCGGTCAGCGGTCTCGCCGCCGCCATCCTGGCCGTGAGCCTCACCCAGCTCGGCTGGGCTCTGCCCCTCGCGATCGGCGCCGCCCTCCTCACCGGCGTCGCGATCGGCCTGCTGTACGGGGTGCTCTTCACCCGTTTCGGTGTGCCGAGCTTCGTGATCACGCTCGCCGGGCTGCTCGGCGTGCTCGGCCTGCAGCTCAAGGTGCTCGGGCCGACGGGCTCCATCAACATCCCCTTCGACTCGCCCATCGTGCTGTTCGCCCAGAGCTGGTTCCTGCCGCCGTGGGTCGCCTATCTGCTGGCCGCGCTCTGGGCGGGCGGGATGTTCACATCCGCCGTGCTGCGCCAGCGGCGCCGGAGGCGGGCCGAGCTGCCCACGACCCCCCTCGGATGGCAGGCGCTGCGCGCCGGCGGGCTGCTGACGCTCTGCGCACTCGGGGTGGCCTACCTCGCCACCGATCGCGGCGTCGGCGTGATGTTCGTCTTCTTCATCGTGCTGGTGATCGTGATGGACGTCGTGCTCACCCGCACCCGCTGGGGTCGCGAGGTCTACGCCGTCGGCGGCTCGGTCGAGGCCGCACGGCGGGCGGGCATCCGGGTGGACCGGGTCTACATCTCGGTGTTCGTGCTGTGCTCGAGCTTCGCGGTGGTCGGGGGCCTGCTCGCCGCGGGGCGTCTCGCCTCCGCGAGCCTGTCCTCGGGCGGAGGCGACACGAACCTCAACGCGATCGCCGCGGCGGTCATCGGCGGCACGAGCCTGTTCGGCGGGCGCGGTTCGGCGTGGAGCGCGCTGCTCGGCATCGCGGTGATCCAGTCGATCTCGAACGGCCTCACCCTGCTCAACCTCGACTCCTCGATCCGCTACATGATCACGGGCGGCGTGCTGCTGCTCGCCGTCATCATCGACTCGCTCTCGCGCAGGTCGCGCGCGGCTCATGGGCAGGCCTAGGCACCCGGACGACAGGAGACCCCATGACGGACGACGAGGTCCGCACCCCCGCTCCGGGACGCGCCCGGCAGTCCGAGATCTTCCGCGCGGGCGCGAGCGGTTCGCGGCCCGCGGTGCCGACCGGCTGGAGCGCACTCGTCGCGTCCGCCGAGCGCGCCATGACGCCGGAGGCGTGGGCGTACGTGGCCGGGTCGGCGGGACGCGAGTCGACCGCGGAGGCCAACTACGACGCCTTCGACTCCTGGCGCCTCGTGCCGCGGATGCTGCGGGACGTGGCCGAGCGCGACCTCTCGATCGAGCTGTTCGGCAGGCGCCACCCGACCCCGCTGCTGACCTGTCCGATCGGCGTGCTCGAGCTCGTCGATCCGGACGCCGACCGGGCGATCGCCCGGGCCGCGGGCTCGCTCGGCATCACGAGCATGGTCTCCTGCCAGGCCTCGCTGCCGATGGAGGCGGTCGCGGGCGAGGCGGCGGGCCCCTGGTGGTTCCAGCTCTACTGGTCGAGCGAGGATGCGCTCGTCGAGAGCCTCGTGGCGCGTGCCGAGGCGGCCGGAGCCGAGGCGATCGTGGTGACCCTCGACACGGGGATGCTCGGCTGGCGGCCGCGGGACCTCGATCGCGGCTTCCTGCCCTTCATCCACGGCATGGGCATCGCCCAGTACACGAGCGACCCGGTCTTCCGGCAGCTGGTGCGGGAGCGGATGAGGCGGCCGTCGGGAGGGCCGCGTCCGCGCGTGACCCCGACGGCCGTCCGCACGCTGGTGGGGATGACGCGGCGGCATCCGGGCCGCTTCCGCGAGAACCTGCGGTCGGGTGAGCCCCGCACCGCCGTCGAGACCTTCCTCGACGTCTTCTCGCGGCCGTCGCTGAGCTGGGGCGACCTGCCGTTCCTCCGGGAGCGCACCCGGCTGCCGATCCTGCTGAAGGGCGTCCAGCATCCGGACGACGCCCGACGGGCACGGGACGCCGGGGTCGACGGCATCGTCGTGTCGACGCATGGCGGGCGCCAGGTCGACGGCGCGATCGGCGCCCTCGACGCGCTCCCCGGCGTCGTGGCCGCGGTCGGCGACGCCCTGCCGGTGATCCTCGACTCCGGCGTGCGCGGCGGCGCGGACGTGGTGCGCGCCCTCGCCCTGGGGGCGACCGCGGTGGGGATCGGGCGCGCCTGGGTCTACGGCCTCGCGATCGCCGGCGAGGAGGGCGCGCGCCAGGTGCTGCGGGACATCGTCGCCGAGACGGACCTCACGCTCGGGCTCACCGGCCACCGCGGCGTGGCCGAGCTCTCCCCCGACGACCTCGTGCGGATCTGAGACGCGTCAGGCGCGCGTCGCGGCGACCCACTGGTCGAGCTTCGCCGTCGCGGCGCCCGAGTCGATCACCGAGGCGGCCACCGCGATCTTGTCGCGGAACCGGGTGCGGATGTCCTCCTCGCCGCGGGTGTGGTCGAGGGCGAGATCCCACGACACGAGCCCGGCGGCGGCGTTGAGCAGCACGATGTCGCGCACCGGGCCGGTCTCGCCCCCGAGCACCCGGCGCGCGATCGCGGCGTTGTGCGCGGGGTCTCCGCCGCGCAGCTCGTCGATCGAGGCGCGCGGCAGGCCGAAGTCGGCGGGGTCGAGGTCGTGCTCGTCGACGGCGCCCCGCGAGACCTCCCAGACATGGCTGTGACCGGTGGTCGAGAGCTCGTCGAGTCCGTCGTCGCCGCGGAACACGAGCGCCGTGGCACCGCGCGTCTGGAACACGCCGACGACGAGCGGGACCTTGTCGAGGCTCGCCACGCCGACCGCCGAGGCCTCCGGACGCCCCGGGTTGCAGAGCGGCCCGAGGAAGTTGAACACCGTCGGGATCCCGAGCTCCGCGCGCACCGGTCCGGCGTTCTTGAACCCCGGGTGGAAGTGCGAGGCGAACACGAAGGTGAGCCCCGTCTCGCGCAGCACCTCGGCCACGCGCTCGGGCTCGATCATGATGTCGGCACCGAGAGCCGACAGCGTGTCGGACGCCCCGGATGCGGAGCTCGCGGCGCGATTGCCGTGCTTGGCCACCGGCACGCCCGCGGCCGCGCACACGATCGACGACATCGACGACACGTTGACGGTGCCGAACCGGTCGCCGCCCGTGCCGACGATGTCGAGCGCCATGGGGTCGATGGGCAGCGGCTTCGCCGCGGCGAGGATCGCGTCCCGGAAGCCGACGATCTCGTCGACCGTCTCGCCCTTCGCCCTGAGCGCGATCAGGAAGCCCGCCAGCTGGGCGTTCGTGGCCTCCCCCGACATCACCTGACCCATGGCCCACTCGGCCTCGGCGATCGAGAGATCGCCCCCGGCGAGCAGTTCGGTGAGCACGGCGGGCCAGCTGAGTTCGGTCGGCATGCGCACGATCGTAGCGACTCCGCACGACCCCTCTCCGGACCGATCCGGACGCGACAGGCCCATTCCGGTGAATTCGCCGTGAGCGATATCAGCCATAATGGAGAGGTGACCACTACCTCCGCCGTCAGCGCCCCGAGCACACCGGTCATCCACCGGCCGAACACCGTCGCCGTGGGCACGATCGTGTGGCTCGGCAGCGAGGTCATGTTCTTCGCGGGCCTCTTCTCCGTCTACTTCACCCTGCGATCGATGTCGCCGGAGCTGTGGGACGAGCAGACCGCCAAGCTCAACGTCTGGTACTCGCTCGCGAACACGATCATCCTGGTCGCGTCCTCGTTCACGGCCCAGTTCGGCGTCTTCGCGGCCGAGCGCATGCAGCCGCGACGCACCGGGGGCCTGTTCGCCCTCACCAAGTGGGGCATGGTCGAGTGGTTCTTCCTGAGCTACGCGCTCGGCGCGGTCTTCGTGACCGGCCAGATCTTCGAGTACGGCCAACTGGTGTCCGAGCACGTCGGCTTCCAGTCCGACTCCTACGGATCGGTCTTCTACTTCGCGACCGGATTCCACGGCCTCCACGTGACGGGCGGTCTCATCGCCTTCCTGCTCGTGATCGGCCGCACCTTCGCGGTCTCGCGCTTCACCCACAAGGAGGCGACGAGCGCGATCGTCGTCTCCTACTACTGGCACTTCGTCGATGTCGTCTGGATCGGCCTGTTCCTCGTCATCTACGTCCTTCAATAGCCCGGCAGAACGGATCAACTCCACGATCATGGCGACCTCCGCTACCCGTACACGTACCCGCCGCGCCGGCCGGCGTTCCCCGCTCGCATCCGCGGCCCTGCTGCTCATCGGCCTGCTCGCCACCGGCGGCGCCTACGCCGCGCTGACGGCGGGCGCCAGCGCCGACGCCGCGAGCGAGTCCCAGGTGACCAAGCTCGCCGACGAGGGCGAGAAGCTCTTCGCCGCCAACTGCGCCAGCTGCCACGGCCTGCAGGCCCAGGGCACCGAGGACGCCCCGAGCCTCATCGGCGTCGGCGCCGCCGCCGTCGACTTCCAGGTGGGCACCGGCCGCATGCCGATGGCCGCCTCCGGCCCCCAGGCCGAGCAGAAGCCCGTCCAGTTCACCGAGGAGCAGATCGCCGCCCTCGCGAGCTGGGTCGCCTCCCTCGGCCCCGGCCCGTCGATCCCCGACGAGAGCTACCTCGCGGGCGACGGCGACCTCGCGGTCGGAGCGGAGCTGTTCCGCATCAACTGCGCGATGTGCCACAACGTGGCCGGCGCGGGCGGCGCGCTCACCGAGGGCAAGTTCGCCCCGAGCCTCATGGGCGTGAGCGCCAAGCACATCTACGAGGCCATGATCACGGGCCCGCAGAACATGCCGGTGTTCAACGACGCGAACATCACCCCCGAGGACAAGTCGGCGATCATCAGCTACCTCAAGTACATCGAGGCGAACTCCTCGCCGGGTGGGCTCGACCTCGGCAACCTCGGTCCGGTCTCGGAGGGTCTGTTCGTCTGGATCTTCGCGCTCGGCGGGATCGTCGCGATCACCGTCTGGCTCACGGCGAAGTCGAACTGACGCGTGGGCACCGAGAACCCGAGCACGGAAACACAGGAAGGGAAGCGCATGGCAGGGACCGACGGGGCCGCACCCGGCACCGCAGTCGAGAGGCACGAGAGCGCGCCGCTGCCCTCCGGGGTCGCCGTCATCTCCGATGACCGCGTCGAGAACCCGGGCTTCCCGCCGTACCGGCCGCGCGTCTCCGACACCGACCCGGTGAAGGAGCGCCAGAACGAGCGTCGCGTGTTCTGGCTCTTCCTCGCGTCGATGATCGGCAGCGTGTTCGCCGTGGTCGCGTACATCGTCTTCCCGATCCACGAGGGCGACCTGGGGTCGGTGCGCCTCAACAACCTGTTCCTCGGCCTCGGCTTCGCACTCGGCCTTCTCGGCATCGGATTCGGCGCCGTGCACTGGTCGAAGTCGCTCATGGACGGCCACGACATGGTCGAGCTGCGGCACGACACCCGCGGCAAGCCCGAGACGATCGCCCGTGCGAGCGAGATCTTCACCCTCGGCAACAAGGAGTCCGGCTTCACGCGGCGCAAGCTCATCCGCAACGGCCTGCTCGGCGCCCTCGTGCTCGCGCCGCTCTCCGCCGTCGTGATCTTCCGCGACTTCGCCCCGGCCGACGACCCGGCCACCCTGCTCAAGCACACCATGTGGGAGAAGGGCACGCGTCTCGCGCGCGACCCCAACGGCGTGCCGATCAAGGCCTCGGATGTGACGATCGGCTCGGTCTTCCACGTGATCCCCGAGAACCTGAACGACTCCGAGCACCCGCTCGAGGAGAAGGCCAAGGCGGCCGTGCTCCTCATGCGCCTGAACCCCGAGGACCTGCACATCTCCGAGGGTCGCGAGGACTGGAGCTTCCGCGGCATCGTCGCGTACTCCAAGATCTGCACCCACGTCGGATGCCCCGTGGCCCTCTACGAGCAGCAGACCCACCACCTGCTGTGCCCCTGCCACCAGTCGCAGTTCGACATCACCCGCGAGGCGGCCGTCATCTTCGGACCGGCCAAGCGCCCGCTGCCGCAGCTGCCCATCACCGTCGACGAAGAGGGTTACCTGGTCGCGCAGAGCGACTTCCACGAGCCCGTCGGCCCGAGCTTCTGGGAGCGTTCGCTGTGACCGCCACCGCCACCACCCCTGCCACGACGGAGACGAAGGCCCCCACCGGGCCGGGCATGCGCTTCGTCAACTGGGGCGCGAACTACATCGAGGACCGCACGAGCATGTCGGGCCTCGTCAAGGAGCTCGGCCGCAAGATCTTCCCCGACCACTGGTCGTTCATGCTCGGCGAGGTCGCGCTCTACAGCTTCGTCGTCATCCTGCTGTCGGGCACCTTCCTGACCTTCTTCTTCCAGGCGTCCATGGCGCCGGTCGTCTACGAGGGCTCCTACCCCACGCTCAAGGGCGTGGAGATGTCGGCGGCGATGGCCTCGACGCTCGACATCAGCTTCGACGTGCGCGGCGGCCTGCTGATGCGCCAGGTGCACCACTGGGCGGCGCTGCTCTTCGTCGCCTCGATCGGTCTGCACATGCTGCGCGTGTTCTTCACGGGCGCGTTCCGCAAGCCCCGCGAGATCAACTGGGTCGTCGGCTTCCTGCTCTTCGTCCTGGCCATGGCCGAGGGCTTCACCGGCTACTCGCTCCCCGACGACCTGCTCTCGGGCAACGGCCTCCGGATCATCGACGGCATGGTCAAGGGCATCCCGGTCATCGGCACCTGGATCTCGTACCTCCTGTTCGGCGGCGAGTTCCCCGGCGAGGCGATCGTCGGCCGCCTCTACATGCTGCACATCATGCTGCTGCCGGCACTCGTCATCGCCGCGATCGGCGTGCACATGATCCTGCTGATCGTGAACAAGCACACCCAGTTCGCCGGCCCCGGCCGCACCGAGGGCAACGTGGTCGGCAACCCGATCATGCCGGTGTTCGCGGCGAAGGCGGGTGGCTTCTTCTTCATCGTCTTCGGCGTGATCATGCTGATCGCCGCGACGGTCACCATCAACCCGATCTGGAACTACGGCCCCTACGACCCCTCCCCCGTGTCCGCCGGCACCCAGCCCGACTGGTACATCGGCTTCGCGGACGGCACGCTGCGTCTCATCCCGCCGGGCTGGGAGTTCGAGCTGTGGGGCTTCACCTTCTCGATGAACATCATCGTGCCGATCATCATCCTCGTGGTGTTCCTCGTGCTGGTGGCGTTCTACCCCTTCATCGAGGCCTTCGTCACGGGCGACAAGCGCGAGCACCACATGACCGAGCGTCCGCGCAACGCGCCGACCCGCACGGCCATCGGCGCCGCGGGTGTCACCTTCTACGCGGTCATGTGGGCCGCGGCGAGCTCCGACCTCATCGCCACCCACTTCCGTCTCTCGATCGAGGGAGTCACGCACACGCTGCAGGCGCTGCTCATCCTCGGCCCGATCATCGCCTACATCGTGGCGAAGCGGATCTCGATCGCCCTGCAGAAGAAGGATCGCGAGATCGCGCTGCACGGCTACGAGTCGGGCCGCATCGTGCGCCTGCCGGGCGGCGAGTACATCGAGGTGCACGAGCAGCTCTCGGACTACGAGCGCTGGCGCCTGGTGAGCTACGACGACTACGCGCCGCTCATGGTGCGCCCGAACGCGAACGGCAAGATCACCTTCGGCACGAAGCTGCGGGGCGTCATGTCGCGGTGGTTCTTCGAGGACCGCATCGCCCCGGTGACGCGCACCGAGATCGAGGCCTCCAAGCACGGCCACCACTGATCCATCGTCACGGAAGGCCCGGCATCCCTCGCGGATGCCGGGCCTTCCGTTGTCCGATCGCTCGCCTGTGGTGCCGCTCCCGCGCGGCGGCGGGGTCGCTTGCGCGACGCATGCCCCCGCGTGCGGCCTGACGGCCGCGCGCTCCCGCCAGTCCCGATGCCAGCGTCCCGCAAGCGACCCCGCCGCCACGCTCCGCTCCGTCCGAGGAGGTTCACCGGCCTCGCGACGTAGCGGAGCGAGGGGAAGAGACGTCGTCCGAGTCGCTGGCATCGGGACTGGCGGGAGCGCCGCCGCGCAGCGGCGACGCGGGGGCATGCGACTCGGACGACGTCTCTTCCCCTCGCGGGAGCGGTCCCCGCGGACATCGTGGGAGGGGTTACGCGAAGAAGCGGCGCATGTACTCGGCCGATTCATGGAAGCCGAGACGGTCGTAGAAGCCGCCCGCACGACGACTCGCGACCGTGAGCTGGGTCACGCCGCGACGCTCGCACTCGGCCTCGACGGCGTGCACGAGCTGGGTGCCGTAGTCGTGGCCGCGGGCGTCGGAGGCGACCACGATCTCCTGCAGCTGCGCGGACGGCCCGTTGGTCGAGAGCAGCGGCACGATGGTGGTGAGGGCGTAGCCGCGGACGCCGTCGCCGTCCTCCGCGACGAGCAGCAGCACGGTGGGCTGCTCACCGGCGAGGTAGCCGGCCATCGTCGCGTCGAACGCGTCACGGTCGGGCGCGAAGGCGTGCCCCAACTGCTCGACGAGCGCGAAGATCGCGTCCTCGTCGCCCGCCCGGGCCGCACGCACCGTCATCAGCGGGCGAAGTTGTTCCGGTAGTACTCGTAGTTCCAGCCGATGATGGCGATGACCGCGAGCGGGCCGCCGATGAAGGAGATCCACGGCCCGACCGCGAGGCCGAGGAACACGAGCGCGAGCGCGCCGCCGAGGGTCAGCGGCCACCAGCTCCACGGGCTGAAGTGCCCGAGCTCCGGGTCGTCATCGTCGATGTCGGCCGTGAGGCTGTCCTGCGCGAGCTCGCCGCCCTGGGCCGAGTGCGTACGCCCGAGGTAGAAGGCCAGGAAGAACGCCAGGATCGCCGAGAGCGTCATGGCGACCGTGCCCACCCACTCGAGGTGGTCGGGGTTCCAGCCGACGGTGATACCCACCCAGATCGTGTAGGCCGCGGCGGACAGGAGGAAGAACGCCCCCAGGATCCAGAACAGATTCGCGTTGGTGCGCATGGCGCTACTTCACCTCTCCGTCGGCGAGATCGACGACCGGCGCATCCGGTGCGTCCTTGGCGGGACCGATGCCCACCTGCACGGTCTCGGGGTGGTGCAGGTCGAAGGCCGGCGACTCCGAGCGGATGCGCGGGATCGACGTGAAGTTGTGACGCGGCGGCGGGCACGAGGTGGCCCACTCGAGCGAGCGGGAGTTGCCCCACGGGTCGTCGACGGTCACCCGCGGCGCCTTGCGCGCCGTGATCCACACGTTGAGGAAGAACGGGATGAGCGACACCGCCAGGATCGCCGAGCCGATGGTCGAGAGCTGGTTCTCCCACGTGAAGCCGTCGCTCGCCAGGTAGCCCGCATAGCGACGCGGCATGCCCTCGACGCCGAGCCAGTGCTGGACGAGGAAGGTCGTGTGGAAGCCGATGAACAGCAACCAGAAGTGGATCTTGCCGAGCCGCTCGTCGAGCATCTTGCCCGTCCACTTGGGCCACCAGAAGTAGAAGCCCGAGAACATCGCGAACACGACCGTCCCGAAGACGACGTAGTGGAAGTGGGCGACGACGAAGTACGAGTCCGACACGTGGAAGTCGAGCGGCGGCGAGGCGAGGATGACGCCGGTGAGGCCACCGAAGACGAAGGTCACCAGGAAGCCGATCGCCCAGATCATCGGGGTCTCGAAGGTGACCGAACCGCGCCACATCGTGCCGATCCAGTTGAAGATCTTCACACCCGTCGGCACGGCGATGAGCATGGTCATGAGCGCGAACCACGGCAGCAGCACCGAACCCGTGACGTACATGTGGTGCGCCCACACCGTCACCGAGAGGGCGGCGATCGCGATCGTCGCGAAGATCAGCGTCTTGTAGCCGAAGATCGGCTTGCGGCTGAACACCGGGAACACCTCGGACACGATGCCGAAGAACGGCAGCGCGATGATGTAGACCTCGGGGTGACCGAAGAACCAGAACAGGTGCTGCCAGAGGATCGTGCCGCCGTTGGCGGGATCCAGGAGGTGTGCCCCGAAGACGCGGTCGGCGCCGAGCGCGAACAGGCCGCCGGCGAGGATCGGGAACGCGAGCAGCACGAGGATCGACGTCACCAGGATGTTCCAGGTGAAGATCGGCATGCGCCACATGGTCATGCCGGGTGCGCGCATCGTGATGATCGTGGTGATGAAGTTCACGCCGCCGAGGATGGTGCCGAATCCGGAGAGCGCGAGACCGAAGACCCACAGGTTGCCGCCGAGGCCCGGCGTGAAGGTCGTGCTGGTGAGCGGCGCGTAGGCCGTCCAGCCGAAGCCCGCCGCACCCTGCGGGGTGAAGAAGCCGCCGACCGCGATGAGCGACCCGAAGGTGAACAGCCAGAACGCGAGCGCGTTCAGCCGGGGGAAGGCGACATCGGGGGCGCCGATCTGCAGCGGCATGATCGCGTTCGCGAAGCCCGCGAACAGCGGCGTCGCGAACATCAGCAGCATGATCGTGCCGTGCATCGTGAACAGCTGGTTGTACGCCTCGTTCGACGGGACGACGTCGACACCCGGGGTGAACAGCTCCACGCGGATCACGAGGGCCAGCACGCCGCCGATGCAGAAGAAGATGAACGACGTGATCAGGTACAGGTAGCCGATCGTCTTGTGGTCGGTGGTGGTGAGCCACTTGACGATGATCGCGCCCTTGCTGGTGGGCTTCGCCGGGGCGACGGTGCGGGTCTGCGTCGGCGCCGAGGTCTGGCCGGGGGCCGGAGCTGTGGTGGTCATCGATCAGTCCTCGTTCTCGCTGATGCTGGATGTGCCGTTGCCGGGGAGGTTCTGGTTCACGTTGTACGTGGCGTCCAGGCGTCCCTCGTTGCCGGCGGCGCGCAGCTCGTCGATGTGCGCCTGGTACTCCTCCTCCGAGACGACGTGCACGGTGAAGAGCATGTCGGCGTGGTATTCGCCGCACAGCTCCGCGCACTTGCCGCGGTAGACGCCCTCCTTGAGGGGCACGAAGTACATGTAGTTGGTCTTGGCCGGGATCATGTCCTTCTTGTAGAGGAAGTCGATGATCCAGAAGGAGTGGGCCACGTCACGCGACTCGAGGTCGATCTCGACCTTCTTGCCGACCGGGAGGTAGAGCGCGGGCAGCGTGTCCTCGTCGAGGTTGCCCTCGGCATCCGGCTGCGCCTGCACGCCCTGCGTGTAGACGTTCTCGTTAAGGTAGTTGAAGTCCCACGACCAGCGCTTGCCGAAGGCCTCGATGCGCACGTCGGGGTTGCCCGGGTCATCTTCGATGGCGGCCTGGTCGCGCGCGGTGAAGGCGAAGAACCCGAGGATCAGGAAGAACGGCACGACCGTGTAGAAGATCTCGACCGGCATGTTGTAGCGCAGCTGCACCGGGAGGCCCGTCTGGCCCTTGCGGCGGCGGTACACCACCGCGGCCCACAGCATCAGGCCCCACGTGACGACGCCGACGACGAGCAGCACGATCCAGGACGTGACCCAGAGGCCGATGATGCGCTCGGTGTGGTTGGTCGTGCCCGCGTCGGCCGGCAGGAAGCCGTTGAGCTGCTCCTGCGTGCAGCCGGCGAGCACGACGGCGACCGCGAGGCCGATCGGGACGACGGCCCAACGGGCCAATCGTGAGCGCTGGGGGCGGTTGGATCGCACCTGGAACCTCTCGGACGACGACGTGGTGATTCGTCTCCGAGTCTACTGTCCTGTTCGGCGCGGCGATAATCCGCCGCGCGCGCCGGAGAACGACACGAGCGCGGTCGCGTCATTCTCCGGATGCGGCGGGAAAGCCGCGGAGCGATGCGACCGCGCTCGTATCGCGGAAGCGGGGCGCCGCGGATTATCGCGGCGCCAGATGACTCAATGGAACGAATCGCCGCAGGCGCAGCTGCCCTGGGCGTTGGGGTTGTCGATCGTGAAGCCCTGCTTGTAGATCGTGTCCTCGAAGTCGATGGAGGCGCCGTCGAGATACGGCACGCTCATCTGGTCGACGACCACCTCCACGCCGTCGAAGTCGCGGGTGGCGTCGCCGTCGAGCAGGCGCTCGTCGAAATAGAGCTGGTAGATGAGGCCCGAGCATCCGCCGGGCTGCACGGCGACGCGCAGGCGCAGGTCGTCGCGGCCCTCCTGCTCGAGGAGCGACCGCACCTTCTGCGCGGCGGTGTCGGAGAGGGAGACCCCGTGGGTCGTCTCGAGCGTGTCGGTCATGCCGCGATTGTACCCGCCGGTTCGCCGCGGATGCTGGATCAGCGGGCCGCGAGGCGCGCGAGCAGCAGCGCCTCGCCGAGGATCGCCTTCTGGAGGCTCGGCAGATGCAGCGACTCGTTGGGGCTGTGCGCCCGGGAGTCCGGGTCCTCCACGCCGGTCACCAGGATCTGCGCGTTCGGGAAGCGCTCCGCCAGCTCGGCGATGAACGGGATCGAGCCGCCGACGCCCATCTCGACCGTCGGGTTGCCGAAGGCCTCCTCGAGCACCGCCTTCGCGTCGGCGACCGCCCAGCCGCTCGTGTCGACGAGGAAGGGCTGACCGAGGTCCAGGCCGTCGACCTCGAGCTGCGCGCCGAACGGCGCGTGGGCCCGGAGGTGGCCGATGAGCGCCTCGTACGCCTCCTCGGCGCGCTGTCCGGGGGCGACACGGGCGCTCACGCGCACCCGCACGCTCGGGATCAGCGTGTTGGACGCGTCCTTGATGCTCGGGGCGTCGATGCCGGTGACGGTGATGGCGGGCTGGTTCCACACCCGCGAGATGATCTCGCCTCGGCCGATCGGGGTCGCGCCCTCGAGCAGGCCCGTCTCGGCGCGCAGCTGCGCCTCGTCGTACGGCGGGGTCTCCGCCTCGCGCGAGGTCAGACCGGCCACGGCGACCGACCCGTCCTCGTTCCACAGGGAGGCGAGCATCCGGATCGCGGCGAGCATCGCATCCGGCACCGCTCCCCCGAACATCCCCGAATGCGAGGCGTGCTCGAGCGTCGTGACGCGCAGGTTGAAGGCGACGGCGCCGCGCAGCCCCACCGTCACCGCCGGGACGTCGACCGACCAGTTGCCCGAGTCGGCG
>NZ_JANTHX010000010.1 GCF_024752305.1 Protaetiibacter mangrovi
GCCGACCTCGAGACCAGCGACCTCGTCGCCTCCGTCATCGACGTCGGCGTCGACGCCGACGGCCACACCGCCTACCCCAAGGTCGCCATCGCCGCCGCCGAACTCGTCGCCCGCGGCGACGCCGACCGCGCCCTCCTCATCTGCGGCACCGGACTCGGCGTCGCCATCTCCGCCAACAAGGTCCCCGGCATCCGCGCCGTCACCGCCCACGACTCCTTCTCCGTCGAACGCGCGGTGCTCTCCAACGACGCCCAGGTGCTCACCATGGGCCAACGCGTCATCGGACTCGAACTCGCCCGCCGCCTCGTGCGCGAATGGCTCACCTACCGCTTCGACCCCACCTCGGCCAGCGCCGAGAAGGTCGCCGTGCT
>NZ_JANTHX010000011.1 GCF_024752305.1 Protaetiibacter mangrovi
TGATCGACATGGGTCAGTAACGGCATCCGATAGCGGGCGAGGATGCGCCCGACCGTCGAGCGGGGGACACCGAGGTGATAGCTGATCCGGTGCGGTCCCCAGCGGCGGGTGAACCGCAGCGCGACGATGCGTCGCTCGAGCCGTTGGGACGAGCGCGACGGGCTGCGGTGGGGTCGAGAGCTGCGGTCGGTCAGCGGCAGACCAGCCCGGTAGCGGGCAGCCCACCTGGACGCAGTCGCCGGCGAGCACTGGAACCGCTCAGCAGCCCGGCGCACCGACCAGCCCTCATCGACAACGAGCCGAGCCAAGCGGGCCCTGCCCTCAGGAGTGAATGGCGCGTTAGCGTGAGTCACGAAGACCTCCGTTGGAACGAGTGAGTGTGGTAACCCACATCGTTCCCGGAGGTCTTCGCCTACCTCAGCCGTTCACAACGTGTCGAGGAACTACA
>NZ_JANTHX010000004.1 GCF_024752305.1 Protaetiibacter mangrovi
GCGCATCAGCACGGACTCGACGAGCGCGCCGTCGAACAGCTTCCACAGGAACTTGATGGTCTCGCCGCCGTCGGTACGCAGGCGCCGCACCTCGGTGAGCAGCGGGGGCAGCATCGCGGCCACGAGCTCGTCGCGGCCCTCGGCCGGCAGGTCGGTCATGAGCGCCGGGTCGGTCGTGTAGTGGGTGAAGTAGTGGGTGGCGAGCTGCTTCGCGCGGAACACCGGCTGGCCGAGTTCGACGACCTTGGCGGCGCGCTCCTCGGGGGTGAGGTCGGCGAGGTGGGTCGGCGGCTGGGTGCGCCGCGGCGAGGCGAACTGCAGCGCGGGACGGCCGTCGGCCCCCAGCTGCTGGGTCCACCCCTCGGCGCGGGGACGAACCTGCTTGATCTCGCTCACGCCTCGATTGTCGCAGGTGAAGCTCCGAGCGGGCCCATCCATCGGGTGCCCGCGGCGCGCACGCCGAGCGTGAGGGCGCGGATGCCGTAGAAGCCGAGGCAGTACGCGAGCTGGATCGCGAGCACGGCGGCGGACGCGCCTGCGGATGCCGGGGTCTGGGCCGCCCACCACAGCAGCGGTGCGTACACGGCCAGGTTCACCACGCCCGCGAGCGCCAGGTAGCGCCCGTCGGCGGCGCCGATGAGCACCCCGTCGAGCACGAACACGACGGCGGCGAGCGGCATCGTCGCCGCGACGATCCACACGCCGCCGGGGAGCGCGTCGACGACGCCGGCATCCGACGAGAAGACATGGCCGAGCCACGGGGCGCCGACCGCGAGCACCGCGCCGAAGACGACGCCCGTGCCGAGACCCCACGCGAGCAGTCGGCGCACGGTCGCGCGCTCGGCCGCGTGCGAGCCCGCACCGAGGTCGAAACCGACCATCGCCTGCGCGGCGATCGCGAAGGCGTCGAGCGCGAGCGCGAACAGGAACGTGAGCTGGAACAGCACCTGCGTGGAGGCGAGGGTCACCGTGCCGAGGCCGGTCGCGGCGACGGTGGTGGCGACGAGCGCGACGCGCAGGGTCACGGTGCGCAGCAGCATCCATCCGCCGGCGCGTGCGGCGGAGGCGACGCCCGGCAGTCGCGGGGTCACGGATGCGCCCTCACGGCGGGCGTGGCGGGCGGCGATCGCAAGGCAGGCGACCGCCATGCCCCACTGCGCGATGACCGTGCCGACGGCGGATCCGGTGATGCCCCATCCGGCCCCGTAGATGAGGACCGCGTTGAGCGCGGCGTTCGCCCCGAATCCGGCGACCGCGATCACGAGCGGGGTGCGGGTGTCCTGCAGACCGCGGAAGAGGCCGGTCGCGGCCATGAGCACGAGCATGGCCGGGGCTCCGGCGCTCGAGATCGCCAGGTAGTGGGCGGCCAGGTCGGTGACGCCCGCATCCGCCCCGAACGCCGCGGCGAGCGGATGCGCCGCGAACGGTCCGGCGACGGCGAGCCCCGCGCCGAGCAGGAGCGCCAGCCAGATGCCGTCGATCCCGGCGCGGACGGCGCCCCGGCGGTCGCCGACGCCGAGCAGCCGGGCGACGGCGGGGGTGGTCGCATAGGCGAGGAAGACCAGCAGGCCGAGGGCGGTGCCGAGCACCGTGCTCGCGAGCCCGAGCGCCGCGAGCTGGTCGACTCCGAGGTGACCGACGAGGGCGGTGTCGGTGGCGAGGAACAGGGGCTCGGCGACGAGCGCCCCGAGTGCGGGGATCGCGAGCCCGAGGATGCGCCGGTCGACCTGCGTCACCCGGCCACGCTATCCGTGCTCCCGGACACCGTGCGCGACCGCCGGACACCCGCGCGCCGGTGTCCGGGCGGGTATGGACATGTCTACGCGCGAACCCTCGGCGGACGGGCGGCGGGGGCCGCGAGCGTCGCGAGCACGATGAGCACGAAGACGATGATGAGGGCGTTGAGGATGCCGACGTGCTCGCCGACCACGCCGATGAGCGGCGGCCCGACGAGGAAGGCGCAGTAGCCGACCGTCGCCACCGCGGAGACGCGCGCGGCGGCGCGGGCGGGGTCGTCGGCGGCCGCCGACATCGCGACCGGGAAGCCGAGCGAGGCGCCGATCCCCCACAGCACGATGCCCGCGACGGCCACGGGGATCACCGGCACGAAGATGACGAGCGCGAGACCGACCGCGGCCGCACCTCCGGTGATCCACAGCATCCGGACGCGTCCGAAGCGGTCGATGAGCGGACCGCCGGCGATGCGGCCGACCATCATCGAGGCCGTGAACAGGGTGAAGAGCGCGGCGGCCTGCCCGTTCTCGAGACCCCGGTCGTCGACCATGCCGAGGGTGAGCCAGTCGTTGGCCGAGCCCTCGGTGAAGGCCATGCCGAGCGCGATGAGACCGATGGCGAGCGTGCGCGGCTCGAGCCAGATCGCCATCCGGTCGCGGAACGACACGTGCGCGACCTCTTCGCCGGTCTCGGCGTGCGTGGCGACCCGCGGGATCGCCCGCGGCGCGATGACGGCGCCGAGCAGCAGCAGCGCCGCCATGCCGATCGTGTGGGCGGCGATGTCGACGTGGGCGAACACGAGGGCGGTGCCGATCGAGGTGCCGACGACCGTGCCGGCGCTCCAGCTCGCGTGGAACAGCGGCATGATCGTGCGGCCGATCGCCTTCTCGACCGCCGCGCCCTCGACGTTCATGGCGACGTCGCAGATGGCGCTGCCGAATCCGTACACGGCCATGCCGAGCACGACGACGGCGAACGAGCCGAGCACCGAGGTGCCGACGCCGATCACGACGAGGGCGCCCGCGCAGACGACGAGCATGATCGCGATGCTGCGGCGTCCGCCGAGCCACTGGATGACGTGGCTCGCGAGCAGCAGGCCGACGATCGAGCCCACCGAGACGCCGAGGATCAGGTAGCCGACGAACGACGTCGACAGCTCGAGGTGGTCGCGGATGGCGGGGATGCGGATGGCCCAGGTCGCGGCGCCCAGGCCGTTGAGGGCGAACACCGCGAACACGGCGTTGCGCCAGGCGGTGGCGTGGGCGGGGCGGGTGGGCGTCGTCATGGTGCGGTCCGTGGTGCTCGAGCGGGCGGGGCGTGACCCGGCATCCCGGATCGAATCGATTCGATCGAATCGTTTCGAGTAGGCTAGCGCCCGATGTCCGACCCCGCAAACCCCCGTCCGACGCTCGCCGGCGTCGCCGCGCGCGCGGGGGTCTCGGCCTCGACCGCCTCGCTCGTGTTCAGCGGGGCCGGCCCGGTCGCCGAGGCGACCCGGACGCGGGTGCTCGAGGCGGCGGCGGCCCTCGGCTACGCGGGCCCCGACCCCACGGCGCGCTCGCTGCGCCGGGGCCGCACCGGGGTCATCGGGGTGGTCACCGAGGACCGTCTCGGCGACGCCTTCCGCGATCCGATCAACCTCGCCCTGCTGGACGGCCTGGGCGAGGAGCTCGCCGACGAGGGGTTCGGCCTCCTCGTGCTGCCGTGGGCGCCCGACTCGGGGGTCGACCTCTCGGCCGTGCCGATGGATGCGGCGATCCTGCTCGGCTGCTCGGCCGACCTCGCCCACTCCGTCGAGGTGCTGCAGCGGCGGCGCCTCCCGTTGGTCGCGATCGAGGCGCCCCCGCTCGCGGGCGTCGTCGCGATCGACCTGGACAACGCCGACGCGACCCGGCGCGGGGCGGAGCTGCTGCGCGAGCTGGGTCACCGGCGGGTGGCACTCGTCACCCTGCCGCTCGACCTCGGCCGCACCCGGGCGCCGCTGACCCCCGCGCGCGAGCAGGAGGCGACCGCCTTCACGGCGATGGAGCGCATCCGCGGCGCCCGCGCGGTGTTCCCGGATGCCGGGGGCGTCTCGGCGGGCGGGAGCACCGTCGCCGAGGGATACCTCGCCGGGCGCGCGCTGCTGGACGTGCCGCCCGCCGACCGACCGACCGCGATCGTCGCCCAGAGCGACCTGCTCGCCGCGGGCGTCATCCGCGCCGCCGAGGAGCTCGGGATCGCGGTGCCCGCGGAGCTCAGCGTGCTCGGCTTCGACGGCGTGCGGCTCGACGGCATCACCCCGTACGCGCTCACCACCCTCGTGCAGCCCGCGGTCGAGAAGGGCCGCGCGGCCGGCCGGGCGGTCCGGGAGGCGCTCGCCGGTCGCACGCCGGTCCCCGTCTCCTTCGCCTCCGAACTCCGCGCGGGCACCACGGCCGCCCCACCACCGACATTCTGAGTATTCACAAAAGTGTGAAGGTGGAGTAGCGTCGCCGGACGTGACCACCGTGATCGAGGCCCAGGGCCTCCGCAAGCACTTCGGTCGGACCGCCGCACTCGACGGCCTCGACCTCACCGTCTCCGCGGGGGAGGTGCACGGCTTCCTCGGCCCGAACGGCGCCGGCAAGTCCACCACCATCCGCGTGCTCCTCGGGATGCTGCGCGCCGACGCCGGCAGCACGAGCGTGCTCGGGCGCGACCCCTGGCGCGACGCCGTCGCCATCCACCGCGACGTCGCCTACGTGCCGGGCGACGTGACCCTGTGGCCGAACCTCTCGGGCGGCGAGACGATCGACTACCTCACCCGGCTGCGCGGGGGAGCGGATGCCGCCCTCCGGGCCCGCCTCATCGAGGACTTCCAGCTGGACCCGCGCAAGAAGGGCCGCGGATACTCCAAAGGCAACCGGCAGAAGGTCGCGCTGGTCGCCGCCTTCGCGCGACCCGCGGAGCTCTACATCTTCGACGAGCCGACGAGCGGACTCGACCCCGTGATGGAGTCCGTCTTCCGCGCCGAGGTCGAGCGGGTGGTCGCCGACGGCGCCACCGTGCTGCTGTCGAGCCACATCCTGAGCGAGGTCGAGCAGTTGTGCGATCGCGTCACGATCGTGCGCGCGGGGCGCGCGGTCGAGACGGGCACCCTCGACGAGCTGCGCCACCTCACCCGTACGAGCTTCCGGGTGGCGACCGCCGCCGGACTGGCCGAGGTGGCGGCTCTCGCCGGCGTGCACGACGCGCGGGAGGAGGCGGGGCATCTCGTGTTCGACGTCGACGGGGCCGAGCTCGAGACCGTGCTCGCCGCCCTCACCCGCGCGGGCGTGACCGCGCTCACCGCGACGCCGCCGAGCCTCGAGGAGCTGTTCCTGCGGCACTACGGCGACCGCATCGCCGTGACCGACGAGGACGCCGCCTGAGATGCTGCTCGTCCTGCTCCAGCAGATGCGGCGCGACCGCATCATCCTGCCCATCTGGGTCCTCGGCACCGCCGCCCTGTCGGCCGTCACTGTCGCGGCCGCCGCGAACGAGTTCGGCGACGCCACCGGACGCGCCCAGATCCTGGCCGTGGCGCTCGCGACCCCCGCCCTGCTCGCGCTCCGCGGCATCCCGAACGGCGACGAGCTCGGCTCTGCCGTGCACTTCCAGTCGTTCGCCTGGCTCGCGCTGACGCTCGGGCTCATGAACGTCTTCCTCGCGACCCGCCACGGGCGGGCCGACGAGGAGAAGGGCCGCCGGGAGCTCGTGCTCGCCGCGCCGGTCTCGCGGATGACGCCCGCGGTCTCGGCGCTGCTGCTCGCGGTGCTCGCGAACCTCGCCTACGCGGTGCTCGCGGTGCTCGGCTACCAGGCGGGCGGCCTGCCCCTCGAGGGATCGGTGCTGAGCGCCGTGTGCCTCGCCCTCATCGGTCTGGTCTTCTTCGGGGTCGGCTCGCTCGCGGGCGAGCTCGCGGCGACCACCCGCGCCGCGAGCGGCATCGGCGTGGTCGTCGTGCTCGTCGCCTACGCCTTCCGCGCCGCGGGGGATGCGCTCGGCACCCCCGACGTGGCCGCCCTGACACTCGACCCGGCATGGCCGAGCTACCTCACGCCGATCGGCTGGGGCCAGCTCGCCCTGCCGTTCACGGCCGACCGCTGGTGGCCCGTCGCGGTGCTCGCGGCGCTCGCCGCGGTGCTCGTCGCCGTCGCCCTGGTGGTCCACTCGCGGCGCGAGCTCGGCGCGAGCCTGCTGGCCGAGCGATCCGGACGGCCGGCGGCGCCCGCGACGCTGCGCGGCGCGTTCGGCCTCGCCTGGCGGCTGCAGTGGCCGAGCATGCTCGGCTGGACGATCGGCTCGGCCGCCCTGGGGATCGCGCTCGGCTCGCTCGTCACGGCGGTGTCGCAACTCGACTTCTCGGCGAACCCCTCGCTCCAGGCGATCCTGCAGAGCCTCGGCCGCACCGATCAGACCGACGTGGCGAAGGCGCTCATCCCCGCCCTCACGGCCATGGTCGGCTCGC
Organism: Protaetiibacter mangrovi; assembly: GCF_024752305.1. GTDB lineage: Bacteria > Actinomycetota > Actinomycetes > Actinomycetales > Microbacteriaceae > Homoserinibacter > Homoserinibacter mangrovi. Next base: position 6,206 of record NZ_JANTHX010000004.1, read on the forward strand.
TCGCCGCGGCATCCGGCGTGCAGGCGGTGCTGCGCGCCCGCGAGGAGGAGGTCGCCGGCCGAACGGAGGCGGTGCTCGCCGGCGCGGTCTCGCGGTTCGCGTGGACGGGCGCGTTCCTCGGCGTGGCCGTGCTCACCGTCGCGGTCGTGCTGCTCGCCTCCGGAGCCGCGGCCGCCGCCGGGTTCGCGGTCGCCGGAAACGACGACTTCGTCTGGCTGGCGCTCGGGCAGTGCCTCGTGCAGGCGCCCGCCGCTCTCACCTTCGTGGCGGTCGCCGCGCTCGCGGTCGCCGCCCTGCCGCGCGTCTCGGTCGGGATCGCGTGGGGGCTGTTCGGCGTCGGCGTCGTCATCGGGTACTTCGGCCAGCTCATGGATCTGCCCGACTGGCTGCAGCAGGCGAGCCCCATCACGCAGGTACCCGAGCTGCCGACCGACGACTGGCTGCCGACGTTCGTGCTGGCGGCGATCGTCGTGGTGGCCGCGGTGCTCGCGGCGGCCGCCTTCCGGCGACGGGACCTCAGCACGTGATGCCGCCCGAGGGCTTCGTCGACCGGATGTCGGCGGAGCTCGTGGCGCAGGGCTTCCCCCGCATCCCGGCGCGCGTGCTCATGGCGCTCACCGGCACCCCGGATGCGCGCCTCACCGCGGCGGAGCTGGCCGCCGCGGTCGAGGCGAGCCCGGCGGCGATCTCGGGGGCGGTCAAGTACCTCGAGCTCGTCGGGATGGTGCGGCGGCTCACGGTGCCGGGCACCCGGCGTCACCTCTACGCCCTCAGCGACGACGACCATCCGTGGTACGCCTCCTCACTCACCCGGGCGGGGATCTACGCGGGCATCGTGCGCACGGTGCGGGCGGAGGCCGAGCGGCTGCCCGACGGGGTGGTGCGCAATCGGGTGGACGAGATGGCCGACTTCTTCGCCTACATCGAGCGCCGCATGCCGCTGCTGCTCGACGAGTGGCGGGAGGAGCGGCGCGGTCAGGCGCGCGCGACCAGGCGGTCGAATGCCGCGTCGAGCTCGGAGTCGACCGACTGACGCGCGGGATCGGCGAGGTACCACTCGGCGATCTCGCGTGCCCCCTCCGCGAACGGGGTCGTCGCCACCCATCCGGGCACGAACTGCTTGATGCGGGTGTTGTCGAAGAGCACCGAGTGCGCCTTGTCGCCGACGAGGCCCGGGCCCATCGCGGGCACCTCGCGGGCGATCGCCTCCGAGGCGACGTGCACGATCCGCGGCTCCACCCCCAGCGCGCGGCCGAGCAGGCGGGTGATCTCGTCCCAGGTGAGCGACTCGTCGCCGGTGATGTGCACGGGGCCGCCGAGGGCGTGCGGATTCCCGAACAGGCCCACGAACGCACGCGCGAAGTCGCGCGCGTGGGTGAGCGTCCACCAGCTCGTGCCGTCGCCGTGCACGACCACGGGCTTGCCGTCGAGCATGCGCTGCAGGGTCGTCCAGCCGCCCTCGAGGGGGATGAGGGTGGCGTCGTAGGTGTGCGAGGGCCGCACGATCGTCGCCGGGAAGCCGCGCTCGCGGTAGGCGGCGACGAGAACCTCCTCGCAGGCGATCTTGTCGCGCGAGTACTGCCAGAACGGGTTCGCGAGCGGCGTCGACTCGACGATCGGCAACTGCGCGATCGGTTTCTGGTAGGCCGACGCCGAGGAGATGAAGAGGTACTGGCCCGTGCGTCCGGAGAACAGCTCGACATCCGCGGCGACCTGTTCCGGCACGAACGCCCGGAAGTTGGCCACGACGTCGAACGAGCGCGATCCGACCGCGGAGGCGATGGTCGCCGCGTCGTCCGCGTCGCCGATGATCACCTCGGCCCCCTCCACGGGCGGGCGGGTGCTCGACCGACCGCGGTTCAGCAGGGTCACCTCCCAGCCCCGTTCGACCGCGAGCCGCGACACCGAGGAGCTGATGATCCCGTTGCCGCCGATGATGAGCACCCTCTGCGCTGCCATGCCGCCGAGTCTAGATTCGGCGAACGCAGCCGCGCTGGGCCGGGAGCCACAGGAACTCCTGGCGCCTCCCGGCAATCGCTGCAGCGTTTGTGCTTAGGCTGACAGCCATGACCGACGACGCTCCCGCCGCCCCCGTCTCCGCGAACCCCGGAACCGCATCCGGCATCGCGCTCGACGAGCTCGACGAGACCATCCGCCCGCAGGACGACCTGTTCCGGCACGTGAACGGACGCTGGATCGCGCGCACCGAGATCCCCGCCGATAAGGCGCGCTACGGCTCCTTCTACCTGCTCGCGGAGGCCGCCGAGATCGCGGTGCGGGAGATCATCGTCGAGGCCCAGGCGGCCGACCCGGGCACCGAGGAGCGCAGGATCGGCGACCTCTACGCGAGCTTCATGGACGAGGAGCGCATCGAGGCGCTCGGCTGGGAGCCGATCCGCGCCGAGCTCGCGTCCATCGCGACGATCGGCGACATCCGGGCGTTCCTGTCCGCACTCGGCGCCTTCGAGCGGCAGGGGGTGGGCGGCTTCTTCGCCGCCTTCGTCGACAACGACCCGGGCGACCCGGAGCGCTACCTCGTGTTCCTCGAGCAGGCCGGTCTGGGGCTCCCCGACGAGTCGTACTACCGCGAGGAGCAGTTCTCCGAGATCCGCACCGCCTACCTCGCCTACCTCGAGCGGATGCTGACGCTCGCGGGGCTGGACAAGGCGGCCAAGCGCGCGGCCCGCATCCTCGAGCTCGAGACGGCGATCGCGGCTCAGCACTGGGACAACGTGCGCACCCGCGACAGCCAGGCGACCTACAACCCGATGAGCTGGGCCGAGGCGGCCGCCCTCGGCGCATCCGCACCGCTCGAGGCGTGGCTCGACGGGCTCGACGTCCCCGCCGGGGCCCTCGACACCGTCGTCGTGCGCGAGCCGAGCTTCGTGACCGGCGTGGCGGAGCTGCTCACCGAGGAGCGCCTCGCGTCCTGGCGGGACTGGCTGCGCATCCAGCTCGTGCGCTCGGTCGCCCCGTACCTGCACGCCGAGGTGGTGCGGACGAACTTCGACTTCTACGGCACGACCCTCACGGGGGCGCCCGAGCTGCGGGCCAGGTGGAAGCGCGGCGTCTCGTTCGTCGAGGGCGCGATGGGCGAGGCGGTCGGCAAGGTCTACGTGGAGCGGCACTTCAGCCCCGCCGCCAAGGAGGCCATGGACGAGCTCGTGTCGCACCTGATCGAGGCCTACCGCGCCTCGATCACGACGCTGGAGTGGATGACCGACGAGACCCGTGCCCGCGCGCTCGACAAGCTCGACAAGTTCACGCCGAAGATCGGCTACCCGGTGCGCTGGCGCGACTACTCGGCGCTCGCCGTCGACGCCTCCGACCTCGTCGGCAACGTGCGCGCCACCGCGGCGTTCGAGTTCGCGCGCGAGCTCGGCAAGATCGGCAAGCCGATCGACCGCGACGAGTGGTTCATGACGCCGCAGACCATCAACGCGTACTACAACCCCGGTTTCAACGAGATCGTCTTCCCGGCGGCGATCCTGCAGTACCCGTTCTTCGACGAGGCGCGCGACGCGGCGGCCAACTACGGCGCGATCGGTGCGGTCATCGGCCACGAGATCGGGCACGGCTTCGACGACCAGGGGTCGCGGTTCGACGGCGACGGGCGGCTCACCGACTGGTGGACGGCCGAGGACAGGGCGGCGTTCGAGGAGCGCACCTCGAAGCTCATCGCGCAGTACGACGCGCTCGTGCCGGCGCAGCTCGACGGGGTGCACGTCAACGGCGCGCTCACCATCGGCGAGAACATCGGCGACCTCGGCGGCCTCGGGATCGCGTGGAGGGCGTACCTGCTGTCGCTCGCAGGCGAGGAGCCGCCGGTCGTCGACGGTCTCACGGGAGCCGAGCGCTTCTTCCTCAGCTGGGCGCAGGCCTGGCAGATCAAGGTGCGCGACGAGGAGGCCAAGCGCCTCATCTCGATCGATCCGCATTCTCCGAACGAGTTCCGCTGCAACCAGATCGTCCGTAACCTGGACGTGTTCGCATCGGCCTTCGCTCTCACACCCGCAGACGCGCTCTGGCTCGAACCCGACGACAGGGTCACCATTTGGTAGACGCCCCCGCGCTCCCCGGACGGCGCGCGCGCGTGCAGGAGGCACGTGCGCCGCGTCACCGTGCGGAGCGGGGGGAGCCGAGCTTCGCGGGAGCGTTCCAGGCACTCGGCGAGCTCGCCTACGGCGGAGCCCAGGTCTCGGCGTCGGTCATCGACCTCGACTCCGACGCGCGGGTGCTCTCGATCGACGACCGGATCGTGCTGCCCACCGCGTCCGTCGGCAAGATCCTGCTGCTCATCGAGGTGTCGGCCCGGCTCTCCGCGCAGGCGGCGCCCGAGCTCGAGGTGCTCGACAAGACCTCCCGTGACGCCGTCGGCGACTCCGGGCTGTGGCGTCACCTGCAGGCGCGGTCGCTCCCGCTCGCCGACGTCGCCACCCTCGTGGGGGCGACGAGCGACAACCTCGCCACCAACGTGCTGCTGCGCGAGGTCGGACTCGACGCCGTCCGCGCACGCACCGAGGACCTCGGACTGCTGCGCACCGCGCTGCTCGACCTCGTGCGCGACACCCGCGGACCCGACGACGCCCCGCAGCTGTCGGTCGGGTCGACGTCCGAGCTGGCGTGGCTGTTCGCGGCTCTCGCCCGCGGTCAGGTGGTCGACTCCCTGACCTCGTCGCGCGTGCTGGGCTGGTTGTCGCTCAACACCGATCTGTCGATGGTCGCGAGCGCCTTCGGCGTCGACCCTCTCTCGCACCGCGGCGTCGACCACGGACTGCAGCTCGTGAACAAGACGGGCACGGATGCGGGGGTGCGATCCGAGGTGGGCATCCTGCGGGGGCCCCGCCGCGGGATCTCCTACGCGGTCTCGGTGCAGTTCAGCGACCGCTCGATCGCCTCGCGGCTGCGGGTGCTCGACGCGCTGCGCTCGGTCGGCTTCGACCTCCTCGAGTACGTGCACTGAGTCGCGGCGGGTCGTCCTACCCCCGTTTTCCACAGGGTCGCATCCGCCACTTGCGCCCCCCATCCGGGGGGCCCTATGTTGAGCGTTGCACCGCATCGGTCCGTCCCCCACGGAATCCCACCCGCGCGGTGAATGCTCCACCTGCTGTATCCCGATAACCCCCACATCCCGATCCCACGTCTCGGGTGCATCCCACACCGGCTTGCCCGGAGCACCCTCCTCGTGGGTCCTTGCCCGTGCGCCCGCGCACGGGTCCCCCCTGCAAGGACACCCCACCGTGCTCAAGAAGTCATTGGCGACCTTCGTCGCGCTCCTGCTCGCCCTCGGCCTCTCGCTGGCCGCCTCTCCCGCGTTCGCGTCGCCCGCCGCCTCGGCCGGCGGCGGTGGTGGTGGAGGAGGTGGTGGCTGGTCAGGTGGCGGTGGCGGCGGCGGTGGTGGCGGCGGCTGGACGCCCCCCGCGACCACCACGTACGGCGTCGCCCTCTACGTGTACAAGAAGGTCGACCCGACGAAGCCGGCGTCGTGGGGCAACTCCGGCCCCCAGCGCCTCGTGCTCCAGGACGTCGACAACACGAGCAAAGACGCGAACCCCTGGTTCAGCAGCCTCGACGCAGCGCTGCTGCCGTCGGACGTCTGCGGACCCGGATGGGCCGTCCAGCAGGACAAGGTGTCGTTCACCGGGTCCTTCTCCTTCCCGAGCACGATCACGCCGCCGGTCGACAACATCGGCTGGCCGCCCCTCTACGACGCCAAGCACAGCGAGCTGAGCTCGCTCGTGACCGTGCCGCTGTGCGCCGGGGCGTCTGCCGCGGTCACCATCACCCCCGCGACCTGCTCGGCTCCCGCGAGCATCGCCCTCGGCGCCGTCACCCACGCGAGCTGGGGCGCCCTCTCCCGCTCCGTCGGCCCGGGCGCGTACTCGGTCGTCGCGACGGCCGAGTCGGGCTACCGGTTCGACGACGGCGGAACCACGAAGACGTTCAGCGGCACGCTCGCCGGCAGGCTGTCGGCCGATGACCCGTCCTGCGCTCCGCCTCCCAGCTGCATCCCGAAGTCGGCGGTCAGCTACACCTACGACCCGGCGACCAACAGCGGCGTCATCACCGTCGCCGCCCCGGCCCGCTCGACCGGCGTGCTCTGCTCGCCGTTCTGGGTGACCGCGACGAGCTGGAAGTACCTCGGCACCTCCACCTGGATCCAGAAGCTGGATCAGGTGCAGAAGCTCGGCCAGATCTCGACGCCGGGCACCTACCCCTACTCGGCCCCGGTGACCTGCGGGCAGGGTGACATCTACGCGTCGTTCCACGGCGACGCGGCCACCCTCGACCCCACCCCGTACCTCTACGGCCCCGACAACCCCTTCGACGAGCACTTCCTGCACGAGATGGGATTCAGTGGACCGAAGCCGAGCTACATGACGACCCAGACGGGCTGCAACGAGGTGACGGCCGAGCCGTCGAGCACGCCCCCCACCTGCACGGGCGACGGGCAGTTCACCCTGCCGGCCGTCGAGCACGTGCGGTGGTACCGCGACGGAGCCGAGCTCGCGCCGGGCACCTACCCGGTCGCCGCGGGCGGCACGGCGACGATCACGGCGATCGCCGACGAGTCGTGGGTGCTGCAGGGCGGCACGCAGGACACCAAGACGCACGAATGGTCGCTGCGCTGGGTGCTCGACTTCCCCGCGCCCAGCTGCGCGGCCCCGCGACTCGTGGGCGAGCTCACCGCGCAGTGCGTGAACGACGTGCCGATGCTGCACTACTCGGTCACCCTGCTCGACCCCGACCACCAGTCGACGGGCGACGTGGCCACGCTCAGCCTCTCGGATGGCACGAACACCTACGTGTACGACCCGTCGCTCGGCACCATCCACGATGGTGAGACCCTCACGGGCGACCGACTGTGGCCGGGGGCGTCCGTCGACAGCGGCGGCAGCCCGACCGGATGGCCGGGCTGGGAGTTCGACGGGACCACCTGGGTTCCGACGAGCGGAAACTTCGCCTGGTCCCGGGCATCCGGGCTGACCGCGACGATCTCGGTGAACCCGCAGCTCACCACCACCGTGAGCTACCCGCCGGGTGACCCCGCGTGCGCCCCCGGTCCGCGCGTCGTGACGCCCGACCTCGACTGGAGCGATCTGGTCTGCGACGCGGAGGTCGGGGGGAGCTACAGCCTTCCCCTGATCGACGGCGTGAGCTGGTGGGTCGACGGCGTCGAGACGGCGGCCGACACCTACACGGTCCACGAGCCCGGCACCGTCCACGTCGAGGCGGTCCCCGACCAGGCCGGCGGACCCGTCCGCTTCGCCGACGGGGCGCAGACCGAGTGGGACCTCGTCTTCAGCGCACCCGAGGAGTGCCTGACCCTCGGAGGCTCGACGGTCACCGGCACCTGCGAGGCCGACTCCCCGTGGATCGATTACACCGTCCAGCTGACCGACCCGTACGACCAGACCACGAGCCGTGAGGCGAAGCTGGTCATGGTGTCCGGGCTCGACAGCGTGACGATCGACCTCGGCACCATCCCCGACGACGGCATCCTCACCGGCCGCGTGCTGTGGCCCGGTGCGAGCGTCGACCCCGGCACGGGGGAGGCGAACGGCTGGCCGGGCTGGGAACTCGTCGGCGGTGCGTGGCAGCCCACGACCGGCAACTACGCCTGGACCCGCAGCATCACGGAGGCGACCCTCGAGGTCAACCCGTCGATGGTCGTGGCGTTGAGCTACCCGCCGGCATCGCCGAACTGCCTCACCTCGCCGCCCCCGCCGAACGACCCGCCGACGCTCGGCCTGTTCCCGACCTCCGCGGTGCTCTCGACCCAGTGCACGAGCGACGGGCGCGGCATCCTGACGCTCGGCCAGGTCGACGGGGTGTCGTTCTTCGAGGACGTGAACTACTTCGTGGACGGTGTGCCGGCGACGAGCTCGACGGTCTACCTGAGCGCCGGCACCTACCAGGTGACGGTCACGACGAAGAACGCGAGCGACGGCCTGGACGGTCCGACGGCCTGGCGGGTCGTCGTGACCGGGGGCAACGTGTGCGGTGAGCTCACCACCCTCGCTCTCAGCGGAGTCGACTCCGGCTCGCTGCTCGCGCTGGCCGGGGTGCTGATCGCGGCGGGCGCCGCGGTCGCGATCACCCGCCGGCTCCGCCTCCGCCGACCCGCATGAGGATCCGGGTCCCGTCCGCTGCAGGGGCGGACGGGACCCGGTCACCCGCTCCTCCGGGGTGCGGACGTCGGGGGTTCAGGCGATCGCCGTGCCCTCGTCGTCCGCGTCGGCGGTCGCGTCGAGTTCGATGCCCAGCACCGCCCGCTGGCCGGCGGTGAACTCCTCGAGGCGGCCCTCGGCTGCCAGGGCGCGGGCGCGCTCCGATGGTCCGTGGACGAGCACCCCGGCGAAGTGCCGCAGTGCCGCCTCGACCCGGCCGTCGTCGCCGCGTGCGCGTGCGCGTGCGATCTCGGCCTCGAGGAGGCGGTCGACGTGCGCGCGGAGCGCGACGATCGCCGGAGCGGCGGCGGCGTCCGCGGCGAAGCCCGCGGCCGCATCGCCCACGAGGGCGTGGGCCGGGCCCGACAGCTCCGGAACGGGAGCGTGGAGCGCCAGCAGCTCGAGATCGATCAGCTCGACTCCCGGCAGGAGGCCGACCGCCGCCTCGACGTTGCGGGGGAGCCCCAGGTCGACCACGAGCAGCCGGGCGCCGCTCGGCACGTCGTCCGCCGTCACCGTGTAGCGGTTGGTGCAGGTGATGACGACATCCGCGTCGGCGAGGGCATCGGTCAGGGCGGCCTCGGCACGCACGCCGTACTTCGCCGCGAACATCGCGGCGCGCCCGGTCGCCGAGTACACCCGCAGGTCGCCGGCGCCCCGCGCCCGCAGAGCCGTGATGGTGGTCGCCGCGTAGCGGCCGGTGCCGACGAGCAGCACCCGGACGCGCGACCAGTCGGGCACCCGGGCGGAGGCCAGATCGAGGGCCAGCCGCGCGACACCGCGGTCGGCGCGGCTCTGATCGGCCGCGCCGCGGACGGTCCGCGAGGTGCGGGCCGCCTGCTGGAAGAGGCGGTCGAGCTGACCGCTCACGGTTCCGGCGACGCGGGCGTCCTGGGCGGCGCGCTGCACCTGGCCCGAGATCTCCTCCTCGCCGACCACCATCGACTCGAGGCCCGCGGTCACGGCGAACAGGTGCCGGACGGCGCTCTCGCCGAGGTGGGTGTCGGCGCTCGCGCGCAGCAGTTCGGCGTCCGCGGGGGAGTCCTCCGCGAGTGCGGCGACCACCGCCTCCGCGGCGATCGCGTCGGGCGCGGCGAGCGGGTCGTCGAGATCCAGGTACGCCTCGAAGCGGTTGCACGTCGACAGCACCACGACCCCGCGCACGAATTCGAGGGAGGCGATCCGCGCCGACGCCTCGGCGACCGGGATGCGGGAGATCCGGTCGAGGAGGTCGAACTCGGCGTTGCCGTGGTTCGCCGTCAGGCAGAACAGCACGGGCTCCATCGTACCGACGCGATCCTGTGCCCGCCCCGATGGGAGGATGGAGGGGTGCTCCCCCCGACCCATCCGCTGACCGACGGCCGCACCGCGGCCTCCCCCTTCGTCCGCGCGGTCCGCGGCGAACGGCCCGCCGTGACGCCCGTCTGGTTCATGCGGCAGGCGGGTCGCTCGCTCCCCGAGTACCGCGCCTCCCGCGCCGGCGTCGACATGCTCGACGCGTGCCTCACCCCGGAGCTCGCGGCCGAGATCACCCTGCAACCGATCCGGCGGCACGGGGTCGACGCCGCCATCCTGTTCAGCGACATCGTCGTGCCCGTGCTGCTCGCCGGCGTCGACGTCCGCATCGTGCCCGGCCGCGGACCGGTGCTCGACGCCCCCATCCGCACCGCGTCCGACGTGCTGAAGCTGCGGCCGATCGATCCGGATGCGCTGGCCCCGATCGCCGAGGCGGTGCGGCTGACGGTCGCCGAGCTCGGCAGCACCCCGCTCATCGCATTCGGGGGGGCGCCCTTCACCCTGGCCTCCTACCTCGTCGAGGGGGGACCGTCGAAGGACCAGCTGCGGGCGCGTTCGCTCATGTACGCCGATCCGCATGCATGGGCCGCGTTGCTCAACTGGTGCGCCGACGTCACGGGGGCGTTCCTGCGCACGCAGGTGGAGGCCGGTGCGAGCGCGGCGCAGCTGTTCGACTCGTGGATCGGCTCGCTGTCGCGGCGCGACTACCAGCGCCGGGTGGCACCCCACTCGCGCCGGGCCTTCGACGCCCTGCGCGGGCTCGACGTGCCGAAGCTGCACTTCGGCGTGGGCAGCGGCGAGGTGCTCGACCTGCTGCCGGGTCTCGGCGCCGACGCCGTGGGCATCGACTGGCGTCTTCCGCTCGACGAGGCGAGCGCGCGGCTGGGCGGCGGCGTGCCGCTGCAGGGCAACATCGATCCCGCGCTGCTCTCGGCCCCGTGGTCGGTGCTGCAGGCGCACGTCGAGGACGTGCTCGACCGTGGACTCGCGGCGCCGGCCCACATCGCGAACCTCGGACACGGGGTGCCGCCGGAGACCGATCCCGAGGTGCTGACGCGCATCGTGGAGCTCGTGCATGCGCGACTCTGAGCGCGTCGTCGTGGTCGGCGGCGGGGTCGCGGGGCTCGTCGCCGCGCGGGAGCTCGTGCTCGCCGGCCACCGCGTGCTGCTGCTCGAACGCAGCGCCCGGCTCGGCGGGCAGCTCGCAGCGCATTCCGTGGCGGGAATCGAGTTGGATGCGGGTGCGGAGGCGTACGCGCTCCGCGGCGACGACATCCCGAACCTGCTGCGGCGGTTGCGGCTCGAGGACGACATCGTGCGGCCCGTCGACGCGCCCGCCTGGCTGCAGCGGTCCGACGGCACCGCGGTCGCCCTCCCGGCGACGGCGGTGCTCGGCATCCCGGGTGTGCCGCTCGCCCAGGACGTGATCGACGCGATCGGCTGGCGCGGGGCGATGCGCGCCCAGCTCGACACCCTGCTTCCCGGAACCGTGGGGGCGAAGGCCGAGACGGTCGGAGAGCTCGTGCGCCGCCGGATGGGCCGGGCCGTGCTCGAGGGACTGGTGGCCCCCGTGGTGCGCGGCGTCCACTCGGTCTCGCCCGACGAGCTGCCGGTCGACCGCGCGGCCCCGGGGCTGCGGGAGGACATGCTCGCGCAGGGCGGGCTCGCGATCGCCGTGCGCGCCCGACGGCAGGCGGCCGCTGCGGGATCCCTCGTCGCCTCGCTGCGCGGCGGCATGCACCGGATGGCGACGGCGCTCGCCGCCGACCTCGAGCGGTTCGGGGTCGAGGTGCGCACCGGGGTCGAGGTGACCGGTGCGGATGCGGGCGGGGTCGCGCTCGCGGACGGCGCCCGCATCGACGGCCGGGTGGTGCTGGCGGCGCCGTTGGGTGTCGACGCGCCCCGCACCCGCGTGCGCGTCGTGACGCTCGCGGTCGACGCCCCCGAGCTGGCCGACGCGCCCCGGGGCACGGGCGTGCTGGTCGCCCCCGACGCGCCCGGCGTCACCGCGCGGGCGCTCACCCATCTGACCGCGAAGTGGCGGTGGCTCGCGGAGTCCACCCCGCTCCAGCTGCTGCGGCTGTCGTACGACGGCGAGGTCGACGCGACCCCCGAGCTCGCCCGGCGGGATGCCGAGGTGCTGCTGGGCAGGGCGATCCCGGCACCCGTCGACACCGCGATCGTCGAGTGGGAGCGCCGGGGGCGCCGTTCCGACGCAGAACATGCCATTGACGGAATGCAGCGCGTGGGGGAGGCTGAGTCGGGCACCGGACTGGCCGCGGTCGTCGCCTACGCCCGATCGGTTGCGAGCGCAATCCCCTCGGACGGCGCGCGCGACGCGGGCTAGTCTGGACGCAGCCCCACCAGACCGCGTCGCGGGTCGCGGAGAACGGAGCAGTCCATGAAAGGCAAGATCCTCTTCCTCGCCGGGCTCGGCGTGGGCTACGTGCTGGGAACGCGCGCAGGTCGGGAGCGCTACGAGCAGATCAAGGCGGCCGCCACCAACCTCTGGAACGCGCCGGTCGTGCAGAAGCGCGTCGACGACGTGCAGGAGTTCGTGAAGGACAAGGCGCCCGAGGTCGTCGAGTTCGTCGCGGACGGCGCGAAGAAGGTGGCCGCGCAGGTGTCGGGTCGCAGCACCGCAGCGCCGGCGAAGAAGCCCGCCGCACGATCCACCGCCGCGAAGTCGTCGACCGCGAAGAAGTCGTCGACCGCCACGAAGAAGCCGGCGACCGGATCCGCTTCCTGAGGGGCCAGAGATGACCGACCCCACCGCCGCACCGCCTCCACGCAAGCGGTCGCTCGTCGAGCTGCTCACGAGCCTGCCCGAGCAGGTGCAGGAGCTCGTGCAGCGCGAGATCGAGCTCGTCAAGACCGAGCTCATCGAGAAGCTCAAGGCGCTCGGAGTCGGCGCGGGCCTGCTGCTCGGCGCCGTCGTCACGCTGCTGTTCTTCATCGGCGTGCTGCTGACGCTCGCGATCATCGGCCTCAGCTACGTCATGCCCGACTGGGCCGCGGCGCTCGTCGTCGCGGGTGTGCTGCTGATCATCGCGGTGATCCTCGGCCTCGTCGGCTACCGCATCATGATGCGCGGGATCCCGCCCGTGCCCACCGAGGCCATCGAATCCATCCAGAAGGACGTCCTCGCGATCAAGGGCGAGGGGAGACGAGGAACCGATGAATGACGCCACCGCGCAGGCGAAGGCCGCTGCTCAGACGGCCCGCCGCCAGCTGGGCGACACGCTCGACCAGATCGAGGACAAGTTCAACGTGCCCAAGCGCACGGGCGAGCTGGTCGACAAGGCGAAGACCGCGTACGAGAAGAACCCCGTGCCCTGGATCATCGGGGCGGCGGCCGTCGGCGTCATCGCCGTCGGCCTGGTCGCCTGGGCGATCTTCAGCGACGACTGAATCTCGCTCGATTCGCGGCTCCCGACGGTTGGGGGGAGGATAGGCGGGTGACGTCTGCGACCCCCGTCCCGTCCGACAGCAGCACCGACAACCCGTCCGGCTTCGCCCTGTGGGCGGTGTGGCGTCGCGATCCGGCGACCCGCGGCCCCGTCGACACCGCGGGCCTCGCGGATGCCGTCGCCTCCGTCGAGGCGGCAGGCGTCGTGGTGCGCGGGCTCTACGACGTGTCGGGGCTGCGCGCCGACGCCGACCTGATGGTCTGGCTCACCGGGGACACCGCGGAGGGCCTGCAGGGCGCGCTGCGGACGCTGCGGCGCGTGCCCGCGCTCGCGTCGCTGCTGCCGACCTGGAACGTGCTGGGCGTCCACCGCGAGGCCGAGTTCAGCCGCGCCCACGCGCCGAGCTTCCTGCGGGGCCTTCCCCCGAAGGGCTGGGTCACCGTCTACCCCTTCGTGCGCAGCTACGACTGGTACCTGCTGCCCGAGGAGGAGCGGCGCGCGATGCTCGCCGACCACGGGCGCAAGGGCTCGGAGTACCCGAGCGTGCAGGCCAACACGGTCGCGGCCTTCGCGCTCGGAGACTACGAGTGGATCCTCGCGCTCGAGGCCGACGAGGTGACCGAGCTCGTCGACCTCATGCGGCACCTGCGCAAGACCGAGGCGCGGATGCACATCCGCGAGGAGGTGCCCTTCTTCACGGGCCGCCGGATCACCGTCGACGAGGTCGCGGAGGTGCTGGCATGACGATCACCAACGGCCAGGCGGCCGCGCTCGTGCCCGCCGCCACCCCGGCCGCCGCTGCCGGCCCCGAGCACGTCGAGCAGCCCGTCGCCTACGACGCGATCATCCTCGCGGGGTTCGGGGGCCCCGAGGGGCAGGACGACGTCATCCCGTTCCTGCGCAACGTGACGCGCGGGCGCGGCATCCCGGACGAGCGGCTCGAGGAGGTCGCGCACCACTACCGACACTTCGGCGGGGTGAGCCCGATCAATCAGCAGAACCGGGAGCTGAAGGCGGCCCTCGAGGCCGAACTCGCCGCCCGCGGCATCGAGCTGCCGGTCGTCTGGGGCAACCGCAACTGGTCGCCCTACCTCGCCGAGGCCGTGCGCGAGGCCCACGACCGCGGCTTCCGCACCCTCATCGGGCTCGCCACGAGCGCCTATTCGAGCTTCTCCAGCTGCCGGCAGTACCGCGAGGACTTCGCGCTGGCGCTCGACGAGACGGGCCTCGGCGACGAGCTCCGGATCGACAAGGTGCGCCAGTTCTTCGACCACCCGGGCTTCGTGACCCCGTTCGTGGAGGGCGTGCGCGATGCGCTCGCCGAACTCGTGGAGCGCGGCTTCGCCGACGACGAGATCCGCGTGCTGTTCGCGACCCACTCCATCCCGACCGACGACGCCCTGCGCTCCGGCAACCGGGCCGTCGACTACGGCGCGGGCGGCGCCTACGCCGCACAGCACCTCGCCGTGGGGGAGGTCGTCATGCGCGAGGTCGCCTCGCACGTGGCCTGGGAGCTCGTCTACCAGAGCCGTTCGGGCCCACCGAGCCAGCCCTGGCTCGAACCGGATGTGAACGACGTCATCGCAGGGCTCCCGGAACAGGGCGTGAAGGCCGTCGTCATCGTGCCGCTCGGGTTCGTCTCCGACCACATGGAGGTGCTCTGGGACCTCGACACCGAGGCCACCGAGACCGCCGAGGAGAACGGCATGGTGGCGATCCGCACCCCGACCCCGGGAACGCATCCGGCCTACGTCGCGGGGCTCGTCGACCTGGTGCTCGAGCGGGTGGACGGCACCCCGACGGCCGAGCGCCCCGCGCTCACCGAGCTCGGACCCTGGTACGACGTGTGCCGCCCCGGATGCTGCGAGAACGTGCGCGCCGGGTTCAAGCCCGCGATCGCGGGGATCGCACCATGACGCTGCGCATCGGGACCCGGGGCAGCGCGCTGGCGCTCGCCCAGGCCGGCACGGTCGCCGCGAAGCTCGGCGCCGAACTGGTCGTGATCGAGAGCGAGGGCGACCGTTCGGACGCACCGCTCGCCGATCTCGGCGGGGCGGGCGTGTTCGCGGCCGCGCTGCGCGAGGCGCTCCTCGCGGGCGAGGTCGACGCCGTCGTGCACAGCTACAAGGACCTCCCGACGGCACCGCTGCCCGGGCTCGCGATCGCCGCGGTGCCCAAGCGCGCGGATGCGCGCGACGCGCTGTGCGCATCCGCCGGTCGAGATCTGGACGGCCTGCCCGCGGGCGCTCGTGTCGGCACGGGGTCGCCGCGCCGCCGGGCCCAGCTGCTGCGTCGCCGCCCCGATCTCGAGGTGGTCGACATCCGCGGCAACGTCGACACCCGCCTCGGCCGGCTCGACGCCGCCGACCCGGAGCGCCGTCTCGACGCGGTCGTGCTGGCGGCCGCCGGGCTCGACCGGCTCGGACGCAACGAGGTCGTGACCGAGTGGCTGAGCCTCACCTCCTGGCCGACGGCACCCGCGCAGGGTGCTCTCGCCGTCGAGACGCGCGTGGGCGACGAGCGCTCCGTCTCCAAGCTCGAGCACAGGCCGAGCCGGATGACCGCCGAGGCGGAGCGCGGCGTGCTCGCGCGACTCGAGGCGGGATGCGCGGCGCCGCTGGGCGTCTCGGCGATCTTCGAGGACGGCCTGCTGTTCCTGTCCGCCCGGGTGTACGCGCCCGACGGCTCCGAGCACCTCACGGCCTCGCATGCGCTGTACCCGGAGGATTCGCGCGACCCCGGCGGCGAGCTCGCCGAGCGCGTCGCGGACGAGCTGCTCGCGGCGGGTGCCGCCGACCTCGCACCGCTGGGGGGTGCGCGCCCGTGAGCTCCGACGCCGGCAGGAAGCCGCTCGGCGGCTGGCGCGTCCTCGTGCCGCGGGGCGGCAAATGGGGTGACTCGGTCGCCGCGACCGTGCGCAGCTACGGGGGCATCCCGGTGATCGCGCCGCTCATCAACTTCGCCTCCACCGACGACCCGGCGTCGCTCGCGAACGCCCTGCACGAGCTGCAGGACGGCCAGTTCGCCTGGCTGGTCGTCACGAGCGCGACGACCGTCGACGTGCTGAACGCCCAGCGGGTGAAGGTGCCCGAGACGACGCGCATCGCCGCGGTGGGCGAGACGACCGCCGCCGCGCTGCAGCTGGCCGGCTACCCCGTCGACTTCGTGCCCACCTCCGACAACTCGGCGCGCGGGCTCGTGAAGGAGTGGCCCCGGTCGGGCATCCGCGGCCGGGTGCTCATCCCCCAGTCGGACCTCGCCGAGCCCACCCTCGTCGCCGGGCTGCAGAAGCTCGGCTTCGCCGTCGAGTTCGTCACCGCCTACCGCACGGTGGGGGTTCCCGTCGCGGCCGAGGTCGCGCACGATGTGGCGACCGGGCGGATCTCCGCGATCCTCGTGACGTCCGGATCCGTCGCCCGGCAGGTCGCCGAGCAGCTCGCGCCTCTTCCGGACGACACGGTCGTCGCCTGCATCGGGCCGCGCACCGCGTTCGACACGCGCGCAGCCGGGCTCGCCGTGCACGTCATCGCCGAGGAGCGCAGCGCGGACTCGCTCATCGAGGCCCTCGTCGAATACGCGGAGGCGGGATGAACGGCACCCCCGTCGTGCGGCCGCGACGCCTGCGGCAGAGCCCGGCCTGGCGCCGGCTCGCGCAGGAGACGCGGGTGGCCCCCGCCCAGCTGGTGCTGCCGATGTTCGTGGCCGAGGGCGCGGCCGAGCCGCGGCCGATCGCGTCGATGCCGGGCGTCGTCCAGCACTCGCTCGACTCGTTCCGGGCCGAACTCGACCGCGCCGTTCGAGCCGGGGTCGGCGGGGTCATGCTGTTCGGGGTGCCCGTCGCCAAGGACGCCCAGGGATCCGGTGCGACCGACCCCGACGGCATCCTGAACGTCGCCACCCGTATCGCGGTCGAGGAGGTCGGCGACGCGCTCGTCGTGCAGACCGACCTGTGCCTCGACGAGTTCACCGACCACGGGCACTGCGGGGTGCTCGACGAGCACGGTCGCGTCGACAACGACGCGACGCTCGTGCGCTACCGCGAGATGGCGATCGCGCAGGCGCACGCGGGATCCCAGCTCGTGGGACTGTCGGGCATGATGGACGGCCAGGTCGCGGCGGTGCGCGCCGCGCTCGACGCCGCGGGGGCGACCGAGGTGCCGATCCTCGCCTACGCGGCGAAGTACGCATCCGCCTTCTACGGCCCCTTCCGCGATGCCGTGCAGTCCTCGCTCGTCGGCGACCGGCGCACGTACCAGCTCGACCCGGCGAACCGGCGCGAGGGGGCGCACGAGGTGGCGCTCGACGTGACCGAGGGCGCCGACATCGTCATGGTGAAGCCCGCGATGAGCTACCTCGACGTGCTCGCCGACACCGCGGCCTCGTCGCCGGTGCCGGTCTGGGCGTACCAGGTCTCGGGCGAGTACGCCATGATCGAGGCGGCCGCGCAGAACGGCTGGATCGACCGCGACCGCGCCGTCGACGAGGCGCTGGTGTCGATCGTCCGCGCCGGTGCGGATGCGGTGCTCAGCTACTCCGCGGTCGAGGCCGCCGAACGCTGGGCACGCGGATGAGCGACGCCAACGACGCGGCGTTCGCTCGGGCGCGTGCCGCCCTGCCGGGTGGTGTGAACTCGCCGGTGCGCGCCTACGGCTCGGTCGGCGGGACCCCGCGGTTCCTCGTCTCGGCCCGCGGCCCCTACGTGACCGACGTCGGCGGGCGGGAGTACGTCGACCTCGTCGCCTCCTGGGGTCCGGCGCTCCTCGGCCACGCGCATCCGGAGGTCGTCGCCGCGGTGCAGGCGGCGGCGGCGCACGGTCTCTCGTTCGGCGCCTCCACCCCGGCCGAGACCGAGCTGGCCGAGCTCGTGAGCGCACGCCTCGGCGACGCGAGCGGCATCGAGAAGCTGCGGCTCGTGTCGACCGGCACCGAGGCCACCATGACCGCGATCCGGCTGGCGCGCGGCGCGACCGGGCGCGACCTCGTCGTCAAGTTCGCCGGTCACTACCACGGGCACTCCGACGGCCTGCTCGCCGAGGCCGGCTCGGGCGTGGCGACCCAGGGCCTGCCCGGCTCGGCCGGCGTCCCCGCGCCGATCGCCGCGCAGACCCTCGTGCTCCCCTACAACGACCTCGACGCCGTGCGGGCGGCCTTCGCGGCACATCCCGGTCGCATCGCCGCCGTCATCACCGAGGCGGCGGGGGCGAACGCGGGCGTGCTCGCGCCGGAGCCGGGCTTCAACCGGTCGCTCCGCGAGCTCGCGCGGGCCGAGGGCGCGCTGCTGATCCTCGACGAGGTGCTCACCGGCTTCCGCGTGGGGCCGGCCGGATGGTGGGGCCTCGAGGGCGCGGACGAGGGCTGGGCCCCCGACCTGTTCACCTTCGGCAAGGTCGTCGGAGGCGGGATGCCGCTCGCGGCGCTCGGCGGCTCGGCCGTCCTGATGGACCACCTCGCCCCCCTGGGCCCCGTCTATCAGGCGGGCACCCTGTCCGGGAACCCGCTGGCCGTCGCGGCCGGACTCGCCACCCTGCGCCTCGCGGATGCCGACGCCTACGCGCGGATCGACGCGGCATCCGCGCTCGTCGGGGGGTGGGTGTCCGAGGCGCTCACGGCGGAGGGGGTCGCCCACGTGATCCCGCGCGCCAGCAGCCTGTTCTCGATCGCCTTCCGCGAGGGCGCGGTACGCGAATACGCGGATGCGAAGGCACAGGAGGCGTGGCGCTATCCGCCGTTCTTCCACGCCCTGCTCGACGCCGGGGTCTCGGCTCCGCCGAGCGTCTTCGAGGCCTGGTTCCTGACGGCCGCGCACGACGACGCGGCGCTCGATCGCATCCGCGCCGCGCTGCCGACCGCGGCCCGCGCCGCCGCCGCGGCCACCCCCTGATCCCGAGCGCTACCCGCTCCGGCGACCGCTACCCATAGACGGAGAGCGCTCGCCGATATCGGTAGCGCTCGCGGATGGGTGGCTAGGCGAGCTGCGTCAGCGCCGCACCGAGCAGCACCACGGCGACGAGCGGGGCCGCGCCCTGCACGAGCGCGGCGCGCAGCATCCGATGGTTGGAGCTGATGAGCACGAGGGCGGCGAGCACCATGCTGAGGCAGGCGAACAGCACGAGCACGATGCCGGCGAGCGCGAGCCCCGACCACAGCAGCACGAGACCCGCCGCGACGCCGAGCGCCAGGAACAGGTTGTAGTAGCCCTGGTTGTAGGCCATCGGGCGCAGGGCCTCGGCCTCCTCGGCGCTGCGCACCCCGAAGGTGCGCCGCGTCGACTCGCGCGTCCAGAGCACGCTCTCGAGCACCCAGATGTAGACGTGGATCGCGGCGGCGATCCCGGCGAAGATCGAACCTGCGATGGCGACGACGTCCATGGCCGTCAGTCTGCCACGCGCACCGCGATGCGCCCCCGCGTGTCACCGGCCAGGATGCGGCCGGCGTGGTCGGGCACCTCGTCGAGCGCGATCTCGGTGGTGAGGCTGTCGAGCAGCGCGAGATCGAGGTCGCGGGCGAGACGCGCCCACACGCGGTCGCGGTCGACGAGCGGCGCCTCGACGGAGTTGATGCCGAGCAGCGAGACCCCGCGCAGGATGAACGGCATGACGGTGGTCGGCAGCTCGGGGCTCTCCACGAGGCCGCAGGATGCGACCGCGCCGCCGTAGCGGGCCTGGGCGAGCAGCGTGGCGAGGGTCGTGCCGCCGACCACGTCGACGGCTCCGGCCCAGCGGCTCGCCTGCAACGGCTTGCCGGCCTGCTGCAGCTCGGCCCGGTCGAGCAGCTCGGAGGCGCCGAGCCGCTCGAGGTAGCCGCGATCCCCGGGGTGGCCGGTCGCCGCCACCACCCGGCGCCCGGCTGCGTGCAGCAGCATCACCGCGATGGATCCGACACCGCCGGTCGCCCCGGTGACGGCGACGTCCCCGTCGGGGATGTCGGCGTGCTCGAGCGCCAGCACGGCCTGCGCCGCCGTGAAGCCCGCCGTGCCGATGGCGGCCGCGCGCCGCATGCCGAGGGCGGGCGGCACGCGCACGAGCGAGTCCGAGGGCACGCGGGCGCGCGTGGAGTAACCACCATTGCGGGTTTCGCCGAGGCCGGCGCCCGTCAGCACCACCTCGTCGCCCGCCGACCAGCGCGCGTCGCTCGACGACACGACCGTGCCGACGACGTCGATGCCGGGGATGAGCGGCGAGATGCGGGCGACCCCCCGGTCACCGCGCAGAGCGAGGCCGTCCTTGAAGTTGAGGCTCGAGTACGCCACGTCGAGCAGCACCTCGCCGTCGCCGAGGTCGCTCTCGTCGACCTCCGCGAAGGCGACCGCGACGCCCTCGTCCGACCGGGTCACCTGCAGCGCGCGCACCATGCGTCGAGCCTACGTGGCGAGCTCGATCTCGAGCTTCTGCACCCGGGTGGCCGCGGGTGGGCTCATCAGGATGCCGCAGTGCAGGGCGCCGCGGGGGCCGTGCAGCACCCAGTCGGCGCGAGCCGGGCCGGCGTAGCCGACGGCGCCCAGCTCGTCGACGCCGCCGATCCGGTCGAGCAGGGCGGCGAGTCTCGCGGCGCGGCGGGAGAGGGGGACGTCGAGGTCGACGCAGTCGTCGAGCAGCTCCGCGGCGGGGAGCGAGCCGGAGGCGAGCGCCGCGCGCACGCGCTCGGCCGCGTCGACCGTCTCGGGCCACGGATGGGGTTCGGGGGCGTCGAGCGCCGCCGCGGCCGTCCCGCCCGGGAGCGCGGCGTCGAACGCCGCGTGGACGGGGCGCGTGAGCCCGGTGTAGGTGGCGTTCTCGAAGACGACGGCGCCGATCCCGGATCCCTGCTCCCACTCCATGCGGGTGGTGAAGCCCGGGTAGCCGCCGCTGTGGCCGACGAAACGCCGCCCCGCGCCGTCGGAGCGCACCACCAGCCCGAGTCCGTAGGCGTGCCACGGACCGTCGCCCGACGGGTCGCCCGCGACGGGGGTCTCGGGCCGCCGCATCCGCGCGGCGAGGCGCTCCGGCAGCACCCCGTCGACGTCGATCGCGCCGCTCAGCACCCCGCACCATCGGGCCAGGTCGGTCACCGTGCTGAACAGTCCGCCGATCGGGGAGAACGCGCCCGGGCCGGTGAACGGCAGCGGCTCCCAGCCGTCGGGGCCCGGACGGTACCCGGTGACCGCGTCGCCGACGGCCTCCGTGTAGCCGGTGCCGCGGAGGCCGAGCGGCGCGAGCAGCCGCGTCTCGACGAAGCGCCGGTACGGCATGCCGGCCCGCAGCGCGATGATGCGCCCGACGATCGCGTAGCCGAGGTTCGAGTACTCGTAGCGCCGGCCGGCGGGCCACGCCATCCGCACACCCTCGGACAGCAGCGCGGCGAAGTCGTCGTCGGAGAGCGACTCCTGGCGGTCGCCCCACGGGTCGTCGGTCGGGAACCCCGCCCGCATCGCGAGCGCGTCGCGCACAGTCGGTGCCGACGTGGGCCGGCCGATCATCCGCAGGGGAACGTCGAGCGCCTCGGCGAGGGGCTGCTCGAGGTCGAGCGACCCCTCATCGGCGAGCAGCAGAGCGGATGCGGCGGTGAAGCTCTTCGTGCAGGACGCGATCCGGAACGCGGCGCGCGCGGGCGCCGCCGCCGCCCCGCCCGCTCCGTGCGCCTCGACGAGCGTCCCCCCGTCGAACACGCCCCACGCGTGTCCGGGGGCGGTCGGACCGATCCGGGGCTCCAGCTCGCGCCCGAGCGCCTCGGCCAGCAGGTCGGCGACGTGATGATCCATCGCGGCGTTCAGCCGAACAGGATGGCGGCCTCGTCGTAGCGCGACTGCGGCACGGTCTTCAGGCGGCCGAGCGCGTCCTCGAACGGGACGGTCACGATCTGGGTGCCGCGCAGCGCGACCATCTTGCCCCACTCCTCGGCGAGCACGATGTCGACCACGGCCATGCCGTAGCGGGTGGCGAGCACCCGGTCGTAGGCCGTCGGCGTGCCGCCGCGCTGGATGTGGCCGAGGGTCGTGGCGCGGGTCTCGATGCCGGTGCGGGCCTCGATCTCGGGGGCGAGCATGTCGCCGATGCCGCCGAGCCGCGGGCGTCCGAACGCGTCGAGGCCGCGCTCCGAATGCGCGTCGTCCATGGTGTCGAGCTTGAAGCCCTCGGCGACCACGATGAGGGGCGCGCGACCGCGCGACTGGGCCGAGTCGACCCATCCGCAGATCTCGTCCATGCTCGTCTTGCGCTCCGGGATGAGGATCGCGTGCGCGCCGGAGGCCATGCCCGAGTGCAGGGCGATCCAGCCGACGTGGCGACCCATGACCTCCGCGACCATGCACCGGTTGTGGGAGTCGCCGGTGGTGCGCAGCCGGTCCATCGCCTCGGTGGCGATCTGCACGGCGGTGTCGAAACCGAAGGTGTAGTCGGTGGCCGAGAGATCGTTGTCGACCGTCTTCGGCACGCCGACGATCTGGATGCCCTCGTCGGTGAGGCGCTTCGCGGCGGCCAGCGTGCCCTCGCCGCCGATGGCGACGATCGCGTCGATGCCCGAGTCGGCCATGACCTCCTTGACGCGCGGAACGCCCCCGTACTCGAAGGGGTTGGTGCGGGAGGTGCCGAGGATCGTGCCGCCCTGCTTCGAGATGCCCATCACCTGCGGGCGCCCGAGCGGATGGATGTCGGCGTCGACCAGGCCCTTCCAGCCGTTCCTGATGCCGACGAACTCGATGTCGTCGTGCTGGGTCAGCCCCTTGAGGACCGCGCCGCGGATGACCGCGTTGAGTCCGGGGCAGTCGCCGCCGCTGGTGAGGATTCCGATCTTCACCCGCCCATCATGCCCTGTTTTCGGCGTGCGGCTCTCCCGCCGGCGGCCCCGGACGGTAGAGTTCGCGTGATCGGCGCCCCGATCGCCAACCACCACCATCTCCGAGGAGCGTCATGACCGACCCCATCACCCCTCCGCCCGCCGCGCAGCCCGCACCCGCCGCCGCCCCGGCCACCTACCCGGGCAAGACGCTCGGCATCGTGGGCCTGATCGTCACCTTCTTCGCCGCCATCATCGGCCTCATCCTGAGCGCCGTCGCGCTGTCGCAGTCGAAGAAGGCCGGATTCAAGAACACCCCCGCCAAGGTGGGTCTCATCCTCGGCATCATCTTCTCGGTCGGCTGGATCGTCTTCTGGATCATCTGGGGCGTCGCCTTCGCCGCGATCGTGGCCAACTGCCCCGAGGTCTCGCCCGGACAGTACGTCTGCAGCTGACCAGCCCGAACCCGCACGACCACCACTCAAGGAGCAGCATGTCCAACCTCCAGCAGGCGCCCGCCGGCACCGACTACCCCGGCAAGACCCTCGGCATCGTCGGCCTCGTGCTCGTGTTCTTCACGGGCATCATCGGCCTCATCCTCAGCGCCGTGGCGCTGTCGCAGTCGAAGAACGCCGGGTTCCAGAACACCCCGGCGAAGGTCGGTGTCATCCTCGGCATCGTCTTCCTCGCGCTCGGCATCGTGTTCACGATCATCTACATCGTGATCATCGCCGCCGCGGTCAACAGCGGCTACTGAGCCACGTCCCGAGGGCCCGCACGGTGCGCCGTGCGGGCCTTCGCCGTTCCCGGGCGTCGGTGCCGTCGCGTCGGTGCCGTCGCGTCGGCGCCGCGGGTTAGCCTGAGCCGGATGGAGCCCGTCGAGACCCGCTACGCCCCCGCGCACCGCCTCGCGCTGCGGCACCTCGTCGGCACGCTCGCCCAGGGCGGCACCGATCCGACGATCCGGCGCGACGCCGACGGCTGGTGGCTGACCATGCGCCTCGCCACCGGCACCGCGACGGTGCTGCTGACCGAGGGTGCGGATGGTGTGCGGGCCCGGGCGTGGGGCGACGGCGCCGCGGAGGCCGTCGCGGGCGTCCCGGACCTGCTCGGCCGGCGAGACGACCTCGCGGGCTTCGAACCGGGCCGGCATCCGGTGGTCGCGCGCCTGCATCACGAGACGCCGGGCCTGCGCCTCACCCGCACGGGACGGGTTCTCGCGGCGCTCGTGCCGAGCGTGCTCGGTCAGAAGGTGACCGGCATCGAGGCGAAGGCCGCCTGGCGCATCCTCGTCACCCGGCACGGCGAACCCGCCCCCGGTCCGGCCCCGCTGGGCATGCGCGTCGTGCCGACGGCGGCGGTGTGGCGCCGCATCCCGTCGTGGGAGTGGCATCGCGCGGGGGTCGGCCCGCAGCGGTCGGACACCCTCATGCGCGTGTTCGCGGTGGCCGACGGGCTCGAGCGCGGCGCCGTGCTGTCGTCGACGGAGGCCGGTCGGCGGCTGCGCACCGTGGTCGGCATCGGCCCGTGGACGGTCGCCGAGACGGTGCAGCGCTCCCACGGCGACCCCGACGCGGTGAGCGTGGGCGATCTGCACCTGTGCAAGCGGGTCGGAACCGCTCTCATCGGGCGGCGGGTCGACGACGACGGCATGCTCGAGCTGCTCGAGCCGTGGCGCGGGCACCGGCAGCGCGTCGTGCGCCTCATCGAGGCGGCGGGCATCGGCTACGAGCGGCACGGCCCGCGGCTGGCGATCCCCGAGCACCGCACCCGCTGACCGGGCGGCGGCGTTGTCGGCATCCGACAGCGATCTGGCGCATCCGCTGACGGATCACCTAACGTGCCCGCGTGGGATTCATCCGCCGCCTCTCCCGTCTCGCCTGGCTCTCGACGCGCGCGCCGAAGCTCCCCCCGCTCGACATCTACGACGTCTGCTCCTCGCCGCGGCGCGTGATGCCGGGCGACCTCGACGAGCTGCGCCACATGAACAACGGCGCCTACCTCTCGAATCTCGATCACGCCCGGCAGGAGCTGGTCGTGCGCACGGGCCTCTGGAAGCGGATGCGCGACGCCGGCTTCTATCCGGTGGTCGGCGCGCAGATGATCGCCTACCGCAAGTCGCTGCAGCTCGGCCAGCGGTACGTGATCGAGTCCCGGTTCCTCGGACTCGACGACCGGGCGGCGTACCTGGAGCAGCGCTTCGTGGTCGACGGCGAGATCTACGCGCGCGCCTACGTGCAGGGCCGCTTCGTGTTCGACCGCGGCGGGACCGTGCCGATGGACGTGCTCTCGCAGGTGAGCGGCATGGACCCGGAGACCCACCCCATCCCCGCCTGGCTGCACGACTGGGCCGGCAGGGTGCGCCTGCCCGCGACGCGCGCCGCCGCCCCGTCCGAGTGGGACTGAGGCCTCAGCCGAGAGCGTCCACCGGGCGACGTCAGGGGAGGAAGACGATCCGCTCGTCGCCGCCACGCGAGGCCTCCCACACGCCTGCGACCTCGGCCAGCGGCACGGGACGCGCCCGGATGTCGAAGTCGCCCGCCGAGACGGCTTTCGCGATCGCGGGCAACTCGCGCGCGAAGTCGCGAGCGGGAACCGCGCCGATGCCACTGCCGACCACCTCCAGGCGGGCGGCCCTGAAGGCCGCGGAGGGCAACGGGGCGTCGAGTCCTCCGACGGAGCCGATCTGCACCCAGGTGAGCTGCGCGGCGCGGTCGGCGCGGGCCGAGATCATGGCGCGCATCGCGGCGGCGGTCGCGTCCCCCCAGACGTAGTCGAGCACCACGTCGACGTCGGCCGCGGCGACGCCGAGCTCGTCGAAGGCGCACACCCGGTCCGCCCCGAGAGGGCGGACCGCTGCGAGGCGCTCGGGCGTGCGGCCGACCGCGACCACCTCGCGGGCGCCGAAGCGCTTCGCGACCTGGATCGCCATCCGTCCTGCGTTGCCGGTGGCGCCGAGCACCGCGACGCGCGCCCGCCGCGGAAGGCGGATGCGGCGGCGGAGCGCCACCCACGACGACATGACCGGGTTCATGGCCGCCGCGACCGCGACGGGGTCGACGTTCGCCGGGAGCGGCACGCTGCGGCGTTCCTCGACGACGGTGCGCTCCGCCATCGTGCCGAGTTCGGTGTCGTCGAGGAGGGCGTAGCGCAGGGCCCCGGATGCGTCGCGCACGACCGCGTCGATGCCCGGCACGAGCGGCAGGGTTCCGGTGCTCGAGTAGTGCGAACCGTCGGCCTGCGAGCGTACGCGGGGATGCAGGGCCGCCGCGACGACGTCGACCACAAGCTCTCCCGGTCGCACGACGGCGGGGTCGGGGTGGGGGAGATAGGCGGGCGGTGCACCGAAGGAGGTGACGACGGCGGCATGCACGGGAGACTCCTCATTTAGGTGGTAATCCCCATCAGTTTTAGGTGGTAATCCCATTCATGTCAAGATAGCCGCATGGCAGAGCCGGAAGACGATCTGGTCGACACCCTCGCCCACAGCGCCTTCGTGGTGATTGGCGCTCTCACGCGGATCGCCGCCGAACACGACGTCTCGCTCACCCTCGTGCGCGTGCTCGGCATCCTGCGCGACCATCGGCGACGCATGGCCGAGCTCGCCGACCGCGTCGGCGTCGATCGATCGACCATGTCGGGCCTCGTCGATCGAGCAGCGCAGCGCGGACTGCTCGCGCGACACCCGGATCCGGACGATCGGCGCTCGGTGCGCGTCGACATCACCCCCGCAGGGCGCGAACTCGCGGCGCGCATCTACGCGCAGCTCAGCACCGAACTCGCGCCGCTGCTGGACCGTGTGCCCGAGGCGCGGCGCGCCGGTCTCGCCGCAGAACTCGAGGCACTGCTCGACTAGCGCGCGGCGGCCTCAGCCCTCCAGCACCGCCATCGCGGCGTGATAGCCGCCGAGACCCGAGACGGCGCCGCCGCGGCGCGAACCGGAGCCGCAGAGCAGGATGCGCTCGTGCGCGGTCGCCACGCCCCAGCGCTCGGCGGGGGTCGAGAGGGGCTCGTCGTCCTCCGCCCACGGCCACGACAGCGGGCCGTGGAAGATGTTGCCGCCCGGCATCCGCAGGCTCGCCTCGAGGTCGCGCGTGGTGGCGGTCTCGATGCACGGGCGGCCCTGCGCATCCGTCCACAGCAGCTGCTCGACCGGCTCGTCGAGCACCGAGTCGAGCGAGCGCAGCACCGCCGACTGCAGCTCGGCGCGCGCCGCGTCGGGGTCGCGACCCTCGAGCAGGCGGTCGGGCACCTGCAGCGCGAACACGGTGAGGGTCTGGGCGCCCGCCTCGCGCAGCTCGGGCGCCAGGATGCCGGGGTCGGTGAGCGAGTGGCAGTAGCTCTCGAGCGGGATCGGGTCGGGCACGCTCCCCGCGCTCGCGGCCGCGTGGGCCGCATCGAGCGCGGCGAAGCCCTCGTGCACGTGGAAGGTGCCGGCGAACGCCGCAGCCGGGTCGACCGACGCGTCTCGCAGCAGTGGCAGCCTGCGCAGCAGCAGGTTCACCTTCACCTGCGCGCCCTCCGGCCGCACCGACGTCTCGCCGAGCAGGCGCGCCAGTTCGTGCGGGGCGACCCCGGACAGCACGACGCGGCCGGCGATCCGCCGCTCCTCGTCGCCCGAGCGGTAGACGACCTCGCCGTCGGGGCTCACCGCGGTGACCTCCGCACCGGTGACGAGCTCCGCGCCGGCGGCCCGCGCGGCGCGGGTGAGCGCCCCCGTCACGGCGCCCATGCCGCCCACCGGCACATCCCAGTGCCCGGTGCCGCCGCCGATCACGTGGTACAGGAAGCAGCGGTTCGCGGCGAGGGTCGGGTCGACCGCGGGGGCGAAGGTGCCGATGAGCGCATCCGTCAGCACCACGCCGCGCACCAGGTCGTCGGCGAACCGCCGCTCGACGGTCTGCCCGATCGGCGCCTCGACGAGCTCCGCCCACACCCGCTCGTCGCCGACCGCTCTCCGGGCCTCCGAGCGGGTCAGCAGCGGATCGGTCACGGTCGGCCAGATCCCGGAGGCGAGTCGGGAGGTGTCTGCGCCGAACGCATCCCAGGCGGCCAGATCGGATGCGGCGCCCACCGCCGCGAAGCCCGCCGCGGTGGCCTCCGGATCGCCCGTGTCGACGAGCAGCCCCCGGTCCGTCCCGGGCAGCGGGGTGTACGAGGAGTACCGGCGCCGGGCCAGCTCGAGCTCGAGCCGCAGCTCGCGGCGGATGCGCTCCGGCAGCAGGCTCACGAGGTACGAGTAGCGCGACAGCCGCGCGCCCACCCCGTCGAACACCTCCGCCGAGATCGCGGCCCCGCCGAGGTGCCCCTGCCGCTCCAGCACGGTCACGCTGCGGCCCGCTCCCGCGAGGTAGGCGGCCGCGACGAGCGCGTTGTGGCCCCCGCCGACGATCACCACGTCGCGCATGTCGCTCATGCGCTCACCCTACGGCGCGCACCCCCGCCGCGAGGGCGACGAGCGCCCCACGGGAGTCGACGTCCCAGCGCTCCATGATCGCGGCGACGTGCTTCTCGACGGTCGTGACCGCGATCCCGAGCTCGGCGGCGATCTGCCGGTTGCCGGCGCCGGTCGCCAGCACGGCGAGCACCTCGCGCTGCCGTGCGGTGAGCGGTGCCGGTTCGTCGGCCCGCTCGTCGAGGCTGAGCATCGGCGCCAGTGCCACCGCCACCCCGACGCGCGTCGCCACACCGAACGCCTGCAGCACCCGCGAGGCGTGGATGCGCACGGTGTGCTCCGACAGGAACAACCGGGAGGCGATCGCGGCGTTCGAGCCACCGCTCGCCATCAACATCGCGACCTCGCGTTCGCGCGGCGACAACCCCGCCCATCCGCTCGCGGCCGCAGGCGGCAACCGGCGGCCCACCCGCCGCAGCTCGCGCGCCGCCGACCGGCGCACCGCGAGGTGCCCGCGCACCTGCGAGCTCGACACCAGCGCGGCGAGCTCCCGCGCCGCCACGCCCCGGCGGTCCTGAGCGATCTGCGCGGCCGCCCGCAGGATCTCGGCGGTCGCCGCCTCGATGGCGCGCCCCTCGACCCGCGCATCGCGCAGCGCGCGCTCGGCGGCGGCGAGGGCGGCATCCGCGTCTCCCGCGGCCAGCCGCACCCGGCTCACCGCGCGGTGGTAGCTGGGTGCGGAGACGGGATGCTCGGCGAGGGCCGCCAGCCGCGCCAGCCAGGACTCGGCCGCATCCTGGTCGCCTGCATCGAGCGCGGCGGTCAGCAGGGTCTCGAGGCCGAGGGCGCGGTCGATGATGCGCAGCCGGCTGAGATCGGCGTCGCCCCCGCCGAGCAGCAGCAGACGGGAGGCGCGTTCGGACTCCCCGATGGCGAGCACCCCGTACGCCGCGAGGACGAGCACCCCGCGGGCCAGGGTGTCGCTCGGCGGCATGCGCTCGGCGCGGTCGGCGAGCTCCCGGGTCTCGAGACGGAGGTCGGCGTTGCCGCGCACGAGAGCCGCGCACGCCGAGGCGAACAGCGTCTCGCGTTCGGTGCGGGCCTCGCCGACCGCGAGCCCCACGAACTGCTCGGCGCGGGTGATCTCGCCCTCGAACGCGGCGACCCGCGCCCAGAGCGCCCGCACGAAGGTGAGGAACGGGTGCGGACCGCCCAGCAGCGCGGCGGGCGGGCCGTCGTCGACGTCGAGCAGTCGCGCCGCGACGTCGACGCGTGCGTTCGCGAGGGCGGCCTCGGCGAGCAGCGCGCGCACGACCGGATCGAACCCGGGGCTCAGCGGTGCGGGGTCGGCCAGCGCGGCGTCGATCGGATCGACGCCCGACGGGTCGCGCAGAGCCGGGTCGCGGATGCCGGGAACCCAGACGGCGACCGCGAGGCCGGCGACGGCGCGGGCGAGGGCGCGCGCGTCCGGATCGTCGGCCGCCGCGAGGGCGCGCGCCGCGAGCCGGGCGCATCCGGCGTGGTCGCAGCTCCAGAACAGCCGCAGCGCCTCGAGGCCGAGACAGAACGGATCCGGGTCGTCGCCCAGACCGGCGTCCACGGACACGTCGTCGCCCATCACCTGCCGCAGCACCCGATCCAGGCGCTCCCCGCGCTCCACGCGATCACGCTAACGCCCGACCCCGGGCCGTCGGGGCGCGACGGCGTCGGCTGCGCGTGAATAGGCCGAAACCTCCATGCGTGACCCGCGGCGGCGCCTCTACCGTGAGGCGTCGACCGCCCGAGGAGGAACACCGTGCCCCGAACCCGATTCGCTCTGCGGACCGTTCCGCTCGTCGCGGCCGCACTGCTGGCGCTCGCGCTCGCCGCCTGCACCCCGATGGACTCGGCCGGAGGGGGCGGCGGCGACGCGGGCGTCGGCGACACGAGCTCGGAGGGCACCGACGGCTCGACCGGCGGCGAGCTGATGGTGCTGCCGGGGACCGGCACGTACGCGATCCCCGCCGACATCCCCTACGGCGGCTACCAGCTGCACGGCGAACCCGCCGAGCAGCCCGCGGGCTGCACCTGGGCGATCCTCGACGCCGACGGCGCGGCGAGCTTCGAGGACCAGGGCGCCTACGTCTTCATCACCGACATCCCCGAGGCGGTCACCTTCGAGACGAGCGGCTGCCCCGACTGGGAGCAGTTCGAGTGAGCCGGGGCGAATAGCCCGGTTCCGCAGTACCCGCCGCGTCGACCGATTCCTAGGCTCGTGCCGCGCCACCCGTGCGCCCACCCGAAGGAGTCCCGCGTGCATCCCGTCCGCTCCGGCATCACCCGTGCCGCCCTCGCGACCGCCCTCGCGGTCGTCCTGCTCGCCGCCGCGGCCGCCCCGGCATCCGCCTTCACCTCCGACGGGACGGCGACGCTCGTCGTCGACTCCAGCGACCCCACGGTCGAGACCGCGGCGACCGACATCAGCGGCGAATGCCCGAGCGGCACCGACGCCGTGCTGGTGCAGCTCAGCTGGACGGATGCGGAGGGTGCGCATTCGCTCAACCTCGCGCCCACCCTCGATCCGTCCGACGGCACCTTCGCCGACGGCTACTTCCTGAGCGCGTACACGATCCCGGACGCCTACGGCGTGACGGGCCACTACGCCCTCACCTGCTCCGGAGGCGGAGGCGAGCTCGCCACGGATGCCGTCGACTACACGTTCCCCGACTTCGGGCAGACGCTCTCGACGCCGGCGAGCGTCGATCCGGACACGGCGCTCGTCGTGACCGTGGACTGCGGCGCCACGGCCGCCGACACCCTCTACATCACCCACTACCTGGACGACGCCGAGCTGTCGTCGACCTTCGTGGCGTACACCGGAGCCGGCGACTACCCGCTCGCGACGCCGTCGACCCTCGGCTACTCCGACGGCGACACCGCCGAGGTGCGCGTCGCCTGCGGGGTCAGCACCCCGAGCGTCGCGTACCCGTCGTCGCGGTACGTCGACTACGCGGTGGCCGCAGCCGTCGTGGATCCCCCTGCCGCACCGCCCGCGGCGGCGCCCGCCGCGGAACTCGCCGCCACCGGCTCGGACGAACTGGTCGCGCTCGGAGCGGTCGATCTGGTGCTGCTGCTCGCGGGCGTGGCCGCGATGGCGCTCGGTCGGCGCCGGGTCAGACGGTCAGCCGCGCGCCGTTGACCGCGTCGGCGTCGGCGGCGAGCCACGCCGAGAGACGCTCGGCGAGGACGGCCGCAGGGGTCCCCTCCTCGCCGAGCGAGCCGATCACGAACACCGTCGCCGCGCCGCCGTCGACGGCCAGCCGGTCGCCCAGCTCCGCGACGAGCTCCTCCGCCTCTGCCTTCGCGCGCGCATAGGAGCTCGCCTGCTCGTCGTCGGGGCGCACCGCGGTGGAGCTGACGATCGCGAGCCGCCCCTCGGATGCGGCGAGCGCCGGCTCGAACGCCTCGACGACGTTCGCCAGGGTGTCGACCAGTCGGGGCCGCAGCCACGCGTCGGCCTCGGGGCTGTCCCCCGGCTTCCAGCCGCCCACGAGGTGCAGCACGGCGTCGACCCGACCGAGGTCCGCGGCCAGGGCGCGCACCGCATCCGGGTCGGTGAGGTCGGCGACGCGGCGCTCGTCGGCGTCCACCCCCGACAGGCGACCCGCATCCGTGCCCACGGCGATCACGGTGTCGCCGCGCTCGCCGAGCCGGGCGCACACGGCCCGGCCGGCCGCGCCCGTGGCACCCGTCACGACCACGATCACCCGGTGATGCCCTTCGTCGACTCGATCACGTCGACCATCTTCTTGCCGAGCGCCTCGTAGAACATCGAGAGCGGGAACTCGTCGTCGAGCACGGCGTCGGTGTAGCCCTTCGGGGCGCCCGCGAGCACCTCGTCGGGCAGGCCGCGGGCCCAGGCGGATGCTGGGTTCGGGGCGAGCGTGCCGCGCACGAGCTCGTAGGCGGCCAGCCAGTGCGCCGTCTTGGGGCGGTCGATCGAGCGCCAGTACAGCTCGTCGATCGCGTCCGAGAGGGCGATGACGGCCTGGGGCACCTGGTCCCAGTCGAACGCGAGCTGCGTGTCGGTCCAGTGCAGCACTCCGCGCTGGTGCAGCCAGGCGAACAGCAGCTGCCCGCCGAGGCCGTCGTAGTTGCGCACCCGCGACCCGGTCAGCGGGAAGCGGAAGATGCGGTCGAACAGGATCGCGTGCTGCACGTGCACCGCGC
Source organism: Protaetiibacter mangrovi (assembly GCF_024752305.1). Classification (GTDB taxonomy): domain Bacteria; phylum Actinomycetota; class Actinomycetes; order Actinomycetales; family Microbacteriaceae; genus Homoserinibacter; species Homoserinibacter mangrovi. The sequence goes on from NZ_JANTHX010000004.1 coordinate 38,437, forward strand.
GGTCGCGGGTGCGCTCGTCGGCGCCCTCGTCGGCGGCGAGCGCCACGCACTCCCGGAACGCGGTCAGGTCGCAGCGCAGCTCCTCGAGCGAGTAGAGGAAGAACGGCATGCGCTGCTTGATCATGAACGGGTCGAACGGCAGGTCGCCGCGCATGTGCGAGCGATCGTGGATGAGGTCCCACATCACGAAGACCTCCTCGGCGAGCGACTGCTCGTCGAGCAGCAGGCGCTGGCTCGGCAGCAGCTCGAGCTTCGTGATCTCGGCGGCGGCGTCGACCACCCGGCGGAAGCGGGCGGCCTCGCGGTCCTGGAAGATCGCCCCCCAGGTGAACGGCGGGATCTCGCGCATCGACACGGTCTCGGGGAACAGCACGGCCGAATTGGTGTCGTAGCCGGGCGTGAAGTCGACGAAGCGCAGCGAGACGAACAGCCTGTTCGTGTAGCGCTCCTCGAGCCGCGCGATGAACTCCGGCCAGATCACCTCGACGATGAGCGCCTCGACGTGCCGGTCGGGCGAGCCGTTCTGCGTGTACATCGGGAACACGACCAGGTGGCGCAGCCCGTCGACGCGGTGGTCGGCGGGCGCGAACGCGACGAGCGAGTCGAGGAAGTCGGGCACGCCGAAGCCGGCGGCCTCCCAGCGGGCGAAGTCGCCCGGCAGCGCCGCGAGGTAGGCGGCGTCGTGCGGGAACGCGGGAGCGAGCGCCCGGATGCCGGCGACGATCGCGGCGACGTGGCCGCGCGCCGCATCGTGGTGGGCGTCATCCGGGATCGAGCCGTCCTTCTCCTGCAGCTCGCCGAGGGCGACGGCCGCGGCCTTGAGCTGCAGCCAGGCGGCGCTGCGCTCGGCGGTGGAGGCGTCCTCGACGACCTCCGGTTCTCCGATGATGGACGGGGATGTGGCGATCGTGGTCATGTGCGCCTCCTCTCGCCTTCGAGCCTAGGCAGGATCATTGTGCGGAGGGTTGCCATCGGCGCTCGATCGTTGCGTCGACGCAGGATTCGCGCACGGTATCACCTGCTCCTAGGCTGAGCGCGTGGGTGGGGTGCTGATCGGGTTCGCGATCATCGCCGTCGTCATCCTCACCGGCTACGTCATCGCCCGGTTCGGCGTGATCGGACCGGAAGCGCACCAGGTGCTCAGCCGACTCGCGTTCTTCGTGCTCTCGCCCGCGCTGCTGTTCACGGTGCTCGCGGAGGCCGACCTGCACGCCCTGTTCTCCCGGCAGCTGCCGATCGCGGCGATCGCGGCGGTCGTGCCGATGGCGATCTTCCTCGCCGTGGCGCTCGCGGTGTGGCGCCGGAAGGTGCCCGAGGCGACCATCGGCGCCCTCGCATCCGGGTATCTCAACGCCAACAACATCGGCATCCCGGTGGCGGCGTACGTCGTCGGCGACGCGGCGGCATCCGCGCCCGTCATCCTGCTGCAGCTCATCGTGTTCGCACCCGTCGCGCTGACCGTGCTCGACGTGACGACATCCGGGAAGGCGTCGCTCGGGCGCATCCTCAGCCAGCCGCTGCGGAACCCGCTCATCGTCGGCTCGGTGCTCGGCCTCGTCGTCGCGCTCACCGGCGTCGAGCTGCCTGCGCCGGTGCTCGCGCCGTTCGAGCTGGTCGGGGCGGCCGCGGTGCCGATCATCCTCATCAACTTCGGCATGTCGCTGCACGGGCGCCGTCTGCTCGAGCATCCGGGCTCGCGCCGGGACGTGGTGCTGGCGGTCGTGCTCAAGCTCGTGCTGATGCCGCTCGTCGCCTGGGCGGCGGCGCGCTTCCTGTTCGGGCTCGAGGGTCACGCGCTGTTCGTCGCGGTCGTGCTCGCCGCCCTCCCGACGGCGCAGAACGTGTTCAACTACGCCACCCGCTACCGCCGCGGCGAAACCCTCGCACGGGATGCCGTGCTGCTGTCGACCCTGCTCTCGCTGCCGGTGATCGTGCTGGTGGCGGCGCTGCTGTTCGCCTGATCAGAGGGAGTGGCGGGCCAGCCAGTCGCGCAGGATCGCCGTGAACCGCTCCGGGTGCTCCACGCTCGGCAGGTGCGCCGAGTCGGCGAAGCGCGCCTCCTCGGCCCCCGGGATGCCGGCGAGCAGGATCTCGGCGGCGACCTTCGCATCCGTCACGTCGTGGTCGCCGATCACCACGAGCGTCGGCACCGCGACCTCGCCGAGGTGGTCGATCGCGAGCCGCTCCGGGCGCTGCGCCTCGCCCTGGAAGTCCCAGTGGGCCGCGCCGACGTTGAGCTCGATGGCGCGGGCCAGGAACTCGGGCGCCACCTCGTCGGCGTCGCGCTCGGGGCCGACATCCCACAGCTGCACCTCGATGCGCACGAGCGCGTCGACGTCGCGCGCGCCCTCGGCCTCGTCCATCGCGGCCTCGAGGTCGAGCTCGCTCTGCGTGTACTCGATGCCCTCGTAGCTCTGGCCGCTCGGATTCGATCCGATCGTCACGAGACCCGAGACGCGCTCCGGATGCGCGAGCGTCGCGTCGAGGGCGAACTTCCCCCCGCGCGAGGCGCCCACGAGCACGGCGCGGTCGATCCCCGCGGCGTCGAGCACCGCGATCAGATCGTCGGCCTCGGCGTACGGCGCATCCTCGCCGGGTGACTCGCCGTAGCCGCGGGTGTCGTAGCGCACGACGCGGTGGTCGGCGGCGAGGGCCTCGAACTGCGGATCCCACATGGCCCGCGTCGCGACGCCCGCGTGCACGAACAGGATCGCGGGCGCACCCTCGGGCCCGGCGACGTCGTATCCGAGCGTCGCCCCCGGGACGGTCACGGTGGGGGGCACGCCCCCAGGCTAGGCCGGATGAGCCCCGCGGCCTAGAAGATCATCGGGCGGTCGTCGTCGTCCTCGGCGCCGAGGTCGAGGTCGACCACGACCGGCACGTGGTCGCTCGGGCCGTCGCCCTTGCGCTCCTCGCGGTGGATCGACGCGTCGACCACGCGGTCGGCGAACGGCTGCGATCCGAGGATGAAGTCGATGCGGAGCCCCTCGTTGCGGGGGAAGCGCAGCTGCTTGTAGTCCCAGTAGGTGAAGCCCTCCGGGCGGATCGGGCGCACCACATCCGCGAGTCCCGCCTTCTCGAACGCGCTGAACGCCGTGCGCTCGGGGGGCGAGATGTGGGTCGAGACGCCCGGCACGAAGGTGGGGTCGCCGACGTCGGAGTCGAGCGGGGCGATGTTGAAGTCGCCCATGAGAGCGAGCGGCAGCTCGGGCTCCGCGGCGAGCCAGTCGTGCACGTCGGCCGCGAGCGTGGCCAGCCAGTCGAGCTTGTAGCCGTAGTGCGGGTCGTCGAGCGCGCGGCCGTTCGGCACGTAGAGGCTCCACAGCCGCAGCCCCTCGATCGTCGCGCCGATCGCGCGGGCCTCGATCGGCACATCCGTGCCCTCGTGACCCTTGAGGAAGCCCGGCTGCCCCGGGAACCCGACCGCGACGTCCTCGATCGGATGCCGCGACGCGATCGCGACGCCGTTCCACTGATTGAGGCCGTGCAGCACCACCTCGTAGCCGGCCTCCTCGAAGGCCTCCATCGGGAACTGCTCCGGCTTGCACTTGATCTCCTGGAACGCGACGACGTCGACGTCTTCGCGCACCATCCAGTCGAGCGCGCGCGCGTGGCGACTGCGGATCGAGTTGATGTTCCAGGTCGCGATGCGCATGCAGCAACGCTAGCGGGGACGCCCGATCCCCACCGTGCGCCCTAGGCTGGGGGCCGTGACCGACGCCCGCACCCAGCTCATCGAGTACATCTCGAACGAGGCCGTCTTCCACGGCGACTTCACCCTCACGAGCGGCAAGAAGGCCAGCTACTACATCGACCTGCGCAAGGTCAGCCTCGACCACCGCGTCGCCCCGCTCATCGGACAGGTCATGGTCGACCTGATCGCCCAGGTTCCGGATGTCGACGCCGTCGGCGGGCTCACCATGGGCGCCGACCCGGTGGCGGCGGCCGTGCTGCACCAGGGTGCCGCGCGCGGCCTGACGTACGACGCCTTCGTCGTGCGCAAGGAGCCCAAGGACCACGGTCGCGGTCGGCAGGTCGAGGGCCCGGATGTCGAGGGCAGGCGCGTGATCGTGCTCGAGGACACCTCGACCACCGGCGGCTCGCCGCTCAAGGCGATCGAGGCGCTCGAGAAGGTCGGCGCCGAGATCGCCGCCGTCGCCGTCGTCGTCGACCGGGCCACCGAAGCGCAGGAGCGCATCGAGGCGGCCGGGTACCCGTACCTCGCGGCCATCCGTCTCGCCGACCTCGGGCTCGAGCCGCAGTAACCGCACCCGATGAACGATCGACCCCGCGACGACGACGAGCAGTCCGCGAGCGATTGGCTCGCCGCCCAGTTCGGCAGCGACGACGAGCCGACCACCGTCCCGCCCGCGACGGCACCCCCGCCTCCGCTCGTGAACCCCTTCGGGACCGTGCCCCCGGCGCAGCCGACGGCCCCGCCCGTACCCCCAGTGCAGCCGACCCCGCCGCCCGCCTGGTCGCCCGCGCCTGTCCCCCCGGCGCCGACGGCGCCCCCCGCGTCCCCGCCGACCGCGCCGCCGACCGCGCCGCCTGCTGCGCCGCCTGCTGCGCCGCCGGGTGCGGAGGGCGGCTTCGCCTGGGGTCTGCGGCCCGGCACGGCCGCCCCTGTCGGTCCCCCGACGCCGCCCTCGGTTCCCCCCGCCGCACCCTCGACGCTTCCGCCGGTGGCGCCCCCGCCCGCATCCGCGCCTCCGGTCCCGCCCGCGCTCGTGGAACCTGCGGCACCCGAGCCCGCCGCATGGGCGCCCCCGCCGCTCGTGCCCGGGATCGACGGGGCCGCACCGCCCGCGGCGCCGCCGCCCGCCCCGATGCCCTTCGAGACCGCGCGGCTGCCCGAGGTCGCCCCCGACGCCGGCGACGCCCCGAGCTGGGAGCAGCCGACCCAGCTGATCGACGCCGTGCCGTCCGAGGCTGCGGCCCCGACTCCTCCTCCCGTGTTCCCGGCACCCGCCGCAGCCGACGTGGCGGCGACCGAGCTGCTCGGCGCGTCGGCGATCGCCCAGGATGCGGGCACCACCTCCGCGCTCGAGACCCTCTTCGGCGAGGACCGGTTCCGCGACTACGACGCCGAGCCGGATCCGCGCGGCGCCCCGGCGGCCGTCCCCGTGGAGACCGGCGGCGACCCCGTCGAGCGGGCAGGCGTCAGCCGGGCCCAGAAGGTGCTGCTCGGCGTCGCGGGCGGGCTCGTGGCGCTGCTGGCGCTCGTCGCGCTCTTCCTGCTCGGCACGCGTCTGCCGGCCCTCACCGCGGAGCCGACGCCGACCCCCACCCCGAGCGCCACGCCCACACCGACCCCGACACCGACCGTGCTGCCCGCCGGACCGGTCGCCCCCGGGGTCTGGGCGTGGGACGCGCTGCTCGGGGGCGAGTGCCTCGACCCCTTCGACGACCCGTGGGCGGAGGAGTTCACGGTCGTGGACTGCGCCGCCCCGCATCCGGCGCAGCTCGTCTACCGGGGCACCTTGGCGGCGACCGACGACGATCCGAGCGACGACCCGTTCCCCGGCACCGAGGCGCTGCAGGGGCAGATGTCGCTGCTGTGCACGGCACCCGGCGTGGTCGACCTCGCCGCCGCCGGCCAGTACAGCGACGCGCAGTTCCAGGGCACCTACCCCGCTAACGAGGAGGAGTGGGATGCGGGCGACCGCACCTACTACTGCTTCGTGAGCCGGTCGTCGGGTGAGCCGCTCACCGGCTCCCTCGCGGTGCCGCAGGCGCCCCCCGCCGGGTGAACTACGGCAGCAGCTCGTGCACGCCGTTCAGGATCTCGGAGGGCCGGAACGGGTAGCGCTCGATCTCGGCCTGGTCGCTGATGCCGGTGAGCACCAGCACGGTGTGCAGGCCCGCCTCGATGCCCGCGACGACATCCGTGTCCATGCGGTCGCCGATCATGGCGGTGGTCTCGGAGTGCGCGCTGATCTTGTTCATCGCCGACCGGAACATCATCGGGTTCGGCTTGCCGACCACGTAGGGGTCCTTGCCCGTCGCCTTCGTGATGAGCGCCGCGATCGCGCCCGTCGCGGGGAGCACGCCGTCGGATGAGGGCCCCGTCGCATCCGGGTTCGTCGCGATGAACCGCGCCCCGTCGTTGATGAGGCGGATCGCCTTGGTGATCGCCTCGAAGGAGTAGTTGCGGGTCTCGCCGACGACGACGTAGTCGGGGCGCGTCTCGGTCATCACGAAGCCGGCCTCGTGCAGCGCCGTGGTGAGGCCCGCCTCGCCGATGACGAACGCCGAGCCGCCGGGGATCTGGCTCTTGCAGAACTCGGCCGTCGCGAGCGCCGAGGTCCAGATGCGCTCCTCGGGAACCTCGAGCCCGGACGCGCGCAGCCGGGCGGCGAGGTCGCGTGGCGTGAAGATCGAGTTGTTGGTGAGCACGAGGAACGGGGTGCCCGACTCGACCCACTGGTGGATGAGCTCGGGGGCGCCAGGCAGCGGCTGGTTCTCGTGGACGAGCACGCCGTCCATGTCGGTCAGCCAGCTCTCGATGTGGGGGCGGGCCTCGTGGCGCGTGTTCATGCGCCCAGCGTATCGGCGGCGACCGGGGGCGCGGCGTGGAGGACCCGGGCGTGCGGCAGCCGCGCGCGCATCACCTCGACGGCATCCGGGTTCGCATCGACGAGCAGGAAGCGCCGACCGAGAGCGGAGGCGACGGCGCCGGTGGTGCCGGATCCCGCGAACAGGTCGAGCACAGCGTCGCCCGGGGCGCTCGAGGCCTGGACGATGCGACGCAGCACCCCCTCCGGCTTCTGGGTGGGGTAGCCGGTGCGCTCCGCGCCGTTGGTCGTCACGATCGTGTGCCACCAGACGTCGGTGGGCAGCTTGCCGCGCGCCGCCTTCTCGGGGGTGACGAGCCCGGGCGCCATGTACGGTTCGCGGTCGACGCTCTCGTTGTCGAAGTAGTAGCCGGCGGGATCCTTCACGTAGACGAGGATCGTGTCGTGCTTGGCCGGCCAGCGACGGTTCGACTTGCCGCCGTAGTCGTAGGCCCAGACGATCTCGTTGAGGAAGCAGTCGCGCCCGAACAGCGCATCGAGGGCGACCTTCGCGTAGTGCGCCTCGCGGTAGTCGAGGTGCAGGTAGAGGGTGCCGCGCCGATCCAGCAGTCGCCACGCCTCCGCGAGCCGCGGTTCGAGGAAGGCCCAGTAGTCCTCGAAGCGGTCGTCGTACCCGTAGAGGGTGCGGATGACGGTGCGGTACCGCTCACCGCCGTAGCCCGTGCGGTCGCCTTCGGCGTCGCGGACCGTCTGCACCGCGCGGTGGCGCTGGGCGCGGCCCGTGTTGAACGGGGGGTCGAGGTAGACCAGGCGGAAGCTCTCATCCGGGAGGGCTCGCGCGATCCGGAGGTTGTCGCCGAACAGGACGGTGTCCGGGCTCGTGGCATCCCACGAACCCGGACCCCAGGTGTCGGCGGCGGGCATGGGCCGAGATTAACAGTCCGGACCGCGCCATCCGCTCACGCCGCGACGAGACCCTCCAGCCGCTCGTAGCCCTCGCGCATGCCGGTCTCCATGCCGTGCTCGACGATCGCGTCGCGCACCTCGACGCTCGGGTAGACGGCGTGCCCCCGGATGCGGGTGCGGCCGTCGCCGAGGTCGATGAACTCGGCGGTCTCGATGCTGACCATGTCGGGTGCGCCGAGGAACTCGAAGGTCTGGATGGCGAGCTCGTTCTCGCGGATCGTGTGGAAGGTGCCGCGGAAGCCGAACTCGTTGCCGGAGGGGTCGCGGTGCACGTAGGCCCACGCGCCACCAGAGCGGAAGTCCCACTCCTGCATGTCGGCCTCGTAGCCGTTCGGGCCCATCCACTGCGCCACCAGGGCGGGATCGCGGTGGGCCTCGAACACGGCGGCGACGGGCGCGTCGAACTCGCGCTCGAAGTCGACGAACGGCAGCCCCTCGGGCGCCGTGACCGTCAGTGCGTTGCTCATTGCTTCTTCTCCTCTGTGGCGGCTGCGCCGCCGTCGGTGGATGCGAGGAGGGCGTCGAGGGCACGGAACCGCTGCTCCGCCGCCAGGCGGTAGGTGTCGATCCACGCCGTGAGCCGCTCGAGTCGGGCGGCCTCCAGGTGCACGGGTCGGCGCTGCGCGTCGCGGGTGCGCGACACGAGCCCGGCCTGCTCGAGCACCTGGATGTGCTTCGACACCGCCTGGAGGCTGATGTCGAAGGGCTCCGCGAGCTCGTTGACCGTCGCCGCGCCCCGGCTGAGCCGGGCGACGATCGCCCGTCGCACCGGGTCGCCGAGCGCCAGGAACGCCCGGTTCAGCTGCTCCTCGGTGTCCATCTCGTGATCCACTATTCAACTATATCATTGATCAACCGATCTGTTGAATAAAGATAGACACGTGTTCCGCATCCGTCAACCCGTAGCCTCTGAGCGTGGACGCCGACGAGACGGATCGCGCGCCGGTCGGCGTGGGGCCGTGGCCGGGCGCGTGGCCCGACGACCCGCGCTACGACCCCGAACTGCTGGCGCACGGCGACACCCGCAACGTCGTCGACCGCTACCGCTACTGGCGGCTCGAGGCGATCGTGGCCGACCTCGACGCGCGGCGGCATCCGTTCCACGTCGCGATCGAGAACTGGCAGCACGACCTCAACATCGGCTCGATCGTGCGCACCGCCAACGCCTTCGCGGCCGAGGCCGTGCACATCGTCGGGCACCGGCGCTGGAACCGTCGCGGCGCGATGGTGACCGACCGCTACCAGCACCTCGTGCAGCATCCGACGATCGACGACCTGGTGGCGTGGGCGCGCGAGCGCGGGCTGCCCATCGTGACGGTCGACAACACCCCGGGGGCCGTTCCCGTCGAGTCCTTCGCCATGCCGGAGCGCTGCATCCTGCTGTTCGGCCAGGAGGGCCCCGGCCTCACGGATGCCGCGCTCGCGGCGGCCGACGCCCACGTCGAGATCCGCCAGTTCGGCTCCACCCGTTCGATCAACGCGGCGGCCGCGGCCGCGATCGTCATGCACGAGTGGATCCGCCGCCACGCGCGCCACTGACCCTCGGGCCGCGAGAGTACGCACATCTGCGGGCTCTCGCGTCTGAGAGTACGCAGAAGCGCGTACTCTCGCGGGCTCGGGTTCAGCCGATGAGGCTCGGCTCCAGGTCGCGCAGGGTGCGGAAGTGGGTCATGCGGGTCACGCCGATCGCCGCCACCAGCAGGCCGACGAGCAGCCACGCCCCGAGCACGAGCGCGTCGAGCCCGGCGCGCGCCACGTCGCCGCCGTACATGAACTGCCGGAACGCGTCGACCGCGTAGCCCATCGGCAGCACGTGGTGGAGCGCCGCGAGCGGACCGGGCAGGGTCTGCCAGGGGAACGTGCCGCCCGCCGTCACGAGCTGCAGCACCATCAGCACGAGGCCGAGGAACTGGCCGACCGACCCGAGCCACACGTTGAGGGCCAGGATGATGGCCGCGAAGCACAGCGAGGCGAGCGCCAGGATCCCGAACGCACCCCACGGCTGCGCCACCGTGAAGCCGAGGGCGAGCGTGATGACGCCGAACAGCGCCGCCATCTGCAGCATCCCGAGCACGCCGGGGGTGAGCCAGCCGGCGACCGTGATCTTGATCGGCGAGTGCAGCGCCGTGATCGCGCGGCGCGACACCGGCTTCACGATGAGGAACAGCGCGTACATGCCGATCCACGCGGCGAGCGCCGCGAAGAAGGGCGCGAGTCCCGCGCCGTAGCTGTCGGCCGACGCCACGTTCGAGGTCTCGAGAGCCACCGGGTCGGCGATCACGTCGGCCTGCGCGTCGCGCGTCGCCGCGTCGGCATCCGGGATGTCGGCGAGCCCCTCGGCGAGCCCGTCGCGCAACTCCTGCGCGCCGTCGTCGAGCTGCGCCACGCCGTCGGCGAGTGAGGTCGCACCGGATGCCGCGGACGCCGCCCCGTCCGCCACCTGCCGTGCGCCCTCGGCCAGCTGGTCGATCCGCCCCACCGTCGCCTGCACCTTCGCGTTCGCCGCGTCGGCGGCGCTCGCGACCGGGTCGAGCCGTGCCAGCACCTCGTCGATCCGATCCTGCGACAACCCCTGCGCCGCGAGGGCGTCGGCGATCGCGGCGCGTGCTGCCGGCAGCTGCGCGTCGAGGCGCTGCGCGGCGGCCCCCAGCTGGTCCGCCTGCGCCGCGAGCTGCGCATTGCCGTCGGCCACCTGGGCGGCGCCGTCCGCCAGCTGAGCGGTGCCGGCGGCGAGATCGGACGCGCCCGCCGACGCCGTGGAGGTGCCGGCGGCGAGCTGCGCCGCGCCGTCCGCCGCATCCGCGACCCCCGCCCGGATGTCGGCGATGCCGTCGAGCAGCTGCTGCGCCGCCTCGGCGGTCACCTGCTGCGTGATGCTCACGAGCATCGCCTGGGCGGCCTGCTTGCCGATCGTGGTGGCGAGGTAGCTGTTGGCGTCGTTGGTCGCGAGCTCGATCTGCGCCTGCCGGGGGTCGTCGCCGGAGACCGACAGGAGGGTCTCGGTGAAGTCGGCGGGGATCGTCACCGCGAAGTCGTAGCGCGAGGTCGCGAGTCCGTCTGCGGCGTCCGCCGCCGACACCTCGTGCCAGTCGAAGGTCGCGGAGTCGAGCAGCCCGGCGGCCACGTCGTCGCCCACGACGACGCGCTCGCCGTCCTGTTCGCCGCCGTCGTCGGCGTTCACCAGGGCGACGGGGATGCGGTCGAAGCTGCCGTAGGGATCCTGGTTCGCCCAGAGGTACAGCCCGCCGTAGAGCACCGGCACGATGCAGAGCGCGAGCAGGGCGACGACGGCCATCGGCGTGGCCGTGAGGCGGCGCAGCTCGGCCTGGATCATGGCGCGGATCTTCATTCGGCGCTCCAGGGCTCGAGCGCGGCCATCGCCGGGCGGCCGACGATCGCGAGCACCGCGACGCCGCGCTCGGCGATCGCGGAGAGGTGGGCACGCCAGGAGGCGGGCTCCCCGCCGTGCCGGTCCGGCGCGACGACGACGATGCCGGTGACGCCCGGACGCAGCAGGGCGAGCTCGCTCAGCACGCGCACCCGCGTCGCCGGGGCGAGGTCGGCCATGCGGGTGCTCGCGTCGGCGGCGGCGCCGAGCTCGTCGAGGGTGCGCCGCACGGCGGGTCGCGACGGCCAGCGTCCCGCGAACATGAGCTCCTCCGCCACGACCGCCGCGAGCGCGACCCCGGCCGGCGGCTCGCTCACCGACGGAGCGTCGACCAGGGCGACCTCGCGCCGGATGCGGGCCGTGTCGGCCTCGCCGTCGATGCGCACGGTGCCGCCCGCCGGCCGCATCCGTCCGCTCGCGATCAGTCCGAGCACGGTGGGTCGCTCGGCGGTCTCCGCCTCGGCGAGCACGAGCTCTCCGCTCGAGAACTCGAGGCTCGCCGCGGGGAGTGCGGCGCCCTTGTTCACGCCGCTCAGCTCGACCTTCACGAGTGCAGTTCCGGGGTGGCGTCGATGAGCGCGCGGGCATCGGCCGCGCCGAGCCCGAGCAGCGCGAGCACCGAGAGGGCGACCAGGCGCTCGCCCGTCGGAACGTCGATCCGCGAGCGGGTGGCCTCGTCGAGCACCGACAGCACGGCGCCCTCGACGAGCCGCGCGAGCACGTCGGCGTCGATGTCGTCGCGGATGCGGCCCGTCGCGCGGCCGACGGTCACCGCGTGCCGCACGCGGTCGCGCAGCGGGGTCAGCGCGAAGGCGAGCTCGTGCTGGAAGGGGCCCCGCACCGTGAACTGCGCCATGACCCTCACGGCCTCGACCTCGCGCCAGAGCGTGACGCCGATCAGGGCGAGCAGCGTCGGCGGGTCCGGATGCTCGACGCGCTCGACCGCCTGCAGCACGCGGGCCACACCGCGGGTGAGGAGCGCGTGGATGAGCTCCTCGCGGGTCGCGAAGTGCCCGTAGAGCGCGCGGCGGCTGAGCCCCGCCTCGGTGGCGATCGTGTCGAGGGATGCGTCGGGGTCGCGGTTGAGCACGGCGCCCGCGGCGTCGAGCAGCGCGATGCGGTTCGCCTCGGCGTCGCGTCGGCGGCTGCGGGCGGGCGGGTCCGGGTTCGGGGTCACGTCGCGATGCTACGCCTAAACTGCACACCAGTGTGCACTTTTCACCCACCTCCCAGAGTGCGGCGCCTCGGAAGAGGTCGGGCCGACCCGATAGGCTGGGGTGTAATCCCCCGTCTGACCAAGGGAGAAGAGCTATGCCCGCGATCGTGCTCGTCGGCGCCCAGTGGGGCGATGAAGGCAAGGGCAAGGCGACCGACCTGCTCGGCGACCGCGTCGACTACGTCGTCAAGTTCAACGGCGGCAACAACGCCGGCCACACCGTCGTGATCGGCGACCAGAAGTACGCGCTGCACCTGCTGCCCTCCGGCATCCTCAGCCCCGGCGTCGTACCGGTCATCGCCAACGGCGTCGTCGTCGACATCGAGGTGCTGTTCGACGAGCTCGAGGCGCTGAGCGCCCGCGGCGTCGACGTGTCGCGCCTGCTCATCTCGGCCAACGCGCACGTCATCACCGGCTACCACCGCACCCTCGACCGCGTCACCGAGCGCTTCCTCGGCAAGCGCCAGATCGGCACCACCGGCCGCGGCATCGGTCCGGCGTACGCCGACAAGATCAACCGGGTCGGCATCCGGATGCAGGACCTCTTCGACGAGAACATCCTGCGGCAGAAGGTCGAAGGCGCCCTCGACCAGAAGAACCACCTGCTGCTGAAGGTCTACAACCGTCGCGCCATCTCGGTCGACGAGGTCGTCGACGACCTGCTCGGCTACGTCGAGCGGCTGCGCCCGATGGTCGCCGACACCGGCCTCGTGCTCAACCAGGCGCTCGACGCCGGCCAGACCGTGCTGTTCGAGGGCGGCCAGGCGACCATGCTCGACGTCGACCACGGCACCTACCCCTTCGTCACCAGCTCGAACGCCACGAGCGGCGGCGCGGCCACGGGATCCGGCGTCGCGCCCAACCGCTTCGACCGGGTCATCGCCGTCGTGAAGGCCTACACGACCCGCGTCGGCTCGGGGCCGTTCCCGACGGAGCTCTTCGACGAATCCGGCGAATTCCTGCGGTCCGCCGGCTTCGAGTTCGGCACCACCACGGGGCGCCCCCGCCGCACCGGCTGGTACGACGCCCCCATCGCGCGCTACGCGGCCCGCATCAACGGCGTCACCGACTTCGTGCTCACCAAGCTCGACGTGCTCACCGGCCTCGAGCGCATCCCGGTCTGCGTCGCCTACGACGTCGACGGCACCCGCTTCGACGAGGTGCCGGTGAACCAGTCCGACTTCCACCACGCGACCCCGATCTACGAGGAGCTGCCCGGCTGGTCGGAGGACATCACCGGCGCCCGCAGCTTCACGGACCTCCCCAAGGCCGCGCAGGACTACGTGCTCGCCCTCGAGCAGATGTCCGGATCGCGCATGTCGGCGATCGGCGTCGGCCCCGGCCGCGACGCGATCGTCGTGCGCCACGACCTGCTCTGATCTTGTCTTGCGCCGCGATAATCCGCGGCGCCGGCCGAGAAACGCCACGAGCGCGGTCGCGGCGTTTCTCGAGTGCCGACACAGCCGAGTGCCTGCCTGATCCGCGGCCTGCGCCGGATTCGGGCACGAGCGCGGTCGCGCCCGAATCCGAGTGCGCACACAGTCGCGTGTCGCGATGATCCGCGGCGCCGGCCGAGAAACGCCACGAGCGCGGTCGACCTCGGCAGAAATGCAGGAGATCCTCGTGGTCGGGTCCGGGTCGTCCGGAATCCCCTGCCGCGCCATCCGATTTCTCCTGCATTTCTGGCGGTGACGGGTCCTCGAGGGCGGCTGCGGCACCCTCGAGGCGGGCCGGCATCCCGATCGACCGACCTCAGAAATGCAGGAGATCCGTCGGGTGGAGGCCCGCCGCGTGCCGGCCGACCGGCACCTCGCAGAGGATCTCCTGCATTTCTGGGGGTGGTGGGAGGCGGAAGGGGCGAGGCCGTGGGCGCGAGGCGGGAGGGGTGAGGCGGAGGCCGGGGGCTACCGCTCGGGCACGTGCAGGCGGGCGAGGAAGCGCTCGGTACCGCGTGGGATGCGGCGGGCGTCGAGGCGCGACACCAGCACCATCACGGCCGTCGCGAGCGGCACGGTCCAGGCGGCCGGCTGGTCGATGAGCGCCCCCGCGAGCCCGCCGTCGGGCCCGATCCAGCCGAACAGGATGGCGCTGCCGCACGCCACCGCACCGGTCGCCATCCCCGCGACCGCGCCGCGGGCCGTCAGCCCCCGCCACCAGATGCCGAGCAGCAGGGCGGGGCACAGCGTGGACGCGGTGAACGCGAAGACGAGCCCCACCGATCCGGCGAGCCCCGCCGAGTCCGTGAGCCCCGCGACCACGAGCGGCACCACGACCGACAGCGCCGCGGCGATCCGGAAGCCGCGCACCGATCCGGCGAACAGCTCCTGCGACACGACGCCCGCGAGCGACACGACGAGCCCCGAGGAGGTCGACAGGAACGCCCCGAAGGCGCCCGCGATCACAAGCGCCGTCACCGCCTCCGCCCAGGGCGACGGCAGCACCGCCGAGGGCAGGAGCAGCAGCAGGGCGTCCGGATCGTCGGCCGCGAGCTCGGGCATGAAGAGGCGCCCGAGCATCCCGATCGCGACCGGGAACAGGTAGAAGACGCTCAGCAGGCACAGCACGATGAGCGTCGTTCGACGCGCGGCCGTGCCGTCGGGGTTGGTGTAGAACCGCACGAGCACGTGCGGCAGCCCGAGGGTTCCGAGCAGCAGCGCGAGCAGCAGTGACACCGAGCGGTACACGACGTCGGGGTCGGCGATCGAGAAGGTCGGGAAGGCCCCGGCGATCGCCTCCCCGAGGGCGGGCCGGGTGCCCGGATGCAGCAGCAGCACGAAGACGACCGGCGCCGCGACGGCGGTGAGCTTCAGCCAGTACTGGAACGCCTGCACGAAGGTGATGGACCGCATCCCGCCGGCCGCCACGACCACGCCGACGATCACGGCGACGCCGACCGCGCCCACCCAGCGCGGCAGGCCCGTCGTGATGCCGACGGTGAGCGCCGCGCCCTGCAGCTGCGGCACGATGTACAACCACCCGATGAGGATCACGAGCACCGAGGTCAGCCGCCGCACCGTACGCGACTCGAGGCGCGCCTCGGTGAAGTCCGGCACCGTGTAGGCCCCCGATCGCCGAAGCGGTGCGGCCACGAACAGCAGCAGCATGAGGTAGCCGGCGGTGTAGCCGATCGGGAACCAGAGCGCCCGCTCGCCCTGCAGCAGGATGAGGCCCGCCACCCCGAGCACGCTCGCCGCCGACAGGTACTCGCCGCCGATCGCGGACGCGTTGAGCCAGGGCCGCACGGTGCGGCTGGCGACGTAGAAGTCGCTGGTCGTGCGCGAGACGCGCACCCCGAAGAAGCCGATGAGCACCGTGATGACGGTGACGACCGCGATCGAGGCGTAGCCGAGCGCCGGCGTCATGCGTCGTCCGCGAGCGAGCGGTACCGAGACTCGTTGCGGGCCGAGGTGCGCACGTACAACGCGGCGATCGCGATGAGCACCGGGAAGAGACCGGCGCCCAGCACGATCCACGACACCGGCACCCCGGCGACGGATGCGGCGTCGAGCTCCGGCACGAGCGCGAAGGTGAGCGGAACGGCGATGAGCACCGCGATGAAGGCGACGGCGCAGACGATCGCGAGGCGCAGCTGCGAGCGGATGAGCGAGCGCACGTAGAGCCCGGCGGGGTCGCCGCCGACGGCCCCGCTCGGGGGGCGCGTCCCCGCATCCGGATGCCGTGGAGCCGTCACCCGCACCCGCGGCCGCGGCGGATCCGCGGGGGCGTCGGCGCTCATCCGCGAGCCCGCAGCCGGCGGGCGTCGAGCGCTTCGCGCAGGGCCGGCTGCAGCCGACGCGACACGGGCAGCTCGGCCTGGCCGATCGTGACCGTGGCGTGCCCGGGACCGCCGCGCATCCGGGTGACGTGGTCGAGGTGCACGAGGTAGGAGCGGTGCACCCGGATGAACCCGGCCTCCGCCCACTGCCGCTCGAGATCCGAGAGGGGGATGCGCACAAGGTAGCTCGACTCGTCGGTGTGCAGCCGGGCGTAGTCGCCCTGCGCCTGCACGTAGCGCACGTCGTCGCGGCGGATCATGCGCGTGGTGCCGCCGAGGGTCACGGTGACGAGCTCGGGGCGCGGCACGGGGCCCGTCGCGGGCGCGGTGCGCATGCCGTCGAGCACCCGGTCGAGAGTGCGCGCGAGGCGTTCGAGGCGCACCGGCTTCAGCAGGTAGTCGACGGCCGCGAACTCGAAGGCCTCGAGGGCCTGATCCTCGTCGGCCGTCACGAACACGAGCGCCGGGCGGTGCTCGAAGCGGCCGAGAGCCCGTGCGAGGTCGAACCCCGAGAGCCCCGGCATGTGGATGTCGAGGAACGCGGCGTCGACGGTCTGCTCGGACAGCAGGCGCACCGCCTCGGCACCGGACGCGGCGCGATGCACCGCCGCGACCCGGGGATCCTCGCCGAGCAGGTAGGCGAGCTCGTCGAGGGCGGGCGGCTCGTCGTCGGCGATGAGCACGCTGATCGGGTGGTCGGTCATCCGGCGAGCCGCTCCTCTCCCGCGCGCAGCGGCTGCGACTTCGGTACCCGCATGGTCACGAGCGTGCCCGCGCCCACGTTGGTCTCGACGACGAGGCCGAAGTCCTCGCCGTACACCTGTCGCAGCCGGGTGTCGACGTTGCGCAGGCCCACGTGCTCGCCGCCCGCGCGCCCGGCGAGCACGTCGCGGGCGAGGTCGGGGTCGATGCCCACCCCGTCGTCCTCGACCGTGATCAACGCGCAGGCGCCCGCATCGCTCGCGGTGATCGTGACCCGGCCCCCGCGCTCGGTCGACTCCAGGCCGTGGCGCACGGCGTTCTCGACGAGCGGTTGCACGGAGAGGAACGGGATGACGGTGGCCAGCAGTTCGGGCGCGATCTGCAGGGTCACGTCGAGGCGGTCGCCGAAGCGCGCCCGCTCGAGGCGCAGGTAGCCGTCGACGCTGCGCAGCTCCTCCGCCACGGTCGTGAAGTCGCCGTGCCGCCGGAACGAGTAGCGGGTGAAGTCGGCGAACTCGACGACGAGCTCGCGCGCCTTCGCGGGGTCGGTGTGGATGAACGAGGCGATCGCGGTCAGCGCGTTGTAGATGAAGTGGGGGCTGATCTGCGCGCGCAGCGCCTTCACCTCGGCTTCGGCGAGCGCCGCCCGTGAGGCGTCGAGCTCGGCGAGCTCGAGCTGCGTCGACACCCAGCGCGCGGCCTCGCCGGTGGCCCGCACCAGTCCGGGTCGCGCCGTGCGGGCGAAGGCGACGAGGGTGCCCGCCCGCACCCCGCTGCGCAGGATCGGCGCCGAGACCGCGTCCACCGCATCCCGACCCTGGCCGACGATCGACCGGTGCAGCTGCGGCTTCGGGCCGCTGCGGGTGGCGATGGCCTGCGCGGCGGCGCCGCGGAACGCATCCGGTCCGTCGACCGCGAGTACGCCCTCGACGCCCGCGATGGCGAGTCCCTCGCAGTCGAGCATGGCCCGCAGGTCGCGCGCGGCACGGGTCGTGTCGCCGGCCTCGAGCCCCGCCCGCAGGTGCTCGGCCGCCCGGGTGGCGAGGTGCAGGGTCGTGAACCGTGCGCGCTCGGCCTCGGTTCCGAGTTCGCCCTGGCCGCGGGCGAATCGGCGCGCGACGAGGAACCCCGCCACCGCGAGCAGCGCGACGGCTGCCACGATCGCGAGGCCGCTCATCAGCGACTCGGCCATGTGTGACACCTTAAGCGCTCGCTCATCGTCGGCACAGCGCCGCTCGTCGCACGCTCACCGCCGCCGGGCGACGACGAGCGGTGCGGGGGCGCGCCGTCGGGGGTGAGGTCCCAGAGTGATGCGCAATCACGTCGAGACGGGCGCGCGACGGTGCGTGCCCGGGATGAGGAGAGATGATGGGCGACGAAGCCCCCACCTCGATCGCGGAGCCGGAGGTCGACTTCGTCGGCATCCAGCACTCCGAGCGCTTCCAGAACCTGAAGAAGCGGCATCGATCGTTCGTTTTCCCCGTGCTGACCCTGGCGCTGCTGTGGTACTTCGCGTACGTGCTGCTCGCCGGGTACGCACCCGACTTCATGGCGACGCCCGTCTTCGGCGCCGTCAACGTCGGACTGCTGATCGGACTCGGACAGGTCGCCACGACCTTCATCGTGACGATGGTCTACGTCTGGTACGCCAACAAGAAGCTCGACCCGATCGCGGAGGAGATCCGCGACGACGCGACGAAGGGTGAGGTGCGCTGATGGACACCACGGTCGGCAACCCGATCCTCAACATCGCCATCTTCGGCGGCTTCGTGCTCGTGACGCTCATCATCGTGTTCCGGGCGAGCCGCAACAACAAGACGGCGGCCGACTACTACGCGGCCGGGCGCTCGTTCTCGGGTCCGCAGAACGGCACCGCGATCGCGGGCGACTACCTCTCCGCGGCGTCGTTCCTCGGCATCTGCGGGGCGATCGCGCTCAACGGCTACGACGGGTTCCTCTACTCGATCGGCTTCCTCGTGGCCTGGCTCGTCGCGCTGCTGCTCGTCGCCGAGCTGCTGCGCAACACCGGGCGCTTCACGATGGCCGACGTGCTGTCGTTCCGCCTCAAGCAGCGTCCGGTGCGCATCGCGGCGGCCACCACGACCCTCGTGGTGTGCTTCTTCTACCTGCTCGCCCAGATGTCCGGCGCCGGCGGTCTCGTCTCGCTGCTGCTCGGCATCCCCGACAAGCTCGGCCAGGGCATCGTCATCGCCGTGGTGGGCGCGCTCATGATCATCTACGTGCTCGTGGGCGGTATGAAGGGCACCACCTGGGTGCAGATCGTGAAGGCGTTCCTGCTGATCGTGGGCGCCGGTGTCATGACGATCTGGGTGCTCGCGCTGAACGGCTTCAACCTGTCGACGCTGCTCGAGCACGCCGTGCAGACGGCCGGCACCGCCGACATCCTGGCCCCGGGCAAGAAGTACGGGGTGTCGGATGTGACGCGCCTCGACTTCCTGTCGCTCGGCCTGGCGCTCGTGCTCGGTACGGCGGCCCTGCCGCACGTGCTGATGCGCTTCTACACGGTGCCGACGGCGAAGGAGGCCCGGCGCAGCGTCGTCTGGGCGATCTGGCTCATCGGCATCTTCTACCTGTTCACGCTCGTGCTCGGCTACGGTGCGGCGGCCCTCATCGGGCCGGAGGCGATCGCGGCAGCGCCCGGCGGCGCCAACTCGGCAGCTCCGCTGCTCGCCTTCGCGCTCGGTGGACCGGTGCTGCTGGGGTTGATCTCGGCGATCGCGTTCGCGACGATCCTCGCGGTGGTGGCGGGGCTCACGATCGCGGCCGCGGCCTCCTTCGCGCACGACATCTACGCGAGCGTCTGGAAGAAGGGCAAGGCGGAGCCGGGCTCGGAGGTCAAGGTCGCGCGTCGCACGGTGGTCGTGATCGGTCTCGTGGCGATCGCGGGCGGCATCCTCGCGAACGGTCAGAACGTGGCGTTCCTCGTGGCGCTCGCGTTCGCGGTGGCCGCCGCGGCGAACCTGCCGACGATCGTCTACTCGCTGTTCTGGAAGCGCTTCAACACGCGCGGCGCACTCTGGAGCATGTACACGGGCCTCGTCTCGTCGATCCTGCTCATCGTGTTCTCGCCCGTCGTGTCGGGCGGTCCCACCGCGATGATCCCGGTGGCCGACTTCGACGTCTTCCCGCTGTCGAATCCGGGCATCATCTCGATCCCGCTCGCCTTCCTGGTGGGGTGGATCGCGACGCTCACGCAGCGCACACCGGAGGATCCGGCGAAGCAGTCCGAGATGGAGGTGCGCTCGCTCACCGGCATCGGCGCCGAGGGGGCGACCCAGCACTGAGACCCGGGGCGCGCGTGGTCGTGCCTGACGCGCGCGCCCCGTACGTCGTCCGGGTGGTCGTAGACATGTCTATGGCCACCCGGACTCTGCTGTGCGGGTGTCCATCGGTCGCCGCCGCTGTCCGCCGGCCTCGTACCATGGGGGCGTGACCGCCACCCGTCCCGAGAGACAGCCGCTCGTGGGCCGCTACGTGCGGCTCGACCCGTACTCGGCCGACGACCTGCCCGCGCTGTGGCGGGCGCTCGGTCATCCGGAGGTCTTCGCCGGCGGATACGGCGGCGGCCCCGCAGGACTCCCCGCCGACGAGGCCGCCTACGCCGCCTGGGCGCACCGCTACTTCCCGCACGAGCGCGGCATCACCTTCGTGGTGCGCGTCGCATCGGGACCCCACACCGGCGAGGTCGTCGGCGCGTCGAGCATGGCCGACTTCGACGAGGCCAACGAGACCGCGCACATCGGCTGGACCGCCTACGACCCGCGCGTCTGGGGCACCCAGGTGAACGTGGAGGCGAAGCTGCTCATGCTGGGGCTGCTGTTCGACCACGGCTACGGCCGGGTCAAGCTGCAGGCCGACGCGCTCAACGACCGCTCCCGCGCGGCGATCACGAAGCTCGGGGCGACCTTCGAGGGCGTCAAACGGCGCGATCAGCGCCGGGCCGACGCCTCCTGGCGCGACACCGCGGTGTTCTCGGTGCTCGGCGAGGAGTGGCCCGAGGTGCGGTCGGGGCTCGAGCGCCGCCTCGAGGACTGGGGCGAGCGCCCCGTGCTCTACCGTTCGATGCCGACCGCCTGAGGCGCCGCCTCGTCGTCGCGCCGACGCCCGCCGCCGAGGCTGAGCGTCGCCAGCAGGCCGACCGTCAGGAACCCGGCGGCGGTGAACGCGGATGCGCGGGTCGCCGAGCTGAACGCCTCGCGCGCCGCGTCGCCCGCCTCGGTCGAGCGCTCGTCGAGCGCGGGGATCGCCGAGCCGGCCGAATCGACCACCAGGTCGATCACCTGCTGCCGGGTGCCGCCGGTGAGCTGCTCGGGCAGGGTGTCGTCGAGCTGCGTCGCGAGCGAGCTGAACAGCACGGTGCCGAGGATCGCGATCCCGAGCGCCGAGCCGACCTGGCGCGAGGTGGACTGCGTGCCGGAGGCCTGCCCGCTCTGCGCGACCGGCACATCCGCCAGCACCACGCCGGTGAGCTGCGCCGTCGCGAGGCCCACCCCGAAGCCGTAGATCAGCAGCCCGATCGCCGTCTGCCACCACGGGGTGTCGACGGCGATGACGAGCCCGATCACGACGAGGCCGACGATCTCGGCGAGGATGCCGCCGCGCACCACCCACACGGCCGGCAGCTTGCCCGAGCTCGCCCCCGCGAACCCGGAGGCGATGAACGAGCCGCCGGCGAGGGCGAGCAGCAGCAGCCCGGTCTGCAGCGCGTCGTAGCCGAGCACGTTCTGCAGCCAGAGCGGCAGCGACAGGATGATGCCGAACTCGCCGAGCGAGACGATCATCGCGGCGATGTTGCCGTTGCGGAACGAGCCGATCCGGAACAGCGAGAAGGCGATCATCGTCGAGCGGCCCTGGCGCTGGCGGTGCACGCCCCACGCGATGAAGGCGACGAGGGCGAGGGCGGTCAGCGCGAACACGAACGGGATCGGCGAGACCTCGAGGCTCCAGAAGTCGGGGGCGCCGCGATCGGTCGCCCACCACCCGTAGCTGCGCCCCTCGATGAGCCCGAACACGAGGCTCGTGAACAGCAGCACCGACAGCAGGGCGCCGACGGCGTCGACGCGACGCAGCTCGTCTGCCTTCGATTCGCGCACCACGAGCAGCGCGCCGATCACGATCAGGATGCCGAGCGGCAGGTTGATGCCGAACGCCCACCGCCACGAGAAGTCGGTCGTGAGCCAGCCGCCGAGCAGCGGGCCGACGGCGGCCATGCCGCCGATCGTCGAGCCCCACACCGCGAAGGCGATGCCGCGCTCGCGGCCGACGAAGGTCGCGTTGAGCAGCGAGAGGGTCGCCGGGAGGATCATCGCGCCGCCGAGGCCCTGGATGACGCGCGACGCGATGAGGAACTCGCCGCTCGGGGCGAGCGCGGCCGCGACGCTCGAGAGGGCGAACAGGGCGACGCCGATCAGCAGCATGCGCCTGCGGCCGAAGCGGTCGGCGAGGGTGCCGAAGACGAGCAGCAGGCTCGCGAAGACGAGGGTGTACGACTCCTGCACCCACTGCACCTGGGTGGAGGTGATGTCGAGCTCGTCGACCACCGAGGGGATCGCGACGTTTACGATCGTGGAGTCGACGATGATGAGCGCGACGGCGATCGAGATGACGACGAGACCGAGCCAGCGGCGACGGTCGGGGATCTTCTCCACGGAGGACTCCATTACTAAGCCTGCTGAATAACTACAGGGTACTCCCGGGAGTGCGTATGCGCGACACCGTCGACGACTGGCCGACCGGTCGGCTGCTCGCCGTCGCCGCGCGACTCGTCGAGCAGCGCTGGCGCGAGGCGCTCGAGGAGCGTGGACTCAGCTACGCCGGGCTCATCGTGCTGCACACCCTCGACGCCGGTGGGAGGTCGCTCGGCGTGCTCGCGCGCGCCGCCCACGTCACCGCTCAGACCATGGGGCGCACCGTCGAGCACCTCGAACGCGACGGCTATGTGCGGACGGTCGTCGACGCCGGCGACCGGCGGCGTCGACTCGTCGAGCGCACGGACGCCGGAGCGCGGGTGTTCGCCGAGATGCACGGCCTGGAGGCGCGGATGTTCCCCGAGCTCGAGCAATCGGAGCAGTTGCGCGCGACGCTCCTCGAGATCATCCGCGCGGTCGGCGGCGACCCGCAGCCGCCGGCGGTCACGCCCGATAGTCTCGGGCTATGACCGCCGAGCCGACCGAGGATCCGCGCGCCGAGCTGCTGCGCTACCGGCAGAGCATCGACAACATCGATGCGGCGCTCATCCACCTGCTCGCCGAGCGGTTCAAGGCCACCCAGGCCGTGGGGCGTCTCAAGGCCGCGAGCGGCATGCCCGCCTCCGACCCCGGCCGCGAGCGCGAGCAGATCGCGCGGCTGCGCGCCCTCGCGGAGGAGTCGCACCTCGACCCCGAGTTCGCCGAGAAGTGGTTCACCTTCGTGGTGGCCGAGGTCATCCACCACCACGAGAGCCTCGCGTCGGGCGGCGCGGGGGCGTGACCGCGGCATCCGACTGGGACCCGCGCGCGCTGCCGTCGCTCGCCGGACGCACCGTCGTCGTGACGGGCGGCAACGCGGGCATCGGGTACTTCACATCGGAGCAGCTGGCTGGTGCCGGTGCGCGGGTGGTCATCGCCGGGCGCTCCGCCGAGAAGGCGGAGCTCGCGATGCGCGCGATCCGCGAGCGGGTGCCGGAGGCGCAGCTCGCGCACGTCGCGCTCGACCTGACCTCGCTCGGGTCGGTGCGCGCCGCCGCGGAGGAGCTCGCCGCATTCCGCCCGCTGCATGGGCTCGTCAACAACGCGGGGCGGGTGGTCGCCTCGCGGCGCCGGCTCGAGACCGCAGACGGGTTCGAGCTCACGGTGGGCGGCAACTTCCTCGGGCACTTCGCGCTCACGACCCTGCTGTTCCCCGCGCTCGCCGACGGGGGCCGGGTGGTGGGGCTCGGCTCGGACTCGACCCGGATGGTGCGTCTCGACCCCGAGGATCTGTGGTCCGAGCGCCGCTATCGCCCCTTCCGCGCCTACGGGTTCTCGAAGCACGCCGTGCAGGCCTTCCATCTGGAACTCGCCCGGCGCCTGACCGCGGCGGGCGACTCGCGGATGTCGCTGCTCGCGCATCCGGGATGGGCGACGAACTCGTACGCGTCGAAGCGCCCGGGCATCACCGACCGCGATCCGGTCGGCGGCCGCGTCTTCGAGACGCTCACGGGATGGATCGGCCAGGGCAAGGATCAGGGTGCCTGGCCCGCGGTGCGCGCCGTCGCCGACCCGGATGCCGTGAACGGCATGTACTTCGGCCCCCGTCGCCAGCTCTCCGGCGTGCCCGTGCCGACGTCGCCGGTCGCCTCATCCGCCGACCCCGCGTTCGGCGCCGCCCTGTGGGCCGACGCCGAAGAGAAGACCGGCATCCGCTTCCCGCTCTGACCCCGGACACCCGCGCGTGCCGTTGGACACCGCCCCGCGGGTGTCTGAGGTGGCACAGACATGTCTATGCCGACCTGGACACCGCCGGGCGGGTGTCCGACGGCCGCCGGGGGCGTCCGAGCTCAGGCGAAGCGGGCGCGCAGCGGCTCGCGGAAGGTGGCCGTGAGCTCGTCGACGGATGCCGTGAACGCCCCCTGGACCTCGAGGGTCGGCTCCGAGTCGGTGACGCCGACGCGCAGCACCGGGTAGCCGCGCCCCTCGCAGAGGCGGGTGAACTTGACGTCCTCCTCGCGCGGCACGGCGACCAGCACGCGGCCCGTCGACTCGGAGAACAGCGCCGTCGCCAGGTCGACGCCGTCGCGGGTGAGCAGCTCGTCGAGGAACACCCGGGCGCCGACGCCGAAGCGCAGCACCCCCTCGGCGAGGGCGATCGCGAGACCCCCGTCGGCGAGGTCGTGGGCCGCGTTGAGCAGGCCCTCGTAGGCGGCGGCCGACAGCAGCGAGGCGAGCTCCTTCTCGGCGTCGAGGTCGACGGCAGGCGGGCGGCCCCCGAGGTGCCCGTGCACGACGCCCGCCCAGGCGGAGCCGTCGAGCTCGAGCGCGGTGGTGCCGAGCAGGTAGAGGTTGTCGCCCGCGTCCTGCCAACCCGACGGCACGCGGCGGCCCACGTCGTCGATGGTGCCCATCACGGCCACGACGGGCGTCGGGTGGATCGGCACGTCGCCGGTCTGGTTGTAGAACGACACGTTGCCGCCGGTCACCGGGATGCCGAGCTGCAGGCATCCGTCGGCGAGCCCCTCGACGGCCCGCGAGAACTGCCACATCACCTCGGGGTTCTCCGGCGAGCCGAAGTTGAGGCAGTCGGAGACCGCGACCGGGGTGGCGCCGGTGACGGCGACGTTGCGGTACGCCTCGGCGAGTGCGAGCTGGGCGCCCTGATACGGGTCGAGGTAGCAGTAGCGGCCGTTGGCATCCGTGGCGAGCGCGAAGCCGAGGCCCGAGCCCTCGTCGACGCGCACCATGCCGCCGTCCTCCGGGAAGCTCAGGGCGGTGTTGCCGAGCACGTACTTGTCGTACTGCGAGGTGATCCAGCTCTTGTCGGCCAGGTTCGCCGAGCCGAGCAGGGTGAGGGTCTGCGCCTTCAGCTCGTCACCGGCCGTCGGGCGCGCGAGACCGGATGCCGAGTCGGCGTTCACATGGTCGATCCACGTCGGGTAGGCGACGGGCCGCTCGTACACGGGTCCGTCGACCGCGACCGTGCGCGGGTCGACGTCGACGATCGTCTCGCCCTTCCAGTCGATGACGAGCCGCCCGGTGCCGGTGACCTCGCCGAGCACGCTCGCCTCGACATCCCAGCGGTCGATGACCGCGAGGAACGCCTCGAGCTTCTCCGGCGTCACGACCGCCATCATGCGCTCCTGGCTCTCGGACATGAGGATCTCCTCGGCCGTGAGCGTGGGGTCGCGCAGCAGCACCTCGTCGAGCACGATGTGCATGCCGCCGTCGCCGTTCGAGGCGAGTTCGGAGGTGGCGCACGAGATGCCGGCCGCGCCGAGGTCCTGGATGCCCTCGACGAGCTCGCCGCGGTACAGCTCGAGGCAGCACTCGATGAGCACCTTCTCCATGAACGGGTCGCCCACCTGCACGGCGGGGCGCTTGCGTCCCGAGCCCTCGTCGAACGACTCGGACGCCAGGATGGATGCGCCGCCGATGCCGTCGCCGCCGGTGCGGGCGCCGAACAGCACCACCTTGTTGCCGACGCCGCGGGCGTTGGCGAGGTGCAGATCCTCGTGACGCAGCACGCCGACCGCGAGCGCGTTGACGAGCGGGTTGGCCTGGTAGATCGGGTCGAACCACGTCTCGCCACCGATGTTCGGCAGGCCGAGGCAGTTGCCGTAGAACGAGATGCCCGAGACGACGCCCGGCACGACGCGCGCGGTGTCGGGGTGGTCGAGCGCGCCGAAGCGCAGCGCGTCCATGACGGCCACAGGGCGCGCGCCCATCGAGATGATGTCGCGCACGATGCCGCCGACGCCGGTCGCGGCGCCCTGGAACGGCTCCACGTAGCTCGGGTGGTTGTGGCTCTCGATCTTGAAGGTGACGGCCCAGCCCTCGCCGATGTCGACGACGCCCGCGTTCTCGCCCATGCCCACCATGAGGTTCTTCGTCATCTCGGGGCTGACCTTCTGCCCGAACTGCCGCAGCCACACCTTGGAGCTCTTGTAGGAGCAGTGCTCGCTCCACATCACCGAGTACATGGCGAGCTCGCCGCTCGTGGGGCGGCGGCCGAGGATCTCGCGGATGCGCTGGTACTCGTCGGTCTTGAGGCCGAGGGCGGCGTAGGGCTGCTCGCGCTCGGGTGTGGCGGCGGCGTTCTCGACGGTGTCGACGACGTGCGTCGCGGGGGTGCTCACGGGGGAGTGCTCCTCAGAACGGGGCGAGCGGGAACGCCCCCATCCTACCGGCGGGGTGGCGAGCGGACGGGCGTGTGGGGGAGGCTGGAGCGATGGGAATCCTCGACACCCCGGCCATCGGAACCCACACCTGGCTCGAGTTCGTGCTCGCGGTCGCGATCGTGGCGGTGGTCGCCGTGGCGGCGACCTTCCTGCTCAACTTCGTCGTCGCGGCGGTCGCCCGGCGCCGCGGGTGGGATCTCGCGAAGATCGGACGCATCCTGCGCCCGTTCCTGACGCTGCTGACGATCATCGGGCTCTGGATCGCGATGGTCGTGACGCTGCCGGAGGCCGACTGGCGGGTGCCGCTGACGCACCTCGCGGTGATCCTCGTGATCGCCGTCTCGGCCTGGCTGCTCGCCGGGATCGTGTCGTTCGCGTTCGAGGCCGTGCGGTTGAGGTACCCGATCGACGTCGCCGACAACAGCAAGGCGCGGCGGGTGCGCACGCAGCTCGACATCCTGCACCGGGTGGCGGGCGCCGTGATCATCACGATCGCGATCGGTGCGATCCTGCTGACCTTCCCGGGGGTCTCGGCGCTCGGCGCGAGCGTGCTGGCCTCGGCGGGTGTCGCGGGTGTGGTCGCCGGTCTCGCCGCGCAGACGACGCTGTCGAACGTCTTCGCGGGGGTGCAGCTCGCGTTCTCGGACGCCATCCGCGTCGACGATGTCGTAGTCGTCGAGGACGAGTGGGGCCGCATCGAGGAGATGACGCTCAGCTACGTGGTGGTGCGGATCTGGGACGACCGCCGGCTCGTGCTGCCGTCGACCTACTTCACGACCACGCCGTTCGCCAACTGGACCCGGCACGCGAGCGCCATCACCGGCACCGTCGAGCTCGACGTCGACTGGTCGGTGCCGATCTCCGCGCTGCGGGCCCGCTTCGACGAGGTGCTGTCGGGGCAGAAGCTGTGGGACCGTCGCGCCTCGGGCGTGCAGGTCACGGAGGCGACCGGCGGCATCGTCCGCGTGCGGCTGCTCATGACCGCCGCCGACTCGGGCTCGCTGTGGGACCTGCGCTGCATCATGCGCGAGGCGATGGTCGAGTGGGTGCGGGAGGCCTCGCCGCGGGCCGTTCCGCGCACCCGTGTCGAGATGCTCGAGGAGTGACGCTGGCGGTTTCCCGCGCGTGCGTGACCGTCTCGCCGGTGTCGCGGGCGCGCGTCGACCCGCGACGATGAGCGCATGAGCCTCCACCGCGTCGTCGTGCTGCACGGGTACACCGCGCATCCGGGCAAGCACTGGTTCGGCTGGCTGCGCGACGAGCTCGCCCCGCGGGGTGTCGCGGTCGAGGTGCCCGCCCTGCCCGACACCGACGATCCGCGCGCCGACGCCTGGACGGATGCCGCGGTCGCGGCGATCGGGCGGGTGGACGCCGGCACCGCCGTGGTGGGGCACAGCCTCGGCACGATCACCGCGATCCGGGCCGTGGGGCGTGCGTTCGCGGACCAGCCGGATGCCCGCCTCGGGTCGCTCGCGCTCGTCGCGTCGTTCGTCGACCCGGTGCCGATCTATCCCGAGCTCGACCCGTTCACGGTCGGGCTCCCCGCGCTCGACGCGCTGGCGGCGCGCATCGATCGGCGCCTCGTCGTCCGCTCCGACGACGACCCGGAGGTGCCGATCGCGCTCACGGCACCGGTCGCCGGCGGACTCGACGCCGAGCTCACCGTGGTGCCGGGCGCCGGGCACTTCTGCGAATCCGACGGGGTGACGGCCCTTCCGGTGCTCGCCGACTGGCTCGCGCGGGGGTGAGGCGCCTCAGCCCGCGCGGCGCACGCCGGCGGCGGGCAGGATGATCTCGTCGATGTTCGAGATCAGGAACTCGCGGTCGACCGGCAGCTGCAGCATGAGGGTGCGGTAGGCCACGAGCGAGGGGCCGAGCAGGCACAGCTTCTCGACGTCGACGTCGGCGGGGATCTCGCCGCGCTCGATCGCCCGCTGGAAGAAGACCCGGTTGATGGCGGCACGCGGCTCGATGAGCGCACTGCGGGCGGCATCCGCGAGCTCGGGGTTGTTCGCGAGCATCGAGGCGATGCCGATCATGACGCGCAGTTTGCGCTCGCCGTCTCGGATGCTCGGCGGCTTGATCATGGCGACGAGGTCGCCGCGCAGGCTGCCGGTGTCGGGCAGGGCGGTGAGGTCGACGTCGCGCGACTTCATGCAGGCGACGGCGTCGAGCACGAGCTCGGACTTGGACGCCCAGCGGCGGTAGACGGTGGCTTTGCCGGCCTTCGCGCGCGAGGCGACCATGTCGATCGTCATGCCCTCGTAGCCGCAGTCGACGAGCACGTCGAGTGCGGCGTCGAGGATGTCCTGGTCGCGTCCGGGGTCTCGGCGGCGGCCCAGCTTCGGCTTCTCCTCGACGAGGTCGGCCTGCGTCATCGCCGCCGTCTCCCTTCGTCGATCCGCGGCCAACATTACCAGCGGGTTAACTTCCGGAACCGATGATATCCGAAACTCTCCAGTTTCGTATATGGTGTCCCTCATGCCTGACAACTCCACCCCCCAGAGCGGCCGCCGCCGCTGGATCACCCTCGCGGTGGTCGGCCTCGCCCAGCTCATGGTCGTGCTCGACGCGACCGTCGTGAACATCGCGCTACCGTCGGCGCAGGCCGACCTCGGCTTCTCGAACGGCGACCGCCAGTGGGTCATCACCGCCTACTCGCTCGCCTTCGGCAGCCTGCTGCTGCTCGGCGGCCGCGTCTCCGACCTCATCGGCCGCAAGCGCACCTTCCTGATCGGCCTCGTGGGCTTCGCCCTCGCCTCCGCCCTCGGCGGCGCGGCGGGCTCGTTCGAGCTGCTCGTCGCCGCCCGCGCGCTGCAGGGGGCCTTCGGCGCGCTGCTGGCTCCCACCGCGCTCGCCGTGCTCACCACGACCTTCGTGATCCCGAAGGAGCGGGCCCGCGCGTTCGGCGTCTTCGGGGCGATCGCGGGAGCGGGCGGGGCGGTCGGCCTGCTGCTCGGCGGGTTCCTCACCGAGTCGCTCGACTGGCGCTGGAACCTCTACATCAACGTCGTGATCGCCGTGGTGGCGTTCGCCGGCGCCCTCGTCTTCGTGCCGGCGATCGACCGCAGCGGTCCGCGTCCGAAGCTCGACCTGCCGGGCACGGTGCTCGTCTCCGGCGCCCTCTTCGGGATCGTCTACGGCTTCTCCAACGCCGAGACCGAGGGCTGGGACTCGCCCCTCACCTGGGGTGTGCTCGCGGCTGCGGCGGTGCTGCTGGTCGCCTTCGTGCTCTGGCAGCGCCGGGCGGCGCATCCGCTGCTGCCCCTCTCGATCGTGCTCGACCGCAACCGCGCCGCGGCGTACTCGTCGGTGCTCATCGCGGGCGCCGGGATGTTCGGGATCTTCCTCTTCGTCACCTACTTCATGCAGGTCACGCTGGGGTACTCGCCGATCCAGACGGGTCTCGCGTTCCTCCCGATGATCGGCATGCTCGTGCTGGCGGCGCAGCTGGGCACCAACCTGCTGCTCCCGCGCTTCGGCCCGAAGGTCATGGTGCCCACCGGCATGGCGCTCGGCGTCGTCGGCATGGTGCTGCTGACCGGACTGGATGCCGACAGCAGCTACGCGCCGCACATCCTGGTGCCGCTCATGGTGCTCGGCACCGCGATGGGGACGATCATGCCGGGCTCGATGCAGACCGCGACGCTCGGGGTGGACCGCTCGTTCGCGGGCGTCGCGTCGGCGCTCGTCAACACGAGCCAGCAGGTCGGCGGCTCGATCGGCACGGCGCTGCTCAACACCCTCGCGGCCACCGCGGCGGCCGACTACCTGGCCGCCCACGTGCCCGTCACGCCCGAGATCGCGGCGGATGCGGCGATCCACAGCTACGCGACCGCGTACTGGTGGGGCGCCGGGTTCTTCGCGGTCGGCGCCGTCATGTCCGCCCTCGTGTTCCGCCGCCGCGGGCACGGCCTGTCACTCGGCAACGCCCACCCGCCGGCATCCGAGGACGCCCCGGCGCTGGCGCACTGACCCCACCCGCGAGAGTACGCACATCCGCGTACTCTCGCGGGTGAGAGCCCGCAGATGTGCGTACTCTCACGGAGGGGCGCGGTCAGACGCGGGCGAGCACCGACTCGATCGCCGACTGGAAGAAGCGGAGGCCGTCGACCCCCGAGCGCATCGCGTCCGGGGTGTCGGGGCCGAAGCCCGGCTCGGTCGCGTGCTCGGGGTGCGGCATGAGGCCCACGACGTTGCCGCGCTCGTTCGTGAGCCCGGCGATGTCGCGGAGCGAGCCGTTGGGGTTCACGTCGAGGTAGCGGAAGGCGACGAGCCCCTCGCCCTCGAGACGGTCGAGCGTCTCGTCGGTGGCGATGTAGCCGCCCTCGCCGTTCTTGAGCGGGATGACGATCTCGTCGCCGGCCTCGAACTGCGAGGTCCACGCGGTCGACGCGTTCTCGACGCGCAGGCGCTGGTCGCGGCAGATGAAGTCGCCGTGGTCGTTGCGGATGAGGCCGCCGGGCAGCAGCTGCGACTCGACGAGGATCTGGAAGCCGTTGCAGATGCCGAGCACCGGCATCCCGGCGTTCGCCGCCGAGATCACCTCGGACATGATCGGGGAGTGCGCCGCGATCGCGCCGCAGCGCAGGTAGTCGCCGTAGCTGAAACCGCCGGGGAGCACGATCGCGTCGACGCCCTGCAGCTCGTGGTCGCCGTGCCACAGGGCGACGGCCTCGCCGCCCGCGAGTCGCACGGCGCGCTGCGCGTCGCGGTCGTCGAGCGAGCCGGGGAAGGTGACGACGCCGATCCGGACGGCCATCAGGCGACCTTGACCGCGACGACGTCCTCGATGACCTGGTTCGAGAGGAACTCCTCGGCCAGCCGCTGCGCCTCGGCGAGCACGGCATCCGTGACCTCGCCGTCTACGGTCAGCTCGAAGCGCTTGCCGATGCGCACGGCGCTGAAGGTCGACGAGCCCTGCTTGGCGATGGCACCCGCGGTGGCCTTGCCGGCCGGGTCGAGCAGCTCGGGCTTCGGCATGACCTCGACGACGATGGTGGGCACGGACGACTCCCGGGATTCGAGGGGGCGGGGAACGCCCCTCAGTCTACGGCCAGCACCTCGTCGGCACGGCACGCGGTGCCGCGGATGAGGGCGGCGTTCGCCTCGTCGGGGCCGAGCGCCCAGGCGCGGGCGGCATCCGGGTCCTTGCCGTGCGCGACGTGCCGCGCGATGAGCCGGGCGCGCCGGGTCTCGGGATCGAGGGCGAGGTAGGCGCTCGCGTCGAGCAGCCCGAGCACCCGCTCCCAGCCGTCCTGATCGTGCAGCAGGTAGTTGCCTTCGACGACCACGATGCGGTGCTCCGGACGGATGCGGATCGCGTCCGGCACCGGCTCCTCGACGTCGCGGTCGAAGCCGGGTGCCCGCACCTCGCCGTAGTCGGCGCGCACCCGCTGCAGCACGGCCACGAAGGCGTCGACGTCGAAGGTGTCGGCGGCGCCCATCCGCTCGCGTCGGCCGAGTTCGACGAGGCGCGCCTGCGGCAGGTGGAAGCCGTCCATGGGCAGCACCGCCGCATCCGGGCCGAGCTCGGCGGCCAGGCGAGCCGCGACGGTCGACTTGCCCGCGCCCGGCTCGCCCGCGAGGCCCGCGATCACCCGAGCGCCTGCTGCGGCGCGCGCCCGCAGCTCGTCGGCGAACCCGGCGGCGTTCACGACTCCGCGTGCGAGACGTGCGCGATCTCGGACAGCCCGCGGAACCACGCGTCCTCGACGGTCCAGCGGGCCCAGTCGGCGTAGCCCGACGAGGAGGGGTGGAACAGGTCGCGCGCGAAGAAGCCGGGACCGTAGGGCGGCGGGACCTGCTCGGTGATCATCCAGCGCTCGTCGCGGGCGATCTCTCGCCGGGCGACGCGCTCGAGGTTGCGGGAGTGGCGGTAGAGGGTCGACCGCAGCGGGTCGGGCAGCAGCTCGAAGCGCGCGAAGATCGGCAGGTTCGACATCAGGATGCGCGCCTCGGGCAGCCGGTCGCTCAGCGTCGTCAGCAGCAGCCGCAGGTCGCGGCCGAACGCCCGAGCCGAGCGGGCGTGGATGGCGTCGTTCGCGCCGAGGCTCACGAACACGAGGTCGGCGGGGCGCGCCAGCGCGTCGGTCAGGTGCCGTTCGAGGAACTGCGCCGTGTCGGCGCCGTTCTCGCCGACGGCGCGCCAGATCACGCCGCGACCGGTGCGGGCCTGCAGTTCGCGGGCGAGCGAGCCGGGCAGCGCCTCGTCCTGCGTGGCCGCGCCGGTGCCCGCGGCGGTCGAGTCCCCGATCACCAGCAGCCGCAGCGGATCGGGGCCGGCGAGCTTGCCCTCCCAGGGGAGGGCGGCATCCGGCAGTCGCTCGACGGCCGCCTCGAGCTTCTTCTTCTGGGCCAGGATCCGCGGTCCGTGCAGCACCATGTAGCCGCGGCTCGCGCGCAGCCCCCGGGGGTGGACAGGGTCGTTCACGGTGCGAGTGTAGGTGAGCGCGGCTCGACGTATGCTGTGCCGCGCTCAGCCGCGGCCGGGCGTCGTCACGAGGATGCGGTTCGCCCACGGATCCTCGACCTCGACCGTGCGCCCGTCGTCGCGGGCCTCCACCCCGAAGTGCGCGAGGCGCTCGCCGAGCGCGCCCAGCTCGTCCTCGCTCGGCACCTCGATGTCGACGCGTCCGAGGCCGAGGGTCGGCTGCCGCCGCCCGGCGCCGCGCGAGTTCCACACGTTCATCGCCATGTGGTGGTGGTAGCCGCCGGCCGAGACGAACACCGCCTGGCCGGGGATCGCGATCGTCTCGTCGAAGCCGAGCCGGTCGACGTAGAAGGCGCGGGCGGTCTCGGTGTCGCCCACCGACAGGTGCACGTGGCCGACGCGCGCGTCGCCCGGCAGCGGGCCGGCCAGGCCCTCGTCGGTGAGGTGCTCGGCGAGGAAGCGGTTCGGGTCGAGGTAGATCGTGCCCATCTCGATCGTGCCGTGCACCCAGCTCCATTGCGTGCGGTCGCGGTCCCAGTAGAGCTCGACGCCGTTGCCCTCCGGGTCGTCGAAGTAGAACGCGTTGCTCACGAGATGATCGCTCGATCCGGTGAACGTGCCCGGATGCTTCTGCGCGACGGAGTACACGGCGGCGGCGAGCGCGGCCTGCGAGTCGAACAGGATCGCGGTGTGGAACAGCCCCGCCTCGCGCGGACCGGCGTGCCGCAGCTCGGGGGTGTGCACGAGCACGACGACGGGCCGGGCGGCATCCGCGCGTCCGAGCACCACGCGAGGACCGGATGCGTCGAGCACGTCGAGCCCGACCGCGTCGCGGTAGTAGCGCGTCATGCCGTCGAGGTCGGCGACGTTGAGCGTCACCGCGCCCATGGCGGTGTCGGAGGCGAAGCGCGTGGTGTCGGTCATGACACCCTCAACATACTTGATGCGACAACTATTCCGCAGCACTCGACGCTCCGCGGCCGCGGATGTCCGGTTCCGCGACGCATGCCCCCGCGTGCCGCCTGTCGGCGGCGCGCTCCCGCCAGTCCCGATGCCAGCGTCCCGGAACCGGACATCCGCACCCGCTTCGCTCGGGATGCGCTTTCGCGTCAGCGCGTGAGGCGCTCGATGAGCTCCCGGTAGCGGGCGGCGGTGCGCTCCACGATCTCGGGCGGCAGGGGTGGCGGGGTGCCGGTCTTGTCCCAGTGCGACGCGAGCCAGTCGCGCACGATCTGCTTGTCGAAGCTGTCGAGCCGGTGCTCGCCGCCGGCGGCGTAGAGCTCGGCGTCCCAGTAGCGCGAGGAGTCGGAGGTGAGCACCTCGTCGGCGAGCGTGATCTCGCCGGTCTGGGGGTCGCGTCCGAACTCGAACTTGGTGTCGGCGAGGATCACCCCGCGCGCCTCCGCGATCGCCGAGGCGGAGGCGAACACGGCGAGGCTCAGCGCGCGGATCGCCGTCGCATCCGCTTCGCCCACGAGGTCGACCGTGCGCTCGAAGGTGATGTTCTCGTCGTGCTCGCCCATGGGCGCCTTGTAGGCGGG
This sequence comes from Protaetiibacter mangrovi, assembly GCF_024752305.1. Lineage (GTDB taxonomy): Bacteria > Actinomycetota > Actinomycetes > Actinomycetales > Microbacteriaceae > Homoserinibacter > Homoserinibacter mangrovi. Next base: position 72,847 of record NZ_JANTHX010000004.1, read on the forward strand.
GGTGTAGATCGGCTCCGGCAGCCGGTCGCCGTTCGCGAGGCCCGCGGGCAGCGGGATGCCGCACACCGACTGCGACTCCTGGTACTCGGCCCACCCCGAGCCCACGAGGTAGCCGCGCACGACCGCCTCGATGGGGAACATGTCGAGCCGCTTCACGAGCATCGCCCGCTCGGCCACGTCGGGCGGCAGCGGAGACGACAGCGCGGCGAGGCCGCCCGCGGTCTGCTCGACCAGGTGGTTCGGCACGTCGAGCTGCCCGAACCACCACAGGCTCAGCGTCGTCAGCAGCGCGCCCTTGCCCGGGATGCCCGGGTCGAGCACGTGGTCGAACGCACTCACCCGGTCGGATGCGACGACGAGCGCGCGGCCGGGCTCCGCATCCGAGAGGTACAGATCACGCACCTTGCCGGAGTACTCGTGTCGCCAGCGCAGCGCCTCGAGCCGGGCGTCGGCGCTCATCGCGCGACCCTCTCCGCGATGTCGTGGCGGTACTGCCCGCCCTCGAGGCGGATGCGGCCGAGCGCCTCGTAGGTGGCCTCGCGTGCGGCGGCGAAACCGTCGCCGCGGCCGACGACGCCGAGCACCCGCCCCCCGGTCGCGATGAACCGACCGTCGGCGAGCGCGGTGCCCGCGTGCAGGATCGTGACGCCCGGCACCTCGGCCGCCTCGGCGAGCCCGGTGATCTCGCGTCCCGTGATCGGGTTCTCGGGGTAGCCCTCGCTCGCGAGCACCACCACGACGGCCGCCTCGTCGGTGAAGGTCGGATACGGCATCCGCCCGAGCGTTCCGGTGGCCGCCGCGAGCAGCAGCTGCGACAGCGGGGTGGCGAGCCGGGGCAGCACCACCTGGGTCTCGGGGTCGCCGAAGCGCGCGTTGAACTCGATCACCCGGATGCCGGCGTCGGTGAGGATGAGGCCGCAGTAGAGCAGGCCGACGAACGGCGTGCCCTCCGCCTCGAGCGCGCGGACGGTGGGCAGGGCGATGGTGTCGAGCACCTCGTCGACGAACGCCGCCTCGGCAACCCAGCGGTCGGCGATCCACGGCAGCGGCGAGTAGGCGCCCATGCCGCCGGTGTTCGGCCCGGCGTCGCCGTCGAAGGCGCGCTTGTAGTCCTGGGCGGGGCTGAGCGGCACGACGTCGTGGCCGTCGGCGAGGAAGAACAGCGACACCTCCTGCCCGTCGAGGAACTCCTCGACGAGCACGGGGCCGTGCTGCAGGTAGTACTCGGCGTGGGCGACCGCGGCGTCGCGATCGTCGGTGACGAGCACGCCCTTGCCGGCTGCGAGACCGTCGGCCTTGACGACGTGCGGGGCGCCGAGCTCGTCGAGCGCCGCCGTGAGCTCGTCGAGCGTCGCGGCGCGCACCGCCCGGCCTGTGGGCACCTGCGCCTGCTCCATGATGCGCTTCGCGAACGCCTTCGACCCCTCGAGCGCGGCCGCCGCCTTTCCGGGACCGAACACCGGAACGCCCTTGGCGCGCAGCGCATCCGCGACGCCCGCGACGAGCGGCGCCTCGGGGCCGATCACGACGAGCTCGATGCCGTAGTCGAGGGCGTACTGGGTGACGACCTTGCCGTTGCTCGGGTCGAGCACGACCGTCTCGACGCGTGCCGCGATGCCCGCGTTGCCGGGGGCCGCCGTGATCTCGTGTGCGGCGTCCTCGGCGAGGAGCGCTTCGACGATGGCGTGCTCGCGGGCACCGGATCCGAGGACGAGGATCTTCACCCGGACAGGCTACCCGCCCGACGGCGCCCCGCCGGGGCCGGTCCGCCATCCGCTTCACGAAACCGCCGGCATCCCGAATCAAGGAGTCGAGCAACCCGAATCAAGGACTCGGTGTGGCGGATGTTGCTGCGGTGCGGGGTGAGGTCGGATTCCGGATGCTGTTCCTTGATTCGGGTTGCCGGGTTCCTTGATTCGGGAGGCCGGTGCGCGCCGCCGCGACCCGCGTCCCGCGGTAGCGTCGAGGCGTGGCGGTGAGGCGGCGGATCGACGCGGATGCGGGGCGCGCCGCCGTGCGCGCCTGGCAGGGCGGAGCAGACGATCGCACCACGGTCGCGACGGCTGTGCGGTACCTGCTCGAGCAGCTCGCGACCGACCACGAGGGCAACTCCGTCGAGGTGCGCGTGCCGCCGTTCGGGGCGACGCAGGCGATCGAGGGCCCCCGCCACACCCGCGGCACACCCCCCAACGTGGTCGAGACGGATGCGCAGACCTGGCTCGGGCTCGCCACCGGGCGGCTCGACTGGGTGACGGCGCTCGCCGACGCGCGCGTCTCCGCATCCGGCACCCGCGCCGACCTCGCCCCGGTGCTGCCCGTCCGCTGGGAGTAGTGCCCGCGTCCGTTCGGCGGGAGCAGCCGCACCATCGGCGGGAGAACCGGATGGCGCGGGCGACACAGCGCGCACGCGGCGGGAGCAACTTCCCCCGCCGTGTGCCCGGTTCTGCGCCCGCGCTCACCTCGCCCGGGCGTGCCCTCAGCCGCGGTGCGCGACAATGGAGGGGTGAGCGAGCCCGAGACCCCCGCCGGCGAGGAGCAGCCGCTGCCGACCGACGTGCAGCAGGTCAGCATCCGCCGTGCCCCCAAGTTCGGCGTCTTCATCGCGCTCGGCGCCGTGCTCGGCGCCCTCGTCACGCTCATCCTCACGAGCCTCTACCCCGCCGACCCGAACATCGGCTTCACGGCGAGCTACGCGTACTTCCTCGTCTACGGCATCCCCGCCGGCGTGGTGCTCGGCGGTCTCGTCGGCCTCGCGTTCGACCGCCGCAGCCGCCGCCGCGCCCGGACGGTCGAGGCACAGCACCAGCGCGTCGACTGAGGTCGGCCGTGCCGTCTCCGCAGTCCCTCGACGAGGGAGACCGTCGGCTACTCGCGGCGTGGGCGGCGGACTGCGCCGAGCGCGTGCTGCCGCTGTTCGAGCGGGAGGCGCCGGACGACGGTCGCCCACGGGATGCGATCGCCCGGACGCGCGCCTACGCCCGGGGTGAACTCACGACGGCCGGCGAGATCCGCCGCCGCTTCGTCGCCGGCAGGGCGGCGGCCGTCGTCGCGTCCGCGCCGGCCGTCGCGTCCGCGCGATCCGCCGCCCACGCTTCCGGCGTCGCCCACATGGGCGCGCACGCGCTGGGCGCCGCCGGATACGCGGTCGCCGCGGTCGCCGCCGATCGACCCGACGCCGTCGCCGCCGAGCTCGACTGGCAGGTGCAGCGCATGTCCCTGGAGGTGCGGGCCGCCCTCCGCCTGCTGCCCGCGCTCGGGTCGGATGCGGCGGGGCCCCTCCAGGCCGGCGGCCTGCTCGCCCGCGGCGCGGTCGGGTCGGCGATCACCGCGATCCAGGCACGTCTCGCCGCCGAGGACTGACCCGTCGGCCGGCTCCTCTCGAGACCGATGGTCGACGAATCCGTCCCGTCCCCCGTTCGAGAGACTGTCGAGGCCCCGCGGGTCACGGTTAGCGTCCAGAGGTGAGCGCCGGAGCAGGAGCAGCCGACGCGGACCCCGTCGCCGCCGCGAGACCCATCCATCTGGAGTGGGTGGTCGACCCCGGCTACGAGCGCCGCCGGGTGCGATGGCGCGTGCGCTACGCCGCGTCCTCGATTCTGGTCGCGCTCCCGATCCGCCTGCTGCTCGCCGTCGTCATCGTCGGCTTCGCGGTTCGGCTGGCGGGCAGCTGGGCGACGCTGGTGCCGTGCTTCCTGGCGGTCGTCCTGCTCTGCGAGCCGTTCGCGGGCCTCCTGACGACGATGGCGCGCGAGCGGAGGGTCAGTCGACTGCGCTACCCGTCCGGCGCCCGTCTCACGGCCAGCTACGACCACAGCCATCTCGTGCTGTGGGGGCCGATGGAGGAGCACCTGCTCCCGTACGCGGCGATCCGACGCATCGTCGAGGTCCGGGGATTCGTCGTCGTCTTCCGACAGCTAGGCATGCCCTTCATCGTCCCCGTCGAGCTCTTCTCGCGACCGGCGCAGAATCTGGTGGCCGGGCGGATCGGTCGGGTGCCCCCGGTGCAGATCCCCGCGACGGAGTTCACCCATCATTTCGTCACCGACTCCCGATACGCGCGGACCACCGTGCGCCGTGCCGTGCTGCGCAACATCGCGCGCCCCGAATGGTGGGTCCCGCAGGCGATCGCCGCGGCGATCGCGTTGGGGATGGTCGTCGGGGGGCTGCCGCTGGTCGGACTCGTCGCCGCGGGCTTCGTCGCGGTCAGGTGCGTGCCCATCATGAACACCCTGGATGCGTGGAGGCCCCTCGTGGGGAGGGAGACGCACGCTCGCTTCGACGAGGACGGATTGGTCTATGCGGAGGGGCTGGAGTCGGGGAAGACCGATTACGCCTTCTTCGACCGGGTGAACGTGCTTCCTGCGCTCGTCGAGCTTCGCGCGGCCGATGACGGCAGCTGGTGGCAGTATCCGCGTGCGGTCTTCCCGTACGGCGCTCTCGAGTACTTCGGTCGCCCCGGACCGACGCCTCTCAGCTGAGCTGGTTCGCCTCGACCCAGTCGAGGTATTCGGGCGTCACCGTGCCGGTGACGTACTCGCCCGTGAAGCAGCTCATCTCGAGGTCGGTGATCGTCGAGCCCTCGAGGATCGCCGACTTCATGTCCTCGACCTCCTGGTAGATGAGGTAGTCGGCGCCGAGGGCGGTCGCGATCTCGGGGATCTTGCGCCCGGATGCGATGAGCTCGCGACGGGTGGGCATGTTGATGCCGTACACGTGCGGATACCGCACCGGCGGCGCCGCCGAGGTGAAGGTCACCGAGTTGGCGCCGGCGATCCGCGCCATGTCGACGATCTCCTTCGAGGTGGTGCCGCGCACGATCGAGTCGTCGACGATGAGCACGTTCTTGCCGCGGAACTCGGAGCTCATCGCGTTGAGCTTCTGCTTGACGCTCTTCGTGCGCTGCTCCTGCCCGGGCATGATGAAGGTGCGACCGACGTAACGGTTCTTGTAGAAGCCCTCGCGGTACTCGATGCCGAGCTTGCGGGCCACCTGCATCGCGGCGGGGCGCGACGAGTCGGGGATCGGCATGACGACGTCGATCGCACCCGACGGGGTGTACTGCGCGATCGTGTCGGCGAGGCGGTCGCCGAGCCGCAGTCGCGCGTCGTACACCGAGATGCCGTTCATGATCGAGTCGGGGCGCGCGAGGTAGACGTACTCGAACGAGCACGGGATGAGGCGCGGATTCTTCGCGCACTGCCGCGCGAACATCTCCCCCGACCGGGTGATGAAGATCGCCTCGCCGGGTGCGACATCCCGCACCACCTCGTAGCCGCCGTGCTCGAGCACGAGAGACTCCGACGCGACGACCCACTCCTCGCCGACCAGCCCCGCGGAGCGCCGGCCCAGGATGAGCGGACGGATGCCGAACGGGTCGCGGAACGCGAGCAGCCCCTGGCCGGCGATGAGCGCGATCGCCGCGTACGAGCCCTCGACGCGTTCGTGCAGCGTCTCGATGGCGTCGAACACCTGGTCGGGGTCGAGGTCGGTGCCGCGGATCTGCGACTGCAGCTCGTTGGCGAGCACGTTCACCAGCAGCTCCGTGTCGGAGTTGGTGTTGAGGTGCCGGCGGTCGGTGTGGAAGAGCTCCTCGGTGAGCTCTCGGGTGTTGGTGAGGTTGCCGTTGTGCACGAGCACGATGCCGTAGGGCGCGTTCACGTAGAACGGCTGCGCCTCCTGCTCCTTCGACGCGTCGCCGCGCGTCGCGTAGCGCACGTGCCCGAGGCCCATGGTGCCGAGGAGGCTGCGCATGTCGCGCGTGCGGTACGCCTCGCGCACCTGCCCCTTGGCCTTGAACATGTGGATGATCGAGCCCTCGGAGGTCGCGATGCCCGTGGAGTCCTGGCCGCGGTGCTGCAGGAGGGACAGGCTGTCGTAGACCTGCTGGTTGACGGGGCTCGATGAGACGATGCCGACGATGCCGCACATGCTGCGGGCTGCTCCTGGGGTTCGTGGGGCGCGCACCGGATGAGTACGCCCCATCCTCCCACACGGATGCCGCATGCCGTCCGGGTGCTCCGCGGGCCCCGCCCGGGCCGGAGTTGCGCGAAAGGGCAAGAGGTATAATATCCTACGCGTAGGTCGGACAAAGGAGTTCCCGGATGGCAGCGGTCGACAAGAACAGCGCAGGAGTCGGCGAGAGGCAGTACCACATCGGCGTCGCGCCGGGTGAGGTGTCGACGGTGGCCCTGCTGCCGGGCGACCCGTTCCGGGTGCCGCTCGTCGCCGAGTTCCTGAGCGAGGTGCAGACCGTCGCCCACCAGCGCGAGCACCTCACCATGACCGGCCTCTACAAGGGCCGGCGCATCACCGCCACCTCGACGGGGATGGGATGCCCGTCCACCGCGATCGCGGTCGAAGAGCTCGTGCGCGTCGGTGTCACCTCGTTCATCCGCGTCGGCTCCTCCGCCGGCCTCCAGGCGGGTGTGCGCCCGGGCGACCTGCTGGTGTCGGAGGGCGCGCTGCGCAACGACGGCACGACCGCCGCCTACGTGCATCCGGGTTTCCCCGCGGTTCCCGACCTCGAGATCACCCGCTCGCTCGCGAGCGTCGCGCAGGAGCTCGTCGACGGCACCGAGACGCGCGTGCACTCGGGCATCAACGCGAGCGACGACGCCTTCTACGCCGAGACGCCGGAGTGGATCGCCGAGCTCAATCGGATCGGCGTGCTCAACGTCGAGATGGAGAGCGCCGCCCTCTACGTGGTCGCGCGCCTGCGCGGCGTGCGCGCCGGCATGATCTGCTCGACCTCGAGCAACCTCTTCGACGGCACGAGCCTCTACGGCGACATCAAGCCCGCCCTCAAGGAGGGGTGGATGCGCAGCATCGAGGCCGCGCTCGAGACCGCGGTGCGCCTGGAGCTCTGACGTGCTCGTCGACCTGCACAGCCATCTCGAGGGTCGGGTGCGCCCCGACACCGCCTCCGAGCTGGCGCGTGCGGCCGGTCTCCCCGATCCTCCCGAGGGGTGGGATGCCGCCCTGCGGCTCGACGGCCCGGGCGACCTCACGGTCTACCTGCAGAAGGTCGCGGCGAGCTATCCGCTCTTCGCGCGTCTCGAGGCGATCGAGCGGATCGCGCGCGAGGCGGTCGAGGACGCGGCGGCCGCAGGCGGTGACTACCTCGAGCTGCGCTTCGGGCCGGCCACCCACGTCGACCGCGACCGCGATGCGCGCGAGGTGGTGCGTGCCGCGGTACGCGGGATGCGCGACGCGAGCCGTTCGACCGGCATGCCGAGCGGCCTCGTGATCGCCGCCCTGCGCCATCACGACGCGGCGACGAACGACGAGATGGCTCGGGTCGCGGCACAGCTCGCGGGCGATGGCGTCGTCGGCTTCGACCTCGCTGGCGACGAGCTGCTCTTCCCCCGCCTCGAGCCGTATCGTTCGAGCTTCGCCATCGCGCGCGCCGCGGGACTCGGGCTCACCTGCCACGCGGCGGAGGCGGCGGGAGCCCGGGCGGCACGGCAGGCGGTCGAGCTGCTGGGCGCCGCCCGCATCGGGCACGGCGCACACATCGTCGACGACCCGGAGGTGCTCACCTGGGCGGCCGACGCCGGGGTGGTCGTCGAGATCTGCCCGACGTCGAACCGGTACACGGGCGCGATCGCCGAGCTCGCGGCGCATCCCGCGCCGCGCTTCCGCGACGCGGGAGTGCGCACCGTGCTCGGCGACGACAACCCGGTGCAGACCGGAGCCGACCTCGCCCACGAGCGCACCGTGCTCGTCGAGGTGCTCGGCTGGACGCCCGATGCGCTCCGCGCCCTCGATCGCACGAGCATCGACGCGGCGTTCCTCTCGGACTCCGAGCGACGCGAACTCCTCGACCGCCTGGCGGCCGAGACCGGATCCCCGTGATCCACCCGGGACGGCCCGGCCGCACCCCGACAACTCAACACCCGACATCCACAGCAACAGCAACGGAGTACCCCATGCAACGACGCACGACACTCACCGGTGCCCTCGCCGCGCTCGCCGTGACGGCTCTCGCCCTCACGGGATGCGGCACCGCTCCCGAGGCCCCCGACGACTCCGCGACGACGACCGACTTCCTGCCCTGCGCGGCATCCGACCTCACCGGCTTCGACGACGGCGACTTCAACGAGCTCAGCTACAACGGCGTCAAGCAGGCGGCCGACGAGCTCGGCGCCGACGTCAAGACCGCCGAGTCCTCGGCCGAAGACCAGTACACGAGCAACGTCGCGAGCCTCGTCGACCTCGACTGCGACCTGATCGTCACCGTCGGCTTCGCGCTCGCGAACGCGACCCGGGACTCGGCACGCGAGAACCCCGACGTCGAGTACGCACTCATCGACAGCACGGTGACCGACGACGACTTCCAGACCATCGAGCTCGACAACGTGAAGCCCGTGCTCTTCGACACCGCTCAGGCGGCCGTGCTCGCCGGGTACCTGGCCGCGGGTGCCACCTCGACCGGCACGGTCGGCACCTACGGCGGCATGCCGTTCCCCTCGGTGACGATCTTCATGGACGGCTTCGCCGACGGCATCGCCTTCTACAACGAGAAGCACGGCACCTCGGTGACCCTCATCGGGTGGGACAAGGCGAGCCAGAACGGCACCTTCGTCGGCTCGTTCGACGACCAGCTCGGCGCGAAGACGATCACCGCCGGCCTCATCGACCAGGGGGCCGACATCATCATGCCGGTGGCCGGCACCCTCTACATGTCGTCGGTGGAGGCCTTCAAGGACCGCGGCGTGGAGGGCGCCATCGTGGGCGTCAACTCCGACGTGTACGACCGCAGCCCCGAGGACGGCGCCTACTTCCTGACCTCGGTGCTGAAGAACCTCACGCTCGCGGCCCACGAGGTCACGATCGCCGCCGCCGACGGCGAGTTCGACAACACCCCGTACGTGGGAACGCTCGAGAACGGCGGGGTGGGCATCGCGCCCACGCACGACTGGGAGGCGAAGCTGCCCGCGTCGCTGCTCGACGAGGTCGCGCAATTGCAGGCCGACATCATCTCCGGCGCGTTCACGGTCGACTCCCCCTCGTCGCCGCGCGTCTGAGATGACGGAGGCCGCCCCGCCCACGTCCTCGGGCAGGGAGGCCGAGGCGGGCGGGCTCCGTGCGGATGCGCGGAGCCTCGCCCGTCTGACCGGCCTCGGATACTTCCCGCTCGCGTTCGTCGGGCGGTTGCCGTTCGCGATGATGATCGTCGGCGTGCTGACGCTCGTCGTCGCCGCCCGCGGCTCCGTCGCGGAGGCGGGGGTCGTCGCCGCGGCGGCGGGCATCGGCACGGCGATCTGCGGACCGCTGTCGGGTGCGCTGGCCGACCGGATCGGCCAGCGACGGGTGATCTGCCTGGGCGGCGCCGCGAGCATCCTCGCCGCCGTCTCCTTGTTGCTGGTCGCGGCATCCGCGCCGCTCGGGGTGGTGGCGCTCGTGGCCGCGGCGCTCGGCGGGACGACTCCGCAGGTCGCGCCGTTCTCGCGCTCGCGGTTGGTGGGCCTGAGCGGGGCGGCGGCGACCGAGGCGCGTCGTGCGCGGTCGCTCTCGCTCGTGATGAGTTACGAGTCCGCCGCAGACGAGGCCTCGTTCGTGCTCGGCCCGGTGCTCGTCGGACTGCTGACGGCGGCCGTGGCACCGTGGGCCCCGCTCGTGCTGTCGATGCTGCTGACGGTGGCGGTCGTGCTGCCGTTCGCACTGCACCCGACGGCCGCATCCGCTGCCGACTCGGCGGATGCCGAGGCGGGCCGCTCCGCTGTGCCGTTCCGGCGATCCTTCCCCGGCGAGGTGCGCGTACTCATCGTGGGGGCGCTGCTGGTCGGCGCGGTGTTCGGCGCCCTGCTCACGGCCGTGACGGCGTTCATGGCCGAGCGCGACCACGCCGACTACGCCGGCGTGGTCTACGGCGCCATGAGCCTCGGGGCGATCGTCATCGCACTCGGCACGGCGCTCATCCCGCGCGGCTTCGATCTGCGCACCCGGTGGCTCGCATTCGGCACCGTCGCGCTCGCCGCCTGCGCGGGGCTGCTGCTCGTGGGAAGCGCGCCCGCGCTCGCAGCGGTGCTCGCCCTGGCGGGGGTCGGTGTGGGCGCCACTCTCGTCGGCATCTTCAGCCTCGGTGCCCTCGCCGCGCCCGCCGGGCGTTCGACGACCGTGCTGACCACCCTGCAGAGCGCCCTGGTCGTCGGCCAGGCGCTCGCGAGCGCGGCCGGTGGGGCGCTCGCGGGGGGCCTCGGCGCCACGGCCGGCTTCGTCCTCGCCGCCGCGCTCGCGGGCGCCGTGCTGGTCGTCGGGGCCGTCGATCGTGCCCTGTACGGACGCCTCAGCGCACGCGCGTGAGGCTCCAGCCGTCCACCACGAGATGGCCGAACGTGGCGGGGATCGCGCACTTGACGACGTAGACCGGTTCGCCGCCCACCGATGCCCACTGGGTCAGCACGAGCAGCGGGTCGCCCGGTTCGATGTCGAGGTGGCGGGCGCGGGTCTGGCCGGCGAGGGTCGCGGCGATCTGGCAGCCGAGCGACTCGAACTCGACCCCGGCGCGGCGCGTGAGGGAGGCCAGCAGCGTCGCGTCGTCGTCCGCTGCGGCGGCGAACTCGCGGGCGAGCGCGGGATCCGCGCGCCGAAGCCCGGCGTCGCCCGGCAGGTACTCCTGCACGAGGGCCACCGGTCGGTCGCCGCTGGCGACGACGCACTCGCGGAACCACATCTCCGAGTCGGGGGCGAGCCCGATGAGGTCGGTCACGAAATCGGTGGCCCCCTGCGAGCTGAGCTCGAGCCGTCGCACCCGGGCGTCGACGCCCTCGTCCGCGAACAGGTGCTCGAGAGGCAGCAGCCCACCCTCCTCCGGCGGCAGGCTGTCGGCGACGAATCGACCGATGCCCCGCCGGGTCACGATGAGACCGTCCTCCTCCAGCAGCATCAGGGCCTCGCGCACGACCGTGCGGCTGACGCCCAGGGCCGTACCGATCTCGGTCTCGCGCGGGAGCAGCGTCCCCGTGCGCAGCACCCCGGCGCGGATGCCACGGGAGATCCGGCTGTAGACGGCCACCCGCAACGGCTGGCCCGGCGACGTGAGCAGCGGCTCGGCGAGATAGGCCTCGGCATCGGCGGTCGACACGTCTCGAGTATAACGTCGGACATCCGGCGGAACCCCGTCGGGCGGGCCCATCGGCCCCGGTACGCTGGGCGGGTGACGAGCGCTCCCCCCGCATCCGATTCCGGCCACGGCGACGCGAGCTACGCGGCCGCCGGCGTCGACACCGCGGCGGGCGATCGCGCGGTCGAGCTCATGAAGGCCTCCGTCGCCCGCACGCACGGGCCCGAGGTGCTGGGCGGGGTGGGCGGCTTCGCGGGGCTGTTCGACGCATCCGCTCTCGTCGGCTACCGCCGCCCGCTGCTCGCGACGAGCACCGACGGCGTCGGCACCAAGATCGCCCTCGCGCTCGCCGTCGACAAGCACGACACGATCGGCCAGGACCTCGTGGCGATGGTGGTCGACGACATCGTCGTGGTGGGCGCCAAGCCCCTCTTCATGACCGACTACATCGCGACCGGCAAGGTGCACCCCGAGCGCATCGCGACCCTCGTCGCGGGCGTGGCGCGCGCCTGCGAGGCCACCGGCACGGCGCTCGTCGGCGGCGAGACCGCCGAGCACCCCGGCCTCATGGCGCCCGACGACTACGACATCGCGGGCGCCGCGGTCGGCGTGGTCGAGGCGGATGCGGTGCTCGGCCCGGAGCGCGTGCAGCACGGCGACGTGGTGGTCGCGATCGCGAGCTCGGGCCTGCACTCGAACGGCTTCTCGCTCGTGCGGCACATCCTCGACCGGCGCGGGCTCGGCTACACCGACCACGCGGACGAGCTCGGCGGCGTGGTCGGCGAGGTGCTGCTCGAGCCCACCCGGCTCTACACCGCGCCCCTGCTGCGGGTGATCGACGAGCTCCCGGGCGCCGTCCACGCCCTCAGCCACGTGACGGGCGGCGGCATCGCGGCGAACCTCGCGCGCGTGCTCCCGAAGGGCGCGTGGGTCGAGCTCGACCGCTCCACCTGGAGCCCCCAGCCGGTGTTCCGCACGCTCGCCGCCTGGGGCGGGCTGAGCCTCGGCGACACGGAGTCCACCTGGAACCTCGGGGTCGGCTTCTTCGCGATCGTCGCCTCGGATGCCGCCAGCTCCGTCACCCGCGCGCTCGAGGCCGCGGGCCTGCCCGCCTGGGTCGCCGGCCGCGTCTCCACCGCATCCCACGACCTCGCCGGGTTCGAGCAGGGTGCGAAGGGCGTCGACGGCGGCGCCGTGAAGCTCGTCGGGGACTACGCTGACTGACGCCGCACCGGGCGGCCGCCCCGAGTGAGGCCGCACCGGGGCCGGACCTGGAGGAACGGATGTCGATCCCGAGCGAGCCCGCGCCAGCGCCCGCGCACTACGCCGACCTCGTCGCGACACTGCCCCGCCTCGACGGCCGCACGGTGGCCGTCACCGGGTGCACGAGCGGCACCGGGCGGGTGCTCGCCCGCACCTGCGGCGAGCTGGGGGCGCGCATCGTCGCCGTGAACCGTCCGTCTGCGCGCGCAGACGCCGCCGCCGAGGATCTCCGGGCGGCGGGCATCGAGGTTGTGTCGGTCGACGGAGACCTCGGCAGCTTCGCGGCGGTCCGCGCGGCCGGCGAGCGCCTCGCCGCCGCCTGCCCGGACGGCCTCGACGTGCTGGCCAACAACGCAGGCGTCATGGCATTGCCGGACGAGGCGACCGTCGACGGGTTCGACGTGCAGATGCAGACCAACCATCTGAGCCACTTCCTGCTGACCTCGCTCGCCTGGCCGCTGCTGCGTGGGGCGGCGGACGCCCGCGGCGAGGCGCGGGTCGTCAACCACACGAGCGGTGCGCGCCGGGGTGCGCCGCTGCAGGCCGCCTACCTGCGGCCCGAGGGCGGGCACCTCGGAGGCGACGACTTCCCGGGCGCGGCCAAGTGGCGGCGCTACCAGCAGTCGAAACTCGCGAACCTGCTGTTCACGTACGCGCTCGAGCAGCGGATGTCGGCGGCCGACGCGGAGCGCGGCATCCGGATCCTGTGCGCCCACCCCGGTCCGACGAACTCCGGGCTGCAGGCCAAGACTGCGGCGGCGGGCGGCACCCGCCTGCTCGACCGGATGATCCTGCGCCGCACCCTGCGCGTCGCGCAGTCCGTCGAGGACGGCACGCTCGGCATCCTGCGGGCGAGCGTCGAGCCGACCGCTCGGAGCGGCGAGTTCTACGGACCCGCCGGCCGCGGTCTCCCCGGCCCTGCGGTGCTGCTGCCGCCCGAGCGCGACCCGGATGCCGAGGCACTGCTGTGGGACGAGAGCCTCGCCGCGACCGGGATCACCGAGTACTTCCCCGGCTGACGACCGGGCCGCTCAGCGCATGCCGCGGCGGCGCCCGAGGTGCGCCGCGAGGGCGAGTCCCCCGAGCAGCAGCAGGAGGACTCCGACGCCGAACGTCGGTGCCGCATCGCTGCCCGTCTGGGGCAGTGCTGCGGTCGCGACGGGGGCGGGGGTGACCTCGACGACCAACTGCGCCGTCGCACCGGTCGAGGTCTGCGTGACGGTGAGGGTGTGCGGGCTCGCGTGCGGGAACGAGACCGAGAACGCGCCGTCGGCGGTCGTGATCACGTCGGAGGCGATGCTCGAGGTGACCGTGTAGTCGGTTGCCGCGAGCGGGGCGGTGGTCCCCGTGTAGTCGGTCGCGGTGACCGTGAAAGTAGCGGTATCGCCCTGGTCCGGGTCGCCGGGGGCGTCGGCCGTGAACTGCACGCTGGGCGTCTGCGCGGCGAGCACGTGCACGGTGAAGTTCATCGAGGCGCCGTTGCCGAGGGCGTCGGTCGCCGTGCAGGTCACGGTGGTGTCGCCGGGGGCGAAAGCGGAGCCGCTCGCCGGTGAGCAACCCTCGGAAGCCACCCCGTGCAGATCGCTCGCGGTCGGCCCGGTCCAGGTGATCGCCGCGGAGGTCTCGCCGGGCGTCAGCTGCCGGGTCAGGTCGTCGACGGTGCCGAGGGTCGGCGGCGTGGTGTCGATCGTGGCGGTCACCGTCGCGGTCGCGATGTTGGCGTCGCCCGCCCAGCTCCCGGTCACCGCGCCCGCGGGCAGGCGGAGGGTCACCGTCCCGTCCTGAGCGACTCCCGTCACTGCGACCCGGTAGAAGTCGACCACGTACTGGGTTCCGTTGCCCGGGCGCAGGTTCCGGATCGCGACCGCGACCGGGTCGAGCCGATCCGTGTAGTCGCTTCCGTAGCCGTCGGCACCGTAGGTTCCACGCCACTCGATGTTCGTCAGCGGGGTGATCGTGGCTCCGGTCGGTCCGGCGGTGCCCCCGAGCTCCAGGTCGGAGACATCGAAGCCCGTCATGGGTTCCAGGAAGTACACGTCGAACACGGGGAGCGTCGTGCGCAGCTCCGGCCCCTGATCGGGGGCGAGGTTCGCATAGGCGGCGATCGGCAGCCCGGCGCAATGCCCGGCGAGCGCGACCTCGCCCTCGTATGCGTCTGCGGGCTGGTCGTCGTCGCGGTAGTAGACGCCTCCGAGGATCGGGTTGAGGGTCGGCGTCGAGGTGTAGGTGCCCAGCACATCCGCCCCGGAGCCGGTGGTGGTGATCTGGTCGACCTCCGCCGTCTTCAGCAGGAGGTTCCCCGCCGCATCGGTGACCTCGGCGTGGATGAGCGTCGTGACGCCCGCGTCGTCGACCGCCGGTCCGACCGTCATGCCGATGGGCGTGGTCAACCTCAGATCGCTGCAGGTCAGCGCGGGCCGGAGAGCGGAGAGGATCCCCGAGTTGAGGCCGCTGCCGTCGCACGCGGTCAAGGTCGCGGCCGCCGTCACGGCACCCAGCACCGCCAGAACCGCGCGGCGCGCGCGCCGATGAGAACCCGCGGCCATCCTGCATCCCCCTCGCGACTGCCGACTCATCAGGCTAGCCCAGAGCTGGGGAGAGAAATGCCCCGCGAACGGGTCACGCTCAGGCGGTCTTGGCGTCGCCTTCGTCGAGCTCGTCGCCGTCGTCGTCACCGTAGGTGTCGGCGTACTCGGGCCACTTGTCGAGGTCCTCTTCGAGGCGGGGGTTGCCGCCGAGTTCGCGCTCGAGCGCGCCGTAGTTGGTGTCCGGGCTGAAGTACTTCAGCTCCCGGGCGACCTTGGTGTGCTTTGCCTTCTGACGGCCGCGCCCCATGCGTGACCCCCTCATTCCAGGATGGCGATGTGACGATAAAAGACTGCCGGGGAGTCTATCACGCAGCGGCGCTCGGACCCTGTCCACCGGCCCGCCGCCGCGGGCGACATCCGGTGCCCCGTCGCGAGCGTCGACGGGTAACCTGGGCCGGGTGACCGAGCGGCCGACCGACACCTCCGTGGTGATCATCGGCGCGGGTCAGGCGGGGCTCTCGGTGGCCTACTACCTGCGCAAGCTCGGTCTCGACCCGGGCAACGACATGGTGCTGCTCGACCGCGGTCCGACGCCCGGCGGTGCGTGGCAGTTCCGGTGGGAGGCGCTGCGCCTCGGGTCGACGCACCGCGTCAACGACCTGCCCGGCATGGACGAGCTGGGGCTCAGCTTCGAGAACGCCGATCGCACCCTGCCGGCGCGCGAGGTCATCTCCGACTACTACCGACGCTACGAGCGGCACTTCGACCTCAAGGTGGTGCGCCCCGCCGACGTCACGCGCGTCAGGGCCACCTTCGACGGGTTCGAGGTCACCTTCGACGACGACTACGGCGATCAGACCTTCTCGACCCAGGTGGTCGTCAACGCCACCGGCACGTGGGGGGCGCCCTTCGTGCCCTGGTATCCGGGCATGAACGACTTCCGGGGGCGGCAGCTGCACACGGTCGACTACACGGACGCCGAGAGCCTGCGCGGCCTCGACGTCGTGGTGGTCGGCGGCGGCACGAGCGCGATCGGGTTCCTCATGGAGCTCGAGGGGATCGCCGCGAGCCTCAGCTGGGTCACCCGGCGCCCGGTCGAGTTCCTCGAGGAGCAGGAGCTCAACCTCGAGGGCGGCACCCGCGCGGTGACGCTGCAGGATGCGGCCGCCCGCGAGGGCAGGGCCCTTCCCTCGATCGTGTCGACGACGGGGGTGCCGCGTACCCGCCGCATCCAGTCGGCCATCGACCGCGGCCTGCTCACCCCGCGCGGGATGTTCGAGCGCATCGAGCCGGACGGGGTGCGCTGGGCCGACGGCACCTTCCAGCATGCCGACGTGATCATCTGGGCCACCGGCTTCCGGCCCGAGCTGCGCCACCTCGCCCCGCTCAAGCTGCGCGAGCAGGCCGGCGGCGTGACGGTGGCCGGCGGTGCCGCCTACCGCAACGCGAACGTGTTCTTCGCGGGGTACGGGCCGACCGCATCCACGATCGGCGCCAACCGCGCGGGGCGCACGATCGCCCGCCAGGTCGTCGCCGCCCTCAGCTCCCTCGGCTACTGACCGCGCTCAGCGGCGACGGACGGCGGGTGCCTTCGGCGCGCGCACCGGCGGACGGATGGGCTCGCCGCGGCGGTCCTGGCCGGGCAGCGGCCGCGAGCGTCGGCCGTAGATGAGGTCCGAGGAGTCGAGCAGCCACGGCACGAGCGCCACCACCACGCCGTGCACGAGCAGAAGCTTGTGGCGGATGCGGCGGGCCTTGTGGTTGTGCAGGAAGTTCTCCCACCAGTGCCCCACGATGTACTCCGGCAGGTACACGGTCACGACCTCGGCGCCGTGCTCCTCGCGGTGCTTCTTGATGTACTTGATGAGCGGCATCGAGATGTCGCGGTACGGCGAGGCGATGATGTTGAGCGGCACCTTGATGTTGTGCTCGGCCCACTGCCGCTCGAGCTTCTCGCTCGCTCCGTCGTCGATGGACGCGTGCACGGCCTCGATCGACTCGTGGCGGGCGGCGATCGCGTAGTCGAGGGCCTTCAGAACGGGCTTCGAGAGGCGTCCCACGAGCACCACCGCGTGGTCGCCCGTCGAGCCGAAGACGGTGGTGGCGTCGGGCTCGATCTCGCGGTCGACGTCGCGGTAGTAGCGGTTCACGCCGATCATCAGCATGATCAGCACGAGCATCACGACGAACACGATCCAGGCGCCGTGGGTGAACTTCGTGATGGTCACGATGATCAGCACCGATCCGGTCATGAGCGCGCCGAGCGAGTTGATCAGGAGGCTGCGCACGAGCGGGCCGCGCGGCTCGACGTTCTCGCGGATGAGCCGGATCCAGTGGCGGATCATGCCGCTCTGCCCGAGCGTGAACGAGATGAACACGCCGATGATGTAGAGCTGGATGAGCGCGGTCACGTTGGCCTGTGCGCCGATCAGCAGCACGATCGCCACGGCGGACAGGGCCAGCACGCCGTTCGAGTAGATGAGCCGGTCGCCGCGGGTCGCGAGCGCCTTGGGGGCGTAGCCGTCCTGCGCGAGAACCGAGCCGAGCAGCGGGAAGCCGTTGAACGCGGTGTTCGCCGCGAGCAGCAGCACCGCGGCCGTGGCGGCCTGGATGATGAAGAACGGGATCGAGTTGTTGCCGAAGGTGGCGGCGGCGATCTGCGCGATGAGCGAGCGCTGCGGCTGCGTGGCGCAGTCGGTGAAGCCGACCAGGTCGCACGCCGTCTCGGCGTAGTGCACGCCCGAGATGAGCGCGACGATCGTGAGCCCCGAGAACAGGATGATGGCGATCGAGCCCATCGCCACGAGGGTCTTCTGGGCGTTCTGGATCTTCGGCCGGCGGAACGCCTGCACGCCGTTCGAGATCGCCTCGACGCCCGTGAGGGCGGCGCATCCGCTCGCGAAGGAGCGCAGGATCAGCAGGATGAACGCGGCCTGCGTGAGCTGCTCCCCCTGCACGGTCCACGAGGCGCTCTCCGCAGTCGGGGCGTCGCCGAGCGCGGTGCGGATGAGGGCGACCACGAGCATGAAGCCGATCGACCCGATGAACAGGTAGGTCGGGATCGCGAACGCCTTCGAGGCCTCGCGCACGCCGCGCAGGTTGATCGCCGCGAGCAGCACGACGAAGCCGACGGCGATCTCGACGCGCCAGGGGTTGAGCCCCGGGAGGGCCGAGATGATGTTGTCGACACCGGATGCGACCGACACCGCGACGGTGAGGATGTAGTCCACGAGCAGGGCCGCCGCGACCACGACGCCGGCCTTCTCGCCGAGGTTCTTCGACGCGACCTCGTAGTCGCCTCCGCCCGACGGATACGCCTTGATGAGCTGGCGGTACGAGAGCACCACCACCACGAGCAGCAGCACCACGGCGGCCGCCACCCACGGCGCGAAGCTCAGGAACGCCAGCCCGCCGAGCAGCAGGATCATGAGCAGCTCCTGCGGCGCATACGCCACCGACGAGAGCGGATCGCTCGCGAAGATGGGCAGGGCGAGATGCTTCGGGAGGAGCTGTCCTTCGAGCTTCTCGGTCGGGAGAGGGTCGCCGATGATCCAGTTCTTCGCGGATCGCGGCGCCTCGTCCGAGGAGGTCTCGGCCTCGTCAGTCACGGCGGGAAAGCATACGCCGTATGGGTTGCGCCGCAACCCGCCCCGCTCGGGCTCCTAGGATCGTGCGGTGACGAGTGAGCGACGCAGGCGGCGATGGCCGTGGATCCTCGGCGCCGCGGTGCTCGTCGTCGCGATCCCCGTCGGCGTTCTCGGCGTCCCCGTGCTGCTGCATCGGGACGGCGGATCGGCCAACCAGCAGGAGTCGACGCAGCGGTGGCCGACGACGGTGACCGCGTCGGGTGACGACGGGCGCAGCCGCGAGCTGTCGGTGCTCGCCGCGGATGGCGGCGCCGTCGACACCTCCGCGCTCGCGGCGGGCGACCGCATCGTGGTGAGCGGCAGCGGATACGACGCCGGCCAGGGGATCTACGTCGCGATCTGCGTCATCCCCGACGATCCGACGACGAAGCCCGGGCCGTGCCTCGGCGGCGTGCCCGAGCAGGAGGCGACGGCGGCCTCCGAGGGCGAGATCCAGTGGGCGCCGAGCAACTGGATCAACGACGACTGGGCGTGGAAGCTGTTCGGCGCGCGCGCCTACGACGACGTCGCGACAGGCACCTTCACCGCCTACCTCGAGGTCGTCGACCCGATCGGCGAGAACTACGACTGCACGAGCGAGCGGTGCGCGATCTACACGCGCGACGACCACACGGCGCTCGGCGACCGGGTGCAGGATCTCTTCATCCCGGTCGGGTTCGCCGCCTAGCGCCGGAGCGCCCCGGTCACCTCGCGCAGCACCTCGTCGAGGCGGGTGATCAGCAGGTCGACCGCGTCGAGGGCGAGCGTGCCGTTCGCGGCCTGACTGCGCAGCTCCGAGCGCAGCTCGGCTCGGAAGGTGGCGAGCGCGGCGTCCGCCTCCTGCAGGCGCGCGCGCGCCGCCGTCCGGGTCTCCGCGTCGGCGGACGAGGCCGGGGCGGAGTCGTGATCGACCCGCACCCCCGACGGGTGTGGCGCCGTGCGCGCCTCGCGTGCGGCGGCGGCGAGGTCGGCCCGGAGGCTGCGCATCGCGTCGTCGACCGAGCTGCGCACCTCGTCGGCCAGTCGCCGCACCGAGTCCGTGAGGTCGGTCTCGATGGCGTCGAGCTCGTCTCCGCGCGCGGCGAGCTCGGCGCGCCCGGCGTCCGTGATCGCGTACACCGTGCGACGTCCGTCGGACTCCTTGGTGACGAGCCCCTCCTCCTGCAGCTTCGCGAGCCGCGGGTAGATGGTTCCGGCGCTCGGCACGTAGGTGCCGCCGAAGCGGTCGCCGAGCGCCTGGATGAGCTCGTAGCCGTGCTGCGGCTGCTCGGCGAGCAGGCTCAGCAGGTAGAGGCGCAGGTGGCCGTGGGCGAAGACGGGCGGCGTCATGCGCGCACCGTGTGCAGGATGCTGACGTCGCCGCCGACCGTGTTGACCCGCACATCCGTCCACTTGCCGTCGAGGTCGCCGTGGCGGGCCGTGTACCTGCCCTTGGTGATGGTGATGCTCTGGGCGTCGAAGTGCAGCTTGCCGCCGACGGTCTGCACCGTGTAGCTCGCGGGCGTCTCGGGGGCGAAGCGCGCCGTGACGCCGCCGGAGACGGTGTTGACCGAGACCTTGTCGGGGATGCCGGTCGCGTCGAGCATGACCTCGCTCGAGACCCCGTCGACCTCGAACTTGGCGACGGCGCCGGAGGCGATGACGTCGCCCGAGACGGTGTTCACGCCGACCGGACCGGTGTGGTCGCGGATGGTGACCTCGCCGCTCACGGAGTTGGCGGTGAGCCTGCCGGTGAGTCCGTCGGCGACCAGGTCGCCCGAGACGGTGTTGAGCTGCACGTCGGCCTCGATGCCCGCGACGAGCGCCTCGGCCGACACGACCCCGAGGGTGACCGCGACCTGGCGCGGCACGAGCACGCTCACCTCGGCGCGGATCCTCGAGCCGAAGTTCTTGAACGCCTCGATCCAGTTGTCCCAGCGCAGCTGCGGGTGGTCGATCTCGAGGCGGTCACCGTCGACCTTCACGAGCAGGTCGCGCCCGTCGACGCTGTGCACCTCGACGCGGATGCCCGGCTCGTCGTGCCCGACGATGTCGATGTGCCCGCCGACGAGGCCCACCTTGAGCCGGTGGATGTTCTCGAGGTCGATCACCTTGGGGCCGTCGATCAGCCACTTCTCCTGAGCCATCTCGGCTCCCTCCTTCGCTCTGCCGCTCCCAGACTCGCGATATATCGCGTCTGTCGAGACACACGATATATCGCGTTTCGCCGCCGCGCAACTCCCTCTCGTCCCTTCAGAAATGCAGGAGATCCTCCGCGGCCGGTCCGGCATCCGCGGGGTCCGCCTCCGCATCCGGATGGATCTCCTGCATTTCTGCGGTGAGGGGTCGGCGCGTCGGGGGTTGCGGTTGACGCAGCGTCAACGTCTACCGTCGGATGCGACACCACAGCAGAGAGGAGCGGACGCATGGAACGCAGCATCCAGGAGGTCGCGCGCCTCACCGGGGTGACCAGCCGCACCCTGCGGCACTACGACGACGTCGGCCTCGTGCGGCCGAGCGGCGTCGGTGCGGGCGGCATCCGCATCTACGACGCCGCGGCGCTCGTGCGGCTGCAGCGCGTGCTGCTGCTGCGCGAGCTCGGGCTCGGCCTGCCCGCGATCGCCGAGGTGCTCGACGGGCAGACCGACGACGTGCACGCGCTGCTCGCCCATCGCGAGTGGCTGCGGCAGGAACAGCAGCGGCTCGAGCGGCAGATCGCCAGCGTCGAGTCGACCATCGACGCACTTGAGGGAGGTGAGGAACCGATGGCAGAGCACATGTTCGACGGCTTCGACCACACGCAGTACAAGGACGAGGTCGTGGAGCGCTGGGGTGCGGATGCGTACGCGAGGTCGGACGCGTGGTGGCGCGGCAAGACCGACGCCGAGCGCGCCGAATGGAAGCGGCGCCTGAGCGAGCTGCAGTCCGACTGGGTCGCGGCAGCGGCATCCGGCGTCGCCCCCGACTCGGAGGCGGCGCAGGAGCTGGCCCGACGCCACGTGGAGTGGCTCGCGTCGATCCCGGGCACGCCCGGGGCGGTGAGGGGCTACGTCACGGGCCTCGGCGAGATGTACGTCGCCGACCCGCGCTTCGCCGCGAACTACGGCGGCGTCGAGGGCGCGGGCTTCGTGCGTGACGCGCTGGCCGTGTACGCCGAGGCGCACCTGTAGACGCGACGACGCCCCCGGATGCCTGTTCTCATCCGGGGGCGTCGTGCGTCTTATGGCAGCAGCGTCGAGTCGACGGGGAGCTGCGCGTAGCCGTCGTTGCCGATGGCGACGACGGTCGCGACGGCGCCCCAGACGGCGAGCGCTCCGAGGGCGAGAAGGAGGACCATCATGCGATCACCTCCCCTCCGGATGTCGGGTCGGCCACGGGACGCCGCGCGGGCGCCTCGGGCACACGGAAGAAGGGGATGGTCAGTCCGACCATCGGGCCGATGAGCAGCGCGAAGGCGAGCGTGCCGATGCCGACCTGACCGCCGAGCAGCCAGCCGACCACGAGAACGGTCACCTCGATGCCGGTGCGCACGATCCAGATCTTCCAGCCGAAGCGTGCGTGGATGCCGGTCATGAGGCCGTCCCGCGGGCCGGGGCCGAGCCGCGCGCCCACATAGAGCCCGGTGGCGACGGCCAGCAGGGCGAGGCCGGCGGCGAACAGCAGCCCCTGCATCCACCACTCGTGCTGCTGCGGGATGAACGCGAGGCCCACATCCGCGGCGGGGCCGATGAGCAGGATGTTGAGCACCGTGCCGATGCCGGGCTTCTGCCGGATGGGGATCCACAGCAGCAGCACGATCGCGCCGACCGCGATCACCACGATGCCGAACGAGATGCCGGTCTGCGCCACGATGCCCTGGGTCAGCACGTCCCACGGACCCACGCCGATCCCGGCGCGCACCATCATGGCGATGGCGATGCCGTAGAGGAACAGGCCGACGAGCAGTTGCGCGATGCGTCGGGTCCAGAGCAGGGGCGGGGTCACGGTGAACAGTCCACCTCAGAATTGGCCCTTGATCAAGAGTCCAATCCGGGTACACTGGCCGCATGAACTCGCTGTCCGCGCGCGCATTGGCATTGCTCATGGTCGATTGGCGCGGGTCCAATGGGCCCGCGTACCTCGCATTGGCCGACCGCGTCCGCCTGCTCGTGCTCGACGGCCGCATTCCGCTTGGCACGCGCCTGCCCGCCGAGCGCGAGCTCGCCGCCCAGTTGGAGCTCAGCCGCACCACCGTCTCGGCCGCCTACGCCGACCTCCGCGACAGCGGCTACCTCGAGAGCGTGCGGGGCTCCGGCAGCACCGCCCGCCTGCCGCACGAGGGCGGTGTCGACCTCGACCTGTTCGGCGACGCGCCCCTCGACTTCTCGAAGGCGTCGCTTCCGGCGCTGCCGTCCGTGGCGCAGGCCGCGCAGGCGGCCGTCGACCGTCTGCCGAGCTTCCTCTCCGACAGCGGCTTCGACCCGTTCGGCCTGCTCGTGCTGCGGCGCGCGATCGCCGACCGCTACAGCGAGCGCGGTCTGCCGACCGATCCGGAGCAGATCATGATCACGGTCGGCGCCCAGTCGGCCATCCACCTGCTCGCCCGCACCCTGCTCGCCCGGGGCGACCGTGCGATCGTCGAGTCCCCCGGCTACCCGCACGCCTTCGACGCGCTGAAGGCGGCAGGCGCCCGACTCGTGCCGGTCGCCGTGACGACCGACGAGGGGTGGGATGTGTCGGGCCTCGAGCAGGCGTTCCAGCGCACGAGCCCGACGGTCGCCTACCTCATGCCCGAGTTCCAGAACCCGACCGGCCGCACCATGGACGAGACGACGCGCGCGCGGGTGCTCGAGCTCGCGCAGCGCGAGGGCACGACGCTCATCGTCGACGAGACGATGACGGGCCTCGGCCTCGACGGGCAGGCCCGTACGGCGCCGTTCCCGGTGGCGCGGAACGTGGTGATCATCGGATCGGTCGGCAAGTCGATCTGGGGCGGCCTGCGCATCGGGTGGGTGCGCGCCGAGCGCGAGCTCATCCAGCGGATGGCACGGGCGCGATTCGCGAGCGACCTCGGCACCCCGATCCTCGACCAGCTCGTCGTCGCCGAGCTCGTGCCCGACTACGAGCAGATCCTGGCCGGCCGTCGCGCCTACCTGCGGCAGGGCCGCGACCATCTGGCGAAGCGCATCCGGCAGCAGCTCCCGGGTTGGCGGATGCCGCACGTCGAGGGCGGCATCGTCGCCTGGGTGAACATCGGCGCCCCCCTCAGCTCGCAGCTCGCCCTGCAGGCCCGCAACGAGGGGCTGGTGATCGGCGCCGGCCCCCGGTTCGGGCTCGACGGCGTCTTCGAGCGCTTCCTGCGCATCCCGTTCGGGATGCCCGCCGATCAGCTCGACCGCGGCGTCGACGCGCTCGCGGCCGCCTGGCACGCGGTCACCCGCAGCGGCGTTCGCCTCGACGACACCGACCTCGCCCACGTCGTCTGAGCGCGCGGCCCTCTGCCACGAGCGCTACCGGAATCGCCGACCGCTACCCGTAGATCGGTAGCGCTCGCCGAAACGGGTAGCGCTCGCGGAGCCGGCACGTTCATCCCGCGGGAGTACGCGGCGCCGGCGGAACCGCTGCGATACTGAATCGAGTGCACGGCGCCGTGCGCAGCCTCCGCCGCGCATGCGGCATCCACAGCACCCTCGGGGGATCCGTGTCTCTGCTCTCGGTATTCAGTCTGCGCAACCGCGCGCTCATCGCACTGCTCACGATCGTGGTCGCCCTGTTCGGGGGCTACGCGCTCACGGCGCTCAAGCTGGAGCTGTTCCCCTCCCTCACGCTCCCGAACGTCACGATCGTCACGACCTACCCCGGCGCGAGCCCCGAGGTCGTCGAGAACGACGTGTCGACGCCGATCGAGACCGCCATCCAGGGGGTCGAGGGGCTCGACTCGACCTCGGCCACCAGCTCCGCGGGCATCTCGACGGTGCAGGCGAGCTTCTCCTACGGCACCGACCTGACCCGCGCCGAGCAGAAGGTGGAGCTCGCGGTCGGACGCATCCAGTCGCAGCTGCCGTCGGGCGTCGACCCCCAGGTGGTCACCTTCTCGATCGGCGACTTCCCGGTGGTGCAGATCGCCGTCACGAGCGACCTCGACTCGGCCGACCTCGCGGCCCGCCTCGACACCCTCACGGTTCCGGCCATCGAGCAGCTCGACGGCGTGAGCGCCGCCACCGTCTACGGCGCCACCGGCCAGCGCATCACCATCACCCCGGATGCCGCATCCCTCGCCGCCGACGGACTCACCACCCAGGCGATCCGCGACGCCCTGAGGGCGAACGGCATCCTGATCGCCGCCGGCACGGTCGACGAGGGCGACAAGACCCTCACCGTGCAGGCGGGCGTCAAGATCGACTCGACCGACACGCTCGCGAGCCTGCCGCTGCTCGGCGGCGCGGCACCTGCGACCATCGGCGACGTCGCCGAGGTGCAGATCGTCGACAACCCCATCACCGGCATCTCGCGCGTCAATGGCGAGCCGTCGCTGACGATCGCGATCACCAAGACCCCGTCGGGCAACACCGTCGACGTCTCGCGCGAGGTGAACGAGCAGCTCGACGACCTCGCCGCGCAGCTCGGGGGCGACACGACGTTCACGATCGTCTTCGACCAGGCGCCGTTCATCGAGCGCTCCATCGAGTCGCTCGCGACCGAGGGTCTGCTCGGCCTCGGCTTCGCCGTGATCGTGATCTTCGTCTTCCTGCTCTCGGTGCGCTCCACCCTGGTCGCCGCGATCTCGATCCCGATCTCGGTGCTCATCACCTTCCTGTCGATGTTCGCCGTCGGCTACACCCTCAACGTGCTCACCCTCGGCGCCCTCACGATCGCCATCGGCCGCGTCGTCGACGACTCGATCGTCGTCATCGAGAACATCAAGAGACACCTGGGTCTCGGCGAGGAGAAGAAGGACGCGATCCTGAAGGGCGTGAAGGAGGTCGCGGTGGCGATCACCGCGTCGACCGTCACCACGGTCGCCGTGTTCCTGCCCATCGCGCTCGTCGGCGACATCACCGGGGAGCTGTTCCGGCCGTTCGCGCTGACCGTCACGATCGCGCTCGCCGCCTCGCTCTTCGTCGCCCTCACGATCGTGCCGGTGCTCGCCTACTGGTTCCTGAAGGCCAAGCCGCACCACGCCCACGACGCGACGGAGGCCGACACCGAGCACCCCGTCGACGAGCTCGAGCACCCCTCGGCGCTGCAGAAGGGCTACCTGCCGGTCATCCGCTGGACGGTCAAGCGCCCCGCCCTCACGATCCTGGCCGCGGCCCTCGTGCTGGTCGGCACCCTTGCGCTCGTGCCGTTCGTGCCCACCAACTTCGTCGGCAACTCCGGGCAGAACACCCTCTCCGTCACCCAGACGATGCCGGCCGGCACGAGCCTCGACGCCAAGGACACCGCCGCGAAGCAGCTCGAGTCGGCCCTCGAGGGCGTCGACGGCATCGACACCGTGCAGGTCTCCGTCGGCTCGAGCGGCGGCACGAGCTCGGCGCTCGCCGCGCTGTTCGGCGGCGGCGGCTCCACCACCTTCTCCATCACGACCGACGACTCGGCCGACCAGGACGCCATCCGCTCCGACGTGCAGGACGTCATCGATGGCCTCGACCCGGATGAGGTGGGCGAGGTCTCCGTCTCGTCCGGCTCCGGCGGCGGCGGCTTCTCGAACGACATCGCGATCGAGATCACCGCGCCCGACGCCGACACCCTGCAGCAGGCGAGCGACCAGGTGCTCGCGGCCATGGAGGACCTCGACGTGACCCAGCAGGCCGAGTCGAACCTCTCCGCCACTCAGCCCTACATCGCCATCGAGGTCGACCGTGAGAAGGCGGCGGCCGCCGGACTCACCGAGGTCGCCGTCGGCGGCATCGTCGCCGAGGCGATGCTGCCCGCGTCGATCGGCTCCGTCGTGATCGACGGCGACACGCTCTCCGTCTACATCGACAACCCGGCCGCGCCGACCACGGTCGACGAGCTGAAGGACTTCGTGATCCCGACCCTCGCCGGGCCGCAGCCGCTCAGCGCGCTCGCCACCGTCGAGGAGGTCGACGGACCTGCGTCGATCACCACCCAGCGCGGCGTGCGCACCGCGACGGTGTCGATCACGCCCGACACCGCCGACATCGGCACGGCATCCGCGACCGTCACGGCCGAGCTCGCCGCTCTCGACCTGCCCGACGGCGTCACCGCCACCGTGGGCGGCGTCACCGCCGACCAGCAGGACGCCTTCAGCCAGCTCGGCCTCGCCCTGCTCGCGGCGATCCTCATCGTCTACACGGTGATGGTCGCGACGTTCCGCAGCCTCCGCCAGCCGCTGCTGCTGCTCGTGTCGGTGCCGTTCGCGGCGACCGGCGCCATCCTGCTGCAGCTCGCCTCCGGCATCCCGCTCGGCGTCGCGTCCATCATCGGCCTGCTCATGCTCATCGGCATCGTCGTCACCAACGCGATCGTGCTCGTCGACCTCGTCAACCAGTACCGGGATCGTGGCATGGGCGTGGTGGACGCGGTCGTGCACGGCGCCTCGCGTCGTCTGCGGCCCATCCTCATGACGGCGCTCGCGACGATCTTCGCGCTCATCCCGATGGCGGTCGGCCTCACCGGCCACAGCGGCTTCATCTCGCAGCCTCTCGCGATCGTGGTGATCGGCGGGCTCATCTCGTCGACCGTGCTGACGCTCGTGGTGCTCCCCTCCCTCTACACGCTCGTCGAGGGGGCGAAGGGGCGTCGAGAGGCCCGCCGCGCCGCCAAGGCCGCTGCGTAGCACTCGACGCTTCGCGGTGGCGCGGGGTCGCTTTCGGGCCGCATGCCCTCGCGCGCCTGAACGGCGCGCTCCCGCCCGGCCCGGTGCCAGCGTCCCGAAAGCGACCCCGCACCCCCGCTTCGCTCGGGTCCGAACTCAGGTGGTCGAGGAGCGCCGTGCGTAGCGCGACGCGTCTCGAGACCAGCGTCCACTACGGGGCGGCGTCCGCGGGGGGTTCGTCGGTGGCGGGGGCGACCGGCAGCTCCGTCGGGGCGAGGGTGCGCGCGTAGAAGTCGAGGATGCGCTGCTTGAGCCCGTCGTCGATCATCGCGATCGAGTGCAGGCGGCCCTCGACCGTGACGAAGGTGGTGTCGACGCCCGCGTCGCGCAGGGCGCGCACGAAGATCCGCGCCTGCTCGAGCGGGATCATCTCGTCGGTCGAGTGCGCCACGAAGAACGGCGGATCGGTCTCGTCGACCCAGGTGTCGGCGGATGCGGCGGACGCGGCCGGGCAGTCGTCCGCGGTGACGCAGCCGAGGTAGGCGAGCTGCACGGGCACGAAGTCGTCGGTCACGGCGACACCGGTCAGGTCGATCGGCCCCGAGAGCTCGACGACCGCCGCCACGCGCGCACCCTCGTCGAGCGCACCGGTGCCGCGGGTACCGAGCAGCGACACCAGGTTCGCGCCGGCCGACCCCCCGAACGCGCCGATGCGGTCCGGGTCGATCCCGAAACGGGCGACCTGCTCGGGTTCGCGGAGCCACTCGACGGCTGCGCTCACGTCGTCGATCGCGGCCGGGTAGGGGTTCGCCGGGGCGAGCCGGTAGTTCACCGCGAAGGTGGGGTATCCCGATCGCGCGAGCCACTGGCAGACCGCGCGCCACGCGATGTCGTTCTTCGAGCCGCGCGCCCAGCTCCCGCCGTGCACCACGACGATCGCCGCCCGGGCCGGATCGGTGAGCGCGTCGAAGTCGAGCGGGCTGCAGGCGTCGAGCAGCAGGGGCTGGCCGTCGACCGCGCCGTACTCGATGTCGACGGTCGTCGGGATCTCGGGGTCGGTCGCGAGGTTCGGATTGCTCGACACGACGACCCCCTCGACCTCGGTGGTGGCCTCGTCGCCGGTGGGGGCGCATCCGGCGAGCAGCACCACGGCGCCGAGCAGCGCGGCCCCGAGGGCGGCACGTGTCGGGTTCGCGGCGCGCATGATCGCACTACGGTAACCCCGATGATTCTCGGCGGATGCACGGGGTTCTTCCGCTAAGCTCGGGAAGTCGGCTCTCGACCAACCGCGGCATCGTCCGCGTCGTATGCACTGTGTATGTCGAGCGGGCCGGATCGCCAGCGCATCCGCTGGTGAGGAATTCCACGAGGAAAACGGCCCCGGTCGACGTCTGTCCGGGTTCTCGCCACGAGCGTGCGGCTCCGTCCGCATCCGTTCGCGGCGCACACTCATGAGCACCGGAGAGACACCCATGTCCTATGACAAGCGCGCCCCGCAGGGCGGCAAGAAGAACACCACCAAGAAGGTCGGCGGCCCCACCGCCAAGCACCGCGGCTACAAGCCCGAGGCGGACTCCGCCCGCGGCGGCAAGAAGCCGCGCTGGTCGAGCGAGCAGCGCGTGGCCAACGGCCTCGGCGCCGAGCGTCCCCGCGGCCAGCGTCCCGAGCGCGCCGAAGACGGGCGCCCCAACTGGGAGCCCCGCGGCAAGGACGCACGCAACACCGTCGAGCGCGCCCCCGCCGCCCGCAAGCGCGACACCGGCTACGGACGCGACCGCGACGACCGCGGATACGGCGACCGCCCCCGCAGCGACCGCGCCGGCGACCGACCGCACCGCCTGGCCGGCGACCGTCCGCAGCGCCACAGCTACGGCGACGACCGCCCGCGCCGCGACGACCGCGCACGCGACGACCGCCCGGCGCGCAGCTACGACGAGCGTCCGCGTCGTGAGTACGGCGACCGCCCGGCCCGCGACGAGCGTCCCGCGCGCAGCTACGACGACCGTCCGCGTCGCGACTACGGCGACCGCCCGCAGCGCAGCTTCGACGACCGCCGCCCCTCGCGCGACGACCGTCCGCGCTACGACAACGACCGTCCGCGTCGCGAGTACGGCGACCGTCCGCGCCGCGACTACGACGAGCGCCCCCGCCGCGACTACGGCGACCGCGCACCCCGGGCCGAGCAGCACGCCCCGCGCCCGATGGTCGAGGACGTGGTGCTCGAGCGCCTCGAGGCGCAGGCCACGCTGGCCTCGGATGTCGAGGGCATGACCTTCGGCGACCTCGGTCTCGGACAGAACATCGTGCGCGAGCTCGCCGAGCTCGGCGCCACGAGCCCGTTCGCCATCCAGGCCGCCACCATCCCCGACGTGCTGTCGGGCGGCGACGTGCTCGGCCGTGGTCGCACCGGCTCGGGCAAGACCATCGCCTTCGGGGCGCCGCTCGTCGAGCGTCTGCTGCGCATGCAGGCGGGCGACAACAAGCGCCGCGAGTTCGGACGCGCCCCGCGCGCCCTCATCCTCGCGCCGACCCGCGAGCTCGCGCTGCAGATCGACCGCACCGTGCAGCCGATCGCCCGCAGCGTCGGCCTCTTCACCACGCAGATCTACGGCGGCGTGCCCTACGCCCGTCAGCTCGGCGCCCTCGAGCGCGGCGTCGACATCGTCATCGGCACCCCGGGCCGCATCCAGGACCTCTCGGCCTCCGGACGCCTCGACCTGTCGAACGTCGTGATCACCGTCCTCGACGAGGCCGACCACATGTGCGAGCTCGGCTTCGCCGAGCCGGTCACCGAGATCCTCGACCGCACCGCCGAGGGCGGGCAGCGCCTGCTGTTCTCCGCCACCCTCGACAAGGGCGTGGCCGACATCGTCGACCGCTACCTCAAGGACCCGGCCGTGCACGAGGTCGCCGGTGAGGACCAGGCGAGCTCCACGATCGAGCACCGCGTGCTGCTGCTCGACCAGCGCGACAAGCAGGAGGTGCTCATCGAGCTCGCCTCCGGCCCCGGCAAGAAGCTCGTGTTCGCCCGCACCCGCGCGTTCGCGGAGCAGCTCGCCGACCTGCTCGACGACGCCGGCATCCGCGCCGAGTCGATCCACGGCGACCTGACCCAGTCGCGCCGTCAGCGCGCGCTCGAGAAGTTCGCGAACGGTCGCGTGCAGGCGCTCGTGGCGACGGATGTGGCGGCGCGCGGCATCCACGTCGACGACGTGTCGCTCGTGATCCAGGCGGACGCCCCCGACGAGTACAAGGCGTACCTGCACCGCGCGGGCCGCACCGGCCGCGCCGGCAAGGAGGGCACCGTCGTGACCCTCGTGCCGCGCAACCGCCGCCGCCGCACCGAGGAGCTGCTGCAGCGCGCCGACATCGTGGCGGAGTGGACGCCGGTCGTCCCCGGCGACGAGATCATCCGCGAGCTCGCCGACCGGTAGGTCAGCGCGGGCAACCCGCTGGTCGAGTAGCCGCGCAGCGGCGTATCGAGACCCCCGGCACGTGTGCAGACACCTGCCGGGGGTCTTCTCGACTCCAGCTCCAGCGCGCACATGAGCGGCGCATGAACTGTGCGTGACGCGGATGCGCGGGGTCTTGCGGGATCGGTCGCGTTCGGGCGAAGGTGGGAGGTGGCCCCCAAAGGGGGGACAACCCGACCAACGCAGTCCACCCCGAACAACGGAGCACCGCGCGTCATGACAACTCCAGAACCCCTCACCTCGCCGCGCCCGACCGCGCGCCGCCGCCTCGCCGCCGTCGCGACCACGGCCGTCGCCGCACTCGGTCTGGCCTCGCTGAGCGCGACCCCCGCGCTCGCGGCCGACATCACCCACACGATCGCCGAGGTGCAGGGCACCGGGGCGACGACGCCGCTCAGCGGTCAGACCGTCACCGTCGAGGGCGTCGTGACGGGCTACTACGACGCGGCATCCGGATACCGCGGCCTCTATCTGCAGAGCGCCGGCTCCGGGGGCGGCACCGATGCCACCCCGGGTGCATCCGACGGCATCTTCGTCTACTTCAACCAGCTGAACCCCGCGGTCGCGGTCGGCGACCTCGTGAAGGTCACCGGCACCGCGGGCGAGTACAGCGGCCAGACCCAGCTCACCGCGACCTCGGCATCCGCCTACGAGCTCGTCGAGGCCGGTGCGGGCCTGCCCGACCCGACCGCGCTCCCCGACACCCTCGTCGGGGGCGACCGCGAGCAGTACGAGGGCATGCTGGTGCAGCCCACCGGCGACTACCGCCTGGCGTCGAGCCACGAGCTCTACAACTTCGGCTCGCTCTGGCTCTCGGCCGGCGGCGAGCTCGTCAAGTCGACCGAGACCACGGATGCCGGCCCCGCCGCCGATGCGATCGCCGCGGCGAATCTCGCCCGCCGGCTGATCGTCGACGACGGCTACAGCATCCGCGTCGACAACAGCACGCACCCCGGCGACCAGCCGTACTTCACGACCGGCACCGTCGTGCGCAACGGCGACCGCTTCGTGCCGCCGGCGAAGACCATGATCCTCGGCTACGGCTTCGACAACTGGCGCCTGCAGCCCCAGCTGCCGCTGAACGACGCGAGCCCGGCCGAGTACAAGCCGAGCTTCGAGACCCTCAACCCGCGTCCTGCGACGGCCCCCGAGGTCGGCGGCGACGTGCAGTTCGGCAGCTTCAACGTCTACAACTACTTCACGACCTTCGGCGGGCAGGCGCGCGGCGCCGCGAACGCCGAGCAGTTCGCGAAGCAGAAGGCGAAGGTGGTCGCGGCCATCAACGGTCTCGGCGCGGATGTCGTCGCGCTCGAGGAGATCGAGAACTCGGCCGTGCTCGGCGAGGCGGCCGATGAGGCGCTCGGCGACCTCGTCGCGGGTCTCAACGACGCGGCCGGTGCCGGCACGTGGGACTACATCCCCACCCCGGATGCCGTGAACGCGGCAGGCAACGACGTGATCACCACGGCGATCATCTTCAAGCCGTCGGTCGTGACGCCGGTCGGCGACAGCTTCGCCGACGCGGATGCGGTGTGGGACATCGCCCGCAAGCCGATCGCGCAGACCTTCGACATCGGCGACGGGCGTCTCGTCACGGTCGTGGCGAACCACCTGAAGTCGAAGAGCCCGCCGTCGGGCGGCGGCACCGAGCCGGCCGACGGCCAGGGCTTCTTCAACGCGGAGCGCGTCGCGCAGGCCGAGCGGCTGGCCGACTTCGTCGACGGCATCGCCGCCGACCCCGCGAAGAGCTCCGACGTCATCCTGCTCGGCGACTTCAACGCCTACGGCCAGGAGGATCCGGCGCAGGCGCTCACCGCCGCCGGCTTCACCGACCTCGTGCCGACCAAGGCGCCCGGCCAGTACACCTACACCTTCAACGGCGAGCTCGGCTCGCTCGACCACGCCTTCGTGACCGGCTCGCTCGCGTCCTCGGTCACGGGGGTCGGCGTCTGGGGCATCAACTCGGCGGAGTGGAGCGACCGCGGCTACGCCTACGGCGCGACCGACGGCACGAGCCCCTACCGCTCGAGCGACCACGACCCCGTGCTCGTGGGCGTGAGCATCGCGAAGCCCCCGGTCACGATCGACCTGCTGAGCATCAACGACTTCCACGGTCGCCTCGAGGCCAGCTCCACCACGGCGGGCGCCGCGGTGCTGGGCGGTATGGTGCGCTCCTACGAGGCCCAGAACCCCAACACGCTGTTCGTGGGCGCAGGCGACCTCATCGGGGCGTCCACCTTCACCTCGTTCATCCAGCAGGACGAGCCGACGATCGACGCGCTCAACGAGATCGGGCTCGACGCGAGCTCGTTCGGCAACCACGAGTTCGACAAGGGACGCGCGGATGTCGACGACCGGGTGCTCGAGCACGCCGACTGGCCCTACCTCGCCGCGAACCTCTACGACCGGTCGACGGGTGAGCCCGCCTACCAGGAGTACGAGCTGCGCGAGTTCGACGGGGTGACGATCGGCTTCATCGGCGCCGTCACCGAGGATCTGCCCGAGCTCGTGAGCCCGGACGGCATCGCGAGCCTCGAGGTGAAGCAGGTGGTGCCCGAGGTGAACCGCGTGGCGGAGCAGCTCTCCGACGGCGACGCCTCCAACGGCGAGGCCGACATCCTGGTGCTGCTCGTGCACGAGGGCGCCGCGACGACCGACATCTCGAGCGCGACCGACGACTCCAACTTCGGCCGCATCGTGAACGGGGTCGACCCCGACGTCGACATGATCATCTCGGGTCACACGCACCTCGCGTACGACTTCGACGTGCCGATCCCGGGCACCGACCGCACCCGGCCGGTGATCTCCTCGGGCCAGTACGGGGCCATGTACGGCCACTCGACGATCGTCTACGACCCGGCGACCGACGCCCTGTCGATCGACACCGAGAACCTCAACCTCATCGGTGCGTTCGCGCCCGACCCCGCGGTCGCCCAGATCGTGGCGGATGCGGTGGCGGTCTCGTCGGAGCTCGGTGCGGTGTCGCTCGGCTCGATCACCGAGGACATCCGGCGCGCCGTGCAGTCGAACGGGTCCGAGAACCGCGGAGGCGAGTCGACGCTCGGCAACCTCATCGCGGACGCGCAGCTCGCAGCGACGCAGGACCTGTCGACCGAGGTGGCGATCATGAACCCGGGCGGCATCCGCGCCGACCTGGTCTACGCCGGCACCGGCGCGAACGATCCGGACGGCAACGTCACGTACGCGGAGGCGGCGCTCATCCAACCGTTCGCCAACACGCTCGTGACGCTCGACCTGACGGGCGCCCAGCTGAAGACGGTGCTCGAGCAGCAGTGGCAGCCGGCGGGTGCGGCGCGTCCGTACCTCAAGCTGGGCCTCTCGCAGGGGCTCGAGTACGTCTACGACCCGAGCGCGCCGACGGGCTCGCACATCACGGCGATCACGCTGAACGGCGAGCCGGTCACCGACGACGAGGTGATCAAGGTGGTGACGAACTCGTTCCTCGCGGCGGGTGGCGACAACTTCGGCGGTCTCACCGCGGGGGCGAACAAGTCCGACTCCGGGCGCATCGACCTCGACGCCTTCGTCGACTACATCGGCGACCACTCGCCGGTGGCGCCCGACACCGCGCAGCGTGCGGTCGGGGCGACGCTGTCGGCCCCGGCCGACGGCACCGCCTACCAGGGAGGCGAGCAGGTGACGGCCCAGCTGTCGTCGCTCCTGTTCAGCAACGCCGGGGCCACCTCGGGCGACGCGACGATCAGCCTGGGCGACCAGGTGCTCGGCAGCGGCGCGATCGCGTTCCAGATCGTCGACACCACCGACGAGCAGGGCACGGCGACCGTCGTGTTCACGATCCCCGACGGCGTGGAGGGTGCGCAGACGCTCACCATCTCCGGCCCGGGGGGGACCGCGGTGGAGCTGCCGATCGAGGTCGCCGCGGGTGCGCCCGCCGAGCCCATCGGGACCCGCACGAGCGGTTCGGCTCCGCTGCTGGTCTGGGGCGGCACGGTCGACTACAAGGTGACGGTGCGCACCGACGACGGCTCGCCCGCCGTGGGCACGCTGATCATCCGCGACGGCACCAAGACGGTCGCGACGGTCGAGCTGACCGAGGCCGACGCCGGAAAGGTCACGGTGCACCTCGGCAAGCTGAAGCGCGGTCTGCACCTGCTGACGGCCCAGTTCAGCGGTGACGGATTCGAACCGTCGCTCGCCTGGCCGTCGCTCGTGATCGTCATCTGACGGAAGCGGCCCGCGGACTCCATCCCACTGGTGTCCGCGGGCCGACTGCGCGGCCGTGCGCCGCGTGGGGTTCTGGGGTCTACATAAAGGTGCGGGGGTCGCCGCCCCCCGACGGCGATCCCCCGCTCCGGATTTCCCCCCAGATATCCGGTTACCTTGTCAGAAAAGGTAACGATTCAGTAAGCCTCGCGCGACGACCCCGAAGGGGGGGCACTCGTGCGGGGGTAGACCCTGCAGAGGACGGCACCCCGCGCACCGTCCACCTCCCCCGGCGGCGGGCCGGTCGGCGTCCGATCCTCCGGGTACGGTGGGCGCATGCCCTCCGCTCCCGACGTGCTGCATCGCGTCTTCGGCTACGCCGAGTTCCGGGGCGAGCAGGCGGCCATCATCGACCGCGTGGTGGGCGGCGGCGACGCCGTCGTGCTCATGCCCACGGGCGGCGGCAAGTCGTTGTGCTACCAGATCCCGGCCCTCGTGCGCGCCGGCACCGGGGTCGTCATCTCGCCGCTCATCGCGCTCATGCAAGACCAGGTCGACGCGCTCGAGGCGCTCGGCGTGCGGGCGGCGTTCCTCAACTCCACGCAGGATCCGGATGCGCGCCGCCTCGTCGAGCAGCAGCTGCTGGCCGGCGAACTCGACCTGCTCTACCTCGCGCCCGAGCGCCTCAAGCTCGAGAGCTCGCTCGGCCTGCTCGACCGCGCCGAGCTCTCGCTGTTCGCGATCGACGAGGCGCACTGCGTCTCGCAGTGGGGTCACGACTTCCGCCCCGACTACCTGGGCCTCTCGGTGCTGCACGAGCGGTGGCCGTCGGTGCCGCGCATCGCGCTCACCGCCACGGCGACCGAGGCCACGCGCCGCGAGATCGTCGAACGGCTCGACCTGCGCGCAGCCGGGCAGTTCGTCTCCAGCTTCGATCGCCCCAACATCCAGTACCGCATCGAGCCCAAGAACCAGCCGCTCGCCCAGCTGCTGCAGCTCATCCGCACCGAGCATCCGGGCGACGCGGGCATCGTCTACTGCCTCTCGCGCGCCTCGGTCGAGAAGACGGCCGAGGCGCTCGTCGCCGAGGGCATCCCGGCGTTGCCGTACCACGCGGGACTCGACGCCTCGGTGCGCGCCCGCAACCAGGCGCGGTTCCTGCGTGAAGAGGGGATCGTCATGGTCGCGACGATCGCCTTCGGCATGGGAATCGACAAGCCCGACGTGCGCTTCGTGGCGCACCTCGACCTGCCGAAGTCGGTCGAGGGCTACTACCAGGAGACGGGGCGCGCGGGCCGAGACGGCCTGCCGTCGACCGCGTGGCTGGCCTACGGCCTGCAGGACGTCGTGCAGCAGCGCCGCATGATCCAGGAGTCCGAGGGCGATGCCGCGTTCAAGCGCCGCGCATCCCAGCACCTCGACGCGATGCTCGCGCTCTGCGAGACGGTCGAGTGCCGACGCGTGCAGCTGCTGAACTACTTCGGCCAGAGCTCCGAACCCTGCGGCAACTGCGACACCTGTCTCGCCCCGCCGGAGGCGTGGGATGGCACGGTCCCCGCCCAGAAGCTGCTGTCGACGATCGTGCGGTTGCAGCGCGAGCGCAATCAGCGCTTCGGCGCCGGCCACCTGATCGACATCCTGCTCGGCCGCGACACCGAGCGGGTGCGCCAGCAGCGGCACGACGAGCTGCGCACCTACGGCATCGGCGGCGAGCTCAGCGAGCAGGAGTGGCGCGGCGTGGTGCGTCAACTGCTCGCCCAGGGGCTGCTCGCGGTCAACACCGACGGCTACGGAACGCTCGTGATCACCGAGGCGTCCGGTGGCGTGCTCGACGGCTCACGGCCGGTCAAGCTGCGGCGCGAGCCCGAGCGCGCGGTGAAGAAGGCCAAGCGCAGCGCGGGAGCCGAGCTGCCCGAGGCGGCGCAGCCGCTGTTCGAGCGGCTCCGCGCCTGGAGGGCGGACGTCGCCCGCGCGCAGGGCGTGCCCGCCTACATCGTGTTCGGCGACGCGACGCTGCGCGGCATCGCCGTCACCGAGCCGACGACCCTCGCCCAGCTCGGCGAGGTGTCGGGTGTCGGTGAGAAGAAGCTCGAGGCCTACGGCGAGGCTGTGCTGGCGCTGGTCGCGGGTGAGAACCCGACGGTGTCGGCCACCGCGGCGGATGCCGCATCCGTCCGCGAGCAGCCCACCACCCGCACGGCGACGGTGGTCGACGACGACCTCCCGCCGCTCACCGACGACGACGCGCCGCCGCTCGACTTCTGAGGCCGGGCGCCGCGTCTGCTCTGCAGTGCACCTCAGATGCGGAGCGCCCAGCCCTCTCAATGGGCGGGGAAGCAGGCATGCGGCGGGAGCAACTACTCCCGCCGCATGCGCGCTCTGCCGCCCGGGCATGCATCTGTTCCCGCCGAGGGTGCCAGTTGCTCCCGCCGAACGCCGCCGTGAAGGCGGAAGGGGCTAGACGGTGGGCGGTGCTTCGGTCGCGGGCTTGGCGTTCGGGGTGCGCTTGGGCGCCGGCTTCGTCGGCTCAGCGCCAGCCAGAGCCGCGCCCGCGGCACCGCCGAGCAGCGCCGAGAGGTCGAGCCCGGTCAGGTTCTTGACGACGGCCGGGATCTCGGAGGCGACATCGGTCACGGTCTTGGTGACCGCCGACGCCCCCTCGGTCGAGATGACGGTGAGGTTGCCGATCGAGGCGAGCGGCTCGGCGACGGCACGGGTGATCTCGGGCAGGCGGCCGATGATCTCCTGGGCGAGGGCGGCCTCCCCGTACTTCTTGAGCGCCTCGGCCTTGGCGTCGATCGCCTGGGCCTCGGCGAGACCCTCGGCGGCGACCGCCGCGGCGCGCGCCTCACCCTCGGCCTTGATACCGGCGGCGAGGGCGACCTGCTTGTCGCGCTCGGCGACACCCGCGAGGCGCACCGCCTCGGCCGCAGCCTCGGCGTCCTGCACGGCGGCGACCTTGTTCGCCTCGGCGATCTTGGTGCGCTTGAACGCGTCGGCCTCGGTCGCCGCGTTGGCGGCGTCGCGATCGGCGTTCGCCGCCTGCACCGTCGCGTAGGCCTCGGCCTCGGCGGGCTTGCGCACCGTGATGTCGAGGCGCTCCTGCTCCACCCGCGCCTGCTCGGCGAGCGCCTGGCGCTGCTCGGCGGCGACGATGCGGTCCTGCTCCGCGGTCGCGAGCTGGCCGGCGGCGTTGGCCTCGGCGTTCGCGCGGTCGGTCTCGGCCTTGATGGCCGCCTGCTTGAGGCTCAGCGCCTTCTGGCGCTCGGCGATCTGCTCGGCGGCCTCGATGCGGGCGAACTCGGCCGCACGCTGGGTCTCGGCCTCCTTGACCTCGGCGTTCTGGCGCGCGAGGGCCGCCTCGGCGCGACCCAGGTCGGCCAGGTAGCTCGTGCCGGGCGTCGAGATGTCGGAGATGTTGAGCAGGTCGACCTGCAGTCCCTGCTCGGCGAGGTCGGCCTTGGTGGCCTCGACCACGGCCTCCGACAGGGCGTTGCGGTTGGAGATGATCTCCTGGATCGGCATGTTGCCGATGATCGAGCGCAGCGACCCCTCGAGCGACTGCTGGATGATCTGGGTGAGCGAGTTCTGCTGCGAGAGGAAGCGCTGGGCGGCCCGGCGCACGCCCTCGGCGGTGCCCGACACCTTGAAGTTCACCGACGCCTGGATGGCGAGCTTGATGAAGTTCTTGTCGACGCCCTCGACCGCGATCCCGATCTGGCGCTGCTCGAGCGACACGAGGAAGCCCTGCTGCAGGATCGGCCAGATGAAGACGCGGCCGCCGATCACGACCCGCTGACCCGCATCCGGCTCGGCGACCTTGCCGCCGGCTCCCCGACCGACGACCACCATGGCGGAGTTCGGCGGCACGCGCTTGATGCGTCCGGCGATGAAGCCGAAGATCGCGAGCGCCACGACGACGAGCGCGATCACGGCGAACACGGTCGCGTTCTCGGAGATGAAGTCCACAGAGGTGCCTTTCTGGTGGTGGTCCGCGGTGCGGGTCAGTCGGTGGCGGCGTCGACGGCCGGGTCGGCGAGGGGCACGGCGCGTTCGACGCGCACCCGCGCTCCCTGCAGCTCGATCACGTGGATCCGGGTGTCGCGGGGGATCGGCTCGTCGGCGAACGCCAGCCGGGTCTCGATCTCGTTCGGGCCGTCGAGGCTCACCTCGCCCGACGTCGTGGTGATGTTCGACCGGCTGACGCCGTACAGACCCACCGGCGAGCTCGGCGCGCCGTCCTCGCTGCGCTTGAGGGCCCGGATGAGCAGCTGCACCGCGACGAAGGCGACGATCGCGATGACCGTCGCGATGAGATACGCGGCCCACGCGGGCATGCCGTTCGCGACGGCGATCACGCCCGAGGCGCCGAAGATGACCAGCGCGCTTCCGATCGCCGTGCCCGAGAGCGCACCGTCGAGGAAGTCCAGGATGTCGTCGAACAGCAGCGACACGAGCAGCAGCACGAGACCCACGCCGCCGACGATGAGGAACGGGAGCATGCCCCGAGTCTAGGGTGAGCGGTCCTCGTGCATGCCACGGTCGCGCCGCCCGCGCAAGGGCGTGGGACGGACGCGCGACCGGCGCTAGCGTCGTAGCATGACCTTCGACGAGGGCTCCGACATCAGCCGCGGCCGCGTGAGCCGCCGTGCCAAGGGCGGCATCGCGATCGGCGGCGGGGCGGGGCTGGTGGGCCTGATCGTCGTGCTGGTGACCGTCTTCTCGGGCGTCGACCTCACGGGGCTCGTGGGCGGCGCCGGGGGCGGCGGGGAGGACACGGCCGTCTCCTGCGACTCGGGCGAGCAGGCCAACGAATCAGTCGACTGCCGCATGCAGGGCGCCTACGCCTCGCTCGACACCTACTGGTCCGGGCGGGTCGACGGCTACACCTCTCCCGCCGACTTCATCCTGTTCACCGACCAGGTGGGCACCGGATGCGGCTCCGCGACGAGCGCGGTCGGCCCGTTCTACTGCCCGCCCGACCAGACCATCTACCTCGACACCGCGTTCTTCGACGAGCTGTCGTCGCGCTTCGGAGGCAGCAGCGGCTCGCTCGCGCAGCTGTACGTCGTCGGCCACGAGTGGGGTCACCACATCCAGAACCTGATCGGGCAGATGGACGGTCTCGACACCTCCCGGACCGGCCCCGACTCGGACGGGGTGCGGCTCGAGCTGCAGGCCGACTGCTTCGCGGGGGCGTGGCTCGGGGCCGCCGAGACCACGACCGACGAGAACGGCGTGCCGTATCTCGAGCCCATCACCGACGCGGAGTGGGCCGACGCCCTCAGCGCGGCGAACGCGATCGGCGACGACCGCATCCAGGAGCAGACCCAGGGGCAGGTCACCCCCGAGACCTGGACCCACGGCTCGAGCGAGCAGCGTCAGCGCTGGTTCCAGATCGGCCGCGCGGGCGGTCCGCAGGCCTGCGACACCTTCTCGGTGTCGGGTTCCGCCCTCTAGAAGCGGATGCGATTGGTCGGTTCCCACAACCGACCCCGGCGACGGATGCGCCGGATTCGTGCCCCCCGAACGACCCGATCGACACCCGTGTGATGCGGATCTACCGTGAGGTCATCCCCTTCTCCCCCTCTTGGAGGACGCCATGACGCGCACCGAAGCCGGCCCGGAAGTCCACGAGACGCAGAGCCACGAGACCGATCTGCCCGACGACGTGAGCACCCCGCGCGACGCGGCCACCGCATCCGCAGCTCTGCAGGTCGACGTCGCCTGGCTCGGCGAGCACCTGCTGGGCCGTTGGGCCGAGGACCGCAAGGTGTCGCGGGCCCTCGTCTCCCGTCCCGAGTTCTGGTTCCAGGGCGACCTGTCGCTCGCCGAGCACCGCGAGCGCGTGCTCGGCCAGCTGCACACCCTCGTCTCCGAGGACGCCGTGCACCGCGCGTTCCCGACGCGTTTCGGCGGCCGTGACGACCACGGCGGCAACATCGCCGCCTTCGAGGAGCTCGTGCTCGCCGACCCCTCGCTGCAGATCAAGTCGGGCGTGCAGTGGGGGCTGTTCGCGGCCGCGATCCTGCACCTCGGCACCGAGTCGCACCACGAGCGTTTCCTGCCCGGCGCGATGAGCCTCGAGATCCCGGGTGCGTTCGCGATGACCGAGACCGGGCACGGCTCGGATGTCGCCTCGGTCGGCACCACCGCCACCTTCGACGAGCAGGCGGACGAGTGGGTCATCCACACCCCGTTCCGCGCCGCCTGGAAGGACTATCTCGGCAACGCTGCCCTGCACGGGCGCGCGGCGGTCGTGTTCGCGCAGCTCATCACGAAGGGCGTGAACTACGGCGTGCACGCCTTCTACGTGCCGATCCGCGACGCGGCGGGCGAGTTCCTGCCGGGCGTCGGCGGCGAGGACGACGGACTCAAGGGCGGTCTCAACGGCATCGACAACGGCCGCCTGCACTTCGACCAGGTGCGGGTTCCGCGGGTCAACCTGCTGAACCGCTACGGCGACGTCGACGAGGCGGGCGACTACAGCTCGCCCATCTCGAGCCCCGGCCGCCGCTTCTTCACGATGCTCGGCACCCTGGTGCAGGGGCGCGTGTCGCTCGACGGGGCGGCGACGATCGCCTCCAAGCTCGCGCTGCACATCGCGATCACCTACGGCACCCAGCGTCGCCAGTTCACCGGGGGCACGAGCGACGAGGAGGTGCTGCTCGACTACCAGCGCCACCAGCGCCGCCTGTTGCCGC
The DNA here is from genome assembly GCF_024752305.1 of Protaetiibacter mangrovi. Classification (GTDB taxonomy): domain Bacteria; phylum Actinomycetota; class Actinomycetes; order Actinomycetales; family Microbacteriaceae; genus Homoserinibacter; species Homoserinibacter mangrovi. The sequence goes on from NZ_JANTHX010000004.1 coordinate 114,431, forward strand.
GCCTCGCCCAGACCTACGCGATGTCGTTCGCACACGAGGAGTTCCTCGACATCTTCGACCGCGTGTTCTCGGGGCTGGAGGACACCCCCTCCACCCGCGAGGACCTCGAGACGATCGCCGCGGCCCTGAAGCCCCTGTCGACGTGGGGAGCGCTCGACATCCTGCAGGAGGCGCGGGAGGCGTGCGGCGGGTCCGGCTTCCTCGCGGTCAACCGGCTCACGCAGCTGCGCGCCGACCTCGACATCTACGCGACCTTCGAGGGCGACAACAACGTGCTGCTGCAGCTCGTCGCGAAGCGCCTGCTCACCGACTACGCGCGCAAGTTCAAGGGCGCGGATGCCGGGGCCATGGCCCAGTACGTCGCCGGCCAGGTGGGCGACGCCGCCGTCAACCGCACGGGGCTCCGCCGTCTCGGCCAGTCGATCGCCGACTTCGGCTCGACGGCGCGCTCCGTCGGCTTCGTGCGCGACGAGGACTCGCAGCGCCAGCTGCTGACGGACCGGGTTCACACGGCGGTCGCCGAGCTCGCCGCGAAGCTGCGTCCCGCATCCAAGCTGTCGCCCGTCGACGCGGCGGCGCTCTTCAACCGCCACCAGAACGACCTGATCCTCGCGGCCCGCGCGCACGGCGAGCTGCTGCAGTGGGAGGCGTTCACGCGGGCGCTCGCCAAGGTGCCGGAGGGCGACACCAAGCAGGTTCTCACCTGGCTGCGCGACCTGTTCGGGCTCGGCCTCATCGAGAAGGACGCGGCCTGGTACCTCGTGCACGGCCGCCTCTCGGCCCAGCGCGCCGCCGCGATCACCGCGTACATCGACGACCGCCTGCTGCCGCGCATCCGCGAGCACGCGCTCGACCTGGTGGGTGCGTTCGGGCTCACGCCGGAGCTCGTGCGGGCGCCGATCGCGTCGGGTGCCGAGCAGGAGCGCCAGGACGAGGCGCGCGCCTACTACGCCGCGCTCCGCGCGTCCGGCGAGGCGCCCGTCGACGAGAAGAGCCTGCGCACGCGCTGATCCCCCACCCGCGCGCCGTGCTATACACGGGGGACCACCATGGGATCCCGAACAGCGCAGCGCGACTGGCCGCTGCTGAGCCGCGCCCGCGAGCGCGACGAGCTCGCCGCCGCCGTCGATCGGGCCCCGGTCCGGGCGCGGATCGTCACGGGTGCGCCGGGCGTCGGCAAGACGGTGCTCGCCGGCGCAGCGGCGGCGCGCACGGGACGCGACGTCGTCCGCGTGATCGCACAGCCCGAGCTGGCGGCCATCCCGCTCGCCGCGTTCGCGCCCGCGCTCGCCCAGCTGGGGGTGTCGCACGACCCGGCGCGTGCGGTGCCCGAGCTGCTCGCGCGCGTGGGCCGGAACGCCGGGCGCCACCTGATGCTCGTCGACGACGCTCCCTGGCTCGACGAGGTGTCGGCGGCCGCGGTGCATCAGCTGGTCCGCGGTTTCGGCGTGCCCGCGATCGTCACGGCCCGCCTCGGGGAGCCGCTGCCCGCCCCGCTCGCCCGGCTCGTCGACGACGGGGTCGCCGAGGTGCGACTGCTCGGCGGGCTCGGCGAGGACGAGGTGGCGAGGGTGCTCGAGGAGCGCTTCGGCGTGCCCGTCCGTCACGAGCATGTGGCGCGCCTCGCGGCGCGGACCGACGGGAACCCGCTCTTCCTCCGGATGCTGGTCGAGGCGGCTGTCCGTCGCGGCGACGTGGAGGTCCAGGCGGGGCTCGTCGAGATCGCCGACGGCGGCACACCGGCCGGCCTGCTCGACACCATCGCCGCCCGCATCGACGGGCTGGACGCCGCCCAACGCCGGCAGCTGCACCTCATCGCGCTCACCCAGCCGGCCGAGCGCGACCTCGTCGACCGGGACGACCGCGACGCTCGGGTCACCGAGCGGTTGATCGCCGGCGGTGCCGTCGTCGAGGAGGACACCACCGGACGCCTGCGGATCGCCCATCCCCTCATCGGCGAGGCGCTCGCCGATGACGCCGACCGGGCCGACGTGGCGATCGAGGCCGCGACTCGGCTGCGGGAGCACGGACGCCCGCACGAGCGGTTCGCCGCGACGCTGCTCGAGCTCCGGGCCGGGGCCGAGCCCCCGCCCTCCGATGTCGTGTGGGCGGCGGGGTACGCGTACGGCATCGGCGACCTCGGTACGGCCATCGCGCTCGCGGCGGAGGCGCTGGGTCGTGGCGACGCGCTGGACCCCGCCGACCGCTTCGCCGCGGCTCTGACATCGGCATCCGCGCGATCCGTGCGCGGCGAACTCGACGCGGCGGAGGCGGACTTCGCGGTCGCCGCCGCCCAGGCGCGGACGGTGGGCGAACGCGCTGCGCTCGCCGCCCGGCACGGCGAGCACCTGGCGTATCGACGCTTCGACGTCGCGGCGGCGATCGCGCAGGCGGAGGCCGTGCAGCGGCGCGCCTCGGGTGACGGCGCGGCGGGGCTCGACGCCGATCTGCGGCTCTGGCGGGCGATCCTCGGGCAGGTGCACGAGACGACCGCCGGTCCCGCCGATGCCGAACTGCCGCCGGAGGTCGCGGTGCGCGGTGCGATGGCCGCGATCATGACCGAGTCGATGGGCGGTCGCGCGGATGCCGCCCACGAGGCCGCGGCGGCGCTCACGCGGGTGCAGGAGCGGATGGGCGTGCTCGACCCGGCGGCGGCGGCGATGCTCGGCTTCAACGAGTACATCCATCTGCTCTCGCTCGGCGAGCACGAGCGCGCCCTCGAGTACGCCGAAGCCCGACGACCCGACGCCGGGGACGGCGTGGGGCTGTGGACCTGTGTGGTGGCGGAGCACCTCAACTACAACGGCCGACTCGACGAGGCGCTGCGGGCCACGGCGCTCGCGGTCGATCAGTGCCGCTGGCGCGACGGCATGGGCGTGCTCGCGCTCACCCTCGCGCTGCAGGCCGACACCCTGGCCAAGGCGGGCGACGTCGCGGGAGCGCGCGGCATCCTCGACTCCCTGGAGCCCGCCCAGCGCAGCGAACCGAAGGCGGTCATGATGATCGCCGAGTGCGAGGCGTGGCTCGCGCACGCCGACGGCGACGACGCCCGGGCCGCCGCCATCGTGGAGAGTGCCGCCGAGGCCGCGGCAGGGGTCGGGTACCTGCTGGTGGCCGCGATCTCGCTGGGGGTCTGCATCCGGCTCGGACGGGTCGAGCGCGCCGCCGCGATGCTCGACGACATCTGCGCCCGCGTGCCCGCCGAATTCGGCCTGTACACGGCGCTTCGGGATGTGGCGGTCGCCCTGCGCGATCGCCAGCCCGCCCACATCGCACCGGCGGCGATCCGGCTCGGCCGGGCGGGCATGGCGCCCACCGCGCTGGACGCGATCTCGCTCGCCCTCCGGATGCGTCCCGGAGCCGAGGCGCGCCATCGACTGGAGACCGCGGCGGTGACGCTGTCGATCGGCGTCGACGCCCCGCTCATCCAGCGCCGGGAGGCGCCGCTGTTGAGCGCGCGCCAACTCGAGATGGCCCTCGCGGCGGCCGGTCGGGAGCGCAGCAGGGAGATCGCGGAACGGCTCGGGGTGTCGGTGCGCACGGTCGACAACCTGCTGCAGACCGTGTACCGCAAGCTGGGCGTCTCGTCGCGCGACGAACTGCGCTCGGCTCTCGTCGAGGCGGGCCTCCTGGCGGACTGACGCTCAGCCCCGCCGGGTGAAGTCCACGGTCGCCGTGGTGCCCTCGGCCGAGACCGTGTTGCGCATGAGGTCGCCCACGCAGCGCACCTGCACCTCGCCTGCCCACGGGTCCGCCGTCATCTCGTCCGGATCCAGGTGCTGGCTTCCGCCGCCGGCACTGATGGTCACCGTCGACGCCCAGCCCGAGTCGTCGACGGTGGTGAGGGTGTACGTGCCGTCCGTCAGCCCGTCGCCACCCGACCACCGACCGGTCTCGGCACCGTCGTGGGTGATGACGAGCGTGTACGGCTGTCCGTCCGAGGTGCCGACGACGGTGTACACGACCCGGTCGGCGGTCATGAGGTAGTCGCCGCCCGCGTTCCAGTCCAGGGTCTGCGTGCCCTCGACGGTCACCGTCGCATCCGGGAAGCCGTCGGCCACGAGCGCGGCGAGGGCCTGGCTCCACGAGGCGTTGTCGAGCTGCCACCTTCCCATCGGGCAGGCGGCGTCGGCGGCGTTCTGGTCGGTGGACGCGTCGCCCGCGGCATCCGGGTCGTCTGCGGCCGCCGGCGTGCCGGATGCGGAGGCGCCCCCTCCGGCGCCGCCCGCGAACCAGAACTGCTCGCACGAGGTCAGCGCCAGCAGGGTAGCCGCGGCCACGGCGACGGTGGTGACGAGGCGCGGGCGCACGCTAGATCCGCTCCAGGTTGTAGCTGAGCTGGGGCTCGTCGGTGTCGGCCTTCGTGAGCACGACGTTCGCGCGGATCGTCGGGCCCTCCGTGAACCAGGTCTCGCCGGTGCCGCCGGGGTGCTCGGTGTACTGGGTCTGCACGTAGCCGAGGCTGAGCAGCTCGTCGACGAGCGCCTCTGCGGCACCGGCGTCGCGCAGACCGAACTGCAGCTGCACGCCCAGGTCGTACGGCGCCGCCCAGAGGTAGTCGCCTTCCGGCATCGGCAGGTCGGCGGGCGCCCAGTCGGGCACCTGGCTCGCATCGACAGGGGTGAACGGTCCCCCCGCGGCAGGCTCACCCTGTGCCGGCTCCCCTGCCGCCGGGGCTTCGTCGACCGTGGTGGTGTCGTCGACGATCGGCTCCGCGGGTGCGGATGCCGCGCATCCCGTGAGCGCGAGGCCCGCGGCGAGAACGGTGGCCGCCAGCGTGCGGCGGCTCATCGAGCGGCCACCGCGTAGAACATGCCCGCACCGGACTCTCCGGAGCCCCACAGTCCGGTCACGACCCACTGGTCGCTCTGATATGTGAACTGGCAGGCGTCGGCGGTCTGCGTCAACGCGAGCTGCTCGAAACCGTTGGCGTCGAGATAGGCCAGGATCTCCTCGGCCGACCCCGCGGAGACGCCGTCGTAGCTCAGGCTCCACTGGCCCTCGGCGGTGACCGTGCTCAGCAGGGTGCCGTCGGGGAGCGGGAGCTCGCCCGGGAAGTCCGCGGGGAGTTCCGTCGATCCCCCGACCTGCACGGCGCCGTCGTCGGTCTCGATCGTGAAGCCGCCGTCGCCGTCGGTGTCGATCTGGGTGCCGGTACCGGATTCGATGAGCTGCTCGATCGGGTTCGCGCAGCCGGTGAGGGCCAGGGCGAGGGGGAGCAGGAGCGTCGCCGCGAGGGCGCCGCGCGTGGTGGTGCGCATGGATTCTCCAGGGGTGGACGGGTGTGTCCGGCCAGTATCGGCGCAGGAGTCGACGGCCGCCCTGAGTAGGGATTGCTCAGGCGTCAGGGCGCTCGTCCGCGAGCGCCGCCAGGTCGTCGAGCAGATCGGCGAGCGCGATCCGCCTGGCGCTGCCGGTGACGGTACGCGGATGCCGGCGCTGCGGCACCTCGGCCGCCGCCGCCGCGATGTCGTCGAGCGCGTCGAGGCGCGCCTGCTCGACGAGCGCCACCACGGCATCCGGATCCTGCGCCAGCGCACGGAGCCGCTCGGCGAGGGCGTGCTGCACCTTCCGCCGCCGCTTGAGCTTGGGCACGTCGCGGTTCATGTAGTCCGCGGCGGTCACCGCGCGCAGGTTGCGCCCCTTCGCGTAGTCGATCTCGCGGGTGAGTCGGGCGGCATGCGCGTCGCTCTCGACGGCGAGCATCTCCAGCTCGCCCCGGACCGCATCCGCGTACCAGTCGGCGTCGTACGCCGCCCCGTCGCGCAGGGTGCGCATGATCACCACGTTCTTGACGCTCTGCCGCACCCCGGCGCGCGCGACGAGCAGCGCGTCGTCGACGAGCTCGGTGAAGCGCGGGCGCCAGGGGCGGCGGATGCGGATGGCCACCGGGGAACGGTAGCGCGCCCGCCCGGGGATCCGCCCGGCGAGGGCGGGACTACCTCGCGTACAGCGGATACCGAGGTCCGACCGAGACGGAGTCCAGGCCGTCTCCCCAGGCTGGGCGTCGACCACCGAGGGGAGACGCACCATGAGACACCATCCGGAACCGGAAGCGACACCCGACGGCCCGGCCTACCAGGGTCGCCTGCTCGATCGGGTCGACGAGCCCGTCGTCGATCAGGGCGCCCCGTTCGACGTGCGCACCCTGATCACCCGGCGCGGGATGCTGGCCGTGCTCGGGATCGGGGTGGGTGCGGCGGCGCTCGCCGCGTGCACACCGGAGGGCGCGAGCACGGCCACCACGGGTTCCGCCTCGACGAGCGACGGCGAGATCCCGGAGGAGACCGCAGGGCCGTACCCGGGCGACGGGTCGAACGGGCCCGACGTGCTCGAGGAGTCGGGGATCGTGCGCAGCGACATCCGCTCGAGCATCGACGGCGGGGCGACCGCGGTGGGCGTGCCCCTCGTGTTCACGCTCGCGCTCGCCGACATGCTGAACGACGATGCGCCGTTCGAGGGTCTCGCGGTGTACGTGTGGCACTGCGACGCCCAGGGCGGCTACTCGATGTACTCCGAGGGACTCGAGGACGAGACGTACCTGCGCGGGGTGCAGGTGACGGGCGCCGACGGCACGGTCACGTTCACCTCGATCTACCCGGGGTGCTACACGGGTCGCTGGCCGCACATCCACTTCGAGGTGTACCCCGACACCTCGTCGATCGCGGATTCCAGCACGGCGATCGCGACCTCGCAACTCGCCTTCCCGCAGGACGCGTGCGAGCTCGTCTACGCCGACGACCGCTACAGCGGGTCGGCGCAGAATCTCGCCGGGGTCTCGCTCGCGACCGACAACGTGTTCGGCGACGACGGCGGGGCGCTGCAGCTGGCGACGCTCACGGGCGACCCGGCGGCCGGGTACACCGCGACGCTTCCCGTGCGCATCGACACCTCGACGGCGGCAGGCGCAGGGATGATGTCGGGTGGCGGCGGGATGCCGGGCGGCGGCCCGAGCGGGCAGCCGCCGCGGTGATCCTCAGTCGGCGTAGTCGCTGAGCTCCTCGCGGAGGGCCTGAAGCGCCTTCGAGCGCGCAACCCCCTTAGCCGGTTTCGTGCGTCCGAGACCGGGGACGGCCGCCGTGGTGGCCGTGATCTCGTCGAGCGCCTGGATCCGCGCCTCGTCGATGAGCGTCGCGATCGTCTCGTCGTCGGTGGAGAGCCGCCGCAGCTCCTCGGCGAGGTCGGTCAGCACCCGAGCGCGCTTCTTGAGTCGCCGGGTGTCGGCCGCGCGGTAGTCGTCGGCGCTGAGCGCGTGCCCGTGCCGGCGCCCCGCCTTCGCCCGGATGCGCAGCACACGCGCCGCGTTCGCATCCGCCTCCACCGCGAGCACCTCGAACTCGCGGCGCACGGCGGCCATGTACCAGTCGTGGTCGAAGTCGGCGGCGTCGCGGAGCGCCCGCACGAGCATGAGGTTCTTCGCCGCCTGGCGCGCTGCCGCGACCGAGACGAGGGTCGCGTCGGCGACCATCTCGGAACGGCGCGGGTGTCGGGGCATCGGCCTCACGCTAGTCGTCGCCGGGGCGGGCGACGAGAGGCGATGGTCCCGCGTCAGTGCCCGGCGCCGAGCTCGCCCGAGAGTCGCCCGTGGAAGGCGACCGTGGCGTCGTTCATGCCCTCGAAGACCACGCGCGATCCGTGGTGCTCGTACTTGGTCACGATCGCGTCGAGCGCGGCGACGGTCGAGGCGTCCCACACGTGCGAGCGCGACATGTCGATGATCACCCGCTCGGGGTCGTCGGCGTAGGCGAACTGGGTGGTGAGGTCGTTGCTCGAGGCGAAGAACAGCTCGCCGTCGACCTCGTAGCGCGCCGTCGGCACCTGCTCGTCGGCGGCGACGGTGCGCGTGACGGTGACGAAGTGCGCCACCCGGCGCGCGAAGAGCACCATCGCCACGAGCACCCCCGCGACGACCCCGATCGCGAGGTTGTGGGTGAGCACGACGATGACGACGGTGGCGACCATCACGAGCGTCTCGCTCTTCGGCATCCGCCGCAGGGTCGAGAGGCGGATGCTGTGCCAGTCGAACGTCGCGACCGACACCATGATCATCACGGCGACCAGCGCCGCCATCGGGATCACGGCCACCAGATCGCCGAGCAGGAGCACGAGCACGAGCAGGAACGCGCCGGCGAGGAAGGTGGAGATGCGGGTGCGGGCGCCCGACGCCTTCACGTTGATCATCGTCTGGCCGATCATCGCGCATCCGCCCATGCCGCCGAACAGCCCGGAGAGCACGTTCGAGACCCCCTGCGCCCAGGACTCGCGCGTCTTGCGGGAGTGGGTGTCGGTGATGTCGTCGACGAGCTTCGCGGTCATGAGCGACTCGAGCAGGCCGACGAGCGCCATCGCGAGCGAGAAGGGGGCAATGATGGCGAAGGTCTCCCCGGTGAGCGGCACGTCGGGGATGAACAGGCTCGGCAGGCTGCGCGGCAGCTCGCCCTGGTCGCCGACCGTCGGCACCTGGATCGCGAACACCAGCACGGCGGCGGTGACGAGCACGATCGACACGAGCGGGGCGGGGATCGCCCTCGTGATCCGGGGCATCACGATCATGATGACGAGACCGGCGGCGACCAGCGGATAGACGAGCCACGGCACGTCGATCAGCTGCGGCAGCTGCGCCGCGAAGATGAGGATCGCGAGCGCGTTCACGAACCCGACCATCACGCTGCGCGGGATGAAGCGCATGAGCTTCGCGACGCCGAGCGCCGCGAGCACCACCTGGAAGATCCCGGCCAGGATGACCGTCGCGATGAAGTAGTCCATGCCGTAGTCGCGGGCGACGGGAGCGATGACGAGCGCGACGGCACCGGTGGCGGCCGTGATCATGGCGGGGCGCCCGCCGAGGATCGCGATCGAGATCGCCATGACGAACGACGAGAACAGCCCGACCCGCGGATCCACGCCGGCGATGATCGAGAACGAGATCGCCTCCGGGATGAGCGCGAGCGCCACGACCAGCCCCGCGAGCACCTCGCGCAGCAGCAGGCGGGGCGAGCGCAGCGCGTCGAGCACGGAGGGGCGGGCGCGGTAGCGCGCGCGGTCGTCGGCGGGCATGCGGACGCTGGTCATCGAGACTCCCGTCGTCGGGTGGCGGCGAGCCGGGGTGAAAGTGGTGGCTCCGACGGGCGTCGATCCCGTGACCTCACGATTTTCAGTCGTGCGCTCTACCAACTGAGCTACAGAGCCTCAACGGCGAACCGCTGATTGTGCGAGAGCCTCCCCTTTCGGAAAGGCTCTCGACCAGCGACCCTGACGGGACTTGAACCCGCGACCTCCGCCGTGACAGGGCGGCACGCTAACCAACTGCGCTACAGGGCCTTGCTTGTGAAGTTATGTGGTGCTGCTCGATCGGATGGTGACCCCAACGGGATTCGAACCCGTGCTGCCGCCGTGAAAGGGCGGTGTCCTAGGCCACTAAACGATGGGGCCATGTCGGCGAACCGCATAGCAACCGAGGGTCAAGCATACGTGCCGTTCGGCGTTAACGCGAATCGGCCCCGACGCCCGCGCGACACTCCGTGAGAGTACGCACTTCTGCGTGCTCTCGCGGCTGAAGGTACGCGGATGTGCGTACTTTCGCGGACACGGGCGCGGCCTCCCGGCGAACTTCAACTGATGGTTGAGGCTTGACGCGCCGCGATGCGATCCTGGTCTGGAGTGCGTCGTGTTGTTAGTGTGATTGATGTTGTTCATGTGACATAAGACCATCCGAGGGGTCGTCACAGGGGACGGGGAGAGATGCAGCACCGCCGGGGGACCACCGAACTGCGCGCCGGATCGAGCGTGACCGCGCTCGTCGCGGGAGCGGCATCCGTGCTGCTCGCGATCACGCTGGGCGTGCAGCCGGCCGTCGCGGCCGTCGCCACCGACTTCCCGAGCTGGGCCGATGTGCAGGCCGCCAAGCGAGACGAGGCATCCGCGAAGGCGCAGCTGAACGCGCTCAACGCGAGCATCCAGGCGGCGCAGGCCGAGGTGGACCGCACGCAGGCCGAGGCTCAGAAGCGCGGCACCGAGTACGCCGAGGCCGAGCAGGCCTACGACGAGCAGTCGATCGTCACCCAGAACGTGAAGGCGCAGGCGGACACCGCCCAGGCCGAAGCCGACAAGGCCCGCCTCGAGTCGACGCAGCTGATCGCGAACCTCGCCAAGCAGGGTGCCGGGCGCGACGCGACCGTCGGACTGCTCGGCGACACGGGCGGAGCCGACGGCTACCTCTACCGCATCGGAGCCATGCAGAAGGTCTCCGAGCGCAGCGACGCCGTGTACGAGAAGGCCGTGCAGCTGCAGAAGACCGCGAAGTCGCTCGCCGACCAGGAGCAGATCGAGGAGCAGAAGCTCGCCGAGCTGAAGGCCGATGCGGAAGCCAAGTTCCAGATCGCCCAGGCGGCCGCGATCGACGCGCAGACCAAGTACGACGCCCTGCAGGAGGCGAAGGCGAAGGCCGAGGCGCTCGTCGCCTTCCTCACCCACCAGCGCGAGGTCACCGAGGCCGACTACCAGGAGGGCCTCAAGGCCAAGTGGGGTTCGGGCGCCGCGGGCGAGGTGAGCGCGAGCGGATGGGCGCGCCCCGCCGCCGGCTACATCTCCTCCAACTTCGGCATGCGCATCAACCCCGTCTCGGGCGTGCGCCAGCTGCACACCGGCGTCGACCTCGCCGGACCCGGATGCGGCATCCCGATCTACGCGGCCCACGCCGGCACCGTCGTCTACGCGGGCTGGTACGGCAGCTGGGGCAACTACATCCGCATCGCGAACGGCGACGGCACGAGCACGGCCTACGCGCACATCCAGCCCGGCGGCATCGGGGTGAGCATCGGGCAGGAGGTCGGCCCCGGCCAGATGATCGCGAAGGTCGGCACCACCGGCCAGTCCACCGGATGCCACCTGCACTTCATCGTGCGGGTCAACGGCGAGACCCTCGTCGACCCCGTGCCGTTCATGCGCAACCAGGGGATCACCCTTGGCTGACCAGCCGGAGCGGTCGGGCGGATCCGCCTTCCGTCGGCCGGCCGGCCAGGCGGCGACCGCCGCGGTGTCGATCGCGGCCGCGTTCGCGCTGACCGCCACCGGCGGCATCCCGGCCGCCGCGGCGCCGCGCGTGGACTACCCGAGCTGGGCCGAGGTTCAGGCGGCGAAGCAGAACGAGGCCGCGAAGAAGGCCGAGATCACGAAGCTCCAGACGCTCGTCGCCGAGCTGCAGAAGCAGGCCGACGCGCTCGAGAAGGTCGCGATGCAGAAGGCCGAGGACGCGCTGCTCGCCCAGAACCAGCTGCAGGCGGCCGAGGCCACCACGACCCGCCTCTCCGACCAGCTCGCCGACGCGAAGAAGCGCGCCGACGCATCCGCGAAGCTCGCCGCGAGCCTCGTCGCGCGCCTCGCCCGCACCGGCAACGGCGACCCGACGAGCGCCCTCGCGTTCTCGTCGGCGGCGGATGCCGACAAGCTGCTCTCGCGCCTCGGCACCATGTCGAAGCTGAGCGAGTCGTCGGCAGCCCTCGTCGAGCAGGCCGTGTTCGACCAGAAGACGGTCGCCTCGCTGAGCGACCAGGCGCAGGTGGCCGAGACCGAGCGCCGCACCCGCGCCGCCGCCGCGGCCGAGGCCCAGACGGCAGCCGAGCAGGCGGCGGCCGACGTCGAGGCGCAGGTGACGGCGCAGCGCGCCAACCAGACGGTGCTCTACGCGCAGCTCGCGAGCCTCAAGGGCACGACCGCCGAGCTCGAGCAGTCGTACGCGGAGGGCGTCGCCGCGCAGGCGGCCGCCGACGCGGCCGCGGCCCAGGCGGCCGCGGATGCCGCCGCCGCGGCGGGCGGCGGATCCTCGGGTGGCTCCTCCGGCGGCTCGAGCGGCGGGTCGGCCCCGACCCCGGTCTCCTCCGCGGTCGACGGCGCGATCGCCTACGCGAAGGCGCAGCTCGGCGAGCGATACGTGCTCGGCGGCATGGGCCCCGACGTGTGGGACTGCTCGGGCCTCACGAAGGCGTCCTACGCGTCCGTCGGCGTCTACATCGGCACCCACAGCTCGACCGACCAGTACAACTACATGGCGGCGCAGGGGCGCCTCGTGCCCTACAGCCAGGCGCAGGCGGGCGATCTGATCTTCTACTCGGACGGCGGATCGGCATCCGTCGCCCGCAAGTACCACGTCGCCATCTACCTCGGCGGCGGCATGATGATCGAGGCCCCGAACCCGAGCGCGCCGGTGCGCATCGTCGCGGTGCGCAGCTCGGACCGCGTGCCGTACGTCGGCCGCCCGACGGGCTGACGCCTACCCCGCCACGGGTCGGGCGACGCTGGTCTCGAGACGCGTCCGCTGCGCGGGCGCTCCTCGACCACCTCGAGTGCTGCTAGTGCGAGGGCACGTAGGCGGCGACGCCCGCCTCGACGATCGCCTCCGCCTCCGCGGCGTCGCCCCAGCCCTCGGTCTTGACCCACTTGCCGGGCTCGAGGTCCTTGTAGTGCTCGAAGAAGTGCTCGATCTCCTTGCGGGTGTACTCCGGGATGTCGTCGACGTCCTGGATGTGCGCCCAGCGCGGGTCCTTCGCGGGCACCGCGATGACCTTGGCGTCGGAGCCGCCGTCGTCGGTCATCTTGAACACGCCGACGGGGCGGACCTTCACGCCGACGCCGGGGAACAGCGGGTACTCGAGCAGCACGAGCACGTCGACCGGGTCGCCGTCGAGGCCGAGGGTGTTCTCGATGTAGCCGTAGTCGGTGGGGTAGACGAAGCCCGTGAAGAGCACGCGGTCGAGGAAGACCCGACCGGTCTCGTGGTCGACCTCGTACTTGTTGCGGCTCCCCTTGGGGATCTCGATGACGGCGGCGTAGTCGGCCATGGATGTCTCCTGGTGTCGTGTGGTGCGGCGCCCATAACGTTAGTCGATGGCTGCCGACCGACCTCGCCCCCGCCTGACCCCCGCCCGGGCCGACATCCGCCGCGCGGTGCGCGACGCGCTCGCCGACCTCGCCCCCGACATCCGTGTCGAAAATGCAGGAGATTCTGCGGAGGATGCCGCGAACTCCGGGGCGGTCGAGGCGACCCGTGCAGAATCTCCTGCATTTCTGGACCGACCGCTGGTGCTCGTCGCGCTGTCGGGCGGCGCGGACTCGCTCGCGCTCGCCGCGGCGACCGCGTTCGAGGCGCCGCGGGCCGGCATCCGGGCGGGTGCGGTGGTCGTCGACCACGGCCTGCAGCCCGGATCGGATGCGGTGGCCATCCGGGCGGCGGAGCAGGCGCGCGAGCTGGGGCTGGAGCCGGTGGTCGCGGTGACCGTCGAGGTGGACGGCCCGGGCGGACCGGAGGCGGCGGCCCGCGATGCGCGGTACGCGGCGCTCGCCGAGGTGGCGCGCGAGAACGACGCGGCGGCCGTACTGCTCGCCCACACCCTCGACGACCAGGCCGAGACGGTGCTGCTGGGCCTCGCCCGCGGCAGCGGCACGGCGAGCCTGCAGGGTATGGACGCGGTGTCGGGGATCCTGCGGCGGCCGCTGCTCGGGATCCGTCGGGAGACGACGCGGCGGGCCTGCCTCGACGAGGGGCTCGAACCCTGGGACGACCCGCACAACGCCGACCCCGCGTACGCCCGGGTGCGGGTGCGCGAGCGGGTGCTGCCGGTGCTCGAGGCGGAGCTCGGACCCGGCGTCGCCGAGGCGCTCGCGCGCACGGCGGAGCTCGTGCGCGAGGACGCGGAAGCCTTCCAGCGGCAGATCGACGAGCTCATCGAGGACATCTGCGAGCCGGCGGAGGCGGGGATCGCCGTGTCGGCGACCGCGCTCGCGGCGAACCCGACGGCGCTGCGCAACCGCGTCATCCGCTTCGTGGTGCTCGCCGAGTTCGGGGTCTCGCTCACCCGGGCGCACACCCTCGAGGTCGCGAGGCTCGTCACCGACTGGCACGGGCAGGGGTCGATCGACCTGCCCGGCCTGACCGCACGCCGCGAGGGCCGCCTCATCGTCTTCACGGCGTCATAGGCTGGGCGCATGGAGCCGGCCGACATCCAGGGTGACCTGTCCGAGGTGCTGCTCAGCGAGGCCGAGATCCATGCCCGGATCGCCGAGCTGTGCCGCGAGATCGAGCGCGACTACGAGGGCCGCGACCTGCTGCTCGTCGGCGTGCTGCGCGGGGCCGTCATGGTGATGGCCGACGTCTCGCGCGAGCTGCGCCGACACATCGAGATGGACTGGATGGCGGTGAGCTCCTACGGGGCCGGCACCCAGTCGTCGGGCGTCGTGCGCATCCTGAAGGACCTCGACTCGGATCTCACCGGGCGCGACGTGCTGATCATCGAGGACATCATCGACTCGGGTCTGACCCTGTCGTGGCTGCGCGAGAACCTCTCGAGCCGCGGTGCGGCCACGGTGGAGATCTGCGCGCTGCTGCGCAAGCCGGCGGCGGCCAAGGTCGAGGTCGACGTGCGCTACGTGGGCTTCGACATCCCGAACGACTTCGTCGTGGGCTACGGGCTCGACTACGCCGAGAAGTACCGCAACCTCCGCGCGGTGGGCGTGCTCGCCCCGCACGTGTACAGCTGACTCAGCCTCGGGCGAACACGCAGGAAGGGCCGAGCGGACGGGCGGTACCCTGAGGGTCACGTCTCAGAGGAAGGACGTGGGCTGACGCCCGCTCTCACATGGACTTCAAGCGCATCTTCCGCGGCCCGCTGATCTACATCATCCTGGGTGTGGTCATCCTGATCGTCGGGTTCAACCTGATCACGGCGGCGGCCGGCTTCAAGCAGGTCACCACCCAGCAGGGGCTCGAGCTGCTCGGCGGGTCGACCGTCGAGTCGGTCAAGATCGTCGACGGCGAGCAGCGCGTCGACCTCACGCTCTCGAAGGCGTACTCGAGCGACGACGCCGACTACGGCACGCAGGTGCAGTTCTACTACGTGCAGCCGCGCGGCGACGAGGTGATCCAGGCGATCACCGACTCGAAGGCGAAGTTCGACGACGAGGTGCCCCAGACCAACTGGTTCACGAGCCTGCTCGGCATCCTGATCCCCTTCCTCCTCATCGGCGTGATCTTCTGGTTCCTGTTCAGCTCGATGCAGGGCGGTGGCAACCGCGTCATGCAGTTCGGCAAGTCGCGGGCCAAGCTCGTGTCGAAGGAGAGCCCGAAGGTCACCTTCTCGGATGTCGCGGGCGCCGACGAGGCGGTCGAGGAGCTGCAGGAGATCAAGGACTTCCTCAAGGACCCGGCCAAGTTCCAGGCGGTCGGGGCCCGCATCCCGAAGGGCGTGCTGCTGTACGGCCCTCCCGGCACCGGCAAGACCCTGCTCGCCCGCGCGGTCGCGGGTGAGGCGGGCGTGCCCTTCTACTCGATCTCCGGATCGGACTTCGTCGAGATGTTCGTGGGCGTCGGCGCGAGCCGTGTGCGCGACCTGTTCGAGCAGGCGAAGCAGAACGCGCCGGCGATCATCTTCGTCGACGAGATCGACGCCGTCGGCCGGCACCGCGGAGCCGGGCTCGGCGGCGGCCACGACGAGCGCGAGCAGACGCTCAACCAGCTGCTGGTGGAGATGGACGGCTTCGACCCGAAGACCAACGTCATCCTGATCGCCGCCACCAACCGACCCGACATCCTCGACCCGGCGCTGCTGCGCCCGGGCCGCTTCGACCGTCAGGTGGGCGTCGACGCGCCCGACCTCGAGGGCCGCAAGAAGATCCTCTCGGTGCACGCCAAGGGCAAGCCGATGTCGAAGAACGTCGACCTCGAGGTGCTCGCGCGCAAGACGCCCGGCTTCACGGGTGCCGACCTCGCCAACGTGCTCAACGAGGCCGCCCTGCTGACCGCGCGCAGCAACGCGCAGCTCATCGACAACCGCGCCCTCGACGAGGCCGTCGACCGGGTCATGGCCGGTCCGCAGCGCCGCACCCGCGTGATGAAGGACAAGGAGAAGCTCATCACGGCCTACCACGAGGGCGGTCACGCGCTCGCGGCGGCGGCGATGAACCACACCGACCCCGTCACGAAGGTCACCATCCTGCCGCGCGGCCGCGCCCTCGGCTACACGATGGTGCTGCCGCTGGAGGACAAGTACTCGGTCACCCGCAACGAGCTGCTCGACCAGCTCACCTACGCGATGGGCGGACGCGTCGCGGAGGAGATCGTGTTCCACGACCCGACCACCGGTGCGTCGAACGACATCGAGAAGGCGACCGCGACCGCGCGCAAGATGGTCACCGAGTACGGCATGAGCGCCACGATCGGCGCCGTGAAGCTCGGGCAGTCGCAGGGCGAGGTGTTCCTCGGACGCGACATGGGTCACCAGCGCGACTACTCCGAGGAGATCGCCGAGAAGGTCGACGTCGAGGTGCGCGCGCTCATCGAGCAGGCGCACGACGAGGCCTATCGGGTGCTCTCGGACAACCGCGACATCCTCGACGCGCTCGCCCGCGAGCTCATCGAGAAGGAGACCCTCGACCACAACCAGCTCGCCGAGATCTTCGCCGACGTGCGCAAGCTCCCGGAGCGCCCGCAGTGGCTCTCGAGCGAGCACCGTCCCATCAGCGACCTGCCCCCGATCCAGATCGCCGCGTCGGCGCCCGTCGACCCGGGCGCGGTCGACGCCGGGGTCGACTCGGAGCCCACGGCGAAGCCCAAGCGCACCCCGCGCCCGCGGCAGACGCCCGGCATCGCCCCGGCGTAGGAGCACCGTGCCCATCGACTCGGAGCGCATCGAGGCGGCCGTCGTCGAACTGCTGCGCGCCATCGGCGAGGATCCGGATCGCCCGGGCCTCGTCCAGACGCCCCAGCGGATCGCGGCGTCGTACGCCGAGCTGTTCGCGGGTCTCGACGAGGATCCGCTCGAGCACCTCGCCGAGGCGTCGGAGTTCGCCGACGAGGAGGCCGCCGGCGAGCTCGTGCTCGTGCGCGACGTCGCGTTCCGGTCGACGTGCGAGCACCACCTGCTGCCGTTCACGGGCGTCGCGCATCTCGCGTACGCGCCCGCCGACCGCATCGTGGGCCTCGGCAAGCTCGCCCGCGTGGTCGAGACGCTGAGCTCTCGCCCCCAGCTGCAGGAGCGGCTGGGCGAGCAGATCGCCGACGCCCTCGATCAGGGCCTCGCGCCCCGGGGGGTGCTCGTCGTGCTCGACGCCCGGCACGGATGCGTGACCGCGCGCGGAACCCGGCAGGCCGACTCGACGACCGTGACCGTCGCGAGCCGGGGCACCTTGGCGGGGCCCGCGGCCCAGGCGGGGGTGCTCGCGCTCGTGGGCACCGCATCCGCGGAGGCGCCGTGACCGCGATCCTCGGCGTACTCAACGTCACCCCGGATTCGTTCAGCGACGGCGGCCGGTGGGAGAGGCTCGACGACGCCGTGTCGCACGCCGCGCGGATGCGCGCGGCCGGTGCCGACTGGATCGACGTGGGCGGGGAGTCGACCCGCCCCGGTTCGGTCGCGGTCGACCCCGCCGAGGAGCAGGGTCGCGTGCTGCCGGTGATCCGCGCCCTCGTCGAGGCCGGCATCCCGGTGTCGGTCGACACCCGCAACGCCGACACCGCGCGCGCCGCCGTCGAGGCCGGGGCCACCATGATCAACGACGTCTCGGGTGCGCTCTACGACCCGCACATGGCGGTCGTCGCGGCCGAGACGGGGGTGCGCTTCGTGGTCATGCACTGGCGCGGCGGCGTCGACGTGGCGCCCGAGTACATCGACGTCGTCTCGGAGGTGCGCGCCGAGCTCAAGGCCCGCATCGCGGAGCTCGTGGTGATCGGCGTGCGGCCCGAGCAGCTCATCGTCGACCCGGGGCTCGGCTTCGCGAAGACCGCCGAGCACAACTGGGAGCTGCTGCGCCATCTCGACGAGCTGACCCCGCTCGCCCCCGTGCTCATCGGCGCCTCGCGCAAGCGCTTCCTCGGGCGGCTGCTGCCCGACAACGCGCCGCTCGGCAAGCGCGACGCCCCGACCGCGACGATCAGCGCGCTCGCGGCCGCCGCGGGCGTGTGGGGTGTGCGGGTGCACGACGTCGCGGCGACCAGACTGGCACTGGATGTCGAGGAGCACTGGCGAGGAGGTGGCGGTGACCGCGCGTGACGAGATCGTGCTGACGGGGCTGCGGGCGATGGGGTACCACGGTGTGCTGCCCCACGAGCGCGCCGAGGGCCAGCTGTTCCTGGTCGACGTGGTGCTGCATCTCGACCTCTCGCCCGCCGCGGCGGGCGACGACCTGGGCGCGACCGTGCATTACGGCGAGCTCGCGAACCGCATCGTGAAGGCCGTCGAATCCGATCCCGTCGACCTCATCGAGACGGTCGCCGAGCGCGTCGCGGCCCTCGTGCTCGGCCACCCGCCCGTCGAATCGGTGGAGGTCACCGTGCACAAGCCGAACGCGCCCATCGAGGTGCCGTTCGCGGATGTCGCGGTCACCGTGCGGCGGTCGCGCGGATGACGGCCGGCACCCCCGCGGTCGTCGCGTTCGGGGCGAACCTCGGCGACCGCGCCGCGACGATCCAGGCTGCGGCGGACGACCTCGCCGCGACCGAGGGCGTCGAGCTCGTCACGCTGTCGCCCGTGATCGAGACCCCCGCGGTGCGCCCCTACGGGGTCGACCGCGACGCGCCCGCGTACCTGAACACCGTCGCCCTGATCCGCACCGAGCTCGATCCCGGCGCCCTGCACGCGGTGCTGCGTCGGATCGAGGACGACCACGGGCGCACCCGCACCGAGCGGTGGGGGGATCGCACCCTCGACCTCGACCTGATCGCCTTCGGCGAGCTCGAGCAGGACGATCCCGAGCTCACCTTGCCGCACCCGCGTGCGCACGAGCGCGACTTCGTGCTGCGCCCCTGGCTCGCCGCCGACCCGCACGCGGAGCTCCCCGGGCACGGCCGGGTCGACGCGCTGCTCGCCGCGCTGACCGGGGGTGCGTCGTGACGCGCACCTCGGGATCGCTGCTGGCCGTGCTGGCCGTGATCGGCGCGGTCGGGGGCTTCCTGGTGCAGCTCGCGCTCGGGGCTCTCGGGTTCCAGAAGCTGCTGCCCGCCTTCACGCTCGCGATCACGCTCGTGCTCATCGCGATCATCGTGGTGGCGCTCGCGGTGCCGATCCGTCGGGCGACGCGCGGCAAGGTGCGCCGTCGGGTCGACCCGTTCTACGCGACCCGGGTCGTGCTGCTCGCGAAGGCCTCCTCGGCGGCGGGTGCCCTGCTCACCGGCGCCGCGGCCGGCCTGCTCGTCGAGCTGCTGGTGCGGCCGGTGAGCGCGGTGGAGTCGGTGTGGCGCATGGTCGCCATGCTGGTGGCGTCGGTGCTCGTGCTGGTGGCCGGTCTCGTCGCCGAGGGGCTGTGCACGGTGCCGCCCGACGACGATGACGACCCGTCGCGGGGCGCCCCCGCCTGATCGGCGACACCACGGCCTGACCAGGCATTTCGTCTCGACCGTTGCAGATGGTGACGTTCACATGTTAACGTCACCATCGCAACACATCCCCGAGGGGCTGCTCAAGGACGAGCACACAGCGAGGACGCAGCGCAGCGTCCCGAGGCACTCCTCACCCACACGCCGGCGCGCGGCATCCAGACCCGCAGCCGGCAGAGCGCCGCCCTCCCCGGCGGACGAGGAACCAAGGAAGGATCCTGCTGTGAAGCGAACCACGAAGATCGCCACCGTCGTCGCGATGACGCTGCCGGTCGCCCTCATCCTGAGCGGATGCAGTGGCGGCGACGGCGGAAGCGGCGGAGGCAGCGGCGACGACAACACCCTCACCGTCTGGGCCTGGGACCCGAACTTCAACATCTACGCGATGCAGGAGGCCGAGAAGATCTACCAGCAGGACCACCCGGACTTCACGCTCGACATCGTCGAGACCCCCTGGGACGACCTGCAGACCAAGCTCACCACGCTCGCGCAGTCGCAGGAGTACGGCGAGCTGCCCGACATCTTCCTCGTGCAGAACAACGCGTTCCAGAAGAACGTCATCAACTACCCGGATCTGTTCAGCGAGGCGACCGACGCGGCCGACTTCTCGCAGTTCCCGCAGGCGGTCACCGACTACTCGACGGTCGACGCGGTCAACTACGGCGTGCCGTTCGACTCGGGCACCGCGATCGGCGCCTACCGCACCGACGTGCTCGCCGAGGCCGGCTACACGGTCGACGACTTCACCGACATCACGTGGAGCGACTTCCAGACCAAGGCGGAGGACGTGCTCGCGAAGACCGGCAAGCCGCTGCTCTCGGGCCAGGCCGGGTCGTCCGACACGATCATGATGATGCTGCAGTCGGCGGGCGCGAGCCTCTTCGACGCGGACGGCAACCCGACCATCTCGGACAACCCCGCCCTCGAGAAGTCGATCGAGACGTACATCGACCTCGTGAAGTCCGGTGTGTTCACCGAGGTCAACTCGTGGGACGAGTACATCGGCACCTTCGTGAACGGCGCGGTCGCCGGCACCATCAACGGCGTCTGGATCTCCGGTTCGCTGCAGACCGCGACCGACCAGTCCGGCGAGTGGGCGGTCACGAACCTCCCGAAGCTCGACGGGGTGTCGGGTGCGACCAACTACTCGGCCAACGGCGGCTCCTCGTGGGCGATCAGCTCGAACGCCAACGTCGACCTCGCGAGCGACTTCCTGAAGTCGACCTTCGCCGGCTCGACCGCGCTGTACGACACGATCCTGCCGAAGGCCGGTGCGGTCGCCAACTGGATCCCCGCCGGTGACAGCGACGTCTACGCGCAGCCCGTCGACTTCTTCGGCGGTCAGCCGATCTACGCCGACGTCGTGACGTTCGGCGCCTCGGTGCCGAGCAACAACACGGGCGTCTACTACTACGAGGCGCGCGACGCGGTGAGCGCCGCGATCACGAAGATCATGGGCGGCGCCGACATGGCATCCGCTCTCGACGAGGCGCAGTCCACCGTCGAGTTCGCGATGGGCTGAGGCCCCCCGCGGGTGGGCGGGGCGACCTCCCCGCCCACCCGCACCATGCCCTGCCCGAGACGACACACCCAGACGATGAGGACCGAGGTGCGACTGTGAGTGCATTGACCGCGACGCGCGGGAGGACGGCGACACCGCCGGTACCGCGCGATCCGAGGCGGGGGCGCATGGACCGCCGCCGCAACCTGACCGGCTGGGCGTTCCTGCTGCCCGCCTCGCTGCTCATCGTGCTGATCAGCTTCGTGCCGATGATCCAGGCGCTGCTGCTGTCGCTGCAGACCGGACGCGGCACCCGGCTCAACTGGGCCGACCCGCTCTGGTACAACTACACGCGCCTGCTCGGCGACGAGATCTTCAAGCAGACGCTGTTCAACACCTTCGTCTACCTGATCATCCAGGTGCCGATCATGCTGACGCTGGCGCTGATCCTGGCGAACCTGCTGAACAACCCCCGGCTGCGCTGGCGGGCCTTCTGGCGCACGGCGATCTTCCTGCCCTGCGCCGTGTCGCTCGTGGCCTACTCGCTCGTCTTCCGCACGATGTTCGCCACCGACGGCTTCGTGAACGACTTCCTCGGCATGTTCGGCGTCGCGCCGGTCAACTGGCTCGGCGAGCCCGACACCGCCCGCGCGGTGCTCATCATCGGGCTGCTCTGGCGCTGGACCGGCTTCAACATGATCTTCTTCCTCGCCGGGCTCCAGAACATCGACCGCTCGACCATCGAGGCGGCCCGGATGGATGGCGCCAACGCCTTCCAGGTCTTCTGGCGGGTGACGGTTCCGCAGCTGCGGCCCATCATCCTGCTCACCGCGATCATGTCGACCAACGGCACCCTGCAGCTCTTCGACGAGTCGTGGGCGCTCACCCGCGGCGGCCCCGCCTACGCGTCGATGTCGATGTCGCACTACCTCTACGAGGTCTCCTTCCAGCGGAACCCCAACTTCGGATACGGCGCGGCGCTCTCGTACGTGATCCTGATCCTCGTCGCGGTGCTCGCGTTCATCCAGCTCAGGATCGGTGACAAGCGTGATCAATAAGCTGCGCGGGGTCCCCGCCTACCTCTTCCTCGGGATCTGGACGCTGTTCTCCCTGTTCCCGCTGTACTTCATGGCCGTCTCGGCCACCAACACCAGCCAGGACGTGCTCGCCTCGCGGCTGCTCCCGGGCGGCGAGCTGTTCGCGAACATCGCCAAGCTGCTCGACGCGCAGAACGTCGGCGCGGCGATGACCAGCTCGTTCCTGATCGCCGCGGGAACCACGGTGCTCGCGCTGATCATCTGCTCGATCGCGGGCTACGGCTTCGAGGTCTACCACTCCAAGGGCAAGGACGTGCTCATGGGCGTGCTGCTGCTCGCGATGATGATCCCGTTCGCGGCGACGATGATCCCGCTGTTCCAGGTGTTCGCGAAGCTCGGCCTCGTCAACTCGCTGTTCGCGGTGATCGTGCCGGCCATCTCGACGCCGCTGCTCATCCTGCTGTTCCGGCAGTCGTCGCGGGCGTTCCCGACCGAGATCCTCGAGGCCGCCCGGGTGGACGGCCTGAGCGAGTTCTCGATCTACGCCCGCATCTACGTGCCCACGATGCGGGCGACGTTCGCCGCGGCGGGCGTCATCACCTTCATGACCGCCTGGAACAACTACCTGTGGCCGCGCGTCATCCTGATCAAGAACGAGGTGCAGACCATGCCGATGCTCATCGTCAACCTGAGCGCGGGCTACGTGACCGACTACGGCGTGCTCATGCTCGCCGTGCTGCTGGCGTCGCTGCCGACCGTGGTCGTGTTCCTGCTGCTGCAGCGCCAGTTCGCCGAAGGCATCACGGGAGCCATCAAGTGACGTTCGACCTCACCCGTCTCGCCGACCCGCGGGTCGTCTCCGAGAACCGCCTGCCCGCCCACTCCGACCACCGCTGGTTCCGCGACCGGGCGGAGGCGGATGCCGGACGCAGCGGCTACGAGCAGCTGCTGAGCGGCACCTGGCGGTTCCACTACGCACCGAGCCCCGCCGACACGGTCGACGGCTTCGAGGCGCCGGGCTTCGACGCCTCGGGGTGGGCCGAGATCCCGGTGCCCGCGCACATCCAGCTGCAGGGCTACGACCGGCCGCAGTACGTGAACGTGCAGTACCCCTGGGACGGGCACGAGCAGGTCGAGCCGGGCCAGGTCCCCACCCTGTTCAACCCGGTCGCCTCCTATCTGCGCCCGTTCGAGCTGGAGCGTCCGCTCGAGCCCGGCGAACGGGTCTCGGTCGTGTTCGAGGGCGCCGAGAGCGCGATCGCGCTGTGGTGCAACGGGCGCTACATCGGCTACGCCACCGACAGCTTCACGCCGAGCGAGTTCGACCTGACCGATGCGCTCGTGCCGGGAGAGAACCGGCTGGCCGCGCAGGTGTTCAAGTGGTCGAGCGGGTCGTGGCTCGAAGACCAGGACATGTACCGCTTCTCGGGCCTGTTCCGCGACGTCGTGCTGCGGCGGCGCCCGGCCGCGCACGCCGAGGATCTGCGGGTCTCGGTCGGACTGTCCGACGATCTGGCGACCGCCGAGGTGCGCCTCGCGGTGGGCGTCGAGGGCGAGGCGACCGTCACCGCCCGGCTCACGGGGGTCGGGGAGCTGACGGCTGCGGCCGACGGCGTGCTCGTCGTGCGGGTGGACGCCCCGCGGCTGTGGAGCCCCGAGTCGCCGGAGCTCTACGAGCTCGTGGTCGAGGTGCGGGATGCCGCCGGCGTGCTCACCGAGGTGATCCCGCAGACGGTCGGCATCCGCCGCTTCGCGATCGAGGACGGCCTGCTGCGGCTCAACGGGCGCCGCGTGGTCTTCCACGGGGTGAACCGCCACGAGTTCGGTCTCGACGGGCGTGTGATCACGCGCGCGCAGACCGAGGCCGACCTGCAGGCGCTCAAGCGGATCAACGTGAACGCGATCCGCACGAGCCACTACCCCAACAACTCGTTCTTCTACGAGCTGGCCGACCGCTACGGCTTCCTCGTGATCGACGAGATGAACCTGGAGACCCACGGCATGTGGGACCGGCTGCGCTACCTGGGCGTCGGCGTCGAGGAGGCCTTCCCCGGCGACCGGCCGGAGTGGCAGCCGGCGCTGCTCGACCGGGCGGCGAGCCTGCTCGAGCGCGACAAGAACCACCCGAGCGTCGTGATGTGGTCGTGCGGGAACGAGTCGTTCGGCGGCAGCGGCATCCGGGAGGTCGCGGACTGGTTCCGGGCGCACGACAATCGCCCGGTGCACTACGAGGGCGTCGACTGGGATCCGCGCCACCCCGACACCACCGACGTGCTGAGCCGCATGTACACGCCGGCGCGTGCGATCGCGCCGTACCTCGCCGAGAACCCGGGCAAGCCCTTCATCCTGTGCGAGTACGCCCACGCGATGGGCAACTCCTTCGGCGGGGTCGACGAGTACCTGGCGCTCGCCTACACCGAACCGCGCTTCCAGGGCGGGTTCATCTGGGACTTCGCCGACCAGGCGATCGCGCTGACCGACCGCTACGGCCGCGACTACTTCGGGTACGGCGGCGACACCGGCGACGCCCCCAACGACGGCGACTTCTGCGGCAACGGCATCTTCTTCGCCGACCACACGCCGACCCCGAAGGCGCAGGAGGCCGCCGCGCTGTACCGGTGGCTGCTCGCGGAGGTCGACCGCGACTCGTTCACCGTGACGAGCCGCCTGCTCTCGACGCGGTCCTCCGCCTACGAGTGCCGGGTGACCCTCGCCCGCGAGGGCGAGGTGCTCGCGCAGGCGGTCGTCGACACGGATGTCGCCCCGGGCGGCTCGGCGAGCTATCCGCTGCCGTTCGCCGTCCCGGGCGAACCGGGCGAGTACGTCGTGCTGGTCTCGTTCCGGCTGCGCGAGGCGAACGCCTGGGCGGATGCCGGATTCGAGGTCGCCTGGGGGCAGGGCGTCTTCGGCGCCTGGACCCCCACCGCGCAGCTCGGCGCCGCGCCCCCACGGGTCGTGCACGGCATCCACAACACGGGTGTGCACGGCGCGAACTTCCACGTGCTGTTCTCGCGGCTGCACGGCGGACTCGTCTCGTACCGCTACGGCGACACGGCGGATGGCGGGCGCGAGCTGCTCGGCGGCATCGTGCGCCCCAACTTCTGGCACGCGCCGACCGCGAACGAGCGCGGCTGGGGCGGTCCGGCCGAGGACGGCGCCTGGCTGCTCGCCGGCCGCTATCTGCGTACGCTGCCCGACGCGCGCGACCCGGAGGTCACGGTCGATCGCGACGGCGGCGTCACGGCGGTCTACCGCTACGCCCTCCCCGTGCACCCGTCGACGGTGTGCGAGCTCGCCTACCGGGTCGAGCCCTCGGGGCGGGTCGAGGTGACGCAGACGATGGAGCTCGTCGAGGGGCTGCCGGCGTTGCCCGAGTTCGGCGCGCTGCTCACCACGAGCACGCCGCTCGAGAACTGGCGCTGGTACGGCGACGGGCCCGAGGAGTGCTACGTCGACCGACGCAGCGGCGCCCGCCTCGACGTGCACGAGACACCGGTCGCGACCGCGCTGACCCCCTACCTGCGGCCGCAGGAGGCGGGCAGCCGCACGGGCGTGCGCTGGGCCGAGGTGACCGACGACCGCGGGGCCGGCATCCGCGTGGATGCCGAGAGCGGCATGGAGTTCTCGGCCCTGCCGTGGACGCCCGACGAGATCGAGGCCGCGTCGCACCCGAACGAGCTGCCCCCGATCCACCGCACGGTGCTGCGTCCCGCGCTCATGCGCCGGGGTGTGGGCGGCGACGACTCCTGGGGTGCGCGTACACTTCCCCCATATCGGCTGCCCGCTTCGGGCACGCTCCGCTTCCGATTCGGATTCACGGGGGTCTGAGATGGAGACGCGGCGTCCTTCCATGCGGGACGTCGCCCAGGTGTCCGGGCTCTCGCTGCAGACCGTGTCGCGCGTCGCGAACGGCGAGCCGAACGTCAACGAGGCGACCCGGGATCGCGTGCTCTCCGTCATGCGCGAGCTCGGCTACCGGCCGAACCTCGCGGCGCGCGCCATGCGGCGCGGGTCGTACAAGACGATCGGCATCGTGTACCAGGGACTGCATGCGGTCGGAACCCGGCGCACGGTGGAGGCCGTCTCGGAGTACGCCGCGTTGAACGGCTACGCGACGACGCTCATGCCGATCGCCGCCGCGACGGGACTGGCCACGAGTGGGGCGTTCACGCGCCTCGAGGAGATGGCCGTCGACGTGATCGTCTCGATCCTCACCTCCCAGCTCGAGTTCGACACCCCGATGCAGATCCCGCCGGGCATGCACGCGATCCTCATCGGCCCGCAGTCGAACCCCGAGGTCTCGGCGATGGACTCGGATCAGATCGG
The DNA here is from genome assembly GCF_024752305.1 of Protaetiibacter mangrovi. GTDB lineage: Bacteria > Actinomycetota > Actinomycetes > Actinomycetales > Microbacteriaceae > Homoserinibacter > Homoserinibacter mangrovi. Next base: position 140,655 of record NZ_JANTHX010000004.1, read on the forward strand.
CGGAACCGAGGCGGCGGTGCGCCACCTGCTCGGCACGGGCCACCGCGAGATCCAGCACATCACCGGAGCGGCGGGCTCGTTCTTCGCCGCCCGACGCGAGGAGACCTGGGCCCGCATGATGCGCGAGGCCGGGCGCCCGGTGCCGGAGCCGCTGCGCGGCGACTGGAGCGCCCACTCCGGGTACCTCGCCGTGCGGCGGATGCTCGACACGACCCCGCGGGAGGAGCTGCCGACCGCGATCTTCTCCGCGAACGACCAGATGGCGCTCGGCGCCTACCGCGCCCTCGGCGAGGCGGGACTGCGCATCCCGCACGACATCTCGATCGTGGGCTTCGACGACATCGAGGAGGCGGTCGACTTCAGCCCGCCGCTCACCACGATCGCACAGGACTGGGATCTGCTCGGTCGCGAGGTGCTGCGGGTCGCGAGCGAGTCGCTCGCCGGAGCGCCCCCGCAGGCCGTGCTGCTGCCCACCCGGCTCGTCGAGCGCGACTCCGTCGGCCCGCCCCGCCCCTGACGCACCCCACCCGGTAGCGTGAACTCCGTGACCGAGCACCAGCACGTCGCGCCCTCCCGTCTCCAGCCGGTCGACGGCGAGTGGCGTCGCGTCTCGCCGAAGTACATCGTGGTCGACCTGGTCGGCAACCTCTTCTCGGGGCTGTTCACGACCGCCGTCGCGACGCTCCCGGCCTGGCTGCTCGGCTGGGGCGTCTGGTGGTGGCTGCTGCCGGCGGTCGTCGCGGTCGTCTCGATCGTGCTCATCGCCCTGACCCCGCGCCGCGTGCGCTCGATCGGCTACCTGCTGCGCGACGACGACCTGCTGTTCCGCCGCGGCATCATGTTCCAGCGCTTCGTCGCCGTCCCCTTCGGGCGCATGCAGCTCGTCGACATCACCCGCGGCCCGCTCGCCCGCTCGCTCGGTCTCGCCGAGCTCAAGCTCGTGACCGCCGCCGCCGCGACGGGCGTCGTGATCCCGGGTCTGCCGCTCGCCGATGCGGAGGAGCTGCGCGACCACCTCGTCGCCCTGGCCGAGACGCGTCGGGCGGGCCTGTGACCGAGCTCGCGGACGGGCGCTGGCACCGGCTGCATCCGGCGACGCCGCTGCTGAAGGGCGGCATCGCGCTCCTCGCGATCCTCGGCATCATCGTGTCGAACCTGCGCGAGCGCCTCATCGAGTGGATCTTCCCCGCCGTCGACTGCCCGCCGGGCGTCTGCGACGAGGACCCGTTCACGCTGATCCTCGACCGCTACCTGCTGCCGACGCTGCTCGGCATCCTGGTGCTGCTCGTCGTGATCCTCGGCCTGTTCTGGATGTCGTGGCGCATGCACACCTTCCGGGTCACCGAGGAGATCGTCGAGGTGCGCGCCGGCGTGCTCTTCCGCAGCCACCGCAGGTCGCGCCTCGACCGGGTGCAGGGCATCAACGTCTCGCGTCCCCTGTTCGCCCGGCTGTTCGGCGCCGCGCGCCTCGAGATCAGCGCCGCCGGTTCCGACGCGAACGTGCAGCTCGCCTACCTCTCGAGCGCCAACGCCGACGGGCTGCGGGCCGAGATCCTGCGCCGGGCCTCCGGCATCCGCGCCCGGGAGGCGGCGCAGTCCGGGGAGGGGGTGATCGCCTCGGTCGCGCCCGACGCGCGCGCCAACCTCGCCGACGTCGCCCGGCAGCGCATCGCCGAGTTCTCGGCACCCGAGCTGGACCCCGCGCTCGCGCCTCCCCAGTCGGTCGTCACGATGCACGCCGGCCGGCTCGTCGGCTCGACGCTGCTGAGCGTCGGGATGCTGTGGTTCCTCGTCGCCATCGCGGGCGTCGCGGTCGCGATGGCGCTCACCGGGGCCGGCGTCTTCCTGTTCCTCGGCCTCATCCCGATGATCTTCGGTCTCGGCTCGTTCCTCGTGAACCGGATCGTCAAGTCGCTGCGCTTCTCGATCGCCGCCACCGCCGACGGGGTGCGGGTCGGCTACGGCCTGCTGTCCACCAGCAACGAGACGATCCCGCCGGGCCGCATCCACGCGGTCGAGATCACCCAGGAGCTGCTGTGGCGGCCCTTCGACTGGTGGACCGTGCGGGTGAACCTGGCCTCCCACTCGACCGCGAAGGGGGCGGCGGGGCAGCGGAACACGACGATCCTGCCCGTCGGATCGCGCGAGGAGGTGCTGCGGGTGCTCGAGCTCGTGCTGCCCGGTCTCGTCACCGACGAGACCCGGCTGCTCATCGAGGGGGGCCTCGCCCCCGCGCGCATCGACGACGGCTTCACCACCTCGCCGCGACGGGGCGCCGTGCTGCGCTGGTTCTCGTGGCGGCGCAACGGGTTCCTGCTGCATCCGGATGCCGTGGTGCTGCGCCGCGGCGCGGTCTGGCGCTCGCTCACGGTCGTGCCGACCGCGCGCACGCAGAGCGTGGCCGCGCACCAGGGGCCGCTCGAGCGGATGCTTCGGCTGGCGCAGGTGCGGCTGCACACGGTGACGGGCCCGGTGACCGCGCGCATCGGCGCACTCGACGTGGCGGATGCCTCGACCCTGTTCCGGGAGGCCGCCGCCGCGGGCGTCACCGCCATCCGCGCCGACCGCAGCCACCGCTGGGGGTCGTCGTGAGCGGGCGCGACGGCCGCCTCGGCGTCGGCGTGATCGGCGGGGGGCACGTCGGTCCCGTGCTGGGCGCTGCGCTCGGGGGTGCGGGCCACGCGGTGATCGGGGTCGCCACCGTCTCGGAGGAGGGGCGCGAGCGGGTGGACGCCCTGCTGCCGGGGGTTCCCGTTCTCACGGTGCCCGAGCTCGTCGAGCGCAGCGAGCTCGTGCTCATCGCGGTGCCCGACGCCGAGCTGCCCGAGCTCGTGGCGGGGCTCGCCGCCGTCGGCGCCTGGCAGCCGGGGCAGCTGGTCGTGCACACGGCGCCGGGGTTCGGCACCGCGGTGCTCCAGCCCGCGTTCGCGGCGGGCGCCATCCCGCTCGCCATCCACCCGGCGATGGCGTTCACCGGCACGAGCATCGACCTCGCGCGCCTGCACGAGACCTGGTGCGCCGTGACGGCGCCCGGGCCGGTGCTGCCCATCGCCCAGGCGCTCGTCGTGGAGCTCGGCGCCGAGCCGGTCGTGGTCGCGGAGGGCGACCGTGCGCGCTACGGGGAGGTCGTCACGGCCGCGCGCGCCTTCGCGACGGACGCAGTGGCGGGTTTCGTGGGCGCGCTGCGCGAGGCGGGCGTCGACGCGCCGACGCGCGTGCTCGGCCCCCTCCTCCGCTCCGCCGTCGAGGACGCCCTGCGGGCGTGAGGTGATCGAGGAGCGCCCGCGCAGCGGACGCGTCTCGAGATCTCCGGGCTGTCAGTCGCCGCGGACTACCGGATTCGTCTCGATGACCGAGAGCAGTCGCTCGTTCTGCACGAACAGGCGCGCTGCATCCGGTCCGACCGCGTGGCACACGCTGCGCATGTCGCGTCGCGCGCGACGAAGATCGAACTGATGGAGAGGCTCGAGGTGCGCCACGCGATTACGTAGCTGATGGGCGGTCGTCACCCGTCCGACCAAGCTCTCCGGATCCCACGCTCCGACCCAGGCTGGAAAGGCATCGGCGAGTGCCACTGCCCAGAGCTTCTGCTTCGACTTGTTCGATCTCGACGGAAGCAGATATCTCCAGAACCCGAGAGGGAGCTGCGCAAGCACATCGTCGTGACTCATCGCTCGACCCTTCTCCACCGCGATGCGCCTGGCGCGGCTCCTCGCCTTGTCGAGCTCGGGTCCATAGAGAGAGCGCTGAAGGTACTCATGCGGATTGAGCAGCCAACGGGGATCGTCGTTCATCCGAGCGCTCCAGACACGCAATTCCCGGTCGAGAGCATTTCGAAGGACCAGTTCGAAGATATGGATGGCTTCCATCGCGGCGCCTGCAGCTCGGACATTCCAGGTGAAGAGGGCATGCGCGAGCGCAGGATCGCCGTCGACTTCGGCAAGCAGCCGATCGAGGCGGCTGGCTCCGATCAAGCGGAAAGTCACCTGCTCAGCCATCACACGAGGTAGACTAGGGCGCAGAAACACCGGACGTCTGACGGATCGGTGCTTATTCATAAGGGGCCCGGCTCACGCCGAGGCCCCTTATTCTTTGCCCCCGCCTGAGTGCGGATAGCCTTGACGCTTGTGAGTGCGCCCGAGGTCGTGACCGAGATCGGCGAGCTCCGTGCTCGCCTGGCGGGCAGGCAGGTGGCGCTCGTGCCCACGATGGGCGCGCTCCACGCCGGACATCTCGCCCTCGTCGAGCGTGCCGTGGAGCTGGCCGACGTCGTCGTCGTGTCGATCTTCGTGAACCCGCTGCAGTTCGGGCCCGCCGAGGACCTCGAGCGCTACCCGCGCGACCTCGAGGGCGACCTCGCGGCGCTCGCGGACCGGGGGGTCGCCTACGTGTTCGCGCCGCCGGCATCCGAGATGTACCCGGACGGCACCCCGCAGATCACCGTGCGCGGCGGTGCCGTGGGGGAGCTCTTCGAGGGGCGGTCGCGCCCCGGGCACTTCGACGGGATGCTGACGGTCGTCGCGAAGCTGCTCGGCATCGTGCGCCCCGCGTTCGCGCTGTTCGGGCAGAAGGACGCCCAGCAGCTGTGGCTCGTGCAGCGCATGGTGCGCGACCTCGACATCCCGACCCGCATCGAGCCGGTCGAGACGGTGCGCGAGGACGACGGCCTTGCCCTCTCGAGCCGCAACCGCTACCTCTCGCCCGAGGAGCGGAAGGCCGCCCCCGTGCTGCATCGCGCGCTCGAGGCCGCCGCATCCGCCGGCGACCGCGGCATCGACGCCGTCATCGCGGCCGCCCAGTCGGTGCTCATGGGGGAGGAGCTCGTGAGCGTCGACTACCTTAAGGTGGTCGACCCGCGCACCTTCCGGCCCGTGTCCGACGACTACCGCGGTCCCGCGCGCGTGCTCATCGCCGCGCAGGTCGGGCCCGCCCGCCTCATCGACAACGACGACCTCTACCTGAACTGAGCCCCCGTGACCGAGCCCACCGAGAACACCGCAGAGCTGACCGGCGAGGAGATCGCCGAGCAGAAGGCCGTGCGTCTCGCCAAGCGCGAGCGGCTGCTCGCCGAGGGCGGCGACGCCTACCCGGTGCGGCTGCCCATCACGGCGACCATCCCCGAGCTGCGGGCGCGGTACGGCGAGCTCGAGCCGGACGCCGCCACCGGCGTCGAGGTCGGCGTCGCGGGCCGCGTCGTGCACCTGCGCAACACCGGCAAGCTGTGCTTCGCCGCACTGCAGTCGGGCGACGGATCCCGCATCCAGGCCATGGTCTCGCTCGCCGAGGTGGGCGAGGAGTCGCTGCAGCGCTGGAAGGAGCTCGTCGACCTCGGCGACCACGTCTTCGTGCGCGGCGAGGTGATCTCCTCGCGCCGGGGCGAGCTCAGCATCCTGGCCGCCGAGTGGCGCATCGCCTCGAAGGCGATCCTGCCGCTGCCGAACCTGCACTCCGAGCTCTCGGAGGAGACCCGGGTGCGGCAGCGCTACCTCGACCTGATCGTGCGCGAGCAGGCGCGTGCCACCGTCGTCGCGCGCGCCAAGGCCGTCGCCTCGCTGCGGGCCACCTTCGCCTCCCACGAGTTCCTCGAGGTCGAGACGCCGATGCTGCAGACGATGCACGGCGGCGCCGCGGCCCGCCCGTTCGTCACGCACTCGAACGCCTTCGACACCGAGCTGTTCCTGCGCATCGCGCCCGAGCTGTTCCTCAAGCGCGCCGCGGTCGGCGGCATCGACCGGGTGTTCGAGATCAACCGCAACTTCCGCAACGAGGGCGCCGACTCCACCCACAGCCCCGAGTTCGCGATGCTCGAGGCGTACCAGGCGTACGGCGACTACAACACCATCGCCGACCTGACGCAGGAGCTCATCCAGAACGCCGCGGCCGCCGTCTCCGGATCGCACGTGGTCACCTGGGCCGACGGCACCGAGTTCGATCTCGGCGGCGACTGGGCGCGCATCTCGATGTACGACTCGCTCTCGGAGGCCGCGGGCGTCGCCGTGACCCCCGAGACGCCGCTCGCGGAGCTCGCCGCGCTCGCGGAGCGCGAGGGCGTCGAGGTGAAGCTGCCCACGCACGGCAAGTACGTCGAGGAGCTCTGGGAGCACTTCGTGAAGGGCGGACTCGAGCGCCCCACGTTCGTCATGGACTTCCCCGTCGACACCTCCCCGCTCGTGCGCGACCACCCCGACAAGCCGGGCGTCGTCGAGAAGTGGGACCTCTACGTGCGCGGCTTCGAGCTCGCCACCGGCTACTCGGAGCTCGTCGACCCCGTCATCCAGCGCGAGCGCTTCGTGGAGCAGGCGAAGCTCGCCGACCGCGGAGACGACGAGGCGATGCGCCTCGACGAGGAGTTCCTGCGCGCGATGGAGCACGGCATGCCGCCGATGGGCGGGATGGGCATGGGCATCGACCGGCTGCTGATGGCGATCACCGGCCTCGGCATCCGCGAGACGATCCTGTTCCCCCTGGTGAAGTAGACCGCCGGCGTCAAGCATCCGTGACGCCGCGCGTCGCCGCGTGACGCCCGGGAGGTCGTCGGGCGTCACCTGACGTCACCTCCCTTCACCCGGGGTCACAGGAGTGGAGACCGGGTCGACGGCGTCCCTAGGGTCGGGCGTCATGATCCAGCTCGACCAGCTCACCAAGGTCTACGGCCACGGCGCCGGCGCCACCACGGTGCTCGACCACCTCGACTTCGAGATCGCCGCCGGCGAGATCTTCGCCGTCGTCGGCCCGTCCGGCGCCGGCAAGTCGACGCTCGCCCAGACGGTGTCGCTGCTCGAGAGGCCCACCTCGGGTCGGGTCGTCGTCAACGGGGCGGACCTCACGGCGCTCGGCGAGCGCGAGCTGCGTGCGGCGCGCCGCCGGATCGGCACCATCTTCCAGTCGGACGGACTGTTCTCGCGGCGCACGGCCGCCCAGAACGTCGCGCTGCCCCTCGAGTTCCTCGGGGTGACCCCGGGCGAGCGGCGGACGCGGGTGGCCGAGCTGCTCGAACGGGTGGGGCTCTCGGCGAAGGCGGGGCACTACCCGCACCAGCTCTCCGGAGGACAGCGGCAGCGGGTCGGCATCGCCCGAGCCCTCGCCCTGCGCCCGAGCGTGCTGCTGGCCGACGAGGCCACCTCCGGACTCGATCCGGCGTCGACCGCGTCGATCGTGGGGCTGCTGAAGGAGCTGCGCGACGAGCTGGGGCTCTCGATCCTGTTCATCACCCACGAGATGGACACCGTCGTGCAGCTCGCCGACGCCGTCGCCCGCCTCGATCACGGACGGATCGCCGAGTCGGGTCGGCTGCTCGACCTGCTGCGCGACCCCGCCTCGGTGCTCGGCACCCTGCTGCGCCCGCCGCAGCCGGGGGTGCCCGCGGCTCCCGGCGAGCTGGCGATCGACGTGAGCTACACGGGCGAGGTGGCGGGCGACTGGCTGGCGCGCGTCTCCCGTGCCGTCGGCGCCGACCTGCACGTGCTCGGCGCGCGCATCGAGCAGGTGCACGGCGAGACCGTCGGCACCGCGCGCCTCGCGGCACCCGCCGAGCTGCGCGGGCGCCTGCTGCCGCTGCTCGCGGCCGCGGGGCTCAGCGCGCATCCCGTCGGATCGGATGCGGCGCCCGCGCTGGAGGTGGTGGCGTGAGCGCCGCGGTCGGCGCGCTCCCCGCGCAGAACGTGCCGCTGCCGGAGATCCCGGCCCTCGTCGTCCCGGCCCTCGGCGAGACGCTGCTGATGGTCGGCATCACCATGGCGATCGTCGTGCTCGTCGGCGTGCCGCTCGGGGCGCTCGTCTTCAACCTGGCGCCCGGCGGGCTGTTCCCCCACCGGGTCGCGCACACGGCGCTCAGCTGGGTGATCTCGATCGGGCGGTCGCTGCCGTTCCTCATCCTGATGGCGGCGATCATCCCCTTCACGCGTCTCATCACCGGCACCAACATCGGCATCCCCGCCGCGGTGGTGCCGATGTCGATCGCGGGCATCGCATTCTTCACCCGCATCGTCGAGAACTCGCTGCGCTCGGTGCCGGGGGACCGTGCCCGGGTGGCGATCGCCTCCGGGGCCTCGCCCGTGCAGGTGATCCGCAGCGCCCAGCTCGCCGAGGCGGTGCCGTCGATCGTCGGCGGACTCACCATCAACACCATCGCCATGATCGAGTACTCCGCCATCGCGGGAACGATCGGCGCCGGCGGCATCGGCTACGTGGCCGTCACCTACGGCTACCAGCGCTTCGACCACGCCGTCATGCTCACGACGATCGTGATCCTCGTCGCGACCGTCGCCCTCGTGCAGCTCACGGGCGACCGGCTCGTGCGGCGCCTCACCCCGTCCGCCCGCGATCGACGTGCCGCCGCACGCGGGCCCGTCTCCGCCTGACCTTCCCCCTCCCCTCCCTCCCATCACCGAAACGAGGTACCGCCATGTCCGCATCCGTCACCGAGACCGTCCCCCCGACGACCGACGACGACCTGGGATTCACCGTCCGCCGCCGCCGCAGGTGGCCGTGGGTCGTCGCCGCCGTCGTGCTGGTCGCCGGGATCGCCGCCGCCCTGATCCTGCCGCGGCTCATCGGCACCACCTCGCCCAACCTCACGGCGGGAGCGACGCTCACGGTCGTCACCGCCGAGGGCAACGCCGCCGAGCAGGCGCTCGTGCAGTTCGTCGCCGACGAGGTCGCCCCGAGGTACGGCATCACGGTGCAGTTCACGGGCCTCTCCGACTCGACCACGCTCAACCGGGCGGTGAGCGAGGGCGAGGTCGCCGGAACCGTCTACCAGCACAAGCTCTGGCTCTCGCAGGTGCTCGCGGCGAACCCCGACTTCCGCGAGCAGGCGGCCACCCCCGTCTTCCGCTGGGGATTCGGGCTGTGGAGCGCGAAGTACAGCTCGGTCGACGAGATCCCCGACGGCGCGAACATCTCGCTCTACTCCGATCCCGCGAACGAGGCGCAGGGGCTGTGGGTGCTCGAGCGCGCCGGGCTCATCACCCTGGATCCCGCCGTCGACAAGTGGACGGCGACCCAGGACGACATCGTCGAGAACCCGAAGCACCTCACCTTCACCCTGCTGGACTTCGCGGCGCAGTCGCGTTCGCTCCCGGACCTCGACGCGGCGGTCGGCTACACCGAGTACTACCTGGCGGCCGACATCCCGATCCAGCAGCAGATCTTCGCCCCGCCCGCCCCCGACGAGTTCGCCGGGCAGCTCACGATCGGGTCGGACTACGCGGACGCGCCGAACATCGTCGCGCTCGTGAAGGCGTTCCAGGACCCGGCCGTGCAGGAGTTCCTCGCCACCGATCCGCGCGTGAAGGGGATCCTGCTGCCGCTCGACGCGGAGTAGCGCGCCGCACGGCGACACCCCGTCCGGCTCCCAGCCGGGCGGGGTAGTCTGCCGGGCATGCCCGACCGTCTTCCCGGTGACCCGCCGCCCAAGATCACGACGAACCGGATCATCATCTGGATCGTCGTCGCCGGTGTCGGGCTCTGGCTCATCGGCACGGGCATCGCGGGCATCATCGCGAAGGCCGGGTGATGGACCGTCGCACCTCGCGGCTCGTGATGTACGGCGGCCTCGTGCTGATCGTCGCGATCGTCGTGCTGGTCGTCGCGTTCAGCCCGCGCTGAGCGCGGCGTCGTAGGATTCCGGCATGCCCACCGACTTCTGGGGAAACGCGATCTTCTCCGTGGTCCCCACGATCGCGCTGGGGCTCGTGTTCTGGTTCGTGATGCGCTCGATCATCCGCGCCGACCGCACCGAGCGCGCGGAGTACGCCCGCATGGAGGCCGAGGAGCGCACCCGCCGCGCGGCCGCCCGCGCCGTGCCGACCTCCGCCGAGCCCGAGGTCGACTCCGCCCGCTGAGCCGAGCTGCGGTGGTCGTCCCAAATCAAGGACTCGAGCAACCCGAATCAAGGAGTTGCTGCTCGGAAACGGCCCCGCCTGCCCCGCCCGCAACATCCGTCACACCGGGTCCTTGATTTGGGTTGCTCGACTCCTTGATTCGGGAGGCGAGCGCTCGCAGGTGCGCGGTGCCGTCCGGCCGCATCGGCGGGGGTCGGGTCTCGGCTCGCCCCGGACCCGGACCCGGACCCGGACCCGGACCCGGATGCGGTCAGCCGCGGTCGCGCGGACGCAGCCGCACGTTCGGCAGTTCGGGCGCGGGGAGCGGAGCGCCATCGTAGCCGTCGACGTGGCCGAAGCGGCCCGCGCGGTCGGCATCCGCGATCACCTCGCCCTGCCACTCCTCGCGGAAGGCCACGATCTCGTCGTGGCTGCGTCCGACGAAGTTCCACCACATGACGATCGGCTCCTCGAGCGGGGCGCCCCCGATCAGCAGCACGCGCAGCGGCCCCGTCGGCGCCTCGATGCGCAGGGCATCGGATCCGGCCGGCACGACGCCCAGGTGGTGCGCCGGCACCTCCGCCCCCTGCAGCCGCGCCGGCTCGTGGTCGACGACGAGCCCGTACTCGAAGCCGGGGTCGGCGGGCAGCTCGACGGATGCGCCCGCGGGCAGCGTCAGCTCCGCGGCGACGAGCGGCGTGTACGCGGTGACCGGCGACGTCACGCCGAGCCACGACCCGACGAACACCCGCAGCGTCGCCTCGCCGACGTGCGCGACATCCGCCACGTGATGCTCGAAGAACGGGGCGACGCCTCGGTGCGCATCCGGCAGGGCGGTCCACAGCTGCACGCCGTGCAGGGTCGCGGCGGCCGTCGTCGACACCTCGGAGTGCTGGATGCCGCTGCCCGCGGTCATGAGGTTCACGGCGCCCGGGTCGATGAGCTGGTGCGCGCCCGTCGAGTCGCGGTGCTCGATCTGCCCCTCGTACAGCCAGCTCACCGTCTGCAGCCCAGTGTGCGGATGCGGCGGCGTGTCCATCGTGCCCGCGCGCGGGGCGGGGGTCGGCCCGTAGGAGTCGACGAAGCACCAGGCGCCGATGAGCGAACGCGTGCGCTGCGGCAGCGTGCGGCGCACCATGAGCGCCCGCGGGCCGCCGAGCGGCACCTCGCGTGGGGCCATCACCTCGACACCGCCCGCATCCGGATCCGCGACGCACACGAGCTCCTGCGGGTCGCGTTCGAGGTTGCTCATGGCCAGACCCTACGCTCCAGCCCCCGAGTGGTCGTATTTCGGGCTCAAAACGGGAGCTTTGAGCCCGAAATACGACTACTCGGCGGGTGGGGAGGCGGCCCAGTTGTGGGGGTCGAGGGGGCGCGGGAGGGTTCCTAGGCTGGCGGGCATGTCGAGGTCGCGTCGCGTCGCCGCCGTCGCGCTCGTCGCGACGGTCGCCGTCGGGCTCACCGGCTGCTCGTTCCTGGGCGACATCGTCGACGGGCAGCGGATCACGACCGAGCGTCTCGGCGTCGCCGACGCCCTGCGGGTGCTCGTCGGGCAGCTCGAGCAGCTCGAGCAGGTGGAGTCGGCGAGCTACTCCTTCGACGCCGCCGACGTGTCCACCACCCCGGGCGTCGAGGTCGAGCTCGCGACCCTCGACGGCGACGACTGGCGCGAGGTCGCGGACACGATCGAGCAGGCGGCCTCCGCGGATGCGCTCGCCGACTATCCGGTCGCCGTCGACCTCAGCGCCGGCGCGGTCTCAGGATGGTTCGACACGCAGTACGGAGCCGACTGGATCGGCGAGGACGTGCTCGCGACCGCTCGACGCATGGGGGAGCTGTTCCCGGATGCGCGCGTCGGGCTGTCGGGGGCGGCCGAGTCCGCCGCGTTCGTCTCGGTCGGGGTGCCGGGGTCGGCGGAGGAGCTGCTCGACCGGGTCGCGGGCGACGCGGCGGTACGCGACGTGATCGCTGCACTCGATCCGTCCCACATCGCCCTGACGCTCGGAGCGCCCGGCCTCGAGCTCTCCGGCGCGGCCGTCGCCACCGAAGCGGCCGACTGGGCGCGGCAGGTCCTGTCCGTGCCCCTGCCCCGCTCCGGGGGTGAGCTCTCCTCCGGCTGGGTGCAGGTCACGGCGAGCGGTCCGCCGGGCGACACGTGGCTCGGTGTCGAGCTCGTCGGCGACTCGGCCCTCGGCGAGGGGGCGGCCTGGGATGCGCTCCTCGACCTGCTCGAGACGCCGGTGCCGCAGGTCAACGGTCCCGACGGGTGCGTGCCGCTGCAGGTGATGTACGCGTGGCCGGGCGTGCAGGGCAACTTCCCCTCGTTCACGAACGGCTGCTTCGGGCTGGAGATCATCTCCACCGACCCGGACCGCCCGTCGCTCGTCGCGCTTCGGGAGGCTCTCGCCGCATCCGGCCTCGATCTCGAGGCGCTCGGCTTCACCCTCGGCTGAGCGCCAGCGGTCGTATTTCGGGTCTAAAACCTGGGCTATGAGCCCGAAAAAAGACTACTCGCGGGGGAGCTGGGTGAGCAGCTCACCCGGCTGGCAGTCGAGCGCGTCGCAGATCGCGGTGAGGGTCGAGAAGCGGATGGCGCGCGCCCGGTCGTTCTTGAGCACCGACAGGTTCACGAGGCTCACCCCGACCAGTTCGGAGAGCCGGGTGAGCGTCATCCCGCGCTCCTCGAGCAGCTCGTCGAGCCGGCAGTGGATACGGCTCTCGTCGTCGGTCTCGGCGGGCGCCATCAGACGAGCCCCTCGGCGTCGCGCTGCAGGCGCTCGCCGACGACGAAGACGGTGGTGATGAGCGCCACGGCGAACGCGGCGAGGATGAACGGGAACGGCTGGATCGCCATGACGACGTTGTCGAAGGTGCCATCGGAGATCTGGGCGAACGCGGCGTTGGCGCCCATGTTGCCGAAGAACGGCACGACGGCGAATCCGACGAGCCCGACGATGCCCGCCGTGCCGACGAGGCGCGAGTTGCCGGGACCGAACACCCGGCCGGCGAAGACCGAGCGAGCGAGGTACGCGAGGCAGGTGACGACCGTCACGACGGTGAGCACGAGCGCCACCTGCTGCAGCACGAGTGCGATGACCGCCGCGGGGGCAGCCCCGAGACGGTGAGCACGGCCTGGTCGAGCCCGACGGTGACCGGCGCGCCTCCGGGGCCGATGGGTGCGTCGGCCGGTGTGCCGCCGAACTCGGCGAGCACGGGCACGTCGCGGTTCACCACGACCTCGATCACCCGCAGCGTCGCGGCGACGGTGGTCCAGATCGCGATGCCGATTCCCGCGACCACGAAGATCCAGATCCCGACCCGGTCGGAGCGGCTGGGGGTGTAGGGCTGCATGGCGACCTCCTTACTTATCGAATATCGTTAATATAACGACTATCGATAAGGCCTGCAAGTCTCGGGGAGCTGAGGCGTCGGTTTGCGTCGCGTGAGGGCGGGCGCGAGCGACACAAAGTGACGCCTCAGGGATGGAGGTGCAGCGGATGCGCCCAGGGCGAACAGGGGCATCCCGGGGAGGGGCCGCTCGTTACCCTCGATGTATCGCCGCAGCACCCGCGCGTGCGGCGAGAGGAGCTGACATGTTCGAGCGCTTTACCGACCGAGCCCGCCGCGTGGTCGTCCTCGCCCAGGAAGAGGCGAAGATGCTCAACCACAACTACATCGGCACCGAGCACATCCTGCTCGGCCTCATCCACGAGGGTGAGGGCGTCGCCGCGAAGGCGCTCGAGTCGCTCGGCATCTCGCTCGACGCGGTGCGCGAGCAGGTGCAGGACATCATCGGCCAGGGTCAGCAGCAGCCGACCGGCCACATCCCGTTCACCCCGCGTGCCAAGAAGGTGCTCGAGCTGAGCCTGCGCGAGGCGCTGCAGCTCGGCCACAGCTACATCGGCACCGAGCACATCCTGCTCGGCCTCATCCGCGAGGGCGAGGGTGTCGCCGCCCAGGTGCTCGTGAAGCTGGGTGCCGACCTGAACCGCGTGCGCCAGCAGGTCATCCAGCTGCTGAGCGGCTACCAGGGCAAGGAGCAGGTCGCCGTCGGCGGCAACGAGCAGGTCGCCAACGACAAGGGCAGCCAGATCCTCGACCAGTTCGGTCGCAACCTCACCCAGGCCGCCCGCGAGGGCAAGCTCGACCCGGTGATCGGGCGCGAGAAGGAGATGGAGCGGGTCATGCAGATCCTCTCCCGCCGCTCCAAGAACAACCCCGTGCTGATCGGCGAGCCCGGCGTCGGCAAGACCGCCGTCGTCGAGGGTCTCGCCCAGGCGATCGTGCGGGGCGACGTGCCCGAGACGCTGCGCGACAAGCAGCTCTACACGCTCGACCTCGGCAGCCTGATCGCCGGATCCCGCTACCGCGGCGACTTCGAGGAGCGCCTCAAGAAGGTCACCAAGGAGATCCGCACCCGCGGCGACATCATCACCTTCATCGACGAGATCCACACGCTCGTCGGCGCGGGTGCCGCCGAGGGCGCGATCGACGCGGCCAACATCCTGAAGCCGCTGCTCGCCCGCGGCGAGCTGCAGACCATCGGCGCCACGACGCTCGACGAGTACCGCAAGCACTTCGAGAAGGACGCCGCGCTCGAGCGCCGCTTCCAGCCGGTGCAGGTGGCCGAGCCGTCGCTGCCCATGACGATCAACATCCTGAAGGGCCTGCGCGACAAGTACGAGGCGTTCCACAAGGTGTCGATCACGGACGGCGCGATCGTCGCCGCCGCGAACCTCGCCGACCGCTACGTGCAGGACCGCTTCCTGCCCGACAAGGCGATCGACCTGATCGACGAGGCCGGGGCTCGCCTGCGACTGAGCATCCTGTCGGCCCCGCCGGAGCTGCGCGAGTTCGACGAGAAGATCGCCGCCGTGCGCGCCGAGAAGGAGGGCGCGATCGAGGACCAGGACTTCGAGCTCGCCGCCACCAAGCGCGACGAGGAGAAGAAGCTGCTCGGCGAGCGCCTGCGCCGGGAGAAGCAGTGGCGCTCGGGCGACGTGGCCGCATCCGGCACCGTCGACGAGGGCGTCATCGCGGAGGTGCTCGCGAACGCGACCGGCATCCCGGTGTTCAAGCTGACCGAGGAGGAGTCGGCTCGGCTCATCTTCATGGAGCAGGCGCTGCACCAGCGGGTCATCGGTCAGGAGGAGGCCATCTCGGTGCTCGCCAAGACCATCCGCCGCACGCGCGCCGGCCTCAAGGACCCGAAGCGCCCCTCGGGCTCGTTCATCTTCGCCGGCCCCACGGGCGTCGGGAAGACCGAGCTCGCCAAGGCGCTCGCGGAGTTCCTGTTCGACGACGAGGACGCCCTGATCTCGCTCGACATGTCGGAGTACGGCGAGAAGCACACCGTCTCGCGGCTGTTCGGCGCCCCTCCCGGCTTCGTCGGCTTCGAGGAGGGCGGCCAGCTCACCGAGAAGGTGCGCCGCAAGCCGTTCAGCGTCGTGCTCTTCGACGAGATCGAGAAGGCGCACCCCGACATCTTCAACTCGCTGCTGCAGATCCTCGAGGAGGGTCGTCTGACGGACGGTCAGGGTCGCGTCGTCGACTTCAAGAACACCGTCATCATCATGACGACCAACCTCGGCACGAAGGACATCACGGGCGGCCCCGTCGGCTTCACGCTCGAGGGCAACACCGAGAACTCCTACCGTGCGATGCGCGCGAAGGTCGTCGAGGAGCTGAAGAAGCACTTCAAGCCGGAGTTCCTGAACCGCGTCGACGAGACGATCGTGTTCCCGCAGCTCTCGCAGGAGGAGCTGCGTCAGATCGTCGACCTGTTCATCAAGCGCCTCTCGGAGCGTCTGCTCGACCGCGACATGACGATCGAGATCACGGATGCCGCGAAGACCCGCCTGATCGAGCTCGGCTGGGAGCCGACCCTCGGCGCCCGCCCGCTCCGCCGCGCGGTGCAGCACGAGATCGAGGACAAGCTCTCGGAGGAGATCCTCCACGGGCGCCTCGAGGCCGGCGACCACGTGCACGTCGACCTGGTCGACGGCGAGTTCGTGTTCACCACGGGCCGCCAGCCGGGCCGCGAGCTGCCCGCCGGCGTGGGCGCCGCATCCGGGGCGCTCGACGCCGACGGAGACCCGATCACCGCGTAGGCGCGGGCGCAGTCGCAGACAGGCGGCGGGGGCGGTTGCTCCCGCCGCCTGTGCGTCATGCCGCCCGGGCGTGCGACTGCTCCCGCCGCCGCGTGTAGCGTGTCGGCATGCAGCCCGCCGAGCTCCCGCCGCGGGACCCCGGGCTGCCCGACCCGCCGATCCTGGCGCGCATCCGCGAGAGCGTGATCGGCGACGATCAGCTCATGCACGGTCCCTTCGGACCGCGTCGCGTCACCTACGCCGACTACACCGCGAGCGGGCGCAGCCTCGGGTTCCTCGAGGACTTCATGCGCTCCGAGGTGATGCCGCGCTACGCCAACACCCACACCGAGGCGAGCGGCACCGGCCTGCAGACCACGCGACTGCGCGAGGACGCGCGCGCCACCATCCACGCCGCCGTGAACGGCGACGACGACACGGTCGTGGTGTTCGCGGGCAGCGGCGCGACGGGCGCGATCGACAAGCTCATCGGGATCCTCGGCATCCGCATCCCGGCCGACCTCGACGCACGGTACGGGATGCGGCAGCAGGTGCCCGCCGAGGAACGGCCGGTGGTGTTCGTCGGCCCGTTCGAGCACCACAGCAACGAGCTGCCGTGGCGGGAGTCGATCGCGGAGGTCGTGACGATCCACGAGGACGCCGACGGGCACATCGACCTCGCCCACCTCGAGGCCGAGCTCGTGCGCGTCGCCGGGCGGCCGCTCGTGATCGGCGCGTTCAGCGCCGCGAGCAACGTGACCGGCATCCTCACCGAGACCCACGCGGTCACCCGGCTGCTGCACGCCCACGGCGCGCTCGCGTTCTGGGACTTCGCCGCGGCGGGACCGTACGTCGACATCGAGATGAACCCCCGCGACGGCGACCCCGCGGCCCGCAAGGACGCGATCTTCCTCTCCCCGCACAAGTTCATCGGCGGGCCGGGCACCCCCGGCGTGCTCGTCGTCAGCAGGCGCCTGCTCACCAACAGCGTGCCCGCCGTGGTCGGCGGGGGCACCGTCATGTACGTCAACCCCGAGGAGCACCGGTACATCGCGGATGCCGCCCACCGCGAGGAGGCGGGAACTCCGGCGATCCTCGAGTCGATCCGCGCGGGGCTCGTGTTCGCGCTGAAGCACGAGGTGGGCGTCGACGTCATCACCGCGTACGAGCGCGACTTCCTGCGGCGCGCGATCGCCGTCTGGAACGCGCACCCGGCGATCGAGGTGCTCGGCAACCCCGACGCCGACCGGCTGTCGATCGTGTCGTTCGTGGTGCGGCGCCCGGGTGGGCGCTACCTGCACCACAACGCCGTCGTCGCGATCCTCAACGACCTGTTCGGCATCCAGAGCCGCGGCGGATGCTCGTGCGCGGGCCCCTACGGGCATCGGCTGCTCGGGATCGACCTCGAGCGCTCGCACGCCTTCGAGCGCGAGATCGCCGGCGGATGCGAGGGCATCAAGCCGGGCTGGGTGCGGATCAACTTCACCTACTTCCTGTCGGAGGAGGTGTTCCGCTACCTGGTCGAGGCGATCGCGCTCGTCGCCGAGCAGGGGCACCGGCTGCTGCCGCTGTACCGTTTCGATCCGCTGACGGGTCTCTGGCGGCACCGCGACGGCCCCGTCGAGCCGCCCCTGCGGTTCGCGCAGCTGCACTACGACCGCGACGGGGTGCTGCGCCATCCGCACCACGACGACCGCGCCCCCGTCGAGGTGCTCGCCGAGCATCTGGCCGAGGCGCGCGAGCTGCTCGCCTCGCTGCCCGAGCCGGGCGACAACGTGCGCATCGACGAGCTCGGCGACGACTTCGAGCAGCTGCGGTGGTTCGACCTCCCCCACGCCTCGCTAGGGTGAACCGGTGACCAGCACGTTCCGGGTGCGCCGCGCGCGCACCGCCGATGTCCGCGGGATGCTCCAGCTCATCGAACCGTACGTGGAGCGACGCATCCTGCTCGGCAAGGAGCGGGTCACCCTGTTCGAGGACATCCAGGAGTTCCGGGTCGCGGAGACCGCCGACGGGGAGCTCATCGGCTGCGGGGCGCTGCACGTGATCTGGGAGGATCTCGGCGAGATCCGCACGATCGCGGTCGCCGACGCGTGGTTGCGGCACGGCGTGGGGCACGCGATCCTCGAGCAGCTCGAGCAGGACGCGGCGGAGCTCGGCCTCAGCCGGCTGTTCTGCCTCACCTTCGAGACGGCGTTCTTCGGCGAGCACGGTTTCGCGCCGATCGGCGAGCGCGTCGTCGACCCGGACGTGTACGCCGAGCTGGTGCGCTCGCCCGACGACGGCGTGGCCGAGTTCCTCGACCTGGCGCGCGTCAAGCAGAACACCCTCGGCAACACCCGGATGCTGAAGCAGCTGTGACGCGGGGTGCGACCGTGTGCACCCGGTCGCACCCCGCGTGATCCCCGCACCCGGTCGTCATCCGGGTGCGGGGCATGCGGTGGTCAGGAGCTCGTGTCGGAGCCCGAGTCGTCGCCCTGCTGCGGCATGTCGCCGCCGGGGCCGCCCTGGCCGTCGCCCGGGAACTGGCCGTCGCGGTCGCCGGGGAACTGTCCGTCACCCGGGAACTGGCCGTTTCCGAACTGCGGACGCTGCGCATCGGCGATCGCCCATCCGCTCACGCCGCCGACGCCGAGTCCGACGACGAGGGCGATGATCGCGGTGAGGGCGAGGGTCAGGGTCTTCCACCGGCGCGCGGGCGCGGCGGGGGTCTCGTCGGGGGCGGGGGTCTCGTCGGCCGCGGCGGCGTCGACGGATGCGGGCGCCGTGTCGGCGGGGGCCAGCTCGTCGGCGGGAGCCTCGGCGGCGGTCGGGGTGTCGGTCATGGGGTCGAGGATCGCTCGGCGGCATGGGTGGATTCACGGCGCACCCTAAGAATCAGCCGAGAGTCGACGCCATGCCGCGCACGCAGCCGCGTTCCCGACGCGACCGGGCCTACCCTGGCCGCATGTCGACGCAGCAACCCGGGCGACTGCCGGCGTCGGTCTACCGGCGCAGGCGCATCGTCGTGGGCCTGGCCGTGCTCGCGGTCATCGTGGTGATCGTGCTGCTCTTCATCCCCCGCGGGGGCTCGGGCGACGACGGGAAGGTCGGCGCGGGCGACTCGCAGAGCCCGGCGCCCACCGACACCGAGACGACGTCGGCCGACGGCAGCGCGCCGTGCGATCCGGCCGTCATCACGCTGACCGCCGTCACCGACAAGACCAGCTACGCCGCCGGCGAGACGCCCATGATCTCGATGACGATCGTCAACTCCGGGGCGAGCGCCTGCACCTTCGACGTCGGCACCGATGCGCAGCTGTACGAGATCGTGAGCGGCTCCGATCCGATCTGGAACTCGCGCGACTGCCAGAGCGACCCGCAGCCCCTCGCGCAGGTGCTCGAGCCGGGTGTGGAGTTGTCGACGACCCCGTTCGCCTGGGACCGCACCCGCTCGTCGGCGGACACCTGCGACAGCGACCGGTCGGAGGTGACCGCGGGCGGCGCCACCTATCGCCTGTCGGTCTCGCTCGGCGAGGCGGCGTCCGAATCGGACACCCCCTTCCTCCTGAACTGACCCCGCCGTTCCGAGGGGGTGCGGTGCGGTAGCGTCGTGCCAGCCCTGGAACGCGATGTCCGACACCACCACCGTCGCCGCGGAGCCGAGCGAGCAGCCCGCGGCCGCGCGACCCCGCTCGCCGATCCACCGCGCCCTCGTCTGGGCGGCCGTGATCGGGGTGGTCGCCGCGGGGTCGCTGGCGCTCGCGGCATCCGACCTGGACCCGACGCCGGAGCGCGGCGGCGCGGCGGCGCGGTACGTGCCCGGCGACGGCACCGCGTCCCTCGTCACCGCCGCCGACGGCACGCGTGCCGTGCACGAGAACGCCCGTGGCACCGGGCCCGGCATGCTGCTCGAGCTGCCCGGCGCCGCATCCGCCCACTTCTTCGGCGACTACTCCGACGAGGCGCTGCGCACCGCCCAGCTGTGGCGAGAGACCGTGACGCCGCTCGACACGGACGACCCGCAGACCTCGACGGTCTACCTGCTCGACGACGCGGGCGTCTCGGTGCTGACGGCGACGGGCGGCGCGCTGGGCTTCAGCTACAGCCCCGCCCTGGTGCTGCTGCCCGCGGATGCCGCCCCCGGCGTCACCTGGACGGGCGAGGGCGACGCTCTCCCGCAGGGCTTCATGCGTTACACGATCTCGGGCAGCGTCGCCGCGGCCGAGGGCGGCTGTCTCGCCGCGACGAGCGAGACCCGCTACCAGGATCCCGACACGGGCGACGAGCTGCTCGCCATCGCCGAGGTCGCCACCTGGTGCCCCGGCGCGGGCGTCGTCGACGACACCGGGACGGTGAACGGCGACGCCGTGAGCTTCCGCAGCAGCCCGCTGGCCGCGACCGGCGGACCGGTGGGCGCACCGTCGGTCGTCTCGCCGGCGACGCGCGATCTCACGGGGGCGGGCGCCTGGTCGAGCCGCCCGCTGACCCTCCAGCTCGACGACGCGGTCTACGGCGTCTCGCCGGTCACGACGCCCTTCGACGGCCTCGCGGCCGCGCGGGCCGACGGCGGGTTCATCGCCGCGGTCGGCAGCAGGGTCGTGGGGTTCTCGGTCGCGGGCGACGTCGCGACCCGGCGGTGGGCGGCGTCGCCCGGCGGCGACCTGCTGCAGCTGAGCACCGCGGGCGACGTCTCGCTGGCGTCGACCTCGCAGCGGCGGCTGGTCGCCTACGACGCGCGCGGCGCGCGGATGTGGGCGGTCTCGTTCCCCGACGTCGTGCTCGCCGCGCCGACGGTCGTCGACGGCGATCTCCTGGTGGCGAGCCTCGACGGGACCCTGCGACGCATCCGCATCGACACCGGCGAGACGGTGTGGTCGGTGGCGCTGCGCACCGATGTCGCCTCGGCCCCCGCGGTGGTGGACGACGCGGTGGTGGTCGTCGACCGCGGCGGGAACGTCATCGCGCGCGAGCTGGAGACGGGGGCCGCCCGGTGGTCGACCGAGCTGGTGTCGGGGGAGCGGGTCGCCGCGGTGGGCGGGGTGCTGGCGGTGCAGGGCACGAACTCGGACGTGTGGGTGCTCGATCCGGCCGACGGCTCCCCGCGGTGGACGGACCATCACCCGGGCATCGCGCGCGCCCTGGCGGTGCGCGACGGGGTCGTGGTGTCGCTCGGGAGCGAGGGCGCGGTCGCCTGGGACGCCCGCACGGGCGAGCGGCTCTGGGATGATCCGGCCACCGAGTCGCTGGCGGCCGGGCGCGGCGGCTTCGTGCTGATCGGCACGAGCACCTTCGCGGTGCGCGACGCCGACGGAGGCGAGGTCGTGAGGGTGCCGATCGACCCGGCGCCGATCGGCACCACCCGCATGTACCTCGACGCGCCGGACGACGTCCGCGTGCTGCAGAGCGACTCGACCGGGTTCGAGGTGAGCGGATGAGCGGGGTCGCCCCGGCGCGCACGCGTCGGCGGGCGCGCGACGTCGCGCGGCGGACGGTGGTCGAGTTCGTGGGCGAGGTGTTCGTGCGTCCCGTGCGCGAGGGGCGCATCCGGGACGTCGCGTGGCCCCTGGGCCTGCGACCGATCGTGCTGGTGTCGATCGTGGCCTACGTGACCGCGGGGGCGCTCGTGGTGTTCTCGGGGCCGCTGCGGGAGTGGATCCCGCTCGGCGCGCAGTCCGGCACCGTGCTGATGACGCTGCCGCGCGCGATCGTCTGGATCGTGCTGGCCCTCACCGCCCTCTCGACGAGCCTCGCCGCATCCGGGGCGCTGCACACCCGGCCGTGGTTCCGCTGGCTCACCACGTTCTTCGTGATCCTCGTGATCATGTTCGTGTCGGTGCCCGATCAGGGCGATGTGCCGCTCGGCCGGGTGGCGAGCGTGATCGGCGCAGTCGGCCTCATCGTCTTCGTCGCCGTGCGGGGCGATCGCGCGTTCCGCTGGTGGGAGTTCGTGGCGATCACCGCCCTCATCTGGGGTCCGCTCGCCGTCACGGCGGCGGTGCTCACCGCCGTCGCGCGCCCCCTCGGCTTCGACTTCATGCCGCTGCTGCTGAGCCTCATGCTGTCGACGCTCGGCCAGCTCGCCGTGCCCGCGGCGCTCGCGGCCGGCGCCGCGGTGGCGAGCTTCACCGTCTCGTCGGCGCTGTGGGCCGCGAAGATCGCCCGCACCGTGATCGGCTCGGGCGCGGTCCTCGTGCTGCTCGTGCTCGTGGCGCTCTGGCGCACCGTCGACGTCGTGCTCGCGGTCCCCGGACTGCTCGAGGATCCGCGGGAGCTGCGCATCCTGGCCGGTTCGCTGCTGCTGCTCGCCCTCATCGCGGGATCGTGGGCGGTGCTCGCGCGCATCCGTCCGGGCCGCGGGGAGCCCTCGGCTCAGGGCATGGCCGACCGCATCGACGGCCTGGCCCTGCTGGTGGCGGCTTTCACGACGACGAGCCTGCCGGCGACGCCCCTCATCGCCCTCGCGCAGGTCACGCTCGGCTACGGCTCGCCCCCGGAGGTGACGACCGCGCTGCTCGCCGCCGCGGATGCGCTCACGAGCACGACGGTGCTGTTCGCCGTGCGCGGGGCCGGAGCGATCGTGCTGCTCGCGCTCGCGGTCGTGCAGGCGCGACGCGGCCGGCGCACGCTGCCGGAGCTCATGGCGGCGGTCGGCGTCGCCGGGGTGCTGCTCGCGACGACGGGGCTCGTGGGCTTCCCCCTGCTGTGGAGCGCCGACGGGCTCGCGATCGTCGGGGCGGTGCTCGCGCTCGGCGTGCTCGTCGTGGCGCTGGTGCGCCGCCGGCTGGACGCCGCCCGGGCGACCTCGGTTCTCGTGGCGCTGCTCATGTCGGCGCTGTTCGCGTATCGCGACTTCATCGCCGACCCGATCGCGTTCGTGCTCGGATTCGCGGGGGGTGCGATCGTGCTGTTCGGCTTCGTCTGGTCGTTCCTCACCGAGAGCGGGGTCGCCAACGAGGACTCCCGCGGGTACCCGCGCCCCGCACGGGTGCAGTTGATCCTGGCGAACGCCGTGTTCGGCATCACGGTGCTCGCCTTCCTCGCGCTCGCCCGCGATCCGGATGTGGCGGTGTCGCTCGGCGATCTGGCGACGTTCGGCGCGCAGGCGTTCGGCGACCCCCTCGTCGCGTCCGGGCTGCTGCTCGCGCTGTGGGCCGCCGTGCGCGGACGCGAGGTCGACGCCCATCCCGAGGACGACGAGGAGTGGATCGGCACCGAGCTCGCCGAGGCGGAGGTTCCGCGCTCAGCGCCCGACGGTGCTCTCGCGGGCGATGAGCGCGTGCGGGGCGACGAGCTCGACCGCATCGGTGTCGGGGTCCTCGATCCGCGCGACGACGCGGGCGACCGCGTTGCGGGCGATGAAGGGGGTGTCGAGCGACACCGTGCTGAGTGAGGGGCGCGAGTAGCGACCCTCCTCGATGTCGTCGACGCCGATGATCGCCACGTCCTCCGGCACGCGCAGGCCGGCGTCGAAGACGGCGCGCAGCGCGCCCATGGCGAGCAGGTCCGAGTAGCAGAAGATCGCGTCCGGGCGGGGGTCCCGCTCGAGCAGCGAGCGCGCGGCCTGGTATCCGTCGGCGCGACGGTAGTGGGCGGCCGCCTCGATCCGCAGGGGGGTCAGGCCGGCATCCGCGAGGGCTCCCTCGAATCCGGCGGTGCGCTGCTGCGGGGTCGAGTACTGCTCGTCGGGTTGGGCGCCGATGGCCGCGATCCGCGTGCGGCCGAGCCGGATCAGGTGGGTCGTGGCGTCGTGCGCGGCCTGCACGTTGTCGATCGCGACGTGGTCGAAGCGGCCGTCGAATTCGTGCTCGCCCAGCAGCACGAGCGGCATCGAGGTGCGGGCGTTCATCTCGAGCAGCTCCGTGCGGGTCACCAGGGGGGAGAACAGGATGCCGTCGAACAGCATCGTGCGGTCGCCTCCGGTCAGCAGCTCCCGCTCGCGATCGTGGTCGTGACCGGTCTGGTCGATCATCACCCGGTAGCCGACCTCGGCTGCGGCGTTGATGACGTCGCGGGCGAGTTCGCTGAAGTAGGGCACGTCGATCTCGGGCACGACGAGGGCGAGCATCCCCGTGCGGCCCGTGCGGAGCGTGCGCGCCACCGGGTTCGGGCGGTAGTCGAGTTCGTCGATGGCGTCGAGCACGCGCCGCCGCATGCGCTCGCTGACGTGCGCGTATCCGCTCACGACGTTGGAGACGGTGCGCATGGAGACCTGCGCGCGCTCCGCGACGTCTCGCAGGGTAGCGGCCATGGCACCTCCTCGTTTCGACGATCGTAGCGTTTGCAACGTGTGCAAACATCCTGTAGCGTTTTGCACACGTTGGCAAACGTCCGCACAAAGGAGTGTCCCATGCACCAGCGCACCACCCGAGTCCTCGCGCTCGGCGGGCTCGCCGCGCTCACCCTGAGCCTGACCGCCTGCGGCCCGGCGATCGGCGACGGCGGAGAGGCCGCCGACTCGTCGAAACTGCAGGCCCCCACCGAGGCCTCGCCGTCCGGTGAGATCACCATCTGGGATCGCGAAGGCGACCTGTTCTCGGTGTTCGACGAGGCGATCGCCGCGTTCAACGAGAAGTACCCCGACATCGTCGTGCACCACGAGGCGGTCGACATCGCGGCCAAGCTCCAGAACACGCTCATCACGGGGAGCGACGTCCCGGACGGCGTCTTCCTCGACGACCAGCTCGTCGCCGGCTACGCCGACCACCTGTGGGACCTGAGCGACGTGCTGGCCCCCTACGCCGACGACATCGCCCAGCAGAAGCTCGACGTGAACTCCCAGGGCGCCGGGATCTACGGCGTCCCGTTCGACCTCGACCCCGGGCTGCTGTTCTACAACGCGACGGCGCTCGAGGCGGCCGGAGTCGACGCCTCCTCGATCGAGACCTACGACGACCTGCTCGACGCGGCGCGCGCCTACAAGGCGGCGGTGCCCGACTCCGGTCCGATCCACCTCGAGCAGAGCCCCTTCCTCGGTCAGCTCCAGCTGGAGATGTACGCGAGTCAGCTCGGCACCGCGATGACCGACGCCGACGGACAGCTCCGACTCGACTCGCCCGAGTACGAGCAGATCCTGACCTTCCTCGACACCGTCAGCTCGGAGGGTCTCGGCACCCGCGCCGAGTACCTCTCGCCGACCGACGTCGAGACGCTCGACTCGGGCAAGCAGGTCTTCGTGCCCTGGGCGATCTGGTTCGACTTCGCGCCGCAGCAGCTGCTCGAGAACACCGCGGGCGACTGGCGTGCGATGCCGCTGCCCGCCTGGACCGACGGCGGCGCCCGGTCGGGCGCGATGGGCGGCTCGTCGTTCATCCTGCCGAAGGACGGCGAGAACTCCCAGCTCGCGTGGCTGTTCTACGAGTTCCTGATGTTCGACGAGGCCGGCTACTCGACGGTGTGGGGCGCCAACTCGGTCTACCCCGAGGGTCTCAACACGTCCATCCCGAGCTACCTGCCCGCAGCCGACCCCGCGAAGCCGCTGTTCCAGCCGGTCGACGCGTTCGGCGGTCAGGACCTGTGGGCCGTGGCGACCGAGGCGGGTGCCGAGATCCCGGGTGGCGTGCCGACGCCGAGCTGGTGGGGGGGCGCCGTCGACTACCTGGGCAACAACATCCAGCTGATGCTCGACGGCTCGCTCACCCCGCAGGAGGTCATCGACGACTCGACGGCCGACATCCAGGCGAACCTGATCGACCGGCAGTAGCCGGCGACGTCATCCGCTGAGAATCATCGAGATCGGGAGTCCCGTGACCACGACATCGCTTCCCCGCGCGACGCACCCGCGTCGTCGCGGCGCGGGGCTCCCGATCACCCGGCGGCTCGCACCCTACGTCTTCGTCGCCCCCTTCGTCGTCCTCTTCCTCGCCTTCGGCATCTACCCGATGCTGTTCACGCTGCGGCTGAGCTTCACGAACTGGCACGGGGCGGGGTCGGCGCGGTGGGTCGGCTGGGACAACTACACCTACCTGCTCACGAACCCCGCGTTCTGGAACTCGCTCGCCAACTCCGCCGTGCTCTGGCTGCTCATCATCCCCGTGCAGCTCGTCATCGCCCTGGCGGCGGCGATCCTGCTCGACAACGCCAAGCTGCGGATGCGGGGCTTCTACCGCACCGCGTTCATCGTCCCGTTCGTCACCCCGCTCGTCGCGGTCGCCCAGATCTGGGTGGTGCTGTTCGACCAGAACTACGGCGCGGTCAACGCGGTGCTCGGAGCGCTCGGGCTGCCCGACATCGCCTGGCTCACCTCGAGCGCCTGGGCGAAGCCGACCCTCGCGCTGCTGTTCATCTGGAAGACGACGGGCTTCATCATCGTGATCCTGCTCTCCGGTCTGCAGGCGATCGACTCGAGCGTCTACGAGGCCGCCGCCCTCGACGGTGCCGGCCGGATGCGCAAGGTGTGGAGCATCACCGTCCCGCTCATCCGCCGCACCCTGATGTTCGCGGTCGTGCTGCAGACGCTCGCCGTGTTCCAGATGTTCGCGGAGCCCTTCGTCGTGACGCAGGGCGGCCCCTACTCGTCGACCACGACCGCGGGCCTGTACCTCTACAACCACATCACGCGCGGTGATCTCGGCACCGGTGCCGCGAACTCGTTCCTGCTCGTGATCCTCGTGATGGCCCTGTCGCTCGGCATGGTGCGGCTGCTGCGGGCGAAGGACTGATCATGACCCTCTCCACCCAGGCCGGTGAGCGCCGGCGCCGGCACCTCGGTTCGCACGCCTTCCTCGTCGTGCTCGCCGTCGCCTTCCTCGCGCCGGTCGTCTGGGCCGTGCTCTCGGCCTTCAAGCCCGCGAACGACATCATCCGCCACCCGCTCGAGTTCGACCCGAGCACCTTCGGCCTGCAGAACTTCGTCGGCATGTTCCAGGACGTGCCGATCGCGCACGGGTTCCTCAACACGGCCATCGTGCTGCTCGTGAAGGGGTCCATCACCCTGTTCTGCGCGCCGCTGGCGGCCTACGCGTTCGCGAAGTACGACTTCCGCGGGAAGAGCCTGCTGTTCGGCACGGTGCTGATCACGCTCATGCTGCCGACGATCGTGCTCATCATCCCGCTGCTCCTGGAGATGAAGGAGCTCGGCTGGGTGAACACCTATCAGGCGCTCATCCTCCCCGGGGCCGTCGACGCCTTCGCGATCTTCTGGATGCGGCAGGTGATCGCCGCGGTGCCGGACGAGCTGCTCGACGCGGCCCGCGTCGACGGCTGCGGCGAGTTCGGTCTCTACTGGCGCATCGTCGTGCCGATCATCCGCCCCGGACTCGCCGGCCTCGCGGTGCTGACCGTCATGAACATCTACAACGACTTCGTGTGGCCGGTCGTGGTCGCGAGCTCGGAGCGGATGGCCACGCTGCAGGTCGTGCTGTCGACCCTCGCGTCCACGATCTCGGGCAACAAGATCGGCGCCGACTACGCGACCGTCACCGGCGAGCTGCTCGCCGCGAGCACCGTGGCGCTCGTGCCGCTGCTCGTCATCTTCTTCCTCCTTCAGAAGCACTTCATCAACGGCATCCTCGCCGGAAGCGTGAAGGGCTGAGCAATGGAAAGGCCACGCATGACCGTCCCCAAGTCCGAGTACCCGCGCCCCGACCGCGATCGTTCCGATCGGTGGCTCAGCCTCAACGGCGAGTGGGACTTCGAGACGGATGACGGGGCGACCCGCATCACCGTGCCGTTCGCCTGGGAGACGCCCGCGTCGGGCGTGCAGCGCACCTGGCTGGAGCGCGGCGTCTACCGGCGGGAGATCCCGGCGACCGACTGGCCGCGCACCTACCTGTGCTTCGGCGGCGTGCACCATCGCGCGCGCGTGAGCATCGACGGGGAGCCCGTCGGCGAGCACGTGGGCGGCAGCGTGCCGTTCGAGTTCGAGATCACGGGACGTTCCGGCGAGCTCGTCGTCGAGGTCGAGGCGCCCGCCGACAAGCGCGAGATCGTGCACGGCAAGCAGCGCTCGATCCCGCGGGACGACTACGACGGCGTCTCGTTCACGCCCACCTCGGGCATCTGGCAGTCGGTGTGGCTCGAGGGGCGCGGACGGGAGGAGATCCGCTCCGTCGTCGTGCGCGGCGACTCGCTCACCGGCTTCGACGTCACCGGCACCGCGGATGCCGGGGAGATCCGCATCGACGGCGTGCCGTTCGAGGTGGTCGAGGGCGCCTTCGCCGCCCGGATCGACGTCGTCGAGCCCCGGCTCTGGTCGCCCTCCGACCCGCATCTCTACGAGCTCGAGGTGGCGACGGCCGACGACCGCGTGGTCGTCACCGCGGGTCTGCGCCGCATCGAGGCGCGAGGGGAGCGCCTGTACCTCAACGGCGAACGGCTCTATCTGCGCGGAGTGCTCGATCAGGGGTACTGGCCCGAGAGCGGCCTGACCGCCCCGAGCGAGGAGGCGCTCGTGCGCGACCTCGAGCTGGCGCGGGAGCTCGGCTTCACGATGGTCCGCAAGCACATCAAGCTCGAGGAGCCCCGCTGGCTGCACCACGCCGACCGGATGGGGATGCTCGTGTGGGCGGAGCCGCCGGCACCGAGTCGCTGGACCCCGGCGTCCGCCGAGGCGTTCCTCGCCCAGCTCCCCGCGATGGTGGAGCGCGACGGCAACCATCCCTCGATCGTCATCTGGGGTCTCTACAACGAGGAGTGGGGGCTCGACTGGGACATCACGGGGAGCCCCGAGCGTGCGGCGGCGGCCGTCGACGCCTACGAGGCGATGCGCGCCCTCGACGACACCCGCCCGATCGTGGAGAACTCGGGCTGGAACCACGTGCGCAGCGATCTCGTCGACTGGCACTACTACGACGAGGATCCGGCGTCGTGGGCGCGCAACCTCGCCGAGCTCGCCGCCGGTCGACGGGACGACTGGCCCGTGAAGCTCGGTCCCGACTTCGTGGTCGACAAGAGCCTGTACGGCTCGCCCGAGTTCCCCCGCGCCGGCGTGCCGATCGTCAACAGCGAGTACGGGGCGGGGTTCACGAGCCTCGAGCGCGCCTGGCACTCGCGCTGGCAGACCCAGGAGCTGCGACGGCACGACCGCTTCGCCGGATACGTGTACACCGAGCTGACCGACGTCGAGCACGAGATGGCCGGCGTGGTCGACGTCGACCGTCGGGCGAAGGACGCCGGAGGGCTGGACTACGCGCGGATGCACGCGGAGACGGTGCTCGTGGTCGACCTGGTGCCCGCGCACGCCGGAGCCGACATCCCCGTGCCCGACGGCCCCGTCGAGCTCGGCCTGCACGTCTCCCACCACGGCCGCGAGCCGCTGCACGGGGTCGTGCACGCCGCCTGGGGTCTCGCCGGTTCGACATCCGTCGGGAGCGGGAGCCCCGCGGCGAGCGCACAGCTCGACCCCGTGACGCCCTTCGAGTTGAGCGCGGCGGTGACGCTCCGCGTGCCGCCGCCGCCGGCTGCCGCCCGCCTGCATCTCTGGGTCGTCGACGCAGGGGGCGCCACGTGCGCATCCACCTTCGTCGACGCCGCCCCCGTCGAGACCCCGAACCGCCGGGGGGCTCGCTCGGCCTGAGCCGTGGCGCGCGCCGGTCCCGCCAACGTCCGGTGCGCGCCACTCCCCATCCTCTTGACAGTTTTATTTGTCAAGTCGTACGGTGGGCGACATGGACGACGTTCAGGTGCTGACCGACCGGGCCGCGGTCGAGTCGGCCCTCGATCCGATCCGTGCGGCGATCCTCGACGCCCTCGACGAACCGGCGTCGGCGTCCGCCGTCGCGAGCGCGGTCGGACTCACGCGCCAGAAGGCCAACTACCACCTGCGGGCACTCGAGGCCCACGGTCTGGTCGAGGAGGCCGAGACCCGGAGCTGGGGCGGCATCGTCGAACGCCTCATGCGCCGCACCGCCCGACGCCTCGTGGTGGCCCCCGAGCTGCTGCAGGGCGAGGTCGCCGACCCGGAGCAGATCGCCGATCGTCTCTCGATCGCCTATCTCATCGCCCTGGGCGCGCGGACCGTCTCGGAGGGCGGGGTCGTCGCGCGCGCCGCGGCCGACGGCGCCCGCGTGCCCACCTTGGCACTCGACGCGGTGATCGGGTTCGCCTCCGCCGAGGACCGGGCGGCGTTCTCCGCCGAACTGCAGTCCGCGATCGCCGCGTTGGTCGCCCGCTACCACCACGACGACGGCCGGCCGCATCGGCTGGCCGTCTCGTCCTATCCGCGGCCCCGGGAGGTCTGATGGAGCACGACGACGGAACCGCCGAGGCCGAGTACCGCAGCGAACGCAGCTATCGCGTGCCGGCCACGCCGGAGCAGGTGTGGGAGGCCATCGCCACCGCGCACGGCGTCTCCTCGTGGATGGTGCCGACCCGTCTCGACCCCCGGGTGGGCGGCGAGGTCTCGTTCGACCTCGGCGGGTTCACGAGCACCGGCGTCGTCACCCACTGCACGCCGCCCACGCGATTCGCCTACCGGGAGCCCTGGCCGCTCGGGGATCGCGTCGAGGACATCCCGCCGGGGATGCTCGCGTGGCTCGCGAGCATCGGCGTCCCCCTCGACCGGGTCGCCGAGACCCTGCCCCGCGTCGGACCGGTCGCGACCGAGTTCCTCGTCGAGGCCGCATCCGGGGGGAGCTGCGTCATCCGGATCGTCACGAGCTCCTACGGCACCGGCGCGGACTGGGAGCGCGAGTTCTTCGACGAGATGGTCGGCAGCACCGTGCCGATCTGGGACCGGCTCGCCGCCCACCTCTCCGCGGAGACGGCGCGATGAACCGCCGGATCACGGTGACCCCGATCCGGGTCGCCGAGCTCCTCGGCGTGGACGACGGCATGCCGGTCTACGTGCACCTGATCGAGCATCCGGATGCGCGGGTGCTGGTCGACACCGGGCTCACCCGCCTGCACCCCGCCCTGGCCGACCTCGACCCGCGGATCCTGCCGCGCGACCCGCGGATGACCGAGCGCATCGACCTCGTCGTCAACACGCACCTGCACGCCGACCACTGCGGCGGCAACCACCTCTTCGACGGCGTGCCGATCCATGTGCAGCGCCGCGAGCTCGACGACGCGCGGACGCGCTCCGAGTACACGATCCCCGAGTGGGTGGATCCGCCCGGCGCGCCGGTGCGGTACGTGCCGGTGGACGGCGAGCGCGAGCTGCTGCCCGGCGTCCGGCTGCTGCCCGCTCCCGGCCACACGGCGGGGTCGCAGATCGTCGTCATCGAGAACGGCGCGCATCCGGAGCTGATCGTCGGCGACACCGCGGTCTGGTCCGGAGAGCTCGACGAGCCGACCACGGAGGGGCAGCGCCTCGTGCGCTCGCTCGACCCCGCGCGCGTCTGGATGTCGCACGCCCACGAGGCGTGGCGCCCGTCGGCGCCCCGCGACTGACGCGCCGGCTCAGAACGCGGGCGCCTCGACCCGCTCGAGCCCGGGAGCGGAGAACGCGAGCGACTCGGCCGTCTGCAGCGAGCCCACCTCGGCGTCGATGATGGTGCGGTAGCCGAGGCGTGCGCCCTCGGCCGAGCGCTGGCGGCCGCCGGCGACCGGGCGCACCTCGCCCGCGAGGCTGATCTCGCCGATCGCGGCGAGGGTGCGGGGCAGCGGGGTGTCCTTCACGGCGGACGCGATGGCCAGGGCGATCGCGAGGTCGGCGGCCGGTTCGGCGAGGCGGATGCCGCCCACGGTCGACACGTAGACGTCGGACTGGGCGAGCTGGGTGAGACGGCAGCGCTTCTCGAGCACGGCGAGCAGCATCGCGACCCGGGCGCCGTCGACTCCGCTGACCACGCGCCGCGGGTTGGGTGCGCTCGTGCCGACGACGAGCGCCTGCACCTCGACGGGCAGTGCGCGGCGCCCCTCGAGCGCCACGGTGACGCAGGTGCCGGCGACCGGGGTCGCGGAGCGCGAGAGGAAGAGACCCGAGGGATCGGGCACCTCGGCGATGCCGTCGCCCGTCATCTCGAAGCAGCCCGCCTCGTCGGTGGGGCCGAAGCGGTTCTTGAGCGCCCGCACGAAGCGCAGCGCCGTCTGGCGGTCGCCGTCGAAGCTCAGCACGACGTCGACCAGGTGCTCGAGCACCCGCGGACCGGCGATCGAGCCGTCTTTCGTGACGTGGCCGACGAGCAGCAGCGGGATGCCGCGCTCCTTGGCCACCCGGATGAGCGTGCCCGCGACCTCGCGCACCTGCGCCGGCTGGCCGGGCGCGCCATCCGACTGGGCGGACGCGATCGTCTGCACCGAGTCGATGACGAGCAGGCCCGGACGGACCGCGTCGACGTGGCCGAGCACCGTGGCGAGGTCGGTCTCGGAGGCGAGGTACAGCTCGTCGTCGAGCGCGCCCGTGCGCTCGGCGCGCAGGCGCACCTGACCGGCCGACTCCTCACCCGACACGTACAGCACGCGCGCGCCGCGGCGGGCGACCCGCGCGGCGACCTCGAGCAGCAGCGTCGACTTGCCGACGCCCGGTTCGCCCGACACGAGCACCGCGGCCCCGGGCACGAGGCCGCCGCCGAGCACGCGGTCGAACTCGCCGATGCCCGTGGGGCGGTGGGTGGCGTCGTCGACGACGTGCGCCGTGATGGGCTTCGCGGCCCGTGCGGCCGGCACGGATGCCGGAGCGACGGACGTGGTCGGGGCGCCGCGCTCGACGATCGACCCCCACGCCTGGCACTCGGGGCATCGGCCGAACCACTTGGCACCCGTCCACCCGCACTCCGCGCAGGAGAAGCCGGGAGCTGCGGGACGGGCCATGCCGTCAGCCTAGGCGCGACCGGTGACGGTGGCCCGTCAGACGTAGAGGTTCCAGGCGAGGCCGACCGCCGTCACGGCGAGGGCCGCGAAGCCGAGCCAGCCGGCGGCGAGCACGGGGCGCTCGTCGCGCCAGCCGAGCACCGACTCCTCGTCGGGGGCGGGCGACTCGACGAGACGCTGGGCGGCGACGAGCGAGTGGGAGCGACCGATGCGGGTGCCCCGCTCGTCGGCGGTCTCGAAGCCACCGTCGACGAACTCGACGGTGCCGAGGAACTCCCCGTCGCGTGTGCCGGCCCAGAGGCCTTCGGCGACGGAGGCCCAGCGGATGCCGGATGCGACGGGAGCGGGGGCGGGGGTCGCGGGGGTGAGCGTGGTGGTCATGGTGCCGGTCCTCTCGTGGTGAACGGGCTGTGCTCCCCATCCTGCTCGCCGCCGCCGACGCGACCAAAGAACGCCGGGGGGCTTGCGGGTGAACGCGCGGGGTGCTATCCGTTCCCAGCCTCCCCATAGCAAGCGATAGCGAACCGTCCATCCGGCCTCCCTACCGTCGGCCCTGCGACCCGGCGCGCCCGCGGGGGTCAGAGAGGCAGAGCGTTGGCATCGTTCCCGACGCGCGTTCGGACGCGCACCTGGATCATCATCGGCGCGGCGACCGCGCTCGTCCTGGGCGGCGGCGCCGTCTACGTCTTCGGCTTCGCCATCCCCGGCGCGCAGCAGAGCTCGGCCGAGGCCCAGTCCTTCGACATGACGTCGCAGGCGAGCCTGCAGACGCTCGAGCAGTCGGTCACGACGAGCGGAACCCTGACGCCCCTCGTGAACGAGGACGTCAGCTGGGAGGGCTCGGGCACCGTGCTCTCGGTCGACGTCGCAGAGGGCCAGGTCGTCGCCGTGGGCGACGCGCTCGGCACCATCGACACCCTGCAGCTGAACGCGGACCTGCTCGAGGCCGAGTCGACCCTCGCCTCCGCCCAGGCCAAGTACGCGGACGCGAAGTCGTCGTCGAGCGGGTCGACGGCCGATCTCGCCGAGATCGCGGCGGCCGCCGCATCCGTCTCGGTCGCGGAGGCCGACGTCGCCTCGGCGCAGGAGGCGCTCGACGGAGCCACCCTCCTCGCCCCGGTCGCCGGCACGGTCACCGCGGTGAACGTGGCGGTGGGCGACGCCGTCGGCTCGTCCGGATCGAGCGGCATGGGCGGCTCGAGCTCCGCGTCGACGAGCACGGCCGCCTTCACGATCGTCGGCACCGACGCATGGGAGATCACCGCGACGGTCGGCGAATCGGACGTCGCACTGATCTCCGCGGGCGACGCGGTGCACCTCACCACCGACGACGGCGCCACCCTCGAGGGCAGCGTCACCACGGTCGGGCTGTTGCCCTCGACGACCTCCGGTGCGGCCGCCTACCCGGTGACGATCACGGTGGACGGCACGGCCGACGGCCTCTTCGACGGCGTCTCCGTGGATCTCGAGATCGTCTACGAGAGCCGCGAGAACGTGCTCGCCGTGCCGAGCGCCGCCGTGACGACCGCCGACGACGGCACGAGCACCGTCACCCTCGTGGCATCCGACGGGACCAAGACCACGACGACCGTCGAGGTCGGCGAGACCGTCGGCAACCTGACCGAGATCACCTCGGGCCTCAGCGAGGGCGACGAGGTGCTCGTGAGCTCCTTCACCCCCGGCGAGGGCAACCAGGGGCAGACCGGGCAGTTCCCCGGCGGCGGCGACGGCCAGTTCCCGGGCGGCGGCGACTTCAGCCCGCCGGACGGCGCCACCTTCCCCGGAGGCGGTCAGGGCGGCCCGCAGGGGACGAACGGATGAGCGCCGAGCAGAGCGCCCCGCCCGTCATCGAGCTGAGCGGCGTGCGCAAGACCTACCGCTCCGGCGCGATCGAGTTCGAAGCCCTGCGCGGCATCGACCTCGAGATCCGCGGCGGCGAGTACGTGGCCATCATGGGGCCGTCGGGCTCGGGCAAGTCGACGCTCATGAACGTGCTCGGCTGCCTCGACGTCGTCACCGCGGGAAGCTACCGGCTCGCCGGCGAGGACGTCGAGGAGCTCGACGAGGCCGAGCTCGCCCGCATCCGCAACCGGGAGATCGGGTTCGTGTTCCAGGGCTTCAACCTGCTGCCCTCGCTGTCCGCCTGGCGCAACGTCGAGCTGCCGCTCGTCTACGCCGGCGTCGGCAAGGAGGAGCGGCGCGAGCGCGCCGCACTCGCGCTCGAGAGGGTGGGCCTCGGCGACAAGCTCGACAACCGCCCCGGCGAGCTCTCGGGCGGCCAGCAGCAGCGCGTCGCGGTCGCCCGCGCCCTCGTGGGCGAGCCGACGATGATCCTGGCCGACGAGCCCACCGGCAACCTCGACTCCGTGTCGACGGCCGACGTGCTGGGGCTGTTCCAGGAGCTCAACGACGCCGGCCGCACGATCGTGCTCATCACGCACGAGCTGGAGGTCGCCCAGCACGCCTCGCGCCTCGTACGGGTCAAGGACGGCCTCATCGTCGAGCCCTCGGCGGTGGCGGCGTGAACTGGACCGAGACCCTGCACACGGCGTGGTCGGCGGTGCGCTCGCACGCGATGCGCTCCCTGCTGACCGTGCTCGGCATCCTGATCGGCATCGCCGCCGTCATCCTGACCGTGGGCCTCGGCCTCGGCACCCAGAAGGACGTCTCGGCGCAGATCGACTCGCTCGGCAGCAACCTGCTGATCGTGTCGCCCGGAAGCACGACGGACTCCTCGGGGATGCGCGGCGGCTTCGGCACCGCCACCACGCTCACCCAGGCGGATGCGGCGGCGCTCACCTCCGACGTGAACGCTCCCGACATCGCCGGGGTGGCGCCCGAGAAGACCACCTCGCTCGCGCTCGAGGCGAACGACACCAACTGGACCACCTCGGTCACCGGCACGACCGTGTCGTGGCTCGACGTGCGCGCCCGCACCCTCGAGTACGGGTCGTTCTTCACCCAGGACGACGTCGACGAGGCGGCGAAGGTCGTCGTGCTCGGCTCCGAGACCGCGACCGAGCTCTTCGGCCGCACGAACGTCGTCGGGCAGAGCGTCGAGATCGACGGGACGAGCTTCCAGATCGTGGGCGTGCTCGACTCGGCCGGATCCGACAGCTCGTCGAATCTCGACGACGTCGCGGTCGCGCCGATGTCGACGGTCGCCAACGTGCTCGTCGGCGGAACCTCCGCGGCGAGCGTGTCGACGATCTACATCCAGGCGGCATCCGCCGAGCAGCTCTCGGCCGCGTATCAGGAGGCCCAGACGATCCTGCTGAACCGGCACGGCATCACCTCGAGCGACGAGGCCGACTTCTCGATCTCGAGCCAGGAGGCGCTCGTCGAGACGGCCACCTCGATCTACCAGACCCTGACGATCCTGCTCACCGGCATCGCGGCGCTCTCGCTGCTCGTCGGCGGCATCGGCGTGATGAACATCATGCTGGTCTCGGTCACGGAGCGCACCCGCGAGATCGGCCTGCGCAAGGCGCTCGGCGCCCCGCCGTGGGCGATCCGGCGGCAGTTCCTGACCGAGGCGGCGATCCTCGGGCTCGGCGGCGGCGTGCTCGGCGCCCTGCTCGGTGCGCTCGGAACGCTCGTGCTGCCCGCCATCATCGGCAGCTCGGTGGTGCTCTCGCCGGCGGCCGTCGGCGGCGCCCTCGCGGTGTCGATCGCGATCGGCATCGTGTTCGGGGTCTACCCCGCGACGCGCGCCGCGCGCCTCGCGCCGATCGACGCCCTGCGGACGGAATGACGGAGACATGGTGAAGAAGACGAAGAAGACCGCCGGATCTCGCGGCTGGCGCGGCTGGTTCACGAGGGGCCGTGTCATCGGCGCGGGCGTGGTGACCGGTGCGCTCGTGCTCGCCGGCGGCGGGATCGCCTGGGCGAACGCCGCGGGAACCGCATCCGGGTACCGCACCGCGACCGCCGAGTCGGGCTCGGTCGACGAGACCCTGTCGCTCAGCGGATCGCTCGCCTCGGCGACCCGCCGCGATCGCGCCTTCGGCGCGTCCGGCACCGTCGACTCGGTGAACGTGAGGGTCGGCGACACCGTCGAGGCGGGGGCGGTGCTCGCGACGATCGACGACGCGGACCTCCAGGACGCCGTCGACTCGGCCGAGTCCCGGCTCGCGGATGCCGAGCAGGCCCTGGCCGACGACCTCGCCTCGCAGACCTCGACGAGCTCGAACTCGAGCTCGTCCGCGTCGTCGTCGGGGGGAGGCTCCTCGACGCCCGCAGGCGGCGGCTCGGACGGCTCCGACACGGCCGCCCTGTCGGCCGCGGTCGACAAGGTGGTGGCCGCGCAGCAGAGTCTGCTGACGCTCGCGCAGACGGCCGCCGACGCCCTCGCCGACGCGCAGGACTCGCAGACCTCGGCCGCGACCCTCTGCCAGCCCTTCCTCGACGCGACCCTCGCGGATCCGGGCGACACCGGTGACACGGAGGCCGCGGAGGGCGCCGAGGCCGCGGACGACGAGGAGGACACCGCGACGCCACTCACCCTCGACGCGGTGAAGCAGCTGCTCGCCGACTGCCAGGCGGCGATCGCCGGGGTCGGCGACGCGCAGACCGTCGTGGCGTCCGCTCAGGCGGCGGTGCAGGCGGGGATGACGGACCTCGACGACGCGATCGGCGAGCTCCGCGCGGCGATCGCCGCATCCTCGACCTCCGGCGGGTCGGCGGGCGGCTCGTCCGCGGGGTCGGCGACGTCGGCGGGGTCGGGATCCGCATCCGGGAGCAGCTCCTCCGCGGGCGGGTCGGGCGCGACGGCCTCGGCGGCCGACATCGTGGCCGACCGCGCGGCGATCGACCTCGCGCAGGCGGATCTCGACGTCGCCCGCCACGACCTCACCGCGGCGAGCCTCACCACGCCGATCGCGGGCACGGTCGCGTACGTCGGGTTCGCCGTCGGCGACGACGTCTCGGCGGGGTCGACCACGCAGGTGGCCACCATCATCGGCGACGACGGGTACACCGTGACCTCGACGGTCACCCTCGCGCAGATCTCGAAGGTGCGGGCCGGCCAGACCGGCACCGCGGTGATCACCTCGAGCGGTGCGAGCTACGCCGCGACCGTCTCGTCGGTGGGGCTCGTCAACGTCTCGGAGACCTCGACCCCGGCCTACGAGGTCGAGGTGGCGATCGACCCCGACGGCGACACGCTCCTCAACGGCGCGGCGGTGGAGGTGAGCGTCGACATCGCGGCGGCGAGCGACGTGCTGACCGTCCCGCTGTCGGCCCTCCACGTCGACGGCACCACCTACACGGTGCAGCGGCTCGTCGACGGGCAGCTCACGAGCGTGCCCGTCGAGGTGGGGGCGATCGGCTCCGAGAGCGTCGAGATCACCTCCGGTCTCAGCGCGGGCGACGAGGTCGTCATCGCGGATCTCGGGGCCGACATCACGAGCGACGACGCGACCACGACCTCCGGTCTCGGCGGCCAGGGCCGGTTCGGTTCCGGGGGCACCTTCACGAGCGGCGGGACGGGCAGCTTCCCCGGCGGCGCGGGCGGGCCGCCCTCCGTCGGGTGAGGGGCCGGCGGGCGGCGCTCACGACCCGAAGTTGCGGCGCGGCGCGCTGATCTCGTCGACGACCGCCGCCCCGCCTTCGAGGTCGAGCGCCGCCACGTAGAGGAAGAGCTCGTCGTCGTCGGGTCCGGCGCCCGCGCCCACGAGGGAGGGGTCGACGGGGGTCGGGTCGAGCTCCGCCTCGATCGCCATGCCCCAGTCCATGGTCGCGACGGCGTGCGCGCGGGCGTCGTCCATCGCGCTGCCCACCCGGATGCCGTCCGCGGTCTCCACGGTCACGCCGTGGATGCTCGGGCTGCTCGCCCGCACGAAGAGCAGGTCGTAGAGCCCGCGCTCGCCGGTGATCTGCGGAACGCCGAGCACGAACCCTCCCCAGTCGTAGAGCTCGGCCGGGTTCGATTCGAGGCTGCCCGGTTCGGTCGACAGGCTCGGCGCGGCACCGAACACCGTCGTGAGCATCGCGACCACCTGCGTCGGGTCGTCGGTGTACCGGAAGCCGTCGAGAGCCCACCCGGCGGTGTCGCCGAAGTACAGGATGTCGCTGCGCACCATGATCCGGGTCACGGTCGTGAGCGGGTCGACGGCGGGCTCGGGCGCGTCCGCCTCGTCGTCGACGGGGGCCGCGGACGGCTCCGCGCTCGCGGGAGGGCTCGTCGGCGATCCGGACGGAGCGGCGGGGCCGCATCCGACGAGCGCCAGCGCGAGCACGACGAGAAGCGGAACGGATGCGGTGGTGGTGCGCATGGTGCCCTCCCGGGGTCGGTCGTAGTGACGACGTGCGCGGGCGTCCCGCCGGTTGACGGCGGCGGGTGGCAGACTCGGCGCATGTCGTTCCAGGCGTATCTCGACAACATCGAGGACAAGACCGGGCTCACGCCGCGGCGCTTCGTCGAACTCGCCGCGGAGCGCGGCCTCGATCAGCCCGGCGTCAAGGCCGGCGCGATCGTGGAGTGGCTCGCGGCCGACTACGGGCTCGGGCGCGGCCACGCGATGGCGCTCGTGCACGTCATCCAGAAGGGGCCGCAGATCTCCGAGAAGCACGTCGGCAGCGGCACCGCCCACAGCGACCCCTCGAACACCCTCTGGCTCGACGGCAAGGCCACCAACCCGAACCGCTGAGGCGGATTATCGCGGCGCCCGACGGCACAGCACCATGACCTCGTAGTGGTCGGTCTGCGGGAACATGTCGAACACCCGGATGCGATGCGGCTGCAGTGACGGCATCTCGGCGAGGTCGCGGGCGAGCGTCTCGGCGTTGCAGCTCGAGTAGACGACCGTGTCGACGGTCGAGTTCTCGAGCGTGGCGCACAGTTCGGCGCCGAGGCCGCGGCGCGGGGGGTTCACGATGACGGCATCCGGTGCATCCGCCCCCGTGACGGCGGTGGCGTCGCCGACCGCGAAGTCGGCGTCGAGGCCCGCCTCGGCGGCCGAGTGCCGGGCGCTCTCGACCGCGGCGGCACTGGTCTCGATGCCGAGCACACGGCGACCGGGTGCCGCGACGGCGAGCGCGAAGCCTCCGACGCCGCAGTAGAGGTCCCAGACGGTGGCGGGGGCGAGTTCGTCGATCCAGGCCCGCGCCTGTCGGTAGAGGCCGGCGGCGATCTCGGTGTTGGTCTGGAAGAAGCCGCCCGGCCGCAGGTGCAGCACGA
This sequence comes from Protaetiibacter mangrovi, assembly GCF_024752305.1. Lineage (GTDB taxonomy): Bacteria > Actinomycetota > Actinomycetes > Actinomycetales > Microbacteriaceae > Homoserinibacter > Homoserinibacter mangrovi. The sequence continues at coordinate 180,422 of NZ_JANTHX010000004.1, forward strand.
TGTCGTCGAGTCGCATCGCGAGGGTCTCGTCGGCGGTGAGCGGCACCTCGACGTCGCCTTCGAGCACGGCCTTGTGCTCGGGCAGCAGGTTCGCCGACACGACGGCCAACTGCGGCAGCGCGCTGAGCAGCTCGGGCAGATGCTTGCGGATGCGGCCGAGCGACTCGGTCGAGCGCAGCACGAGGCGCAGCATGAGGCGCCCGTCGGGCGATTCGGTCAGCAGCACGTTCTTCAGCTCGCCGCGACGCGCCGGGATGTCGTACGGCACGAGCCGGGCGCGCGTGATGAACGTCGTGATCGCGGGGAACGCGGCACGCAGTCCCTCGGCCAGCACCCCGCATCCGGTGAGGTCGACGCCGTGCCGTTCGGCGTCGAGGATGCCGAGGCTGGGCGCGTCGACGGTGCCGCCGACGACCATCTTCGCCTTGTTGCGGAACGCCTCCGGGCGCGAGGCGACCGGCGGCAGCCACTCGGCATCCGCCCACGGTGCCAGCAGCGACTCGGCGTGCGCCACCTTGCCCGCGAGCTGCGCGTCGTATCCGACGCCCATGAGCGTGCACGAGCGGCACACCCCCGCGTCGAAGTAGTCGCACTGCACCCTCGTCACGTTACGCGGGTCGGCGGATGGCATCCGTCACCCCAGAAATGCAGGAGTTTTCCGACGGCTGCCGCCGGCGGGCCGGTGCTGCCGCCCCCGGGCGCGGATTCCTCCTGCATTTCTGAGGGGAGGGAGAGGGGAAGGAGAAGGAGGGAGGGGGCCGACGCTCAGACGTGGTGCCGGCGCTCCAGCGCCGCCCCCTCGACGTCGACGTTCGGCAGCACCCGGTCGAGCCAGCGCGGGATCCACCAGGCGGCGCGTCCCAGCAGGTGCATGAGCGCCGGCATGAGCAGCAGCCGCACGACGAACGCGTCGAGCAGCACGCCCGCGGCCAGTCCGAAGCCCAGCTGGCGGATGATGACGGACTCCGAGAAGACGAAGCCGCCGAACACCGCCACCATGATGAGGCCCGCCGCGACGACGACGGAGCGTCCGGCGCGGAATCCCTGCGCCACGGCGAGCCGCGCGACCGACCCGTGCACGTACGCCTCGCGCATCCCGGATGCCAGGAACAGCTGGTAGTCCATCGCGAGCCCGAACAGGATGCCGACGAGGATCACGGGCAGGAAGCTCAGGATGGGCATGGTCACCGTGATGCCGAACACCCCCGCGAACCAGCCCCACTGGAACACCGCGACGAGCCCGCCGAAGGTGGCGAGCAGCGACAGGATGAAGCCGCCCGTCGCGATGATCGGCACGAGCAGCGAGCGGAACACGACGATCATGATCACGAGCGAGAGTCCGACGACGACGAGCAGGTAGAGCGGCAGCACGTCGGCCAGGTTCTCGGAGATGTCGATGTTGATGGCGGCCTGGCCGGCGACGCCGAGCGCGATGTCTCCGTCGACGGGCGGCAGCTGCCGGAGCTCGCGCACCACCTGGGCGGTCGACTCGCTGTTCGGGCCGTCGCTCGGCAGCACCTGGAAGGCGGCGAGCCGGTCGTCGTCGGACACCGCGATCGGCGCGACGGCCTCGACGTGGTCGACGTCGGCGATCGCCTGTGCGACGTCGAGCTGGATGCCGAGCACCTGGTCGTCGGTTGTGCCCGCGGGCAGTTCGGCGGTCACGAGGAGGGGGCTGTTGGCGCCCGGCCCGAACTGCTCGTCGATCACCTGGTAGGCGCGGAAGGTGGTGGAGTCCTCCGGTTCGGCACCGCCGTCGGGCAGCCCGAGGCGCATCGAGGCGGCCGGGATCGCGATCGTGAGCAGCGCCGCCACGGCGAGGAGGATGGTGACGACGGCGCGCGCCCAGCCCATCGGCTTCGCGCTGTCGGCGGGGTGGGGCACCGTCCCCGTCGCGAGCTGGCGGCGGCCGCGGCGGCCCAGCATCCGGGTGCCGGCGAGGCCGAGCATGGCGGGCGTCAGGGTGATCGCGATGAGCACGGCGATCGCGACGCAGAACGCGCCGACCGCACCCATGAGGCCGAGGAACGGGATGCCGGTCACGTAGAGGGCGAGCAGTGCCACGACGACCGTCGAACCCGCGAAGACCACCGCGGTGCCCGCGGTGCCGTTGGCGAGCCCGATCGACTCGTGCACCTCGGCGCCCGCGAGCAGCTGCCGGCGGTGCCGGTTGACGATGAACAGCGCGTAGTCGATGCCGACGGCGAGCCCCAGCATGACGCCGAGCACCGGGGTGACGGATGCCATGGTCACCGCGCCCGACAGCGACAGCGATGCGAGCACCCCCACCGCGACGCCGGTGAGCGCGGTCACGATCGGGAACGCCGCCGCGAGCAGCGAGCCGAGCATGACGAGCAGCACGATCGCGGCGATCGCGACGCCGACCGCCTCGCCGACGCCGACGATCTGCGGCACGCCCTGGGCGATCTCGGTCGAGAAGTCGACGGAGACGCCGGGGATCTCGTCCGCGGTGAAGTGGTCGACCACGCTGCGCTTGGCCTCGTCCGAGAGCTCGAGTCGCGGCTCGGTGAAGGCGACGTTGACGATCGCGGCGCTGCCGTCGTCCGACACCACGCCGATCCCGTCGGAGAGCGCGGCGAGCCGGGCGCCCGCCTCGAGGGTCTCGCTCTGCGCCTCGAGCGCCGCGCGGCTCGTGTCGAGCTCCTGCTGCTGGGCGTCGAGCTGGGCGATCAGCTGCTCCGGGGCGCCCGCGGCCTCGGCCTGCTGTCGCGCCGCGTCGAGCTGCTGCTGACCGGCGTCGAGCTGGGCGCGGCCCGCCTCGAGCTGCGCCCGACCGTCGTCGAGCTGGGCGAGCCGGTCGGCGCGCTGCTGTTCGGCGTCGAAGGGGTCGACGACGTCGGCCACGTCGACGAGGCCGGTCGTGTCGGCGACGAGCGCGGCGATCGCCGACTTCTGGTCGTCGGTGAACGCGGAGCCGTCGTCGGTGTGGAACACGACCATGCCGGCGGCGCCGCTGTAGTCGGGCAGCTTCTGCTGCAGTTCGTCGATGACCTCGCTCGAGGCGGTGCCGGGGATGTCGAAGCTGTTGCTCAGCCCGCCGAAGAAGGCGGCGAACCCGCCGGCGGCGAGGGCCAGCACGAGCGCCCAGACCCCGAGCACCCACCCGGCTCGGCGGGCGGCGAAGCGGCCCAGTCGGTACAGCAGTTCGGCCACGGGGTCCCCATCCTCGAGACGAATAGACGAGACGGTGCGTCTCGTGATTACGCTACCCGATATGACACCCGAGCACCGCCAGGGTCCCGCGCGCAGCGAAGCCGCCCGGATGGCCATCCTCGAGGCCACCGCCCGCCTCTTCGCGGAGCGCGGCTTCGACGGGCTGACCATGGAGGGCGTGGCAGCCGAGGCGGGTGTCGGCAAGCAGACGATCTACCGCTGGTGGTCGTCGCGCAGCGCGCTCGTGGCCGAGGGTCTCGCCGAGGGCCTCATCATGCCCGAGTGGTTCGTGCCCGCCGACTCCGGCGACCTGCGGGCCGACCTCACCCTCTGGCTGCAGAACGTGGTCGACTTCATCGGCCGCCCCGGCAACGACGCGCTGCTGCGCTCGCTCGTCGCCGCATCCGCGCAGGACGCCTCGGTGGCCGTCGGCTTCAGCGAGCGTCTCGGCGTGCTGCAGCTGCTCGGCGACCGGATGCAGCGCGCGGTCGACACGGGCGACATCGACGAGCTGCCGGTGGAGGAGCTCGTCGAGGCGATGCTCGGTGCGGTCGTCGTGCGGGCACTCCGTCGTGGCCCGGTCGACGACGACTTCGCCGCCCGCCTGGTGGCGATGCTGCTGCGCGCGCCCTAGCGGGCGTCGTAGGCGGCGCGCGCCCGCTCGATGCCGGGCTGGTTCTCGAGGGCCCAGGTGAGCAGCGCGATCGAGGCGTCGACGAGGCTCGCCCCCATGGTGGTGAGCTCGTACTCCACGCGCGGCGGCACCTCGGGGTGCACCGTGCGCACGAGCAGCCCGTCGCGCTCGAGCTGGCGCAGGGTGAGGGTGAGCATGCGCTGCGAGACGCCGGGGATGTGACGCTGCAGCTCGCCGAACCGCAGCCGACCGCTCCGCAGGGTCGCGATGACGAGCAGCGACCACTTGTCGCCGACTCGCGTGAGCACGTCGCGGATGGCGCGCTCGTCGGCGTTCTTGTCGAGGCAGGCGCCCTCGTACTCGGTGAGGGCGACGGGGGCGGATGCGCTCACGGTTCCTCCGGTGTGTCTCGGGCACAGGGGTGTGCCTTTTGCACACGTCTCAATGATCACTCATCATGGGGTTACGCACAAGAAGTAACCGACCACACGAGAGGGAACCATGATCATCGCCTACTGGATCGTCGCCGGGCTGACCGCGCTCGCCTTCCTGGCCGCCGGCGGGCTGAAGCTCGCCCGATCCACAGAGCAGCTGGCCGCATCCGGCCTGGCCTGGACGGAGGACTTCCCCGCCTGGGCCGTGAAGCTCATCGGCGCCGCCGAGGTGCTCGGGGCCGTCGGCCTCGTGCTGCCCATGGCGACCGGCGTCGCGCCGATCCTCGGCCCCGTCGCGGCGATCGCCCTGGCCGTGCTCATGCTCGGCGCCGCGATCGTGCACCTGCGCCGCCACGAACCGCCGATCCCGTTCGCGCTCGTCGCCCTCGCGACCGCGAGCGCGGTGCTGGGATTCCTCGCGATCGGATAGTCTCCGAGTCTGTGACCACCGAGCCCGCCCCGACCCCGCGGCGGCGGCTCCTCCGGTGGGTTCTCGCCGGCGTCGCCCTCGTGCTGCTCGCCCTCGCGGCCGTGCTCGTCGCGCGATGGCTCCGCGGCCTCGGCCCGGTCGAGGACTTCCTCGCGACCTTCCCCGGCAGCTATCCGCTCCCGGAATCCGCGCCCGTCGGCTTCCCGGCCTGGCTCGGCTGGCAGCACTTCTTCAACGTGTTCCTGCTCGTGCTCGTGGTGCGCACCGGCCTGCAGTCGCGCGCCGAGAAGCGCCCGACTGCGCTCTGGACCTCGGCCCGCAACCGCCGGCGTCGCATGAGCATGACGGTCTGGACGCACCTGTCGCTCGACCTGCTGTGGATAGTGAACGGCGTCGTGTACGTGGTGCTGCTGTTCGCAACGGGGCAGTGGATGCGGATCGTGCCGACGAGCTGGGCGGTGTTCCCCAACGCGGTGTCGGCCACCCTGCAGTACGTGTCGCTCGACTGGCCGACCGAGAACGGCTGGGTGAACTACAACAGCCTGCAGCAGCTCGCCTACTTCGCGACGGTGTTCGTGGCGGCGCCGCTCGCGATCGCGACGGGGTACCGGATGTCGGCCCTCTGGCCCCGCGATGCGACGCGGCTGAGCCGCGCCTACCCGTTCGCGGTCGCGAAGGCCGTGCACCTGCCGGTGATGGTCTACTTCGTCCTGTTCACGATCGCGCACGTGACGCTCGTGCTCGCGACCGGGGCCCTGCGCAACCTCAACCACATGTACGCCCAGAGCGACGAGATCAACTGGGTGGGCTTCGCGATCTTCGCCGCGTCGCTGCTCGTCATCGCCGCGGGATGGGCGCTCGTGCGTCCCGCGATCGTCGACCGGGTGGCGGGCGCCTTCGGCGAGGTCGCGCGTCGCTGACGCCGCTCAGGCCGGTGCGGTCATCGCGTCCCGGATCACCTCGAGGTCGGCGAGCGAGAGCGGCACGAGCCCGCGACGCAGCTGGTAGCCCCAGTTCGGAGTCGAGGTGAGTTCGAGCCGGTCCGCGAGCTCCGCGATCGGCACCGGGTGCACCTCGTCGAGGTAGTCGACCGCGCGCCGGAAGGGGCGGAAGTCGCCGTCGCCCTCCTGGTAGATCAGGTCGTCGCGCATCCGTCCGATCGCGGTGAACTGCTTGAGCGGCTCGCCGTCGGGGTAGTCGGTGCGCGGCGAGTAGTACACGAACCAGTCGCCCGCCTTCATGCGCACGAGCCCGGCGCGCTTGCCGTGCATGACCTGGGCGATGCCGAGGTCGACGCCGATCTCGACGTGGGCGCGCGACACGACGCCGAGCCAGGCGCGGGCGGAGTCCTCCATGGGATCAGCATGCGCCCGCACGAGCGCCGCCGTCTACGCTGACGGCATGCACCGGATCTTCGACATGAGCGTCGCCCGGGTCTACCCGCTGTACCTCGCGAAGCTCGAACGCAAGGGGCGCACCCGGGCCGAGCTCGACGAGGTGATCGAGTGGCTCACCGGCTTCGACGAGGCCGAGCTGCAGCACCACCTCGCCGAGGAGACCACGTTCCAGGACTTCTTCGCGGCCGCGCATCTCAATCCGAACGCCTCGCTCATCACCGGGGTCATCTGCGGGGTGCGCGTCGAGGAGATCGACGACCCGCTCATGCAGCGCATCCGCTACCTCGACAAGCTCGTCGACGAGGTCGCCCGCGGCAAGGCGATGGAGAAGGTGCTCCGCGCGCCGGTCGGATAGACGCCGACGGGGCCCCACCCGTGCGGATGGGGCCCCGTGCGACGTTCCGGCTCAGACGGTCGCGACCGCGCGTCGCCGGCCGAACAGCAGGCCGAGGCCGCCGAGCGCCAGCAGCAGCAGCGCGAACACGGCGGCGCCCGTCGCCGACGAGCCCGTCGCCGCGAGGCTCGGGTCGGCGAGCACCGTCACGTCGGCCGCCGCGAGCACGGCGCCCCCGGATGCGGTCAGCTGCAGCGAGTGCGCCCCCGCCGGCACGGAGCTCGGCACCGTGACGCTCGTCGCGATGCTGCCGCTCGTGCCGACCGTCACGGTCGCGAGCGTCACCGGATCCGAGTGCAGCACGAGCGTGTACGTGCCTGCCGGCACGTTCTGCCCGGTGATGGTGAGGGTGCCACCGGCCGTGACCGTCGCGGGGCTGAGCGTGAGGCTCGGCGCGTCGGTGGCGGGCACCGAGGCGCTCGCGATCCCCGACACGTTGCCCGCGGCATCCGTCGCCCGGAAGCGCACGACGCGTGCGCCCGGGGTCACCTCGACCGGACCGCTGTAGGCGCTCCAGGTGCCCACGACGGAGTCGCTGCCGAGCGCGAACTCGAGCGAGGCGACGCCGGAGCCGGCGTCGTCCGCCGTGGCCGACACCTCGTCGCCCGACACCGACGGGGTCACGCTCGGGGCGGTCCGGTCGATGCGACCCGACCAGCTGACGACGTCCGACACGTTGTCGCTGTCGTCGACCGTGCGCGTGTCGACGGCGTGGTCGCCGTCGGCGCTCACCGTGAAGCCTCCCTCGGCGCTGGCCCAGCCGGCTCCGTCGACGTCGGCCTCGGGCCGCGGGCCCGGGGTGTAGTCGTCGGTGCCGGTGATGGTGAACGCCACGGGCGAGACGTACCAGCCGTTCGCGCCGTCGGGAGACGCCGGCGAGGCGGTGAACCCGACCGTCGGCGCGGTCGTGTCGGCCGGCGGGTAGAAGACCAGCTGCTGGGTCTCCTCGCCCGCGACCACCGAGGCCGCGTCTCCCGCGTCGTTGACGACGTGGCGGATGCCGCCGGAGCCCGTCAGGAACCGGCTCGTGATCGAGGTGAAGGTGACGTTCTTCGAGCGCGGCGCCTGCACGCCGCTCTCGGCCCACACCTCGGCGCCCTGGTTGAAGAACGAGTAGACCCCGAGCCCGGTCGCCGTGTGGCTCGTGACGCCGTCGGCGACGCGGTAGCTCGCGAAGCCGTCACGCGATCCGTCCATCCAGGCGGCCTGGCCGGGGACCTCGTATGGGATCTCGCTCTGGTAGAAGACCGTCGTCCCGCCCTGCCCGTTCCACACCACCTGGTTCTGCTGGTAGTGCTCGACGAACAGGCCGGTGGCGGTCACCGAGTCGCCGTTCACGACGAGTCCGTGGGCACCGAGGCTGCCCGTCCAGGTGCCGCTGCCGTCCAGGCCGTGGTCGCCGCGCCACGCCCAGATGTGGTCGAGCAGCACGTGGTCGCTGTTGACCTCGATGCTGGTCGTCGCGTTGCCGGCCCACGGACCGCCGACGCGGATGAACACGTCCGAGAGGGTGGTCGGGTCGGCGGCGTCGGATGCGGTGGCGCCCGTCGGCCCCACCTTCACGAGCACCGCCGAGTTCGTGACGCCCGCGTCGACCGTGATGCCCGCGATCTTGACGCCGGTGACGTCCGCGACCTCGAGGGCGGCGGTGCCGTCGTCGGGCGTGAGCGAGGCCATGCCGATGCCGAGCACCACGGTGTCGGCGTGCGTCACCTGCAGGGCCGACTCGAGGTGGTAGACGCCGGGGGTGAGCAGCAGGTTCTTGCCGGCGGCGAGCTGCGCGTTGATGGTGGCGGCCGTGTCGCCGACGTGGGCGATGTAGAAGTCGTCGATGCCGATCGAGGTGCCGTGGGCGGCATCCGTCGACCAGTCCACACCGCTCGAGTCGGTCGTCGCGTTCGGCACGAAGACGGCGTACTCGTCGTCCTCCGTGACGTACAGGAACGGAGCCGGGCGGCTCACCGGGGTGGTGGCGAGGCTCGTGATGACGCCGCCGGCGGTGCCGAAGTCCGTCGCCGGCGCGCCCTCGACGCCCGAGAACACCATGTTCCAGACGCCGCCGTCCCAGCTGCCGAGCTCGCTGTCGCGCGTGTACCACTGCTGCTGCGAGCCCGACACGACCGTGCCGTCGACCACCGAGTCGGCGAGGTAGCCGCCGCTCGAGTAGCCGCCGAAGCGCGGCATGAGCGTGAGGTTCCCCTGCACGTGCACGCGGCGCAGCGGCGCCGCCTGCGACACCGCCCAGCGCAGCTGGTGCGGGTCGGCCACCCCCTCGGGCAGCATGATGCCGTCGGGGTTCTCCTCGCTCGGGTAGCAGACGCCCGGGACGCCGGTGTCGCCGGCGACGGGCTGCTGGATGGGGTTGATCGCGAGGTTCGACAGGGAGCGCCAGAAGTTGGTGAGGGCGGTGTCGTGCTCGCCGCCGTCCCACGGGCAGGTGTCGGTCGGCGGGCGGCCCTCGGCGTGCAGGGCGCCGTTGATGACGACGTCGTCGGGTGAGGCGCCGAGTCCGGCGACCGTCTGGTAGTAGCCGATCTGGCCGTTGACGACACCCGTGGCGGTCGCGGGGTCGTCCTCGCCCGCGGCGCTGCCGTAGGTGCCGGGCAGGAAGAAGTAGGCGTGCCGGTTCTGGCTGAACTCGCTCTCGTGCGAGCCGGCGGCGAGGGCGGCGTTGATGTCGTCGACCGACCAGGTGGAGTCGAAGATCGTGACGTTGGGACCGAAGTCGGGAGCCGAGGGATCGGCTGCCGACGGGGCGGCGGCGACGAGGCCGGCGGCCACCACGGCGGTGGTCGCGGCGGCCGCGCCGAGCGCGCGCATGCGCGGGCGGGTAGGCACTGCGGGTTCTCCTTTGAACTCGGATGTGGTGTGCGGGATTTACTTACTGGCGTGTAAGTCAGTGGTTCCAAACCCCGATCATGGCGCAACCGGGAGCGCTCCCGCTAGTGCCGATTTCGGCGCCCGTCCGTGGTCGCGCTCCCATCCCCGCCCGCGCGGCGGATGGTACCGTCGCGCCATGACCGAGCCGATCCTGTTCAGCGTCGACGGGGGCCTCGCCCGCATCACCCTCAACCGCCCGGAACGGCTCAACGCCTTCGACGAGACGCTCGCCCACGCGTGGGCCGAGGTCACCGCCGAGGCGGTCTCACGCGACGACGTCGGAGCGGTGCTGCTGTCCGGCGCGGGTCCCGCGTTCTGCGCCGGCGGCGACGTGCGGGCCATGGTCGAGATGGGGTCGGGCGAGGCGCTGACCGAGCTCGCCGGGGTGATCAACCGCGGCATCCTCTCGCTCGTCCAATCGCGGGTGCCGGTCGCGGTGGCGGCGCACGGCACGACCGTCGGGGGCGGCCTCGGCATCCTGCTCGCGGGCGACTACGCGGTGGTCGGCGAGGGCTCCCGCGTCGGCAGCCTCTACGCGAACATGGGCCTCACCCCCGACCTCTCCGTGTCGGCGCAGCTCGCCCGCGCGGTCGGCGAGCGGCGGGCGTTGCAACTCGTGCTCACCCCGCGGCTGCTCTCCGGTGCCGAGGCCGTGGAGTGGGGCCTCGCCGCCGAGGTGGTTCCGGATGCCGAGGTCGCCGCCCGCGCGGAGGCGGTCGCCCGCTCGTGGCTCGACGGCGCCGCATCCGCCTACGGTCGGGCCAAGCGGCTCGTGCGCGACGCCGCCCACCGCGGCATGGCCGAGCAGCTCGACGAGGAGGCCCGCGCGATCGGCGCGGCCTACGCCACCCCCGAGGCCCAGCGGCTCACCACGGCCTTCGCGGCGCGTGCGAAGGACTAGGTCGGACCCTCAGGCCAGCACCACCTCGACGCCCGCCTCGCGCAGGCGCTGCAGCTCGGTCGGGTCGGCGGAGTCGTCGGTGATGAGCGTCGTGACCTCCGCGATCTCGGCCATCTGCGCGAGCGCCGTTCGACCGATCTTCGACCCGTCGGCCACCACGATCGTGCGCTGCGCCTTGGCGACCATGGCGTGGTTGGTGCGCGCCTCCGTCTCGTCGTGTGTCGTGATGCCCGCATCCGCCGAGACGCCGTCGGCGCCGAGGATCGCGATGCCGACGTTGATGGCGCTGAAGGTGCCCTCGGCGAGCACCCCGACGAGCTCGAGCGACTGGGCGCGCAGGATGCCGCCCGTCATGACCACCTTGAGGCGCGGGTAGGAGGCCACGAGCGAGGCGATCGAGAGCGAGTTGGTGACGATCGTGAGGTCGGCGTGGTTCACGAGTTCGCGGGCGACGCCCGCCGTCGTGGTTCCGCCCGAGAGCGCGACGGCCTGGCGCTCGCGCGGGATGCGGATGGCGGCGGCCCGCGCGATGCGCCGCTTCGCGTCCTGGAAGCGGGTGTCGCGCAGGGCGACCGGCAGCTCGGCGAGCGAGCCGGCGGCCTTCGCCCCGCCGTGCGTGCGCACGATGAGCCCCTGGTCGGCGAGCACCGTGAGGTCGCGGCGCATGGTGGCGGCGGAGCTCTGGAACTGCTCGGTCAGTTCGGCGAGCGAGATCTCTCCGCGTTCGGCGATCGCGTCGAGGATGTCGGCCATCCGGCGCGAGCGCTTGGGGGAGCCGCCGAGTTCGGCGACGGTACTGGTGCTGTAGGCGGTGGCCACGGCAAGCGAGCATGCCAGATGAGCGATTGCGCGTCAATTCGATCATTTCCTTGCGCGTAATGTGCATCATTCCCAGAATCGAGGCATGCCGACGATCGTCTTCCTCGGGGCGGGGAGCGTCGTGTTCACACGACAGCTGCTCACCGACCTGCTCCGCTTCCCCGACCTGCCGGTGCTCGACATCGCGCTCCACGACATCGACGCCGATCGTCTCGAAGTCGCCCGGCTGACCGCGCACAACGTCGCCCGGCAGCTCGGCCGCGATGTGCGGGTCACCGCATCCGCCGACCGTCGCGCGGCGCTCGCCGGCGCCGACGTGGTGGTCAACATGATCCAGGTCGGCGGGATCGCGGCCACCCGCGTCGACCTCGAGCTGCCGGCCCGCCGCGGGCTGCTGCAGACGATCGGCGACACGACCGGAGTCGGCGGGGTGTTCCGCGCCCTGCGCACCTTCCCCGTGCTCACCGGCACCGCACGCGACATGCGCGAGCTCTGCCCCGACGCGTGGTTCCTCAACTACACGAACCCGATGGCCATGAACATCTGGTGGCTCTCGCACGTCGCCCCCGAGCTGAAGGCGGTGGGCCTCTGCCACAGCGTGTACTGGACGGTGCACGACCTGTGCGAGCTGATCGGGGTGCCGCTCGAGGGAACGCACTACCGCGCCGCCGGGGTCAACCACCAGGCCTGGCTCACCGAGTGGAGCCGCGACGGCTCCGACCTCTACCCGCTGCTGCGCGCGAAGATCGCCGCCGACCCCGAGCTCGGGCGGCGCGTGCGCGTCGAGATGTTCCGGCGCATCGGCTACTACCCCACCGAGACGAGCGAGCACTCCGCGGAGTACCTCGACTGGTTCCTGCGCGACCCCGCGCAGGTCGAGCGGTTCCGCCTCGAGCCGCTGCAGTACATCGGCATCTCCGAGGACAACGTGCACGAGTTCGAGGAGGCGCGCGAGCTGCTCGACGCCGGGCGCGACGTGCCGTTGCACGAGGAGGGGGATGCGGCGGAGTACGCCCCGCAGATCATCCACTCGCTGCTCACCGGCACCCCGCGCGAGATCCACGTCAACGTGCCCAACCGCGGCCTCATCGACAACCTGCCCGAGGGCGCGGTGGTCGAGGTGCCCGCCGCAGTCGACGCCGACGGGGTGCGTCCGATCGCGTGGGGCTCGGTGCCCGCGGCCGGCGCCGCCCTCAACCGCGCCTACCTCTCGGTGGCCGATCTCACCATCCGCGCGGCCTCCGAGGGCGACCCGGAGCTGGTGCGGCGGGCCGTGCTGGTCGACCCCAACGCGAGCTCGAGCCTGACGCCCGCCGAGATCTGGGAGCTGTGCGACGAGCTCACCGCCGCGCACGCGCCGCTGCTGCCGGTCGCGCTCGGCGGCACCCTCGAGGGCTCCGGATGACGCTGGTCGCGACGGCGTCGCTCGTCGCGGACGCGGTGGCAGCCTCTCGGGCGGTGGCCGCGTTCAACGTCATCACCCTCGAGCACGCCGAGGCGATCGCGGCCGGGGCGTCGCGCGCGGGGGTGGGCGCCATCCTGCAGCTCAGCGAGAACGCCGTGCGCTTCCACGGCGGCGACCCGCGCCCGATCCTCTCGGCCTGCCGGGCCGTCGCCGAGGGCGCCGACGTGCCGCTCGCGCTGCACCTCGACCATGTCGAGGACCCGGCGCTCGTCGACCTCGCGATCGCGCACGCGTCGGCGTGGGGTCTCGGCTCGCTCATGGTCGACGCCTCGCGGCTGGCCTACGCCGACAACGTCGCGGCCACCGCCGACGCCGCGCGCCGCGCGCACGACGCGGGGCTCTGGGTCGAGGCGGAGCTCGGCGAGATCGGCGGGAAGGACGGCGCCCACGCACCCGGCGTGCGCACCGACCCCGAGGAGGCCGCCGCATTCGTCGCCGCGACGGGTGTCGACGCGCTGGCCGTCGCCGTCGGCAGCTCGCACGCCATGCGCGAGCGCACCGCCGGGGTCGACGCCGAGCTCGTCGCGCGGATCGCCGCGCGGGTCCCCGTGCCGCTCGTGCTGCACGGCTCCTCGGGTGTCGACGACGCGGGCATCCGCGCGGCCGTGGCCGCCGGCATCCGCAAGGTCAACGTGGGTACGGCGCTGAACCTCGCCGGGACGGCCGGCCTGCGCGCGGCGCTCGCCGAGCATCCGGATGCCGTCGACCCCCGCCCGTACACCCGCGCCGCGCGCGAGGCGATGGCCGGCGTCGTCGAGCACTTCTGCCGCGTCGTCGCGGCCCCCTGACCCCCTCCCGCACTCCACGTCCAAAATGCAGGAGCCGCCTCCCGTGCTCAGGTCGAAAATGCAGGAGTCGTCGCGGTCGACCCCCGGAATCTCGGGGGTTGACGACCCAGCAGGGGCCAAATCTCCTGCATTTTCCACCTAGGTCGCAGGCGGTGAGGCGGGCGACTCCTGCATTTTCGACACGCCGGGACGGATGCGCGGCTACCGGTCGGCGCCGAGCAGGCGGCGGGCGTTGTCGCGGTAGAGGGCGGGCAAGAGCGCGGGGTCGAGGGCGGCCGCGGAGACGGCCCAGCGGCCCTGGGGTGGGATCGCCTCGCCCGGGGCGTACTCGAAACCCTCGTCGGCGGTTTCGAGGAAGCGGTAGTGCAGCCGGTACTGCTCGTCGCTCGCCGGGTAGATGTCGGTGCCGAACAGGATGCGGTCCGGGTGCTCCGCGACGAGACGCGCGAACCGCCGCGGCTGGCGGCCGAGCTCGGCCATCCGTCCCGCGATGTCGGCGTGGTAGCGGGGCGCGGCGTCCATGAGGTCCGAGACGCGGTCGAGGTCCTCGGCGGCGCAGCCGAGGTGCGCGCCGATGATGTCGGTGCCCGGGCAGGCGAGCACGAGCCGCGCGTGCGCCGCGAGCAGGGTGTCGAAGTCGGGGTGGCGGTCGCGGTCGCCGAACCACCAGTCGCGCGCGCCGCGCAGCTCGTCGAGCCGTTCGTTCGCGGCGTCGAGGGGCTCGAAGAACGCGATCGGGTCGGCGGTGTGGATGAGCACGGGGATGCCGAGCTCGCCGGCGTGCGCCACGAGGGCGATGACGCGGGGGTCGTCGGGGGCGACGACGGCGCCGTCCGCATCCCGCACCTCGAGGCCGAGGTTCTTCCAGATCTTCACACCGCGCGCGCCGCGGCGGGCGCTGTCGTCGAGTTGCGCGAGCAGCCGCTCGCCGCCGCCCGGCTCGCCGAGCAGCGACCAGTCGAGTTGGCAGAAGGTCGCGAACCGCCCCGGATGCGCGCGGTCGTAGCGGTCGAGGTTCGCCTCGAGCTCGTCGCCCCACATGCCGTCGAGGTTGACGATCGTCTCGACGTGGCGCGCGTCCATGACGGCGAGCAGCGCGGGGACGTCGTCGATCATCCAGTCGCCGTCGTCGGTGAGCCAGCGGCCCAGGTGGTTGTGCACGTCGATGCACGGGGTGTGCGGCACGTCGACGGCCGTCGCCCGTGCGCGCATCATGCTGCGCGGCGTCCAGTCGCGCAGGGGCAGGTCATCGATGTCCACGGCTCCACCTTCGCGGCGCCGCGCATCCGTGGCAATGATCCGATCAGCCATTGTGATCGTTTCGCGCACTTTGCTTTACAAACGCTCATTCGGCGGCAGGATGGGCGAAACCCCACACCGAGAGGACGCCATGAGACACCGCACCAGCAGCACCGTCCGCGTCGTCGCCGCGCTCACCGCGGCGGGAACCGCCCTCGCCCTCGCCGGATGCTCCGGCGACTCGAAGGCCACCGAGCTCGACCCGGACGCCGACGTCACCATCACCTGGTGGACCGGTCAGGCCGACGAGGCCGAGAGCCTTCTCGAAGACCTGGCCGCTGAGTTCGAGAAGGACCACCCGAACGTCACGATCGACATCTCGCCCGGCGCCTCCTCGACCGAGGAGCTGCTGCAGAAGCTCTCCGCCGGTTTCGCGAGCGACACCTACCCGAGCATCTCCTACTCCTTCGGCTCCTGGGCGAGCGAGCTCGAGTCGTCGGGACGCACCCAGGACATCAGCGACAAGATCACCGACCCCGACCTCGGCTGGGACGAGTTCTCGGAGGCGGCGCGCGCGACCGTGCAGCCCACGGGCGACAAGGTCATCGGCTTCCCGGCGCTCGTCGACAACATCTCGCTCATCTACAACAAGACCGTCTTCGACGCCGCCGGCGTCGACTACCCGACCGACGACTGGAGCTGGGACGACTTCCGGAAGGCGGCGAAGGAGCTCACCGACCCGGCCACCGAGACCTACGG
Source organism: Protaetiibacter mangrovi (assembly GCF_024752305.1). Taxonomy (GTDB): domain Bacteria; phylum Actinomycetota; class Actinomycetes; order Actinomycetales; family Microbacteriaceae; genus Homoserinibacter; species Homoserinibacter mangrovi. The sequence goes on from NZ_JANTHX010000004.1 coordinate 195,736, forward strand.
CTACGAGTACTCGGTGTCGGGCTCCGAGGAGACCACGTGGCAGTTCTGGCCGCACCTCTGGCAGAACGGCGGCGAGATCCTCTCCGACGACCAGAAGACCTCCGCCTTCGCGAGCGAGGCCGGCGTCGACGCGCTCGAGTTCCTGCGCGGCATGGCGGTCGACGACAAGAGCGTCTACATCGACCAGACCGACACCAAGTTCGCGCAGCTGTTCGCGGCCGACCGCATCGGCATGATGACCTCCGGGCCGTGGCAGCTCTACGACCTCAACACGGCGGGCACCGACTACGGGGTCACCGTGCTGCCGGGCACCCACGGCGACCACCAGACGGTGTCCGGGCCCGACATCTGGGCGCTGTTCGACACCGGCGACGTCAACGAGAACTACTGGTCGTACGAACTGCTCGCCTGGCTCACCGCCCCCGAGCAGGATGTGCGCTGGAACGTCGCCTTCGGCAACCTGCCGCTGCGCGCGAGCGAGATCGACAGCCCCGAGTTCCAGGCGCAGGTCGAGGCCTTCCCCGGCCTCGACATCATGGCCGCGAACAACGTGAACGCCGTCAAGTCGCGACCCACCGTGGCCGGCTACGTCGGTCTGTCGGAGGCCATCGGCTCGGCCATCTCGCGGGTGCTCCAGGGGGAGGGAACCCCGAAGGACGCCCTCGAGGAGGCGGCCCAGAAGGCCGACCAGGCGCTCGCCGACAACAACTGATCACCCGGCGGGGCGGCTCGTCCGGGCCGCCCCGCCCCACCCTCCGCAGGAGCGCACCACCCCATGAACATCACCTCCGCCGAGATCCTCAGCCAGCCCGAGGTCTGGCGCCGGTCCCTCGACCTCCGCGACGACGCGATCCGGATGCTCACCCGCCCGGGCGAGCGCGTGCTCGTGATCGGCTGCGGCACATCCGCCTTCGTCGCCGAGTCGTTCGCGCTGCTGCGCGAACAGGCGGGCTTCGGCGAGACGGATGCGGCGTACGCCTCCGAGCCGCGCCCGTGGCGCGACTACGACGCGGTCATCGGCATCACCCGCTCGGGCACGACGACCGAGGTCGTCCAGGCGCTCCGCACCCTGCCCGCCGGGGTGCGCCGCATCGTCGTGACGGGCGTCGCCGACTCCCCCTGCGCCGAACTCGCCGACGAGGTGCTGCTGCTCGACTTCGCCGACGAGCGCTCGGTCGTGCAGACCCGCTTCCCGACGACATTCCTCTTCCTCGCCCGCGCCGCGTTCGGCGAAGACGTCTCGGCCCTGCCCGGGCTCGCGGAGGCGGCGCTCGCGGAGGGGGCCCCGGAGCCGCCCGCCGGCTTCGACCACGTGGTGTACCTCGGACGCGGCTGGACCTACGGCCTCGCCCAGGAGGCGGCGCTCAAGATCCGCGAGGCGGCGCAGGCCTGGGCCGAGTCGTATCCGCTGCTCGACTACCGGCACGGCCCGCTCGCGGTGGCGCACCCCGGTTCGCTCGTCTGGTTCCTCGGAGCCGTGGACGACGGGCTCGCCCGCGACATCGAGGCGACCGGTGCGACGGTGGTGCAGCGCGCGGCGACCGACCCGCTCGTCGAGCTCGCGCTCGCGCAGCAGCTCGCGGTGCGCACCGCCGGGTCGCGCGGGCTGGACCCCGACACCCCCCGGCACCTGACGCGCTCCATCGTGCTGTCCTGAGTCCAGAAGAATGGAGGCGCCGAGGATGACGACACTGACCGAGACCCCCGCCCCCTCCCGCGCGGACGACCGCGCGCGCGGCACCGCGCCCGGCGGCGCACCGGCACCGCGCCGGCGGCGCCTGCTCGACCAGCTCACCGGGTGGGCGTTCGTCGCACCGGCGATGGTCATCATCCTGGGTCTGTCGCTCTTCCCGGCCGTGTGGGCGTTCGTGCTCTCGCTGCAGAAGTGGAACGGGTTCTCGCCGCCGAAGTTCGTCGGCCTCGACAACTACTCGCGCCTCATGACCGACGACGAGTTCTGGGCGGCGGTCACCCACACGGGGCTGTACGTGCTGCTCTTCGTGCCGGCCTCCGTGCTGCTCGGGCTCTTCCTGGCCGTCGCGCTCAACCGCGACATCGCGCTCATCGGGCTCTACCGCACGGCGATCTTCGTGCCGTTCGTGGCCTCCGCGGCGGCGACCGGCATCCTGGCCACCTACCTGTTCAGCCCGCAGTACGGTCTCGCCAACAACGTGCTGCGCTCGTTCGGGCTGCCCGCGCAGGGCTGGCTCGAGGATCAGGGCCAGGCGATGCTCGTGATCGCGATCATGTCGCTGTGGGGGCAGGCGGCGTTCACGACCGTCATCTACCTGGCGGCGCTGCAGGACATCCCGGGCGACCTGCTCGAGGCCGCCCGGATCGACGGAGCGAACCGCTGGCAGACCTTCTGGCGCATCGTGTGGCCCGAGCTCGGGCCCGTGACGGTGTTCGTGACGATCTGGCAGACGATCGGCGCCCTGCAGCTGTTCGACCTCGTCTACACGACGACCCGTGGCGGTCCTCTCGACGCGACCAAGACGATCGTCTACTACCTGTGGGAGAAGGCCTTCAAGGCCCTCGACTTCGGCAGCGGGTCGGCGGCCGCGTACGTGCTGTTCGCCGCGACCCTGCTCATCACGATCGGCATGGTGGTCTACTCCCGCCGCCGCAACCTGGAGGCGTTCTGATGGCGCTCACCTCCCTCACCCGCCCGCCGCGGATGGAGGCGCCGCGGCGCCGCACGAAGCGTCGCTTCAGCCTGTGGCATCTCGTGCTCGCGCCCATCGCGCTGCTGTTCTTCATCCCGTTCGCGCAGATGCTGCTCGCCTCGCTCTCGCCCGCCGAGGAGCTCGTCAAGTTCCCGCCGCCGTTCTTCCCCTCGCGGCTCACCCTCGACGGCTTCGTCGCCCTGTTCACGACGACCGACATCGTGCGGTGGCTGGCCAACTCGACGATCGTCGCGGCGATCTCGATCGCCTCGCACGTCGTGCTGTGCTCGCTCGCCGGCTACGGGTTCGCGCGGCTGCGGTTCCGGGGGCGCAACGTCGGCTTCTTCATGATCGTCGCGACGATCATGATCCCGACCCAGCTGCTCATGATCCCGACCTACATCCTGTTCTCGAAGATCGGGCTGGTGAACACGCTCGCCGCCGCGTTCGTGCCGTGGCTGGCGTCGGCGTTCGGCATCTTCCTCATGCGGCAGTTCTTCCTGTCGATCCCGGCCGAGATCGAGGAGGCCGCCGCGCTCGACGGCGCCAACAAGCTGCAGACCTTCCTGCGGGTGGTGCTGCCGCTCGCGCGTCCCGCCATGGCGACGCTCGCCATCTTCACCCTGCTGAGCTCGTGGAACGACCTGATCTGGCCGCTCATCGCGATCAACGACCAGAACTGGTTCACGGTGCAGCTCGGCATCGCGAACTTCCAGAACACGCGCCGCACCCATTGGGAGCTGCTCATGGCGGGCAACGTGATCGCGACCGCCCCGCTCGTGCTGTTCTTCCTGTTCGCGCAGAAGCAGTTCGTGCAGACCATGACGATGACGGGCCTCAAGGGATGACGCCGCGCGTGCTGGTCGCGGGCGACGCGAATCTCGACCTCGTGCTGCGCGGCGACGTGGTGCCGCGCTTCGGTCAGGCCGAGCAGCTACTCGACGCGGCGGAGCTCGTGCTCGGGTCGAGCGCGGGCATCTGCGCCGCGGGCCTCGCGCGGCTCGGCGTCGAGACGGCTCTCGTCGCACGGGTGGGCGCGGATGCCTTCGGCGACCGCACCCGCGAGCTGCTCGCCGAGGCCGGCGTCGACACGGATGCCGTGCGCGTCACCGCGGAGCCGACCGGGGTGTCGGTGATCCTGTCCGCGCCGGGGGACCGCGCCATCCTGACGCTCACCGGTGCGCTCGCCGGGCTCACGGGGGCCGAGGTGCTCGCGGCCGCGGAGGGCGCGGATCACGTGCACGTCGCCTCGTTCTTCCTGGTGCCGCAGCTCGCGCGCGAGCTGCCGGCGGTGCTCGAGACGCTGCGCTCGCGCGGCGTCACGACGAGCCTCGACACCAACTGGGATCCGGCCGACCGCTGGCTGGGCGTGGCGGAGTGCCTGCCGCACGTCGACGTGCTGCTGCCGAACGCGGCGGAGGCCGTGGCGCTCGCCCGCACGCTCGGCGGCGACCCCGCCGACGCCGTCGAGGCCGCCGAACTGCTCGCCGCGCACGGGCCGCTCGTGGTCGTGAAGGACGGGGCGGACGGCGGCTTCGCGGTCTCGCCCGAGGGCGTCGTGCGCGCACCGGGGCTGCGCGTCGACGTCGTCGACACGACGGGCGCGGGCGACAGCTTCGACGCCGGCTTCCTCGCCGCCTGGCTCGGGGGGATGCCGGTCGCCGAGGCCGTGCGCCGCGCCGCGATCGCGGGCTCGCTCTCGACCCGCGGCGCCGGGGGCACCGGCGGCCAGGCCACGCGCGCGGAGGTCGAGGCGGAGCTGGGCGCGTGATCACGTGCCTCGGGCTCTCGCCCGCGCTCGACGTGACCTACGGGGTCGGGGCACTGGTGGTCGGCGGCATCCACCGGCCGCAGTGGACGCTCGCGCTGCCGGGGGGCAAGTCGCTGAACGTCGCCCGCGCGGTACGCGCCCTGGGCGGCGAGGCCCGCGCGATCGCACCGCTCGGGGGGCGGCGGGGCGCGGGGATCGCCGACGCGCTCGCGGCGGACGGCGTCGAGCTCGTCGTGGTGCCGACCCGGGAGGAGACCCGGATGTGCGTGAGCGTCGTCGACGCCGCCACCGGCGAGATCACCGAGATCTACGAGCACCCGCGGGAGCTGCCCGACGCGAGCTGGCACGGGGTCGCCGATGCCGTCGAGGGGGTCGGCTCCGGTTGGCTCGCGGTCTCCGGGTCGGTACCCGCCGCACGGGCCGCGGCGCTCGGCGAGCTGCTCGCGGACGCGGAGGCGCGCGGGGTGCGGCTCGCCCTCGATCTGCGCGGGGAGGCGCTCGCCGAGACGCTCGCCCGGACCCGCCCCGCACTCGTCAAGATCAACCGGGCCGAAGCCGAGGAGACGGTGGGGCCCGGCCCGTTGGCGTCGCTCGCCGCGGGTCTGCGTGCGCGCGGCGCGGCGGTCGCCGTGGTGACGGACGGCGCATCCGGATCCCTCGGGGCAGACGCGTCCGGCGCCTGGCGGGTCACCTCGCCGCCCGCCGGCTCGTACACCGTCGGCGCGGGCGACTCCTTCCTGGCGGGGCTCCTGCTGGCCATCGACTCCGGGCGTCCGCTGCCCGAGGCCCTCCGCGCGGCCGCCGCGGTCGCCGCCGCCAACACGCTCCGGCCCGGGGCGGCCGTGTGGGATGCCGGCCAGCTCCCGCGGCTCGCCGACGGCCTCCGGGTCGAGCCCGCACCGGGGGCCTCCCGTGCCTGATCGACGCCGGGGTCGCGCCGCCGCGCGCGCGGCGGGCGCCGTCGCGCTCCTCGCGGCGCTCACGGGCTGCACGATCGCCCCGCCCGAGCCGCTCCCCACCGCGGGTGGCGACGGCGTCGTGCCCGACGTGGGGCCCCGGCATCCCTTCGTCGACGCCGGGCCCGCCGGGGTCACGGTGGTCGACGGCGACGACTGGTCGCTACCCGACCGGGTGCGCCCCGCGCGGAACTCCGGCTACTTCTCCGAGGATGCCGACGCATCCGAGCTGGTCGCCGTGCGCTCCGTCGACCTCAGCTGGCGCCAGCTGCGTCCGACGTCGGCGCGGGAGCTCGACCGCACCTCCTCCGGCTCCGCACAGGGGATGAGCTTCGCGGGCCTCGAGGCCCAGCTCGCGCAACCCGGCGACTTCTGGATGCGCATCTTCGCGAGCGGCGAGGACTGGGCGCCCGAGTGGGTCGCCGACGAGTGCGGCGTCGCCAGCTACGGGCCCGACTACGACGGCGAGCGGCACCTGCCGATCTGGGACGAGTGCGTGTGGGGCCACCTGATGGACACCTACCGCCTGCTGTTCGTCGACCTCGGCCTCGCCTCCGATCCGCGCCTCAGGTTCGTCTACGTGCCGGGCGCCTTCACCTGGGCCGAGTACGACTACGAGATGGTCCAGGCGGCCGCGGATGCGGGCGATCTCGACGAGCAGAGCTACCTCGCCTGGTACGGCCACGCCTGGGACGACCTCGTGACCCTGTTCGGCGACCACGCCGACAAGCTGGTGTTCACCGGCGAGGACTACCCGTGGGGGCCGTTCGGTGCCGCCGACGACCTGCTCGCGAAGCAGGCGGTCGACGCCGGAATGGGCATCCGCACCGGCATCACCGAGCTCGCGAACTTCCACCTGAGCGAAGCGCCCGCGTACGGATCGCACGTCGAGCCGAACGGTCACCTGACGGTCGACGAGTCGCTGCCGATCCACTCGGGGCGCTACGTGGTGGCGACCGAGAACGAGTGCTTCACGGACTGCGGCTACGACACCGACGATCCGTACTACGCGGTGCGGCAGGCGAACCTCAAGGCGCTGCAGCTGCGGGTGAACTGGATGTACGTGGTGCCGGGGCCGTCCTACCTGGCCGAGTACCCCGAGCTGTGGGACTGGCTGCGACTCTCGCTCGGGCAGACGGCGGACACCTCGGCGGACGCCTGGGCCGCGCTGCGCGACGCCGAGGACACGTTCTGGTCCGACCCCGAGTCGGGACCCTTCGACGACCCCGCCTCGTGGCCGACGCGTCCCTGGGTGCGCAACCTCGAGCGCTGGCTCGTGCAGGTCGACGAGCCCGGATCGGTGGCGCATCGCACCGACGTCGACGTGCACTCCGGGGTGCTCGAGGCCGACGACGGGGAGGCGCACGAGGGGCTGTCGACGGATGTCGCGGGCGGCGACACGGGATTCGTGTTCGAGGTGGATCCGCGGTTCGCCGCCGCCGCATCCGGCCGGGCCGTGCTGAAGGTGACGTTCCTCGACACCGGCTCGGGCGCGTTCGCGATCGACACCCCTGCGGGCGCGTCGGCGCCGGTCGTGCGCCAGGGGACCGGGGCGTGGCGTACCGCGACCATCGCGCTGCCGGACGGCGCCCTCTCGTCGGCCGACGGTGCCGCGCGCCTGCGCCTCTCGCTCGGGGAGGGTTCCGACGATCTGGTCGCGCGGTTCGTGCGCCTCGTTCGGGTCGAGGGCTGAGTCAGCCGGCGGCGCGGAGCAGGGTGCGCGCGGCGGCGGGATCGGGGAACGACGCCAGATCGCGCACCGCGTCTTCGAGCACCGCGTCGAGGTGCTGCGCGGCGAGGCTGATGCCGCCCATGGCGACCGCTTCGGAGCCGAGCGTGGATGCCGTCACCCGCGGCGGGAGGGGGCAGATCTTCGCGAGCGTCTGCTCGAAGCGCGGGAGGAAGACGTCGGCGCTCGGCGAGCTGCCGCCGCCGATCACGAGGAGCTGGGGGTCGATCGCCAGCACCATGGCTGCTGCACCCTGGGCGAGATCGTCGGCGAATTCGTCGACGGCCGCGCGCGCCGCCGGATCGCCGGCGCGCGCGAGGGCGAAGATCTGCTCGCGCGTCGGCCGAGGCTGCGCGAGCACGTCCTGACCGTAGAGCTCGTTGAGCTCGGCCCACTTGAGCTCGGGCATCTCGCCCACGATGCCGGCCGCGCCGTTGACCCCCCGGTGCACCCGACCGCCGACGATGGTCGCGCCGCTGGTGCGGCGACCGCACAGCACGTAGACGACGTCGTCGAAGCCGTGGGCGGTGCCGTAGGCGAGCTCGGCCTGGGCGCCGAGCGGCACGTCGCCCTCGACGAGGACGGCGCCGTCGAACTCGGTGGCGAACCGCGCACGCAGGTCGAGGCCGACCCATCCGGGCATGCCGGTACCGCCGAAGAACAGCACCCGTCCGTCGGCGCTGATGGCACCGGGGGAGCCGATCGACACGATCCAGGGTGACCCGCGATCGAGCCCCACCTGCGCGAGCAGCCGGTCGCAGACCTGGAGGGTCGCGGAGACCCGCGCCTCCGCATCGTCTTCCTCGGCGAGGGATCCGGAGAGCTGTCCGAGCACGTCGCCGGTCAGGTCGGTCACCACGGCGAAGACGTGGTTGGCGCCGATGTCGACCGAGAGCAGGCAGCCCACCTCGCGCGGCATGCGGTAGGTGGTCGCCGGTCGCCCGACCCCGCGTGCTGCGGCGGATTCGGCGGCGGTGAGCCAGCCCATGCCGGCGAGGTCGCTGACGACGGCGTCGATGGCGGTGCGGGAGAGGCCGGATGCGGTCGTGAGCCCGCGCAGCGTCTGGGGTTGCGACATGAGCGCGCGCAGTACTCCGAGCGAGTTCATCCGGCGCAGCAGCGAGCGGCTGCCCATCGACGAGGCGGTGTCGACCATCGCTTCTCGCACCATCCGGATCCCCTCTTGCGTTTTATATCGCCATGTTGGATTATTAACCCGTTCCACCCACTCTAGCGGTTCGCAGCCGCGTCGCGACAGGCGGCACGGCGAGATCCCGACCGACCTTGCGCCAACGACGGCATGCACGCTGCAGGCGCTGAGAGGCCCCGATGACACAGCTCGGACTGCAGCGAACGCCCGCGCGCCGCATCCAAGTGCCGCGCCCCACGCGGCCCCGAGGCGACGGGCGGGTTGCGCTCTTCTTCATCGCGCCCGTGCTGCTCGGGTTCGCGATCTTCTACCTCTACCCGACCATCCGCGGGTTCTGGTGGTCGTTCACCGACTACAGCCTGCTCGCCGACCCGGAGTTCGTCGGCATCGACAACTACGTCGCGGTGCTCGGCGACAGCGAGTTCTGGAACTCCATGTGGGTGACGCTCTGCTACGTCGTGCTCAACGTCGGCTCCCAGACGCTCATCGCCCTGCTGCTCGCCGCCCTCATGCACCGGCTGACCCGTTCGGTCGTCCTCCGCACCACGCTGCTGCTTCCCTGGCTCGTGCCCAACGTCACCGTCGGACTCGTCTGGCTGTGGCTGCTCGACACCAACCTCGGCTTCGTGAACCGCACGCTCGACACCATGGGCCTCGACAAGATCGGCTTCTTCACCAACCCGATGCTCGCCATCCCGACGATCTCGTTCATCAACACCTGGGCGTTCGTCGGCTACACCGCGCTGCTGTTCTACGCGGGCATGCTGCAGATCCCGCAGGACACCTACGAGGCGGCCGCGATCGACGGGGCAGGCGAGCTGCGCACCTTCTTCAGGATCACCCTGCCGCTGCTGAAGCCGATCCTCGCCCTCGTGCTCGTCGTCTCGCTCATCGGGTCGTTCCAGATCTTCGACACGGTCGCCGTGACCACCAAGGGCGGCCCCGTCAACGCCTCCCGGGTCATCTACTACTACATCTACCAACAGGCATTCACCTACTTCCACATGGGCTACGCCGCCACGATGGCCATACTGCTCGTCCTGATCCTGGGCGTGCTCACCTTCATCCAGCTCCGCCTCCTGCGGGCGTCCGAGTCGCAGCTCGCCTAGGGGAACCCACATGACCACAACAGCCCTGCCCCCCGTCGCCGTCGAGCAGCCGCCCGCGCCTCGCGTGCGCCGCCGCCGCGCCGGCACCCGCGTGTCGCTCGGCCGCATCCTCGGATGGACCGTGCTCGTGATCGCGCTCGTCGGCACCCTCTTCCCCTTCTACTGGATGGTGAAGTCGGCGCTCACGCCGGCCGCCGACATCGTGAGCGATGCCGGCAACCTCTGGCCGACCAACCCGACGGCCGTCAACTTCGCGCGGGTGCTCGGCCTGCTCTCCCCGGAGGAGACCCGTGCCGCCGGCGGCAGCGGGGCGTCGATCAACTTCGCGCTCTACATCTGGAACTCGGTCGTCTACTGCGCGCTCATCGGCTTCTTCCAGACGCTGTTCTGCGCCATGGGCGGCTACGCCTTCGCGCGGCTGCGCTTCTGGGGGCGCAACGGGCTGTTCGGCATCCTGATCGCCGCCCTCATGGTGCCCGGCATCTTCACCCTGTTGCCGAACTTCGTGCTCGTGCGCGACCTCGGCCTGCTCAACACCGTCTGGGGCATGGTCGCGCCGAGCCTGCTGATGACCCCCTTCGCGCTCTTCTTCCTCCGGCAGTTCTTCCTCAACATCCCGCGCGATGTCGAGGAGGCGGCGATGCTCGACGGCGCCGGCAAGATCCGCATCTTCTGGCGGGTGGTGCTGCCGATGGCGCAGGGCCCGCTCATCACCATCGCGCTCATCACCGTCGTGTGGGCGTGGAAGGACTACCTGTGGCCGCTCCTCATCGGCCGCGACGAGTCGGTGCGCACCGTGACGGTCGCGCTCGGCGTCTACCTGCAGCAGTCGCCCAACACCCAGCCCGACTGGACCGGCCTGATGGCCGCCTCGACCCTCTCGGTCGTGCCGGTGGCGCTGCTGCTCATCTTCCTCGGCCGACGCATCGTCGAGTCGCTCAACTTCACGGGCATCAAGTGAAGGCACCACAACCCATCACCGACACCACGACAAAGGAGTGCGTGCACACATGAGAAGGAACACAGCTCTGCGGATCGCGGGAATCGCGACCGCGGGCATCGTCCTCGCGGCGACCGCCGGATGCTCGACCCAAGGAGGAGACGGCGGCGCCGTCACGCTGGACTATTGGCTCTGGGATGACGCCCAGCTGCCGGCGTACCAGCAGTGCGCCGACGACTTCACGAAGGCGAACCCCGACATCACGATCAAGATCAGCCAGTACGGCTGGGGCGAGTACTGGACGAACCTGGCCACCCAGATCGCGGCGGGCAGTGCGCCCGACGTGTGGGTCGACCAGCCGTCCTACTACCCGCAGTTCGTCGCCGACAAGCAGATCGAGGACCTGCAGCCCTACATCGACGAGGACCCGAGCGCCGTCGACTTCGACGCGTACGTGCCCGGCATCGCCGACGTCTACAAGATCGACGACGCCCGCTACGGCCTGCCGAAGGACTGGGACACCATCGGTCTCGTCATCAACAAGCAGGACGCCGCCGACGCGGGCATCGACGACGCGACCCTGCAGGACCTCACCTGGAACCCGGATGACGGGGGCACCTTCGAGCAGGTCATCGCGAAGCTGACGGTCGACAAGTCCGGCAAGCACGGCGACGAGGCCGGCTTCGACAAGAACGACGTCGCGGTCTACGGGTTCCTGCCGGAGTGGGCCGACGGCTCGCAGGGGCAGAACCTGTGGGGCAACCTCGCCTACTCGAACGGCTTCACCTACTCGGATGTGAACCCCTTCGGCACCTCGTTCCACTACGACTCGCCGAAGCTCGCCGAGACCATCGACTGGATCGCTTCGCTCGCCGACAAGGGCTATGCGCCCTCGTTCGACACGCAGTCGACCCTGTCGCGGCTCGAGGTGCTGCAGAGCGGCACCGGCGCGATGACGAGCATGGGGTCGTTCAATCAGCTGATGTTCAAGGACACGGCGAGCGACTACGTGTTCGCGCCGCTGCCGACCGGGCCGGAGGGCCGCAAGTCGGCGATCAACGGCCTGAGCGACGCCATGTACGCGGGCGGCAAGCACAAGGATCACGCCTGGGAGTGGATCAAGTACCTCGCGTCGTCCGACTGCCAGTCGGTCGTGGGCGCCACGGGCGTGATCTTCCCGGCGAACGCCGACGCCTCGCAGGCCTCGGTCGACGCGCGCGCGAAGCTGGGCCTCGACGCATCCGTCTTCCTCAGCTACGCGCAGGAGCCCGACGGCACGTTCCTCATCCCGATCACCTACCACGGTGCCGAGATGTCGCAGATCGTGCAGGACGCGATCCAGAGCGTGGCGCTCGGCACGAGCGACAGCCAGTCGGCCCTGAGCGACGCCAACGCCAAGGTCAACGCCCTCTTCGAGTAGTCGGAAAGCACGAATGCACACGGATCTCTCCACCTTCTCCGGCGTCGTCCAGCTGGGAGACGTCACCCTGCCCGTCATCGCCGGCGGCACGCCGCAGGCGATCGGCGAGCGCGAGTTCCTGATCCCGACGGGCGCGGTCACCGTGCTGCACCCGTACGCGGACGGCGAGTTCTTCCGTCACGGATGGAACTCGTGGAGCCCGTCGGGGTGGCGACGGTTCGCGGATGCGCCCCTGCGCGTCTACGACAGCCCGCAGCGGCTGCTGACCGCCGACGACGCGAAGAACGACACCCCGCACGCCCACTCGGGGGCGGCGGTCGGCGCCATCATGGTGCCCGGTGGCGAGATCATCCTCCTCGGGGCGCTCGGTCTGGGCGCCCCGAGGGTGGGTGCGACGGCGTCGACCCTCTGGGGCACTCTCGAGGAGACGGGCGCAGACTGGTTCCTCGCCCGCGGGCCCGAGGTCGAGGTGTTCGCACGTTACGCGCAGCTCCTGTCCGAGCGGCTGGGCTCGCGGTCGCTGCGTGCCGGGCGCGTCTGGTCGAGCTGGTACTCGTTCTACGAGGAGCTCGACGAGGGTCTCGTGCGGAACACGGTCGACGGCCTGAACGGGATGCCGTTCGACGTCGTGCAGCTCGACGACGGATGGGAACCGTCGGTCGGCGACTGGGAGGCGAACGACCGCTTCCCCTCGGGCATGGCGGCGACGGCGCGCACGATCACGGATGCCGGCTTCCGCGCCGGGCTGTGGCTCGCTCCGTTCATCGCCCTGCCGCACTCGGTCTTCGCCCGGGACCGGCCGGAGTTATTGATCCAGGGTGAGGACGGCGCCCCCCTGGTCGCGGGCTACAACTGGGGCGGGCCGTACTACGGCCTCGACACCACCCATCCCGAGGTCGTCGCCCACCTGCGTGAGCTCTTCACGCGGGTGGTGGGCTGGGGGTTCAGCTATCTCAAGCTCGACTTCATGTACGCGGGGGCGCTCGCCGGTGGTCGCAGCTCCGAGGTGCACCGGGAGCGCGCGTACCGCGACGCGATCGCCCTCATCCGCGAGACTGTCGGCGACGACGTCTACCTGCTGGGGTGCGGCGTGCCGATCATCCCCTCGATCGGCGTGTTCGACGGTGTGCGCGTCGGCCCGGATGTGGCGGCGTTCTGGGACAACGCGGAGCGGCCCGGCGACCCGACGGGTGTCGGGGCGCGCAACGCCTTCCTCGCGTCGATCCACCGGGCCTGGCTGCGCCCCGCCATCGACACCGACCCGGATGTCGTCTACTTCCGGCGTCGCCGCAGCCTGCTCGACGAGCCGCAGCGGCAGTTGCTGGAGGATGTCGCGACGGTGTTGGGGTTCAAGTCGACCTCCGATCCCGCGGCGTGGCTGCTGCCGCACGAGCTCGAGGACCTGCGTGCCTGGCTCGGTCGCGCCGAGCAGGTCGTGCAGGAGGGGCGCTATCGGTTCCGTGTCGACGGCCGACTCGTCGACTTCGCGCCGTTCATCGACTACACCGCTCCGGTCAGCACCGTGGCCGGCTGAGACGGGGTGCGGGGCGTGATGCCCGCCCCGCACCCTTCATGCAACCGGAGGGTTGCTTCTTCTGCCCGGATGTGCAACTCTAAGGTTGCATTAAGCGCAACCAACGGGTTGCACACATCCGGCTGAAGGAGCAAGATCATGAGCATGACCGCCAACCCGCCCGCCGTCGCGGACGAGTCCACGTTCAGCGTGCGGCGCACCATCCGCATCGCCGCCCCGATCGAGAAGGTGTGGCACGCCGTCACCGAGCCCGAGCACATCTCGCGCTGGTTCGGCATCACCGTGCTCGACGGAGCCGGGGTCGGGGCGAGCGGCACGATGACGTTCGAGGGCTACGGCGCGGTGCCCATCCGCGTCGAGGCGATCGACGAGCCGCACTCGGTGAGCTACCGCTGGGGCAACGACGACGCGGCGGGTTCGCTGCCCGAGCGGGTCGTCGACGACACCTCGACCGTCTTCACCTTCACGCTCGCGGAGGTCGACGACGGCACCGAGCTGACCGTCGTCGAGACCGGGTTCGAGAACACCAGCGACCCGCTCTCCAACGTGCGCGACCACCGCACCGGCTGGACCGACGAGCTCGACAAGCTCGTCGCCCTGCTCGAGGGCGGCGCGTGACCGAGACCCTGGTTCCCGTGTTCGCCGCACTCGGCGACGAGACGCGGTGGAGCATCCTGTCCGCGCTCGGCGAGGGCGACGCCTCGGCGTCCGCCCTCGCCGGCCGGCTGCCGGTGACGCGCCAGGCGATCGCCAAGCACCTCGGCGTGCTGCAGGAGGTGGGGCTCGTCGAACCGGTGCGGGTCGGACGCGAGGTGCGCTACCGCGTCGTGGGGTCGGAGCTCGCCGCGACCGCGCGCCGCCTCGACGCCGTCGGCGCGCTGTGGGACCGCCGCCTCGCCGCGATCAAGGAGATCGCCGAGGGGCTCTGACCTCCGGTCTCAGCTGCGATCGGCCTTCGCGTCGATCTGCTCGAGCAGCTCCCGCAGCGCCTTCTCGATCTCATCGTGGTCGTACTGGCCGGCCCGGCTCTCCGCCGAGATCACGGCGCAGCGGTGCAGCTTGCGGAAATCGCCGAAGGGGAACGAGTAGCGCCCCTTCGTGCCCTCCGTCGCACCCGTGTCCTCGCCGAGGAACCAGCGCGAGTACTCGGCCATGCCGTGTTCGTCGATGAAGTCGTTGCCGTCGTCGGCCGACGGCGCGTGCTCGCTCCAGTCGTCGCGCTCGTCGAACTCCACGTCGCCGCCGCGCAGCAGGCCGCGTGCGTGCGACAGGGCCTCATCGTTCAGCCGGATCGTCATCCGTGTTCTCCTTTCCGAGATCTGCGGTCGTCAGCCGACGCCCGGCGGCATCTTGGCGACGCCGTGGCGCGCGGGCTTCTCGGGCTCGGCCGCCGTCTCGGGGCCGACGGCCGAGCCCCCTTCGGCTGCGTCCTGCGGGTGATCCGCTGGCGGGGTCACGGCGGATGCGTCGTCACCCGGGGGGAGATGGTCGGTGGGCTGCTTCACGTCGTCTCGATCGCTCATCCCTCGAGCCTGCGCCGCCCCGCCGCATCCGGTCAGGGGGTTGCGCATCCCCGGCTCGCGTGATCCACCCGACCCCGTTTCCCGAGTAGTCGTATTTCGGGCCCAAAACCGAGGGTTTGGGCCCGAAATACGACTACTCGCGGGTGGGGGTGGGGGTGGGGATGGTGAGCGGGAGCACGACGTTCAGCCGGAAGCCCTCGGGCACGTGCTCGGCGTGCACGTCGCCGCCGTGCGCACGGGCGATGCCGCGCACGATCGCCAGCCCGAGGCCGGCCCCGGCGGCGCCGCTCGCCGCATCGGTGGTGCGCGCGGCATCCGCCCGCCAGCCGATCTCGAACATGCGGCCCAGGTCTTCGGATGCGACGCCGCTGCCGTGGTCGAGCACGCTCAGCACGAGCCGCTCGTCGTCGCCGCGCGACGCCGAGATGAGGATCTCCGACCCCTCCGGGGCGTGCCGGATGGCGTTGCCGAGCAGGTTGGTGACCACGCGGCTCAGCTCGTGGGCATCCGCCCACAGCACGTGCCCCTCGACGCCCGCGTGCGTGATCCGCACCCCGCGCTCGGCGGCGAGCTGCTGCACGTCGGATGCGGCATCCGACACGATGTCGAGCAGCACCACCGACTCGCGGTGCAGCCGGAGCATGCCGCTGTCGATCTTCGACAGCTCGAACAGGTCGTCGACCAGCCGGTTCATCGACTCCACCTGAGCCCGGATGCGGCGCAGGTAGTCCTCCGGATCGTCGACGACCCCGGCCTCGAGCGCCTCGGCGAGCGCCCGCATGCCCGAGAGGGGGGTGCGCAGGTCGTGCGAGATCCACACGAAGAACTGCCGGCGCGACGCGTCGAGCCGCTCGATCTCGGCGCGCGCCGCCGCGAGGCGCTCCGACGCGTCGGCGAGCTGCGTCGACACCTCGGCGAACTCGCGCCAGGCGACCGGCGCCGCGTCGACCACGTCGCCTTCGCCGAGGCGCCGGGCCGAGTCGCTCAGCGCGCGGGCCGCCCGGCGCGCGGTGCGCGCCAGCAGCCAGGCCGCGCCGAGGCTCATCACGGCCGCGATGCCGACGATCCACAGCAGCAGCTGGAAGTCGTGCTCCGAGAAGTACATCTCGGCCGCGATCGCGGCCGTCGACAGCGTGATCGAGGCGGCGACCGCCGCCACGACGATGCGGATCTGCACGCCGATCGTGCCGCGACGGTTGAGCCGCAGGGCGACGAACGCGAGCAGGGTCACCCCCGCCGTGCATCCCGCGGCGGTCAGGATCACGAGCAGCAGATCGCCCGGGCTCAGCACGTCGACTCCGCGGCGGGGGTGAAGCGGTATCCGGCGCCCCACTCGGTGAGCAGGAACTGCGGCAGCCCCGGGTCGCACTCGATCTTCTCGCGCAGCCGCCGCACGTGCACGGTGACCGTCGCCGGGTCGCCGAAGCTCCAGCCCCACACCTCGCGCAGGATCTCGTCGCGCGAGACCACGCGATCCGGATGCTGCGTCAGATAGAACAGCAGCTCGTACTCGCGGGCGGTGAGCGCGATCTCGCGCTCGCCGAGCCACACACGGCGCCGCCCGGGTTCGACCCGGAACCGGCCGACCGTGTACGGCGCGGCCTCGGCGGCGCGGGTGCGGCGCAGGGTGGCGCTGATGCGCAGCTGCAGCTCGCGCAGCGCGAACGGCTTCGTCACGTAGTCGTCGGCGCCGTGCTCGAGACCGTCGATGCGGTCCTCGACGGCGTCGAGCGCGGTGAGCATGATGATCGGCAGCTGGTCGGATGCCGCGCGCGCCTGCCGGCACAGCTCGTCGCCGCTGACGCCCGGCAGCATCCGGTCGAGCACGAGCACGTCGGGCAGCTCGCCGCGCAGCGCGTCGCGGGCGCTCAGCCCGTCCGGGAACTGCGCCACCCGGAACCCGCCGGCGCGCAGGAAGTCCCCCACGACGGTGCGCAGGGTGTGATCGTCCTCGACGATCATCACGCGGGGGCCGGGTGCGTCCACGCTCCGACGATAGGCGCCTTCGCACCGCCGTGGTCGGCCGAGATCCTTACGGTCCTGAAATGCGCCCTTACGGCTGCGTCAGGTCCGGATTCCGCGCCGCCGCGCGGGGTTACGTTCCTGCGGTCGGCGGGGAGCGCCCGTCGACGTCCAGACAGAAGGAGCACCCCATGCGCACCATCCCCCGCACCGCGATCGCCCTCTCGGCGCTCGCCCTCGCGTTCAGCCTCTCCGCCTGCAGCACCACCGGATCCGACAGCTCGTCGTCCGGCTCCGACTCGGGGTCGTCGTCCTCGAGCGACTCGGGCTCGTCGTCGACCGCGTCGCGCAGCGGCGACTTCGCGGGCCTCAACGACCAGATGGTGGCGGGCACCGTCGAGGTGAGCGACACCGAGATCACCCTCTCCGGCTTCTCGTCGAGCGAGGGCCCCGACCTGCACATCTACCTGACGAACGGCGACGACGAGGCGGCCGTCGAGGCCGGCATGGAGATCTCGACCGTCTCGTTCAGCGAGGCCTCGCAGACCTTCTCGCTCAGCGGAGTCGACGTGTCGGGCTACGACACGGTCGTCATCCACTGCGACAAGGCCAAGGCCGTGTTCGGGGCGGCGTCGCTGTCGTGAACACCACCCGCGGGTCCCTCGTCGCGTCGATCCTGCTCGGCGCGACGAGGGTCGCCCTCGGCGCCTTCTGGCTGAACGAGGGCCTCTTCAAGTACCAGGCCGGGTTCGCCGGCGACGACATCCGGCTCGTGGTCGACGGCGCCACCCGCAACAGCAGGGTGCCGGAGTACTTCCAGGCGTTCGCCGACGGCCCCATGCGGGCCGCCTCCGAGCTGCTCGGGTTCGTGATCCCGCTGCTCGAGACCGGTCTCGGGGTGGTGCTCGTGCTCGGGCTGCTGACCTTCCCGGCGGCGCTCGGCTCGGTGCTCACGCTCATGCTCTACTGGTCGGCCGACCAGCTGATCGCCCAGTACCCGGTGATGGTGGTGCTGTCGCTGCCGATCGTCGCCTGGCCGCTGCTCGCGTCGCGCTTCGGGCTCACGAGCCTGCTCGAGCGGATGCGGTTGCGCCGCCACCCGGACGCGCGGCCGCTCGCCCCCGCGGTGCGCCGCTGGCTCTGAGGCCCCGGGGGCTGCATCACGGTGACGCGGAGCGAGGGTCGCGCCGCACGGGTGCGACCCTCGCCGGCGGCGTCAAGGGCCGGTGATGCCGCCGGTCGGCGCGATCTCGGCGATGCGTGCGAGGTCGGCCGGGGTGAGCTCGAGCTCGGCGGCCGCGATGTTCTGGGCGGCGCGCTGCGGGTTGCGGGATCCCGGGATCGGCACGATGTAGTGCTTCTGGGCGAGCAGCCACGCGATCGAGAGCTGGGCCAGCGTTACGCCCTTGGATTCGGCGAACTCGGTGAGCCGGCCGACGATGGCGACGTTCTCGTCGTAGACGCCCGGCGCCCACCACGGGATGTGCTGCCGGAAGTCGTTCGCGTCGTAGCCGGAGCGGGGCTGCACGGCGCCGCCGAGGAATCCGCGGGCGAGCGGCGAGTAGGCGACCAAGCCGATGCCGAGCTCCTCGAGTACCGGGAAGAACGCCTCGGCGCTGCGCTCGAAGACCGAGTACTCGGTCTGCAGCACCGTGATGGGGTGCACGGCATGCGCGCGGCGCACGTTGTCGGGGGTCGTGTTGGACAGCCCGAGGTACTTCACCTTGCCGGCCTGAACGTACTCCTGCATGACGCCGACGACGTCTTCGACCGGCACGGCCGGGTCGTCGACGTGCTGGTAGAGGACATCGATGTAGTCGACGCCGAGGTTCTTGAGGCTGTTGTCGATGACCTCGCGGACGTGGTCGAGCTGTGAGTTCGGGGTGAAGCTCGGCGTGAATCCGAACTTCGTGGCGATCGTCACCCCGTCCCGGATGGGCGCGAGAGCTCGGCCGAGAAGCTGCTCGCCGGCACCCCATCCGTACATCTCGGCGGTGTCGAAGTGGGTGACGCCCAGTTCGTTCGCCGTGCGGATCGCGGCGATGGATTCGGTGTCGTCGCGGGGGCCGTAGCCGACGGCGGTGCCCATCGAGCCGTAGCCGATGGCGGACGTGCTCAACCCCTGCCGACCGAGGGTGCGCTGTTCCATGATGGTTCCCTTCTCATGTGAATGATGTCACTATACGCCAATAGTGTCAGAGACTGACAGAATTGGCGCTGTATGATCGCTGTGTGAGCGAGCCCACGAAGTCCGGGACGCGCGAGATCGCGCGCGATGCCGTGCGCGCCCGCATCTCGGAGGTGGCGGTCGACCTCTTCGACGAGCACGGCTTCGCCAACGTGACCGTCGAGCAGATCGCGACCGAAGTCGGGATCTCCGCGCGTAGCTTCCACCGGTACTTCGCGGTGAAGGAAGACGCGGTGATCGCCGAACCGATGGGCTGGGGGGTATTCGTCCGGGATCGGTTCGCAGAACGACCGGCTGACGAACCGGTGTGGGAGGGTCTGCTCGCCGCCTACGAGGCACTCCTCGCGCAGCCGGACCGCGACGACGTGCGAGGCAAGCGCGCCATGAGGGTGCTGGGCAGCACGCCGAGCCTGCGCGCCCGCAATCTCGAAAAGCACCTGCTCTGGGCGCAGCTCCTCACCCCGCTCGTCGCCGAGCGTCTACGCGGACCCCAGCGACTCCTGCGCGCCGAGGCGCTCGTGCACTCATCCCTCGCGTGCTTCGACATCGCACTGGGGAACTGGGCGCAGTCGGAGGCCGCTGCAGACCCTGCAGCTTTGCTCCGCACCGCATTCGCCGAAATCGCGGCGGTCTCGTAGCCCACTGCCGCCGACGAGCGAACCGTTGCGTGCGGGTTCGGCACAGGAAGCGCTCCGGGCCGAGCAAGCCCTCAGGCAACAGGCCCTAGGCGGGGCGCGTGGTCGCGCCCTGTGCGGCGGGGTGCCGCTCGGAGAGCATCTCGAAGTAGGTGCACGGGTTCGAGTGCACGGCCGCCGAGGCCTCGCCCCCGAGCAGGGCGTCGCCGAGGATGATCGCGCTGCAGTCCCAGACGGTGTGCGAGGTGCGCTTGTCGTAGGCGAATCCGGCGCCGCACGCGCAGCGGCTCTTCGCCGAGTAGACGAGGCGCCGGCGCAGGGACTCCTGACGGCGGCGACGCCACCATTCCTTCAGGCTCGACACGGGTAGGAAGTGTACGACGGTTCCCCCGCGGATTCCGAATCGGCCTCGGCGGGGCGCCGGGTGGGGTCAGTCGTGCTCGAGCGAGGGCTCGTCGGGCAGGGCGAGCGTGAGTGCGGCGATCGCGATGCGGCCGTCGCGTTCGAGTTCGCGACTCAGCTGACGAAGCCGCACGGCGACGATCGACTCGGCGTCGTCGTCGACCAGGTCGACCGCGGCGATCAGCAGCAGCTGCCCCGGGCCCACGAACTCGAGGTGCAGGAACGTCAGGCGCGAGATCGCCGGATGCAGCAGCAGGCGCCGCGCGACCTCCCGGCGGACGGCATCCGGCGGCGCCTCGCCCACCAGGAAGCGCCGGTTGCGCTGGATCAGCACCACCGCCACCACCGCGAGCAGCACGCCGATCAGGATCGAGCCGATGCCGTCGAACAGCGCGAGCCCGGTGATCTCGTGCAGGGCGAGGGCGCTCGCGGCGATCGCGAGGCCGATGAGCGCCGCCACGTCTTCGAACACCACGGCCCGCAGCGTCGCGTTCGAGCCGTTCAGCACGTAGTCGACCGGGTCGCGGTCGAGTTCGGCGGTCTCGCGTCGCACCTGGCGCAGCGACTGGGCGAGCGAGACGCCTTCGAGCACCGCCGCCACCGCCAGCACGATGTAGGCGACGAGGTAGTCGGTCGCGCGCTCCGGCGCGACGAGCTCGCGGATGCCGGTGGCGATCGAGAGCACGGCGCCGATCGTGAACAGCCCGAAGGCGGCGAACAGCGACCAGAAGTACACGTCGCGGCCGTAGCCGAGCGGATGCGCGCGGTCGCGCCGCCGGCGCCCCGAGCGCTCCGCGAGCAGCAGGAACACCTCGTTGCCGGCGTCGGCCCAGCTGTGCAGCGCCTCGGCCACGAGCGACGCCGAGCCGGTGAGCACGGCCGCGACGGTCTTCGCGATCGCGACGGCGATGTTCGCGAGGAATGCGATCACGACGGCCATGCGCCCCATCCTGCCGGTCTGCGCACTAGGCCGCGAAGGTGCCGGGCGCCGCGCCGAGCACCCGGCGGAAGTGACGGCTCATGTGCGCCTGGTCGTGGAAACCCGCCCGCGCAGCCACCTCGGCGGCGGGGAGGCCCGCCCGGAGCAGCTGGCGCGCGCGATCCACCCGCAGGGCGGTCAGGTAGCGATGCGGGGGTATCCCGTAGCTGCGGGAGAAGACCCGCACCAGGTGGCTCGGGTGGGTGCCGAGCAGGCGCGCCGCCTCCGCGATGGTGAAGGACTCGTCGACACGGTCGTCGAGCATCTGCCGCAGCCGCCGGGCGAGCGGGGCGTCGGATGCGGTGCGGAGGAGGCGGGACCCATCCGCGGACGCACGCGCGAGGTCCGCGAGCGCCAGCACGCCGCACTCCGCGGCGAGCGCATCGCCCGGCGCCCGGAGTGCCTCGTGGATTCCCGCCACGATGCCGATGGCTCGCGGATCCCGCAGCGCCGGTTCACGGGCGGCGGCCACTTCTGACGTCGGCGGCAGCCACTCGCGGTCGAGGTACAGCACGCGCTTGCGGAACGGCCTGCCGGCGACTGCCGTGCGCCCGTCGTGGGGGATCTGCGGTGGAAGCAGCGTGACCGTTCCGGGAACGGCGTGGTGCCCCGCGCGGTCGAGGGCGTACGCGACGGCGCCGTCGTCGATGAGCAGCACCGTCCAGTCGTCGTGCACGTGGGCGGGGTAGGCATGCTGGGAGAACGTGGCGTGCAGCACCTCCCGGATGCCGGGCACCTCCGGGTGCCAGGCGCGCACGCTGTCGGCCATGCAAGGAACGTACAAGACGGCGGTGGATCCCGCGGGGGATGCTGCCGTCATGGACGAGAGCGACGACCGCGAGCCCGACCGCACCCGCTTCGACACGAAGGCCGTGGTGGTGGTGCGCGACGACCTCGCGCCCTGGCAGGAGCTCAACGTGACCGCGTTCCTGATGAGCGGCATCGCCACGAGCGAGCCTGGACTGGTCGGAGAGGCGTACCGGGACGCGGACGGCAACGACTACCTGCCGATGCTGCGGCAGCCCGTGCTCGTGATGACCGCATCCGGGGAGGTGCTCGCCTCGGCGCGCGAGAAGGCGATCGTGCGGTCGATCCCGGTCGCCCTCTACACGCGCGAGCTGTTCTCCACCGGCCACGACACCGCGAACCGTGCCGCGGTCGCGGCCGTGCCTGCCGCAGCGCTGGACCTCGTCGGCATCGGCATCCTAGGTCCGCGCAACGTCGTCGACCGCATTCTGAAGGGCGCGCGGATGCACCCCTGAGGTGCGCCGTCCCGGGAGCCTCATCGCTCGCGCTGTCAAGCCCGTCGCCGGGCGGGATGCCGCGACCTACCGTGGCGGCATCGAGAGAAGGAGATCATCATGACGAGCAACTACGCGGCCCCCGTGCCCCTCGACCCCGACGACGAAAACATCGACTCGGGCGACGCGGTCGAGGAGGGCACCATCGAGCGCGACGGCGAGGTGCAGCTCGATCCCGACGTCGACGAGGATCGCGTCGACAGCGCCGAGGCCGATCGGCTGGCATCCGGCGCCGACACCGACGACCCGGGGGTGCTCGGGCTCTGAGGTCTAGCGGCGCTCGGGCGCGAGCAGCAGCACGAGCCCGAGCCCGACTCCGCCGCCGACGAGCTGCGCTGCCGCGAACCCGAGTGCGGACGCCGGATCGATGCCCGCGAAGGTGTCGCTGAAGACGCGCCCGAGGGTGACCGCCGGGTTCGCGAACGAGGTGGAGCTCGTGAAGAAGTAGGCGGCGCCGATGTAGGCGCCGACGGCGGGCGCCGCCCAGGCGCCGCGACCGGTGCGGGCGAGCACGAAGATCACGAGCACGAGTCCTGCGGTCGCGACGACCTCGGCGAGCGCGTGCTGCCACGACAACCGGTGGGTGGTGCTGATGGTGGTCGGCGCCCCGAACATCGCGTTCGCGAGCACGGCGCCCGCGACACCGCCCGCGAGCTGTGCGGGCAGGTAGCCGAGCGCATCCGCCCAGGGCCGGCGGCCGACGGCGAGGTCGACGAGCGAGACGACGGGGTTGAGGTGGGCGCCGCTGATCGGCTGGAGCACCGCGATGAGCACGGCGAGCCCCATCGCGGTCGCCAGCGCGTTCTCGAGCAGCTGCAGACCGGCGTCCGCGGGGGAGAGTCGCGAGGCGGCGACCCCCGAACCGATGACGACGGCGACGAGCAGCGCGGTGCCGAGGAACTCGGCGAGCAGCCGCCGGGGCAGGGAGGTCATCAGACGGTCGTCAGCAGCGACGCGACCGCGTCGAGCGAGCCCGGCACCAGACGGTAGTAGGCCCAGGTGCCCCGCTTGGACCGCGTGAGGAAGCCGGATTCAACGAGCACCTTGAGGTGGTGCGAGACGGTGGGCTGCGACAGCCCGAGCGGCTCCTGCAGGTCGCACACGCAGGCCTCCTGGTCGTCGTGCGCCGCCACGATCGACACGATCCGCAGCCGCGCCGGGTCGGCGAGCGCCTTGAGCGAGCGGGCGACGGCGTCGGCATCCTCCACCGAGATCGCCTCGCGGGTGAGCGGCGCGCAGCAGGCGGTCACGTCGCGGATCGGGAGCAGTTCGGTGACCGGCATGGGCATCAGCATCCCATATAGATCGATCCATGTCGATATTGACGGCGATCGATGTTTGGGTCAGACTCGGCGCATGACCACACCCACCGTGCTCTTCGTGTGCGTGCACAACGCCGGCCGCTCGCAGATGGCCGCCGGCTACCTGCAGGCCCTCGCGGGCGACCGCGTGCAGGTGCTCTCCGCCGGCAGCGAGCCCGCCGACCGCATCAACCAGGTCGCCGTCGCGGCGATGGCCGAGGAGGGCATCGACATCACGGGCAACACCCCCAAGATCCTCACCACCGACGCCGTGCGCGAATCGGATGTCGTGATCACCATGGGCTGCGGCGACACCTGCCCGATCTTCCCCGGCAAGCGCTACGAGGACTGGGAGCTCGACGACCCGGCCGGCCAGGACCTCGAGCACGTGCGCCCGATCCGCGACGACATCCGCGCCCGCATCGAGGCGCTCATCGCCGAGATCGCGCCCCTCGGGGAGTCGGCGTGATCCTCGCGGCCGCCGCCCCCGAGATCGCCGGGACGGCGCGCACCGCGCTGCCCGTCGTCGTGATCGGCGCGGGACCGGTCGGTCTCGCGGCCGCGGCGCAGCTGCTCGAGCGCGGCATCGAACCGCTCGTGCTGGAGCGCGGCGACGGGCCGGGGGCCGCCATCCGCGAGTGGGGGCACATCCGCCTGTTCTCGCCGTGGCGCGAGGTGCTCGACGCCGCCGCGGTGCGGCTGCTCGAGGGCACCGGATGGCCCGCCCCCGAGCTCGAGCGCGCGCCGACGGGGCTCGAACTCGTCGAGCGGTACCTCGAACCGCTCGCCCGCACCGACGCCCTCGCGGCGCGCGTGCGCTACGGCGTCGAGGTCGACGGGGTGTCGCGGGTCGGCATGGACCGCACCCGCAGCGCCGGCCGCGCCGAGACCCCCTTCCTGCTGCGGCTCGCAGACGGCGAGGAGCTGCGCGCCCGCGCCGTGATCGACGCCTCGGGCACCTTCGCGCAGCCGAACGGGGTGATCGCCTCCGGCCTGCGCCCGCGTGACGCAGCTGCCGTGGCCGATCAGCTGACCCACGGGCTCCCCGACGTGCTCGGCCGCGACCGGGAGCGCTTCGCCGGGCGACACACGGTCGTCGTGGGCGCCGGGCATTCGGCCGCGAACACCCTGATCGCGCTCGCGCAGCTCGCCGACGAGGTGCCCGGCACGACGGTCGCCTGGCTCATCCGCTCGGCCTCCCCCGTGCGCGTCTACGGCTCGGACGGCGACCAGCTCGGCGGCCGCCGCTCGCTCGGCGAGGCCACCCACGAGCTCGTGCGCACGGGGCGCGTCGCGCTGCTGGACGAGTTCCTGGTCGCGGACGCCGCGCCCGTCGAGGGCGGCCGCGTCGCCCTGCGCGGCACGCGGGCCGAGGCACCCGCCGAGACGGTGGCCGACACGGTCGTCGTCGCGACGGGGTTCCGCCCCGACCTCGACATGCTGCGCGAGGTGCGCCTCCGGCTCGACGAGGTGGTGGAGGCGCCGGCGAGGCTCGCGCCGCTCATCGACCCCAACGTCCACTCCTGCGGCACCGTGCCGCCGCACGGTGTCGACGAGCTGGCGCATCCGGAGCCCGACTTCTGGCTCGCCGGCATGAAGAGCTACGGTCGCGCGCCGACCTTCCTGCTGATGACCGGCTACGAGCAGGTGCGTTCGATCGCCGACGAGCTCGCGGGCGCGCACGAGGCCGCGCGCCGCATCGAGCTGACCCTGCCCGAGACGGGGGTGTGCTCGACGAGCAATGCCCCGTCCCTGCTCGGCCGCGAGCTGCTCGCCTCCGACGGATCCTGCTGCGGATGACCGGGCTGCGCCCGATGCGCGAGGGCGACTGGGGCGCCGTGCAGGAGATCTACCGGCAGGGCATCGAGGCCGGCAACGCGACCTTCGAGACCGAGCCCCCGAGCTGGGAGCACTTCGACGCCG
Source organism: Protaetiibacter mangrovi (assembly GCF_024752305.1). Taxonomy (GTDB): domain Bacteria; phylum Actinomycetota; class Actinomycetes; order Actinomycetales; family Microbacteriaceae; genus Homoserinibacter; species Homoserinibacter mangrovi. Next base: position 221,225 of record NZ_JANTHX010000004.1, read on the forward strand.
GCAAGCGCGCCGATCTGCGCCTCGTCGCGGTGCAGGGGGACGAGGTGGTCGGCTGGGCGGCGGCGTCGCCCGTGTCGTCGCGCGAGGTCTACCGGGGCGTCGTCGAGCACTCCGTGTACGTCGAGGAGGGCCACCAGGGGCAGGGCATCGGCCGCCTGCTGCTCGACGGGTTCCTCGACCTCGCGGCGCGCCAGGGCGTGTGGACGGTGCAGTCGAGCATCTTCCCCGAGAACGTCGCGAGCCTGCGGCTGCACGAGGCCTGCGGCTTCCGCACGGTCGGCCGTCGCGAGCGCATCGCCCTCATGCAGACCGGCCCGTGGGCGGGGCGCTGGCGCGACACGATCCTCATCGAGCGGCGCGCGTAGCTGACAGGATGAGAGCCTCGCTCACGATCGGGGGATCCGGATGGCCTATCGCGACGAACCCTCCGACGGGGTGGGTCAGCTCACCGCGCTGATGCGCGGCGCGGAGGCGACGGAGGGCGAGCCCGTCGATCCGGTCGAGCGTCGTCGCCGTCGTCGTCGCCGGCTGATTGCGACAGGTGTCGTCGTCGCCGTGGTGCTCGGTCTCCTCGGCGGGTACGCGGGCTACACGCTCAGCGCGCCGCTTCCCGCGGCGACCGGCGAGATCGAGCTCCCCGCGTCGCAGTCGGGGCCGGTCGTGGTCGTCGCGACGCCGCCCGACGGCGCATCGGCGATCAGCATCACCGGCGGCGACGACTATCTCGGCCCCGAGCTCGGCGGCATCCCCACCTCGAACGGCGGCGACGACCCGCGCCCGATGGCGAGCATCACGAAACTCGTCACGGCCCTCGTGATCCTCGACGCGCATCCGCTCGCCGGGCCCGACGACCCCGGCCCCACGATCACCTTCGACAAGGCCGACCACGACCTCTACGACGCCTACTACGTGCGTGGCGCGACGATCGCCGCGATGCCCACCGGCAGCTCCATGTCGCTGCACGACGCGCTCGAGATGATGCTCGTGGTCTCCGCCACCAACTACGCGGATGCGGTGGCGACCTGGGCGTTCGGGTCGCGCGCCGCATACCTCCGGGCCACGAAGGACTGGCTCGCCGCCAACGGTTTCAGCCGCACCACCGTCGTCGAGCCCACCGGGCTCGACCCGGGGAGCACCAGCACGCCGAGCGAACTGCTCGCGCTCGGTCGGCTCGCGATGGCGAACGCGTCGATCGCGTCGATCGTGGGCCTGCCCGCGCTCGACGTGCCGGGGTTGGCGGGGCAGGGCAACACCAACTCGCTGCTCGGCGTCCAGGGGATCCGCGGCATCAAGACGGGCACGCTCGACACCTCCAACCTGCTGTTCTCGTCGCAGCTCGACGTGGGTATCGGCGAGCCGCTCGACGTGACCGGGGTCGTGCTCGGCGGCTTCTCGCACGACACCGTCAGCCGCGACGTGCGGGCCTGGCTCGAGAGCATCCGGTCGGGCTTCCACGAGGTGACGGCCGCCGAGCAGGGGCAGCTGCTGGGTGTCTACACGACGCCGTGGGGCGAGAGCGCCCGCGTGGTCGTCGGTGAGACCGCCACGCTGCTCACCTGGTCGGACACACCGATCGTGCCGACGATGAGCAGTCTGCAGCTCACCTCGGGTGCCGACGGCGAGCAGCTCGGCGAACTGACCTGGACGGCGGGCAGCCGTGCAGTGACGGTTCCGGTGCTGCTCGACGGCGCCATCTCACCCCCCGACCAGTGGTGGCGCCTGACGCATCCGTTCGAACTCGGCTGAACCCTCCGAAGGCCAGGCCGACGTCGCCATCACCCCGGGCCACGTCGAGCACGCTTCCCGTCGTTAGAGTCGATGTCCGGAGGGGACGGATGACCACGCTGCAGGACGAGGCGCGCCGGAGCGCGATCGCGGAGTACGAGGTGCTCGACGCGCCGGCCGCCGACCTCGAGGGGCTGGTGTGGCTCGCGGCGACGCTCTGCGAGGTGCCGAAGGCGGTCATCAACATCATCGACGACCGCCTGCAGCACCAGGTCGCGGCGTTCGGCTTCGCGGCGGATGTGTGCAGCCGCGAGGACTCGATGTGCGCGGCCGTGTTCGAGCGCGCCGAGCAGGTCGTGGTGGCGGATTCCCGTGAGGATGCGCGCTTCGCCCACAACCCCTTCGTCGCCGGCGAGATCGCGCACGTGCGCTTCTACGCCTCCAGCCCCCTCGTCACCCCCGACGGGATCCCGATCGGCACGCTGTGCGTCTTCGACGACGAGGTGGGGGAGCTGACGCCGGACCGTCGGCAGGGGCTCGCGCTGCTCGCCGAGCAGGTGGTCGAGGCGCTCGAGCTGCGCCGGGTGGCGCGGGAGCTGCGCCACTCGAACCAGCAGCTGGAGTCGTTCGCGGGCCAGATCGGCCACGACCTGCGCAACCCGCTCACGGCGGTCGCCGGGTTCATCGAGCTCGCGGCGACGAGCCCCGAGCTCGACGACGCGCCCGACGCGAAGCAGTCGCTCGCCCGCGCGGATGCCGCCGCCGCGCGGATGCACGCGATGATCTCCGATCTGCTCGACTACGCCCGCTTCGGTGGCGCGAAGCCGCGTCGGGAGCCGCTCGACCTGCCCGGCCTGGTCGCCGCGGTGCTCGACGACCTCGGCCCCGCCGTCGCCGAGAGCGGCGCCCGGGTGTCGAGCGAGGTGCGGGTCGATGCGGTGGGCGACCCCACCCTCGTGCGCGCCCTGCTGCAGAACCTGGTGGCGAACGCGATCAAGTTCACCGCGGCATCCGGTGCCGCACCGCGGATCGACATCCGGGCGTCGGAGATCGACGGCGGCTGCCTGCTGACCGTCGACGACGACGGGCCCGGCGTGCCCGTGGACCAGCGCGAGCGCGTGTTCGAGCTCATGGAGCGCGGCCGTGCGGGCGTCCCGGGGCTCGGTATCGGACTGGCCACCTGCCGCCGCATCGTCGAGGCGCACGGCGGACGCATCGGCATCGACGACTCGCCCCTCGGCGGCGCCCGGGTCTGGGCGACCCTGCCGCGGTAGCTCAGGCCTCGCGTACGCCCGTCAGCGTGCCCGCGGCGAGCACGTGGCCGGCGACCGCCGCCGGGACGGCGGCGACCTCCGCGAGCTGCTCGAGCGGCGCCGGCGCGTCGAGGGCGTAGACGTGGATGCGGTAGCGGTGGGGTCCGTGGCCCGGGATCGGCCGGGGACCGCGGTAGGACGACGGTCCGCGCCGTCCCCGCAGGAACCGCGCACCGGGGGCGCCCGCGCCGAGACCCCCTTCGGGGATGCCCTCGGCCGCCGGGGTGACGGCCGCGACCGCGTGGATGCGTGGATTCGGCGCCGGGCTGCCGACGTCCTCCATGATCACGAGCACGTCGACGGTTTCGGCGGGGAGCGCGTCCCAGCGCAGCGCGGGCGACACATGCTGCCCGATCAGCCATCCGCAGCTGCGGTCGGGGATCTGCTCGCCCTCCGCGAAGCTCGGCGAGGTCACGACGATGCGGTTCGGGGTGGCGAGCTCGGGCGCGCGGGCGATGCTCAGCGCCTCGTCGGCGTGGCGATGCCGCAGCGCGCGGCCGAGGGGGGTGAGCAGGGTTTCGACGGGATGCATGGGTTCCTCCGGGGTCAGGAGTCGCCGAGGCGCAGCAGCAGCGGCGCGGCGCGGGCTATGTCGGCGAGCTCGTCCTCGGTGAGCTCGGCGAGGCGGGCGTTCAACCAGTCGCGACGGTGGCGCAGCGATGCGTCGGCGGCGCTGCTGCCCTGGGCGGTGAGCTGGAACACCACGCGCCGGCGGTCGACGTCGTCGCGGCTCTTCGTGAGGTGGCCGAGCGCCTCCAGCCGGCGCACGGTCTGGCTCATCGAGCCGAGCGTGACGTGAGCGCTCGCGGCGAGCTCGGTCAGGCTCATCCCGCCGCGCTTCTCGAGCACGACGAGCACCTGCAGCGCCGCATCCGGCACCTCGCCCTCGAGCCGCTCCGAACGGAAGCGGCTCGCCAGGCGGGTCACGGCTCGACGCAGCTCGGCGCCGACGTCGTCGGTGTGCTCTGCCATGGCTCCTCCAATTGCTGAGTACACCATAGCATTTACTTAGTGTTACTAAGCAAATCGGACGCTAGCCGATGAGCCCCCGCCGCACCATGCTCTCGGCTGCGGATGCGATCGCCTCGACCGCGGGGCGCGCGGTGTAGCCGAGCATGCGGCGTGCCTTTTCGGTCGTGAAGCGCTTGCGGTAGCCGAGGTCGGGCGCGAGCGCGCGGAACTGCGGCGAGAAGAGGGCGCCGAGGCGCACCACGACGTTCGGGATCGCGCGGGTCGGCACCTTCGCGGCCGCGTCGCCCACAGCGGCCCGCACCGTGGCGCCGATCTCCCGGAGCGACATGACGGGGTCGCTCGCGATCAGGAAGCGCTCCCCCGCCGCCTCCGGGGTGGTCATCGCCGCGACGTGGGCGGCGGCGACGTCGCGCACGTCGACGACCGGGATGTACAGCGCGGGGTAGCCCGGCATCCGTCCGGCGAGCATGTTCTGGATGATGTGGTTCGAGCCCGACACGGCGTCGCCCATGACCGGCCCCATGACCGCCACCGGCAGCAGCGTCGTGAGCTCCATGCCCCGCCCCTCGGCGGCGACGAAGTCCCACGCGGCGCGCTCCGCGAGCGTCTTGCTCTTGCCGTAGGCATCGACCCCCGGTCCATCGATCACCGTCCAGTCGTCGTCGGTGAAGACGTGGTCGTCGTGAAGGTGGCCCCAGCTGACGGCGTGGAACGCCGACGTCAGCACGACGCGACGCACCCCCGCATCGCGGGCGGCCCGCAGCACGCGCAGCGCGCCGTCCCGGGCGGGCGCGATCAGCTGCTGCTCGTCGTCGACGTGCCCGGGCATGACCGGCGAGGCCACGTGCATCACGGTGTCGACGCCCGCGACCGCGGCATCCCATCCGGCGTCGTCGAGCAGGTCGGCGGCGACGAACTCGAGGGCGTCGCCCCGGGTCATGCCCGCGTCGGTCAGCACCTCGCGGACCGCGGGCTCCTTCGCGAGCGAGCGGACGGTCGCGCGCACCCGGTACCCGGCGTCGAGCAGCTGCAGGATGACGTGGCCGGCGATGAAGCCCGAGCCACCGGTGACGAGAACGGTCGGAGAGGTCATGCTCCGAGTGTGCGAGGCCGCCGTGCGGGCAGCGAGAGCCCCCGCGATCCTGGGAGTCGGGGGACCAGGATCGGCGCGTTCCGCGGGGTTACGGTGAGACGGTGAGCGACGAGCCGAACCCGCTGGGCGGGTTCCTGCGCGCCCGGCGGGAGCTCGTGACCCCCGACGACGTCGGCATCCCCGTGCTCGGCACGCGGCGCGTCGCCGGATTGCGGCGCGAGGAGGTGGCGATGCTCGCGGGCATCAGCGCCGACTACTACCTGCGTCTCGAGCAGGGCCGCGACCGGCACCCCTCGGCCCAGGTGCTCGAGTCGATCGGGCGGGTGCTGCAGCTCGACGACGAGGGGATGGCGTACCTGCTCGGGCTGGTCGCCGAGAAGCCCCGGCGCACCCGGCGGGTGCGCCGCGAGGTGGTGCCGGCGGGCACGCTCACGCTCGTGCGGCAACTGCCGCTGCCCGCATTCGTGGAGGGCCGCTACCTCGACGTGCTCGCCTCGAACCCGCTCGCGCTCGCGCTGTCGCCGCGGCTGCGGATCGGCGGCAACCGGCTGCGCGACGTCTTCCTCGACCCCGAGGAGCGGGCGATGTTCCCGCAGTCGGAGCAGGCGGCCGCCGGGCTGATCGCCGGATTCCGCGCCTCGATCGGCGCCGACACCGACGACCCGCGGGTGATCGAGCTCGTGGGCGAGCTCTCGGTCGCGAGCCCGCTGTTCCGTCGGCTGTGGGCGCGGCACGACGTGGGACCCCGGCAGGGCGCGGTCGTGCCGTTCGAGCATCCGCAGCTGGGCGAGCTGCGGCTCAACCGCGAGAAGCTGCTGATCGGCGGCACCGATCGCATGACGCTCGTGATCTACCACGCCGATCCGGGTTCGGATGCGGCGGAGAAGCTGGCGCTGCTCGCCTCGATGGGCGCGGAGTCGCCCGCCCGCTGACGGGGCTTGCGGCGTATCGTCGCGGGCATGTGCCGCAACATCCGCTGCCTCCACAACTTCGAGCCGCCCACCACCGACGACGAGGTGCGCGAGGCCGCGCTCCAGTTCGTGCGCAAGGTGAGCGGGTCGACGCATCCGTCGCGCGCCAACACCCCGGCGTTCGAGCGGGCGATCGACGAGATCGCGGTCGCCACCCGCCGGATGCTCGACGAGCTCGTCACGAACGCGCCGCCCAAGAACCGCGAGGCCGAGGCCGTGAAGGGGCGCGCCCGCCACGAGAAGCGCATGGAGCGCGAGGTGCGCATCCGCACCGGTGTCGCGTGAGGCGGGTGCTGCGCGCGCAGAGGCGAGAGGATGAGGAAATGCACGCATCCCACTTGGCGACCCCGGTGCAGACCCTGCCGGCATCGTCGACCGTCGCCGAGGTCGCGAGCCGGGTGCTCGACGCCGCGCTGCCCGGTGTGGTCATCGACGGACCCGAACCTCGACGGGTGCGCTGGGTGTCGACAGCCGACCTGATGCGCCTCATCGCCCCGCGCTACGCCCGCGAGGACCTCGCCGTCGCGGCGGTGCTCGACAGCGCCGACTCGCGGGGCATCGAGGGGGTGCGCGCCTCGCAGATCGGCGCGGTGCTCGACGACGACGACGTGCACTACGAGATCGAGCAGGTCGAGGCCGATGCCGGGCTGCTCGAGCTCGCGTTGCGTCTCGTGCACTCCCGCGCACCGCTGCTGCTCGTCGAATCCGGCGACGACCCTCCCGGTTTCGTGACCGACGCGCAGGTGCTGAGCGCCCTCACAGAGGTGTCCGACGGCGGGGCGGGGAGGCGGTGACGGCGCTCGCGATCGCCGCCCTCGCGATCTTCATCGTCGCCTACATCCTCATCGCGACCGAGAGGGTGCCCCGCATCGCGGTGGTGCTCGGCGCATCCGCGCTGCTCGTGATCCTCGGGGCCACGGACGATCAGGCCATCTTCTTCTCGGAGGAGACCGGCATCGACTGGAACGTGATCTTCCTCCTCTTCGGGATGATGGTCATCGTCGGCGTCGTGCAGCACACGGGCGGGTTCGAGTTCCTCGCGATCTGGGCCGCGAAGCGCGCGCGGGGTCGGCCGATGCGCATCATGATGGTGCTGCTCGTGCTCACCGCGGTGCTCTCGGCGTTCCTCGACAACGTCACGACGGTGCTGCTCATCGCGCCGGTGACGCTGCTCATCTGCGAACGCCTCGACATCCCCCCGGTGCCGTTCCTCATCGCGCAGGCGATGGCGAGCAACATCGGCGGCACCGCCACCCTCATCGGCGACCCGCCGAACATCATCATCGCCAGTCGCAGCGGCCTCACCTTCAACGACTTCCTGCTGAACCTCGGGCCGATCGTGGTGATCCTGCTCGTCGTGTTCCTCGGGTTGTGCTGGCTGCTGTTCCGCAAGCAGCTCCGCTACGACCCGGAGCGTGCCGCGCTCGTGATGGCGCTCGACGCCCGCGAGGCGATCCGCGACCTGCGGCTGCTCATCATCTCGCTCGTGGTGCTCGCGCTCGTGCTCACCGCGTTCGTGCTGCATTCCGCGCTCAACCTCGAGCCGGCCGAGGTGGCGCTGATCGGCGCCGGGCTGCTGCTGCTCGTGTCGAGGTTCGACCCGGTGAAGGCGCTCGCCGAGGTCGAGTGGCGCACCCTGGTGTTCTTCGCGGGCCTCTTCATCATGGTGGGGGCGCTCGTGAACCTCGACGTGATCGGCGTCGCCAGCCGGGCCGTGACCGACGCGGTCGGCGACCAGCACGCGCTCGCGGCGAACGTGCTGCTCGTCGGCTCCGCCGTGCTCTCGGCAGTGGTCGACAACATCCCGTACGTCGCCACCACCGCGCCGCTCACCGCCGACCTGGTGGCCGCCGGCGGCGATCAGGCCGAGCCGCTGTGGTGGGCGCTCGCCCTCGGGGCGGATCTCGGCGGCAACGCGACGGCGATCGGCGCGAGCGCCAACGTGGTGATGCTCGGCATCGCGCGCCGCAACGGGCACCCGATCTCGTTCTGGACGTTCACCAAGTACGGGCTGATCGTCACCGCCGTGACCATCGCGCTCTCGGTGCCGTACCTGTACCTGCGCTACTTCGCCTGAGCTCAGGGAACCGAGCGGATCGCCGCGTCGAGCACCTCGAGGTCGATGTCGGCAAGCTTGCGGAACTTCACGCAGTAGCCGGTGACGGTCGCCTTGCCGATGGTGTCGCCGATCGTGCGCGGCAGGTGGGTGCGATCCTCGAACCCCATCAGGTACACCGAGATGCCGCTCGTGTTGGCGCTGATCCCCACCCGGTAGAAGTCGCGGTCGGCCTGCCGCCCGTAGCCGACGTTCGGGTTTGAGACGACCTTGCCGCTCGCGTCCGTGCCGTCGAGGAACCACAGCTCCGCGTCGGGCATGAGACCCCGGATGCGCTCGTGCAGCTGGGTCAGTTCGGTGCGCTTCGGCTCGGGCTGGCCCGCGAGGTAGGCCTCGATCTGCGACTCGACCGTCATGGGTCTCGGTCTAGCAGATGCGGGAGGGCTACGGTGCGGTCAGATATCGAACCGAGGAAGTCAGACCCGCTCAGCCACGGGCAGGATCGCGACGGGCGCGGTCGCGGGAGCCATGGCGTGCCGACGGCGCGCGAGGCGCCCGGAGCTCAGAGCTGCGGCGGCCAGCGCGACGATCCCCAGCAGGATCGCGTAGCCGGATGCGGCCGGGGCGGCACCGACCAGCCCCACGAGGAGGCCGCCGCCGATGATGGCGCCCGCGAGAGTCACGTACGCGACCGCGAAGAACGCCGCGAACATCCCGGCCCGCTCGTGCGGCTCGACCTGCGGTACCAGCCCGCGGGTGCCGCCCGAGAGCGCCGAACCCGACCCCGCGCCGGCAACGACGGCCGCCACCCAGAGCAGCGGCATCGCATCCGCGGCGAGGCTGCCGAGCAGCAGGATCGCGGCGAGGCTCAGCGCGAGGCCGCCCGCGACCCGCAGCACGTGCGGGCTCACCGCGCTCGTGAACCCGGCCGCGGCCGTCGCGACCGCGAACATCACGAAGTTCAGCCCGCCGCTCACGATCGGGTCGGGCTCGCCGGACACCGTGCCGAGGATCACGGGCAGCAGCCCGAGGAACAGTCCGGTTGTGAGGAACGTGGCGATGATCGTCGGCACGGTGGTGGCGAACAGCCGGCGGGCCGACGCGGGTACCGAGATGCGGGGGAGCAAGGATGCGAGGGCGCCGGGGCGGCGGGTCGACGTCTCGGGGGTGAGCACCGCCAGCACGGTGCCGACCGCCATGAGCACGACCAGCACGGTCCAGACGGTGAGGGCCGCGGCATCCGGGATCGCGAGCGACACGACTCCCGCGAAGAGCGCGCCGAGTCCGAGTCCGGCGGTCGTGGCGAGGCTCGTCATGACCGCGCCCAGCTTCTTGCGACGCTCGGGGGCGAGTTCGACGACCGCGGCGCCGAAGGTAGCGGATGCCACTCCGGTTGCGAGGCCCTGCAGGATGCGGCCGACGATCAGCCAGGTCACCGACGGCGCGACCAGGAAGATCACCATGGCGGCCAGTTCCACCGCGAGCGACGAGATCAGCAACGGGCGACGCCCGACGTAGTCGGAGAGCGAGCCGAAGACCAGCAGCGCCGCGATCAGGGCGATGGCGTAGACGCCGAACGCGAAGGTGAGCGTGGCGGGCGTGAAGCCCCAGTCGTGCTCATAGAGCGGGAAGATCGGGGTCGGCGCTCCCGCGGCGATGAAGAAGGCGAGCAGTGCGCCGGACATACCGACGAAGGCGGCGGTTCGAGAGAGCATGACGAACAGTATGCGCTTCAATCATTGAACTTGCAAGCTTCAATGAATGAATCTTGGTGATAGACTCAGGCCATGCCTCTCGGAACCGACTACGCGGGTCAGGACTGCTCCGTCGCCCGCGCCCTCGAGGTCGTCGGCGAGCGTTGGACGCTGCTGATCGTGCGCGACCTCTTCTACGGCATCCGCCGCTACAACGACCTGCGCAAGCACATCGGCCTGCCGCCGGCCACCCTCACCGACCGCCTCACCTCGCTGATCGCCCACGGTGTGGTGGCGCGCGTCGCGGGCGAGGGCGCGCGCGACGAGTACGAGCTCACCCCCAAGGGCGTGAGCCTGTGGCCCGTCATCTACGGCCTGTCGCAGTGGGGTGGCGCCAACTACGTCGAGGATGACAAGCGGATGCGCTACACGCACCGCTCCGACGGTGGCCTCATCCGCCCCGACGGCATCTGCCCCGGGTGCGGCGAGATCCCCGAGCCCACCGACATCGTCATCCAGAAGCGCTCCACCGCCGACACCGACCCGATCTCTGTCGCCCTGCGCGAGCCGCACCGTCTGCTCGAGCCGCTGCGCAGGTGAGAGCCTGCGCTACATGACGAGAGCCCCGGATCTCGACGATCACAGGGCTCTCCGTGGCGGTACCGGGAGGATTCAAACTCTTTCCCCTTGCGCGCCGGAGTCGGACGACTATTGACCGGGCATGACTCGATTGGAGTCGCTCACGAGCGGCCTCGATGACCACCGTTGGCGCCGAATCGTGGGGACAATGCGGCAGACCCGGATGCGCTACCAGCGGGTGAAGATCTTGGTGTATTCGTCCCGAACCTCCGCAGGCGGCGTCACGGTCCACCCGTGCTGCGCAAGCACTGCGGCAGCTTCTGCCTGAGCGTCCCGCACCGCGGTGCGGAGTTGGAATCGACGCCACTGCACTCGTCCGCTCTCGACTGCGTCCAGCCAATTGGGCTGGGCGTCGATGCCGCATTCGTGCACCAGGAACTGAAGCACGTCCTCCAGACAAGGGCGAAATCTCTCGCCGCCAACCGGAAAGTGAAGGGACGACATGTCGTGAGGCTTCGCTACGACGTCAGGTCGAACGTGATGAGCGCGGGCGAGGAGATGCGACATCGAACCGCGCTCAGCATGGATCTGCCAGTGCGCGATGGGATCGCTGTGCATGTCGGCTCGATACTCAAGCCGGAGAAGAGGAGTGCGATCGAGCGTGGAATGAACTGCGAAATCGGTACGAACTGCCTTGAGCCAGGTTTCGACGCTGTCCATCTCTAGATAGAAGACGACGCGAAGGCTAGCAAGCTCGACACCGCCGACGAACAGTGGGATCTTCTGAAGGTTGTTGTGCGGGTCAACCGGTTGTACGATGTATCGCTCGCCACCCGGCCCGGCGGTCGACGTCACGGTGATTGTTCCCGGCAATACGCCGCGAAGGGTCGTCTGAACCTGATCCGCGAACGCGGCGGACTGCTCCCGTAGCGTTGGCCGCGTCACTCGCCCGTGTCGTCCTCACCCAGAAGAAACGCGATCGCGTCCAGCTCCTCCTTGGCGTCCAGTTCGTCCTCGCTAAGGGTTGTAGTTGCATCGCGCTTGCGCAACTCGATCTCGTCGAATCCGATGCTCGTGAGTATGGCCTGCCGCCGTCCAAGAAGCGCGTCCCGCGAAACGTCCATCACTGGTGCCATCTCAACCTCCCCTTTGTTCGCTCAAGTGAAGCACGACCCGCAGACAAACCAGCGGCTCCCGGTCGAGGAGGGCGCGATCTGGGACAAGTCGGCCTAGAGCCGCGAAACCCCGAGTTACCAGCAGATGCGGGCTCGTGGGCTTCGCGTGGCGGTACAGGTGGCTTCGCGGTGCGCGCCTGCGGCGCGGCACGCTCGTGCCACGTTTCCTGGCGGATAGCACGAAACGCCCGCCCCGAGGGGCGAGCGTTTCGTCCTAGACGCGGTACCGGTGGGATTTGAACCCACGGATGGCGTGAACCATCACATGTTTTCGAGACATGCTCCTTCGGCCGCTCGGACACGGTACCGCCGACGAGTCTAACGGACTCCGCGGGGTGGTCGAGACAGAGGTGTCAGGCCAGGCGCTCGCGCATCCGCTCGAGGTAGGCCACCTCGGCGGTGTTGGCAGCTAGGGCGATCGCCGCGGTGTACGCGGCGCGCGCATCGAGGGTGCGGTCGAGGCGGCGCAGCAGCTCCGCGCGCACCGCGTGGAAGCCGTGATAGCCGTCGAGCGCCGGGGCGAGCGCGTCGACCAGCGTGAGGCCCGCATCCGCGCCGTCGCGCTCCGCGATCGCCACCGCGCGGTTGAGGCGCACGATCGGCGAGGGGTCGAGTCGCGCCAGCTGGTCGTAGAGGGCCACCACCTGCACCCAGTCCGAGCGCTCGCCGTCGGTGTGCACGGCGTTGATCGCGGCGAGCAGCTGGTAGCGGCCGGGGGCCTCGCCGGATGCCAGCCGCGCCCGCACGAGCGCGTGCCCCTCGGCGATGCGCGCCGCATCCCACAGGCCGCGGTCCTGCTCGTCGAGCGGCACGAGCTCGCCGAGCGACGACACCCGCGCCGAGCGGCGGGCGTCGGTGAGCAGCATCAGGGCGAGCAGGCCGGCGGTCTCGCCGTCGTCCGGCAGCAGCTGGTGCAGCATCCGGGTGAGCCGGATCGCCTCGCCGCTCAGCTCCTCGCGCACCGGCTCGGTGTCGGCGCCGCTCGCGAGGTGCCCCTCGGTGAAGATCAGGTACAGCACCGTCAGCACGCCCGCCAGCCGCGCGGGCAGATCGGATGCCGCGGGCACCCTGTACGGGATGCCGGCCGCCGCGATCTTCGCCTTCGCGCGCGTGATGCGGGCCCCCATCGTGGTGTCCTGCACGAGGAACGCCCGCGCGATCTCGGGGACCGAGAGCCCGCCCACCATCCGCAGGGTCAGCGCCACCCGCGCCTCCATCGCGAGCGCGGGGTGGCAGCAGGTGAAGATCAGCCGCAGCCGGTCGTCGTCGATCGCGCCGAGCGGCTCCGTCGCGGTGTCGTACACGAGCATCGCCTCCCGGTGCCTGGCGTCGCGCGTGCTCTCGCGACGGATGCGGTCGATCGTGGTGCGGGTCGCGGTGGTGCTGAGCCAGGCGCCCGGGTTCGGCGGGATGCCGTCCCGCGGCCAGCGCTCGGCGGCCGTCGCGAACGCCTCGGCGGCGCCCTCCTCGGCGAGGTCGAGGCTGCCGAAGCGCTTCGCGAGCGTCGCCACCACCCGCGCCCACTCCTCGCGGTGGGCGCGGGTCAGGGCCTCGCCGGCATCCATCCGGGATACTGCGGGGGCGCCAGCAGCGGGCGCACCTCGAGCTTGCGGTTGCAGGCCCGCGAGCCCTCGGTCATGAGCGCGATCGCCTCGTCGAGGTCGCGGGCCTCGATGATCCAGAACCCGGCCGCCCACTCCTTCGTCTCGACGAACGGCCCGTCGGTCAGCACCGGCGTCTCGCCGCGGTTGTCGATCACCGTCGACACGGTCGGGTCGGCGAGCCCCCCGGCGAACACCCAGTGCCCGCCCGCGATGAGCTTCTCGTTGAACGCGTCGATCGCCACCATCTCCTCGGCGGTGCCCGAGTTGGTGCGGCTGTCGATGACGTTGATGAGGTACTGCATGGTCCGATCCTCCTCCTCGCCGCTCCGGGTGGGCGGCCTCACCTCTGCAACGAACGGGGTGGGGCCATTTCGACACGGATGCCGGAATCCGTCGAGACGATCAGCGGCGGATCGACGCCGTCACCGTGAACTTCGGGCCGCGCGCGAGCTGCCGCGTCGGCCCCACGAGCCGCTCGAGCACCGGCCGGTAGCCGAGGTGCGAGTTCCACACCACCCGCAGCTCGCCGCCCGGGCGCAGCACGCGGGCGGCATCCGCGAACAGCCGGTGCGCGATCTCGGTCGTCACGGCGGCGCCCGCGTGGAACGGCGGGTTCAGCACCACCAGCTCGGCGGATGCGTCGGCCTCGCCCGACAGGCCGTCGTCCTGCCGGGTCTCGACGGCTACACCGTTCGCTGCGGCGGTGAGCGCGGCCGACTGCACCGCGATCGCCGACACGTCGCAGGCGAGCACCCGCGCCCGCGGCAGGCGCCGGGCGAGCTCGACCGCCACGATGCCGGTGCCGCACGCGAGGTCGACGGCGCGGTCCGCATCCGGCAGGGCGTCGAAGGTGGCGAGCAGCGCGCGGGTGCCGATGTCGAGGCTCGCGCCCGCGAACACCCCGGGCACCGCGACCACCTCCACGCCGTCGACGGAGGCACGGCGGGGTTCCGCCGCCTCGACTGCGCGCGGCTCACGGGCGACGATGATGCGCGACTTCGCGCGGGCGTGGCCCACGTCGATGCGGTCGAACGCGGTGGCCAGCACCTCGTTCTGGGTGGGGGTCATGTGCTTCACGCGCCCGCCCGCGAGCACCACCACCTCGGGCCCCGCGGCGCGCGCCACCGCTCGCGCGACCGCGTCGAGGCGGTCGAGCGAGCGCGGCATCCGCAGCAGCACGAGCGAGGTCGCGGGCGTCACGACCGCGGCGAGCGGATGCGGCGCCCACCCGGCCGCGCCGGTCACCTCCGCGTTCCGGGCGAGCGCGCGCTCGCCCACGACCGAATCCTGGTGCACCCGCACGCGGGCGGCCCCGAGCGCGAGCGCGCTGAGCGTCAGCGCGCCGTGGGTGTCGTCGACCACCGCCACCTCGCCCGCGAGCGCGTCCGGGAACTCGCCGGCCGCGTAGTCCAGCAGGTACCGGTCGGCGGCATCCCACGCGCGCAGCCCGGCACCGCCGACATCCGGTTCGCGCGCGAGCGCGTCCAGCAGCGCGTCGAGCTCGTCCACGCCCTCGACGCTAGCCGGGCACCGCACTCAGGACTGCACGTTGCGCACGAAGTTCGCCACGTGCTCGCGCAGCGTCGCGATCCGCCGCTCGCGCTCGGCGTCCAGGTCGAAGCCGACGTAGGCGAGCGTCGGTCGCTTGCGCACGTTCGCCGAGCACTGGAACTCGGCGCACACCAGGGTGCCGACCGTGTCGCCCTTGCGTCCGGCGGCGCCGGCGCGCTTCGTGCTGAACAGCACCACGTCGTTCGGCAGCTGCACGTCCTCGCACCACGAGCACTGGGCCCCGAGCTGCGGCGACTTGCGGTCGCGCCAGCCGAGGAAGTCGAGGCGATCCCAGTCGAGCTCGCCGAAGTCGGCGGGCAGCAGCAGGTTCTGTCGCTCACGGAGCGACGCGTTGAGGAACGATCCGCGGATGGCGGACTCGTCGATGGGGTGCATGGAGGTACTCGTTTCGTGTGGTCTCGCTGCCGCGAGAGGGTGAGGGTGTCGTGCGAAGAGGGCAGCGACTACCTCGTGCCGACGCGGAAAGCGCCGACGACCTCCTGACGCCCTGCGGGCTGAGACGGAACACGATGCACCCGACGAGCCTACGCGGGCCCGCGCTCAGGCGCCCGCGCGCAGCCCCTCGACGAGCGGCGTGGTCGGCCGGCCGATGAGCCGCGAGAGCTCACCCGTGACCTCGCCGAGCAGGCCGTCGCGGATGTTGGCGTCCATCGTCACCACGAAGCCGATCGTTCCGGCGTCGAGCCCGGCCGCCTCGAGGGCCGCGCTCTGCTCCTCGGGGGTCTGCGCCACGTATGCGATCTCGCGCCCCAGCACCTCGCCGATGGCGGATGCCAGCTCCGCGTGGGTCCAGGCGACGTCGCCGCCCAGCTCGTACACGGCCCCCAGGTGCCCGTCCTCGGTGAGCACCACCGCTGCGGCCTCGGCGTAGTCGACCCGCGAGGCGCTCGCCACCTGACCCTCGCCGGTGCTCGACGCGACCACGCCCGACTCGCCCGCCTGGGCGAGGGTGCCGAGGTAGTTCTCCGTGTACCAGTTGTTGCGCAGGATCGTCGCGGGGATGCCGGATGCCGCGATCGCCTCCTCCGTGCCCTTGTGCTCGCCCGCCACGACGAGCTCCGAGGTGGTGGCGCGCGGCGCGCTCGTGTAGACGAGCTGGCCGCCGCCCGCGGCGGCGGCGGCCTCGATGACGGCGGTGTGCTGGGCCACCCGCTGCCCGAAGTCGGTGCCCGAGATCAGCAGCACCTTGTCGGCACCGGCCACGGCATCCGCGATCGAGGCGGCATCCGCGTAGTCGAGGTGCACGGTCTGCACGCCGCGGTCGGCGAGGTCGGCGAGCTTCGCGGTGTCGCGGGCTCCCGCGCGGATGTCGGATGCGGCGACGCCGCGCGCGAGCAGCGCGTCGATCACGAGGCGGCCGAGGTGCCCGGAGGCGGCGGTGACGAGGATGGTCATGGGGTGTCCTTTCGACGGTTCGCGGGGTGCAACCGCCCGGATCGCCCGGTACTTCCCAGCGGAGAGTACCCACTTTTCGGTAAGGTACTGGCATGACGGTAAGCGTCTCCGAGCTGCGCGCCCTTCCCGGCTTCGACGACACCCTGCTCACCGAGGGCTGCCCCACCCGCGTCGTGCTCGACCACGTCACCAGCAAGTGGGGCGTGCTCGTGCTGCTCGCCCTCAGCGACGGCACCCACCGCTGGGGCGAGCTGCGCCGCGCCGTCGACGGCATCAGCGAGAAGATGCTCGCCCAGACCCTGCGCGTGCTCGAAGGCGACTCGCTCGTGCTGCGCGACGCGCACCCCACCATCCCGCCGCACGTCGAGTACTCGCTCACCGCGTCCGGGCGCGAGCTCGTCGACCGCCTGCTGCCGCTCGTCGAGTGGATCGCCCGCAACACCGACCGGATGCTGCCGCCCGCCGAGCGAGCCGCCGGCTGACGCTCCCAGCCGCCGCACGGCATCCGCACAGCGCCCCCGGGGCGCCCGACGCCTAGCGTCGGAGGGTGACCGACATCCTGCCCACCACCGGCACCCCCACCTCCGCCGACCTCGCCGTCTACCGCGGCCTCTTCCAGTCGATGACCGGCTACGACGCCACCACCGCGGGCGCCGACGGCGAGGTGCCGCTGCAGGTGATCAAGAACCTGCAGAAGCGGGTCGCCGCCTTCCACCTCTCCTACAAGTTCGCGATCGACGAGCTCACCACCAAGATCGAGATCCTGCAGGAGGAGTTCGAGCACACCCACGACTACAGCCCCATCGAGCACGTGCGCACGCGGCTGAAGTCGATGGACTCGATCATCGAGAAGGTGCAGCGCACCGGCACCCCGCCGGATGTCGACAGCGTGCGCGCCCGCATCCGCGACATCGCCGGCGTGCGCATCACCTGCGCCTTCGTCGCCGACGCCTACTGGGTCGCCGACATGCTCATGGCGCAGACCGACCTCGAGGTGCTCGAGATCAAGGACTACATCGCCCACCCGAAGGCGAACGGCTACCAGAGCCTGCACCTCATCGTGACGGTGCCGGTGTTCCTCTCCGACCGCACCGAGCTGGTGCCGGTCGAGATCCAGCTGCGCACGATCGCGATGGACTTCTGGGCGAGCCTCGAGCACAAGATCTACTACAAGTACGACCGCGAGGTTCCGGCGCAGCTGGTGGCCGAGCTCACGGCTGCGGCGGATGCGGCGCGCGCCCTCGACGCGAAGATGGCGCGGCTGCGCGAGCAGGTGCGCGCGCTCCCCGAGTGACCGTGTGACGGTGCCGCCTGACACGATGGGGGCATGAGCACCAGCGTCGGCGTCATCTTCACCCCGTCCCGTGAGCCGGAGGCGCTGCGCGACTTCGTGGTCGAGGCCGAACGGCTGGGCCTCGACGAGGTGCTGCTCTTCGAGGACTGCTTCCGCGAGTCGGGCATCGCCACGGCGGTCGCGGCGCTCGCGGCGACCAGCCGCATCCGCGTCGGGATCGGGGTGCTGCCGATGCCGTTCCGCAACGTCGCGCTGCTGGCGATGGAGGTGTCCACGATCGAGCGGCTGTTCCCGGGGCGCCTGCGGCTCGGCGTCGGCCACGGGGTGCAGAGCTGGATGGGGCAGGTCGGCGCACGCCCGGCCTCGCCGCTCACCCTCATGCGCGAGTACGTGCCGGCACTGCGCGCGCTGCTCGCGGGGGAGCGTCTCGACGTCGCCGGTCGCTACGTGACGCTCGACGGCGTGCAGCTGAACTGGCCGCCCGCCTCGCCGCTGCCGGTCTGGGCGGCCGGCGAGGGTCCGAAGACGCTCGTGCTCACCGGCGAGGTCGCCGACGGCACCATCCTCACCACCGGCACCCCGCCCGAGGCGGTCACCGCGGCCGCCGCGCTCGTCGCGCAGGGCCGCGAGTCGGTGGGGCGCGGCGGCATCCAGCCGCTCGCCGCGTTCGTGATGACGGCGTTCGGCGACCGGGCGGATGCGCGCCTCGCCGCCGAGCTCGCCGCCTGGGGCTACGAGGGCGAGCGCGCCGCGGGCGTCGCCGGGTCGGTCACCGAGGTCGCCGAGCAGCTGCGCCCGTGGGTCGACGCGGGGGCGTCGTCCCTGCTGCTGCAGCCCCTCGACGACGAGACCGACCTGCCCCGGTTCCTCGCGAACTGTGCCGAGGTCGCCGCCCTCGTGCGTTAGGGCGCCGGGTACGGCGACGCCGCCAGCACCCCCGCGAGGTGCGCCGCGTTCGCGGCGGCGGTCGCCGTGGCGGCATCCGTCGACTCGCGCGGCGTCTGCAGGTCGACGTAGTCGGTGCCGTGCATCGCCTCGCCGTTCCAGTAGGTGCAGCCCTGGGCGGGGATCGTGAAGCCCACGTCGCCGAGCGCCTGGAACACATCCGCGCAGATGTGGTGCGCGCCGTCCTCGTTGCCGACGACCGCCACGATCGCCACCTTGCCGAACATCGTCGGGCGCCCGGCGGCATCCGTCTCGGCGAGCTCGGCGTCGAGCCGCTCGAGCACCCGCTGGCCGACGCTCGCGGTCTGCCCCATCCAGGTGGGGGTGGCGAAGACCAGGATGTCGGCCGCGAGCACCTTCTCGCGCAGCGCCGGCCACGCGTCGCCGTCGCCCATGTCGGTCTCGACCCCCGGGCGGATGTCGTGGTCGACCACGCGCTCGAGCTCGCCCTCGACGCCGTGGTCCGCGAGGGCGGCGAGCACCTCGCGTGCGAGCTTCTCGGTGCTCGAGGTCTCGGGGCTGGGCTTGAGCGTGCAGTTCAGGGCGAGTGCGGTGAGAGCCATGCCCCGACGCTAGGCAGGGCGTCGGCGCGCGACGAGGGGGTTGACGTGCGCGGCGTCAGGTGAGACCTTCCGCCGTCTGCTCGAGCTCGGACGCCGGGGCCGGCCGCTGCGTGGCGATCGCCGTTCCGGCCGCCGCGCACACCAGCAGGATCGCCACGAGCTGCACCGGCCCGAGGCGCTCGCCGAGCACGATCCACCCGAACACCGCCGCCACGACGGGGCCGAACGAGGTGATGATCGCGTACAGCCGTGCGGTGATGCGGCGCAGGATGAAGGTGTCGAGCGCGTAGGGCAGCGCCGACGACAGCACCCCGATGCCGAGCAGCAGGCCCGCGACCGGCCACGAGAACTCGGCCGACGGCAGGGTGAACGCGGCGATCGGCAGGATCAGCGCGAGGCTCACGATGCTCGCCACGGTGAGCCCCTCGAGGCCCGGCAGGCCGAGCGCCACCCGCCGCGTCAGCAGGATGTAGGCGGCCCACCCGGCGGCGGCGACGAGCGCGAGCACCACACCCCACACGTCGATCGTGCCCTCGAGCCCGGTGAGCAGCACGACCCCCGCACCCGCGACCACGACGCAGCCCACGTCGAGCAGCCGCCGCGAGGTGGCGAGGGCGAGCAGCAGCGGCCCGAGGAACTCGACGGTCGCGGCGATGCCGAGCCCCAGCAGGTGCACGGCCTCGTAGAACGACAGGTTCATGACGGCGAGCGACACCCCGAGCGCGACCGCCGGCCAGAGCCTCCGCCAGGTGAGCAGCGCGCGCCGCGGGCGGTAGAACGGCAGCAGCACGACCACCATCACGAGCTGCCGCGCGGCGACCACGATGGGCGAGCCCACGAACGGGATGGCGACGCCCGCGAGCGCCGACCCCAGGTTGATCGACACCTCGGTGCCAACCTGGGTGGCGGCGCCGACGGTCGTGCGTCGTCTGCTCGCCCCGGGCACCTCGTCCACCTCCCCATTCTGGTGCCCGCCGGTGACGTCGCCCGCACGGGTGCCTATGCTCGGATGCATGGCAGAGGAGCCCGCTCTCGACCCGCGATACGACCCCGCCTTCCAGCGCGGCTACGGCGATCGGCCGGTGAGCACCGGAACCCGTTCCGCGGCGGCGCCGCACGTCACGAGCGCGCTCCAGCGCCCCGCCGTGCGCGAATTCGGCGCGACTCCCGAGCCGGACCGCCCCGAGGCGATCCCGGATGCCGCTCCCGCCGCCGCGCCGCAGACCGCGACCGAGGCGACCCCCGCATCCGTGGTGCAGGTGGCACCCGCGCTGCGCCCGCCGTGGACGAACCCCTTCGCGATCGCGGTGACGATCATCGGCATCGCGGTGTTCGGGGTGGGGGTGTGGCTGCTGCAGGAGACCTACCAGCTCACCCAGTCCGAGACCGGATTCCAGACGCAGGCCGACTACTGGTTCCTGCAGTGGGGCATGATCGGCGGCCCGATCTTCGCGGGCCTCGGGGTGGCGATCCTCGTCGCGGTGCTCGTGCTGTGCGCCGCCTACTGGGCGCGGCGCCCGCTCCCCGACGAGCGGGACTGACGCGCCCCCGTTCTCGCTCTTCCGCTCGGCGGTGCGACGGGCCATGATCTGATCCAGATCCTCGCAGCACCCGTTCGCATCCGCTGTCAACCTCCGAGAGGCTGTCGGCCGTCATAGAGACGTGAGCATCGCCGTGGCCGAGAGCACCCAGGTGGACCTGGATGCCTTCGTCGCGACCGAGTACCCGAAGGTCGTGGCGGCCGTCGGGCTGATCACGGGCAACCGGCAGGATGCGGCCGACGCCGTGCAGGACGCCCTCGTGGGCTTCCTCGCGAAGCCGCCCGCCCGTCCGATCCAGAACCTCGCCGCCTGGATCACCGTGGTCGCCTCGAACCGCGCCCGCGACCTGCAGCGCTCCCGCGCCGCCGAGTCGCGTGCCCTCGAGAAGGTCGGCGTGACCGACGAGTCGGTCGACGCGGAGCTCGCCGGACTCGACATCGACGTGCAGGCGGCGCTCATGGCGCTGCCGCCGCAACAGAAGGAGGTGTGCGTGCTGCACTACCTGCTCGACCACTCGGTCGAGCAGATCGCCGAGGGTCTCGGCGTCAGCATGGGCACCGTCAAGACCCAGCTGCATCGGGCGCGCAAGGCGCTCGCCGCACGATTGGGACCCGACCGGGGAGAGGAGGAGCACGATGGCTGAGCTCGACGAGCTGCTGCGCGATTCGTTCGCACGCATCAGCGAGCAGACCACCACGCCGGCGCGCGACTCCGCCGGTGTCGCCGAGGCCATCCGTGCGCGGGTGGCGGCCGGCGACACCGGCGCCCCGGCCGCGGGGTCGACCGCACCCGGATGGGGCGGGATCGGCCTCGGCGGCGTGCTCGGCGCGATCGGCCTGGTCGTGGTGGCCGGGGTCGCCGGAGCGTCGCTCGGACTCGCGGGGGTCTTCGGGCACCCGCTCGTCGAGCAGCCGACGGTCGCGGATGCCGCGCTCGCGACCACGGCATCCGCCCACCGCTGCGTGGGGGGCGACGTGATCGGGCAGGTCGCCGCCGACACCCGCGTGCTCGCGGTCGCGCGCAGCGACGACGCGAGCTGGATCGGCGTGCGCAACCCGTCGACGCTCACGGGCACCCTCTGGTTCCCGGCGGCGGTCGTCGCGGGCGACTCGGGCACCGACTGGGAGGCGCTGCCCGTGGGCGGCGCGTGCCCGACCACCGTCGTGGCACCGCTGCACCCGACCGAGTCCCCCGCTCCCACCGAGGAGCCCGCACCCGCGCCGAGCCCGACGCAGAAGCCCGCTCCGGCGCCTCCGGCTCCCGCGCCCGACACGACGGCGCCGACGCTGCAGGTCGGCGCTTCGCGCTCGGCGATCGACTACAACTCGTCGACGCAGGCCAACCGGGTGAGCGTTATCACCGCATACGTCACCGACAACGTGGGCGTCACCTCGGTCACGGCCACCTGGGCGGCCTCAGGAAGCGCGCCGGCGGGGAGCGCCGCTCTCACGCCGTCCGGAGGCAACTGGGCGTTCACCTACGGACCGGTCTTCGTTCCCACCGGGACAACGCAGGTCGTGACGATCCTCGTCACGGCGAAGGACGCCGCCGGGAACAGCACGACCAAGTCCATCCCCATCACCGTCGAGGCGGTGCTCGGATGACTCCCCGTTGGCTCCTCCCCGTCGTCGCATCCGGCGCCGCGATCGTCGTCGGCGTCACCGCAGCGGTCGTCGGGGCGCAGTTCGCCGCACCCGAGACGCGCGCGGTGGCGGCGCCCACCGTCGAGGTGCCCGTGCTGGCGCCCGTCACCTCCGGCCTGAGCCTCGCCGACACGATGGCCGCCGCGGGCGACGACGGCATCCCGGTGAGCGTCGAGACCGGCACCCGCGAGGTCGCCGACGCGGGCGCGACCAGCCCCGCGATCCCCGACGATCTGGCGACCCTGCTCGACGACCTCGCCACGGCCGACGACCCGGCCGAGGTGCCGCTGTCGGATGACGCGGGGGGCATCGTGGGCGGCGGCCCGGCGGGCGACCCGTGCGCCGACGGCGGCGCCGACTGCCCCGAGGGGGTGCCCGGCACGATCCTGCCGGTCGACGGCGATCTGCCGCTCAGCTACAGCCTGTACGTCGACACCCGACCCACCTCGAGCTGCCCGAAGGCGACCGCACCCGATGCGGTGCAGTTCACGGTGTTCGTGAGCGAGCCGTCGACCTTCACCGTCACGAGCTCCGACGGCTGGCACCACCCCACCGCGACCATCACCACGACCGACGCCCAGGCCGAGCGGTGGGCCGACGACGGCGGCCCCGCCATCGGCGGGGGGACGCCCGTCTGGATCCCCAACTGCGTCGAGCTCGACGGCTTCCTCTCCGACACCCTCGTGATGATGCGGGCCGTCGGCACCACCGACGACGGCCGCACCAAGGCGTTCGCGTTCTCGCAGCGCACCGACGACGGCCTCGACATCCCGCCGACGCGCATCGTGACCGTGGGCGCGAGCACCGTCTTCGTCTCCGCCGCGCACACCCGCAACGAAGACGTGCAGATCCTGGTGCAGAGCTCGCCCGACGGCACGCCCGCGTGCACCTACGGCGAGGATGCGCCCGGCATCCGCTCGATCGACGGCGTGCGCACCGAGGACGTGTCGGACGACTACCTCGCCGCGCACTCCTACGAACCCGACTACACGAAGCGCACGAGCGCGAGCTTCATCGTGCCGCCGGGCACGAACGTGATCGTCTGCGTCGGCTGGTTCCCGAAGACCGATCACCGCTTCTTCACCCGCCAGCACCCCACGCGCGTGAGTGAGCTGCCGCTCGTCAGCCCGAGCCCGTCGGCGCCGACCGTCACCGTCTCGGCCGTGGAGTACACCCGCGAGGTGGCCGCCCGCACCGCGCGGCTGAGCGCCCGCACCGAAGACGGCACGCCGTGCGGCCTGTGGAACGCGGGCGACGCCGTCGGCAACGTGCTGTGCTCGTTCGGAACGCTGCTCGGCTGGCAGGACGCCGACGGCGCGCTCGTGGTGCGCACCGAGGTCGACACGGCATCCGGCACCGCCGCCAACGACGTGCTGCTCGACATCGGACTGCTCTCGTGCGACGGCGGCTGCGCGGCCCGCGAACGCGACTACGACGTGCCGCTGTCGACCTACATCCGTCCGCGCGGCATCTGCTCGGGCGACTGCCCCGTCGACCCCGGCCAGATCGTCGGCGTCGTGCGCCTCACCGCGAGCTGGCCCGCCAACGACGGCGCACACCCCGGCTGGACGTTCGGCGACTGGTACGAGGGGGGCAACCGCGTCGCCCACGACCCCGCCCCGCCGCTCGACATCACCCAGGAGGTGCGCCTCGGCGCCGTCGACACGGCCGACCGCAGTCAGGATGCGACGCTCAGCGTCGTGAGCGACCGCCCGGTGTCGGTCTCGGCGCGGCTCGAGGACGGGTTCGGGGGTGCGGCCTGCGTGCGGGCCGGCGGCTCGGCCGTCTGGGAGTCGACCTTCGCCTCCGCCACCCAGACGGTGGTGTTCCCGAAGCTCTGCACCGGGTCGGGGTTCGTGCTCACGCTGACGCTCACGGATGCCGCCGGAGGCACCTCGGTCTACTCCTGGCACCGCGACGGCACCCGCAACTGGTGGCCCGCCCAGTTCCAGACCGCATCCGTGCCGAGTCCGGTCGTCATCGACGACCTCACGATCAGCGACGGCACCGACGCGGCCTGGTGGGTGGAGTCGGCGCGCGTCGAGGTGAACTACGACGACGCCCGCCTCGGGCTGCCCGCGGAATCGCAGCGCTGCTGGGTGGGCGGCATCCACGGACTGCACTCCGGCTACACGACCATCGCGCTGTCGGAGCGGTTCCCGGTGCGGGTGCGCGCCTCGCTCCGACCGGCCACCGCCGCCCCGGGGGTGACGACGCCCGACTTCCCGACCCACGCCTGCACGACGGACTGGGACTACCGCAACCGGGTGAGCGTCGAGCTCGAGGGCTGGATCAGCTACGACGACTACCTCGTGGGCTCCGAGGTGACCCTCACCGATCCCGACACCGGCTGGACGGCCGTCGTGCGTCTGAGCCCCGAGCTCTGACCCGCGGGCCGCGGGCGCGAGCTGTCGAGACCCCTCAGCGGGACTCGGGCGTCTCGTCCGTCGGCGCCGGCTCCTCCGCGAGGGGGGAGGGCATCACGAATCCGGGCGGGGCCTGCGGAACCTGCGGAGCCGGCGGTCCGGCGAACCCCGCCGCGGGCTGCTGCGGGGCGACGACGTCTGCGGCCGGGGCGGGCGGGGTCGCCACGTAGGGTGCAGCGGATGCCGCGGCGGCGTTCGCCTGACGGAAGGCGGAGCGCAGCACGGCGAAGCATCCGATCGCGCCGAACAGCAGCGCGAGCAGCAGGTCGCCCACGTAGTCGCCGAGGGCGGAGGGGAGCACCTCCCCGAACCAGCTCCAGAAGTCGGGCAGCGTCACGATCTCGACCCAGCCGAGTCCGGTCTCCTCGGACACGATCTGCACGGCGTCGAGCACGATGCCGGCGAAGAACGCGATCAGGAGCGTGCCGGCGGTGATGCCGGTCACCACGAAGGCGCCGGCGCGGCTGATCGGACCGCGGGCGCCGAACCGGTAGAGCCACAGGGCCGCGAACGCGACGCCGAACGCGACGATCGACGCGATGAAGCCGAAGCTCCAGATGAGCAGCCAGACCGCGACTCCCACGGGAAGCGCGATGAGGGCGAACAGGGCCCCGCGCAGAACCTCCTCACGCGGTTCGAAGGGAGGGAGGTAGCCGGGTGCGGTGGATTCGTAGCTCACGCGTTGAGGCTAGGGTCACCGTGTACCCGAGGGGTACCAGGCGCTGTACCCCATTGCTGGGGTCAACTCTGGCAGCTCGGGCACCAGGTGACGACGCGCTCCTGGCCCTCCACGCGTCCGAGCTCCCCGCCCTCGAGTCGTGTGCCGCACCGCAGGCAGGTCTGGCCGGTGCGGCCGTAGACCCAGCTGCGACGCCCGGGTCGCAGGTCGCCCGTGGTCGAGCGGGTCCAGCGGCCGCTGTTGGCCAGCAGCATCCGGTGCGCGAGGGCGGCCAGGCCCGGCACGTCGTCGACCTCGCCCATGGGGCGGGTCGGCAGCACACCGCGCACGAAGCACAGCTCGTTCGCGTAGACGTTGCCCACCCCGGCGAGGTTGCGCTGGTCGAGCAGGGCGGTGAACACCGTGGCCGACGGGTCGGAGGCGAGCCGCCGGGCGGCCTCGTCGGCATCCCAGTCGGCCCCGAGCAGATCGGGGCCGAGGTGGCCCACCGCCCGGTCCTCCTCGGCGGTCGGCAGCACCTCGAGCACGCCGAGCTGGAAGCCCACCGACTGCGTCTCGCCCGCCGTCAGCACCGCGCGCGCCTGGTGGGCGGGGCGCGTCCACCGTTCGCCCCCGCGGAACAGACGCCAGGCGCCCTCCATCTTGAGGTGCGAGTGCACCGTCCGGTCGCCGATCCGGTGCAGCAGGTGCTTGCCGCGCGAGACCACCTCGCGCACCGTCTCGCCGGTCAGGTCGATCGTCGCGAAGGCCGGAACCCGGAAGTCGGATGCGGTGAGCACGCGCCCCGCGAGCGCGTCGTGCTGCTGACGCGCGGTGCGGTAGACGGTGTCCCCCTCGGGCATGTTCGCACCGTACCCCACCTGCCCGCCGTTGCTGCATTTCTGGGGCGTGCGCTCGGCACCGGATGCGCGCCCCGCCGCCCACGGCGGATCCGCCCCGGGCGGATACCGCCCCACGGCCGCGCCCGGCCGCGCAGCATGGCCCCATGAGCGACGAACCCCGCCCCATCCGCTTCACCGACACCGTGCGCCGCGAGCTGTACGAGCAGCGCGTCATCGTGCTCGACGGCGTGCTCGACGACGACAACGGCACCCTGCTCGCCACCCAGCTGATGGGGCTCGCGTCCGCCGACCCGGCATCCGACATCGCGCTGTGGATCAACTCGCCCGGCGGCTCGGTGCCGTCGATGCTCGCCATCCGCGACCTCATGCGGCTCGTGCCGTGCGACGTCTCGACCCTCGCGATCGGGCTCGCCTGCAGCGCCGGGCAGTTCCTGCTCTCATCCGGCACGCCCGGCAAGCGGCGCGCGCTGCCGCACGCGCGCATCCTGATGCACCAGGGCTCGGCGGGCATCGGCGGCACCGCGGTCGACGTCGAGCTGCAGGCCGCCGACCTGCGCTACACGCGCGACGTCGTGCTGGGGCTCATCGCGGCCGACACCGGCCAGAGCCTCGAGCGCGTCTTCGACGACTCGCTGCACGACCGCTGGTACTCGGCCGAGGAGGCGCGCGACTACGGCTTCATCGACGAGATCGTCGACGACTTCGCCCGGATCGCACCCCCGCGTCGCACGCGCGGCACCGGCTTCACGGTGGGGAGCGCGGCATGACGAGCTACACGATCCCCAACGTCATCGCCCAGCACCCGCGGGGCGAGCGGATCATGGACGTCTACTCGCAGCTGCTCACCGAGCGCGTCGTCTACCTCGGCACGCCGATCGACGCGGGCGTCGCGAACGTGCTCGTGGCGCAGCTGCTGCACCTGGAGGCCGACAACCCCGACCGTGACATCCAGCTCTACATCAACTGCGAGGGCGGCGACCCGAGCGCGATGCTCGCCGTCTACGACACGATGCGCTACATCCGCCCCGCCGTCGCGACGACGGTCGTCGGGCAGGCCGTCGCCGTGGGGGCGGTGCTGCTCGCCGCCGGCGCTGAGGGCAAGCGCGCGGCGCTCCCGCACGCGCGGGTGGTGCTGCACCAGCCGGTGTCGCAGGGGCGGGGGGCGATCCCCGACCTGATCCTGCAGGCGGATGAGGTGGTGCGGGTGCGCGCCGACATCGAGGGCATCCTGGCCCGCCACACCGGGCAGACCGTCGAGCGGCTGCGGGCCGACACCGACCACGACCGCGTGTTCACGGCATCCGCCGCCCGCGACTACGGCCTCGTCGACGTCGTGATGGAGGAGCGCGGTCAGGCGGCGAGCGCGAGGGTCGCCCGCACGTCCGCCTGAGCCGGTTGCGCGGGGGCGAGCTCGCGCAACCGCTCCGAGACGCCGAGCGTGAGGTCGACGAGGCCCGTGTCGAGGGCGCCGGCGACGGCCGCGATCATCTCGCTCGAGGGCTCCTTGAGCCCCCGTTCCATCTCGGAGAGGTACTGCGGTGAGACGCCTGCGCGTCGTGCCGTCTCGGTGAGGGTCTGCCCGCGGTCCTGACGGATGCCGCGCAGCTGGTCGCCGAGGAGGTGCCGCCACAGCGGCTCGGGGTCGGTGCTCGCCATGGCCTCACCCTAGGCGCGGGGTCGAGGCCGCGTCCCGCCCGTCCGCTCACAGCAGACGCCGCATCCGTGCCGCGCGACGCCGCATCCGGTCGCCGCATCGGGCAGACCACCCTCACCGCCACCTCAGAAATGCAGGAGATCCTGCCGCAGACCCCCGCAGCTGCAGGGACGGGTGCCCGGAGCACGAGGGATCTCCTGCATTTCTGTGGGTGAGGTCAGCGCAGTCGCAGGCCCTGGGGGGTGGGGGCGAAGCCGGCGCGCTGCAGCGCGTCGCCGAGCGGGGTGCCGACCGCGAAGACGCCGTCGATGCGCTCGACCCGCAGTCGCCCGCCCGCGGCGCGCACGGTGCCGGCGAGGGATGCGGCGGCGGCCTCGATCGCCGCCTCGGCATCCGGATCGAGGAAGTTCAGCACCGTCTTGCCGCCCTTCTCGACGTAGAGCCCGAGCGCCCCGTCGACGAGCACCACGAGGGCGCCCGCCTTGCGACCGGGGCGGTGGGATCTCGATACGCCGGCTTCGCCGGCTACTCGATCGGCGGGGGCGCCGTTCGCCGGCGATCGATCAGCGGGGGTGCCGTTCGCCGGCGATCGATCAGCGGGGGCGTCGCGGGACGGCCACCCGAGGGCCGCGCCGTAGGGGTTCGCGGGATCGGTCGCCCCGAGCGTCACCGCGACCGGCGGCGCCTCGTCGTCGCGGTCGCCGTGGAACGCGCGCAGGCGGTCGACGGTCGCCGGCGTCGCGAACTGCGCCGCCCCGAGGCCCTCGACGAAGTAGCCGCGCCGCACCCGCCCGGTCTCCTCGAGCGTCGACAGCACCTTGTAGACGAGAGCGAACCCGCCCTCGACCCCCTCCGCCTGCACGGCGCCGCGGGTGACGACGCCGTAGCGCTCGAGCAGCTGCTCGACGAGCGCCGTCGCGCGGGCGGTGGGCACGGCATCCGGGGCGGGCAGCATGCTCCAGCGTCCGGCGACGGTGGGGGGCGCGGATGCGGCGAGCGATGCCGCCACGCGTGCGCGCGCCCGGTGCGCGCGGCTGCGCGGGGTCGCCCGGGTGCGCGTGGTGGTCGCGCCGAGCCGCGCCCGCAGGGCCGTGAAGGTGTCGCCCGTCACGCGGCCCGCCCACACCAGCTCCCACAGCGCCCGCGCGACATCCGTGTCGGTGAGGGGCTCGGCACCGGGGTCGGCCACCGCGGTCGCGAGCTGGCGGAAGAAGTAGCCGCCGCCGCCCACGAGCGCCTGCTCGAGGCGGTCGCGCAACGGGTCCGGTTCGAGCGCGAGCGGTTCGGGGAGGGTGAGGGTCGCCGCGTCGGCGAGGTGCAGGCTGACCCAGCCGTCGCCGCCCGGCAGCTCGCCCCGCCCGGCCCAGATCACCTCGCCGGATGCCATCAGCTCGTCGAGCATCGCCGGGCTGTAGTCGCGCACGCGGCCGGGCAGCACGAGGCTCTCCCAGCTGGTCGCCGGCAGCGGCAGCCCCGCGAGCTGGTCGATCGCCGAGACGAGCCCGTCGATGCCGCGCAGGCCGCCGGATGTGTGCTGCCAGTCCGGCAGGAACCGCCCGAGTGCCGCCTGCGGCACGGGCTCCACCTCGGCGCGCAGCGCGGCGAGCGAGCGGGCGCGCAGCCGCCGCAGCACCTCGGGGTCGACCCATTCGGTTCCGGATGCGCCGGGCCGGAACTCGCCCTCGACCGCCCGCCGGTCGGCGGCGAGGCGCCGCAGCGCATCCGCGACCACGGCGACCCCGAGGCCGAGGCGCGACGCCGCATCCGCCGCCGTGAACGGGGTGTGGGTGCGCAGGTAGCGCGAGACGAGGTCGCCGACGGGGTCGGCGACGGGCTCGAGGAAGGCGGTCGGCACCCCGATCGGCAGCGGCACCCCGAGCGCGTCGCGCAGGCGGGCGGCGTCTTCGACGACCGCCCAGCGCTCGACGCCGGCGAGCTGCACCCGCAGCACGCGATTGGCGCGGGCGAGGTCGTGCAGCCACGTGGCGGGGTCTCGAGACGCGTCCGGCTGCGCCGGGCGCTCCTCGACCACCTGAACCCGCTCCGCCACCTCATCCACCGAGAGCGGGCCGAGCACGCGCAGCAGGTCGACGACGCCCTCGGCGTCCTTCGCCCGGCGCTCCGGATCGAGGCGCTGCAGCTCGCGCTCGACCTGCGCGATCACCTCGGGGTCGAGCAGCTCGCGCAGCTCCGCGCGCCCCAGCAGCTCGGCGAGCAGCGACGGGTCGAGCGAGAGCGCGGCCGCCCGCCGCTCGGCGAGCGGCGAGTCGCCCTCGTAGAGGAACGCCGCCACGTAGCCGAACAGCAGGGTGCGCGCGAAGGGGGAGGGCGCATCCGTCTCGACCTCGACGAGCCGCGCCTGCCGGTTCTCGATCGAGGTCGCGAGCTCGTGCAGAGACGGCAGGTCGTAGACGTCCTGCAGCACCTCGCGCACCGTCTCGAGGATGATCGGGAAGCTCGGGTACTTGCGCGCCACCTCGAGCAGCTGCGCGGAGCGCTGCCGCTGCTGCCAGAGCGGCGAGCGGCGTCCGGGGTTGCGGCGCGGCAGCAGCAGGGCGCGCGCCGCCGACTCGCGGAACCGCGCCGCGAACAACGCCGAGCCGCCCACCTCCTCGGTCACGAGCGTCTCGAGCTCGCCCGGCTCGAAGGCGAACAGCTCCGCTCCCGGCGGGTCGGCATCCGTCTCGGGCAGTCGCACCACGATGCCGTCGTCACCCGCCATCGCCGAGCCCTCCACGCCGAGGCGCTCGCGGATGCGCGCCGTCACCGCCAGCGCCCAGGGCGCGTGCACGGGGGTGCCGAAGGGGGAGTGCAGCACGAGCCGCCAGTCGCCGAGCTCGTCGCGGAACCGCTCGACGAGCAGCGTGCGGTCGCTCGGCACCACCCCGGTCGCGGCCTTCTGCTCGGCCACGAACGCGAGCAGGTTGCGGGCGGCCCGCTCGTCGAGCCCGTCGGCCTCGAGCCGGTCGGCGCCGACGGTTCCGGATGCCAGCTCGGCCTGGAACGCGCCGATCGCGCGTCCCAGCTCGGCCGGTCGCCCCAGCCCGTCGCCCTTCCAGAACGGCACCCGCCCGGGCTGCCCGAACGCGGGCGAGACCAGCACGCGATCCGAGGTGATCTCCTCGATGCGCCAGCTCGTGGCGCCGAGCGCGAACACGTCGCCCACGCGCGACTCGTAGACCATCTCCTCGTCGAGCTCGCCGACTCGGCGCGCGCCCTCTTCGCCGCCCACGATGAACACCCCGAACATGCCGCGGTCGGGGATCGTGCCGCCGCTCGTCACCGCGAGCCGCTGCGCGCCTGGGCGCCCGGTGATCGTGCCGGCCACCCGGTCCCACACGATGCGCGGCCGCAGCTCGGCGAACTCGTCGGACGGATACCGCCCCGCCAGCAGGTCGAGCGTCGCCTCGTAGGCGCTGCGCGGCAGCGTCGCGAAGGGCGCCGAGCGGCGCACCGTCTCGAACCACTCCTCGACGTCTAGGCCCTCGAGCGCGACCGCCGCGACGGTCTGCTGGGCGAGGATGTCGAGCGGGTTCTGGGGAACGGCGATCGCCTCGATGAGCCCCTCGCGCATCCGCTCGGTCGCGATCGCGGTGTGCAGCAGGTCGGCGCGGTGCTTGGGGAACAGCACGCCCTTCGAGATCTCGCCCACCTGGTGGCCGGCGCGGCCGACGCGCTGCAGGCCGCTCGCGACCGAGGGCGGCGACTCGACCTGGATCACGAGGTCGACGGCGCCCATGTCGATGCCGAGCTCGAGCGAGCTCGTCGCGACCACGCACCGCAGCCGGCCCGACTTCAGGTCGTCTTCGATCTGGGCGCGCTGCTCCTTCGACACCGAGCCGTGGTGGGCGCGGGCGAGCACGGGCTCGGCGCCGCTCGTGGAGCCGGATGCCCCCATGAGCGCTGCAGGCGGTCTTTGCGGGGCTGGTTTCGACACGCGATCCTGCGGATCGCTACTCAACCAGCGGGGTGTGCCCCCACCCGCTGGTTGAGTAGCCCGCGCAGCGGGCGTGTCGAAACCAGCCCCTTCGGTCTCGAGCTCCTCCTCGTAGATCTCGTTCATCGACGCCGTGATCCGCTCGGCGAGCCGCCGCGAGTTCGCGAACACGATCGTCGAGCGGTGCCGCAGCACCTCCTCGACGATCGCCCGGTCGACGTGCGGCCAGATCGACCCGCCCGAGGCGAGGGCCTTCTCGTCGTCGTCGAGCTCGGCATCCGTGGCGCGCGCGCCGAGCTCGGTCATGTCCTCGACGGGCACCACGACCCGCAGCTCGAAGGTCTTCTGGATGGGCGGCGACACGATCTCGACCCGCTCGCGCCCGCCGAGGAACCGCGCCACCTCCTCGAGGGGACGCACCGTGGCCGACAGCCCGATGCGCTGCGCCGGTTTCGGCAGCATCGCGTCGAGCCGCTCGAGCGTCACCGCGAGGTGCGCCCCGCGCTTGGTCGCGGCGACGGCGTGGATCTCGTCGACGATCACCGTCTCGACCCCGGCGAGCGTCGAGCGGGCCGCGCTCGTGAGCATCAGGTAGAGCGACTCGGGGGTCGTGATGAGGATGTCGGGGGGCTCCCGCACGAGCAGCCGCCGGTCGGCCGAGGTGGTGTCGCCGGAACGCACGCCCACCCGCACATCCGGCGGCGCCGTCCCGAGTCGTTTCGCGGTCTGGGTGATGCCGACGAGCGGTGAGCGGAGGTTGCGCTCCACGTCGACCCCGAGCGCCTTGAGCGGGGAGATGTAGAGCACCCGCGTCCGTCGGGCCGGGTCGGCGGGCGGCGAGGTCAGCAGCCGGTCGAGCGACCAGAGGAACGCCGAGAGCGTCTTGCCGGATCCGGTGGGCGCCACCACGAGCGCGTGCCCTCCCGACGAGATCGCCTCCCACGCCCCCGCCTGTGCGGCGGTCGGCTGGGGGAACGCCCCGGCGAACCACTCCCGCGTCGCGGGGGAGAAGCGCTCGAGCGCGGGGTCCATCCCCCTATCTTCGCGCCCGCCCCCGACGCGCGTCAGAGGCTGAGGTTCAGCCCCACCTCCTTGGCCTTGATGCGCGCGAGGGCGAGGTTCGCCTTCTTCGAGTCGAGCACGAGGTACAGGAAGGTCTCGGGGTGCGCCGCGAGCGGGCGGATCACGTGGTACTGGCTGCTCAGGGTGATCAGGATGTCGTCGATCGCGTCGTCGAGGCCGAGGGCCTTCATGGTCGAGAGCTTCGCCCGCACGACCTCGGTGTTGCCGGCGGCGGCCACCTCGATGTCGATCCCCCGGCCGGCGTCGCCGAGGATCATGCCGCTGCCGCTGTCGACCACGGCGGCGACCATGGCGCCGTCGAGGGTCAGGAGCGAGTCGAGGGATTCGGGGATCGTGGGCATGGCTGTCTCCGGGTACGTGCGGCTTCGGGTGGGTCGCGCGCCTGCGGGGAGGGAGCATCGCGGCAGCGTGCGGAACTCCACGCTACGGAGCGGCCCGACCCGGGTGCAGGGCCGGGACCGCCCCCGTACGGGGTCGTCCCCCGATCGCCTCGTCGGCACCCGAACACACTTCTGACTTGGGGTTTCTTGCCCCACGCGGCACAGATTCCGCAGATCGCTAGTTAAGTTGACTATCGATTCCCCGGCGCGGGTGCCCTCATCGACCGACTCCGACGGGTCGCGACACGTCCGGCGACGCCGGGGGCCAGTCGCGTTGGATCCGCTCGACGAGGTCTTTCGCCACGCGATCCAGTCCACGGAGGTCGTCGAGCGCGGCCCCCTCCACGGCGCCGACCACCGCCTGGTGGAAGGCCCCGTAGCTGGCCTGGATCTTGGCGGCGCCCGCGGGGGTGGGCATGAGCAGACGCACCCTGCCGTCGGTTCCGTGCGGCATGCGGCGCACGTCGCCCTTCGCCTCCAGATGGTCCACGATCTTGGTCACCGATGCCGTGGAGACGTCGAGCATCACGGCGAGCTCGGACGGGCTCGCGAAGCGTCCCTCGCGCTGGGCCTGCAGGAGGAAGCGCAACGCCAGGAACTCGTTGTGCCCGAGGCCGCTCGCCGCGCGAGCATGCTCGACCTCGAGCTCGGTGACCCGGATGAGGTCGAGGATCGTGTGCAGCACGTCCTCGACGAAGGGGCTCGCGGGCGGGTCCGCGTACAGGTGCTGGGACTCCCGGCGAACGAGGTTGCGTGGCACCGGCGACTCCCTCTCCCGGCGGACCGGCGCGTGTCCGCCACCCGATCACAGGCTATCGCGAGCCATCCCGCACCCGGCCGCGCGCGGCCCGCGTCGCGCTCGTACGATGAAGCCCATGCTGGAGCCGGATGCCGTCGCCGCCGGCGAGGGCTGGCGGGCGGATCCCGCGGATGCGACGCGCGAGCGCTGGTGGGACGGCGTGGCCTGGACGGAGTTCACCCGCGACGCCCCGCGTCCCGTCGAGGGGCCGGCCCGCCGCATCCCGGTGCGCGAGACGTTCCACCGTCCGCCCGACCCCGACACCCGGGCCGTCGCGTGGATCGCGTGGTCGCCGGGCTGGGTGACCTTCGGGCTGCTGCCGTTGGCGCTGCTGGGCCTCGCGAGCGCGCTCGCGTCGTTGCTCGTGCCGGTCACGGCGGGCCTCGTCGTGGTGGTCCTCGCGGCGCTCGCGGTGCGCGATCGGCGACAGCTCTACGATCGCGGGTTCCCCCGGCGACCGGCGCTCGCCTGGATGCTGCTCGGACCGGTCGGCTACCTGGCGGCGCGGTGGCGTGCCATCGGCGAGGGGCGCGCGCACCTCGTGCTGTGCGTGGTGCTGCTGGTGCTGATCGGGGGAGGGGTGTTCCTGTACCAGGCCATCACCCTGGGAATCGGCGCGCTGGCGGAGCTGCAGGGCACCGAGGTCTGATCAGACCCGCGCCCGCAGGAAGTCGACCACGTCGCCCAGCATGTCGTCCGACACGGAGTGGCCGAGACCGGAGTAGACGGCGCTCTCGAGGGCGGTGTGCATCGGAAGCCACGACTGCGCCCGCGCGACCAGCTCGGGGGTGAAGAACGGATCGACGCTGCCGCGACCCCAGTAGACGGGCGGCAACTCGGCGATGAGCGCCGCATCCGAGCGGTGCGCACCCGAGACGACGAAGCCCGACATGTTGACCGCGAACGACACGACGCCGTGCCCTTCGCGCAGCAGATGGGTCGCCATCGCGCCGCCCTGCGAGAAGCCGAGCGCGCCCACCCGCGTCGGATGCCAGGGCAGCTCGCGCAGCCAGTGCAGCACCGCCTGGGCCATCGCGTCGGCCGACACGATCCGCGGGTTGCCCGCCTCCTCGACCGCGTCGTCGAACCACGCGAAGCCCGGTCCGAACCCGAACGGCGCCCGCAGCGAGGCGTAGACGAAGTCGGCGGGCAGCAGGGGGAACAGCGACGCGAGGTCGCGCTCGTCGGAGCCGCGACCGTGCATCACGACGACGAGCGGATGCTGGTGCCGGGCCTCGGGCTCCACGCTCCAGACCACCGCTCCGGGATCGATCGACAGCTCCGTCACCCTTCCATGGTGCCCCGTTCCGCCCTCGCGTGGTGCAGAAATGCAGGAGGTCTCTCCACCGACGGCAGCATCCGCGGGTGCGTCGGATGCCGGATCCCCGTTTCTCCTGCATTTCTGCGACTCGGGGCGGGCGCCGAGGCGGGCCCGGCCGCACGGTGCGACACAATGAACGCATGAGCACCGTGGGCGCCGGCATCCCCGAACCTCCGCGCGACGAGCCGAACTCGGCGTGGCTGAGCGACGGCGAGCTCGACTGGGTGCGCGGTCGCATCCCGCTGCTCTACGTCGAGGCGGTCCCCGTGCGGGTCGACGGGCTCGGCGTCGTCACCCAGGTGGGCGTGCTGCTGCGGGCCAACGCGGCGGGCGAGATCACGCGCACCCTGGTGTCGGGCCGTGTCATGTACGGCGAGACGATCCGCGACGCGCTCTTCCGCCATCTCGAGAAGGACCTCGGTCCGATGGCGTTCCCCCAGCTCCCGCCGAGCCCGGTGCCGTTCCAGGTGGCCGAGTACTTCCCCATCCCGGGGCTGTCGGCGTACGTCGACGATCGGCAGCACGCCGTGTCGCTCGCCTTCGTCGTGCCGGTGACCGGCACCTTCGAGCCCCGGCAGGACGCCCTGGAGCTCACCTGGGTCACCCCGGCGGAGGCGTCGAGCCCGGCGTTCCACGCCGAGCTCGAGGGCGGTCGCGGCACGCTGCTGCGCGCGGCGCTCGCCTCGGTCGGCGTGCTCGGCTGAGACGGGGGACAAAGCCCCGGATTCCGGGGGAAGACAGCCGGGTCTGCCCACCCCCTGGGGGCTTCGGGGACGTGTCAACGGTCGATAGGTTCTGATCACCGGCACCCGAAGCCCGGCGACGCGCCGCGTCGCACCTCGGTCGGTTCCCTCCCGACGTCCTCGGGGCTCTCGTGTGCCGCGAGGTAGGGGCTGTACTTCTGTGATCGCTGGGCGTCGTCGTCTGAGATTCTTCGCCGCCGTCGCGGCGTTCACCGCCGTGATGGCGGGCGTCGTGGCCGCACCGGCCGCCGCGGCCGAGATCACCGCGGTGCTCGACATCACCAAGTCGGTCGACAAGTCGACCCCCGCTCGCGGTCAGGTCTTCACCTACACGATCACCGTCGACTGCTCGAGCGACGACTGCGTCGACGCCCAGGTCGTCGACCCGATCCCGGCCGAGTTCTCGACGTTCGCGCTCAACCCGACCGTGGTCGTCACCGGGGCGCCCGCGAGCTACGCCTGGGGCGGCTCGGACGGGCGCACCCTCACCGTGTCGTTCACGCGTGCGCTCGACTCGGGCGGCGTGGGCCTCGCCTCGGGCGACGGCCCCTCGATCCAGGTCTCGCTCACGGTCCCGGCGGGGCTCTCGCCCGACTGGCCCTCCAACGGCGTCCCGGTGGTCAACACGGCGACCGTGTCGGCGGACAACGCCCTCCAGAAGCCGGCGGACGCGCCGGTCACCATCACGGTGCCCTACACGGTCGCCACCTCGGTGGGCGTCGACTGGACGCCGCCGTCGGCGCAGTTCAAGGTGGGCGAGCCCTCGACCGCGACCGTGACCACCCGCAACACCTCGAACGCCCGGGCGACCTCGCTGCAGGTGCTCGCGCCGACCGACCCCACGGCATCCGGCAACCCCTTCGACCTGGTCGACCTCACCGGATTCGGGACCCTCACGTTCCCCGAGGGCGCCGACCTCGTGCAGATCGACGCCTACGTCGCCGGCGCCTGGGTCACCGGCACCCCCGCGGCCACCGCGACGCTCCCCGCCCTGACGGGCGGCGCGACCATCGCCGACGTCACCGGACTCCGGGTGACCTTCACCTCCTCGGCCGGGACGACGCTCGTCGCCGGCGGGACCGCCGGCTCGCTCGTGCTCGAGGTCGCCCAGCGCGCGACCAACCGCAGCACCTCCGCCTCCCTCGTGCTCGGCGACTCCACCACGCTGAACGTGCGCGGCACCGTCGCCGTCCCGGGCCACGGGACCGCGAGCGCCACCGCCTCCGACGGCTACGTCATCCAGCCGCTCACGGTCGCCGTGACCGGCACCACCTCGTTCGGCGCCTCGGTCATCGCCGCGGGCACCGGCACCACCGCGACCCTCCGCGGCACCAACACCTCGAACGGGCCCGTGGGGGTGCTGCGCCTCACCCAGCAGCCGGCCGAGCTGCTCGCCGACACCCACCTCACCTTCACCCGCCTGGTCGACACCGGTTCGGGCTGGCCCGACGGGGCGACCGCGGCCACCATCACCTGGATCGTCGACTCGGGCACCGCCCCCGCCGCCGACACGATCGCAGAGGGCGACCCCTGGCCCGCGACGCCCGCGCTCGCGTCCGGGCAGCGCATCGTCGGCTTCACGGTCGACTACACGGGCGCGATCGCGGCCGGCGAGACCGCCGTGGTGCCGTTCCGCTTCGAGGTCGCTCCCGACATCGTGGCCGATCCGTCGGACGTCGCGACCCTCTCGAACACCATCCGCGTGGACGCCCACAACGACGCGGGCGACGCGACCCCCGCGTATCCGAACGCGACCATGCAGGTG
Source organism: Protaetiibacter mangrovi (assembly GCF_024752305.1). GTDB lineage: Bacteria > Actinomycetota > Actinomycetes > Actinomycetales > Microbacteriaceae > Homoserinibacter > Homoserinibacter mangrovi. The sequence goes on from NZ_JANTHX010000004.1 coordinate 258,989, forward strand.
ATCTACCCGCAGATCGACGTGGCGCTGAAGAAGACCGTCACCCCGTCGGCGGCCGTTCCGCCGGGCGGTCGCTCGGTCACCCAGCTGCGCGCCTCGGTGGGCACCCAGTCCGGATTCGTGTCGCCGACGAGCCTCGTCATCACCGACGTCGACGCGTCCGGCGTCGACTACTGGGATGCCTTCGACGTCGTCGCGATCGCGCCCACCCAGGTTCCGGCCGGGGCGACCCTCGTCATCTGGACCACGACCGACGGCACGAGCTGGTCGGTCTTCGACACCGTCGTCGCCGGCGCCGTCGCGACGACCTACGCGTCGGCGCTGCCCGGCGGCCTCGTCGGCGTGCGCTTCGCCTTCAGCAACGAGGACGGCTTCGCCCAGTCCACCTCGGTGCAGGGCAACCTCGCGTTCGTCGCGCGCGCCACCCTCCGCGGCACGAGCGACCCGGTCGCGAGCGGCGCGACCCCCACGAGTTACCCGAACGCCGCCACGGTCGACGCCGGCGGCGACGTCGAGCTGCCGGGCGGCGGCACGGTCAGCGCGGGAGACGGCGACACCGGCGCCGGCCCGGTCAAGGAGCTGCCGGGCGGCGGCGGGCTGCAGGCGTCGAAGAGCTGGCAGCTCGTGAACGGATCCGCCACCGTGTCGAGCCAGTCGGGTCAGCAGCGCACCGCGACGCTCGGCTGGGGAACCGAGATCACCGGCCACCCGACCGTCGTCGTGTCCGACCCGGCCGACCCGGATGCGCCGGTCGCCTCGACCGTGTTCCAGGCGTTCGATCTCGTGCGCATCGGCGCGATCACGCCCGCGAGCGACCCGTACATCGCCTACGACCAGGTGCAGGACATCCGGCTGTACGACGGAACCTCCTGGACCTCCGTGATGGGCGCGGCCTGCGCCACCGCGAGCGACTGCCAGGGGCGTTTCGCCGGGTACACGCTGACCGCGGCGCAGCGCGCGAGCACGGTCGCCGTGGAGATCACCTTCGCCGAGTGGGACGGCGGGCGCGGCACCGCGACCACCGACCCGCTCGCACCGCCGGTCGGCTCGGGCGTCGCCTCCTCGCCCGAACTGCGCCCGATCGACCTCGTGTTCCAGCTGCGCAACCGGCTGCGCGACGCGACGGCCACGCCGAGCGACCCGTGGGTCACCGACGAGCGGGTCTACAACCGCGACCCCGACGCGGGTCTCGTCGAGAACTCGGTCGAGGTGCGCGCGGGCTCCGACGCCACCACGGCGGCCGACACGATCATGATCCTCGACCGGCCGCCGGGGGTCGGCCTCACCAAGACCGCGAGCGCCACGAGCCTCGCGATCCCCGTGCTCGGCGACGTCGCGGCGAGCGGCTACCCCACGACGAACTTCGTGCTCACCGCGCGCAACACCTCCGACGCGCGCGCCTGGTATCTGCGGGTGACCGACCAGATGCCGTGCTCGAGCTCCGACATCACCAGCTGCGTCCACGCGACCACGGGCGGGGTCTCCGGGTCGACGGTCAACCCGTACGCGGGGCGCGCCTGGGACCCGACGACGAGCCCCTTCGACGCGTTCACGATCACCGGCATCACGATGCCCACGACCTCCGAGCTGTCGTCCGCGGGAGTGACCGGCGCCGTCATCACCGTCTGGCATCAGGACGGCACGACGACCGACTACACCTACAACGTCTCGACGGGCGGCGGCAGGCCGAGCACCGCGCAGCTCGCCGACGCGGTCGGCGTGAGCGTGCTGTTCACGGGCGTCACGGTCGACGGCGGCACCATCGCGAGCGGCGCCGACCTCAAGATCACCCTCGCCACCCGCCTGCGCGAGTACCTGCGCAGCGACTCCGCGGCGCGCCCGCAGCCGGGCGTCGTCACCAACAGCGCGTTCACCCAGGTGTGGGACGGCGTGCTCGACGACACCGGCGTCGACGCCTATGCGTCCAAGAGCGCCACCGTCACCCTCGCGAACGCGATGATCGACGTGACCGCCACCAAGGCCATCTCGCCCACCACCCTGCTCGAGAGCGCGCGCGCGAACGACGTGACGGTCACGCTGAGCGCCACCCGCGGGACCTCCACCGCCTCGCCGAACCTCGTGGCGATGGAGGACACGGCCGCCACCTTCTGGAACGTCTTCGAGCTGCGCGGGCTGGCCGCGTCGAGCCCCGTGACGCTCCCGACCGGGGCGACGCAGGTGCGGGTGCTGCTCGACACCCCGGGCGGACGCGTCGCCGGCCCGTGGGGGGCGACCCCCGCCCTGCCCGCGACGACGCTCGCCGACGTGACCGGCATCCGCTTCGAGTTCCGCAAGGCCGACGACTCGATCTTCTCGAGCACGACGAACGTGAACTGGGGCACCGCGCAGGCGAAGTTCGTGGTGGGCGTGCGCGCCGGCTACACCTTCGGCTCGGCGAGCGCCGCCGTCGCCGACTCGATGACGACGAGCGCCACCAACCCGAGCTGGGGCACCGACACCGCCACGGCGTCGGCCTCGATCACCCTCGACCCGGGCACCTTCCGCGTCGCGATCTCGAAGACCCCGGCGGTCACGAGCTCGCCCGCCGGCGAGACCGTCGACTTCACCCTCGTCGCGCGCAACACGGGCACCGGCTACCTCGACAACCCCGTCGTGGTCGACCAGCTGCCGACGGATGCGTCGATGCCGTTCGGCGGCTCGCTGCTGTACGACCCGACGAGCGAGATCACCTACTCCACCTCGAGCGGCGGCATCCTGCCGGTCACGGGGCAGACGGTGAGCTACGACGACGCGGCCCGGCGCATCACGATCACCTGGCCCGCCGGGGCGCGCCTGGCGCCCGGTGAGACCTACACGATCGTCATCCCGCTGCAGCTCGCCCCGGGGCTGCGCACGATCGACCCGGCCGCCCTGAACACCTACACCTTCTCGAGCGACCGCACGCTCGCCGCCTGCACGCTCGCGACGGCGAACGGGCGCACGGTGAGCTTCGCCTCCGGGTCGAAGAGCTGCCGCACCGATGCGCTCGTCACCACCTACGACGCCTCCGCGATCAGCTCGTTCAAGGGCGTGAAGGGCGACGTCGGCACCGGCACCACCTCGACCCGCGGCGCGATCAACGTCAACAACGCCGCGACCCCGTGCGTCTCCGACAGCCAGGGCTTCTACCGGCAGCCCTGTGCGGCGAACACCGTCGTGGGCGGCACCGACCTCTGGAAGCTCCAGTTCACCAACGGCGGCAACATCGACGCCTCGAGCGCCTCGCTCGTCGACGTGCTGCCGACCCCGGGCGACGCCTACCTGCGCTCCGGTCTGCCGCGCCTCTCGACGTTCGACCCGGTCTTCGCGGGCGACGTCGTGCTGCAGACCTCCGGCGAGTCCGTCGGCACCACGATGACCTGGCAGGTCACCACCTCCGCGAACCCGTGCCCGAGCTTCGAGAGCGACTCCACCTGCTCCACCGCGAGCTGGGTCGACGGCGCGAGCTTCCCGACGGCCGACTACGGCCTCGTCACCGCGGTGCGCGTCGTCTTCGACTTCACGGGGGCGACCGGAGGCGTGCTGAAGCCCGGCGCGACCGTCGGGGTGACCTACCGCACCGTGAACACCCCCACGACCGCGGCCGGCGACAACCGCGCCCCGGTCACGGCGAGCACGGCGCCCGCGCGCGCCTGGAACAGCTTCGGCGTCTACGCCCGGTTCACCAACGGCGACTCGCGTCGCGTCGAGCCGATCCGTGCCGGCGTGCAGCTCGCCACCGGCCCGATCCAGGTCGCGAAGGCGATCGCCGGGGTCTCGGCCGCCTTCGCGCCGACCAGCTACTCGGCCACCGCGAGCTGCACCGTCGCCGGGGTCCCGGTGCCGCTGCCGGCGAGCGGTGCGCTGACGCTCGCCGCCGCGAACGCCGTGCCCTACACGGCGCGCATCGACGGCATCCCGGTCGGGGCGGTGTGCCGCATCGTCGAGGGCGCGACCGACGCGGTGACGGTCGACTACGCACCGGCCGCCTCGAGCGGCGCGGGCGCCGAGCTCACCGTCGGAACGGCCGCGACCGCGAGCGCCGCCGTGCCGACGGCTCAGCGCGCGACGATCACCAACACCTTCGGCACCACGTCGCTCACCATCGTCAAGTCGGTCGACACCGAGGCGACCGTCGGCTCGTTCGGTCCGTTCGACTTCACCCTGTCGTGCGCATCGGACACCGGCTCGGGGGTCGTCGACGTGGTGCTCGACCCGGCGGATGCCGCGTTCACCCTGGGCGGCGGCGAGTCGAAGACCGTGACGAGCATCCCCGCTCCCGCGGACTGCACGCTCACCGAGACCGACAGCGACCACGCCGACAGCATCACGGTGAGCACGGGGTCCGACTCCGACACCGTCGCCGAGGGCGAGGCGGCCGCGGTCGTGCTCGGTTCGGCAGCCGCCTACACGACGACCGTCGCGAACCGCTATGAGGCGGGCACCCTGTCGGTGCGCAAGGTCGTCACCGGCGGCACCTCCTACGGCGACGCCGAGTTCGACTTCGACGTCACCTGCACCTACGACGGCCAGACCCTGCTCGACACGTCGATCACCCTGCTGGCCGACGAGACCCACGACTTCACCGAGCTGTTCCCGGCCGGCACCTCGTGCGCGATCTCCGAGACCGACGCGGGCGGCGCGAGCGACCCGGCCGACGACGCCACGGTCATCATCCCGGCGCCCGGCTCCGGCGACACCGTCGGCGCCGTCACGGCCGTCATGACGAACCAGTTCGACACCGGCAGCGTGCGCATCACGAAGGAGCGCACCGGCGACGGGGCGGACGCCTACGGGGACGGTCCCTTCACCGCCCAGCTCAGCTGCAGCTGGGTGCGCGGGGGCGACGCCCTCGCCATCCCGCTGCCGGACGGCGGCCGGGTCGTGCTCGACGCGGGCAACTCGTACACCGCGACCGTCACGGGGCTCATCGCGGGCGCGTCCTGCGTCGTCACCGAGCCCGAGGCCGGCGCTGCGACGGCGACGACGATCGGCACGGTTCCCACGGTCACCGACGGCGGCACCGCGGACGTCACCATCACCAACCGCTTCGACGTCGCCGGGCTGCACATCACCAAGGTGCGCACGGGCGAGGGCCTCGACCGCTGGGGCGCGGGTCCGTTCACCGTCGAGGTGGTCTGCGGGTACGACCGCGACGGCACCTGGGTCGACATCGACCTGGGCGCGGATGCGACGCAGCAGCTCACCGCGGCGAACGGCTACGAGGCGCAGCTCGACGACCTGCTCGTCGGCGCCGAGTGCACCGTCACCGAATCGGATGCGGGCTACGCCGTCGCGAGCGAGGTCAGCACCGACGACGCGCCCGCGGTGATCCCGGCCACGGGTTCGGCGACGGTGACCGTCACCAACACCTTCCTCCTCGGCTGGCTGCACATCGAGAAGACGTCGTCCGCCGCGATCGTGCAGGGCGACGACACCTTCGACTACTCCCTCGCCGTGTCCAACCCCGGCCACATCGACGCCGCCGGCGTGCACGTCGACGACGAGCTCGACGCCGATCTCTCGTACGTCGACGTCGTGGCCCCCGGGTGGACCTGCGCGGTGACCGGACAGGACGTCGACGGCTACGGCGGCACCCTCGACTGCGACGCCGACACCGTGCTCGTCGCGGGAGCCTCGGCATCCGCGATCGTCGTCACGGTGGCCGTGCGGGCCGGCATCGCGAAGGACGAGCTGCCGAACGCCGCGGTCGTCACCTCGACGACGCCCCAGGTGGACGGCGACGACGACGACATCGTGACGCCCGTCAAGTGGCTCGATGTGACCGCGACCCCGCAGTGCCTCCGCGACGCGCCGTGGCTGTACTACGACATCGACGCGCGCAACGTCGACCTCGACGGCAAGACGCTGACGATCGACTGGAACGACCCGGACGGCGCGGTCGTGCACACGGATGTCATCCCGATCTCGTCCGACATGCTCGACGGCGACGGGGTCATCCACGGACGCATCCTGTGGCCGGGCGCGACGGTCGACGCCGACGACTACGGCATCGGCTGGCCCGGATACCGCAAGGCGCTGCCCGGCGAGACCCCGGACTTCGAGGAGCTCGTGTACGACCCGACCCTCGCCGAGGCGGCGCTGCGCACCGGTGCCACCGTGACGCTCAGCATCAACCCGACGACCACGGTCACGGCCGAGTACCCGCCGGAGTCGGCGACGTGCCCCGAGACGCTCGGGTCGCGCGACGCCGGACTGTGGATCCAGAAGGACGCCGACCGCCCGGTGGTCGCGGCGGGAGACGACTACCGGTACACGATCGTGGGCGGCAACGACGGCTACGGCGCCGCGCAGGATGTGGTGCTCGAGGACCCGATCCCGTCGGCCCTGAAGGTGCTCGGCGTGGTGCCGGCGGCCGCGGCCACCGTCGACGACCCGGCCTGGCTCGGCTGCGCGGTCACCGGCCGCGACGACGACGGGTACGGCGGCGTGCTGCGCTGCGTGCTCGACCGTCCGCTCGGGGTCGGCGAGCGCACGCCCGAGGTCGCCCTCGCGGTGCAGCTCTCCACCCGGGCGGGGCTCGGTCCGATCGTCAACGTGGCGACGCTGAGCGGCATCGAGGTCGAGGCGGATCCGACGCGTGCGGCCACGCTGCCGACCCTCGCGGTCGACGACGACGCCGTGACGATGAGCCTCGGGCTCCCCGACACGGGAGTCGAGGGCGTGCTCGCCGGAGCGGCAGCTGCTCTCCTCGCCCTCCTGCTCGGGATCGGAGTGCTGCTGCTCGTCGGACGCCGCCGCCGGGCGGGCTGATCCGGGGTCAGCCCGCGGGGCGTGCGGCCCGACGGCCGCCGCGCCGCGGGTTGCCCTGCGGGGCGCCCGACGACGAGCTGTAGACGGGCGTGCTGCCGCCGCGCGTGGCGGCGCCGCGACCGGAGCCGCCGCTGCGGCCCTGACCCGCGCGCGTCTGAGCGGATGCGCCGCCCCCCTGCGCCTTCTGCGCGGGCCGGCCGGAGCGGTCGCGCCGCGGGCGGTCCGAACGCGGCTGCTGCGCCGTGTCGCGGGCCTCGCGCGCCGCGCGCTTGCGCTGCGCGTTCGCACCCTGGCTGCGTCCGCCGCCCCCCTGCTGCTGCCGGGGCGCACGCGGCTCGGGCTTCACGTACGCGGCGACCTCGCCGACGAGCGCCGTGACGGCCGCGGCATCCGCGGTCACCTTCTGCGCCGAGGCGGTGATGCCGGCCTTGCGCATGAGCTGCGCGACGTCCTTCTCCTGCGCGGGCAGCACGAGGGTGACGACGTCGCCCTCCGACCCGGCGCGGGCGGTGCGTCCCGAGCGGTGCAGGTACGCCTTGTGCTCCGTCGGCGGGTCGACGTGCACGACGAGCTCCACGTCGTCCACGTGCACGCCGCGCGCCGCCACATCCGTGGCGACCAGCACGCGCACCGAGCCGTCGGCGAACGCCGCGAGGTTGCGGTCGCGCTGCGGCTGCGAGAGGTTGCCGTGCAGGTCGACGGCCGGGATGCCGGACGCGGTCAGCTGCTGGGCGAGCTTCTTCGCGTGGTGCTTGGTGCGCATGAACAGGATGCGGCGCCCGCGCCCCGAGGCGAGGGCCTGCACGAGCGCCTTCTTGCTCTCGACGTCGGCGGTGCCGAAGACGTGGTGGGTCATCTTCACCGGCGGCTGGTCGATCTCGTCGACCGAGTGCAGCACGGGGCTCTGCAGGAAGCGGTTCACGAGCTTGTCCACGCCGTTGTCGAGCGTCGCCGAGAACAGCAGGCGCTGTCCGCCCGCGGGCGTCGCCGCGAGGATGCGGGTGACCCCCGGCAGGAAGCCGAGGTCGGCCATGTGGTCGGCCTCGTCGATGACGGTGATCTCGATCGCGTCGAGGCGCACGAGCCGCTGGCCCATCAGGTCCTCGAGGCGGCCGGGGCACGCCACGATGATGTCGACGCCGTCGCGGAGCGCCGCGACCTGACGGTTCTGCGAGACGCCGCCGAAGATGGTCGTCACGCGCAGGCCGTACGCGTCGGCCAGCGGGGTGAGGGTCGCGGCGATCTGGGTGGCGAGCTCGCGGGTGGGGGCGAGCACGAGGCCGAGCGGCAGGCCACCGCGGCGGCCGCCTCCGGCGAGCTTGGTGCCGAGACGGGCGACGAGCGGCAGCGCGAACGCGATGGTCTTGCCGGAGCCGGTGCGGCCGCGGCCGAGCACGTCGCGTCCCGCGAGCGTGTCGGGCAGGGTGTCGGCCTGGATGGGGAAGGCCTCGGTCTTGCCGTCGGCCGCGAGGGCGGCGACGAGGGGAGCGGGCACGCCGAGCGTGCGGAAGTCGGTGGTCATGGAGGTGCTTTCGGGTGGTGTGCGCGCGAGCGCACGATGGGCGAGCGTGCCGGACGGCACGTCGGTTTCGCCGTGAAGAGATGTCAGCCGCGCGGCGATCCGATCGGATCGGGCGGCGAGGGATGCGTTCGACGACGCGGGCGCGGAACTGCGCCGGAGCAACCCTAGCGGGTTTCATCGTGTGACGACGCGTTTCGGGGCGGATGCTCAGCCGTGGATACCCTCGATGGCATGAGCTCGCACCGCGCCCAGAGCAGCTACCAGGTCCGCTTCGAGTGGGGGGCCGACGGCGCCCGCGCGATCGCCGACGGCGTGCACGCCGTCGTCTGGGTCGACGAGCTGGGCGTCGAGCAGGTGCCCGAGCTCGGGGTCGAGGTGGTGGCCGGGGCCCTGCGCAGCGCGGATGCCGTCGCCCGCTGGTCGCTCGCGCGGCAGGCCGAGCTGGGCGGCCGCTTCGTCATCGCCGTCGTGGCCGCGGGGGTCCGCCAGTCGGACGGGACCCTGCGGTTCGCGGTCGAGGACCTGCTCGCCGCCGGCGCCGTGATCGACGCGATCGCCGAGCTCGGCATCGACCACCAGTCGCCCGAGGCCGCGGCCGCGGCATCCGCCTACAGTGGTCTGCGCAACGCGACCCGGCACCTGGTCACCGCATCCGTCTCCGCGCGCGAGCTCGGCGGTGTGCAGCTCGAGCTGACCCCCGAGCCCGAGGTGCGGCGCCTCAGGTGATCGAGGAGCGCCCGCGAAGCGGACGCGTCTCGAGATCAGCTCCCACCCAGCGCACCATGCCGCCGTGCGCATACCCTCGAAACATGTTCGAGGCGAAGCTCGGGGACCAGGTCATCGCACGCGCCCACGCGGATGACGTCATCCACATCGAGGGCAATGTGTACTTCCCGCCGTCCGCGGTGGTCGACGGGGTGCTGCGCGACAGCCCCACCCCCTACACCTGCCCCTGGAAGGGCGCCTGCCAGTACTTCAGCGTGCGCGACGGCGAGGACTGGCTGACGGACCGCGCGTGGAGCTACCCCGAGATCCTGCCGACCGCGGTCGACCGCGTGGGTCGCGACTTCGCCGGCTATGTGGCGTTCTGGAAGGACGTCCAGGTGGAGCGGGTCGCCGCGTAGCTCTCAGCCGAGAGCGGCGACGGCCTCCACGCCGACGAGTGCACCGGGTCGGCCGAGACCGGCGACCTTCAGCACCGTGACGGCGGTCGCACGCGGCCCCCACACCTCCATCGACGCCGCGTAGGCCGCGTTCGGGTCGACCGCCGCGTCGAGGTAGATGGTGAGCTTGGCGACGTCCTCGGGCGAGGCGCCCGCCTCCTCGAGCACGGCGAGCACGTTCCGCAGCGCCTGCACGGTCTGCTCGCCGAGTCCCGGCCCGACGAGCTCACCCGAGCCGTCGACGCCGTTCTGCTCGCCGACGAACAGCAGCCGTCCGGCGGGGACGATGGTGCCCTGCGAGAAGGCGGGGTTGCGGTGCAGGGTGCCGGGGTTGAGGTGTTCGATCACGATGATGTCCTCTCGTCACCCGACCGCCGAGACGGCGGTCGGCGCTGGCGCCGCGCGGAGGTCAGAAATGACCTCCGCCTCGAGCGGAGCGCGCGCGATGCGCACGCACCTTGGCGCGGTTGCCGCACCGCTGCATCGAGCACCAGCGGCGGCTGTCGGTGCGTGATTCGTCACGGTAGACCATGCGGCAGTCATCGGCGTCGCATCGGCGGATGCGACCGTCGGAGCGCCCGGCGAGGTTGACGACCGCCTCGCGGGCGAGCATCGAGAGTGCCTGCGCCGCGCGGATGCGGCCGGCGCCCGCCTGCCGGCGCCCGCCGTCGAGAGCGGGCGGGACGTCGGGGGTGGCCGCGAAGAGGTTGAGGGTGTCGATGTCGTCGGGGGCGAGGGGCTGCCCGTCCGCCGCCGCGATGTAGAGGCGGGTGAGCGCCGCGCGCAGGATGAGGGCGTCGGCGAGGTCGCGCTCGCCCGGCTCGTCGGCGGGCGCGGTCGTGACGTGCTCGGCGAGCCAGGCGCCGAGGTCGTGCGGCGAGTGCAGTCGCTCCCACGCCGGCACCCCGCGCCCCATGTCGCCCGTGTAGGCGAAGTCGAGGCTCTCGGCTCCCGCGTCGAAGAACCAGGCGGGGCCGTCGGCAGGATGCATCCACTGTCCCGTGCTCACGGTAACCACCGTAGTCGGTTAGGCGGAATCACCCACGCGCCATCATCCGGCGGATGCGGAGGCCGCGGGCCTGCCACACCAGCCACAGCCCGAACCAGACGAGCGGCGTCGCGATGCCGGCCGACACGTCGAGCCGGTCGCGGTACCGGGTGCCGCCCGACGCGAGCGGGGTCACCGCCATGCGATGCCGCCAGGAGGTCACGATCGCGAGCGGTCCGCTGATCGGCCCGCCCGCGTCTTCCAGGATGCGGGTGCCGTCGAGGCGCCGGGTGCGCACGAGGATGCGCTGGCGCCCGAGCGGGAGCACGCCCGCCCCGCGCAGGCGCACCACCGCGTCGTCGCCGTCGCTCCAGCGCTGCGGCAGCTCGGTCTCGGGCGTCATGACGAGCAACGGCGCGTACGCGCTCGCGGCGGCATCGGGCGAGGTGACGATCGCCCACGCGCGATCCGCGTCGCACCCGACGCGGAAGCTGAGCTGCACCCTCATGCGCGGCGCGCCCAGCTGATCCCGAGCGACGGGTCGAATCGGCGCGAGCACACGCCGCACGAGGTCGGCCGGGTCGGTCGCCGGTAGCGGTAGCTCACGTGGCCGTTCGGGCAGGTGCCCACCCACGGCGCGAGCTCGGTGGGCACCGGACCCTCGTGGGTGCGGCCGCCGACGTAGCCGAGCTCCGCCGCCACCTGCTTCCACGTCGGGCCGTGGCCCGCCCGCTGACCCGCGATCGCGTGCGCCACCTCGTGCAGCAGGGTCTGGTGGATGTCGTCGTCGTCCGAGCGCAGGGCGATGTGCCGCGACACCGAGATGCGCTTCGCCGTGTAGTTGCACAGCCCCGCCCGGGTCTTCGCGTTGTCGAAGGCGAAGGTCCACGACGGGTCGAGGTGCAGCTTGATGAGGGCGTCGGCCCAGGTGCGCACGCGCGGGAGGTCGGCCATCGTCAGCCCTCCTGCAACTCGACGAGGCGCACCGACAGGATGCGGTCGTCGCCCGCCTGCGGCGAGCCGCGCCCGTCGGTGTTGTCGGTCACGAACCACAGGGTGCCGTCGGCGGCCGGCAGCACCTCGCGGATGCGGCCGTACTCGCCGGTGAACCAGGCGACCGGATCGAGCGTGCCGTCGAGTCGCGGATAGAGGGCCCACACCCGTTCGCCCCCGAGCCCGGCGAGGAAGAAGGTGCCGTCGACGTAGCTCAGCGCGCTCGGGCTCGCGTCGTCGGTCGGCCATTGCGCGACCGGGTCGATGAAGCGGGGGTCGCCCGCCCGGCCCTCGACGATCGGCCAGCCGTAGTCGGCACCGGGTTCGATGCGGTTCACCTCGTCCCAGGTGTCCTGCCCGAACTCCGCCGCGTAGAGCTGCCCGTCGTCGTCCCAGGCGAGACCCTGCGGATTGCGGTGCCCGAGCGAGTAGACGAGCGACCCGGCTGTGGGGTTGTCGGCGGGCACGCCGCCCTCGGGGGTCATGCGCAGGATCTTGCCGTTGAGGCTCGCCGGGTCCTGCGCCCGCTCGGGCACGCCCGCGTCGCCGACCGTCGCGTACAGCATGCCGTCGGGCCCGAACGCGATGCGCCCGCCGTCGTGGTTGCGGGCGCGGGCGAGGCCCGTGAGCACCTCCTGCGGCGCGCCGAGCGACAGGTCGTCGCCGAGCGGCATCCGCACGATCCGGTTGTCGGATGCCGTGGTGAGGTAGGCGTACAGCCAGCGCCCGTCGTCGTCGGTCAGCAGCGCGAGCCCCAGGAGCCCGCCCTCGCCCTCGTGCACGACTCCGGGCACGGTGCCGATCGGGTGGAGCGAGCCGTCGAGCGCGAGATGCTCGATCGCACCGGTGTCGCGTTCGCTCACGAGCGCCTCACCGGGCGCGTCGGGCAGCAGCACGACCGACCACGGACTCGTGAGGCCCGAGGCCACCACCACCGGATCGCCCGCCGGCTGCACGGGGCCCCGCGGTTCCGGACTCGGGGTGGCGGAGGGCGTCGCCGGGGCCGTCGATCCGGGCCGCGGGGTCGGCGCCGTGCACCCGGCGAGCAGCGCGACGAGCACGAGGGCCGTCGGAAGCGCGGCGCGGGGGATCACGCCTCCATTTCAGCACCGCGCGCCGACGTGCGCCGGACGGCTCAGCGCTTCGGCGGGATCTGGAAGACCCCGCGCCCCGGGGGAGGAGATGCGACCGCCGTCGCATCGGTCACCACGGGCGCCCCCGCGATCCACTGCCGCAGCGGGTGACCGTGCACGAGCTGGCCGGGATGCGGTCCGCCGGCCAGCAGCCGCGGCATCCAGTCGAGCGGCAGCTCGGTGGGCGAGGCGGCGAGCACGAAGTTGCCGAAGCGGCGCCCCTTGATCACCTGCGCCTCCCCGAGCACCGCGACATCCGCGAACACCATGCCGAGCGTCGCGGCCTGACCCCGTGCGAAGGCGGCGCCCTGGCCGTCGGCGATGTTCGCGAGCAGCACCCCGTCGGGGGCGAGGAACGCGGCGCACTCGGTGTAGAACTCGACGCTCGTGACGTGCGCCGGCGTGCGCGCGCCCGAGAACACGTCGACCACCAGCAGGTCGACCGTGCCGCGCAGGCCTGCGGGCAACCGGCCGAGCACCTCGCGGGCGTCGCCGTAGCGCACCCGGATCGACGCGCCGCGCGGCAGCGGCAGCTCCTCGCGCACGAGCTCGACGAGCGCCGGTTCGAGCTCGATCACCTGCTGCCGCGAATCGGGGCGGGTCACGGCGATGTAGCGCGGGATCGTGAGCGCCCCGGCACCGAGGTGCAGCGCGGTGATCGGGGCGCCGGGTTCGCGCAGCTCGTCGATCACGTGCCCCATCCGGGCGATGTACTCGAAGAACAGGTGGGTGGGGTCGTCGAGGTCGACGTGCGACTGCGGGGTGCCGTCGACCACGAGCTCGTAGCCGGAGGTGAGGCGGTCCGGGCGCACCTCGGCCCGCATCCCGTTCGACAGGCGCACGCCCGGCAGCTCCTCCACATCCCCATTCTGGTCGCGAACCGTCCCGACCGCGGATGCGGGGGTCAGCCCCACCCGATCCGGGGGTCACCTCCCTGCCCGGCCGCTCGGGCGCGGAGCAGGCTCGATGCGGAACGAGAGGAGTCCCCCATGACCACCACCCCCCGCCGCACCCTGGCCGCCGCGGCCGCCCTCGCCGTCGCCGCCGTCGCGCTCGCCGGCTGCGTGCACCTGCCCTCCGCGGCGGGTGCGCCCCGGGTCGACGAGACCTACGCCGTCTCGGACGACGTGCACGCCCTGCGCCTCGAGACCGCGGGCGACGTCGTCGTGCAGCTCGGCGACGAGCCGGGACTCACCGTGCGCGCGCCCCGCTCGGTCGTCGACCGGCTCACGGTCGACGAGGAGGACGGCACCCTCGTGCTCGGCATGACCGGTCCGGGCATCTGGGCCGGCCGCATCGACTACACGCTCACGGTGCGCACGCTCGACGACGTCGAGGTCGAGGGCTCCGGCGACGTGCGCGCCGACCTCTCCGCGGCCCATGACGTCGCGATCGACATCACCGGCTCGGGTGACGTGCGGGCCACGGGCGTCGACGCCGACTCGGTCGACGTGGCGGTCGAGGGATCGGGTGACGTGCGCATCGAGGGGACCGCGGATGCCGGGCGGCTCTCGGTGAGCGGGTCCGGCGACATCGACGCCGCCCGGCTCGTGCTGCGCACCGCATCCGCCGAGACCTCCGGCTCGGGCGACGTCGCCGTGCACGCCACCGGCACCCTCGACGCCCGCATCTCGGGCTCGGGCGACATCCGGGTGACCGGCTCGCCGCGCGTCACCCGCGACGTCTCCGGCTCGGGCGACCTCGTCGGCGCCTGAGCGCGGCCGCCCGCCCGCTGCTCCCCGCATCCGTCCACCCCGCCTTCGCCCGAATCAAGGAACCGAGCAACCCGAATCAAGGAGTCGGTGTTGCCGGTGGGGCGGGCGGGACGGATGGGGCGCTTCCGGGAGGCGGGTTCCTTGATTCGGGTTGCTCGGTTCCTTGATTTGGGATGCCGGGGACGTCGATGGGAGACGCCCGAGTGGGAGGCGCAGGCGGCCCCGACGCGCGGTTATAGACCCGTCCGGGATGGATGTCAAGGAATAGCTGGACACGGCGCGTCGTTTCGTCCTATAGTTGTTCTTTGCGCTCCCCCATCACCCCTGCCCTCATATCGCGGTCGGCCGGTGTGTGCCCGGAGGCGGTTCCCGAAAATAGCGGCGGGACGCCTGCGACGAACCGGAGTGATTCCCACTGACCGACACGAACTGGGACCGACGGGTCCCACGGAGGTTGTTTTCCTTTGGCTGCTGCGCGCTCCGCATCCAGTAAGAACTCCCCTAAGAACGGTCGCGGCGCTTCGCGGCTCTCGTTCGCCAAGATCACGGACACCCTGACGGTTCCGGATCTCCTCGCCCTGCAGACCGAGAGCTTCGACTGGCTCGTCGGCAACGACGCGTGGAAGGCGCGCATCGCGGACGACCCCGCTGCGCCCACCACGACGGGTCTCGACGAGATCTTCGAGGAGATCTCCCCCATCGAGGACCTCGGCGAGACGATGCAGCTGAGCTTCTCGAACCCCGAGCTCGAGGAGCCCAAGTACACGATCGAGGAGTGCAAGGAGCGCGGCAAGACCTTCGCCGCCCCCCTGTACGTCAACGCCGAGTTCATGAACCACATGACGGGCGAGATCAAGACCCAGACCGTCTTCATGGGCGACTTCCCGCTCATGACCGAGAAGGGCACCTTCATCATCAACGGCACCGAGCGTGTCGTGGTCTCGCAGCTCGTCCGCTCGCCGGGCGTCTACTTCGAGCGCACCCCGGAGAAGACCTCCGACAAGGACGTCTTCTCGGCGCGCGTCATCCCGAGCCGCGGTGCGTGGCTCGAGTTCG
Organism: Protaetiibacter mangrovi; assembly: GCF_024752305.1. Lineage (GTDB taxonomy): Bacteria > Actinomycetota > Actinomycetes > Actinomycetales > Microbacteriaceae > Homoserinibacter > Homoserinibacter mangrovi. The sequence continues at coordinate 274,309 of NZ_JANTHX010000004.1, forward strand.
AGATCGACAAGCGCGACCAGGTGGGCGTGCGCATCGACCGCAAGCGCAAGCAGTCGGTCACCGTGTTCCTCAAGGCGCTCGGCATGACGAGCGAGGAGATCCTCGAGGCCTTCGCCGGCTACGAGTCGATCGCCTCCACCCTCGAGAAGGACGCCATCCTCACCAAGGAGGAGGCGCTCAAGGACATCTACCGCAAGCTCCGTCCGGGCGAGCAGGTGGCCGCCGAGGCCGCCCGCGCGCTGCTCGACAACTTCTACTTCAACCCGAAGCGCTACGACCTGGCCAAGGTGGGTCGCTACAAGATCAACCGCAAGCTCGGCCTCGACGCCCCGCTCGGCGACTCGGTGCTCACGATCGACGACATCATCGCGACGATCAAGTACCTCGTGGCCCTGCACGCCGGCGAGACCACGCTGCCCGGCGTGCGCGACGGCAAGAAGGTCGACATCCGTCTCGACACGGACGACATCGACCACTTCGGCAACCGCCGCATCCGCGCGGTCGGCGAGCTCATCCAGAACCAGGTGCGCACCGGCCTCAGCCGCATGGAGCGCGTCGTGCGCGAGCGCATGACCACCCAGGACATCGAGGCGATCACGCCGCAGACGCTCATCAACGTGCGTCCGGTCGTCGCCGCGATCAAGGAGTTCTTCGGAACCTCGCAGCTCTCGCAGTTCATGGACCAGAACAACCCGCTCGCGGGTCTCACCCACAAGCGCCGCCTCTCGGCGCTCGGCCCGGGTGGTCTGTCCCGTGAGCGCGCCGGCGTCGAGGTGCGCGACGTGCACCCCTCCCACTACGGCCGCATGTGCCCGATCGAGACGCCGGAAGGCCCCAACATCGGTCTCATCGGATCGCTCGCGAGCTTCGCGCGCATCAACTCCTTCGGGTTCATCGAGACCCCGTACCGTCGCGTCTCGGGCGGCAAGGTGTCGAGCACGATCGACTACCTGACCGCCTCGGAGGAGGACGACTTCGTCGTCGCCCAGGCGAACGCGCCGCTCGAGGCCTCGGGCAAGTTCAGCGAGCCCAAGGTCCTCGTCCGCAAGAAGGGCGGCGAGGTCGAGCTCGTCGACGCCGACCAGGTCGACTACATGGACGTCTCGCCGCGCCAGATGGTGTCGGTGGCGACCTCGCTCATCCCGTTCCTCGAGCACGACGACGCGAACCGCGCCCTCATGGGTGCGAACATGCAGCGCCAGGCCGTGCCGCTGCTGCGTTCCGAGTCGCCGCTCGTCGGCACCGGTATGGAGGGCTACGCCGCGATCGACGCCGGCGACGTCATCACCGCCCAGAAGGCCGGTGTGGTCGCCGAGGTGTCGGCCGACGAGGTCGTCGTGCAGCTCGACGAGGGCGGCACGCAGTCCTACTTCCTGCGCAAGTTCGACCGCAGCAACCAGGGCACGAGCTACAACCACCGTGTGATCGTCTCCGCGGGCGACCGGATCGAGGCCGGCGAGGTCATCGCCGACGGTCCGGCGACCGAGGCGGGCGAGCTCGCGCTCGGCAAGAACCTGCTGGTCGCGTTCATGCCGTGGGAAGGCCACAACTTCGAGGATGCGATCATCCTGAGCCAGCGCCTCGTCTCCGAGGACGTGCTCAGCTCGATCCACATCGAGGAGTACGAGGTCGACGCCCGCGACACGAAGCTCGGCAAGGAGGAGATCACCCGTGATCTCCCGAACGTCAGCCCGGAGCTGCTCGCCGACCTCGACGAGCGCGGCATCATCCGCATCGGCGCCGAGGTGCGCCCCGGCGACATCCTCGTCGGCAAGGTCACGCCGAAGGGCGAGACCGAGCTGTCGGCCGAGGAGCGCCTGCTGCGCGCCATCTTCAACGAGAAGAGCCGCGAGGTGCGCGACACCTCGCTCAAGGTTCCTCACGGCGAGGAGGGCACCGTCATCGGCGTCAAGGTGTTCGACGCCCAGGACGGCGACGACGAGCTCGGCTCGGGCGTCAACCAGCGGGTCGTGGTGTTCATCGCGCAGAAGCGCAAGATCACCGAGGGCGACAAGCTCGCCGGCCGCCACGGCAACAAGGGCGTGATCTCGAAGATCCTCCCCGCCGAGGACATGCCGTTCCTCGCGGACGGTACCCCGGTCGACGTCATCCTCAACCCGCTCGGCATCCCCGGCCGCATGAACTTCGGCCAGGTGCTGGAGACCCACCTCGGCTGGATCGCCAAGCAGGGCTGGAAGGTCGAGGGTTCGCCCGAGTGGGCCGCGAAGCTGCCGAAGGAGGCCCATGAGGCCGCCCCCGGCACCAAGGTCGCGACCCCGGTGTTCGACGGCGCGGCGGAGGAGGAGATCGAGGGTCTGCTCGACTCGACCCTGCCGAACCGCGACGGCGACCGGATGATCGACTCCTCGGGCAAGACCCGGCTGTTCGACGGCCGCTCCGGCGAGCCGTTCCCGCACCCGGTCTCGGTCGGCTACATGTACATCCTGAAGCTGCACCACCTGGTGGACGACAAGATCCACGCCCGCAGCACCGGTCCGTACTCGATGATCACCCAGCAGCCGCTCGGTGGTAAGGCGCAGTTCGGCGGCCAGCGCTTCGGCGAGATGGAGGTGTGGGCCCTCGAGGCCTACGGCGCCGCGTACGCGCTGCAGGAGCTGCTCACCATCAAGTCGGACGACATCCTCGGCCGCGTGAAGGTGTACGAGGCGATCGTCAAGGGCGAGAACATCCAGGAGCCCGGCATCCCCGAGAGCTTCAAGGTGCTCATCAAGGAGATGCAGTCGCTGTGCCTGAACGTCGAGGTGCTCGGCGCGGACGGCTCGGCCCTCAGCCTCAAGGACACGGATGACGAGGTCTTCCGCGCCGCCGAGGAGCTGGGCATCAACATCTCCACCCGCTTCGAGTCGTCGTCGATCGACGACATCTGATCCGGGCCACACCAGGTTTTCGTAGAGAAAAGAAGCGAGAGAGAACACACACGTGATCGACGCAACAACTTTCGACCAGCTGCGCATCGGCCTTGCCACGAGCAAGGACATCCGCGAGTGGTCGTACGGCGAGGTCAAGAAGCCCGAGACCATCAACTACCGCACGCTCAAGCCCGAGAAGGACGGTCTCTTCGGAGAGCAGATCTTCGGGCCGAGTCGCGACTGGGAGTGCTCGTGCGGCAAGTACAAGCGCGTGCGCTTCAAGGGCATCGTCTGCGAGCGCTGCGGCGTGGAGGTCACCAAGAGCTCCGTCCGTCGTGAGCGCATGGGCCACATCGAGCTCGCCGCCCCGGTGACGCACATCTGGTACTTCAAGGGTGTGCCGAGCCGCCTCGGCTACCTGCTCGACATGGCGCCGAAGGACCTCGAGAAGGTCATCTACTTCGCCGCGTACATGGTCATCGACGTCGACGAGGAGGGCCGCCACGCCGACCTCCCCGGCCTCGAGAACGAGCTGCGCCTCGAGATCAAGACCCTCGAGCAGCAGCGCGACGACCGCCTGAACGCACGTCTCGTGCAGCTCGAGGGCGACCTCGCAGCGCTCGAGGAGGAGGGCGCCAAGGCCGACCAGAAGCGCAAGGTCAAGGACGCCGGCGAGAAGGAGATGGCGCAGATCCGCCGCTCCTTCGACGAGCAGATCAAGCAGCTCGAGGAGGTGTGGGACCAGTTCCGCAACCTCAAGGTCGGCGACCTGAAGCCCGAGGACTCGGTGTTCCACGAGCTGCAGGACCGCTTCGGCCTGTACTTCGAGGCGCACATGGGCGCGGAGGCGATCCAGCGTCGCCTGCAGGCCTTCGACCTCGAGGCCGAGGCCGAGCTGCTCCACGAGCAGATCGCCAACGGCAAGGGCCAGAAGAAGATCCGCGCGATCAAGCGCCTCCGGGTCGTCAACTCGTTCCTGCAGACCGGCAATTCGCCGGCCGCCATGGTGCTCGACGTCGTGCCGGTGATCCCGCCGGAGCTGCGCCCGATGGTGCAGCTCGACGGCGGTCGCTTCGCGACCTCCGATCTCAACGACCTCTACCGTCGTGTGATCAACCGCAACAACCGTCTTCGTCGTCTGCTCGACCTCGGCGCCCCCGAGATCATCGTCAACAACGAGAAGCGGATGCTGCAGGAGGCCGTCGACGCGCTGTTCGACAACGGCCGCCGCGGCCGCCCGGTCACCGGTACCGGCAACCGTGCGCTCAAGTCGCTCTCCGACATGCTCAAGGGCAAGCAGGGCCGGTTCCGTCAGAACCTGCTCGGCAAGCGCGTGGACTACTCGGGCCGTTCGGTCATCATCGTGGGTCCGCAGCTGAAGCTGCACCAGTGCGGTCTGCCGAAGCAGATGGCGCTCGAGCTGTTCAAGCCGTTCGTCATCAAGCGCCTGATCGATCTGAGCCACGCCCAGAACATCAAGGCCGCCAAGCGCATGGTGGAGCGTTCGCGCCCGCAGGTGTGGGACGTGCTCGAGGAGATCATCCGCGAGCGCCCCGTGCTGCTGAACCGCGCGCCCACCCTGCACCGTCTCGGCATCCAGGCGTTCGAGCCGCAGCTCGTGGAGGGCAAGGCCATCCAGCTGCACCCGCTCGTCTGCACCGCCTTCAACGCGGACTTCGACGGCGACCAGATGGCCGTGCACCTCCCCCTCTCGGTGGAGGCGCAGGCCGAGGCCCGCATCCTGATGCTCGCCTCGAACAACATCCTGAAGCCGTCGGACGGCCGCCCGGTGACCCTGCCCTCGCAGGACATGATCATCGGTCTGCACCACCTGACGACGGTCACCGAGGGTGCCGCAGGCGAGGGCCGCGCGTTCTCGTCGCTGTCCGAGGCGATCCTCGCCAAGGACGAGGGCACGCTCGACCTGAACGCCCAGGTGCGCATCCGCCTCGAGGGCGTCTACCTCGAGGACGCGCCCGAGGGCTTCGTGCAGGGCTCGACCAAGGTGCTCGAGACCACGCTCGGCCGCGCCCTGTTCAACCAGGCGCTTCCGGTCGACTACTGGTACACCGAGGCCGTCGCCGACAAGGGCAAGATCTCCGCGATCGTCAACGATCTCGCGGAGCGCTACCCCAAGGTGGAGGTCGCCGCGGCGCTCGACCGCATCAAGGACGCCGGCTTCCACTGGGCCACGCGCTCGGGTGTGACGGTCGCCCTCTCGGACATCCTGACCCCGGCCGACAAGCCCGTCATCGTGGCCAAGCACGAGAAGCAGGCTGCCAAGGTCCAGTCCGAGTACGACAAGGGTCTGATCGACGACGCCACGCGCCGCAAGGAGCTCATCGACATCTGGACCGAGGCGACCGCCGAGATCGCGGCCTCGATGCAGGCGAGCTACCCGAAGGACAACAACATCTTCCGGATGGTGTCGTCGGGCGCCCGTGGTAACTGGCTGCAGGTGCGCAACATCTCGGGTATCCGCGGCCTGGTCGCGAACCCGAAGGGTGAGACCATCGCGCGTCCGATCATCTCCTCGTACCGCGAGGGGCTGAGTGTGGCGGAGTACTTCATCGCCACGCACGGCGCCCGCAAGGGTCTCGCCGACACCGCCCTCCGCACCGCGGACTCGGGCTACCTGACGCGTCGTCTCGTCGACGTCTCGCAGGATGTGATCATCCGCGAGGACGACTGCGGCACGACCAAGGGTCTCGAGATCCGCATCGCGCAGAAGGTCGGCGACGAGCTGATCCGCGACGAGAACGTCGAGAACTCGGTGTTCGCGCGTTCGCTCGCGGAGGCCGCGGTGGACGCGAAGGGCGAGGTGATCGCGGAGGCCGGCTCGGACGTCGGCGACGTGCTGATCAACAAGCTCATCGCGGCCGGTGTCGAGAGCATCAAGGTGCGCTCGGTGCTCACCTGCGAGTCGGCGGTCGGCGTCTGCGCCGCCTGCTACGGACGCTCCCTCGCGACCGGCAAGCTCGTGGACATCGGCGAGGCGGTCGGCATCATCGCCGCCCAGTCGATCGGCGAGCCCGGCACGCAGCTCACCATGCGTACCTTCCACCAGGGTGGTACCGCCGGTGCGGACGACATCACGCAGGGTCTGCCGCGTGTCACCGAGCTCTTCGAGGCCCGGACTCCGAAGGGCGCGAGCCCGATCGCGGAGGCCGCCGGTCGCATCGAGATCGAGGACACCGACAAGCAGCGCCGGATCATCCTCACGCCCGACAACGGCGACGAGCCGCAGATCTACCCCGTGCTCAAGCGCGCCACCCTCCTCGTGGAGGACGGCCAGCACGTGGAGCTCGGCCAGCAGTTCGTGGTCGGAAACCTCGACCCGAAGGAGGTGCTGCGCGTGCAGGGCGTCCGCGCCGTGCAGCAGCACCTGGTCGACGGCGTGCAGGGCGTCTACCGCAGCCAGGGTGTGCCGATCCACGACAAGCACATCGAGGTCATCGTGCGCCAGATGATGCGCAAGGTGACCGTCGTGGAGCACGGCGACACCGACCTGCTGCCGGGCGAGCTCGTGGACCGCGCGCGGTACACGGAGCTCAACCGGGCCGCGATCGTCGAGGGCAAGAAGCCCGCGTCGGCGCGCCAGGAGGTCATGGGCATCACGAAGGCGTCGCTCGCGACGGAGTCGTGGCTGTCGGCCGCGTCGTTCCAGGAGACCACCCGCGTGCTCACGCAGGCGGCGATGGAGGGTCGCTCCGACCCGCTCGTCGGTCTCAAGGAGAACGTCATCATCGGTCAGCTCATCCCCGCCGGCACCGGACTCTCGAAGTACCGGAGCGTGGCGGTGGACGCGACCGAGGAGGCGAAGGCGGAGCGCTACCCGAACCGCATCTTCGCGGACGACTCGGCGTTCTCGGAGGCCGACCTGAGCTTCGTCGACTTCGACAGCTTCAGCTCGGACGACTTCCAGCCCGGCACCTACAGCTGAGCTGCGGCGCGGGGGTTCCACGCCCCCGCGCCCGGCTCACTTTCACAACGAAGGCCCCCGTGTCAACGGGGGCCTTCGTCATTCTCGCCGTGCGGGTGGGCGCTCTAGGCTGGGGTGCACCACGCGAAGGAGCCCTCATGGCCGAGCCCACGGACCCGAACACCCCCACCGAGCCCGAGGTCGTCGCCCCCGCGACGGTCGAGCCGGTATCCGCCGCCGAGCACGTCGGCGTCGACCCCGTCGTGCCGGAGGTCGACGAGGCCGAGGTCGTCGACGACGTCGCCGAGCCGGTCGTGGTCGAACCCGAGCCGGTGGTCGTCACCGCCGAGCCCGTGGTCGAGGCCGCACCCGCCGCGGTGCCGGTGGAGGCGCGCGAGGTCGTCTACGTGCAGGCGCCCACCCCGCCCACCGCCCGCCACAACCGCGGATTCGGCGTGCTGATCTCGCTGCTCGGCGCGGCGGCGTTCGCGCTCGCCTACCTCGGCGTGGTGGCGATCCTGATCGCCCTGACGGGCGCGTCCGTCGACTCCTCGCTGCCGCAGTTCCTCACGAGCCTCTCGTTCTGGGTGCCGGTCGGCGTCTACGCGGTGTTCGCGTGCCTGTTCGCGCTGATCGTGAACCGCGCCGCCTGGTGGGCCCACGTGCTCGGCAGCCTGTTCGTCGCGATCCTGACCTACGCGATCTCGGGCGGCATCATCCTGCTCGCCCTCGGCGCGATCGGCATGACCGCCGAGGAGGGGGTCGCGAAGGCCGCCGAGGTCTTCGGCTCCCCGCTGCTGATCACCGCCCTCGTGCTGGCGCGGGAGATCTCCCTCTGGTTCGGCCTCGCGATCGCCGCACGCGGTCGGCGCGTGAAGGAGCGCAACGCCGCCGAGCGCGCCCAGTTCGAGCAGAGCGTGGCCGACCGCCGTGCCGAGTATGAGCGAGCCCACCCCTCCGCCTGAACGGCCCCGCCATCCGGAGCGCGTCGCCGGGATCTTCGTCGCCGTCAGCTGGGCGGCTCTCGTGTTCGCGGTGTTCGGTGCGATCGCCGTGCTGCTCGACCGGGATCCCGTCGAGCAGTCGGTGAGCCCGTACTTCGGCCCCGTCACGATCCTGCTCGGCATGGGGGTGGTCTACCTCGGCATCGTGTTGACGGTCCCCGCGCGGACCCCGTGGCTCGGCGCGCTCGCCACCGCGGCGGGCGTCTACCTGGTCACCCTCGCGGCGGCCGCGGTCGTCGACATCTCGCTCGCCCTCGCCGAGGCCGTCAGCCCGTTCCTGCTCGCGGCGGCGGCGCTCGCCGCGGCCCCGCCGATCGGATGCTGGGCGTACTTCCGTCGCTGAGTACCCCCCGCATGCGGGTATCGCCCGGGCGGCGCACTCCGCATAGCCTGACCATCTCAGGGATGTGGGGTCCCTGATCGAGATGCCCGTTCGGGGGGACGGCATCCCGGATCACCGTGCAGACACCTAGGGGGGTGGCATGGCCTCCCTGTCCGAGATCCTGATCATCCGCGGTCAGCTTCCGATCACGTCGATCGACGCCGCGGCGGGAGACGACGAGACCCAGATCCGCGAGCTCGTCGCGACCGGTCTGCTGAGCGAGAGCCAGGTGGCCTCCGCCCGCGCCGCCCAGCTGAACCTGCCGTTCGTCGATCTCACCGAGTACCCCGTCGACCACTCCGCCGTCGCCCTCGTGCCGATCGGTCTGCTGCGCCGCCACGAGGTGCTTCCGATCGGCCGCGACGGCGATCGGCTGCTCGTCGCGATGGCCGACCCGAACAACGTGGTGGCGCTCGACGACATCCGCGCCGCCGTGCGCTTCTCGGTGCGCGCCGTCGTCGCCGAGCGTCAGGACCTGCTCAACGCGATCGCCCGCTTCGTGCGCGCCGACAACGAGCTGAACGACCTCTCGAGCGAGATCGAGGGCGACACCGAGTCGGCGGGGAGCGAGCTCGAGCGCGCCGAGGTCGAGGACGACGCGCCCATCGTCCGCTTCGTGAACCTGCTGATCAGCCAGGCGATCCAGGACCACGCGTCCGACATCCACATCGAGCCGGCCGAGCACGACCTGCACGTGCGGTATCGCATCGACGGCGTGCTGCACGAGATGCAGCGCGCGCCCAAGACGATCCAGAACGGCGTCATCAGCCGCCTCAAGATCATGAGCGACATCGACATCGCCGAACGGCGCAAGCCGCAGGACGGTCGTCTCTCGGTCATGCACGGCGGCAAGAAGATCGACCTCCGCGTCGCGACCCTGCCGACGGTGTACGGCGAGAAGGTCGTCATGCGTATCCTCGACAACTCGTCGACGCAGCTCGGCATCCAGCAGATGGCGATGCTCGACCACAACCTCGAGCGCTTCAAGAAGTCGTACTCGAAGCCGTACGGCATGATCCTCGTGACCGGTCCGACGGGTTCCGGTAAGTCGACGACGCTGTACACGACCCTCAACGAGGTCGCGAAGCCCGAGATCAACGTGATCACGGTCGAGGACCCGGTCGAGTACCGGCTCCCCGGCATCAACCAGGTGCAGGTGAACGTCAAGGCGGGCCTCACCTTCGCGAGCGCCCTGCGCAGCATCCTGCGATCGGACCCCGACGTCGTGCTGATCGGTGAGATCCGCGACCAGGAGACCGCGCAGATCGCCATCGAGGCCTCGCTCACCGGCCACCTCGTGCTCTCGACGCTGCACACCAACGACGCGCCGAGCGCCGTCACGCGTCTCATCGAGATGGACATCGAGCCGTTCCTGGTGGGGTCCGCGCTCGACTGCGTGGTCGCCCAGCGACTCGCGCGGCGCCTGTGCGACAAGTGCAAGCAGCCGTACCACCACCCGCCCGAGGAGCTGCAGGCGCTCGGGTTCGCCTTCGACCCGCGGATGGGGATCCCGACCCTGTTCCGCCCGATCGGCTGCCAGCACTGCTCGAACACGGGCTACCGCGGCCGGATGGCGCTGCACGAGGTCATGACGGTCACCGAGGACATCGAGCGCCTCGCCGTGTCGCGGTCCTCGAGCGCCGAGATCGGGCGCGTGGCCGTGCAGCAGGGCATGTACACGCTCCGTCAGGACGGCTGGGGCAAGGCTCTGCTCGGCATGACGAGCATCGAGGAGATCCTCCGCGTCGTCGCCTGACGACGCGATCGGGAGGTTCCGCATGGAGGGGGAGGACCAGCGCGTGACCAACAACAACAACATCTACGAGATCCCGTTGACGGATCCGGGGGCTCCGCCGTTCGGCGCGCCCGGCGCGAGCGGCACGCTGCCGCCCCCGCACGGCGTGCTGCCGCCCGACGCGATGCCGTCGGTCGACTTCTCGCAGCTGCCACCGCCCGGGGCGAGCGCCCCGCCCGTGCTCGACACCGCCGCCGCGCCGGTCGCGCCGGTCGCGTCGGCCGAGCCCGCCGCCTTCCCCGCCGCTCCGGCGTCGATGCCCGGGCTCACGCCGCCGCCCGCGGTCGACCTGCAGGTGCCGAGCTTCGATGCCGGCGCGGCCATGGGTCCCGGATTCGGCGCACCCGTCGCCCCGGCCGCCCCGATGGCGACCCCGGAATCGGTGCTCGACGACGACTTCGCCCGCGCCGCGCGCGCGAACGCGGACCCCGACCTGCTGCACTGCCTGCAGGAGGTGCTGCTGGCCGGCGCATCCGACCTCCACATCTCGACCGGCACCTCGCCGCTGCTGCGCATCGACGGCACGCTGACGCCCGTGCACGAGCAGCCCATCTGGGACCGCGAGAAGACCGCCACGGCCCTGTACAGCATCCTGTCGCCGACCCAGCGGGCGAAGTTCGACGAGGTGCTCGAGCTCGACTTCGCGTTCACGCTCTCGGCCAACGCCCGCTTCCGTGTGAACTTCTACCAGCAGCGCGGGGCCATCGGCGGGGCGTTCCGCATCATCCCGACCGAGATCAAGAACCTCGGCCAGCTGGGTGTGCCGGGGCAGGTGGGGGAGTTCGCCAAGCTGCCGCGTGGTCTCGTGCTCGTGACCGGCCCGACCGGTTCCGGAAAGTCGACGACGCTCGCCGCGCTCATCGACCTCGTGAACACGACGCGCCGCGACCACGTCGTGACGGTCGAGGACCCGATCGAGTTCCTGCACCAGAACAAGAAGGCGCTCATCAACCAGCGCGAGGTCGGCGCCGATACGCACTCCTTCGGCAACGCCCTCAAGCACGTCCTCCGCCAGGACCCCGACGTGATCCTCATCGGCGAGCTCCGCGACCTCGAGACGATCTCGGTCGCGCTGACCGCGGCCGAGACCGGTCACCTCGTGTTCGCGACGCTGCACACGCAGAGCGCCGGCTCGACGATCGACCGTGTCATCGACGTGTTCCCGCCGCACCAGCAGGATCAGATCCGGGTGCAGCTGGCGGCGACCCTGCAGGGCGTGGTCTGTCAGACCCTCGTCAAGCGCGCCAACGGCCGCGGGCGCGCCGTGGCCACCGAGATCATGTTCATCACCCCGGCCATCGCCAACCTCATCCGCGAGGGCAAGACCTACCAGGTCACCTCGGCGCTGCAGTCGGGTGCCGCTCAGGGCATGCACACGATGGACCAGCACCTCGCCGAGCTCGTCAACGGCGGCGAGGCCGCCTACGACGCGGCGATGGAGAAGGTCCAGGATCCCGAGACCTTCAACCGGCTCGTGACCCGCCGCGACCTCAACAACAACGGCCAGACTGCGAGGAACATCTGATGGCAGCAGGAGCAGCGGTCGCATCGCCGACCCGGAACTGGGCGTACCAGGGCCGAGACGGCGGCGGCAAGCTCGTCAAGGGCAAGCTCGAGGCGCCGACCGAGAGCGCGGCCGTCGACCGGATGCGCGCGATGGGGCTCAGTCCCGTCAAGGTCAACGAGTCGGCGGCCGGCACCGGCCTCAACCGAGAGATCGAGATCGGCAGCGGATCGCGCGTGGGTCTCAAGGACCTCGCGGTGCTCTCGCGTCAGGCCGCCACGATGGTGAGCGCCGGCCTCTCGCTGCTGAAGGCGCTCGCGATCCTGGCCGAGCAGACCGAGAACAAGAAGCTCAAGTCGACGCTCGCCACCGTCGCGCGCGACGTCGAGGTGGGCTGGTCGTTCTCCGACGCCCTCGGCAAGCATCCGCGGGTCTTCCCGCCGCTCATGGTCAACATGGTGCGCGCGGGTGAGACCGGTGGCTTCCTCGACGGCGCCCTCGACACGATCGCCGTGAACTACGAGAAGGAAGCCAAGCTGCGCGAGCAGATCAAGTCGGCGATGACGTACCCCGTGATGGTCTTCATCATGTCGATCGTCGCCGTCGTGATCATGCTGCTGTTCATCGTGCCGATCTTCAAGGACATGTTCGCCGGGTTCGACGCGGAACTCCCGCTGCCGACGCTCATGCTCGTCTGGCTCAGCCAGGCGATGGTCTACGTGGTGCCCGTGCTGATCGTGGGCGGTATCGCGTTCTCGATCTGGTGGAACGGGAACAAGAACACCGAGCGGGTCCGCAAGACGGTCGACCCGCTGAAGCTCAAACTGCCGATCTTCGGCAAGCTGATGTCGAAGATCGCCATCACCCGGTTCTGCCGCAACCTCGCCGACATGGTCAAGGCGGGTGTGCCGATCCTGCAGGCCCTCAACATCGTGGGCGAGGCGTCGGGCAACTGGGTGATCGAGCAGGCGTCGATCAACATCGCCAACTCGGTGCGCGTCGGCAAGTCGATCTCCGGGCCGCTCTCGGAGGAGAAGGTGTTCCCGCCGATGGCGGCGCAGATGATCGCGGTCGGCGAGGACGCCGGTGCTCTCGACACCATGCTGTCGAAGGTGGCCGACTTCTACGACGACGAGGTCAAGGCCACCACCGAGGCGCTCACCTCGATCATCGAGCCGCTGCTGATCGCCTTCCTGGGCGTCGTGGTCGGCGGCATGGTGATCGCGCTCTACATGCCGATCTTCAGCATGATCAACGTCGTCGGAGGCGCCTGATCCTGTCCCCCCATCGCGGGATACCGCCTGGGGGATGCGCACGAGAGCATCAAGACGTCGAGTCACCACCGTTGGGGGGGACGGCTCGCGAACCCAAATCAAAACAAGAGGAAATGGAATTGCACATGACTCGCATCATCGAGGCCTTCCAGGCCAAGCGTGCGGAGCTCGCCAAGAAGGACGAGGGCTTCACCCTCATCGAGCTCCTCGTCGTCGTCATCATCATCGGCATCCTGGCCGCGATCGCGATCCCGGTGTACATCGGGGTCCAGAACTCGGCCAAGGACTCGGCCACCCAGTCGGACATCCAGAACGCGAAGACCGCCGTCGTGGCGTACTTCACCGCCGAGGGTTCCTACCCGGCTGACCTGACCGGCCTCGACAGCTACGGCTACCCGGGTGTCAGCCAGGACGGCGAGACCATCACCTTCACGCCGGCGACCACCGGTTCGTCCTTCACCATCGACGGAACCAGCCCGACCGGCAAGAAGTTCCAGGCGACCGACTCGTCGGGCGTCGAAGAGGTCACCAGCCCGTAAGGGTTCGGACGTCGGCTCCGGCCGGCGGCCAGGGTGGGGCGTCGCGTTCGCGGCGCCCCACCCTCCTAGTCGGAATCATCGACGACATCGCTCGGGGGGGCGTAGATGAAGTCACGAAGCAGTCGGAGCCTGATCCGTCGGGCCGCCGATGCCGCACGCTCCGACTCGGGCGTCTCGATCATCGAGGTGCTCGCCGCCACCCTCATCTTCCTCGTCATCTCGATCGGCGTCGCCCAGGCCACCGTCACGGCCGTCCGCCTCTCGGGCGACCAGCGCCACCGCGTCACGGCCTTGAGCCTGGCGGCCGGCGAGATCGACCTCGTCCGCTCCATCGGGGATCCCTTCAACGTCTTCGATCGCACGATCACGCAGAACGTGGACGGGATCGACTACAAGATCTACCGTGACACCTCGTGGGTGTCGGGCACCGGTCTCGACATCCCGTGCGGCGCCGGCGGGTCGGGCAACCTGCAGTACAAGCGCGTCAACGTGCGCGTCACCTGGGGCGGGCAGATCGTTCCGATCGCCCCCGTGTCCTCCGACACCATCCTCGCGCCGGACGGCCGGCTCAACGACCCCACCCGCGGCACCATCCTCGTCTCGGTCGTGAAGGCCGACGGCACGGGCGCATCCGGTGTCGCCGTCGCGGTCACCCCGAACGGATCGGGCGCGGCCACGCTCGACACGCCGCCCGACAACACGAACGCCGAGGGCTGCACCTACGCCCTGCAGGTGACCCCGGGCGACTACATCGTGGGGCTGTCCAAGTCGGGCTACATCAGCTCCGGCCAGCTCACCTCGCCGACATCGAGCATCTCGGTCACGGCCGGCGCCACCGTCAACGCGTCGTTCACCTACGACAGCGCCGCCACCTTCGCCCTCACCTACGCGGGCGGTTCGACCGCCGCGCGGGCCACCAACTTCGAGACGAGCTTCGTCAACACCTACGGCGTCTACTACAAGAGCGGATCCGCGGCCACCGCGCAGCTGTTCCCGTGGAGCTCGGGGTACCGGGCGATCGCCGGTCACTACGTCGCGCCGGACGCGACGGGGGCCGGGGGATGCTCGGCCGTCGATCCCGCCGAGTGGCAGGCGGGCACGGTGTCGGGCACCTCGCTCGCCGCCGGCGTCGCGCCGGATCCGGTGGCCGCGGCCCCCGGTGGCGGTGCGGCGATGAACGTCGCGCTGGCGACCCTCCAGCTCAAGAGCATCCCGGTGAAGAACTACATCACCGCGGTGAGCGTCGACACCTCCGCCGTACCGGGGGAGCCGGGGTGCGCGGTCAGCATGACCTACAACTTCGACCGCGTGGGCACGAACAACAGCAACTCGGACCGTACGATCATGCTCCCCTACGGCACCTGGAAGCTCTACTCCTCGACGACGAGCGGCAGCACCTCCAGCAGCGCGGCGATCGGTCAGTCGGCGATCATCCCGCTCAACAACGTCGTCACCTCCGGCATGGTCTCCGGCAACCAGGTGACCCTCGACCCGCGGGTGGCGGGATGATCGCCCTGCAGCGGCGCCTGCGCCGGGAGGAGGCCGGGGTCACGCTCGTCGAGACCCTCGTCGTGATGATCCTGAGCGCCCTGCTCATGTCGATCACGGTCGGCTTCTTCGTCTCGGTCACCAAGCAGACGCTGCAGTCCGAGAGCATCCGCCGCTCGACCTCCGACGCGAGCAACATCATGAACGTCGTCTCGACCGCGATCCGCGCCTCGGTCAACAACGCCGTGCAGAGCTCGACCACCCCCGACCCGGCGGTCGTCGCCGCGTCCGCGACGTCGCTGACCGTGATGACCTACACGGATGCCGGGGTGAGCGGATCCGTGGGGAACGTCTTCGAGACCCCGCTGCGCGTGCGCTACCGGGTGGACGCCCAGGGCCGGATGCTCGAGGACCGCTGGACCGCGACCAAGAACGCCCAGGGGTACGCGGTGTTCCCCAGCATGTCGACCGCACCCAGCTCGACCCGCATCCTCGGGAACGTCGTCGTCAACGCGTCGAGCGACGCGCTGTTCCGGTACTACAACGCGAGCGGCGCCCAGCTCGGAACCTCGGGCGACCTCACGCTCGCCCAGCGCACCGCCGTGACCTCGGTGCGGTTCGTCGTCAAGGTGCAGGCCGACAACTCGACGGATGTCGTCGAGCTCGACAACACCATCGGCATGCCCAACATGGACCTCGCGGCAGGGAGCTGACAGATGCTACGTCGACTGATCCGCCAAGAAGAGGGCTACGTGCTGCCCATGGTCATCGGCCTGGGACTCGTGCTGGTGCTCATCACGGCGGTCGCCCTCACCTCGACCTCGAGCGGCACCGTCAAGGCCGACACCGAGACCGACTGGAACGCCGCGCTGTCCGCCGCCTACGCGGGCATCGAGGACTACTCCAGCCGGGTCGAGAACGACAGCTCGTACGTGAAGTACGGGAATCCCGCCTCCGCCTTCAGCGCGGGGAGCCCGGGGCTCAGCCTGCCGACCGGCACGAACGCCAACAACGCGTTCGCCGTGACCGCAGGCGGAGCATGGGCGACCGTGCCGGGATCCGACGGCAAGGCCCAGTTCCGCTACGAGGTCAACACCGCCAAGTACGCCTCGACGGGCGTCATCCGGGTGCGCGCGACGGGCAAGGTGGGCGACCAGACCCGTTCGCTCATCGCCGACCTGCGCCAGGACGGCTTCAGCGACTTCGTGTACTTCACGGACTTCGAGACGCAGGACCCGCTGATCACCTCGGGCAACGACCCCTACTGCGAGAACTACTGGTGGAACCGTCCGCCGCAGAAGACCTCGGGGGTCACCGGCTACAGCTCGGGGTCGCCGAACTGCGGCGACATCCAGTTCGCCGCGAGCGACACCATCAACGGCAAGGTGCACAGCAACGACCGCATCCTGATGTGCGGCGCGACCTTCAACGGCGCTGTGACGACCGCGAGCACGACGAACCCGCTCTACGGCACCGGGTCGGGGTGCTCGGCGGCGACCTTCAACTCCGGCAACCCGCAGAAGGTCGGCGCCATCACCATGCCCGACACCAATGCGGCCATGAAGACCGAGACCCGCAGCGATCTGCCGAGCCAGGTGCCCGACCCCGGGTGCCTGTACACGGGCCCGACCGTCGTCAAGTTCAACGGCGACGGCAACATGACGATCTGGTCGCCGTTCACCAAGAAGACCCAGACCACGGGGTCCAACACGGGCAGCACGCCGTCGAAGTGCGGCGCGGTCGGCACGAGCGGCAACGCGCTCGGCAGCACCTCGGGGGCCACGATCCCGGTGCTCGACCTGAACCTCATCTACGTGCAGAACGTGCCCACCACCTCGTCGGATCCGAACTACACCTCGACCTCGACCACCTCGTTCGGCAACTACTACTGCAGCGGCAGCGGGTCGAGCCAGGGCTGGCGCATCGCGTCGAGCAGCAGCACGACGACGTACGCCCAGAAGTTCCCGGCCACGATCGGCTCGTACACCGAGAACATCCCCTCCAGCTCCACCTCGACGACCCCCGCGTACGGTTGCCGCAACGGCGACCTCTACATCAGCGGTCAGATCAAGGGGCGGATGACGGCGGCCGCCGAGAACTTCGTCTACATCACGGGCGACCTGACCTACAAGGACAACACGCAGGACCTGCTCGGCCTCGTCGGGCAGAACGCGGTGTGGGTGTGGAACCCGATGCGCACCGAGACCGTCAGCTGCGGCTGGTACTGCACGACGACCACCACGACGGCGATGCTCGGCACCAACCGCAACATCTACGCCTCGCTGCTCTCGGTCGCGCACACCATCCAGGTGCAGAACTACGCGCAGGGCTCCGACCGGGGCATCCTCAAGATCGTGGGGAGCATGGCGCAGAAGTTCCGTGGTCCGGTGGGTACCGGTGGCTCGAGCGGGGTCTCGACCGGTTACGCCAAGAGCTACAACTACGACCCCCGGCTCACCTACTCGGCACCGCCGAAGTACCTCGTGCCGACCTCGACCACCTACCAGGCGACCCAGGTCGCCGGCGCGCCGTCGGCGTTCGCCGCGAACGGAGCAGCGAATTGATGCCGCTGCTCGCGACCGTCGCGGGGGTGACGGGCCTGTCGATCGGCTCGTTCCTCAACGTGGTCGTGTGGCGCGTGCCGCGCGGCGTCTCCATCGTGCGGCCGGCGTCCGCCTGCCCGGGGTGCGGCGCCGAGATCCGTGCCCGCGACAACGTGCCGGTGCTGTCCTGGCTGATGCTCGGCCGCCGCTGCCGCGACTGCCGGACCCCGATCTCGGCGCGCTACCCGATGGTGGAGGCCCTCACGGCGCTCGCCTTCGTGCTCGTGGCGCTGTTCTTCGCTCCGGCGATCGTGCAGGCCGAGACGGCGGCCGGGGTGGTCGGCGCCAGCCTCGAACTCGTGGCGTTCCTCGTGCTCGCCGCCGTCAGCATCGCCCTCTCGGCGATCGACGTCGAGCTGCGGCGGCTGCCCAACTCGATCGTGCTGACCGCGTTCATCGCGGGCGTCGTGCTGCTGGTGCCCGCGGTCATCCTGCTCGGTCGACCCGAACTGCTGATCTCCGCCGTCGTCGGCGGAGCCGGATCCTTCGCCTTCTACCTGCTGCTGGCCCTCATCGGCCGCGGCGGCATGGGGATGGGCGATGTCAAGCTCGCGGGCGTGCTCGGCTTCTACCTCGGTGCGCTCGGGTGGGCGCAACTCGCGGTCGGAGTCGGTGCGGCGTTCGCAGTGGGTGCGATCGCGGGGGCGATCACGCTCATCGTGCGGCGGTCCCTCGCGGACCGATCGCTGCCGTTCGGACCCTGGATGTTCCTCGGGGCCTGGATCGGCATCGTCGGCGGCGAGTCGATCGCCGCCGCATATCTCCGTTTCGTCGGCCTCGGCTGACGACGGGGGCAAACGGGAGAAGGAGAAAGTCATGGCATCGACCATCGTTGGTCTCGACTTCGGTCGGGGGGTGATCAGAGCCGCAGAGGTATCCGGCGCGGCCTCGGCGAGGCCCACCCTGGTGAGGTACCACCAGATCGCGGTTCCGACCACGGCCGTCAATCGCGGCGAGGTGACCGATCAGGAAACCGTCGTGGGGGCGCTCAAGCAGCTCTGGGCACAGGGCGGGTTCAAGACCCGCAAGGTGATCGTCGGCGTCGGCAACGCCCGGGTGCTCGTGCGCGAGCTCTCGGTGCCGCGGATGCCGATGAACCGCATCCGCGAGACCCTGCCCTTCCAGGTGCAGGACGTGCTGCCGGTGCCGGTGGCCGAGGCTCTGCTCGACTTCTATCCGATCGCCGAAGCGGACGAGGACGGCAAGCCCGTCATCCAGGGTCTGCTCGTCGCGGCGGTGAAGGAGAGCGTGCTGGGCATCGTGGAAGCGGTCGAGAAGGCCAAGCTCGTGCCCGTCGACGTCGACCTGATCCCCTTCGCGCTCAGCCGCTCGCTGCTCACCGGGCCGATGGCCCAGGGCTCGGTGGCGCTCGTGCACATCGGGGCGGAGACCACGATGGTCACGGTCGCCGTGAACGGCGTGCCGCACTTCGTGCGCATCGTGCAGAACGGCAGCGACGACATCAACCGCGCGCTCGTCTCGCGCCTCGGCATGGACGAGTACCAGGCGGAGCAGATCAAGCGCCGCTTCGGTCTCGCCACCCAGGGTGCCGGCCCCGAGCTGCGTCCGGCGTTCGAGGTGATCTACGAAGCCACCGGCGACCTCGTCGTGTCGATCCGCAACACGCTGAGCTTCTACCTTTCGAGCCGACCCGGCTCGACGGTGGAGCGCGTCGTGCTGTCGGGCGGCGGCGCAGAGCTGAACGGCTTCGCCACGGCGCTCGCGGATGCGACGCGTCTTCCGGTGCGCGCGCCGGCCCCGGTCGACCGCCTCGCCGTCGCGCGCTCGGTCGACACCGGTCAGATGTCCGCCGGAATCGCCGGGGTGCCCGTCGCCGCCGGCCTGACCCTCGGGAGCAAGGCATGACCGCCACCGTCACGGCGCCTCCGCGCACCGCGGGCGCCGCCGCAGGCCGCAAGGCAGTGCCCCTCGGCGCGGCACCCCGCGTCTCGCTCATGCCGCCGGAGCTCGGCGAGCGCAACCGCCAGCTCGGCGTGCAGCGCGGCCTTCGGCTCCTCATGTTCGCCGTCGTGGTGCTCACCATCGCCGCCGTCGGCGGCGCCTGGTACCTGGCGTTCAGCGCGACGCTCGCCGCGCAGGCCGAGCAGGCGCGGACCACCGATCTGCTCGCCGAGCAGGCGAAGTACGCCGACGTGCAGTACGCGATCACCCAGGTCGAGGTCGGCGACGCCGCCCTCAAGGTGGGTGGATCGACCGAGATCGACTGGCAGGACTACCTCGGCCGGGTGCAGGCGTCGCTCCCCGCGGGCGTCGCGCTCGACAGCTTCACCGTCGACGCGTCCACGGTGACGGAGCAGTACCCGCAGTCGTCGACACCGCTGCAGGGCGCGCGGATCGCGACGCTGCAGTTCTCGGCGATCAGCCCGAGCCTCCCGGAGATCCCGGACTGGCTCAACCGGCTGAAGGAGCTCCCGGGCTACGTCGACGCGACGCCGGGAAGCGTCTCGCGGAGCGACGACGGCAGCTACACGGCGAGCATCGAGATGCACATCGACTCGCAGGCGTACAGCAACCGGCTCACCGCGGAGGACGCCACGACCGAGGGGACGGGACAGTGAAGCTCAGCACCCAGGTCTGGGGACTCATCACCTTCGTGGTCGTCGTCGGCGTGCTCGCGGCCGGCTGGTTCCTCGGCGTGTCGCCCCAGCTCTCCGCGCAGGCCCTGGCCGACGGCCAGCGGAAGGCGGCGATCGCTCAGAACACGTCGATCCAGACCGCCATCGACGACCTGAAGAAGGAGGAGGCCAACCTCCCCGAGTATCAGGCGCGGGCGGCGGAGATCGAGAAGGTCATCCCGAGCGGGCTCGAGAGCGCCGCGTTCATCACGACGCTCAACAACCTCGCCACCGCCACGGCGGTCACCATCGAGCAGATCTCGATCGGCGAGGTCGTGAAGTACGCGCCGCCGACCGGAGACGAGAACCCCGACGGGGCTCCGAAGCCCGTCACGGACAGCCGCATCTCGGGAGACAACTTCCTCCTGGTGCCGGTCACCCTCTCGGTGAGCGGCGGCTGGAACGAGGTGCTCGCCTTCACCCACGGGGTGCAGACCGGCGACCGCCTGATGCTCGTGACCAAGGTGACCACCTCGGGCGACGGCACGACCTTCACCACCACGCTCAACGGCACGATGTACGTGCTGCTCCGGCAGGCGCCCCCGGCGTCCGCGTCCGCCGACTCGACGGACGCGGCGACCGACACGGCCGCCGCCGGATAACCCGACCGCCGGCGGCCGCGCCCCTCCCGTCGCGGCCGCCGGCACCTTCTTCGCAGATGAACGTACGCATCCTGCGCGTCGTCGAGATCGGCGCGCTGCTGCTCGCCCTGCTCGGCGTCGCGCTCGTCGCGCGGAACAGCGCCGGACTCGCCGGCCCCTGGTTGCTCGTCGCCCTGCTCGCGACGGTCCCGCTCTACGTGGCGGGCCGCGGTTGGCGGCTGCCGTGGTGGCTGCATGCCGTCGCCGCCGCCCTGCCCGCCTCGCTCGTGCTGGTCGCGCTCGCGCACGGGCACGGCGACGGGGCCGCGCGGGCGACCCGCTACGGCTACGGCGCCCTGCTGGCGCTCGCGGTCATCGGATGGGCGCGCACTCCGCGTCGAAGGCTGGCGGCCGGCCTCGGCGTCGTGGCGCTGACCGCCGATCAGTACGTCACCGCCTGGTTCCCGTGGTGGGGCGGGCAGGATCCCACCAAGCTCATGTGGGGCTCCTTCTACTGGCACAACCAGTTCGCCATCTACCTGGTGATCGGGGCCGCGGTCGCGGCCGTGCTCGCGGTCGCCGGCAGACGGGTCTTCGCACTGCTCGGCTTCCTCGTGACCTTCCTCGCCGGGGCGGGCGTGGTCGCATCCGGATCCCGTGCCTCCTTCGCGCTGTTCGCGCTCGTGCTGCTGCTGGCGGCGCTCGTCGGCGTCGCCGCGAACCGCTGGGGCGGGCTCCTCCGGGGGCTCGCGCTCCCCGTCGGGGTCGCGCTCACCGCGATGTTCATGACGAGCGCCGTGTTCTTCCCGGATCCCGGTGCCGCCTCCGGCGACGAGTACTCGGGCGTCGACCGTCTCGGGAACGGCGTCTCGGCGGAGAGCTCGATCTCCGATCGGCTCACCTGGTGGGGTGACGCGCTGCGGCTCGGAGCGAGCTCCCCCCTGGTCGGGGTGGGTCTTCAGGCGTTCGGGCGCGCGCTGCAGTGCGAGCGCGACGTCACCCTCGCCTCGCACCCGCACAACGAGTACCTGCTCGCCTGGGCGGAGGGCGGCGCGCTGGCCGCGGTGCCGTTGCTCGCGATGCTCGTCGGGGTGGTCTGGCTCGTGGTCCGGTCGATGCGCCGACCGCGGGGGATCGATGTCGAGCGCCGCGTGCCGTGGGTGCCGAGCGGTGCGGAGCTGCGTGCGGATCCCGTGCGCTGGGGTGCGCTCATCGGACTCGTCGTGGCGGCCGGGCACGCCGCCTTCGACTTCGACTGGGCCTACCCGGCGCTCCTCGCGATGGCCGGGCTCGTCGGCGGCATCGCGGCCGCACCGGTGTTCGCGAGCGGCCCCGCATCGAGCCCGGTCCGCCGCGTCGTCAACCTGGTCCTCGTCGCCCTGCTGCTCGCGGCCGCCGTCACCGGCTACCTCGTCGACCCGCTGCCGAACGAGGTCCTGCGGCCGCTCATCCCCGGCATGTACACCTGCCCCACGGGCTGACGCCCTCACATTGCGGCAGATTACGTGCGCGGGTACACTTGACCGCGTGTGTGCATTCGCGCACGTCTCCCATGCCCTGAGAACCGCTCCCGTGGAGCGGGCCGCAGCATGGAGGCGGGGCGGACGCCCCACTGGGCCAGGCCCCGGCACCCGCCGCGGCTGACCCCCACGGCATACCCGTCCGCAGTCCTGCCGGGGTTCCCCGGAAGGGGACGGGTACCGATGGATCCACCATCAAGCTGTCACCGTGCAGCGCGAGCAAGGAGCACTTTTGCCCACCATTCAGCAGCTGGTCCGCAAGGGCCGCACGCCGAAGGTCACCAAGACCAAGGCACCGGCCCTCAAGGCCAACCCGCAGCAGCGCGGCGTGTGCACCCGTGTGTACACGACCACCCCGAAGAAGCCGAACTCGGCCCTCCGCAAGGTCGCCCGTGTGAAGCTCTCCAACGGCACCGAGGTCACCGCCTACATCCCCGGCGAGGGCCACAACCTGCAGGAGCACTCGATGGTGCTCGTGCGCGGTGGTCGTGTGAAGGACCTCCCCGGCGTGCGCTACAAGATCGTCCGCGGCGCCCTGGACACTCAGGCCGTCAAGAACCGCAAGCAGGCCCGTAGCCGCTACGGCGCGAAGAAGGGTTAAGGAACATGCCTCGCAAGGGACCCGCCCCGAAGCGCCCCGTTGTGGCCGACCCGGTCTACAACGCGCAGATCGTCAGCCAGCTCGTCAACAAGATCCTCCTCGACGGCAAGAAGGACCTCGCCCAGCGCATCGTCTACGGCGCGCTCGACGGCGTGGCCACCAAGTCGGGCCAGGACGCGGTCGTCGTGCTCAAGAAGGCGCTCGACAACGTGCGCCCCACCCTCGAGGTCAAGAGCCGCCGCGTCGGCGGCTCGACCTACCAGGTGCCCGTCGAGGTCAAGCCGCACCGTGCGAACACCCTCGCGCTGCGCTGGCTCGTCAGCTACTCGAAGTCGCGTCGTGAGAAGACCATGACCGAGCGTCTGCAGAACGAGATCCTCGACGCCTCGAACGGCCTGGGTGCCGCGGTCAAGCGCCGCGAGGACACCCACAAGATGGCCGAGTCGAACAAGGCTTTCGCGCACTACCGCTGGTAAACCTCCCGGACATCCGGATGCCGTAGCCTCCCGGCCGCGGCATCCGGATCCCCGGATCACACTCCCCGAAAGAAGGAACACCCCGTGGCACAAGACGTGCTCACCGACCTCACGAAGGTCCGCAACATCGGCATCATGGCCCACATCGACGCCGGCAAGACGACGACGACCGAGCGCATCCTCTTCTACACGGGCGTGAACCACAAGATCGGCGAGACGCACGACGGCGCCTCGACGACCGACTGGATGGAGCAGGAGAAGGAGCGCGGCATCACGATCACGTCGGCCGCCGTCACCTGCTTCTGGAACAAGAACCAGATCAACATCATCGACACCCCCGGTCACGTGGACTTCACCGTCGAGGTGGAGCGCTCGCTGCGCATCCTCGACGGCGCGGTCGCCGTGTTCGACGGCAAGGAGGGCGTGGAGCCCCAGTCCGAGACCGTGTGGCGTCAGGCCGACAAGTACAACGTGCCGCGTATCTGCTTCGTCAACAAGATGGACAAGCTCGGCGCCGACTTCTACTTCACGGTCGACACGATCATCAGCCGCCTGGGTGCCAAGCCGCTCGTGCTGCAGCTCCCGATCGGCGCGGAGTCCGACTTCGTCGGCGTCGTCGACCTGATCGAGATGCGCGCCCTCGTGTGGCCCGGCGACGCCAAGGGCGACGTGACCATGGGCGCCAAGTACGAGGTGCAGGAGATCCCCGCCGACCTCCAGGCCAAGGCCGAGGAGTACCGCGCGATCCTGCTCGAGACCGTCGCCGAGACCGACGACGCGCTGCTCGAGAAGTTCTTCGGCGGCGAGGAGCTCACGGTCGCCGAGATCAAGGGCGCGATCCGCAAGCTCACCATCGCGAGCGAGATCTACCCGGTGCTCTGCGGTTCGGCGTTCAAGAACCGCGGCGTGCAGCCGATGCTCGACGCGGTCATCGACTACCTGCCGTCGCCGCTCGACGTGCCGCCGGTGCAGGGCCACGACGTCAAGGACGCCGAGCTCGTGCTCGAGCGCCACGCCGACGCCACCGAGCCGTTCTCGGCGCTCGTGTCGAAGATCGCGGTGCACCCGTTCTTCGGTCGTCTCACCTACATCCGCGTCTACTCGGGTGCGCTCGAGTCGGGCGCCGCGGTGATCAACTCGACCAAGGGCAAGAAGGAGCGCATCGGGAAGATCTTCCAGATGCACGCCAACAAGGAGATCCCGGTCCCCTCGGTGACCGCCGGCCACATCTACGCGGTCATCGGCCTCAAGGACACCACCACCGGTGACACCCTGAGCGACGCGGCGCACCCGATCATCCTCGAGTCGATGACGTTCCCCGAGCCCGTCATCGAGGTCGCGATCGAGCCGAAGACCAAGGCCGACCAGGAGAAGCTGGGCACCGCGATCCAGAAGCTCGCCGAAGAGGACCCGACGTTCCGCACCGAGCAGAACCAGGAGACCGGTCAGACGGTCATCAAGGGCATGGGCGAGCTGCACCTCGACATCCTCGTGGACCGCATGAAGCGCGAGTTCAACGTCGAGGCGAACGTCGGCAAGCCGCAGGTGGCCTACCGCGAGACCATCCGCAAGACCATCGAGAAGTACGACTACACCCACAAGAAGCAGACCGGTGGTTCCGGTCAGTTCGCGAAGGTGCAGATCTCGCTCGAGCCGCTCGAGGTGACCCCGGAGACCTCGTACGAGTTCGTGAACGCCGTCACCGGCGGTCGCGTGCCCCGCGAGTACATCCCCTCGGTCGACGCGGGCATCCAGGACGCGATGCAGGTCGGCGTGCTCGCCGGCTTCCCGACGGTGGGTGTCAAGGCGACGCTCGTCGACGGCGCCTCGCACGACGTCGACTCCTCGGAGATGGCGTTCAAGATCGCCGGATCGATGGCCTACAAGGAGGCCGCGCGCAAGGCGAGCCCCGTTCTGCTCGAGCCGCTGATGGCGGTCGAGGTGCGTACGCCCGAGGAGTACATGGGCGACGTCATCGGCGACATCAACTCGCGGCGCGGACAGATCCAGGCGATGGAGGACGCGACCGGGGTGAAGGTCATCCGTGCCCTGGTGCCGCTGTCGGAGATGTTCGGCTACGTCGGCGACCTGCGGTCGAAGACCTCGGGCCGTGCGGTCTACTCCATGCAGTTCGACTCCTACGCCGAGGTCCCCAAGGCCGTGGCCGACGAGATCGTCCAGAAGAGCAAGGGCGAGTAGCCTCGCCCGTCGGTCGAGCAGTGCCGTAGGCGCGACGCCTCGACCACCCACTAAAGTAAATCGAAACCCCGCATCCGCATCCGGAAAGCCATCCGGATGCCTGCAACCGAGTCCTGAGGAGGACACCAAGTGGCTAAGGCCAAGTTCGAGCGGACCAAGCCGCACGTCAACATCGGAACGATCGGTCACGTCGACCACGGCAAGACCACGCTCACCGCGGCGATCTCGAAGGTGCTCGCCGACAAGTACCCGTCGTCGGTCAACGTCATCCGTGACTTCGCCTCGATCGACTCGGCTCCGGAGGAGCGTCAGCGCGGCATCACGATCAACATCTCGCACGTCGAGTACGAGACCCCGAAGCGCCACTACGCGCACGTCGACGCCCCCGGTCACGCCGACTACATCAAGAACATGATCACCGGTGCTGCCCAGATGGACGGCGCGATCCTCGTGGTCGCGGCGACCGACGGCCCGATGGCCCAGACCCGCGAGCACGTGCTGCTCGCCAAGCAGGTCGGCGTGCCCTACCTGCTCGTGGCCCTCAACAAGTCGGACATGGTCGACGACGAGGAGATCCTGGAGCTCGTCGAGCTCGAGGTGCGCGAGCTGCTCTCCTCGCAGGACTTCGACGGCGACAACGCCCCCGTCGTGCGCGTCTCGGGCCTCAAGGCCCTCGAGGGCGACCCGACGTGGACCCAGTCGGTGCTCGACCTCATGGAGGCCGTCGACGAGAACATCCCCGACCCGGTGCGTGACAAGGACAAGCCGTTCCTCATGCCCATCGAGGACGTCTTCACCATCACCGGTCGCGGCACCGTCGTGACGGGTCGCGCCGAGCGCGGCACCCTCGCGATCAACTCCGAGGTCGAGATCGTCGGCATCCGCCCGACGCAGAAGACCACGGTCACCGGTATCGAGATGTTCCACAAGCAGCTCGACGAGGCCTGGGCCGGCGAGAACTGCGGTCTGCTCCTCCGCGGCACCAAGCGCGAGGACGTCGAGCGCGGTCAGGTCGTCGTCAAGCCGGGTTCGGTCACGCCGCACACCCAGTTCGAGGGCACCGCGTACATCCTCTCCAAGGACGAGGGTGGCCGTCACAACCCGTTCTACGCGAACTACCGTCCGCAGTTCTACTTCCGCACCACCGACGTCACCGGCGTCATCACGCTGCCCGAGGGCACCGAGATGGTCATGCCCGGCGACACCACCGACATGACGGTCGAGCTCATCCAGCCGATCGCCATGGAGGAGGGCCTCGGCTTCGCCATCCGTGAGGGTGGCCGCACCGTGGGCGCCGGCAAGGTCACCAAGATCATCAAGTAAGTCTCCGACTTACCGATCGGGAAGGGCCCGGATCCGAGAGGATCCGGGCCCTTTCGTATGCCCGTACCCCGGTAGACAGGGGTGTCTACGGTCCTTTCGGGGGCTCTGTACCCTCCCCGCCGGATCCCTAGGCTGGGGGAGTCCGCCCGGATCGGCTCTACCCAAGCCTCGCTCTTACCCGGCGAATCCGTGCGGCATCCCGAACCCGAAACCCGTGGAGACGCATGCCTCGCGCGCGCGCAAACACGCCTGCGAACCCGAACCGCAGGCTGCTTCGGCGCGCCACCGCACTGGCGGTGGCCGCCGTGGCGGCGAGCGCGCTGCTTACCGTGGGCGGCACCGCCGAGTCGGCGTCGGCGCTCAGCGGGCACGTGCAGGGAACCGTCTTCCGCGACTACAACCAGAACGGCGTGTACGACTCGACCGTCGGCAGCGACGGGCTCACCGACGCTCCGCTCAAGGGTGTGACGGCCACGGTGTACAACACGGCGGGCACCGCGGTCGGCACCGCCGTCACGAACGCGGCGGGCGCGTACGACATCACGGTCAGCCCCGCGCTGCCCGACAGCACGCGGCTGCGCATCCAGTTCTCGGGGTATCCGGCGACCTTCACCGACTCCTTCGCCGGCACCGGCAACGGCACGAGCGTGCAGTTCACGACCGTGGGGGCGACCGGGGTGAACTTCGCGCTGCACAAGACCACGGACTACTCGCGCGGCACCACCGGCACGCCGCTCATCACCGCGATCCAGGGCAACGGCTCACCCGCGCTGAACTACACGACGACGGGCCTCAATACGGCGGTGCGGAACGTGACGGCGCTCACGGCGATCATGCCGTCCGCCGCCGTGCACACGGCGGCCCCCACGGCAGCCACCTCGCTCGCGACCTTCCAGGAGATCGGCGCCACCTGGGGCGTCGCGATGCAATCCCTCGGTCACACGACCGCCGGCGACCGCTACTACATCTACGCCTCCGCGGTGACCAAACGGCACTCCGACTGGGGACCGCGGGGGATCGACGGCCTCTACCGCATCGAGGTGACCGTCGCGAGCAACGGCACCATCACCCGGAACGGGCTCACGTCCTACGACCTCACCGCGACGGGCGTGAACTACGGCGTCGTGAACATCAACGGGACGACGACCACCGCCGCCCAGGGCGCTCGAGATCTGGCGGACCGGAACACCGGACTCTCCGGCGTGCAGTCGCTCGACACGGGCGCGTACGCGGCTGCCGGCAAGGTGGGCATCGGCGGGATCGCCTATGACGACGGCTACCTCTACGTCGTCAACCTCAACGACAAGCAGGTCTGGCGCTACAACGTCGCGAACTTCGGCCAGGCTCCAACGCTCGTGAGCAACGCACCCGCGCTGACCGCCGCCGAGCGCCCGTGGGCGATCACGGTCAACGGCGGCTCCCTCTACCTCGGCGTCACGAACTCGACCAACCTGGCCACGGGCGCCAAGGTCGTGCAGATCCCGCTGTCCGGTGCCGCGGCCAGCACCGCGCTCACCGTGCCCCTGAACTACACCCGCGGTATCGGCTGGGTCGACGATGATCCGGTCTCCACGACCGTGCTCACCCAGGAAGCAGCCCAGTGGCACACCTGGACCGACAACTACAACACGATCTGGAACGACTCGGACTCGGTCGTCACCTACTTCCGTGCCTGGGCGCAGCCGTTGCTGTCCGGGCTCTCCTTCGACGACGGAGGCAACCTCTCCCTCGGGTTCATCGACCGCTTCAGCTATCAGACCGGCGTCGACGCCCTCTGGCCGACCAGCTACACCGGGTACCAGAGCGGCACCATCAACGCCCTGCCCATCGGCGACGTGCTCTACGCCGGCCGCAACTCCGCCGGCACCCTGTCGATCGAGAACCTCGGCAGCTCGGGCACCAGCACCATCACGACGACGAGCGCCGGCCTCGACACCGTGACCCGCTCGCCGGGCTACGGCGCGGAGGGCGCCGTCTGGGGACAGCCCGTCCGGCAGAACTACCAGCACGGGGGCCGCGAGTTCTTCGAGGACAGCGTCGCCTACAACGGCGCCGGTCGGATCGTGAACTACGAGGGTGTCGTGCACGACGAGACCGCCCTCGGCGCCGTGGCGACCCTCGCCGGCAGCACGCAGCTGACGACGACATCGTTCGACCCGGCCGTCACCTACAACGGCGCCGGGAGCCGCTTCCTGAGCCTCACCGACGGCCACAGCATCGAGGGGTTCAACCAGTACCTGCCCGGAACCGGGTACTTCGGCAAGAACGGCGGCATCGGCGGGGTCGCGTACCTGCTGGCCGACGCCCCCGTCGAGATCGGCAACCGGGTCTGGTACGACGCGGATGCGGACGGCATCCAGGACGCCGACGAACCCGCCATCAACGGCGCCCCCGTGCAGCTGTGGACCGCGGATACGAGCGGCAACCCGGTGACGCAGCTCGCGGCCACCACCACCTCGACCGTCAGCGGCCAGGCGGGCACCTACTACTTCCGCACCGAGGACGCCTCGAGCGGCGGTACCACCGGGTTCGTGAAGAACGCGGACTACGTGGTGGTGTTCCCGAGCGGCACCGCGGCGAGCACCGTCAATCTCCAATGGCCGACCGGCACCTCCGCGACCGTCCAGAGCGCCTTCACGGGTCTCACCTGGGCGCAGATGGTCCGCACGACGGCGACGGCCGGATCCGACACGCTCATCGACTCCAACCCGAACGTCACGACCGGGCGGGCGCCGGTCACGGTCGGCGGCATGGGGGAGAACGATCACTCGATCGACGCCGGCTGGGTGGGCTACAGCACGTTCCGCATCGCGAAGGTCGTGAACGGCACCGGGCCGCCGGGCGCGAGCTACACCTTCACCATCGGGTCGGCGGTGAACTTCCGCGGCGACGACCGGCTCGCGACCTCGGGGCCCGCGACCGCGCCGTACGTCGACACCGTGAGCTACACGGTGGGCGCCGGGCAGACGGTGACGACCACCGAGTCGATCCCCTACGGCTACACGCTCACCGTGACCGAGAACGGGATGCCGGGTGCCGCGATCTCGTTCTCTCCGAACACCGGCGGGGCGGACGACGACACGGGCCGGATCGTGATCTCGCCCACCGGCACCGCCGGCGGCCAACTGCTGACGGCGACCAACAGCTACGCCTCGTTCGCGGTGACCAAGACGCTCTCGCCCACCGCGACGTTGCCGGCCGGCACGAGCTTCCCGATCGAGTACACGATCGGCGGCGGCGCCGTGCAGACCGCGACGGTCGCGGTGGGCACCCCGCTCACGATCACGGGCGCCCCCTACGGGTCGACGGTCCGCATCCGCGAACCCCTCACCGGTCCCTTCACCTGGGGCGGGCTCGTGTGGACCAGCGGCACCTGGACCCAGGGCGCCGCCACGCTGTCGCGGGATGCGGACGGCTGGATCACGCTGACCGCACCGTCGAGCGCGACGCCTCTCGCGCTGACCCTCACCAACCACCCGTACACGCCCCCCGCGCTGCCGTTCACCGGCGGTCTGGGCTCCGACCTGTTCACGATCGGGGGCGCGCTCGTGATCCTCGTCGCCGGCGGTCTCGCGGTGTGGCAGTTCGCGGTGCGTCGCCGGCGTCCCGGAGCCACCCGGGCCTGAGCGGGGCGGGTAGCCGCCTCAGAACAGCGAGGCGCCGAGGTCCGCGTCGCCGCTGATCCCCGGGAGGATCGCGAACGCCGCGGTCGCCGTGGGCGTCGAGAAGCGCATGAGCGCGTCGACCTCGTCGAGGCGCAGCTGGGTGCGGGCGAAGGTCTGCACGTCGTTCTGGTACGAGATGAACACGTGACCGTGGTCGGCCTCGTCGACGCGGTAGCTGTAGCTGCGCCGCAGCATGAGCGGGCTGCCGGTGAACGACGGATGCGCCGCGCGCGCGTGCGCGTGCGGGGGGATCAGCAGCGTACCGTCGGCCGCCTTGGCGCCGAGGTTCACCTGGTCGTCGCGCGCGCCGCCCGAGAGCGGGGCCCCGGTCGACTGGACGCGCCCGATCGTCGCGTCGCGGTCGGCGGGAGCCAGCGCGCGGAAGCCGTCGACGTCGAGCCGGAAGCGGCGCATCACGCAGACGGTGCCCCCGGCGAGTGGACCGTCGGCGATCCAGACGTCGTCCCGGAGCTCCTGCTCGGTGCGCGGCCCGATGATGCCGTCGAGATAGCCGAACGGGTTGCGGGCGACGCCGTCGACCGGGGCGCCGCGGTATCCGAACTCGGACCAGCGGATGCGGGCGCCCTGCACGTGCTCGAGCAGCCACGACGACACCGGTTCGAGCACCGAGGGGTCGGATGCGTTGACGCTCACCAGCAGGTCGCCGCCGCGTCGCGTCGCGGGCAGCTGCGCGTCTCCCGCGAAGTCGGGCAGGGTCACGAGGTCCGCGAGCTCGGGGTGCGCCGTCGCGGCCAGCGCGGTGGCGCCGAGGCCGACGGTGACGGTGAGGTCGCCCGGGCCGTCGGGGGTGAGGTCGGCGAGTCCGGCGGGGTGCGATGTCACCTCGGCGACGCGCGCGCCGAGCGAGGCGAGCGAGGCGCGCAGGGCCCCGGTGTCGACGTCGGCGATCACGAGCAGGCAGTGCTGCTGGGGGAGCGCGGGGCGATCGATGCCGGCCTGATGCGGGCCGGCGGCGGCGACGGCCGACCCCGTCGCGTCCGCGCCGGTGCCCGCGCGGCTCGCCGCGAGCACCCCGGCGGTGCCGAGCGCGACGATCCCCGTCGCACCGGCGCCGGACAGCAGTGCCCGCCGGGTGATCCCCGGTGCGGCAGGCTCGTCCGTCTCCGCGATCTCGTCGTCGGCGCCCCGGGTCATCCGCCCGCTCCCGGGAGTGCGAGCGAGGGAGCTTCGGCGTCGGGGAAGTCGACACCCACCCATCCGTCGTCGAGGTGGAACTCGGCGCGCAGCATCAGGCCGTCGGCCGCCACCCAGATCCGCAGCGGGGAGTCCGAGGTGGCGACGTCGCTGGAACCGGTCTCGAGCGGGGCGTCGCTGGGGGGCGCCGCGAACACCGTCACCGGGGTGCCGTCGACCTCGTCGTCGCGCAGCCAGAGCGCCCCCGACTGCTGCAGCAGCAGCGGGTTGTCGGGTCGGTCCTGCCCGAGCGCGCTGATCGCCGCCAGCAGCGCGTGGAAGGCCGACACGGTCGGGTCGAGCTCCTGGATCTGCCAGCCGGGGTCGTCGGCGGCGGGGATGGGGAGGGCGGGGTAGCCGTCGGCCTCCGGGTCGCGCGGGATCGCCCCGACCGCGGCGTCCGTCCAGAGCAGGGCCTCCGCGCCGAACGAGCCGGTGACGGAGGCGTACCCGACCGCGGAGTCGTAGTCGACCCAGCCGACTACCCGGGTGTCGACGCCCGAGACCGCGAGCTCGGTCGAGAACGGGCGGGTCCCGCGGTCGTAGTTGGTGAAGCGCGCGATGGCCAGCAGCTGCGCCTCATCGCTCGACACGGCGCGCGCGGTGGGCGTCGGATCGGCCTCCGGCACCGCCGTGCAGCCGACCAGCAGCACGGCGAGCAGGCCGAGGCCGAGCAGGCCGGGAGCGCGCCCCGTCATCGCGTTCCCGAGTTGTCGGCGAGCAGACCGGCATCGGGCACGGTCACGGCGTCGAGGTCCGGCATCCGCACCTCGGCGGGCAGCGGTCCGTCGTCGTCTCCTCGCTCCAGCTGCGGCTGATCCCGCGGCGGCGGGACCTTGCGGAAGCTCATCCCCGGCGGCACGTCCGGCCCCGCGAGCTGCGAGGTCGTCGCCTGGTCGCCGTCGTCGCCGTCGCACGCGGCGGTCAGCTGGGCCGCCAGCTCAGCGGGCGCGGTGGTCGCCGTTCCGCTCCAGCAGTTCCCGGATGCGGGGGTGCGCGCCGCCGAGAGGTTGGCGATCGCGACCGGGCCGTCGACGACGTTGCCGGAGAAGCGGTTGCCGGTCGCCGGGATGTCCTCGGTGTTCGTCAGGATGACGTCGGCGCGCGGATTGCCGACCAGCAGGTTCCGTTCGACCACGTTGTCCTGCCCGCCCGAGATGCCGATCCCGGTGGCGAAGCCGCCGTCCGCCTGCTTGGGCGAATCGGAGGAGACGTTGTCGGAGATCACGTTGCCGACGACGGTGTTGCCGCGCTGCGGGGTGAAGGCCTCCTGGTAGCTCGACAGCAGGGTCATGCCCACCCGGTTCCCGGAGAAGCGGTTGCCGGTGATGACGACGGAGTCGCTCGCGTTGGCGTTCTCGAACCCGACGGCGTTCCGCTCGGCGACGTTGCCGGTCACGAGGATGTCGCACTGCTCGCACTGGCCCACGTAGAAGCCGCTGTCGGCCGAGCCGGAGGCGTAGGAGTCGCGGATGACGCCGTGCTGCGAGTTGAACGCGTAGATGCCGTAGAGGCCGTTGTTGTAGGCCGTGACGTGGTCGACGAGGAAGCGCTGCAGCGGGGGGAACTTCTCGGGATCCCAGCCCGTGTAGCCGTCCTCTCCCGGCGTCGCGGGGCCGTCGCCGTCGTGCAGCCCCGAGACGAGCACCCCGTAGAAGGTGGCCCCGGTGACGGTGAGGTTCTCGATCCGCACGCCGTCGGCGATCGCGACGATGCCGTAGGGCCGGATGCCGCCCCCGTCGACCACGGTCGCGTTGCGGTCCTCGCCGCGGATCGTCACATCCGCCTTGTCGATCACGAGCTGCTCGTCGTAGCTGCCCGCGGCGACGAGGATGGTGCCGCCCGGGCTGACGAGCTCGACCGCCGCGGCGAGGGTCGCCGCATCCGCCGGCACGTGCACGAGCTCCTTCGTGGCCGCCCCGGAGGCGCACCCCGCCAGTCCCGCGGCGACCAGTGCGGCCGCGAGCAGGGCGGCGGGCAGGCGTCGGGACACGGGGCCAGTGTAGACAGCGCGACCTCGGCAACCGCCGCACGGTCGGGGCCCGCTCGGCATTGCGACCACAACGGGGGGGCGTGCCCGGCGGAAGCGCCGCCATAGACTCGCAGACGTCGTGAGGGTTTTACCCGACCCGTCGCCGCTTACCCCGGTGCACGACACCCGACCCGAAATCTGGAGACGCATGCGTCGCACCACCGTGGTCGCGCGCGCCTGCGCGCGACCGTCCACCCCTGCCCGCCGGGCGCGCGTGGACGATCCGCCAACCTGGCCCCTGCTCCGGGGGCCCTTCGTCGTGCCCGCGTCCTCGCTGGTCTGACATCGCACCACCCGTCCTGTTGAACCCGAACACAGAGAGATGGACATGACCACCATCAGCACGCACAGCCGCACCCGACGCGCTGTCGCCGCCGCGGCCGCGCTCGCCGTCGGCCTCCTCGGCGCCGCCGGCCTCGCCGGCTCGGCATCGGCAGCCCCGATCGGCGGCGTCGGCAACATCGACGCCGCGCAGGACGGGCACGGCTCGCTCGTCATCACGAAGTACGAGAAGTCGGCCACCAACGGCGCCACCGCCGGCGACGGCACCCCGACCACCGTCTCGGGCACCACGATCGACGGCGTCACCTTCTCGCTGACCCCGGTCGTCACCGACCCGGCCGGCACCCGCCTCGACCTGCTCACGGATGCCGGATGGCAAGCCGCCGGCGCCATCGAGGCCGCCTGGTCCGCCAGCGCGCCGACCACCTTCATCGCGGGCTACACCACCGGCACCGCGACGACCCAGACGACCGCCGGCGGCGGTATTGCGACCTTCGCGAACCTCCCGTTCGGTCTCTACCTCGTCCAGGAGACGACGCCGCTCGCCGAGGGCATCACCGACCCGGCCCAGCCGTTCCTCGTCACCATCCCGTTCCCGACGGCCACCCTCGCCGGCAACACCAACGAGTGGCTGTACACGGTCAACGTCTACCCGAAGAACGCGGTCACCGACCTGACCAAGCAGGTCATCACGACCGACGCGGCCTTCTACACCGAGGCGAGCTACGTGAGCTGGACGGTCGCCGCGGCCGTGCCGCAGCTGCCCGCCGGTCAGGACCTGACCCAGTTCCGACTCGAGGACACCATCGACACCGCCGACCTCGCGTTCGTGCCGGTCGCCACGGCCACGCCGACCGGCGTCTCGGGTTACGCGGTGCGCGCCTACGCGGCCGGCAGCTCGACCCCGCTCGCCGGGCTCACGAGCTCGATGTACTCGATCGACGAGTCCGCCGCCGCGACCGGTACCGTCCAGCTCGTCTTCAACGCGACCGGTCTCGCCTACCTCCAGGCGAACGCCCAGGGCGGAAGCGTGCAGTTCGACGTGCCGACCGAGGTCGTCACGCCCGGCATCAAGACCCTCGTCAACGACGTGACCTCGTACATCAACTCGTCGACGCTCGACGCCGACGCGGAGCAGCCGTTCGGCGAGCTGCTGATCTTCAAGTACGCGACCACGTCCGGCGCCACCCCGACGCAGACCCCGCTGAGCGGTGCGAAGTTCCGCCTGTACTCCGACACCAGCGGCGACGGCGTCGCCGACGCGGGCGAGCTGGTCACCATCGACGGCGAGACCGAGTGGGAGGTCACGAACGTCGACGGCGAGCTGACCATCCAGGGCATCAAGCCGGGCGACTACCTGCTCGTCGAGTCCGCCGCCCCGGCCGGGTACCGCACGCCGAGCGGCGCCTCGCTCGGCAGCGTCGACAACCCCTACGACGTCACCGTCGTCGAGGGCGCCGCGGACTCCGCGACGGCCGTCAACTACCAGGCGGTCGAGAACTACCAGGTCGCGCCGTGGGAGCTCCCCTTCACCGGTGGCAACGGCGTGGTGACGTTCAGCCTCGTGGGTGCCGGCCTCATGGCCCTGGCCCTCGGATTCGCCTTCGTGGCGTTCCGTCGCCGGAAGCAGGCCGAGCAGCACTGATCCCGTGCTGAGACGATGGCGGGGGCGTCCACGGATGCCCCCGCCATCGCCATGAGGAGAACATGACCGCCGTCGCGGACGTACGCCACCGCCGCCGAGCCCCACGGGGCTGGCGGATGCCGTGGCTCGCGTTCGCCACGGCGGTCGTCTTCTTCGCGGGCACCACGGTGTTCCTCGCCCCGACGATCGCGAACTGGTTCTCCCAGGTCGAGCAGGCCCAGCAGATCATCGATCTCGACCACGGTGTGGAGGACCTCGGCACCCAGGCCCGCCACCACGCGATCGAGCAGGCGAAGCTGTACAACACCACGCTCGTCGGCGGCGCGATCGTCGCGGCGAACGAGCGCATCCCGGTCTCCTCGGATGCGGTGGACCCCGCCGCCCACCTGGACTACGACCAGCTGCTCCGCGCCGACTCGCACGGGCTCATGGCGCGGGTCAAGATCCCGGTGATTGGCGTCGACCTGCCGGTCTACCACGGCACCGCCGACGAGACCCTCGCGGAGGGCGTCGGCCACCTCGAGGGCACCGCCCTCCCGGTGGGCGGCATCGGCACCCGCGCCGTCCTGACGGGGCATCGCGGCCTCGCGACCTCGGAGCTGTTCACCAACCTCGACAAGGTGCAGATCGGCGACACCTTCACGATCGAGGTCTTCGGCGAGGTGCTCACCTACCAGGTCGTCACGACCGAGGTCGTCGAGCCCGAGGACTCCAAGGCGCTCTACCCGGACCCGGACCGCGATCTCGTGACCCTCGTCACCTGCACCCCGCTCGGCATCAACAGCCACCGCATCCTCGTGACGGGACAGCGGATCCTGCCGACGCCCGCCGAGGACCTCGCGAAGGCGGGGGCGGTGCCGACCATCCCCGGCTTCCCCTGGTGGGCGGTCATCCTCGGCGCCGTCCTCGTGCTCGGCGCTCTCTACGTCTGGCTGTCGGGCCGGGCGCCGCGCCGCACGCGCCGAGCGGCCGCCCGCCCGGCCCCCTCCGACGAGGACGCCGCACCCGCTCCGTAGCGGTGCCGATCGCGCCCGCTGTCAAGGGGCTGGTCGCCCACGGCCCGGTCGGCGAGAGTCGCACGCATGGTGAGGCTGCGGCGCACGCGGATCGGGGAGCCCGGGATCCGCCGGGTGCGATCGGGCCGCGGTTTCCGCTATCTCCACGCGGACGGCACGGCCGTCGATGCGGAGCTGCGCGACCGCATCGAGGCGCTCGCCGTGCCGCCCGCGTGGACGCAAGTGTGGATCAGCACCTTCCCGAACGGCCACATCCAGGCCACCGGCACGGACGCGGCGGGACGCAGGCAGTACCTCTACCACCCGAGCTGGCGCGCGCAGCGCGACCGGCAGAAGTTCGACCGCGCGCTCGCCCTCGCCGAGTCGCTGCCCGCTGCCCGCCGCGGGGTCACGGTCGACCTGCGGCGCGAGGGGCTGCCGCGCGAGCGGGCGCTCGCTGCGGCGTTCCGCATGCTCGACACGGGTCATCTGCGCGTCGGCTCCGAGCGCTACGCGCTCGAGCACGGCTCGGTCGGGCTGTCGACCCTCCTCGGCGCGCACGTCACGGTCGCCGGCGGTGAGACGGTCCGGCTCGACTTCCCCGGGAAGAGCGGACAGGAGTGGGCGTCCGAGATCCGCGACCCGGACCTGGCGTCCGCGGTCGCCGACCTCAAGCGTCGCGGGCCGCGCGCGCATCTGCTCGCCTGGCGCGACGACCGCGGCGTCCACCTGGTCCGCGCCGACGACATCAACGCCGACATCCGGGTGCGGACGGGAGGCGATTTCACGGCGAAGGACTTCCGCACCCTGCACGGCACCTCGGCCGCGGCCATCGCGCTCGCGAAGACCGGTGCGACGACGAGCGAGGCGGCCCAGGACCGGGCGATCGCGGCGGCGGTGCGCGCCGCGGCGGAGCTCCTCGGGAACACGCCCGCCGTCGCCCGCGCGAGCTACGTCGACCCGCGTCTGATCGACCTCTACCGCGACGGGGTCACGATCGACCCGGACCGCACCGGATCCGTCGAATCGGAGCTCCGGATGCTGCTGTTCGACTGAGCTCCCGCGCGCGACACGCCCGGGTTGCAGCAAATGCGGTGATGTGGCAGACTTTCATGGTTCAACACGCCGCGCATCCGTGTGCGGCTCACTCCTCTGGCAGTGCACAGCCCCCGATCCTCAGGATCGGAAGCGGCTGGGCCGCGAGGAGAAGAACGAAGCTTCAATCGAATCCCGGATCCCGAAGGGGAGACGCGTGCGCCTGTGCGCCGCGGAACCGCTCGAGAGCCGGAGATTGACAGAAGAACAGCGGTGCGCATCGAAGGATGCGCGGATGTGCGGGCCGGGATCGGTGCCGTACGGGAACAAGGAAGAGAGCTGACCATGGCGGGACAGAAGATCCGCATCCGGCTGAAGTCGTACGACCACGCCGGCCTCGATGCATCGGCGCGCAAGATCGTCGACACCGTGACCCGTGCGGGCGCGACCGTCGTCGGCCCCGTGCCCCTCCCGACGGAGAAGAACGTGGTCGTCGTGATCCGTTCGCCGCACAAGTACAAGGACAGCCGCGAGCACTTCGAGAAGCGCACCCACAAGCGCCTCATCGACATCATCGACCCGACGCCCAAGGCCGTCGACTCGCTCATGCGCCTCGACCTGCCCGCCGACGTCAACATCGAGATCAAGCTCTAGCCCGAGCTGAACCCGGAAGCCAGAAGGAAACCCATGTCTGCTGTGAAGACGACCAAGGGTCTGCTGGGCACCAAGCTCGGCATGACCCAGGTCTGGGACGACAACAACAAGCTCGTGCCCGTGACCGTGGTCCAGATCACCCCCAACGTCGTGACCCAGCTCCGCTCGGTCGAGAAGGACGGCTACGAGGCCGTCCAGATCGCCTACGGCGCCATCGACCCGCGCAAGGTCAACAAGCCCGCGGCCGGTCACTTCGACAAGGCGGGCGTCACGCCCCGCCGCCACCTCACCGAGGTCCGCACCGCCGACGCCGCCGAGTACTCGCTCGGCCAGGAGATCGCGGTCGACATCTTCGAGGCCGGCCAGCTCGTCGACGTCGTCGGCACGAGCAAGGGCAAGGGCTTCGCGGGTGTCATGAAGCGCCACAACTTCAAGGGCGTGTCGGCCTCGCACGGTGCGCACCGCAACCACCGCAAGCCCGGTTCGATCGGCGCCTCCTCCACCCCCAGCCGCGTGTTCAAGGGCATGCGCATGGCGGGCCGGATGGGCGGCGAGCGCGTCACCGTGCAGGGCCTCAAGGTCCACTCGGTCGACGTCGAGAAGGGCCTCCTGCTGGTCAAGGGCGCCGTTCCCGGTGCCCGCGGCCGCATCGTCTTCGTCCGCAACGCCGTGAAGGGTGCCTGATCATGGCCGCTACCACTCTCGATGTCGTGGATCCCAAGGGTAAGAAGGCCGGTTCGGTCGAGCTCCCCGGTGCGATCTTCGACGTGCAGACCAACGTCCCCCTCATCCACCAGGTCGTGACGGCCCAGCTCGCCGCGGCGCGCCAGGGCACCCACAAGACCAAGGGTCGCGGTGAGGTCTCCGGCGCCGGCCGCAAGCCGTTCAAGCAGAAGGGAACCGGTCGCAGCCGTCAGGGCTCGATCCGCGCCCCCGAGCACACCGGCGGTGGCGTCGTGCACGGACCGGTGCCGCGCGACTACTCGCAGCGCACCCCCAAGAAGATGATCGCCGCGGCTCTGCTCGGCGTCATCTCGGACCGCGCCCGCGGCGAGCGCCTGCACGTCGTGTCGAGCTTCGGCGTCGACGCGCCGTCGACCAAGGCGGCCGTCGAGGTCCTCGCGGGCCTCGGTGCGACCAAGAACGTGCTCGTGGTCCTCAACCGCGACGACGAGAACGGCGCCCTGAGCGTCCGCAACCTCTCGTACGTGCACGTGCTCTACGTCGACCAGCTCAACGCGTACGACGTGGTCGTCTCGGACGACATCGTCTTCACCCGCGCCGCCTTCGACGCCTTCGTGGCGGCGAAGAGCGCCAAGACCGAGGAGGCTGCCCAGTGAGCGGCTACAACAAGGACCCGCGCGACATCATCATCGCGCCGGTCGTGAGCGAGAAGAGCTACGGGCTCATCGACGAGGGCAAGTACACCTTCATCGTCGACCCGCGCTCGAACAAGACCGAGATCAAGCTGGCGATCGAGAAGATCTTCGGCGTCAAGGTCGCCTCGGTGAACACCATCAACCGCGTCGGCAAGACCCGCCGTACCCGGTTCGGCATCGGCAAGCGCAAGGACACCAAGCGCGCCATCGTCACGCTCAAGTCCGGCTCGATCGACATCTTCACGGCTGTCGGCTAAGGACCAGGGAAAGAAATCATGGCCATTCGCAAGTACAAGCCGACGACCCCCGGTCGTCGCGGCTCGTCGGTCGCCGACTTCGCGGAGATCACGCGCTCGACGCCCGAGAAGTCGCTGCTGAAGCCGCTGCCCAAGACGGGTGGACGCAACAACACCGGTCGCATCACGACCCGCCACATCGGTGGTGGGCACAAGCGCCAGTACCGCGTCATCGACTTCCGTCGCAACGACAAGGACGGCGTCAACGCCAAGGTCGCGCACATCGAGTACGACCCGAACCGCACGGCGCGCATCGCTCTGCTGCACTTCGTGGACGGCACGAAGCGCTACATCCTCGCGCCGAACAAGCTGAACCAGGGCGACATCGTCGAGAGCGGTGCCGGCGCCGACATCAAGCCCGGCAACAACCTGCCCCTCAAGAACATCCCGGTGGGTACCGTCATCCACGCGATCGAGCTCAAGCCCGGTGGGGGCGCCAAGCTCGCCCGCTCGGCCGGCGCCTCGGTGCGTCTCGTCGCCAAGGACGGCCCCTACGCCCAGCTGCGTCTGCCCTCGGGCGAGATCCGCAACGTCGACCTGCGCTGCCGCGCGACGATCGGCGAGGTCGGCAACGCCGAGCAGTCGAACATCAACTGGGGCAAGGCCGGCCGCAAGCGCTGGAAGGGCGTGCGCCCGACCGTCCGCGGTGTCGCGATGAACCCGATCGACCACCCGCACGGTGGTGGTGAGGGCAAGACCTCCGGTGGTCGCCACCCGGTCAGCCCGTGGGGTCAGCCCGAGGGACGCACCCGTCGTCCCAACAAGGAAAGCGACAAGCTCATCGTCCGTCGTCGCACCGTCGGCAAGAAGCGCAAGTAGAGGTAGTAGAAGATGCCGCGCAGTCTCAAGAAGGGCCCCTTCGTCGACGAGCACCTGTACCGCAAGGTCCAGACTCAGAACGAGGCCGGTTCCAAGAACGTCATCAAGACGTGGTCGCGTCGCTCGATGATCGTCCCGGCCATGCTGGGCCACACGATCGCCGTGCACGACGGTCGCAAGCACATCCCGGTCTTCGTGACCGAGACCATGGTGGGTCACAAGCTCGGCGAGTTCGCGCCGACGCGCACCTTCCGTGGACACGAGAAGGACGACAAGAAGGGTCGTCGCCGCTGACGCGGTGACTGAGGAGGAAGAGAAATGGTGGAGTCGATCGCCCGCGTGCGACACATCCGCGTGACGCCTCAGAAGGCCCGTCGCGTCGTGGACCTCATCCGCGGCAAGCAGGCCCAGGAGGCGCTCGCCATCCTGAAGTTCGCCCCGCAGGGCGCGAGCGAGCCGGTCTACAAGCTCGTGGCGTCCGCGATCGCGAACGCCCGCGTGAAGGCGGACGCCAGCAACACGTTCCTCGACGAGGCCGACCTCGTCGTGGCGCGCGCGTTCGTCGACGAGGGCACCACGCTCAAGCGGTTCCAGCCGCGTGCCCAGGGCCGCGCGTTCCGCATCAACAAGCGCACCAGCCACATCACCGTCGTGCTCGCCACGCCGGACGAGCTGGTCACCGGCGCTTCCGCTGCGAAGAAGGCAGGTAAGTAATGGGCCAGAAGGTCAACCCCTACGGCTTCCGTCTGGGCATCACCACCGACCACGTGTCGCGGTGGTTCTCCGACTCGACCAAGGCCGGTCAGCGCTACGCCGACTTCGTGGCCGAGGACGTCAAGATCCGCAACCTGCTGAAGTCGAAGCTCGACCGCGCCGGCGTCGCGAAGATCGAGATCGAGCGCACCCGCGACCGCGTCCGCGTGGACATCCACACGGCGCGCCCGGGCATCGTCATCGGCCGCCGCGGCGCCGAGGCCGAGCGCATCCGCGCCGACCTCGAGAAGCTCACCGGCAAGCAGATCCAGCTCAACATCCTCGAGGTGAAGAACCCCGAGGCCGAGGCCCAGCTCGTCGCCCAGGGCATCGCGGAGCAGCTCAGCGCCCGTGTCGCGTTCCGTCGCGCCATGCGCAAGGGCCTCCAGGGTGCCCAGCGCGCCGGCGCCAAGGGCGTCCGGATCCAGGTCTCGGGCCGCCTCGGCGGCGCGGAGATGAGCCGCTCGGAGTTCTACCGCGAGGGCCGCGTGCCCCTGCACACCCTCCGCGCGAACATCGACTACGGCTTCTACGAGGCCAAGACCACCTTCGGCCGCATCGGCGTGAAGGTCTGGATCTACAAGGGCGACATCACCAACAAGGAACTCGCTCGCGAGCAGGCGGCTCAGAAGTCGTCGCGCCCCGAGCGTCGTGACGGCGCGCGTCGTGGCCCCCGGGCCGAGGCCGCCGCAGGAGTCGAGGCGTAATCATGCTCATCCCCCGTAAGGTCAAGCACCGCAAGCAGCACCACCCGGGTCGTTCCGGGCAGGCCACCGGCGGCACGAAGGTCACCTTCGGCGAGTACGGCATCCAAGCCCTCACTCCCGCCTACGTGACCAACCGTCAGATCGAGTCCGCTCGTATCGCCATGACCCGTCACATCAAGCGCGGCGGCAAGGTGTGGATCAACATCTACCCCGACCGTCCGCTCACCAAGAAGCCCGCCGAGACCCGCATGGGTTCGGGTAAGGGCTCGCCGGAGTGGTGGGTCGCCAACGTCAAGCCCGGCCGGGTCCTCTTCGAGGTCTCCGGCGTCAGCGAGGAGCTCGCCCGCGGCGCGCTCACCCGGGCCATCCACAAGCTGCCCCTGAAGGCACGCATCATCAAGCGCGAGGAGGGCGACGCATAATGGCCGTCGGATCCAAGGAGCTCGCCCCTGTCGAGCTCGACACCTTCGAGGACGAGCGTCTCGTCGACGAGCTGAAGAAGGCCAAGGAGGAGCTGTTCAACCTGCGCTTCCAGGCCGCCACCGGTCAGCTCGAGAGCCACGGTCGCCTGCGCGCCGTGAAGCGCGACATCGCCCGCATCTACACCGTCATCCGCGAGCGCGAGCTCGGCATCCGTGCCACGCCCGCCCCCGTCGAGGTGCCGGCGAAGAGCGCCGCGAAGAAGACCACCAAGAAGTCGGAGGCCGCCGAGGCCCCCGCTGACACCGCCGAGGAGGCGAGCGAGTAATGGCAGAGACCAAGAAGGCCGCCGTGAAGGCGGCGCCCGGTCACGAGTCCGCCGCGCACGACGTGAAGGACGCGGACGCCCGCGGCTACCGCAAGGTGCGTCGTGGCTACGTCACGAGCGACAAGATGGACAAGACCATCGTCGTCGAGGTCGAGGACCGCGTGAAGCACCCGCTGTACGGCAAGGTCATCCGCCGCAGCTCGAAGATCAAGGCCCACGACGAGCAGAACACCGCCGGCATCGGCGACCTCGTCGTCATCTCGGAGACCCGTCCGCTCTCGGCGACGAAGCGCTGGCGTCTCGTCGAGATCGTGGAGAAGGCGAAGTAACCCATGATCCAGCAGGAATCCCGCCTCAAGGTCGCCGACAACACCGGCGCCAAGGAGCTGCTCACCATCCGCGTGCTCGGCGGCTCCGGCCGTCGCTACGCGGGCCTCGGTGACGTCATCGTCGCCACGGTCAAGGACGCGATCCCCGGCGGCAACGTGAAGAAGGGCGACGTCGTCAAGGCGGTCGTCGTCCGCACCAAGAAGCAGACGCGCCGTCCCGACGGCTCGTACATCAAGTTCGACGAGAACGCCGCCGTCATCCTGAAGAACGACGGGGACCCCCGCGGGACCCGCATCTTCGGACCGGTCGGCCGTGAGCTCCGTGACAAGAAGTTCATGAAGATCATCTCGCTGGCCCCGGAGGTCATTTAGTCATGGCGAACATCAAGAAGGGCGACCTGGTCCAGGTCATCGCCGGCCCCACGCAGGAGCGCGGCGGAGACCGCGGCAAGCAGGGTCGCGTGATCGAGGTCCTGACGGGCCAGGACCGCATCGTCGTCGAGGGCGTCAACTACGTCACGAAGCACGTGCGCGTCGGCCAGACCCAGCGCGGCACCAAGACCGGCGGCATCGAGACCCACGAGGCCCCGATCCACGTCTCGAACGTGGCGCTCGTCGACCCCAAGACCAAGAAGCCCACCCGCGTCGGTTTCCGCGAGGAGACCGTCGAGAAGGACGGCGTGAAGAAGACCGTTCGCGTGCGCTACGCGAAGAAGTCCGGAGAGAAGATCTGATGGCGAACGCGACTGCCGCGGTGGCTGGCAAGAACCAGCCCCGCCTGAAGCAGAAGTACCGTGACGAGATCACCAAGACCCTGACCGAGGAGTTCGGCTACGCGAACCCCATGCAGGTCCCGGGTCTCGTGAAGATCGTCGTCAACACCGGTGTCGGAGAGGCCGCCCGCGACTCCAAGGTGATCGACGGGGCCGTCAAGGACCTCACGCTGATCACCGGCCAGAAGCCGCAGGTCACCAAGGCCCGCAAGTCGATCGCCCAGTTCAAGCTGCGCGAGGGCATGCCGATCGGCGCCCACGTGACGCTCCGCGGCGACCGCGCGTGGGAGTTCCTCGACCGACTGCTGTCGCTCGCGCTTCCCCGCATCCGCGACTTCCGCG
This sequence comes from Protaetiibacter mangrovi, assembly GCF_024752305.1. Classification (GTDB taxonomy): domain Bacteria; phylum Actinomycetota; class Actinomycetes; order Actinomycetales; family Microbacteriaceae; genus Homoserinibacter; species Homoserinibacter mangrovi. The sequence goes on from NZ_JANTHX010000004.1 coordinate 318,674, forward strand.
GCCTCTCGCCGAAGCAGTTCGACGGCAACGGCAACTACACCTTCGGTGTGACCGAGCAGTCGATCTTCCACGAGATCAACCAGGACCAGATCGACCGCGTGCGCGGCTTCGACATCACGGTCGTGACCACCGCCAAGACGGACGACGAGGGTCGGGCTCTGCTCCGCGCGCTCGGCTTCCCGTTCAAGGCCGAATAAGCCCCGCATCCCGCGGGATTCAAGAAGGTCGGCTCCGGGTGAACCCGGCGTCGAAACCGATTGAGATAAGGAAACCAACGAAATGACGATGACAGACCCGGTCGCTGACATGCTGACCCGTCTGCGCAACGCGAACCGCGCCTACCACGACACGGTCTCGCTCCCCAGCAGCAAGCTCAAGACCCACATCGCCGAGATCCTCCAGCGCGAGGGCTACATCTCCGGCTGGAAGGTCGAGGACGCGCGCGTCGGCCAGACGCTCACGATCGACCTCAAGTACGGCCCGAACCGCGAGCGGTCGATCGCCGGCATCAAGCGCGTCTCGAAGCCGGGTCTGCGCGTCTACGCGAAGTCGACCGAGATCCCCCACGTGCTGGGCGGTCTGGGCGTCGCCATCCTGTCCACCTCCTCGGGCCTCCTCACGGACCGCGAGGCGAGCAAGAAGGGCGTCGGCGGGGAAGTCCTCGCCTACGTGTGGTGATCTGACATGTCTCGTATCGGACGCCTCCCCATCGCCGTGCCCGCGAACGTCACCGTGACGATCGAGGGCCAGGACGTCACCGTCAAGGGCCCCAAGGGCGAGCTCGCGCTCACCGTCAAGAGCCCCATCGAGGTCAAGCTCGAAGACGGCCAGGTGCTCGTCACCCGTCCCGACGACGAGCGCGAGTCGCGCTCGCTGCACGGCCTCACCCGCACCCTCATCGCGAACCAGATCATCGGCGTGACCGACGGCTACTCCAAGAGCCTCGAGGTCGTCGGCACCGGTTACCGCGTGGCGGCGAAGGGCAGCTCGGTCGAGTTCGCGCTCGGCTACTCGCACCCCATCACCGTCGACCCGCCCGCCGGCATCACCTTCGAGGTCGAGGGCAACAACAAGCTCCACGTCCGCGGCATCGACAAGCAGGCCGTGGGCGAGGTGGCCGCCAACATCCGGAAGCTGCGCAAGCCCGAGCCCTACAAGGGCAAGGGTGTCCGCTACTCCGGTGAGGTCGTCCGCCGCAAGGCCGGAAAGGCTGGTAAGTGATCATGGCTGCCATCAGCAAGTCGGCGCAGCGCAACCGTCGCCACGCACGTCTGCGCAAGCGCATCGCCGGGACCGCGGATCGTCCGCGTCTCGTCGTCACCCGTTCGGCCCGCCACGTCTTCGTGCAGGTCGTCGACGACAGCAAGGGCCACACCGTGGCGTCGGCTTCGACGCTCGAGGCGGACCTGCGCACCTTCGACGGTGACAAGACCGCCAAGGCGAAGAAGGTCGGCGAGCTCGTCGCCGAGCGCGCCAAGAAGGCCGGCATCGACGCGGTCGTGTTCGACCGCGGCGGCAACAAGTACGCCGGACGCGTCGCGGCCATCGCCGAGGGCGCCCGCGAGGGAGGGCTGGAGCTGTGAGCGACGCCACCGAGAACAAGGAGAACCAGGACGTGCAGTCCGAGGAGATCACCGAGGGGCAGGTCGTGGAGACCGCCGCGGGGACGCAGTCGCAGGGTGAGCCCCGCGAGCAGCGCCGCGGCAGCCGCGAGCGCAGCCCCCGCAACGACCGCGGTGCCCGCGGCGGCCGAGAGGACAGCCAGTTCCTCGAGCGCGTCGTGACCATCAACCGAGTGTCGAAGGTCGTCAAGGGCGGACGCCGCTTCAGCTTCACGGCGCTCGTCGTCGTGGGCGACGGCAACGGTCTCGTGGGCGTCGGCTACGGCAAGGCCCGCGAGGTCCCGCTCGCGATCTCGAAGGGCGTCGAGGAGGCGAAGAAGAACTTCTTCCGCGTCCCGCGTGCCGGAGCGACCATCCCCCACCCCGTCCAGGGTGAGGCGGCCGCCGGTGTCGTCCTGCTGCGTCCGGCCGCCGCGGGTACCGGTGTCATCGCCGGTGGTCCCGTGCGCGCCGTGCTCGAGTGCGCCGGCATCCACGACGTGCTGTCGAAGTCGCTCGGCTCGTCGAACACGATCAACATCGTCCACGCGACCGTGACCGCCCTCAAGCAGCTCGAGGAGCCCCGTGCCGTCGCCGCTCGCCGCGGCCTCGAGTTCGAGGACGTCGCGCCGGAGCGCCTCATCCGCGCCGAGGCCGACGCACGCGCCGCCGCTACCGCGAAGGTTGGTGCCTGATGGCCGCGCGTCTCAAGGTGACCCAGATCAAGTCCGTTATCAGCGAGAAGCAGAACCAGCGCGACACCCTGCGCAGCCTGGGCCTCAAGCGCATCGGCGACGTCGTCGTGCGCGAGGACACCCCGGCCAACCGCGGGTACGTCCGCACGGTCGCTCATCTCGTGAAGGTCGAGGAGATTGACTAATGGCTGACGAGAAGAAGCCGGCCGAGAAGAAGGCCGCTGCTCCGAAGGCCGCCGCCGAGAAGGCGACGACCGAGAAGAAGGCCCCCGCCAAGGCCGCGACGACCAAGGCCGCCGCGCCGAAGGCCGCTGCAGCCGAGAAGAAGCCCGCCGCCGCGAAGGCCGCCCCCCAGGCGACCGCCGCGAAGGCCGCGGCCGACAAGCCGGCCGCCGAGAAGGCTCCGGCCAAGGCTCCGGCCAAGGCCGCCGCCCCGAAGGCTGCCGCCGCCAAGGCCGAGGCCGACGCGCCGAAGACGGAGGCCAAGGCCCCCGCCAAGAAGCCGGCTGCCAAGAAGGCCGACGTCGCGTCGCGCCCGCAGGTGCTCAAGGCCCACCACCTCCGCCCCGCCGAGGGTGCGAAGAAGGCCAAGACCCGCGTCGGACGCGGTGAGGGCTCCAAGGGAAAGACCGCGGGTCGCGGCACCAAGGGCACCAAGGCCCGCTACCAGGTGCGCGTCGGCCTCGAGGGCGGCAACCTGAACCAGGTCATGCGCGCCCCGAAGCTCCGCGGTTTCAAGAACCCGTTCCGGGTGGAGTACCAGGTCGTCAACCTCGACCGCCTGGCCGAGCTCTACCCCAAGGGCGGCGACGTGACCATCAGCGACCTCGTCGCGAAGGGCGCCGTCCGCAAGAACGAGAAGGTCAAGGTGCTCGGCACCGGCGAGATTGCGGTTAAGCTGAACGTTGCGGTCGACAAGGTCTCGAGCTCTGCGGAGCAGAAGATCGTCGCCGCCGGCGGCTCCGTCAAGTAGCCATCGGGAAGGTGGCCCCACCCGGGGCCACCTCCTCGCCGCACCGACCCGTGTGCGGCACGCTCCAGAATCTCACCCGGGAGGCGTCGTGTTCAGTGCCGTCGCGCGGATCCTCCGCACGCCGGACCTCCGCCGCAAGATCGCGTTCACGCTGGGCATCATCGCCCTGTTCCGGCTCGGGTCCTTCGTACCCGCGCCCTTCGTCGACTTCGGCAACGTCCAGGCATGTCTCGCGGGCAACGCGGGCGCCTCAGGTCTCTACGACCTCGTCAACCTGTTCAGCGGCGGTGCGCTGCTGCAGCTCTCGATCTTCGCGCTCGGCATCATGCCGTACATCACCGCGTCGATCATCGTGCAGCTGCTGCGCGTGGTCATCCCCCACTTCGACACCCTCTACAAGGAGGGGCAGGCGGGTCAGGCCAAGCTCACGCAGTACACCCGCTACCTGACGATCGCGCTCGGCGTCCTGCAGTCGACGACCCTCATCACGGTCGCCCGCTCGGGTGCGCTGTTCGGCACCTCGACCACCGCCGAGTGCTCGCAGCTGATCGTGCCGGGCGGCGACACCTGGTACGGCATCCTGCTCATGGTCATCACGATGACCGCCGGCACCGGCGTCATCATGTGGATGGGCGAGCTCATCACCGAGCGCGGCATCGGCAACGGCATGTCGCTGCTGATCTTCACCTCGATCGTGGCGCGCTTCCCCGACTCGCTCGGCACCATCGCGCAGCAGCACAACATCGAGACCCTGCTGCTGGTGATCGCCATCGGCGTCGTCATCATGTTCGCGGTGATCTTCGTCGAGCAGTCGCAGCGCCGCATCCCGGTGCAGTACGCGAAGCGCATGGTGGGGCGTCGCACCTACGGCGGCAACAACACCTACATCCCGATCAAGGTCAACATGGCCGGCGTCGTGCCCGTCATCTTCGCCTCGTCGCTGCTGTACCTGCCGGCGCTCATCGCGCAGTTCAACCAGCCGAAGGCCGGCGAGACGGCGCAGCCGTGGGTGCAGTGGATCTCCACGTACCTGACGCGCGGCGACCACCCGCTGTACATGATCCTGTACTTCCTGCTCATCGTCGGGTTCACCTACTTCTACGTCGCGATCACGTTCAACCCGGACGAGGTCGCCGACAACATGAAGAAGTACGGCGGCTTCATCCCGGGCATCCGGGCGGGTCGACCCACCGCCGAGTACCTCGACTACGTGCTCACCCGCGTGACGCTCCCCGGGTCGCTGTACCTCGGGATCATCGCGCTCGTGCCGCTCATCGCGCTCGTGCTCGTCGGCGCCAACCAGAACTTCCCGTTCGGCGGCACCTCGATCCTGATCATGGTCGGGGTCGGCCTCGAGACGGTGAAGCAGATCGACTCGCAGCTCCAGCAGCGCCACTACGAAGGCCTGCTCCGGTGACGGTCCGGTTGCTCATCGTCGGCCCCCCCGGGGCCGGCAAGGGAACCCAGGCGGCCCGCATCGCGGAGCGGTTCGGCATCCCGACGATCTCGACGGGCGACATCTTCCGCGCCAACATCGCGAACGAGACCGAGCTGGGCAAGCGCGTCAAGGCGATCGTCGACTCCGGCGACTACGTGCCCGACTCGCTCACCAACGAGCTCGTGACCGACCGTCTCTCGGAGGCCGACGCGACGACCGGGTTCCTGCTCGACGGCTACCCGCGCACGCCCGACCAGGTGCACTACCTCGACGGGCTGCTCGCCTCGCACGGGCACAAGCTCGACGCCGTGCTGCGCCTCGTCGCCGACCAGGACGAGATCGTGCGCCGGCTGCGGCTGCGCGCGGTCGAGCAGGGTCGCGCCGACGACTCGGAGGACGCCATCCGGCACCGCCAGGAGGTCTACCAGCGCGAGACGGCTCCGCTGCTCGAGATGTTCCGCGAGCAGGGCCTGCTGATCGAGGTCGACGGCCTCGGATCGGTCGACGAGGTGACCGACCGCATCTGGGCGGCCTTCGCCGAGGCCGGCATCGGTTCCGTCGAGGCCTCGGCCTAGTCTCGAGCGGCTCCCCGGGCCGCGTCAGGCGTCGATCAGGCGCGTGAGCTCGGCGACCAGGGTCGGCACGTCGATGGCGCGGTTCACGAGGCCGCGCACGTTGTCGCGGTCGGCGAAGACCTCGACGAGCTGGTCGAAGACCTCCTGGAACGAGGCACGGCCCGACTCGCTGAAGGCGATGAACGCCACCACCTCGACGCGCGCCTCGCCCCACGACATCGAGGTGGAGTTCAGCACGAGGGCGATCGCCGTGCGCTCTGCGGTCATCGCCATCGCGTGCGGCATCGCGAGCCCGTCGGTGAAGGCGGTGGACGAGAGCCTCTCGCGCTCGATCGCGGCGGTGACGTAGGCGTCGTCGACGACGCCCGCGTCCACCATCCGGGAACCCAGCGTGCGGATCATGGACTCGGCGTCGGGGGCGTAGAGCTCGCGGAAGAACAGCCGCTCGTCGAAGTACGACGCCAGGCGCTCCGCGAGGCGTGCCCGGCGCCGCTGCCGTCGCACGCGCGCGATCGCCTGATGGATGGCCTGCGCGTCCGCCTCGCCGAGGAACGGGTGCACCACGATGATGCGCGCATCCGGCGTCGGCGGGTCGATCACCGAGATGACGAGGTCGCCGGGGAGCGCCTCCCAGTCGACGTCCGATCGGGTGTCGAGCTGCTCGATCCGCAGCTCGGCGCCGACGGACGCCTCCACCCGCCGCAGCAGCTCGAGGTGGAGACGGTGGTAGGCGGGCGCGACGATCGTGGCGGTGACCGCCTGATCGGTCTGGCGCTGCTCCTCGAGACGCGAACCGAGGTGCATCGCGAGGTAGGCGATCTCGTCCTCGGGCACCGAGATCCCCGAATCGAGCTGCAGTTCGTGGGCGAGGTAGACCGCGAGCTCGTAGATCATCGGGTAGCCCGACTTGATGGAGCGGGTGAGGGGGTTGCGCGAGAACGAACCCTCCTGGGCGCGGCGCACGAGCTGACGGATGTGCATCGCCAGGCGCAGCAGGAAGTCGTCGTCGCCCTCCAGGTCGACGAGGTATTCGCGCGCCGCCTTCTCGACGATCGCCCGCACGCGCGCGAGCTCGTCGTCGTCCAGGGGCGGCGGACCCGCGTCGATCGGGTCGACCGCGACGCGCGTGCCCAGCAGGAACCCGAGGTAGTCGAGGTCGCCCGGGGGCAGCTGCACGTCGAAGTGGGCGCGCACCAGCTCGTCGATGATCGCGGCGAAGACGCCCTCGTCGGCGACCTCGCGGTCGGGCAGGGCGTGACGCGCCTGGGTGCGGTCGACCGCGATGGCGAGGTGCAGCAGCACGGTGCCCAGCCCGTAGTCGTTGATCTCGTAGCCGTCGGCGACCAGTCGCGCGATCAGCTCGGTCTTGAACGCGGTGAGGTCGCCCGCCGCGAACCAGCTCTCGATCCGGTCGACCTCGCGCATGCCGCGCGTCGCCTCGTCGCGGAACAGGGCGCCGATCAGGCGCCGGCGCGCGGATTCGGCGCCCTCGAGCTGCACGTGCTCCCGGGTGCGCACGATCGTGAGCCCCACGGCTCCGGCGCGGGAACGCGCCCGTGCGAGATCGGATTCGAGGGTCGAGTCGCTCACGTGCAGGTCCTCGGCGAGCGCGTAGACGTCCACCCCCTCCGACTCCGGCGCCGCATCCAGCAGTGCGCGGAGGATGGCCGACACCCGCGCCGCCGGGGTGGAGGAATCGTCGGCGCTCCCCTCGCGCAACCGCCGCGCCCACTCCTCGCGATCGAGGCGGTAGCCGGAGGGGCCGGACTCGATGAGCGGGGTCTCGGCGGCGGCGTTGAGCCCGGACACGTATCCGCGGATGCTGCGGTCCGTGACCCCGAGGCGCGCCGCGAGGTCGGCCGCCGTCACCCAGCCACCGTGCTGGGCGAGCGCATCCGTGAGCTGCTCGCGCCGATCGGCCATCAGTCTCCCGTTCCGCGATCGTCCGCGTGCTCCCAGTCAAGCAAAGTCGCGGGTGCCGCGGGGTTCCTCCGCGCGAGATTTCCGGGGGAGCGGAAGCGCCCGGGCTGGCGCGCCTCCGCAGCCCCGGAGCACACTGGCTCTCGCCCGCCGGAAGAGGGAACCGGCGGGCCCTGGACTCATCCGGGGACGGCAGCGCCGCCGACGCGGAAACCCCGTCGGCGGCCGAGACGCGGAGACGGACGGCATGCGGGTGCTCATCGTGTGCGGCGCGGGAGCGTCGAGCACCTTCGTCGCTCAGCGCCTGCGTCGCGCTGCGACGGCACGCGGTCTCGAGTTGACCGCGACGCCCAGCTCCGCCGCTGCCGCCCCGGATCTCCTCGCCGCCGCGGACGTCGTGCTCGCGGGTGCGCACCTCGGCGACGAGGTCGCCCGACTGGGCGCCGCGGCCGCCTCCGCCGCCGTGCCGTTCGTGGTGCTCGCGGACGCGGCGCGGCAGGATGGCGACGAACTGCTCGACACGACACTGGCGGCCGTCGGCGCCGCCTCCCACGGAAGGACCTCCTGATGGAACGCACGGTGACGATCGCCTCCGGCCACGGACTGCACGCCCGCCCCGCGAAGCTCTTCACGCAGGCCGTCGCGGCATCCGGTCACAAGGTCACCATCGGGCGGCCCGGTGGCTCGCCGGTGAACGCGGCGAGCATCCTCGGGATCATCGCCGCCGGCTTCGAGAACGGCGACGAGGTCGTGCTGGACGTGGAGGGCGACGAGTCGGAGCGCGTGCTCGGCGAGCTCTCGGAGTTCCTGACGACCGATCACGACGAGGCGGCCGGATGATCGAGGTGCGCGAACTGGTCGGCGTCGGCATCGGATCCGGTGTCGTCGTCGGCCCGGTGCTGCACGTCTCGCGGCAGGCGGCGTCCGCCCCCGCCGACACCCCGAGCACGATCGGCGCCGACGCCGAGCTCGCGCGCGCGCGGGAGGCGCTCGCGAGCGTGTCGGCGCAGTTGCGGGAGCGCGCGGCGGGGGCGGACGAGTCCACGCGCGACGTGCTCGAGGCGCAGGCGCTCATGACCGACGACCCGGCGCTGCTCGACAGCGTCACCGTCAAGCTCGGGGCCGGCGTGACCGCCGAGAAGGCCGTCTCCGACGCGTTCGCCGAGTTCGCCGCCATGCTCGCCGATGCCGGGGAGTACTTCGCCGAGCGCGCCGCCGACCTCCACGACCTGGCCGACCGCGCGGTCGCCGCACTCCAGGGGCGCTCGACCGAGCTCGTGATCGACCCCGGTCACCCCTACGTCCTGGTCGCCCGCGACCTCGCACCCGCCGACACGGCGGTGCTCGACCTCGACCGCGTGCTCGCGTTCGTGACGAGCGAGGGCGGGCCGACCTCGCACACCGCCATCCTGGCGCGGCAGCGCGGCATCGTCGCGATCGTGGGCGCGCCGGGTGTCGAGGGCCTGGCCGACGGTACCCAGGTGATCGTGGACGCCGAACGGGGACGGGTCTTCGCCGACCCGGATGCCGCGGAGCTCGCCGACGCCGAATCGCGGATCGCGGCACGCGCCGCCGCCGCCGACGTGCCGGCGGGGCCGGGTGCGCTCGCCGACGGCACCCCGGTGAAGCTCCTCGCCAACCTCGGCAAGCCGGGTGAGGCCGCGGAGGCGGTGCGCCTCGGCGCGGAGGGGGTCGGGCTGTTCCGCACCGAGTTCCTCTTCCTCGACCGCCTCACCACCGCGCCGACGGTCGCCGACCAGCAGGAGAGCTACCGCGAGGTGCTGGCGGCGTTCCCCGGCAAGCGCGTCGTCGTGCGCCTGCTCGACGCGGGGGCGGACAAGCCCCTCGCCTTCCTCAACCCCGGCGAGGAGGAGAACCCGGCGCTCGGCCGCCGCGGGCTCCGCGCCCTTCGGGCGACGGCATCCGTGCTGGCGGACCAGCTGACGGCGCTCGCCGCCGCCCAGGCGCAGACCGAGGCCGAGCTCTGGGTGATGGCGCCGATGGTGGCGACCGTCGAGGAGACCGCGTTCGTGACGCGGGCGATCCACGACGTCGGCATCCGCACCGCGGGGGTCATGGTCGAGATCCCGTCGGTGGCGCTCATCGCCGACCGGGTGCTCTCGCGCACCGACTTCGCGTCGATCGGCACGAACGATCTGACGCAGTACACGATGGCCGCCGACCGCCAGCTCGGCTCGGTGGCGGCCCTCCAGGACCCGTGGCATCCGGCGGTGCTGCGGCTCGTGAAGGAGGTCGGCGCCGCGGGCGCCGCCCTCGGCAAGCCGGTCGGCGTGTGCGGCGAGGCCGCCGCCGACCCGCTCCTCGCCGTGGTGCTCGCCGGGCTCGGTGTCACGAGCCTGTCGATGTCGCCCACGGCACTCGCAGATGTCCGCGTCTCCCTCGCGCGGTACAGCCTCGACGACGCAGCCGCGATCGCCGAGGCAGCCCTGGCGGCCGATGAGGCCGCCGATGCCCGACAGGCGGCACGGGCTGCCGCCGACACCATCACCGCCGGACGCTAGTCCGGCATCCGAGCCAGGAGGCACAACACCATGACGACGACGTCACCGACGACGGCTGCACCGCGGGGCGGGGGAGCCCGCGTCGCCGTCCAGAGATTCGGCACCTTCCTCTCGGGCATGATCATGCCCAACATCGCGGCCTTCATCGCCTGGGGTCTCGTGACCGCGATGTTCATCGACAACGGCTGGGTCGGCAACAACAGCCCGGTCGAGGCCTGGCGCTGGGCCGACTCGGCCATGCTGGGCGGCGGAACGACGCCCGACGGCACCGAGTGGGTCGGCCTCGTCGGCCCGATGATCACCTACCTGCTGCCGTTGCTCATCGGCTACACCGGAGGCCGCATGGTCTACGGCGTCCGTGGAGCGGTCATCGGCACGGTCGTGACCATGGGCGTCGTGATCGGCGCCGCCGGAACGGTCATGTTCCTCGGCGCGATGATCTGCGGTCCGCTCTCGGCGTGGCTGCTGAAGCAGGTCGACAAGATCTGGGCCGGCAAGATCAAGCCCGGGTTCGAGATGCTGGTCGACAACTTCTCGTCCGGCATCCTCGGCTTCCTGCTGGCGCTCGCCGCGTTCTTCGGTCTCGCTCCGCTGATCAAGATCTTCAGCGATGCGCTGGGCGCGGCCGTCAACTGGCTGATCGCGACCCACCTGATCCCGCTCGCGTCGATCATCGTCGAGCCGGCGAAGGTGCTGTTCCTCAACAACGCCATCAACCACGGCGTGTTCACCCCGCTCGGCACCGAGCAGGTCACCGAGCAGGGCAAGAGCCTGCTGTTCCTCGTCGAGGCGAACCCCGGCCCCGGCGCCGGACTGCTGCTCGCGATCACGCTGTTCGGTGTGGGCGCGGCGCGCGCGACCGCCCCCGGTGCGTTCGTGATCCAGTTCCTCGGCGGCATCCACGAGGTGTACTTCCCGTACGTGCTCGCCAAGCCGCTGCTCATCGTCGCGATGATCGGCGGAGGCGCGACCGGCGTTCTCACCAACGTGATCTTCAACTCGGGTCTGCGCGCTCCGGCGGCGCCGGGGTCGATCTTCGCGGTCATCATCCAGACGGCGCCCGACAGCTACGTCGGCGTGATCCTGTCGGTGGTGCTCGCGGCGGCGGTGACGTTCCTCATCTCGATGCCGATCCTGCTCGCGAGCCGCAAGCGCGACCTGGCGTCGGAGGCCGAGGCGGATGCGCGTCTCGCCGCGTCGATCGCGCAGACCGAGAAGAACAAGGGCAAGGAGAGCTCGGTGCTCTCGGGTCTCGCCTCGAGCATCGCCGTGGGCGAGGTCGCCGGCGCCCCCATCCACAACGTGGTGTTCGCCTGCGACGCCGGCATGGGGTCGAGTGCGATGGGCGCTTCGGTGCTGCGCAACAAGTTCAAGAAGGCCGGCGTCGACGTCAACGTCACCAACGCCGCCATCGCGAACCTGACGGGCGACGAGGATCTCGTCATCACCCAGAACGAGCTGACGGAGCGCGCCCGGCTGAAGGCGCCGAACGCGATCCACGTCTCGGTCGACAACTTCATGAACAGCCCCAAGTACGACGAGGTCGTGCAGCTGGTCGCGGAGCAGAAGGAAGGGGCCGCCAAGTAGGCCACTGGGTCCGGCGGCGAGAGGAGAGCACACCATGAGCGACGACATCCTGACGCCCGAGCGCGTGGTGCTCGCCGACCGGACCCCCAGCCGCGAGGAGGCGATCCGCGACGTCGGACGCCTCCTCGTGGAGGCCGGCGCCGTACGGCCCGGCTACGTCGACTCCATGCTCGCCCGCGAGGCGACGGTGTCGACCTCGATGGGCAACTACCTCGCCATCCCGCACGGCACGAACGAGGGGCGCGAGTTCATCGACGCGACGGCGCTCGCCGTCATCCGCTACCCCGAGGCGATCTCGTGGGACGGCGACGAGGTGCGCTTCGTGATCGGCATCGCCGGTCGCGAGAACGAGCACCTCGAGATCCTGGGACGGATCGCGGTGCTCTTCTCCGACGACGACGACGTGCAGGCGCTGCTCGCCGCGCCCACCGCCGAGGCGCTCTACGGCATCATCTCGGCCGTCAACGAGGACTGACAGCCCGCGACACGCCCGGCTGGCGCGACCGCGGTTAATCGGCTAAGCTCGATCTTTGGTGCTTTGTGCCTGTCGGCCAATCTGCACCAGCAATCAATCACCCGCATGACCGAGCGTCACCGATAGCGATTTAGAGGGTATGGCCAAGAAAGACGGCGTCATCGAGATCGAGGGATCTGTCCTCGAGGCTCTGCCGAACGCGATGTTCCGCGTCGAGCTGAGCAACGGGCACAAGGTTCTCGCCCACATTTCGGGCAAGATGCGTCAGCACTACATCCGGATCCTCCCCGAGGATCGCGTGATCGTGGAGCTGAGCCCCTACGACCTGACCCGCGGCCGGATCGTCTACCGCTACAAGTGACACCCGGAAAGTAACGGCCCGCGCCCCGGCGCGAGTACGAGGACAGCGAGAAGGAAACATGAAGGTCAACCCGAGCGTCAAGCCCATCTGCGACCACTGCAAGGTCATCCGCCGCAACGGCCGCGTGATGGTCATCTGCAAGTCGAACCCCCGCCACAAGCAGCGTCAGGGCTGAAGCCCTGCCGCCGCCGAGCGGATTCACAACTCAATAGACACCTGCACCACCAGAACCTCCTCGGAGGGGACACCTCGGGCTCGGAGGCCCGGGCACCGGTGGCGCTCCACACCTCCGAACGACTCCACAAGGAGAAGCCGCCATGGCACGTATCGCCGGCGTCGACATCCCGCGCGAGAAGCGCGTCGAGGTCGCCCTGACGTACATCTACGGAGTGGGACGCACGCGCGCCCTCGCCACCCTCAAGGACACCGGGATCTCCGGTGACATCCGCGTGAAGGATCTGACCGACGACCAGCTCGTCGCCCTTCGCGACTTCATCGAAGGCAACTACAAGGTCGAGGGCGACCTGCGCCGCGAGGTGCAGGCCGACATCCGCCGCAAGGTCGAGATCGGCTCGTACGAGGGCCTTCGCCACCGCCGCGGCCTGCCGGTGCGCGGTCAGCGCACCAAGACCAACGCACGTACTCGCAAGGGCCCGAAGCGCACCGTGGCCGGCAAGAAGAAGGCAGGTAAGAAGTAATGGCTGCTCCCAAGGCCGCCGCGCGCAAGCCGCGCCGCAAGGAGAAGAAGAACATCGCCGTGGGCCAGGCCCACATCAAGTCGACGTTCAACAACACGATCGTCTCCATCACCGACCCCTCGGGTGCCGTCATCAGCTGGGCCTCGTCCGGCGGTGTGGGCTTCAAGGGCTCGCGCAAGTCGACCCCCTACGCCGCGCAGCTCGCCGCCGAGTCGGCCGCGCGCCAGGCGCAGGAGCACGGCATGAAGAAGGTCGACGTCTTCGTCAAGGGCCCGGGCTCGGGTCGTGAGACCGCGATCCGCTCGCTCCAGGCCGCGGGTCTCGAGGTCGGCACGATCAACGATGTGACGCCGCAGGCGCACAACGGCTGCCGTCCCCCGAAGCGCCGCCGCGTGTGATCTCAGCATCCGGATGACCGTCCGCGTGAGCGGTGCGGTCGTCCGGATGCGTCACGTCTTTCACAACTCAACACCACGGCGGCCCAGCCACCCGCCGCATCTGTCGTGGGCGTCATATGGCGGACGCCCTCGCCGAAAGGAAACCACGTGCTCATCGCACAGCGTCCCACCCTCTCCGAAGAGGTCATCTCGGAGTTCCGCTCCGCGTTCGTCATCGAGCCCCTCGAGCCCGGCTTCGGCTACACGCTCGGCAACTCGATGCGTCGCACCCTGCTCTCGTCGATCCCGGGTGCGGCGGTCACGAGCATCCGTCTCGACGGCATCCAGCACGAGTTCGACACCATCCCCGGTGTCAAGGAGGACGTCGTCGAGATCGTCCTGAACATCAAGAACCTGGTCGTCTCGAGCGAGCACGACGAGCCCATCACCGCCTACCTGCGCAAGACCGGCGCGGGCGAGGTGACCGCCGCCGACATCTCGGCGCCGGCCGGTGTGGAGATCCACAACCCGGACCTCGTCATCGCGACCCTCAACGACAAGGCGAAGTTCGACCTCGAGCTGACCATCGAGCGCGGCCGCGGCTACGTCTCGGCGACCCAGAACCGCAGCGAGTTCAGCGAGGCCGGCCAGATCCCGGTCGACTCGATCTACTCGCCGGTGCTGAAGGTCACCTACCGCGTCGAGGCCACCCGTGCGGGCGAGCGCACCGACTTCGACCGCCTCGTGGTCGACGTCGAGACCAAGCCCGCCATCACGCCGCGTGACGCGATCGCCTCCGCCGGCCGCACCCTCGTCGAGCTGTTCGGTCTCGCCCGCGAGCTCAACACCGCGGCCGAGGGCATCGAGATCGGGCCCGCCCCGGTCGACGCGGTGCTCTCGAGCGAGCTGTCGATGCCCATCGAGGATCTCGACCTCTCGGTGCGCAGCTACAACTGCCTCAAGCGCGAGGGCATCAACACCGTCAGCGAGCTCGTCGCCCTCTCGGAGACGCAGCTCATGAACATCCGCAACTTCGGTCAGAAGTCCGTCGACGAGGTGAAGGACAAGCTCGTCGAGCTCGGCCTCTCGCTCAAGGACAGCGTGCCCGGCTTCGACGGTGCGCACTTCTACGGCGGATACGACGACGAGACCGTCTGAGCCCGCTTTTCTGAACTGAACCTCCTGGAGAACTAGATCATGCCCCAGCCCACCAAGGGTCCCCGTCTCGGCGGCGGTCCGGCGCACGAGCGCCTGCTGCTCGCGAACCTCGCCGCGGCCCTCTTCACCCACAAGAGCATCACGACCACCGAGACCAAGGCCAAGCGCCTGCGTCCGCTGGCCGAGCGCCTCATCACCTTCGCCAAGCGCGGCGACCTGCACTCGCGTCGCCGCGTGCTGGCCGTCATCCACGACAAGACGGTCGTGCACGAGCTCTTCACCGAGATCGCGCCGCTCGTCGCCGAGCGCGAGGGCGGCTACACCCGCATCACGAAGATCGGCAACCGCAAGGGCGACAACGCGCCCATGGCGGTCATCGAGCTCGTGCTCGAGCCGGTCGTGAAGAAGCCGGCGTCGTCGAAGAAGTCGGCCGCCCGTGTCGAGACCCCGAAGGCCGCTCCGGTCGAGGAGGCCCCGGCCGAGGAGACCGAGGTCGTCGAGGAGGAGGCCGCCGCGGAGGCGCCCGCCGCCGAGGAGACCGAGGTCGAGGCGCCCGCCGAGGACGCAGCCGAGGAGTCGGAGGAGAAGTAGCTCCCCGCATCCGTACCGCCGAGAGGCCCCGCTCACGCCGAGCGGGGCCTCTCGTCATTCGGGCGCAGACATGTCTGAGACCCTCTGGACACCCGCGCGCGGGTGTCCACGGCGCCGGAGACATGTCTATGGGCGATGAGGTCAGACCGGGCGGGGGAGCGACTCGTCGGCCGCGTCGTCGCGCAGCGGGGGGAGGGCGGCGAGGCGCTGCAGCGCCTCACGCACCGCGTTCGTGAAGATCGAGGCGCCGATGTGCCCGAAGTGCACCTGATCGCGCGCCAGCTCGCCGAGATGGGGCTGGATGGCGGTGTACCAGTCCGCCAACTCGACGTTGCGGTACTGCCACGCATACGACGTCAGCTCGGCGTTCACCCCCGGGATCCATCCACGCGGCGCCTGGGCGGTGACGAGCACGAGCTCGCGGTCCGGGCCGATGACGTCGCGGATGTCGTCGAGCGTCGCCTGGCCGACCGAGCCGTTCGTGCCGAGGGCGACGATCACGACGTCGCGCAGCGAGCCCGCGTCGCGCATCGCGCGCAGGATGTCCGGAGCGGTCCGCATCTGCCGGGAGACCACGGCGTCGATCTGGATGCCGGGGAGCGCCGCCTGCAGCTCCGGCGCGGCGGCGAGCATGACCGAGTCGCCGATCGCGGTGATCCGATCGCCCTGCAGCTCGGCCGGCGGGCCCTCGGGAGTCGGGCTCGGCTCCGGGGAGCGCGGCGGCGCGGTGTCGATCGCCTGCCGACCCGCACGGATGCGCTGCTCGACCTCGCTGCCGTCGGGCTGCAGCACGACCGCGGCGGCCGTTCCGGCGACCCCGCCCACCACCAGCAGCGCCGCGACGGCGCTGGCGACCGCCGCCATCCGGGATCGCCGCCATCCGTCCGCCCAGGCGCGCCAGCTCGCTCGGAACCCGTCGCGGCGGATGGGCGTCTCGACGAATCGGTGGCTGACCGCGGCCGCCCCGACGGTGATCGCCGCGGCGATGCCTCCGAGTCCCCACGCGAGAGCCGGATCTGTCGACCAGGCCGGGGGCAGCGCGGCCGCGAGCAGCACGAACACCGGCCAGTGCCAGAGGTAGATGCCGTAGCTGCGCACCCCGATCCAGCGCAGCGGTGCCGCGTCGACCGCTCGGGAGAGGGAGGAGCCGGGGACGAGGAACGCGGCGATGACGACGCAGCTGAGCACGGCGACCGCGAGCAGCCCGCCGCGGTAGGTCCAGTCGGCGTCGCCCGGCATCAGCAGCGACAGCGCGAGGAGCCCGGCGAGGGCCGCCGCACCGGCGACCCCGAGTCCGCGGCGTGCACCCCGCGACCACTCGAGCGCACGCGGAGACCACCAGCGGCTGACCAGGGCGAGCAGGGCGCCGAGCGTGAGACCGAAGGCGTGGGTGCCGGTGCCGTAGTAGACCGACGTCGGGTTGGCCGGCGACAGCAGCAGCGCCATGGCCATGGCCGACGCGACCGTGCCCGCGGAGAGCAGGGCGATCCGTCCGCCGCGCGGCAGGCGCAGCACCACGAGCAGCAGCACGAGCGGCCACAGCAGATAGAACTGCTCCTCGACCGCGAGCGACCAGAGGTTGCGGAACAACTCGGGCGCGGTGCCGGCGAAGTAGTCGGAGCCGGTCTGGATGAAGTACCAGTTGCTGGAGAAGGTGAGCGCCGTCACCAGCTGGCCGCCGAGCCCGACGAGCACGTCGCCGCCGACGGCGAGGGCCGCGGTCGAGCAGACGAGCAGCAGCACCACGAGAGCGGGGAGCAGTCGACGCGCCCGGCGCGCCCAGAACGAGCGCAACCCGATGCGACCGGTGCCGACGTGCTCGAGCAGCAGCAGCCGCGTGATGATGAACCCCGACACCACGAAGAAGATGTCGACGCCCAGGTAGCCGCCGACGACCGCGCCGGGCGTGAGGTGGAAGAGCACCACGACGATCACGGCGACCGCGCGCAGGCCGTCGAGTCCCCGCACGCGGGCGACGGCGGTTGTCGCGGGCGCGTCGGCGGGTGCGTTCGGACGGCGGCTCATGAAACGGCTTCCACTCTAAACTCGCCTCGTGGACTCCCCGGACGGCATCACCCGCATCCGGCTCGATCTCGCCTACGACGGCACCGCGTTCACGGGGTGGGCGACCCAGCCCGGGCTGCGCACGGTGCAGGGGGTGCTGGAGGACGCGCTCGCGACGCTGTTCGGCCGGTCGGAGGCCGCGCCTCCGCGCCTCACCGTCGCCGGACGCACGGACGTCGGGGTGCACGCGATCGGCCAGGTCGCGCACCTCGACCTCGCGCCCGACCAGCTCGACCAGCTCGAGCGGCGCCCGCGCGGGCGCGGGGCGGGTGCCGCCGGCGTCGACTCGCTCGCCCGCCGCATCAACGGCATCGTGGGCCAGTCGGCCGACGTGCAGGTGCTGACCGCCCGGCACGCACCGGACGGGTTCGACGCGCGCTTCTCGGCGAGCTGGCGACGCTACGAGTACCGGATCGCGGATGCGCAGGCGCTGCGCGATCCCCGCACGCGCGCCTTCACCCTGTGGCATCCGGCCGCCCTCGACGTCGCCGCGATGGACGCCGCCGCGCGCGGGCTGCTCGGCCTGCACGACTTCGCGGCCTACTGCCGTCCGCGCGAGGGGGCCACCACCATCCGCACCCTCCAGGAGTTCGGCTGGCGTCGCGACGCCGACGGTGTGCTGATCGCCCACGTGCGGGCCGACGCGTTCTGCCACTCGATGGTCCGGGCGCTCGTCGGCGCCTGCGTGGCAGCCGGGGAGGGCCGGTTCGCGCCGGAGCGCGCGGTCGGCATCCGCGAGGAGGCGCGGCGCACGAGCGAGTTCATCGTGGTACCGGCGCGCGGCCTGACGCTCGTCGAGGTGGGCTACCCCGCCGACGCGGAGCTCGCGGCGCGGGCCGAGCAGACCCGCGCCAAGCGCGGTTTGCCGGATGCGGGTCCGATCGACTAGTCTGTACAGGTTGTCTGCGCGCCGCGCGGGCGACCAGTTGGGCCCTCCACCGTCGGGTTCCGTCTCCTTCCGAGCGGAACGCACACCGGAGCGGGATTCACGAACATCACCGACCAGAAACGAGTCTTCCATGACGCGTACGTTCAGCCCCACCCCGGCGGATGTGAAGCGCGAGTGGGTCGTCATCGACGCCACCGACGTCGTGCTCGGCCGCCTCGCGAGCCACGCCGCCGCCATCCTCCGCGGCAAGCACAAGCCGACCTTCGCCCCCCACATGGACATGGGCGACTTCGTCATCATCGTGAACGCCGACAAGGTGGCGCTCACCGGTGCGAAGCTCGAGCAGAAGAAGGCCTACCGCCACTCGGGCTACCCGGGCGGCCTGTCGGCCACCAGCTACTCGGAGCTCCTCGAGAAGCACCCGACCCGTGCGGTCGAGAAGGCCATCCGCGGCATGCTGCCGAAGAACTCGCTGGGTCGCGCCCAGATCAAGAAGCTGAAGGTGTACGCCGGCGCCGAGCACCCGCACGCCGCGCAGCAGCCCAAGCCCTACACCCTCACCCAGGTCGCGCAGTAAGCGCCGAGAGACTTCCAAGGACATCACTGATGGCGAAGATCGAAGACACCGTGTCGGACGAGGTTCTCACCAACTTCTCGACCGAGACCCCGGCTGACGAGGCGCCCCGCGCGCCCCGCGCCGTCCTCAACGTTCCCGGTGCGGCCGTCGGCCGCCGCAAGGAGGCCATCGCCCGCGTGCGCCTCGTGCCGGGCGGCGGCGAGTTCACCGTGAACGGCCGCACCCTCGAGGACTACTTCCCGAACAAGCTGCACCAGCAGCTCATCAACGACCCGTTCAAGGTGCTCGACCTGCTGGGCTCCTACGACGTGAAGGCCAAGATCACGGGCGGCGGCCCCTCGGGCCAGGCGGGCGCGCTGCGTCTCGCGATCGCCCGCGCGCTCAACGAGATCGACCGCGAGAACAACCGCCCGGCCCTCAAGAAGGCCGGCTTCCTCTCGCGCGACGCCCGCGTCATCGAGCGCAAGAAGGCCGGTCTCAAGAAGGCCCGCAAGGCGTCGCAGTTCTCGAAGCGCTAAGGCGCGACGCGGAACACGCGCATGCCGCGTCTCTTCGGCACCGACGGGGTCCGAGGGCTGGCGAACGGTGAACTGATCACCGCCGACCTGGCCCTCGGCCTCGCCCAGGCTGCCGCGAATGTGCTGACCAAGGGTCGGCACGCCGAGCACGTCCGCGGCGAGGGCCGGCGCCCCCGCGCGGTGCTCGCCCGCGACCCCCGCGTGTCCGGCGAGTTCATCTCGGCGGCGGTCGCCGCGGGCCTCGCGAGTTCGGGTATCGACGTACTCGACGCCGGGGTCATCCCGACCCCCGCCGCCGCGTTCCTGGTGGCGGATGTCGGCGCCGACTTCGGCGTCATGGTCTCGGCCTCGCACAACCCGGCGCCCGACAACGGCATCAAGTTCTTCGCCATCGGCGGGGTCAAGCTGCCCGACGAGGTCGAGGACCGCATCGAGGCCGCTCTCGTGCAGCCCAAGCTCGCGCCGACGGGCGACGGGGTGGGCCGCATCCGCCGCTTCGCCGACGCCGAGGACCGCTACCTGCTGCATCTGCTCGGCACCCTCGACGTGCGGCTCGACGGCATCAAGGTCGTCATCGACGCGGCCAACGGCGCGGCGGCGGGCGTCTCGCCGCAGGTGTTCGCCGACGCCGGAGCGCACGTGACCGTGATCGGCGCCGATCCCGACGGTCTCAACATCAACGACGGCGTCGGGTCCACGCACCTCGAGAAGCTCCAGGCGACGGTGCGTCTCACCGGCGCCCACCTCGGCATCGCCCACGACGGCGACGCCGACCGCTGCCTCGCCGTCGACGCCGACGGCAACATGATCGACGGCGACCAGATCATGGCGGTGCTCGCGATCGCGCTGCAGCGCCGGGGCAAGCTGGCGCACGACACGCTCGCGGTGACCACCATGAGCAACCTCGGGCTGCGGGTCGCGATGGCCGAGCACGGTATCGAGATCGTGCAGACCGCGGTCGGCGACCGCTACGTGCTCGAGGCGATGAACGAGCGCGGCCTCTCGCTCGGCGGCGAGCAGTCGGGTCACATCATCTTCAGCGAGCACGCCACAACCGGCGACGGCATCCTGACCGGCCTGCAGCTCGCCGCCGAGATGGCGCGCACGGGACGCAGCCTCGCGGAGCTGGCCTCGGTGATGACGGTCTACCCGCAGGTGCTCGTGAACGTGCGCGGCGTCGACCACCACGCGCTCGCCGGAGACGAGGTGATCGCGGACGCCGTGCGCGGCCACGAGGCGGCGCTCGGCGACGACGGGCGCGTGCTCCTGCGACCGTCGGGCACCGAGCCGCTCGTGCGCGTCATGGTGGAGGCGCGGGACGCCGAACTCGCGCAGAGCATCGCCGACGACCTCGCGGGAATCGTGGGAGAGCGTCTGTCGTTGTCCTGACATCGAGGAGAGAGGACGATGTCATGCCACTGACCGGAGAATACGCACCGAGCACCTCGGACTGGGCCCGCACGCAGGCGGAGGCCTTCGAGGCGTCGGATGGCGCGGAGGCCAACGAGCTGCGGGGCAAGCCGATCATCGTGCTCACCTCCCGCGGGGCCCGGAGCGGCAAGCTCCGCAAGAACGCCCTCATGCGGGTGGAGCACGATGGCTCCTACGCCGTCGTGGCGTCGAAGGGCGGGGCGCCGCAGCATCCCGCCTGGTACCACAACCTGGTCGCCGACCCGCATGTCGAGCTGCAGGACGGCCCGGTGAAGCGCGACTACCGCGCCCGCGAGCTGACCGGCGAGGAGCGCGAGCTCTGGTGGGCCCGCGCGAACGAGGTGTGGCCCGACTACGCCGGCTATCAGACCAGGACCGAGCGCCTCATCCCGGTGTTCCTGCTGGAGCCGGTCTCCTAGGTCTCGGCACGCCCGCCGGGCGGGCTACTCGACCTGTGACGGCGTCTTCGACGTCGTCACACCTTCCTGATGAGCACGTTCGACACCGTGTGATCGGACGCCTTGCGCAGCACGAGCGAGGCCCGCGCGCGGGTCGGGGCGATGTTGTGCTCGAGGTTGGGTCCGTTGATGTCGTGCCAGATCGCCCGCGCGCGCGCGATCGCCTCCTGCTCGCCGAGCGCCGCGTAGCGGTGGAAGTAGGAGCGCGGATCGGCGAAGGCGCCGCGCTGCAGCCGGAGGAAGCGCTCCACGTACCAGCGCTCGATGTCGACCGTGCGCGCGTCGACGTAGACCGTGAAGTCGAACAGGTCGCTCACCGCGAGCCGCGCGCCGGGAGCAGGCGGCTGGAGCACGTTGAGCCCCTCGACGATGAGGATGTCGGGGCGGCGCACCACGATCTCGGCGTCGGGGACGATGTCGTAGAACAGGTGCGAGTACACCGGCGCCCGCACCTCCTCGACGCCGCTCTTGACTCGGCTCACGAACCGCAGCAGCGCGCGTCGGTCGTAGCTCTCGGGGAAGCCCTTGCGCTCCATGAGCCCCCGCCGTTCGAGTTCCGCGTTCGGCAGCAGGAAGCCGTCGGTGGTGACGAGCTCGACCCGCGGGGTGTCCTCCCAGCGCGCCAGCAGTTCGCGCAGGAGTCGTGCCGTGGTCGACTTGCCGACCGCGACCGAGCCCGCGACCCCGATCACGAACGGGGTCGGCGGCTCGTCCTGCCCGAGGAAGGAGCGGGTGGAGGCGTGCAGGCGTTTCGCGCCGACCGCGTAGAGGTTCAGCAGGCGGCTGAGCGGCACGTACACCTCGGCGACCTCGCGCAGGTCGAGAGCCTCGCCGAGCCCGCGCAGACGCACGAGCTCCTCCTCGGTCAGCGGATGCGCGGCGGCCGGCGCGAGTGCGGCCCAATCGGCGCGGTCGAGCTCGAGGAACGGCGTCGCCGCGGCGCCCCGCTCACCGTTGTCACTCATCCGTTCGAGCGTAGCGCCGTCACAGCTTCGCCCCCGACCCCGGTCACTAGGATCGACACCATGTGCGGAATCGTGGGCTACGTCGGGTCGGGCAGCAGTCTCGAGGTGCTCGTCGGGGGCCTCAAGCGGCTCGAGTACCGCGGATACGACTCCGCGGGGATCGCGGTGCTCTCGCCCGAGGGCGATCTGGGTGCGCGCAAGCGCGCCGGCAAGCTCGGGGTGCTCGTCGAGGAGCTCGCCGAGAACCCGCTGCCGGACGGCGGCACGGGGATCGGGCACACCCGCTGGGCGACCCACGGCGGCCCGACCGACGTGAACGCGCATCCGCACTTCGGCGACGGCGGGCGACTGGCCCTCATCCACAACGGCATCATCGAGAACTTCGCGGAGCTCAAGGCCGAGCTGGTCGCCGCCGGCGAGAGCTTCGAGAGCGAGACCGACACCGAGGTGGCGGCGCTGCTCGTCGGCCGCGCGTTCCACGACACGGGCGATCTCACCGAGGCGATGCGTCGCACGGTCGAGCGCCTCGACGGCGCGTTCACGCTGCTCGCGGTCCACCGCTCGGCGCCCGGCGTCGTCGTCGGCGCGCGCCGCAGCTCGCCGCTCGTGATCGGTCTCGGCGAGGGCGAGAACTTCCTCGGCTCGGATGTGGCGGCGTTCGTCGAGCACACCCGTCGCGCGATGGAGATCGGCGAGGACCAGATCGTCACGATCCGTCCCGACTCGGTCGAGGTGATCGACTTCTCGGGCGCCCCCGCGGCGGCCAAGGAGTTCGAGGTCGCCTGGGACGCCTCGGCCGCGGAGAAGGGCGGCTGGCCGAGCTTCATGAAGAAGGAGATCGCCGAGGAGCCCGACGCGGTCGCGAACACCCTGCGCGGGCGCACCCACGACGGTGCCGTCGCACTCCCCGAGCTCGACGGCGTCGCCGAGGCGCTCAGCGGGATCAACCGGGTGCTCGTGCTGGGCTGCGGCACCGCGGCCTACGCGGGAATGGTCGGCAAGTACGCGATCGAGGCGTGGGCGCGCATCCCGGTCGACGTGGAGCTCTCGCACGAGTTCCGCTACCGCGACCCGGTGCTCGACGAGCACACCCTCGTGGTCTCGGTGAGCCAGTCGGGCGAGACCATGGACACCCTGATGGCGGTGCGGTACGCGCGCGAGCAGGGTGCACGCACGCTCTCGATCTGCAACACCCAGGGCGCCACGATCCCGCGCGAGTCGGATGCGGTGCTGTACACGCACGCCGGCCCGGAGGTCGCGGTCGCCTCCACGAAGGCGTTCGTGGCGCAGGTCACCGCCCTGTATCTGCTCGGCTTGCACCTCGCGACCCTGCGCGGCACGCTCGACGCGGACGCGGTCGCCGCCCAGCTGACCGAGCTCGAGGCGGTTCCGACGAAGATCCAGCGCGTGGTCGAGGCCTCCTCGGCGCGCATCGCCGAGCTCGCGCACTGGATGAGCGACACCCAGTCGGTGCTGTTCCTCGGCCGCCACGTCGGCTTCCCGGTCGCGTTGGAGGGTGCCCTCAAGCTCAAGGAGCTCGCGTACATCCACGCCGAGGGTTTCGCGGCGGGCGAGCTGAAGCACGGACCGATCGCGCTCATCGAACCCGGGCAGATCGTGTTCGTGGTCGTGCCGAGCCCGCGCGACCCCTCGTCGCTGCACAAGAAGGTCGTGTCGAACATCCAGGAGATCCGCGCCCGCGGTGCGCGCGTCATCGCGATCGCCGAGCTCGGCGACGTCGCGGTCGTGCCGTTCGCCGACGAGGTGATCCGCATCCCGCTCGCCGCCCCGTTCTTCGAGCCGCTGCTCTCGGTGGTGCCGCTGCACGTCTTCGGCATGGAGCTCGCGACCGCGAAGGGTCTCGACGTCGATCAGCCGCGCAACCTGGCGAAGTCCGTCACGGTGGAGTGAGCGTGATCGTCGGGCTCGGCGTCGACGTCGTCGATCAGGCGCGCTTCGAACGCGCCGTGACCCGGACCCCTCGACTGCGCGAGCGCCTGTTCGCCGAGAGCGAACGCGGCCTGCCGGTGCGTTCGCTCGCCGCGCGCTTCGCCGCCAAGGAGGCGCTCGTTAAGGCTCTCGGGGATGCCGAGGACGTGAACTGGGTCGACATGGCGATCGCGTCCGACGTCACCGGCAACCCGTCGTTCGTCGTCGCCGGCCCCCTCGCCGCCCTGCTCGAGCGCCGCGGCATCGCCGCCGTGCACGTCTCGATGAGCCACGACGCGGGCGTCGCGGTGGCGACGGTCGTCGCCGAGGCGCACGGATGACGTCCCCCCGGCGCGAGGCCCGCATCCGACTCGACGCGCTCGCGGGGAACGTCGAGCTGCTGCGCCGCACCGTCGCACCCTCGCGCCTCATGGCGGTCGTGAAGGCCGACGCCTACGGACACGGTGCCGTGCCGGTCGCCCGCGCAGCGGTCGACGCGGGCGCCGACTGGCTGGGCGTGGCCGACCTCGACGAGGCGCTCGCCCTGCGGGAGGCGGGGATCGCGGCGCCCATCCTCGCCTGGCTGCATGCCGGCTCGCCCGACTTCGGGGTCGCCGTCGCGCGCGGCGTCGATGTGGGGGTGTCGACGGCCGCCCAGCTCGAGGCTGCCGCTGCGGCGGGCGCGACCGTGCATCTCAAGCTCGACACCGGCCTCAGCCGCAACGGCATCGCCCCCGAGGATGCGCCCCGGCTGTTCGCACGCGCCGCGGAGCTCGAGCGCGCGGGGCGCCTACGGGTGCGGGGGCTCATGAGCCACCTCTCGGGAACCTCGCCGCAGGAGGATGCCGCCCAGCTCGACCGCTTCGCCTCGGCCGTCGCTGCGGCGCGCGCCGCCGGGCTCGACCCCGAGCTGCGGCATCTCGCGGCGAGTCTCGCCGCCCTGACCGAGCCCGACGCCCGTCTCGACCTCGTCCGGGTGGGGATCGCCCTGTACGGCGTCGCACCCGACGCGGCGGTCGACGCGGCGGCGCTCGGGCTGCGCCCGGTCATGGAGCTCGTGACCGAGGTCGCCGCCGTGCGCAGGGTTCCGGCAGGGGCGGGCGTGTCCTACGGCTTCACCCACCGCACCGCGGGCGACACGACCCTCGCGCTCGTGCCGCTCGGCTATGCCGACGGCATCCCCCGCCACGCCTCCGGGCGCGCGGAGGTCGCGATCGACGGCGTGCGGTACCCGCAGGTGGGCCGCATCGCGATGGACCAGTTCGTCGTCGACGTCGGAGACGCCGAGGTGCGGGTCGGCGACGAGGTGATCGTGTGGGGCGACCCCGCCGAGGGCGTGCCGGGCGCGGTCGACTGGGCGGATGCCGCGGGCACGATCGGCTACGAGATCGTCACCCGGGTGGGGCGCCGCGTCGAGCGGGTGCCGGTGTGACCGAGGCGATCGACCTGGTCGTGCCGGATGCGGAGGCCATGGAGGCGCTCGGCGCCCGGATCGCGGCGCAGCTGCGGGCGGGCGACGTGGTGCTGCTGAACGGCGAGCTGGGTGCGGGCAAGACGACGCTCACCCGCGGGATCGGCAGCGCCCTCGGCGCCCGCGGCGCCGTCACGAGCCCGACCTTCGTGCTCGCCCGCACGCATCCGACGGCATCCGGGGTGCCGCTCGTGCACGTCGACGCGTACCGGCTGGGTTCGGCCGCCGAGCTCGACGACCTCGACCTCGACCTGGCCGGCTCGATCACGGTCGTCGAGTGGGCGGCCGACAAGCTCGACGGCGAGCTCGAGTCGTGGCTCGTGCTCGATCTCGTGCGCCCCCTCGGCGGCGACCCGGCGGACGACGACGCCCCGCGCCACGTGCGTCTCGCCGCCCACGGCCCGCGGTGGGAGGGCGTCGCGATCTAGGCTGGTGCGGTGCTGCTGGCGATCGACACCTCGACGGGGACGAGCGTCGCCGTCGTCGATCGCGCCGGCACACGTGCGGAGCGCACGAGCGCCGACACCCGGGGCCACGCCGAGCTGATCGGAGGCTTCATCTCCGAGGTGCTCGCCGAGGCGGGGGTCGCCCCCGACGGGCTCGAGGGTGTCGCGGTCGGCATGGGCCCCGGCCCGTTCACCGGGCTGCGGGTGGGCATCGCGGCGGCGCGGGCCTTCGCCCTCGGCATCGGCCGTCCCGTGCTGCCCGTCGTCTCGCACGACGCCGTCGCGTACGGACGCAGCGAAGCGGTGCTCGTCGTGACGGACGCGCGTCGCCGCGAGCTGGCGTGGTCGAGGTACGCGGCTCCCGGTGCCGATGGCCTCCCGGTGCGCCTCGAGGGACCGTCGCTCGTGCCCGTCGCGGACCTCGACGTTGTCACCTCCGTCGCCGGTTACGTGCGCGTCGACGCCGCGACGATCGACGCGGGTCTGCTCGGGCTGCTGGCGCTCGCCCGGCTCGACGCGGGAGCGCAGCCCGGGCCGAGCGAGCCCGTGTACCTGCGTGCGCCCGACGTGACCCTCTCGACGCCGAAGAAGGTGACCCCGTGATCCGCCTCCGCGCCGCGACCCCGGACGACCTCGACGCGATCGACGCCCTCGAGCAGGTCACCTTCCCGAGCGACGCGTGGTCGCGCGAGATGCTGGCGGCCGAGATCGTGGGCGCGCACGGCTACTACCTCGTGGCGGTCGACGCGGACGCCGTGGTCGGCTACGCCGGACTCCTCGCCCCGCGCGGCAGCGGCCAGGCAGACGTGCAGACGATCGCCGTCGCCGAGGCGTCGCGTCGCGGGGGGATCGGGGCCGCGCTTCTCGACGCGCTGCTCGCCGAGGCACGCGCACGGGCCGCCGAGGAGGTCTTCCTCGAGGTGCGCGCCGACAACCCCGGCGCCGAGGCGCTCTACGCGAGCCGCGGCTTCGAGCGCATCGCCATCCGCCCCGCCTACTACCAGCCCGATGGGGTGGATGCGGTGGTGATGCGCACTCGGAACCTCCAGCGCGCCCTCGTGCTCGGCATCGAGACGAGCTGCGACGAGACCGGGATCGGCATCGTGCGGGGCACCGAGCTGCTCGCGAACGTCATCGCCAGCTCGATGGACGAGCACGCGCGCTACGGCGGCGTGGTGCCCGAGATCGCCGCCCGTGCCCACCTCGAGGCGCTCACGCCGACGATCGAGGAGGCGCTGCGGGTGGCGGGCGTCCGGCTCGCCGACCTCGACGCGGTCGCCGTCACGAGCGGCCCGGGCCTCGCCGGCGCGCTCATGGTCGGCGTCGGCGCGGCCAAGGCGCTCGCGGTCGCCACCGGGAAGCCCTTCTACGCCGTCAACCACCTCGTCGGGCACGTCGGCGCCGACCTGCTGAACCACGAGCCGCTCGTCGGCGAGGGCGAGCTCGAGCTTCCGACGATCGCGCTGCTCGTGTCCGGCGGCCACACCTCGCTGCTGCTCGTGCGGGACCTCGTCTCGGATGTCGAACTGCTCGGCGAGACGATCGACGACGCCGCGGGCGAGGCGTTCGACAAGGTGGCCCGGCTGCTCGGGCTCCCGTATCCGGGAGGTCCCGAGATCGACCGGGCGGCCGCCGCCGGCGATCCGACGGCCATCCGCTTCCCGCGGGGGCTCACGGCCCCCAAGGATCTCGAGCGGCACCGCTACGACTTCTCGTTCTCGGGGCTCAAGACCGCCGTCGCCCGGCATGTCGAGGCGGCGGTCGCGGCAGGAGAGCCGGTGCCGGTTGCCGACGTCGCCGCGAGCTTCCGCGAGGCGGTCGTCGACGTGCTGCTCACCAAGGCGCTCGCCGCCTGCCGCGACCTCGGCGTCCCGCGGCTCCTGCTCGGCGGCGGCGTGGTGGCGAACCGCCGCCTGCGCGAGGCGGCGGTCGAGCGCTGCGCGGATGCCGGGGTCGCCCTGCGCATCCCGCCCCTGTCGCTGTGCACCGACAACGGCGCCATGATCGCCTCGCTCGCCGCGCAGCTGATCGCGGCGGGGCATCCGCCGTCGAGTCTCGGCGTCGGCGCCGACTCCACGCTGCCGGTGACCGAGATCCAGGCCTGACGCACCCGAACGGGTGGTTGCCCCGCGGCGGCGCCGCTGCGACGATGGCCGGGACCCGAGGGAGATCATGTCCGAGCCCACCGCGCCCGCACCGTTCGAGCCCGCGCCGAACCCGTATGCCGCGCCCGCGAATCCGTACGCTGCGCCCGCGAACCCGTACGCCGTCGGGGCGGTCCCGTCGAGCTACCAGCCGGTGCCGACGGGGCCTGCTCCGGGGCTCGCGCCCTACTCGACGTCCGGCGCGGCCTACGCGTACGCGCCGCGCACCAACGGCGTGGCGATCGCCTCGTTGGTCTGCTCGCTCGCCGGACTGCTCGTGGGCGCGCTCGCGTGCATCGCCGGCGTGATCCTGGGCCACATCGCGCTCTCGCAGATCCGCGCTCGCGGCGAGGGCGGGCGCGGGATGGCGCTCGGCGGCCTCATCACGGGCTACGTGCTCGGCGGCCTGCAGCTGATCTTCATCGCGCTCTACATCGGCTTCATCGTGCTCGCGGTGAGCCAGAGCAGCTACTACTGATCCGTCGGGGGAGCCCGCGTTGACAGTCCGGAGGCGCGCTGGGAGCATGGGCGAGGTCCACCACATCGAAGGAGCCCGTCCATGACCGACCCCACCACCCCGGCTGCGCCCGAGGAGCCCACGACCCCCGCCGCGGCCGAGCCGGCCGCCGCACCGGTCCCGCCGGTCGCCGAGCCCGCAGCCCCGGCCGCCCCCGTGCCGCCGGTCGCCGAGCCCGCCGCGGCTCCCGCGAACCCCTACGCGGCTCCCGCCGCCGCGCCGGCCGCCGGCGCCGCCCCCGCCGCCCCGGTGAAGCAGACGCTCAGCCTCGTCTCGTTCATCCTCGGCATCGTGGGCTTCCTGCTCGCCTGGTTCGGCGGCTTCGGCCTGCTGCCCGGCATCGCCGCCGTCATCCTCGGCTTCATGGGCAAGAAGCGCGAGCCGCAGGCCCCCAAGTGGATGTGGCTCATCGGCATCATCGGCGGTTTCGTGTCGATCGCCCTCGGCCTCATCGTGTTCCTGGTGAGCGTGATCCTGCCGATCATCCTGTTCGCCAGCTTCGGCAGCTACTACGGCGGCTACTACAACTGAACGCGGTCGACGAGGATCGCCGAGCGCGAGCCGGCGATCCTCGTCAGCACCAGGGTCGCGGACTGCGACCCGCGCAGCCCGAGCCGGGCGCGCAGTGACGCGGGGTCGACATCGACCCCGCGTTTCTTGATCTCGAGGGTTCCGATTCCGCGCTCGCGCAGGGCCGACTTGAGCTTGCGCTCGTCGAAGGGCAGCACCTCGCGCACCCGGAACGCCTGGCCGAACGGCGTCGCGGGCGACGCGTCGCTCGTGATCCACGCGATCGTCGGATCGATCATCCGACCGTCGACCCGGCGGGCGAGCTCGCCGATGAGCCGGGCGCGGATGACGGCGCCGTCCGGCTCGAGCAGGTACTCGCCGAGCGGGCCGGGTTCGGCATCCGGTGCCGGGCCGGCCGCGGTGAGCTCTGCCGCGCCGCCCGCGCCGAGCAGCAACGCGGAGCGCCCGACGCCGTTCCGCGCCAGCGCGCCGCTCCACACGACGAGCTCGACGACCTCCCGGTCGACCGACACCCACTGCGCCTCGACCCCCTCGGGGAGGAGCTCGTGGTCGAGGCCCGGGCCGAGCTTGACCCCGGAGGGGCGCTCGGCGGCGCGGGCGAATACGGCGTCGAGTGCGGGCGACCAGTCCGCCGGGTCCAGGCTGCGCTTCCCGCCGCCGCGCCGCGCCGGGTCGAACCAGAGGGCGTCCACCTCGCCGGGCTCCTCCTCGAGCGCGTCGCCGTGCACGACGCGGGCCTGGGGGAACGGGGCCAGGTTGTAGGACGCGAGCGCCGCCGTCACCTCGTCGCGCTCGACGGCGACGACCCGCAGACCGAGGCCGGCGAACGCCAGGGCGTCCGCGCCGATCCCGCATCCCAGATCGGCCACCGAGGTCATGCCCGCCCGCGCCAGGCGGCCCGCGTGCACCGCCGCGACGGGGAGGCGGGTCGCCTGCTCGAGCCCGTCCGGCGTGAACAGCATCCGATCGGCGAACTCGCCGAAGCGCGCCCGGGCGCGCGTGCGCAACCGTGCCTGGGTGAGCACCGCCGACACGAGCTCCGGCGGATGCCCGGCGGCGCGCAGGCGCGACACGATCCGCACCACGTCGGCGTCGGCGGAGATGCCGCCGACCTCGTCGAGCAGCCGCAGGCCCTCGGGGGTCAGCAGCGCGCGCAGCTCCTCGGGCGTCATGCCCTCACGCTACTGCCGTGGGGACCGGCCCGTTGGCAGTCGGATTGAATGAGTGCTAATCCGGGCCTATAGTTGTCCTGGCACTCTCGAAGGGAGTGTGCCAAACCCTGAGTCTTCAGAAAGAGGTCACACGTGTCGGTCTCCATCAAGCCGCTCGAGGATCGCATCGTCATCAAGCAGGTCGAAGCCGAGCAGGTCACCGCGTCGGGTCTGGTCATCCCGGACACCGCCAAGGAGAAGCCGCAGGAGGGCGAGGTCGTCGCCGTAGGCCCCGGCCGCATCGACGACAACGGCAACCGCGTGCCCCTCGACGTCAACGTCGGCGACAAGGTGCTCTACTCCAAGTACGGCGGCACCGAGGTCAAGTTCGGCGGCGAGGAGTTCCTCGTGCTCTCGGCCCGCGACGTGCTCGCGGTCGTCGTCCGCTGAGCGACGACATCCTGCCGAAAGGCCCCGTGGCCCTGCCATCGGGGCCTTTCGCGTCTCCGGGGTCCGGATGCGGCGGCTAGCCTGACGAGGTGAGTGCGAACCCCCCTGCCCCGACCCGAGTCGGGGGGCAGGGTGCGGGCCTGCTCTACGCGGTCGCCGCCTACGGGCTGTGGGGTTTCCTGCCCGGTTTCTTCCTGCTGCTGGATCCCGCGAGCCCGTGGGAGATCGTGGCCTTCCGCATCCTCATGTCCCTCGGGTTCTGCGCGATCCTGCTCACCGTGACCCGCGGCTGGCGGACGCTCGCCGGCCTCGCCCGGCAGCCGCGCGTGCTGTTCACGATGGCGCTGGCCGGGGCGTTCATCTACGTCAACTGGCAGGTCTTCGTGCTGGCGACGCTGAGCGGTCACGTCGTCGAGGGCTCGCTCGGGTACTTCATCAACCCGGTGATCACGGTCGCGCTCGGCGTGATCGTGCTGCGGGAGCGGCTGCGGCCGCTGCAGTGGGCCGCGGTCGGCATCTCGCTCGTCGCGATCCTCGTGATCGCCGTCGGCTACGGCGCCTTCCCGTGGATCGCCCTCGCGCTGGCGTTCTCGTTCGGCTTCTACGGCTTCATCAAGAAGCGCGTGGGCGCGCAGGTCGACGCCGTCTCCGGGCTGACGCTCGAGACCGTGTGGCTCGCGCCCGTCGCCGTCGTGCAGCTGATCATCACCCAGGCGACGCTCGGGCTCACCTTCGGCAGCTCCGGGCCCGTGCACCTGCTGCTCATGATCGCCACGGGCGTGATCACGGCGACCCCGCTGCTCCTGTTCGCCTCCGCCGCGCGCCGGCTCCCCCTCGTCGCGCTCGGGCTGACCCAGTACCTCGCACCGGTGCTGCAGTTCCTCACCGGCGTGTTCCTGCTGCACGAACCGATGCCGGTGGGGCGGTGGATCGGCTTCTGCCTGGTCTGGGCGGCCCTCGTGCTGCTCACCGTCGACATGATCCGGGCGGCTCGGGCGGGTCGTCGCGCCTCCCTCCCCACCGCGTGACGGCGCGGTAGGGTCGCGGCGTGGCCGGCCCCGCCGGCCCGAGGAGGAGGAACCGGATGCCGCGCGCGATCACGCCCCGACGCCGTCCTCTCGCCTCGGCGGCCGCGGCGCTCGCGCTCGCGATCTCGCTCGCGGCGTGCACCGCAGCCCCGATGCCGACCCCGACCCCGACCCCCACCGAGACCCCGGTCGCGCCGAGCGGCGACGGCGTGCTGCGCATCGGCACCCTGTTCCCCACGACGGGCGCGACCGCCTTCCTCGGCGCCGCGCAGGTCGCCGGGGTCAACGCCGCCATCCGCGAGATCAACGCGGCGGGCGGTGTGCTGGGCGCGCCCGTCGAGGTCGTCAACCGCGACTCCGGCGACGCGTCGACCCAGACCGCTGAGGCGTCCTTCGCCGCTCTCGTCGACAAGGGCGTCGACGTCGTCATCGGCCCGAGCTCCTCCGTGCTCGCCACGCGCCTGCTGCCTCTGGCCGTCGAGGCCGGCATCCCGCTCGTCTCGCCCGCGGCCACGTATCCGGGTGTCGGGTCCACGGCCGAGGGCTTCTTCGCGCGCACGATCCCCGCGTACCCGCACCAGGGCGTGGTGCTCGGGCAGCTGCTCGCCGAGAAGGGCGCGGATGCCGTCGCGCTGATCGTCGGCTCCGACGACGTGAGCTCCTCGATCGCCTCCCCGCTCGAGTCGTCGCTGGCCGACCACGGGGATGAGCTGGTCGCCACGGCGACCGTCGACGCTGCCGCAGGTGTCGCGGCGGCGGTCGCGAAGGCGACCAAGGTCAAGCCCGACGCGGTCGTGCTCGCGACACCCGACAACGGCGACGTCACCAAGGCGCTCATCACGGCCCTCGTCGCTGCAGGGTACGGCGGCGGCAAGCTCTGGCTCACCACGCAGAACCTGGCCGACTACTCGCAGGCCCTGCCGGCCGGCACCCTGAACGGCGCGAACGGCATCCTCGAGGGCATCCAGCCCGACGCCGCGTTCGTCGCGAAGCTCAAGGTCGAGGATCCGGGACTCACCGACGCGCGCTACGGCGCGGAGGCCTACGAGGCGACGATCATGGCCGCGCTCGCTGCGCTCGTCGCCGGCGACGACGGCGGTCCGTCGATCGCGAACCGGCTCGTCGGGGTCACCCGCGAGGGCATCCGCTGCACGAGCTTCGGCGAGTGCGCGGATGTGCTCGAGACCGAGCCCGACATCGCCTACGAGGGTCTCGTCGGACCGCTGCGCCTCGACGGTGCGGGCGACCCGACGATCGCCACCTACACCGTCTTCTCCTACAACGGCGAGAACAAGTACGCGGCCACGGGCCCGGTCACGGGCTGATCCCGGGGCGCCCCGGATAACGTTTTGGTCGCGTTACACCCCTGTAACACCTTCGTATTGTGAACGCATCGGGCGGCCCGTACCGTGACATTCACGCGCGCGCAAACTGGCGCGCGCGACCTGTTCACACTCCAAGGAGCATCATGGGTGCATTTTCCCGGAGCGCATCGGCGCCCCGCGCGAAGCGTCTGGTCGTCAGCGGCCTCGCGCTCGCCGGCGCCGCCGCGCTCATCCTGAGCGGCTGCGCAACCGACAACGGCGGCGACGACAGCGGCTCGAGCGACAGCCTCGCGCTGAAGATCGGCACGATCCTGCCGCAGACCGGAACCCTGGCCGTCCTCGGACCGCCCGAGTTCGCGGGTGTCGACCTCGCCGTCAAGGAGATCAACGACGCCGACAAGGGCATCTCGATCAGCGTCGAGCACAAGGACTCCGGCGACACCACCACCGACATCGCGACCCAGTCGGCCACCGCGCTCCTCGCGGACGGCGTCTCGGCGATCATCGGTGCCGCTTCGTCCGGTGTGTCGAAGACCTTCATCGACCAGGTGACCCAGGCCGGTGTCGTGCAGCTGTCGCCGGCGAACACCTCGCCCGACTTCACGGACTACCCGGACGACGGCTACTACTGGCGCACCGCTCCGTCGGACGTGCTGCAGGGCCGCATCCTCGGCAACAAGATCGCCGCCGACGGCAAGACCAACGTCGCGATCCTGTACATGAACGACGCCTACGGCACCGGCCTCGAGTCGAACCTCAAGGAGTCGCTCGAGTCGAACGGCGTCACCATCTCGGGTGAGCAGATCTTCGAGCCGGCCTCGACCGACTTCACGTCGGCCATCCAGACGCTCCTCTCGGGCAGCCCCGACGCTCTCGTCGTGATCTCGTTCGACGAGCTCAAGACGATCGCCGAGCAGCTCGCCGGTCAGGGCTTCGACTTCGCCAACCTGTACGGCGTCGACGGCAACTACGGTGTCATCACCCCTGACGACACCAACGTCGACATCGCGGGCGCGCAGTTCACCAACCCGGGCGTGCTGGCTCCGACCGACTTCCAGGACAAGCTCAACAGCGTCGCTTCCGAGCCGCTGACGGTCTTCTCCTACGGTGCGGAGTCGTACGACGGCACGATCCTGATCGCCCTCGCGGCGCTCCAGGGCGGTGCCACCGACGGTGCCACCATCCGTGACAACCTGCAGTCGGTCTCGGAGGACGGCACCAAGTGCACGACCTTCGCGGAGTGCGCCGACCTGATCGCCTCCGGCGAGGACATCGACTACGACGGTGTCTCCGGCCCGATCACGTGGGACGAGAACGGCGACCCGACCGAGGCCTACGTGTCGATCTTCCAGTACTCGACCGGCAACGCGTCGGAGGGCATCGACCAGGTCTACGGCAAGCTCGAGTAAGAGTCACGCCAACCGCTTCGGGGGCTCGGTCCGCAGGGACCGGGCCCCCGTCGCGTGCGCCCGGTGCGATCAGAAGCCGCAGTACTCCTGGAAGAAGGAGTAGAGCTCGGCGCGGAGCGCATCGTCGGAGGCGAGGTAGACGATCCCGGAGTCGCCGTCCGCCAGCTCCACCTCGAGCGGCCAGAACGTGCCGCGCTTGTCCTCCGCGAGGATGTGGGGGTTGCAGTTGCTCGGCACGAGCGCGAGCTCGGCGCTCTGCTCCGCATCGTCGGAGTCGAAGGCCCAGTCGACCGGCCACCCCGGCTGCGCGTCGGCAGGGCGGAACAGGATCGTGCGGTCGATCGTCGGCACGCTCGCCGGCGGGCCGCCGTCGACGGCTCTTCCCGAGATCGTCAGGTACCCGGTCGGGCGCTCCGTCGCGCGGTCGACCCGGAACGGGCCCACCGTGAACGTCGCGGATGCGGCGAGCGCGGCGGAGCGGCAGTCGTCGGCGTGGATGCGGTCCAGCCAGCCGAGCGGATCCGTCGGCACGACGACGCCCTCGGCCGCGCGCCCGTCGACGATCGCGGTGACCGCGACCTCGGCGGTGACCGCCGCATCCGCGTCGCACACGGGTGCCGCGAGCAGCACCGGCAGATCCCGGGTGCTGCCGATCGGCACGTCCTGGCCGCGGTCGTACGCGACCGGCTCCGCGAAGACGGGGGAGCGCAGCTCCACCCGCGTCACGCGCACCTCGTGCGTCGAATCGTTGCCGACCGCCAGCTGCAGCCGTCGCGGACCGTAGTCGAAGCGGTACTGCACGAGCTCGACCGTGACGCCCTCGGGCAGCTCGTCCGGGGCGGGTGCGCACGCGGAGAACGTCCCGACGGCGACCACGATGGCGGTCGCGCCGGCCGACGCCCGCCTCAGGCGCCGGTGCGTGCCTTCTCCTGGTCCGCGGCGAGCGTGCCGAGGTACAGCTCGATGACCTTCGGGTCGTGCATGAGCTCGCGACCGGTGCCGGTGTAGGCGTCGCGCCCGAGGTCGAGCACGTAACCGCGGTCGCAGATCTGCAGGCAGCGTCGGGCGTTCTGCTCGACGATCATCACCGAGACGCCCGCGCGGTTGATCTGCGAGACGTTGATGAAGGTCTCGTCCTGTCGGACGGGCGAGAGCCCCGCGCTCGGCTCGTCGAGCAGCAGCACGCTCGGGTTCATCATGAGCGCCCGCGACATCGCGACCATCTGGCGCTCGCCGCCCGAGAGCGATCCGGCGCGCTGCTTGAGCCGCTTGCCGAGCTCCGGGAACAGGCTCGTCACGAAGTCGAGTCGCTCCTTGTACGCCTTCGGGTTCTGGTAGATCCCCATCTGGAGGTTCTCCTCGATGGTGAGCGTCGCGAACACGTTGTTGGTCTGCGGCACGAATCCGACGCCGCGCGACACGAGCTTGTCGGTGCCGAGCCCGGTGATGTCCGTGCCCTCGAGCTCGATCGAGCCGCCGCGCACGTTGACGAGCCCGAAGATCGCCTTCAGCAGCGTGGATTTGCCGGCGCCGTTCGGCCCGATGATGCCGACCAGCTCGCCCTTCTCGACGTAGACGTTGCATCCGTTCAGGATGTTGACGCCCGGGATGTAGCCGGCCACCAGGTCGGTGGTCTTGAGCACTGTCTCGGTCACGGGGTCACCTCGTCCTTCGCGGCGGGCTTCTTCCTGGGGGTCTTCGCCGGCGTCGCCTCGGCGTCGGGGGTGGCGTGCTCGACGGGGATGCCGGCCGCTTCGGCCTCCTCCTCCGCCTCCTCGCGCACGGCCTCCGAGTCCATCTCCTCGGCGACCTCGAGTCGACCCTCGATCGTGCCGAGGTCGACGTCGTGGTGCGCACCCAGATAGGCGTCGATGACCGCCTGGTCGTTCATGACGGTGCTGGGCGGCCCCTCGGCCACCACCTTGCCCTCCGCCATCACGATCACCCAGTCGGCGATCTCGTTGACCATGTGCATGTCGTGCTCGACGAACAGCACCGTCGTGCCGTCGTCCTTGAGGCTCAGGATGTGCTCCAGCAGCGACTGGGTGAGCGCCGGGTTCACGCCCGCCATCGGCTCGTCGAGCATGATCATCTTCGGGCGGGTCATCAGCGCACGGGCCATCTCGAGCAGCTTCCGCTGGCCGCCCGAGAGCGAGCCGGCGTAGTCGTCGCGCTTCGTGTCGAGCTTGAAGCGGGCCAGGAGCCCCTCCGCCTGCTCGGTGATCTCCGCCTCGCGCCCGCGCCAGAGCGGCCGGATCACGCTAGCGAACACGTTCTCGCCGCCCTGCCCGGTCGCGCCGAGGCGCATGTTCTCGATGACCGTCATGGCCGACAGGGCCTTCGTGAGCTGGAAGGTGCGCACCATGCCGCGGCGTGCGACCTTGAACGCCGGCACGCCGCCGAGCGACTGGCCGTCGAACGTCCACGTGCCGGTGTTCGGCTTGTCGAAGCCGGTGAGCAGGTTGAACAGCGTCGTCTTGCCGGCGCCGTTCGGTCCGATGAGGGCGGTGATCGATCCGCGCGGGATCTCGACGTGCGCGACGTCGACCGCCGTCAGGCCGCCGAAGTGGCGGGAGACGTGATCGGCGACGAGGATCGGATCCTTCTTGGCGCAGCCGGGGGCCGCCTCGCCCGCGAGGATGTCGGAGACGGGGGTCTTCTCAGGCACTGAACAGCGCCTCCTTCTTCTTGCCGAGGATGCCTTGCGGCCGGAAGATCACGAGCAGCATGAGCGCGACGCCGACGATGATGAAGCGGATCGGACCCTGCTGGGTGGTCGCGATCGGCAACCAGCCGTTCGACACCAGCAGCGACAGGACCCCGTCCGAGAGCGAGAGCACGACCCAGAAGATGATCGATCCGAGCACCGGCCCGAAGACCGTCGCGGCGCCGCCGAGCAGCAGGATCGTGTAGAGGAAGAACGTCATCTGGGTGCCGTAGTTGTCGGGCTGCAGCGACCTCGGGAGGATGAACAGGAACCCGCCGAAGCCGCCGATGACGCCGCCGATGATGAGCGCCTGCATCTTGTACTGGTAGACGTTCTTGCCGAGGCTGCGCACCGCGTCCTCGTCCTCGCGGATGCCGCGCAGCACGCGTCCCCACGGGCTCCGGGTCAGCAGCCAGACCAGCAGGCACGCGATCGCGACCATCGCCCAGCCGACGATGATGAGCCACCACTGGGCCGAGGAGTAGGTGAGCACGCCCACGCCCCAGCGGCCGTCGGGCAGCGGGTTGGTGGCCTCGTTGAAGACCCGGCCCGCGCCGTTGATGCCCTCGGAACCGCCCGTGACATCCGAGAACTCGGGCGTCTTGACCGACAGGCGCACGATCTCGGCGGCCGCGATGGTGACGATCGACAGGTAGTCGGCCCGCAGCCGGAGGGTCGGGATGCCGAGGATGAGCGCGAAGACCACCGACACCGCGATGACCATCAGGAAGCCCATCCACACCGGCAGGCCGAAGATCACGGTCGTGACCGCGAACGCGTACCCTCCGAGCGCCATGAAGCCGGCCTGGCCGAAGTTGAGCAGCCCCGCGAAGCCGAAGTGCACGGCGAGGCCGATCGCGGCGAGCGCGTACGCGGCCGTGGTGGGCGAGAAGACCTCGCCGAACGCCAGGGGGATGAAGTTGAAGTCCATGTCCGTCTCCCTTAGCCGATCCGCTCGCGTCGACCGAGGATGCCCTGCGGTCGGAACAGGAGGATGAGGATCATCACGACGAGCGCGCCGACGATCTTGAGGTTCTCGGGGATCCACAGCGTCGACAGGTTCATGAAGACGCTCAGCACGAGCGAGCCGACGAGGGCGCCGAACGCGGTGCCGAGGCCGCCGAGCGTGACCGCCGCGAAGATGAGCAGCAGGATCGCGGCTCCGGTGTCCCACCGCAGGCCCTGGTAGTAGGCGACGTAGACGCCGGCGAGGGCGGCGAGCGCCCCGCCGCCGACCCACACGACCCGGATGACGCGCTCGACGTTGATGCCGGATGCGGCGGCGAGGGCGCGGTTGTCGGAGACGGCGCGCATCGCCTTGCCGATCTTGGTGCGCATGAGCACGAACGCGACGACCAGGAGCACGACGATCGCGAGGCCGGCGCCGAAGACATCCGTGAAGCGCAGGCTCACCGGGCCGAGCACGAGGAACGGCTTCGGGTCGTTCGCGAGCGTCATCCGGTCGGCGCCCCAGATGAACGCGAAGAGGTAGCGCAGCACCAAGGACAGGCCGATCGTGACGATCATGAGCGGGATGAGCTTGAGGCCGCGCCTGCGCAGCGGCTTCCAGAGCACCGCGTCCTGGGTCCAGCCGAAGGCGCCGCCGAGGATCACCGCGATGGGGATGGCGAGCACCGCCGGGAGCCCCAGCAGGTTGCCGAAGGTGAACGCCATGAGCCCGCCGAAGGTGACGAGCTCGCCGTGCGCGAAGTTGTTGAGGCTCGTCGTGCCGTAGATGAGCGAGAGGCCGATCGCGGCGAGCGCGAGCAGCAGACCGAAGATCAGGCCCGTCACGATCTTCTGGATCACGAGACCCGCGATGTCCTGCGAGCTGCCGGTGGATGCACCCGGCGTCTCGGTGGGCGACTCGCTCGCCCCGTCTCCCGTGCCCGAGCCCGTCGCGTCCGGCGCGAAGCTCGGGTCGATGAGGAAGTTCGCGGGCTGGTTCTTGTTGCCGGAGAACACCTGCACGTCGCGGCTGATCGCGTTGGGGCGACCCATGCCCGCCGGGATCGTCGACTCGTCGAGGGTCACGGTGTAGGTGCCGGCGTCCTCGAGGCCGACGATGACCTTGCCGTCGTCGCCGGTCGTGAACGACTCGTCGAAACCGTCACCGGTCACCGAGACGCCCACGCCCGCCACCCCCGCCTTGTCGGCGTTGTTGCGCACCCACACCTGGATGGTCTGGTCCGCGGTGGCCGGATCGACCGGATCGGCGTGCGCGGGCGCGGCGGCGGCGAACAGCGCGAACGCCGTCGCTGCGAAGACGAAGGCCGCGACGAGTGCGCGGCCCAGCCGTGGGACGGCCGCTGTTCGAGCGAGAGCCACGGAACCTCCAAGACTTCGGGGCATGACGAGACCGGGCTGTCCTCGTCGACCTTGACGCTACTTACGCAATGTTGCCTTCGTGTTTCGAACGCATACCGCGTTCGAACAGTATGTTCACCTCTCCGGCATCCGTCCACCGGGGTCGCGTCGGGAATGCGCTTCGGGATCGAACCGTTAAGATGGACTACCGGTCTCCAGCGACGCAGCCGGGCTCCCCTCATCGCGACCCACAGAGGACACCATGGACCAGCCCGATCCGTTCGGATTCGTCGGACTCACGTACGACGACGTCATGCTCCTTCCGGCGCACACCGACGTGATCCCGAGCGAGGCCGACACCTCCTCGCGTCTCACCCGCCGCATCCGCGTGAACGCGCCGCTGCTCTCGAGCGCCATGGACACCGTGACCGAGTCGCGCATGGCCGTGGCGATGGCGCGGCAGGGCGGCATCGGCATCCTGCACCGCAACCTCTCGATCGCCGACCAGGCCACCCACGTCGACAAGGTGAAGCGCTCCGAGTCGGGCATGATCACCAACCCCGTCACCACGACGCCGGATGCGACGGTCGCCGAGGTCGACGAGCTGTGCGGCACGTTCCGCGTCTCGGGCCTGCCGGTGGTCGAGGGCGACGGCAAGCTCGTGGGCATCATCACGAACCGCGACATGCGCTTCGTGTCGCCGTTCGAGAAGGCGTCGACGCTCGTGCGCGACGTCATGACGAAGGCGCCGCTTATCACGGCACCCGAGGGCATCGACCCGGACGACGCGGTCGCGATCTTCGCGCAGCACAAGATCGAGAAGCTGCCGCTCGTCGACGGCGAGGGCCGGCTGCGCGGGCTCATCACCGTGAAGGACTTCGAGAAGACCGAGAAGTACCCGAACGCCACGAAGGACGACGAGGGCCGCCTGCGGGTCGGCGCAGCGATCGGCTTCTTCGGCGACGCGTGGGACCGCGCCGGGGCGCTCCGCGATGCGGGGGTCGACGTGATCGTCGTCGACACCGCGAACGGCGACTCCGCGGGCGTGATCGACATCATCCGCCGCCTCAAGGCCGACCCGGCGTTCGCGCACATCGACGTCATCGGCGGCAACGTGGCCACCCGCTCGGGCGCGCAGGCGCTCGTCGACGCGGGCGCGGACGCCGTCAAGGTCGGCGTCGGGCCCGGCTCGATCTGCACCACGCGCGTCGTCGCGGGTGTCGGCGTGCCCCAGGTGACCGCCGTCTACGAGGCGTCGCTCGCGGCGCGCGAGCACGGCATCCCGGTGATCGCCGACGGCGGCCTGCAGTACTCGGGCGACATCGCCAAGGCGCTCGTGGCGGGTGCCGACACCGTGATGCTCGGCTCGCTGCTCGCCGGCACCGACGAGTCGCCCGGCGACCTGGTCTACGTCGGCGGCAAGCAGTTCAAGAACTACCGCGGCATGGGCTCGCTCGGCGCGATGAGCGACCGGGGCAAGAAGACCTCGTACTCCCGCGACCGCTACTTCCAGGCCGACGTGCCCTCGGATGCGCAGCTGATCCCCGAAGGCATCGAGGGCCGGGTGGCTTACCGCGGTTCGCTCGGCGCCGTGATGTACCAGCTGGTCGGCGGCCTCCGCCAGTCGATGTTCTACGTCGGCGCCCGCACCGTCGACGAGCTGAAGCAGCGCGGCAAGTTCGTGCGCATCACCCCGGCCGGCCTCAAGGAGTCGCACCCCCACGACATCCAGATGGTGGTCGAGGCCCCCAACTACTCCCGCTGAGTCTCTGCTGGCCATAGACATGTCTATGGCCGGGTGGATACCCGCGCGCGGGTGTCCAGGTGTTCGGAATCTTGTCCTTCACCGGCGTCGCGGGCGGGAGTACGTCCACCGTGGTGCGGCGCGGTCCGGAGCGCGCGGACGCAGCCGGGCATCCTCCCGGCATGGTCGATCTCAGCCCGGCTCTCATCTACATCGACGAACTGGTCGCCGCAGGGGAGGATGCGCGAGCGTTCCGGCGCGCTGCCCGCGCGGGTCACTTCATCCGCATCCGCCGGGGCGTCTACGTCGCGCGCGCGGAGTGGGACGCTGCGAGCGAGCGCGAACGCCACATCGCCCGGACCCGCGCGGTCTTCTCCCAGCTCCGGACGGGGTCGCCTGCGCTGGCGGCCGGATACTCCGCCGCCGCGCTCCACGGTGTTCCGGTGCGACGCCGATGGCCGGAGCACGTCACCCTTCTGATGCCGTATCGCGGAGGCGGCACCGCCGAACCCGGCGTGGTCCGGACGTCGGCGCGATGGGATGAACGTCACAGCGCGCTCGTGCGGGGCGTGCCGAGCACCTGCCTCGAGCGGACCCTGTTCGATGTCGTCCTGCTGGACGGCTTCGCGAACGGCGTCGCGACGCTCGATGCCGCGCTTCGGAGCGGTGCGACGGCGAAGGATGCGCTCCGCGACTTCCTCGAGGAGTGGTCTCCCGCCTCCGGCGCCGCGCGGTGCGCGGCCGCGCTCGGGTTCGCGGATGCCGCATCCGAATCGTTCGGGGAGTCTCTCGCCCGCGCGATCATGCACGCACTCGGATTCGTCGCGCCGGTTCTGCAGCACGAGTTCCGCGATGGCGACGGATCGATGCTGGTCGACTTCTGCTGGCCGCAGCTCGGGATCGCGGCGGAGTTCGACGGGAAGATGAAGTACACGCGCGACGAGTTCTCCCGCGGCGACCCAGCCGAGGTCGTCTGGCGTGAGAAGCGGCGCGAGGACCGGTTGCGCCGCCACGTGCGGACGGTCGTGCGGATCGTCTGGGACGATCTCCTCGATCCTCGGCGGCTCGCGCGGCTCCTCGAAGAAGCGGGAGTTCCGAGGAGCAGACAGCGATACGTGCACCTGGATACCGCCTCGCGGGTGTCTTTCGGGGCGTAGACATGTCTAGAACGCCCAACAACTAGGGTGGAGCGGTGAGCGACATCGAGATCGGCCGGGCCAAGCGCGCGCGGCGTGCATACGCCTTCGACGACATCGCGATCGTGCCGAGCCGCCGCACGCGCGACCCGAAGGACGTCAGCGTCAGCTGGACGATCGACGCGTTCACGTTCGACATCCCCGTGCTCGCGGCCCCCATGGACTCGGTCGTGAGCCCCGCGACGGCCATCGCGATCGGCCGGCTCGGCGGTCTCGGCGTGCTCGACCTCGAGGGCGTCTGGACGCGCTACGAGAACCCGGAGCCCGTGCTCGCCGAGATCCGTTCGCTCGCGGCCGACGGCGCCACCGCGCGCATGCAGGAGCTCTACGCCGAGCCGATCAAGCCCGAGCTGATCAAGCAGCGCCTCGCCGAGATCCGCGCCGCCGGCGTGCCGGTCGCCGGCGCCCTCAGCCCCCAGCGCACCCAGGAGCACTCCCAGGCGGTGCTGGACGCCGGCGTCGACCTCTTCGTCATCCGCGGTACCACGGTGTCGGCCGAGCACGTCAGCAAGACGGTCGAGCCCCTCAACCTCAAGAAGTTCATCTACGAGCTCGACGTGCCGGTGATCG
This sequence comes from Protaetiibacter mangrovi, assembly GCF_024752305.1. Taxonomy (GTDB): domain Bacteria; phylum Actinomycetota; class Actinomycetes; order Actinomycetales; family Microbacteriaceae; genus Homoserinibacter; species Homoserinibacter mangrovi. Next base: position 361,472 of record NZ_JANTHX010000004.1, read on the forward strand.
TCGGCGGCGCCGCCACCTACACCGCCGCGCTCCACCTCATGCGCACCGGTGCGGCGGGCGTGCTGGTGGGCTTCGGCGGCGGGGCGGCGAGCACGACGCGCACGGGCCTCGGCATCCACGCGCCCATGGCGACCGCGGTCGCGGATGTGGCGGGTGCGCGTCGCGACTACCTCGACGAGTCGGGCGGCCGCTACGTGCACGTCATCGCCGACGGCGGGCTCGGCACCAGCGGCGACATCGTGAAGGCCGTGTCGATGGGCGCGGATGCGGTGATGCTGGGCTCGACGCTGGCCCGCGCCGAGGAGGCACCCGGCGGCGGCTGGCACTGGGGCGCCGAGGCGCACCACCCCGAGCTGCCGCGCGGCAACCGCGTCGCGGTGGGCACGATCGCCCCGCTCGAGCAGGTGCTGTTCGGACCGTCGTCGCACCCCGACGGCCAGGTGAACCTCATCGGCGCGCTGCGTCGGTCCATGGCGACCACCGGGTACTCCGACCTCAAGGAGTTCCAGCGGGTGGAGGTCGTCGTCGCGCCCTACCTGCAGAGCTGAGCGCCCGGACACCCGCCGCGACGGCCGGACACCCGCGCGCGGGTGTCCGGGGTGGCGCAGACATGTCTCCGGCGAACCACCTCGTGCCGACCTAGGGTGGGGAACATGGGTGAGCTGAGTCCTGCGGGGCGGGAGCAGGCGATCGCGGCGATGCGGGAGCGGGAGCTCGACGTGCTCGTCGTGGGCGGCGGGATCGTCGGGGCCGGCACGGCCCTCGACGCCGTCACGCGCGGACTCGGCACCGGGATCGTCGAGGCCCGTGACTGGGGATCGGGCACCTCGAGCCGCAGCTCCAAGCTCGTGCACGGCGGCATCCGCTACCTCGAGCAGCTCGACTTCCGGCTGGTGCGGGAGGCGCTCATCGAGCGCGGCCTGCTGCTGCAGCGGATCGCGCCCCACCTCGTCAAGCCGGTCAAGTTCCTCTACCCGGTCACCACGCCGCTCGTCGAACGGGCCTACATCGGCGCCGGCATGACGCTCTACGACCTGTTCTCGTGGACGGGCGGACGCGAGCCGGGGGTGCCCCACCACCGGCACCTGACCAAGCGGCAGCTGGCGAAGGCGGCGCCCGACCTGCATCCGGATGCCTTCCGCGGGGGTCTCGTCTACTTCGACGCCCAGGTCGACGACGCGCGCTACGTGGCGAGTCTCGTGCGCACCGCGGCCGAGTACGGCGCCCACGCCGCGAGCCGCGTGCAGGTCGAGGGCCTGCTGCGCGAGGGCGCCCGAGTCGTCGGCGTCGAGGCACTCGACCGCCAGTCGGGGGAGCGCTTCGAGATCCGCGCCCGGCAGGTGGTGTCGGCGACCGGGGTCTGGACGGACGAGCTGCAGGAGATGGCGGGCGTGCGGCCGTTCCGCGTGCGGGCCTCCAAGGGCGTGCACCTCGTGGTGCCGCGCGACCGCATCCGCGGCACGATCGGCCTGCTGCTGCGCACGGAGAAGAGCGTGCTGTTCCTCATCCCGTGGGGGCGGCACTGGCTCATCGGCACGACCGACACCGACTGGCACCAGGGGCTCGCGCATCCCGCGGCGACGGCGGCCGACATCGACTACATCCTCGAGCACATCAACACGGTGCTCGCCACCCCGCTCACCCGCGACGACGTGGAGGGGGTCTACGCGGGCCTGCGACCGCTGCTCGCGGGCGAGAGCGACGAGACCTCGAAGCTCAGCCGCGAGCACATCGTGGCCTCACCGGTGCCCGGCTTCGTGGTGGTGGCGGGCGGGAAGCTCACGACCTACCGGGTGATGGCGAAGGACACGGTGGATGCGGTGGCGCGCGGGCTCGATCGCCCGGCCCCCGAGTCGGTGACCGAGCAGCTCGGCCTGACGGGCGCGGAGGGCTACCCCGCCGCCTGGAACCGCCGCGGCCGGATCGCGCGGAAGCACGGGCTCACGGCGGGCGCCGTCGGCCACCTGCTGAACCGCTACGGAACCCACGCCCGCGAGGTGCTCGCCCTCATCCGGGAGCGTCCCGAGCTCGGGCAGCTGCTGCCGGGATCCGAGGACTACCTGGCCGCCGAGGCCGTCTACGCGGCGAGCCACGAGGGCGCTCTGCACCTCGACGACGTGCTCGCCCGACGCACCCGGATGTCGATCGAGGCCTGGGACCGCGGCGTCTCGGCCGCGCCCGTCGCTGCCCGCCTGATCGCCGAGGTGCTCGGCTGGGATGAGGAGCGCATCGCCTACGAGGTCGAGCGCTACCTGGAGCGGGTCGCCGCCGAGCGCGCGAGTCAACTCGAACCCGACGACGCATCCGCCGAACGGGTGCGCCTCGAGGCCCGCGAGGTCTGAATCGGCGCAGCCCGCCCGGATAGGGTGGAGTCGTCCGCGCGCGTGTGAGGAGTTGCCATGGTCGACGTCCGACGGGTCAAGCTCCCCGGCGTGGGGGTGCTGCACACCTTCGTCACGGAGGACGGCGGCAAGGTGGGTGTGATCACGCACCGCTCCGGCGCATCCGACCTCATCTCGTTCGCGGATGCCGAGGACGGCGACGCGCGCAAGGTCTCGCTGCGGCTCGACGACGACGAGGCGCACACCCTCGCGGAGCTGCTCGGCGGCACGCGCATCACCGAGTCGCTGAGCGGGCTCGACCAGATCCCCGGACTCTCGATCGACTGGTTCCACGTCGACTACGACCACCACATCGCCGGCCAGCCGCTCGGGTCGATGACCGAGCGCGGGCTGCCGGGGGTGACGGTTGTGGCCGTCGTGCGCGGCGACTCGGCGAACCCCGGCCCCGACGCCGACTTCAAGGTCTTCCCCGGCGACACCCTGGTGGTGGCGGGGGCACCCGAGAAGGTGGCCAAGGCGTTCCAGTTCTACCGCACGGGCGACTTCAAGGCGCGCTCGGGCGACGCTCCCCCCGGGGAGTAGACGATGGAGCACGGCGGAGATCTGCTTGTCCTGGGCGTCCTGTTCGTCATCGCCTACGTGCTCGGCCGACTCGGCAAGCTGATCGGCCTGCCGTCGATCCCGATCTACATGATCATCGGGCTGCTCGCGAGCCCGCACGTCACCTGGTTCCCGTTGAGCTTCGACTCCCTCGACGTCGAGCTCGTGGCGATCTTCGGCCTCATCTTCCTGCTGTTCACGCTCGGCCTCGAGTTCGACCAGGACGAGTTCTTCGGCAACGCCCGGGCCCTGCTGATCTCGGGCGGCACCCGTCTGCTCATCAACTTCGGCGTCGGGTTCGCGTTCGGGATGATGGTCGGCTGGGGCGGCCGCGAGGCGCTCATCATCGCGGGCATGACGGCCACCTCGTCGAGCGCGATCGTCACGAAGCTCCTCATCGAGCTGCGCCGCCTCGCCAACCGCGAGACGCCCGTGATCCTGGGCATCGCCGTGGTGGAGGACGTCTTCATCGCGATCTACCTCGCGATCGTCTCGGTCGTGATCAGCGGCGAGACGGATGTCGGGTCGATCGTGCTGGAGCTCGCGATCTCGTTCACGTTCCTGGTGGCGATGTTCGCTCTCGCCCGCTGGGGCGGCTCGCTCGTGTCGCGCCTCATCCAGACCCGCGACGACGAGCTGTTCACGATCCTGTTCTTCGGCCTCGCCGTCGCCTTCGGCGGCATCGGCGAGCTGCTGGGGGTCTCGGATGCGATCGGGGCGTTCCTGATCGGGCTCGTGCTCGGCGCCACCCGGTTCCGGGCGCGCATCGAGCAGTTCACGCTCCCGCTGCGCGACGTCTTCGGCGCCTTCTTCTTCCTGAGCTTCGGCCTCTCGCTCGACCCGGCCGACTTCGGCTCGGTCGTGGTGCCCGTGACGGCGGCGGTGGTGCTGACCCTGGTGCTCAACACGGCGGGCGGCCAGCTCATCGCCTGGATCAACAAGCTCACCCCAGCCGAGGGGCTCAACGTCTCGGCGATGCTGCAGAACCGGGGCGAGTTCGCCCTCATCCTCGCGACCCTCGCGTCGGCGGCGGGCCTCGACCCCCGGCTCGTGCCGTTCGCGGGACTCTACGTGCTGAGCATGGCCGTGATCGGACCGGTGCTCGCCGTGAACTCGGAGCGCGCCGGGGCGTGGCTCTTCGGTCGTCGGGGCCGGTCGGCCGTGGCGCCGGACGCCGAACGCGACCGCGCGCTCGCGCTCGCGGAGGCGGCGATGGCGGGCGACCCGCTCGCGGAGGAGGTGGCGGCGGGCGAGCGCCTCGACACCGTGCCGGTGCCGGTGATCGAGGACACGGTTCCGGACGTCGACTCGGCCCTCGAACGCGAGGCGCGTCGCGCCGAGCAGGCGCGCGCGCAGTCGGACGGCCTCACCGAGGACGAGCTGCGCCGCGCACGTGAGGTGGATCCCGAGTATTGACCTGGCAGAGTACTGAGGTGACCGAGCCGCACGCCCCCGACGCGGAGACGCCCCCGCCGCCGACGCTCGCGCAGTTCCTGCGCATCGCGCGGCGCCCGCGCTGGATCGGCGCGCTCGTGCTCGCGATCGCGATCGCGAGCGGCTTCGCCGCGCTCGGCCAGTGGCAGCTCGAGCGCAGCGTCGAGAACGCGACGGTGCCGGAGGTCGCGACCGAGACGCCGGTGCCGCTCAGCGAGGTGGCCGAACCGCAGACGCCGATGACCGACGCGGCGATCGGGCAGCGGGTCACCGCATCCGGAACCGTCGTGGCGGGCGACTTCTCGGTGCTGACGGGCCGCGAGAACGACGGGGTCGCGGGCGCCTGGCTCGTCGCGCACGTCGTCACGGCGGACGGCGACTCGCTCGCCGTCGGCCTCGGGTGGGCACCGGATGCGGACGCGGCGCTCGCCGCCGAGGCGCAGGTGCCGGAGACCCTCGAGGTCGCGGGGCGCTACCTGCCGACCGAGTCGCCGCAGCTCAACGAGGTGGAGAAGGGCGAGCGGAAGGCCATGTCGATCGGCGAGCTCGTGAACCTGTGGGCGGAGCCGGGGCCGGTCTACGCGGGATACGTGGTGCTCGCCGACCCGACGCCCGGGCTCGCCGCGATCCATCAACCCGCGCCCTACCGCGACACGAGCCTCAACTGGCTCAACATCTTCTACGCGGTCGAATGGGTGCTGTTCGCGGGGTTCGCCGTCTTCCTCTGGTACCGCCTGGTGCGCGACGTGTGGGAGCAGGAAGGGCCCGGGCCCCGCGCCTAGACTGGGTGCATGCCCGAAGGCCCCCGCTCCGCCGACATCCCCCGCCTCCGGACGGCGCTCAAGGTCTACCGCGTCTCGGCGGCGATCACCGGCACCTTCCTGCTGCTGCTCGTCGTGATGATGGTGCTGCGCTACGGCTTCGGCGTCGACATCGAGCTCGGCGGTCCCTTCGGATTCCTGGCGCTCACCCCGAAGGACAGCCTCACCGCGATCAACCTGTCGATCGCGATCCTGACCGTGCACGGCTGGCTGTACGTGCTCTACCTCGGCTGCGACTTCGTCATGTGGCGCCTGGCGCGCTACAGCTTCGGACGCTTCCTGTTCATCGCGCTCGGCGGCATCGTGCCCTTCCTCAGCTACTACTTCGAGTTCCAGGTGCCCGCCTACATCGAGGCGCGCATCCGCACCACCGAACAGCCCACGGATGCGGCGGAGGCCGCGGAGGAGGTGAGCGCGTGAGCGAGACCGCTCAGCGCGCCGTGCTCGTCGTCGACTTCGGCGCCCAGTACGCCCAGCTCATCGCGCGCCGCGTGCGCGAGGCCGGCGTCTACAGCGAGATCGTCCCGCACACCATCACCGCCGCCGAGCTGGCCGAGAAGAACCCGGTGGGCATCGTGCTCTCGGGCGGCCCCTCGAGCGTCTACGAGGAGGGCTCGCCGGATCTCGACCCGGGCGTGCTGGAGCTCGGCGTGCCGACGCTCGGCATCTGCTACGGATTCCAGGTGATGGCCCAGCAGCTCGGCGGGGAGGTCGCCAGGACCGGCGCCCGCGAGTACGGGTCGACCGAGGTGCGCCTCGTCTCCGGCACCGACGGCGGCACCCTGCTGGCCGAGCAGCCGATCGAGCAGACCGCGTGGATGAGTCACGGCGACTCGGTCGTGAAGGCGCCCGCGGGCTTCGACGTGCTGGCCGCATCCGAGTCGACCCCGGTCGCCGCGTTCGCGAACGACGACCGCAAGCTCTACGGCGTGCAGTGGCACCCCGAGGTGAAGCACTCCCCGTTCGGGCAGCGGGTGCTCGAGAACTTCCTGCACCGTGCGGCCGGCATCCCCGCCGACTGGAACAGCGGCAACGTGATCGCCGAGCAGGTGGAGCGCATCCGCGCTCAGGTCGGCACGGGTCGCGTGCTGTGCGCGCTCTCGGGCGGGGTCGACTCGGCCGTCGCGGCCGCCCTCGTGCACGAGGCCGTCGGCGACCAGCTGGTCTGCGTGTTCGTCGACCACGGTCTGCTGCGCGCCGGCGAGCGCGAGCAGGTCGAGCAGGACTACGTCGCCTCGACCGGCGTGCGCCTCGTGACCGTCGACGCGCGCGAGCGCTTCCTCACGGCGCTCGCCGGGGTCTCCGACCCGGAGCAGAAGCGCAAGATCATCGGGCGCGAGTTCATCCGCACCTTCGAGGCCGCTCAAGCCGACCTGGTCGCCGAGTTCGCGGCGGAGGGCGACCCCATCCGCTTCCTCGTGCAGGGCACGCTCTACCCGGATGTGGTGGAGTCGGGCGGCGGAACGGGAACCGCGAACATCAAGTCGCACCACAACGTGGGCGGACTCCCCGAGGACCTGCAGTTCGAGCTCGTCGAGCCGCTGCGCACCCTCTTCAAGGACGAGGTGCGCGCGATCGGACGCGAGCTGGGGCTCCCGGAGGCGATCGTGTCGCGGCACCCGTTCCCGGGCCCCGGTCTCGGCATCCGCATCGTCGGCGAGGTCACCGAGGAGCGCCTCGAGACGCTGCGCGCCGCCGACCTCATCGTGCGCACCGAGCTCACCGCCGCGGGCCTCGACGCCGAGATCTGGCAGTGCCCGGTCGTGCTGCTCGCCGACGTGCGCTCGGTGGGCGTGCAGGGCGACGGCCGCACCTACGGGCACCCGATCGTGCTGCGGCCGGTGTCGAGCGAGGACGCCATGACCGCCGACTGGACGCGGCTGCCGTACGAATGGCTCGCACGAGTCTCGAACCGCATCACCAACGAGGTCGCCGGTGTGAACCGCGTCGTGCTCGACGTCACGTCGAAGCCGCCGGGCACCATCGAGTGGGAGTGATCGCGGGGCGGTAACGTCCTGTCTCTCCCCGTTGGGGGGAGACCCCTTCAGGGGACTGCCGCACCTCCGCGCGGGCTCCTACGCTTCCAGGCATGCAGCGGCACGACGACGAAGCGGCGCGCCCCGCGCTCGTCGACGAGACCGGCGCCTGGGCGCCGAGTCCGCTGTTCAGCGCCTTCCTCGGGGCGCTGGGGCTGTCGGGCGCGCTGGCCGTGCATTCGGGTGCCGATGCCTCGGCCCTCGCCGACTTCTTGCTGCTCGCCTCTCTCGTCGCGGGCTCGACGCTCGTGCTGTTCGCGGGCCTCATGATCTGGGCCGCCCGTGCGGGCCAACGGGTCGCGGAGCTCGCGGCCCTCCGGCCCGGAGCCGTCGTGCTCCGCGGTGCGCGGGTGCGGGGCCTCGGCGCCGCGATGCGGCGGCTGCATCCGGATGTCGCGTTCCTCCCGGTCGGGATCACGCTGCTCGCCGACGAGACCGGCTTCGAGCTGTGGAGCGGTTCCCCCGAGCACCCGATCCGCCTGGGCCGCGAGCCCTGGGAGCGGGTCGACGTCATCCGCGTGAGCCGCGTGACCCGTTGGGGGCGGGCCGTCGGCGGCGTCACGCTCGAGGTCCGCACCTGCGCGGGCGACTCGGTCGAGCTGCCTCTCGGGGTGCTGGGTGCGGGGCTCGGCGGTCTCGCCGTGCCGAGCGGCCTGGAGCTCGAGACGATCGTGGCCCGGCTCCGCGACCGCCGCGACGAGTCGGTGCGCGTCTGAGCCCAGACGCGCACGACGGGGACAGCCGGTCGGCCGTCCCCGTCGCGATCGCCCTCAGCGGCTGAGCGCCCGCGGATCCAACCGCATGGCCTTCGCGATGGTGAAGAAGGTGTCGGTCTGATCGCTCAGGCCCACCACCTGGTACGCCCACGGGCCGTAGGCGGCGATGCGCAGCTGCGACCCGGTGTGCTGCTGCGATCCGCCGGCGGCCGCGGTGCCGTACGAGATCCGCAGCGGCGAGCCCTCGACGGTCAGCAGCGTGGTGCCGAGTCCGGGGGTGGCGCCGTCGACGATCTGGCTCGAGTGCGCGTGGTCGGCGGTGACGATCACGAGGGTGTGGCCGTCCTTCTTCGCGAAGTCGAGCGCCACCTTCACGGCCTCGTCGAGGTCCTGGGTCTCGCCGATCTGGCCGCAGGCGTCGGCGGCGTGGTCGCGCTTGTCGATCGAGGCGCCCTCGACCTGCAGGAAGAAGCCCTTCGACTGCTTCGCGTCGAGCAGCGAGATCGCCTTCGACGTCAGGTCGGCGAGCGTCAGGCCGGCGCCCAGATAGTCGGGGTTGGCCTGGCAGGTCTCGGGCGCACCGCCGGACCCGCCGACGGTCGCGACCGAGGGGGCGAAGCGGGTGGGCAGGTTGCCGGGCGCGAAGAGCCCCAGCACGGGCTGATCCTGGTCGGCCACCGTCACCGCCGCGAGGCTCGCGGCGTCGGTCGGCAGCTGGTAGCCGCGTTCCTCGGCCTGCTCGAGCAGGGTCATGCCCTCCCAGTCGCCGGCCTTCGCGGTCTGCGCGAAGGTCGCGGCGCCACCGCCCAGGGTCACGTCGGGGCGGGTGTCGAGCAGCTGCTCGCTGATGGATCCGGCGCCGCCGTTCACGAGCGCGTCGGGGCCGCAGCTGGCCGAGTCGGGGCCGAAGCAGGACCGCTGGGCGACGTGTGCGACCTGCACGGCCGGGGTCGCATCCTGGATCTCGGCGGTCGACACGTCGCCGGTCTTGTAGCCGTTGGCCTTCGCGAGCTCGAGCAGGGTCGCGTGCGGATCCCCGTGGATGTCGACCGAGATCGCGTTGTCGTAGGTCTTGGTGCCGGTCGCCCAGGCGGTACCGGTGGCGGCCGAGTCGGGCACGTAGTCGGGCTTGCCCGCGTAGGGGACGTCCTTGTAGAGGGAGTAGGTCGTGTACTGGCCCGTCGCGGGCAGCGCGTCGATGCCGGCGAGCGTGCCGCCCGCACCGACCAGGTAGTCGCGGGCGATGGTGATCTCGCTGTCGCCCATCCCGTCGCCGATGAGCAGGATGACGTTGTCGACCTTGCCGTCCCGCAGCGACGAGGTGAGGTCGGAGCTGATGCGGGTCTGCGCGGCGTGGCGGGCGGCGCCGCCGAACTGGTCGGGGCTGGGCGAGGGGAGGGCGCCGGCGGTTCCGGCGGCGGTCGCGACGAGCAGCGCCGTGAGCGCGAGCGCGCCGAGGGCGGCACCCGTACGGCGGGCACGGACGGTGGGCATGGTGACTCCTGTCGATGGTGGTGGATGCGGTGGCGTCGACCAGGTCACCAGCGGTGCGCAGCGTCCGGATGAACGGATCGCCCCGCCGAGGTGAACACCCCCCGAACGAGGGGTGGAACGCTCAGTCGGCCCGGATCGTCCGACGGGCGATCAGGCGGGCCACCCAGGCGCCGCCCACCATGGTGGCGCCCACCACGGCCAGGGCGGGCAGCATCCGCGAGTAGTCCTGGCCGACCGCGTCGCCCACCAGCAGGGCGACCGCCGCGACCCCGATCCCGGTGAGGGAGGCGAGCCGCGGCCGGTGCCGCACGAGCAGCCAGAGCAGGTAGGGCAACGCGAGCACGACGAGGAAACGCGGGCCCGCGAGCAGCAGCCACATCGTGAGCGTCGCGGGCGCGACGGCCACGACCCGCCGCCACCCCGCCGACGGGAGGATGCACCACCCGACCACGTGTGCCGCGGTGCCCATCGCGAGCACCCAGAGGGCCTCCGTGTTGGAACCCGCGATCGAGACGCCCCCTCCGACCACGAGCCAGCTGCCCGCCCAGAGCCGGGTCGCATGGTCGCCCCAGCGCAACGGCAGCAGCGATGTCGGCTCGCGCCACGGCGTGCGCGGCGGGCTCGGGCTCATCCTCGGAGCGTAGCTGGATAGGGTGTGCGGGTGAGCGAGCAGCGGCGCCCGTGGGTCATCGGGCACCGCGGGGCGAGCGGGTACCGTCCCGAGCACACCCGGGCGGCCTACGAGCTCGCCTTCGCCCTGGGCGCGGACGCGGTCGAGCCCGACATCGTCGCGACGCGCGACGGGGTGCTCGTGCTGCGGCACGAGAACGAGATCTCCGGCACCACGGACGTCGCCGGCCGCCCCGAGTTCGCCGACCGTCGCACGACGAAGAACTTCGGCCCCGTGACGGTGACGGGCTGGTTCACCGAGGACTTCACCTGGGAGGAGCTCTCGACCCTCCGCGCCGTCGAGCGGCTGCCCGAGCTGCGCCCGCACTCCGCGACCTTCGACGGCCGCTCCCCGATCATGCGGCTCGACGAGCTGCTGCGGCTGATCGCCGACGCCTCGGAGCGGCAGGGCCGCGCGCTCGGGCTCGTGGCCGAGATCAAGCACGCCGTGTACTTCGACGCGATCGGGATCCCGCTCGGCGAGCTCGTCGCGGAGGCGCTCGCCCGCTTCCCCGGTCCGCTCGTGGTGGAGAGCTTCGAGGAGACGGTGCTCGGCGAGGTGCGTGCGCGGGGCGTCGACGCGCGCTACGTGTACCTGCTCGAGGCGAGCGGCACCGCACCCGATCTGCTCATGCGGCTCGGCGCATCCGCTCCCGACTACTCGACCCAGCTCGGTGAGGAGGGCCTCGCCGAGCTCGCGACCCGCGTCGACGGCATCAGCGTCGACAAGGCGCGGCTGCTGAAGCCGGATGCGCGCGCCGGGGTGGAGCTCGTGGATCGCGCCCACCGCCTCGGCCTCGACGTCTTCACCTGGACGCTGCGACCCGAGAACGCCTACCTCACGAAGCCCTTCCGCGCGGGCGACGGCCGCGCGGCGTGGGGCGACTGGCGGGGCGAGTTCGCATCCGTGCTCGCCACCGGGGTCGACGGCGTGTTCGCGGACCATCCGGATCTCGCCGTCGCGGCGCTCGACGGCGACTGAGGGACAACCGCCCCTGGATTCCGGGACGGCGGACGCGGCATCCTGGCCTGCAGAGACCGCGCGACGCGGAAGGATGCAGGAATGAGCGCCCCGGGCGACGCCGCGCGGTTCGACCCGCGATGGGCCCCCGTGCGCCCTCGCCGAACCGCACTCGCGGTGGGGGTCGCGGTCACGGCCGCGTCGTGGGCGCTCGCTCTCGCGGGCGTCGTCGCGGCGACGCTCATCGGGCCCCCGTATCTCGTCGAGGGCGACCTCGCGGTCGTCTACCTCGGATACGCCGTCGTGTGGGGTGCGGTCGCGGGCATCATCGTCGCGCGGGGCGCGCGCCTCGTCGGAGCCATCCTGGCCGTGCAGGGGGTGGGCGCCGGGCTCTCGCTCCTGCTGACCGTGTCGGCGCGGCACGGCGCCGGCGACCCCGCCGTCGACGGGCTCCTCGCTCACCTCGCCGATCGGGCGTGGATACCGGGTGCCCTCGCGAGCTTCTCGATCCTCCCCCTCCTGCTCACGTCGCGGCCGCTCGGCCGCGGGGTGCGCGGCCTCGTCGCGGCGGGGCTCGTGATCGCCGTCGTGCCCGTCGTGCTCGCCCCGTTCCGCCAGCGCGAGGGCGTCGCCGACAACCCGCTCGCGATCGCCGACCCCGTCGCCCAGGAGGTGCTGCGGGCGGTGATCGTCGCGGCCTTCACGGCCGCGGTCGCCCTCGGCGCCGTCAGCCTGGGTGTGGCCGTCTGGCGCCGGTGGGTCGGGCCGCCATCCGATCGACCGGGCCAGGGATGGATCGTCGTGGGCCAGGCGCTGCTCGTCGGGCTCGGATCGCCGATCTTCCTGCCCATCTGGCCCGAGCTGGCGCAGTCCTTCACGCGCGTCTCGCCGCTGGCCCCCCTCGTGGCGCTGCTCTTCATGCCGGCCGCCGTCATCGTCTTCGCCCTCGGCCGCCGCGTCGGAGGCATCGAGGTCGCCGTCAACCGCGCGGTCGTCAACGTGCTGCTGGTCGCCGTGCTCGTGCTCGCCTATTCGGCGATCGCGACGACGATCGCGATCGCCTTTCCCGTCGCGCCGCTGGTCGCGGGGGCGTTCGGGGTGGCGGTGCTGGCGCTCGGCATCGACCCGCTGCGCACCTGGATCCAGAGCCGGGTCGACGAGCTCGTCTACGGAGACGCCGCCGATCCGGCGCAGCTGATGCGCACGCTCGGCGACCGTGTGCCGGACGACGTCGACGTCGACGACCTGCGGGCCCTCGCCGAGGAGCTCCGCTCGGCGCTGCGCCTCGCACGACTGGAGCTGAGCTCGGCGGAATCGAACGGGGTGCGCGTGGTCGCCGGATCGCCCGGCGGCCCTCCGGCGCGCGTCGCATTGCGCGGCTCGTCGGGAGAGGTCGGTTGGATCGAGGCGGCGGCCCCGGGGCGGCAGCGGGTCGATCGCCGCATCGTCCACGTGCTCGACCAGGTCTCCGGAGTGCTCGCGGTCGCGGTGCGGCTCGCCGACATCAACCGGGGCATCCTCGACGCGGGCGAGCGCGCTCGCGAGGTCGGCGCAGAGGAGCGGCGGATGGTGGCCCGCGAACTGGAGACGGGGCTCGGACCGGGACTCGCACGGAGCGCGGATCGGCTGGACGGGGTGCCGGGCCTCGTCGCCGTCGGGGATCCCGCCGCCGCTGCAGAGCTCGCCGGGATCCGCGGGGAGCTGGCCGAGCGGACGACGGAGGTGCGCGACCTGGCCCGCACGCTCCTGCCGGGCGCCCTGGATTCCGGCGACGTCGACCAGGCCCTGCGGGAGCTCGCGGCCCGCTTTTCGAGCGCGCGACTCGAGATCGCGGTCGAGGGTCGTCTCGGCGACGCCGTCCCCGAAGGCCGGGAGGCGGCGGTGCATCACCTGGTCGCCGAGCTCGTGCTGCTGGCGCGGCGGACGCCGGATGCGCGCCTCGCCCGGATCGCGATCGAGGTCGGTCCGCGCGAGGTCCGCGTCGCGCTCACGGTCGACGGTCGTGGGCGGGCGGCCGACGAGGAGCCGATCCTGGGATCCGTGCGCGATCGTGCGGTCGAGCTGGGGGGCAGCCTCGACGACCGGGCGACGGGAGCGCGTCGCGAACTCGTCGTGGAGGTGCCGCGATGAGCCGCCGTCGTGTCGCCGCAGCGGTGTCCCGGATGCTCCTCTGGGCGATCCTGGTGAGCACGGCGATCGCCGCGTACCTCGCCGTCGCGGAGTTGCTCGCGGTCGTCACCGCCTTCGACGAGGTCGTGATCGGCGTCGTGTCGGCGGCGCTCGTCGCACTCCTGCTCCAACGGGTCCGCGGAGGGATCGCGTCGGGCGTCGACCGCCTGGTCCACGGCCCGGGAGGCGATCCGGCGCGACTGCTCGGAAGGCTCGGCGAAAGGGTGGGGGAGTTCGACTCCGGCGCCGAGGGTCTCGCCGGTCTCGCCGCGGCTTTGCGGGCGGCGCTCGGGGTCGCCGCCATCGAGATCGTGCCCGACGAGCACGGCTCGGACGCGATCGTCGTGGGTGAACCCGGCGAGGACCCGACCGTGCTCGAGCTGCGCACCGCAGGCGTCCGGATCGGGGAGCTCCGGGTGAGTCCGCGGCACGGCGAGCGCCTGTCGCGCAGCGCGCTGCGCCAGCTGGAGGAACTCGTCGGCGTCGTCGCGACGGCGCTCCGGTTGGCGCTCGCGAGCGCACGGCTCGGCGATGCCCGGGACGGTCTCGTGGCCGCGCGCCAGGCGGAGCGTCGCACACTGCGACGCGAACTGCACGACGGCATCGGCCCCGCGCTCGCGGGTGTGGGGTTCGGTCTCGCGGCCGTCGACAACCTCCGTGCCACGGATCCGGTCGCGGCCGCCGGACTCGCCACCCGGCTCGCGCAGGACCTGCGAGCGCAACTCGGGGAGGTGCGGCGCGTGGCGCGCAGCGTGCGCGTGGTGGGCACCGGGTTCGAGCTGCCGGTCGAGCTCGTGGAGCTCGGCGCCGACTTCGCCGGGTCCGGCGTCGAGATCGCGGTGGACGCGCCGCCGGCCGTGCGGCTGCCGCCGCACGCGATCCGGCCCCTCTATCTGGTGGCGGCGGAGGCGGTCCACAACGCCGTGCGCCACGCGGCCGCGAGGTCCGTCGCGATCCGGCTCGTCGAGCACTCCGGCGACGTCACCCTGTCCGTCGCCGACGACGGGCACGGCTTCGACCCGGCCGCCGTCGCCGACGGCGTCGGTCTCGCGACCATGCGCGAGCACGCGGTCGAGGCGGGCGCCGAGCTCGCCCTCGACTCCGGTCCGGGGGGCACCCGCATGGTGCTCCGCGTGCCGGGCGGCGCGATCGTCCCCGCATCCACCTCCGCATCCCGGGAGCACACGGAATGAGCACCGCATCCGACCCCATCCGGGTCGTCGTCGTCGACGACCACCCGCTGTTCCGCATCGGCATCATCTCGCTGCTCGAGACCCTCGACGGCGTGCAGGTGGTCGGATCGGCCGAGACGGCCGACGAGGCCGTCGGGGTGGTGCTCGCCGCATCGCCCGCGGTCGTGTTGATGGACCTCGACCTCGCGGCGGGATCGTCGGGTATCGATGCGACCCGGCGGATCACCCGCGAGCGACCGGACATCGGCGTGCTGGTGCTGACGATGCTCGGCGACGACGAGTCGCTCTTCGCCGCGGTGCGGTCGGGCGCGCGCGGGTATCTGCTCAAGACCGCCGCCCCCGACGAGGTGCAGCGCGCCATCCATGCCGTGGCGGCGGGCGACATGCTGCTGGGTGCGGATGTGGCGCGTCGGGCTCTCTCCTACCTCACGGATGCGAAGCGGGCGGGTGGGCGCCCGTTCCCCGAGCTGACCGAGCGCGAGCGCGAGGTGCTCGATCTGGTCGCCCGTGGACAGGACAACCCCACGATCGCGCGCACCCTCGTGCTCACCAACAAGACGGTGCGCAACTACGTGTACGGCATCGCGACGAAGCTCGGCGCACCCGACCGCTCCGCGCTCATCGTGATGGCGCGCGAGGCGGGGGTGGGCGTCGACTAATCCGCTACCCTGGTGTGGTGGTGAATTGAGGACATCCGTCCCTGGGAGTCGGGACATCGGGTCGGGAAGTCTCGGTCGTCGGCGCAGTCCCGCGCCGACACGAGAGGACCACCCGACATGTTGCACACCCCCCTGCGCCGGCTCGCCGCCGGTGCGACCGCCACCGCGCTCCTCGCGGGCGCCTTCCTGATCCCGGCGGCGATCGCCGCGGCCGATGAGCTCCCCCCGGGCGAGGCGACGGAGTCCGTCGTCGGCGAGCCGAGCCCCGAGGCGGCGGCACCCGACGACGCGGAGGCGTCCGAGCTCGACGCGGCCCCGGATGAGGCGGACGAGCAGACCGCCCTCGCACCCGAGCAGGCGGCCGAGGCGGTCGACCTCCCGACCCCGGACGCCGCGACCCCGGAGACCCCGGTCGCCGCCGAGCAGCTCGTCCCCACGGCCGCCTCGACGGACGACCCGCAGGACCCGTCCGGCGAGATCGCGCCCGGCGACACCCTCGAGATCCCCTACACCGTCACGGGCGCCAAGATGGTGTTCGTCTACGCGATCGGCGCGAGCATCGACGCCGCGGTCGTCCGCGGCGACGGCTTCCGCGTGCCGCTGAACGCCAACGGCGTCGTCCACTCGGGCGAGTACTACTGGCTCGGCCAGCCCGACGGCGTCTGGACCCTGCAGATCAGCAACATCGGCACGCGCCCCATCACCCCCGAGTACGAGCTGAGCTACTCGACCTCCTCGGGCACCCTCGAACTCTTCAGCAGCGCCAACGCACCCGCGCTCTCGCTCACGGCCGACCCGATCGTCGACGGTTCCCGGCGCAGCGGCCTGACCGTGCTGTCGGAGCTCACCGGCCCGGACGGAACCACCTACAGCAAGCCCGTGCCCCCGATCTTCCCCGGTTCGACCCAGTACTCGGTGAACTACACCGGGCTGCCGGACGGCCGGTACTTCGCGCGGGTGTGGACCGTCGTCGACGGTGTCACGTACCAGTCCTCCCGCACGGTCGGGGTGCACGCCGCCGAGACCGACCCGCCGACCGTGACCCTCTCGACGACACCCGACGCCCCGAACGCGAACGGCTGGTTCCGCAGCGTGTCGCTCGCCTTCTCCGGCACCGACGCCGGCTCCGGATACCTCGACGCCGCGTTCGCCATCGACGGCGGTGCCGAGCAGATCGGCTACCTGGGCGTTCGCTACCCCCTCGCGGGAGACGGCGAGCACACCGTCCGCTACCGCGGACGCGACTATCAGCACAACTACAGCGCCTGGGAGGAGGCCACCGTCCGCGTCGACGCCACGGCGCCGCAGATCGCCCTGTACGGCATCGCCGAGGGGGCCCGCTACGCGGTGGGCGAGGAGCTGTTCGTCGAGTACCAGTGCGGCGACGCGACCTCCGGTCTCGTCGGCGGCGACTGCACGGCCGATCTGCCCGACGGCGCCCGCGTCGACACGACGACCCCGGGCGAGTACCGCTTCACGATCGAGGCGACCGATCTCGCCGGCAACACGAACCGCGTCGTGCGTCAGTACAGCGTGATCGCGCCGGACACGACCGACCCCGTCGTCGACGTCGAGCAGCCCGCGGTGCCGGCGAGCGGCTGGTACCTCGACGAGGTCACGGTGCGCTTCACCGCGAGCGACGAGAGCGGCATCCGTCTCATCCACTACGAGTACGAGACCAACCAGGGCACCGTGCGCCGCGACATCGAGGCGGATACCGCCGAGGTGACGTTCGACCGCAGCCAGTACTACCGGCTGAGCTACTGGGCCGAGGACGCCGCGGGCAACCGCAGCGAGTCGCGCGACCTCGACCTCTACGTCGACGCGACCGCGCCGTGGGTCGACATGACCACGCCGGCCGATGAGCCCTCGATCCTGCCGAACGGGCACTACGCACAGCACGAGAGCGTCGTGGTCGACTTCAGCTGCGACGACGACGCCTCGGGCATCGCGAGCTGCGAGGGGTCGACGCCGGACGGCGAGCTGCTGCCCACCGGCACCCCCGGCACCCACGAGCTGCGCATCGTGGCCACGGATGTCGCGGGCCACCGCACCGAGCGCGTCGTCAGCTACACGGTCGACGCGGCGCCCGCTCAGGGCGGCACCGGCACCGGATCGAGCGGCACCGGGGGGCTCGCCTCGACGGGTGCGGAGAACGTCGTCGCGGCGCTCGGGCTCGCCGCGCTCCTCCTCGGAGCGGGGGCTGCCCTGACCATCCGGCGACGCGTGCGCACGCGGTAGGAGGACACCGCCGCGCACGGGGACGGCCCGCCCTTTCGGGAGAGCGGGCCGTCCCGACCTCCGCGACCGGGACGCGGGTCCCGGTCGGATCCGGGCCCCATCCGGGCGCGATCGAGGGCTCCCGACCCTGGGGCTCGGGACACCGCGCGCGCGAAGGTCGGACGTCGGCACCCGCCGCCCGCAGGAAGGACCCCCATGACCACCACCGACGGGATCGAGTCGGCCGCTGAGGATCAGACCACCACGATCCTCACCGTCCCCGCCTCGCCCCTGCCCACCGACCCCCGACTGGGACAGACCGGCGGCGAGCTCGCGATCCTCGGGATCGTGCTCGTCGCAGCTCTCCTCGCGGCAGGAGCCCTGCTCCTGACCACGCGGAGACTCGGCGGCCGCTAGTCGGGTTGCGGCCGCCGCGCGTCCGGGCGGGGACCGGGGGTTCGCCGCCCGGACGCACCCGCGGCCCATGCACCACCCGCACCACCACCCCATCACCCCCGACTCCCAATCCGACACACGAAAGAAGAAGAACGATGTCCCGAACCACCACACGCGCCCTCGCGGGCGTGATCACGGCGGGCGGCCTGACCGCCGCCCTCGCCGGCTGCAGCCTGCTCCCGGGCCAGGGCGGCGGCTCCGCCGAACCCGGCGCGCCGGTCGGCTTCGAGCAGGTGCAGCAGGCCGTCATCCAGCTCGAGGCGCGCGGCACCTTCGTCGACCCCGAGTACGGCGGCTACGAGGGCGCCGGCCGCGGATCCGGCTTCATCATCAGCGAGGACGGCCTCGCCATCACCAACAACCATGTCGTCGTCGGCGCGGGCACGATCGACGTGTGGCGCGGCGGCGACCAGAGCGACACCCTCGACGCCCGGGTGCTCGGCGCATCCGAGTGCCTCGACATCGCCGTGGTGCAGCTCGAGAAGGGCGACTACCCCTACCTCGCCTGGCACACGGGCGAGATCACGACCGGCATCGACGTGTACGCGGCGGGCTTCCCGCTCGGCGACCCGACGTTCACCATGACGCGCGGCATCGTGTCCAAGGCCGACATCGAAGGCGACACCGCGTGGGCCTCGATCGACTCGATCATCGAGCACGACGCGCGCATCCGCCCCGGCAACTCGGGCGGTCCCCTGGTGGACTCGAGCGGTCGGGTCGTCGGGGTCAACTACGCGGGCGAGGACACGTACGACTACAACTTCGCGATCCACCGCGACGAGGTGCAGGGCGTCATCGACCAGCTCGCGGCCGGCGAGTCGGTGCTGAGCCTCGGCATCAACGGCCAAGGCATCGCGGGCGAGGACGGCGGGCTCGGGGTCTGGGTCGCCTCGGTCGCCGCCGGGTCTGCGGCCGACAAGGCGGGCATCGAGCCCGGCGACCTGATCACCCGCCTCGGCGGCGTGAGCGTCGGCACCGACGGTTCGATGCGCGAGTACTGCGACGTGCTGCGCACCCACGGTCCGGAGGCGACGCTCGACATCGAGCTGTTCCGGCCCTCCGACCAGTCCTACTACCGCGGACAGGTCAACTCCGACCGCGTGGTCGCTGCGGTCGCCAACGTCGGCGGCGGGGGCGGCGGCGAGCCGTCGGGCGACTTCGTCGACATCTCCGACGACTCGGGACGCATCGGCGTCTCGGTGCCCGTCGAGTGGGACGAGGTCGACGGCTCCGGCTTCACCGACGACTCCGGCAACGCGTGGGCGACGGTGAGCGCCAGCCCCAGCCTGTCGAAGTACCAGAACGGCTGGACCGCGCCGGGTGTCACCGTCGCCGCGACGCAGTCGAACGTGAGCGCCGCGTCGATCGATGCGCTGCTCGGCTCCACCCGCGCGAGCGTCACCCCCGACGGGTGCGTGTCGCAGGGCGTGCAGAGCTACGCCGACGGCTATCACACCGGCAGCTACGAGTACTACACGGGATGCGGCTCCACCTCCGCCGACTACGTCGCCATCGCGGCGATCGCGGACGACGGCAGCTACCTCGTCTACGTGCTGGTGCAGGCGCTCGACGATGACGACGTCGCCGCCCTGGACCGCATCGTCAGCAGCTTCATCGCGGGCTTCTGATCGTCGGGCGGGTGCCGCGCTCCTTCCTGGCGCGGCACCCGTCCCCTCACCGCGCCGGGCGCCGGACGCTGTGGGCGGTGACGCCTAGACTCGTCACGCCATGACGTTCCTCCTCGACGGATTCGACAGCGATCCGGGTGATTCCGGGCTGCCCTCCTCGGGTGCGCCCGCGGTCGACGAGGCGCTGCTCGCGGGGCTGAACCCGCAGCAGCGCGAGGCGGTGCTGCACCGCGGGAAGGCGCTGCTGATCGTCGCGGGCGCGGGGTCGGGCAAGACGAGCGTGCTCACCCGCCGCATCGCGAGCCTGCTGCAGACCCGGGAGGCGTGGCCGAGCCAGATCCTCGCGATCACCTTCACCAACAAGGCCGCCAACGAGATGCGCGAGCGCGTCGAGCAGTTGGTGGGCGGTGCGGCGGAGGGCATGTGGATCTCCACCTTCCACTCGGCGTGCGTGCGCATCCTGCGGCGCCAGGCCGAGGCGATGGGGCTGAAGACGGCGTTCACCATCTACGACTCGGCCGATTCGCGCGCCCTCCTCAAGCGCATCATCAAGGAGCTCGAGGTCGACACCCTCGGGCTCACGGTGCCGAGCGTCGCCGGGAAGATCTCGAAGCTCAAGAACGAGCTGTCGGACGTCGACTCCTACGCGCGCAGCGTCAACGCCGACGACCCCGCCGACGCGGCCTTCCTCGAGGTGTTCCGCCGCTACACCGAGAGCCTGCGACGGGCCAACGCGCTCGACTTCGACGACCTCATCGCCGAGACCGTGCACCTGTTCCGGGCGTTCCCCGAGGTGGCCGCGCTCTACCAGCGTCGGTTCCGGCACATCCTCGTCGACGAGTACCAGGACACCAACCACGCCCAGTACGCGCTCATCCGCGAGCTCACCCGTCCGGTCGAGCCGCAGCACGTGCCCGCCGACACGCGGATGCGGCTGGATGCGAACGGCGGCATCCCGGGGGCGTCGCTCACCGTCGTGGGCGACTCCGACCAGTCGATCTATGCGTTCCGCGGAGCCGACATCCGCAACATCGTCGAGTTCGAGCGCGACTACCCCGAGGCGCGTGTGATCCTGCTCGAGCAGAACTACCGCTCGACGCAGAACATCCTCGACGCCGCCAACTCCGTCATCGCCTCGAACTTCGACCGCCAGGAGAAGAACCTCTTCACCACCGCAGGGGCGGGCGACAAGATCACCGGCTTCACCGGATACAGCGCCTACGACGAGGCGCAGTTCGTGGCCGACGAGATCCAGAAGCTGCGCGAGGCGGGCGCCGCCTACTCCGACATGGCGGTCTTCTTCCGGGTCAACTCGCAGACCCGGGCACTGGAGGACATCCTGATCCGCTCGGCGATCCCGTACCGGATCGCGGGCGGCACCAAGTTCTACGAGCGCGCCGAGATCAAGGACGCGATGGCCTACCTCGTGCAGGTCGCGAACCCCGCCGACGACCTGGCCCTGCGGCGCATCATGAACACCCCGAAGCGCGGGATCGGTCCGGCCACCGAGGCGGCGCTGCAGGCGCACGCCGACCGCCTGGGCGTGCCGCTGCGGGAGACGCTGCGCGATGCCGACCAGCTGGGCCTCGGCCCGAAGGTCACGAAGGCGATCATCGACCTCGGCACGACCCTCGACGAGGTCGAGGCGATGGTGCCGACCGCGCCACCGGCCGACGTGCTCACCGAGCTCATCGTGCGCACCGGCTACGTCGACGCCCTGCGGGCGACGCGCGACCCGCAGGACGAGGTGCGCGCCGAGAACGTCGAGGAGCTGCTCTCGTTCACGAAGGAGTTCGCGCGTCGCAACCCCGAGGGCCGGCTGATCGACTTCCTCACCGAGGTGGCCCTCGTCGCGGCCGCCGACGAGATCGACGACGCGTCCGGATCGGTGACGCTCATGACCCTGCACACCGCGAAGGGCCTCGAGTACGACACCGTGTTCCTCACGGGCATCGAGGAGGACCTGCTGCCGCACCGGATGTCGGCGGGGGAGCCGGGCGGCATCGCCGAGGAGCGGCGACTGTTCTACGTCGGCATCACGCGCGCGAAGAAGCGGCTGTTCCTCTCGCTCGCGATGACCCGCGCGCAGTTCGGCGACACGGCGGTCGCGATGCCGAGCCGCTTCCTCCAGGACGTGCCCGGCCACCTCATCGAGTGGCGCCAGTCGCCCGGCCAGGCGAACTCGCGCGGCGGCACCCGCTCGCGGGCGCTCAACGCCCCGACCCGGCAGCGCTTCAGCTACAGCACCTCGCTCCCGCCCGCGCCGAATCGCGAGAAGCGCGAGTGGACGAGCGCCGTCACGGGCGCCGTGCGCGACAACGGCGACCTGACGCTCGCCCCGGGCGACCGCATCCGGCACACCGACTTCGGCGAGGGTCGCGTGGTCGACGTCACGGGCACCGCCCCGAAGGCCGTGGCCGAGGTGCAGTTCGACACCGCCGGTCGCAAGCGCCTGCTCATCAAGATCGCGCCCATCGAGAAGCTGTAGCCGCGGTCAGCTCTCGCCGATCGCCTCCGGCTCGCTCGGCTCGACGCGTCCGGCCGCGGCGAGCTCCATCCGCCGCCGCCGTGCGAGCACCACGAGCAGCAGCGCCGTCGCCGCCGCGAGCAGCAGCGCCGCGTCGATGCCGATCGCCCAGGTCACGCCGAGCCAGGCGCCGAGGGCCGCGACGAGGATGCCGGCGCCCACCCGCGATCCGTTGCTCGCCATCGCGAAGGCGCCGATGAAGCGCCCGCGTCGGTCGGCGGGCGCCTCGAGCTGCACGACCGCCTGCGAGGTGGAGCTCGACACCAGGTTGGCCGTGCCCGCGATCACCAGGGCGACGAGGCTCAGCGCGAAGCTGCGCGAGAGGGCGAAGATCACGAGAGCCGTCGCGAACACGACCGTCGCCGTGGTGGCGAGCCGCACGCTCACCCGGACCCGGCCGATCGCCTCCAGGCCGATGCCGCCCGCGACGGCGCCGGTGGCCATGGCGATGAGCAGCATGCCGTAGGCGAACCCCGACTCGTCGAGCCCGAGCAGCTCGCCGAACTCCGGTAGCAGGGTGACGACGGCCGACCCGATGAAGAGCCCCGCGCACGCCTGCAACACCATGACGGCGAGGATCGGCGGATGCGCCGGCACCTCCCGCAGCACCCCGAGCACGTCGCGGATGCGTGCGGCGGCGGGGCGGTCGCCCGCACGGCTGTGGCCGTCGTAGGGGACGACCAGCAGGTAGCCGACGAACGGCAGGTACAGCAGCACGTTGATCGCCATGCCCCACGCCGGTCCGACGGTGAACAGCAGGGCGGCGCCGATCGCCGGGCCCACCAGCATGCCGAGGTTGAGCCCGGTGGCCATCAGGCGCACCGCGCTCGGGAGGTCCGCAGGTCCGACGATGTCGTAGAGCATGAGCTGATCCGCCGGACCCCAGAAGGTGCCCGCGAGCCCGTGCAGCACGAGCAGGATGACGCAGTGCCACGGCTGCAGCGTGCCGGTGGCGATGAGCACCGCCCACCCCGCGGAGGCGAGCATGAAACAGGCCGCCCCGAGCTGGATCAGCCGTCGGCAGTCGAAGCGGTCGGCGAGCGCCCCGAAGGGGATCGCGAACAGCAGCTGGGGGAGCCAGTGGCTGATCACGGCGAAGCCGGCCAGCACGGGCGAGTGGAACAGCTGCCACATCACGAAGTACGTGATGGCGTGCTCGACGTGGTCGGCGCCCATCATGAGCGAACCGCCGGCGAGGTATCCCTTGTACCAGGGGGCGCGGAGGGCGGCGAATCGCATCGCCCGACTCTATCCTCGCCGCGAGCGGCCCGACTGCGCTCGGGAGCGGCGCGTCTGCCCCCGGACTGGTGCCAGGGCGGCACGCCGGTCGCCCTTGCGCGGCCGCGTCGGCGTCGGCCACGATGTCAGGCAATCTTGGACGAGCGTCCAACCGCCGCACGACCCGACGACGAGGTGCGATGTCCCGCCGCATGAGCCCCGACGACCGACGCGACGCCCTGATCCAGGCCGCCATCCGGGTGATCGCCCGCGGGGGTGTGGCCGCGGCCACCGCCCGCGCGATCACCGCCGAGGCGCGGATGCCTCCCACCTCGTTCCGCTTCGTGTTCTCCTCCCGCGAGGATCTGCTCTCGCAGGTGATCCGCGCCGTGACGGACGGCGAGCGGATGGCGGCGGAGCTGTCGATCCCGTACGGCGTCGCGGCCACCCTCGAGCAGGTGATCGTCGCGGCGTTCGACGCCTACCTCGACCTGCTCGTGCAGGACCCGGATCGCGAGCTCGCCCTCGTCGAGCTGGCGCTGTACGGGGTGCGGTACGAGCCCGCACTGGCCGATCGCCAGTACGGCTTCTACTACCGCGAGGCCGAGGGGATGCTGACGCAGCTCGCGCAGGTCTGCGGCATCACGTGGCGCGAGCCCGGCCCGGTGCTCGCCCGGCGGCTCGTGGTGGTGATGGACGGCATCACGACCACCTGGCTCGCCGACCGCGACACCCAGGCGGCGCGCGCCTTCATCCGCGGCATCGCCCCGTGGTTCGCCGCCTCGGCGCTGCGCGTCGCCGCCTGAGGCGCCAGGTCGTGTCGCGCCGGCCGCGCGCGACGCGACGCACGATGACGCCTCACCTCGGGAGGAGCAGGCGCGAGGGGAGGCGGCGGATGCGGCGAGGGGTCAGCCGCACGAGCACGCGCACCACCGCGAGAGCCGCGCGCTCGCGGCCGGGGTGCCGGGGGAGGCCGTAGGCGTCCCGGATCGGGTCGGGCAGCAGCCGCGCCGTCATGAGCCGACCGACCGGGAGCGCCGCGCGCACCCACCACGGCACGGTGCCCCGCGCGGGTCGCAGGATGCCGGCCGCCACCGCGCGGGCGTCGTCGCCGACCGCCAACGTCGGCAGCACGCCATCCCAGTACGCATCGAACGCCGCGCGCGAGGCGGGCCAGAGCTCGGGCGGCACCTGCAGGCTCGTGCCGAAACGGCCGGAGACGGCGTAGACCTCGTCGGCCACGGCATCCGGCAGCGGGCGGAACAGCGACGCGTGCACCTGCACGCCGAGCGCGTAGAGCGTCGCCGCGACCCAGAGCTGCGTCTCGGGGTCGCGCGCACCCGGGATGCCGCTGTGCGCCCGATCCACCCGCCCCGCCGCGGCCGCCGCCACTTCGGGTTCCCCGAGCCCGATCGCGTACACGTAGCCGAGCGTGTGGCGCAGCCGCCGCATCGGGTCGCGGGCGAACCCGGAGTGGCGCGCGACCGCGCGGGCGACCGCCGGATGCGCCAACTGCAGCAGCAGCGCGGCCCCGCCGCCGAGCACGAGCGACCCCTCGGCGAGGTAGTCGTCCGCGGTCGTCACGCGGTCAATCCTCTCCGAATCAGCGGGTAGCATGGCAGGCGGTCATTTATCTCGACATCGAACTATCTCGGCGTCGAGACAGTTCGGCCGCCATTCCATCCCCGACGCATTGGAAGAAGCGACAGCGTGGATCTCTACGAGTACCAGGCCCGCGACATGTTCGAGAAGTACGGGGTCCCCGTGCTCGCCGGCATCGTCGCCGACACCCCCGCCGAGGCGCGCGCCGCGGCCGAGAAGCTCGGCGGCGTGACCGTCGTCAAGGCCCAGGTGAAGACCGGGGGCCGCGGCAAGGCGGGCGGCGTCAAGGTCGCCAAGACCCCGGACGACGCGGAGGCCGCGGCCGAGGCGATCCTCGGTCTCGACATCAAGGGCCACGTCGTGAAGCGCCTCATGGTCGCCGCGGGCGCCGACATCCAGCAGGAGTACTACTTCTCGGTGCTGCTCGACCGGTCCAACCGCTCCTACCTCTCGCTCTCCTCCTACGAGGGCGGCATGGAGATCGAGCAGCTGGCCGAGGAGCGCCCGGACGCGCTCGCCCGCGTCGAGGTCGACCCGATCGAGGGCATCACGCTCGAGAAGGCGACCGAGATCGCCGTCGCCGCGAAGTTCCCGGCCGAGCTCGTCGACAAGGTCGCCCCCGTCTTCGTGAAGCTCTACGAGGTCTACACGGGCGAGGACGCCACCCTCGTCGAGGTCAACCCGCTCGTGCTGACGGGCTCCGGCGAGATCGTCGCCCTCGACGGCAAGGTGTCGCTCGACGACAACGCGAGCGAGGTGCGCCACCACGACCACGAGGCCCTCGAGGACAAGGACGCCGCCGACCCGCTCGAGGCGAAGGCGAAGGCCGCGGGCCTCAACTACGTGAAGCTCGACGGCGAGGTCGGCATCATCGGCAACGGCGCGGGACTGGTCATGTCGACTCTCGACGTGGTCGCCTACGCCGGCGAGAACCACTCCGGCGTGAAGCCCGCCAACTTCCTCGACATCGGCGGCGGCGCCTCCGCGGAGATCATGGCCGCCGGCCTCGACGTGATCCTCGGCGACCCGCAGGTCAAGAGCGTGTTCGTCAACGTCTTCGGCGGCATCACCTCCTGCGTCGCGGTCGCGAACGGCATCGTGAAGGCGCTCGAGATCCTCGGCGACTCGGCCACCAAGCCCCTCGTCGTGCGCCTCGACGGCAACCAGGTCGAGGAGGGTCGCGCGATCCTCGCCGCGGCCGCCCACCCGCTCGTCACCATCGCCACCGGCATGGACGAGGGCGCCGACAAGGCTGCCGAGCTGGCTTCGAAGTAAGGGACAGAGAAATGTCGATCTTCCTCACCAAGGACTCCAAGGTCATCGTCCAGGGCATCACCGGCGGCGAGGGCACCAAGCACACCGCCCTCATGCTGAAGGCGGGCACCCAGGTCGTGGGCGGCGTCAACGCGCGCAAGGCCGGCACCACGGTGTCGCACACCGACCGGGATGGCGCCGCGGTCGAGCTGCCGGTGTTCGCGTCCGTCGCCGAGGCCATGGCCGCGACCGGCGCCGACGTGTCGATCGCCTTCGTGCCGCCGGCGTTCACGAAGGACGCGATGATCGAGGCCATCGACGCCGAGATCCCGCTGCTCGTCGTGATCACCGAGGGCGTGCCCGTGCAGGACACCGCCGAGGCGTGGGCCTACGCGAAGGCGAAGGGCACCACCCGCATCATCGGGCCGAACTGCCCCGGGATCATCACGCCGGGCGAATCGCTCGTCGGCATCACGCCCGCCAACATCACCGGCAAGGGTCCGGTCGGCCTCGTCTCGAAGTCGGGCACGCTGACCTACCAGATGATGTACGAGCTGCGCGATCTCGGCTTCTCGACCGCCATCGGCATCGGCGGCGACCCGATCATCGGCACCACCCACATCGACGCCCTCGCCGCGTTCGAGGCCGACCCCGAGACGAAGGCGATCGTGATGATCGGCGAGATCGGCGGCGACGCCGAGGAGCGCGCGGCCGCGTTCATCGCCGAGAACGTCACGAAGCCCGTCGTCGGCTACGTCGCCGGCTTCACGGCCCCCGAGGGCAAGACCATGGGTCACGCGGGTGCCATCGTCTCCGGCTCGGCCGGCACCGCCCAGGCCAAGAAGGAGGCTCTCGAGGCCGCCGGCGTCAAGGTGGGCAAGACCCCGTCCGAGACGGCCGCGCTGCTGCGCGAGGTGCTCGCCTCGGCCTGATCCGATCCGACACGATGCGCCCCGTCCGGTCCGCCGGGCGGGGCGCATCCGTTCCTGCGTAGGGTCGTCCCATGGGCACCGACGACCTTCCCCACTCGACCCCCGGTGCCGAGGAGGTCGACGCCCGCGGCATCTCGGCGCTCCTCGACGCCCTCGAGGCCGACCCGGCGATCCGCCCGCACGGCCTCGTGCTGATGCGGCACGGGTCCGTGATCGCCGAGGGCTGGTGGGCTCCCTACCGCGCCGACCGGGTGCAGCTGCTCTACTCGCTGAGCAAGAGCTTCACGTCGGCGGCCGCCGGTCTCGCGCGCGCGGACGGCCTGCTCGACCTCGACACCCCGGTGCTCGACTACCTGCCCGAGTACGCGTCCGACCTGGCCGACCCGAGGATGCAGCGGATGACGGTGCGCCACCTCGCGTCGATGGCGAGCGGGCACCGCGAGGAGACCCTCGACCGTGCGATCGCCGCGGGCGACGGCGACCTCATCCGCGGATTCCTCCGCACCCCGCTCGACGCCGAGCCGGGCACCGTCTTCGCCTACAACCAGCCGTGCACCTACACCCTCGCCGCCATCGTGCAGCGCGCGGTGGGGCGGTCGCTCGTCGACTACCTGCGACCGCGCCTGCTCGATCCCCTCGGCATCCGCGAGGCGTACTGGATCGAGCAGCCCCCGGGTCGGGACCTCGGCTTCAGCGGCCTGCACGCGACGACGGATGCCGTGGCGCGCCTCGGACTGCTCTTCCTGCGGGGCGGCCGGTGGGGCGAGGCGCAGCTGCTCGACGCCGACTGGGTCGCCGAGGCGAGCCGGGTGCAGGTGGCCAACCCCGGCGACTGGGGTGCCGACTGGAGCCAGGGCTACGGCCTGCAGTTCTGGATGTCGCGGCACGGCTACCGGGGGGACGGCGCCTACGGGCAGTTCTGCGTGATCCTGCCCGAGCAGGACGCCGTGCTGGCGATCACCTCCGAGACCCACGAGATGCAGCGGGTGCTCGACCACGTCTGGAACCTGCTGCTGCCGGCCTTCGACGGGCCGCCCGACCCGGTCGCGGACGCGGCGCTCGCCGCGCGACTCGGGTCGGCCTCCTTCCCCGCGTCGACCGCGGATGCGCACCCCGCCGACGCCGCACCCTGGGAGGGCGCCGTCTTCCGCGTCGCCGCCGCGGGTGCGCCCGCCGGCGGTATCCGCGAGATCCGACTGCGCCGGCCGGCGCCCGAGCAGTGGGAGCTCGCCCTCGTCGACGACCACGGAGAGCTCGTCCTGCCCGTCGGCGCCGGAGGCTGGGCGGAGTCGGAGCCCGACGGTCTGCCGGCGGCGGTCTCGGGCGGCTGGGACGCGCACGGCTTCGTCGCCGAGGTGCTGCTGCTCGAGACGCCGCACACGCTCCGCATCCGCTGTCGGGCCGACGGTTCGGCCACCACGCGCTGGGTGACCGATCCGATGCACTCACCGCTCGCGCGGGCGCAGCGGCATCCGTGATCCGGCCCCCCCGCGCCTCACCCCGTCGGGGTGGGGCGCGCGGTGGTTTCAGGAGGATGATGAGCCCAGTGGAGGAGAGGATCCGTCATGCCCCGTGAGACGCAGGCTCAGAAGATCGCCCGCATGGAGGAGGAGAACTCCCGGCTCCGCGAGGAGCTCGACGCCGCACGGGGAGCCCTCGAGGCACGCGCAGCCGCCGACGCCGAGGCCGCAGCCGCACCGCCCGCGGAGGTCGCCGCATCCCCGGCGAAGCGCGGTCGCGGAACCGGGCGCGCCGTCGCCTCCGTCGTGCTCATCGTGATCGCCGCGATCCTCGCGCCCATCGCGCTCGTCGCGAACACGGCCGACCGCCTGCTGACCGACACCGACTACTTCGTCGACACCCTCGAGCCGATCATCGAGGACCCGGCGGTGCAGCAGCTCATCATCGACGAGGTGACCGATGTCATCCGCACCCAGGCGAAGCTCGACGATGTCGTGTCGAACCTGTTCGACGGGCTCGACGGCCTCGACCTGCCGCCGGCCGCGATCCGCGCGCTCCAACTGCTGGAGCAGCCGGCGATCAACGGCCTCGACACCCTCATCGACCGCCTCGTCACCCAGGTCGTCACCTCGGACGCCTTCCGCGACGTCATCACCCAGTCGCTGCGCATCACCCATGCGCAGGTCATCGCCGCGCTCTCCGGGCACGGCGACGTGCTGCAGATCAGCGCCACAGGCGAGATCGGCATCGCGCTCGGGCCGATCGTGGAGCAGGTGAAGACCTCCCTCGCCGACGCGGGATTCCCGTTCGCCGACCTCATCCCCGCGGTCGACAGCGTGATCGTCGTCGCCGAGTCCTCGCAGGCCGCACAGCTCGTCTGGCTGTACCAGCTGGCCGTCGCCGTCGGTCCGTGGCTCCAGTGGGTCGTCATCGCCCTGTTCGTGGTCGCGGTGCTCGTGGCGCGCCGCTGGGCGGTCGCGATCTTCGGCGCGGGCCTCGCGCTCGCCATCTCCGCGTCGGTGCTCGCGGCGGGGATCGGCGTGGGACGGGTCTTCGCCCTCACCGCGACGGCCGGCACCATCCCGGGGAACGCACTCGGGGCCATCTACGACACGGTGGTCGCGTCGATCGTCGCCTCCGCGGTCGCCGCCATCATCGTCGGGCTCGCGCTCGCCGTCGTCGCCGCGCTCGCCGGACCGTGGGGGTGGGCGGTCGCGCTGCGCGGACTCGCCGACACCGGCGCCGACACCCTCCGCACCCGCGGCGAGGAGCACGGGCTGAGCACCGGCCGCTTCGGGGAGCTCGTGTACCGGGGGAGGATCGTCATCCGGGTCGTGGTCGCGTTCGTGGCCGCCGCCATCATCCTCTTCGTGCGCCCGTTGACGCCGGCCATCATCATCTGGACGCTCGTGCTCTCGCTGCTCGTGGTGGCGATCGCGCGCATCCTCGAGCGCCCCGTCGCGGCACCCGAGGAGGCGGAGCCTCTGCCCGTAGGCTGAGCGCATGACGACCTCCCGCCGAGTCGGCGACCTCGCCGTCGTGTTCGCAGCCGCCCTCGCCCTCAGCGGATGCGGCATCCTGCCCCTGTTCCCGGTCGGCGGCGGCACCGCCACCAGCAGCCCCGCCCCCGCCGACGACGTGCCCGCCGAGCTCCAGCCGTTCTACACGCAGCAGCTCGACTGGTCGGGATGCGGGGCGAGCGGCATCGACTGCACCGAGGTCACCGTGCCGCTCGACTGGAGCGACCCGACGGGCGACACCATGCAGCTCGCCGTCGCGCGGCACCGGGCGACGGGCGCCTCGCTCGGGTCGCTGCTCATCAACCCGGGCGGTCCCGGCGGCTCGGGCTACGACTTCGTGCACGACTCGGTCGACTACATCGTCACCCAGGACGTGCTCGCGAACTACGACGTGATCGGCTTCGACCCCCGCGGGGTCAACCACTCCGACCCGATCGCCTGCTACACCGACGCGGCCGACCAGGACGAGTGGCTCTACGGCACCTACTCCTCGGCCTACGGCACGCAGGGCTGGCTCGACGAGCTCACCGGCCGCGCCGAGGACTGGGCGTCCGCGTGCGAGGAGAACACCGGGGCGCTGCTCGGCCACCTCGACGCCGCATCGGTCGCCCGCGACATGGACGTCATGCGGGCGGTGCTGGGCGACACCGAGCTGCACTACCTCGGCTACTCCTACGGCACCTACCTCGGCACGGTGTACGCCGAGCTGTTCCCGGAGAAGGTCGGTCGGATGGTGCTCGACGGCGCCGTCGACCCGCAGGTCGGCGACCTCGACGCGCTCGCCGTGCAGATGGCCGGCTTCGACTCGGCCCTGCGCGCCTACATGCAGTGGTGCCTGCCGCAGTCGGACTGCCCGTTCTCCGGAAGCGCCGACACCGCGCTGAAATCGGTGCGGCAGATGCTCGACACCGTCGACGCACGCCACTTCGTCGCCTCCGACGGGCGCGAGCTCGACTCGGCGACCACGGCGACGGGCATCATCTTCACGCTGTACTCGGAGAGCTACTGGCCCTATCTCTCGGAGCTCTTCACCGACCTGCGCAAGGGGGACGCCGACACGGTGTTCACCTACGCCGACGCCTACAACGGCCGACAGGCCGACGGCAGCTACTCCGACAACTCCATGGACATCTACACGGCCGTGACCTGCGACGAGGGCACCCTCGGCTCCGACGGGGTCGACGTGTTCGACGGGCTGGCGAAGATCGACGCCGCGGCGCCCATCCTGGGGCGCTACGCGGCGTACGACGACTACGCGGTGCTCAAGGTGGTGTGCGCGAACTGGCCGGTGCCGACCGCGACCCTGCCCGACGCCTTCACGGCCGACGGGGCCGCCCCGATCATGGTCGTCGGCACCACCAACGACCCCGCCACCCCGTACGCGAACGCGAAGTCCCTGGCGAACCAGCTCTCGAGCGGGTTCCTCGTGACCTATCAGGGCGAGGGGCACACGATCTACGCCCAGGGCGTGGCCTGCGTCGACGACACGGTCGACGCCTACCTGATCTCGGGCACCGTCCCCGCGGCGGACCCGCAGTGCTGAGGGTGCGGGGCCGCCTGCGGTGAGCCGCCGTCTCACCATCCTGTTCGCGGGGGCCGAGGCGCTCCTGGTCGCCGCGATCGGCGTCGCGATCCCGCTGCTGCTCGCGACCCTGCTGTGGGCGATCCAGTTCGGCTTCGGACCCGACTGGGCGGGGTTCTGGCGGGCCGCCGTCGACGTGTGGCTGATCGGTCACGGCGTCGACGTCACCTTCGTGCTCGACGAGGTGACGGCCGTCACCATCGGCGCGCCCGAGGGGACCGTCGTGCTCGTCTCGATCGCCGCGCTCGGCTTCGCGCTGCTGACCCTGCTGCTCGGGGTGCGCGCGGGGGCGCGGGTGGCGGAGACCGGGCACCGGATGCTGGGGGAGCTCGCCGCGTTCCTCGCGTTCGGCGGCGTCTCGCTGCTGCTGACGCTCTCGGCCGTGCACCCGGCGGCGCGCCCGTCGATCTGGCAGGGCGCCCTGCTGCCCGCGCTGGTGTTCGGCCTCGGGCTGCTGCTCGGCGTGCTGCGCGCCGACGCCGACCGCGGTGCCGGCACCTGGGACCGGCTGGGACGCGTCACCGCATCCTGGGGCGCCCCCCTCCGCGGCGGTATCGTGGCCGCGCTCAAGGCGGGCGCCGCATCCGTGATGCTCGTGCTCGCGGCGAGCGCCGTGGCCGCCACCGTCGTGCTCGTGCTCGGGTACGCCCAGGTGATCCGCATGTACGAGACCCTGCACACCGAGGTGCTCGGCGGCGTCGTGCTGACCGCCGCCCAGTTCGCGTTCGTGCCGAACATCGTCGTCTGGGTCGCCTCCTGGTTCGCGGGCCCCGGATTCGCGCTCGGGGTCGGTTCGCAGGTGTCGCCGCTCGGCACCTCCGTCGGGCCGCTCCCGACGATCCCCGTGCTCGGCGCCCTGCCCGCCGGCGAGCTGACGTTCGGCTTCGTCGGCCTCGCGGTGCCGGTCGTCGCCGCCTTCCTCGCGGCCACCGCGGTGCGCCCGGCGCTCCTGCGCGCCGTCGGCGAGGGATCCCGTCTCGGATGGTCGGCGTTCGCGGCGCTCGCGGGCGGCGTGACGGGCGGACTGCTCTTCGCCCTGCTCGCCGCGGCATCCGCCGGCGGACTCGGTCCGGGGCGCTTCAGCCAGGTGGGCCCCGACCCGCTCGCCGTGGGACTGGCCTCCGGGCTGGAGTTCGCCGTGGGCCTCGCACTCGGCTTCGCCGCCGCCTCCCTCCCCGCGCTCCTGCGCGGGCGTGGCCGGTAGGCTGGGCGGGTGCTGCGGGTCGTCGTCCTCATCTCCGGGGGCGGGTCCAACCTCCGCGCCCTCCTCGAGGCCGCGCAGGACGCCGAGTTCCCCGCCCGCGTCGTGGCGGTCGGAGCCGACCGGCAGGCCGACGGCCTCGCCCACGCGGAGCTCTTCGGCATCCCGTCGTTCGTCGTGCCCTACAGCTCCTTCGCATCGCGGGAGGCGTGGGGCGAGGAGCTGCTGAACCGGCTGCGCGAGTGGCAGCCCGACCTGGTGATCCTGTCGGGCCTCATGAAGCTGCTGCCGCATCAGGTCGTCGCCGAGTACAGCCCCCGGATCATCAACACCCATCCCGCGTATCTGCCCGAGTTCCCCGGGGCCCACGGGGTGCGCGACGCGCTCGCCGCGGGCGCCGAGCAGACCGGCGCGAGCATCATCGTCGTCGACGACGGCGTCGACGAGGGGCCCATCCTCGCCCAGCGGCGGGTGCCGATCGAGCCGGGCGACACGGAGACGTCGCTGCACGAGCGCATCAAACCCGTCGAGCGGGAGCTGCTGATCCAGACCGTGCTCGACATCGCGAACCAGACCATCCACCTCGAGGAGTACCGTTGAGCGGCCCCGCGATCGACCCGTCCCTCTACCGCGAACGCGACCGGGTTCCCATCCGCCGTGCGCTCGTCGCCGTCTCCGACAAGACCGGGCTCGTCGAGCTGGCGCGCGCCCTCGTCGAGGCGGACGTCGAGATCGTCTCCACCGGAGGCACCTCGAAGGCCATCGCGGATGCCGGCCTGCCCGTCACCCAGATCGGCGACCTGACCGGCTTCCCCGAGCACCTCGACGGCCGGGTGCGCACCCTGCACCCCAAGGTGCACTCGGGCCTCCTCGCCGACCTGCGACTCGAGAGCCACGAGGCCGAGCTGGCGCGCTTCGAGATCGAGCCATTCGAGCTCGTCGTCGTCAACCTCTACCCCTTCGCCGAGACCGTCGCCTCGGGGGCTGCCCCGGACGCGGTGATCGAGCAGATCGACATCGGCGGCCCCGCGATGGTGCGCGCCTCCGCCAAGAACCACGCCAACGTCGCGGTCGTCGTGTCGCCCGCCCGCTACGGCGACATCGTGCACGCGCTGGAGGTGGGGGGCACGACCCTCGCCGAGCGCCGCGAACTGGCCCGCGAGGCGTTCCGCCACACGGCGAGCTACGACGTCGCGGTCGCGAGCTGGATCGGAAACGTGCTCGCCCCGGACGACGAGGGCTCCGGCTTCCCCGGGTGGGCGGCCGCCACCTGGACCCGCGCCGAGGTGCTGCGCTACGGCGAGAACTCCCACCAGCGCGCCGCCCTCTACCGCGAGCCCCACGGGCTCGGCATCGCCGAGGCCACCCAACTGCAGGGCAAGGAGATGTCCTACAACAACTACGTCGACGCGGATGCGGCGCTCCGTGCCGCCTACGACCACCACGGCCCCGCCGTCGCGATCATCAAGCACGCCAACCCGTGCGGCATCGCCACCGCCGACACCATCGCCGCCGCCCACGCCCTCGCGCACGCCTGCGACCCGGTGTCGGCGTACGGCGGCGTCATCGCCGCGAACCGCCCGATCACGCGCGAGGCGGCCGAGTCGATCGCGCCGATCTTCACCGAGGTGATCGTGGCCCCCGGGTTCGAGCCGGGAGCGCTCGAGGTGCTCGCCGCCAAGAAGAACCTGCGTCTGCTCCAGCTGCCCGAGGGCTACGCGCGCACCGAGACCGAGCTGCGTCAGATCTCCGGAGGACTGCTGCTGCAGCAGTCCGACGACCACTTCACGCCCGCCCTGCAGTGGAAGCTCGCGACCGGCGAGCCCGCCGACGCGGCCACCCTCGCCGACCTCGAGTTCGCCTGGCGGGCCGTGCGCGCGGTCAAGTCGAACGCCATCCTGCTCGCCTCCGGCGGCGCCTCCGTCGGGGTCGGCATGGGGCAGGTCAACCGGGTCGACTCCTGCAAGCTCGCCGTCGAGCGGGCCGGGGAGCGCGCCGCGGGCTCGGTCGCCGCATCCGACGCGTTCTTCCCCTTCGACGACGGCCCCCGCATCCTGCTCGAGGCCGGCGTGCGCGCCATCGTGCAGCCCGGCGGTTCGATCCGCGACGACGACGTCATCGCGGCATGCGCCGAGTACGGCGCGACCCTCTACCTCACCGGAGAACGCCACTTCTTCCACTGAGTCTTCTTGCGCCGCGATAATCCGCGGCGCCGGCCGTATCCGCGCACGAGCGCGGTCGCGCGCGGATCCGGGTGCCGACACAGTCGCGGTCGTGCGAGATCCGCGGCGCCGGCCCGATCCGTGCACGAGCGCGGTCGCGCGCGAATACGGGTGCCGACACAGTCTCGGTGGTGCGGGATCCGCGGCGCCCCGGGGGCATCTGCTCAGCGCGGATGAGCGGGTGTTGCAGTGTCGGAGGCGGCGGGCATATTCTGTAGGGCTGCTCGGGCATCATCCGGGCGGACGAGGCTCGCACAACGAGGAGGCATCATGACGAACACCGGTAGCAAGCGCCCTGTCGAGGCCGCGAAGCCGGCCGTCGCCTCCCTCCCGCGGCGTCCGTAGCGGCGCAGCCCGCCCGCCTGTCACGACGGATCCGGAATCCGTCGAATCCCCTCAACGTTCCACCACTCGTGCGCGAACTCTCGCGCGTTCCCTGGATGTCCCATGTCTGATCAGTCGATCCCGCCCTCCTCGTCCCCCGGGACGGTGCGCACGCTGCTGCGCATCCTGCCCTTCGTCCGGCCGTTCCTCGGCCGCACCATCGTGAGCTTCGTCGTCTACGTCGTGCTCGTGCTCGTGCAGCTCGCGGTGCCCGTGGTGCTGCAGTGGATCGTCGACGGTCCGCTCGCGACCGGCGACGCCCGCCAGATCTGGCCCGCCGCCGGGCTCGTGCTCGCGCTCGGCGTGGCCGAGGGGCTGCTCATCATGCTGCGGCGCTTCCTGGTGCTCACCCCCTCGACGCACATCGAGGCGTCGATGCGCAACACCCTCTACGCGAAGCTGCAGGATCTGCCGGTCGCCTTCCACGACCGCTGGCAGTCGGGCCAGCTGCTCTCGCGCGCCATGGGCGACCTCGGCACCATCCGCCGCTGGCTCGCGTTCGGCGTGATCCTGCTGGTCGGCAACGTCGTCGTGATCGTCGTCGGCTTCGGCATCCTGTTCACCTGGTCGTGGCAGCTCGCGCTCGTCTTCATCGTCGCGTCGGTGCCGATGTGGGTCGTCGGGTTCCGCTTCGAGCACCGCTACTCGCTCGTGTCGCGTCGCGCACAGGACCAGCAGGGCGACCTGGCGACGACCGTCGAGGAGTCGGTGCACGGCATCCGGGTGCTCAAGGCCTTCGGTCGCGGCAAGCACAGCCTCGAGGCCTTCCTGCGGCAGGCCGAGGAGCTGCGCGGCACCGAGCTGGAGAAGGCCCGGTCGATCGCCGGCCTCTGGCTCTGGCTGCTGCTCATCCCCGACACCGCGTTCGCGCTCTCGCTGCTCGGCGGCGTGGTGCTGGCCGCGAGCGGTCAGCTCACGGTCGGCGGACTCATCGCCTTCTTCGCCGCCGCGTCCGTGCTGCGCTGGCCGATCGAGTCGATCGGGTGGCTGCTGTCGATGACGTTCGAGACCCGCACCGCGGTCGAGCGGCTCTTCGAGGTGCTCGACGAGCCCAACCCGATCCGCGATCCGGAGCACCCGGTGACGGTCGCCGAGCCGCGCGGCCGGCTCGTCTTCGAGCACGTGCACTTCCGCTACCAGGATTCGCCGGCCTCGGTGCCCGACCTGCTCGAGGACATCACCCTCGAGGTGGAGCCGGGCGAGACCATGGCGCTCGTCGGGCTGACCGGTTCGGGCAAGACCACCCTCACCGCGCTCACCACCCGGCTCTACGACGTGACGGGCGGCCGGGTGCTGATCGATGGCGTCGACGTGCGAGACCTCACCCGCGAGGAGCTGCGCGCCCGGATCGCGATGGCGTTCGAGGAGGCGACGCTGTTCTCGGCCTCCGTGCGCGAGAACGTGCTGCTCGGGCGCCCCGAGCTCGACGTCGACTCGCCGGAGGGCGAGGCGGTGCTCGCGGAGGCGCTCGACATCGCGCAGGCCGAGTTCGTGGAGCGGCTCCCGATGGGCGCCGACACGACCATCGGCGAGGAGGGGTTGAGCCTCTCGGGCGGCCAGCGCCAGCGCATCGCGCTCGCCCGCGCGGTGGCGGCTCGGCCCTCGGTGCTCGTGCTCGACGACCCGCTCTCGGCGCTCGACGTCGACACGGAGGCGCGCGTCGAGGCGGGGCTGCGCCGCGTGCTCGCCGACACGACCGCGCTCGTCGTGGCCCACCGTCCGTCGACCGTCATGCTCGCGGACCGCGTCGCCCTGCTCGAGGACGGCCGCATCACCGATGTCGGGCGGCACTCGGAGCTGCTCGAGCGCAACCCCCACTACCGTCACGTGATCTCGTCGCTCGACGACGATCGCGATACCGAGCAGGCCCCCCAGGAGGTGATCGCGTGAGCACGCTCGAAGGCGTCGAGGGCGAAGACCGTCAGGACTACACGCGCGAGGAGAGCCGCGCCATGCGGCAGCGCTCGCTCGTGCTGCTCGGCTCGCTGCTGCGACCCCTGCGCGGTCGGGTGATCGTCGCGATGGTGATCGTCGCGGCGAGCACCGGGCTGCAGACCGCGGGCCCGGCGCTCATCGCGTTCGGCATCGACGCGGGGCTGCCCGCCATCGTCGAGCGGCAGGACGCGATGCCGCTCGCGCTCGTCGTGCTGCTCTACCTGACGGCGGCCATCGTGGGCGCCGTCCTGATGTGGCACTACACGATGCTGTCGGCGCGCATCAGTCAGGCGTTCCTGTTC
The DNA here is from genome assembly GCF_024752305.1 of Protaetiibacter mangrovi. Lineage (GTDB taxonomy): Bacteria > Actinomycetota > Actinomycetes > Actinomycetales > Microbacteriaceae > Homoserinibacter > Homoserinibacter mangrovi. The sequence goes on from NZ_JANTHX010000004.1 coordinate 399,010, forward strand.
GACCTGCGCGGCCGCATCTACCGGCACGCGCAGCTGCTGAGCCTCGAGTTCCACGAGAGCTACACCTCGGGGCGCATCATCGCGCGGCAGACGAACGACCTCGACTCGATCCGCGAACTGCTCGACTCGGGGATCCAGGGGCTCATCCGCGGCGTGCTCTACATGGCGTTCATCGCGGTCGCCCTGCTGTTCCTCGATCCGCTGTCGGCGGTCGTCATCGCGTGCTCGCTGCCGATCCTGGCGCTGCTGACCCGATGGTTCCAGGTGACGTCGCAGCGCGCCTTCCGCGCCACCCGTGTGCACTCGGCGCGGCTCATCGTCAAGTTCGTCGAGACGATGACGGGCATCCGGGCCGTGAAGGCGTTCCGCGCGGAGCGACGCAACGAGCGGGAGTTCGGCGCGACCACCGAGGCGTATCGCGACGCCAACGCGAAGGCGATCGGCGTGTTCGGCGTCTTCGACCCGAGTCTCGTCGTGATCGGCAACGTGGTCGTGGCGGTGGTGCTGCTCGTCGGCGGGCTCCGGGTGGCCGAGGGGTCGCTCGCGGTCGGCGTGCTGCTCGCCGCGCTCATGTACACCCGCCGGTTCTTCGACCCGATGGAGGAGATGGCGCAGTTCTACAACTCCTACCAATCGGCCGCGGCGGCGCTCGAGAAGATCTCGGGAGTGCTCGACGAGAACCCGACGGTTCCGGATCCGACCCGGCCGGTCGACCTGTGGAGGGCGCGCGGGGCCCTCGACTTCGACGACGTGCGCTTCGCCTACCGCGAGGACCTCGTGGTGCTGCCCGACTTCGAGCTGCACATCCCGGCCGGCCAGACCGTCGCGCTCGTCGGATCGACGGGGGCCGGCAAGTCGACGCTCGCGAAGCTCGTAGCGCGGTTCTACGACCCCACCACGGGGTCGGTGCGGCTCGACGGCGTCGACCTGCGCGAGCTGCACCCGAAGGATCTGCGCCGGGCCATCGTCATGGTGACGCAGGAGGCGTACCTGTTCTCGGGCTCGGTGGCCGACAACATCGCGCTCGGCAAGCCCGGAGCCTCGCTCGACGAGATCCAGGCGGCGGCGCGCGCGGTCGGGGCGCACGAGTTCATCACGGCGCTGCCCGACGGCTACGACACGGATGTGAACAAGCGCGGCGGGCGCGTCTCCGCCGGTCAGCGGCAGCTGCTGTCGTTCGCGCGCGCGTTCCTCGCCGACCCGGCGGTGCTGATCCTCGACGAGGCGACGGCCTCGCTCGACATCCCGAGCGAGCGGCTCGTGCAGGAGGGCCTCACCACCCTGCTCTCGGATCGCACCGCGATCGTCATCGCGCACCGTCTGTCGACGGTCGCGATCGCCGATCGGGTGCTCGTGATGGAGCACGGTCGGATCGTCGAGGACGGCACCCCCGAGGAGCTCATCGGAGGAACGGGACGCTTCGCGGCGCTGCACAAGGCCTGGAAGGACTCGCTGGTCTGAGCGCGCGCTGGAGCCCCTCAGCCCAGGGCGTTGACGATGATCACCAGCACGAGCACGACCGCGGCGACGCCGCCGGCCGCGACACCGAGCATGGTGAACAGCTTCTTCCGGTCGAGGGCCTCGCGGAATCCGAGCCCGCCCGCCTCGCGGCGCACGAAGCGGCGGATGGGCTCGGCGCTCACCCGCAGGTCGACCTCGTCCTTGAGGCTCTGCTTGACCCCGCCGACCGGCGCCGCCACGAAGTGGGGTGCCTCGTCGCCACCCCACTCGATGTGGCGCGGGATCTCGACGATCGTGAACGTCGAGTCGATCTCGTCGGTGATGATCTGGAAGCTCGACGTCTCGCTGAGGTTGGTGTGCGCGATGAGCGGCCACCACTGCCGGTTCGCGAGGTCGAGGTCGATCGTGAATCCCTTGGCGGTGCGGGAGAACACGAATGCCGTGCCCTGCATGTGCCTCTGCATCATCGCCATGAGGTCGTCGGTTCGGGTCATGGCAGCGAGGGTACCGGCGCCACCCTCGGCCGGATACGCGCCATTTCGGGGGAGGGGCGACCGCGCGGGCGACCGTAGACTCGTCGGGTGATCGCCGCCTGCCTCATCGTGGCGGGGCTCGGGCTCGCGGCGGCTCCGTGGGCGATCGTCGCGGTGCGGCGGCTCGGCGGCCGGCTGGGGGCGACCCTCGTCTTCGCATCCGCACTGACGGTGCTGCTCCTCGCCTCCATGATCAGCGGTGCCGCACCCGTGTCGCTCGCCGCCGCGATGGTGACCGTGGCGCTGCTGTCGATCACGAGCGGGACCGCGGTGCTGGTCCGTTCGGGTCGCACCCGCCGCTCGCGCCGCCCCGGCCGGTGGCTCGAGTGGGTCGCCGCCGGACTCGGCGGCGTCGCGTGGCTGGTCGCCCTGGGTGTCGCCTCGGCGGTTCCGGGGGCGGTGCGCGTGGGGTGGGTGCTCGCGGGAGACGGATTCAACAACATCGAGCTCGCCCGCCTGCTGGCGGACGCGGACGGCCCCTTCACGGGCCCCGATCTGAACCCCGCACCGCTTCCCGCGCTGCTGCTCGCGGTGCTGGGCGGTGCCGCGGGGACGACCGGGGACGCGGTGGTGGTCCTGGCGGTGCTGTGGTCCCTCGGGATCGTCGCGACGTGCCTGGTCACCGGGCTTCTGGCGTGCACGTTCATCGACCCGGTCCGTCTGCGACTGCGGGCGCTGGTCGCCGGCGTCGCCTCGTTGCTTCCCCTGACCGTGCTCGTCGGAACCCTTCCGATGTACTGGGGGTTCCTGAACGCCGCCCTCGTCGCCCCGATCGTCATCGTCACGGTGTTCGTGCTGACGGACGCCGCACGGCATCCGCGGGCCGCGCTCGCCGCCGCGCTCCTGCTGATCACGTCGGCGCTCGTCGCCTGGGCGCCCCTTGCGGCCGTCCCCGCGGCCGCCGCGGTCGCCATCGCGATGCGGTTCCGGGTGCTGCTGGGTGCGACGCGTGGGGTGGGCATGCTGGCGGTGCTCGTGCCCCTCGTCGCGCTGGGGGTCGTCTCGGTCTCGGTCGTGGTGCCCGCGATCTTCGGCAGCCTCCCCGGGTTCGCGGCCGACGGCATCGGCTTCCCGGCGCTGTGGGCACCGCTCGCGGTCGTCGCGGCGGGGATCGCCGTCGTGCTGCTGCTCGGCTATCGCGCGCATCCGGACGTGCGGTGGTCGGTGACCGGCTGGGGTGCCGGCGTGATCGCCGCGATCGCCGGCACCGTCGTGCTCGCCGCGGGCGACCCGTCGGGCTACTACCCCGTCAAGATCGTGTGGTTCTCGGTCGTGGGCTCGGGTGTCGTGCTGGTGGCCCTGCTCGTGGGCTGGCTCTCGCGGACCTCGGGCGGACGACTCACTCTCCTGCCCGTGCTCGCGGCGGTCGGCCTCGCCGCCCTACTCCCGGTCGCGGCTCCGGGGGCGTCGCCCCTGCGTCCCGCGCCCGCCGTCCTGTTCTCGGGCGGACTGTGGTGGGGAGGCGCGGAGACCGAACGACTCGTCGCGATCGTGACGCGCGATGACGCCCCCGCCCTGCTCTGGCGCAGCGGCGAACCCGATGAGGCGCTCGTGGACATGTGGGCTCTGCTCGACGCCGGAGGGGGCTTCGGGGGAGACAAGGATCTGCGGCTCCTGGCGTTCGACGGCTATCGCGCGCTCCGGGCAGGGCACTGGCAGGGAGGCGACGCCGGGGCGCTCTGCCGACCGATCGAGCGGATCGACGGGCTCGTCGTCTACACGGCCGACCCGGGTCTCGCGGCCGAGGTGGAGGCCGCCTGCGATCTCCCCGACCCTCCGGTGCGGCTGATCCCCGACACCTCGCAGCTCCGCTGAACCGGGGGCGTTCAGTCCGGGAGGTGGCGCGCCCGCGCGAGGTCGACGCGGTACACCCGGCCGTCGCGCGACCAGAGCAGCGGCGTCCCCTCCGCGCGGAAGTGCTCCAGCGCCCGACCCTCGTGGTCGGGAGCGGGGTGACCGGATGCGCGCACCACGCGCCACCACGGCACCTCGCCGCCGTAGTACGCCATGACCTGGCCGACCCCGCGGGCCGCCCGCGATCCGACCGACGCGGCGACGTCCGAGTAGCTCATCGCGCGCCCCTCGGGGATCGCGGCGACCACCTCGAGCACGGCCTCGACGAATTCGCCCGAGGGGTGCGGCATCCGGATGCGGTGGCGTCAGAGCGCGAGCGCGCCGAGGTTCTCGCCGTAGGGGGTCTCGCCCACGACCCGGAAGCCGACCGCCTTGAAGAACTCCTCGGGCCCGGCCTCGCCGGAGGCCCAGACGACGGTGAGCTGGTGGAAGCCGCGTCGGCGCGCCTCGTCGGCGAGCGCCTCGACGGCGAAACGGCCGACGCCCATGCCCTGGGCGTCCGCCTCGACATGGATGCGCCACAGCGCCGCCTTCAGGAACTCCTCGTGCGCGTCGGGGTCGAAGGCGCCCATGACGTAGCCCACGAGGCGGTCGCCGTCCATGACGACGCGGGGCCAGGAACCGGCGGGGTCGAGATCCTGTTCGACGTGCTCGTAGGTCTCGGGGGCGATGAAGGCCGCCTGCCCGGGCTTGAGGGCGAGGTTGCGAGCAGCGACGATCGTGTTCGCCGTCAGCTCTTCCAGTCTCAGGTCCGCCATTCAGACAGGCTAACCCGCTGGGCCGTCACACGCTCAGGTATCTCGATGTCAAGATATCTCGGATGCGGGGTAGGCTGTTCCGCGGCGTACACGCGAAAGGACAGCACGTGGTCGACAAGATCAAGGTCGAAGGAACGGTCGTCGAGCTCGACGGCGACGAGATGACTCGCATCATCTGGCAGTTCATCAAGGACCGTCTCATCCACCCCTACCTCGACCTGGACCTCGAGTACTACGACCTCGGCATCGAGAACCGCGACGCGACCGACGACCAGGTCACGATCGACGCGGCCCACGCCATCCAGAAGCACGGCGTCGGCGTCAAGTGCGCCACGATCACCCCCGACGAGGCGCGCGTCGCCGAGTTCGGCCTGAAGAAGATGTGGAAGAGCCCGAACGGCACGATCCGCAACATCCTCGGCGGCGTGATCTTCCGCGAGCCGATCGTCATCTCGAACATCCCGCGCCTCGTGCCGGGGTGGAACAAGCCGATCATCATCGGCCGCCACGCCTTCGGCGACCAGTACCGCGCGACCGACTTCGTCTTCGACGGCCCGGGCACCCTGACCCTGTCGTTCCAGCCCGCCGACGGCGGCGAGGCGCAGAGCTTCGAGGTCTTCCAGGCGCCCGACGGCGGCGTCGCGATGGCGATGTACAACCAGGACCCGTCGATCCGCGACTTCGCGCGCGCCAGCTTCAACTACGGCCTCTCGCGCGGCTACCCGGTCTACCTGTCGACGAAGAACACGATCCTGAAGGCCTACGACGGCCGCTTCAAGGACCTCTTCCAGGAGGTGTTCGACGCCGAGTACAAGGAGCAGTTCGAGGCCGCCGGCATCACCTACGAGCACCGCCTCATCGACGACATGGTCGCCTCCGCGCTCAAGTGGGAGGGCGGCTACGTCTGGGCCTGCAAGAACTACGACGGCGACGTGCAGTCCGACACCGTGGCCCAGGGCTACGGCTCGCTCGGCCTCATGACCTCGGTGCTCACCACGCCCGACGGCAAGGTCGTCGAGGCGGAGGCGGCGCACGGCACGGTCACCCGCCACTACCGCCAGCACCAGGCCGGCAAGCCCACCTCGACCAACCCGATCGCCTCGATCTTCGCGTGGACCCGCGGCCTCATGCACCGCGGCAAGCTCGACGACAACCAGGCGCTCATCCAGTTCGCCGAGACCCTCGAGGACGTCGTCATCACGACCGTCGAGTCGGGCAGGATGACGAAGGACCTCGCGCTGCTCGTCGGCCCCGAGCAGGAGTGGCAGACCACCGAGGACTTCCTCGCGACGCTCGACGAGAACCTCCAGGCGCGTCTCGGCTGACGCTGCGGCGTCGGCCCCCCATCCCCGCCCCTCAACGGGGGCTGGGGGCGCCTCTCGGTGTGCAGCAGAGTTGACACATGCCCGAGAATCCGTCCGTTCCGTCGCGCCCGAAAGTCCCCCGGCAGCTGCTGGTGGCCGGGGGAGTCCTCGTCACCGTCGTGACGGCGGCGACCATCGCGATCCCGCTGATCGCCGACGCCAACCGGCGCGACACCTCCGCCGGCACCCTGACGGTCGAGACGGATGAGCCGATCGCGTCGGCCGCGCTGGCGAGCGTGGGCGTCGAACTCGCAGACGGGTTCAACCCGTACGACCAGACCGGCGACGGGGTCACCGACGTCTGGGCCATCCCCCTCGAGGCGTTCGACTCGATGCCCATCGACGGGGACGGGTGCACGCCGGAGCGGCTCGCCTGGCTGGCCGAGAACAACCTGCAGGACTCCGTTCCGCCCGCGGTCACGCTGCGCAACGACGCGACCGACGGTCAGGCGATGACCGTCGACGAGATCCGGTTCGACGGGGAGCGCACGAGCGAGTCCACCCGCGTGGTCGCCGTCCAGTGCGCGGGCTACGGGGGCGATGCGGGGCTCCAGTTCGTCGATGTGCCCCTCGCGGGCGGGAGCGCCGTGTACGGGGAGCCGCCGTGGGGCGACTCCACCACGGGCGTCGCCCCGGCGGGGAGCCCCGTCGTGCTGAACCTCTCGCCCGGTGAGCTCGTGCAGCTCATGCTCTACGCGAACCGCGACGGCTTCACCGGCGGCTTCTCGGGATCCATCGTCGCCGACGTCACGGTCGGCGACGCGAGGGAGACGGTGACGCTCGCAGACGGGTTGAGCTTCTACACCCTCGAGTACATGGACACGTTCTACCTCTACGGCCCCACGATCGGATGCGACCAGGGAGACTGCAGCCCCGCCCAGGCGAACGAGCTGATCGCCGGATACCGGACCCGGTGATGACCGATCCCCTGGTGTCCGAGGAGTCCCCGGTCGAGCAGTCCCCCGCGGAGGTCGACGCCGTCGAGCCCCCCGCGGCGGCGCCCCGCGAGTCGTTCTTCAAGCGACGCATCTGGACTCGTACCGGCAAGATCATCGCCGCCGTCGTATCGGCGGTGTCGTTCGTGACGGGGGTGATCGGCGTCATCCCCATCCTGACCCGCGACGCGACAGGCCTCGGCTCGCTGGAGGTCTCCGCCGCACCCTTCGAGGCCGGCCCGCGCGAATACGCGCTGCCCCCGGACGCCGAGCTGTCGAGCTTCCCGACCGGCGCCGCATGCGGGCCGGAGCAGCTCGCCTGGCTCGAGGCGAACGCCGCACCGCTGACCCATCGGGTCGTGCTCGACATGGGCAACCACGCGAGCGAGGGCTCGATGCTCGCCCTCACCGAGCTCCGTGCGGTGACCACAGGGGTCGCCGGCGATCTGGGCGTGCGTGTGGTCTGCGACAGCCCCGCCCAGAACGTGCAGTCGGCCCGGCTGTTCGTCGATCAGCCCGGGGCGACGGCGTACTTCGGCGGCGACACCTTCGGCGGGTCGGGGCGTCCCGATTCGCCGGTCGCCTGGAATCTCGCCCCTGGCGAGAACGGCACGCTCGTCGTCGATCTGCTGAGCGCGACCGCTGTGGGCGGCTCGCTGCAGTTCACCGCCCACAGTGGAACCGAGTCGACGACCATCGACATCGAGGGCTCCGACTTCGTCCTGCCGCCGCTCGCGGCGTCCGGCGCGCAGTACCTGCTCGCGACCGCCGACGGATTCGTCTGCCGCGCCCTCGACGGTTCGGAGTGCGACCTGACGGCTCTGCTCGCCGGCTGAGCGGCGTCGGTCCCCGGGGGACCCAAGTCCCGGTCCTCCGGATGCGGTCCCGCGTAGCGTGGGAGCATGACCGCAGCCACCACCGTCACCGTCACGGGTGCCGCGGGCCAGATCGGCTACGCGCTCCTGTTCCGTATCGCGTCGGGTGCCATGCTCGGCGACCGGCCGGTGCGGCTGCGGCTGCTCGAGATCCCTCAGGCGGTCGGCGCCGCCGAGGGCACCGCGATGGAGCTCGCCGATGCCGCGTTCCCGCTGCTGGAGTCGGTCGACGTGTTCGACGACCCGAGCGCCGCGTTCGACGGCACCGAGTTCGCGCTGCTCGTCGGGGCGCGTCCCCGCACCGCGGGCATGGAGCGCGGCGACCTGCTCGCGGCGAACGCGGGCATCTTCGGTCCGCAGGGGCGGGCGATCAACGACCGCGCATCCGATGCCGTGCGCGTGCTCGTCGTCGGCAACCCCGCCAACACGAACGCCCTCATCGCCGCCGCGCACGCGCCGGACGTGCCCGCCGAGCGCTTCACCGCGATGACGCGGCTCGACCACAATCGCGCCCTCGCACAGCTCGGTGCGAAGCTCGGCGTCGGTGTCGGGCGCCTCAGCCGCATGACCGTGTGGGGCAACCACTCCTCCACCCAGGTGCCCGACCCCGCGCACGTGCTGCTCGACGGCGAACCCGTCGGATTCGACCCCGCGTGGGTGGCGGGCGAGTTCGCGCCGACCGTGGCGACGCGCGGCGCGGCGATCATCGACGCCCGGGGCGCCTCCTCGGCGGCGAGCGCCGCGTCCGCCGCGATCGATCACCTGCACGACTGGGTTCTCGGCACGCGCGACGGGGACTGGGTCTCCGTCGCCCTGCCGAGCCGGGGCGAGTACGACGTGCCCGAGGGGCTCGTGAGCTCGTTCCCCGCCACGAGCGCGGGTGGAGAGTGGCGGGTGGTCGACGGCCTCGAGCTGTCGCCCGCGGTGCGCACGGCGCTCGACGCGTCCGTCGCGGAGCTGGCCGCCGAGCGCGACGCGGTACGCGCTCTCGGCCTGCTGCCGTAGCTCAGTACGGGGTCTCGCCGCGCTCCATCATGGCGACGAACTCGCGCGCCCGGCGCTCCCGGGTCTCGGGTCGCACCGCCTGCTGGATGCGGAAGATGAACGCCCAGCGGTTCTGCGCCGAGACCGTCGCGAAGAACGCGGACGCCGCGGGGCTCGCGTCGAGCGCCGCCTGCAGCTCGGCGGGGACGGGTGCGTCCTTCTGGCGGTAGGCGGCATCCCAGCGCCCGTCGGCCTTCGCCCGATCGATCTCTGCCTGGCCGCCCGGCCGCATCCGCCCCTCGGCGATCAGGCGTTCGACGTGCTCGCGGTTGATCTGCGACCACGGGCTGCGCGAGCGCCTTGGCGTGTACGCCTGCAGGCTGTAGTCGGCGTCGAAGGCGCCCGCCTGGCCGTCGATCCAACCGAAGCAGAGGGCCACGTCGAGCGCCTCCTGGCGCGTGATGCCCGGCACCGAGGCGTTCTTCTTGAGGATCTTCACGCGCACGCCCTCGGCGGGGGGATCGTCGGCGAGGAACGCCTCCCACTCGCGCCAGTCCGTGAACGGCAGGATCGGCTTCTCGGCGAACGACGACATGGACAGACCCTACGCGGCGCCGCCGACGGCGAAAGGCCCGCGGAGCACGGCCCACTGCAGCAGCATGATCGTCTTGGCGTCGACGATGTCGACCCCGATCCGCGCGATCGCGTCGTCGATGCCGACCTCGACGACGTCGATGTGCTCGCCCTCGTCGTGGAGCCCTCCTCCGGCCGTGCGGGCGGTCGCCCCGGAGTACCGCGCGGCGAAGAAGTGCAGGCGTTCGGTCACGGACCCGGGGCTCATGTACACGTCGAAGACGTGCTGCAGCTCGCTCACCTCGTGCCCGGTCTCCTCGAGGGCCTCGCGGCGGATGGCGGTCTCGGGGTCGTCCGCGTCGAGCAACCCGGCCGCGGTCTCGAGCATCATCCCGTCGGGGTGGTCGTTGACGTAGACCGGGTAGCGGAACTGGCGGGTCAGCAGCACCGTCCGCCGCTCGGTGTCGTAGAGCAGGATGGTCGCGCCGTTGCCGCGGTCGTAGGTCTCGGCGACCTTCTCGTGCCAGTCGCCCGCCGCATCCCGTTCGCGGTACCGGGTGCGTCGCAGCACGTGCCAGGCGGCGGCGACGAGCTCGACCTCGTCGACCCGGATGCCGGGGTTGCGGGTCAGGTCGAGCCCGGTGAGGTGCAGACCGGTGCGGCCGCGGTGGTCGGGTTCGTCGGCGCCGCGCATGTCAGTACCCGAGGAAGACGTCGGTGCGGATGCGGCGGGTGCCCGCGGCGCGCAGCGCGCGACGCAGCCGGGAGACGTCGGTGGGGGAGCCCGACAGGTAGACGGTGCGCTCGCGGGCGTCGGGGATGGCGCGATGCACGACCTCGGCGGTGAGCGCGTCCGAGCCCAGCCAGCTCCAGTGCGGCGGCAGCTCGCCGGGGTCGTCGGGGGAGAGCACGGCGACCCGCGCTCCGGTGGCGGCGAGCTCCTCGCGGTAGGCGAGGTCGGATGCCGCCCGCACCGCGTAGAGCAGCTCGGCATCCGCGGACCGCCCCGCGGCGGCGAGGGCGGCGAGCTGCGACACGAACGGGGTGACCCCGATGCCCGCGGCGACGAAGGCGAGCCGGGCCTCCGGGTCGCGCGGCAGCGTGAAGTCGCCCCACACCCCCGTCGCACGCACCCGGGTGCCGGGCTCGAGGCTGCGCAGCGCCGTCTTGAACGACGACGCGTGCTCGCGGATGCGCACGCCGACGGTGACCTCGTCGGCGCCGGGCACGGAGGTGAGCGAGAACACCCGTCGGATGCCGCCGAGGTCGTGCCGCCGGTGCGGCAGCGTCAGCTCGAGGTACTGCCCGGGCGCGAACCGCAGCGGAACCCGCGGCCGGAAGCGGAACTCCCACGCGGTCGGCGTGAGCTGTCGCGAGCCGAGGAACTCGAGCACCACGGCCCGGCGCTGCCCGAAGGCGAAGGCGGCGGCCCCGCCGATCACGAGGGCGAGCTCGGGGGTGTTGAGGAACGGGCCGACGGCGAACGGCACGCTCGTGAGCAGCGCGACGAGCAGGGAGTAGGCGAGCCGCTGCCAGCGACGCGGCGGCAGCGTCAGGGGCTCGCTCAGCATGAAGCCGGCGGCGAAGACGACGGGCGAGGAGAGCAGCGCGAACGAGAGCGCCGAGCCGAGGTCGCCGCCGAACGACAGGAAGCGCGCGGCCAGCACGCCGCCCGTGACGACCACGTAGAGCAGCCCCATCCCGATCCGGCGGGTGCGCCACAGCACGAGCAGGGCACCGATGGCGACGGCGGGCAGCATCGGCCCGGTCGCGACCCACCACGACGACAGCCCGAGCCCGCTCACCCCGATCACCACGGCCGCCAGAGCCGCCGGGTTCACGAGGTGCCGACCCCGCCAGGCCAGGAGGTACTTGGAGGCGGCCGCGATCGCGGCCGCGAGGGCGAGCACGAGCAGCCCCGAGGCGTCGGAGGCGGGCTCGAGCACGAAGAACAGCAGCATCGCCGTGATGAGGCCCGACTCGGTGAGGGGGCGGCTGCGCACCATGAGGCCGAGCGCCTGGTTGGCGATCCACGACGCGGCGAGCAGCACCGCCGCGCTCTCGAGCAGCGCGAGCGGGGCGAACGGCATCACGCCCGCGAGGCTCAGCACGAGGGCGAGCAGGGCGAGCACCAGGAGGATGCCGAGCACGAGCAGGTACATGGTGATGCGGCCGAGCAGCCGGTCGACGGCAGCGATCATGCGAACACCTCTCCGGGGAAGTCGCGGCTCGTCTGCAGCGTGCCGTCGGACAGCATCCTGACCCATTCGACGCCGCGCCGCGCGAGCCAGGACGGGTCGACGTCGAAGAAGAGCGCCGTGGCGGCGCCGTCGGCGGTCAGGTCGTCCCCCGCGACGGCCCAGGTCGCGACGACGTCGCGAGCCGGCAGCCCGGTCACGGCGTCGAGCACGTGGTGGCGCCCGTCGGCGTGGCGGCGCCTGTTCCCCGCGCTCGCCGAGAGCGCACCCCCCGAGACCTCGGCCACCCCGATCGCCTTCGTCGCATCGCCGGGATGCTCGAGGGCGATCCTCATGGGCACGTCGCGGATGCGCAGGTCGCCCGACCCGTCGACGACGGAGCGCCCGATGCCGGCGTCGGCCAGCGAGCCGCTCACGAGGTCGACGAGGTAGCCCTTGCCCGCGGCCCCCACGTCGAGCATCACGGGGTGCGCCGTGTCGAGGTGCTCGCCGTCCCAGGCGAGCGCGTCCTCCCAGCGCGGCACGACGTCGGCGACACCCGTCAACCGGGGCCCGAAGCCGGAGGCGGCCAGCGCGCCGCCGACGAGCGGCGAGACGCGTCCGGCGGTCGCCTCGTAGAGCTCCGCGTAGAGGCCGAGCAGCGGCCCGGCGTCGTGCGGCAGCCGGTGGCGCCCCGGGTCGCGGGCGATCCGCGAGACGAGCGAGTCCGCACGGTAGCGCGACCAGTCGCGGTCGAAGCGGTCGATGAGCGCGGCGACGGCGGCGCGCACCTCATCCGGCAGCGGCTCCTCGCTGTCGACGCGCCAGGGCGTGCCGAGCGCGTCGAAGTGCCAGGCGCAGGGGAGCGGGTCGGCGATCACGCGGGCCGCGCCGGGTCAGGACGCGAGCGCCTCGGACTTGATCGTCTCGATCGCCTTGTTGAAGCCGCCGCTCGTGAGCGAGGAGCCGGCGACGCGCGAGACGTCGAGGGTGTCGATGTCCTTGCCGACCACGACGTCCGCGATGCCCCCGGCGAACTTCTCCTGGAACCCTTCGGCCTGCGGGTCGTCGGCCTCGGGGGTCACGGTGACGGCGGTCACGACGTCGCCCTCGAGGGTGAGCTCGACGGCGACCGACTGCTCGCCGGCGGGGGAGATGTAGCTCCCCTCCGCCGTGTAGGTGCCGTCGGTGTAGGAGGCGGAGGTGTCGGTTCCCGTGTCGGCCTCGGCCGAGGAGCCCGTCGTGCCGCTCGCGCACCCGGCGAGGGCGAGCAGTCCGAGGCCGGCGGCGCCGATCGCGCCGAGCCGGACAGGTGCGGGGACGGTGCGGATGGTGTCGGTCATGCGGACCACAATGGCAGCGATTCCTTGATCTGGGCTGGCAATTCCGATGTGTTCGCATGGAGTGCTCTCGGATCGCCGTATTACGAGTTTGTAAACCGTCCGTTCAAACCTTGCGGGTTGTTTGTTCGTACGCTTTACTAACAAACATGTCCGCCCCGGAAGCGCAGCGCAGCGCTCCTCTCCGCGCACTCCGCCCCTCGGCGAAGGTGCTGCCCGAGCACGCGCGCAGCCACAACCGCTCCCTGGTGCTGCAGAACCTCTACCGCGGCGGCCTGCTCAGCCGCGCCGACCTCGCCCGCGAGACCGGCCTCACCCGCGTCACGATCTCCGACCTCGTCGCCGAGCTGATCGGCGACGGCCTCGTCGTCGAGACCGGCCAGCGCGAGGAGGGCCGCCCGGGCAAGCCCGCGATCCTGCTCGACATCAACCGCGCCGGGCACCGCATCATCGGCGTCGACCTCTCCGACACCGGCGTCTTCCGCGGCGCCGTGCTCGACCTCGACGGCGGCATCGTCACCCGGATGGAGGCCGAGACCGACGGTGCCGAAGGCGACGAGGTGGCCGCGATCGCCGTGCAGCTCGTGCGCGACCTCGTCGCCGCCGCCGACGCCCCGCTCCTCGGCATCGGCATCGGCTCGCCGGGCATCGTCGACCTCGCCGGCACCGTGCTGTCGGCGCCGAACCTCGGGTGGTCGGACGTCGCCCTGCAGCAGCTCGTCGCCGACGCGACGGGGCAGCCGGTCGTGGTCGCCAACGACGCCAACGCCGCGGCGCTCGCCGAGCACAGCTTCGGATCCGCCGTCGGCGACTTCATGCTCATCCGCGTCGGACGCGGCGTCGGCGCCGGCCTCATCCTCGGCGGCACGCCCGTCTACGGCAGCCGCTTCGCGGCAGGCGAGCTCGGCCACGTCGTCGTCGGCACCGACGGCGGCGACCTCTGCGTCTGCGGCAAGCACGGATGCCTCGAGACCTGGCTCTCGGTGCCCCACCTCACCGCCGGCCTCGCGGCCGCCCCGGATGCCGCCTCCCGCGACGCCGTGCTGCGTCGCGCCGGGGAGCGCCTCGGCATCGCCCTCGCGCCGGTCGTCGGCGCCCTCAATCTCGACGAGGTCGTCATCAGCGGCCCCGTCGAACTCCTCGACGGTTCCCTCACCGAGGCGGCCATCGAGACCTTCCGCGCCCGCACGATGGCCGAGTTCCACGGCGATCTGACGGTGCGGATGTCCAGCCTCGGCCAGGACATCGTCATGCGCGGCGCCGCCGCCATGGTCCTGTCGGGGAGGCTCGGGGTCTCCTGAACCCGATGACGCAACACCCTGCACCAGCGGTGCCGCCACCCGGCATCACCGCAATTCGAAGAAGAAGGAAAGCACGAATGAAGCGAAAGATCGGAGCCCTCGCCGCGGCGACGGCTGCGCTCGTCGTCCTCGCGGGCTGCTCGACCTCGGGCGACACCACGGACACGGGCAGCGCCGACGGTCAGGACATCACGTTCTGGCTCATGGGAGGTGACACCCCGGACGCTCTGCGCGACTACCTGAAGACCGAGTACAACAAGGCGACCGGGGGCACCCTCACTATCGAGCAGCAGGACTGGAGTGACGCTCTCGCGAAGCTCACCACCGCTCTGCCCGACGCCGACAATACTCCGGATGTCACCGAGATCGGGAACACCTGGTCGCCCACGTTCACGACGGTCGGCGCCTTCTCGGACATCTCCGACATGTACGACGAGCTGGGCGGCTCCAAGCTGCTGCAGTCGTTCGTCGACGTCGGCGCGGTCGACGGCAAGAACTACGCCATGCCGTACTACTTCGGCTCGCGCTACGTCTTCTACCGCAAGGACCTCTACGCGGCCGCCGGCCAGGAGGTCCCGACCACCCTGCCGCAGCTGACCGAGGCCGCGACCGCCCTCCACACCGACGCCCTCTCGGGCTTCTACCTCGGTGGCGAGGACTGGCGCAACGGCGTCTCGTGGATCTTCGCCTACGGCGGGGACCTCGCGAAGAAGGACGGCGACACCTGGAAGTCGAGCCTGTCGGACCCGAAGACCATCGAGGGCCTGACCGCGCTGCAGGAGCTCTACACCTCGGCGTCGAACGCCCCGGTGACCGAGTCCGACAGCACCCCGTGGGTCAACATCAACACCCAGCCGAACGCCACCGCCCCCGAGGCGGCGACCATCATCGCCCCCGGTTGGGCGCACTGGTCGATCGGCGACCTGGCCGAGGACCCGAACGACAGCACCAAGACGGTCGCCACCTGGAACGACGACGTGTTCGGCACCTACGTGCTGCCCGGCGTCGACGGCGGCGTCGCCCCGGTGTTCGCCGGCGGCTCCAACATCGCGATCTCGGCGGCCTCGAAGAACCAGGCCGGCGCCCGCGAGCTCATGAAGATCATCTTCAGCGACGAGTACCAGCAGATGCTCGGTGAGAACGGCCTCGGGCCGGCCAACTCGGACTTCCTGTCGTCGCTCGGCGACGACCAGTTCGCGAAGGCGCTCGCCGACTCGGCTCAGGGCTCGAAGCTGACCCCCGCCGCGCCCGGTTGGGCCGCGGTCGAGGGCTCGGGCCTGCTCGAGGAGTTCTTCGGCAAGGTCAACGGCGGCGGCGACATCGCCTCGCTCGCGGCCGAGTACGACCAGAAGATCGACGACATCATCAACGGATAGTCGATCCGACGCCGGTCGGGCAGCGCGCGCTGCCGCTGCCCGACCGGCACCCCCGGCGCCGCCGCCGGACCTCCGCAGCGCCCCACGTTCTCCGCAGCCCCGCCGCATCCGGCCCGGGCGCGTCACACCTCACACCTCGTAGCCTTCGAAAGGAGGATCCCGCATGTCCACGCACACCGCAGGGCGTCGCATCCAGCCCCGCCGCACGACCGGCGTCCCGTACGTGCTGATCGTGCCGGCCGTCGTCGCCCTGCTGCTGGGCCTCGGCTACCCGCTGGTCTGGCAGTTCATCACGGCGTTCCAGGACTACGGACTCGCCCAGCAGTTCGGCAAGCCGCCGGAGTGGGTCGGCTTCGACAACTTCGCGAACCTCCTCTGGGACGGCGAGTTCTGGGCCGTGCTCGTGCGGTCCCTCGTCTTCTGCATCGTCACGGCCGCCGTGACGGTCGTCATCGGCGTGCTCATGGCGGTGCTCATGAACGCCGTCGGCCGCACCGTGCGCCTCATCCTGCAGATCTCGATGCTGCTGGCCTGGGCCATGCCGGTCGCCGCCGCGACCACCGTGTTCATCTGGCTGTTCGACCGCCGCCGCGGCGTCGTCAACTACCTGCTCGACATGATCCCAGGCGTCGACATGAACCGCTTCGACTGGCTCGGGCACCCGCTCACCTTCTTCCTGGTGGCGATGATCCTGATCGTCTGGATGTCGGTGCCGTTCGTCTCCTTCGCCGTCTACGCCGGACTCACCCAGATCTCCGAGGAGGTCATGGAGGCGGCGCAGATCGACGGTGCGAACGCCTGGCAGCGCTTCCGCCGGATCATCGTGCCGATGATCCGCCCGGTGCTGTCGATCGTGCTGCTGCTGCAGCTCATCTGGGATCTGCGGGTCTTCGCGCAGATCACCCTGCTCAAGGACGCCGGCTCCAAGGCGAGCGACTTCGACCTGCTCGGCACCTACATCTACAAGCTCGGCGCCGCCGCCAACGACTTCGGCGTCGCGAGCGCGGTGTCCATCGTCGTGCTCGTCATCACCATCGCGATCAGCTGGGTGTACGTGCGCGAACTGATCAAGGAGGATGAGGCACAGTGACCGGAGCCAGGGTGGGGCGCGTCGCGCTCAGCGTGCTCGCGATCGTGCTCGCGATCGTCTGGATCTTCCCCGTCTACTGGATGGTGAACTCCTCGTTCATCTCGACCGCGGTGCTGCAGCAGTTCACGCCGCACTTCTTCCCGGGCGAGTACTTCACGGTGTCGAACTTCACCGGGGCGGTCGCCGACGGCTCGTTCTTCGGCGCGCTCGGCATGAGCGTCACGATCACGCTCATCGTGGTCGTGGTGTGCCTGATCTTCGCCTTCCTCGGCGCCGTCGCGATCAGCCGCTTCAAGTTCCGCGGGCGCAAGAGCTTCGTGCTCGCGCTGCTGCTGATCCAGATGCTGCCGGCCGAGGGTCTCTTCATCGCCCAGTACAAGATGGTGTCGTCGGTCGGGCTGCTCAACACCGTGCTCGGCGTGAGCGTCATCTACATCGCCGC
This sequence comes from Protaetiibacter mangrovi, assembly GCF_024752305.1. GTDB lineage: Bacteria > Actinomycetota > Actinomycetes > Actinomycetales > Microbacteriaceae > Homoserinibacter > Homoserinibacter mangrovi. Next base: position 416,073 of record NZ_JANTHX010000004.1, read on the forward strand.
CGTCATCCCGTTCACCATCTGGATGCTGCGCGGCTTCGTCGCCGGCGTGCCGGCGGAGCTCGAGGAGGCCGCCATGGTCGACGGGCTCAGCCGCTTCCAGGCGTTCATGCGCATCACCTTCCCGCTGCTCGCCCCGGGGCTCGTGGCATCCGGCGTCTACGCCTTCCTGCAGGCGTGGAACGAGTTCACGGTCGCGGTCGTGCTGCTGCCGGCCGAGTCGGCGCAGACGCTGCCGCTGTGGCTGCGCGGCTTCGTGCAGGCGTCGGCGACGCGCGAGACCGACTGGGGCCAGGTGATGGCGGCGTCGACCATCGTCGCGATCCCGGTGATCATCTTCTTCCTGATCGTCCAGGGCCGCATGACGAGCGGCATCGTCGGGGGTGCGGTCAAGGGATGATCTCCTCGCCTGTCCTGCTCCCCGGATTCGTCGGGACGGAGCTGCCGGGGTGGCTCGCCGCGCGACTGCGCGACGGCCTCGGCGGGGTGTGCCTGTTCGCCGAGAACATCGTGTCGCCCGAGCAGCTGCGCGCCCTCACCGCGGCGATCCGCGAGGCGAACCCGCGCGCCCTCATCGCGATCGACGAGGAGGGCGGCGACGTCTCGCGGCTGCACGCCGCCACCGGCTCGCCGTTCCCCGGGAACGCCGTGCTCGGGCGCCTCGACGACCTCGAGCTGACGGCCTCCGTCGGCGCGGCCGTCGCGGCCGAGCTGCTCGCGGCCGGCGTCAACCTCAACTTCGCCCCGGATGCCGACATCAACTCGAACCCCGACAACCCGGTCATCGGAGTGCGCAGCTTCGGCACCGACCCCGAGCTCGTCGCCCGGCACACGGCCGCCTGGGTGGCCGCCCACGAGGCGGGCGGTGTCGCGGTCAGCGCGAAGCACTTCCCCGGGCACGGCGACACGGCATCCGACTCCCACCACGCGCTGCCGGTCGTCGACCTGCCGCTCGAGACGCTGCGCGAGCGCGAGCTCGTGCCGTTCCGCGCGGCCGTCGCCGCGGGGGCTCGCACGGTGATGTCGAGCCACATCCTGCTGCCGCAGCTCGACGCGGACGCCCCGGCGACGTTCTCGTCGCGCATCCTCGAGGGGCTGCTGCGCGAGGAGCTCGGCTTCGACGGCGTCGTCGTCTCGGACGCGCTCGACATGGTCGGGGCCTCGGGCGAGATCGGCATCCCGGCGGCCGCGGTGCGTGCACTCGCCGGCGGGTGCGACCTGCTGTGCATCGGCACCCGCAACACCGACGCGCAGCTCGGGGAGATCGAGGCGGCGATCGATGCGGCCGTCGCCTCGGGTGCGCTCGCCGCCGACCGTCTCGCCGACGCCGTCGCCCGGGTGGCTGCGCTCGCCGAGTCGCTGCCGACGGCGCCCGGGCCCGCCCCCGAGCCGTTCACGACCGACCCGGGCCGGGTCGCCACCGCCTTCGAGGTCGCCGAGGGTGTGCGCCTGCCGGCCGCGACGCGCCTGGTGAGCATCGAGACCACCGCCAACATGGCGGTCGGCCCCGACGTGCCGTGGGGACCGGCGAGCGTCGGGATGACGCCCGACCCGCTGCGCGAGGGCGAGCCGCTGCCGGCATCCGACCTGCCCTACCTCGTCGTCGGCAAGGACAATCACCGTCGCGCGTGGACGCGCGCCGTGATCGACGAGGCACGCGCCGCCCAGCCCGGCACCGTCGTGGTCGACATGGGGTGGCCGTCACCCGATCGCGCGTACGCGGACGTGGCGACCTTCGGGGCGTCCCGCAGCGTCGCCGCGGCGCTGCGCGAGCTGCTCGACGGAGGTGTGCTGTGAGGGTCGGCCTCGACATCGGCGGCACCAAGACGGATGCCGTCGCGATCGGCGACGACGGTCGCGTCGTGCAGACGCTGCGCCTGCCCACCGGCTTCGGCGCCGAGGTCGTGCTGCACACCGCCGTCGCGGCCGTCCATCAGCTCGCCACCGCGACCGGCACCCCGATCGAGGGCTTCCGCTCGATCGGCATCGGCATCCCGGGCGCGGTCGACCCGGCGACCGGCCGGGTCAGCCACGCCGTCAACCTGGGCCTCGCGGATCTCGAGCTGGGCGCCGAGCTGCGCACCCGGCTCGGCCGGCCCGTGCGGGTCGAGAACGACGTGAACGCGGCGGCGCTCGGCGCGTTCCACCTGCAGGGGCTCGGCTCCGGCCAGTCCATGGCCTATCTCAACGTCGGCACCGGCCTCGCCGCGGGCATCGTGCTCGGCGGCGAGCTGTGGCGCGGCGTGAGCGGTGTCGCCGGCGAGATCGGCCACATCCCGGTCGACCCCGCGGGCCCGGTCTGCCCCTGCGGCCAGCGGGGCTGCCTCGAGCTCTACGCGTCCGGCTCGGCCGTCGCGCGCGAGTGGCCGAGCGAGGATCCGCTCCCCGTTCGCGCCCTGTTCACCGCCGCCGCGTCCGGCGACGCATCCGCCACGACGGTGCGGGACCGCCTGCTGCAGGGCGTCGCCGAGGCGACCCGTCTGCTCGTGCTGACCGTCGACGTCGACGACGTCGTGATCGGAGGCGGCATCAGCCGCATCGGCGAGCCGCTCATCTCGGGCGTGCGGGCGGTCATCGCGCGCTGGGAGGCCGCGTCCCCGTTCGTGGCGTCGCTCGACCTCGGCGGGCGGCTGCGCCTCCTGCCCCCCGATTTCCCCGCCGCCGCGGTCGGCGCCGCGTTCGTCGGCGACCCCGAGGCGAACGCCCTGGAGGTGGTGTGATGGCCGAGATCGTGATCCTGCCCGGATCCCCCGACGAGGCGAAGGCGGCCGCGGGGGAGCTCGCCGCCGACCTCATCGCGCGCGTCGTGCGGGGCAAGCCCGACGCGGTGCTGGGCCTCGCGACCGGCTCGACCCCGCTGCCCGTCTGGAGCGCCCTCGCCGCGCGCGACCTCGACTGGTCGCGCGTGCAGGGCTTCGCGCTCGACGAGTACGTGGGGCTGCCCGCCGGCCACCCCGAGAGCTACCGCGCGGTGATCACGCGCGAAGTCGTCGACACCCTCGGCCTCACGCCGACCCTCGTCCACGTGCCTGGGGACGACGGCGGCGAGATCGCGACCGCGGGGCAACGCTACGAGGCCGCGATCGCCGCGGCCGGGGGTGTCGACATCCAGGTGCTCGGCATCGGGCGCACCGGTCACATCGGCTTCAACGAGCCGGGGTCGTCGTTCGCCTCCCGCACCCGGGTCAAGACCCTCACGGAGGCGACCCGGCTCGACAACGCGCGGTTCTTCGACTCGATCGACGACGTGCCGCGGCACTGCCTCACCCAGGGGCTCGGCACCATCCTCGACGCCCGCGCGCTCGTGCTGCTCGCCTTCGGCGAGGCGAAGGCGGATGCGATCGCCGGTGCCGTCGAGGGGCCGGTCTCGGCCTCGCTGCCGGGCTCCGCGATCCAGCTGCACCCCGAGGTGACCGTGCTGGTCGACGAGGCGGCCGCCTCGAAGCTGCGCTTCGCCGACTACTACCGCTACGCCTGGGACAACCGGCCCGACTGGGCGCACTGGAGCTGACTCAGCGGATGCGCTCGCCGGCCGCCCAGACCGCGAAGACGCGGCTGTCGTCGTCGAGGGCGACCGCATCCGCGGCGTACCCCGGCTCGAGGAGCCCGAGCCGGTCGCCGAACCCGAGGGCCCGAGCCGGGACGGCGGTGACCGCACCCACGGCATCCGGCCAGGGCAGTCCTACGATGTCGACCGCGCGGCGCAGCGCCGCATCCTGGGTGAGCGTCGAGCCCGCGATCGTGTCGGTGCCGGACAGCATCGCCCGCCCGTCGCGCACCGTGACGTTGAGGGCGCCCAGGCGGTAGTCGCCGTCGGCGCTGCCCGCCGCGGCCATCGAGTCGGTGATGAACGCGACCCGGCCGGGGGCCTCGTCGAGGGTGAGGGCCACGATCCGCTCGTCGACGTGGTGACCGTCGACCACGAGCTCGAGCGTGACGCGCGGATCCGAGAGGGCCGCGACCACCGGGCCCGGGGCGCGGTGGTGGATCCCGTTCATGGCGTTGAAGGCATGCGTCAGGATGCTGGCCCCGCGGTCGAAGGCCCGAGCGGCCGTCTCGAAGTCGGCGTCGGTGTGCCCGACCGCGACCTTCACCCCGGCCGCGACGAACGCGTCGATCGCCTGGTCGGCTCCCGGTAGCTCGGGCGCCAGCGTGATCTGCCGCAGGGTGCCGTGCGCCGCCTCGATCAGCTCGTCGACCGTGATCGGGTCGGGCTCGCGCAGGTAGTCGACGTGGTGCGCGCCGCGCTTGGCGGGGGCCAGGAACGGGCCCTCGAGGTGGGTGCCGAGCACGAGGGGGTCGGACTCCATCAGCTCGGCGATCTCGCCGAGGCTCGCCCGCAGCGCGGCGAGCGGGTTCGCGACGAGCGAGACGACCGAGCGGGTCGTGCCGAGCGCCCGGTGGGTGGCCAGCGCCGCATCCAGCTCCTCGCCCCCGTCGTCGTAGGCGTGACCGCCGCCGCCGTGGCCGTGGATGTCGACGAAGCCGGGCACCAGCCGGGCGCCCTCGAGATCGACCCGGTCGTCGGCATCCGGCGCCTGCCCCGAGCCCGCCGCGCGGATGCGGTCGCCGTCGAACAGCACCCAGCCGTCCGGGGTCTCGCCGCGCTCGTCGGTGAGCAGTGCGGAGTGCAGGAGCAGCGTCACGTGTCGAGCGTAGCGACGGGCTACGTGAAGATGATGGTGCGCGCGCCGTCGAGCAGCACGCGGTCCTCCGAGAACCACTTGACCGCCTGGGTGAGGGTGCGGCTCTCCTCGTCCTGCCCGATCGCGACGAGCTCGGCGGGGGTGCGGGTGTGGTCGACCCGCACGATGTTCTGCTCGATGATCGGGCCCTCGTCGAGGTCGCTCGTGACGAAGTGGGCCGTGGCGCCGATGATCTTCACCCCGCGGGCGTGGGCCTGCTTGTAGGGGTTCGCGCCCTTGAAGCCCGGCAGGAACGAGTGGTGGATGTTGATGATCCGCCCGGCGAGGGCGTCGCACAGCTCGGGGGAGAGGATCTGCATGTACCGCGCGAGCACGACGAGCTCGATGTCGTGCTCCTCGACCACCTCGAGCACGCGCTCCTCGAAGGCGAGCTTCTGCCCGGGGCTCGTCACCGGGTGCGACTCGAACGGCACCCCGTAGAACGAGGCCAGCCCGCCGAGGTCGGGGTGGTTCGCGAGCACGAGGGGGATGTCGACCGCGAGCTGGCCTGCGCGCTGCCGGAACAGCAGGTCGTTGAGGCAGTGCGCGGCTTTCGACGCGAGCACGAGCGTGCGCAGCGGCCGGCCGACCACGTCGAGCTGCCATGTCATCCCGTAGCGCTCGGTGACGGGGGCGAGCGCCTCCTCGAAGCGCTCCCGGCTCGCCGTCGACTCGACCTGCAGCCGCATGAAGAACGTGCCCGTGTCGTCGCTCGAGAACTGCTGCGACTCGGTGATGTTGCCGTCGGCCTCCACGATCGCACCGCTGATGGCGTGCACGATGCCCGGCCTGTCCTCGCAGACGAGGGTCAGGATCCAGTGGGTGCTCTCGGGCGTCACGAGACACCAGCGTAGGGCGTCGGCGGCGCGGCTAGGCTCGACGCGTGAGCACGAGCACCACGGGGTTCCCCTTCTTCCGGCTGCTCGTCCTCACCGGGGCGATCTTCGCCTCCGTCTCGAGCGAGTTCCTGCCGACGGGGCTGCTGCCCGAGATGGCGGCCGAGCTGCAGGTCTCGGAGTCGCAGATCGGTCTGCTGGTCACCGTCTTCGCGGGCACGGTCGTGCTCTCCACCGCGCCGCTCACCGTGCTCACCCGGCGCTACTCGCGCAAGTGGCTCATGGTGCTGCTGCTCGGCGTCTTCGCCCTCACGAACGTGCTGTGCGCCATCGCGCCGAGCTACTGGTTCCTCGTGGGGGCCCGCATCGTCGGCGGTCTCGCGCACGGGCTGTTCTGGGCCGTCACGGGGCCGTATGCCGCGCGCCTCGTGCCGAAGCACCAGCTCGCCCGCGCCATCTCCATCACCAACGCCGGCGGCACGATGGCGTTCATCCTGGGGGTGCCGCTCGGCACCTTCCTCGGCCACGCGCTCGGCTGGCGGCTCGCCTTCGTGGCGATGGCCGCCGTGGTGCTCGTGTTCATGGTCTTCGTGATCGTCTACCTGCCGCCCGTGTCGCATCTCGTGCCGCTCGCGACGGGCGAGATCCCGCTGCCGGCCCGCAAGGACCGGTCGCTGCCCGCCGTCGTGATCGTGTGCGTCACGGTGGTGCTCATCATCACCGGGCAGAACATCTTCTACACCTACATCGCGCCGTGGGCGATCCAGATCGGCGGCATCGACGAGGCGGGCATCTCGGGTCTGCTGTTCGCCTACGGTGCGGCGGGCGCGATCGGCCTCGCGCTGGGCGGTGCGTTCGGCGACCGCTACCCGCGCGCCTCGGTCAACGTCTCGCTCGGCGGGGTCGTGGTGGCGATCCTGCTGCTCGGGGCGTTCGGCACCTCGGCGGTGCCGATCGTGGTCGGCATGATCCTGTGGAGCGTCTTCTTCGGCGGCGTGCCCGCGCTCATGCACTCGCGGGTGCTGCACTCGGCGTCGGAGCGCATCCGGGATCTCGCGGCCGCCTGGCTCACCACCGCGTTCAACCTGGCGATCGGCGGGGGTGCGCTGCTCGGCGGTGTGCTGCTCGACCACCTGGGCATCGCCGTGCTGCCGTGGGTGGGTGCCGCGGTCATCGCGCTGGGCCTCGTCTTCGCCGCGTCCACCGACCGCGTCCGCATGTCGCTGCACCGCTGACCCCTCACCCCTCGGACGGATCGCGTACACTCGGAGGCGTCGCGACTGGCGTTCGGATGGGTCACCATCGGGGAGCGACGATCACGAGTGCGGCGGCCGTACGCCTGGGCCGCCCCCACCGCAACCGGGTAGTTTTCTCGTGACGTAAGGAGCGCCAGTGAGCACCGAATCCACCTTCCTCTCCCCCCTCGCCGAGGTCGACCCCGAGGTCGCCGCCGCGCTCGAGGCCGAGCTCGGTCGCCAGCGCTCGACGCTCGAGATGATCGCCTCAGAGAACTTCGTGCCGCGTGCCGTGCTCGAGGCGCAGGGCTCCGTGCTCACCAACAAGTACGCCGAGGGCTACCCGGGCCGCCGCTACTACGGCGGCTGCGAGTTCGTCGACGTGGTCGAGACCCTCGCGATCGAGCGCGCCAAGGAGCTGTTCGGCGCCGCGTACGCGAACGTGCAGCCGCACTCCGGCGCCTCCGCCAACGCCGCCGTGCTGGCCGCGATCGCGCAGCCGGGCGACCGGATCCTCGGCCTCGAGCTCGCCCACGGCGGGCACCTCACGCACGGCATGAAGCTCAACTTCTCGGGCAAGCTCTACGAGGCGCACTCGTACAAGGTCGACCCCGAGACCTTCCGGGTCGACATCGACGAGGTGCGCCGGGTTGCGCTCGAGGTGCAGCCGCAGGTGATCATCGCCGGCTGGTCGGCCTACCCGCGTCAGCTCGACTTCGCCGCGTTCCGTTCGATCGCCGACGAGGTCGGCGCGAAGCTCTGGGTCGACATGGCCCACTTCGCAGGACTCGTGGCCGCGGGGCTGCACCCCTCGCCCGTGCCGTACGCGCACGTGACGAGCTCGACGGTGCACAAGACCATCGGCGGACCCCGCTCGGGCTTCATCCTCACCAACGACGAGGAGCTCGCCAAGAAGATCAACTCGAACGTGTTCCCCGGGCAGCAGGGCGGCCCGCTCATGCACGTGATCGCCGCGAAGGCGACCGCGTTCAAGCTCGCGGGCACCCCCGAGTTCCGCGACCGCCAGGAGCGCACCGTGCGCGGCGCCGCGATCCTCGCCGAGCGCCTGACCGCCCCGGATGCGAAGGCCGCGGGCGTCGACGTGCTGACCGGCGGCACCGACGTGCACCTCGTGCTCGTCGACCTGCGCACCTCCGAGTTCAGCGGCAAGGAGGCCGAGGACCGCCTGCACGAGGTCGGCATCACGGTCAACAAGAACTCGGTGCCGAACGACCCGCGCCCGCCGATGGTGACCTCCGGCATCCGGATCGGCACCCCGGCGCTCGCGACGCGCGGCTTCGGCGACGCGGAGTTCACCGAGGTGGCCGACATCATCGCCCTCGCCCTGCAGCCCGGCGCCGACATCCCGGCGCTGCGCGCCCGTGTCGCGACCCTCGCCGACGCCTTCCCCCTCTACGAGGGCCTCACCTCCCCGAGCACCTGGGCCTGAGGCGTCAGTTGGTGTCGCCTGAGCGCGCCCCGAAACGACAGAAAGTGACGCCTCGAGCATGACGGCACAGGTACTCGACGGGATCGCGACGGCGTCGGCGATCAAGGGGGAGCTGACGCAGCGGGTGGCGGCGCTCGCCGCGCGGGGCGTCGTGCCCGGGCTCGGCACGCTGCTCGTCGGCGCGGATCCCGGATCGGTCTCCTACGTGACCGGCAAGCACCGCGACTCCGCCGAGGTCGGTATCCGCTCCATCCGGGAGGAGCTGCCGGCCGATGCGAGCGAGGCGGATGTGCGCGCGGCCATCGCGCGGCTGAACGCGAACCCCGAGGTCACCGGCTACATCGTGCAGCTGCCGCTGCCGGCCGGCATCGACGAGAACGCGATGCTCGAGCTCATCGACCCCGACAAGGACGCCGACGGCCTGCACCCGACCAACCTCGGGCGGCTCGTGCTCGGCGTGGAGGGCGAGCTGCACTCGCCGCTGCCGTGCACCCCTGCGGGGGTCGTCGAGCTGCTGCGCCGACACGACGTGCCGATCGCCGGGAAGCACGTGACCATCATCGGGCGCGGCCTGACCGTGGGTCGACCGCTCGGGCTCGTCTTCACCCGCAAGGGCGTCGACGCGACGGTCACCCTGACGCACTCGCGCACGACCGACATCGCGTCCGAGGTGGCGCGGGCGGACATCGTGGTCGCCGCGGTCGGCGTGCCGCACTTCGTGAAGCCGGAGTGGGTGAAGCCCGGTGCGGCCGTGCTCGACGTGGGCGTCACGCGGGTCGGGATGACGGAATCCGGCCGGGCGAAGCTCGCCGGCGACGTCCACCCCGATGTGGCGGACGTCGCCGGCTGGCTGTCGCCGAACCCCGGCGGTGTCGGCCCGATGACGCGCGCGATGCTGATCGCGAACGTGGTCGAGGCCGCCGAGAGGCGACTCGCGAACTCCTAGAGCTGCGGCGCGAGGGCGAAGCGGATGTTGCCCGTGCCGTCGATCTGCGCGTCGAGCGTCATCTCGTCGAGCACCTGGGCGACCGGCCCGTCCATGAAGACGCGCGCCCCGGACTGCTCCACGACGACCTCGCTGGGCGCGGGGGCGTCCGCGATCGCGATGTCGAAGCGGTTGTCGCCCTGCTGGATGCGCAGCCCGGCCGTGTCGGTCTCGCTCGCGCGCGAGACCAGGTCGGAGACGACGGTGCCGGCGTTCTCGGTGAGGGTGAGCATTGCGGTTCCCCTTTCCCTTGGGTTTCGAAGTCGGCCACGATTCCGAGAATCAGGGGACGCCGCAACCCCTTCGGCGGCGAGTCGCCGGGTTTACGGAGGGGATTGCCAGGCTAGGACTCGCGCCGCGCCCCTGCGCTCGGGGTGACGGTGAAGGTGATCGGCTGGCCGAATCCGTGCTCGGCGAAGGCGCCGTCGACGGCGACCTGCAGACGCGAGACGAGGTCGCGATGCACGAGGGCGATCGCCGAGCCGCCGAAGCCGCCGCCCGTCATCCGGGCGCCGATGGCGCCGTTCGCCTGGACGGTCTCGACCGCCAGGTCGAGCTCGGGAACCGAGATCTCGAAGTCGTCGCGCATCGAGCGGTGCGAGGCGTCGAGCAGCTCGCCGATCGCCGTCGGACCGTCGGATGCGAGGGTCGCCACGGTGTCGAGCACCCGCTGGTTCTCGGTGACGACGTGCCGCACGCGGCGGAACGTCACGTCGTCGAGCACCTCGCGGGCGCGGGCGAGGTCGTCGACGGTCACGTCGCGCAGCGAGGCGACGCCGAGCGCGGCCGCCCCGGCCTCGCAGGAGGCGCGTCGTTCGCGGTAGCCGCCCGAGGCGTGCTGGTGCTCGACCTGGGTGTCGATCACGAGGATCGCGAGATCGTGCTCGGCGAGTTTCAGGTCGACCGCCTCGGCCTGCTGGGTGCGGCAGTCGATGAAGACGGCGGCGTCGTCGCGGCCGAGCAGCGAGGCCATCTGGTCCATGATGCCGGTGGGGGCGCCCACGAAGTCGTTCTCGGCCTTCCGGCCGACCCGGGCGAGCTCGACCCGGTCGAGGTCGAGCCGCCACAGCTCGGCGAGCGCGAACGCCACGGCGCCCTCGATCGCGGCAGAGGAGGAGAGCCCCGCGCCGACCGGCACGTCCGACTCGAGCATGATGTCGACGCCCGGCACCGCCGCGAGGTCGGCGTGCCCGAGCTCGCCGAGCGCCCACGCGACGCCGAGCGGGTACGCGGCCCAGCCGCTCACGGCATCCGGAGAGAGCTGCGCGAGGTCGATCTCGGCGATCTCGTCCGAGAAGGTCGAGCCGACGCGGATGCGGGCGTCGTCGCGCACGCCCACCGCCGCGAAGGTGCGGCGGTCGATGCCGAACGGCAGCACGAAGCCGTCGTTGTAGTCGGTGTGCTCGCCGATGAGGTTCGCCCGGCCCGGCGACGACCACACGCCGATCGGCTCGGTGCCGTACGCCTGGGTGAACTCGGCGCGCACCAGTTCGCGCAGATCCTGCGTCATACCGACGCCACCGCCTCCCGCAGCCGTGCGGCCGCATCCTCCGGAACGATATCCGCCACCCAGGCGCCCATGGCGGCCTCCGAGCCGGCGAGGAACTTGAGCCGGTCGGCGGCGCGGCGGGGCGAGGTGATCTGCAGCATGAGCCGCACCTCGTCGCGGCCCTCGCGCACGGGGGCCTGGTGCCAGGCGCCGATGTAGGGCGTCGGGGTGTCGTAGAGCGCGTCGAGCCCCTGCAGCAGGCGCTTGAAGACGGTCGCGAGCTCTGTGCGCTCCGCCTCGTCGAGGGCGTCGATGTCGGGCACGTGGCGGTGCGGCAGCAGATGCAGCTCGACGGGCCAGCGGGCGGCGAAGGGCACGAAGGCGGTCCAGTGCCCGCCGGACAGCACGACCCGCGGGCCGGCCTGCTCGCGCTCGAGGATGCGGGCGAAGAGGTCGGGACCGAGTTCGGCGATCGAGGCGAGCGTCGAGCGGGTGCGCGGGGTCACGTAGGGGTACGCGTAGATCTGGCCGTGCGGATGCCCGAGGGTCACCCCGATCGCCTCGCCGCGGTTCTCGAACGGGAACACCTGCGCGACGCCGGGCAGGGCCGACAGCTCGCGCGTGCGGTCCGCCCACGCCTCGATGACGGTGCGGATGCGGCTGACCGACTGGGTGCCGAGCGATCCGGTCGACTCGGGGCTGAAGCACACGACCTCGCAGCGACCCACCGACGGCGAGGTGCGGTCGTATCCGATGCCCGGCGGCGGCACGGGTCCGTCGGTCTCGGGACCGAACGAGGGCGAGCGGTTCTCGAACACGACGACGTCGTACTGGTCGGGGATCTCCGACGGGTTCTCGGCCGTCTGGGGGGCGAGCGGGTCGAGGTGGGCCGGCGGCAGGAAGACGCGGTTGTTGCGGGCGGAGGCCACCGAGACCCAGTCGCCGGTGAGCACGTCCTGGCGCATGGTCGCGGTCGCGGGTCGGGGGTCGAGCGCGCGTTCGTCGAGTCGGCGCTCGGGTGGGAGCGTCGAGTCGGCGTCGTCGAAGTAGAGCAGCTCGCGTCCGTCGGCCATGCGCGCGACGCGGCGGGTGACACCGGTCATGCACTTACGATAACGTAAGCGGATCTTGCTGAATCGAAAGGTTTCGAAAGTATGACGGATGCCGCGCTTCCCGCCGAGCTGCGGCGCGCGCGGATCGCCGAGCGGGTCCGCGAAGACGGCATCCTGCGGGTCGCCGAAGCGGCCGCCTGGTTCGGCGTGAGCGAGGTCACGATCCGCTCGGACCTGGGGCTGCTCGAGGGGGCCGGGCTGGTGCGCCGGGTGCACGGCTCCGCCTTGCCCGTGCTCGCCGGGCCGCGTGAGGAGCCCCTCGAGCGCGTCTCGGCGCGGGATGCCGCGGCCAAGCGGGCGATCGGACGGCGGGCGGCCTCGCTCGTCGGCAGCGGCACGAGCGTGCTGCTCGACGTGGGCTCGACCACGCTCGCCGTCGCCCACGCCCTCGTCGACCGGGTGGAGCGCGGCGACCTCGACGAGCTCGTCGTCGTCACCAACGGGCTCTCGATCGCGCTCGCCCTCGAGGCCGCCGTACCGCGCATCACCGTCGTCCTCACCGGCGGCACCCTGCGTCCGCTGCAGCACTCGCTCGTCGACCCGGGCGCCTCCGAGTCGATCGCGGGCCTGCACGTCGACCTCGCGGTCCTCGGCTGCAACGGCGTGGACGCCGAGGGGCGCGTCACCAACCTCAACCTCGCGGAGGCCGAGGTGAAGCGCGCGATGCTCGCCGCATCCGCCACCCACCTGGTGGTGGCCGAGTCGGCCAAGCTCGGCGCGCGCCACCTCGGCACCATCGGCCTGGCCGACGCGTCGACCACCATCGTGACGGCCGGCCCCTGGTCCGACGCCGCCTCGACCGCGGCATCCGCGCTCGCCGCCCTCGGGGTCCGCGTCATCCGTGCCGATGGGTGAGGGGTCGCAAAGTGCACCTGCGGCGGCGTGTCGGGTGCACTTTGCGACCCCTCACCGGTGGCTAGGCTCGTCACCGTGCATTCCCCCCTCGGTGACGTGATCGAACTGCGCACGGCCGCCTCCACGGCCCGCATCGCGCCTCTCGCGGCGGCCCTCGCCGGGCTCGAGGTGCGCGGCGTCGAGCTCGCCGAGCGCACCCCCGACACCCGCATCCCCTCGCACGGGCACGGCATCGTGCTCGCGCCGTGGCCCAACCGGGTGCGCGGGGCGCGCTGGACGCACGACGGGGTCGAGCAGTTCCTCGACGTCACCGACCCGAGCCGCGGCAACGCCATCCACGGCCTGCTGCGCAACACCGCCTATCGCGTCGCCGACCGCACGGATGCCGCGGTCACGCTGGCGGCCCGCATCCACCCCCAGCACGGCTGGCCGTTCCTGCTCGACACGACCGTGCGCTACGCGCTCTCCGACGACGGCCTCACCGTCACGCACACCGCCCGCAACCTCGGCTCGGCACGCGCTCCCTGGGCGGTCGGCGCGCATCCGTACCTGCGCGTCGGCGCCGGGCCGCTCGACGAGGTCGCGCTCGAGGTGCGCGGCGGCGACCGCTATCTCGAGCTCGACGAGGCGCTCGTGCCCGTGGCGGTGCGCGAGGTCGAGACGGGGGGCCCGCTCGACGTGCGCACGCCCCGCCCCCTCGGCGGGCTCGACCTCAACGTCGCCTACCAGGATGTCGCGACCGGCCCGGAGGGGGCGGCCGCCCTCATCGCCCCGGACGGAGTCCGCACCGTGGTCTGGCAGGACCCCGCCTTCCGCTGGCTGCAGGCCTACACCCCGCGCGACTTCCCGCACGTCGACGCCGACGGCGCCGAGGCGGCGGCGCTCGCCGTCGCCCTCGAGCCGATGACGGCCGCCCCCGACGCCCTCAACTCGGGCGAGGGGCTCGTGTGGCTGGAGCCGGGCGAGAGCTGGCAGGCGTCGTGGGGCATCCGATACGAGGAGAACGCATGAGCACCATCACGGGAGTCGGCGAGCGGTTCGAGCTGCACCTCGGCGACGCCGTCGCCGAGGTGGGCACGGTCGCGGCCGTGCTGTGCCGGCTGCAGGTGGGCGGGGTCGACCTCGTCGAGCCGCTGCCCCTCGAGACCGCGCCGCCGCCGTTCTGCGCGGGCATCGCGCTCGCCCCGTGGCCGAATCGGGTGCGCGCCGGCCGCTGGCTGCTCGACGGCCAGGTGCAGCAGTTCGACATCACCGAGCCGAAGCGCGGAGGCGCCCTGCACGGCCTGCTCGAGTTCGCCGAGTACGAGGTGCGCGAGCGCACGGATGCCGCCATCACCCTCGGCGCCACCATCCACCCCCAGCACGGCTGGCCGTTCCTGCTCGACACCTGGGTGCGCTTCGAGCTCACCCCGGACGGCCTCGCGGTCACCCACGGCGCCCGCAACCTCTCGGCGGTGCGCGCGCCCTACGCGACCGGAACGCATCCGTATCCGCGGATCGGCGACTTCGACGTCGCCGACCTGGTGCTGACGGTGCCCGCCGACGAGTACCTCGAGGTCGACGAGCGTCTCGACCCGATCGCGTGGCACCCGGTCTCCGGCGGCACCGAGCTGCGCGGCGGCGTGCCGGTCGGCGAGCTCGAGCTCGACACCGCGTTCCGGGGGCTCACGCCCGCAGACGGCGTGACGGCGACGCTGACCGCTCCGGATGGTTCGCGGCTCGAGGTCTGGCAGGACGCCGACTGGCGCTACCTGCAGATCTTCACCACGCCGATCTTCCCGAAGGCCGACGGTCTCGGCACCGCGGTCGCGATCGAGCCGATGACGGCCCCGCCCGACGCGCTCAACTCGGGCGACGACCTCATCTGGCTCGCGCCGGGTGAGAGCTACGAGGGCACCTGGGGCCTGCGCTACCGTCCCGCTCCCCGCTGATCGAGTGTCGCCCGTAGGGCGGCGTATCGAGATCTTCGGCCCCCCGCAAAACGTATGCGGTCGGCAGAATGAATCGGTGACATCCCCCGACACCCCCACCCCCGCCCAGATCCGGCGCTGGCGCGGCTACCTCGCGGCCGAGCGCGCGGAGGCCCGCATCTACCGCGACCTCGCCGGGCGGCGGGAGGGGCAGGAGCGCGACATCCTGCTCGCCCTCGCCGACGCCGAATCCCGCCACGAGAGCCACTGGCTGGCGCTGCTCGGCGACCGTGCGGACCCCGCGCCGCGACCCGGAATCCGCACCCGGCTGCTCGGCTTCCTCGCGCGGCGGCTCGGTTTCCTCTTCGTGCTGGCGCTGGCTCAGCAGGCCGAGGGGCGCTCGCCCTACGACGACGACCCGCACGCGACCGAGCAGATGGCGGCCGACGAGCGGATCCACGGCGAGGTGCTGCGCGGGCTCGCCGCCCGCGGGCGCACGCGCCTCTCGGGGAGCTTCCGGGCCGCGGTGTTCGGGGCGAACGACGGCCTCGTGTCGAACCTCGCCCTCGTGCTCGGCATCGGCGCGACCGGCGCGGCGCCTCAGGTCGTGCTGTTCACGGGCATCGCGGGCCTGCTCGCGGGGGCGCTCTCGATGGGGGCGGGGGAGTACGTGTCGGTGAAGTCCCAGCGTGAGCTGCTGGCGGCATCCCGCCCCGACCCCGAGTCGCAGTCGGCGCTGCCGCACCTCGACGTCGACGCCAACGAGCTGGCGCTCGTCTACCGCGCGCGCGGCATGACCCAGGACGAGGCCGAGGACCACGCGCAGGGCGTGCTCGCGACGCTGCACCTCGACGCCGACGCGCCCCCCGAGGAGGTCGATCCGGATGAGGCGGTCGGCTCGCCGTGGCGTGCCGCGGTGTCGAGCTTCCTGTTCTTCGCATCCGGCGCGCTCATCCCCGTGCTGCCCTACCTGTTCGGGATGACCGGCTTCGGGGCCGTCGCGCTCGCCTCCGCGCTCGTCGGCCTCGCGCTGCTCGGCACGGGCGCCGTGGTCGGAATCCTCTCCGGCACCTCGCCGCTGTTCCGGGCGCTGCGGCAGCTCGCCATCGGCTACGGCGCCGCCGCCGCCACCTACGTCCTCGGCCTCCTCTTCGGCGCGACCCTGGGGTAGAACTGACCCATGGACCGCGCCGACCTCGTGCTGCTGCGCAAGGCGCGCGACCGCATCGACCGCGAGTACGCGCAGCCGCTCGACGTCGAGGCGCTCGCGCGCACCGCGCTCATGTCGAGCGGCCACTTCGCCCGCAGCTTCCGCGCCGCCTACGGCGAGACCCCCTACGGCTACCTCATGACCCGCCGCATCGAACGGGCGAAGGCGCTGCTGCGCCGGGGCGACCTGAGCGTGACGGAGGTGTGCGTGGCGGTCGGCTGCACCTCGCTCGGTTCGTTCAGCGCGAGCTTCACGAAGCTCGTCGGCGTGAGCCCGAGCGCCTATCGCGCCGCGGCGCATCCCGATGCGTCCGAGTCGGCGCTCGACGACATCCCGTGCGTCGCGAAGACGGTGACCCGTCCGGTCAGGAATCGAGAAGCGTCGACCGCCTGAGCCGCCGTAGCGTTGCGGCATGACGATCAGAATCCAGCACAGCTACATCGCCTTCGACGACGCGGAGGCGGCCCTCGGCTTCTACCGCGACGTGGTGGGCTTCGAGGTGTCGAACGACGTCGACATGGGCGGCGGGATGCGGTGGATCACCCTCGCCCCCGCCGGTTCCGATGTCTCGATCGTGCTCACCCCGGTGGGCGCGGGGGAGTCGGATGCCGACCGCGAGGTCATGGCCGATCTGCTCGCGAAGGGCGTGCTCGGCGGGCTCGTGCTCGCCACCGACGACCTCGACGCCGACTTCGAGCGGATCGCCGCATCGGGCGCCGACGTGATCCAGGAGCCGATGGACCAGCCGTGGGGCGTGCGCGACGCCGCGTTCCGCGACCCGGCCGGCAACCAGCTGCGCCTCACCCAGCACTGACGTGTGCGCGGTGATGCTGCCCGACGGGCGCTGGACGCATGTGCTCGTCAGTGGGTTGAGCAGCGCCCGGAGGGCGCGTGTCGAAGCCGCGGCGTGCCGGAGTGATCTCGACACGCCGCCTGCGGCGGCTACCCGATCAGCGGGGGTGCGCCACCCCGACGACGCACGTGCCGTCCCGCTCCTCGTCGCGCACCACCCGCACCGCGAGCCCCTGCTCCACGAGTAGTGACGCCGTGCGCGGCGCCTGGCGCTCGCTCGTCTCGATGATCACGCGACCGCCGGGCGCCAGCCACTCCCGGCATCCGGCGGCCACCCGTGCCTGCACCTCGAGACCGCCCACGCCGCCGTCGAGGGCGACCCGATGCTCGTGGTCGCGCGCCTCGGAGGGCATGAAGGCGATCTCGTCGCTCGGCACGTAGGGGGCGTTCGCGACGAGCAGCGCGACCCGCCCGCGGAGCTCTGCGGGCAGCGGCGCGTAGAGGTCGCCCTCGAGCACGCGCTCCGGGGGCAGGTTGCTGCGGGCGACGGCGACCGCATCGGGGTCGATGTCGCACGCCCACACCTGCGCGTCGGGCCGGGTCGCCGCGATCGCGGCGGCGATCGCCGCGACTCCGCAGCACAGTTCCACCGCCACAGCGTCGTCGGGCAGCCCGTCGAGCGCCGCATCGACGAGCAGTTCGCTGCGCACCCGCGGCACGAAGACCCCCGGCGCGACGGTCACCCGCAGCCCCGCGAACCCCGCCCAGCCGAGCAGCGGCTCGAGCGGCTCGCCGGCGATGCGGCGCTCGACGAGCGCCTCCAGCGCGTCACCGGATGCCGCATCCCGCAGCAGCTCGGCCTCGTCCTCGGCGAACACGCAGCCCGCCGCGCGCAGCCGCTCGACCAGCGGATCCGGGGTGTTCACGCGGGCAACCGTACGGCATCCGACGACCGTGGACAGCGGTTCGGGCCGGGAGCATACTGACCGCACCGGCCGTGCGGACCGGGGAGAGGAGCACAGTGCCGTGCGATTCGATGTGAAGGCCGACGCGGGCGGCCACTTCTCATGGTGGCTGCTGTCGGGCAACGGTCAGCAGGTGGCGTGGGCGGGCGAGTCGTTCGCCTCGAAGTCCAACGCCAAGCGGGCCGCCGAGTCGTTCAAGGTCGGCGCGAGCGAGGCGCACTTCGAGCTCTACGAGGATGCGGGCGGCAAATGGCGCTGGCGTGCCCATCGCGGCAACCACATCGTGGCCGTGCCGGGGGAGTCGTTCGCCACCAAGTCCAACGCCAAGCGGGCGGCCGACAACGTGCGCGACAACGCCGCGGGAGCCGCGGGACCCTAGCTCGCGTGGGCGGCGGCGCGTATCCGGGGCTGCTGGCAGACTCGGAGGGTGACCGCCTCCGACCGATACGTGCTCGCCACCGACGGTGCCTGCAAAGGCAACCCCGGCCCCGCCGGCTGGGCGTGGGTGGGGGAGGACGGCGAGTGGGCCGCCGGTTCGCTGCCGTCGGGCACCAACAACATCGGCGAGCTGCTGGGGCTGCTGAACGCGATCCGCGACCACGCGCAGGTGCGAGAGCTCGTCGTGCAGGCCGACTCGAAGTACGCGATCGACACCTACTCGTCGTGGATGGACGGCCACAAGCGCCGCGGTTGGCTCACCTCCGCCAAGAAGCCGGTCGCCAACCGCGAGATCCTCGAGCAGCTGATCGCCGTGCGCGACGCCCGCCGCGCCGCGGGTCTGCCGGATGTCGTGCTCGAGCACGTGCGCGGCCACGCCGGCCACCGCCTCAACAGCTGGGCCGACGAGCGCGCCGTGCGCGCCTCCCAGCACGCCGCGAAGGGCGAGGAGTCGCAGTGGTCGTCGCTCGGCGGGGTGCAGCCGAAGCTCGACGTGTCCGTCGACCCGCCGCGCGGCGCCGCGGATCGCGTCGGGCGGCGGTAGCGTCCCCGGCTAACGCTGCTCAGGCATGCCGGTGGGGGCCGGTTCGTGCAGCACCTCTCCGTTGATGGTGCCGACCGACGCGATCGTGTACGGATCGAGGTTGAGCACGTCGCCCTCCCAGAGCATCCCCGTCGCCCCCCGGCGGATCTGGTTGAGCGCGACGATGTAGGGCCCGGGGAGCCCGAATCGCTCGGCGACGAAGTCCAGGATGTCCCCGGAGCCGACCGTGTAGGCGACGGCGACGCCCCGGGCGTCGAGCGTGGCCGTTCCGATCGCGTACTCGCGGGGGCCGGCATCCACCGCATCCACGATCGGCCAACCACCGATCTTGGGGGTGGGCGTCGTCGTGCGCACGGGTGCGGGAGCTGCGGACGACGGCGAGGCGGACGGCGTGGGGGACGCCGTCGTCCGGCCCGGTGTCGGTGTCGGGCTCGGCGGGGATGGGGCGGGCGTGCACCCGCCGAGTGCGACAGCGCAGACGAGGCCGACGGCCGCCCCCGCGATGATCGCACGACTCCCGGACATGACGACATCCTGAGGCACGCTCCGCGCGCTCTGCAATGGGGTGGGCCCGGTGGGGCTCGAACCCACGACCCGCGGATTAAAAGTCCGATGCTCTACCGACTGAGCTACAGGCCCGATGCCTCCAGGGTAGCCGTCAGCGGGGTGGCCGGTCGCCGGGGGAGAATGGGGCGATGGCCGACGACTTCCACAAGCCCACGCTCTTCGGCGGGCGCGAGTTCGAGGCGTTCGAGAGCTCCTCGCCCGACCCCGCCGTCACCCGCCGCATCGCGCACGACACCGCGCGCAGCCTCGTCTCCCGGGTGCGCGACGCGGGGGATCCGAGCGTCGTCGACCGGGTCGTCGGATTCACCGACGAGCACGGCCTGGAGACGATCGCGGAACTCTGGGCGATGTCCGGCCCGCGCACCCTTCCGGGCGCCCTGTGGCGCATCTACCTGCTGCGGGTGATGATCCGCCAGGACCCGGACGGCGTCGCCCTGCTGTTCCAGCGGGGCACCGAGGTGCTCGCCACCATCGACCCGATCGTCGCGGGCGCGCCCACTCCCGCAGGGCCCCAGGAGGTGCTCGAGCTGTCCGACCGCATCCTGCGCGGCGTCTTCGAGGGCGACTTCGCGGATGCGCTGGAGCGCGCCGCGGCGTTCTGCCGTGTCGAGGCGGCGGGTGCCGCATCCGTGGCCGATGACCAGGACGCGGCGGCGCCCGAGCGCTCGACCGAGCTCACGACGCGGGCCGCCCGCCTCACGACGATCGCCGAGGACCTGGCATCCTGCGCCCGCCTCGCCCGCGACGACTCGCTCGACTGACCGCCGCCGCGGCATCCGCAGCACCCCACCCCAGAAATGCAGGAGATTCTGCGGATCGGGCCCGGAACACGGATGCGGCTCCCCGTTCGACCGAGGATCTCCTGCATTTCTGAGGACAGCCGTGCGGATGCGGCGGCCCCGGCACCCGGCGACGCCCTCGCGTAGACTGTCGGGGCCGGGCCGCAGTAACCCCGGGCTCCACTTTTAGCCGCTTCGAGCGGCCTTGCGCCGAGAGGCGTTCTGCGGCCCGGCACTTTCACGCCCTGGCGTTGCTGCCGCGTCCGTCTGCAGCACGCCGACTCCGTGATTCGGGACGAGCCCGCGGGGGTCACCCGAACTTGCCGGAGACGTAGTCCTCGGTGGCCTTCACGGACGGGTTCGAGAAGATCGTCGTGGTGTCGTCGTACTCGATGAGCTTGCCGGGCTTGCCGGTGCCCTCGATGTTGAAGAACGCCGTCTTGTCGGAGACGCGCGACGCCTGCTGCATGTTGTGGGTCACGATCACGATCGTGTACTCGGTCTTCAGCTCCTCGATGAGGTCCTCGATGGCGAGGGTCGAGATCGGGTCGAGGGCCGAGCAGGGCTCGTCCATCAGGATGACCTCGGGCGACACCGCGATCGTGCGCGCGATGCAGAGACGCTGCTGCTGGCCGCCGGAGAGACCCGAGCCCGGCTTGTCGAGGCGGTCCTTCACCTCGTTCCACAGGTTCGCACCCATGAGCGACTTCTCGACGAGTTCGTCAGCCTCCTGCTTCGGCATGCGGGTGTTGTTGAGCCGCACGCCCGCGAGCACGTTCTCGCGGATCGACATCGTCGGGAACGGGTTCGGGCGCTGGAACACCATGCCCACCTGGCGCCGCACGAGCACCGGGTCGACGCCCGGGCCGTAGAGGTTGTTGCCGTCGATGAGCACCTCGCCGTCGACGCGCGCGCCCGGGATCACCTCGTGCATGCGGTTGAGCGTGCGGATGAAGGTCGACTTGCCGCATCCGGACGGGCCGATGAAGGCGGTCACCGTGCGCGGTTCGATCGTGAGGGTCACACCCTCGACGGCCCGGAACGTGCCGTAGTAGACGTCGAGGTCGCGGACTTCGATGCGCTTGGACATGGGTTCCTAACCGATCAGCGCCCGGTCTTGGGCGAGAAGTAGTGGGACACGATTCGGGCGATCGCGTTGAGCAGCGCCACGATGAGGATGAGGGTGAGCGCGCCGGCCCACGAGCGGTCGAAGTAGAACTGCGCGTCGGTGCCGGGGCTCACGTACTGCGTGTAGACGAACACCGGCAGCGACATCATGCGCTCCGAGAACGGGTTGTAGTTCATCGACGCGGTGAAGCCGGCCACGATGAGCAGGGGCGCCGTCTCGCCGATGACGCGCGAGATCGAGAGCATGATGCCCGTCGTGATGCCCGCGATCGAGGTCGGCAGCACGACCTTCGCGATGGTGCGCCACTTGGGCACCCCGAGCGCGTAGGAGGCCTCGCGCAGCTCGTTGGGCACGAGGCGGATGATCTCCTCGCTCGAGCGCACCACCACCGGGATCATGAGGATCGACAGGGCGACCGAGCCGGCGAAGCCCATCCGCACGCCCTCGCCGAAGATCAGGGCGAACACCGCGTAGGTCGCGAGGCCCGCGACGATCGAGGGGATGCCGGTCATCACGTCGACGAAGAAGGTGATGCCCTTGGCGAGGCGGCCGGTGCCGTACTCGACGAGGTAGATCGCCGTCATGAGCCCGACCGGGATCGAGATGACCGCGGCGAGACCCGTGATCAGCAGGGTTCCGACGATGGCGTGCAGCGCGCCGCCGCCCTCGCCGACGACGTTGCGCATCGACTGGCTGAGGAACGTGCCGTTGAGGAAGGTCGGCAGGCCGTTGACGACCACCGTCAGGGTCAGCCAGATCAGCGGGATGAGGGCGAGCACGAACGCGCCCGTCACGAGCGAGGTGATGAGGCGGTTGGTCGCCTGGCGCGCACCCTCGACGAGGCGCGACAGCAGCCAGTTGGCGAACACGAACAGCACCACGCCGCCGATGATCCCGAGGATCCAGTTGAACTCGCCCTCGGGGCTCCCCATGATCGCGGCCGCGCCGAGCGAGACCACCAGGGCGACGGCGAGCACGGCCCACGGCGTCCACCGGGGCAGCTTGCCCGCGGTGTAGGAGTTGGCGATCACGCGCGGTGCCTGGGTTCCGGTCGTCATCAGTTGGCTCCCGAGAATTCCTTGCGCAGCGAGACCGCCCACCGCGCGACCGAGTTCACCGCGAAGGTGATGACGAAGAGGATGAGGCCGGTCGCGATGAGCACGTTCACGCCGATGCCGTGGGCTTCGGGGTAGTTGAGCGCGATGTTCGCGGGGATGGTCGTCGGGTTCTGCGAGCTCGTCAGCACGAAGCTGATGATGACGGCGGGCGAGAGCACCATGGCCACGGCCATCGTCTCGCCGAGGGCGCGGCCGAGGCCGAGCATGACGGCCGAGATGATGCCGGGGCGACCGAACGGCAGCACCGCCATCCGGATCATCTCCCAGCGGGTCGCGCCGAGCGCGAGCGCCGCCTCCTCGTGGAGCTTCGGCGTCTGCAGGAACACCTCGCGGCAGAGCGCGGTGATGATCGGCAGGATCATGACGGCGAGCACGATCGCCACCGTCAGGATGGTGCGCCCGGTGCCCGACACGGGCGGGGTGAACAGCGGGAACCATCCGGCGTTGTCGACCAGCCAGGCGTAGAAGGGCTGGATGGCGGGGGCGAGCACGCCGGCGCCCCAGAGGCCGTAGACGACCGACGGCACCGCGGCGAGCAGGTCGATCGTGTAGCCGAGGCCCTGGGCGAGGCGGCGCGGTGCGTAGTGCGAGATGAAGAGCGAGATGCCGAGGGCGATGGGCACCGCGATGATGAGCGCGAGGGCCGCGGCCCACACGGTGCCGAAGACGAGGGGGCCGACGTAGCTCCAGAAGCTGTCGGGCGAGCCCTTGATCTCGGCCGGGTCGACCAGGAACGCGGGGATCGACTGGGCGACCAGGAAGATGGCCACCGCGGCGAGCACGACCAGGATGAGGGTTCCCGCGGCGAGCGCTGCGCCGGAGAACAGGGTGTCTCCGAGCCGCTTCTTCGCGGCGATCCGGGCCGGGGCGGCGGTCATGGGTCCTCGTCTTGGTCGGTGTCGGGTTCAGTGTGTCGGGCTGCGGCCCCCGGTGCAAATGCCCGGGGACCGCAGCCCGACACAGGTGTTACTTGATCGACGCGATCGCGTCGGCGACCTTCGCCGACAGGTCGTCCGAGAGCGGGGCGGCGCCCGCCGACTCGGCGGCGACCGACTGGCCGTCGGCGCTCGTGATGTAGCCGATGTAGGCCTTCACGAACTCGGCCTTGGCCGGGTCGGCGTACTCCTGGCAGACGATGCTGTACGAGACGAGCACGAGCGGGTAGTGGCTCGGGTCGGTCGTGGTGCGGTCGAGCTTGAACGCGAGGTCGTTCGCGTCGCGGCCGTCGGCGAGGGGCGAGTCGGCGACGACGGCGGCCGCGGCCTCCGGCGTGTACGACACGAACTCGTCGCCCACCTTGATCGCGGCGGTGCCGAGCGAGCCGGCCTTCGACGCGTCGGCGTAGCCGATGGTGCCCGAGCCGTTGGTGACGGCGTCGACGACACCGGTCGTGCCCTGGGCGCCCTCACCGCTCTGGAACGGGAAGGTGTCGGCCGCCTTCTGGTCCCACACGGTGGGAGCCGTCTGGCCGAGGTAGTCGGTGAAGTTCTTGGTCGTACCCGAGTCGTCCGAGCGGTGCACCGCGGTGATCGCCAGGTCGGGGAAGGTCACGCCGTCGTTGAGGGCGGCGATCGCCGGGTCGTTCCAGTTGGTGATGTCGCCCTTGAAGATCTTGGCGAGGGTGTCGGAGTCGAGGTTCAGCTCGTCGACGCCGTCCACGTTGAAGATCACCGCGATGGGCGAGATGTAGGTCGGGATGTCGAGCGCCTTGGAGTCGGCGGCGCACGACTCGAAGGTGCCGGCGAGCTCGTCGTCCGAGAGGGCCGAGTCGGAGCCGGCCCAGTCGGAGCCGCCGGCGATGAAGGTCGCGCGGCCCGCGCCCGAACCGGTCGGGTCGTAGTTGATGGTCACATCCGGGTTGGCGGTCTGGAAGGCGGCGATCCAGGCCTCCTGGGCGGAGCCCTGGGCCGAGGAACCGGCGCCGTTGAACGTGCCGGAGAGGGTGCTCGCCGAGCTCTCGTCGCCGGACGGCGTCTCGTTCGAGGCGCACGAGGAGAGCGCGAGGGCGCCCACCATCGCGAGGGCGGCGATGCCACCGATACGCGTGATCTTCACTGTGTTCCCTTCGGGAATGTCGGTCAGGGGTGATTCGAGGCTCTTGGCGGCCTCGATCCCCGACGCTAGGAAGCGACGGTGACCAGGTTCGGCGGGAACGGTGAACGGAAGGTGAACGGAACGGTAACTACGTGGTCGGGCTGTGCACCTCGACGGCGACGATCCCGCTCTCGGGGTCGTCGACCGGCACGTGCAGCACGGCGTACTCGCCGGTCGAGAGCGCGGCCGCGCGCTGCAGCTTGCTGCTGCCGGAGGTCCGCGTCTGCTCGGCGACCGCGGCGATGATCTGCGGCAGCACCGGACCGTGACTGCACAGCACCACCGACTCGCGCATCCGGATGCGGTCCGCCACGAGCTCCGCCACCGGTTTGCCGCCCGAGCGGTAGGCGTCCTGCGCGATCACGTGCTCCTCGTCGACCGGGAGCCCCGTCACGCGGGCCGTGGGGGCGATGGTGCGCAGGCAGCGCTCGGCCGTCGAGCTGACGAGGGTGCGCGGCCGGAACGCGGCGATGCCGTGCGAGACGCTCATCGACTGGTCGATTCCCCGCTGCATGAGCGGGCGCGTCGAGTCGGGGCCGTCCCAGTCCTCGGCCGGCACGGCCTTGCCGTGCCGCAGCGCGACGATCGCGAACGTGCGCGCGCGCCCCTGGGCGTACAGCTCGGCGAAGCGGTCGACGATGTCGAGGTCGTGCGGGTAGCTCAGCACCTTCGCGGCCTTCTTGAGCCCCACCCAGTGCAGCTCCTCGATCTCGTCGTTCGACACGAACGTCGAGTTCGCGATCGCCTCGCGGCTGACCTCCCCGGCCCAGTAGTAGACCTGCTTGTCGCGGCCTCCGGGGAGCTGGTATTCGACGACCCCGAGCGGGGCGCCCAGGCCGATGATGAGGCCCGTCTCCTCGGCGATCTCGCGCACGGCCGTCTCGGGCAGCGTCTCGCCCGGGTCGACCTTGCCCTTGGGAAGCGACACGTCCTTGTGCTGCGTGCGGTGCACGAGCAGCACCTTCGGCTTGCCCTTCTTGGAGACCTTCCAGCAGACGGCCCCGGCGGCCAGCACGGGGGCCTGGCTCATCGGGATCCTCCCGTCCGGCGACGGCTCGACACCTGCCGCCAGGTCGCGTCCTGCAGGTCGGTGAGCGGCTGGCCCTCCGCGTCGCGGTCGTGACGCAGCCATGCGCCGTCGGCCTCGAGCTCCCACGCCGAGGTGCTCGCATCCATCGCGAGGTCGAACAGCTCGGCCGTCTCGGCGATGTGGGCGGGCGCGTCGAGCCGCACGAGGGCCTCGACGCGGCGGTCGAGGTTGCGGTGCATCATGTCGGCGCTGCCGATGTAGACCTGCGGGTCGCCGTCGTTCGCGAACGCGAAGATGCGCGAGTGCTCGAGGTAGCGCCCGAGGATCGAGCGCACCCGGATGTTCTCGCTGAGCCCCGGCACCCCGGGCCGCAGGGAGCAGATGCCGCGCACCCACACCTCGACGGGCACCCCCGCCTGGCTCGCGCGGTAGAGCCCGTCGATGATGGCCTCGTCGACCATCGAGTTCACCTTGATCCGGATGCCGGAGGGCTTGCCGAGCCGCGCGTTGTCGGCCTCCTGCTCGATGTTCTTGAGCAGCGCCTTGCGCAGGTAGCGGGGTGCGACGAGCAGCCGCTTGAACTTCTTCTCGATGGCGTAACCCGAGAGCTCGTTGAAGAGCCGCGTGAGGTCCTTGCCGACGGTGTCGTCGTCGGTCAGCAGGCCGAGGTCTTCGTAGATGCGGCTGGTCTTCGGGTTGTAGTTGCCGGTGCCGATGTGGCTGTAGTGCTTGAGCTCGCCGCCCTCCTGACGCACGACGAGGGCGAGCTTGCAGTGGGTCTTGAGACCGACGAGACCGTAGACGACGTGGACGCCGGCCCGTTCGAGCTTGCGCGCCCAGGAGATGTTGGCCTGCTCGTCGAAGCGGGCCTTGATCTCGACGAGCGCGAGCACGGCCTTGCCCGCCTCGGCGGCGTCGATGAGCGCCTCGACGATGGGGCTGTCGCCGCTCGTGCGGTAGAGGGTCTGCTTGATGGCGAGCACGTTCGGGTCGGCCGCGGCCTGCTCGAGGAACGCCTGCACGCTCGTCGCGAACGACTCGTAGGGGTGGTGCAGCAGGATGTCGCCCTTGCTGATGGAGGCGAAGATGTCGGGCTTCTCGGTGGGTTCGGCGGGCTGCAGCGCGACCGAGGTCGTCGGCACCCGGCGCGGGTAGCGCAGCTCCGGGCGGTCGAGGCCCGACAGCTCGAAGAGGCCGCCGAGGTCGAGCGGGGAGGGCAGCCGGTACACCTCGCGGTCGGTGATGCGCAGCTCCTGCATGAGCAGCCCGAGGGTCACCTCGTCCATGTCGTCCGAGATCTCGAGGCGGATGGGCGAGCCGAAGCGTCGGCGCAGCAGCTCCTTCTCGAGCGCCTGCAGCAGGTTCTCGGTCTCGTCCTCCTCGATGACGACGTCCTCGTTGCGGGTCACCCGGAACTCGTGGTGCTCGAGCACCTCCATGCCCGGGAACAGCTCGCCGAGGTGGTTGGCGATCAGATCCTCGAGGGGGATGTAGCGGCGGATGCCGGTGGTCTCCGGCAGCTGCACGAACCGCGGCAGGTTGGTGGGCACCTTGAGGCGCGCGAACTCCACCTTGTCGGTCTTCGGGTTGCGCACCCGGATCGCGAGGTTGAGTGAGAGCCCGGAGATGTAGGGGAACGGATGCGCCGGGTCGACGGCGAGCGGCATCAGCACCGGGAAGATCTGGTTCTGGAAGATGTCGTGCACCCGCTCGCGGTCGACCTCGTCGAGGTCGCTCCAGTTCTCGATGTGGATGCCGGCATCGTCGAGCGCGGGCTTGACGAGGTCGTGGAACGCGCGCGCGTGGCGCTCCTGCAGCTCGTGCGCGCGCTCGGAGATGTCCTCGAGCACCTCGAGCGGGGCCCGGCCGACGTTGGTCGGAACGGCGAGGCCGGTGTCGATACGGCGCTTGAGGCCCGCGACGCGCACCATGAAGAACTCGTCGAGGTTCGAGGCGAAGATGGCGAGGAAGTTGGAGCGTTCGAGCAGCGGGAGGGCCGGGTCCTCGGCGAGTTCGAGCACCCGCTGGTTGAAGGCCAGCCAGCTGATCTCGCGGTCGAGGAAGCGGTCGGGAGGCAGCGTGCCGTCGTCGACGGGGGCGGGATCGGCCTCGTAGTCGTCGAGCAGATCGGCGGCCAGCGTCGCGTCTCCGAGCGGGCTGTTCGTCTCCATCGCCCCATCCTGCCAGCAATGGCGTGACGCATCCGTGAATAGGGGGCTACTGCTCCATGGATTCGGGGGAGGCGATCGCCCGGGCCGATCCGAGCATCGCGTCGAGGCGCGCGGCGCCGAGGCGCTCGGAGAGCTCGGCGGAGACGGCACGGGAGCTGCGTGCGGCGTCGAGGCAGAACGCGATGCCGCGTTCGGTGAGCTCGACGCGCACGGCCCGGCCGTCGTCGGGGTCGGGGCCGGTGCGCACGTAGCCGGCCTCCTCGACGTCGCGCACGAGCATCCCCATCGCCTGCCGGGTGAGTCCGGCGTGCGCTGCGAGATCGGTGATGCGGCTGCCGCCGGCGTCGAGCCCGGCGAAGACGGGCAGGTGCGCGGGTCGGATCGCGTCGTGGCCCCGGGCGTGCAGGTGCCGGAACAGGGCGCTCCGCGCCGCGCGCTCGGCGGCCCCGAGGGTCAGCGCGACGTCGGCGGCGAGCGCCTCGGCGAGCTCGTCGAGCTCGGATCCGTCCGACATGGGCAACGTCCTTGACAAATTAGGCAATCGACCTGACTATTTAGGAAAGCACCTTTACTAGTTCATCTCGACCGCAGAAAGCACATTATGCCGAACGACATCGTCCTCCCCGCCCGGGGCACCGCCTTCCCCGCCCTCGACCTCGTCGACGCCGACGGGCACGTCGCGCCGCTCTCCGAGCTGATCGGCGGACGCCGCGCCGTCGTGCACTTCATGCGCTCGCCCAGCTGCCCGGTCTGCCTCGGCCACGGCGCCGTCCTGCAGCGGATGCGGTCGGCCGGCGAGATCCCCGACGTGCCCATCGTGTTCGTCGCACCCGGGGGAGCGGATGCGGCGGCCGAGGCGCAGGCGCGACTCGCCGGGCGCGGCATCGTCGTGCGCGCATCCGACGACGCGCACCCGGCGCTCGGCCTCGGCCGCTTCCTCGCGCTGCAGCACAGCGGCACCTTCGTGCTCGACGCGGACGGCGCGGTGCTCTCGGCCGTGTCGGCGGCGATCCCGACCGCGAGCTTCTCGCGCGCGGCGACGATCGACGCGCTGCGGGACTAGACCCCGACCTGCTCGTCCTCGTAGACGTTGAAGCGATAGCCGACGTTGCGCACCGTGCCGATCAGCGACTCGAGGTCGCCGAGCTTCGCGCGCAGGCGGCGCACGTGCACGTCGACGGTGCGGGTGCCGCCGAAGTAGTCGTACCCCCACACCTCGCTGAGCAGCTGCTCGCGCGTGAACACGCGGCTCGGGTGGGTGGCGAGGAAGCGCAGCAGCTCGAACTCCTTGAAGGTGAGGTCGAGCGGGCGACCGTGCACCTTCGCCGAGTAGCTCGCCTCGTCGATCACGACGCCGGAGGCCTGGATCTTGGAGACCGAGTTCTCCTTGGCGAGCCGGTCGATCACCAGGCGGATGCGGGCGTCGACCTCGGCGGGACCGGCGGTCGACAGGATGACCTCGTCGACCCCCCAGTCGGCGGAGACCGCGGTGAGCCCGCCCTCCGTCAGCACGAGCACGAGCGGCACGCCGAGCCCGGTGGTGCGGAGGATCTTGCACAGCGACTTGGCGCTCGCCAGATCCTGACGCGCATCGACGAAGACGAGGTCCGAGGTGGGCGCGTTGACGAGAGACGCGGGCTCCGCGGGGATCACGCGCACGCGGTGGCTGAGCAGTCCCAGCGCCGGCAGCACATCCGTGTCGGCGGCGGAGCTCAATATCAGCAGCTGCGCCACGCAGGTCCTTTCGAGGCGGTATCGGGTCTCGTCGCTAGGGCACAGTGTACGCAGGCCCGGGCCCGCGGCTCTCCTCGGGCCCCGCGCGGGGCCCCGGACGGGGGGCGACGCCGTAGGCTGGGCACCGTGTCCAGCTCGTTGCGCAGCGTGATCCCCGTCTGGGTCCTCGCCCTCGTCGGCGCCGTCGCGGTCGCGTTCATCGCATCCGCCGCCCCGCTCGTCTGGCTGCCCGTCGTGTTGGCGCTCGCGGTGCTGCTCACCTTCACCATCCAGCTCTCCCTCGCGCGCAAGGAGGGGTTCGTGGAGCGGATCGTGGCGAGCCTCGGCGGGGCGTTCCTCATCCTCGTGCTCGCGACGCTGCTCATCTGGGCGTTCGGCGGCCTGACGGCCGGCGCGGCCTGATCGCACTAGACTCGATCCCATGATGCTGGCGCTCGAGCTCTTCTTCATCGGTCTGCTCGGCCTCGCGACGCTCTCCATCGGGGCCGTCTCGGTCGTCGTGCTCTACAACCTCTTCCGCGGCCAGCGCTGAGGCCGTGTTCGAGCTCGACGTCGACCTGCCGGCCGAACTCGTCCCGCTCTCCTGGCTGATCGGCGTCTGGGAGGGCAGCGGTGTCGTGGCCTACAAGGTGGGCGACGAGGTGCGCGAGCACGAGTTCGGGCAGCGCGTCGCGTTCAGCCACGACGGCACCCCGCACCTGCAGTACTCGTGCACCGCGTGGCTGCTGCCCGAGACCGACGCCGCGGCGTCCGATGACGACGTGGCGCCGCATCCGCGCCATCTGTTCTCGGAGATCGGCTACTGGCGGCTTTCGCGCCCGCTCGTCGACGCCGACGACGGCCCGGCGATGCTCCCCGGCACAGCAGCGCCGATCTTCCGGACCGCCGACGCCGTCGAGACGCTGCGCAACGGTCGCGGCGCCTTCGACATCGAGGTGATGCTCGTGCAGCCGGGCGGGGTCAGCGAGCTCTACCTCGGCGAGATCAACGGCCCGCGCATCGACCTCGCGACGGATGCCGTGCTGCGTTCCGGCACGGCGAAGGACTACGCCGCGGCCACCCGCCTCTACGGTCTCGTCGACGACCACCTGCTGTGGGCGTGGGACATCGCGGCACTCGGCCAGGACCTGCGCACCCACGCGTCGGGGCGGTTGGGGCGCGTCGAATGACCTCCCCCTTCGCGGATCGGGACGGCGCCGTGGGCGACCCGCCCGAGCACTACGGCGACCCGATCGGCGAGCAGCGTCCGCTCGCCGCCGGAACCGCGATCGTCGACCTCTCCGACCGCGACGTCGTCTCGCTCACCGGACCCGACCGCCTTCGCCTCGTCGACTCGCTCACCTCGCAGTCGCTCGCGGGCCTCGCGCCGGGCGACTCCGCCGAGACCCTGCTGCTCGACCCCTCGGGCCGCATCGAGTACGCCGCGCGCGTGCTCGACGACGGCGAGGTCGCGTGGCTGCTGATGGATGCGGGCACGGGTGCCGGTTTCGCCGCCTTCCTCGACCGGATGCGGTTCATGCTGCAGGTCGTCGTCGCCGACCGCTCGGGCGAGTTCGCGACCGTCGGCACCTTCGGCGACGCCCCCGCCGCCACCGCGGCGCCGAACGGGGTGCCGCTGGTCTGGGTCGACCCCTGGGGCGTCGTGCAGGCGGGCGGATTCCAGTACGCCGCCGGCACGCATCCGGCCGACGGCTGGAGCTACCGCGAGGCGCTCGTGGAGCGCGAGCGGCTGCCCGAACTGGCCGGACTGCCCGCCGCGGGAACCCTCGCGCTCGAGGCGCTGCGGATCGCCGCCTGGCGCCCGCGGGCCGCGACCGAACTGGACGGCACCTCGCTGCCGCACGAGTTCGACTGGCTCCGCTCGGCCGTTCACCTCGCGAAGGGCTGCTACCGCGGCCAGGAGACGGTCGCCAAGGTGCACAACCTCGGCCACCCCCCGCGGCGGCTCGTGATGCTGCACCTCGACGGCTCCGACGGCGTGCTGCCCGCGGCCGGCGACGAGGTGCGGCTCGGCCGCCCCGATTCCGAGGGCGCCGCGGTCGGACGCGTCACCGCCGCCGCCTGGCACCACGAGCTCGGACCGGTGGCGCTGGCGATCCTCAAGCGGTCCGCGGATCCGGCATCCGAGCTCACGGTCGTCGTCGACGACGTGCTCGTGCCGGCGGCCCAGCAGGTGATCGTGCCGCCCGACGCGGGCGCGACCGCCGACGTGCCGCGCATCCCGCGCCTGGGTGCGGTGCGGCGCTGAGGTGACGGAGCGGTCCGACGCGAGCGTGAGCGCCGAGCTGCGCCGACTCGAGCGCCGGGTGCGGCGCCAGGTGGACCTGCGGATGGCGGGTCGTCGGGTGTGGGAGTCGCTCCCCGCGATCCTGCAGATCCTCACCGCGGTGGCCGCCGCCTACGCGATCGCCCACTGGGGTCTCGGACATGCCGTGCCGCTCCTCGCGATCACGGTGACCATCAACTCGCTCGGCTTCACCCGCGACGCCCGGCCCGTGCGGGTGGCCGAGTCGGTCGTCGGCATCCTGCTGGGGATCGCCCTCGGCGACGCGCTCGCACTGCTCGTCGGGCGCGGCCTCTGGCAGCTGCTGCTCGTGCTCGCCGCGGTGTTCGTGGTGGGCCGCGCCGTCTCGGCGAACCCGTCGTTCGCGGTGGCGGCGGCCGTGCCGTCGGCGCTCGTCGTGATGCTGCCCGATCCGGTCGGCGGTCCGTTCACGCGCTCCCTCGACGGCCTCGTCGGCGGGGTCGTCGCGCTGCTCGTCACCGCGCTCATCCCGCGCGACCCGCGTCGCTCGGCGGCCCGCGACGGCCGCGCCCTGTTCTCGGTGCTCGAGGAGTCGCTCGGCTCGATCGTCGACGCGCTCGCGCACGCGGACCCCGCGGCCGCGGACCTCGCCCTCACCCGACTGCGGCGCACCCAGCCGCTCGTCGACGCCTGGGGCACCTCGCTCGACTCGGCGATCTCGATCGCCCGCATCTCGCCGTGGGTCAACCGGCACCTGCCCGAGCTGCGGCGCAGCACCCGGGTGCTGCGGGGCGCGGACCTGGCGACCCGTCACCTGCGCACGATCGCCCGCCGCTCCGAGTTCCTGGTGCGCGACGGCCGTGCGCGGCCGGCGCTCGCCGGGCTCGTCTCGCAGCTCGCCTCGGGGGTGCGCATGCTCGGGCGCGAGCAGGACGACCCCGAGCTCGCGGGGGCCGCACGGGCGGACCTCACGCGCCTCGCCGCGCGGCTCGACCCGGCCGAGGTGCTGCCCGGTGCCCCCGTGACGGACGTCGCCATCCTGCTGCTGCTGCGCCCGCTCGCCGTCGACCTGCTCGACGCATCCGGTCTCGACCCCGACGCCGCGCGCGCCCTGCTGCCCCCCGTGGCGTGACCCCTACCCGAGGCGTCACTTTGTGTCGCCTCCCAGCAGCTTTGGACGACCCAAATCGACGCCTCACAGGCACACCTGCCGACGGGAGAGATCGAGGCGTCACTTTGTGTCGCTTGCGTGGTGAGGGACGCGACGCAAAGTGACGCCTCGAGAACGAGCCTCAGGGGTTCGGGGCGACGGCGAGCCAGGGGAGGGCGAGCTCGCCGAGACGCCAGCGGGCTCGGCCGCCGAGCGGCGGGGTGTCGAGCACGGGCCACGAGTCGCGGACGGATGCCACGGCCGCCTGCCAGCGCTGCACCGGCCCGTAGACCGACAGCGGCGCATGCGTCGCCCACGCCCGGTCGAGGTCGACGAGCAGCGCGTGCACGCGCTCGCCCGGCACGTTGCGGTGGATGAGCGCCTTCGGCAGCCGCTCGGCCACGATCGAGGGCGCCTCGAGCTCGGCCAGGCGCAGCGAGATCGTGAAGGTGTGCGGCCCGTCGGCGTCGAGCGTCACCCAGCTCGAGATCCGCCCCAGCTCGTCGCAGGTGCCCTCGACGAGCTGCCCGCCGGGGGCGAGGCGCGTGCCCATCCGCGCCCAGGCATCGGCGACCTCCGCCTCGTCGTACTGCCGCAGCACGTTGAACGCCCGGATGATCGCGGGCCGGCGCCCGCCGTCGGTCGGCACCTCGAAGCCGCCGAGCCGGAAGCTCACCCCCGGCGCGGCGGCCGCGGAGGCGAGGCGCACCCGCTCGGGGTCGATCTCGATGCCGAGCACCTCCACGTCCGAGCGCACCCGCGCGAGCCGCGCCCGCAGCTCGTTGCTCGTGGTGGCGGACGCCCCGTAGCCCAGGTCGACGACGAGCGGATCCTCCGCCGCCCTGAGCGCCGGCAGCGCGGCGATCCACCGGTCCACCCGGCGCAGCCGGTTGACCCCGGTGGTGCCGCGCGTGATCCGTCCCTCCGGCCTGCCCGCTCTCGCCATCGCGCCCCACGTTATCGCCGCCTGGGTAGGCTTTCCGCATGACCTCCACGCTCATCCTGCTGCGCCACGGCAACTCCGAATGGAACCAGAAGAACCTCTTCACCGGATGGGTCGACGTGCGGCTCTCGGAGCAGGGCGTCGCCGAGGCGAAGCGCGCCGGCGAGCTGCTCGCCGAGTCCGGGCTGGCGCCCGAGATCCTCTACACGAGCGTGCTCACCCGCGCCATCCAGACCGCGAACCTCGCACTCGAGGTGGCCGACCGGCTGTGGATCCCGGTCAAGCGCAGCTGGCGCCTCAACGAGCGCCACTACGGTGCGCTGCAGGGACTCGACAAGGCCGAGACCCTCGAGAAGTACGGCCCCGAGCAGTTCCAGACCTGGCGCCGCAGCTTCGACACCCCGCCGCCGCCGCTCGACGACGACGCCCCGTACAGCCAGGTGGGCGACGAGCGCTACGCCGACCTCCCCGACGCGGAGCTGCCGCGCACCGAGAGCCTGAAGCTCGTGATCGACCGCATGCTGCCCTATTGGTTCTCGGACATCACGACCGACCTCGCCGCCGGCAGGACGGTGCTCGTCACGGCCCACGGCAACTCGCTGCGCGCGCTCGTGAAGCACCTCGACGGCATCAGCGACGCCGACATCGCCGAGCTCAACATCCCGACCGGCATCCCGCTCGTCTACGAGCTCGACGACGACTTCCGCCCCACCGCCCCCGGCCGCTACCTCGACCCCGAGGCCGCCGAGGCCGGGGCCGCCGCGGTCGCCGCCCAGGGCAAGAAGTAGGGTCCGCGGGGCGCCGGCAGGTCGGTGGCACGATGCTCCCCGAGCCGGACAACGCCGCGTCGATGTGGGTGCTGCTCTTCTGGGGCTTCATCCAGTTCGTCGTCGGCGCAGGGCTCGTCGTGCTGGCGTACGTTGCCATCTCCCGGGCGCTCGGGTACGGCGTGGAAGCCGGGAGGAAGGCTCTCCGGCGGAGCAGACCCGACAGGTCCCCTGCCGAATCCGAGCCCCACAACTGAGTCGAAAGGTCGCCCCATGCTCGTCGCGTTCTCCGTCGCCCCGTCCGGAACGGGGGATGCCGACGGCTCGGTGCACGACGCCGTCGCCGCCGCCGTGCAGATCGTGCGCGAGTCGGGGCTGCCGAACCGCACCACCTCGATGTTCACCGAGCTCGAGGGGGAGTGGGACGAGGTCATGGACGTCGTCAAGCGCGCCACGGATGCGGTGGCCGCCTACGGCTCGCGGGTGTCGCTCGTGCTGAAGGCCGACATCCGCCCCGGGTACTCGGGCGAGCTGGACGGCAAGGTCGAGCGCCTCGAGCGCGCGATCGACGAGCTCGGCTCCTAGCCGTCACTCGGCCGAGCGGCGCGAGACCCAGGCGGCCACCTCGGCGCGTCGCGACATGCCGAGCTTGGCCAGGATGTGCTCGATGTGCGCCGACGCGGTCTTCGGCGAGATCACCAGCCGCTCCGCGATCTCGCGATTCGTCGCGCCCGCCGAGACGAGCGCCGCGACCTCGAACTCGCGGGCCGTGAGCGGTCCGGTCGAGCCGGGCGCGTCGGCGTCCAGCCGCACGGATGCCGCCATCCGCGCCAGCAGGGGAGCGTCGGCCTCCTCGGCGCGGCGCCGCGCCTCCGCGACGAGTCTCGCGGCCTCTCCGAGCCGCCGGGCGCGGGCCGCACAGCGGGCGAGGTCGAGCTGCGCCTGCACGCCCTCCCACATCCGGCCCCGGGCGAGCCACGCCGCGGCCGCGGACTCGAGCAGCGGCCGGGCGGTGTTGGTGCGCCCCTCGGCGAGCTGGAGCACCCCCTCGGCGTGGTCGAGCGCGGGCAGGGTGCCGGGGATGCCGCGGTGCCGCACGAGCGACCCCGCGCGGTCGAGCCACTCGCGGGCCCCCTCGTGGTCGCGGGCGGCGAGACGGGCGCGCACCCCGGTCAGCACGAACGGGAACAGGTAGGCGGCGTCGTCGACGGCCGCGGACTCGCGGTACCCGTCCTCCACGAAACCGATCGCGGCATCCGGATCGCCGCCGTGCAGCGCCGCCTCGGCGAGCCCCCAGAGGGCGGGGCTCACCCGCTGCAGCTCCTCCATCCGCCGTCCGAGTTCGAGGGAACGTCGCAGGTGCTCGCGGGCCAGGTCGAGGCGCCCGCGGGCGAGCTCCACGTAGCCGAGCACCTTGAGGGCCTCGATCTCGGTGGTGATGCCGTGACCATCCGCCAGCGCGCGCTGCGCGTCGCGCTCCGCGCCGGGGGCACCGGTCGCCCAGCGCACGTGACCCCGATGGGCGCGCAGATAGTGGTGGTCGTTCCAGCGCTCGGCCGCCGCGGTGAACTCGAGGCCCTCGTCGAGCCAGCGCGTCGCGATCCCGTACTCGACGAGCACGGATGCGGAGGTCGCGATCATCCGCCGGGCACGCACGGCGGCCGCCTCGTGCTCGGTGCCCGCCTCGCGGATGACGCCCTCGAGTAGCTCCCAGCCCTCGGTCCGACCCGCGAACACCTGGACCGCTCCGAGGGTCGCCTGCACGTCGAGCCTGGCCGCGGGGTCGGCGTCGCGCTCCAGGCGGGTGAGCGCCTGCTGGCCGATGTCGATCGAGGCGTCGAGTCGCCGGGCGAGCATGTAGGCGGCCGCCTCGGCGCCGAGCAGGCGGCCCCACGCCGCGTCGCCGCCACCGCCGGGTGTCGCCTCGAGCCATCCGCGCGCCTCGGCGGCGAGGCCGATCCGCTGGGCGAGGTCGTCGCCGAGCAGGTGCCGCATCGCCATCAGCGGGGCCACGAGGGCCGCCGCACGGTCGACGTCGCCGACCTCCCGCAGCCGACGGATCGCATCCTCGAAGCGTGTCGCGGCGGCGGAGCTGTCGTCGATCGCCGCGAGCTCCGCGGCGCTGCAGGCGGTCAGCCGCGCGAGCTCCGCGGGGTCGACGTCGGCGGGCGCGGTGCGCAGCGCGCGGGAGTAGAGATCGGCGGCCTCGCGGTGCGCGGAGATGCCGGCGGCCGCGTCGGCCGCGCGGACGGCATGGGGGAAGGCCCGCTCGGGGAGTCCCGCGAGCTCGTACTGCTCGGAGAGGTAGGAGGCGCGAAGCCCCGCCCGCTCGGATGCCGCGGCGACCGCTTCGTGCAGGCGCCGTCGCCGCGTCACCGGGATCTCCTCGTAGAGGGCGTCCCGCAGCAGGGCGTGCCGGTAGTCGTACTTCGTCGCCGACAGCCGCTCGAGAAGGTGCTCGTCGCAGAGGTTGCGCAGCCGCTCCTCCAGCTCGTCGTCGCCGCGACCGCCCAGGATGTCGAGCAGCAGCGGGAACTCGAACGAGCATCCGATCACCGCGGCGGCCTCGGCCACGGTCTGCACCTCGGCGGGCAGCCCGGATGCGCGCTGCCGCACCGCCTCGGCGATGGTGTCGGGCACGAGGTGGGCGTCGCCGGCGGCGATGAGCTCCTCCACGTACAACGGGATGCCGTTGCTGCGCGTGAGCAGATCCTCGAGCAGCGCCGCGCTCGGCACCTCGCCGAGCAGCGACTCCGCCAGCCGGGCGGTGCCGTCCGCGTCGAGTGGGGCGAGCGGCGCCTCCTCGGCGAAGCGCTGGGCAAGCAGGTGGCTGCGCCAGACGGCGAGCGACGACCCCGGGCGCACCTCGTCGCTGCGGTAGGTCGCGACGACGAGTGCCGGGGCCCGGCGCACGAGGGGCGCGACGCGCTCCAGCACGTCGAGGCTCAACTCGTCCGCCCAGTGGAGGTCCTCGATGCGCAGCAGCGTCGCCTCCCCGGTCAGCACCTCCAGCACGAGGTCGGCGAGGTCGGCGACCAGGATGCGGTAGCGCCGGGCGGCGTCGCCCGAGGTGTCGTCGGCGCGCACCCGCGTCGCCAGGGCATCCGCCGGCTCGCCGCGCCCCGACTGGCGCAGGGCACGGGCGAGGTCGAACAGCACGGCGCCTGGGAATTCGGTGTCCTTCGGCCAGGCACGTGTCGTCAGGGTGGCGACGTCGGGGAGGCGACTGGCGATCTCGTCGAGCATCCGCGACTTGCCGATCCCCGCCTCGCCCGCGACCAGCAGGAACTGGCCGTCGCCGGCCGCCGCCTCGGCCCAGCGCCGCTCGGCGAGCGCGAGCACGTCGTCGCGGCCGACGAGCTCGGCGCGCACCCGGGCAGGTCGCCGGTCTGCGGTGGGGGATTCCGCGGTCACGACGTGAGCATAGGAGCGCTGACGCGCGGGCGACATAGGTCGATCGACCGATGTTGCGGGGAGGTGCGCACGCGGAGCGTGGGGACACCGAACGGAAGGAGCGTCCCCATGGCGCGATTCATGGATGTCCACGACGGATTCGTGGGCGTGACCAAGCAGCAGCTTGAGGCGGCCCACGAGGCCGACCTGGCGATCGAGGGCGAGGAGGGCGTGCACTTCGAGCGCGCCTGGCTCGACCCCGACTCGGGCAAGGTGTTCTGCCTGTCGACCGGGCCGTCGCGTGAGGCGGTGATGCGCATCCACGAGCGCGCCGGCCACCCCACCGCCCAGGTCTACGAGCTGCCGATCGAGGTATGACCACCTCGGCAGACTGTCGTGCGGAGCGCCGTCGTCGTCGGCGTGCGCTCCGCACGGAGCGGAGGCTGCGGAGGAATGCGCTGCGCGCCCGTCAGGAACGGCAACAGCTCACGACGCTGCGCTGGTTCGCGCGCGGCGGGTGAGTGCGTCTGGCTTGTCGGGCATCGCCGGGGACGTATTGACCCTCAATTCCTTGTCGGGAAAGCTACCCCTGATTGATCTTGACCATCGGCTGGGGGTAATTGGTGACCGAATCGAACTCTGAGACCGGGCCGCAGTTCGAGAAGCGTGTACTGGCACTAGCGCGAGCAATCCATGACCCCCTTGGCACCCAGGGTGCCGAGATCTACGAGGGCCGAGAGCGCGACTCGGTCTTTACCAATGAAAGCCAGGTTCACGTCTACGAAGTGACGACGCTGCGCACCAAGGAGAAGGCCGAATACGACGGCCAGAAACTCGTCGACATGATGAAATCTCTCGCGGCGAAGCCGGAGAATCTCTATCGGTCCGTCAATGGCTGGTTTGTTACTCGCGAGGAACCGACACCTGAGCAGCGGACCGTGATCCAGGCGTTGGCGAAGAAGAATGCCCTACCTCTGAAGGCAATCAGTGCAAGCACGCTATTGCAGAGAATCTGCAACTCCGAGCTCTACCTTCAGCAGCGTGACAGTGCGCCCTTTGGGAGTCTCGCGTACGCGCCGGCGGCCAGCGGCGCGGGATTTCGCGTCGACGTTGACTTCGAGACGATCGGGAATGGTCCGCGAAGCGTGGGCAACGTGTCGGACGCGTTGCTAGGCGGCCGACACATCGTACTAACGGGCGATTTTGGTGTCGGCAAGAGTCACGGACTCCGCGAGATATACCGATCGCTGCGCCGTGATCACTTCCGCGGGAATAAGCTCACGCGCTTCCCCGTCCATATCAACCTTCGCGATTGCGTCGGGCTTCGAACCCCGGCGGAAATATTTCGCCGTCATGCGGAGGACATCGGCTTTGTTGAGGAGCGAAGCCTAATTTCCGCTTGGCGTTCAGGTGGGGTTGTGTTGCTTCTCGACGGATTCGACGAGATCGTCCCGGTTCGTTGGATGGGGAATGCCGCCGATCTCCGGGAGGTCCGCTGGGAGGCGATGGCACCGATACGTCGACTCGTTGAAGAGACCCCAGAAGGTACTGGCATCATCATCTGCGGACGACCCAACTATTTCTCGACGAACGACGAGATGAAAGTTGCTTTGGGGTTCGACTCCCGCGCCGACTCGATCTTCCTCGCGGACTTTGACCACGGCCAGATAGCTGAGTACCTACAGAAGGCAAGCGTGGATTGGCAGGTACCCGACTGGATACCGGGACGTCCACTCCTCCTCGGGTATCTCGCGAGCATGCATGAGGTGAGTGGCGACTCTGAGGAGATGGATCGTTCGGTCGCCTGGCGGCAATTGCTGCAGGCGATATGCCAGCGGGAGTCGCGCATGTTTGCGGCGGTTCGTGCCGAGACCATCGAGGCGATCGTTGCGAGAGTTGCGACTCT
Source organism: Protaetiibacter mangrovi (assembly GCF_024752305.1). Lineage (GTDB taxonomy): Bacteria > Actinomycetota > Actinomycetes > Actinomycetales > Microbacteriaceae > Homoserinibacter > Homoserinibacter mangrovi. The sequence continues at coordinate 455,602 of NZ_JANTHX010000004.1, forward strand.
GGCGCGGTCTGCCGGAAATGAGATTGGTCCAATCGGGATGGACCTCATGCGGGCAGCATTCATCGCGGTAAACAACAGGCAGCCAGACGAGGAGGGCCTCCAGCTCTTGCTCCGGCTGCCGGGCCTTTCAGTCGACGGTGGAAGTCCAGACGAATCTCGCGTCTTCGTTGACCTAGACCTCGCTGATACGGCGTACGGGATTGATCTCGCCGGATATCTTTCGGCACCACACGCCGAGCACCCGCTCAAGAGCGTGGCGTCCTGGGTTTCCGCTGCAAGCGACCTGGGGGTGGCGGTTGCAAGCGACGTTGCGACGGAGAACGGTGTCACCGGCGCGGCGGTGCTGGCTGTGGCCAAGACGCGCGACAGTTCCGGACAGTTCGATGCGATTCTTGCTGATGTGCTGCGTGTCGCCGAAAAGCAAGGCGTCGACGAAGACCGCCTGAAGCAGGACTACCTCGTAGAGGGCGTCATCTTTGACGAATTGGAGTTGTCCGGTGAGGAACATGTGCTCGGCTATGTTCGCTTTCAGGACTGCATATTTCACAGCGTCGACCTAAGCGCTGTGGAGCAGGGCGGCAGCTATCCGGTATTCAAGCGTGGCTTGATTGGGCTCCTCAATGGAGTCACCGCCGTGCCTTCGTGGCTAGAAGACTCGTTCGTCGACGTTGAAATCGAGCGCTTCAGTAGTAGCTCGCAGACGACATCAGGCATCATGCAACTCAACCTCAGCCCTCTCGACAAGATCGCTCTATCCATCCTCAAAAAAATCTACGGACAAAGAGGCACTGGGCGGAAGGAGGGAGCGCTTTCGAGAGGGCTTGACTTGAGTCTACGAGAGCAAGTTCCTGGCGTGATATCGGAAATGATTTCAGCGGGCTGGATTCAAAAAAATACAGCTGGCAAGAGCATCATCTATGTCCCGGTGAAGTCCAGACGGAGCGAGGCGCTGCAGGCACTTGAGGCTCCGGGAGATTTTCGACTTCGGCGGTAACCGCGTCAGACCCAGTCGCCGGTGGCGAGGTACTGCACCTTCTTGGCGATCGACACGGCGTGGTCGGCGAAGCGCTCGTGGTAGCGCGAGGCGAGGGTCGCGTCGACGGTGTCGACCGTCTCGCCCTTCCAGGTCTCGCCGAGCACCTTGTCGAACACGGCGAGGTGCAGCGCGTCGACCTTGTCGTCCTCGTTGCGGATGTGCTCGGCGATCGCCGTGTCCTCGGTCTCGAGCAGCTCGGTGAGCTTGCGGGCGATCTCGACGTCGAGCGCCCCCATCTCGCGGAAGGTCGAGCGCAGGCCCTTCGGCACGACCTTCTCCGGGAAGCGGTAGCGGGCGAGTTGGGCGATGTGCTCGGCCATGTCGCCCATCCGCTCGAGCGACGCCGAGATCCGCAGGGCGCTCACCACGATGCGCAGGTCGCGGGCGACCGGCTGCTGGCGGGCGAGGATCGTGATGGCCAGCTCGTCGAGCTCGGTCGCGAGCGCGTCGATCTTCTGGTCGTCCTCGATGACCGTCTCGGCGAGCGCGACGTCCGATTCGTTGAACGCGCGCGTGGCGTTGTCGATCGAGTCGGCCACGAGTGTGGAGATCTCGACGAGGCGCTCCTGCACCTCACGCAGTTCCTGCTGGAACACCTCGCGCATCGGATCTGATCCTTTCCCCGCCGGGTTCTGTGCCCGGCATTCGTCGGCATGCGGCGGCCCGGGTCCCCGGGCGACCGCCGTGCAACCGTCCCGCGGGAAGGTTAACGAGCGGTGTCCGGGCCGTGAACTTCCCTGTAAGGGATGTCGAGACCTCCGGCGTCCGACATTCGGTCCTCTTCGGCCCGCCCTAATCTAGTCCCATGGACGCCGCTTGGCTCGTGCCCGCCGCCCTGGGCTTCGGGCTGCTGGTCGGCGTCGGCGGCGCGGCGGCGGTCGTCGCCGCCCATGCGCGCGGCCAGCGCGCCGCCGCGGTCGTCACCCCCTCCGTGCCCGACGGCGTCGAGGAGGTCATCGACGCGCTCGAGACCGCGGGCATCGTGCTCGACTCCTCCAACAACGTCGTCAGCTGCTCGACCGCCGCCGTGGCGCTCGGGCTGGTCTGGAACCACACCCTCGTGCACCAGGAGCTCGTCTCGCTCGTCGACCGCGTGCGCTCCGAGGGCTCGGCCGCGAACGAGGAGATGCAGCTGCCGCGCGGCCCGTTCGGCGACGCCCAGGTGCACCTGCTCGTGCGCGCCGCCCCGCTCGGCGCCCGCTTCGTGCTGGTGCTCGCCGACGACCGCACCGAGGCGTACCGCCTCGAGGACGTGCGGCGCGACTTCGTCGCGAACATCTCGCACGAGCTGAAGACGCCGATCGGGGCCATCGGGCTGCTGGCCGAGGCGCTCGAGTCGGCCGCCGACGAGCCGGATGAGGTGCGCCGCTTCGCGAAGCGCCTCACGATCGAGGCGGAGCGGCTGCGCACGCTGACGCACGAGATCATCGAGTTGAGCCGCCTGCAGGCCGCCGACGCCCTCGAGCACGCGGAGCGGGTGAACGTGGACTCGGTCGTGGCGCAGGCCGTCGACGCCAATCGGGTCGCGGCCGAGTCGCACCGCATCACGATCGTGGCGCAGGCCGACGCGACGGCGGTCGTCTGGGGCGACGAGTCGATGCTCGTGACCGCCGTGCACAACCTCATCGCCAACGCCATCCAGTACTCGCCGGACGGCACCCGCGTCGGCGTCGGCGTCGCCCGTCGCGACGGCGCGATCGAGATCGCGGTCACCGACCAGGGCGTCGGCATCCCCGAGTCCGAGCGCGACCGCGTCTTCGAGCGCTTCTTCCGCGTCGACTCCGCGCGCAGTCGCCAGACCGGCGGCACCGGCCTCGGCCTCGCCATCGTCAAGCACGTGGTGCAGAACCACGGCGGCGACGTGCGCGTGTGGTCGCAGCAGGGCCGCGGCTCGACGTTCACCATCCGTCTACCGGAGGCCGCCCCGGCCGCCGCCGCACCATCCCGTGGAGCCCCCTCGTGACCCGCATCCTCATCGTCGAAGACGAGCCCTCGCTCGCCGAACCCCTCGCCTTCCTGCTCGGCCGCGAGGGCTACGACACGGTCATCGCCGGCGACGGCCGCGCGGCGCTCGCCGAGTTCGACCGCGGCGGAGCCGACCTCGTGCTGCTCGACCTCATGCTGCCGGGCCTCTCCGGCACCGAGGTGTGCCGCGAGCTGCGCAGCCGCTCGAGCGTGCCGATCATCATGCTGACGGCGAAGGACTCCGAAGTCGACATCGTGGTGGGGCTGGAGCTCGGCGCCGACGACTACGTCACGAAGCCCTACTCGAGCCGCGAGCTGCTCGCCCGGATCCGGGCGGTGCTGCGCCGCCGCGTCGAGATCGAGGAGGACCCGATCGAGGCGGTGCTGGAGGCCGGCCCGGTGCGTATGGACATCGAACGGCACGCGGTGTCGGTCGACGGCACCGAGGTCGCGATGCCGCTCAAGGAGTTCGAGCTGCTCGAATTCCTGCTGCGGAATGCCGGACGGGTGCTCACGCGGGGGCAGCTCATCGACCGCATCTGGGGCTCCGACTACTTCGGCGACACCAAGACCCTCGACGTGCACATCAAGCGCATCCGGGCGAAGATCGAGCCCGACCCGTCGAACCCGAAGCTGCTCGTGACGGTGCGCGGACTGGGCTACCGCTTCGAGCACTGAGCGGCGCGGTACGCGCCGCCCGGCTCAGTTCGCGGGCAGCAGGTCGGCGTATTCCGGCAGCGTCGCGTCGAGCACCGGGATCTGCAGCCCGCTCTGGTCCTTGCTGGTGTGGACGACCGCGTCGAGCAGGCCGCCGGGCTGCTCGCCGAGCGGGTCGAGGATCACCTCGTCGTCGTCGGAGCCGAACTGCGTGCTGCCGTGGGCATGCGCGGTGGCGTCGATCTCGTGGTACTCGCCGTCGACCGACCACTGCAGGGTGAAGTCGATGTCGGCGCCGGTCGTGTTGACGGCGGTGCCGATGAGGCTGCCGGTCTCGCCGTCGTCGCTGAGCACGAGCACGTTGCGCAGCTCGAGCTCGCCCATCGTGAGGCTGACGCCGTCGCTCGCGTCGTAGGGGTGGCTCGTCTCCGGCGTCATCCAGAGCGCGCAGCCGGAGAGAGAAAGGACGAGGGCGCCGCTCAGGGCGGTGGCGGCCACGGCACGTGCTCTCACGGGGATCCTCCAGATGTAGACGTCGAGCCCCTCCAGACTAGCGGCAGCCGCGAGGGCCCGACGCCGCCCGGCCCCGGCCGGGGCACCGCCGCTGTGATAAAATGAGAGGTCTGCGGAAGGAACAACTCCATGCTCTTCGAGGTCGGCGAGACGGTCGTTTACCCCCATCACGGTGCGGCAACCATCATCGAGGTGAAGGACAGGGTCATCAAGGGTGAGACCAAGAAGTACCTGAAGCTCAACGTCACCCAGGGTGATCTCATCATCGAGGTGCCCGCCGAGAACGTCGACCTGGTCGGCGTCCGCGACGTGATCGGCAAGGAGGGGCTCGACCGGGTCTTCGAGGTGCTGCGCGCCCCCTTCACGGAAGAGCCCACGAACTGGAGCCGCCGCTACAAGGCGAACCTCGAGAAGCTCGCCTCCGGCGACGTGATCAAGGTCTCCGAGGTCGTGCGCGACCTGTGGCGCCGCGACCAGGATCGCGGTCTCTCGGCCGGTGAGAAGCGCATGCTCGCGAAGGCGCGCCAGATCCTCATCTCCGAGCTCGCCCTCGCCGAGAAGACCGACGAGGAGAAGGCGTCGACCGTCCTCGACGAGGTCCTCGCGTCCTGATCGCCGCTCCTCCTAGGCTCGTGGCATGAGCGGGCTGCCGGATGAGGTGCGCGTCGCCGTCGTGGTCGTCGCCGCAGGCGGCGGTACCCGCCTCGGCCAGGCGCAGCCCAAGGCGTTCGTCGAGCTGCACGGCGCCACGATCCTCGAGCACGCCCTGCGCGGCGTGTTCGCGGCGACGCACCCGGCGCAGGTGATCGTGGTCGCGCCGCACGCGCTCGTCGCGCGGGCGCGCGCGATCGCCGAGCACGTCGCGGGAGTCGCATCCGGGCACCTCTCCGTGGTCGCCGGGGGCGAGACCCGCCAGCTCTCGGTGAGCGCGGGCCTCGCGGTGCTCGCCGACGGCGTGGAGGCGGTGCTCGTGCACGACGCGGCGCGGGCGCTCACGCCGAGTGCGCTCATCGACCGGGTCGCCTCGGTGGTGCTCGAGGGCGGCGGAGCGGGGGTCATCCCGGCGTCTCCTGTGGTCGACACCGTGAAGCGGGTCGACGGGGATCGGGTGGTCGAGGCGGTCGATCGCAGCGATCTCGTGCACGTGCAGACGCCTCAGGGCTTCCCGCGCGACGCCCTCGTCGCGGCCTACGCCGCGGCAGGCGAGGACTACACCGACGACGCCGCGCTGTTCGCGGCGGCGGGCGGCGCCGTCGTCACCGTGCCCGGCGAGCCGCGGGCGTTCAAGATCACCACCCCCTGGGATCTGAACCGGGCGGAGCACCTGCTCGACGCGGGTGCTCGCATCCGCACGGGCGTGGGCGTCGATGCCCACCGCTACGACGACGCGGTGCCGCTGTGGCTCGGCGGGGTCTACTTCCCCGACGAGCCGGGGCTCGACGGGCACTCGGACGGCGACGCCGTCATCCACGCGATCTGCGACGCGCTGCTCTCCGCGGCCGGGCTCGGCGACATCGGCTCGCGGTTCGGCTCGGCCGCGCCGGAGTTCGCGGGTGCGCCGAGCGAGGTGTTCCTGCGCGAGACGCTCGCCCTCGTCGAGGGCGCCGGCTTCCGGGTCGGGAACGTGGTGGTGCAGATCATCGCCAACCGCCCGCGCGTGTCGGCACGACGGCTCGAGATGGAGGCCCGTCTCGGCGAGCTGGTCGGGGCGCCCGTGAGCGTCGCGGGCACCACCTCGGACGGGCTCGGATTCACGGGGCGGGGCGAGGGGCTCGTCGCGATCGCGAACGCGCTGCTCGCACGCTGAGCACGACGGCCACCGCGATCAGGATCACGGCGCCGCCCACGACGACCGCCGTCGCCCAGGCGGGCCAAGCGGCGAGGGCGCCGCCGGCCACCGCGGAGGCGCATCCACCCGCCACGGTCGCCGTGAGGGTCACGGGGTCGAGGGGCTCGCCCGCCGGGTAGGTGCCGAAGGCGGCGGCCCCGTCGGCGGTGAGCGTCGCCGGCGCATCCGTCCACGTCACCGTGTCGCCGTCGCTCGTCGCGTCCGCGAGGTCGAGCTCGGCGAACGCCACCCCGTGCGCGTCGACGGCGTCGCCCGCCTGGGTGGTGCCCGTCACGTCGAGCAGCAGCGTCGCACCCCCCGCGTCGACGACGATCCGGGGGTCGGCGACCGTCGTGTCGAGCACCCCGCCGTGCCCGGTGAACCGCACCGGCCCGTCGAAGGCGAGTTCGAGGGCCCCGTCGTCGCGCGCCGCCCCCGTGCCGTCCGCCCAGGTGAAGAGCGGCGTCGCATAGCTCGCGCCTCCCGCCGTCGTCCACTCGCCGTTGGCGATGGAGCCGTCGATGTAGGCGCGGAAGCTCTCCTTGAAGCCCCAGACGAGGGTCGCGTCCGAGACGGTGCACCCCGCGTCCTCCTCCGCCGCCGCGGGCACGGCGGGGAGGAGCGCGACGCCCAGGGTCAGCAGCGCGAGCCATGCGGCGCGCCAGCGCGCACGCGAGGGCACGGATGGCACGGGCGGCTCCCTCGAGAGGACGGGCGGGGATGAGGCAACCCTAACCTCCGGAGCCGTGCGCATGCCGCCGCGTCATCCGGACCGTCACGCGGGGGCGCGTCGGTAAACTCGGGCCGTGACGATCCGCCTGTACGACAGCCGCGCCCAGGCGCTGCGCGACTTCGCGCCCCTCGACGAGGGCAAGGTCGGCATGTACGTGTGCGGCCCCACCGTGCAGTCGTCGCCGCACGTCGGGCACCTGCGCTCCGCGCTCGCCTACGACCTGTGGCGGCGCTGGTTCGCGTACCGCGGCTACGACGTCACCTTCGTGCGCAACGTCACCGACATCGACGACAAGGTGCTGGCGAACGCATCCCCGCACGAGCCGTGGTGGGCGGTCGCGTACCGTGTCGAGCTGGAGTTCAGCGAGGGCTACCGCGCCATCGGCATCCTGCCGCCGACGTACGAGCCGCGGGCCACGGCGAGCGTGCCGCAGATGCAGGAGATCATCGCCGCGCTCATCGACCGCGGCCACGCCTACGTCGCCGACGACGGCACGGGCGACGTCTACTTCGACGTGCGCACCTGGCCGGCCTACGGCGAGCTCACCCGGCAGAGGGTGGCCGACATGGCCGACTCGCCGGATGCGGCCACCCGCGGCAAGCGCGACCCGCGCGACTTCGCGCTCTGGAAGGGCACCAAGGAGGGCGAGCCGGCGTCCGCGTCGTGGACCTCGCCGTGGGGCGCCGGGCGCCCCGGCTGGCACATCGAGTGCTCCGCCATGTCGAAGCGCTACCTCGGCGGCGAGTTCGACATCCACGGCGGCGGCCTCGACCTGCGCTTCCCGCACCACGAGAACGAGCTCGCCCAGTCGGCCGCGGCCGGCGACGGCTTCGCGCGCTACTGGGTGCACAACGGCATCGTCATGGTCGAGGGCCAGAAGATGTCGAAGTCGCTCGGCAACTCCATCTACGCGGCCGAGTTCCTGGCCCTCGCCCCGCCCGTGGTCGTGCGCTACTACCTGGCGAGCGCCCACTACCGCTCGAGCATCGACTACCACCCGGGTGCCCTCGAGGAGGCCGAGGCCGCGCTCGACCGCATCGCCGGGTTCCTCGAGCGCGCGGAGCGCGCCCTCGAGCCGAGCGGTCTCGCCGGACCGGGCGACGGTCACGTGCCCGAGGCGTTCGGCGCCGCCATGGACGACGACCTCGGGGTGCCGCAGGCTCTCGCGGTGCTGCACGAGACGGTGCGCGCCGGCAACACGGCGCTCGACGCGGGCGACCTCGAGCAGGTCGCCGTGCTGCGCGAGCGCGTGCGGGCGATGGCCGGAGTGCTCGGGGTCGATCCGACGGCACCCGAGTGGGGCGACGACGGGTCGGGTGCGGTCGCCACCGCGCTCGCGGCGCTCGTCGAGAAGCTCATCGCCGACCGCACCGACGCGCGGGCGGCCAAGGATTTCGCCGCGGCCGATCGCATCCGCGACGAGCTCGCGGCGGCCGGGATCGTGATCGACGACACCCCGGCGGGCGCCCGATGGAGCCTCGCATGATCACGACCTCGATCCAGAACACGCAGGGGAGCTGCTGATGGCCAAGCCGGGACGCCCGGGCGCGCGCAAGAACAAGAAGGGCGCGACCGCGGGCACAGGAGGCCACGGGCGCAAGGCGCTCGAGGGCAAGGGACCGACCCCGAAGGCCGAGGACCGCAGCTGGCACGTCGCCGGCAAGCGCAAGGCCGCGAACGACCGCCTCGAGGCCGCGCGGGCGCGCCACGGCAAGCCGGATGCGTCCGGCAAGCGTCCGCCGCGCCCCAAGAAGGCCGACGACGGCGAGCTCGTCACGGGCCGCAACTCGGTCGTCGAGGCGCTCCGCGCCCGCATCCCCGCGTCGACGCTCTACGTGGCGGCGCGCGTCGAGATGGACGACCGGGTCAAGGAGGCCCTGTCGATCGCGACGAAGCGCGGCATCCCGGTGCTCGAGGTCATGCGCCCCGAGCTCGACCGGATGAGCGGACCGGATGCGGTGCACCAGGGGCTCGCCCTCAAGGTGCCTGCGTACGAGTACGCGCATCCGCTCGACCTGCTGGAGGTCGCCCACGGCACGGACCGCCCGCCGCTCCTCGTCGCGCTCGACGGGGTGACCGACCCGCGCAACCTCGGGGCGATCATCCGCTCGGCGGGCGCGTTCGGCGCGCACGGCGTGATCGTGCCGCAGCGCCGCTCGGTGGGCATGACCGCGTCGGCGTGGAAGACCTCGGCGGGCGCCGCCGTGCGCGTGCCGGTGGCGATGGCGGCGAACCTCACGCAGACCCTGCAGTCGCTCAAGAAGGCGGGCGTCTTCGTGCTCGGTCTCGACGGGGGCGGCGACACCCCGCTGCCCGGCATCTCGTTCGCCGACCGGCCGATCGTGATCGTCGTCGGCTCCGAGGGCAAGGGCCTCTCGCGGCTCGTCACCGAGAACTGCGACGCGATCGTGTCGATCCCGATCCAGGCCGACACCGAGTCGCTCAACGCGGGCATCGCCGTCTCGGTCGCCCTCTACGAGGTCGCGAAGCTGCGGGCCTAGCCGCTCAGCGTGACGCGAGGTAGCGCCGCACCGCCTCCGCCGAGGTGGCGTGGTCGACGACGTCGGGCTCACCCGAGGTCGTGATCGATCCGACGACCTCGCCGGCCACCCGCAGCGGGATCGACCCGCCGTGGGCCTTGAACACCTCGTGGTCGACGTCCGCGCGCTCGGCGAAGGGCGTGCCCGCCTCCTCGTGACGGCGGCGCACCAGCAGCGACGGCTCGCCGAAGCGCATGACGACGGCGTGCTTGCCCGCCAGCCACGGGTCGTTGCCGGGACCCGAGGTGCCGAGCTTCGCCTGGAACACCACGTCGCCCCGCAGCGCGATGCGTACGGCGAGGTTCAGCCCGCGCTCGTCGATCACCTCGACCGCCGTGAGGCCGAGGTCGACGGCGTCGTCGTTGTCGAACGACGGCAGGTCGAGCACCTCCTCGCGCTCGAGATCGGCGACCGTGTACTCGGGAAGTCCGCTCATCAGACCTTGGCCCTCCAGTCCTCTTCTCCGTCGTCGACGACGGCGATGGGCAGCGTGATCGCCGAGGTCTGCGGTCCCACCACCGTCACCTCGTCGCGGCGGTGCCGCAGCACGCTGTCGACGTAGGAGGTGAGCGCCTCCGCGAGCGGCACGTTGCGCTGCTGCTCCTGCGAGAGGTACCAGCGGTGGTCGAGCAGCTGGTGGAACACCTCGGCGGGTTCGAGCTTGCTGCGCAGGTCCCTCGGGATCGAGCGGATGACCGGCTCGAACACCGAGACGAGCCACTCGTGCGCCACCATCTCCTCGTCCTCGTCCGACTTGCCCCGCACCGCACGGTAGGCGTCGAGGTCGTTGAGCAGGCGCCGGGCCTGGTTCTCGCCGGCGTCGAGCCCGGTGAGCCGCAGCAGGCGCCGGGAGTGGTGGCCGGCGTCGACCACCTTCGGCTGGATCCGCACGCTCGTGCCGTCGTCGCCCTTGCGGATCGAGAGCTCCTCGATGTCGAAGCCCAGGTCGTTGAGGCGCTCGACGCGCTCGCGGATGCGCCAGCGCTCCGCCTCGGGGAAGGTCTCGGATGCGGTCAGCTCGCGCCAGAGCGATCGGTAGGCCGCGACGATGCCGTCGGCGATGTCGACCGGGTCGACCGCCTCGTCGAGCCGGCCCCCCGACTGCAGGTCGAGCAGCTCGCCCGCGATGTTGATGCGGGCGACCTCGAGGTCGTTCTCGCGCTGCCCGTTCGAGAGCCCGCCCTCGTAGAGTTTGCCGGTCTCGGCGTCGACCAGGTAGGCCGCGAAGGAGCCCGCGTCCCGGCGGAAGAGGGTGTTCGAGAGCGACACGTCGCCCCAGTAGAAGCCGATGAGGTGCAGCCGGGCCAGCAGCAGGGCGAGCGCGTCGACGAGGCGCGTCGCGGTGTCGGGACGCAGCGCCTGCGAGTAGAGGGCGCGGTAGGGCAGCGAGAACTTGAGGTGGCGCGTGACGAGGGCGGGGGCGAGCTCCTCGCCGTCGGCCGAGATGCGGCCCGTGACGACGGCGACCGGTTCGACGCATGGCACGTCGAGGCGCTGCAGCGTGCGCAGCATCTCGTATTCGCGGCGGGCGAGCTCGGCCGTGGTCTCCTTGATCGCCACCACGAAGCCCTCGAGGTGCACGAAGCGCACGAGGTGCCGCGAGATCCCCTTCGGCAGCGCGGCGATTGTCTCCTCCGGCCACGACTCGAGCGGCAGCTGCCACGGCAGGTCGAGCAGCGCCGGATCCGGAACCGCGGAGGTGATGGACAGGGTGGAGCTCACGCTCCGAGCCTAACGACGAAGGCCGCACCCCGGTGGGGGTGCGGCCTTCGCGGATGCGGTGCGTGCTTACGCGGTGGCGCCCGCGGCGATCGCGGCGGCGTTCAGGCGCTCGCCCGACTCCACGTCGAACGCGTGCACGTGCTGCGGCAGCGGGGTCACGACGACCTTCTCGCCGGCGTCCGGGTGGTTGCGGCCGTCGACGCGCGCGATGATGTCGACGCGGTGGCCGTCCAGCTCGGTGTGGCCGTAGAGGTAGCCGTCGGCGCCGAGCTCCTCGACGACGTCGACCTCGACGGTCAGGCCGTCGCCCGACTTCGCGATGGCCACGTCCTCGGGGCGCACGCCCACGATGACCTTGCCGCTCGTGGCGTGGGCGAGCACGTCGCGCTCGACCGGGGTCACGGCGGTGCCGAACTTGACGCCGCCGTCGGTGACGTCGGCCTGGAACAGGTTCATGGCGGGCGAGCCGATGAAGCCGGCGACGAACACGTTGTTCGGCTTCTCGTACAGGTCGCGCGGCGAACCGACCTGCTGCAGCACGCCGTCCTTGAGCACCGCGATGCGGTCGCCCATGGTGAGCGCCTCGGTCTGGTCGTGGGTCACGTAGACGGTGGTGACGCCGAGGCGGCGCTGCAGCGAGGCGATCTGGGTGCGGGTCTGCACGCGCAGCTTCGCGTCGAGGTTCGACAGCGGCTCGTCCATGAGGAACACCTGGGGCTGACGCACGATGGCGCGGCCCATGGCGACGCGCTGACGCTGACCACCGGAGAGCGCCTTCGGCTTGCGGCCGAGGTAGGGCTCCAGGTCGAGCAGCTTCGCGGCCTCGAGCACGCGGGCGGCGCGCTCGTCCTTGCCGACGCCGGCGATCTTGAGCGCGAAGCCCATGTTCTCGGCGACCGTCATGTGCGGGTAGAGGGCGTAGTTCTGGAAGACCATCGCGATGTCGCGGTCCTTCGGCGGCACGTCGGTGACGTCGCGGTCGCCGATCAGGATGCGGCCGTCGTTGACCTCTTCGAGGCCGGCGAGCATGCGCAGGGTCGTGGACTTGCCGCAGCCGGAGGGGCCGACGAGGACCAGGAACTCGCCGTCGTCGACCTCGAGGTCGATCGCGTCGACCGCGGGGCGGGTCGATCCGGGATAGATGCGGGTGGCCTTGTCGAAAGTGACGGATGCCATGGTGATTCGTTCTCCTTCACCGGCAGGTACGTGCCGGACGATCCGTAGTGAATGGAAAGACCGACGGCGTCGGTGCCGACGATCCCGCCCAGTATGTCACAGCGGTTCGGGGCGCCCGTCTTCAGCATCCGTCCGGACGCTTCCCAGATTGGCTCCCTAGCATCGCAGAGCCGCCGGATTGGCGTCCGGTCGCGCGCGCGTCGTATTCTCTCGAACGCGCTCCGCACACCCGAGAACGAGGATCGATGACGTACGGCGAGGCCGATCGCCCGGAGCCCGGGGGCAACGAAGCCCGGGCCGCCGCGAAGGAGCGCGCCCGCGAACTGCGCACCCAGCACCGCAAGCAGGAGCGCCGTCGCCGGGTCGTCCTGCAGCTCAGCGTGCTGGGCGGGGCGCTCGTCGTCATCGCCGTGGTGGTCGTGACGCTCATCACGATGAACCAGTCGCCCGCGCGCGGTCCGCTCAACATGGCGAGCGACGGCATCAAGATCGGCACCGACCTGAAGGCGATGCGCACCACCGCGCTCGCGCCCTCCGCCACGCCCATCCCGTCCGAGACCAACGCGCCCGACGTCATCGACATCCAGCTCTACGTCGATTACCTCTGCGCCAACTGCGGCGCCTTCGAGACCAACAACGACGACCAGCTGCGCAAGTGGGTCAGCACGGGTGCGGCGACGCTCGAGATCCATCCGATCGCCCTGCTCACCACGAAGTCCGCCGGAACCCAGTACTCGCTGCGTGCCGCCAACGCCGCCGCCTGCGTGGCCGAGTACTCGCCCGACCATTTCTTCGACTTCCACGAGTCGCTGTTCGTCGACCAGCCCGAGGAGGGCTCGGAGGGGCTGTCCGACGATGAGCTGCTCGACCGGGCCACCCGGGCGGGCGTCACCAACACCTCCAAGATCGCGAGCTGCATCGAGAAGAAGCGCTTCGCCGCCTGGGTGCAGGCGGCCACCGTGCGGGCCCTCAACGGCCCGATCCCGAACGCCGACATCCCCGCGATCACCACGGCGCCCACGATCATCGTCGACGGCAAGCAGTTCCAGTACACGAAGGACTTCGACCCGAACGAGCTCGCGCAGTTCGTGACGGGAGCGGCGGGTGCCCAGTACACGGCGACGCCGACCCCGACGCCCACACCCACCCCGGCGCCGTAGGTAGGCTTGCTCACCGTGCGCGAAGCGCACGGTGCCTCCTTAGCTCAGTTGGCCAGAGCGTCGCTCTTGTAAAGCGAGGGTCGTCGGTTCGAATCCGACAGGAGGCTCCACCGGACGGAGGGCCATGTCGCACGAGCACGCGCTGCGTCCGTTCGTGACGGTCGCGGCGCTCGCCGCGGCGGTCGTCTCGGGCGGGCTGGTGGCGCTGCAGGCGCGCATCAACGGCCAGCTCGCCGTCGAGCTCGGCCACAGCGTGCTGACGGCGCTCATCTCCTTCGGCGTCGGCACCCTCGCCTGCGCCCTCGCCCTGCTCGCCTGGCCGCGCGGGCGCACCGGCCTCGTACTCATCCGCGACGCCGTCCGCGACCGGCGGATGACGCCGTGGTTCCTGTTCGGAGGCGTCGCGGGCGCCCTCATGGTGACCACCCAGGGGCTCACCGCCCCGGTGCTCGGCGTGGCGCTCTTCACCGTGGCGCTCGTCGGCGGTCAGACGATCGGCTCGCTCGTGATGGACAGGCGGGGTGTCGGCGCGATGGCGGCGACGCCGCTCACCCCGCCGCGGATGGTGGGCGCGGCCCTCGCGGTCGCCGCCGTGATCTGGGCCGTCTCCGACCGGCTCCACGGCGACGTGGCGTGGCTGCTGCTGGTGCTGCCGTTCCTCGCGGGGATCGCCGTGTCGTGGCAGCAGGCGGTGAACGGCCAGCTGCGCCAGCAGGCGCAGTCGGCGCTCAGCGCCACCTTCGTGAGCTTCCTCGCCGGCACGGCCGTGCTGGCGGTCGCCGCGGCGGTCGAGTGGCTCGTGGCGGGACCCGCGCACGCGCTGCCCGCCGAACCCTGGCTCTACCTCGGCGGGCTCATCGGCGTCGTGTTCGTCGCCGGGGCGGCGGCGATCGTGCCGTTCACCGGGGTGCTGCTGTTCGGGCTCGCGACGATCGCGGGCCAGCTCGCCGTCGCGGTGCTGCTCGACGTGCTGTCGCCCGTCTCGGACACCGGGCTCGACCTCGCGACCGTCGGGGGCGCCGCGCTCGCGATCGTCGCGGTCGCCGTGGCGTCGATCCGCCGACCCGGTCACCGCGGGGGCGGGGTCACAGACTCGACAGGTGCTTCTTCGCCGTGATGGGGGAGCGGCGTCCGCTCTTCTTCGCCGGCCTCGACCCGACGTAGAGCCAGCCGAGCAGGCGCTCGTCCGGACCGAGCCCGTGGGCCCGGTGCACCGCTTCGGCGCGCGTGTAGTGGCCGGTGCGCCACATGACGCCCCAGCCGGCCTCGTCGAGCAGCAGGCTGAGCGCGTGGGCGACACCCGAGGCGACGGCCTCCTGCTCCCAGTCGGCGACCTTGCCGCTCGGCTTCGGCGACACGACCACGGCGAGCAGCAGCGGCGCCCGCAGCGGCTTGCGGGCGAGCTTCTCCGCATCCGACCCGCTCGCGCCGCTCGCCTCGGCGATGGCCCGACCCACACGGTCGCGCGCCTCGCCCCGGATGGCGACGATCCGCCACGGCCGCAGGGCCGCGTGGTCGGCGACCGTGCCCGCCACCTCGAGCAGCTTGCGCAGCTGCTTGTCGGTGGGGGCGTCGTCGCCGACGCTGGAGTGGGACCGCCGCCGCAGCATCGCCTCGGCGGCGGGACCCGTCTTCGCCATGCTCAGTGCTCGGCGGTCTCGCCCTCGGCCTGGAAGCCGAGCGAGAGCGAGTTCATGCAGTAGCGCAGTCCCGTCGGCGTGCCGAAGCCGTCGTCGAAGACGTGGCCCAGGTGCCCGCCGCAGTTCGCGCAGCGCACCTCGGTGCGCACCATGCCGAGCGAGCGGTCCTCGATCAGCTCCACCGCATCCGGGTTCACCGAGTCGTAGAAGCTCGGCCACCCGCAGCCCGAGTCGAACTTGGTGCCGCTCTTGAAGAGCTCGGCACCGCACGCCGCACAGGTGTAGAGGCCCGCGCGGTGCTCGTCGAGCAGCTCACCGGTCCATGCGCGCTCGGTTCCGGCCTCCCGCAGCACGCGGTAGCGGTCGTCGCCGAGCTCCTCGCGCCACTGATCGTCCGTCTTGCTGACCTTGTAGCCCATCGCGTTCCCTTTCCTCGCACATCCTAGGTACCCGCACCGGGCACCCGCTCGATACAACGTCGCGGGACGACGCGGAGTTCCCGGATGATGGCTGCATGGCAGAGGGCACCGCCGACTGGTACCGGCGCGCGGCGGGCGAGCTCGCGGCCACCTCCCCGAGGCAGGTGGAGTGGTGCCTCGGGGTCGCCGACGACCGGCGCATGCTCGAGCTGCTCGACGCCCTGCCCCGGCCCGCCCGGCAGCCGTCTCTGCTGTTCGCGGTCGCCGCGTGGCTCGGGGCCCCGGATGCGCCGTACCCGGCGTGGTCGGCGTGGCTGCTCGGGCGCGCCGACGCGCTCGCCGCCGAGCTTCCCGTGCGCCGGGTGCAGACGAACGAGCCGGGCCGCTGCGTGCCGCTCCTCGCGGGACTCGACCGCATCGCCGGCCCGATCGCGCTGCTGGAGCTCGGCGCCTCCGCGGGGCTCTGCCTCGTCCCCGAGCGCTACGGGTACCTGCTGCGCACCTCCGACGGGCCCGTGGCCCTCGGCGCCGGACAGCCGGTGCTGGAGGCCGATCTCGACGGTGGCGCCCTGGCGCCGCGGGCGCTGCCCGACATCCGGTGGCGCCGCGGCGTCGACCTGGATCCGGTGGACGCGACCCGCGACGACGGGCGGCGCTGGCTCGCGGCATCGCTGCCGCCCGACCGGCCGGAACGCCTCGCCCGGCTGCGCGCGGCGCTCGCGGCGGTCGCCCCGGACCCGCCGCTCGTCGTCGCCGGCGACGCCCTCGAGGCGATGCCGGGCGCCGCGGCGGACGCTCCGGGCGGGACGACCCTCGTCGTGGCCTGTCTCGGGACGGCGGTCTACCTGCCCCCCGCGGACCGGGCCCGGCTGCTCTCCGAGATCGCGGGTATCGGCGCCCGCGCCCTCACCTTCGAGGCGCGCACGGCGATCCCGGAGGTCGCCGAGCGCTGGCGGGAGCTGGCCGCGGAGGGACGCGCGGACGCCGGCGCGGCCTTCGTGCTCGCCCTCGACGGCGAGCCGCTCGCCTCCGGTTCGCCGCACGGCGACCGCCTCGTCGGGGTGCGCCCCGCGGGTCGCGACGGCTGACGCGCGCCGCGCTCCTAGGCTGACGGCGACGATCCGTCGGTCGAGGAGGTGAACCGTGCCCGCAGATGCCGGTGCCGCACGCCTGCCGACCGAGGCGACCCAGCTCGGGCTCGACCCCCTGTCGCTGCGCGTGCTCGCGTTCGAGGACGCCTGGAGCGGCCGCGCCGGTGCCAAGGCCTCGGCGATCCGTGCGGAGTTCGACGTGGCGCCCGCACGTTACTATCAGCTTCTGTCGGCGATACTCGATTCGCCGGCAGCGCTGCGCCACGATCCCCTCCTGGTGCGTCGACTGCAGCGCATGCGGGAGGCCCGGGCGGCTGCCCGCGCGTCCCGAACTTTCCGCATCGACACTCAGGACCCGATCGACTAGATGGCCAGCTTCCCCCGCGACCGCTTCGACGACATCCCGTCCGACGTCGACCGCGTCGGCGCGCACCGATCGCCCCGCAAGCGCGGGCGCGGGTGGATCGCCTTCGCGTGGTCGGTCGTGGCGACCGCGGTGCTGGTCGTCGTGGGGTTGTTCGCGCTCTCGTTCTTCGACTCGCGCTTCCAGCTGCCGTTCGCGCAGGAGAGCGCCACCCCGTCCGAGACGCCGACGGTGATCGAGACCGCCGAGCCGGTCACCGACCCCTCGACGCTCGACCCCGCCTACCTCGCGGCCCTCACCCTGTCGGTGCTCAACGGCACGCCGACCCAGGGGCTCTCGAACACCGCCGGCGACCAGATCGCGGCGGCCGGATGGCCGAACCCGAGTCGGGCGGCGGCGTCGAACACGAGCGAGCCGCTGACGATCGTCTACTACTCGAACCCCGACGACGAGGGTGTCGCCCGCGGGATCGCCCAGCTCGTGGGGGCGACCGACGTGCAGCTGTCGGACGCCTTCCCGACGGCCGCCATCACGGTGGTCCTGGGCGCGGACTACGTGCCGCCCGCCGCCGGCTGAGAGGCGCGATCGGGCCCGGAACGGGGCCCGGTGTTACGCCGATGTTTAATCTGCGTTGAATCTTCCGCACGGCGGGCCTTTTGGGGCTCCCGGCGCGATCCGGCTCCCGATCCGCTCGCTAGCATCGCCCCAAGTGCAGCCGCGAGGCGGCTCGCACAGCGACAGGAACACAGCAGGGAGCACGACGATGGCCAACGGAACCGTGAAGTGGTTCAACGCGGAGAAGGGCTTCGGTTTCATCACCGCGGACGGCGGGCAGGACGTCTTCGTCCACTACTCGGCGATCGACATGTCCGGCTACAAGGTGCTCGAGGAGGGCCAGGCCGTGACCTTCGAGATCGGCGCCGGCCCCAAGGGCCCGCAGGCCGAGTCGGTCCGCCCCTCCTGAGCGACCTCCGGACGCGCCGCGGATGGCGGTCGCGGGCTCCGGACCGCGCCCTAGCATGAGCGCATGCTGCTGAGGGGGCGCCGGGCGACGGCGGCCGTCGCGCTCGCCGCGACGGCGGTGCTGCTCGCCGGCTGCACCCCGGCGGCGTCGATGCCGACGCCCACGCCGACCCCGAGCTACACCTCGGACTACGAGACGCCCGCGCCCGTCGTGCTCGCCCCGCTCACCGGGCTGCCCGTCGACGACGCGGCGAGCCTCGCCCATCCGTCCCTGGCCGCGAAGATCGACAACCACTGGGACGCCCGGCCGCAGGTGGGGCTCGAGCAGACGGACCTCGTGTTCGAGGAGCTCGTCGAGGGCGGCCTCACGCGCTACGTCGCCGTGTGGCATTCGCACGTGCCGGCCGAGATCGGGCCGATCCGCTCGATCCGCCCGATGGACCCCGACATCATCTCGCCGTTCGGGGGCATCGTCGCGTACTCCGGCGGCCAGTACCGCTTCGTGCAGCTCATGCGGTCGACGAACGTCTACAACGCCATCCACGGTCAGGCCGACACGGACGCGGTGATGTACCGCACCTCGAGCAAGGCGGCGCCCCACAACGTCATCGTGAAGGCGCCCGAGCTGATCGCGATGCACCCCGACCTCGCCCCGCCGACTCAGCAGTACTCCTTCGCCGACGAGGCGTCCGGGGCGACCGCCGCCCGGGAGGGCACGCCGATCGCGGGCGTCGACCTGGTCTTCGGCGGCTCGTCGCATCCCTCCTGGCGCTGGGACGCCGCGTCGGCCCGATGGCTGCGCTCGCAGGACGCCGTCGCCGACACGGACTCGAACGGCGCCCAGCTGGCAGCCGTGAACGTCGTGGTGGTGCGGGTGGGTGTCTCGAACGACGGCGGCGTGCCGAAGACCGAGCTCGTCGGCGCCGGCGAGGCCTGGGTGCTGTCCGGAGGTGCGATGGTGCACGCCTCGTGGTCGAAGGCCGACCGCACCTCGCCCATCCGCCTCGTCGACGACACGGGCACCGTCATCCGGCTCGCGCCGGGCAACAGCTGGTTCGAGCTCGTGCCCCACTCGGGGTCGATCACCACCGTCCCCGCGGCCTGAGCGGGGGGCGTGCTCGCCGCGCGCGAACGCGCGTCCGCTCGGCTTGCACTCGCTGGGGGCGAGTGCCAGACTGGTCCCTGGCACTCGTCATCTGCGAGTGCCAGTTCACTGTGGATCACGTCCGGGAGGGACGACACAACCAATGGCTAAGATCATCGCTTTCAACGAGGACGCCCGTCGCGGCCTCGAGCGCGGCCTCAACACCCTTGCCGACGCCGTGAAGGTCACGCTCGGACCCCGCGGCCGCAACGTCGTGCTCGAGAAGAAGTGGGGCGCCCCCACCATCACGAACGACGGCGTCTCCATCGCCAAGGAGATCGAGCTCGACGACCCGTACGAGAAGATCGGCGCGGAGCTCGTCAAGGAGGTCGCCAAGAAGACCGACGACGTCGCGGGTGACGGCACCACCACCTCGGTCGTGCTCGCCCAGGCGCTCGTGCGCGAGGGCCTGCGCAACGTCGCGGCCGGCGCCGACCCCATCAGCCTGAAGCGCGGCATCGAGAAGGCCGTCGCGGCCGTCGAGACCGAGCTGCGCGCCAACGCCAAGGAGGTCGAGACCAAGGAGGAGTACGCGGCCACCGCGTCCATCTCCGCCGCCGACCCCGAGATCGGCGCGCTCATCGCCGAGGCCATCGACAAGGTCGGCAAGGAGGGCGTCGTCACCGTCGAGGAGTCGAACACCTTCGGCACCACGCTCGAGCTCACCGAGGGCATGCGCTTCGACAAGGGCTTCCTGTCGGCCTACTTCGTGACCGACCCGGAGCGCCAGGAGGCGGTCTTCGAAGACCCGTACATCCTGATCGTCAACGGCAAGATCTCGAACATCAAGGATCTGCTCCCCATCGTCGACAAGGTCATCCAGGCGGGCAAGCAGCTGCTCATCATCGCCGAGGACGTCGACGGCGAGGCTCTCGCGACGCTCGTCGTGAACAAGATCCGCGGCATCTTCAAGTCGGTCGCCGTCAAGGCTCCCGGCTTCGGCGACCGCCGCAAGGCGCAGCTGCAGGACATCGCGATCCTCACCGGCGGTTCGGTCATCTCGGAGGAGGTCGGTCTCAAGCTCGAGAACGCCACCCTCGACCTGCTCGGCCAGGCCCGCAAGGTCATCGTCACCAAGGACGAGACCACGATCGTCGAGGGATCCGGCTCGGCCGAGCAGATCGCCGGTCGCGTCAAGCAGATCCGCCAGGAGATCGAGAACACCGACTCGGACTACGACCGCGAGAAGCTCCAGGAGCGCCTCGCGAAGCTCGCCGGCGGCGTCGCCGTCATCAAGGCGGGCGCGGCCACCGAGGTCGAGCTCAAGGAGCGCAAGCACCGCATCGAGGACGCCATCCGCAACGCGAAGGCGGCCGGCGAGGAGGGCATCGTCTCCGGCGGTGGCGTCGCCCTCATCCAGGCGGGCAAGACGGCGTTCGAGAAGCTCGAGCTCTCGGGCGACGAGGCCACCGGTGCCAGCATCGTCAAGGTCGCGATCGACGCGCCGCTCAAGCAGATCGCGCTCAACGCGGGTCTGGAGCCCGGTGTCGTGGTCGACAAGGTGCGCAACCTCCCGGTCGGCCAGGGCCTCAACGCCGCGACCGGCGAGTACGTCGACATGCTCGCCGCGGGCATCAGCGACCCGGTGAAGGTGACCCGTTCGGCGCTGCTCAACGCGGCCTCGATCGCGGGCCTGTTCCTCACCACCGAGGCCGTCGTGGCCGACAAGCCCGAGAAGACCCCGGCTCCGGTCGGCGACCCGACGGGCGGCATGGATTTTTGAACTGAGACCCTGAGGTCTCACGACAAACGATCAGCGGGCGGCTCCCACAAGGGGCCGCCCGCTTCGTGTGTCCTCTGGGCTGGTTTCGACACGCCCGCTGCGCGGGCTACTCAACCAGCGGGACCTCCGTCAGCGCGCGAACAGCCTCGTGTTGTGCTGCTCGATCTCCGCGTACTGCTGACCGGCCTGGGCGAGGGCCGAGCCGATGGCGGTGAGCGAGTCCTCGACGTGCCGCTGGGTGACCCGCCACTCGTCGACGACGCCGCGGAACGCGGCGGCTGCGCTGCCCGTCCACGTCGCCTGCAGCTGCTCGAGCTGCGCGTGGAGGGCGCCCACCTCGCCCTGGATGCGTCCGACGGTCTGCCGGGCGGCCGCCGCGTGCGCGAGGACGGCTTCGCTGTCTACCTGGAATGTGCTCATGCCGCACACGCTAGGAGCGGGGCGCCGCCTTCTCGGCGGGTCCGGGTGCCTCCGGGGAGGCCTCCGCGTCGTCCGCCGTGTGCAGGAGCGGGATGCTGACCCGGAAGGTCGCACCCCCGCCGGGGGTCTCGAGCACCTCGACGTGCCCGTCGTGCGCGCGCACGATGCCCGCGACGATCGCGAGACCGAGCCCGGAGCCGCCCGTCTCGCGGGTGCGCGAGGTGTCGGCCCGCCAGAACCGCTGGAAGATCTTCTCCCGCAGCTGCGGGGGGATCCCCTCGCCGTGGTCGACGATCGACACGACCCCGAAGCCGCCCGCGCGGTCGACGCCGACCTCGAGCTCGATGGGGCTGTCGTCGGGCGTGAAGCGCATGGCGTTGCCCATGAGGTTCGTGATCACCTGGCGCAGCTTGTTCTCGTCACCGCAGACGATCGGCCCGACGCTCGGCATCGTGGAGCTCGTCTCGGTGGCGCCCGCGGTGGTCTCGGCCGTCGCCGGGCGCCGCCGCCGCAGGCGGGCGAGAGCCGACCCGGCGAACGAGATCGGACCCGTCGCGGTCGTCGCGGGCGGTGTCGTCGCGGTCGAGCCGGGCTCGGGCGTCGGGTCGGCGGCCGCGAGGTCCACCGCCTGCCGCGGGTCGATCGACTCGGGCACCACGACGGTGATCCGCCGCAGCGGCGCCGAGGCGGATGCGTCGAGGGCGGCGTCCTGGGCGATCGGCAGCAGGTCGACGGGGGCCTGGGGCACCTCCCGCGGCTCGTCGAGGCGGGCGAGCTCGAGCAGGTCCTCGACGAGTCCGCCCATCCGGATCGCCTCGCGCTCGATGCGGTCCATCGCCTGCGCGACGTCGTCGGGGTTCTGCAGCGCCCCCATCCGGTACAGCTCGGCGTAGCCGCGCAGCGACACGAGCGGGGTGCGCAGCTCGTGGCTCGCGTCGCCGACGAAGCGGCGCATCTGCTCGACGGCGCGCTGCCGGTCGGCGAGGGCGAGGTCGATGCGGGCGAGCATCGCGTTGAGCGAGCGGTTGAGGCGACCCACCTCGGTGTTCGGGGTGGCGCCGCCGAGGCGCTGGCTGTAGTCGCCCGCGGCGAAGCGGGCGGCCGTGCGCTCGACGTCACGCAGGGGGGTGAAGGTGCTCGTGACGAGCAGCTGGGTCACGGCCGCGCCGAGCAGCACCACGGCGATCGCGAACAGGAAGAAGATGAGGCTGTAGCGGGTGATGGTCGCGTCGATGTCGGTGAGGTCGATCCCCGACACGAGGGTGAAGAAGCTCCCGTCGTCGCCGACGTAGAAGGTGGTGGTGACCCGCCACTGCCCGGTGCCCGTGGCGTCGCTGACGGTCGTGAGCTGCCCGTCGTGCTGGTAGCTCCACGAGGAGGTCATGAGCGACAGATCCGGCTGCAGGTACTCCTCGGGCACGTTGTCGCAGATGGTGTCGCCCTTGGCGTCGACCAGTGCCACGAGATACCCGGGCGCGTAGCGCACGTTGCACGCGGCGACCTGCGTCGCATCCATGTTCTGCACCTGCTGCGACCACGCGCGCACGGTGGTGTCGCGCTGGTCGAAGAGGTAGGTGCGCAGCACGGTCATGGTGCCCATGCCCGCCACCGCGAGACCGAAGGTCAGCAGCAGCACCGTGACGCCCGTGATCTTGGTGCGCAGCGAGATGCCGTTCCACCAGCGGTCGAACGAGGCGTGCAGCTTCGGCATCAGGCGCCTCGCATCCGTGCGTCCGCGATGGGACGGCGGCTCACGCCTTGGCGGTCTTGAGCATGTAGCCGAAACCGCGCTTCGTCTGGATCATCGGCTCGACCGAGTGCTGGTCGATCTTGCGGCGCAGGTACGAGATGTAGCTCTCGACGATGCCGGCGTCGCCGTTGAAGTCGTACTCCCACACGTGGTCGAGGATCTGCGCCTTCGACAGCACCCGGTTCGGGTTGAGCATGAGGTAGCGCAGCAGCTTGAACTCGGTGGGGGAGAGCTCGACCGAGATGTCGCCCACGGTGACCTCGTGGGTGTCCTGGTCCATGGTGAGCTCGCCGGCGCGGATGATCGCGTCCTCCTCGTCCTGCATGGTGCGGCGGAGGATCGCCTTGATGCGCGCGACGATCTCGTCGAGCGAGAACGGCTTCGTGACGTAGTCGTCGCCGCCGACCGTGAGGCCGGTGATCTTGTCCTCCGTGTCGTCCTTGGCGGTGAGGAACAGGATGGGCGCGGTGTAGCCCGACGCGCGCAGTCGCTTGGTGACGCCGAAGCCGTTCATGTCGGGCAGCATCACGTCGAGGATGATCAGATCGGGCTCCTCGTCGAGGACCGCGGAGATGGCCTGGGCGCCGTTGCCCACCGCGCGCACGGCGAAACCGGCGAAGCGGAGGCTGGTGGTGAGGAGGTCGCGGATGTTGGGCTCGTCGTCGACGATGAGGATCTTGGGTCCGTCGCTCATGGCATCCATTATCCTGCATGTTCGCTGAATGTCACCTGGAACATTTATCCGCCCCCGTGGGCTCCGATCGTCAGCACTGCGGCTTGCCGTCCTTCAGGCGGCAGAAGTCGAGCGTATAGCTGTAGGTCGTCGAGGACAGGCGGCCGGGGGAGGTGTCCGCGCAGCTGTAGGAGCCCTCCACCTGGAAGTGCGTCACGTCCGGATCCGCGATGTCCTTCATCGACGGCATGTCCCCGCCCTCGAACGTCGGGGCGCTGGAGCAGGTGTCGAACCAGGCCGCCACGACCGGCTCGAAGGGGTAGAGCGGGTCGCCGCAGTTCCGCCACAGCGGCTCCGACGACGGGTACTGGTCCCCCGCCGCATAGAGGGTGTGCGGCTTCGGGATCGTCACCTGAAGCGTCGCGTCGTAGTCGCGCGCGCCGCAATCCGGGGCGGGCGTGCCGCCGTCGCTGTAGCCGCCGCCCCCGCCGCCGGCGCAGCCGCCGCCCACGGTGTAGGGATCGGGCATCTGGCCGGTCCCGGGTGACGCGGTCGACTTCGCGACCGTGTAGTGGGCGGGCATCGGGAACATCGAGA
The DNA here is from genome assembly GCF_024752305.1 of Protaetiibacter mangrovi. Taxonomy (GTDB): domain Bacteria; phylum Actinomycetota; class Actinomycetes; order Actinomycetales; family Microbacteriaceae; genus Homoserinibacter; species Homoserinibacter mangrovi. The sequence goes on from NZ_JANTHX010000004.1 coordinate 479,716, forward strand.
CCCCGCTCTCGTCGACCTCGCGCCCGACGAATTCGGTGCCCTGCGGCACGAAGACGAACGCCTGGTCGCTGCGGTTGTCGAGGGTGTCGTCGATGAGCTTCGCGGACACCGTGACCGGGTCGGTCGTGAAGGTGCCCTTCTCCTCGGTGGAGTCGTTGCTCGACGGGATGCTCCCGCACGCGTAGATCTTGTTGTGGGCGACCCGACCGCTGATGGTGCCGATCGCCGTCACCTGGAAGTCGGCGTCGAGCTTCCAGTCGCGCACGGCGAGCTGCGAGGGGAAGCCGAGGGTGTAGAAGCGCGCGAGCATGTCCGGCACGAGAGCCAGACCGCCCGTGGTCGAGGCGTCGAGCACATCCCAGGGAAGCGACCGCGCATCAGCGAAGAGGTCGTTGCTCTTGAGGTCGACGCTCGCGTGGACCCCCTCGGTCAGGTCGTTCGGCGTCACCCCGTCGGGGAGCGTCGACGCCTGCGGAGCCCCGGACAGCGCGAACGCGACCTTGCCGTCGTCGTCGGTCCTGCCCTCGGTGACGGCCGAATCCGACGACCCGGTGCCGTCTCCCACCCGCAGGACGCTCGGGTCGTCGGTGATCAGGTGCACGTCGAGCCCCGACGGGGGGTCGGTGTCCACCCCCGGGAAGTCCATCCCCACCCACCCGCTGAAGAGCAGGTTGATGCACTCGCGCATCTTCGCCCAGGTGCCGGGGTGGTAGCTCAGACCGATGTCGAGGGTGCGCACCTGGCCGGGGGTCGTGTCCTTCGTGCGGACCAGCGGAGAGTCCTCCAGCGTGAACGAGGCGCGCATCGACGCCGCCTTGGCGAGGAGGGTGACCAGGGCGAGGATCGGTCGCACCCAGGTGAGGATGAGCCCCGCCTTGCTCGCGACGCCCGTGCCGGTCCAGAGACCCCCGCCCTCGGAGTGCTCGGCGGCCTGCTCGGCCACGTACTCGAGGGTCTTGTCGAGCACGAAGGTCGACTCCGCCTTCTGGCCCGCGTCGAGCACCGCCTTGCTCCACGGGTTCTCGCTGACCTCGCACGGGCGGTGCGAACCCGCCTTCTCCTCCCCCGAGCGGAAGAGCGCGGGGCGGGCGCTCCCGCCGCCGTCCGACAGCGCGAGCTCGGTCGCGTAGTCCTCGCCGTCCGCGGCAGCCGCCACCGTGCCCTCCGACGCGAGCCGGCGCAGCAGCAGTTCGACCTGCGCCCAGTTCAGCGTCGCCTCCTCCGCCGTCAGGAGGACGCCGTCGCGCGAGAAGTCGGGACCGACCGACCAGAACACCTGATCCCAGTCCCGGCTCGTGGGGGTGCGCAGCTCGTCGTAGAGCAGCGAGGTCAGCTGCTCGGCGCTGCCTCCGGATGCGGCGGGGCTGAGCATGTCGGCGATCTCGGGCAGCGGCACCTCGCCGGGGGCCGCGGCGAGCGCCGCGGCGAGGCGGAGCTCGCCGTCGCTCATCAGCATGCCGAGACCCTGGTCGCCGTTGGCGGTGAGGGCGGAGCCGTCGTCGGCTTCGATCGGGATGCCGGCGCGCAGGAAGAGCGCCTCCCACGCGGCGACCCCCTTCTCGCCCCCGGCGTGCGCATCCGGGGCGAGCGCCTGGATGGCGTCGTAGGCGGTCTGCATCGCCGTCGCGTCGTCCGACCCGTCGACCGCCGGGGGCAGCTCGGCCGGGGCGGGGAGGTCGCCCATGTAGAGGTCGGTGTCGCCGCCCCCGCCTCCGGAGTCGCCGCCGGACGGAGGAACGCATCCGCTGAGAAGCAGCGACGACAGCACGACGAGGGCGACCGCGCTCGCGGCTCCCGATCGGCGACGGGTCACGGGAGAACCACCTTCAACGCGAGGACGGGGACAGGCGGGGAGGCTAGCGGGGTACGTTCCGGGCGGTCAAGGGGGACGGATCTGTCTACGGTGTGTCGCGCTCGTGCCGGGGTTTCGTGCGAAATGGTCGCTTCGCGGGCCTGACGCGACCATTTCGCACGAATCCCGCGGCCCCCGCCTAGCATCGAGCGTGTGACCATCGAGAGCTCGCCCGTGCGCCGCATCGGCGCGCGCGAGTTCGACTTCTCGCGGCGGGTCGCCGTGATGGCGATCGTCAACCGCACCCCGGATTCGTTCCACGACAAGGGGGCCACCTTCGCGCTCGAGAAAGCCGTGGATGCGGCGCTCGCGGCGGTCGCCGACGGGGCCGACTGGGTCGACGTGGGCGGGGTCCCGTTCGGGCGCGGGCCGGTCGTCGAGCTCGCCGAGGAGCTCGAGCGCATCGTGCCGCTCGTCGCGCGCATCCGGGCGGCATCCGACGTGGTCATCTCGGTCGACACATTCAGCGGCGCAGTCGCCGCCGCCTCGCTCGCGGCCGGCGCCGATGTCGTCAACGACACCTCCGGGCTGTGGGACCCCGAGATGGCGCCCGCGGTCGCCTCGGCGGGCGGCCACCTCGTGCTGACGCACTCGCTCACGCCGCCGCGCACCCCGCATCCGTCGCCCCGCTACGACGACGTCGTCGACACCGTCGTGGCGCATCTGCACGACCGGATCGAGACGGCGGTCGCGGCCGGGGTGCCGTTCGAGAACCTCATCGTCGACCCCGGGCACGACCTCAACAAGAACACCCTCCACTCGCTCGAGCTCACGCGGCGCCTCGGCGAGATCGCCGCACTCGGGCCGCCGGTGCTGGTGGCGCTCTCGAACAAGGACTTCATCGGCGAGACCCTCGACCGCCCCCAGTACGAGCGGCTCGAGGGCTCGCTCGCCGCCGCGGTCGCGTCGATCCTGAACGGGGCCCGCATCGTGCGGGTGCACGACGTGCGGGCGAGCGTCGCGGCGGTGCGGATGACGGAGGCGATCCTCGGATGGCGGGAGCCCGCGTGGCTGAAGCACAACATGTGACGATCGACCGGCTGTGGCCCGAGGCGGCCGCCGACCTCTCCGACGAGGCGCTCGTCGCGGAGCTGCGCGGCGTCGACCCCGTGCTGCGCGTCAACTTCGTGACCTCGGTCGACGGCGCCGCCACGCGCGACGGTCTCTCGGGCGGGCTCGGCGACGCGGCCGACCGCCGCTACTTCGAGCTGCTGCGTCGCGTCGCCGACGTCGTCGTGGTCGGCGCCGGCACGGTGCGCGCCGAGGGCTACGGCCCGCTGCGGGTGTCGGAGGCGTCGGTCGCCTGGCGCACGGCGAACGGGCTGACCCCGCATCCGGTGTTCGCGATCGTGTCGGGCTCGCTCGACCTCGATCCGGGCGACCGCATCTTCGCGGACGCGCCGACGCGTCCGGTCGTCGTCACCACGGCCGGGCACTCGGTCGAGCGGTTCACCGACGTGGCCGACGTGATCGAGGCGGGCTCGGGCGACCGCATCGATCCGGATGCCGCGGTCGTCGCTCTGCACTCCCGCGGTCTCACGCGCATCCTGTGCGAGGGCGGGCCCAGCCTCTTCGGGGCGCTGCTGGCCGCCGATCTCGTCGACGAGCTGTGCGTGACGGTCGCCCCCACCCTCGAGGCCGGGGACGCGCGGCGCATCTCCGCGGGCGAGCTGCCCGAGCCGCGGTCGATGCGGCTCGCGCATGTGCTGCGCTCCGGCTCGACGCTGTTGCTGCGCTACGGGCGAGGAGGGTGACATGGCCGCCGGGATCATCACGACATCCGATCGGGAGCTCCGCGAGGTGCTCGCGGCGTCGACGCCCGAGGTGCGCGAGCTGACGCTCGCCGCGCGGCGGCTCATCCTCGACGTGCTGCCGCAGACCGTCGAGGTGGTGTGGCCCGCGCAGCGCAGCGCAGGTTACGGCACCGGGCCGAAGAAGAACAGCGAGCAGTTCGTGTGGCTGCTGCCGTTCGCGGCGCATCTCGCGATGGCGTTCCCCTACGGGGTGGAGCTGCCGGACCCGGCGGGGCTGCTCGGCGGCACCGGTGCGCGCATCCGGAACGTGCGGATCGCGACGGCGGAGGACCTCGCCCGGCCCGAGCTGCGGGCTCTGGTGGAGGCGGCGACCCGCCATCGGGTGCCGCCGCCGCCCGCCGAGATCACGGTGCGGTAGGGGGCCTGCTCAGGCGGCCAACTCGTGGGCGTCGAGGATCGTGTAGCTGTAGCCCTGCTCGGCGAGGAACCGCTGGCGGTTCTGGGCGAAGTCCTGGTCGACCGTGTCGCGCGCCACGAGGGTGTAGAAGTTCGCCGGCAGGCCGGACTCCTTCGGGCGCAGCAGGCGGCCGAGGCGCTGCGCCTCCTCCTGGCGCGAGCCGAAGGATCCCGACACCTGGATGGCGACCGTCGCCTCCGGCAGGTCGACCGAGAAGTTCGCCACCTTCGACACCACGAGCACCGGGGTCGTGCCGTCGCGGAACTCCTGGTACAGCCGCTCGCGATCGGCGATCGGGGTCGAGCCGGTCAGCTGCGGGGCGCCGAGCGCGTCGCTCAGCTCCTCGATCTGGTCGAGGTACTGCCCGATCACGAGGATGCGCTCGCCCGCGTGCTTCGCCACCAGCTCCTTCACCACGCCGAGCTTGGCCGGGGCGGTCGCGGCCAGGCGGTAGCGCTCGTCGTCGGCGCTCGCGGCGTACTCCAGCCGCTCCGACTGCGGCAGGTCGATCCGCACCTCGTAGCAGGAGGCGGGGGAGATGAACCCCTGCGCCTCGATCTCCTTCCAGGGGGCGTCGAAGCGCTTCGGCCCGATGAGGCTGAACACGTCCGACTCGCGGCCGTCCTCGCGCACGAGCGTCGCCGTGAGGCCGAGGCGGCGGCGCGCCTGCAGCTCGGCCGTCAGCTTGAAGACCGGCGCGGGAAGCAGGTGCACCTCGTCGTAGACGATGAGGCCCCAGTCGAGGGCGTCGAGCAGCGTCAGGTGCGCGTACTCGCCCTTCCGCTTCGCGGTGAGGATCTGGTAGGTCGCGATCGTGACCGGCTTGATCTCCTTGACCTGGCCGGAGTACTCGCCGATCTCGTCCTCGGTGAGGCTCGTGCGCTTGAGCAGCTCGGCCCGCCACTGCCGGGCCGACACGGTGTTGGTGACGAGGATGAGGGTGGTCGTGTCGGCGGCCGCCATCGCGCCCGCGCCGACGAGCGTCTTGCCGGCGCCGCAGGGCAGCACCACGACGCCCGAGCCGCCCGCGAAGAAGTTGTCGACCGCCTGCTGCTGGTAGGGGCGCAGCGTCCAGCCGTTCTCGACGAGCTCGATCTCGTGCGGGGTGCCGGGCGTGTAGCCGGCCTGGTCTTCGGCGGGCCAGCCGATCTTCAGCAGCTCCTGCTTGACCTGGCCGCGCGCCCACGGCTGCAGGGTCCACTCCGTCGAGCTGCGGCGGATGCCGAGGAACGGCCCCACCTTCGAGTTGCGGGTGATCTCGGCGAGCACCGCCGCATCCGTGGTGCGGATGACGAGGTCTCCACTCTGTCCATCGGGGCTGGCGTCGCGTGCGATCACGAGGCGGCCGTACCGACCGACCGTCTCCTCGATGTCGATCACGACCGACTGCGGCACCGGGAACTTGGCGTAGCGCTCGAGGGTCGCCAGCATCTGCGAGGCCTCGTGCCCGGCGGCGCGCGCGTTCCACAGGCCGAGCCGGGTGATGCGGTACGTGTGCACGTGCTCGGGAGCACGCTCGAGCTCGGCGAAGATCGCGAGCTCGTGCCGCGCCTCCTCGGCCTCCGGGTGTGCCACCTCGAGCAGCACCGTGCGGTCGCTCTGCACGATCAGCGGTCCGTTCATAACCGACCAAGCCTATCCGCGAGGGGCCGTGTATCGCTTGTCGGCCCAACCTCTGATCGAGTAGCCGCGAAGCGGCGTGTCGAAATCAGCCGCGAGTGTGCGGAAGCTGATTTCGACACGCGCCTTCGGCGCTACTCAATCAGCGGGTGCGGCGCCTCAGGCGGGGGTGACGGCGACGATGTGCGAGAGCGGGAGGGTGCGCTCGATGTCGGCGCGGCGGTCGCGGGCGCGCAGCCGGCCGCCCGCGAGCGCGGCGGGCTCGAGCAGGTAGGGCACCTCGCTGCCGTCCGGCATCCGCACGACGACGGTCACCTGCATCTTGCTCTTGATGGCGAGCTCCAGCTGACGCGCGTTCCACGCCGCGCCGCTCTCGACCGGCTGCTCGGCCGCGTTCGCCCGGATGCGCTCCACGATGCGCGCGGCCGGGTCGCCCGCGGCGTCGCGCGGCGCCTCCCGCGGCGGGGTGCGTCGCACGGCGCGGATCGCGCCCCCGGCGTCTTCGTACACCGCGGGATAGCGGGCGTCGACGAGCGACCAGTAGACCATCTCGGCGTCGAAGCGGCTGACCGCCTCGTGCTCGTCGGCGCGGCGCAGGGCCAGGGGCGCGAGGGCCTGATCGATGAGCAGCTGCCCGATGACGGTGGCGTCGTCGGCGCGCACGTAGGCGTGGGCGATCCCCGACGGGCCGCCGGTCGAGCCGTCGAGCGGCCCGACCCGCAGGCTGCCGAAGCGCCCGGCCGTGTCCGACAGCAGGTAGTCGAGCGGCTGCGGGATGCCGGTCAGCGAGATCTCCGAGAGCAGCGCGCGCAGCTGCTCGATCGTGGCGCCGTGGGTGAGCGCACGGGTCACCGACGCCGCCGTCACCCGGAAGCTCGACGCGATCCCGACGGACTCCACATCCGCCACCTCGCGCAGCCGGGCGTCGACGTCGGCCGCGAGCGGTCCGGGCGCGATGATCGACAGATCGTGCTGGATGTAGACCTGACGCACGTCCGGCGGGAACAGCTCGGCGACGGCGGCACCGGCCGCATCCGGGCCCGCGCCCACCAGGGCGACGCCCGCGGTCGAGGGCACCGTGGCCTCGACGATGCCGAGCCGCTCGGCGGCCGCGATGACCGCCCGGGTGCGCTGCGCCAGCCAGTCGCCACCCGCCGGGTACAGCCAGGCGAGGTAGTCGAGCAGGCCCTGACCCCAGTGCGCTCCGGCGCGCGCCCGCAACTGCTCGCGCAGCTCGGCGGGCACGCGCGCGAGCCAGCCCGCGGCGAGCGCCGTCCAGCGCGCGGCGCGCGGCAGCTCCCGCCAGGCGTCGGCCTCCGGGGTCGCCCGCCAGGCGCCGTCGGTGGCGGTCAGGATGCCGGCCCCCTCGCCGATCGCGAGCAGCGTGTCGAGCTCGGCGTCGTCGTGGGCTCCCGTGGCGGCGAGCATGCGCCGCCAGTCGGGCAGGGCGACGCCGCCGCGCTGCAGCAGCCGCGCCGGCTCGCGCTCCACCGCCCCGACGAGCTCGCCGACGGCCGTGACCGCGGCGAAGGCGCGCTCCCCGGCCGCACGGTCGGCGCGCACGCGCGCCTCGCCGGCGACCGCCTCGAGCGCGGCGGGCGGACCGGCGTCGAGCAGCTCGCCCGGTGACGGCAGACCGTGCGCGGGCCAGTCGCGCAGCACATCGCCGACCTGCTCGGGGACGAGGTAGCCGTCGCCGTCCTCGACGAGCAGCGCCAGGTCGACGAGCCGGACGAGGGCGGGATCCCGCACCTCGGGCGCCTGCCCGGTGCGGGCGGCGATCGCCGGGGCGTCCACCTGGCCGACGCCGTCGGCGAGCAGGACGGCTGCCGCGAGGGCCCCGAGCACCGAGCGGTCGAGGTGCACGAGCGCCGCCTGGATCGACGGCGCCTCGAGCAGCGCCTCAGCGAGGTCGAAGACGTCGCGGATGCCGGCCTCGCGCAGCGGACGCGCGCGCAGCAGCTCCGTCAGGGCATCATCCGGCAGCGCCCGCAGCCGAGCCGCGAGCGCCAGGGCCGAACTGCTACCGCTCACCGTCCCGGTCGAGCCGGCGCCGGCGCACGGTGCTCACGACGAGGAAGGCCACGATGAGCAGGAACGCGAGGGGGAGGCCGATGTAGCCGACCAGCACGAGGGCGGGCCAGATGCCGCCCGACATCTCCGCCCCGCTGGATGCCGCGATCATGGTCGCGACGATCGCGATGATCGAGATGCCGACGATGGCGGCGATCATGGCGGCGAGCACGCGTTCGATACGATTGAGCGGGACGGGGGCGTTCTCGGGCACGAGACAACACTATGCCCCGCATCCCCGCCCGAATGATCAGCGAGAGAGGCCCGCGCATGCCGACCGGCAAGGTGAAGTTCTACGACGAGGAGAAGGGCTTCGGCTTCGTCACCTCCGACGACGGCCAGGAGGTCTTCCTGCACGCGTCGGCGCTCCCCGCCGGTGCCGTGGTGCGTGCGGGCACGCGACTCGAGTTCGGCATCGCCGACGGTCGCAAGGGCGCGCAGGCGCTCTCGGTGCGGGTGCTCGACGCCCCGCCGAGCCTCAGCAAGATCAACCGTCGCTCGGCCGACGACATGGCGATCGTCGTCGAGGACCTCGTGAAGCTGCTCGACGGCATCGGCGCCGGCCTTCGTCGGGGGCGCTACCCCGACCGCGCGCACGGGGCCAAGATCGCCGCCGTGCTGCGCAAGGTCGCCGACGACCTGGACGCGTGAGCGCCTCGTGACCGACGAGGAACGCGCCCGCATCGCCCGCGAGGCTCTGGCCGAGATCACCACGGAGGCATCGGTCGGCGAGCTCGTCTCGCAGGTCGCCGAGGGCGAGGGCGTCACCACGCTGTCGTTCGCCGCCACGATGCCCGGCTACCCGGGATGGCACTGGACGGTCAGCGTGGCCGAGCTGCCCGACGAGGGGCCGTCGGTGCTCGAGGCCGAGCTGCTGCCGGGCGACGGCGCCCTGCTCGCGCCCGACTGGGTGCCGTGGTCGGAGCGGCTCGAGGAGTACCGGGCGGCGCAGGCCGCGGCGGCCGCCGCGGGCGAGGAGGTCGACGAGGAGTTCGCCGAGCTCTCCGAGGGCGACGACGACACCGAGGGTGCCGACGCCGATGACGACGAGCTCGACGGGGACGACGACTTCGGGGTCGACCCCGACGACGGGATCGACTTCGAGCACCCCGAGTCAGCGGTGTTTGCGGCGGAAGCGGTGCACGTAGACGAGGGCGATGAGGCCGAGGCCGATGCCGATGAGGCAGGTCCACAGCCACCAGACGCGTCCGGACTCGACGAGGGGTCCGACGACGACGAGCAGCCCGCCTAGCGCGAGCACCCAGAGCACCAAGCCCGCCAGGATCGCCGCGCGGTCGTCCGTGGGGACGGGCGCCGGATCCGGACGCCGCTCCTCATCCTTCAGCCAGAACCGCATGCCGCGAGCCTAGGGGTCAGAGCGCGCCCACGACGAAGTCGATCGCCGAGGTGAGCGCGCGGACGTCGTCGGGGTCGATCGCGGTGAACGTCGCCACGCGCAGCTGGTTGCGGCCGAGCTTGCGGTAGGGCTCGGTGTCGACGATGCCGTTGGCGCGCAGCACCGAGGCCACCGCCGCCGCGTCGACCGCGTCGTCGAAGTCGATCGTCACGACGACCTGCGAGCGGTGCGCCGGCTCGGCCACGAAGGGGGTCGCGAAATCGCGCTGCTCCGCCCACGCGTAGAGGTGCCCCGACGACTCGCGCGTGCGGGCGTCGGCGAACGCCAGCCCGCCGTTGCCGTTGATCCAGTCGAGCTGGGCCTCCATGAGCAGCAGGGTCGCGATCGCGGGGGTGTTGAGCGTCTGGTCGAGACGCGAGTTGTCGACCGCGTTCTTCAGGCTCAGGAACTCGGGGATGTAGCGGTCGGATGCCGCGATCCGTTCGATGCGCTCGATCGCCGCCGGGCTCATGAGCGCGAACCACAGCCCGCCGTCGGCCGCGAAGTTCTTCTGCGGCGCGAAGTAGTAGACGTCCGACTCGGCGACGTCCAGGTCGACGCCGCCCGCCGCGCTCGTCGCGTCGATCACGGTGAGCGCGCCCGGATCGCCCTGCACCCGGGTGACCGGCGCCATGACGCCGGTCGAGGTCTCGTTGTGCGCCCAGGCGTAGACGTCGACGCCGGCGACCACCTCGACATCCGGTCGCGAACCCGCCGGCGCGTCGATCACGAGCGGGGCCTCGAGGTGCGGTGCGGCGGCCGCGGCGGCGAACTTCGCGCCGAACTCGCCCGCGGTCAGGTTCTCGCTGCGGCGCTCGATGAGCGAGAAGGCGGCGGCGTCCCAGAAGGCGGTCGATCCGCCGTCGCCGAGCACCACCTCGTAGCCGTCGGGCAGCCGGAACAGCTCGCCGATCCCCTGACGCACGCGACCCACGAGCTGCTTCACCGGCTTCTGCCGGTGGGAGGTGCCGAGCAGCGCGGCGTTCGCCTGCAGGTGCGCGAGCTGCTCGGGGCGCACCTTGGAGGGGCCGCATCCGAATCGGCCGTCGGCGGGGAGCAGTTCCTGGGGGATCACGATGTCCGGCACGCCACGAGTCTATTGAGCCGCCGGGTAGGCTGAGACCGACGTGCAGGGAGGCCACGATGACCGATCTCGTCGACACGACGGAGATGTACCTTCGGACCATCCTCGACCTCGAGGAGGAGGGGATCACGCCGCTGCGTGCGCGGATCTCGGAGCGCCTCGGGCACTCGGGCCCCACGGTGTCGCAGACCATCGGCCGCATGGAGCGCGACGGCCTCGTGGTCGTCGAAGGCGACCGTCATCTCGCCCTCACCACCGAGGGTCGCAGCCGTGCGATGCACGTCATGCGCAAGCACCGTCTCGCGGAGCGGTTGCTCGCCGACGTGATCGGACTCGACTGGGCGTTCGTCCACGACGAGGCCTGCCGCTGGGAGCACGTGATGAGCGAGCAGGTGGAGCGCCGCCTGCTCGAGCTGCTCGACCATCCGACCGAGTCGCCCTACGGCAACCCGATCCCGGGGCTCGACGAGCTGGGCGACCGCCCGGCGGGCCGCTTCCTCGACGGGGTGGAGAGCATCGTGACGCGGGCGGGCTCCGCCGCGGGCGAGGTGACGGGTGTCATCCGTCGGCTCGGCGAGCCCGTGCAGTTCGAGCCCGAGCTGCTGACCCAGCTGCGCGACGCGGGCGTCGTGCCCGGTGCGACCGTCGCCCTGTCGGCCGCCGGCTCGTACGTCATCGTGCAGGTCGACGGCTTCGGTGAGGGTCTGGAACTGCCCGTCGAGGTCGCGTCGCACATCTACGTCGAGGCCTGATCCGAACCCTCCCGGGGGCACGCGAACAGCGGATGTCCCCCGAACGGGGCACGTCGGTGTGATTTCCCAGGTGACCTCGCCTACACTCGGCAGGTCCTCTCGACCACGCAAGGAAGGTCGGAGGCCGCCAGGCAGGGCGTCTCGTCCACCCATCCTCTGCCCGGCGACGTGACATACGAAAGGGATGGGGCCGTCACCTCGAGCGGCCGGGATGCAGGAGCCCCCCTCTTGTCAGGTAACCCGATGGATCGCCGCACCCGCATCGGTGCGATCCGCAACCTCGCGATCATCGCGCTCGTCGTCCCCGGTCTCTTCGCCACCGTCGCCCTGCCCGCGTACGCGTTCCAGCCCGAGGCGGCCGACGACGCGACGCAGACCGCGGCGCTGCAGCAGCTGCGCGAGACGAACGCCCAGACCGTGCCGATCGCCGACGTGCAGGTGGCCGCCGCGGCGCGCGACAGCTACGACTTCACCTCGGCCGCCGAGCTGCGCCGTGCCGCGCAGCGCGCCGCGCTCGCCTCCTACTCGGGACCGTCGGTGCGCGACTACCTGGCCAACCCGCCCTACCCGAACTTCGACCTGAACCAGGTCGTGCAGGTGGCGCTCCAGTACCAGGGCGTCCCCTATGTGTACGGTGGCGCCTCGCCCGCCGGCTTCGACTGCTCCGGTCTCGTGATGTTCGTCTACGCCCAGTTCGGCGTCGCCCTGCCGCACTCCTCGAGTGCGCAGGGGCGGGGCGTCGGCGGCGGCCACCTCATCGCGCGCGCCGACGCGCGTCCCGGCGACGTGGTCGTGATGGACGGCGGAGGCCACTCCGCGATCTACATGGGCGGCAACACGATGGTGCACGCCCCGAAGCCGGGCGGTGTGGTCGAGGTGCACCCCATCTGGGACCCGAACGCCTGGTTCGTCCGCTACGGCATCTGAGTTGTATTGCGCCGCGGTAATCCGCGGCGCGGGGCGACACGACCCGAATCGTTAGCGGTTCATTCACCCGCACGGGTTACCCTGGCATCCTCAGAGGTCTTCGGATCGGGGAGGGCACCATGCGAGACACGCAGAGCATCCGCACCATGGATGCGCGCGCGCTGTTCCGCATACAGCTCAGCAGCCGGCCCGACGTGCACTGTCACGTCGAGGTCGTCTAAGGCGCTGTCGTTCGCGACGGCGCCTTTTCTGTTCTCTCATCCGCGTTCCGCAGGGCTCCGGGATGTTCGACAGCCTGCACGCCATGCAGGCTCCCTCGAGAGGAGACCCGTTGCGCACCCTGGTGCTGAATGCCGGATACGAACCGCTGGCCGTCGTGTCGTTCAAGAGAGCCCTCGTGCTCGTGCTGTCGGGGAAGGCGGTCGTGGTCGCGAGCGACGACGACCACCCCGTGCACGGCACGACCGGCGAATGGGATCGCCCGTCGGTGATCCTGTTGCGCCGGTACGTGAGGGTGCCGAGCGGCCGGGCCGTGCCGGTTTCGCGGCGGGGCGTGCTGCGGCGCGACGACCAGCGCTGCGCGTACTGCGGCGTCCACGCCTCCACGATCGACCACGTGATGCCGCGCTCGCGGGGCGGGGCCGACAGCTGGGAGAACCTGGTGGCGTGCTGCCTGCGCTGCAACAACATCAAGGGCGACCGCACCCCGCAGGAGATGGGGTGGTCGCTGCGGTTCGCGCCGCGGCCGCCGCACGGCACCGCCTGGCTGGTGCGCGGTGCCGAGCGCACCCAGCCGGAGTGGCGCGAGTACCTCGCGCCGGCCGCGTAGCAGCCGTCGCCGAGCCGCGGATCCGCGACGGAATCCGTCGCGTGAGCCTCTCTCAACATGGGAAAGTGCTGGCAATGGCGCTGTCTACCCCCGAAAAGCGGGCCGTTATCGAGACGTGACATTCGGGGCCATCTCGCGTAACGTCGAATGGTCGTCTCCAACCCGGAAGAGCCTCAACCACGTGACTGACTACGAGACCCTCGCTGCGCTCGGTTTCACCGAACCCGCCGCGAAGACCTCGGAGGCCGGCCCGCTCCCGCAGCAGTCCCGCCCCGAAGGGGTCTCGGGCGCTCGCGAGAATGTCGAGTTCCCCTCGCGTCGCTCGCTCCGCAACGCCGCCCCGGCGCCCGCCGCGGGCGCTGCGGTCCCCACTCCGACCCCGGCCCAGCCGGGGTCGCGTCGTGCGGCCCGCGAGGCGCTCTCGAGCCCCGTTCAGAGCCCGGGTCCGGCGCCGACGTTCACCGAGTCGACGCCGCGGATCCCCGCGTTCACCGCGACGATGCCGCAGGTGGCGGCGCCGTTCGGCACCTTCGACGCCACTCCCGCATCCGGCGACACCGCCGGACGCGAACGCGGTCGGCGCAGCGGGCGCAGCGCGGCCGCCCCGGCCGTGGCGCGCCCCTCGTCGACGCACGGCACCCGCAAGCGCCTCAGCGTCGCGGGCACCATGGTGCTCGTCGGCGGGCTGTTCGTCTCGCTCACCCTGCCCGCGTACGCGTCCACCGAGACCCCGGATGTCATCGCCGACGTCGCCGCGAAGGCCGACGGCCAGGTGCTCGCACTCGACAAGGCCGCGGTCGACACCGCGAGCGTGACGAGCGACACCCGCGACGGCTACGACTCCACGAGCGCCTCGGATCTGAAGCGCCTCTACCGCGACGCGCTGCGCCAGCGGAACATCCAGATGTACCTCGCCTCGGGCGCCAAGGAGCTCGGCGACGACTACCCCTGGGCCACCGAGCTCTCGCGCAGCCAGGGCGGCGGCCTCTCGCCGCTGCGCTACTACGTGCGCGAGTGCGTCGACTTCGTCGCCTGGCGCCTGAACCGCGACGCCGGCTCCACGCACGCCCCGTTCAAGTGGGACTGGTCGTCGCTGACGCCCGGCGGTGGAAGCGCCCACTCGTGGAAGAGCCAGTGGGACAAGCACGGCTGGCCGACCAGCACCACCCCGGCCGCCGGATGGGTCGCCTGGTTCCCGGGAGCCAACCACGTCGCCTACGTCAACAGCGTGCTGCCCGACGGCTCCGTGCTCATCGAGGAGTACAACTGGGGCCCCGAGATCTACGGCCAGCGCATCATCCCCGCGAGCTCCGCGATCTACCTCTCGCCGCCGCCCGCCTGATCCGCTCTCCCGCCGCGCCACCGCCCGGCCGCTGCGCGTCCGCTCGATAGACTCGGGCGGTCAGCCTCTGTAGCTCAATGGAAGAGCAGTTCCGTCCTAAGGAAAGGGTTGGGGGTTCGAGTCCCTCCAGGGGCACCCCTAGGGGCACATTGTCTAGCCCCAACTGGAGATCCCTTTGATTGCGGGGATCTTTCATCATTCGCAGGTTGGGGTTCGTGCCGCTCTCGGCCACCACGTCTGCCGCCTGGTCACACCTGGGCGGACGAAGCTCTGCGCGTGAAACCACATGTGCGATACTCGCACATGTGGCTCAACTGGACCTGGTGGCACTCGGCCAACGCATCCGACAAGCGCGTGAGCGATCTGGGCTCAGCCAGGCGGAACTTGCCGGTGAGATCGGGCTCGACCGTACCGTCGTTACGAAGATCGAGAGCGGCACTCGTGGAGTGAGCGCGATTGAACTCTCCGACATCGCCGCTGCGCTTCAGACCCGAATGTCGTCCTTCTTTGAAGAACCGGTGCCAGCGCTAGTCTCTCACCGCGCTAGCCAAGGGGTTGATGTGGTTGATTCTCGGATCGACCGCTTGATTGCCAAACTTGCGGAGGACGTGGAGTTCCTAATTGAACTGGCGCCGGACGTTCTTCAGGCGACCGCGCAGGAGACCGAGCCGCGACCCAACAACCGCGCCGAAGCCGAACAACTTGCTCATCGAGCGAGAGGCCTGCTTGGCCTCACGCCAACCGAACCGGTGCGTGAGCTCGGCGCGGCGCTCGAGCCCCTTGGCCTCCTCGTCTTCGGGTTCGACCTGGGCCCCGACACGGCCGACGCCGGCACAATCCTCCTGCGTGCAGGAGGAGTCGGTTTGGTAAACAGTCACATGAAGGTCGGTCGACGGAGGCTTGCAGCGGCTCATGAACTTGGCCACTATTTGGTCGCTGACGATTACTCGATCGACTGGCGCGTTTCGACCGAGCATGCTGGCATAGAGGCACTACTTGACGACTTCGCGCGGGAACTCCTGCTCCCGCGCGAGGCATTGAATGACCGATGGTCGTCTCGCGTGGAGCGTCATGGACTACGCGCCGCGACTGTCATGACGGCAAGCGAGTACCGGGTGGATATGGCGACACTTGCCCGAAAGCTTCGGGAGTGCGAACTGATCCAGGGAGACGAGGCAGGTCAGATCCGCGGCACATCCACCACGGCGCTCGACATTGTCGAGCATGGCCTGGTCGTTGCGGAGGAATTTGCCGCCACCACTCTCCCGCGCGTTTACCAGCTAGCGATCTTGCGTCTCGTGCGCGACGAGAAGCTCAGCCGCGAACGCGCTCTGGAGATGCTTCATAACACCCATATGGACGCCGACTTGCCACTACCGCGAGCCCGTCGAGAAGACGAAATCTGGAACTTCGTTTCGTGACCGACTGGGTCGATCCTCTCGTGTTTGACACGGGACCGATGCGACACTTTGCCCTCCAGGGGTGGCTCGGCGTATTGAAGTTTCTCGCGGGCGATCGAACGGTTGTTGTCCCGGAGAGCGTGGAAGTCGAGCTGCGGATGCAGGCACACGAGCGTCCAGCACTACATGCCGTACTGGACGCCGACTGGATCCACGTCGACAGGAGTGCCGACGTGGATGTGTTGGTCGCCTTCAGCAGGTATGAGGGTCGTCTTGCTGTTGGGGAAACGAATCGTGGAGAGTGTGGGGTCCTCGCGTTGGGGGCCGTTCGAGGCTTTGAACTCGTAATCGATGACTCGGTCCCGAGACAGATCGCGATCGACGAAGGCCTTCGAGTCACCGCCACCCTTCCACTTCTTTGTCAGGCTATCCGGGCGGAACAACTCACGGTCCAAGTTGTCGAAAGCATCGCGGACGACCTGCTTTCTGGAAAGTACTACCTTCCTTTCCAGGCTGGAGGGTTTCGAGCCTGGGCGTTGGAGCAGGGACTGGTGGACTACTAGTTGGGCAGCGAGCTAGTTGGGCAACAAGAGAGTCTCGGCGGGATGCCAACGAGCGCTTCGCCGTAGGTGGGCGAAAGTGTCGGCGCAGTCGACCAGGACGTAGCCGTCCCCCCGCCGGAACTCGGAGCGACGGAAGGTCGCTTATCCCAGCATCAGTACCACGGGTGCCGCACGCCCGATCTCCTCACGACGGCCCTTAGCGAAAGACCTCATCCAAGCTGTAGGAGAGGTTGTGAGCGGACCCCCAACCGACGTCCACAAACGTGTCGAGGGTCCCAAGGAAGTGTGCAAGCACGATTGGATCGGTCCGAAGCAGGTCTCGTTGCTCGGCGACAAAGCGTCGTAGGACGGACATCACGAGATCGAGCCCCATTGAGTCGAACTCGTAGCCGCCCACCCGTCCTGCATCTACCGCAGCAGCGACGAGTCGCAACACGGATCGAGGGTCGGACTCGAAGCCGTATGCGAGCACAGCGATCGTGTGGTGGGTGGTGCTCGGGGCGGTAGCGCCTGCTAGAGCCTCGAGCAAGGAGCCGTACAGCCGAAGAACATCGCGCGGATTGGCGCGCGGGCTCGGTTCTTCCTCTTTCCGGTTGTACGCGCCGCATGAGAAATAAAGTTGGTTGCTGACGGCGTCCACGTGCTGAAGTAGCCGACGGTAGCGCTTCCGAGCTGAGTCGGTCGCCAGACGTCCCTCGAACCGTGCCCGCAATCTGGCTAGTTCTGCTGAACTCCGCTCCACCACCGTTGTCGATATTTCTACTGCGCGAGTCAGGGCCGCGACGTTGCGCTCGGTGTGAGGTGCTGGCGTGAGAGGCTCGCGCAGTATGTGGATGACTGCCGTAATCAGGTTGGACCGGGCGGGTATCGCTGAGAGCAGCCTGTCTATATCGGAGCGCGCGCCCGGGTCGCCGTCCCATATGTCGAGGATTGCCAGCTTCCGCACACACGATTCGCGCAGTTGTTTGCCGCGCGACCCCAACTGCTGAGCTCGCACCAGCGTCTCGCGAAGGTTCTGAAGCAAGCCGTTGCGATCGCTGAATCTCTTGGCCCTAAAGACCACTCTCAAGATGGCGTCCAGCACTGCGGCCGAGGGCTCTACTCTCAGTCGTGCCTGCAGGATGGATAGTGCGAGCGGGCGTCGATCCGCGAGTATCCATGGCAGGTACTGGAACGCCTGGCGACGTACCTCGACCTCCGGAGCCGAGCACAGCAGGGTGACTTGTGCTTCAACCTCTGGCGTGGATATGCCGTAGTGAAGCAGTCCGAAGACGGCTTGGACCGCGGTGATCCGAGGGTTCCCGCCTGCCCAGTATTCGGAGTTGTCGAAGGACTCGACTTCGCGAGGGTGAGACACAGGAATTGCGAGAGACTGCAGCACCGCATCCACGAGAAGCCGTTGTGTGTCTGGATCGGTGTCGGCGATCCACTCCGCTCGCGAGGCTGCCGCGGCAAATGCCGCCGCGCTGTTCCACGCCTTCCGTCTGACCTCGTCGGCACCGTTAGTCGTTAGCTGCGATAGGTCTGCAACGAGTCGGTCGAGTGCCTGGATTCTCGAGTCGAACGTTTCGCGGTCAAGAACCGGAGGCAGATCTCGTTCAAGATTGCGTGCCTGTCCGAGCAGCGATCGTATGTGAGGGTCGTCGGTATCGACGCCGGCCTCGCGGAGGTCTGAGTCGGAATCGTCGGGGCTGGGATCGAAATCCCAAGCCCGGACGAATGGCCGTTGCGAGGGCGCTTGTTCGACTTCGGGGCTGAGACGCCGTTCGCGAGCCTCTTCTGTCGCGAACGCTTCCGGTGTGAACCTGGCAAGTAGTTGATCTGCGACACGGGATTGTCTTTCGTCGTTGGTCATCCCGATGATCGTTCGTTCGATCGCGACTCGATCGGCGGTTGTCGCGGAGGCGTGCAACTCGACGAGCGACTCGCCGATCTCGAACGACAACTCTCCGGACCCGAGACAATCGGCGTTGGTCAAGATCGGCATCAGGGCATGGGCAACATCCTGGGTCCGCGGTACCGCTTGGATCAGAGCCATCCACACGCCGGCGTGAACGCTTTGGCCGGTCAGCTCGTCGATCACGCCGACCGCGACGCGGGGGGACTGAGATCGCATCCAGGACCGCAGGTGGGCAAGGATCTGGAAGGGGACCTCGTGCCCGTCGTCCAGGTCGATGAAGTAGCTGCCGTCACGGATCACGGTGCCACCAGCGGTTGAGAGCTCAATGGGGTCTCGAGGGTGGGACTGGCGGCCCTCGGTGCGACTTCGCCAAGTCTCCATAGCGATACGGAGACCCTGCGCGGGCGTACTCGCGAGAAATGTCGGGTAGGCCTCTTCGATGGCGTGAAGGGCACCGTCGTAGTCCTGCCGACGATTCGACGAGAGAGACAGAACGCCGCTGAGCATCACGGTGGACTCGGACGACGATTCGTGGTGGCAGAGAATACTGACGTAGGCATCGGCCACGAAGTCGGCGGCGTAAGACCCTAGCTTGGCGAGTTCGCTCGCTAGCGTGGGCGCCTCCTCGTAGCCGTATTCCGCGAGCCGCTCCTCGCTTGTCAGCGCCCGGAGACATGATTCGCTCGCGGTCGGGTCGAATTCGAACGTCGCCACGATGATCTGAATTGCCTGCCGCAGCCAGAAGGTGCCGTGCTTGCCGACGGCAATCGCCCACATGAAGTAGGTGCGGGCGGCGGTCCCTGCAAGCGCCGCGGTCGAACCCACGAGAGACCCCTTCGCGAGTTCCCAGAACAGTAGTCGTAAGGAGAGCGCAACGGGCTCGTCGAGATGCGTTGCCATGCGATCTGCGATCGCTACCCATATTCCTAGCTGTGACTGCGCTCGAACGAGCTGATCCCCGTCGGCTACCGCTGCCTGGACCAGCGTCCGCAATGCCCTACGTGGCGCATCGTCCGTCGAGTCGGCAATGCGCCGCAGGAGAGGCTCAACCTGGTCGACTGAGGTCAGGCCGTTCACGGCGACCTGGGACGGGATCAGCCGGGCGCTCGCGAAGCCATTGGTGTCGTGCCATTGCAGAGTGATCTGCCAGAAGCCTTCGGGGTTGCGGTTCCAGAGCTTGCGGAACCAGAACTGCAAGCTCGGGCGGATACGGACGATCAGGCCGGGATTGCTTTCGATCAGGTTGTCGATGCCGCGCTCGGGCAGAAGAAGTTCGGACACGGCGAAGTCGAAGAGGACATGGTGCGAAAACCCGATCTGGCTGCGCGGCGCCTCGGGCGGTCCCGCCTCTGTGAGGACGCCGCGGCCGAGCAATTCGGAGAGTATGTGAGCGCCGAGTTCATCGACGGTCAGTTGACTGCGGTTCACCAGCAAACGTCCTCCGGCGATCATTGCGTCGCACGCGCGACGGAGGACCGTTTCGAAGCGATCGGCGTTGTCAGGGCCGTCTGCGTGGATCCGGGTCGCCCAGTAGGTTTCGAGCAGATCGTCCTGGGTGAATCCGGCCTCGACCACGTCGCGCGGGAGGTCCGCGATGATCCTGAGATTGAAGGGATTGAGAAGCAACGGATTAGATCCAAGTTGGTCAAGCGCAAATGCGACCGAAGACGAGGCCGCAGCGAACGCCTCAAGTTCATCGACGGAGAGCGCCGGAACGTTCAGGTGGGCGACAGCGGAGAACTCGGGGAGGGTGTATTCGCCGACCGACGCGGCTTGTGCGCGAAACGCTCTCCTCAGTGGCTGGTTGTACTGAAGGTCGAACTTCCGAATGGACGCAATGATGGTCCAATTGGGCAAGCTCACGGTCGCGCGTTCGATGAAATCTTGAATCACTCTCTGAGACGGACCGCGCGCGGCATCCAGAGCATCAATGATCAATAGTCCAGCGCCCGTGCTCGGCCAGTGCGCGAGCACCTCGTCCGGCGCATGCTGGAGTTCGAGATCCTCCCGCAACTGACGCAACGACTGCGCCGAGACGGTGTCAGCCCGAAGCACGACGACCGGACCCTCGAGCCGCATTGTCTCCGCAAGCGACCAGAGTGTCCCTGACTTTCCGGAGCCAGGCTCGCCCGTGACGAGCAGTGAGCCCTCGCGGGCTCGGTCGACCAGCGCCCGGTCGACCGCCCTTGCCACGTGCAAGCCGTCGATTGTCGAAAGTTCACGAAGGGCCGCGAGCGCCAGGTCGGATTCGCGAGCCAATCGTTGAACGTCTGCTTGATAGGAGGCTGCGGCGCTCGCAGCCCATCCGTGGGAGCGCAGGAAGTCGCGCAGAGAAACGGGAGTATCAGACCCACGCGTACGCATGAGGCGTACGCAATGGGAGATCAGGGCTGACCACACCGACTCCACCGGAACCTCGGGTTGAAGAGACATCCTCAGGTGAAGGAGAGTCTCGCGTTCCCCGACGCCGTCGGCTTCGAGATCGAGCACAAGGATCCTGAAGCAGCGCACGAGATCCAATAGCGTTCGGTCGTCGATTGTCTGATTCGTAACGTCCGTGTAGATGGTCTGGATGTGCTGGACCACCGTGTTCAGGACGGAGTGTTCGCGACTTGAAAGGATGACGTCGTCGAGTGACGCAGCGGCGGAAGCGTCGCGGACCTGTTCGAGGATCCGGGGCAGTTCGACTGTGATCGGGCGACTGGAAAGCGGCGATGTGACCAAGACAAGTCGATCGTCACGCTGCAGGCCCGCGCCCGCGAGATACTGCCGCACGAACTGCGCCAACGTCTTGCCAAGCGCGCTGCTCGCGGAAGTCTCTAGATTCACGCGATGTTTTGCCTGCAGGTATGCGGTCGCCGAACTACTCGCGATGTTGAGGTCGTCCACGTCACTCTGCGACTCGCAGTGCACAGATCGAACAAGAGCTCCAGCTGTCCAGCCCCACGGCGGGACCGTCTCGCTGAGCATCAGAGCGCATGCCCACGCGCATACTCGTGCTTGGTAGTCGGTGCCGGCGGCCGCCGCGGCGCCGCCACTGCTAGAGGGCATGACTGAAACGTACCGGCGCGATCAGACGTAGCGTGGAGCAAGCACCGCGTCTCACCGATCGGTCCTAGCTAGGCGAGATCCCTTACTTCGGATAGTGCTACGTGAGGCGAAGCCGAGCCTGGAGGGCAACTGGCCGAGTTGGGGTTAGGCTCCATGCCCCACCAGGGGCACCGATCCTGCACTCGGCGCCGGCGTCTCAGGCGGATGGATCCGCCCGCACCGCGACGACCACCTTGCCGTTCGCGCGCCCCTCGCCGTGTCGGGTGATTGCCTGCGGCAGCTCCTCCAGCGGGTAGACGCCGTCGATCGGCACGGTCAGCTCGCCGCGCGCCACCTGCTCGGCGATCGGCAGGAACGCCGCGGGCCCCTGATGCACGATCAGCACGCCGAGCCGTGTGCCGCTCACCCGGCCGAGCAGCGCGCCGACCGTCAGCATCCGCAGCACCGCGCGCGTGGTGCCGCCGACCACCAGGGCGCGCCCGCCGGAGGCGAGCGCCCGCCGGTAGGCGAAGATCGAGCGGCGCGCGACGGCGTCGACGATGACGTCGAAGGGCCCGCGGCGGGTGAAGTCGTCGCGGCGGTAGTCGATCACGTCCTCGGCGCCGAGCTGCCGCAGGAAGTCGAGCTTGCCGGCGTTGTCGACGGCGGTCACGTGCACGCCCTTCGCGACCGCGAGCTGGAGCGCGAGGCTGCCGGATCCGCCGCCCGCGCCGTTGAACAGCATCCGCTCGCCGGGGTTCGCGAGGGCGACCGCGTGCACGGCGATCGCGGCCGCCTGGGGGAGCGCGGCCGCCTGCGTGAAGGAGAGTCCCGCGGGGATGGGCACGAGCCGCGCCTCAGGGGCGGCGACGTACTCGGCGAACGCGCCGGAGCGCGGCATGATGTCGCCGAACACGGCGTCGCCGACCGCGAGGCGCGTCACGCCCTCACCGAGCGCCGCGACGCGACCCGCGAGGTCGGTGCCGAGGGTGCGGCGTCCGGGGCTCGGCCGGAACGCCCCGCCCATCCGCGCGTAGGCGGGGGCGCCGTGCAGCGACTCCCAGTCGGACAGGTTGACGGATGCGGCGACCACCTCGACGAGCACCTCGCCCGGTCCGGGCGCCGGCCGGGGCACCTCCCGCAGCTGCAGCCCGTCGGGTGACCCGTATCGCTCGTAGACGACGGCGCGCATGAGGTCGGTCATGCTCTCGACTCCGTCACCCCTCGATCCTGGCCGCAACCGGCGCCGCCGTCGAGGGGCGAGCGGCGCGGGTCGCTACCGTGGAGCGATGGATCTCTCGCCCTCGGGGATCGCCGCACGCGCACTGCGAACGCGGTGGTTCGTGCGCGCCCCGATCGGGCTGTACCGGCGCGGACTCGGCTGGATCATGGGCGACCGCATCCTCATGCTCGAGCACACCGGGCGCACCTCGGGCGAGCCGCGCTTCGTCTGCCTGGAGATCGTCGAACGGTCCGCCGACGACCGCCTGCGGATCGTGTCGGGCTTCGGCGAACGCGCGCAGTGGTACCGCAACCTCCAGGCGGACCCGCACTGCTTCGTGAGCACCGGGCGGATGCGGCGTCGCCCCGCCACGGCGCATCTGCTCCCCGACGAGGAGGCGCGGCGGGCGCTCGGCCGGTACGCCGACGCTCACCCGCGCGACTGGGACGTGCTGCGGGGCGCGATGGAGAAGGCGCTCGGGCATCCCGTGGACACCTTCCCGATGGTCGAACTGCGCCTCGACACCGCCCTCTGATCCCGCCCCCGGACGGGCGGCACGAAATGCGCCCTCCATCCACTATTTTTGAGCCATGGCGACCCGGGCGGAGAAGAAGCGAGCGCGTGATCTCGTCGACACGCTCGTCTGGGACCTTCCCGAGATGAACCCGCGGATGGGTGTCCTCCCCCCGAACCTCGACGGGCTCGAGCACTGCGCCGAGTTCGACGTGCTGCCGGGGCTCAAGGCCCTCTGCTTCCCCGACGGCGACAGCTGGCGGGGTCTGCTCGTGCAGTACGACGGGGCGACGGGCCAGGTCACCGCCACCATGGAGCACCAGATCCGTGCGCAGTCCGACGAGGACGCCCCGCGCTGGGCGCAGCTCGTGATCTACGACGTGCTCGCGAGCGCGGTGAAGAGCGCCCCCTCGGAGGCGGCCGCCGCGCTCCCGCGCGAGCGGCTCAGCAAGGTGTCGCAGCTGCTCGAGCGGCTCTGACGATCACCCCCGTTCGGGGGTCACGTAGACTCCGATGGTGGGGACTCTCTTCTACGGCACCCAGTCCATCGAGATCGAAGACTATGCGCTCGCGCATCTGAAGCTCGCCGTCATCACCAAGCTGAGGCGGGGCGAGAGCTTCACGCTCTCGTGGACGCATCTGCCCGACGACACGGCGGGCAGATCGACTCTCTGGTTCCACGAGTCGATCCCGCTTCGGTTCGTATTCCATGAGCCGGAGCCGCCGTCGATCGACCGCCGGTGGCTGGAGGAGATCCTGCGCTCGGCGAACTCGACCGGCGGCATCCAGTTCTCGGCTGAGACGGTCGCCACCGGCGAGGTGCCCGCGCTTCCGATGCGCTGACCCGAGTCGCCCGTCCCGGCGACGTCAGCGTCACATCGCCTCCTTGACACCTCGGCGCAGCAGCAGGGCGTTCACGGGGAAGCTGCACGCGAAGCCGACCAGCATCGCGAGCTGCATCGCGCACCAGAACTCGGGGCTCGCGACCGAGGCGCGGCCTCCGAAAAGCGCCGGGAGCAGCGCCAACTGTACGAGCGCCATCGTGCCGAACATGCCCACCTGCCACGCGGCGATGGATGCCGAGTCGGCCTTGAGCGCGGCGACGAACCCGGCGCGCACTCCCAGTTCCCGCATGGGCGCGATCGTCGCGTACTGGAAGGCGATCCCGATGAGGAACGCGAGCAGGAAGTCGAGCACCCAGACCGCGAACATCTTGTCGGCGAAGAGCCATCCCCACCCGAAGGCGACGGCGACGGCGGGCACGCCGAAGGCGAGCCATTCGGCGATGAGATCGCCCAGCGCGCATCCGGCACCGCAATGGGTGGTGGAGGTGGCGGTGCGGCTGGTCGCGTCGATCTCGCGTCCGGCGGCCGTGAGGCGGCGACGGTGGGCGAGGAGGCCCAGGGCGAGGGGGCCCGCGAACAGCGACGTCAGGGGCCAGACGGCCATCATGATGCGGTGCTTCGGCGGTGAGCGCACGAGCCAGATGAGGGAGATCACGGCGCACACCCCGCCGAGCAGCAGGAGTGCGGTCGTCAGGGCGTCCAACCAGGCGGGGAAGTCCCCGGGGCCGAGGGTGTCGGGGGTCTGCACCCCGGCCACGTTCGACTCCGAGGGCGGATGTGGCAACACCCTGGTCTGCGCTCCCGAGGAGGTCTACCCTCCCGCCCCGCGCGGAGTCATCGGCGCTCGACGAGCCGCCCCGCCATCCGGGTGAGAGCGTCGGCGGGCATCAGGCGGGTGGCCCAGGCCGCGGCCGCGTTCGCCCGACCCGAGACGACGGTCGAGCGCATGCGGGTACGGTCCAGGGCTCGCAGGGTCGTGCGGATGACGTCCTCGGGCTGCTGGAACCGGCCGACGGCCGCCGACTCGGTGCCGACCACGTCGAAGAACTCCGTGCGGGTGGCGCCGGGGGCCACGGCGAGCACCCGGACACCGTGGGGGCGGGCTTCCGCCCACACCGCGCGCGTGAAGCTCACGACGAACGACTTGGCCGCGCCGTACACCGCCATCCGCGGGATGGGCTGGAACGCGGCGGTGCTCGCGACGTTGACGATCGCACCCCGGCCGGACGCGACCAGCTCCGGCAGGAACGCGCGCGTGATGTCGACGAGGGCGGTGACATCGACCGCGATCTCCCGTTCGAGCAGCTCCGGGTCGGCGTCGACGAGCAGGTCGTGACTGCCGAAGCCGGCATTGTTGATGACGGTGTCGATCTCGCCGCCGATCGCCGCGCGGAGGGCGCGCCCCGCACCCGGCAGCGACAGGTCGGCGGGCAGGACCTCGGCCCGGATGCCGTGGACGGCCTCCAGCTCGGCGGCGAGCGCCTCGAGGCGGTCGGCGCGCCGCGCGACGAGCACGAGGTCGGAGCCGCGGGCCGCGAGCGCGCGGGCGTAGGCGGCGCCGAGGCCGGCGCTCGCGCCGGTGATGAGGCTGCGGGTGGGCTGGTACATGGCGGTCCTTCCTGCGTGAACATGCGTTCACCTATGTCTGTGAACATGTGTACACTGAACCGCGAGATGACGCAAGCCGCCGACGCGCCGACCGCCCGCATCCCGAACCCCCGGGGCGAGGGGGAGAGGCTGCGCGTCGACCTCGTGCTCGCGGCGCGCCACCTGCTCACCGAAGCCCCGGAGGCGGCGCCCTTCTCCCTGCGTGCGGTCGCGAAGCGGGTGGGGGTCGCGCCGTCGGCCGTCTACCGGCACTTCGCCTCGGTCGACGAGCTCGTGCACGCGGTGCTCGTCGACGGCAACGCCGAACTGCGGGAGGCGCTCGAGCTGCCCGACGGGCCCCTCGACCGAAGGCAGCTGATCGCCCTCGGCCACCGCTACCTGCATTGGGGGCTCGCGAACCCCGGCGCATACGGCGTGCTGTTCGAGAGCGCCGACCGACTCGCGCACATCGCGGGCCCCGGTGCACCCGGGTGGGACATGATCGAGCAGCTCACCCGCGGCCTCGAGGCGAGCCACGGCGCCGACGCGCCCGTCGTCGCCATCCGGTTGTGGACGAGCCTGCACGGTCTCACCTCGCTGCGCGTGCACAAAGGCGACGATCCGTGGCCGACGAGCGCCGAGCACGAGATCGAGGTGCTCGTCGACGCCCTGCTGCTCACCCGGTGAGGGCGAGCGCCAGCGTCGCGAGCAGCACCGTGACCGGCGCCGTCACCAGCCCCAGCACGACATAGCGCCTCCACGGCAGCTCCACCTCGAGTGACCGCAGCCGATCGTGCCAGAGCAGCACCGCGAGGGACGCCCAGGGGGTGACGAGCGGTCCGGCGTTCACCCCCACCAGGAGCGCGGCGATCCGCGCGGGGGAGTCGGCCACGGGCTCGAGGGCCAGGTATGCGGGCAGGTTGTCGATCGCGTTCGCGCCGACGAGACCGGATGCCGCCATCCGCAGCAGCGCGAGCGGATCGTCGCCGGAACCGATGGCCCCCGCGAGCACGGCCGACAGGCCGAGCGCGTGACCCGCCTCGACCACCAGGAACAGGCCGCTCGCGAACAGCAGCAGCCCCCAGGGCACGAGCCGCGGGCGAACTACTGCTCGATCGCGCACCACGAACACCGCGAGCAGCACGGCCGCGGCGGCGCTCGCCGGCATCCACACGGGCAGGCCGCTCACGAGGAAGGGGATCAGCACGGCGACCACGGTCGCCGCGGTCCAGAACAGCACGCGATCCCGCGGGGCCTCGGCCGCGAGCGCCGTGTAGCGGGTGCCGAGCTCGCGTCGGAACACGACCCCGATCACGATGCACGGCACGACGACCGCGGCGATCGCGGGTGCCGCCATGAGCGCCGCGAAGCGCGCCGGGTCCGAGTAGCCCAGGGCGTGCTCGGCCAGCAGGTTGGTGAGATTCGAGACCGGGAGCAGCAGCGATGCGGTGTTGGCGAGCCACACCGTCGTGAGCGCGAACGGCAGCGGCGGGTATCCGTGGTGCCGGGCCAGCAGCACCACGACGGGCGTCAGCAGCACGGCGGTCGTGTCGAGTGAGAGGAACACCGTCGCCGCGACCGCGAGCAGCACGACCAGCAGCCACAGGACCCATCCGTGACCTCGCCCGAGCCGGGCGAGCCGCTCGGCGATCGCCGCGAACAGACCCGCGCGGTCCGCCAGCTCCGCCACGACCGTGACCGCGACGGCGAACAGCAGGATCGGCCAGACGCGCGCCGCGACGGCGATCGCGTCGTCGAGCGGGAGGACCCCGGTGGCGACGGCGATCGCGCCGACCACCAGCAGGCCGGCTCCCACGATCGCGAGGCGCACCGGATGAGCGTACGGCTGCGCCAGGATGGTGGGGATGAGCGCCCCCCTGATCGTGCCCGGCGACCTGGGCGACCCGCGTGTGCTGCGCCTGCTCGAGGACCACCTCGCCGACATGTTCGCCACCTCCCCGCCCGAGAGCGTGCACGCCCTCGACGTGTCGGGCCTGCAGCATCCGTCCGTCACCTTCTGGGCGCTCGCCGAGGGCGACGCCCTGCTCGGCTGCGTCGCGCTCAAGCAGCTCGACCCCGCGCACGGCGAGCTCAAGTCGATGCGCACGGATGCCGCGGCGCGCGGGCGCGGCCTCGGCAGGCTGCTGCTCGCCCACGTGCTGGAGGAGTCCCGCTCGCGCGGCTATCGGCGCCTCAGCCTCGAGACCGGCTCCCAGGACTTCTTCCTCCCCGCCCGCACCCTCTACCTGCGCGCGGGCTTCGTCGAGACCGGCCCGTTCGCCGACTACGCGCTCGACCCGAACAGCGTCTTCATGACCCGCGAGCTCTGAAGCCGCTTCGCGACTCACCCGGGCGGGGTGGTGGCCTCCGGCCCGCGGGGGTCCATGATCGGGGCATCGCGCCGACGTGAGGAGATGGCCGTGGATTTCTTCCAGTGGACGTTCACCTGGATCCTGTGGGTCTTCGAGGCCTTCATCTGGGTCGCCACCCTGATGATCCTGTTCATGGTCATCGTCGACCTGTTCCGCGACCACACGCTCCGCGGAGGGTGGAAGGCGGTGTGGCTCATCGCGCTGCTGCTGTTCCCGTTGCTCGGCGCGCTCGTCTACATCATCGCCCGAGGTCGCGGAATGGTGGCCCGCTGGGCGGCGGACCGGGGCGTCGTCCCCGAGCAGGACGACTGGAAGCCCGCGGCGTCCAGCTCGCCCGCCGACGACATCGCGAAGGCGAAGCAGCTGCTCGACGAGGGCACGATCACCCAGGGCGAGTTCGACGCCCTCAAGTCGAAGGCGCTCGGGAAGCAGTTCTTCGGATAGCGCCGTGCGGCGCGTTTCGCTCCCGGGTTCGGGCGGGTGATCGACCTATCGTGGCCGTGTGTGGCCTGCCAATCGACGGGATGACGACTCCGGGGAGATCCCGGTGAGCCCCAACGCGTCCTCGCATCCGGCGACCGCGCCGCTGCTCGTCCCCGCCCCCGTGGCCCGCGACGTGGCGGAGCCGGCCCGGGACGCCTGGCGCGAGGAGATCGCGCAGCTGGGAGGCGCCTCGCCGCTGCTGCACTTCGTCGACGCGCCGACGACACGCATCGAGCTCTCGACCACCCACCCCGGCGGGCTCGCACGCTTCATCACCGGCAAGAGCACGCTGCTCTCGCAGCTGATCCGCGACGACCTCGCCCTGCGCAGCGCGCGCGTGGCCGCCGAGCGCATCACCGCGCGCAGCCTCGACCTCTCGACCACGCGCGGCCTCGACGTCGTGCACCTCGGCGTCGGCATCGTGCACTGGACGCACGAACGCGTCGACTACTGCGCGCCGCTGCTGCTGCGCCCCCTCGCCATCCGCCGCCACGGGCGCGACTTCGAGCTGCGGATGCGCGGCGGCGCCGTGCTGAACCCGGCCCTCGCCCGGGCACTCGAGACCCAGTTCGGCATCTCGCTCGACGCGGCGAGCTTCGTGGCGCTCTCCGACGACGACGGCACCTTCAAGCCGAACGCGGTCATCGACCAGCTGCGCCGTCTGACCGGGCATCTCGGCGAGCTCGTCGTGCAGCCGCGCCTGGTGGTCTCGTGCTTCGCCGAGGTCGCCCCGGCGCTCGTCGCCGACGCGGTCGACCTCGGGCATCCGGTGCTCGACGCGGTGGCGGGCGACGCGACCGCCAAGTGGGCCCTCGAGGAGGGCTTCCAGGCGGTCGAGCCGGTGGACCCGGATCGCCGCGACCCCTCCACCGACGACCTGCTGCTCGACGCGGATGCCGAGCAGGAGCACATCGTCGCCCAGCTCGCCGCCGGCAACTCGCTCGTGGTGCGCACCATGCCGGGTACCGGCGCGACGCAGACGATCGTCAACGCGCTCGGCATGCTCGTGCGTCAGAACAAGCGCGTGCTCGTGGTGAGCCCCCGCCGGGCCAGCCTGCGCGGCATCGCGCAGCGCCTCGGCGACGTGGGGCTCGCCGGCATGGCGGTGACCCCGTCGACGCTGCGCCGCGACGTCGTCCGCGGGATCGCGCGCAACGAGAAGGCCGAACAGCCCCAGCTCGCCGAGGTCGACGAGGCGCTCGTGCGCCTGCGCAGCGTGCTCATCGACTACCGCGAGGCGCTCGCCCACACCGACCAGACGCTCTGGGTCTCGGTCTTCGACTGCGTCGCCGAGCTCTCGCGCCTGGCGCTGCTGCCGCATCCGCCCACCACCTCGGCCCGGCTCTCGCCGCGCGCCGTCGAGGCGCTCGCCGGCGATCGGGCGCGTGTCGCCTCGACCATGGTCGAGGCCGCGCGCCTCGGAGAGTTCCGCTACGGCCCGGGCGACTCGCCCTGGTACGGCGCCCAGTTCGCGACCGGCGACGAGGCGGCGCGCGCCCACGCGATCGCCCAGAAGCTGCACGCCGACTCGCTGCCGCGACTGCTCATCCGCGCCAACGAGCTCATCGGCTCGACCCGGATGCGTCCGTTCACGACGGTCGCCGAGCTCGGTGTCTACCTGCGGCTGCTGAACGACCTGCGCGACACCCTCGACAAGTTCGAGCCCGGTGTCTTCGACCGCTCCCTCGCGGAGCTCATCGTCGCGACCGCCCCGCGGCGCGACGCGCCCGAGATGTCGGGCGCGAACCGCCGCCGCCTCAAGAAGCTCGCGCGCGAGTACGTGCGCCCCGGCATGCACGTCGGCGACCTGCACGAGGCGCTCACGGCGATCCAGCAGCAGCGCATCCTGTGGCAGCGCTACGTCGCGGCGGGCGTCACGCCCGAGGTGCCTACCGGCATCTCGGATGTGGCCTCGGCCTGGCAGCACGTCTCGGCCGACCTGGCCGAGCTCGACGCGCCCCTCGGCCGCACCGACCCCGCGACGCGCCTGGCCGCGATGCCGCTACACCAGCTCTCCGACCTGCTCGAGCAGCTCGCCGCCGAGTCGGACGTGCTCAACAACCTGCAGGAGCGCAGCGCGCTCATGGAGCAGCTGCGCGACCTCGACCTCGACGACTTCATCGCCGACCTCGCCGCGCGGCACGTGCCCGAGGAGCAGGTGCCGGCCGAGCTCGAGCTCGCCTGGTGGCGCTCCGCCCTCGACGGCCTGCTCGCGGGTGACCGCGCGCTGCTCGGCGCCAAGACGGATGTGCTGCAACGCCTCGAAGCCGATTTCCGGCTCGTCGACGAGGCCCACCAGCAGGGCAGTGCCGGGCAGCTGGCCTGGCAGCTCGCCGAGAACTGGCGCATCGGCATCGTCGACTGGCCCGACGAGGCCGCGGCGCTCAAGAAGCTCATCACCGACGGCGCGCTCGACGCGGAGTCGCTGCAGCGCCTCGCGCCGCACCTCTCGCGCACCGTCGCACCGGTCTGGCTCGCCTCGCCGTACGAGATCGCCCAGGTGAGCGACACGATGCCCGTCGACGTCGTCATCCTCGTGGACGCCGGCGCGACCACGATCGCCGAGAACGTCGGGGCCCTGCGTCGCGCGCGCCAGGTGATCGCGTTCGGCGACCCGGTCACGCAGACCCCCGCCCCCTTCCGGATCGGGCTCGACGAGGGCGAGGAGTCGCCGGTCGCGATCGGGTACCCGTCGTCGTTCGCGACGATGCCCGTCCGGGTCGTCGCGGATGCGGATGCGGAGGACGTCGACGCGGAAGGCGAGACGGGCGACGAGGGAGATCTCGATACGCCGGCTACGCCGGCCACTCGATCCGCGGAGGGCGCGGAGGTGGTGGAGGCCGCGGAGGAGGACCTGCACGGCAGGTCGGCGTTCGCCCGCCTCGCATCCGTGCTGCCCGTGCTGAGCCTCACCCGCAGCTACCGCGCGGGCGGCGAGGACCTCGCCGAGCTCGTCAACCGCCGCTTCTACGGCGGCCGCATCGACGCGCTGCCCTGGGCGGGATCCTTCCTCGGTCACGGCAGCCTCTCGCTCGACGTCATCGAGAACGGCACGGGACTGCCCGACCCGGAGACGGGCGCCGTCGAGTCGGTCGACGCCGAGGTCGCGCGCGTCGTCGAGCTCGTGATCGAGCACGCCGAGAACCGGCCGCGCGAGTCGCTCATGGTGGTGAGCGCATCCGACAAGCACACGGTGCGGGTGATGAACGCCGTGCTCGCGAAGATGTCGACCCACACCGCGCTCAGCGACTTCGTGCTCGGCGAGCGCGCCGAGCCGTTCGCCGTGCTGCCGCTCGAGCGGGCCGTGGCGCAGAGCCGCGACCGGGTCGTGTTCTCGCTCGGCTACGGCCGCACCCCGCACGGCCGCGTGCTGAGCGACTTCGGCGCCCTCGGGCGGCCGGGAGGCGAGCGCCTGCTCGCCGTCGCCATGACGCGCGCCCGCCGCTCGCTCGTGATCGTGACGTGCGTCGAGCCCGACGACCTCGACGAGACCCGCATGAAGCACGGCGCCGTCGCCCTCGCCGAGCTGCTCGGCGAGATCGCCACGCGTCGCGCCGAGCCGCCGCTGCCCGACGACTCCGACCCGATGCTCGTCGACCTCTCCCGCCGCCTCGAGGCGCGCGGGCTGCGGGTGGCGCTCGGGCACCGCGGCAAGCTCGGACTGGTCGCCGCCAACGGCGGCATGTGCGTCGTGGTCGACACCGACCAGGTGTTCGTCGACCGGAGTCTCCGCGAGGCGCTGCGCCTGCGGCCGGAGGTGCTGCGTCGCCTCGGCTGGCACTACGCGCGCGTGCACGCCTTCGAGCTGTTCACCGATCCGGATGCCGTCGCCGACCGCATCGCCCGGATGGCGGGCCTCGCCGGCGGACCGGTCACCGAGGAGATCCCGGTCGTTGCCGGATACACCGCCTGACCCCTCGCCGCCCGAGCCGAAGCCGCGGCGCCGTCGTCGCGTGACGACGGAGCCCCCGCCGGGCAGCGACCCGCATCCGGTGCCGGAGCCCCCGCGGCACGCGCCCACCGACAACGACGAGCGGATGCGGCGCGAGAAGCCGCCTCACTGGTGATTTCGGCGCGGCGATAATCCGCCGCGCTGCGCAGGAATCGCGCACGAGCGCGGTCGCGCGCGATTCCCGGTGCGCACCGTTGGGCGGTGCGGGCTATTGCTTCGAGGCCAGGAGGTCGCGGATCTCGGCGAGCAGCTGCGTCTCGGTCGGGCCGGCCTCCTCCTCGGAGATGCCCTTCTTCGCGGCCTGGCGCTCACGCAGCTTGTTCACCGGCAGCACGAGCACGAAGTAGACCACCGCCGCCACGATGAGGAAGTTGATGGCCGCCCCGATGATGGCGCCGAAGTACATCGTCGCCTCGCCGCCCGAGGTGGTGGGGATCGTGACGGGCAGGGCCTCGTTGAGCGACTCGGCCTGGAACAGCGCGCCGATCGCCGGGTTGATGACCGCTGTCACGATCGAGTTCACGATGGCGGTGAACGCGGCGCCGATCACGACCGCGACCGCCAGGTCGATGACATTGCCGCGCAGGATGAAGTCCCTGAAGCCCTTCACGGTTGCTCCCATTCTGTCCGGGGGGTGACTGGACTCCCAGGCTAGGGGCGCGCGGCCGTCGCCGCGAGCGCTCAGGCTGCGGCGAACGACACGATGCCGGCGGGCGTGACCACCCCGTCGACCGGCATGTCGTGGCGCTCCGCGGGCACCTCGTCGACGAGCTCGTCGTCGTAGATGACGGCGTACACCGGCGGGCAACCCTCCATCGAGCCGAGGGTCTTGTCGAAGTAGCCGCGCCCCCAGCCGAGACGCATGCCGTCCTTGGCGACGCAGGCCGCGGGCACGAGGATCAGGTCGACGCCGTTGATCGCGATCGGCCCGAGCAGCTCGCTCGTCGGCGTGGGCATGCCGAGGATGTCCTGCTCCTCGTCCTCGCCGTCGTAGGGCGCCCAGTCGAGCAGCCCGTCCTCGCGCGAGATCGGCAGCAGGATCCGGATGCCGCGCTCGGCCGCCCACCGCAGGAAGTCACGGGTTCCCGGCTCGTCGGGCGTCGAGAGGTAGGCCGCGATGAAGCCCACGTCGAGGTCGCTCGCGAGCTGCACGAGGTGCTGGGTGATGCCGGTCTGGGCGCGCTCGCGCTCGGGTGCCGTCCGGATGCGACGACGCTCCCGGAGCTCGGCGCGCAGGGCGCGCTTGCGGTTCTCGGGTTCATCTGCCACGCCTCCGATTGTAAAAGGCCCGTAACCCGCATGGGGGAGGCGCAGGTTAGCCTGAAACGTATGGCTTCCCCCCTCCCCATCACGAAGGCCGTCATCCCCGTCGCGGGTCTCGGCACCAGATTCCTCCCCGCGACGAAGGCGATGCCGAAGGAGATGCTCCCCGTCGTCGACAAGCCGGCGATCCAATACGTGGTCGAGGAGGCCGTGGCGGCGGGCCTCACCGACGTGCTCATGGTCACCGGCCGCAACAAGAACGCGCTCGAGAACCACTTCGACCGCGCGGGCGAGCTCGAGGCCGTGCTGTCGAGCAAGGGCGACTCCGAGAAGCTGCAGAAGGTCGACTACTCGACCCACCTCGCCGACGTGCACTACGTGCGTCAGGGCGACCCGAAGGGCCTCGGCCACGCAGTGCTCCGCGCCAAGATGCATGTCGGCCGCGAGCCGTTCGCCGTGCTGCTCGGCGACGACATCATCGACTCCCGCGACCCGCTGCTCACCCGCATGCTCGAGGTGCAGCAGCGCGAGCACACCACCGTCGTGGCGCTGCTCGAGGTCGACCCCTCCCAGACCCACCTGTACGGCATCGCGACCGTCGAGGGCACCGACGAGGACGACGTGGTCAAGATCACCGGCCTCGTCGAGAAGCCCCCGCCGGGCGAGTCGCCCTCCAACTACGCGATCATCGGCCGCTACGTGCTGCGTCCCGAGATCTTCGAGGTGCTGGAGCGCACACCCCCCGGCAAGGGCGGCGAGATCCAGCTCACGGATGCGCTGCAGGAGCTCGCCACGGGGCCGAACTGGGCGGGTGGCGTCTACGGCGTCGTGTTCCGCGGGCGCCGCTACGACACCGGCGATCGGCTCGACTACCTGAAGGCCATCGTGCGGCTCGCGAGCGACCGCGACGACCTCGGGGGCGAGTTCCGCCCCTGGCTCAAGGAGTTCGTCGGCACGCTGCCGGACGAGGACGGCGGCTGGCAGGGCGGCGAGGACGGCTGACGCCGCATCCGGGCACTAGTCTGAGGCCGATATGGCCACGCCCACACTGACGGACGGACGCGTCACGCTCCGCCCCATCCGCATCCGCGATGCGCGCGTGCTCGAGAACGAGCTCATGCGCAACCGCTCGTGGCTGCGCCCGTGGGAGGCCACCAACCCGCACGGTCCGGCCGGGTTCGACGTGAAGGCGTCGATCCGGTCGCTGCAGGCGCACGCGCGCTCCGGGGCGGGACTGCCGTTCGCGGTGGAGTTCGACGGCGAGTTCGCCGGGCAGCTGAACGTGTCGGGCATCACCTACGGCTCGCTCTCCTCGGCGACCATCGGCTACTGGGTCGCCGAGCGCTTCGCCGGGCACGGCGTGACCCCCACCGCGGTCGCGCTCGCCACCGACCACTGCTTCTTCGGGGTGGGCCTGCACCGCATGGAGATCTGCATCCGCCCGGAGAACGCGCCGAGCCTGCGGGTGGTGCAGAAGCTCGGCTTCCGGTACGAGGGGCTGCGCCGCCGCTACATCCACATCAACGGCGACTGGCGCGACCACTTCTGCTTCGGCCTCGTCGTCGAGGAGGTGCCGCAGGGCGTGCTGCGGCGCTGGAAGGACGGCCGCGCCCCCGAGAGCGCGGCCCGTGTGCCCGAGGCCGACCTGCTGGCCGCCACCCACCAACTGCGGTACTGAGCGCGCCTCCCCGCCCGGGCCGCCATCGGCTCGTACCCTGACGGCATGGACTTCCAGGGCGCCGGCACCGCGATCATGCTCGCGCTCGCCGCCGTGCTGTGGTTCCTCTACCTGCTGCCGAGCTGGATGCGCCGCCGCGAGTTCCTCGCCACCGAGCGGAACGCGACGCGACTGCAGCGCGCCATCCGCGTGATGGCCGAGTCGGCCGAGGCGCCGCAGGAGCTGCACCTCGAGGCGACGGCCCGCGAGGTGGCGCACCGCGAGCGTCTGCTCGCCCAGGAGCAGCGCCGCGCGGATGCCACGGCCCGCGCCGAGGTGCACGCGGCCGCGCTGCGCGCCCGTGCCGCCGAGGCCCAGGAGGCGCAGCTCGCCCGCGCCAGCCGCGCGCCCGCGCCGACCCCCGCGGTCGCGCACGTCGCCGCCCGCTCCGTCGCGCCCGCCGTCGCCGCGCCCGCTCTCGCCACGACGGTGGCGGCCTTCGCGCGCCTGCGTCGCGCCCGCCGCGTCGCCGGGCTGCTGCTGCTCGCCGCGGCACTCGTCGGGATCGTGCAGATCTGGTTGATCGCCACCACCGGCGTCGCGCTCGGGTCGTGGATCGTGATCGGCGCGTGCGTCGCGACCGTCGCCGTCTCGGTGCGGCTGCAGAACCGCATCGCGGAGCGGGCCCGCGCGCTCGCGGGAACCGCATCCGAGGCGCCCCCGCGTCGAGGCGCCTCGACCCTCGTCGACGTCGAGACCCCGGCCGTGGCCGCTCGGGAGTGGACCCCGGTGCCCGTGCCGAAGCCGCTCTACCTCGAGCGCGCCGAACCGCCGCGGGTGCCCGTCGTGCCGCAGCCGAGCGCCGAGCAGCTGCTGCGCGCCGCGCGCGAGGAGGCCGAGCGCGCGCTCGCCGCGGCGCACGCCGAGCCCGAGGTGGTGCCGTTCCGCCCGCGCGAGGCGGTGCCCGCCGCGCCCGCGGCCGCGCCCAGCCGTTTCGCGTCGATGGGCATCGTCGAGGACGCGGACGCGTCGCTGCCCGACCTCGACGAGGTGCTGCGCCGCCGTCGCCTCGGCTGAGCCGCCGGTCAAGGGGCCCTGCGCCGAGGTGATATCGTGTTCAGGCAGTCCGGGCCCATGGCGCAGTTGGTAGCGCGTCTCGTTCGCAATGAGAAGGTCGGGGGTTCGAATCCCCCTGGGTCCACCACTCGGAAGCCCCGGTTCGTCCGGGGCTTCCTGCTTTTCCGGTGAGCGGCAGAAGTCGCGCCCCGATCCGGTCGGATGGGTGCCCGATTGCTACGGTGGTGACGATGACCGACTTCAATCAGCGCATCGTCGACGAGTTCCGCGCGAACGACGGCACCGTCGAGACGGCGGGCTTCGGACGCCACCTCGTGCTCGTGCACCACGTCGGGGCCAGGTCGGGTGTCGAGCGGGTGGCACCGCTCATGGGCATCCCGAGCGAGCACGGCTGGTTCGTGGCGGCCTCGAAGGGCGGCGCCCCCGACAACCCGGCGTGGTTCCACAACCTGCAGGCGCATCCGGACACCGTGGTCGAGACGCCCGACGAGGGGGAGGTGGCCGTGCGCGCCGTGGTGCTCCCCGCCGCCGAGCGGGATGCCGCGTGGCAGCACTTCCTGCAGCGCGGCCCGGCGTTCGCGCAGTACGAGCAGCGCACCGCGCGCACCATCCCCGTCGTGGAGTTGCGCCGTCGATGAGCGAGGCCCCGGGCGCTCGTCCGCCGTTCAGCCCGGTCATCTCGCTGCTGACCGTCTCGGCGGTGTGGGAGGCGCGGCTCGACGCCGAACTGCGTGAGCTGGGGCTCACGACGCGCAAGTACGGCCTGCTCGCGCACATCCTGGGCATGCCCGGCATCTCGTTCTCGGAGCTCGCCCGGCGCTCGCAGATCACGGTGCAGTCCGCGCACACGGCCGTGCGCTCGCTCGTGGATGCGGGCTACGCGGTGGACGCGACCGCGCACGCCGGGGCGGCATCCGTGCTGCAGGTCACCGCGGCCGGGCACGACGTGCTCGCCCGAGCGCAGCGTGCGGTGGAGCTGCTCGACGCGGAGTTCGTCGCGGGGGCGCCCGCCCTCAGCGTCGCGCTCGAGCGGCCCCACGAGGACGCGCTCCCGGCTGACCTTCAGGCGGACTGAAATCCTTCAGTTAGACTGAAGGAGTGTTCCGAACCCCCTCTACCCTGTTCCGCACGCTCGCGATCGCCGAGGCGATCTCCTGGACCGGCCTGATCGCGGCGCTCGTGGCGCGCGCCGTCGTCGGCGAGTCGCCGGCCGTCACGATCGCGGGCGCGATCCACGGCTTCGTCTTCCTCTCCTACGGGGCCACCGCCGTGCTCGTCGCGCTCAACAACCGCTGGCGCGTGGGGCCCGCGGTCGTGGCGGTCGCGAGCGCGATCGTGCCCTACGCCACGATCCCGACCGAGCTGTGGCTCGCGCGCTCGGGGCGCCTCGCCGGCGTGTGGCGCACCGAGCCCGCCCTCGACCGCGTCGACGCGCGCTGGTACGACGCGCCGCTGCGCTGGTTCCTGCGCCACCCCTGGGTGCTCGGCGCCCTCATCCTGCTGGCCGTCGCGGCGATCTACGTCGTGCTGCTGCTCATCGGCCCGCCCGGGGGGCGCTGAACCTCACCGCGCGGGCACCTCGAGCCGCTCGGCCAGGATCCGCGCCCGCGCCGCCTGCACCTCCGACGCCCGGCGGATGCTGAAGCCGCGCAGGCCGATGGGTGCGGTCACCTCGATCCGGTCGGCGACCACGCTGCCGTCGCCGTCGGGTTCGATCGTGTAGCCGTAGACCAGCTGCACGTTCCCCGGACTGTCGACGTCGCCGCCCACCCAGAACGAGCCGTCGTCCTCCCGGGTGCGGATCGTGACCCGGATCGCGTTGTCGTAGCGCAGGACGCCGAAGAACCGGAAGCGCTCGACCGCGACGTAGTGCACGGTGCCGTCGTCGTCGCGGCGCACGTCGCGCGCCTCGACGACGAGCGGCGACAGGCCCACGTAGCTGCGCGGATCGCGCAGGTGCGCGAAGACCGTGCGCGGCGGCGCTGCGATCCTGAACCGGATCTCCGAGACCTGCTCCATGCGACCCCTTCCGCCGCTCAGGCTAGCGATCCCGCGACCCCCTAGTTCTCCTTTCCGGGGTCGTGGCGGGCGGGTCGGGTGCCTAGCGTGACACCATGCGCACCCGACTCGGCGCGGCCGCGGGCCTCGCCGCGATCGCCCTCCTGCTGTCCGGCTGCACCGCATCCGGGTCGGGCCTCGACGGCGAGCCGGTCGAGGTCGACTTCGCCCTGCCGGACGCCGGTTCGCTCACCTCCCTCGGCGACGCCGGCTGGAGCTCCGGCGTGATGTTCGCCGTCGACGAGCTGATCGGGATGCTCCCCGAGCTGGCACCGCTGAGAGACGAGATCGCGGCCGACGACGCGGCGTTCGGCCAGTCGGTCGTGGAGAGCTTCGGGCTCGACGGTTCGGGGCTCGCCCAGAGCCTCGCCGGCGGAGGCCAGAGCCGGCCCGTGCGGGCGATCAGCGACGGGCAGGTGCTCGGCAACGTGCTGGTCGGAGGGTTCGCACCGGATGTCGTGAGCGCCGCGATGGACCAGGTCGACGAGGGCCAGCTGGGCGACCAGGACTCCGTCAGCGAGAACGGGCAGACGGTGACCCGCGACGAGGACGGCGACGTGAGCGTCGTGCTCGAGCGCGAATCCCAGGCGGGCGGCTCGGGGGGAACCGCCCATGCTGCCGAGAGCGTCCGCTACGACGGCACCTTCTGCCCCGGACCCGACGGCAGGTTCGACGCCATCGTGCAGACCTCGCGGAACGCCACCGGAACGGGTTCCGCGGGCGGGGCGAGCTACCAGCAGGACGTGCGCGTGGAGGCGGTCGGCGTGCTCGGCGAGGACGCCGCCCCCGAGAGCATGGACGTCACCGTCAGCCAGCGCACCACCCGCACCGACGCCGCAGGCTCCACCACCGCCGTCGCCACCGCCCAGCATGCGGACTGGGCCAGCTGGGGCGGGGGATCCGGACTCGCCCCCGGCGGCAACGCACCCCGCAAGACGGAGGACTCGATCGGCTCGTCGGAGGACGTCGCCCAGCTCGTCACCGACGGCCAGTCGCAGGGCGACGCGATCGCGCTCGGGCTCGTCAGCAACCTGATGCGGACGTGGTCCGACGGCGGCTGCGTGCGGATCGACACCGACGCCCCCGCGCGGGTGCAGCCGAAGAGCACGACCGACTTCACCATCCGGGTGCTGCGCAAGGTGACGGACACCGAGGTGACCGGACCGCTGCACCTGACCCTCGCGGGTGAGCACGACGTCGACCCGAAGGAGAGCGTGTCGACCGGCGGGTTCCACTACACCGCGGAAAAGCAGGGCACGACGGGCGAGCTCACGATCGTGGCGACGTCGCGGCAGGGCGGCGCCAAGCTCACCCACACCTTCACGACGCAAGCCGTCTACCGGGTGACGGGCGGATGGACCGGATTCGCCGTCGACACCACCATCTGCGGGGCGGACGTCTTCTCGACGCCGGCGTGGGGCCTCCAGCTCGCCGCCGGGGGCGGCGGCTACGCCTTCAGCGGCTCGACGATCGGGATGTCGTACGACGGGGGCGACGGCCACATCCTGGGTCTGCAGGGCAGCTGGACGCTCGCCGTCGACGAGGACGGCGCCCCGAGCGGCATCGACGCCCAGGTGAGCGGCATGGAGGCGACGGGCGCGGGCACCACGCATCCGAACGTCACCCCGATCGTCATGCAGTCCATCCACTTCGACATCACGCCGAGCGATGACGCCTCGGCGTGCGGATGACGGGAGTCACCATGAGACGTCTGTTCGCGCTCGCGGCGCTCGCCGCCGCCACCCTCGCGCTCACCGGATGCGGCATCGTCGCCCCGGAACCGCATCCGACGACGACAGGGCTCGCGATCGGCGGCGACGGTCAGGTCGACGGCGCGGACGACGGAGGCGACGGAGGCGACGGCGGCGACCCGTTCCCGCCCGAAATCCCGACGACGCTCGACGGCTGGACCGCGCGATACCAGAACCTGCCGTGGCTGGCCGACGACCTCGACAACGACGACTTCTTCATCACGGGCACCGTCGACGGCCACTCGGTGATGGGCTTCCTCTGCGGCTACGACGGCGAACCGCA
Source organism: Protaetiibacter mangrovi (assembly GCF_024752305.1). GTDB lineage: Bacteria > Actinomycetota > Actinomycetes > Actinomycetales > Microbacteriaceae > Homoserinibacter > Homoserinibacter mangrovi. Next base: position 519,758 of record NZ_JANTHX010000004.1, read on the forward strand.
GGGCTGGGCGCTCGGCACCGACGGCACCTACGTCGAGGTGGAGTTCCAGAGCGACGTCGACATCGACCTCACCGCGATGCGCGCGGAGCCGTACATCACGCTGCAGGCCATCGGCGGCTACGCGATCCCGGCCGAGGCGCAGGGCAGCCACGAGGTCGTCCCCGCGCTCGCCACGAACGAGGTGGACTCCGATCCCACCCACGATGTGCGCTCGACCCCGACGAACGCATCGGTGACGTTCGAGTTCCTCGGGGTTCCGACACCCGATCCCGATGCCTGCGACCGGGAGAGCTCGAGTCTGCAGGGCTGGGTGTACGCCGAGTTCGGCTACTGATCTCTATCCGTTTTGACAATCATTATCAATAACGACTAGCGTCGTGGCGTGCCCCGCCTTCGACCGCTCGCCCCCGTCGCCCTCCTCACCGCCGCCGCGCTCGCCCTCGGGGGGTGCACCGCGGATGATGCGACGGTCGGAGCGGACGGCATCCGCATCGTCGCGTCGACGAACGTCTACGGCGACATCGCCGCCACGATCGCGGGCGACGGCGCCTCGGTGACGTCGATCATCCACGACGCGGCGCAGGACCCGCACGAGTACGAGGCCGACGGACGCGACGCCCTCGCGATCTCACGGGCCGACATCGTGATCGTCAACGGCGGCGGCTACGACGACTTCATGACCGCGCTCCTCGACGCCCACGCCTCGGACGCGGTCACCGTCATCGACGTCGCGCAGCTCTCGGGGCTCGACCCCGAGGCGGAGCTGCACGACCACGGCGACGAGGGCGACGAGCATGACGACGAGGGCGTCGCGCACGACCACGGCGCCTTCAACGAGCACGTCTGGTACCACTTCGGCACCATGGCGACCGTCGGCTACGAGCTCGCGGAGAGCCTCGCCGGACGGGACCCCGCGCGCGCATCGGCGTTCGCGGATCGCGCCACGACCTTCTCGAACGGAATCGACGCGCTGCAGGCGCGTGCCGGCGAGCTGGCGGCGCGCAGCGGCGGGGCGCAGGTGGCGATCACCGAACCGGTGCCCCTCTACCTGCTCGAGGCCGCCGGCCTCGTGAACGCGACGCCCGAGGCCTTCAGCGAGGCGGTCGAGGAGGGGACCGATGCCCCCGCGCTCGTGGTGCAGCAGATGGTCGCGCTCGTGAGCGACGGCTCGGTCGCCCTGCTCGCCTACAACGAGCAGACCGTCGGCCCCCAGACCGAGGTCGTGCTCACCGCGGCGCAGGAGGCGGGCACGCCGGTGGTCTCGTTCAGCGAACTGCTGCCCGCCGGCGCGCACTACCTCGACTGGATGGCCGCGAACCTCGACGCCGTCGACGAGGCGTTGGCCTAGCGACCCCAGGCGGAGGCGGGGGCGACGACGACGGGCACCGCGTTGTAGTGCCAGTGCGAGCCGTTCGCGTAGTGGCCGGACGCCCAGTTCGACGCCCAGATCGCGGACTCGACCGACGCGGAGTCGACGCTCGCCTGGAAGGCGGCGACGATGCCGGCGTAGCTCTTGTGGGTCAGCAGCGCATCCGCGGCGTTGTGCGCCGCCGCCACCAGTGTGGTGTTGCTGCCGGTGCCGCCCGGGCCGTAGCTCGCGCCCCAACCGTTGTTGAGCGGGTTGTTCCGGTTCCACCACGAGTCGGTGTAGTTCTCCTGGCGCATCCAGCGCACGATGACCGTCACGTTGGAATCGCTCACCGGGAATCCGGCGTACAGCAGCACGAGCTTCGCCCAGTCGTAGTTGGTGCCTCCCGCGATGAAGGTCTCCTCGCCGTCGGTCGCGTCGTAGCTGTCGCGGGCGACGGCGCCGCTCGACTCCAGGTGCTCGGCGGTCGCGGCGGTCGAGACGTCGACGTCCTGCGCGTTGTCGTCGGCGTAGGCGGCGAGCAGGGCGGCCTCGGTGGGCGGCCCCGGAGGGGCGAGCGCGAACGCGGCGGTCAGACCGAACGACACCGCGATGGCTCCCGCCGCCAGCGTCCCCCGGGTGCGACGGCTCGCGCGGGAGGCGTCGAGCCGCTCGCGGAGTGTGCGGTAGATCGGGGGGAGCTGCGTCATAGGCGTTCCGGCGTCGCTCGAACGGGGGGAGCGGCGCGCACTCCAGGGTATCAGCGCGGGTGTGAGCCGCCTGGGAGGAATCCTGGCGGCGACCGGGACTCAGTCGGCGAGCACCGGATGCAGCTGGCGGCTCGCGAGGGCGAGCACCGCCTGGCGCGCCCCGGCCCCGAGCGCCTCGCCGACGCCGGCGCCCGCGAGGTGGGCGTCGAGGAATCCGGCGAAGAAGGCGTCACCCGCGCCGTTGGTGTCGACCACGTCGGCCGGCACCGCGGGGGTCGCCCACCGGACGCCGTCGCCGTCGAGCGCGATCGCCCCCTCCGCACCCAGCGTGCAGACGGCGAGCCGCGGTCCCGCCGCGAGGCAGCGTGCGAGCAGTGCCCAGGGGTCGTCCGTGCGGTCGGCGTTCATGAACACCACCTCGGCGGACTCGAGGAAGGGCCGGTGGAACGCGCTCTCGCCGTCGTAGTCGTGCAGGTCGGTCCAGACCGGCACGCCGCGCTCGCGGGCCTCGGGCAGGAGGTCGACGGCGCGGGGCGCGAGGTCGAGCACCGCGAGGTCGGCGTCGTCGAGCGGGGAGGGGGTGCGGCCGAGCGGTTCGGGGGTCGCCAGGTAGAGCGAGAGCCGGGCACCGGCGGGGGTCATGAGGTTGAGGTGCTGCTCGCTGCGCGAGGCGGGCCGGGTCCGGACCGCGACCCCCGCGCGGGCGAGCGCCGCGCGGATGCGCCCCCCGGCCTCGTCGTCGCCGACGAGCGCGTCGAGCACCACCTCCCGCCCGAGCGCGTGCAGGTGCAGGGACTTGCCGGCCGAGGTCCCGCCGAGCGCGTCGAACCAGTCGCGCGCGAACTCCATGTGCGGCACGGGATCGGGCAGCGCGTCGAGCACCACCATGCGGTTCCAGCTCGCGGGTCCGACGACGACGATGCGCGTCATCGGGGCGGCTCCGCCGGATGCGGCGCGCGCAGGCTCCGTCCCCCGAGGAACTCGAGCAGCGCGGCGGCGGTGTCCTCGAGCACGGGGCCGCGCCCGAAACTCCAGTCGGCATCCGTCGCGCGCAGCGCATGCCCGGAGACGACCGCGCGGATCTCGGTCGGCGCCGTCGTCGCGCGGGCGAGGGCGACGGCCCCACCGGCGCGCTCCGGAACCGCGGGCGGGGCGCCGAGGCGGGTGCAGAGGTCGAGGTAGGCGTACACCGCCCGATCGAGTTCGGCGAGCTTCACGCGGCGCGGCCGGCCATCGCGGCGCGGGGGAGCGGGGCGCAACGCCGCCTCGAACGCGGCGGCCGCCGCCTCGTCCGGATGCCGGGCGAGCGCCGCCGCGGCGGCCTCCCGCACGGCCGCGACGTCGCCCTCCCAGCCATCCGGCACGCCCGACTCGTCGACGCGCGGACGCCCGAAGAGGGGGAGCTCGCGCCACAGGTCCGACATGGTGCGCCCAGCATAGGCCGATCGCCGATGTGACTGTCACATCCGCGGCGACGGCTGTGTCATCATGGCCGGACGGCACCCGATCCCTGCGGTGCCGACGCACGCCCGAGGAAGTCACGTGACGATCGATCCGGTCTCCGGCCGCCCGCCGAGCATCCGCGATGTCGCGCGGCTCGCGGGCGTGTCGCACCAGACGGTGTCGCGCGTGCTCAACAACCACCCGAGCATCCGCGACACGACCCGGCAGCGGGTGCTCGACGTCATGGCCGAGCTGCAGTACCGGCCGAACCGGGCCGCCCGGGCGCTCGCCTCGAGCCGCTCGCGCACCATCGGCATCCTCTCGGCGATGAGCACCGACTACGGGCCGGCCTCGATCATGGCGAGCGTCGAGGCGGCGGCGCGGGCCAACGGCTACTGGGTGAGCATCGCCAACATCGACCCGAACGTCGAGGGCTCGATCTCGGACGCGCTCGACCAGCTGCGCGCCCAGGCGGTCGAGGCGATCGTCGTCGTCGCGCCGCAGAAGCGCGTGTTCGAGGCGCTCGCGAACCTCCCGTTCGAGGTGCCGTACGTGACCCTGCAGGCCGTCGGCGACGACGGTCACGCCCTGTTCTTCGACCAGTACGCGGGGGCGCGGCTCGCCACCCGTCACCTGCTCGAGCTCGGGCACCGCGCGATCTACCACCTCACCGGGCCGCAGAACTGGATCGAGGCCGACGCCCGCATGCAGGGATTCCTCGACGAGATGAACGCGTGGGATGCGCCCACGACCGCGCCGATCCTGGGGGACTGGACGGCGGACTTTGGCTACTTCGCCGGCCAGGAGCTGCTGCGGGTGCGCGACTTCACGGCCGTGTTCGCCTCGAACGACCAGATGGCGCTCGGCCTGCTGCACGCCTTCCGCGACGGCGGCGTCGACGTGCCGGGCGAGGTGAGCGTCGTCGGGTTCGACGACATCCCGGAGGCGGCCCACTTCTGGCCGCCGCTCACGACCGTGCGCCAGGACTTCGCGGAGCTCGGGCGCCGCGCGGTCTCGTTCGTGCTCGGCGAGCTCGACACGGAGGCCCACACGATCGATCCGCGGCTCCTGGTGCGCGCGTCTACCGCCGCGCCCGCGCGCTGATCGTCGTTATCCTCTCGAGACCTCGCCGACTTGACACCGCTCGCCGCCCGGGGGTTAGAGTGCTCGATGTGACCGGTAACAGTGACCGGTCACATTCAGGACGACGGAGTCGGGAGGCAGGACGGTGAACCGCTTCGAGCCGCGCATCGAGGTGGCTGTCGCGCGGGTCCGCGCCGACGTCGCCCGACTGCACAAGCTGCTCGTGCGCGGCGGACTCTCCACCTGGACCAGCGGCGTCGTCTCGGGACGGGTGCCCGGCGCCGACCTCTTCGTGATCAAGCCGAGCGGTCTCGACCACTCCGAGCTCGCCCCCGACAACATGGTGCTCGTCGACCTCGACGGCCAGGTCGTCGAAGGCACCCCCGGCGCCGAGCTGCTGCCCTCCCGCGGGGCCGCGATCCACGCCGCCCTCTACCGCCACTCGCCCGAGATCGGCGGCATCGTGCACACCCACTCGCCCTACGCGACCGCGTTCGCGCTGCGGGGCGAGGCCGTGCCGGTGCTCTCGACCACCGTCGCCGACGAGTTCGGCGGACCGGTGCCCGTCGTGCCGTACTCGACCCCGGACGCCGACCTCGCGGCCGACGTCGCCGCCACCCTCGACGCCCAGCCGAGCCGCGCCGTGCTGCTCGAGCGGCACGGCGCCTACACCGTGGGCGCCCGCGCCCGCGACGCCGTCCGAGCCGCCGTGCTGCTCGAAGACGCCGCCCGCGCCGTGCAGCTCGCCCGCGCCGGCGGTGCCGACATCCCCTCCCTCGACGCGCACGACGTCGAGGCGATCCGCGCACGCCGGCTGAGCGCCGACGCCGCGCGCCGCGACGCCGAGCGCGTCGCCGAGCTCGCCACGGCGGGCTCCTATCCGACCTCCCGACCGGGGAACACCCGGCCTGGTGGCGAGACCGGTTCATGGACGACGCCGGACTCGAACGGTTCCACCCCCGACAATGACGTCCGCACCAGAACACAGTGAAAGGAATGACCGTGAAGACGAAGAAGTTCGTTCTCGCCACGATCACGGCCGGCGCGATGCTCGCGCTTGCGGCCTGCTCGGGCACGGGTAACAGCGGCGACGGCGGCTCCGGCGACGGCGGCCTCATCGGCGTCGCCATGCCGACCAAGAGCTCGGAGCGCTGGATCCAGGACGGCAACGCCGTCAAGGCCGCCCTCGAGGCCGAGGGCTACACCGTCGACCTGCAGTACGCAGAGGACGACATCCCCACCCAGGTCTCGCAGGTCGAGAACATGATCACCAAGGGCGCCGAGGCGCTGATCATCGCCTCGATCGACGGCACCACCCTCACCGAGGTGCTGCAGACCGCCGCCGACGCCGACATCCCGGTGATCGCCTACGACCGTCTCATCAAGGGAACCGAGAACGTGGACTACTACGCCACGTTCGACAACTTCCTCGTGGGCCAGCAGCAGGCGTGGACCGTGCTCAACGGCCTCGGACTGACCGAGCTCGACGGCACCCCGATCGACGGTGCGCCCGAGGGTCCGTTCAACATCGAGCTGTTCGCCGGCTCGCTCGACGACAACAACGCGTTCTTCTTCTTCAACGGAGCCATGGACGTGCTGCAGCCCTACATCGACAACGGCACCCTCGTCGTCAAGTCGGGCCAGACCGCGATCGAGCAGGCCGCCACGCTGCGTTGGGACGGCGAGACCGCCCAGAGCCGCATGGAGGACCTCCTCACCGCGAACTACTCGGACGGCTCGAAGGTCGACGCGGTGCTGTCGCCCTACGACGGCATCTCGCGCGGCATCATCTCGGCCCTCACCGACGCCGGCTACACCGTCGGCGACGAGTGGCCGATCATCTCGGGCCAGGACGCCGAGGTCGACTCGGTCAAGGCGATCCTCTCGGGTGAGCAGTACGCGACCATCTTCAAGGACACCCGCGAGCTCGCGAAGGTGGCGGCGGGCATGGCCCTCGCCCTCCTGAACGGCGAGGAGCCCGAGGTCAACGACACCACGACGTACGACAACGACGTGAAGGTCGTGCCCTCGTACCTGCTCGCCCCGGTGCAGGTCGTGAAGGACAACGTCCAGGAAGCGCTCGTCGACACGGGCTACTGGACGGCCGAGGACCTGGGCCTCTAGGCCGGATCCGTTTCGGTCACCATGATGGTGGGGGAGGAGCGATCCTCCCCCACCTTCTCCGGAGTCAACGAGGAAAGTCGGCGAACGTGAGCAACAACATCCTGGAGATGCGCGGCATCACCAAGACCTTCCCGGGCGTCAAGGCGCTGTCGGATGTGACGATCGAGGTCGCCCGCGGCGAGATCCACGCCATCTGCGGCGAGAACGGCGCAGGCAAGTCCACCCTCATGAAGGTGCTGTCGGGCGTGTACCCGCACGGCAGCTACGAGGGCGACATCGTCTTCGAGGGCGAGACCGTGGCGTTCCGCGACCTCTCGGACTCCGAGGCCAAGGGCATCGTCATCATCCACCAGGAGCTCGCCCTCAGCCCCTACCTGTCGATCGCCGAGAACATCTTCCTCAACAACGAGGTCACGTCGCGCACCGGCCTCATCGACTGGAACAAGACCAACCACGAGGCCCGCACGCTGCTCGCGCGCGTCGGCCTGCGCGACAACCCGATGACGCCGATCCGCCAGCTGGGCGTCGGCAAGCAGCAGCTCGTCGAGATCGCCAAGGCGCTCTCCAAGCAGGTCAAGCTGCTCATCCTCGACGAGCCGACCGCGGCGCTCAACGACGAGGACTCGGACCACCTGCTCGATCTGATCCTGCACCTCAAGGGGCAGGGGATCACGTCGATCATCATCAGCCACAAGCTCAACGAGATCAAAAAGATCGCCGACTCGGTGACCGTCATCCGCGACGGCAAGACGATCGAGACGATGCAGCGCCAGGACGTCTCCGAGGAGCGCATCATCAAGGACATGGTCGGCCGCGACCTCGAGCACCGCTACCCCGACCACGAGCCGCACATCGGCGAGGAGCTGCTGCGCGTCGAGGACTGGACCGCCCACCACCCGCAGGACTCGAGCCGCGTCGTCGTCGACAACGTGAGCCTCAACGTGCGCGCCGGCGAGATCGTCGGCATCGCGGGCCTCATGGGCGCCGGCCGCACCGAGTTCGCGATGAGCCTCTTCGGCCACTCCTACGGATCGCGGATCTCGGGCAAGGTCTTCAAGCGCGGCAAGGAGATCAAGACGCGCACGGTCGCCGAGGCGATCCAGAACGGCATCGCCTACGCGACCGAGGACCGCAAGACCTACGGGCTCAACCTCATCGAGGACATCAAGCGCAACATCTCGATGGCCTCGCTGCGCAAGCTCGAGCGCTGGGGCCTCGTGCACGACAACGAGGAGTACAAGGTCGCCGACGACTTCCGGAAGTCGATGAACATCAAGGCGCCCAACGTGCTCGTCAAGACGGGCAAGCTCTCCGGCGGCAACCAACAGAAGGTGGTGCTGTCGAAGTGGATCTACTCCGATCCCGACGTGCTCATCCTCGATGAGCCCACCCGCGGCATCGACGTCGGCGCCAAGTACGAGATCTACACGATCATCAACAGGCTCGCGGCCGAGGGGAAGGGCATCATCGTCATCTCCTCCGAGCTGCCGGAGCTGCTCGGGATCTCGGATCGCATCTACGCGATCTCCGAGGGCCGGATCACCGGCGAGCTGCCCATCGAGGAGGCCACCCCGGAGGCCGTCCTCACCCTCATGACCATGGAACGCCCCCGCTGACCCGCGGACGACACGAAGGAACCGCAATGTCCGAACCCACTACCCCGACCCCGACGGAGTCGCAGGCGGTCGGCGGGAACGTCAACCCGGCAGACAACAAGTTCACCGCCTGGCTGAGCCACGTGCTCGCCGACCTCGGCAAGAACGGCATCTTCATCGCGCTCATCGCGGTGGTCGTGCTGTTCTCGTTCACGACGAACGGCATCCTGCTGCGCCCGCAGAACATCTCGAACCTCATCGTGCAGAACGGGTACATCCTCGTGCTCGCGATCGGCATGGTGATGGTCATCATCGCCGGCCACATCGACCTCTCGGTCGGATCGGTCGCCGCGTTCGTCGGCGCGTGCTCGGGCGTCTTCGCGGTGCACTGGGGCCTGCCCTGGTGGCTCTCGATCGCCCTGTCGCTGCTGATCGGCGCCCTCGTCGGCGTCTGGCAGGGCTTCTGGATCGCCTTCGTCGGCATCCCGGCGTTCATCGTGACGCTGGCGGGCATGCTCATCTTCCGCGGACTCGCGCTCGTGGTGCTCGGCAACGCCAACATCGGCTCCTTCCCCGCGGAGTACCGGGCGCTCGGCAACGGCTTCCTCACGAACGTGTTCGGCGAGTTCGAGATCGACCCGCTGACGCTCGCGATCGGCGGTCTCGCGATCGTGCTGCTCGTGATCCAGCAGCTGCGCTCGCGCCGGGGTCGCGTCAAGTACGGCCAGGAGGTCGAGCCGGCCGCGTGGTTCATCGTCAAGCTCGTACTCGTCTCGGCGGCGATCGCGTTCTTCGCGTACTCGCTCGCCTCGTACAAGGGCATCCCGGTCACCCTCATCGTGCTGGCGGCGCTCGTGCTCATCTACGGCATCGTCATGAGCCGCACGGTGTTCGGCCGCCACATCTACGCGATCGGCGGCAACCGCCACGCGGCCGAGCTCTCGGGCATCAAGACCCGTCGCGTCGACTTCTGGCTGTTCGTGAACATGGGCACGCTGGCGGCGCTCGCCGGCCTCATCTTCACGGCGCGACTCAACCTCGCCGGCCCGAAGGCCGGTGACGGTTTCGAGCTCGAGGCGATCTCGGCGGCCTTCATCGGCGGTGCGGCGGTGCAGGGCGGCGTCGGCACCATCGGCGGCGCGATCATCGGTGGTCTCATCATCGGCGTGCTCAACAACGGCATGTCGATCATGGGCATCGGCATCGAGTGGCAGCAGGCCGTCAAGGGCCTCGTGCTGCTGCTCGCGGTCGCCTTCGACGTCTACAACAAGCGGCGGTCCGGGCGCTCGTAGCCCGCATCATCCTGAGGCGTCACGTCGTGTCGCTTGCGCGTCGCGCAAGACGACACGACGTGACGCCTCGGTTGTCTTTCGGCGGGTCTTGCGTCGGGCTTGCGGGCGTCGCGACGCGGATGCTGCAAGAAGTCGACAGTTTCGCGGCAATTCACATGCAGGTCTTGTGAATCTCTGACGGCGAGACCTACAGTCGGGCTCGATTCTCGTCGCACGACGTCGTGCGGCCCCCACACGAGAGAAACGAGTCGACGATGACCCGTCCCCCCACCACCCTCGCCGTGCTGCTCGCCACGGCCCTCGCGGCGACCGGCGTGCTCGCCGGAACCGCATCCGCCTCCGCGTCGCCGGCGGCGCCCGTCGTGACGCGCGCCGCGATCGACCCCGCCCTCGTCGCCGGCCGAGGTGCCGAGCTGGGCGTCGTCCAGCAGGAGGCCGAGAACGCGACCCACACCGGCACCGTCATCGGACCGGACCGCACGGCCTACACGCTCGCCGCCGAGGCCTCGGGCCGGAGCGCGGTGCGACTCACCGCCGGGCAGTACGTCGAGTTCACCCTGCCCGCCGCGGCGAACGCGATCACGGTGCGCTACAGCATCCCGGACGCGCCGACCGGCGGCGGGATCACGGCGCCCCTCGGCGTCAAGGTCGGCAGCGGCCCGACCCGCACCATGACGCTGACCTCCCAGTACTCCTGGCTCTACAACCAGTACCCGTTCACGAACGACCCGAACGCGCAGCTGCTGCACCCCGACTGGTGGATCACCGAGTGCGGCTGCGTGCCGAGCCCGGACTACCAGGTGCAGACGCCGTTCCGTCCGATGCACTTCTACGACGAGCAGCGCATGCTGCTGGGGCGCAGCTACCCGGCCGGGACCGTCATCCGGCTCACCATGCCCGCCGGATCGAGCGCGGCATGGACGATCATCGACCTGCTCGACTCGCAGGCGGTCGGCGCGCCGCACGTGCGGCTGAAGGCCGCCAACGCGCTGCTGTTCGGCGCCGACCCCACCGGTCGGCGCGACTCCGCCCCCGCGATCGAGAAGGCCATCCGGTGGGCGAAGAAGCTGCACCTGCCGGTGTACGTGCCGCCGGGGGTCTACCGGGTCGACCGGCACATCGTCGTCGACGACGTCACGATCGAGGGTGCCGGCAGCTGGTACACGATCTTCCGCGGCTCGGAGGTCGCGCTCGCGGAGCCCGCCCCCGACGGCTCGGTGCACACGGGCGTCGGCTTCTCCGGCAGGGATGCCGCAGACGGCGGCAGCACGGACGTGCACCTGTCGGGCTTCGCGATCCAGGGCGACGTGCGCGAGCGCATCGACACCGACCAGGTCAACGGCATCGGGGGAGCGCTCAGCGACTCGACGGTCGACGACCTCTACATCCAGCACACCAAGGTGGGCATCTGGCTCGACGGCCCGATGTCGAACGTGACCATCAGCGACACCGTGATCGTCGACCAGATCGCCGACGGCGTGAACTTCCACCGGGGCGTGACCGATTCCACCGTGCGCAACTCCTCGATCCGCAACACGGGCGACGACGCGCTGGCCATGTGGGCCGAGGACGACCAGAACGCGCGCAACTCGTTCGTCGGCAACACGGTGCAGACGCCGACCCTCGCGAACGGCATCGCGCTCTACGGCGGCACCGACCTCACGGTGCAGGGCAACCTGGTGGCGGATCCCGTCCGCGAGGGCTCGGGCATCCACCTCGGTGCGCGTTTCGGGGCGGAGCCGTTCGCCGGCACGATCCGCGTGCAGGACAACACGACCGTGCGCGCCGGAACCTACGAGCTCAACTGGAACATCGGTCTGGGTGCGATCTGGCTGATGGCCCTCGACCGCTCGATCGACGCGGATGTGCAGGTGAGCGGCGACCACTTCCTCGACAGCACCTACAACGCGATCATGGTCGTCTCCGACTGGCCCGTGAAGGACCTCTACGAGATCCGCGGGGTGCACTTCGCGGACATCCGCGTCGACGGCACCGGCACCTCGGTGCTGAGCGCCCGCGCCGCGGGATCCGCCGACTTCCGGAACGTGGATGCGCGGAACGTCGGGGCGGTGGGCATCAACAACTGCGGCAGCTTCCATTTCACCCCCGCGGGCAGCGAGTTCGCGGTGACCGACCTCGGCGGCAACGACGGCGGCGGCACGACGGGGCCGTGGATGGCGGCGTGGGAGCTGCCGAACACGATCACCTGCGACGACCGCCCGCCGGTCGTGGTGCCGCCCGCCCCGTCGCCCTGGGTGCAGCCGTAGGCGCGGCTCAGCTCCGGGCGGCGATCTCGGCGCGGGCGTCGCGGTGGGCGCGGAGGACGGCCGCGCCCACCCACTCGCTGCCGCGGTAGATGTTGCCGCGGCCGAGCTCCGCAGCCAGCTGCGTCGCCCGCAGCTGGGTGATGACGCGCTGCTCGCTCGCCACGACCTTGAGCGTCGACCCGGCCTCGCGCAACCGTGCCGCATAGCGGCGCAGCACCTCGATGTGGGCGAGCCCGATCTGGTCGGTGCCGCGCAACCGCACGATCACCACCGAGTTGCGCGAGGAGGCGTCGACCTTGGGCAGCTGGGTCTCGAAGGTGGGCGCGCTCGCGAAGAACAGGCTGCCGTAGGGCTGCAGCACGACGATCTCGCCCGCTCCGACGTGCGGGCGCGGGCCGACCTCGCGCATCCGCCCGTCGTCGGTCAGCTCCACCTCGCGCACCCGCACGCGATTGGACTGCTGGGCGACGAAGAGGATGATGCCGAGTCCCACGCCGACGAGCTCCGCGAACTGCAGCGGGATGAGCAGGGTGAGCACGAAGGTCACCGCCATCACCGTGGTCTGGAGCGGGCCGGTCTTGATCACCGACATGACCCGTGTCGGCTTGATCGAGGTGACCCCGACGACGATGAGGAGTCCCGCGAGGGCCGGCATCGCGGTGAAGGAGACGAGCGGCGACGCGACGAGCACGACGAGGGCCATCACGGCGCCCGCGACGAAGAGCGCGAGCCGCGTGCGCCCGCCCGCCTGGATGACGAGGGAGGACGCCGACATCGAGCCGCCGACCGGCATGCCCTGGAAGACTCCCGCCACGATGTTGCCGACCCCCTGACCGACGATGTCGCGCGACGCGTTCGGCGTCCTGCCGTCGGGGGTGGGGAGCCCCGCCGAGACCCCGGCGCCCTGCACGATGCAGACGAAGGCGAGCGAGAACGCGGGCACGACGAGGTAGGCGATGTCGCCCCAGCTCGGCAGCACCGGCGCCGGCAGGCCGTGCGGCACCGTGACGAGGTCGCCGATGGTCGCGACGTGGGCGAGCGGCCCGAGGTCGACCGCCCAGGCCACGAGCGACCCGACGACCACGGCGATGACGAGGCCCAGGCTGCCGACGGGGGTCTGCGCGAAGAGCACGATGAGCAGCACCGTGAGCACGCCCACGAATACCGTGGACGGCTTCCAGTCGGCGACGTGCAGCATCGTGTCGACGGTGCGGATGACGCGGTTGTCGCCGCGGGCGTCGTAGCCGGTGAAGTTCGAGAGCTGGCCGAGCACGATGTTCACGCCGACCGCCGTGAGGAATCCCGTCATGACGGCCGTGGGGGCGAAGCGCACGAGCGTGCCGACCCGCAGCAGCCCGCCGACGACGAGCAGCACCCCCGCGATCATGCTCAGGGTGAACAGCGCCGCCTCCGGGTCGGGGCGGGACGCGAGGCCGGCGTCGGCGACGACGAGCGCCATCGCGCCCGTGGCCTGCACCGCGAGGAAGGCGCTCGACGTGACGAAGGCGGCGCCCACCATGCCGAACAGGTAGGCGTAGAGTCCGGCGATCGGGTTGACGCCCGCGAGCAGCCCGGATGCCAGACCGTCGGGCACGCTCTCGACGCCGAGCACGACTCCGGCGACGACGTCCTTGCCGAGGGTGCGCCGCGAGAACGCCGAAGCCACCCGGCCGCGCACCGCGGCGATCCCGGATGGGGGAGTCGCGGCAGCCATCCGGACCTCGCGCCTAGCTCGCGAGCGAGGTGAGCCGGCGCCCGGCGGTGAGCATGTGGGCGGCCATCGCCGAGGCCGCGGCGTCGCCGTCGCCGGCGCGGATCGCCTCCATGACCGCGCTGTGCTCGGCGAGCGCCGTGCGGGCGTGCTCGACGTCTTCGACCGCGCGATCCACCCACACCCGCAGCAGCGAGCGGATGATCTGCAGCAGGTCGACGAGCACGCTGTTGCCGGTCGTGTGCGCGAGCTCGAGGTGGAACTGGAGGTCGGATTCGACGAAGGTCGGCAGGTCGTCGAGGCTCGCCCGCATGCTGCCCAGGTGCGCCTCGAGGCGGGCGGCGCCGTCGGCGGTGATCCGCTCGGCGGCGAGCCGCGCGGCGTAGATCTCGAGGGCGCCGCGCACCTCGGCGAGCTCCTCGGTCGACCGGTGCCCGATCAGGATCCCCCAGCTGAGGCTCTGCGGCAGCAGCTCGCTCGTGGCCGAGCGCAGGTAGGTGCCGGATCCGGGTCGCACGTCGACGACGCCGAGCACCTCGAGTGCGGCGAGCGCCTCGCGGACGGCCGAGCGGCCGACCTCGAGGGTGGCGGCGAGCTGGCGCTCCGGTGGCAGGCGCGTGCCGGGCGCGATCTCCCCGCTCGTGAAGAGCTCCAGCAGCCTCGTGGTGACCGCGGAGACGGGGCTGCCGGACGGAAGACGACCGAGCGACGCCGAGATGACGTCCGATTCGTCCTTGGGGTATGCCGGCATGCGGGTAACGCTAGCAAGGAGGATCCGCCGCGTGAGGCGCCGAACGGAGGGGGCGCGAGAGATTTACCGGGAATCCGGTCAACCGGTTGACATTGGCGAACCGGTTGACCAATAATGATCCTCGAACGCGCGAACCCAGCGCGGGACAACGACGTCATCAGTAAGAAGGAGTCGACGTGGACACCACATCCACCGCATCGCCGCTCGAGAAGTCGGCAATCAGGAAGGTCGCGGTACGGCTCGTGCCGTTCGTGGCCCTGATGTTCTTCATCAACTACCTCGATCGCACCGCGATCGGGTTCGCCGCACCGAACGGGATGAACGACGACCTCGCCCTCTCGGCGGCTCAGTTCGGGTTCGCCTCGGGCGTGTTCTTCATCGGCTACATCCTGCTCGAGGTGCCGTCGAACCTGGCCCTGCACCGCTTCGGCGCCCGTCGCTGGCTGTCGCGCATCATGGTCAGCTGGGGCATCGTCGCGCTGCTCTTCACCTGGGTGCAGAACTTCGAGCAGCTGACGATCCTGCGCTTCATCCTCGGCGTCGCGGAGGCCGGCTTCTTCCCCGGCGCGATCCTCTTCCTCTCGCTGTGGGTGCCGTCGAAGCACCGCAGCAAGATCCTCGCCCTCTTCTACCTGGCTCAGCCGCTGACCACCGTGATCGGCGCCCCGCTCGCCGGCCTCCTCATCCAGCAGCACGGGGTCTTCTTCGGCCTCGAGGGATGGCGCTTCATGTACTTCGGCGTCGCGATCCCGGCGATCATCATCGGCGTCATCGCGTGGTTCTACCTGAAGGACAAGCCCGCCGACGCCAAGTGGCTCACGACCGAGGAGCAGGAGTGGCTGACCGCCGCCCTCGCCTCCGAGAAGGCGGCGACCGAGAAGGTCGAGGCCAAGCACGACTGGAAGTCCGCGTTCCGCAGCGGACGCGTCTGGATGCTCGCCTTCGTCTACTTCGGCTTCATCTACGGCCTCTACGCCCTGGCGTTCTTCCTCCCGACGATCATCGAGGGCTTCCAGTCGCAGTTCGACGTGACCTTCGACGTGTTCCAGAAGGGCCTCATCACGGCGATCCCGTACGTGCCCGCCGCCATCGCGCTCTGGCTGTGGTCGCGTGACGCCTCGCGTCGGGGCCTCAAGACCTGGCACATCGTGATCCCCGCGGTGGCGGGTGCCGTCGCGATCCCGCTCGCCCTGTTCGCCGGCAGCCCGGCGGCGACGATCGCCCTCATCGCGGTCACCGCGATGGCGATCTTCTCGGCCCTGCCGAACTTCTGGACGCTGCCCACCCGGTTCCTGACGGGGGCGGCCGCCGCAGCGGGCGTCGCGCTCATCAACACGATCGGCAACCTCGCCGGCTTCAGCGCCCCGTACATCACGGGCGCCGTGCACGACTGGACCGGCGGCTACCAGGTGCCGATGTTCATCGTGGGCGGGTTCATGCTGCTCTCGGCCGTGCTCATGGTGCTGCTCGCACGGCGGGGGGCGACCGCCGTCCCGACGGCGCAGTCCGACGTGCCGGTGACGGCCACCGCGCAGGACCCCGGCAAGTAACGATCCGGACCCGGGCGGCGGTCGACTCGACCGGCCGCCGCCCGGCCCACGTGAGGAGCACTCCCATGACCCGCCTGTTCAACGAACCCGCAGCCTTCGCGGATGAGCTCGTCGCCGGGTTCGTGGCCGCGAACCGCGGCCGCGTGCGCGCGGTGCACGGGGGTGTGGCGCGGGCGACCCGCTCGGAGCCGGGCACGGTGGCTCTCGTCGTGGGCGGCGGGTCGGGGCACTATCCGGCGTTCGGCGGGCTGGTCGGTGCGGGACTGGCCCACGGGGCGGCGATGGGCAATCTGTTCGCCTCGCCGTCGACGCAGCAGGTGCTCTCGGTGGCGCGGGCGGCGGAGCACGGCGGGGGTGTGCTGCTGTCCTACGGCAACTACGCGGGTGATGTGCTGAACTTCGACGCCGCCGAGGCGCAGTTGATCGCGGAGGGCATCCCGACGCGGACGGTGCGGGTGACCGACGACATCTCCTCGGCTTCGGTGGCGGAGAAGCACAGGCGTCGTGGGATCGCGGGTGACCTGGTGGTGTTCAAGGTCGCGGGTGCGGCGGCGGAGGCCGGGTACGAGCTGGACGAGGTGGTGCGGGTCGCGACCCTCGCGAACGAGCGCACCCGCAGTTTCGGGGTGGCGTTCACGGGTTGCACGTTGCCGGGTGCGGCGGAGCCGTTGTTCACGGTGCCGGAGGGGCGGATGGCGCTCGGGCTCGGCATCCACGGCGAGCCGGGGATCGGGGAGACCGACATCCCGACCGCGGACGGGTTGGCGGAGATCTTCGTCGAGGCGCTGCTCGGGGAGCTGCCGGACGGGGTGGACGCTCCTGCGGGTCAGCGGGTGGTGGTGGTCTTGAACGGTCTCGGCTCGGTGAAGTACGAGGAGCTGTACGTGGTGTACGGGGGCATCGCCCGCCGTCTGGAGGAGGCGGGGGTCGAGATCGTCGAGCCCGAGGTGGGCGAGTTCTGCACCTCGTTCGACATGGCGGGCGCCTCGCTGACCCTGGTCTGGCTCGACGAGGAACTCGAGACCCTGTGGGCGGCACCCGCTGACGCCCCCGGCTACCGCAAGGGATCCGTCCCGCCGCGCGAGGCGGTCGAGGCCGATCCCGAACCGCAGACCTCCTCGGAGGCCGTGATGGCGCCGGCCTCCGAGGGCTCCCGCCGTGCCGCGGCACGCGTCACCGCTGCGCTCGACGCGACCGCCGCCGTGATCGACGCGCACGTCGACGAGCTCGGACGCATCGACGCGGTCGCCGGCGACGGAGACCACGGCATCGGCATGCAACGCGGAGCCACCGCGGCCGCCGTCGCCGCACGCGACGCGCACGACGCCGGTGCGGGCGCGGGCACGGTACTCGTCCGGGCGGCCGACGCCTGGTCGGACCGCGCGGGCGGCACCTCCGGTGCGCTGTGGGGCGTGATGCTGCGCGCCCTCGGCACGCGTATCGGTGACGAGGTCGCGCCCGACGCCGCGACCCTCGCCCTCGGCGCCCGCGAGGCGCTCGACGGCATCCGCGCCTACGGCAAGGCGGAGGTCGGCGACAAGACCATGGTCGACGCCATCGTGCCGTTCGTCGAGGTGCTCGAGACGCGCGTCGCCGCCGGCGACGAGCTCGCCGACGCCTGGGATGCCGCATCGGCGGCCGCGACCGAGGCGGCCGCGGCGACCGCCGAGCTGCTGCCGCGGATGGGTCGCGCCCGTCCCCACGCCGAGCGCAGCCTCGGCACGCCCGACGCGGGCGCCCACTCCTTCGGCCTCGTGGTGACCGCCGCGGCCGCCGCCCTCTCGCGAAAGGACACCGTTCGATGACCGCCCTGCAGCCCCTGCGGATCGTGGTCGGCGCCGACGACGCCGGCTACCAGTACAAGGAAGCCCTCAAAGCCGACCTCGAGACCAGCGACCTCGTCGCCTCCGTCATCGA
>NZ_JANTHX010000012.1 GCF_024752305.1 Protaetiibacter mangrovi
TGCGTCTCGGCGTGAGCGTGCGCGGCGCCCTCGCGCTCGTGCGCGCCGCGAAGACCCTCGCCGCCGCGAGCGGGCGCCACTACGTGGTGCCGGACGACATCAAGTCGCTTGCCGAGCCCGTGCTCGCGCACCGGCTGGTGCTCGACCCCGAGGCGGAGTTCGACGGGGTGACGCCGTCGAGCATCATCGCGCAGCTGCTGCTCGAGACCCCGCCGCCGAGCGATCGGCAGGCCGTGTGAGCCGACCCCGGTCGACCGGAGCGAGCCGGGACACGACCACCCCCACCGACGCCACCGGACTCGGCACCACGCGAGCCCGGATCGTCGGCGCGCGCACGGGCGTGCTCGCGGACGCGGTCGTCGGGGTGGTGCGCGGTTCGCGGGCGATCGGGCGCGGGCTGGCCCGGGCGGGTCGCCGGCTGAGCAGCGTCGTCACCCCGCTCGGCTGGGTGATCGTCGTCACGATCCCCGCGGCCCTGGCCCTCGGCTACGCGCTGGGGTGGCTGGAGTTCGTCGCCGTCGGCTGGGCGGCGCTCGTGCTCGC
>NZ_JANTHX010000013.1 GCF_024752305.1 Protaetiibacter mangrovi
TGTAGTTCCTCGTGAGGTTGTGAACGCGTGCTGCGGGGACTTGGCCGTCGATTCCGGTGTGGGGTCGGTGGTGATTGTAGTGATGGAGCCAGTCGGCGTAGGTCGCTGATCGTGCGGCCTCGGAATCATATGGTCGGGCGTAGGCCCATTCGGTGGCCAGGGTGCGGTTGAAGCGTTCGACCTTGCCGTTGGTCTGTGGTCGGTAGGGGCGTGTCCGGCGGTGTCGGATGTTGCCGAGGGCAGCGGCGAAGTCGCGCGATCGGTAGCAGGCGCCGTTGTCAGTCATCACGGCGGTGACGGTGATGCCGTGATCCGCGAAGAACGCCGCAGCCCGGAGCCAGAAGCTGGCCGCGGTCTCTTTGCGCTCATCTCCGAGCTGTTCGGAATAGGCGAGCCGGGAGTGGTCGTCGACCGCGTGGTGCAGGAAGGTGTAGCCGCGCGAGGCGGATGCGCCGTGCCGGGCCGCTCGGTCGCGGACGACGCCTGCCGCGCGGTCTTGCGCAGAACCGCGACCGTGAGCGCGCCAGCCACCGCCGTCCGGGATCCGACCAAGCTTCTTGATGTCGACATGAACGAGTGCTCCCGGTGCGGCGACTTCG
>NZ_JANTHX010000014.1 GCF_024752305.1 Protaetiibacter mangrovi
CGCGACCGGCAGGCCCCGCGACCCGGCCGCGGCTGCGGTCGCCGTGGTGCGCGAGCGGATGCGGGGCCGCGGTGGCGCGCTCCCCGTGGTGTTCGCGGTGGACCTGCCGAGCGGCATCCATCCGGACACCGGCGCCGCCGAGCCGGATGCGGTGCTGCCTGCCGACCTCACGGTCACCTTCGGCGCCCGCAAGCGCGGCCTGCTGTACGCGGACGCGGCGCTCGTGGGACGCATCGAGCTCGTCGACATCGGGCTCGGGCTCGACCCCTAGTCGGCGCGCGCGGCCTCCGCGTCGAGCGCGGCGAGCAGGCGGGCGACGGCGCGGTGGTCGGCGGCGGTCACGACGCCGCGTCGGGCGACACCCATGAGCACGGGCTCCCACCTCTCGTCGACGAGTCCGTCGGCGAGCACGATGCCGCGTGCGGCGAGCTCGAGGTGGTGTTCGATCTCGTCGGCCGTAGGGAGCGGCGCGAACATGGGGGTCCTTCCGCGGTCGGGGATTCCGCGTGGTGTGCGCTCACCGTAGACGAGCGCGACTCGACTCGGCAGACCCGCGAAAGGGGGGCGCTGCTCAGGCGTCGGCGGCGGCCAACTGGCCGCACGCCCCGTCGATCTCCTTGCCGCGGGTGTCCCGCAGCGTCGTCGGGATGCCGGCCGCCTCGAGCCGCGCGATGAACTCGCGGGTCACATCCGGTTCGGAGGCGGTCCACACCGAACCCGGGGTGGGGTTCAGCGGGATCGGGTTCACGTGCACCCAGCCGCGCCCGCGCTCGTTGAGCTTCTGCGCGAGCAGCTCCGCGCGCCAGGCGTGGTCGTTCATGTCCTTGATGAGGGCGTACTCGATCGACACGCGACGGCCCGTGACCTCGAAGTAGTGGCGCGCGGCGTCGAGCGCCTCGTCGACCTTCCAGCGCGAGTTCACGGGGATCAGCTCGTCGCGCAGGGTGTCGTCGGGTGCGTGCAGGCTCAGCGCGAAGGTGAGGGGCAGGTCCTCGTCGGCGAGCTTGCGGATGGCGGGGGCCAGCCCCACGGACGACACGGTGATCTGGCGCGCCGACATGCCGAGCCCGTTCGGCTGGGGGGCGACCATGGTGCGCACCGCCTTCATGAGGCGGTTGTAGTTGGCGAGCGGCTCGCCCATGCCCATGAAGACGATGTTGGTGACCCGGGGTGCGTCGTGGCCGCCGTCGCGGCGGAGGCCGCCGAGCTCGCCGTTCGCGATGGCGCGGTTGGCCTCGACGACCTGGGCCACGATCTCGGCCGCCGACATGTTGCGGGTGAGGCCCGCCTGGCCGGTCGCGCAGAACGGGCAGTTCATGCCGCATCCGGCCTGGCTCGACACGCACAGGGTCACGCGACCGGGGTAGCGCATCAGCACGGACTCGACGAGCGCGCCGTCGAACAGCT
>NZ_JANTHX010000015.1 GCF_024752305.1 Protaetiibacter mangrovi
TCACCGCCGGGACGTCGACCGACCAGTTGCCCGAGTCGGCGACCACGATGACGTCGGCGTCGAAGGTGTCGCGGTAGTGCTCGAGGAAGGTGAGGATCGAGCGCGAACCGAACTCCTCCTCCCCCTCGGCGTAGAGCACGAGTCCGATCTCCGGGTCGCCGAGCACCTGCTGGTAGGCGCGGATCGCGGCGAGGTGGGCGATCACCCCGGCCTTGTCGTCGGCGGCGCCGCGACCGTAGAGACGATCACCGCGCAGCGTCGGCTCGAAGGGCTTCGAGTCCCAGTCGGCCTCGTCGCCCGGGGGCTGCACGTCGTGGTGCGCGTACAGCAGGATCGTGGGCTTCCCGCCGCGGGCCGGGCGGGAGGCGACGACGGCCGGCTGGCCGAGCGCATCCGAGTCGGGTTCGGAGACGGGCAGCTGCACGACCTCGACCGACTCGAACACTCCCAGGTCGCGGGCGAGCTCGGCCACCCGCTCGGCGCTCGCGCGCACGTGGGCGAAGTCGAAACCGTCCCACGAGACGGACGGAATGCGCACGAGCCCCGACAGATCGGCGATCGCGGCGGGCAGGACCGCGGCGACGGCGTCGCGCAGCTCGTCGGCTCGGGGGGTGGATGCGGACACGGTCGACGGGTCGGACTCAGCCATGCGGGTAATCTTAAAGCCCCGACCAGCGAGGACACCCCGTGCCGAAGAACACCCCGACCGACGACACCACCCCCCACGCCCCGGAGGACGAGACCGTCGGCAAGGGACACGCCACCCCCAGCCGCAAGGAGCAGGAGGCGGCGCGCAAGCGTCCCCTCGTGCCCGACGACCGCAAGGCGGCGCAGAAGGCGTCGCGTGCGCAGCTCAACGCGCAGCGCGACCGCGCCCGCACGGGGATGGAGCGCGGCGAGGAGCGGTACCTCCCCGTCCGGGACAAGGGCCCGCAGAAGCGCTACGTGCGCGACTACGTCGACGCGCGCTGGAGCGTCGGCGAGATCCTGCTGCCGCTCATGGTGCTCGTGATCCTGACCTACTTCATCCCGAACGAGTTCGTCGCCGTGTACGCGCTGATCGCCGTGTGGGGCGTCATCGTGCTCGTCGTCATCGACTGCCTGGTGCTGGGCCGCCAGCTGCGTCGCAAGCTCGCGGAGAAGTTCGGGGCGGACAAGGTGGAGAAGGTGACCTGGTACGCGGCGATGCGCGCCGTGCAGCTGCGCCCGCTCCGGCTGCCGAAGCCCCAGGTCAAGCGCGGCCAGTTCCCGGTCTGATCAGGGGCGCAGCGCGCGGTTGATCGCGCGGGCCCAGAACGGGCCCTCGTACAGGAAGGCCGTGTAGCCCTGAACGAGGGTGGCACCGGCGTCGAGCCGCTCGCGCACCTGGGCGCCCGTGGTGACGCCGCCGACCGAGATGAGGCACAGCTCCGGGCCGACGGCGGCGCGCAGCAGGCGCAGCATGGCGAGCGAGCGCGCGGCGAGCGGGGCGCCCGAGAGCCCGCCCTCCCCCGCGGCGGCCACGACCTCCGGGTCGGTGACGAGGCCCTCGCGCGAGAGGGTCGTGTTGGTCGCGACGATGCCCGCGAGCTCCAGCCGCAGCACGAGCTCGGCGATGCGGAGCGCCTGCTCGTCGGTCAGGTCGGGGGCGATCTTGACGAGCACCGGAACCGCGCCGGCGGCGTCCCTGACGGCGACGAGCAGCGGCTCCAGCTTGTCGAGCTCCTGCAGGCCCCGCAGGCCCGGGGTGTTGGGCGAGCTGACGTTGACGACGAGGTAGTCGGCGTGCGGCGCGAGCAGCCGGGTGCTCTCCAGGTAGTCGGCGATCGCGTCCTCGACGGGCACCACCTTCGTCTTGCCGATGTTGACGCCGACGACGGGACGGATGCGGGCACGTCGCGCCCGGGCGATGCGCGGAGCGCAGGCCTCCGCGCCGGCGTTGTTGAACCCCATCCGGTTGACGACGGCGAGGTCGGGGATCAAGCGGAACAGCCGCGGCTTCGGGTTGCCGGGCTGCGGC
>NZ_JANTHX010000016.1 GCF_024752305.1 Protaetiibacter mangrovi
GGCCGGACGGATCCGGGATGCCCTCCTGCTCGGGCCACGGGTACTTGCAGCTCGCGTCGAGGCTCGCGCGCGTGAGGTTCAGCCCGTAGGCGCGCCCGGCGTCGTCGAACACCTTGGGCTCGAGGCGCGTCAGCAGGCGCAGGGTCTGCGCGTTGCCCTCGAAACCGCCGATGTCGGCGGCCCAGTCGTTGAGCGCCCGCTCGCCGTTGTGTCCGTAGGGCGGATGCCCGAGGTCGTGGGCGAGGCACGCGGTGTCGACGACGTCGGGGTCGAGCCCGAGGTTGACGGCGAGCTCGCGCCCCACCTGCGCCACCTCGAGCGAGTGGGTGAGCCGGTTGCGCGCGAAGTCGAGGCCGGCGGTCGGGCTCAGCACCTGCGTCTTCACGGCGAGGCGGCGCAGCGCGCTCGAGTGCAGGATGCGGGCACGATCGCGCGCGAAGTCGCTGCGGCGGGTGGAGTGCTGCTCCGGCAGCATGCGCTCGGCGTCGGCGTCGCCATAGCCCGGCGCGAGTTCAGCCACCGCTGGTGTCCAGTTCCGCCTCCGTCAGGGCGATGCGGTGGGTCTCCTGCAGTTCGCGCGAGTCGAGCCAGCGCTCGGGCAGGGCGGGCTGCTTCGGGGTGCCGGCGCGCCCGCGCTGGCCCTCGGCGTCCGCGCCCGGGTACGGCTGGTCGGGGTCGAGGCGTCCGAGCAGCTCGTCGATCTCGGCGAGGCTCGACGCCTGGGCGAGCGCGGCGCGCAGCTCCCCGCCGACCGCGTAGCCCTTGAAGTACCAGGCGACGTGCTTGCGGATGTCGCGGCAGGCGCGGTTCTCGTCGTCGAAGAACTCGACGAGGAGCTCGGCGTGCCTGCGGAACGCGAACGCCACCTCGCCGAGCGTCGGCTCGGCCTTGGTCTCGACACGCGCGCTGCGCTCGCTACTCGACCGGCTGCGGGCGGTGAACGCCGACGCGAGATCGCCGAACAACCACGGTCGGCCGAGGCAGCCGCGGCCGACCACGACGCCGTCGCACCCCGTCTCCTCGACCATGCGCACCGCATCCGCTGCGCTCCAGATGTCGCCGTTGCCGAGCACGGGCACGCTCGTGACGGTCTGCTTCAGGGTGGCGATGGCCGACCAGTCGGCGGTGCCGGAGTAGAACTCGGCCGCCGTGCGGGCGTGCAGGGCGACCGCCGCGACGCCCGCCCCCTCCGCGATGCGCCCGGCTTCGAGGTAGGTGAGGTGGTCGGAGTCGATGCCCTTGCGCATCTTCACGGTCAGCGGGAGCGGCCCGGCCGCCTCGACCGCACCCTCGACGATCGCACGGAACAGGTCGAGCTTCCACGGCAGCGCCGCTCCCCCGCCCTTGCGGGTGACCTTCGGCACCGGGCAGCCGAAGTTGAGGTCGATGTGGTCGGCGCGGTCCTCCGCCACGAGCATGCGCACCGCCTCGGCCACCGTCTTCGGGTCGACCCCGTAGAGCTGGATCGACCGCGGCGTCTCCGACTCGTGGTGACGGATGAGACGCATCGACTCGGGGGTGCGCTCGACGAGCGCGCGGCTCGTGATCATCTCGGAGACGTAGAGACCGGCGCCGTACTCGCGGCACAGCCGGCGGAACGCGGTGTTCGTGATCCCGGCCATCGGGGCGAGCACGACGGGCACGTCGAGCCGCAGGGGGCCGATCGCGGGCGCGGGCGCCGGGGGCGCGAATAGGGTGGACATCCCCTCGATTCTTCCAGATCGAACCGTGAGGAGACCGGACGTGGGCGCAGGGCGTGAACGGGTGGCGGCGGATGCGGCAGCCCGCGGCATCGCGGTGGAGTTCGTGGAGCGGCAGGCGGCGGGCTCCCTCGAGGAGGCCGCCGAGATCCTCGGGATCACCCCGGCCGACATCGTCAAGTCGCTCGTGGTGAAGCGCGCCGACGGCACCTTCCTCTTCGCGGAGATCCCGGGCGACCGGGTGATCTCGTGGCCGAAACTGCGGGCGCTCGTCGGCGTCAACAAGCTGCAGCTGCCCGACGCCGGCCAGGCGCTCGACGCCACCGGCTACGAACGCGGCACGATCACCCCGCTCGGCTCGACCACCGCGTGGCCCGTCTACGTCGACGAGCGGGTCGTCGGACGCCGGGTGTCGATGGGCGCCGGCGAGCACGGGACGAGCCTCTTCGTCGACGCCGACGCGCTCATCGCCGGGCTCGGTGCGACGGTGGCCGACATCTCGGAGCCCGCGCCCCAGCGTTGAGGTCGGTTTCGACACGCGCCCTTCGGGCGCTACTCAACCGGCGCGGAGCCGGGCACCTCGCAGACGTCGCCCTCGCAGGCGACCGCGGCCGGGTCGCCGAGCGGGATCAGGCCGCTCACGAGGCGAGCTCCGCATCCGCCTTCTCGGCCGCCACCTGGCGCAGCACCTCGGCGAACGTCGCCGCCTCCTGCGCGCCCGAGACGCCGTACTTGCGATCGATGACGAAGAACGGGACACCCTGGATGCCGAAGTCCTGCGCGACCTGCTGATCCTCGCGCACGTCGGCGAGGTGCTCGTCGGCCTCGAGGGAGCGCACGACGTCGGCGCGGTCGAAACCGAGCTCGGCGGCGAGATCGGCGAGATCCTCGACGCGCCCCACGTGGCGGCCCTCCTCGAAGTACGCCCTCAGCAGGCGCTCCTTCATCTCGAGCTGGCGGCCGCGCAGCTTCGCGTAGTGCAGCAGCTGGTGCGCCTTCACGGTGTTGGTGTGCTGCAGTGCGTCGTAGTCGTAGTGCAGCCCGACCGTCTCGGCGATGCCCGTGACCCGGGCGATCATCTGCTCGGCGGTCGACGCCGGGATCCCCCGGTGGCCGGAGAGGTACTCCACCTCGGAGCCGGCGAAGTCGACGGGCGTGTCGGGCGACAGCTCGAAGGAGTGGTACTCGATCTCGACCTCCACCCCCGCCTCGGCGGCGCCCGCCTCGAAGCGGCGCTTGCCGATGAAGCACCACGGGCACGCGATGTCGGACCAGATGTCGATCTTGAGGGGTTCGGGAGTCACCTCGACCGGAACCACGTCACGTCTACTGCTA
>NZ_JANTHX010000005.1:0-280 GCF_024752305.1 Protaetiibacter mangrovi
TCGATGACGGAGGCGACGAGGTCGCTGGTCTCGAGGTCGGCCTTGAGGGCTTCCTTGTACTGGTAGCCGGCGTCGTCGGCGCCGACCACGATGCGCAGGGGCTGCAGGGCGGTCATCGAACGGTGTCCTTTCGCGAGAGGGCGGCGGCCGCGGCGGTCACCACGAGGCCGAAGGAGTGGGCGCCCGCGTCGGGGGTGCCGAGGCTGCGCTCGGCGTGCGGGCGGGCGCGACCCATGCGGGGCAGCAGCTCGGCGGTCGCCGCGGCCGCCTCGGTCGCGGC
>NZ_JANTHX010000005.1:323-27010 GCF_024752305.1 Protaetiibacter mangrovi
CGCGCGGATGCCGTCGAGCGCCTCGCGGGCGCCGAGGGCGAGGGTCGCGGCGTCGGGCGCGACCTCGTCGCCGATACGCGTGCCGAGGGCGCGCAGCATCACGCCCCACAGCGCACCGGAGGTGCCGCCCGCGCGGTCCGACCAGGCGTCGGCCGCCCGGACGAGCACGGTGCCCGCGCCCGCACCGGCGTCGTGCGCGTCGCGTGCGGCGCGACGGGCCGCGGTGGCTCCGCGTTGCATGCCGATGCCGTGGTCGCCGTCGCCGGCGACCGCGTCGATGCGCCCGAGCTCGTCGACGTGCGCGTCGATCACCGCGGCGGTCGCGTCGAGCGCAGCGCTGACGCGTGCCGCGGCACGGCGGGAGTCCTCGGAGGCCGGCGCCATCACGGCCTCCGAGGAGGTCTGCGGTTC
Organism: Protaetiibacter mangrovi; assembly: GCF_024752305.1. GTDB lineage: Bacteria > Actinomycetota > Actinomycetes > Actinomycetales > Microbacteriaceae > Homoserinibacter > Homoserinibacter mangrovi. The sequence goes on from NZ_JANTHX010000005.1 coordinate 735, forward strand.
GGGATCGGCCTCGACCGCCTCGCGCGGCGGGAGGGATCCCTTGCGGTAGCCGGGGGCGTCGGCGGGTGCCGCCCACAGGGTCTCGAGTTCCTCGTCGAGCCAGACCAGGGTCAGCGAGGCGCCCGCCATGTCGAACGAGGTGCAGAACTCGCCCACCTCGGGTTCGACGATCTCGACCCCCGCCTCCTCGAGACGGCGCGCGATGCCGCCGTACACGACGTACAGCTCCTCGTACTTCACCGACCCGAGCCCGTTCAGGATCACGGCCGCCCGCCGCCCGGTCGGAGCGTCGACCCCATCCGGCAGTTCGGCCAGCAGGCGCGTCACGAACAGCTCGGCGAGGCCATCTGCGGTGGGGATGTCCGCCTCCCCGATGCCCGGTTCGCCGTGGATACCGAGTCCCACCGCCATACGGCCCGCGGGGACGGTGAACAGCGGTTCGTCGGCGCCGGGCAGGGTGCAGCCCGTGAACGCGACGCCGAAGGATCGGGTGCGCTCGTTGGCGAGGGTCGCGACCCGCTCCACCTCGTCCAGGTCGTAGCCCGCCTCGGCGGCGGCACCCGCGACCTTGAACACCACCAGATCACCTGCGATGCCGCGGCGCTTGTGCCTCTCGGCCGCGGGCGCGCTCGAGATGTCGTCGGTCACGGTCACCGTGCGCGCATCGATGCCCGCGGCGCGCAGTTCGGCCTCGGCGGCGTCGAAGTTGAGCACATCACCCGCATAGTTGCCATACGACAGCAGCACACCCCCGCCGTGCTCCGCCGCCCGCGCCACCGACAACACCTGCTGCGTCGACGGCGACGCGAACAGATTCCCCATCGCCGCCCCATGCGCCAGTCCCGCACCGACCAGCCCCCCGAACGCCGGGTAGTGCCCCGACCCGCCGCCCACCACGAGAGCCACCGTGCCCGGCTCCGACCGGGTGGCGCGCACCACGCCGCCCGAGACGGGCCGGACGTGGGCGCGGTTCGCGGCCACGAAGCCCGCGATCAGCTCGTCGGCGAAGTCGGTCGGTTCGTTGAACAGGCGGGTCATCTGGTCTCCTCCGCGGGCATGGGGATCCGCCCGCATCTCTTCGATACGCGCAATGCGCGCCGCCCGCTTGCGTATGCGCGACGACCTCGCATCCGCCCCCGGAAGGGCCCGGTTCGGAACCGGACAACCGGATGACCTATGCTCCCCGAGCACCCTCGAACGCGTGTCGGTTCACGGCTAGAACCTGTCCGGCAGACGCAAGCCGCGTCGACCGCGCGCGGCGAGAGTGGCATGACCACGACCCGAGGAGGAGCCGCCGGTGACCTCACCAGCCATCGCCCCCGCGACCGACCCGTCGCCCTCGACCGCAGCGCGGCCGAGGACCGAGTCGGTGCACCGCCGGAACGCGCGGCGCACCGGGAGTAGGTACCTGTGGCTGTTCATCGTGCCGGCGGCCGCGTTCTACGTCTTCGTCGTGCTCATCCCGAGCATGCAGGGCGTCTTCTTCTCGTTCACCGACTGGAACGGCCTCTCGGCCGACTGGTCGTTCGTCGGCATCGACAACTTCGTGCGCCTGTTCGAAGACCCGGTGAGCATCAAGGCGATCGGCAACACGTTCCTCTACGCGATCCTGTCGACCGTCTTCGAGAACCTGTTCGGCCTGCTCGTCGCGCTCGCCCTGCACTCCCGCATCAAGAGCCGCAACGTGCTGCGCGTGCTGTTCTTCATGCCGGTCGTGCTGCTGTCGGTCGTGATCGCCTACCTGTGGCAGTACCTCTTCCAGGTCAACAACGGCGCCATCACCCAGCTGCTGCACGCCATCGGCCTCGCGGATGCCAACCCCAACTGGCTCGGCGACCCGAACCTCGTCGTCTTCTCGATCAGCGTGATCGTGATCTGGCAGTTCACCGGCTACACGATGGTGATCTACCTCGCGGGACTGCAGGGTGTCCCGCAGGAGCAGCTCGAGGCGGCCGCGATCGACGGCGCCGGACCCGTGCAGCGCTTCTGGTACGTCGTGCGGCCGCTCCTGGCGCCCGCGATCACCGTCAACATCATGCTCTCGCTCATCCGGGGCTTCATGATCTTCGACCAGATCTGGGTCACCACGGGCGGCGGGCCGGCCGACACTAGCCACTCCCTCTCGACCCTCGTCTACCGCACCGCGTTCCAGTTCGGAGAGCTCGGACGCGGCACCGCGATCGCGGTGGTCCTCGCCGTGATCGTCGGGATCCTCGGCTTCATCCAGTACCGCGGCCTGCTCCGGGGAGGCGCCAAATGAACCGCTACAGCTGGCGCACGGGGACGCTCGAGGGCGTCATGATCGTGATCGCGCTGATCTTCATGATCCCCGTCTACGTGCTGATCAACCTGTCGGTGCGGCAGCAGAGCGACCTCTCGTCTCCGCTCGCGCCGACCGCGAACCCGACGCTCGACAACTTCGGCGCCGCGTGGGCGCAGTCCGGGCTCGGGCAGGCGATGGTCAACAGCGCGCTCATCACGGTGATCAGCGTCGGGCTGCTCGTCGTGCTCGGCGCGGCGTGCGCCTACGGCCTCGCGCGGGCCACCGCGCGGTGGTCGCCGCCCGCGTTCTACCTCTTCATGATCGGCCTGCTCGTGCCGTTCCAGCTGGGGCTCGTGCCCCTGTACCGCAACTTCGCGGCGATGGGGCTGCTCGGCACGGTCGTGCCGCTCGTCATCATCTACGTCGGGTTGCGGCTGCCGTTCACGCTGTTCCTCTACACGACGTTCCTGCGCCAGATCCCCGCCGAGTACGAGGAGGCCGCGTCGATCGACGGCGCCGGCACCTTCGCCCGCTTCCGCCGGGTGGTCTTCCCGCTGCTGCGTCCGATCACGGGCACCGTCATCATCCTGAACGGCCTGTTCGTCTGGAACGACTTCCTCACCCCGCTGCTCTACCTGAGCGGCTCGGTGAACCGCACGGTGCCGCTCGCCGTCTACAGCTTCGTCAACGAGAACACCACGGTCTGGCCGCTCGTGTTCTCGGCCCTCATCATCAGCGTCATCCCCGTGCTGCTCGCGTTCTTCGTGTTCCAGAAGACCCTCATCCAGGGCTTCGCGAGCGGCGTCAAGGGCTGACGCCCCACGACCCCACCAGCACCACCGGACCCACCACCCACACAGCACTCTCACGAAAGGAACACCCACGATGCAGTGGAACCGCAAGTTCACGATCGGCGGCGCGGCCATCGCCGCCGTCGGCCTCCTCATGACCGGATGCGCGGCGCCCGACAGCGGTGGCGGCGCCACCGACGACGGCACCTTCCTGAAGATCGACTGGCTCGCCAACGAGAAGGCCGGCATGGACGCGGTGGTCGCCGCGTTCCAGGAGGCCAACCCCGACATCCAGGTCGTCGTCACGACAGCCGACACCGCGCAGTACCAGGCGTCGATCCGCACCCAGCTCGGCACCGGGACGGCGGCCGACGTCTTCTACGTGTGGCCGGGTGACGGTAACACCGCCGCCATCCGTCAGCTCGACAGCGGCGACTTCCTCACCGACCTGTCGGACGAGGCGTTCGTGTCGCAGTACCCGGACTTCATCAAGGACCTGGTGAGCATCGACGACAAGGCCTACATCATGGCGCCGCTGGCGACCGCGTTCACGCCGGTCTACAACCAGGACGCGCTCGAGGAGACCGGACTGACCCCGCCGGAGACCTGGAGCGACGTGCTCCCGTTCTGCGAGGCGGCCGCGAAGGCGGGCAAGGTCGCGTACGCGCTGGCGGGCAACAACCTCTACGCCGGCCAGGCGCCGTACTACAACCTGGTCGCCGACCTCGTCTACGGCAGCGGGACCGACTTCGACCAGCAGCTGCTCGACGGGGACACGACCTTCCCGGAGAACGACGGCTACGTCGAGGCGACCGAGAAGTACCAGGAGATGATCGACGGCGGCTGCTTCCAGCCGAACTCGACGGGAACCCCCTACGACGAGTCGAACCGCATGGTGGCGACCGGTGAGGCGCTCGGTCAGTTCCTGATCGGCACCCGCATCGCGGCCCTGCAGGCGGTGGCCCCCGACGGCGACTTCCGCATCTACCCGTTCCACAGCGACGACGACGAGAGCACCAACGCGGTGACCCTCTCGACGCAGGGTGGTGCGGCGATCTACGCGAAGAGCCCGCGACAGGAGACGGCGAAGAAGTTCGTGCAGTTCCTGGCAGACAACATCGAGCTGTACCAGGCCGCGATGCCGGGGACGATCCCGACCATCACCGCCGGGTACACGCCGGCGGATGAGAACGAGCAATTCCTGGTCGACACGATCGACGCGGGTCAGGCCGTGCATTACCTCAACCAGGCGTGGCCGAACGCCCGCATCGAGTCGGCGATGGTGAACGGCATCCAGGGTCTGCTGGTCGGCTCCGCCTCGCCCACGCAGATGCTCGAGTCGATGCAGAAGGAGTTCGACACGAAGTAGTCCCCCCGACGCGGACGGCCGCCCCTCTCGAGGAGGGGCGGCCGTTCCGTGTGCGCCGGGGACCGGGGCGGTTCAGAAGGTGAGGACGACCTTGCCGGCGAGGTGGCCCGACTCGAGGCGGCGGTACGCGTCGACGATCGACGCGAACGGGAACTCCGCCTCGATGCGCATGCGGAGGGCGCCGCCCTCCAGCTCGGATGCGATCCGGGTGACCAGCTCGCGGTCGAGGCCCTTGCGGCCCACGTAGCGCACCGCGTAGCGGGTGTCGTAGCCCGAGATGGTGTTGATCCGTTCGCGCGGCACGCCGAGTTCGAGCGCCGCCTCGATCGTCTCCGGGCCCTGGTGGTCGAGCACGACGTCGATGCCGTCCGGGGCGAGGGCGCGCAGCCGGTCGACGAGCCCGTCGCCGTACACGAGCGGTTCGACGCCCAGCTCGCGCAGCAGTCCGTGGTTGCGCTCGCTCGCCGTACCGATGACACGGGCCCCGGTGCGCACGGCGAACTGCGAGGCGAAGAAGCCGACCCCTCCCGCGGCCGCGCTCACGAGCACGGTGTCGCCCGGACCGGGGTCCTGCGAGGAGACGGCCACGGCGGCCGTCTGGACGGCGACCGGGATGGCGGCGGCCCAGGTCCAGGGGAGCCCGGCGGGTTTCGCGGCGAGGAGCGCGGCGGGCGCGGCGACGCGCTCGCCGATCACCCACTCGCCGGTTCCGAACACCTCGTCGCCGATCTCGAAGCCGCTCGCATCCGCGCCCGCCCCGACGATCACGCCCGAGAACTCGCGCCCGATGCCCGACGGCAGGGGAGCCACCGGCGTCGCCCCGCGCCGCACCTTGGTGTCGGCGGGGTTGAGCCCGGCGGCGCGCAGCTCGACGAGGTATCCGTCCGGACCGGGCACCGGGTCCGGCACCTCGACGAGCTCGAGCACCTCGGGACCGCCGTAGCGGGCGTAGCGGGCCGCGATCACGCGGCAGCTCCCGGGATCGCGGCGGCGCCGAGTCCGGCGCGCACCTCGTCGATCGTCTCGAGCACGCGCACCGAGGTCGCCAGCGGGTGCAGGGGCGACTCGACGAGTCCGTCGGCGATGTGCTGGGCCGCCCAGGCGGCCTGGCGGCAGAGCCCCTGGGTTCCGACGATGCCGGTGGGGTCGTCGTAGCGCAGCACGGGCTGGTTGCGGGCGTCGACGAGGGCGAAACCGCCGGGCTGCGGATGCCGGGAGTCGAGGTGGATGCGCCCGTCGACGCCGCCGATCGCGGCGTGGCTGGGGGTCCAGGTGCGCATGGTCGCGGTGACCGCGCCGAGTGCGCCGTCGTCGTGGTGGAGGGTCGCGACGAGCGTGTCCTCGACCCCCGTCACCGCGAGCGTGCCGCTCACCTCGACGCGGGTCGGCGAGCCGAGCACGAACTCGTGGAACCAGAGCGGGTACACGCCGAGGTCGAGAGCCGCACCGCCGCCGAGCGCGGGGTCGAAGAGACGGGCGCTCGGATCGACCACGACCCCGCCGAGGCCGATCTCGGCCTGGACGAACCGCACCTCGCCGAGCGCACCGTCGGCGAGCAGCTGCTCGACGACGCTGATCCGGGGGTGGAAGCGGGTGTGCATCGCCTCCATCGCGAAGCGCCCGGTGCGGCGGGCGACGTCGGCGAGCGCGCGTGCCTCGTCGGCGCTCGCGGCGAGGGGCTTCTCGACGAGCACGTGCTTGCCGGCCTCGAGCGCGAGGGTGGCGAGTGCGAGGTGCTGGGTGTGCGGCGCCGCGACGTAGACGATGTCGACCTCCGGGTCGTCGACGAGTGCGCGGTAGTCCGCATAGTTGCGCTCGACGCCGTGGGTCCCGGCGAACGCCGCGGCGCGCTCCGCGCTGCGCGAGGCGACCGCCGCGATGCGCTGGTCGGTGTTGCGGTGCAGCGTGTCGGCGAAGACCCCGGCGATGAAGCCGGGCGCGAGCACGCCCCACCTGAGGCGCGGCCCCCCGGTCAGCCGGGGGAGGACGGGCTCGGGCAGGGTGGAGGGGAGCGCCATGGCGTCAGCCTAGGTGCGCCTCCGGTGCCGCGACCGAGGATGGCGAGGTCGCGCAATGCCCTGACGCTGACGCGCAAGGCGCGTGCGGCTGGCGCCCACGCGCCAGCCCGTGACCGTCAGACGCAAACCGGGCATCGCCGCCCTCGGTAGTATCCGGTTCTGACGCCGACCATCGGCGTCGGGTCATGCCCGGGAAGGGGATGCGATGACGGATGAGGCCGCCCCCGGCCCTCGTCGCCCCAAGCGGGTCACCCACGAGGACATCGCGCGAGCCTGCGGGGTGTCCCGGGCGACGGTGAGCTACGTGCTCAACGACGTACCCGGTCGCATGATCTCGGATGCCACGCGCGAGCTCGTGCTGCGCACCGCGCGCGAGCTCGGCCACGTGCCGTACGCCCCCGCCCGCATGCTCCGCCTGGGACGCAGCGACGTCGTGCTCGCGCTGGTGCGCGACTTCTCGCCGGGGTACATCTCCAACGCCCTGCTGCGCAAACTCGACGTGGCCCTCGCCGAGCGCGGCTTCGTGCTGCTCATCCATCGCTACGACGAGTCGCTGCGCTCCGTGCAGGAGCTGTGGCAGCTGGTGTCGCCGAGCCTCGTGGTGGTGATGGGCGGCCTCACGATCTCGGAGCAGGAGGGCCTCGAGTCGGCCGCGGCGCGGGTGCTGCGGGTGCACGGCACGATGCCGAACGTGCGGATCGGGCGCATGCAGGCCGATCACCTCACGGCGCGCGGGCATCGGGTGATCGGGTACGTGCTGCCGAGCGAGCCGAGCCTGCAGCTGATCGCGGGCGAGCGACTGCGGGGCATCCAGGAGGAGTGCGCCGCGCTCGGGATCCCGGAACCGGTCGTCTGCACGGTCGACCCGACCGACATGGACTCGGTGAGCGCCGCGCTCGACGTGTTCCTCGCGACCGAGGGGCTCACGGCAGTCGCCACCCACAACGACGAGATCGGCTTGCTGCTCGTGAGCGCTCTGCAGGCGCGGGGGCTCGAGGCGGGGCGGGATCTCGCGATCATCGGCGTCGACAACATCCCGTCCGCCCGCGTCGACCTGACGACGGTCGAGATCGACGTGGACCTCTGGGGCGACGACGTGGTCGCGTCCGCCCTCGCGCTGCTCGACGACGAGGAGCCGACGACGATCTCGCACGAGCTGCTGCGGGTCATCGAGCGCCGCACCGCCTGAGCGCTGTCGTCGGCGTGTCGCCCGTCGTTCCGGGCGTTGCCGAGTCGTGACTTGACGCCGTCGGTTACACGAGTAAGTTGGACGTCACTTACACGAGTAACGTGACACGAGTAACCGTCACGTGGACCATCGCCGAAGGAGTCGATGATGAGCACAGCGAACGCGCCGGCCGTACGGATCGACCGACTCGAGGTCATGCGCCTGGCCGCCGGCCGGTGGACGGTCGATGAGCGCGGCGCCGGAGAGGCGTACTTCGACGTCGTGCACCTCGTGGCGGGCAGCGCCCGCCTCGGCACCGAGCCGCCGCTGCTGTGCAGCGGAGAGCTCGCGGTGATCGCGGGAGGCGGCCCGGTCGTCATCGAGGTCGCCGACGGTGCCGAGCTCATCATCGTCCGCATCCCGGAGGGCACCGCCGGCCCGCACGCCCACGCCATGCGCGCCGCCGCCGGACGGGTGCTCGCGACCGAGCAGGGCACCTCGGGCCTCGTCGCCCACCTGCTGCGCGGACTCGCGGCGCAGGGCGAGGCCTGCACCGAGCACCCCGTGCGCCTCGCGCAGCACATCGTGGGACTCGTCGGCCTCATGTGCCTCGACGCGGCCGACGACGACGCCGGATGGCGCCCCGCCATGCTGCGCGACGCCGTCGAGTACATCGAGCAGAACCTCGGCGACCTCGACCTCACGCCCGACCGCATCGCCGCCGCCCAGAACATCTCGACGCGCACCCTGCACCGGTTGTTCGAGCGCGAGGGGATGACCCTCGGGGGCTGGATCCGCGCCCGTCGCCTCGAGCACTGCCGCATCGAGCTCGTCGACCCCGCGCACCTCGGCGCATCCGTGAGCGCGATCGGCGCCCGGTGGGGGCTCTGGGACGCGGCGCACTTCAGCCGGCTGTTCAAGGCCACCTTCGGCGCCTCGCCGCGCGCCTACCGCCAGGCCGCGCTCGACGACGGACTGCGCGCGAGCGCCTAGGCGCGGCGGGCACGGGCAAGGACGCGTCGGGCGTAGGCAAGAACGCGCGCGCCTCGCACACCACGCTGGACCTGCAGAAGGACACGGAGGACATCGGTGAAGGAACTCAAGGTCGCGCTCATCGGAGCGGGCTTCATGGGCCGGGCGCACAGCCTCGCCTACGCGCTCGCCCCCATCGCGAGCCCGCTCGGGGCGACGATCGTGAAGCAGGTGCTCGTGGATGCGAACGCCGAGCTCGCGGCGGGCGCGGCCGAGCAGCTCGGCTGGGCGGAGTCCGGAACCGACTGGCGCGAGGTGGTGTCGCGCGACGACATCGACATCGTCGACATCTGCACGCCGCCCCAGTTCCACGCGGAGATCGCCCTCGCCGCCATCGAGGCGGGCAAGCACGTGTTCTGCGAGAAGCCCATCACGAACGACCCCGACGAGGCCCGTGCGATCGTCGCGGCGGCCGCCCGCGCCGGAGTCGTCACCCAGGTCGGCTACAACTACCGGCACACCCCGGCCGTCGCCTTCGCGAAGAAGCTGCTCGACGAGGGCCGCCTCGGCACCCCGCTGCAGTTCCGCGCCCAGTACGCGCAGGAGGTCGGGTTCTGGGCCGACCCGAACCGCTGGCGCGCGCTCAAGGCGACCGGCGGATCCGGCACGGTCGGAGATATCGGCTCGCACATCATCGACATCGCGGAGCATCTGTTCGGCGACATCGTGCGCGTCGCGGCACGCGCCCGCAGCTACGGCGGCGACGGGTGGCGCGCCGAGTCGGAGCGCCTCGACGGCGACCTGATCGACGACGCGGCCGTGTGGCTCGCGGAGTTCGCGAACGGCGCGATCGGCACCTTCAGCGTCAGCCAGTTCTCGGTCGGCCGGAAGAACCGGGTGTACTTCGAGTTCGACGCCTCGAAGGCGGCCGTGCAGTTCGACTGGAACGACCGCGAGGTGTTCCGGGTGGCGTACGTCGACGAGGAGCCCGATCACCGCGGCTTCCGTCTCATCCACACCAACGACCAGCACCCCGACGGCTGGTGGCGGCTCGCGGGACTCGGCACCGGGTACCCCGACGTGTCGGCGATCCAGTTCCAGCACTTCATCCGCGCGATCGTCGACGGCACGCCGACCGCACCCGACTTCGCGCGGGCGGCGCACGTCGAGGACGTCGTGGCCGCGGTGTACCGCGCCGCGGCATCCGACAGCTGGGTCGACGTCGTCGAGGGCGGCGCGCACTGATGCCGGAGAACATCCGCTTCGGCACCAACATCATCGGCTTCTACGAGTCCGGATGGTGGGGGCTCGAGCCCGGGATGAACCACCCGCGCTGGAGCGAGGCGTTCTGGCAGAACCCGCGTCACTACTTCGACGGGATGCTCGACGGCGTGCGCGACGCCGGTCTCGAGGGCGTCGAGCTCGCCCCCGATCCCGCCGGCTGGGAGGCCGCGCTCCGGGTGTACGGCAGCCCGCGCGGATTCCAGGACGCCCTCGACGAGCGCGGCCTCGTCCTCAGCTCCAGCTACGCGCACGGCCGCCAGCTGATCGGCGACGCGATCGCCGACCCCGCCCTCATCCCGCGTGCCGACGACGCGTTCCGCCGGCACGCGGAGTTCCTCGCGGAGCTCGGGGCGGCGACGATCGTCACCGGCAACCTGCCCCGCAGCCGCTTCGGCAACGAGAGCCCCGACGACACCGCGACCGAGGAGGACTTCACCCGTCCCGTCGACCGCGACGTGCACGAGCGCTTCGCCGAGCACCTGAACCGTCTCGGCGCGATCACGATCCAGCACGGCGTCAAGATCGCGGTGCACACGGACGCGTACTCCATCTGCGCGCGCAACGAGGACATCGCGACCGTGTTGTCGCTGACCGACCCCGACTCGATCGCGCTCTGCCTCGACGCCGGTCACACGACGCTCGACGGCGGCGACGCCGTCGCGGTGCTCCGCGACCACCTCGACCGCATCCCGACCATGCACTGGAAGGACTGCATCGGCCCTAAGTCCGGCCACCTCCAGCGCGGCGACCAGAAGCAGCGGCACGAGCAGACGCTCCGATCGTTCCGCATCCTGGGTTCCGGCATCGTCGACTGGGAGGAGTGGATGCGGATCCTGCGCGACCACCGCTGGCGCGGCTGGGCGACCGAGGAGATCGACAACTCGCCCGACCCGGTCGAGGAGCTGCGAGCGGGGCTCGCCTACTTCCGCGAGCACCTCGCCCCGATCTACCGGTGACCGCCGTGCCCGCCCCCGACGTCATCCCCGTGCACGGCACCGCCGCCGAGCCGTTCGGCGAGCTGCGCGAGGTGTTCGCGCGCGCGGTCGCCGCGCAGGGGGGCGGGGGAGCTGCGCTCGCGATCGTGCGGGACGGCGAGCTCGTGGTCGACCTGGTGGGCGGCGGGTACGCGCCCGACACCCTGCAACTGGTGTTCTCGGTCTCGAAGGGGATCACGGGCATCGCGGCGGCGCACGCCTCGTCCGCGGGCCTGCTCGACCTCGACGAACCGCTCGGCGCCTTCTGGCCCGAGTTCGCACGCCCCGCGACGGCCGAGATCACGACCCGCATGGTGCTCTCCCACCGTTCCGGGATCGCCTCGCTCGACCGCTCGCTCAGCTTCGCGGAGATCATCGCGGGGGTCGGCGACGAGGCGGTCGCCGCCCAGGACCCCTACTGGGAGCCCGGGACCCGTCACGGCTACCACGCCTTCACCTACGGACCCCTCATGGACGGCGTCTTCCGTCGTCGACTCGGGGTGACCGTGGGGGAGTACCTCGCGCGGCACATCACCGGGCCCCGCGCGCACGAGATCTGGCTCGGGCTGCCCGACGAGTACGCCCCGCGCGTCGCCCCCGTGAGCTACCTGCCGGCCGCCATCTCCGCGACGCGGGCCGCCTTCGTCGCCGCGAGCGGCATCCCCACGGGCACGACGGCGGCTCTCGCCCGCGAGATGGACGTCTACAACCAGCCCGAGCTGCTGCGCGCCGGGTTCCCGTCGACGAGCGGTGTCGCGAGCGCGCGGTCGCTCGCGCGGCTCTTCGCCGAGACCCTCGAGGGGCCGCTGCTCGACGACGCGGCGCGCGCCACCTTGCGCACCCAGCTCGCGCGCGGCACGGATGCCGTGCTCGGCGTCGAGACCGCCTACTCCGCCGGGATGCAGCTGCCGTGGCCGCAGCTGCCGTGGCTCGGCGCGAGATCGTATGGACACGAGGCGGCGGGCGGCTCCTTCGCCTTCGCCGACCCGGACGCCGGTGTCGCCGTGGCCTGGACCACCGACGTCCACCCGCGCATGGCGGGCGCCAGCCCCGCCGGACTCGCGCTCGTCGCCACCATCCACCACTGCCTGCGGTCCGCCGACGGCACCGAACCCGGGAGACACGCATGAACGCACCCCTCATCGAGCACATCGGCATCCTGGTGCCCGACCTGGAGGAGGCGATCGAGCGCTGGTCGACGGTGACCGGCTACACCTTCAGCCCGATCGGCCGCTACCGCACCGACCGCTACGCCGACCACAGCGACGCGACCCCGCACCACCACGACGCGCGCATCTCGTTCTCGCTCGAGGGCCCTCCGCGCATCGAGCTCATGGAGGTCACCGGCGACGGCACGCACGGGCCGGAGCAGCTGGGCATCCACCATCTCGGCATCCAGAACGTGGCCGACCCGGAGGGCCGGCGCGAGCTGCTCGCCGAGCAGGGTGTCGCGATCGACGGCTGCTCGTTCGACGCGGATGGCCGGATCCTGCTGATGTTCACCGACAAGTCCTTCCTCGACGGCATCCGCGTGGAGTTCATCTCGCCGCTGCCGGGCCCGCTCGTCGCCGACGACGGCTCTCCGCTGTGGCGCGACCCGGTCACCGGCAAGGCGAGCCTCTGGGGTGCGCCCACCCGGTGATCGGGGTCCTCGAGGGCGTCGCCGTCATCGGCGTGATCGTCCTCATCGGCTACCTGTGCGCGCGGCTCGGGGTGTTCGGCGGCGAGACCGCGAACGCGCTCAGCCGGGTGGCCTTCTACGTCGCGACGCCGGCGATCCTGTTCCGGATCCTGTCGCACGCCGACCTGCGGGTGCTGTTCTCGGACTACATGGCCGTCGCCGCGGTCAGCGCGGTGGCGAGCGGGCTCATCTACCTCGCGCTCGCGCTGTTGTTCTTCCGCCGACCTGCGGGTGCGACCGCGATCGGCGCCGCATCGGCGATGTTCCTCAACTCGAACAACATCGGCGTGCCCGTCGCGGCGTTCGTGATCGACGACCCCCAGGCGATCGCGGCCGTGCTCGTGCTGCAGCCGATCGCCTTCACGCCCGTGCTGCTCGCCGTGCTCGGCGCGACGTCCGGCACGCCGCGCTCGATCGGGCGCGTGCTCACCCAGCCGCTGCGCAACCCGGTCATCGTGGCCGCCGCGGCCGGCGTCGCCGTCGCGCTGCTCGGCATCGAGCTGCCCGCCGTGGTGGAGGTACCCGTCGATCTGCTGGCCGACGCCGCGATCCCCGTCGTGCTGCTCGCGTTCGGCGTGTCGCTCGTCGGGCGCCGGGTGCTGGAGCCCGGTGCCGACCGGGCGCCGATCATCGCGGCCACCTCGATCAAGGCGGTCGTGATGCCGGTGGTCGCCTGGATCGTGGCCGAGCCGCTGCTCGACCTCGATCCCGCCGTCGTGTTCGCGACGGTCGTCGTGGCGGCGCTGCCGACCGGTCAGGTGATCTACACCTACGCGTCGCGGTTCGACCGGGGCGTCGTGCTGGCCCGCGACGTCGTGCTGCTGACGACCGTCGCGGCCGTGCCCGTGCTGCTCGTGATCGCCGCACTGCTGCATCCGTGACCGGGAGGTGCAGGACGCTGGCACGCGGGGGCAAGCGCGCCGGCGGGTCGCGCGCGAGCATGGCGGCATGCCCAGTGATCTGACCTCCCGCGAGCAGTTCGAGGCCGGCCTCGCCGTGCGTCGCGCCGTTCTCGGCGACGCCTACGTGGACCGCTCGCTCGACTCCGTCGACGACTTCACCCGCGACCTGCAGGAGCTCGTGACCGAGTACTGCTGGGGCCGGGTCTGGACGCGCGAGGAGTTGCCGCGTCAGACGCGCAGCATCCTGAACCTCGCCATGATGACGGCGCTCAACCGTCCCCACGAGCTCGCCATCCACGTGCGCGGGGCGCTCACCAACGGCGTCACCCGGGTCGAGATCCGCGAGGTGCTGCTGCAGGCCGCGATCTACTGCGGCGTCCCCGCCGCGCTCGACGCGTTCCGCGTGGCCCGGCAGGTCTTCGACGACGTCGACGCCGAGGCCGCCGGGGGCGGGCGATGAGCGGATTCGGAACCGCCTCCTCCACGGCGCGGCTGCCGCTGCTCGACCGGGCACCCGACCAGGTCGCCTACGTGGTGCCCGAGCTGCGGCCGGCCGTCGAGCGGATGGCGCGCGTGCTGGGCGTCGGCGAGTGGCTCGTCTGGGACTACGACGGCGCCTACGTGCCCCGCCGCCGCTACCTCGGCGAGGACGCGGAGTACCGCTCCATCGTCGCGATGCCCGCCTACGGTCCGGCACTCGAGATCATCCAGCCCTTGACCGGCCCGAGCATCTACACGACCTTCCTCGAGGAGCGGGGCGCGGGACTGCACCACATCGGGTACTACGTGCCGTCGGTCGCCGACGCGCGGGCGCACTTCGCGGCGCTCGGCGTCGCCGAGGTGCTGAGCGGCGGCGGTCACGGGGTGGACGGCGACGGGGAGTACGCCTTCTTCGACCTGCGTGACGTGGTCGGCTCCTATGTGGAGGCGATCGAGGCTCCCGCGCGGCGTCACCCGCCGCACGACCGCATCCGGGTGGCGCTGTGACACGTCCGCCGTACGCCGAACTCGCGGCCCGTTCCGACGGGTTCGCGGGCACCTCCTGGGGGGTGTACGGCGCGGACGACGAGCTCGGCACGATCCAGGAGGCCACGGCGGAGCGGGCCGCATCCGCGGCGCGGCTGGTGCGGCGCGGCGCGGTGTTCCCGCTCTCGCTCCCCCTCGACGAACCCGACCCGCCGCTGTTCGGGCGGCGCAGCATGCGCCACACGGTCGTGGCGGAGCCGACCTCGCTCGACGACCGCTACGACGACCTGCATCCGCAGGCGTCGAGCCAGTGGGATGCGCTGGGGCACGTGCGGCATCCGACCCTGGGCTTCTACAACGGCGCCCCGGCCGATTCGGTGGGGATCGGCCGGGGCAGCCGCCTCGGCGTCGATCGCTGGGGCGAGCGAGGGATCGCGGCGCGCTTCGTGCTGCTCGACGTCGCGCGCCGACGCGCGGTGGAGGGTCGCCCCGTGCGCTGGGACCGTCGCGACGAGATCGGTGTCGCCGACCTCGAGGACACGGCCCGGGCGCAGGGCGTCGAGGTGACGCCCGGCAGCATCGTGCTCATCCGCACCGGATGGCTCGCGGGCTTCCGTGCGGCACCCCGTGAGGAGCGGGCCCGGATCGCCGCCATGGTGCCGAGCGACGACATCAGCCGCGACCGCGAGCTGATGGCGCCCGCCCCCGGCCTCGCAGCGCAGGAGGATGTGGCCGCCTGGCTGTGGGATCACGCGGTGGCCGCGGTCGCGGCCGACAACCCCGCCCTCGAGGCCATGCCGTTCTCGCGGGAGGACGTCGACGGCTGGCTGCACTACCGCCTCATCGCGATGCTCGGCATCGCGGTCGGCGAGCTGTGGGAGCTCGACCCCCTCGCGGCCGACTGCGCCGCCGACGGGGTGTGGGAGGGGTTGCTGACGGCTGCACCCCTGCGCGTGGCGGGCGGCATCGGTTCGCCCGCGAACGCCCTCGCCCTGAAATAACCTGGGCTGGCAGCCGGGAGCAACTACCTGGCGGGCGCGTGCATGTCGCGACGACGGGTCCTGACCGATCCTGAGCGGAGGCGGAGCCCATCCGCCGTCCGCGGCCGTCCCGACCGCGACACCCTTCAAGGAGGAAGACGTGATCACACCCTTCGGAACGCGCGGCCGCCGTGGCCTCGCGGTGGGCGCTCTCGCCCTGGCCGGCGCCCTGCTCGCCGGCTGCTCCGGCACCCCCGGAACCGGCTCGACCGACGACGGCGACGGTTCGCTCACCGTCGGCATCGTCAGCTACGACACCACGACGCTCGCGGCCAAGGCCGAGACCGACGCCGCCAAGTCCGCGATGGAGGCGGAGGGCTGGGAGGTCGTCACCCAGGACCCGAAGGGCGACGCCGCGCAGGCCAACACGATCTGCACGCAGTTCATCACCCGCCAGGTCGACGTCATCGTCATCTCGGTGTTCGACACCACGCAGATGGCCCAGTGCATGACGGGGGCCGCGAGCGCCAGCATCCCGGTGTTCTACCTCGCGGGCTCGCTGCAGGACGGTGTCGCGGGCGCGATCTCGACCACCGTCGCGCCCCCCATCAACGAGTACATGATCGACCAGATCAAGGACCTCCCGAAGCTCAAGATCCTCGCCATGACCCTGCAGCCCGGCGCCCCCTGCCGCGCGCGCGAGGCCGACCTGGACGAGAAGCTCGAGGCCGCCGGGCTCTCGGACAAGATCGAGAAGCACGAGGTCGTCGTGCCCGGCCAGGTGACCGACGCGCAGAACGCGACCGCCGCGTGGCTGCAGGCGAACCCCGAGAGCGAGGGCTCCGACCTCGTGATCTGGGCCTGCTTCGCCGACCCGGCGATGGGCGCGTACGCCGCGCTGCAGCAGGCGGGCCGCCAGGTGCCGATCTACACCTGGGACTTCTCGGCGCAGGTCGTTGAGCCCCTCCGCAACGGCTCGCTCGCGGCCGTGCTCGCGATCGACTCGGCGGGCGAGGGCGCGCAGATCGTCCAGCTCATCAAGGACCACCAGGCGGGCGGGGAGCCGCAGGAGGTCGACGCCGCGACCACGGTCGTGACGCCCGACAACCTCGACGAGTTCCTCGCGGACCACCCCGAGTTCGCGAGCTGACGCTCCCACCCGTCTGAAGGAGACATCCGCATGATCGATGCCGCGCAGCCCACCCCGCTCATCAGCGCCCGGGGGCTCACGAAGTCCTTCGGGGCGGTGCGTGCGCTGCGCGGCGTCGGTCTGGACATCCTCCCCGGGCAGGTGCACGGGCTGGTCGGCGCCAACGGCGCCGGCAAGTCCACGTTCCTCAACATGCTCGCCGGAGTGGTCACCCCCGACGGCGGCGAGCTGCTCGTCGACGGGCGTCCGACCGTCGTGAGCTCGCCGCGGCACGCCGCCGACCTCGGCTTCGCGTTCATCTACCAGGAGCTCGCGCTCGTGCCCGAGTTCTCGGCGATCGACAACATGACGATCGGCGTGCGGCCGACCACCTTCCTCGGTCTCGGCGACGCCCGGCGGCGCAAGGCCATCGCGCGGGAGGTGGCCGCGCGGCTCGACCTGCGCTTCCCGCTCGACAAGCCGGTGCGCGACCTCTCGATCGCCGAACGCGGGCTCGTGGCCATCGGGCGCGCCCTCGTCGGCGACGCCCGCTTCGTGTCGATGGACGAGCCCACCGCGAGCCTCTCCGACGTCGAATGCGAGCGGCTGTTCGACATCGTCCGCGAGCTGACGGCGTCGGGCGTCGCGGTCGCCTACGTGAGCCACCGCCTCGACGAGATCGAGGAGCTCTGCGACGCGGTCACCGTCTTCAAGGACGGCCAGGTGGTGGCCTCGCACGAGCGCGGCGGCTACACCCGCGACGACCTCGTGCTGGGGATCACCGGCGCGCGCGACGTGCGGGAGACCGTCGAGTCGCCGGACGCGCCCGTCTCGCGCGACGCGGAGGTCGTGCTGTCGGTGCGCGGACTCGCGCGCGGACCGCGCGTGCACGACGTGTCCTTCGACCTGCGGCGGGGCGAGATCCTCGGCCTCGCCGGCGTCGTGGGGGCGGGCCGCACCGAGACCCTGCGACTGATCTTCGGCGCCGAGCGCCCCGTCGTCGGCGAGATGACGCTCGGCGGCGCCCCGTACCGTCCGCGATCGGTCGCCGACGCGATCGGCCGCGGCGTCGCCCTGGTGCCCGAGGAGCGGCGCTCGCAGGCCCTCGTGATGGACGAGTCCGTGCTCGTCAACACCAAGATGGGCGGATGGCGCTCCGCGCGCGCCGTGAGCTGGCTCCCGTTCGTCGCCGACGGCAGGGCGCGCGCCACCGCCCGCACGATGGTCGAGCGCCTCGGCATCAAGACCGGATCCATCAACTCCGCCGTGCGCACCCTCTCGGGCGGCAACCAGCAGAAGGTGGTGTTCGCGCGCTGGCTGTCGCGCGACGTCGGCATCATGCTGCTCGACGAGCCCACGCGCGGCGTCGACGTCGGGGCCCGTCGCCAGATCTGGGCGACCGCCGAGGAGTTCGCAGCGGCCGGAGGCGCGGTCGTCGTCGTGTGCAGCGAGCTCGAGGAGCTCGCCGTCTGCCATCGCGTCGTCGTCATGGTCGAAGGCAGGACGGTCGGCGAGATCGCCGGTCCCGGCGTCACCGAGGCCGACATGCTCGAGGCCATCTACACCCAGGAAAGGACGTCCTCGTGACCCTCACCGAGAGCCCGCAGGCTTCACCCGAGCTGCCCACCCGCAGCCTCGCCGCGCGCATCGGACGCCGCACCGCCGCCATCCTCGGCCGGTACGGCGCGCTCATCGCGCTCGGCGTGCTGCTCGTCATCTTCTCGTTCGCGTCGCCGTACTTCCTCACGATCCCGAACCTCCTGCAGGTGCTGAACCAGTCGGCGCTCGGCGCGATCGTGGCGGGCGGGCTCACGCTCGTGCTCGCGAGCGGGCAGTTCGACCTCTCGATCGGCTACATGGCGAGCCTCGCGGGCATCATCGTGACGATCCTCATGCTGCAGGGCGTGCCGATCCCCGTCGCGATCGTCATCGCGCTGCTCGCGGGCGTCATCGTGGGGGTCGTCAACGGCTTCCTCGTGACGGTCCTCCAGGTCAACGCGCTCGTGGCGACACTCGGCACCGGGAGCGCCCTCATCGGCGTCAACTACTTCATCTCGGGCGGTACGCCGCAGCCGGTGTCGACCCAGTTCCCGGAGTTCCTGCAGATCGCGATCGGGAGCTGGCTCGGCATCCCGAAGCCCGTGTTCTACATGGCCGGGGCGCTGCTCATCCTCTGGATCGTGCTCAACAAGACCGACTTCGGCCGCAACCTGCGCGCGACGGGCGGGAACGTCGAGGCCGCCAAGCTCGCCGGCGTGCGCACGGGGGGCGTCACGACCGCCGCCTTCGTGATCGCGGCGCTGTTCGCCTCGATCACCGGGGTGCTGCTGGCCTCCTCGATCGGCAGCGGGCAGCCGACCGGCGGCGACAACTACACGCTGTCGTCGTTCGCCGCGGCGTTCCTCGGCTCGACGGTGCTGCGCGAGGGCCAGTTCCACATCGTCGGAACCCTCGTCGGCGTCGTCACGGTGGCGGTGGGCTTCAACGGGCTCGCGCTCGTCGGGGTGCCGTCGTTCGTGCAGTTCCTGTTCCAGGGCATCCTGCTGATCGCCGCCGTCGCCTTCAGCAGCATCGGCCGGCGGCTCAGCAGGGAGTGACCGGGCGCATGACGCTTCCCGCCGTCGACCACATCGGCATCCTCGTGCTCGACCTCGAGGAGGCCGTGGAGCGCCACCGTCGCGTGCTCGGGCTCGAGTTCAGCGTCGCCGGCCGCTACCGCACCGATCGCTATGTCGACGAATCGGATGCATGCCCGCACCGGCATGATGCGCGGTTCGTCGTCTCGCGGGGCGCGACCCCCCGGATCGAGCTGCTCGAGGCCACCGGCGACGGCACCCACGCTCCCCGGCACGCGGGCGTGCATCACCTCGCGTTCACGGGCATCGCGGATCTCGACGCCGAGTACGACCGAGTGACGGCCGCCGGCGTGCGGGTGGAGGCGCAGAACACGGATGACGACGGGCGCCGACTGCTGTTCTTCGCGGCCGCCGAGCCGTGGAGCGGAACCCGGCTGGAGCTCGTCTCCGCGCTGCCCGGACCGATCGTGCTCGACGACGGCACCCCCGCACCGCGCGATCCCCGCACCGGCCGGCCGAGCGTGCTGATGGCGGAAGGAGAGAGCCGATGACCGAGGTGCCCGTCTACCGCGAGCTGCCGATCTCCCCGGAGCATCCGCCGAGATCGTCCTGGGGCGTGTGGGGCGCCGACGACGAGATCGGCGCCATGAACCTGCTGACGCCCGAGCGCACCCTCGCCGCCTCCCGGCTGGTGCGCCGTGGCGCGACGTTCTCGCTCAACTGGGAGCTCGATCAGCCCGACCCGCCGATCCTCGGGCGCGGCGCGCTGCAGCACACCGTCATCGACGGCCCGTCGGGTCCCGACGACCGCTACGACGCGTTCTATCCGCAGGCCTCCAGCCAGTGGGACGCGCTCGCGCACGTGCGCCATCCCCGCTACGGCTCCTACAACGGCTGGCCGACCTCCGCGCTCACCGCGGAGCATTCGCGCTTCGGCATCGACGCCTGGGCGCGGCGGGGTCTCGCCGGCCGCTTCGTGCTCGTGGACGCCGCCGGCTATCTCGCCGAGCGCGGGGATCCGATCGACGGGGGCACGAGCCGGGCGATCTCGCTCGCCGAGCTGCGCGCGATGCTCGACGCGCAGGGCGTCGCCCTCACCCCCGGCACCTTCCTGCTGCTCGACGTGGGTTGGATCGACTGGTACCTGGCGAGCGACGACGCGACCAGGCGGCGCCTCGCCGCGGGGGCCGACTTCTCCACCACCGACCACGACCTCGAGCACTTCTTCCCCGCCCCCGGCCTCAGCCGCGCCGAGGAGATGGCCGAGTTCCTGTGGGACTCCGGCGTGGTCGCCGTGGCCGCCGACTGCCCCGCCGTCGAGGCGATGCCGATGCAGCGCGACGACTCCGACGGCTTCCTGCACTACCGGCTCGCGGCGCTGCTCGGCATCGGCATCGGCGAGATGTGGGACCTGCGCGCGCTGGCCGCCGACTGCCGGGCCGACGGGGTCTACGAGGGGTTCCTCGCCTCCGCGCCGCTCAACAAGCGCGGCGGCACCGGCTCCCCGGCCAACGCCCTGGCGTTCAAGTGATGCGCGTCGCGGTCGTCGGTCTCGGGCGCATGGGCGGCGCCCTCGCCGTGCGCCTGGTGGGTGCGGGCCACGAGGTGCACGGGGCCGACCCCGTCGCCGCCGTGCGGGATCGGCTCGTCGCGGCGGGCGGCAGCGCATCGCCGACGGCCGCGGAGGCGATCGCTGCAGCGCAGGTCGTCGTGCTGCTGCTCCCCGACTCGAACGCGGTCGAATCCGTGCTGCGGGATCCGGTGGTGCGCTCCGCCCTCGCGCCCGACGCGATCGTGGTCGACTCCGGGTCGTCCGACCCGGCGCGCACGCGCGCCCTCGCCGAGGAGCTCGCCGCGGCGGGCGTCGACCTCGTCGACGCGCCCGTCTCGGGCGGGGTGCTGGGGGCCGAGAACGGGACGCTGACGGTCATGGCCGCGGGGCCGGACGCGCTGCTCGATCGCGTCGCGCCGGTGATCGAGGTGTTCGGCCGCGTCGTGCGCGTCGGTCCGGTCGGGGCGGGTCACGCCGTCAAGGCGCTCAACAACCTGCTCTCGGCCTCCCACCTGCTGCTCACGAGCGAGGCGGTGCTCGCCGGGCGCAGGTTCGGCGTCGAGCCGTCGGTGCTGATCGACGTCGTCAACGGCTCCAGCGGGCGCAGCGGATCGTCGGAGCTCAAGTGGCCGCGCTACATCCTGCCGGGCACCTTCGATTCGGGCTTCGCGCTCGCGCTGATGGTCAAGGACGCGCGGATCGCGCAGGGGCTGCTCGCGGAGACCGGGGTCGACAGCGCGGTCGCCCGGGCCACCCTCGCGGCCTGGAGCCACGCGCTCGACGAGCTCGCACCCGGCGCCGACCACACCGAGATCGCGCGGTGGCTCGAGCGGTGAGCGCGCCCGCCGCCCCGGGACGCGAGGGCGCGGCGTTCGCGCCGACGGTCGTCGCCTTCGGCGCGGCAGGACTGGTCGCCTTCGCCGAGCTGTACGGGGTGCAGGCGCTGCTGCCGGCGATCGGTCGCGAGTTCGCGCTCAGCCCGTCCTCGGCCGCGCTCGTGCAGTCGGCCGGCGCACTGGGACTCGCGGCGGCCGTCATCCCCTGGTCGCTCGCCGCGCGTCGCATCCGTCGCGGGCGACTGCTGCGCATCGCCGTGATCGCGACGATCCTGCTGAGCCCGCTCGTCGCCGCGACCCAGGGGCTCGTCCCGCTGCTCGCCGTCCGATTCCTGCAGGGGGCCGTGCTGGCCGGGATCCCGGCCCTCGCGGTGACGCATCTCGGCGACGTGCTCGACCGCTCGCGCGCCGCCGCGGCGGCCGGGTGGTACGTCGCGGGCACGGCGATCGGCGGGCTGAGCGGGCGGCTCGTGGCGGGCACCGTCGGGGCCCTCGGCGACTGGCGGTTCGCCCTCATGGCCGTGTCGCTGCTGTCGGCGATCGCGGCCGCCGCGTTCCTCGTGCTCACCCCGCGCGTCGTCGAGCTGCCCGATGCGCCCGGAGCCGTGCGGCGCGCGCTGCGCGATCCGCGGATGTGGACGCTGTGCGTGCTCGCACTCCTGCAGATGGGCGCGTTCGTCGCGGTGTACAACTTCATCGGATTCCGCCTGCTGCATCCGCCCTTCGGCCTCCCCGACATCACCGTGACGGCCGTGTTCGTCGTCTACCTGGCCGGTTCGTTCACGGCGACCCGCTCGGGTCGGCTCGTGGCGCGCCTCGGTCGGCGCCGTGTCGTCGCGGCGGCGCTCGCCGCCCAGACCCTGGGCGCGCTCGTGACGCTGCCCGACTGGCTTCCCTCGATCGTCGCGGGCCTCGTCGTCGTCACGGTCGGGTTCTTCGCCCTGCACGCGGTCGCGGCGGGGTGGGTGGCCGAGCTCGGGCGGGGGAGCGCGCTGCCCTCCGCCCTCTACACGATCGGCTACTACCTGGGCGCGGGGATGCTCGGGTGGTCGCTCGGTCTCGTCTACGACGGAGCCGGGTGGTCGGGGCTCGTCGGCGCCGTCGTCGCCCTCGGGGCGTCGGCCGCGATCATCGCGGCGGCGGGGCTGCGGCGGAGGGCCGCGGCGTGAAGCTCGGATTCGTGCTGCCCGTCGAGGGCGAGGTCGCGACCCGCGCGGCGGTGCTCGACACCGCGCGCGCCGCCGAGGCGTGCGGGGCGGACAGCGTCTGGACGACCGACCGCATCCTGCAGCCGGGGGCCCCGCCCGGCGGCTACCCCTACTCGGAGGACCGCGGGGCGATCGCCTTCCGCACCGGCCGCGCCTGGCTCGAGCCGATCGCGACGATGGGGCTCGTCGCGGGGGTGACCGAGCGGGTGCGCATCGGCACGAACGTGCTCGTGGTGCCGTACCGGCATCCGGTGGTGCTCGCGCAGGAGCTCGCGACGCTCGACGCCCTCTCGGGCGGTCGCATCCTGCTCGGCACCGGCATCGGCTGGATGGCCGAGGAGTTCGCCGCGCTCGGCGTCCCGCGGTCCGAACGCGGGGCGCGCACCGACGAGTCCATCCGGCTCATGCGCGAGCTGTGGCGCTCCCCGGACGCCGTGCACTTCTCGGGCCGCTTCTGGACGGTCGACAACATGGGCCTGCCCGCCCGTCCCGCCCGGCCGGGCGGTCCGCCGATCCTGGTCGGAGGGAACACCGAGGCCGCCGCGCGCCGCGTCGTCGCCCTCGGGGACGGATGGCTGGGAGCCGACCTGACGCCCGCCGAGACGACGGCGTTCCTCGCCCGGCTGCGCGAGCTCGGCGCGGAGCCGGGCGCGCTCGAGCTCTCGATGCGGATCCGCGTCGAGCCGGGCGAGGAGGATCGCGGTGCGCTCCGGGAACGGCTCGACGCCTACGCCGAGACCGGCGTCGACCTCCTGGTGGTCGACGTCATGAACCAGCCCGACCCCGTCGCCGCGGTGGAGGTCGTCTGCGGCGCGTAAGCTCGATCCAGTGGGACTCGCCTCGCTGATTCCGGTGCTGGCGCGCGCCCATACCCTCCGCGATGCGCTCGCCGAGGCCCGATCGGACGCCGACTTCACCGCCGTCGAGGGTCTGCGCGTGCCGCTGCTGGCCGGGCTGCTCGCGCGGCGCGGCGAGGCGGCGGGCGCGGGGCAGGCGCTGCTCGCGATCGTCGCGACGAGCCGCGAGGCGGAGGCGGTCGCCGCATCCGTCGCGAGCTGGAGCCCCGACGCGCTCGTGCTGCCGTTCCCCGCGTGGGAGACGCTGCCTCACGAGCGCCTGAGCCCGTCGCCCGAGACGGTCGGCCGGCGCCTGCGCAGCCTCCGCGAGCTGCGCGCCTGGCACGAGGGTCCGCGCGATCGCCCGCTCGTGCTCGTCGCCTCGGTGCGCGCCGCCCTGCAGCCGCTCGCCCCCGGACTCGACGCGCTCGACCCGGTCGTGCTCGCGGCGGGCGCACGCGGCTACGACCTCGCCGCGCTCGGCATCCGGCTCGCCGAGATGGCGTACGCGCGCGTCGACCTCGTCACCCGTCGCGGCGAGTTCGCGATGCGCGGCGGCATCCTCGACGTCTTCCCGCCCGACGCCGAGCACCCCGTGCGCGCCGACTTCTTCGGCGACGAGCTCGAGCAGCTGCGGGCGTTCTCGGTCGCCGATCAGCGCTCGCTGCCGGGCGACGTGGGCCCCGTCGAACTCGCCCCCGCCCGCGAGCTGCTCATCACGGATGCCGTGCGCGCCCGCGCGAAGGAGCTGCAGCACGAGTACGAGGCCATCGCGCCCATGCTCGCGAAGATCGCCGAGGGCATCCCCGTGGAGGGCATGGAGTCGTTGACGCCCGCCCTCGTCGGGCGACTCGTGCCGCTCACCGACTACCTCCCCGAGGATGCGGCGGTCGCCGTGCTGTCGCCCGAGCGGGTCGCGACCCGCGCCCTCAGCCTCGCCGAGACGAACCGCGAGTTCCTCGAGGCCGCCTGGAGCGCGGCCACGGCGGGCGCCGCCGCGCCGATCGACCTGCAGGCGAGCCTCGACACCGGCGACTTCCTGACGGTGTCGGGCCTGCGCGCCGCCGCCCGTCCGCGCACCTGGTGGACGGTCAGCCCGTTCGCCTCCGACGACGAGGACGCCACCGGTGTCGAGGGTCGCGCGATCCCGAGCTTCGCTGGCCAGGCCGACGGCGCCGTCGGGCACGTCGCCTCGCTCGTGAAGGGGGAGTGGTCGGTCGCGATCGCGGCCGCCGGAGCGGGACTCGTCGACCGGGCCGCGCAGGTGCTCGCCGAGCACGAGGTCGCGGCCCGCATCGTCGACGCCGTCCCCGCCGAACCGGAGGCGGGCGTCGCGTACCTCGTCACGGCATCCGTCGAGGCGGGCTTCGAGCAGGACGAGGCGCGCTTCGCCGTGCTCTCGGAGGCCGAGTTCTACGGGCGTGCGGCCGGCATCGACTCGCGCCAGCCGAAGAAGCTCGCGAGCCGGCGTCGCACCGTCGTCGACCCGCTGCAGCTGAAGCCGGGCGACCCCGTCGTGCACGAGACGCACGGCATCGGGCGGTTCATCGAGCTCGTCACCCGCGAGGTCGCGGGGGGTGGGCGCGTCTCGCGCGGTCCGCTCGGCACCCAGCACGAGAAGGTCACCCGCGAGTACCTGGTGCTCGAGTACGCGCCGTCGAAGCGCGGGCAGCCGGGCGACCGGCTCTACGTGCCGACCGACCAGCTCGATCAGCTCACCCGCTACGTCGGCGGCGAGAACCCGGCGCTGTCGAAGATGGGCGGGTCCGACTGGGCGGCCGCGAAGGGCAAGGCGCGCAAGGCGGTGCGCGACATCGCCGTCGAGCTCGTGAAGCTGTACAGCGCCCGGATGGCGAGTCCCGGCTTCGCCTTCAGCCCCGACACCCCCTGGCAGCGCGAGCTCGAGGAGGCGTTCCCCTTCGCCGAGACGCCCGACCAGCTGCAGACCATCGACGAGGTGAAGGCCGACATGGAGCGGCCGATCCCCATGGACCGCCTCATCTCGGGCGATGTCGGCTACGGCAAGACCGAGATCGCGGTGCGCGCCGCGTTCAAGGCCGTGCAGGACGGCAAGCAGGTGGCGGTGCTCGTGCCGACGACGCTGCTCGTCAAACAGCACCTGGAGACGTTCCAGGAGCGCTTCGCCGGGTTCCCCGTGCACCTGCGCGCCCTCAGCCGATTCCAGACCGACAAGGAGTCGAAGGACACCATCGACGGGCTCGAGCGCGGGGAGGTCGACGTCGTGATCGGCACCCACCGCATCCTGTCCGAGTCGGTGCGCTTCAAGGATCTCGGGCTCGTGATCATCGACGAGGAGCAGCGCTTCGGCGTCGAGCACAAGGATCAGCTGAAGAAGCTGAAGACCAACGTCGACATCCTGGCGATGAGCGCCACGCCCATCCCGCGCACGCTCGAGATGGCGGTCACCGGCATCCGCGAGATGTCGACGCTCGCGACCCCGCCCGAGGACCGGCACCCGATCCTCACCTTCGTGGGCCCGCGCTCGGAGAAGCAGATCGCCGCCGCGATCCGGCGCGAGCTGCTGCGCGAGGGCCAGGTGTTCTTCGTGCACAACCGCGTCTCGTCGATCAACAGGGTGGCATCGGAGCTCGCGGAGCTCGTGCCGGAGGCGCGCATCGCCGTCGCGCACGGCAAGCTCACCGAGCACCAGCTCGAGCAGGTGATCGTCGACTTCTGGGAGCGGCGCTTCGACGTGCTCGTGACGACGACCATCATCGAGACCGGCATCGACATCGCGAACGCCAACACCC
>NZ_JANTHX010000005.1:27049-517495 GCF_024752305.1 Protaetiibacter mangrovi
CGCCGCCGACAAGTACGGCCTCAGCCAGCTGCACCAGATCCGCGGACGCGTGGGTCGCGGCCGCGAGCGCGCCTACGCGTACTTCCTCTACGAGGCCGAGAAGCCGCTCACCGAGACCGCGCAGGACCGCCTGGAGACGATCGCCGCCAACAACGAGCTGGGCGGCGGCATGCAGATCGCCCTCAAGGATCTCGAGATCCGCGGCGCCGGCAACCTGCTCGGCGGCGAGCAGTCCGGCCACATCGCGGGCGTCGGATTCGACCTGTACCTGCGCATGATCGGCGAGGCGGTGTCGGCGTTCCGCGGCGACGTCGCGGAGGGCCAGACCGAGCTGCGCCTCGAGCTGCCGGTCGACGCCCGCATCCCCGACGGCTACATCGAGTCCGAGCGGCTGCGCCTCGAGGCATACCAGAAGCTCTCGACCGCGGCCGCGCCGCTCTCACCCGACGACGCCCTCGACCGGGTCGTCGAGGAGCTCGTCGACCGCTACGGCGAACTGCCGGAGGCCGTGCAGCAGCTGGTCGCCGTCTCGCGGCTGCGCCGACGCGCCCAGAAGGCCGGGCTCGGCGAGGTCGTGGCGATGGGCGGACGGATGCGGCTCGCGCCGCTCGACCCGCCCGACTCGATCCAGGTGCGGCTCACCCGCATGTACCCGGGCGTCAAGTTCTTCGCCGCCCAGCACGCCGTCAACGTGCCCATGCCCGAGGGCGCATCCGACGCCGAGCTGATCGCCTGGGTCGAGCAGCTGCTGACGGCGGCCGTGCCCCAGGGCTAGCCTGACCGCATGCTGTTCGAGCACCTCGGGCACAGCCCGCGCGTCGACCCCACCGCCGTCGTCGCCCCGACCGCCGTGATCTCCGGCGACGTGACGATCGGGCCCGGCTGCCAGGTGCTGCACGGCGCGGTCATCAGCGCCGAGGGCGGCCCCATCACGATCGGCGAGTCGAGCATCGTGATGGAGAACGCCCTCCTGCGGGCGAGCGCGACCGATCCGCTGCACATCGGCGACCACGTGCTGGTGGGCCCGATGGCGTCGGTGTCGGGCGCGACGGTCGGCGACGAGGTGTTCCTCGCCACCGGCGCCCGGGTGTTCAACGGGGCGCGCATCGGGGCGCGCAGCGAGGTGCGCATCAACGCCGTCGTGCACCTGCGCACCGTGCTGCCGGAGCGTGCGACGGTGCCGATCGCGTGGGTGGCCGTGGGCGATCCGGCCCGGATCCTGAGCCCCGAGCGGCACGACGAGATCTGGGCGATCCAGCAGGGGCTCGACTTCCCGGGCTACGTGTTCGGCCTCGACCGCTCGACGCCGGATCTCATGGTGCAGCTCACGGAGCGCTACGCGCGCCACCTCGCCCGCCACGCCGACGACCGTCCGGTCGGCTGAGCCCTCCGCGCCTCAGGAGCGCGTCGACCAGACCTTGCCGATGACGAGCGGCAGCAGCACGAGCGAGCGCAGGTCGACGATCGCGTGCACCGCGATCGGCAGCAGGATGGTGCCCGAGACGAGGTAGAGGTAGGCGAAGATCGCCCCGAGCGCGGTGGCGGTGAGCACGCCGACCCAGCGCTGGTAGAGATGCAGCGCCCCGAACAGCAGGGTCGAGAGCGCGAAGGCGACGGGGCCGTCGGGCCAGATGCCGAACAACAGCGCGGGCAGCGCGAGCCGGAACATGAGCTCCTCGAAGACCCCCGCCGAGAGCGCGAGACCCGCTCCGTAGGGCAGCTCGCCGCGGGTGCGCGGCAGCAGGGCTCCGATGTCGCCGAGCTTCGGCACGTCGTCGGGGCTCGCGCGTCGCAGCAGCAGCACCGGCAGCACGAGGGCCACGAGCACCCCGACCGCTGCGCCGATCGCGATGCCCCGGCCGAGCGGGGAGTCCAGGAAGAACGCCCGGGATGCGGCGATCGGCTCCCACGCCTGACCGTCGCGCAGCACCTGCGGCACGTACTCCCAGGCGGCCAGCAGCACCGCCGCCGAGAGCCCCCCGAAGACGAGCACCGACTCGACGAGCCAGCGCCTCATCACCTTCTGCCGGGAGGAGGTGGCGCGCATCCGCTTGAACTGGGCGTACTCGCGCCGCTCGCGGGAGACGGCGCGCCAGACCAGCAGGGCGACGATCACGAGGAGGAGCGCCAGCAACTGCAACGCCATGCGCACCTCCCTCGCGTCGTCCCATCCTGGCAGTTCCGGGTGCCGCAGATCGCCACGGGATGTTCACCCGGGTGAAACACGCCGTCGTCAGACTTGGGGGGCATGGAGCCCCCCGCCCGCCTGGTGTGGATCGATGTCGCCCGCGGCATCGCCATCACGCTCGTCGTGGCCCACCACAGCATCCAGTTCCTCGACGGGAACGGCTGGTCGGTGGGCCCCCTCCCCGCGATCAGCGCCCTCCTGGCGACGTTCCGGATGCCCCTGTTCTTCCTCGTGTCGGGGGTTCTCGCCTCGGGGATCATCGCGCGCGCGAGCTTCTCGGCCCTGTTCTGGCGGCGCATGGCGCTGCTCATCTACATCTACGCGCTGTGGTGCCTCATCCGATACGCCTGGTTCCTCTGGGTGCCGTGGCCGTTCGACCCCGCCGTCTCGCCGCTCGGCGACCTGACGACCGCGCTCATCCTGCCGTGGTCGGGGCTCTGGTTCGTGTACGGCCTCGCGCTCTACATGGCGCTGGCCTGGCTCATGCGCCGGCTGCCGTGGTGGGTGCAGCTCGCGGCCGGGTTCGTCGTGAGCGGACTCTTCGCGACCGGCGTGCTGCAGATCGGCGCCGTGTACACGTGGCGCTCGATCGGCACCTACTTCGTGTTCTTCCTGCTCGGATCCCTCGCGAGCTCCCGCATCCGGGCGCTCGCCGGCCGGCTCACGATCCCCTGGGCGCTGCTGGTGGCCGGCGTGTTCGTGGTCGGGTGCGTGGTGTTCGCCCTCGGGCCGCTGCACGCGCTGGTCGGCTACCTCGTCTCGTTCGCGGGCGCCGCGTTCGGCGTGGCCCTCGCGGTGACGCTCGCGCGCTGGGGTCCCGCGGCCCGTGCGGTGGGCTACCTCGGGCAGCGCACGCTGCCGATCTACGTCACCCACGTGCTCGTCGTGTCGCTGCTCGCCTGGGTGGTGCCGACGGATCTGGTCCCCGCCGCGATCGCGGTGCTGCTGCTCATCGCGATCTCGATCACGGCGAGCGTGCTGCTGGGGGAGCTGCTCGGCAGGGTGGGCGGGGTGTACTCGCTGCCGGCCCCGGTGGGGCGCTTCGCACGCACCCGATCGGCTCCGGCGACCTGACGCGGGAATGCGCGGGGCCGCGCACGACTTGAACCCCTTCGATGACGAAGAACGATGTCGGGCTGCGGTCCGAGCGGGGACCCATCCTGCTGGCGATCATGGTGGCGACCGCGGTCGTCGCGATCGACGCCACGATCATCTCGACGGCGGTGCCGTCGATCGTCGGCGACATCGGGGGGTTCAGCCAGTTCCCCTGGCTGTTCTCGGTCTACCTGCTCACCCAGTCGGTGACGGTCCCCGTCTACGCGAAGCTCGCCGACACGATCGGGCGCAAGCGCATCATCCTGTTCGGGATCGCGGTGTTCCTGCTCGGCTCGATCCTGTGCGCGATCGCGTGGGACATGCCGAGCCTCATCGCGTTCCGCGCCCTGCAGGGCATCGGCGCGGGCGCCATCCTGCCGATCACGATCACGATCGTGGGCGACATCTACACCCTCGAGGAGCGCGCCCGCACACAGGGCTACATCGCGAGCGTCTGGGCGATCGCGGCCGTCGCGGGACCGGCCCTCGGCGGGATCTTCGCCATGTGGGACTTCTGGCGCGGCATCTTCCTCATCAACATCCCGCTGTGCGCGATCGCGTTCTGGCTGCTCGCCCGCGACTACCACGAGAGCTTCGAGCGCCGGCGGCACCGCATCGACGTCGCGGGGGCGGCGCTGCTCACGGCCGCCCTCACGCTCCTGCTGCTCGGGGTGCTCGAGGGCGGCAACAGCTGGGCGTGGGACTCCGCCGTGTCGTTCGCGATCTTCGGCGCGGGGGCGCTGCTGCTCGTCGGCTTCGTGCTGGTGGAGCGTCGGGCGGCGGAGCCCGTGCTGCCGCTGTGGGTCATGGGCCGGCCGCTGCTGCGCTCGACGAACGTCGTCGGCCTCGCCGTCGGCGCCGCGCTCATCGGTCTGACCGCCTTCGTGCCCACCTATCTCGTGGTGGGGATCGGTGTGAGCCCCCTCGTCGCCGGGCTCGCGCTGGCGACTCTGACGATCGGCTGGCCGATCGCCGCCTCCCTCTCGGGGCGCCTCTACCTGCGCATCGGATTCCGCACGACCGCCGTGATGGGCGCCTCGCTCGTGGTGCTCGGCACGGTGGCGCTGGCGCTGCTCGGGCCCTACCCGTCGATCCTCGGCGTGGCCGCCGTATCGTTCGTAATCGGGCTCGGCTTCGGCTTCGCGGCCGTCCCGACGCTGGTCGCCGCCCAGTCGAGCGTCGGCTGGGACGAGCGGGGCGTCGTCACGGGGGCCAACATGTTCGCCCGCTCGATCGGCCAGTCCGTGGGCGCTGCGGTGCTCGGCGCGGTCGCGAACGGCGTGATCGCCGCGCACGGCGGCGACGAGACCGATCCCGCGACGATCATCGACGCCTCGACGGCGGTCTTCGTCGGCGCGGCGATCGTGGCGGCGCTGTTGCTCGTCGCGACCGTCACGATGCCCCGCGAGCGGCGCGCCGCATCCGCCGCCGCCCCCGCGACGGGCCCCATCCCCGAGGTGGGCTGAGGGGTCGCGAACTGCACGCGGCCCCGGCGTGTCGCTGCACTTTGCGACCCCTCACCGGCTGGGGCGAGAGGATGAGGGTATGAGCGAGGCCGCATCCGAACCCGTCGTGCCGACGACGCCGCATCCGCGGCTCGAGGAGCTCGTGGCCGTGCTCGAGCATCTGCGGGCCCCCGGCGGATGCGCGTGGGACCGCGAGCAGACCCACGCCTCGCTCGTGCAGTACCTCGTCGAGGAGACCTACGAGCTCGTCGACGCGATCGAGGCGGGCGACGACGCCGAGCTCGTCGAGGAGCTCGGCGACGTGCTGTACCAGGTGATCTTCCACTCCGACATCGCGGCGGAGGAGGGGCGCTTCACCCTCGAGGACGTCGCGGCGCACATGACGGCCAAGATGGTGGGCCGCCACCCGCACGTGTTCGGCGACGCCGTCGCCGACACCCCCGACGCCGTGATGGCGCGCTGGGACGAGCTGAAGAGGGTGGAGAAGCCGACCCGCGCGAGCGTGCTCGACGGCATCCCGCAGGGCATGCCGGCCCTCGCTCTCGCGGCGAAGCTCGTGGGCCGGGCCGAGAAGGTCGGGCTCGATCCCGTCGCCGCGGACGCCGTTCCCGCCACGGAGGCTCAGCTCGGCGACGAGCTGCTCGCGACGGTCGTCGCCTCACGCGCCGCGGGCCTCGACGCCGAGCGCGCTCTCCGCGACGCCCTCCGTCGCCTGCAGGAGGACATCCGCGCGCGGGAGGCTCAGGAGTCCGAGCGCGCCCGGTAGGCCCGCACGGCCATCCGGTTGCCGCAGCGCGTCGAGCAGAAGCGCTTCGAGCCGTTCTTCGACAGGTCGACGAAGATGCCGGTGCAGTCGTCGGCCTCGCAGTCGCGCAGCCGGTCGAGGCGATCGGCGCGGATGACGTCGACGAGCGACATCGCCGCCTCGACGAGGATGCGGTCGGCGAGCGGCGCCTCGTTGTCGACGGCGTGGATGTGCCAGCCGAAGCCGTCGTGGTCGACGAGACGGGGGACCGCGCGCGCGTCGGCGAGGATCCCGTTGACCCAGTCGACGACGGCGTCCTCGTCGGCGCCCCAGATGTCGCGGATCCGGTCCCGCGCCTCGCGCACCGCGGTGAGTTCGGCGGCGTCGCGATCGAGGCGTCCGGAGAACTTCCACTCCCGGATGAGCTGCGACAGCTGGGCCTGCGTGGAGAGCTCGTCGGTGCCGCTCTCGGATGCGCTCTCGACGGTGTCGCCGAGTGCCTGGAGGAAGGCGAGGTTCAATTCGGTGTCATGGGTGAAAAGCATTTGACTCCTGACCGACGGGGGCGGTACTGTCACGACTGAATCCAACTTAGCCCATGACACCGGAAAGAGGTCGACCGATGGTCCTCCGCGCCGTCTCCGCCCGCCGCGGCCTCGTCGGCGTCGTGATGGGCCTCGCGGCCGGGCTCGCCTTCGGGGCGGGCGGCACCATCGTCAAGCCGCTGTTCTCCGAGGGCTGGACCCCCGGCGCCGCGGTCTTCGGGCGGCTCGTCGTCGCCGCCCTCGCCCTGGCGATCCCCGCGATCATCGCCATGCGCGGCGAGCTGCGCCCCCTGCTGCGGGCCTGGCGCCTCGTGCTCGCCTACGCCGTGCTCGCCGTGGCCGGTGTGCAGCTCGCCTTCTACGCGGCGATCGAGCGCATCCCGGTCGGCATCGCCCTGCTCATCGAGTACCTGGCCCCCGTCGCCCTGCTGCTGCTGGCCTGGGCGCGCACGCGGCGGATGCCGCATCGCGTCGTGCTGGTCGGCGCCGGCCTCGCCGTGGTGGGTCTCGTGCTCGTGATCGGGCCCTCGGGTGCGGGCGCGCTCGATCCCGTCGGCATCGCCCTCGCCTCCGTCGCGATGATCGGCGTCGCGTTCTACTACGTCGTCGGCGACCGCACCCCGGTGGGGGTCCCGCCGGTGGCGCTC
Source organism: Protaetiibacter mangrovi (assembly GCF_024752305.1). Lineage (GTDB taxonomy): Bacteria > Actinomycetota > Actinomycetes > Actinomycetales > Microbacteriaceae > Homoserinibacter > Homoserinibacter mangrovi. The sequence goes on from NZ_JANTHX010000005.1 coordinate 33,736, forward strand.
GCCTGGTCGGGCTTCGTCGTGGGCGCGCTGGCGCTCGGCCTCGCGGGCCTCGTCGGGATCCTCCCGATGCACGCGAGCTTCGGCGAGGTCGCCTTCTTCGGCATGCGCGCCCCCTGGTGGGCGCCGCTCGTCACGGTCGGCGTCGTCTCGACCGCGTTCGCGTACGTCGCCGGCATCACGGCCATCACGCTGCTCGGCACGCGGGTGGCCTCGTTCCTCGGCCTGTCGGAGGTGATCTTCGCCGGGCTCATCGGCTGGATCGTGCTGGGCGAGGCGATCGGCCCGATCGGGCTCGTGGGGGCCGGGCTCATCCTCGGCGGCATCGTGCTGGTGCGCCTCGAGCCGGTCGCGGCGTCGGCGCCGCTGCCCGAGCCGCTGCCGGTCACCGAGCCGATCGCGATCCTCCCGGATGCGCCGCCCGCGCCGACCGAGCCGCACCAGACGCCGCAGAGCGCGCCGGATGCGGCGGTGGCGCCGGAGGCCTCCCGGCTCCCCGACGCCACCGCGACACCGCTCTGAGTCACTGCGCCGTGTAGCCCCCGTCGACGACGTGGTAGCTGCCCGTGATGAACGAGGCGGCATCCGACGCCAGGAACGCCACGAGCCCCGCGACCTCTTCGGGCTCGCCGAGGCGGCCCATCGCGTGCTTGCCCTCGAGGAAGGCGAGGGTGTCGGCGTCGAGGTTCGCCTCGACGAGCGGCGTCTTGATGAAGCCCGGTCCGACCGAGTTGACGCGCACCCCCTGGGTCGCGTACTCGAGCGCCGCGTTCTTGGTGGCGCCGACGACGCCGTGCTTGGCCGCGACGTAGGCGACCGACCCGGCGAAGCCGACCGATCCGAGGATCGAGGCCATGTTCACGATCGAGCCGCCGCCGTTGCGCACCATCGCCGGCAGCTGGGCGCGCATGCCGTAGGTGACCGCCGAGAGGTTGATGTCGATCACCTTGCGCCAGCCGTCGAGCGGGTACTCGCCCGTCGGGGCGGACGGGCCGCCGATGCCGGCGTTGTTGACGGCGATCTTCAGGGGGGCGAGTTTCTCGGCCGCCTCGACCGCGGCGACCGCGTCGTCGGGGTCGGCGACGTCGCCCACGTGGGCGACCGCGGTGCCGCCCGCGGCCTCGATCTCGGCGACGACGGCCTCGGCGTGATCCTTCACGAGGTCGGCGACGACGACCTTGGCGCCGTTCGCGGCGAGCAGGAGGGCGACGGCGCGGCCGATGCCGCTTCCGCCTCCCGTGACGATCGCGGAACGCTCCGCGACATCGTAGGTGGCCATGGGGGATGCCTTTCGTTCTTCCGCAGCCCGCGGACGAGGGGAGGACCGCGACGTCCGAAGGCTCCACTAACCGACATCTGTCGGATTAACGCCCAGCCTACACCTGTCGGTTAGGCTCCGCGCGAGGAGGTCGGATGCCCGCACAACCCGCCGACGCACGGCAGCGTCGCACCCGGGCCGCCCTGCACGCGGCGGCGATCGAGCTCGCCGCCGCGGGCGACCCCGGCGCGATCACCGTCACCGCGCTCGCCGAACGGGCCGGCGTGCACCGGTCCACCGTCTACGAGCACGGAGGATCCCCCCTCGACGTGCTCCAGGCGGCGCTGGCGGACGAGCTCGACGAGCTGCGCGAGCGCCACCTCCGCGACGCGGATCCGCGGGGCATCGCCGTCGCGCTGCAGCAGGTGACGCTCGGGGTCTTCGCCCACGTCGACCGGCACGCCGCCGTCTACCGCAACCTCGACGGCGCGGCCGGTGCCACGCTGCACGCCTTCCTCAGCGAGCACTTCCAGACCTCGACGCGCCTGCTCATCGCCCAGTCGAGCCTCGTCGTGCCCGGAGGTCCGGGCGGCGCCGACCCGGGCTTCGTCGAAGACGCCACGGTGCGCTACATCGCCGACGGGGTCGTCGGCCTCATCGCCGTCTGGCTGCACACCGCCGAGCCCCGTGACCCCGCCGTGCCGCTCGCCCTCCTCGGGCGGCTGATGCCCGCGTGGTGGCCGACCGCCTGAAGGCTCAGGCGATGCGGCTGCCCGCCGCGAGGCGTCGCGCCGGCGCGTGCGTGCGCGAGATCGCGCCGACGAGCAGCGCCCCGGCCAGCAGCACGTTCAGCAGCAGCCCGATCGCCCAGCTCGGCACCGTGGAGGCGATGACCTCCTCGGCGGTCGGGTACTCCCCGTCGGACGAGAGCTGATCGCACTCCGACCACGACTGGCCGACCGTCGGCGGCAGCTGCGCCTGACGCACCCCGTACTTGAGCGAGCCGAACAGGTCGTCGGGATTGCCGTACGCGTCGAAGTGCGTCGGCACCGCATCCGCGAGCAGCACGTAGGGGTTGGCCGCGAGCATCCACCAGACCGTGTCGAAGCGCGGAACCGTGTACGTGTACTCCTCGGTCATGCACACCAACTCGACCGGGTAGCCCGTCTGCGGATCGATCTCGTCGGAGGACGCCTCCCAGTCGACGTACTCGTTCTCGACGGTCACCTCCTGCTGGTTGACGAGCCCGCCGAGCGTGAACGCGATGAGCGTTCCCACCGACAGCAGGGCGACCACCAGGTAGGTCGCGACGACCGAGAACAGCGGACGCCGGATGAGCCCCGACAGACCCACGCCGATCGCGGCGACCACGCCGAGCTCGAGGGCGAGCACGAGGATCGACACGATCGCGGTGTCGACCGAGGCCCCGCCGATCACGAGGGCGAACAGCAGGAACGGCAGCCCCGCCACCAGGAAGCCGAGCGCCGTGATCCAGGCCGCGAGCAGCTTGCCGAGCACCAGCTGCGCCGTCGACACCAGCGTGACCTGCGTGGTGGCGAGCGTGCCGTTCTCGCGGTCGCCGTTGATCGCGTTGCCGCTGAGCGCCGGGGTCACCAGCGTGCCGAGCAGCAGCACGAAGTAGACGATCACCGAGTACAGCACCGCGCCGGGGGCGTCCGAGTTCCACGTCGCGATCGTCGTGAACACCGTCACGAGCAGCACCACCACGACGAAGACGCCGAGCAGCACGTACCAGGCGAGGCCGCGCACCCGCTGCTGCAGCTCGATCGAGGCGACCGTCCACATCCTGCCGAGCCAGCTCATCGGGCCGCCTCCCCGTCGGAGTTCAGATCGAGGAAGGTGTGCTCGAGGTCGCCCACGGCGGGTGCGAACGACACCACCCGGATGCCGGCGCCGACGAGCGCGGCGAGCAGTTCGGCCGCCCGCTCGTCGCCGGCCAGCGGCACCACGAGGCCCTGCGGTTCGGCCACGATGCGGTCGGCGTCGATGCCCTGTGCACGCAGCGCCTCCCGCAGGCCCTCCGCGTCGAGCGCCCGGATGCGCCAGCCGCGCTCCGCGACCCGAGCCGCCTCCACCCGATCCGCGCTCACCGTCGACCCCGCCTCGAGGAAGACGGCGCGGTCGGCGAGCTCGTCGAGCTCCGCCAGCACATGGCTCGACACGACGATCGTGCGCCCCTCGGCCGCCAACCGCCGCAGCAGCACCCGCAGGGCGATCCGTGCCCCGGGGTCGAGCCCGGATGCCGGCTCGTCGAGCAGCAGCACCCGCGGATCGTGCACGAGCGCGCGGGCGAGGCTCATCCGCTGCTTCTGGCCGCGCGACAGCACCCGGGTCGGCCGGTCGGCGAGCTCGGCGAGGTCGACCAGCTCGACGAGCTCCGCCGCCCGGTCGTCGGCCGCGCGGCCGGTGATGCCGTAGAGCCGGGCGGTCAGCACGAGGCTGCGGCGCACGGTGAGGTTCGCCCAGGAGCCGAGCACGTCGGGCATCCAGCCGAGCGTCGCGCGCACGGCGGCGCTCTCGGTGACGGGATCGTGCTCGCCGATGCGGATCGTGCCTCGGTCGGGCACGAGGAGCGTCGCGAGCATGAGCAGCAGGGTCGTCTTGCCCGAGCCGTTCGGGCCGACCAGTCCGGTCACCTCGCCGGCGCGTGCCGTGAATCTCACCGAGCGCACCGCCTGGACGGCGCCGAACGAGCGGCCGACGTCCTCCACGACGATGTCGGCGGGAGCGGGTGCCGCGGCGCTCGCGGCGGGCACGGGTTCGGGGGCGCTCATGGGGCGAGACTAGGGGGCGCATGCGCGGTGCGGCATCCCCCGCCCGGATGACGCACCGCATCCGCGGGGTGAACACCGCCTCCCTAGAATCGACGGGTGGCAACGCAGGTGAACCCTCCCCGTGGCATGCGGGACTTCCTCCCCGCCGAGAAGGCGCGTCGCGAGCGCATCCTCGGCATCATCCGGGAGTCGTACCGCGCGCACGGCTTCGACGAGATCGAGACGCCGGTGATGGAGGACTCCGAGCGCCTGCACGCCGGTCTCGGCGGCGACAACGAGAAGCTCGCCTTCGGCGTGCAGAGGCGGGGCCTCAGCCGCGACGACCTGCAGTCCGCGGAGCAGCCGCTCGACCTCGTCGACCTGGGGCTGCGCTTCGACCTGACCGTTCCGCTCGCGCGCTTCTACGCCACCCACCGCGCCGAACTGCCGAACGTGTTCCGCAGCATCCAGCTCGCCCCGGTGTGGCGGGCCGAGCGCCCGCAGAAGGGGCGCTACCGCCAGTTCGTGCAGTGCGACATCGACATCATCGGCGAGCCCGGCATTCAGGCCGAGGCCGAGCTGCTGGTCGCCTCGCTCGCGACCGTCGACGCGCTCGGTCTCGCGGAGGCGAGCATCCGCGTCAACGACCGTCGCCTGCTCATCGGTATGCTCGCGGGCTTCGGCTTCGCGCCCGACGAGCACGAGGCGGTGCTCATCACGATCGACAAACTCGACAAGATCGGGCCCGACGGCGTCGTGGCCGAGCTCGGCGAGCGCGGGTCGGACGCGGATGCGGTGGCGGCCTTCCGCGCCTTCCTGCTGCGCCCGCAGACCCGCGAGTTCCTCCCGTTCGGCGAGCAGGCGATCCGGAAGGCGCTGCCCGACGGCGCGGACGACGCGGTCGTCGCCACCCTCGTGGAGCTCGGGGATGCGGTCGCAGCGGCACGCGGGGAGGACGCGCCGCCGCTCGTCTTCGACCCGTTCCTGGTGCGCGGCATGGGGTACTACACGGGGCCCATCTTCGAGCTGGCCCACCCGAGCGTCCCGTACTCGCTCGGCGGCGGCGGTCGCTACGACGGCATGATCGGCCGGTTCCTCGGCACCGAGGTGCCCGCCACCGGGTTCTCGCTCGGATTCGAGCGCCTCGTCGACCTCGTGGAGCCGCCCGCCGCATCCGGGGGCGCAGCCGTCGCGCTGCTGCACGACGCCGATGCGCCTCTCGCGACCCTGCTCGCGCTGCAGTCCGCGCTCGTCGCGCGCGGCGACCGCGCCCGACTCGTCAAGCGCGCGAAGAACACGAAGCTGCAGCTCGAGAACCTCGCCGAGCAGGCCTTCACCTCGTTCGCCTTCCTCGGAGCCGACGCCCCCGCATCCGTCGACGACCTCGACCTGCGCCCTCTCGACTGAGCCGCCTCCTGCGGTCGCGGCAGACCCAGAAATGCAGGAGAAAACCGGATGACGTGGCGGCGCACCGCCGGAGTCCGGGTGCTCCTGCTGCGGAGTCCTGCATTTCTGAGCCGGATCGGGGAGTCCGAGCCGGATCGGGGAGGGAGTGCGACTCGGTAGGATCGCGGGTGGGCTCAGTCGCCCCCACACACCACATCCCCCAAAGGAGTTCCCCGTGTCTGCTATCGAGGCCGTCGGCGCCCGCGAGATCCTCGACTCCCGAGGCAACCCGACCGTCGAGGTCGAGGTGCTCCTCGAAGACGGCACCGTGTCGCGTGCCGCCGTCCCCTCCGGCGCGTCCACCGGAGCGTTCGAGGCATACGAGCTCCGCGACGGAGACAAGGGCCGCTACCTCGGCAAGGGCGTCGAGAAGGCCGTCGAGGGCGTCCTCGACGTGCTCGGCCCCGCCATCGAAGGCTTCGAGGCCTCCGACCAGCGCCTCGTCGACGCCGAACTGATCGCCGCCGACGGCACCGAGAACAAGTCGCGGCTCGGCGCCAACGCCATCCTCGGCGTCTCGCTCGCCGTCGCCAAGGCCGCCGCCGACTCCGCCGACCTGCCGCTGTTCCGCTACGTGGGCGGCCCCAACGCGCACGTGCTCCCTGTGCCGCTCATGAACATCATCAACGGCGGCGCGCACGCCGACAACGGCCTCGACGCGCAGGAGATCATGATGCTGCCCGTCGGCGCCGGCAGCTTCCGCGAGGCGCTGCGCTGGGGCGCCGAGGTCTACCACGCGCTCAAGGCCGAGCTGCACGCCAAGGGCTACGCGACCGGCCTCGGCGACGAAGGCGGCTTCGCGCCCGACCTGTCGACCGCCCGCGAGGCGCTCGACTTCATCATCGGCGCCGTCGAGAAGGCCGGCTTCACGATGGGCAGCGAGATCGCGCTCGGCATGGATGTCGCCTCCACCGAGTTCTTCGAGGGCGGCGTCTACCGCTACGAAGGTCAGGACCTGTCGGCCGAGCAGATGATCGACTACTACGCGAAGCTCGTCGCCGACTACCCGATCGTCACCATCGAGGACCCGCTCGCCGAAGACGACTGGGACGCCTGGGTGGCGCTCACCGACGCCCTCGGCAAGAAGGTGCAGCTCGTCGGCGACGACCTGTTCGTCACCAACCCGGTGCGCCTGCAGAAGGGCCTCGACCTCGGCGCCGCCAACTCGATCCTCGTGAAGGTGAACCAGATCGGCACCCTCACCGAGACCCTGGACGCCGTCTCCAACGCCCAGCGCGCCGGCTACACCGCGATCCTCTCGCACCGCTCCGGCGAGACCGAGGACACCACCATCGCCGACCTCGCCGTCGCCACGGATGCCGGCCAGATCAAGACCGGCGCCCCCGCCCGCTCCGAGCGCGTCGCCAAGTACAACCAGCTGCTGCGGATCGAAGAGGAGCTGGGCGACGCCGCGGTCTACGCGGGCGCGTCGGCGTTCCGCCGCGCGTAATCTCTGACGCTTTCGGGGGCGGGCTCGGTTTCCGAGCCGCATGCCGACCGGCGGCCGGGACGGCCGCCGGCGCTGGCGTCGCGGCGAAGGCCAGAAATGGCCTTCGCTCCTAGCTCCAGCGCGCGGCCCGGTGCCAGCGACTCGAGAACGGATCCCCGCCCCTCGTGCTGTGTCCGTCGTGGCGGAACGCCACCGCGCGGGCTCGACGCCTCCTCGCGGATTGAGTAGCGAGCGCAGCGAGCGTGTCGAAATCCACCCCCCACCGCGTCGCATAGCCTGAACGGGTGAGTCCGAAGCAGCCGACCGAGCGCGTGGGGGTCGCGATGGCGGAGCCGTCGCGCGCCGCGACCTGGCTCCGCGGCTTCCGGCTGTCGGGGTTCGCCCTGACCGTGCTCGGGCTCATCGTGGCGGCGCTCGTCGTGCTGGCCCCGCAGCTCAAGACGCTCGTCGAGCAGCGGCAGCAGATCGCCCAGCTCGAGCAGCAGGTGGCGGACGCGCAGAGCGACCTCGACGACCTCGACGCCGAGGTCGCCCGCTGGAGCGATCCCGCCTACATCGAGTCGCAGGCCCGCGACCGCCTCTTCTACGTCTTCCCGGGTGACGTGGCCTACCTCGTGATCGACGACGACGGCAGCCCGCAGGCGAGCGACGAGCAGCCGATCAGCGACAGCATCCAGGCCACGCGCGTCGACTGGGTGACGGCGCTCCTCGGATCCGTCTACACGGCGGGCCTCACCCAGGCGACGCCCGAACAGCTCGGGCAGCTCGACAGCCCCGCGCAGAGCACCGGGAGCGCCGGATGACCCGCCCCCCGTTCGAGCCGCCCACCGCTGCGGAGGTCGCGGTGGTGTCCGCGCAGCTCGGTCGCCCCGCCCGCGGGGTCGTCGGCATCGCCGCGCGCTGCGTGTGCGGCAACCCGACCGTGGTCGCGACGAGCCCCCGGCTGCCCGACGGCACGCCGTTCCCGACCCTGTACTACCTCTCGCATCCGGGCGCGACGGCGGCGATGTCGACCCTCGAGGCGACCGGGGTGATGCCGGAGCTCGCGGCGATGCTCGACGGCGAGGTCGCAGACGCCTACCGCGCCGCGCACCAGTCGTACCTCGCCGACCGGGAGTCGATCGAGGTGGTGCCCGAGATCGCGGGCTTCTCGGCGGGGGGTATGCCCGACCGCGTGAAGTGCCTGCACGCGCTCGCCGCCCACGCGCTCGCCGCCGGACCGGGGGTGAACCCCATCGGGGACGCCGCCCTCGCGCGGTCGAGCTGGTCGCCCGAGCGGTGCACGTGCGCCGAACCGGGCGCCGCCCTCGGGGCCTGAGGTGCGTCGCGCCCGTCGGCCGCTGGCGGTCGTGCTCGGCGTCGTGGCGCTGCTCGGCGGGTCGTCGGGGCCCGTCTCCGCCATTCCGGCCGCCCCGGCCGACGCCGTGCGGAGCGCGGAGTACTGGCTCGACGACTACGGCATCCGCGACGCCTGGGCCGTCACCCGGGGCGCGGGCGTCACGATCGCCGTGATCGACACGGGCGTCGGCTCCCCGCGCGAACTGCAGGGGGCGGTGACCGGCGGCGCGGACTTCTCCGGCCACGGCAGCGCCGACGGCCGGACGCCGGTCGGCTCCGAGGGCGAGCACGGCACGCTCGTCGCCTCGCTGGCCGCGGGACGCGGCACCGGGGCGGCATCCGGGGTGATCGGGAGCGCGCCGGAGGCCTCCGTGCTCGCGATCTCGATCGGGTTCGACACGGGCGACTCCGACCAGCAGATCGCGGACGCGGTGCGCTGGGCGGTCGACCACGGCGCCGACGTCATCAACATGTCGCTCACCCGCAACACCCTCGACTGGCCGACCAGCTGGGACGACGCGTTCTCCTACGCGATGGACCACGACGTCGTGATCGTGGCGGCCGCGGGAAACCGCGGATCCGGCACCGACGAGGTGGGCGCACCCGCCACCATGCCCGGCGTGCTGACGGTGGCCGGCGTCGACCGCGCCGGCCAGACGAGCCGGAAGGCCTCCACCCAGGGTGTGACGATCGGCGTCTCCGCTCCGAGCGAGGAGCTCGTCGGGGCGATGCCCGACGGCAGCTACGCGCGCTGGAGCGGCACGAGCGGGGCGACCCCCATCGTGGCGGGCGTCGTCGCGCTCGTGCGGGCCGCGCATCCGGGGCTCGACGCCGCGAACGTCATCGCCCGCATCACGTCGACGGCCCGCGACGCGGGCGCGCCCGGCACCGACGTCGCGTACGGCTTCGGCCTGCTCGACGCGGATGCCGCGGTCACCGCCGAGGTGCCGCACGTCGACGCGAACCCCATGGGCGAGCTCGACGAGTGGATCCGCGTCAACCGGCGTCAGAGCGCATCCGAGAGCGACCTGGAGGCGGGTCCCGCGCCCGTGATCCGCACGGTTCCCGACGAGCCGTTCGACCCGGTGGGCGTGCTCCTGCCCACCCCCGTGCTGCTCGGGCAGGTGGGTGCTCCGCTCCTCGGCGCGCTGCTCGTCGCCTTCGTGGTGGGGGGTTTCCTGGGGGGCGCCGCCCGCGCGTTCGGCAGGCGGTCGCGCACGCGGTAGATTGGGACCGACTTTTTCCCCCCAGCGAGGAGATCCCCGAGCGTGCGCAAGATCCTGATCGTCGGCGGCGGCTACGCCGGTTTCTACACCGCCAAGAAGCTCCAGAAGCATCTGCGCCGAGGTGAGGCCGAGGTCACCATGGTCGACCCGCTGCCGTACATGACCTACCAGCCGTTCCTCCCCGAGGTCGCGGCCGGGTCGATCGAGCCGCGCCACGCGGTCGTCGCGCACCGTCGTCACCTCAAGAAGACGAAGGTCGTCACCGCGAAGGTCACCAAGGTCGACCACGCCACCAAGACCGCCGAGATCACCCCGGCCGTCGGCGAGCCGTGGACCGTCGACTACGACACCGTCGTGATGACCGCGGGCGCCGTGTCGCGCACCTTCCCCATCCCGGGCGTCGCCGACCAGGCGATCGGCCTCAAGAACATCGAGGAGGCCATGTCGATCCGCGACCGCCTCACCGAGAACTTCCAGAAGGCGTCGAACCTGCCGGCCGGGCCCGAGCGCGACCGTCTGCTCACGGTCGTGGTGGTCGGCGGCGGTTTCGCCGGCATCGAGGTGTTCGCCGAGCTGCGCAGCTTCGCGAGCTCCCTCGTCGCCGCCTACGACACCATCGAGTTCGACGACACCCGCTTCCACCTCATCGAGGCGATGGGTCGCATCATGCCCGAGGTGTCGCTGCCGACGAGCCACTGGGTGCTGAAGAACCTCGCCAAGCGCGGCGCCACCGTGCACCTCGACACCCAGCTCGCGAGCGCCGTCGACGGCAAGATCGAGCTGTCGACCGGCGAGAGCTTCGAGTCGGACCTGATGATCTGGACCGCGGGCGTCATGGCCAACCCGGTCGTGCGCGGAACCGACCTGCCGCTCGAGGAGCGCGGTCGCCTGCGCGCGCAGGCCGACCTGCGCATCGTCGACGAGAACGGCGTGGTCGTTCCGGATGCGTGGACCGCCGGCGACGTGGCCGCGGTGCCCGACCTCTCGGGCGGCGGTGTCGGCGGCTTCTGCGTGCCGAACGCCCAGCACGCGGTGCGTCAGGGCAAGCGCCTCGCCAAGAACCTGGTAGCCGACATCCGCGGCGACGCACCGGTCGACTACTTCCACAAGAACCTCGGCGCGGTCGCCGGCCTGGGCCTCTACGTCGGCGTCTACCAGTGGCGCAAGCTCGCCATCACGGGCTTCATCGCCTGGGTCATGCACCGCGGGTACCACGGCTTCGCGATGCCCATGTGGGAACGCAAGGCGCGCGTGTTCGGCAACTGGATCATCAACTTCCTGTTCCGCCGCGACCTCGTGGGCATCCCGGCGCGCGACGTGCCGCGCGCCTCGTTCGAGGAGTTCGCCTCGCGCCCCAAGGCGTGACGCGCGCGGCGCCACGGGGGTAGACCCCTCCGCCCACCCTCAACGGGGGAGTGGTCAGCTCGGGAAACGCTTGCGACAGTTGTCGGGCCGACTCGACGACGAGGAGACCACCGTGTCGCACACCGCCTCCGTACCCACCGCCGGATCCACCGCGGCCTTCGCCGAACCGCAGCGCGCGGTCGGCGGCGGATGGATCGCCGCGTTCGCCGCCGCCTGGGTCGGCGTGTGGATGGCGCAGCTCGGCCCGTTCCGTGTCGCCCTGCCGCTGCAGGTCAACGCGGAGGTCGGCGAGACCACGGAGTGGACCGACGCGGTCGTCGCATTCGGCGTCGTGTCGGGGGTCGCCGGTGCGTTCCTCATCGCGGCGTTCCCGATCGCCGGCTACCTCTCCGACCGCACCACCTCGCGCTTCGGACGCCGGCGTCCGTGGATCGCCGGCGGCTCGGCCCTCTTCGCTGTGGCGCTGCTGGCGCTCGGCGCCGCGCAGGGACTCGTGCTCATCACCGTGTTCTGGTCCCTGGCCCTGATCGGCTTCAGCGCCGCGGCATCCGCCTTGACCGCTCTGCTGAACGACCAGGTGCCGGTGCGGCAGCGCGGCTACGTCGCCGGATGGATGTCGTCGCCGCGTGCCGTCGGCATCATCCTGGGGGCGGTGTTGTTCACCGAGGTGTTCGCGACCGTGACGCTCGGCTACGTCGCGCTCGCCGTGACCCTGGCGGTGCTCGTGGTGCCCGTTCTGGTGTTCGTGAAGGAGACGCCCATCACGCGCGAGCAGCGTCCGGCGCACTCCCGTGCCGACCTGCTCGCCGGCCTGTGGATCTCGCCGAAGGCCCACCCGGACTTCGCCTGGACCTGGGTGAGCGGCTTCCTCGTCAACGCGGGCAACGCGCTCGGAACGGGGCTGCTGCTCTACTACCTCGCCTACCAGCTCGACTTCGGCACCGGCGCCCGCCAGGCCTTCCTGCCGCTCATGCTCGTCTACCTGCTCGGCGTCGTGCTCTCCGCGCTGCTGTGCGGATGGATCTCGGACCGCATCGCCCGTCGCAAGGTGTTCGTGATCTGGGGCGCCGTGCTGCAAGGCATCGCGGCGCTCATCCTGGTGTTCGTGAACCAGTACGAGGCGACGTTCGTGGCGGGCGCGATCCTCGGTCTCGGCTACGGCGCCTACCTGGCCGTCGGGCAGGCGCTCGCCACGCAGGTGCTGCCGAGCGCGCGCGACCGGGCGAAGGACCTCGGCATCATGAACGTCGCCTACCAGGTGCCGGTCGCGATGGCGCCGATCCTCGGGGCGCTCATCGTGGCGGCGGTCGGCGGGTTCTCGAGCCTGTTCCTGCTCGCGGGGGTGGTCACGGCCATCGGCGGTGCCGTCATCGCGCTCGTGCAGAACGTCAAGTAGCGCTCAGTCGCGCTCGCCGCGCAGCGAGCGCACCATGGTGCGCAGGATGCGCAGTGCGTCCGCCTGCTCGGCGTCGCTCAGCTGCGCCAGCATCCGCAGCTCGACCGAGCGGACGGCCGCGCTCGCCTGGTCGAGGCTGCGCCGGCCGCTCGCCGTGAGGCGGGTGGGGAGGGCCCGTCCGGTCGGCGGCTCGCTGGCCCGTTCGACGAAGCCGTCGCGCTCGAGCGCCTGCAGCAGCACGTTCATCGACTGCCGGGTGACGAAGGTGCCGCGCGCGAGCTCCGAGTTGCTGAGGCCGGGGCGCTGGGCCAGCAGCTCGAGGCACGAGTAGTGGGTGATGGTCATCCCGAGCGGACGCAGCACCTCCTCCATCGAGCCGCGCAGCGCGCTCGACGCCTCCTTCAGCAGGTACCCCAGCGAGGTGTCGAGCTCGATGCCCGGTCGTTCCATGTCAGTAGTCTGACATACGCTGGTGGATGTCAGAGAACTGACATACCCATACCAGGAGGAACCCCATGCCCGCCACCGGCCCCGACTTCATCTCACTGCAGGTCAGCGACCTCGACGCCTCGCAGGCGTTCTACGAGCGCTACCTCGGGCTCGTCCGCTCGCCCGCCGGACCCCCGCACGCCGTCGTGTTCGAGACGGCCCCGATCGCCTTCGCGCTGCGCGAGCTGGTGCCCGGCACGGAGCTCGCATCCGGCCGCCCCGGACTCGGCGTCGCCCTCTGGCTGCACGCCACCGAGGTGCAGGCGATCCACGACGCCCTCGTCGCCGACGGCCACCCGATCGTCGCCGAGCCGATCGACGGGCCGTTCGGGCGCACCTTCGCCTTCGCCGACCCCGACGGCTACCACGTGACGCTCCACGACCGCGCCTGAGGTGCCCTCGCTGGGATTCGTCCCCACCGCCCCTCCACCCGCGGCTGCGCCGCGCGCGGAGCCTCTGGCGGCGTGGGCCCACCGAGGTTCGAATCTCATCGAGGTGCCCTCGCTGGGATTCGAACCCAGACTGAGGCGATTTTAAGTCGCCTGCCTCTGCCGGTTGGGCTACGAGGGCGTGCGCCCATCCTCACACCCCAACGGGGGGATTGGTGTCCTGGTCGCACGTCTGGGACACTTGACCAACTCTGGGGGACTCGGCGACGAGAGGAGACGGTGTGGCACGGATGTCGGCTGCCGAACGGCGCGCCGCCCTCGCGCGCGCCGCCCTCGTGGTGGTCGACCGCGACGGCGTCCACGCCGCCACGACCCGTGCCATCGTCGCCGAGGCGCAGATGCCGCTCGGCAGCTTCCACTACGCCGTCCCGTCCCGCGACGAGCTGCTGCGCGACGTCGTGGAGCTCGTCGTCGCGGGGGAGGGCGATGCCGCGCTCGCGGGGCTGCTCGCCGACGCCGTCGACCCGGCCGACGCCATCCGCCGCACCCTGAGCGCCTACCTCGAGCACGTGCGCTCCGCGCCCGGTCGCGAGCAGGCGATGTTCGAGCTCACCCAGTACGCGCTGCGCTCGAGCGAGCTCGCCGACCTGCCCGCCGAGCAGTACGCGCGCTACCACGCCCTCGCCGCCGAGGTGCTCGGCGCGGCCGAAGCCCACCTCGGCATCCGGTGGACGATCCCCGTCGCCGACCTCGCCCGACTCGTCGTCACGATCACCGACGGCGTCACCCTGGCCTGGCTCGCCGATCGCGACGACGCCGCCGCCGAACGCACCATCGACCTCGCGACGACGGCGCTCGTGCCGTTCGCCGTCACCACCTGAACCACCGCCCGCCTGACCGCACACGACCCTCAGGAGTCCGAATGTCCGCACCTCAGCACACCGCGACCGGCTCGCCGGCCGCGTTCGCCGAACCGCAGCGCGCGGTCACCGGCGCCTGGATCGCCGCCTTCGCCGCCGCCTGGCTCGGCGTCTGGATGGCGCAGCTCGGCCCGTTCCAGGTGCTCCTGCCCCTGCAGGTCGACGCCGAGATCGGCCACCCGGCCGACTGGACCGACTCCGTCGTCGCCTTCGGCATCGTCTCGGGCATCGCCGGCTTCTTCGCGATCCTGGCCTTCCCGGTGACGGGCTTCCTCTCCGACCGCACCACCTCGCGGTTCGGGCGTCGGCGTCCCTGGGTCGTGGGAGGCGCGGCCCTGTTCGCCCTGTCGCTCGTGGCGCTCGGGCTCGTGCACGGCATCGTGGCGATCGCGGTCTTCTGGACGCTCACGATCGTCGGCTTCTGCGTGCTCGCCTCGGCCCTCACGGCCCTCATCTCGGACCTCGTCCCCGTGCGTCAGCGCGGCTTCGTGTCCGGCTGGATGTCGGCGCCGCAGGCGGTCGGGATCATCCTCGGCGTGCTCCTGATCACCGAGGTCTTCGTCACGATCACCCTCGGCTACCTCGCCATGGCCATCGGCCTCGCGATCCTCGTGCTGCCGGTGCTGTTCGCCACCAAGGAGACGCCGATCACGGCGCAGCAGCGCCCCGAGTTCACGATGTCCGCCCTGCTGCGCGGCATGTGGATCTCGCCGCGCAAGTACCCCGACTTCGCCTGGACGCTCGCGAGCCGCGTGCTCGTCAACACGGGAAACGCGCTCGGCACCGGCCTGCTGCTGTACTACCTGGCGTTCGGCCTGAACATCGGCATCGACGACGCCGAGGACGCGCTGCTGCCGCTCATCGTCGTCTACCTGATCTGCGTCGTGCTCACCGCGCTCGTCGTGGGCTACCTCTCCGACCGTCTCGCGCGTCGCAAGGTGTTCGTGATCTGGGGATCGCTCGCCCAGGCGGTCGCCGCCTTCGTGCTCGTGTTCGCGACGAGCTACGAGGCGACCTTCGTGGCCGGCGGCCTGCTCGGCCTCGGCTACGGCGCCTTCCTCGCCGTCGATCAGGCGCTCGCCACCCAGGTGCTGCCCGACCCGCACGACCGCGGCAAGGATCTCGGCATCATGAACATCGCGTTCCAGGTGCCGCAGGCCCTCGCGCCGCTGCTCGGCGCCCTCGTCGTGGACGCCCTCGGCGGCTTCCGCGGCCTGTTCATGCTCTCGGCCATCGCCGCCGTCCTCGGCGCGCTGGTCGTCTCGCTCGTCCGCCACGTCAAGTAGGACCCGGGATGCCGTTCCCCCTGGTATCTCCGTCCGAACGACCGTGGCGGGCGCCCGCCGAGTGGTGGCCGCGTCTCGCGGCCGCCACCGGCGGGGTTGAACCGCCCTACGGGGTCATCTCGGTCGAGGCCCTCGCGGCGAACGCCCACGACATGCTGGCGCGCGCGCAGGGCACCCCGATCCGTGTCGCGAGCAAGTCCGTGCGGGTGCGCGGGGTGCTGGATGCCGTGCTGGCGTTGCCGGGCTACCGCGGCATCCTGGCCTACACGCTGCCCGAGGCGCTGTGGCTGGCCGAGACCCATGACGACGTCGTGGTCGGCTACCCGAGCGTGGACCGGCTGGCGATCGCGCAGCTCGCCGCCGACGAGCAGCTCGCGTCGCGCGTGACGCTCATGGTCGACTCGCTCGCCCACCTCGACCTCGTCGACAGCATCGCACCCACCAGCCAGCGTGCCGAGATCCGGGTGTGCCTCGAGCTCGACTCGAGCTATCGCAACCCCGTGCTCGGTCACGTCGGCGTGCGCCGCTCGCCGGTGTACGAGGTGGCGGAGGCCGCCTCGCTCGCGGCGGCGATCGTCAAGCGCCCGGGCTTCCGGCTCGTCGGCATGATGGGCTACGAAGCCCAGATCGCCGGCGTCGGCAATCAGGGCCTCTCGAAGGTCGCCATCCGGGCGATGCAGAAGGCCTCGGCCGCCGAGCTGCGCGAGCGGCGCGGTGCCGCGGTCGCCGAAGTGCGCAAGATCGCCGACCTCGAGTTCGTCAACGGCGGCGGCACGGGGTCGCTCGAATCGACCCACGCCGACGACTCGGTCACCGAGATCGCCGCCGGCTCCGGCCTCTTCGGCCCCCTGCTGTTCGACGGCTACGCGCACTTCCAGCCCGCCCCGGCGGCCTCCTTCGCGATGAGCGTGGTGCGCCGCCCCACCGCCGAGATCGCCACCGTGCTGGGGGGCGGATGGATCGCCTCCGGACCGCCCGGACAGGGTCGGCTGCCGCGCCCCGTCTGGCCCGAGGGCCTCGGCTATCTGCCCCGCGAGGAGGCGGGCGAGGTGCAGTCGCCCGTGCAGGGCGCGGCTGCGCGCGACCTCAAGATCGGCGACCGGGTCTTCTTCCGGCACGTGAAGGCGGGCGAGCTCTCGGAGCATCTGAACGAGTTCCTGCTGGTGGAGGGCGATCGCATCCTCGATCGCATTCCCACCTACCGCGGTGAGGGGAAGGCCTTCCTGTGACGACCACAGCATCCGGACACGGCACCCGAGCTCCGCTGCGTGCGGCCGGGCCGTGGCGCAACTGGGGGCGCTCCGAGTCGTCGCGCCCCGCGTTCCGCGCGTCACCGGCGAACGTCGCCGAGGTGCAGGCGGTGGTGCGCGCCGCCCGGGAACGCGGACTCCCGGTCAAGACCGTCGGGGCAGGGCACAGCTTCACCGCGATCGCCGCGACCGACGGCATCCTCGTCGACCTCGACCGGCTGCAGGGCGTCGTCACGGCGGATTCGGCGAGCGGCCGGGTGACGCTCGCCGCAGGCACGCGCCTGCATCGGCTGCCCGAACTGCTCGCCCCCTGGGGGCTCGCGCTGCAGAACATGGGCGACATCGACCGTCAGTCCATCGCGGGCGCCACGTCGACCGGGACGCACGGAACGGGGCTCGCCTTCGGCGGGCTCGCGACGACCATCACGGGAGTCGTCCTCGTCACGGGTGACGGCTCGCTGCTGCGGGTGAACGAACGCGAGAACGCCGAACTGCTGCCCGCGGTGCGCCTCGGCCTCGGGGCGCTCGGCATCCTGGTCGAGCTGGAGATCCAGTGCGCGCCCGCGTATCTGCTGCACGCCGTCGAGCATCCGGAGCCGTTCGAGGTGATCGACGAGTTCCGCGCCCGCGTCGAGGCGGCCGACCACTTCGAGCTCTACTGGTGGCCGCACACCGACCGGGTGATGACCAAGACGAACACCCGCCTGCCGCTCGACGCCGGGCGGCAGCCGGTCGGCGCCGTCGCGAACTGGGTCGAGGAGCAGCTCATGTCGAACGCGGCCCTCGCGCTCATGTGCAACGTGGGTCACCTGGCGCCGCGACTCACCCCGTCGATCAACCGGCTCGCCACGCGCGTCTACGGCGACCGCGAGTACACCGACCACTCCTACGAGGTGTTCACCGCGCCGCGCAACGTGCGCTTCCGCGAGATGGAGTACGCGCTGCCGCTCGACGAGGTGCCGGCGGCGCTCCACGAGCTGCGCGCGATGATCGACGCCTCGGGGTGGCGGATCTCGTTCCCCGTCGAGGTGCGGGCCGCCGCCCCCGACGAGAACTGGCTCTCCACCGCCCACGGGCGCGAGTCGGGCTACATCGCGGTGCACCGCTACGTGAAGGACGACCCGGCGGAGTACTTCCGCGCGGCCGAGCGGATCTTCCTCGCCCACGGCGGACGGCCGCACTGGGGCAAGATGCACCATCTCGACGCGGGCGTGTTCGCCGAGCGCTACCCGCGCTTCGGCGACTTCCTCGCCGTGCGCGACCGGCTCGATCCGGATCGCGTCTTCCAGAACCCGTACCTCGAGCGCGCGCTCGGTCGCTGACGCGGGGGGACGGTGGGCGGGTCGCGCGGTCGGGGGGCCGTGCGACCCGCCCGTTTTCGTCGGTCAGCGGGTGCGACGCCGCAGCGTGAGCGCGGCGAGCACGAGCGCTCCGACGGCGAACGCGGCCACCACCAGCACGTCCGCGATCACCTGGCCGCCGTCCGAGCCGTCCTGCACGAGGTTCAACGCGTCGATCGAGTACGACAGCGGCAGCCAGTCGGAGATGGCCTGCAGCGCGTCGGGCATCTGATCCCGCGGCAGGAAGATGCCGCCGAGCAGGATCTGGGGCGCCACGATGACGGGCATGAACTGCACCACCTGGAACTCGGTCGAGGCGAAGGCGCTCGCCAGCAGGCCCAGCATCGTGCCGAGCAGGCCGTTCACCACCGCCACCAGCACCAGCATCCAGAGCTCCCCGTCGATCTCGAGCCCGCACCCCCAGACCGCCCACCCGACCGCGACGACCGCCTGGGCGGTGGCGAGCAGCCCGAAGGCGAGCGCGTAGCCCCCGATGAAGTCGCCCTTGCCGAGCGGGAGCACGAGCAGCCGCTCGAGCGTGCCCGAACGGCGCTCCCGGAGCGTCGTGATGCTCGTCACGAGGAACATCACGATGAACGGGAACATGCCGAGCATCGCCGGACCGACCTGATCGAAGACCGGGGTGTCGTCGAAGATCCAGGCGATCAGCCCGATCAGCAGGGCAGGTACCACCAGCAGCAGCCCGATGGTGCGCGGGTCGTGCCGGATCTGGGTCAGCACGCGTCCCGCGGTCGCGAAGGTGAGGCGCGGGCTCATGCCGCCTCCCCACCGGTGCCGGACGCGGCGTCCCGCCGCACGAGCCGCAGGAACGCCTCGTCGTGGTCGGATGCGCCGGTGGACGCGAGGAGGCCGGCGGGGGTGTCGTCGGCGATGATGCGCCCCTCGCGCACGAGCAGCAGGCGGTCGCAGCGCCGCGCCTCGTCCATGACGTGGCTCGAGACGAGCAGGGTGGTGCCGCTCGCGGCGAGGCGGGCGAACAGCCCCCACAGCTCCTCGCGCAGCACCGGGTCGAGACCGACCGTCGGCTCGTCGAGCACGAGCAGCCGCGGCGCGCCGAGCAGGGCGACGCCGAGCGACACCCGACTCCGCTGACCGCCCGAGAGCCGGGAGGCCAGGTTCCTGCGCACGGGGTCGAGCCCGACCTCGGCGACGACGCGGTCGACGTCCGACGCCGGAGCCCCGAGCACGCGACGGAAGTAGTCCAGGTTCTGCTCGACCGTCAGGTCGTCGTAGATCGCCGCGGACTGCGCCATGTAGCCGAGCTGCCGGCGCAGGACACGGTGCCCGGCGGGGCGACCGAAGACCTCGACGGTGCCCGAGCCGATGTGCTGCGCGCCGATGATCGCGCGCATGAGGGTGGTCTTCCCGGCCCCGCTCGGACCGAGCAGCCCCACCACCTGGCCGCCCGCCACCCGGAGGTCGACGGAGTGCAGGATCTCGGTCCGTCCGCGCCGGACCACGAGTGCGTGCGCGACGACGGCGTCGCGGGTGTCGATCACGTTCGCGATTATCCGCCAACGCCCGCCGAATCCGCGGCGAACGCGCGGTCGCGGGATCCGGGTGCGCCGTAGGATTCCGGTATGGATCCCCTCGTCCTCGTGATCATCGGCGTCGCCGTCGTGGTCGTCGTCATCGTCGGCGTCTGGCTCTGGTCGAGCTACCACGGTCTCGTGAAGCTGCACGCGCGCGTGGACGACGCGTGGGGCGAGGTCACCGCCCAGCTCGAGCGGCGGGCGGAGGTCGTGCCGGGCCTCGTCGGCAGCGTCTCGGCACATGCGTCGCACGAGGGCGGCGTCGTCGAGCGGGTTTCCGCGGCCCGCGGCGCCACCGTCGACGCGGGGACGCCCTCCGAGGCGGCCGCCGCGGAGGAGCGCTTCCAGGCGGCGGTCACGGCGGCCCTCGCCGTGGCGGAGGGCTACCCGAAGCTGCAGTCGGACCCGCGTTTCCTGCAGGCGCAGACGGATCTCGTCGCGGCGCAGGACGGCATCCAGGCCGCCCGCCGCGCCTACAACGGCAGCGTCCGCGAGTTCAACGCGAAGCTCGGTGCCTTCCCGAGCAGCCTGTTCGTGCGGGGTCTCGGATACGGCGCGCGGGACTTCTTCGAGGTGTCGGGGGCGTCGGCGGTCGCCGAGCCGCCCCGCGTGCAGTTCTAGACCTCTGCGACGCCCGCCGTCGGGGTCGAGATGTCCTCGAATCGTTGCCGGACCGCCGGGGCCGGCCTGCGAGGATGGGACCATGACCCGCATCCGACCGAATCGCGCCCCCGTCGTCGTCGTGGCCGCTTTCGCGCTGGCCGCGGCTCTCACCGGCTGTGCGGGCGGCGATTCGCGCAGCTCGTCCGATCCGATGCCCACGGCGACATCGACGTCGACGATGGAGCCGACGCCGACGCCCCCGACGACCGGTGGCACCTCCGCGGCCTCCGCCGTCCACACGACGGGCGACGTCCTGGACGAGGCGGAGTTCGCCGCCTGGTGCGACGACCCGTCGACCTCCGACGACTCCCTGTACTACTACCCGCTTCCGGACGGTCGCTACGTCGTCACCGACCCGGACGAACCTCTGCCCGCTCTCGTCACGGCCGACATCCAGGCGCGCCTGGATGCGATCGGCGTCGACACGGCCACCGACAACGGTGCGGCGGCGATCGACAACTTCGAAGAGGAGAAGAGCCTTCAAGCCGACGTTCTCGGCGCGGGCAAGTCGATCGTGACCTTGCGTCTGCGCAGCATGGCGGTGCCGCACGACGACGGTTCGGTCGGGGGGATGAGATGGGTCGCGACGGCCGTCAAGCCGGCGGGATGGTGGATGCAATGGGAGACGGACCGCGACACCCTCGCGTCGAACGTCGCGGCATGGGTCTCGCAGAACACCACGCCGGGGAGCTGGGTCGTCTTCGTCGGACCCGGAAGTCGGATCGCGCCCGGTCCGTGACCTTCGGTCGATCTCAGGCCGACGCCGGAAGGAGCGCGACGCCCGCCTCCGCGGCGACCGCGCGCGCCAGGTCGCCGCGGTCGACCACCTCGAGCTCGCCGAGCCCCTGCCACGCGGCCAGCTCGCGCAGGGCGGGCACGATGCGCTCGGCCACGGCATCCGGAGCACCCTGCTCGCGCCACGCCGACTGCACCCGCAGCACGCCCCGTTTGCGGTCGTTCTTCAGGTCGATGCGCCCGACGAGGGCGTCGTCGACGAGCACCGGCAGCGTGTAGTAGCCGTAGACCCGCTTGGGGGCGGGGGTGTAGATCTCGATGCGGTAGTGGAACCCGAACAGCCGCAGCGCGCGCTCGCGCTCCCACACCACCGGGTCGAACGGCGACAGCAGCGCGGTGGCCTCGATGCGGCGGGGGATGCGGGCCTCGCGGTGCAGGTAGGCCGGCTTCGTCCACCCGGGCACGGTCACCCGGCGCACCACGCTCTCGTCGACGAGCCGCTCGAGGGCGGGCTTCGCATCCGCGTTCTTCAGCCGGTAGTAGTCGGCCAGGTCGGACAGCGTGCCGATCCCGTGGGCGCGCGCCGAGCGCTCCATGAGGGCGTGCACCGCCTCCTCGCGCGGGACCTCGCGCGCCGAGAGCTCCGCGGGCATCACCTGCTCGGGCAGCGCGTAGGTGCGCTCGAAGCCGCTGCGCCCGGCCGACACCACCTCGCCGACCCGGAACATCCGCTCGAGCCCGCGCTTGACCTCGTCCCACTCCCACCAGCTCCCGCGGCGGGGGGCGGAGGCGTCCCGCTCGATCTTCGACGCCGGCAGAGGGCCCTTCTCGGCGAGTTCGGAGCGCAGCCAGCCGAGCGTGTCGGCGTGCGCGGCGAGCCACGGGTCACCCGAGCGCTCGAAGTAGTCGCGGTAGTCCTGCATGCGGAAGCGGAACAGCGGCCAGTGCTCGAGGGGGATGAGGGCCGCCTCGTGGGCCCAGTACTCGCGGTAGGGGCCGCGTCTGGCGAAGGTGAGCCTGTCGAGCAGGGTCTTGTCGTAGGCGCCCAGCCGCGCGAACACGGGCAGGTAGTGGCTGCGCTCCAGCACGTTCACCGAGTCGAGCTGCAGCAGGCCGAGTCGCTCGATCAGCAGGTTCAGCTGCCGTGTGCCGACCACCTCGGGCCGCGGTCGCCCGAACCCCTGGGCGGCGAGGGCGATGCGTCGCGCGGATGCGGGGGAGACGGAGTCGGCCACCCGTGCGACGCTACCGTCCGCCGCCGACGCGGGGTATCTCAGCGTCGCGGACGCACCGACACGGGCTCCGGGTCGATCGCGATCCGCACGCGGTCGTCGTACTCCACCCGTTCCGAGGCGGGGTGCTGCACGCGCACCATCGCCCCGTCGGCCGTCTTCACCAGGGTGCGGCGGAAGCTGCCGAGGAAGGTGCTCTCCTGCACGGTCGCCTCCGTCCCGTCCGTCGCGACGAGCCGCACGTTCTCGGGGCGCACGAAGACGTCGACCTCGCCCGACACCGCCTCGCCGCTCACCGGCAGCGACTGCCCCCAGACCCGCACCGACGCGCCCTCCCCGATGCCGGGCACGAGGCTGGAGAGTCCGACGAAGGCCGCCACCTCGGGCGTCGCGGGCAGCAGGTACAGCTCCTCCGGGGTTCCGATCTGCTCGATCCGTCCGGCGTTCATCACGGCGATGCGGTCGGAGACGGCGAGCGCCTCCTCCTGGTCGTGGGTGACGAACACGGTGGTGATGCCGAGCCGCAGTTGGATGCGGCGGATCTCGTCGCGCAGCTGCACGCGCACCTTCGCGTCGAGCGCCGACAGCGGCTCGTCGAGCAGCAGCACGCGGGGTTCGGTGACGAGCGCCCGGGCGAGGGCGACCCGCTGCTGCTGGCCCCCGGAGAGCTGGTGGGGGAAGCGGTCGGCGAGATGGTCGAGCCCCACCAGGGCCAGGGCGTCGTGGCTGCGGCGGGCGGCCTCCGCCTTCGCCACCTTGCGGCGCAGCAGCCCGAACGCCACGTTGTCGACCACCCGCAGGTGCGGGAACAGGGAGTACGACTGGAACACCATCCCGATGTCGCGTCGGTTCGTCGGCACGGCCGAGACGTCGGCGTCGCCGAGCAGCACCACGCCGGCGCTCGCCTGCTCGAGGCCGGCGAGCACCCGCAGCGCCGTCGTCTTGCCGCACCCGGACGGCCCGAGCAGCGAGACGAACTCGCCGGGGGCGACGTCGAGGTCGAGGCCGTGCAGCACGCGGGTCGCGCCGTAGTCCTTCACGATGCCGCGGAACTCGACCCGCGTGCCCGTGCCGGCCTCGGCGAGCAGCGAGTTCTCCGAGGTGCGCGGGAGCGCCCGCACCGGGATGGGGGAGGTGGTCATGATCCGGCCTTTCGGGTGCGCGAGCGGCCGGCGAGACCGATCACGATGAGCAGCACGAAGGCGAACGCCAACGCGAGCAGGGTGAACACGGCGGCTGCGTAGGCGTCGGTGTTCTTGACGACGACGAGCGCCGTCTGGAACACCTGCCGGCCGAGCAGCGACGCGATGGTGAACTCGCCGAGCACCACCGCGACCGAGATGAGCGACGCGGCCAGCAGGCCCGTGCGCAGGTTCGGGGCGATCACCCGCAGCACGATCGTCGCCCAGCCGGCGCCGAGCGACCGCGCGGCCTCGCTGAGCGTGCGGATGTCGACCGCGTCGATCGACGCCTGGATCGCCCGGTAGGCGAAGGGCAGCACCGTGATGCCGTAGGCGAAGGCCAGCGTCCACGCTCCGGTGCCCAGCATCCGGCCGAGCTGCTGGTAGATCGGCGCGAGACCCACGACGAGCACGATCGCGGGGATCGAGATGGGCAGCAGCACGAGGAACTCGAACCCCGGCCGCAGGCGGGGGAACCGCAGGTGCACGAGGATCATCGTCGGCGTCAGCAGGAACAGCACGATCGCGACGGTCACCACCGCGAGCACGAGCGAGTTGCCGAGGCCCACCCAGATCGGCGCATACGAGGAGGTCTTGGCCGGATCGAACAGGGCCGCCCAGTGCACCGGCGAGAAGCCGTCGCCGTCGCGGAAGGTGTAGAGCAGGGTCGCGAGCATCGGGATCGCGAAGAACGCGCCGACCAGGATGCCGATCACCCAGCGGGTGACGCGGGAGGGGGCGATGCCGTTCATCCGCGCCACCTCGCCGCGCGCCGCTGGACGAGCGAGTAGAGCCACATCACGACGCCGACCACGACGATCATGCCGAACGCCAGGGCGCCCGCCAGGTTCTCGCGACCGAGCACCGTCTCGCTGGTGAGGGCGGTGCGGATCTGCAGGGGCACGATCTGCGAGCCCTGGCTGGCGAGCGCCGCCGCCGTGGCGTACGACGAGAACGCGTTCGCGAACAGCAGCAGGGTGCAGGCGAGGAACGAGGGCGCGAGCACCGGGATGCCGATCCGGGTCCAGAACGAGGCGCGGCTGCCCCCGAGGGTGAGGTTCGCCTCCGCCCACTGGGGTCGCAGGGCGCTGAGCGCGGGCATGAACGTGATGACCATGAGCGGGATCTGGAAGAACACGTACGGCAGGATCAGCCCCGGCAGCTCGTAGATCCACGGGCCGGAGGCGAAGATGTCGATCCCCGCGCCGAGCAGCAGCTGCGTGACGACGCCCTGCAGGCCGATCGTCGCGATGAACGCGAAGGCGAGCATCACGCCCCCGAACTGCGCGAACACGCCGGCCGCGGCGTCGACCGCGGTGCGCACGGCGCCGGTCTCCGAGAGGCCGAGCAGTGCATAGCAGACGAGGGCGCCGACCACGGCGCCGATCACCGCGGTGAGCAGCGACAACCAGGTGGAGTTGGCGAAGGTGGCGAGGATCACGGGATCGCCGAGCGCCGCCATGTTGTCGAGGGTGAAGGCCCCGTCGGCGTCGACGAGCCCGGATGCGACCGCGAGCACGGTCGGCAGGGCCAGGAACAGCAGCACGTAGGCGGCGAACGGGGCGAGCCCGATCGCCGCCCACGTGCTGCGGGTGGCGGAGGTCACTGGACCGCGGCCGCCCACTTCTCGCCGAGCAGGGTGCCGGCCGAGGTCGACTGCGCCTCGGTGGGCACGACGACGTCCGCGGGGGCCTCCGGGAGCGCCGCGGCGGCATCCGCGTCGATCGTGCCCGCCGCGATCATGGCCTCCATGCGCGCGGGGCGTGCGCCGCCCTTGAGCCACAGGTTCTGCGCCTCGTCGCTGTAGAGGAACTCCTGCCACAGGCGCGCCGCCGCCGGGTGCGGGGCGTCCTTGTTGATCGCCTGGTTGTAGTAGCCGGCGTAGCCGGTGCCGGGGAGCACGCGCACCTTCCAGTCGGGGTTGTCGGCGACGTGGGTCGCGTTCAGGTAGTCCCAGTCGAAGACCACGGGGGTCTCGCCGCTCGCGACGGTCGCGCTCGTGACGTCGAGCTTCAGCATGTTGCCTGCCGTGTTCAGCTCGCCGAAGAAGTCGATGCCCGGCTGGAAGTCGTCCAGGTCGCCGCCCGACTGCACGGTCGCGAGGCCCACGGCCGCGAAGGCCGCGCCGGCCTGCGTCGGGTCGCCGTTGATGGCGACGGCCGCCTTGTAGTCGGCGCCCAGCAGGTCGTCGAGGGTCGCGGGCTCGGGGTACTTCGACGAGTCGTAGCCGATCGACATGTACCCGCCGTAGTCGCCCACGAACAGGCCCGAGGGCTCCTTCAGGGCGTCGGGGATGTCGCCCCAGGTCTGCACCTGGTAGGGGGCGAACACGTCGGTGTTCTGCAGCGCGACGGTGAGGCCGATGTCGAAGACGTCGGGGGCGGTGTCGAGGCCCTCGTTGGTCTTCGCGGCCTGGATCTCCTCGGCGCTCGAGACGTCGGGCGAGATCTCGGTGATCGTGATCCCGGGGTACTTGGCGGCGAAGGCGTCGAGGATCTCGCCGTAGTTCGCCCAGTCGCGGGGGAGCGCGATGACGTTGAGCGCGCCCTCGGCCTCGGCCGCGGCCTCCAGGTCGGCGAAGGTGCCGAAGTCGGCGACGCTCGTGGCGGCGGCCGCATCCGAGTCGCCGGATCCGGTGGCCGGCTCGCTCGCGCAGCCGGTCAGCACGATCGCGGTCGCCGCGAGGGCGGCGACGCCCGCGATGCGGGCGCGGGCGGGGAGAAGGGATGTCATGGGGATGCTGTTCCTCTCGGTGGTGGCGCGCGGGTGACGCGACGGGCCGACGGTAGGCGCGCGCGGTGACCAGCCGGCGCGGGCCCGGTGAACAGTCGGTGCTGCTCGGGTGACGAGCGATGGTCGGCTGCGCGGATCGGCCTCGGGAATACGCCCCGCCTAGACTTGCTCCGTGGCCTTCGGATTCCGCAGCGAACGTGCTCGCGACGAGGAGGCGCGCCGGGCGGTCGACGCGCGCGTCGCCGACGCCGTGCCCGCGGGTATGCGCATCGCCGCCGCCTGGTCCTGGCGTCTGCTCGTCGTCGCCGGAGTCATCGGCCTGCTGATCTTCCTCGTCATCCAGTTGCGCTACATCGTCGTGCCGCTCATGGTCGCCCTCCTGCTGGCGGCCCTGCTCGTGCCCTTCTCGAACTGGTTGCAGGCGCACCGCTGGCCGAAGTGGGCGGCGGTCGCCGTCTCCGAGGTCGGCGTGCTCGCCGTGCTCGCGGGGTTGATCTGGTTGACCGTGGTGACGGTCATCAACGGCTACCCCGCTCTGCGTGATCAGACCCTGTTGCGCTGGGAGGATCTGCGCCAGTGGCTGCTCGATCTCCCGTTCGGTCTCTCCCAGTCGGACCTCGACGACTGGGTCGACCAGCTCGTCACCTCGATCCAGGACGACGCGGGGGTCATCTGGTCGGGCGCGCTCTCCGTCGGGTCGAGCGTCGGCCACTTCCTCGCCGGCTTCCTGCTGGTGCTGTTCGCGACCCTGTTCATCCTGATCGACGGGCGCGGCATCTGGC
The DNA here is from genome assembly GCF_024752305.1 of Protaetiibacter mangrovi. Taxonomy (GTDB): domain Bacteria; phylum Actinomycetota; class Actinomycetes; order Actinomycetales; family Microbacteriaceae; genus Homoserinibacter; species Homoserinibacter mangrovi. The sequence goes on from NZ_JANTHX010000005.1 coordinate 60,539, forward strand.
ACTGGATCGTGCGCATCTTCCCGCGGAGGTCGCGCGCCGCCCTGATCGGGGGTGGCGAGGCCGGCTGGATCACCCTCTCGACCTTCGTGCGCGTGCAGGTGCTCGTCGCGTTCATCGACGCCGTCGGCATCGGACTCGGCGCGTTCGTGCTCGGCCTGTTCTACGACGGCTTCCCGCTGGTCGTGCCGATCGCGATCCTCGTGTTCCTCGGCTCCTTCATCCCCGTCGTCGGCGCCGTGGTGTCGGGGGCGCTCGCGGTGTTCATCGCCCTCGTGTTCATGGGGCCGTGGCAGGCCTTCGTCATGCTGCTCATCGTCATCGGCGTGCAGCAGCTCGAGGGTCACGTGCTGCAGCCGTTCCTCGTCGGCAACGCCGTGAAGGTGCATCCGCTCGCCGTCGTCATCGTGGTCGCCGCGGGTGGATTCCTCGCGGGGATCCCGGGCGCGCTCTTCGCCGTCCCGCTCACCGCCACCCTGAACGCGATGATCGTCTACATCGCGCGGGGCGAGTGGCGCACCAAGCCGCATCCGTCGGTCGCGGATGTCGTCCCGTCGACGAGAGGCCGCAGCATCCGTGACTGAGCTCCCCGGACCTTCGCTCGCCGAGATCCGCCGTGCGCGCGAGCGCGCCTCCGTCGTCGCCGTCGTGACGCCCATGGAGGAGTCGCGGTTCCTCTCGGAGGTGCTCGGGGCGCCCGTGCACCTCAAGGCCGAGAACCTGCAGCGCACCGGGTCGTACAAGATCCGCGGGGCCTACAACCGGCTCTCGCAGCTCACCGACGACGAGCGGGCGCGCGGCGTCGTCGCGGCGTCGGCGGGCAACCACGCGCAGGGCGTCGCGCTCGCGGCGCGCGAGCTCGGCATCCGCGCCACCATCTTCATGCCGCTCGGCGTCGCGCTGCCGAAACTGCAGGCCACCCGCAACTACGGCGCCGAGGTCGTGCTGCACGGGCACGTCGTCGACGAGACGCTGCAGGCCGCCGCCGAGTTCGCCGAGCGCACCGGGGCGGTCGTCATCCCCCCGTTCGACCACCCGGACGTGGTGGCCGGTCAGGGTGGGTTGGCGCTCGAGATCCTCGAGCAGGTGCCGGATGTCGCCACCGTCGTCGTGCCGATCGGCGGAGGCGGACTGATCGCCGGCGTCGCGTCGGCGTTCGCCCAGCTCGAGCCGGAGCTCGGACGCCGTGTGCGGGTGATCGGGGTGCAGGCCGCGAACGCGGCGGCGTACCCGCCCTCGCTCGCCGCCGGCGCGCCCACGGCCATCACCACCGGGCCGACGATCGCCGACGGCATCGCGGTGGGGCGGCCGGGCGAGCTCAACTTCGCGATCGTGCGCGACGCGGTCGACCGCGTCGTGACGGTCGACGACGACGACACCGCCCGCGCGCTCGTCGTGCTGCTCGAGCGCGCGAAGCTCGTCGTCGAGCCGGCGGGAGCGGTCGGCGTCGCCGCGGCCCTCTCCGACCAGCTCGACGTCGATGGCCCGACGGTCATCCTGCTCTCGGGCGGCAACATCGACCCCATGGTCATGGAGCGCGTGATCAGCCGCGGTCTCGCCGCCTCCCACCGCTACCTCAAGGTCAACATCCCGCTGCCCGACCGCCCCGGCCAGCTCGCCCGGATCGCCGAGCTGATCGCCGAGGCGAACGCGAACGTCGTCGAGGTGCTGCACACCCGTCACGGCTTCGGCCTGCAGATCAGCGAGGTCGAGATCGAGATCCACATGGAGACCCGCGGCGCGGAGCACGCCGAGCTCGTGCTGCGCCGCCTCCGCGACGCCGGCTACCGCCCCCGGGTCGATCCGGTCTGATTCTTCTTGCGCCGCGGTGATCCGCGACGCTCCGCTCCGCCGGGCGCGCCCGGCTGCGCGGGTTCTCGCCTCTTGACGTGAGTCGCATCACGCGTAATATAGGTAACCACCTATACAAAGGAGGATGCGATGACGCTGCTCGACGACCCCATCGGAACCGCGGGGCTGGTGACGCGCGAACTGCGCACGGGGGAGCGCGGCGGTGCCCCCACCCGCATCGCGATCGCGCGGCGCGAGTACCGCGCCGACGCCGACGACCTCTGGAGCGCGCTCACCGATCCGCAGCGCATCCCCCGCTGGTTCCTGCCGATCTCCGGCGACCTGAGCGTCGGCGGCCGGTACGAGCTGACGGGCAACGCCTCGGGCACGGTCGAGAGCTGCGACCCGCCGCGCTCCTTCGCCATCACCTGGGAGATGATGGGCGCGCCGTCCTGGGTCACGATCACGCTGACGCCGGGCGGGGAGGGCACCGAGCTGGAGCTCGTGCACGAGGCGCACGTGCCGGAGGAGTTCTGGAGCGTGTACGGCCCCGGCGCCGTCGGCATCGGCTGGGACGGGGCGCTGCTCGGCCTCGGACTGCACCTCGACTCGGGCGACACCGTGGATCCCGCGCTCGCGACCACCTTCCCGCTCACCGAGGAGGGGCGGGCGTTCCACCGTGCCGCCGCCGACGGGTGGACCGAGGCGGCGATCGCCGCGGGCGAGGATCCGGATGCGATGCGCGCGGCGGGCGACGGCGCCTACGCCTTCTACACGACCGCCCCGGAGGGCTCGTGAGCGCGGAGCCCGCCGCCGTGTTCGAGGCGCTCGGGGATCCCGTGCGCCGGCACCTCGTGCTGCTCGCCTCGGCGGGGGAGCAGCCGGCGGGGGCCCTCGTCGAGGGCGTGCAGCGGGTGCAGGCCATCTCGCAGCCGTCCGTCTCGCAGCATCTCAAGGTGCTGCGCGACGCGGGCCTGCTGACGGTGCGCGCCGAGGGCACCCGGCGCTTCTACGCGCTCGCCCCGGATGCGGTGGCGTCCGCCCAGGACTGGCTCGCCGCCCTCGTCGACCCGCTGGCCGGCCTGGCGAACCCGCTCGACGCCCTCGACACCGAGCTGGCCCGCGGCCGCCGCGCGGCGCGCGCGGAGCCGGGCGCAGCCTCCGCCTGACTCCCCGAGAGTACGCACTTCCTCGTACTTTCGGGGCTGAGAGTACGCGGAAGCGCGTACTCTCGCGGGATGGGGCGGCGGGTCAGCCGTGGAAGGTCTCGACCGCCACGATCTCCACGGGGATCTCGCGGCCGTTCGGGGCCGTGTAGCTGAGGGTGTCGCCGACCTTGTGGCCGAGGATCGCCTGACCGATCGGGCTGGACTCCGGATAGACGTCGAGATCCTCGGTGTCGCTCGCGATCTCGCGGTTGCCGAGCAGGAACGTCGAGGTGTCGCCGGCGATCTTCGCCGTCACGAGGGTGCCCGGGGCGACCGTGCCATCCGACTCGGGGGCCTCGCCGACCGTCGCGGTGCGCAGCAGCTCGGTGAGCTGACGGATGCGGGCCTCGATCTTGCCCTGCTCGTCCTTCGCGGCGTGGTAGCCGCCGTTCTCCTTGAGGTCGCCCTCCTCGCGCGCCGCCTCGATCTTCTTGGCGATGTCGACGCGCGCGGGACCCTCCAGCTCGGCCAGTTCCGCCTTCAGGCGGTCGAAGGACTCCTGGGTGAGCCACGTCGTGGTCTCGGGCATGCTGCTCCTCACAAACAATCGAGACCGGCACTCGGCCGGTCTCCACAGGGTGATACGTTCCGGACAGCCTAGGCCAGTTCGGCCGCCACCGCATCCGCGGCCGCCGAGGCGTCGGGCAGCCAGCAGCGGTAGACCGAGCCGCCCACGTAGGGCTCGCTCGTGCGCACGGTCGCCGAGAGGGTGCGGGTGGTCTCCGAGGACGGCGGCACCTCGACCACCAGCCAACCGACCACGGCGTGGTTCTCGCTCGTCGCCTGGACCGCGCAGGAGACGGCGGTGTCGGCCGGAGCGGTGAGCTGCCAGCGCACCTCGACCGTCGAGGCCGTCAGCTCCCGGTATCCGACGTCCTTCGCCTCGATCGACGCGGCAGGGCTCAGCAGCCCCGCCCACACCACCCAGGCGACGACGACCACCGCGACGCCGATCGCCGCGCCGATCGCGACGAATCGCGCGCGCGCACGGCGTGCGGGGGTGCGTCCGTACCTCGCGTCGAGGTCGTGTGCGGTCAAGAGGTCTCCCGGCTCGGATTACGCTGGTCCCAGGCTATTCGCTTCGGAAAGGGCGATCGTGCTCCACATCCTCTGGGCGGCGACGCCCACCCCCTCGCCGACACCGGCGTTCGACGAGAACCTCGTCACCCCCGGCGTCGTCGGGTTCTTCGTGACCCTCGGGCTCATCATCGCCACGATCGGCCTGCTCATCAGTCTCAACCGCCGCATCCGCCGTGTGAACAACCGCGCCGCGATCGCCGAGCAGCTCGACGCCGAAGAGGCCGCCGCCGAGGACCGCCCCGAGGCCTGACTCAGCTGTAGGCGGGGTTCATCACGATCAAGAGGATCGCCGTCCAGTGGCACAGGAACGCGATCACGGTGCAGGCGTGGAACAGTTCGTGGAACCCGAACACGCCGGGCGCCGGATTCGGGCGCTTGAGCGCGTAGAACACGGCACCGACGGTGTAGGAGACGCCGCCGACGAGCACCAGCACCATCATCGCGACGTTCGCGTTCACGAGGTCGACGATGTACATCATCGCCGCCCAGCCGAGGGCCACGTAGAGCGGCACGTAGAGCCAGCGCGGCGCCTTGAGCCAGAAGATCCGGAAGCCGATCCCGAGCAGGGCGCCGCCCCAGACGATCGAGAGCAGCACCACCGCCTTGTCGGGCGGCAGGGCGCACACGGCGAGCGGCGTGTAGGTGCCGGCGATCAGCAGGAAGATGTTGGAGTGGTCGAGCCGGCGGAAGACCGCCTTGACCTTCGGCGACCAGTTGAAGCGGTGGTAGGTGGCCGAGATGCCGAACAGCAGCAGCGAACTCGCCATGAACACCGCCGACGCCCACTTGGCGGCCGCACCGTCGGCGAGGCAGATGAGCACGATCCCCGCGGCGATCGCGAGCGGGAAGGTGCCCGCGTGGATCCAGCCCCGCCAGAGCGGCTTCGTCTCGACCGGCGGATGATCGAGCTCGTCCTCGAGGAACGGCAGGTTCGGCAGACCCGCGGCGGGTTCGGCCTCCGCGCGCGCCTCGTCCGCGGTCGGCGACCCGGGCAGTTCGCCGCCGGCGGCGTCGGACGGGTTGTCGGTCGGGGCCGGCGCGGCAGTCATGGTGCGATCGTAGCCGGGGGTCCATCACGCATCCTGGGAGCGTCGGCCGGATCGCCGCGCGGGCCCGGGTCGGCTAGCGTTGCTCCGTGAGTCAGCGGCAGGGTCCAGGCGGCACGGGACCGCTCTACGGCCTCTACCAGGCTCGGCTGCGCCGCCAGCTGCAGGGGGCGACCCTGCCGCAGCACGTCGCGATGATCATCGACGGCAACCGGCGCTGGGCCCGCGAGCGGGCGCTCGAGACCGCCGCGCACGGTCACCGCGCGGGGGCCGAGAAGATGCGCGAGTTCCTCGGCTGGTGCGACGAGCTCGGCATCAGGGTGGTCACCATCTACCTGCTGTCCACCGACAACCTCACCGGGCGATCGGACGACGAGCTCGACCAGCTGTTCGAGATCATCGCCGACCTCGCCGACGACCTCTCCCGAGCCGCCGACTGGCGCATCCAGCACGTCGGCACCACCGACGGGCTCCCCGAGCCCCTCGTCGGGGCGCTGCGCGCCGCCGCCGACCGCACCTCCGGCAACGTCGGGCTGCACGTGAACCTCGCCGTCGGCTACGGCGGGCGCCGCGAGATCGCGGATGCCATGCGCAGCATCGTGCGCGACCACGGCGAGCGCGGCGGCAGCGTCGAGGAGCTGGCCGGCATCCTGACCCCCGAGCTGATCGGCGAGCACCTCTACACCCAGGGTCAGCCCGACCCCGATCTGATCATCCGCACCTCGGGGGAGCAGCGCCTCTCGGACTTCATGCTGTGGCAGTCGGCCCACAGCGAGTTCTACTTCGTCGAGGCGCTCGGTCCCGACCTGCGCGAGGTCGACTTCCTGCGCGCCCTGCGCGCCTACGCGACGCGGCACCGCCGCTACGGACAGTGAGGCCCCTGTGACCCTCGACATCGACGACTACGCCGCGCGTTTCCACGAGGAGCCCGGCTACCTCGACTTCGCGGGGGTCGGGCCGATCGGCGACACCGTGCGCGCCGAGACCGAGGCCTTCCAGACGCTGCTCGCGGGGGGACGTTTCGGGTCGTTCGCCCCGATCTTCGAGCAGAGCGCCCGCGTGCGCGCCGCCGTCTCGGCCGTCACCGGGTTCCGCCCCGAGCAGATCGCGTTCCAGCCGAACACGAGCCAGGGCCTCATGCACGCGCTGTTCGGGGTCACCGGCGGCGTCGCCCTCTCGGCCGCCGAGTTCCCCTCGCTCACCTTCGCCACCGTGCGCGCCCAGGAGGCGCTCGGCGTCGCCCAGCCGCTGTGGCTCGAGACCGATCACGGGCGCGTCACCCCCGGCAACATCCGCGACCAGCTCGACAGCTCGGTCGTCGCCGTGGCGGTGAGCCTCGTCGACTTCCGCACGGGCTACCTCGTCGACCTCGAGGGCATCCGCCAGGTGATCGGCGACCGGCTCCTCATCGTCGACGCCATCCAGGGCTTCGGCGTCGTCGACGCGCCCTACCAGGTGGCGGATGTCGTGGTCGCGGGCGGGCAGAAGTGGGCCCGCGCCGGCTGGGGCACCGGCTTCCTCGCCCTCTCGGACCACGCGCTCGAGCACCTGACGCCCGTCTGGTCGGGTTTCACCGGCACCGAGTCCGAGGGCATGCCGCTCGACGAGGTCCTGCCGCCGGCGCCCGACGCACGCGCGTATGCGGTCTCGAACGCGGACCCGATCGCCATGGCGCGCTTCTCGGCCGCCCTCGAGGAGATCGCCGAGGTGGGCGTCGCGGCGATCCACGCCCGCGTCGCCGAACGGGTGAGCGCCGTCATCGACACGGCCGACGAGTTCGCCCTGCCGGTCGTCTCGCCGCGTGCCGAGGCGGAGCGCGCCGGCATCGTCATCGTGCGGCCCGAGCCCGACCAGCTCACGATGCTCGCCGCGGCCCTGCACAACCACGGGGTGAGCGTGACGGTGCGCGGCGGCACGGTGCGCCTCGCCCCGCACGCCTCGACCGACGCCGAGACGCTCGCCATGCTCCGCTCCGCGCTCACGTCCTTCGCCACGGCATCCGGTCGCTGAGAAGAGTTCACGAGCGCGTAACACGGCCCACGCGTGTCGCGCCCCGGGATGCGCCGACCCGGGCTTAGCGTCGGGTCATCGGGCACCGTGCCCGGTCGGAGCGGCCACATAAGTTCGCACCGCTGAGCCCCTGGCCGATCCGCGACAGGATCCGGGTGGCGTGCCCACCCGGGGATGGAGTGGGAGTGCCCGCGCTCGACAAGCCCCAGCAGAAGTCCACGACCGGCGCAGTTCAGGATCGGAAGCAGGGGGAGCGCACCTATGTGCTCGACACCTCCGTGCTGCTGAGCGACCCGCGCTCCATCTACCGGTTCGCCGAGCACTCCGTCGTGCTCCCCGTGGTCGTGGTGACCGAACTCGAGGCCAAGCGCCACGATCCCGAGATCGGCTACTTCGCACGCCAATCCCTGCGGATCCTCGACGACCTGCGGGTCGAGCACGAGCGGCTCGACTTCCCGATCGTGGTGGGCGACAACGGCGGCACGCTGCGTGTCGAGCTCAACCACTCGAACATGTCGGTGCTGCCCTCGGGGCTGCAGCTGAACGACAACGACTCCCGCATCCTCGCGGTCGCGATGAACTTGGCCAACGACGGTCTCGACGTCGTCGTGGTCTCGAAGGACCTGCCGCTGCGCGTCAAGGCCGCGTCGATCGGTCTCGCCGCCGAGGAGTACCGTGCCGAGCTCGCGGTGGACTCCGGATGGACGGGGGTCGCCGACCTGGAGATCTCGGCCGAGCAGATGGCGGATCTGTACGACACCGAGACCCTCGTCTCGCGGCAGGTGCAGGACCTGCCGGTGAACACGAGCCTCGTCATCCACTCCGAGCGCGGCTCGGCCCTCGGGCGCGTGACCGGCCGCGGCGAGCTCAAGCTCGTGCGCGGCGATCGCGACGTGTTCGGACTGCACGGCCGCAGCGCCGAGCAGCGCCTCGCGATCGACCTGCTGCTCGACCAGGAGGTCGGCATCGTGTCGCTCGGCGGTCGCGCCGGCACCGGCAAGTCGGCGCTCGCGCTGTGCGCGGGTCTCGAGGCGGTGCTGGAGAAGCAGCAGCACCGCAAGATCATGGTGTTCCGTCCCCTCTACGCGGTCGGCGGCCAGGAGCTCGGCTACCTGCCCGGCGACAAGGAGGAGAAGATGAGCCCCTGGGGCCAGGCGGTGTTCGACACGCTCGGCGCCCTGGTCTCCGAGAACGTGCTCGACGAGGTGGTGGAGCGCGGCATCCTCGAGGTGCTGCCGCTCACCCACATCCGCGGGCGCTCGCTGCACGACGCGTTCGTGATCGTCGACGAGGCGCAGTCGCTGGAGCGCAACGTGCTGCTGACGGTGCTCTCGCGGATCGGCCAGAACTCGCGGGTCGTGCTCACCCACGACGTCGCCCAGCGCGACAACCTGCGCGTCGGCCGCCACGACGGCGTCGCCTCGGTGATCGAGACCCTCAAGGGCAACGCGCTCTTCGGCCACATCACCCTGACCCGCTCGGAGCGCTCCGCGATCGCGGCGCTCGTCACCGAGCTGCTGGAGTCCAACGAGCTCGCCTGATCGGCGTCCGACCCCCTCAGAAATGCAGGAGATCCGGGTCGCCGCCCCCGTGGTGACGGGAGTCGGCGGCCCGGATCCGTGTCTTCTCCTGCATTTCTGCGGATGCGGCGGTTCCCGGATCAGCCCGGGTGGGTCATCGAGAGCACGTCGAGCGCCGCGTCGAGCTGCTCGAGCGTGAGCTCGCCGCGCTTCACGAAGCCGAGGTCGATCGTGGCCTCGCGCACCGTGATGCCCTTGGCGACCGCGTGCTTGGCGATCTTGGCGGCGCTCTCGTAGCCGATGTACTTGTTGAGCGGCGTGACGATCGACGGCGACATGCCGGCGAGTGCGGCCGCGCGCTCGAGGTTCGCCTCGAGGCCGTCGACGGTCTTGTCGGCGAGTACACGGCTCGAGTTGGCGAGCAGGCGGATCGACTCGAGCAGTGCCGTGCCCATCACGGGGATCGCGACGTTGAGCTCGAAGTTGCCGGTGGCGCCGGCCCACGCGATGGTGGCGTCGTTGCCGATCACCCGCGCCGCGACCATGATGACGGCCTCCGGGATCACCGGATTCACCTTGCCGGGCATGATCGAGGAACCCGGCTGCAGGTCGGGGATGTGCAGCTCGCCGAGACCGGTGTTGGGGCCGGACCCCATCCACCGCAGGTCGTTGGAGATCTTGGTCAGCGACACCGCGATGGTGCGCAGCGCCCCCGACGCCTCGACCAGCCCGTCACGCGCTCCCTGCGCCTCGAAGTGGTCCTGCGCCTCGGTGACGGGGAGCCCGGATGCGGCCGCCAGCTCGGCGATGACCTTCTGCGGGAAGCCCTTCGGGGTGTTGATGCCGGTGCCCACGGCGGTGCCGCCGAGGGGCACCTCGGCCACGCGGGGGAGTGCCGCCTCGATGCGCTCGATGCCGAGCCGCACCTGGCGCGCGTATCCGCCGAACTCCTGGCCGAGGGTGACCGGGGTGGCGTCCATGAGGTGGGTGCGGCCCGACTTGACCGCGTGCTTCCAGAGCGCCGCCTTCGCCTCGAGGGCGGTCTCGAGGTGGTCGAGCGCCGGCACCAGGTCGCCGATGAGCGCCCCCGTGACGGCGACGTGCACCGAGGTGGGGAATACGTCGTTCGACGACTGCGAGGCGTTGACGTGGTCGTTCGGGTGCACCGGCGCGCCGAGCTTCTCGGTCGCGAGGGTCGCGAGCACCTCGTTCATGTTCATGTTCGAGCTGGTGCCGGACCCGGTCTGGTAGGTGTCGACCGGGAACTGGTCGTGGTGCGCCCCGCCGATGATGTCGTCCGCGGCGGCGACGATGGCGTCCGCGATCGCGCCGTCGAGCACGCCGAGCTCCTTGTTGACGATCGCCGCCGAGCGCTTGATGCGGGCGAGCGCCACGATCTGCGCCGCCTCGAGGCCCGTGCCCGAGATCGGGAAGTTCTCGACCGCCCGCTGCGTCTGCGCACGGTAGAGCGCGGATGCCGGCACCCGCACCTCGCCCATCGTGTCGTGTTCGATGCGGTACTCGGCGTCGGTGCCCATGGGTGTGCCCTTTCGGTGCGGCTCGGTGTGACGGGGGAGTGGCCTAGGCGGCGTCGCCGACGATGACGGCCGGGACGGCGGTGCCCTCGAGGAGCTTGTAGTTCGCTCCGACGACAGCCAGCGTACCCGCGGCGACACCGTCGGCGATGAGCTCGGAGCGCGCCACCAGCTCGCTCACGGTGCGCTCCAGGTGGGTCAGGCCGACCGCCTCCGGGTCGCGGGATGCGGCGGCCCGCACCGAGGGGCGGATCGCGGCGATGTGTCCCGCGATGTGCGGCGGCAGCGGGCGGGCGTCGGGCTTGTCGAGGTCGATCGCGGCCTGCACCGCGCCGCAGGCGTCGTGCGCGAGCACCACGATGAGCGGCACGTCGAGCACCGCCACCGCGTACTCGAGCGAGGCGATCGCCGAGTCGGAGATGACCTGCCCGGCGTTGCGCACCACGAACAGATCGCCGAGCCCCTTGTCGAAGATGATCTCGGCCGCGAGGCGGGAGTCGCTGCAGCCGAACAGGGCGGCGTGCGGCGCCTGGGCGGCGGCGAGCTCCTCGCGGCGCTCGACGTCCTGGCGGGGGTGCGCGGGCTGCCCCGCGACGAAGCGCTCGTTGCCGCGCACCATCTCGCGCCAGACGTCGGCGGGGGTGCGGCGTGCGGTCTCGGTCATGGCAGCTCCTGGGCGACGGCGGAGGCGAGCACCGCGAACTCCTCGTCGCCCGCGGTCCCCGCGAGCACGATGGTCGAGGCGCCCGCGTCGGTGGTGAGGGCGTAGGCGACGTTTCCGGGGTCGGATGCGCCGCGTCGGTCATGCGTGGTCCATTCGACCCCGTCGAGCGCGACGGTGGCTCCGGCGGCGGCGCCGCGCACCTGGTCGGCGGCCCAGCTGGGGTTGGCGTCGATGCCCTGCACCAGCGCGATGTACTGCTGCTCGGGGGTCACGAATCCGATCCGCCACGTGGTGACGCCGTCGGAACCGGTGGCGAGCTCGGCGCGGTTGGCCGTCCAGCCCTCGGGGAGCGTCGGCACGATGAGGGGCTCGTCGACGGTCGCCTGGGCGGCGGCGCCGACCGCGACGTAGTCGACGGGGTCGATGCGCGACCCGGTGTCGACGAGGCCGACGGTCATGACGATGACGATCGCGGCCACCGCGGATGCCACGGTCGCGATCGCGAGGTTCAGCACCGTCTGGTTGCCGCGGCGCTTGGCGCTCGCGGCGGCCTTGCGTTCCGCGGTCTCCTGCGGGGTCTCGGCACGGCCGAGCTCGGCGACGATCGGCCGCCCCGCCTCGTCGACCCCGCTCGCGCGCGGGCTCACGATCCCTCGGCCGCGGCGCGGGCGGCGTCGAGCCGCTCCTTCGCGCCCACGAGCCATTCCTCGCAGCGTCGGGCGAGCGCCTCGCCGCGCTCCCAGAGGGCGAGCGACTCCTCGAGCGTCGCCGCGCCCTGCTCGAGCTGCTGCACCACCTGCACGAGCTCGTCGCGCGCCTGCTCGTAGCTGAGTGCGGCGACGTCGGCGGGGGTGGCGTCGGTCATGCTGTCCATCCTAGATCGTCTCGTCGGACCGCTTCCCGGCCGCCCGGTGGATCGCGGCGGCGATCCGGTCGGCGTCGAGCCGGAGCTCGCGGAACATGCCGCTGATGGGGTTCGTGTACCCGGTGAAGTGGAGGCCGGGGGCCGACGGCGCGGTGCGCGCACCGTGCACGCGGGGCAGGCCGCGTTCGTCGAGCACCCCGAGGTCGCCGACCAGCGGCTCGAGCCCGCGACGGTAGCCGGTGGCCGCGATGATCGCATCCGGGGTGAACCGGGAGCCGTCCGCGAGCACCACCTCGCCGTCGGGGCCGAACGACTCGACGGCCGCGACCGGCTCGATCCGTCCGGCCCGCACCCCCGCGATCAGCCCGACATCCTGCAGCGGCACCGATCCCTCCATGACGCGCGAGTACAGACCGGTCGTCGGCCGGGGCAGGCCGTAGGCCGACAGATCGGGCACCTCGAGACGCGAGGTGACCACCGCGATCCGGTCGACGACCGGCACGGGCAGGTGCCGGACCAGGATCCCCGTGCCCTGCGCCGGCCAGCCGAGCCTCGAGCGCCGCACGATGTGCGGGACCGTGCGGATCGCGAGCCGGACGCGCGCCGCGCCGCCCTCCACCAGGTCGACGGCGATCTCGGCACCCGTGTTACCGGCGCCGACGACGAGCACGTCCCGGCCGCGGTAGGGGCTCGCGTCGCGGTACGCGGAGGCGTGCAGCAGCTCGCCGGGGAACCGCTCGGCGCCCGGCCAGCTCGGCGGCACCGGGGTGTGGTTGTAGCCCGTGGCGATCACCACGGTCGGTCCGCGGAGCGCCTCCCCGGCCGCGGTCTCGAGCACCCATCCGCCCCCGTCCGCCCGCGCGATGCGCGTGACCTCGACGCCCGTGCGCACCTCGATCCCGTGGTGCGCGGCGTACGTCTCGAGGTAGCGGACGACGTCGGCGCGCGCGACCCATCGGCCGAAGCGACGAGGGATGGGGAGCCCCGGCAGGCCCGACCAGCGCCGGGTGGTGTGCAGGTGGAGCCGTTCGTAGTGGTGCCGCCACGAGGCGCCGACGTCGTCGGTGCGCTCCAGCACGACCGCGCGGATGCCGCGCCTGCCGAGGGATGCGGCGACCGCCAGGCCGGCGGGGCCCGCGCCGATCACGAGCACGGGGGACGGATCCATGGTGCTTCCTCCCGCCTTCCGGACGACTAGTCGGCGTGCGCCGCGAGCTCGCCGCCCGCGACCCGGATGCGGAGCGCATCGCCCGACGACACCGCGGCGGGGTCGCGCACGAGGGCGGCGCCCGCGTGCACGACCGCGTACCCGCGGTCGAGGGTGCGCTGGGGGGAGAGTGCGCGCAGCTCGGCCACCAGACGGTGCACGGCGGTCTGCTCGCGCTCGACGCGCAGCTGCACGAGGTGCGAGCCGCGGTCGACGAGGCGGATGAGGTCTTCGGCGCGGGCATCGACCATGACGCCGGGGTCGGCGAGGGCCGGCCGCGACCGCAGCGCGGCGATCCGCTCGATCTCGCCGTTCACGAGCGACGTCATGCGCATCGCCATGCGCGCCCGCGCCTGCTGCACCCGTGCCGCCTCGTCGGCGACGTCGGGCACCACGCGCTTCGCGGCGTCGGTCGGGGTGGAGGCGCGCAGGTCGGCGACCAGGTCGAGCAGCGGGCTGTCGGCCTCGTGTCCGATCGCCGACACGAGCGGCGTCGCGCAGGCGGCGGCGGCGCGCACGAGCTGCTCGTCGCTGAACACCAGCAGGTTCTGGAAGTCGCCGCCACCGCGGGCCACGATGATCACGTCGACCTCCGGGTTGGCGTCGAGCTCGCGGATGCCGGCGGCGACCTCGCGGGCGGCGTTCGTGCCCTGCACGGCGGCGTGCCGCACGCGGAACGTCACCTGCGGCCAGCGCAGCTGCGCATTGCGCAGCACGTCCTTCTCGGCATCCGAGTCCTTGCCCGTGACGAGCCCGATGCAGCGCGGGAGGAAGGGGAGCGGCTTCTTGCGGGAGGCGTCGAACAGCCCCTCCTCCTGCAGGGTGCGCTTGAGCCTCTCGAGCTGCGCCAGCAGGTCGCCGAGACCCGCGTGCCGCAGCTCGGAGGCCACCATCGAGAGGCTGCCGCCGCGCACCCAGTAGTCGGGACGCACGAGCGCCACCACGCGGTCACCCTGGGCGAACTGCTCGGTGAGGCGCTGCAGGGTCGACGACCACACGGTGAGCGACACCGTCACGTCCTGGTCGAGATCCTTCAGCTTCGCGTATACGACGCCGCGCGCCAGGTTCCACTGGGTGAGCTCGCCCTCGACCCACACCGAGCCGAGCCGATCGATGTAGTCCTTGATCTTCGACGAGAGGGTCGCGACCGCCCACGGGCTCTCGGCGGTGGGCTTGGCGGCGTCGGACACGCGCCCAGGTTATGCGATGCGGAGGACCCTAGACTCGGCATGTGAGCGGGATCTCGAACGGCGCACTGGGGACGACCCTGGAGACGCCCCACGTCCCGGCTCCGCGCGGTCGCCTCCGCGACGAACCCGTCGGCGCGCCGAAGCGCGTGCTGCTCGCCGCCCCGCGCGGATACTGCGCGGGCGTCGACCGCGCGGTGATCGCCGTCGAGAAGGCGCTCGAGAACTACGGCGCCCCGGTCTACGTGCGCAAGCAGATCGTGCACAACGTGCACGTCGTCTCCGAGCTGGAGCGCCGCGGCGCGATCTTCGTCGACGAGGTCGAGGAGGTCCCCACGGGTTCCCACCTCGTGTTCAGCGCCCACGGGGTCTCGCCGATGGTCGTGCAGTCGGCGGCCGAGCGGGAGCTGCAGGCCATCGACGCCACCTGCCCCCTGGTCACCAAGGTGCATCGGGAGGCCACCCGCTTCGCCAAGCAGGATCTCCAGATCCTGCTCATCGGGCACGCCGGCCACGAGGAGGTCGAGGGCACGATGGGCCACGCGCCCGAGCGCACGATCCTCGTGAACAGCCCGGACGACGTCGCGCGTCTCGAGGTCGACGACCCCGAGAACCTGGTCTGGATTTCGCAGACGACGCTCTCGGTCGACGAGACGATGGAGACCGTGCGGCGTCTCCGCGAGCGGTTCCCGAAGCTCCAGGACCCGCCCTCGGACGACATCTGCTACGCCACCCAGAACCGGCAGGTGGCCATCAAGAAGGTCGCGCCGCAGGCCGACCTCGTGATCGTGGTCGGCTCGGCCAACTCGTCCAACAGCGTGCGGCTCGTCGAGGTCGCCCTCGAGCACGGCGCGCGCGCCGCCCACCGCATCGACTACTCGAGCGAGATCCGCCAGGAGTGGCTCGACGGCGTCGCCACGGTCGGGGTCACGAGCGGGGCCTCGGTGCCCGAGGTGCTCGTGCAGGAGGTGCTCGCCGACCTCGCGGACGCGGGGTATCTCGCCGTCGAGGAGGTGCGCACGGCCGAGGAGGACCTCATGTTCTCTCTGCCGAAGGAGCTGCGCCGTGACGCGTCCGGGAACGCCGACGCGCGGGCCCTGGGGGGACGCGCCCGCGCCTGAACCGCCCCACCGCGGCCGGCATCGGGCAGAATCGGGTCAGGAAGACGAGGGGGCTCCGGATGCGTGTGACCCTCCTGCCGCGCGAGGCGGCGGCGCGGCTCATCACGGGAGCGGTGTCGGTGTTCGCCTTCTCGGCGGGGCTGACGATCATCATCCTCACCATCCCGGTGCTCGTGGACACCTTCGTGCGCAACGGGTACCCGGAGGCGATCCCGGTCCCGCTCGCCCTGCTCGTGCTGCTCGTCGCGGCGATCGTGGTGTGCCTCTGGAGGCCCGGTCGTGCGGTCGTGATCGCCTACCTGGTCATCGGCGCGGCGCTCGCCGTCTGCTACGAGGTCGAGCTGCTGACGGTCGACCCCGGGCTGCTCGACGACCAGCGCTTCCTCGTCAACCGCCCGACGCTCGCGCTCGTCGCCATCGGCGTCACCTCGACCTCCGCCATCGCCGGCCTGCTGTGGTGCGTGAGCGGCTTCGTCGTGGCGATGGGGGTCGCCGGGTTCGTGGCGGTGACGACCGGCACGCCGTTCGCACCGGGCTACGGGCCGGCGATGGCGCTGCTGGTGGCGGCCGTGATGTACCTCACCCTCTTCACCATCCAGGCGCGGCAGCGGCGGCGCCTCCCGCGCTTCGAGGAGCTCGAGGACGCCACCCGCCGGCGTGCCGCGGGCGCCGACCTGGCGCGCCGCGCCACCGCGGTGGTGCACGACACCGTGCTCAACGACCTGACGGTCGTCATGAACGCTCCGGACGTGCTCGACGAGCGCAGCCGGCGCGTCATGAACGCTCCGGACGTGCTCGACGAGCGCAGCCGGCGGCGGCTGATCGACGACCTCGACACCCTCGCGGGCGGCGCGTGGGTGCACGCGACGAGCGAGGTGGTGGTGCCCGACGAGAACCAGGCGCGCATCCGGAACGAGCTCGCGCGCATCGCGAGCGACTTCCGCTGGCGGGGGCTCACCGTGAACGTGACGGGCGTCACCACGGGGGTCTACCTGTACGAGCCGAACGCCGGCGACGCGCTCGTCGCCGCGATCCGCGCCGCGCTCGAGAACGTGCTCCAGCACTCGGGGACCGACGTCGCCGAGGTCAACATCATGTACTCCGCGGAGTCGGTCACCTTCATGATCTCGGACCAGGGCGTGGGGTTCGATCCTGAGGACGTCGACGCGAACCGGCTGGGGATGCGGGGGTCGATCGTGGCGCGGATGGAGGCGGTCGGGGGGCGGGCCCGGATCTGGTCGACGCCGGGTTCCGGAACGACCGTGCTGCTCTCGATCCCGGTCACGGCGGTGCTCGACCCCGGCGCACCTCCCCGGCACCAGGAGGTGGGTCGTGGAGAGTAGGCGCCGGACGGCCCTGCGCTACGCCGCGCGCGACGTCGACCCGATGAGCTGGTTCACCGGTCCCTACGTGCCCCTGGTCTTCGCCGTCTTCGTGCTCCTGTACGGCGGACTGGTGTCGTTCCTCACCTGGTCGCAGAGCGCCTGGCCGGCGATGCAGCTCGTGGGCGTCGCGCTGTGCACGGCGGCGTGCGTGCTGCTGCAGGTGATGACGGCTCTGCGCAACCGGCTCGACTGGCAGCTCGGCCTCGTGACCGTGGTGCTCGGCGGCGCGGGTCTCGTGGCGTCCGCGCTGGGCTACGCGCAGTCGAGCGTCGCGATCGAGCTGTGGTGGGCGCCGCTGTGCTACGCCCTCGTGCTCGGATCGCTCACCCCCTACCTCGCGCCCTGGAGGCTGCTGTTCTGGGGAACGGTCGCGCTCGTCACCGCGGTGCCGGTGGCGTCCCTCGTCGTGGATCCCCGGGTGTCGACCTGGGACTCGGTGTCCGTGCTGATCATCGTCGCGACCCCCGTCGCGGTCGGAGTCGCCGGCGCCACCGCCTTCTCCTACACGCTCGTGCGCCGGATGCTGCCCATCGTCGACAACCGCTCGAGCGAGACGGTCTCCGCGCTGCTCGAGCCCGACCCGGCGGACGAGGCCGCGGAGCGCGAGGCGCTCGCCCGCTTCACGGCGCGCGCCGTGCCGTTCCTCCGTGCAATCGCGGAGCGCGGGACGGTGACAGACGGCGACCGTTCGCTCGCGGGCGAGATCGCCCGCTACCTGCGCGACGACCTCGTCTCGCGCACCGACCTCGCCTGGCTCGGCCTGCACGCGGACGACGCGCGGGTCGTGGTGGTCGATCCCGAGCGTCGTGCGCAGTACATGCGGGTCGCCCAGCGCACCGCCATCCGCGATCTCGTGCGCGCGGTCATCGACGACCCGTCGACCGACGCCACGACCATCTACATGGAGCTGCGCGCCCACGACGACGGATCGACCGGCGTCGCCATCACGCTCGACGCCGACCTGCCCGAGGGCAGGCGGGTGCGGCACCTCTCTCCGTACTACTTCAACCTGCGCGGACAGATGCGCGACGTGCGCCTCGGCCGCGACCGCCTCTCGTTCCGCGTGCCGCCGAACGACCCGCGCGATCCGAGTTGATCAGCGGCTGATGGAGTGCCCGGCCGAGCCGAGCTGCTGGGTCGCCTCCACCACGCGCGCGGCGAGCGCCGACTCCGCCCGCTTGCCCCAGGCGCGCGGGTCGTAGACCTTCTTGTTCCCGACCTCGCCGTCGACCTTGAGCACGCCGTCGTAGTTCTCGAACATCCAGCCGGCGACGTCGCGCGTGTAGGCGTACTGCGTGTCGGTGTCGATGTTCATCTTGATGACGCCGTTCGCGACCGCCTCGGCGATCTCGGCATCCGTCGAGCCCGAACCGCCGTGGAACACGAGGTCGAGCGGCTTCGGGCCGGTGCCGTACTTCGCCGCGATGCCCGCCTGGATCTCGCCGAGCAGCTCGGGGCGGAGCTTGACGTTGCCGGGCTTGTAGACGCCGTGCACGTTGCCGAACGTGAGCGCCGCGATGTAGCGCCCGTTCTCGCCGAGGCCGAGGGCCTCGACGGCCTGCTCGACGTCGCCGAGGGTCGTGTAGAGGGCCTCGTTCGAGCCCTCGTGCTGCACGCCGTCCTCCTCGCCGCCGACGACGCCGATCTCGACCTCGAGGATCGCGCGGATGTTCTTGAGGCGCGGCAGCAGCTCCTGGGCGATCTCGATGTTCTCGGCCAGCGGCACGGCAGAGCCGTCCCACATGTGCGACTGGAAGATCGGGTTGCGTCCGGCGCGGACCTCGGCCTCGGACGCCTCGAGCAGCGGCAGGACGAAGCCGGGCAGGGCGTCCTTCGGGCAGTGGTCGGTGTGGAGCGCGACGGTGATGGGGTAGTTCTTGGCGACCTCGGTGGCGAACGCGGCGAAGGCGAGCGCTCCGGACGCGCGGGCCTTCACGCTCTGCCCCGCGAAGTAGTCGGCGCCGCCCGTGGTGACCTGGATGATGCCGTCGGAGCCGGCCTCGGTGAGGCCCTGCAGGATGGCGTTGATGGTCGAGGAGCTCGACGCGTTGATGGCGGGGAAGGCGAAGGCGTTCTTCTTCGCCGTGTCGAGCATCTCGGCGTACTGATCCGGGGTGGCGACGGGCATGGGGGTCCTCCTGGCGGGGCGGGGTGGTTTCGCCACCGAGTCTAGGGGAGGGGCGTCCGGGGCGGACCCGGCTCTCACTCCACCCAGTCGAGGGTGCGCTCGACGGCGCGATGCCATCGGGCGACGCCGTGCTCGCGGGTCGCCTCGTCGATCGCCGGCTCCCAGCGGCGGTCCTCGGCCCACAGCGTCCGCAGCTCGTCGGTGTCCGCCCAGATCCCGACGGCGAGCCCCGCGGCGTAGGCCGCGCCGAGCGCCGTCGTCTCGGCGATCACGGGGCGCACCACGGGGATGCCGAGCACATCGGCCTGGAACTGCATGAGCAGCTCGTTGCCGACCATGCCCCCGTCGACGCGGAGCTCCCGGATGGGGGCCCCGTGCTCGGCGTCGGCCGCGCGCACGACGTCGAGCGTCTGGTAGGCGACCGCCTCGAGGCTGGCGCGGGCGAGATGCGCCTTGGTGGCGAAGCGGGTGAGCCCCACGATCGCCCCCCGCGCATCCGGGCGCCAATAGGGGGCGAAGAGGCCGGCGAAGGCGGGCACGACGTAGACGTCGCCGTTGTCGTCGACGCTCTCGGCGAGGGCCTCGACCTCGGCGGCGTCGCGGATGATCCCCAGGTTGTCGCGCAGCCACTGGATGAGGGAGCCCGCGACCGCGACCGAGCCCTCGAGGGCGAACCGCGGCGGCTCGTCGCCGAGCCGGTACGCGACCGTCGTGATCAGCCCGTGGGCGCTGTGCACGAGCTCGGTGCCCGTGTTCACGATGAGGAAGTTGCCGGTGCCGTAGGTGTTCTTCGACTCGCCCGCGTCGAACGCGGCCTGACCGAAGGTCGCGGCCTGCTGGTCGCCGAGGATGCCCGCGATCGGGGTCTCGCGCAGCAGGCTGCGCGACTCGGCGTGGCCGTAGACCTCGGACGAGGAGCGGATCTCGGGGAGCATCGCGCGGGGCACCCGGAACGCGGAGCACAGCTCGTCGCTCCAGTCGAGGGTCGCGAGATCCATGAGCAGCGTGCGGCTCGCGTTCGTGACGTCGGTGGCGTGCACCGCGCCGCCGGTCAGGTTCCACAGCACCCAGCTGTCGGCCGTGCCGAAGGCCAGCTCGCCGCGCTCGGCGCGCTCGCGGGCGCCGTCGACGTGGTCGAGGATCCAGGCGATCTTGGTGGCCGAGAAGTAGGTCGCGAGCGGAAGACCGGTCCGCTCGGCGAAGCGGCGGATGCCGCCGTCCGCGGCGAGGGCGTCGACCGCATCCTGGGTGCGGGTGTCCTGCCAGACGATCGCACGGTGGATCGGCTTGCCGGTGGCCCGATCCCACACGAACACCGTCTCGCGCTGATTGGTGATGCCGATCGCCGCGACGTCGTGCCGGGTGATGTGGGCGTCCGAGAGCGCGGCGCCGATCGCACGGCGCGTGTTCGTCCAGATCTCCTCGGCGTCGTGCTCCACCCATCCCGGCTTCGGGAAGTGCTGGCGGTGCTCGAGCTGGCCGGTGCTGACGACGCGCCCTCGGTCGTCGAAGACGATCGCACGGGTCGAGGTCGTGCCCTGATCGATCGCGACGATGTGACGGGCCGTTGTCATGCGGTCAGGCTAGACCACCGCTTGCGGAGTGAGCGCTCACTCACTTATGATCGCCGGGTGGTGCTGCCGGAGGAGTTCGTGGTCGTGCGGGAGCGCGCGCGCCCGCTCGCGCCCGACGACCGGCGCGAGGCGATTCTCGACGCCGTGCTGCCGCTGCTCATGGAACGGGGGCGCGACGCCACCAGCCGCGAGCTCGCCGACGCCGCCGGCATCGCCGAGGGCACCGTGTTCCGCGCCTTCGGCGACAAGGAGTCGCTGTTCGCGGCCGCACTCGACCGCCTACTCGACCCCGAGCCCTTCCGCGCCGAGCTGCGCCGCATCCCGCTCGACCTGCCCTTCGAGGACAAGATCGCCTGCGTCATCGAGGCGCTGCGCACCCGGTTCCGCGAGGTGTTCCGGATCATGCAGCTCTTCCAGATGGACGGCCCGCCTCCCCGACGCGAGGCCGCGAACGAGGACTGGCTCGACATCGTGCGCGAGCTGCTCCAGCCCGACCTCGCCCACCTCGGCGTGCCGATCGACACCGTCGCCTGGTACCTGCGGCTCGTCGCCTTCGGGGCATCCATCGAGCCCTTCAACCACTTCCGCCGCTTCGACTCCGCCGAGCTCGCGACCATCGTCGTGCACGGCGTCGCCTTCTGATCCCCGCCCACCCACCGCAACGAAAGAAGCATCCGTGCTCGGCAAACTGCTCGTGCGCCATCTGCGGCCCTACTGGCCGCTCCTGATCGGCGTCGTCGTCTTCCAGCTCGCCCAATCGATCGCGTCGCTCTACCTGCCGGCGCTCAACGCCGACATCATCGACCAGGGCGTCGCGAAGGGCGACACCGGCTACATCCTCGCCACCGGCGGGGTGATGCTGCTCATCACCCTCGGGCAGATCACGGCGTCCATCCTCGCCGTCTACTTCGGCGCGCGCGCCGCGATGGCGCTCGGCCGCGACCTGCGCGCCGCGGTGTTCCGTCGCGTGGGGGAGTTCTCCGAGCGCGAGGTGGCCCGCTTCGGCGCGCCGTCGCTCATCACCCGTTCGACCAACGACGTGCAGCAGGTGCAGATGCTCGTGCTGATGAGCTGCACGATCCTCGTCTCGACCCCGATCCTCGCGATCGGCGGGGTGATCTTCGCGCTCCAGGAGGATCTGACGCTCTCCTGGATCATGGTCGTCGCGGTGCCCGTGCTGCTCATCGCGGTCGGGCTCATCATCGTGCGGATGGTGCCCCAGTTCCGCAAGATGCAGGCCCGCATCGACAACGTCAACCGCATCCTGCGCGAGCAGCTCACCGGCATCCGGGTCATCCGCGCGTTCGTGCGCGAGCAGCGCGAGCGCGAGCGCTTCGCCGTCGCCAACGAGGAGCTCACCGACACGGCGCTGCGCGCCGGACGGCTCTTCGCGCTCATGTTCCCGGTCGTGATGCTCGTGCTGAACGTGTCGAGCGTCGCGGTGCTGTGGTTCGGCGCGTTCCGGATCGAGGACGGCGAGATGCAGGTCGGTTCGCTGATCGCGTTCCTCAGCTACCTCATCCAGATCCTCATGGCGGTCATGATGGCGACCTTCCTCGCGGTGCTGCTGCCGCGCGCCGCCGTGTCCGCCGACCGCATCGGCGAGGTGCTCGAGACCGAGCCCTCGGTCATCGCACCCGTCACGCCGATCACCGAGCTGGCCGCAGGCGGCGAGGTCGAGCTGCGCGCGGCCACCTTCGCCTACCCCGGGGCGGAGGCCCCCGTGCTGCGCGAGGTCTCGTTCACCGCGCGTCCCGGCCGGATGACCGCCATCATCGGCTCCACGGGCGCCGGCAAGACGACGCTCGTGAACCTGCTTCCGCGGTTGTTCGACGTGACCGGCGGCGCCGTGCTCGTCGACGGTGTCGACGTGCGCGAGCTCGACCCGGAGCTGCTGTGGAGCCGCATCGGACTCATCCCGCAGCGCCCGTACCTGTTCTCGGGCACCGTGGCGTCGAACCTCCGCTACGGCAACCCGGACGCCACCGACGAGGAGCTCTGGGCCGCGCTCGAGATCGCGCAGGCGCGCGAC
Organism: Protaetiibacter mangrovi; assembly: GCF_024752305.1. Lineage (GTDB taxonomy): Bacteria > Actinomycetota > Actinomycetes > Actinomycetales > Microbacteriaceae > Homoserinibacter > Homoserinibacter mangrovi. The sequence continues at coordinate 82,889 of NZ_JANTHX010000005.1, forward strand.
TTCGTGTCGGAGATGCCCGAGCAGCTCGAGGCACCGATCGCCCAGGGGGGAACCAACGTGTCCGGTGGTCAGAGACAGCGATTGGCCATCGCGAGAGCCCTCGTGAAACGACCCGAGATCTACGTGTTCGACGACTCGTTCTCGGCCCTCGACACCGCGACGGATGCCCGGCTGCGCCAGGCGCTCGCCCGCGAGGTGGGCGACGCGACCATGATCGTCGTCGCCCAGCGCGTGTCGACGATCCTGCAGGCCGACCAGATCGTGGTGCTCGAGGACGGCGCCGTCGTCGGCCTCGGTACCCACGACGAACTGCTCGCGAGCTCCGACGAGTACCGCGAGATCGTGGAGAGCCAGCTGAGCGCGGAGGAGGCGGCGTGACCCTTCGACACGCGTCTGACGACGCTACTCAGGGCGGCGGCGGCGACAAGACCCCGGCTCGTCCCGCGGCTCCCGCCCGACGCCCCGGCCCCGGTGGCGGAGGCGGCCCCTTCGGGGGCGGCGGCATGCCCGCCGAGAAGGCGATGACCTTCGGCCCGTCCGCGCGGCGCCTCGTCGGGCGCCTGCGCCCGGAGCGGATCGGCGTGGTCTTCGTGATCCTCCTCGGCACGATCGGCGTCATCCTCAGCGTCATCGGACCCAAGGTGCTCGGCCAGGCGACGAACCTCATCTTCGAGGGCGTCATCTCGGCGCAGCTGCCGGCCGGCGTCACGAAGGACCAGGTGATCGCCGGGCTCGAGGCCCAGGGCGAGACCACCCAGGCCGACATGCTCCGCAACATGGACCTGCGCCCGGGGGAGGGCATCGACTTCTCGGCGCTCGCCCTCGTGCTCGGCACCGTGCTGCTGCTCTACGTGCTCAGCTCCGTGTTCATGTGGCTGCAGGGCTACGTGCTGAACGGCATCACCCAGCGCACCGTGCTGCGGCTGCGGAAGGACGTCGAGGAGAAGATCCACCGGCTGCCGCTGAAGTACTTCGACAAGATGCCGCGCGGCGAGCTGCTCAGCCGCGTCACGAACGACATCGACAACATCTCGCAGAGCCTGCAGCAGACGCTGTCGCAGCTGCTCACCTCGCTGCTGACGGTGATCGGCGTGCTCGTGATGATGTTCTGGATCTCGCCGGTGCTCGCCCTCGTGGCGCTCGTCGCCATCCCGGTCACCCTCGTGATCACGGTGCTCGTCGCCAAGCGCTCGCAGAAGCTGTTCGTGGCGCAGTGGACCCACACCGGGTCGCTCAACGCCCAGATCGAGGAGGGCTACACCGGCCACTCGCTCGTGAAGGTGTTCGGCCGCCACCGCGAGGTGCAGGCGCGGTTCGACGAGAAGAACGAGGAGCTGTTCCGCGCGAGCTTCGGCGCGCAGTTCATCAGCGGCATCATCATGCCCGCGACCATGTTCGTCGGGAACCTCGTCTACGTCGCGATCGCGGTCGTCGGCGGGTTGTTCGTCGCGAACGGCTCGATGCGGCTCGGCGACGTGCAGGCGTTCATCCAGTACTCGCGTCAGTTCACGCAGCCGCTCTCGCAGCTGGGGTCGATGGCCAACCTGCTGCAGTCGGGCGTCGCCTCCGCCGAGCGCGTGTTCGAACTGCTCGACGCCGAGGAGCAGGAGGCCGACCCGTCGCCCGCCGACTCGCCGTCGGGCGCGACCGGTCGCCTCGCCTTCGAGGGCGTGTCGTTCTCGTACGACCCGGAGAAGCCGCTCATCCACGACCTCTCGCTCGTGGCGGAACCCGGCCAGACGATCGCGATCGTCGGACCGACCGGCGCCGGCAAGACGACGCTCGTGAACCTCATCATGCGGTTCTACGACCCGGATGCGGGCCGCATCACCCTCGACGGCATCGACACCACCCGGATGACGCGCGACGACCTGCGCTCGCGCACCGGCATGGTGCTGCAGGACACCTGGCTGTTCGGGGGCACCATCCGCGACAACATCGCCTACGGCCGGCCGGACGCCTCGGAGGAGGACATCATGGCGGCGGCGACCGCGTCGTACGTCGGCCGCTTCGTGCACTCGCTGCCCGACGGGTACGACACGGTGCTCGACGACGAGGGCGGCAACGTCTCGGCCGGTGAGAAGCAGCTCATCACGATCGCGCGGGCGTTCCTCGCGAAGCCGTCGGTGCTGATCCTCGACGAGGCGACCAGCTCGGTCGACACCCGCACCGAGCTGCTCGTGCAGCGGGCGATGAGCGCGCTGCGCAAGGATCGCACCTCCTTCGTGATCGCCCACCGGCTGTCGACCATCCGGGATGCCGATCTCATCCTCGTGATGGAGAACGGCGCGATCGTCGAGCAGGGCACCCACGAGGAGCTGCTCGCCGCGCACGGCGCGTACGCGCGGCTCTACGAGGCCCAGTTCGCGGCGCCGCTCGAGGACGAGCCGCAGCCGGTGCCGGCGATGGCCGGCGCTCTGGCCGGGCCGGCGCCGACCACCGGCGGGATCGTGCTCGAGGCGCTCGCCGAGGAGGGTGCGCCCGAGAACGCGGAGTAGTCGACGTCAGGCGGACTTCGCGTCGGCACCGCGGGTGCCGGATGCGGGCGTCACCACGGCGGGATCGATCTCGGGACGCCCGAGCTCGTCGAGGGCGGCGAACTCGGCCTGGGTGAGGTGCTTCGGCGTCTCGTCGATGAGCTTCGGTTCGCCGATCACCTTCGACTCGTCGAGGCCGTCGAGCTTGCGGGCGGTCACGAGCACGCGCTGCTCGAGCGAGCTGGCGAACTTGTTGTAGTGGTTCACCGTCGACTCGATGGCGCCGCGCAGGCGGTCGGCGTGCTCGGACAGGGTCGCGAGGCGCCCGTAGAGCTCCTTGCCGAGGTCGAAGAGGCGCTTCGCGTCCTCCGTGAGCACGTCCTGCTGCCAGGTGAAGGCGATCGTCTTGAGCAGCGCCCACAGGGTGCCCGGATTGGCGAGGATGATGCGCTTCGAGAAGGCGTAGTCCATGAGCGTCGGGTCGGCCTCGACGGCCGCCGCGAGCAGCGGCTCGTTCGGGATGAACGCGATCGTGAAGTCGGGACTCGCGTCGAGCCCCGTCCAGTACGACTTGGATGCGAGCGCGTCGACGTGCGTGCGCACCTGCTTCGCGTGCTGCGCCATCAGGCGCGAGCGCTGCGCCTCCTGCTCACCCGTCGCGCTGGACGGGATGGCGCTCGCCTCGATGAACGAGTTGTACGGCACCTTCGCGTCGACCGGGATCGACTTGCCGCCGGGCAGCGTGACCACCATGTCGGGGCGGCGCGTGCCGCTCTCGGCCTCGATCGTCGACTGCACGCTGAAGTCGACCCTGTTGAGCAGCCCCGCCGACTCGACGAGGGTGCGCAGCTGCGTCTCACCCCAGACGCCGCGGGTGGCGTTGTTGCGCAGGGCGCTCGCGAGCTGCTCGGCGGTGAGGCTGAGCCGGGCCTCCGACTCCGCGGCCGACTTCAACTGCTGGGAGATCTCGCCGTGCTGGAGGGCCCGCTGGGTCTCGAGCTCGACGACCTTTGCCTGCATCGACGTCAGCGTCTCCTTCACGGGGGCGAGCTCCTGCAGGATCTTGTGCTCCGCCGCCGCCTCGGCCTGCCGCTGCTTGGCCTCGAGCTCGTGGCGCTCGACGGTCGCCCGGTACTGCTCCTGCGCGTCGGCGAGCTGCTCGCGCAGCCCCGCGAGCGACGCCTGCGCCGCCGCGAGCGTGCGCTCGACCTCGGCGCGGGCCGCGGCCTCGGCTGCGCGCACCTCGGCGACGACCGCCTGGTGGCGCGCCTCGCGCAGCGCCGCGTCCGCCTCCGTGGAGGGGGCGCGACGGGACCGCGCGACGAGGGTCGCGGCGCCGGCCCCGACGGCGAGGCCGAGCACGAGCCCGATGATCAGCGGCAGCAGTGCGTCCATGCCGCCAGTGTCGCAGCGGCCGCCGACATCTCCGCGGCGACCGGCCGCCGCATCCGCGCTCCGGGTGCAGAAATGCCGGAGATCCGCATCCGCCCGCCGGCCGACTCCCGGAATCCCGGGTCGGATGCCGAGAATCTCCTGCATTTCTGGCAGGCGTGAACAGTCGGCCACGAACCGAAAATGTTAACGAAATGTCTGCGAGTAGCCTCCTGATCATGGCTGCTGAGATCCTCGACCACTGGGTGGGCGGTGCCGTCTTCGCGGGCGCCTCCACGCGCACCGCGCCCGTCTACGACCCCGCCAAGGGCGTCGTGCAGAAAGAGGTGCGGCTGGCCTCCGCCGCGGATGTCGACCACGCGGTCGCCACCGCGAAGGCGGCGTTCCCGGCGTGGGCCGAGGCGAGCTGGGCGAAGCGCCAGCAGGTGCTGTTCGCGTTCCGCGAGATCCTCAACGCCCGCAAGTCCGAGCTCGCGGCGATCCTCACCGCCGAGCACGGCAAGGTCACCTCGGATGCGCTCGGCGAGATCGCGCGCGGCCTCGAGGTCGTGGAGTTCGCGTGCGGCATCCCGCACCTCGCGAAGGGCGAGTACTCGGAGAACGTCTCGACCGGCGTCGACGTCTACTCCCTCAAGCAGCCGCTCGGGGTGGTCGGCATCATCAGCCCGTTCAACTTCCCGGCGATGGTGCCGATGTGGTTCTTCCCCGTCGCGATCGCGGTCGGCAACGCGGTCGTGCTGAAGCCGTCCGAGAAGGACCCGTCGGCCGCGATCTGGATGGCCGAGGCCCTCAAGGAGGCCGGCCTGCCCGACGGCGTGTTCAACGTCGTCAACGGCGACAAGGAGTCGGTCGACGCGATCCTGAACCACGCCGACATCGCATCCGTATCGTTCGTCGGCTCGACCCCGATCGCGAAGTACATCTACGAGACCGCGTCGGCGAACGGCAAGCGCGTGCAGGCCCTCGGCGGCGCGAAGAACCACATGCTCGTGCTGCCCGACGCCGACCTCGACCTGGTGGCCGACTCGGCCGTGAACGCGGGCTTCGGCTCGGCCGGCGAGCGCTGCATGGCGATCTCGGTCGTGGTCGCCGTGGAGCCCGTCGCCGACGAGCTCATCGCGAAGATCTCGGAGCGGATGTCGGGCCTCACGGTCGGCGACGGCACCCGCGGCTGCGACATGGGCCCGCTCATCACGAAGGAGCACCGCGACAAGGTCGCGGGCTACCTCGACGTGGCCGTCGCGGACGGCGCGGAGCTCGTGGTCGACGGCCGCGGCATCGAGGTCGACGGCGACGCCGACGGCTTCTGGCTGGGGCCGACCCTCGTCGACAAGGTGCCCACCTCATCCGCCGTCTACCGCGACGAGATCTTCGGACCGGTGCTCTCGGTCGTGCGCGTGCAGTCGTACGAGGAGGGGCTCGAGCTCATCAACAACGGGCGCTACGGCAACGGCACGGCGATCTTCACGAACGACGGTGGCGCCGCCCGCCGCTTCCAGCGCGAGGTGCAGGTGGGCATGGTCGGCATCAACGTGCCGATCCCGGTGCCGGTCGGGTACTACTCCTTCGGCGGCTGGAAGGACTCGCTGTTCGGCGACACGAAGGCGTACGGCCCCGACGCCATCCACTTCTTCACGCGCCAGAAGGCCGTGACCTCGCGCTGGCTCGACCCGTCGCACGGCGGCATCAACCTGGGCTTCCCCCAGAACGGCTGACCGCTCATCGTGCCGTAGACATGTCTATGGCACGATGGACACCCGCGCGCGGGTGTCCATCCGCAGCGAAGGATGTCTGACGCCCGGTCGAGGCGGTGCGAACCGCCCGGGAGTACGTCAGAGTTCGGCGTCGAAGCGGTAGGGCACGGTGGTCGGGCCGTCGTGCTCGCCGGTGTTCTCGGCGTCGCCCGCTCGGCGGTAGATGAGCTGTCCCTGCTCCCACGGCAGCACGAGCTCGTCGTCGATGGCGTCGAGCGTCGCCGCGTCGAGCGGGATGATCTGCGTGTCGAGCGGGCCGCCGATCAGACGGCCCAGGATGGTGTCGGACATGACTCCTCCGTTTCGAGCGTCAGCCTACGCCGGGCGGGGCGCCGTGTTCAGGAGGCGACGGCGACCGCGGGCGGCACGGTGGTCGAGATGCGGATGCCGGCGAGCTCGGCGAGCTCGGGCAGGTCGATGGCGCCGTGGCGGTCGGCCGCGTGGATCATGATCGCCGCGCACGCCTCCGCATCGGCGACGGCGTCGTGGTGGGGGAAGTCCTCGAAGCCGGCGGCGAGGGCGACCGACGGCAGACGGTACGAGTCGAGGTGGTAGGTCTTGCGGGCGAGCTGCAGGCTGCACATGTAGGAGTACGCCGGGGTGGGGAGGCCCGTCGCGGCGCACGCCGACTTGATGACGCCCATGTCGAATCCGGCGTTGTGGGCGACCAGGATGTCGCCCCCCGCGAACTCCACGAGGTCGGGCAGCTGCTCGACCCAGCCGGGGGCGCCCAGCACGTCGTCGGCTCGGATGCCGTGGATGCGCGTGTTCCATTCGACGAAGTGGTCGTGACCCGGCGGCGGCTGGATGAGCCATCCGATGCGGTCGACGATCTGCCCGTCGCGCACCTTCACGAGGCCGACGGAGCAGGCGCTGGCGCTGGACCCGTTCGCGGTTTCGAAGTCGATCGCGGTGAAGTCCAGTGGCACGTTCCGACTCTCGCACGGGGCACCGACAGCGGGGTCGGGGCGCGCCGGTGCGCGCGCATACGAGCCGGGGGCGGTGGGGATGCGACGGGCCCGTCACCTGACGAGGTCTGGTGACGGGCCCGATGGTGGTTCCGCGAGCGCCCGCTCAGAAGAGACGGGCGACGATGCGCGCATGCTCGCGCTCCAGCTCGATGCGCGCCGCTTCGCGGTCGCGGTGCAGCAGGCTGCGCTCGAACGAGGTGGCGACGCGCTCGTGGCGGGCGAGTTCGCGCCCGGGGCGGCGGCCCCATCGGATGAGCGCCATGCCGAGGTGCAGCGCGGCGCGATCGACGAATCCGAGCCGACGCGCGACGAGCGCATGGGTGTCCGGGGTCTCGACCTCGTGAGGCGGTTGGGTGTGACGCACGGTCGGCGTCAGCGTGGTGTTCATGATCGGTGTCCTCGATGTGGTGGGTGTCGAGTCGGCCTGGTGGGCCGCTCGGAGGAGTGCCGCTCCTGGCGGCAAGGTACCGACCACCACCGACATGCGGCGGGGTCGTAGACGGGACGAGATCGTCGGATGCGGACATCCGCCGATCGGGCTTCGAGAGCGTCGCCACCGTCACGGACGGTGGCGCAGAAACGCCTAGCCTTCCCGGACGATGAGGACGCCGACGAAGCCGGCGATGCGGGCGAACTGACGCCCACGGCGGGTGAACGGTGCGTTCATCATGGCCGGCTCCTTTCGGTATCTGGTTGCGCCGCCTGTCGGCGCGGCTTGTCACGTTAGCGTCACCGAGGGAGCGGACGCAAGCATCCCGGGCGTGTCGCGGTCCACCGGGGGCGGATCGGCCCGATCGGACGCCGGTAGGCTTGACCCCCGTGGCTCTCACCATCGGCATCGTCGGACTCCCCAACGTGGGCAAGTCGACCCTCTTCAACGCCCTCACCAAGAACACGGTGCTCGCGGCGAACTACCCGTTCGCGACGATCGAACCGAACGTCGGCGTGGTGAACCTGCCCGACGAGCGGCTCGGCATCCTGGCGCAGATCTTCGGCAGCGAGCGCATCCTGCCCGCCACGGTGAGTTTCGTCGACATCGCCGGCATCGTGAAGGGCGCCTCGGAGGGCGAGGGGCTCGGCAACCAGTTCCTCGCGAACATCCGCGAGGCGGATGCGATCGCCCAGGTCGTGCGCGGCTTCGACGACGCGGATGTGGTGCACGTCGCCGGCGCCGTGAACCCGAAGGACGACCTCGAGGTCATCACGACCGAGCTCGCGCTCGCCGACCTGCAGACCCTCGAGAAGGCGATCACGCGTCTCGAGAAGGAGGTCAAGGGCAAGAAGGCGGATCCCGCGGTGCTGGATGCGGCGCTCGCTGCCAAGAAGGCGCTCGACGAGGGCACGCCGCTGTCGCGCGCCGCCGGCATCGAGCTGGGCCTGCTCAAGGAGCTGGGCCTGATGACCGCCAAGCCGATCATCTACGTCTTCAACGTCGACGAGGCGGTGCTCACCGACGACACCCGCAAGGCGGAGCTCGCGGCGCTGGTCGCCCCCGCGAAGGCGGTGTTCCTCGACGCGAAGGTCGAGTCGGAGCTCATCGACCTCGACCCCGAGGACGCCGCGGAGCTGCTCGCCTCCACCGGCCAGGACGAGTCGGGTCTCGACCAGCTCGCCCGCATCGGCTTCGACACCCTGGGCCTGCAGACCTACCTCACCGCCGGCCCCAAGGAGTCGCGCGCCTGGACCATCCGCAAGGGCTGGAAGGCGCCGCAGGCGGCGGGCGTCATCCACACCGACTTCGAGCGCGGATTCATCAAGGCCGAGGTCGTCTCGTTCGAAGACCTGGTGGCCGCGGGCTCGCTCGCCGAGGCGCGCTCGCGCGGCAAGGCCCGCATCGAAGGCAAGGACTACGTCATGCAGGACGGCGACGTGGTCGAGTTCCGCTTCAACGTGTGACGCCGCCGCGGTCCCGCCGAGCGCCCTAGGCTCGTGGTCGTGATGTCACCGCTGCCGGGCCCCTCCGTGGCGCCGAAGAAGCGAGGCATGCCCTGGTGGGCATGGACGTTGATCGCGCTCGGGGTGGCAGCAGTTCTCGGTGTCGTCGCGCTGACGGTGTTCGGGTTCGTCGCATACGTCACCCACAGCGTGGCGGAGACGAGCCCGGACCAGCCGTTCCTCGAGGGACCCGCTCAGCAGCCGGACGCGGATGCGCCCCTCGCGTGTCCAGACCGCTGTTTCGATATCGGGTCCGCAGCTCTTCTGGAGGTGTCCGCCGGGGACGTCGCCCTGCTGTCGATCGAGGACGAGCTCTACGGGGTGGGCGACCTCGAGTCCGCGACGGTGGCCCAGGTCGCTTCGGACGGAGGCGACCAATGGCTCTCGATCGGCGGCGACGCGGAGTGCTCGTTCGTCCCGACCAATGCCCCCTACTTCCCGGTCGGTTCCGACAGCACGTCCGACGACCCGATCAGCTGGGTCCAGGTCTGGCAGACCGGCGACGAGGTGATGGACATCGCCGGTCGGGAGTTCGCCACGACCGACGACGCCAGCGCGTTCATGCACGACCTCCACACGCGCGTGGCAGCCTGCCCGTGGCAGGACTTGGACGTGCCCTCGGCGGGCGGACTCGACACCTCGCTCATCCAGATCACGGCCCAGGCTGCGGTCGACGTACCGACCGACGTGGCGGCGGTGGGCTGGGTCCGCGAGGGCACCCCGGGGCCCCGATGGAGGTCCTATGTGTGGGACCTGCAGCGCGGCAACCTCGTCGTGCAGGTGCGCGTGTTCACCGACGGTCGTGTCCTCGAGAAGGACGTGGCGACGTTCGTGGAACGGGTCGCCGTACGTCTGGGCCAGCTGCAACCCCCGGCTTGACTACACGCGTACATCGGTGTCGGGTGGGGAGATGGACCTCGCAGACGAACTGATGCAGATCGAGCGTCGCCTCGCTGACGGTCGCGGGGATGTGTACAGCGAGGTGCTCGCGGAGGACGCGGTCGTGATCGTCCCGGGTGCCGTGCTCGACAAGGCGGAGTGCGTCGCGGCGATGGACGCGTCAACCGGCTGGGACAGCGTCGCGCTCGAGGCGCCGCGCCTCATCGAGAACGGGGACGTCGCGTCCCTCGTCTACCGCTTTCGCGGGGTGCGTGGGCAGCAGCGATATACCGCCACCCTCTCGTCCACCTATCGCCTGCGGTCGCGGGAGCTCGTCCTGCACCAGCAGACTCCCGACAGCTGACCCGTCAGCGATGCATCACAGCGGTGGCTGCCAACCGGCCGCGACGAGCCGCTTCCACCTGCGGCGGCGGTGCGCGCCCCCGAGGAACTGGATCGTCGCGCCGGCCATGATCAGCACGATCGTCCATCGGGCGACGACGTCCCCCGGAGTGACCAGGTCGCCGTCCTCGTCGATGGTTCCCACGGAGGCTGTGAGGTGGTCGCCGTCCTCGTCGATGGTTCCCACGGAGGCTGTGAGGTCGATGGCGGTCGCGAAGAACACGAGCCCCAGGAGCGCGGTGATGACGCCCACCACCACAGCCCAGGCGCCGTATCCGCGCCAGCGGAGGGGCCGGGTGGGGAGCTTCGGGATCGAGACGGCAGAAGGCGGCTGCGGGATCTCGTCCGGCGCGCGGGGCGGAAGCGGGATAACCGCCCCCTGCGGGGCCGCAGCATCGAGGGCGGCGATCGTCTCTGCGGTCATGCCCAGGTGCAGCGACGGTTCGACGGATACCCGGAATCCGTCGGCGCCGAGAAGTGTGCGCGCTCCGTCGGGCCAGGTGAGGTACCCGACGCAGGAGTCGAAGAGCACGGTGGCGGCGCCGTGCGGCGTCGTCTGCGAGACCCCGTCGTTTCCGATCACGACAACCGTCGTCGGATCCCCGATCCGGGGGTATCGCGCCCCCTGGACGGCTCCCCTCGACCATCGCGGGGAGGGGCTGAACCCTGCCCACTCGAGATCGCCCTCGGGTATCTGGGCGAGGGCGTCGGCCTTCATCTCCCGTCCGATGGCGGCGAGGTCGGCCGGTGTGATGTGCTCGTACTCTCGGCGCACCTCCGCGGGATGCACCACGCGTGCGCCCATGAGCAGGTCCATCGCGGTCGAGGGCAGCATGGCGGCGCCGAGGTGCGGCACGTCGAGCACGTCGAGGGAGGCGGTTCGCGCGGTGGAGAGGTCCTCGGCGTGAATCGTTCCCGCTTCCAGGGCGGCCAGGACGTCGACGAGACCTCCGATCACCGCGGCTTGCTGCTCGGGGAGGGCATCCGCGTACACGGTGATACGGGCTCGCTCGGCGTCGACTGGCTCGTAGCGGCAGTCGGCCGTGTAGGAGTAGCCGCCCTCCTGACGGAGCGCGCGGAACAGCGACTTGGCGAGCACCCTCGAGTAGAGCGCCGCCGCGGCGGAACGGCGGACGATCGCGTCGAGAAGCACGGAGCCCTGTGAGCCGGGGAAGTACGCGGGCATCGCTTGCGGGATCGCCGCCGCACGGGGGACCGCATGTCGCGCGCCCGAGGGGAGGTCCAGTCGGAGTCCGGGGGGGATGCGGTCGCCGGCGATCCAGAGCACCACGTTGTCGCGGGTGAAGTAGGTCCGCGCCCACTCGAGGATCTGCTCGGTGTCGATCGCCGCCAATCCGAGCTCGCCGGTCGCGACGACGCCGGGGCCGACGGCGCCGTGGCGCTCGATGCGCTGGGCGTACGCGCTGCCGAAGCCTCGCCCGTTCGCCTCGGTCCTCAGGATGTCCTTCTCGACCGCCGCGCGATGCACGGGGAGGTCGCGCAGGGACGCGCACACCGAGTCGAGGAACGCCACGACCTGCGATTCCGTTCCGCGCACGAAGAAATGGGTGAAGTTGTCGTGCGTCTCGCCGTTCTGGTGGCCGGCGGAGAGGTTCTGGGTGAACAGCGCGAGGTGTTCGACCAGGTGCGTGATGCCGCCGGTCGCGACCGTCTCGTCTGCGGTGCCGACGCGGAAGACGAGTCCCGCGGTCATCGGACCGTCTTGAGGGGCCAACAAGGTGGGGATCCCATCCACGTCGGTCGCCTGGATGAGGTCCCGGATCCCCTCGAGCACGTGTGCCGTCTCCTGATCCCGTGTCATCGCCGCGCGGCCGTCTCCTGAGAGAGGATCTCGGCGCGGATCCGTCCCAGTTCCGATGGCTCGTCGATGGCGTACCTCCAGGGGAATTCGCTGGCGCGACCGTCGAGGGCGCGGACGTGGACGGCGGCATCGGCGTGCGCTCCGGCCAGCCAGAAGGCCATGAGGAATGCGGAGTGCGCGACGACCCCGAGCGGGGTGGGGCGGTACGCGACATGGAGGACCGAACGCGCGGCGCTTGCGCGCAGCTCGGCGAGCACCTCCGGGCGTGACAGGTATGCCGTGCCCGCCGCGCGCCCGCCTGTCTCGAGCCAGCGCTCGAGGTGGTAGACGGCGACGATCGCAGGGGCCGTCGATCCCTCGGGCGCGGCAGCGGCGCACCCCCGGGCGAATGCGGCGGCGTCGTCGTCGGTGCCGAACCACTTCGGGAGCAGGTACTGCAACTGCGCCCCCTGCGCCGTGAGGTCGTGAGGGGAGAGGTCGGCGTGCCGACGGGCGCGCCGACGCATCTCGGAGGCGCCGAGCTGGAGTCCCCGAGCGTTGGTGATCCTCGCCGCCCAGGCCGGCGCGAAGTTCGGATGTGCGCCGCAGACCGCGATCAACATGATTTCCGATTCGCGGAGCAACGACAGGAACGCCGCGAACCGCTCGGGCTCGACGTCAGCCGACTGCCGCCGCGTCCGGGCCTCCCATGCCTGAACCGTCCGCCGCATGGCGAGCAGGGTCGCGATGTGTGCGGACTCGGCATGGGCGGCGTGCTCGATCTCGAGGACGGCTTCGATCCCGGCCACTTCCGCGAGGAGGGTCATCGCGTAGGTCGCCTCGTCGGCGGGCAGTGAATCGAGGCCCACCTCGAGGCCGCGCCAGTCGCCGGCATCGACGGCCGCCCGGAGCGACGCGTAGTCGGGGATGTCGGCGAAGGTGTCGTAGGAGGGCTCGCGAGGGTGTTCGATCTCTGGCACCCGGCTCACGCGACATCCTTCATCGACTGGGCGCCGCGATCGGACTGCCTCGGCGGACCTCGGAGGAATCCTCCGAGGTCGCCAATGTACCAAGTCCCCTGCCGCCTCACGCGCCCCGCAAGCGGGGGATGCGAGCCCGCACGGCGCAGGCCGTCGACGGGTCGACGGGGCCGGGTTCGCGTGTGAGAATCCCCCCGTGCCCGGCTTCGATCGCGACTTCCTCGGCAGCCCGACGCCGTATCCCGAGCTCACGGATGCGGCGGCGGCCGACGCCGTGCCCGTCGACGGCGCCGACTGGATCGACTACGCGCACTTCTCGCTCGTCATGAGCCGCAGCCGGCGGATGGCGCGCGTCGTCGCGTGGAACATCGACGGCGAGGCGCTGCTGCCGGAGGATGCGATCGGCCGCAGCGGTATCCGATTCCGCCCCGACCCACGCGTGCCCACCGGACTGCAGCTCACCGACGAGCTCTACGCCCGCAACGACATCGATCGCGGGCACGTCGCCCGCCGCGCCGACCTGCTGTGGGAGCCGGATGCCGCCCGGGCCAACTCGGACTCGTTCTTCTTCACGAACATCACCCCGCAGCACCGCGATTTCAACCAGGCGAGCCGCGGCGGCCTCTGGGGGCGGCTCGAAGACGACCTGCTCGCCGAGGCCCGCCTCAGCCGGCAACGCGTGTGCCTGTTCGGTGGGCCGGTGCTCACCGCCGCCGATCCGCTGTACCGCGGGGTGGCGATCCCGACGGCGTTCTGGAAGCTGTTCGTCTACGAGTTCGACGGTGCGCCGCGGGCGCAGGCGTTCCTGCTGCGGCAGTCGCTCGACGACCTCGGCCCCGAGTTGTTCCCGTTCGAGCGCTGGAAGACCTACCGCCTGCCGATCGCCGAGCTGCGCGAGATCGCCGGACTCGACTTCGGCGCGTACCTGACGTGGGAGCGCCCGCTCGAGCAGCTGGCACCCGAGGCTCCCCGGTTGCCGCTGGAGCACGCGATCTGGTAGCCGCATCCGCGAGACTGGCCGCATGCCCCTCTTCGACCACCTCGGCATCACGGTCAGCGACCTCGACCGCGCCATCGCGCAGTGGGATCCGGTGCTGACCGCCCTCGGCCTCGAGCGGGAGGAGGGCGACGCCAACGGCGCTGCCTGGTACCGGGAGGGCGAGACCGAGCTGATCCTGATGCCCGCCCGCGAGCCCGAGTCGGGGCCGCACCGGCACGGCACGGTCGGATGGCAGCACCTCGCCTTCGCGATCGACACCCGTGCCGAGGTCGACCGGCTGCATGACCTCGCCGTCTCAGCGGGGTGGACCGAGGTGCGCGAGCCGAAGCCCTACCCGCGCTTCACCGCGCGCTACTACGCCGCCTTCCTCGAAGACGCCGACGGCATCCGGATCGAGTTCATGTTCAACGGCGTCGAGTAGTCGTATTTCCGGCCCATCCGGGTGGTTTTGGGCTGGAAGTACGACTACTCGCGAGACGGGGCGACCTCGGCGTCGAGCCGCGGCTCGCTGCGCCACTCCGGGCGGAAGCCGGCCTTGTCGGCGTAGAAGGCGCGGATGCGGTCCATGTCGGCCGCGACGTCGCCCGTGAGCTCGATGCTCGGTCCGAGTCCCGTGGTCATCGTGGTGCGGTCGACGTAGCCGAGGGTGACCGGCATGCCGGCCTCGCGGGCGATGCGGTAGAAGCCCGACTTCCACGGCCCGCGGTTGGTGCGGGTGCCGTCGGGGGTGACGACGAGGCCGAACACCTCGCCCGAGCGGATCCGCTCCACGACCTCGCCGACGACGCGGGCGGGATCCGAGCGGTCCACCGGGATGCCGCCGAGCGCCCGCATGATCGGCCCGCGCCACCCGGCGAACAGGCTCGCCTTGCCGAGCCAGCGGATGTCGACGCGCAACCGCCACGCGATCGCGAGCATGAGCACGAAGTCCCAGTTGGAGGTGTGCGGCGCCCCGACGAGCACGGTGGGCCGGGTCGGCGCGGGCTCGGTGACGAGCTTCCAGCGGGAGACGGCCCAGAACAGCCGGGCGATGAGGCGGCGCATCCAGGAACGATACGCGACCCCGGATCACGAACCGGGAATGCGCGTCGGCGGCCCTCCCCGTGTGGCCGGCTCGGGAGTAGCGTGAGCGTCGTTCGCGACCGTGAGAAGGAAGCATGGACGAGGCAGAGCTGCCGATCCGCGTCTCCACGGGCTCGCTGCCCGGCTGGGAGGCCGTCGAGCGCTTGGTGCTCGACGCCCACCGGGACGCGCTCGCGGTGTCCGACGGCGTCGTCGCCGACTACATCCCGCGCCTGGCGCAGGTCGATCCCGAGCTGTTCGGGGTGAGCGTCGCCGAGGTCGACGGTGCGGTGCACACCGCGGGCGATGCGCATGTCGCGTTCTCGATCCAGTCCATCTCGAAGGCGTTCGTCTACGCGCTGGTCTGCGAGGAGCTCGGCCACACCGCGGTGCGCGAGCGCGTGGGGGTCAACAACACCGGGCTCGCCTTCAACTCGGTCGTGGCGATCGAGCTGAACGGCGGCCACCCCATGAACCCGATGGTCAACGCGGGGGCGATCGCGACCACGGCCCTCGTGCCCGCCGCATCCCCCGAGGAGCGCTGGGGGCGCATCCAGGACGGCCTCTCGGCGTTCGCGGGGCGCCGACTCGAACTCGACGGCGAGGTCTACACCTCGGAGGCCGACACCAACCAGCGCAATCGCGCGATCGGCACCCTGCTCGAGGCGTATGGCCGCATCGACACCGACCCGCTCGCGGCCGTCGACGTCTACACGCGCCAGTGCTCGCTGCTCGTCACGGCCGCCGACCTCGCCGTCATGGGGGCGACGCTCGCCGACGGCGGGGTCAATCCCGTGACGGGCGACCGCGTCGTGTCGGCATCGGTCGCGCGCGACACGCTCGCGGTGCTCGCCTCCACGGGTCTCTACGAGCGCTCGGGCGAGTGGCTGTTCGAGATCGGGTTGCCCGGCAAGTCGGGCGTCGCAGGCGGGATCGTGACCGTGTCGCCCGGTAAGGGCGGCATCGGGGTCTTCTCGCCGCGCCTCGACTCGGCCGGCAACTCCGTGCGCGGCCAGCGCGCCACCCGTTACCTCTCCCGCGCCCTCGGACTCGACGTGTTCGCGTCCGAGGCGCACGCGCACGGCCCCTACCCCTACACGAGAGAGAGTTGATCGGCATGACCACCACCGGCACCGCAGTCGAGATCCGGCGCTCCTGGGCCCCCATGGTGGGCCTCTTCCTCGCCCAGATGCTCATGTCGTTCAACGTCGCCGCGCTGCCGGTGTCGATCGGGGGCATGGTCGACGAGTTCGGGGTGCCGCCGACCACCGCCAGCACCGCGATCGTCGTCTACGGCCTCGCCGTCGCGGCGCTCGTGATGACCGGCGCCAAGCTCGGTCAGCGGATCGGATGGGTGCTGATCTTCCGGGTCGTGATCGTCACCTTCGCGGGCAGCTCGCTCATGATGCTGCTGGGGCCGAGCATCGAGTGGATCATCGCCGCCCAGGTGGTGGCGGGCGCTTCGGCGGCCATCATCGTGCCGTCGCTCGTGGCGCTCATCGCCGAGAACTACCGCGGCGCGCAGCAGGCCACCGCGGTCGGCTCGCTCGGATCCGCGCGCGCCATCTCGGGCGTCACCGCGTTCTTCATCGGCGGCGCGCTCGGCACGCTCATCGGATGGCGTCCGGTCTTCGCGATCGTGCTCGCGATCGCGGTCGCGGTGTTCGTGCTGAGCTTCGGCCTGCGCGGCGACAGGGGCGACCCCGGCATCCGCATCGACCTGGTGGCCGCGGTGCTGATCGGTCTGGCGATCGTCTCGCTGACCCTCGGGTTCAACAACCTGCGCGGCTGGGGGGTGCTCTCGGCGACCGAGGACGCGCCGTTCGACATTGCCGGGATCTCGCCCGCCCCGCTGCTGATCGTGCTGGGCATCGTGCTCGGCCAGCTGTTCTTCCTGTGGACGAGGCGTCGCACCAAGGCCGGCAAGGTGCCGCTCGTGAGCCTCTCGGTGCTGGGGCGCGGCAGCGAGCGCGCCGCGGTGTACGCGATGTTCATCGTCGTGGCGCTCGAGGCGGCCCTCAACTTCACGGTGCCGCTCTACATCCAGATCGTGCAGGGGCGCACCCCGTTCGATACCTCGCTCGCGATGATGCCGTTCAACCTCACCGTCTTCGTCACGGCGACCCTCATCGTGCGCTTCTACGGGCGCTTCGACCCGCGCACGATCGGCGTCTTCGGTTTCGTCATGACGACGGCGGCGCTCGTCTGGCTGTCGTTCGTCGTCACCAACAACTGGGAGACCCTGCCCACGATCCTCGGGCTGTTCGTGTTCGGCGTGGGCCAGGGCGCGCTCGTGACCCTGGTGTTCAACGTGCTCGTGACCGCCGCACCGAAGGAGCTGGCGGGCGACGTGGGGTCGATCCGCGGCACCACCCAGAACCTCGCCTCCGCCGTCGGCACGGCCGTCGCCGGGGCGATGCTCGTCGGCATCCTGTCGTGGGGCATCGGGCAGGCGATCATGGCGAACACCTACCTGCCCGACGAGCTCGTCGACGAGGTGAGCCTCGAGAACGCGAACTTCGTCAGCAACGACCAGCTGCGCGAGCTGCTCGCGGGCACGGAGGCGACCGACTCCCAGGCGGAGGAGTTCGTGCGCATCAACGAGGAGGCCCGCCTCTCCGCCCTGCGCACCGGGCTGCTCATCCTCGCCGGCATCTCGGCGCTCGCCATCGTGCCCGCGGCGCGCCTGCCGCGCTATCGGCCCGGCGAGATCCCCGACCCGTCGCCCGCGGGCGGCGAGAAGGCCTGAGTCACACCCCGTCGACGAGCGCGTCGCGCAGCGCGGGCGACAGGTCCGGCGGCACGTCCACCGGCACCGCGAGGGCGTGCAGCGCGCGCGAGTAGAAGTTGCGGGCCGCGGCGGCCAGTGCGATGTCGACGATCTCGTCGTCCGAGAATCCGAGCTCGCGCAGCCGCAGCGAATCGGCATCCGTCATCGACGCCGAGTCGTGGGAGAGCTTCTGCGCGAAGTCCATCATCGCCACCTCGGCCTCGCTGAGCCCGGCGTCGTGGAAGTCGCGGGCGATCCGCTCCAGCTGGTTCTCGTCGAACACCTTGAGCGACTTGCGGCCGTGGGCGAGGCGGCAGGCCCGCGAGCCGATCGCCTGCGCGGCGGCGAGCGTGACGAGCTCGTAGCGGCGCAGATCCATGGTGCGGATGGATGCGCGGATCAGGTTCTCGAACGCCCGCACGGCCGCCGGGTTCGTCGCCATGACGCGCGTGTGCGAGGGGACGTACCCGATCGCCTGCAGGTCCTCCGCGTACAGTTCGGCGGCGTCGCCGGCGACCTCGTCGGGCTCGGGCGTGCGGATGATGGTCATGCTGTCCTCCCGCGCACGAGCCTGGCACCGACGTCGGTGATGCGGAAGCCCTGCGCGGCCCTACGATGTGCCCATGGGAACACTCTTCTACGCCGACCAGCCGATCGAGATGGATGATCGCACGTTGGCGCACCTCAAGGTCGCGGTGGTGACGAAGCTCCGCCGCGGGGAGAGCTTCACCCTCTCGTGGACGCACGCCGAGGACGCCCCCGTGGGCCGCACGACGATCTGGATGCACGAGTCCATCCCGCTGCGGTTCGAGTTCGCGGAGCCGCAGCCCCCGGAGCTGCACCGGGAGTGGATCGAGGAGATCCTCCGCTCGGCGAACACGACGGGCGGCATCCAGCTGACGGCGGAGCACATCGAGACGGGACCCCTCCCCGAACTCGGTGCAGAGGTGAGCGCTTAGCACGTTCCGCCGCAAAGCGGAACGGGTTCGCGGCATCCTGTGCCGTGGGTGACCATGGAGATCGAGTCGAGATCCATGGGGCATGAACATGAGAGCACTGCACTACGCCGGATGTGAACTGGTGACGACCGAGCGCGTCGCGGAGGCGCTGCTCGACTACATCGTCACGCTGCCCCTCAATCAGCCGCCCGAACGCGTCACCATCCCGGCGCTGCGAGGCGGCGAGCCCGTGGTGGCCGAGCTCGTGCTCACGGCGGCGACGCCGCTCGCCACGACGAGCCTCGACATGCGCGAGCAGCCGCTCGACGGCGAGGACTACGCGGTCGAGGTGCTGCGCTTCAAGGCGCACCGGCTCGACAGCGTCGGATTCGACCTGCGCTGAGCGGGGTCAGCGCGCCGGGTGGTCCTTGCGCTTGACGGAGTTGTCGCGCGACTTCACGGGCTGCTCGGTGACCGGGTCCTCGCCGAGCACCAGCCCGCGCGTCGAGCCGGCCTGCACGGCGAGCTCCTCGAGCCACTCCTTGTCGATGAGCGGCATGCGGCTGCCCGAGTAGCGGAAGTAGAGCGGGATCGCGGTGTCGAGCCAGATCGAGCTTCGCCCGTCGCCGACGCCCGGGGTGTCGCGCCAGCTGAGCATGAACGACTCGCGTCGGCGCAGCTTGGCGTTGATCACGAGCTCGAGATGCGCGAGGACGCGGTCGTCGAAGGAGACCTCGACGCCCGACATCCCGTAGATGAGAGACCCCACGACGACCTTCCTGCCGGCCGCTCGCTCGGCGGCGCCTGCGCTGATGTTACGGCACCTCGACGGTCTCGGGCTGCGCGCCGTCGAAGGCGTCGAGCAGCGTGCCGAGCATGCCGTATTCGCCGCTCGCCCGGCAGCCGTCGTCGGCATGCGCGGCGAGCGTCGACGCGGCGACCTTCTCGGGATCGCGCCCGCACACGGCCTGCGCCTCCGCCTCGAAACGCAGGCGGCTGCGGCTGAACGGCGAGAGGCTCCAGCCGAGCGGCGCCGACACCGCGGGGCCGGTCGAGGGGGAGGCCACGACCACGCCCCCGGGCAGGGAATCGCGCACCGCGGCGACGGCGGAGGCGCATCCGGCGTCCGACGGCGGGCACACCTCGCGGTAGGCGTCGGATGCGCGCCGCAGCCAGGCGGCGGGGGAGACCTGGGCGCCCTTCGCGCCCAGCATGGCGGCGAACGGCACGAGCGCCTCGGGGCGGGTGCCGTCGGGCGCTACGAGCACGTCGGTCCCGGGCTCGTTGGTGGCGAAGAGCACCACCGGCACGACGTACGGCCCCGCCCCGGATGCCGCGGCGGCGTTCGTGTCGCGGATGAGCGCCGTGAGCGCGGGGGCGATGTCGACCCAGGTTCCGAGCGCGCTGTTGTCGATGATGCCGCCGTCCACGAGCTGCAGGTCGGCCACCCGGCGGCAGCCGTCGGGCAGCGTCGCCGGCGAGATGCGGCCCGCCGGGCTCACGAACGGGAACCGCGCCGAGAGCTCGGCGGCGCTCGCCCAGCTGAGGTCGGCCCGGCACGCCCCCAGGTAGTCGACCAGGTCGATGGTGTCGGCGAGCTCCGCCCGCCGCGCCGTGCAGTCGGGGGAGGCGGCGGTCTGCGCGCCGGCGCCGCCGCTCGTCTGCGTCCACCCGCCGGAGGTGAGGTCGAGCTGGCTGACGAGCACCTTGCAGAGCGAGGTCGAGTCCGTCGAGCCGAGCACGAGGTAGCCGGTCGGGGCGACGGGTGACGCGTCGAAGGGCTCCGCGAACTGCGGGGCCTGCGCCTCCCAGGTGGTCTCCTGCAGGGCGGTGCGGTCGCGCCAGACCCACTCGTCGGTGTGCGGCGCCCCGCTCGAGGGCACCCGGATGCCGGTCGCGGCGCCCACCAGGTCGCCCGCGAGCAGTCCCGCGAGGTCGGCCGACAGCGCATCGTCGCCGCCGATGTCGATGGTCGACTGCGCGGCGCCTCCTCGGGTGCTGCCGGTCTCGCGGAAGGCGGCCAGACCGATGCTGCCCCCCGAGGCGCCGGTCGAGGCGAACACCGCATCCGAGGCGCAGTCGCTCGCCCGCGGCAGCTCGCGCAGCACGTCGACCGTCCAGGTGGCGGCGCGGATGCCGCCGCCCTCTGCGGCGACCAGCACGAGCGGCTTCACCGCGACGCCGCCGAGCTCGGTGACGCAGCTCCCGCCCGCGTACCAGTCCGCGTAGGCCTCGGCGAGGGGGAGCCGCTCGGGGAGTGCGTCGCCGACCGGGAATCGCACGGCGTGCAGCCCGGGGGCGTTCTGCACCGCCGAGGCGACCACGGGCAGCACGACGAGCAGCGTCACGACGGGGGCGGAGCGCAGTCGCAACGCGCGGAACACCTCGAGCGGCCGGAACCTCCCGAGGGTCAGGGTGAGCCATCCGAGGATGCCCGTCCACGCACCGGCGAGCAGCACGATCACGGCGGGGGCGCCGAGCACCGCCGAGATCGCCATCGGGGCGAGCAGGAACGCGGCCACGACGCAGCCCGAGACGCCGAGCACCACGAGTCCCAGCCGGGTCAGCAGCGTCTGCTGCTGCTCGGTGACGGCACCCGCGTGCACCGCGGCGCGGAGGGTGGGGCGGATGCCGCCGCCGCTCGCGACGCCGCGGGGGTCGCGGGCGCACCAGCGCCGGAACCCGACGACGCCGGCCACCGCGAGCGCGAGGTACCCGAGCGCGAGAGCCACCGTGCCGGGCAGGGCGGTCGCGAACCGGGAGTCGGCGAATGCGCCGGTCGCCTCGAGCGCGACGGGGGTCACGAGCGACTTGAGCGGCCCGAGACCCGCGAGCGCGATCCAGGCGGCGAGCAGCACGTCGCCCGCCCGCCGGGCGGCGTCCGCATCCCCGCTCGTGTCGGGGGAGCGCAGCGCATCGGGCAGCAGGACCGCGCGTCGGCGCAGCGCGAGGGAGATGAGGGGGATGACGAGCAGCACGAGCAGGAACGCCGCGAGCGGCACCCAGTCGGCCCACGATCCGTTCTGCGGGATGCCGAGAGCCACGCCGATGACGGCGACGACCGCGGCGACGACGAACCAGGGGACGAGCGGCGACTGCGCGCGCGCGTCGTCCTCCGAGCCCGCGTACCGGCGGACGCGGCCGCGCGCCAGCCAGAGCAGACCCGTCCCCGTGAGCGCGAAGGCGGCCAGCGCCGCGAGCAGCGGCCCGACGTCGAGGCCGCCGTAGCCGACCCACGAGCGGTACACGTCGGCGAGCTGCTCGAGCACCCCGTCGGCCGTGACGAGCGACACCACGCCGATCGCGCCGACGACGATCGCCACCAGACGCTGCGCATAGAGCCCCCGCCATCCGCGGGCGGCCGCGGCACGCACCCGGTCCCCGATCTCGGGTCCGAGCACGGCGAAGATCGCGAAGGCGACCACCGCCGCCCACTTGAGGTAGCTCGCCCCCACCTGGGCGACGACGAGCCAGGTCGGCGGGGGCGCCGCGAAGCTCAGGGCCAGCACGAGCGCGTCCTCGAGCAGGTCGGCCACCGCCATCGCCCGCACGAGCCGCAGTCCCCGGCGGCGCCCCGCTGAGTCGGCGGGCGCGAGCCGACGCACGAACCGGGAGAGCAGCGCCGCGTAGCAGCCGATGAACACCAGATCGGCCAGGGTGTGCGCCCGCACGAGCTGCCCGGCCAGCTCCCCGGACGCCGCCCAGTCCCCCCACGCCTCGGTCTGCAGCGCGGCCCCGGGTCCGATCACCGAGCTGAGCGAATGAATGCGACCGGAGGGCGACAGCACGTCGGCGATCAGCCGGTCGAGTTCGTTCATGACCACGAGCGCGGCCGTCGCGACCACGACGAGTGCTCCGGACGAGCCGAGGCTCGCGCGGAACCGTCGGCGCCAGGCGGCGGAGGGGGGTACGGCAGCGGACACGGGGGCTCCAGCCGGGGAGGATTGCTCACAGGCTAGCGGCGACCCCGCCCGCTGTCACCGTGCCGCCGGCCCGCTACCCTCGGCCTATGAGCGACGCCGCCCCGCCCGCCGCCGCGCGGACACCCGAGGGCGTCGCCGTCGACCCTGCGCGCACGGCTCGGCAGAGCCCGTGGGGGCGTCTGGTGGTCGCCCTGCTCGCGCTCGCCGGGCTGGTCGCGAACGTCGTGGGCGGCGTGGGCTTCCCGAACAGCGCCCCGGCCGAGTGGCTCGTCAACGCGGGGGTCACGATCGATCTGGTGGCGACCCTCATCGCCTGCGGCATCGGCTTCGCCGTCTCGGTGCGCGCGCGTCCCGCCGCGCTCGCGCGCGTCTTCCCCTGGCTCGGCCTCGGCCTCTCGCTCGTCGCCGTCGTCGCGTGGGCGCTGACCGCCGGCGGCCTCGTCGAAACCCTGTTCCAGGGCGGCCGCGGGCGCTACCTCGAGGACGTCGCGGGTGTCTTCGCCCTCGGCCCGGCGTGGTCGTTGGGGGCGGTCTTCAGCGCCTACGGGCTGCGCGGACGCGCCCCGTGGTACCTCAGCGCCGCATGCTGGGCGGGCATCGCGCTCTGGGGCGCGGTGCTGGCCGGAGCGGTCGCATCGGCGCTGCTCTACGCCGCGGGCCTGACGGACTGAGCGGCCGCGGCATCCGCTAGGCTGACCGCACAACCGAACAACGGGCCGCACGCGATGCGGGAGAGCCGGCGGCCGAGCCGCGGGCACCGAAGGAGCAAGCCTCCCCGCCAATCTCTCAGGTACGTGTACCGCATCGACAGGCCGCTCTGGAAAGTGCTCCGCGCGGAGCGCGGAGCAGATCGAGTAGCCGCCGCAAGCGGCGTGTCGAGATCCCCGCTGCGCACCTCTCGAAGCCGCCCAAGGTGAAAGCGACCCCCCGTCGCGAATCTCTCAGGCACCGGTGACAGAGGGGGAGTTCCACCGACCGAGATCGGAGAACTCGCCATGACCGACACCCCCGACGGCACCGCCCGTCGCTCGCCGCTCGACGCCGTCCACGTCGCCGCCGGCGCGGCCTTCACCGACTTCGCCGGCTGGATGATGCCGGTGCGCTACAGCTCCGACCTCGCCGAGCACCGCGCAGTGCGCGAGGCTGCGGGCCTGTTCGACCTCAGCCACATGGCCGAGATCCTGGTGCTCGGGCCCGAGGCCCCCGCCGCCCTCGACCACGCGCTCGCCGGCCGGCTGTCGGCCATCGAGGACGGGCAGGCCAAGTACAGCCTGCTGCTCGCCGAGGACGGCGGTGTCATCGACGATCTCGTGGTCTACCGCACCGGACCGGATCGGTTCCTGGTGGTCGCGAACGCCGGCAACCGGCACGCGGCGGTCGACGCGTTGCGCGAGCGCGCCGCCGGTTTCGACTGCGTCGTCGACGACGAGTCCGACGACGTCGCCCTCGTCGCCCTGCAGGGGCCACGCGCCGAGGAGATCCTCCGGAACGTCGAGGGCTTCGACATCCCCGCGCTCGACGGGCTGCGCTACTACCGCGCGATCACGGGCGACTTCCGGGGGCACGAGGTGCTCGTCGGGCGCACCGGCTACACCGGCGAGGACGGCTTCGAGTTCTTCCTCGACCCGGATGCGGCGTCCGAGCTCTGGGACGCGATCGCCGAGACCGGTGCGGGCGCCGGGCTCATCCCCTGCGGTCTCGCGGCCCGCGACACCCTGCGCCTCGAGGCCGGCATGCCCCTCTACGGGCACGAGCTCACCCGCGCGACCCTGCCCCAGCAGGTGGGCCTCGGGCGGGTGCCGGTGGCGGGCAAGCCCGGCGGATACGTCGGCGAGGTCGCGGTCGAGGCCGGCCCCGCCGAGGGCGCGCCCGTGCTCG
Organism: Protaetiibacter mangrovi; assembly: GCF_024752305.1. Taxonomy (GTDB): domain Bacteria; phylum Actinomycetota; class Actinomycetes; order Actinomycetales; family Microbacteriaceae; genus Homoserinibacter; species Homoserinibacter mangrovi. The sequence goes on from NZ_JANTHX010000005.1 coordinate 107,051, forward strand.
TCGGCCTCGCCGCCGAGGGACGTCGGGCGGGGCGCGCCGACTACCCGGTCTTCGCGACCGCTGAGGCCGCGGACCCCGCGGGCACCATCACGAGCGGCGCCCTGTCGCCCACCCTCGGTCATCCGATCGCGATGGCCCTCATCGACCCCGAGCTCGCCTCGGTCGGCACCACCGTCTTCATCGACGTGCGCGGGACCCGCATCCCCGCGACCGTCGTCACCCTGCCGTTCTACTCGAGAAAGAAGAGCTGAGATGTCGCTCCCCGAAGGACTCAAGTACACCGCCGAGCACGAGTGGATCGCCGTCGACGGCGACGTCGCCCGCATCGGCATCACCGACTACGCCGCCGACAAGCTCGGCGACGTGGTGTTCGTCGACCTGCCGAAGGTCGGCTCCGCGGCCGCGGCCGGCCGTGTCGTCGGCGAGATCGAGTCGACGAAGTCGGTCGGCGAGCTCTACGCTCCCGTCGACGGCGAGGTCGTCGAGGTGAACGACGCGGTGGTCGACGACCCCTCGCTCGTGAACTCCGACCCCTACGGCGCCGGCTGGATGATCGCCGTGCGCTTCACCGAGCTGCCCGCCCTGCTCTCCGCGGACGAGTACGCCGCGCTCACCGCCGAATGACCGCCCTGTTCGCCGACCGCCACATCGGAACGGACACCGCCGCCCAGAAGCAGATGCTCGCCGCGCTCGGCTATCCGAGCGTCGACGCGCTCGTCGACGCCGCCATCCCGGCCGGCATCCGGCTGCCCGCCGACGCCGCGACCACCCTGCCGCCCGCCGCATCCGAGGTCGAGGCGCTCGCCGAACTGCGCGCGCTGGCCGAACGCAATCGTGTGGCCCGCCCCATGATCGGGCTCGGATACCACGGCACCGTCACGCCCGCGGTGATCCAGCGCAACGTGCTCGAGAACCCCAGCTGGTACACCGCCTACACGCCCTACCAGCCGGAGATCTCGCAGGGGCGCCTCGAGGCCCTCATCAACTTCCAGACCATGGTGACCGACCTCACCGGTCTCGCGACCGCCAACGCCTCGATGCTCGACGAGGGCACGGCCGTCGTCGAGGGCATGCTGCTCGCGCGCCGCGCCTCCGGCTCGTCGTCGAACGTGTTCCTCGTCGACGCGGATGCGCTGCCGCGCACCAAGGAGCTGCTGCGGCATCGCGCCGAAGCGGTCGGCATCGTGCTGCACGAGACCTCCTACGACATGTCGCCGCCTCCCGCAGATCTCGACGTATTCGGAGCCTTCATCCAGTACCCCGGCGCGTCCGGGCGGCTGTGGAACCCGGCCGAGGTCGTCGCCGCGGTCAAGGCGCAGGGCGGCATCACGGTGCTCGCCGCCGACCTGCTCTCGCTCGCGCTCGTCACGAGCCCCGGTGAGCTCGGCGCCGACGTGGCCGTCGGCACCACCCAGCGCTTCGGTGTGCCGCTCGGCTTCGGCGGACCGCACGCCGGCTACATGGCCGTGCGTGCGGGCCTCGAGCGTCAGCTGCCCGGTCGGCTGGTGGGCGTCTCGCAGGATGCGGACGGCTATCCCGCCTACCGGCTCTCGCTGCAGACGCGCGAGCAGCACATCCGCCGCGAGAAGGCGACCAGCAACATCTGCACCGCGCAGGTGCTGCTCGCCGTGATGGCCTCGATGTACGCCGTCTACCACGGTCCGCGCGGTATCAAGGCGATCGCGCACCACGCGAACCGGATGGCGAACCTGATCGCCGACGCGCTGCGCGAGGGCGGCGTCACCCCGCTGCACGAGCTGTTCTTCGACACCGTCACCGTGCGGGTGCCCGGCCGCGCCGCCCAGGTGGTGGCTTCGGCCGACGCCGAGGGGGTGCTGCTGTGGCAGGTCGACGCCGACACCGTGCAGTTCTCCACCGATGAGACGACCACCGCCGCCGACGCCCTCGTGGTGCTGCGGGCGGTGCTCGGCGACGCGGCGCCCGCCGGGCTCGGGTTCAAGCCGATCTCGCGGTCGATCGACCCCGACCACATGCGGCAGACCGAGTACCTCACGCATCCGGTGTTCACCACGCATCATTCCGAGACCGGCATGATGCGGTACCTCAAGTACCTCGCCGACAAGGACTACGCCCTCGATCGGGGCATGATCCCGCTCGGCTCGTGCACCATGAAGCTCAACGCGGCCACCGAGATGGCGGCCGTCACCTGGCCCGAGTTCGCGAACCTGCATCCCCTCGCGCCCGAGGCCGACACCGCCGGCTACCTCCAGCTCATCGAGCAGCTCTCCGGATGGCTCGCCGACGTCACCGGCTACGACGAGGTCTCCCTGCAGCCGAACGCCGGCAGCCAGGGCGAGCTCGCGGGCCTGCTCGCGATCCGGGGATACCACCTGGCCAACGGCGAGAACCGCACCGTGTGCCTCATCCCGTCGAGCGCGCACGGCACCAACGCCGCGAGCGCGGTGCTCGCGGGCATGAAGGTCGTCGTCGTGGCGTGCGACGAGCTCGGCAACGTCGACCTCGACGACCTGCGCACCAAGGTCGCGGAGCACGCCGACGACCTCGCCGCCCTCATGGTGACCTATCCCTCGACGCACGGCGTCTACGAGCACGAGATCCGTGCCGTCACGGATGCCGTGCACGCGGCGGGCGGTCAGGTCTACGTCGACGGTGCGAACCTCAACGCCCTGCTCGGCTACGCGCGCTTCGGCGACTTCGGGGGCGACGTGTCGCACCTGAACCTGCACAAGACCTTCTGCATCCCGCACGGCGGCGGCGGGCCCGGCGTCGGCCCGGTCGCGGCGAAGGCGCACCTCGCGCCGTTCCTGCCGGGCGCCGGCGGCGACGTCCACGCGAACCCGATCTCGAGCGCCCCCCACGGCAGCCCGAGCATCCTGCCGATCTCGTGGGCGTACGTGCGCATGATGGGGGCCGAGGGTCTGCGCCGAGCCACCGGCGCGGCCGTGCTCGCGGCGAACTACATCGCGGTCAGGCTGCGCGAGCACTATCCCGTGCTCTACGCGGGCGACAACGGCCTCGTCGCGCACGAGTGCATCCTCGACCTGCGACCCCTGCGCGAGGCGACCGGGGTGACCGTCGACGACGTCGCGAAGCGCCTCATCGACTACGGCTTCCACGCACCGACCATGTCGTTCCCCGTCGCGGGGACCCTCATGGTCGAGCCGACCGAGTCCGAGGACCTCGCCGAACTCGACCGCTTCGTCGAGGCGATGATCGCCATCCGGGCCGAGGCGGATGCGGTGGGCGCGGGGGAGTGGCCGGCGGGCGACAACCCGCTCGCGAACGCCCCGCACACCGCGGAGTCGGTGATCGCCGGCGAGTGGACCCACCCCTATAGCCGCGAGCAGGCCGTCTACCCCGTGCACACGCTCGTGCACGGTGGCAAGTACTGGCCCCCCGTCCGCCGCATCGACCAGGCCTACGGCGACCGCAACCTGGTCTGCGCCTGTCCGCCTGTAGAGGCGTTCGCGTAGGAACTCGACGCTCCGCGGCGGAGCGGATTCGGTTTCGGGACGCATTCCCCCGCGTGCGCCCCTTCGGGAGCGCCCCGTCCAGGGGCGCGGGGGCATGCGTCCGCAAGAGGGCCATCCGACCCCGCGGAGCGTCGCGTGCGAGCTACTCGGGCGGGGGGAGGGCGTAGCGGGTCTGGCCGGCCTCGGGTGCGGGGAACAGGCGGCGCAGCTCCTCGCGGATCTGCTCGGCGCTGCGGTAGGTGAGGCCCAGCATCGCGACGTGCTTCCAGCGGATCACGCCGTCGCCGTCGAGGATGAACACGGAGCGGCGCACCGCGAGGTTGCCGAGCATCACGCCGTACGCGCTGGAAACGCCCTCGGTGTCGGCGAGCAGCGGGAAGGTGATGCCCTGGGCGCGGGCGAACTCCTCGTGGCTCTCGACCCCCTGCAGGCTGATGCCCCACACCTGGGCGCCGAGGTCCTCGAACCCTTTCAACTGGTCCTGGTAGCTGCACAGCTGCTCGGTGCAGACTTTGCTGGCGTCGAGCGGGTAGAAGGCCAGCACCATGGGGGCGCCGCGGCGGCTCGACAGGCGGAACTCGTCGTGCTCGACGGTCCCGTCCTGGAATCGGATGCCGCGCAGTGCGAAGTCGGGGGCGAGGTCGCCGATCTCGGTTCCGGTCACTCACGCCACTCTACGTGACGCGTCAACTTCTCGGGGGACGGCGGGGATGCGCTCGGGGGACGGGTCTCAGCCCGGAGGCGGCGGCAGCTCGAACCGGACGGCGCCGTCGGTCGGCGGGGGCAGTTCGAAGCGGGTGGCTCCCGCGGCGGGCGGGGGCGGCGCGGCATCGGTCGCAGACTCCGGCGCCTGCGTCGCGATCGCCGACTCCCCCGAGTCGGGCTCAGACATGCGCGCGAGTCTATTGACCTCCTCGGGCGTCGGGGAGTCCCCTATCCGGGGAGTCCGAACAGCCCCGGCCACCACGCCGCCGCGAGCGGGTAGCCGACGAACGCGATGGCGTCGACCAGGAAGTGCGCCACCAGGAACGGCAGCAGGCGCCCGGTGCGGGCGAACAGGAAGCCGAAGACCACGCCCATGAGCAGGTTCCCGACGAACGCCCCCGGGCCCTGGTAGAGGTGGTAGCTCGCGCGGAACACCGAGGTGGCCAGGACGATGGGCCAGACGCCCCAGCCGAGCCGACGGAGGCGGTCGAAGAGGTAGCCCAGCACCACGAACTCCTCCTGGACGGCGGCTCGCGCTGCCGAGAGCAGCAGCACCGGGACCGTCCACCAGTGGTCGCCGAGACCGCCCGGGTCGACCGCCACGAACAGCCCGAGCGCCCGCCCGCCCGCGTAGAGCGCCAGGCCGGGGATCCCGATCGCGGCGACGAGACCCGCACCCCACACGATGTCACGGCCGACCCGTCGTCCGTCGAGGCCGAGCGGCGCGAGGTGCGGCCGCCGCGGCGCCCAGACGAGGAAGCACACGAGCAGCACCGGAACGAGGGCGAACACGATCGCGAGCAGCTGATAGATGAGGTCGAAGACCTCGCGGTCGCTGAGCGAGGGGTTGAGCGTCGCGGTCTGGTCGGCGAGCGCCGTCTCGCGCGTCAGCCGGTACGCGAGCGCGACGATCGCGTAGACCGCCGACTGCCCGAGACCGAGCGCCAGCACGATGGCGATCTCCCACCACAGGCGTGCCTGCGACGGTTCGAGCCGCTCATCCGGGGGCGGCGCGGGGGCGGCGGCGCTCATCCGCGCTCGGCGGGAGGGAGGGCGCACGCCGGGGTGCCGCCGGGGAGCAGGTGCCGGTAGCGGGCGACGGCGGCGTAGGCGACGGCGGCGACCCAGGAGATCGGCGGCGTGGCGAGGAGCCAGCCGGCGAACCGCCAGCCCGGACCGCGCTGGCAGCGCAACAGGGCGGAGAGCGCGAGATGGCCGCCGAGCTGACGGGTGGGGGAGACGTACCAGGCGTAGTGGGTCACGTCGTGTCGATCCAGCCCGAGCTCGCCGTAGTCGATCCACTGGTAGGGCACGGCCTCCGGGAACCGCGGGAGCAGCTCGGCGAGGCGATTCACCCAGGTCGTGCAGAAGGCGCAGTCGCCGTCGAAGATCAGGATCGGCCGGGTGACGGGCTTCGGGACACGCGCGAGGGGCACCCCCCGATGCTACGCCGCACGCCTTTTCGCGCGAGATCGGCCTCGGCCGCGGACGGTACGCAGCATCGTGTCATCTCGCGCCGGTTTCTTGCGCTCAATCGACTGCTGTGCAAGAAACCAGCGGAGCGGTTTCCTCCGTGTAACGATTCCCGTCGCGGGTTTGGTGGTGGTGGAGCAGCCACTTAAGGTTGCAGGCATCACCGCCATGCGCGCCACACGCTCGCATGGCGTCCCATTGTGTACAGGAGGAACTGTGCGAATCTCTCGCATCGCAGCAGCAGCCGGAGGCGTCGTCATCGCCGCCGCGCTCGTCCTCTCCGGTTGTGCGTCCGACAGCGGCGACACCGGGGGAGGATCGGCATCGACCGGCGTCGTCAACGTCGCCTGGGGTGAGCCGGAGAACCCGCTGATCCCGGCCAACACCAACGAGGTGAACGGCGGTCAGGTTCTCAACAACATGTTCGCCGGTCTGGTCTACTACAAGGCCGACGGATCGTGGGACTACGACGCCGCCGAGTCGATCGAGTCCGACGACTACATCACGTGGACGGTCAAGCTCAAGGCCGACCAGACGTTCTCCGACGGCACCCCCGTCACGTCCGACTCCTTCGTCAAGGCGTGGCAGTGGGCGGCCTCGAACCCCGACCTCCTGAACCAGTGGTGGTTCATCGACGCGATCGCGTTCAAGGGCGGCACCTACGACGGTGGCGAGAACACCCTCGACCTGACGGTCGTCGACGACACCACCTTCACGGTCGTTCTCGACCAGCCCCGCGCCGACTTCCCCGTCGCCCTGGGCTACACGGTGTTCTTCCCGCTGCCGGACTCGTTCTTCGACGACCCGGACGCGTTCGGCGACGCCCCCATCGGCAACGGCCCCTACAAGCTCTCGGACGAGGGCTGGGTCCACGGTGAGTCCCTGTCGCTCGTGCCGAACGACGGCTACACCGGCCCGCGCAAGGCGCAGAACGGCGGCCTGAACTTCAAGGTCTACGCGACGCAGGACGCCGCCTACGCCGACCTGCTCTCGGACAACGTCGACGTGATCGACACCGTCCCGACGAACGCGCTGGCGACCTTCAAGGACGACCTGGGCGACCGCGCGGTCGAGCAGGCGAGCGCCGTGTTCCAGTCGTTCACGATGAACTACAACCTCGAGCACTTCGGTGACAACGAGGAGGGCAAGCTGCGTCGCGCCGCGATCTCGCACGCCATCGACCGCGCGGAGATCACCGACGTGATCTTCCAGGGCACCCGCACCCCCGCCGAGGACTTCACCTCGCCGGTCATCGCGGGCTTCGACCCGGCGTCGATCGAGGGCTCGGACGTCATGAAGTACGACCCGGCGATGGCCAAGGACCTGTGGGCCCAGGCTGACGCGATCAGCCCCTGGTCCGGCACGTTCCAGCTCGCGTACAACGCGGATGGCGGCCACCAGGAGTGGGTCGACGCGACCGTCAACTCGATCAAGAACTCGCTCGGCATCGACGCCGTCGGCCTCCCGTACCCGGACTTCAAGGGTCTGCGTACCGAGGTCAACGACCGCACGATCAAGGCGGCGTTCCGCACCGGTTGGCAGTTCGACTTCCCGTCGCAGGCCAACATCCTCGGCGCGCTGTACGTGACCGGTTCGGGCTCGAACGACGCCGACTACTCCAACGAGAACTTCGACAAGCTGTTCCGTGAGGGCCTCGCCGCCCCCACCCAGGAGGAGCAGTCGAAGATCTTCAACGAGGCCCAGGGGCAGCTCTTCACCGACCTGCCCGCGATCCCGCTCTGGTACGGCGCCGTCACCGCCGGTTACTCGACGCTGGTCGACAACGTGGAGTACGGCTGGGACAGCTGGCCGATCCTCTACAACGTGACCAAGTCCGAGTAAGAGCGATCGCACTACGCACCGTGGGGCGGCGTCGATACGGCGCCGCCCCACGGGGTGCGTTCCCCCTGAGTTTCTGAAACGCTGAAATCCCTATGCTCTGGTACATCGTCAGGCGCCTCTTGCAGGGCATCCCTGTCTTCTTCGGGTCGACGTTCATCATCTTCTCGATGGTGTTCCTCACCCCCGGCAACCCCGTCCTCCGCATGTTCGGCGACCGCACCCCGGCGCCCGAGCAGGTGGCGGCGCTCGAGGAGAAGTTCCACCTCAACGAGCCCTTCCTCACCCGGTACTTCCTGTACCTGGGCGACATCCTCCAGGGCAACCTCGGCACCACCTACGCCGGGCAGTCGGTGAACGAGATCCTCGCCCGCACCTTCCCGACGACGCTGCGTCTCGCGCTTCTGGCGGTCATCATCCAGCTCGTGATCGGCGTGCTCGTCGGTCTCATCTCGGGGCTGCGCAAGGGCGGGATCTTCGACAACGTCTCGCTCCTCGTGACCCTGCTCATCATCTCGATGCCGGTCTTCGTGCTCGCCTTCGTGGCGCAGTGGATCTTCGGCATCCAGCTGGGCTGGTTCCGGCCGACCGTGGGCGCCGGCGCCCCGTGGAGCGACCTGATACTCCCCGCGATCGTGCTCGCGGGCCTCAACATGGCGTATGTGGTGCGGCTGACGCGCGCCTCCGTCATCGAGACCAGCCAGAACGACTTCGTGCGGATGGCGTACGGCAAGGGACTGTCGCGAGGGCGCGTCATCCCCGTGCACATCCTGCGCAACTCGATGATCCCCGTGACCACGAACCTCGCCGCCGACTTCGGCATCCTGATCGTCGGCGCGACCGTCACCGAGGGAATCTTCAACGTACCGGGCGTCGGCAACGAGCTCTTCAAGGCGATCAACCGCGGGGACACCCCGGAGATCGTCTCCATCGTGACGATCCTCGTCATCGTCTACGTGCTCGTGAACATCGCCATCGACGTCCTGTACGGCGTGCTCGACCCGAGGATCCGCTATGTCAAGTAAGAACCCTGTCCGCACCGCCCCGCACTACGTCGCAGAGGTCGACGAAGGCGGCCTCGGTGCGGTCGACGCGGTGCGCGTCAGCGACCGCAAGTCGAATCTGTGGCTCGACGCCTGGCGTGACCTCCGCGGCCGCTGGATGTTCTGGGTCTCGGCCGTCATCATCCTGTTCATCGTGTTCGTGGCGCTGTTCCCGGGCGCGCTGACCCAGGTGCCGCCGAACGACAACTGCATCCTGAGCGTGAAGACCCAGGACCAGGCCGATGCGCTCGGCGTGCCGATCGGCACGCGCATCTCGGACCACGGCCCGCTGCCCGGCCACCCGCTCGGGTTCACCAAGCAGGGCTGCGACGTGTTCTCGCGTATCGTGCACGGCACGGGCACCTCGCTCTCGGTCGGCATCATCGTGACGGTGCTCGTCGCCGTGATGGGCATCGTCATCGGCGCCTTCGCCGGATACTTCGGCGGCTGGCTCGACTCGTTCCTGATGCGACTCGGCGACATCTTCTTCGCGATCCCGTACATCCTCGCGGCGGTCGTGATCATGTCGCTGTTCCTGCATGACCGGAACATCTGGATCATCTCGCTCGCGATCGGCTTCTTCAGTTGGCCATCCACGGCGCGCATCCTGAGATCCGAGGTGCTGAGGGTGAGGAACCTCGACTACGTGATGGCGTCGGAGTCCATCGGGCTCTCGAAGTTCCGCACGATGTTCATGCACGTGCTGCCGAACTCCATCGCGCCGGTCATCATCATCTCGACGGTCGGTCTCGCCGGAGCCATCACCGCGGAGGCGACCCTGTCGTTCCTCGGCGTCGGTCTGCCCAACAACATCTACATGTCGTGGGGCAACGACATCTCGGCGGCCCAGACGAGCCTGCGCACCGCGCCGCAGACCCTCATCTACCCGTCCATCGCCCTGTCCGTGACCGTGCTCGCCTTCATCATGCTGGGCGAGACCGTGCGCGACGCGCTCGACCCGAAGGCGAGGGCGACCCGATGAGCGCTCTGGAACCCCTGCTCTCCGTCGAGGACCTGCAGGTCGCGTTCAAGACGCAGGACGGCTTCGTGCCGGCCGTGCGCGGCGTGAGCTTCGACGTCTACCCGGGCGAGACGATCGCCATCGTCGGCGAGTCGGGCTCCGGCAAGTCGACGACCGCGCACGCCATCATCAACCTGCTGCCGGGCAGCGGGCGGATCACGGGCGGCAAGGTGCTGTTCGAGGGTCGCGACCTCTCCCAGCTCAAGCGCGGCGAGATGGAGGCCGTGCGCGGCAAGGAGATCGGCCTCGTCCCGCAGGACCCGATGAACTCGCTGAACCCGGTGCACCGCATCGGCTTCCAGGTCGAGGAGACGATCCGTGCGAACGGGCTCGCCACCTCGAAGCGCGACGTGCGCAAGCGCGCCGTCGAGGTGCTCAAGGAGGCCGGCCTCGCGGACGCCGATCAGCGGCTGCGCCAGTTCCCGCACGAGTTCTCGGGCGGCATGCGGCAGCGCGTGCTCATCGGCATCGGCCTGTCGTCGCACCCCAAGCTGGTGATCGCCGACGAACCGACGAGCGCGCTCGACGTCACGGTGCAGAAGAAGATCCTCGACCACCTCGAGCACCTGACCGCGGAACGCGGTACGGCCGTGATCTTCATCACGCACGACCTGGGGCTCGCCGCGGAGCGCGCCGAGAACCTGGTCGTCATGCACCGCGGCAAGATCGTGGAGTCGGGCCCCGCCCGCGAGATCCTGCAGAACCCGCGGCACCCCTACACCAAGCGGCTGGTCTCGGCGGCGCCGAGCCTCGCATCCCAGCGCATCCAGGCCGCCGCGGCGACCGGTGCGCCGATCGGCTCGGTGGAGGTCGAGGGCGAGGAGCCCACGCTCAGCCTGCTGACGGTGGCGGAGCGCGCAGCCGAGGCGTCCGTGGACGCCCCTCCGGTCATCGAGTTCCGCGACGTCACCAAGGTGTTCAAGATCCGCACCGGCGGGCCCCGTTCGATCCCGTTCACCGCGGTCGACAAGGTCTCGTTCCAGGTGCCCAAGGGGTCGACCATGGCGCTCGTGGGCGAGTCCGGCTCGGGCAAGTCGACGGCCGCCAAGCTGCTGCTGCGGCTCGAGGACATCACGTCCGGCACGATCCACGTCGACGGCAAGGACATCACGGAGCTCGGCAAGCAGGAGCTGCTCGCGCTGCGTCGCAAGATGCAGCCGGTGTTCCAGGACCCGTACGGCTCGCTCGACCCGCTGCACAACATCGGCAACACCATCGCGGAGCCGCTCAACGTGCACCGCGTCGGCGACGCCAAGACGCGCAAGGCGCGCGTTCTCGAGGTGCTCGACCAGGTCGCGCTGCCGCAGACCGTGCTGGCGCGCTACCCGAACGAGCTCTCGGGCGGGCAGCGGCAGCGCGTCGCGATCGCGCGCGCGCTCGCGCTCAAGCCCGAGATCGTCGTGCTCGACGAGGCGGTGTCCGCGCTCGACGTGCTCGTGCAGGCGCAGGTGCTCAACCTGCTGGCCGAGCTGCAGTCCGAGCTGGGGCTCACCTACCTGTTCATCACGCACGACCTGGCGGTCGTGCGCGTCATCGCCGACCACGTGTCGGTGATGCAGCAGGGCAAGATCGTCGAGCAGGCGACCGTGGGCGAGGTCTTCGACAACCCGAAGACCGCGTACACCCGCGAGCTGCTCGCCGCCATCCCCGGCGTCGACATCCCGCTGGGGGCCTGAACCCGCGCCTAGGGTGGAGAGGGTGACCTCCCCCCGCTTCCCGGCTCTCGCCGCCGCCGTGCTCGTCACGGCGGCGGCGCTGGCGGGCTGCACGGATCAGGACCGGATCGTCGAGGGCTCGACGGTCGCGGTCGCGGTCGACGGAACCCTCACCTCGCTCAACCCGAACAGCTCCTACGGTCGCGCGTCGGAGGTCAACGCCGACGTCGCCTACCTGACGGGCACCTCGTTCGCGTATCCGGACGACGCCTACGGTCTCGTGCGAGACACGAGCTTCGGCAGCGCCGAGCGGACCGCCGACGACCCCCTGACCGTGCGGTACACGATCGCCGAGGGGGTCACCTGGTCGGACGGGGTGCCCGTGACGCCCGCGGATCTGCTGCTCGCCTGGGCGGCCAACTCGGGGGCGCTCGACACGCCCGACGTCGACCCCGAGGCCTACGTCGACGCGGAGTCGGGGCGCCTCACCGAGCTGCCCGGCGACGTCGTGTACTTCGACGGAGCCCGGGGGAGGGGTCTCGAGCGCGCCACCCAGACCCCGCAGCTCGGCGACGACGGGCGATCGCTGTTCGTGCACTTCGACGAGTTCACCCCCGGCTGGGAGACCGCCCTGGCGCCGGGGCTGCCCGCCCACGTGGTGGCGTCGCGTGCGCTCGGACTGCCGCTCGGCGACGCGGCGGCCTCGGCGGACCCGGATGCGGCGGACGCGCGCGCGGCCCAGGACGCGCTCGTGTCGGCCGTGGACGACGCCGATCCCGCCGCGCTCTCGGCGATCGCGAACGTGTGGAACAGCGGGTACGACCTCACCGGCGCCGCACCCGACCCGGAGCTGCTGGTCGCGAGCGGCCCGTACCTCGTCTCCGAGGTGCGCGACGGCAGGGTCACCCTCACAGCGAACCCGCGGTATCGCGGCGCGCGGGCCCCCGCGATCCAGACGATCGTGCTCTCGACCGTCGCCGACCCGGCCGAGCTGGTGCGCCGCTTCCAGGACGGCACGGTCGACGTCGCCTCCCCGGCGCCCGACCCCGGAGTCGCGAGCGAGCTGAGCGAGGTGCCCGGAGTGACCGTCACCGCCGGCTCCGAGGCGACCTTCGAGCACCTCGATCTGCAGTTCGCGGACTCGAAGAGCGGCGCCTTCGGCGACCCGCGGGTGCGGCAGGCGTTCCTGCACGTGGTGCCGAGGCAGCAGATCCTCGACGAGCTGGTGGTGCCGGACCAGGTCGACGCGGGGCTGCTCGACTCGTTCGTGCTGCGCCCCGGTGCGCCGGGTTACGACGACACCATCGCCGACAACGGATCGGCCGACTACCAGTCGACCGACGTCGACGCCGCGCGCAGTCTGCTGGCGGAGGCGGGCGTCGGCGCGCCCGAGGTGTGCATCCTGTTCGACCCCGCCGACGCGCGCCGGGTCGCCGAGTTCGAGCTGATCCGCACCTCGGCGGCTCGTGCGGGCTTCCGCGTGACCGACTGCTCGCGGTCCGACTGGACGAGCATCCTCGGGGTGGCGGGCGCCTACGATGCCGCGCTGTTCGCCTGGGACACGACGCGGCTCGGCCCGGGAGCCGTCGCGGCGGTGTTCCGCAGCGACTCGGCCGTCGCCAACCTCAACCACTACTCCGATCCGCGTGCGGACGAGCTGGTCGACGCGATCACGGGCACCGACGACCCCGAGGCGCAGAGTGCCGCGCTCGGCGAGCTCGACGCCGTGCTGTGGGCGGACGCGTACGGCGTGCCGCTGTTCGCGCATCCGACCCTCACCGCCGTCTCGGACCGCGTGGCGGGCGTCACGCGGTCCCCGCTGGCCCGCGGAGTGCTCTGGGACGCGTGGTCCTGGACGCCCGCGACCCCGAGCGCGAGCCCGGCGGCGGGCTGACCGGTAGGATGGGGTGTCGCGCATCGCGCGCCGTCGACTTCCCCTCCAACATCCCGAGGTTCCCGCATGCCCATCGCTCACCGCTCCGATCTGCGCAACGTCGCGATCGTCGCCCACGTCGACCACGGCAAGACGACGCTCGTCGACGCCATGCTCCGTCAGACGAACTCCTTCGGCTCGCACGAGCACGTCGAGGAGCGCGCCATGGACTCCAACGACCTCGAGCGCGAGAAGGGCATCACGATCCTCGCCAAGAACACGGCGATCATCTACGAGGGCCTCCACGCGACCGACGGTCCCGTCACGATCAACGTCATCGACACCCCGGGTCACGCCGACTTCGGCGGCGAGGTCGAGCGCGGCCTGTCGATGGTCGACGGCGTCGTGCTGCTCGTCGACGCATCCGAGGGGCCCCTGCCCCAGACCCGCTTCGTGCTGCGCAAGGCCCTCGAGGCGAAGCTGCCCGTGATCCTCGCGGTCAACAAGACCGACCGACCCGACGCCCGCATCGACGAGGTCGTCGAGGAGAGCCACGACCTGCTGCTCGGGCTCGCGAGCGACCTGCACGACGACATGCCCGACCTCGACGTCGACGCGCTGCTCGAGCTGCCGGTGATCTACGCCTCGGGGCGCAACGGCGCCGCGTCCTGGAACCAGCCCGCGAACGGCGCGCTGCCCGACAACGACGACCTCGAGCCGCTGTTCGACGCGATCCTCACGCACGTGCCCGCACCGTCGTACGACGACGAGGCACCGCTGCAGGCCTGGGTGACCAACCTCGACTCCTCGCCGTTCCTCGGCCGCATCGCCCTGCTGCGCGTCTTCGCCGGCCAGATCAAGAAGGGGCAGACCGTCGCCTGGGTGCGAAGCGACGGCACGCACTCGAACGTGCGGATCACGGAGCTGCTCAAGACCCGCGCCCTCGACCGCTACCCCGCCGAGGAGGCCCACGCGGGCGACATCGTCGCGGTCTCGGGCATCGAGGAGATCACGATCGGCGAGACGATCGCCGACCCCGACGACATCCGTCCGCTGCCCGCCATCGAGGTCGACGAGCCGGCCATCTCGATGACGATCGGCACCAACACCTCGCCCATCGTCGGCAAGGTCAAGGGCCACAAGCTCACCGCCCGCATGGTGAAGGACCGGCTCGACCGCGAGCTCATCGGCAACGTCTCCATCCGCGTCGTCGACATCGGCCGCCCGGATGCGTGGGAGGTGCAGGGGCGCGGCGAGCTCGCGCTCGCGATCCTGGTCGAGAACATGCGCCGCGAGGGCTTCGAGCTCACCGTCGGCAAGCCGCAGGTGGTCACCAAGCAGGTCGACGGCAAGGTGCACGAGCCCTTCGAGCACCTGACGATCGACGCCCCCGAGGAGCATCTCGGCGCCATCACCCAGTTGCTCGCCGCCCGCAAGGGCCGCATGGACGGCATGACCAACCACGGCACCGGCTGGGTGCGCATGGAGTTCGTCGTGCCCTCGCGCGGACTCATCGGCTTCCGCACCGAGTTCCTCACCATCACCCGCGGCACCGGCATCGCGAACGCCATCTCGCACGGCTACGAGCCGTGGGCCGGCACCATCACGACCCGCGTCAACGGCTCGATCGTCGCCGACCGCGCGGGCGTCGTCACGCCGAACGCGATCGTCGCCCTGCAGGAGCGCATGTCGTTCTTCGTGAAGCCGACGCAGGAGGTCTACGAGGGCATGGTCATCGGCGAGAACTCGCGCGCCGACGACATGGACGTCAACATCACCAAGGAGAAGCAGCTCACCAACATCCGCTCCTCCACCTCGGACAACTTCGAGAAGATGACGCCCTCGCGCGAGCTCACCCTCGAGGAGTGCCTCGAGTTCGCCCGCGAGGACGAGTGCGTCGAGGTGACCCCGGAGATCGTGCGGATCCGCAAGGTCGTGCTCGACCAGACCGAGCGCGCCCGCGCGGCGAGCCGCCTCAAGCGGCAGAATCAGAACGCGTAGCGGCGTCAACCCTCCGGGGCGCGTCGCGCGTCGTGACAGCGACACCACCACGGAGGTCCCCATGTCGCACCGCATCCGCATCGCCGCCGCCCTCGCCGCGCTGACGCTCGCCACAGGCGCGCTCACCGGCTGCTCGCTCATCCCGAACCCGGTCCGCGACATCGTGGAGCAGGGCACGGGGGGAGGCGGGTCAGGCTCGGACAACCCGCTCGGCTCCATCCCCGCCGATTTCCCCTCCGAGGTGCCGCTCGTCGACGGGGACGTCATCGCCGGGCTCAAGGTGAACGACCGCAGTTGGGGCGTGACGATCCGCGTCGCCGACGAGGCGGCCGCCGATCAGGCCAAGCAGCTGATGCTCGACGCGGGCTTCACCGAGCTCATCGAGGGCGCGTCGGCCTACGAGAAGGACGACCTGAAGGTCGTCATCGTCGCGGGTCCGGCCGACGACGACGAGGGCGGCTACGCCGTCGCGTACACCGTCGTCATCGTCACCGAGTAGCGCGCCGCGCGTCATCCGACCGCCGCGATCCGTTCACCCGCGTGGGGTTGGATCGCGGCGGTGGAACGAAAGGGGATGCTGCTCGCCGTCGGGGTGCTCGGTGCCCTCGCCGCGGTCGGCGTCGGCCTCCGTGCGGCCCTCGCCCACCAGGCCGCTCTCGCCCGGCGACGGATCGGCAAGCCGCACGGTGACGACGTGCCCCGCTCGGATCGCATCTGGCGACCCCGGCTCGCGGGCGAGCCGCTCGAGCTGCTCGTGATGGGCGACTCCGTCGCGGCGGGGCTCGGCGCGCACCGCCGCAAGGACACCCCGGGCGCGCGCCTGGCGAAAGGCCTCGCCCGTGCGACCGCCCGACCGGTCGAACTGCGCACCGTCGCCGTCGTCGGAGCGGAGACCTCGTCGCTCGCCGCACAGCTCGATGCCCTGCCCCGCGGTTACCGGCCGGATGTCGCGCTCGTGATCGTGGGTGGCAACGACGTGACCCACCGCATCCCCCTCTCGACCTCGACCGCGCACTTGCGCGACGCCGTCGAGCGACTCCGCGATCTCGGCGCCGAGGTGATCGTCGGGACGTGCCCCGACCTCGGCGCGGTGCGTACCGTGCCGCAACCCCTGCGCGAGCTGCTGTCGCGGCTGTCTCGACGGCTCGCGGCCGCGCAGGCGGCGACCGCCGCATCCGCGGGGGCGCGCGTCGTCTCGCTGCGTCAGGCGGTGGGCGGGTACTTCGTGGCCAGCCCCGACGAGGCGTTCGGCATCGACGGCTTCCACCCCAGTGCGCTCGGCTATCGCCGCACTGCCGAGGCGCTGCTCCCCGCGGCGGTCGCCGCCCTCGCCACACCGAGTGCTACCGAAACCGGCGACCGCCACCCGTCCACGGGTAGCGCTCGCCGGTTTCGGTAGCGCTCGCGGATCAGGCGAGGAGGGCGTCGCCGATCGAGCCGCCCTCCGGCACCCCCGCGGGGATCGCGAAGACCGCCGAGCCCACGTGGCGCAGGTACTCGTTCAGGCCGTCGCGGGCGAGCGAGCGCTGCACGGTCACGAAGCGCGCCGGGTCGTTCTGGAAGCTGAGGAAGAACAAGCCTGCGTCGAGGCGGCCGAGCTCGTCGTTGCCGTCGACGAAGTTGTAGCCGCGGCGCAGCAGCCGGATGCCGCCGTTGACGTCCGGATGCGCGAGCCGCACGTGCGCGTCGGCCGCGATCGCCGGCGTGCCGTCGGCGTCCGTCGCGTCGAGGTCGATCGGGGCGAACTCGGTGCCGCCCGAGAGCGGCCCGCCCTCGCCCTTGGTGCGACCGACGAGGTCCTCCTGCTCGGCCAGCTGCACGCGGTCCCAGCTCTCGATGATCATCCGGATGCGGCGGGCCACCAGGTAGCTGCCCCCCACCATCCAGTCGGGGCCCTGCTCGGACGACACCCAGACGTGCTCGGCGACCTCGGCGGGCTCCTCCGCCTTGAGGTTGGCGGTGCCGTCCTTGAAGCCGAACAGGTTCCGCGGGGTCACCTGGCTCGTCGAGGTCGAGGAGGTGCGCCCGAACCCGAGCTGCGACCAGCGCAAGCTCGCGCGACCGAACGCGATGCGGCTGAGGTTGCGGATGGCGTGCACCGCCACCTGCGGATCGTCGGCGCACGCCTGCACGCACAGGTCGCCGCCGGAGCGCGCGGGGTCGAGGGCGTCGCCCGTGAAGCGGGGGAGCGGCTCGAGGGCCGGCGGTCGGCGGTCGGCGAGACCGAAGCGGTCGACGCCCTCCGCGGTCTCGAACAGCGTGGGGCCGAAGCCGAAGGTGATCGTGAGCCCCGACGGCGGCAGCCCCAGCGCCTCGCCGGTGTCCTCGGGCGGCGCGTACGGCGAACCGTCCACCGCGCCGGTCTCGCCCACCTCGAGACCCTGCGTCATGCGCGCCGCGGCGTCCGTCCAGTCGGCGAGCAGGCTCGCCAGCTCGTCGCGGGTGGCGCCGTCGGCGAGGTCGAACGCGGCGAAGTGCAGCCGATCCTGGGCCGGCGTGGTGATGCCGGCCTGGTGCCCGCCGTAGAAGTCGTAGCGGGTCGTGCTCCCCGATCCGGATGCCGCCCCGGCCACCGACGCGGCGAGCGCGCCGCCCGCCGCCCCGCCCACCACGAGGCCCGCGCCGCCGACGGCGGCGAGGCCGAGCAGCCCGCGGCGCGAGATGCCGTCGTCGGGCCCGGGTGGGGTGGGCGGGGATGCGGTCATCAGACTCCGAGGACGGTGCTGGTCAGCTGCGAGAGGGGCTCGGCGAGCGCGTTGACGGCGTCGGAGAGCTGCTTGCGCTGCGCGTCGGTCACCTGATCGTAGGGGGTGAAGCCGTCGTCGACGGAGCCGTACTGCGCGAGCACCGTCTCGAGGGCGTCGAACTGCTTCCGGATCTCGCTCGCGAGGGTCTCGCCCTCGTCGCTCGTCGAGGCGAGCTTCTCGACGTTGCCGAAGGCCACGGAGGCGCCGTCGACGTTCGCCGCGAAGTCGGAGAGGTCGGTGTGCGACCACCAGTCCTCCTCGCCCGAGATCTTGCCGGTGGCGACCTCGTCGAGCAGCCCGATGGCGCCGTTCGAGATGTCGGACAGGCTCACCGTGAACGTCGGGTCGGAGACGAGGTCGAGCAGCTGCTGCACGTCGGCGACGAGCTGGTCGCCGAACCGCGTGCGCTGCTCGGGCGTGGACGGCTGCCAGTCGAGCCAGGCGCTCGTGCCGTCCGAGTTCAGGGCGTCGGCATCCGGAACCCAGAGGTCCTTCTCGATGCGGTGGAACCCGGTCCAGTCGAGGCCCTCGGCCACGGCGTCGACCTCGCGGTAGTCGATCTTCGGGTCGAGGTCGCCGAACGCCTCGGCCGTCGGCTCGATGCGCTCGTAGGGCACGCGGGCGGCCGCGAACAGGGTGCGGGCCGTCGCATCGTCGCCCGCCTGGTAGGCGGCGACCAGCTGCTGCACCCGCGGGAGCAGCTCGCCGGCCTGCGAGCGGATGTAGGCGATGTAGTTCGTCACAGCCTCGTCCTCGAGCGCCTGGCGGTCGGCGTCCACGACGGCGGCCTCGCCCGTGACGGTGAACTCGGCGAGCCCGATCGGCTCGCCCACCAGCTGGAACTTGCACGCCGTGTAGTACGTGCCCGGGTCCAGCTGCACGGTGTAGCTGACGGGCTGGCCGGGCGCGATGTTCTCCTTCTCGCCGACGATCCGCAGCTTGTCGTCGGCGAGGATCTCGAACTCGTTGAGGTCGCTGCCCGTGTTGTCGAGCTCGAAGGTGATGGCACCCGCGGGGGCGGTGTCGGCCGAGACCGCGCAGCTCGTGTCGGTGATCGCCACGTTCAGGGCGTCGCCGGCCGGGGTGTTCGGCACGCAGCCGGTGAGCAGGAGGGCGGATGCGCCGAGCGCCGCGGCGGCGGCGAGCGGGAGGCGGGTGGGCATGGGTCTCCTCGGGGATGTGCGGGGCGGGGATCGGGGTGCTGCGGGTCAGGCGGTGTGCTCCACCGCATCCGGGACACGGCGGGTGGGTGCCGGGCCGGATGAGGTGGCGGGGCGGGGCGAGCGCCGGCTGCGGCGCAGGAACACGGTGCCCGTCACGACGATGTAGCCGAGCCATGCGATGACCTGGGCCCAGGTGGGCTCCGGGGTGAAGTTGAAGACGCCGGCGAGCACCATGCCGTACCAGCTGGTGGCGGGGACGAGGGCGGCGAGGCTGAACGCGGGCTGGCCCGCGCCGGGGATGACCCCCGCCTCCTGCAGGTCGCCGACGCCGTAGGCCAGCACTCCGGCCGCGACGACGATGAGGAAGATGCCCGTCCAGCGGAAGAACACGGCGAGGTTGATGCGCACGAAGCCGCGGTAGATCAGGTAGGAGATGACGGCGGCGCCGAGCAGCCCGAGCACCGCGCCGAGGGTGCCGAGCACGGGCTCGCCGGTGGAGGTGGTCGCTGCCCAGACGAAGAGCGCGGTCTCGACCCCCTCGCGGCCGACGCTCACGACGCCGAGCACCACGAGCCCCCAGCCGGCACCGCGGGCGATGGCACCGTCGAGGCCCTGCTCGAGCTCGCCCTTGAGGCCCCGCGAGTGGCGCAGCATCCAGAAGATCATCCAGGTGACGAGACCCACCGCGAGGATCGACAGCGAACCCCCGAGGATCTCCTGCGCCTGGAAGCTCAGGCCGAAGGGCCCCCAGGTGAGCAGCGCGCCCACGCCCAGCGAGAGCGCGATCGCGAGCGAGATGCCGATCCAGAGGCGGGGGATCAGCTCGTCGCGGCCGAGCTTCTTCAGGTAGGCGACGAGGATGCCGACCACGAGACCGGCCTCGAGGCCTTCGCGGAGGCCGATGAGCACGTTCGCGAGCACGGGGGACTTTCCGGGTTTCTGGACGGGATTAGGTAAGGCGATCCTTACCGGCTCAGCGAGCCTACGCCCGTCGACCCCCGCTGTCCACTCGGAGCTCGGGCTATCGTGGCGACGTGAGTCCCCTGCTGCGCGCCGGAGTCGCCGTCCTGGCGGCCGTCGTCGGCGCCGTCGTCGGCCTCGTCACGACCTTCGCCCACGCGCAGTCGCCCCCGTGGGTGCTGCTCGGCGGTCTGCTGCTCGTCGCCGGCTACGTGCTCGGTGTCCGGCTCGCCTTCGAGGACCCGATCGCGACCTCCGCCGGCGCCCTCGGTGTGCTGGCGCCCGTCGGCTACGTGCTGCTGGTGCAGGGCGACGCCGTCGTCATCGGCGACGACGCGCTCGGCATCGCCTGGATCGTGGCGGTGCCCACCGTGATCGCGGCGGCCGCGGCCTGGCCGATCCGCCGACGTCCGGAACCCGGGTCCGAGTCGCCATAGGATGAGACGGTGACCTACGTCATCGCCCTTCCCTGCGTGGATGTCAAAGACCGCGCCTGCATCGACGAGTGCCCCGTCGACTGCATCTACGAGGGCGACCGCATGCTCTACATCCACCCCGACGAGTGCGTCGACTGCGGTGCGTGCGAGCCGGTCTGCCCCGTCGAGGCCATCTACTACGAAGACGACCTGCCCGAGCAGTGGAGCGACTACTACAAGGCCAACGTCGAGTTCTTCGAGGAGATCGGATCGCCGGGCGGCGCCGCCAAGGTCGGTGTGATCGCGGGAGATCACCCGGTCGTCGCCGCGCTGCCGCCCCAGGGCGAGTGACCGTGTCGTTGGAGTTGCCCGACTTCCCCTGGGATCTGCTGACGCCGTACGCCGACCAGGCGCGGGCGCATCCGGACGGCATCGTCGACCTGTCGGTCGGTTCCCCCGTCGACCCCACCCCGGCATCCGTGCGGGAGGCGCTCGCCGCCGCAACCGACGCGCACGCCTACCCCGCGACCTCCGGATCGCCCGCGCTGCGCGAGGCGATCGTCGAGTGGTACGCCCGGCGCCGCGGTGTGCCCGACCTCACCGTCGACAACGTCATCCCGACCATCGGGTCGAAGGAGTTCGTGGCGCTGCTGCCGAGGCTGCTCGGCCTCGGGCCGGGCGACGTCGTCGTGCAGCCCACCGCCGCGTACCCGAGCTACGCCGTGGGCGCGGCCGTCGTCGGCGCCACCGTGCTCAGCTCCGACGAGCCCGAGGAGTGGCCGGCCGAGACCAGGCTCGTGTGGCTCAACAGCCCGGGCAACCCCGACGGGCGGGTGCACTCCCTCGCCTTCCTGCGTCGCGCGGTGGTGCGCGCCCGCGAGCTGGGCGCGGTCATCGCGAACGACGAATGCTACGCCGAGCTCGACTGGGGCTCCGACGAGCCCACCCCGAGCATCCTGCACCCGGAGGTGACGCAGGGCTCGCGGCGGCTGACGCTCTCGGTGTACTCGCTGTCGAAGCAGTCGAACCTCGCCGGCTACCGTGCGGCGTTCGTGGCCGGCTGCAGCGACCTCGTGGGCGAGCTGCTGACCGTGCGCAAGCACCTCGGGCTCATGCCCCCGGCACCCGTGCAGGCGGCGATGATCGCGGCCCTCGCCGACGAGGAGCACGTCGCGGCGCAGAAGGAGCTGTACCGGCGGCGGCGCGAGGCGCTCACCGCGGCGCTCACGGCATCCGGGTTCCGCATCGACGGCTCCGAGGCCGGCCTCTACCTCTGGGCGAGCCGCGACGAGGACTGCTGGCAGACCGTCGCCGCGCTCGCGCGCATCGGCATCCTGGTGGCACCCGGATCGTTCTACGGCGAGGCCGGGACGCGGCACGTGCGGGTGGCCCTCACTGCCACCGATGCGAGGGTAGACGAGGCCGTCTCCCGTCTGCGCGCCGGTAGGCTGTAACGGTGAGCGACACGACGAGCAACGAGAAGGTGACCCTGAACCTCGGCCATCGGGTCGCGGAGTTCCCGGTGCTGGCGGCCGTCGACGGCCGCGACGCGGTCGACCTGTCGTCGTTCACCAAGCAGACCGGCTACAACACCTTCGACCCCGGGTTCGTGAACACCGCCGCCACGCGCAGCGCGATCACCTACATCGACGGCGACGAGGGCATCCTGCGCTACCGCGGCTACGCCATCGAGGATCTCGCCGCGAACTCCACCTACCTCGAGGTCGCCTGGCTGCTCATCTACGGCGAGCTGCCGACGCCGTCCGAGCTCGCCGAGTTCTCGGAGAAGGTGCGACGCCACACGCTGCTGCACGAGGACCTCAAGCGCTTCTTCTCGGCCCTGCCGCACACCGCGCACCCCATGTCGGTGCTGTCGGCCGCGGTGTCGGCGCTGTCGACCTACTACGAGGACTCGCTCGACCCGAAGAACCC
Source organism: Protaetiibacter mangrovi (assembly GCF_024752305.1). Lineage (GTDB taxonomy): Bacteria > Actinomycetota > Actinomycetes > Actinomycetales > Microbacteriaceae > Homoserinibacter > Homoserinibacter mangrovi. The sequence goes on from NZ_JANTHX010000005.1 coordinate 129,334, forward strand.
CGAGATGGTCGAGCTGTCGACCATCCGCCTGCTCGCGAAGCTGCCGGTCATCGCCGCCTACGCCCACAAGAAGTCGCTCGGCCAGGCGTTCCTCTACCCCGACAACTCGCTCGACTTCGTCGAGAACTTCCTGAAGCTCAACTTCGGCAACCTCGCCGAGGTGTACGACGTGAACCCCGTGCTCGTGAAGGCGCTCGACCGACTGCTCATCCTCCACGAGGACCACGAGCAGAACGCCTCCACCTCGACGGTGCGGCTGGTGGGCTCGACGGAGGCGAACATGTTCGCGTCGATCTCCGCCGGCATCAACGCGCTGTACGGCCCGCTGCACGGCGGCGCCAACGAGGCGGTGCTGCGCATGCTCGCGCAGATCCAGGACTCGGGCGAGTCGGTGTCGAAGTTCGTCGAGCGGGTGAAGGCCAAGGAGGACGGCATCCGCCTCATGGGCTTCGGGCACCGCGTCTACAAGAACTACGACCCGCGCGCGAAACTCGTGAAGGAGTCGGCCGACGAGGTGCTCGCCGACCTCGGCGTGAAGGACCCGCTGCTCGACATCGCCAAGGAGCTCGAGCAGATCGCCCTCGACGACGAGTACTTCCAGGAGCGACGTCTCTACCCGAACGTCGACTTCTACACCGGCGTGATCTACAAGGCGATGGGCTTCCCGACCCGCATGTTCACCGTGCTCTTCGCGATCGGCCGCCTGCCCGGCTGGATCGCCCACTGGCGCGAGGCGAACGACGACGCCGGCACCAAGATCGGCCGTCCGCAGCAGCTCTACGTGGGCCCCGCCCCGCGCCCCTGGCCCGCCGGCCGCTGACCCGCGCCGCCGCCGCGTCGCGGCGCCTCGGGCGTTGCTCCCCGTCCGCCCACCTCGTCGACTACGTCGAAAATGCAGGAACTTCGAGCCGCCGCGTCCGGGAACGCTGGGTAGCAGTCGGCGACGCGCCCGACATCTCCTGCATTTTCCACCCAGTGGTCGCGACTTCGGGATCCGTGAATCGGGGTATCAGCGGTGGTCGCCGCGTGCGAGCGCGGCGCGGATCGACGCCATCACCTCATCCGGGCGGTACACGACCTGCACGTAGCTGAAGTGCAGCACCCGGTAGCCGCGGATGCCGAGCCGGGCGTCGCGCGCACGGTCCCGTTCGAACGCGCCGGAGTTGTCGTGGTGCTCCTTCCCGTCGACTTCGATGACGAGGCGACCGAGAAGGAAGTCGACACGCATGTCGTCGATCCACTGCTGGGTGAGAAACGGGATGCCTGCTCGGATGAGATGCCACCGCAGAACGGATTCCGGGAAGGACTCCGACCGGGGGTCGACAAAGGAGAGGATCTCGCCTCGCTCACCCGGAAGGCGACGGCGCAGCTCACGGAGGTCCGATCGGTTCAGGACCCGACTCGAGAGCCCGCTGTCGAGCGCACCGAGCACCCACTGCGGCGCGTGGCACGCGGCGAGGTCGACGATGCATTCGATCGGCGTCGCGCGGAATCGATCGTGTGCTTCGGCATCCCTCCAATGGAGGACGACCCGATCGTCGGGTTCGTCGGAGAGCCGGATGCGCCGATCATCCGGGCGCCTCATTCGCGCATCGTGCGGTGGCACGATCACGTGGAGGTGGTCGTCGGGCGGCGACCACATTCCGAAGCTCGATACCGCGTTCACGCAGGTGAGTAGGCCCCCCACCCTCCAGGCAGCAGCGAGGAGCCCGTCGATCTCGTTGAGTGCATACCATCCGTTGCGAATTCTCTGCACCCATCGCTGTCGGACGGCGTAGTCGAGTGCACGGTAGGTCCACCCCATCTTCAGCAGGGCGTGCGCTGGGGCGAGGCCGCCGAGGCTTCGGAGATCTGCGGTCAGGCTCATCCGCAGCATGCTGACCACCTCGGACCGCATCCCGTCGCATGGGTCGGGTATCGGCGCGCAACATCAGAGTCGACCGCCCGTGCAGGAGAGGAGGTGAGGTCGAAAATGCAGGAGAATCCGGGCGTGTCCCCTGTTCAATCCCTGTGAAACCAGGGTCGGCAGCTTTGGGTTCCTGCATTTTCGACCCGACTGCAGGGTGGGGACGACGCGGCGGGTACGGCTAGGCGTGCAGTTGGGCGTTGAGCTCGACGCCGTGGCCGGCGCGGGGGAGCGCCTCGACGGCCCCGGAGAGGGAGTTGCGGCGGAACAGGATGCCGGGCACGCCCGAGAGCTCCACGGCCTTCACCGTGCGGGGGCCCGCCGGCAGCAGGTAGGTGATCTTGGTGCCGGCGGTCACGTAGAGGCCGGCCTCGACGACCGAGTCGTCGCCGATCGAGATGCCGATGCCGGAGTTCGCCCCGAGCAGCGCGCGCTCGCCGATGACGACGCGCTGGGTGCCGCCGCCCGAGAGGGTGCCCATGATCGACGCGCCGCCGCCCACATCCGAGCCGTCGCCCACGACGACGCCCTGCGAGATGCGGCCCTCGACCATCGAGGCGCCGAGGGTGCCGGCGTTGTAGTTCACGAAGCCCTCGTGCATCACGGTCGTGCCGGGGGAGAGGTGCGCGCCGAGCCGCACGCGCGCCGCATCCGCGATGCGCACGCGCTCGGGCACCACGTAGTCGAGCAGCCGGGGGAACTTGTCGACCCCGTGCACCGACACCCCCGCCCGCTGCAGGCGCCCGCGGCCGCTCTGCAGCACCGACGGATGCGCGGGGCCGGCGGTCGTCCACGCCACGATCGGCAGGTGGGCGAAGACGCCGTCGAGGTTGACCTCGTTGGGCTTCACCAGCAGGTGCGACAGCAGGTGCAGCCGCAGGTAGGCGTCGGGGGTGGACGCGGGCGGGGCGTCGGTGTCGATCTCGACGAGGACCGCCGCCGTGGTCACCTGCCGCACCTCGTCGTCTCCCACCCCGTCGCCCACCTCGGCGGGTGCGACGGCATCCGCGGGGGCCGCTCCCAGGGCGGGTGCGGGGAACCAGGTGTCGAGCACGGTGCCGTCGGCGGCGGTCGTGGCCAGTCCGTGGCCCCAGGCGGTCGTCATGACTCCAGGCTATCGGCCCGACCGCGGCGCGATCCGCGGGCCGGTCGTACGATCGCCTGGTGCGCAGGCTCGCGATCGCGGTCGCCGCGGTTCTCGCCGCGGTGCTGATGTGGGGCGAGCTCGTGCACCTGCGGGCCTCCACGAGGCGGCTGGGCGGCGCCGCGGGGGCCGACGGCCCCCAGGTCGTCGTCGGACTCGGCTACGGCAACCGCGGAACGCGCGCGAACCTCGTCAACCGGCAGCGGGTGCGGGCGGCCGTCCGCACCTTCCGCGGTGCGCCCGGAGACCGACTCGTGTTCAGCGGGGGCCCCGTGCACAGCCCGGTGCCCGAGGCCGAGCTGATGGCGCACTACGCACGCGAGGAGCTGGGCGTGCGGGGCGAGATCCTCGTCGAGACGCGCAGCCGCAACACCCGCGAGAACGTGCGCAACGTCGTGCCGCTGCTCGAGGGCGCCGCCCGCATCGCCCTCGTGTCGAATCCGCTGCACGGCGAGTACGCCCGCGCGGAGCTGCGGCGCATCCGCCCCGACCTGGCCGAGCGCCTGGTGCGGGCCGACGACTACCGCGTCGGCGAGCAGCTGCTGCTGAAGCCCGTGATGGCGGTGATCGGCCTCCGGGCGCTGCGCGGGCTGCCCCGCCCGTAGGCTGGGTTCGTGCCCGCGCTCGACCTCACCGCCTCCACGACCGAGCTCACCCGGCAGCTCGTCGACGTCTTCTCGGTGTCGGGGGAGGAGGCGGCGCTCGCCGACGCGATCGAGGCGGTGCTGCGCGCCCAGCCGCACCTCGAGGTGATCCGCGACGGGGACGCCGTGGTCGCCCGCACGCGGCTCGGCCGTGCCCAGCGGGTGGTCATCGCGGGCCACATCGACACCGTGCCGGTGAACGGCAACCTCCCCGCGCGCCTCGACGACGGTGGCGCGACCCTCTGGGGTCGCGGCACGGTCGACATGAAGGGCGGCTGCGCGGTCATGCTGGCGCTCGCGGTGGAGCTCGCCGCGCCTGCCGTCGACGTCACCTGGGTCTGGTACGACAACGAGGAGGTCGACTCCGCCCGGAACGGACTGGGACGCATCGCCCGCGAGCGGCCGGAGCTGCTCGAGGCGGACTTCGCGATCCTCGGCGAGCCCTCGAACGGCGAGATCGAGGGCGGCTGCAACGGCACGATCCGCGTCGACGTCACCACCCGCGGCCGCCGGGCGCATTCGGCGCGCGCTTGGATGGGCGAGAACGCCATCCACGCTGCGGCGCCGGTGCTGGAGCGGTTGGCCGCGTACGAGGCGCAGGAGGTGGAGGTCGACGGCCTCGTCTACCGTGAGAGCCTCTCGGCGGTCCGCATCTCGGGCGGGGTGGCGGGCAACGTCATCCCCGACGAGTGCACGGTGCACGTGAACTACCGCTTCGCGCCGAGCCGCAGCGGCGCCGAGGCCCTCGCCCACCTCGAGCAGCTGTTCGCGGGGCTGCCGGTCGAGATCGTCGTCGCCGACCTCGCCGAGGGCGCACGCCCCGGGCTCGACGCGCCCCTCGCGCAGCAGTTCGTGGCGGCCGTCGGGGGCGAGGCGCGCCCCAAATACGGCTGGACGGATGTGGCCCGCTTCAGCGCCCTCGGCATCCCGGCCGTCAACTACGGTCCGGGTGACCCGAGCCTCGCGCACGCTGACGACGAGCGGGTTCCGGTGGCTCAGATCGAGCGGGTCGAGGCGGGCCTGCGCCGATGGCTGACCGCCGGCTGATCACCCCGGCGCTCGTGCGCTGGCGGCTCACGCCGTGGTGGGGCCGGGTGCTCGTCGTCTATGCGCTCAGCCGCGTCGTCACGACGGTCGTCCTGCTGTGCTTCGCGGTCGTGCAGGCGCACGAGACCGGCACCACCGTGCCGGACTACTTCACCCTCGCCGCCAACTGGGACGGCCAGTGGTACTGGATCATCGCGCTGAACGGCTACCCGGCCGAGCTGCCGAAGGATGACGCGGGGCACGTCACCGAGAACGCCTGGGCGTTCCTGCCGGTGTATCCGCTGCTGCTGGGCGTGTTCGCCCGGGCCGGGTTCGGCTTCCCGGTGATCGCCGTCCTGTTCTCGCTCGCGGCGGGGGCGGGCGCCGCACTGCTGTTCGAGCGGCTGCTGCGCGGCGCGGGCCTCGGGGCGGGACAGGCGCTCACGGGCGTCGTCCTGCTCTGCACGGCGCCCCTGTCGGTGATGTTCCAGGTGTCCTACGCCGAGGCGTCGGGCCTCGCGCTGCTGTTCCTCGCCCTGCTGCTCGTGCAGCGTCGCCGTTTCGGCGTGCTGCTGCCCGTCGTGGTCGTGATGTCGCTGACCCGACCGAGCGGCCTCGCGTTCGCGTTGTTCCTGCTGCTCTACCTCGTGGCGCGGCTGGTGCGGTGGCGCCGCGACGCCGAGGCGCATCCGCTGCCCCGGCGGGAGGCGCTCGCCATCTGCGTCGCCGGGATCGTGAGCGTCGCGGCGGGCCTGCTGTGGTCGGCGATCGCGTGGGCGGTGACCGGTTCGGTGTCGGCGTACACGGATACCGAGCTCGCCTGGCGCGCCGGGTACCTCGGCTACGGGCATCTCGTGCCCTTCGCGGCATGGTTCGACGGGATCGCCTTCTGGCTGCGCTTCGCCGGTGTTCCGGAGACGGCATCCGCGGGCGCTGCGGTGGCGGTCGTGGGGGCGTCGCTCGTGCTGTTCGCGGGGTTCGTCCTCAGCCCGTGGGCGCGGCGGCTCGGGCTCGAGGTGCGCCTGTGGCTCGTGGGCTACCTCGTCTACCTCATGGCGGTGTTCTTCCCGCAGTCGAGCACCTGGCGGCTGCTGCTGCCGCTCTCGCCCGCGCTCGGCGCCTTCGCGGTGCCGCGGTCGCGCCTGTGGCGGGTGTCGCTCGTCGTGCTCGGGGTGCTCGGGCAGCTGGTGTGGGTGTACTTCTGCTGGATCCGCCTGCCCGGCGACTGGTCGCCGCCGTAGGCCCGCACCCCGCGGATTGGCCCGTGTCCGCCGCATACGGGATAATGGGGATGAGCAACCGTCGAAAGGGGACATCTCATGGCAGCCATGAAGCCGAGGACCGGTGACGGCCCGATGGAGGCTGTGAAGGAGGGTCGCCTCATCATCGTGCGCGTTCCGCTGGAGGGCGGGGGGCGTCTCGTGGTCTCGGTCAACGATGACGAGGCCAAGGAGCTGCACGACGCGCTCGCGGGCGTCATCGCGGGCTGAAACCCATCCTGAAGCGAAACCCCGCCTGGTCCTCCGGATCGGCGGGGTTTCTGCGTCTCAGTCGGCGGTCTTGACGAGCTGCAGCAGGCCGTCGCCGGCCGTGCTGAGGGCGGCGGTCACGGCGCTCGACTCCGCGATCGTCGCGAGCAGCGCTCGGTAGTCGGCGACCGTCTCGTCGCGGTGCGCCGGGTCGGCCACCCGCCCGCGCCAGAGGGCGTGCGCGACGACGACGATGCCGCCCTTCCGCGCGATCCGCAGGCCGTGCTCCACGTAGTCGAGCACGGATGCCGCATCCGCGTCGACGAGCACCAGGTCGTAGGCGCCGTCGTTCATGCGCGGCAGCACCTCGGTGGCCCGTCCCGCGATGAGCCGGGTGCGGGCGGCGGGGATGCCCGCGTCGGCATACGCCTGGCGGGCGCGGTTCTGGTGGTCGATCTCGACGTCGATCGTCGTGAGGGTGGCGCCCGGGGCGCCCTGCAGCAGCCAGAGGCCGCTCACGCCGGCTCCCGTGCCGATCTCGAGGATGGTGCGGGCGTCGATCGCGGCGGCCAGCACCGCGAGCTGCGCTCCGGCGGCGGGCGAGACGGGGTCGATGCCGAGCTCGAGCGAGTGCTGGCGGGCGAGCTGCGTGGTCGCCGGCTCGCCCGAGAACTCCTCGGCGTACTTCCAGCTCAGGTCCTTGTCGCTCACGTCGCCTCCGGGTTCCAGCGTAGGCCGTGCCCAGCCGGCGACGGTTATCCTGAGCGGGTGTCCTTCGGGTTGACCTTCGACAAGATCCTGATCATCTTCGTGATCGCGATCTTCCTCGTCGGCCCCGAGCGCCTGCCCGGCTATGCGGCGCAGCTCGCGCGCCTCACCCGGTCGCTGCGCGACATGGCGAACGGCGCCAAGGACCGCATGCGCGAGGAGATGGGGCCGGACTTCGACGAGGTCGACTGGGCCAAACTCGACCCGCGCAAGTACGACCCGCGTCGCATCATCCGCGACGCCCTGCTCGAGGAGGACCCGTCGGCGTCCGTCCCGGCCGGACCGGCGGCGCCCCGGCGCTCCGCGGCGACCGCCTACGAGCTGCGGCAGCGACGCCTCGGCAAGGGTGTCGTCCCCCCGTACGACGTCGAGGCGACGTAGGGGCTGCTGGCCCTCCTCAGCGGCGGCGGATCGCCTTGAGCGACTTCAGGGTCAGCACCATGAGGCCGACGAGCTTCGCGAACTCGGGGCCGGTGCGGGGCAGCTGCATGAGGCCGGTCGCCTCGGAGACCGTGGTGGACTCGGTGAAACGCAGCAGGCCGTCGAGGCCGTTGCGGCGCCCGAGACCCGAGTGCTTGACGCCGCCCATGGGGGCGTCGATCGAGCCGAAGCTCGCCCGGTAGCCCTCGTTGACGTTGACCGAGCCGGCCTTCACGCGCGCTGCGACGGCGCGGGCGCGGGAGCGCGAACCGGACATCACGGATGCGTTGAGCCCGAACTCGCTCGCGTTGGCGGCGGCGACCGCGGCATCCGCATCGTCGACCACCGTGACGGCGACGAGCGGGCCGAAGGTCTCGCCCGCGAAGCACTGCATGGCGTCGGTGACGTCGGTGAGCACGGTCGGCTCCATGACGTACGGGCCGAGGTCGGGGCGGGCCGCACCTCCGGCGAGCACGGTGGCACCCTTCGCGACGGCGTCGTCGAGGTGGGCTGTGACGCGCTCGAGCTGGGTCTGCGTGGCGAGGGAGCCGACGTCGGCCGTGTAGTCGAAGTCCACGCCGAGCGAGAGGTTGCGGACGCGCTCGGCGAAGGCCGGGATGAAGCGGTCGGCGACGCCCTTCTCGACGTAGATGCGCTCGATCGAGACGCACAGCTGCCCGGCCGCGGAGAAGCATCCGTATGCCGCGTCCGCCGCCGCCTTCTCGGGGTCGACGTCGTCGAGCACGATGAGCGGGTTCTTGCCGCCGAGCTCCATCGACGCGCCGATGAGGCGACCGGCGGCGCGCTGCGCGACGGTGCGGCCGGTGGCGGTCGAGCCGGTGAAGCACACGTAGTCGGCCTGGTCGACGACGGCCGAGCCGATCTCGGCGCCCGGGCCGGCGACGACCTGCCACACCTCGGGCGGCAGCCCCGCGTCGACGAAGGCGCGTCGCGCGAGGAGCACCGAGAGGGTGCCCTGGTCGTCGGCCTTCTGGATGACGGCGTTGCCCGTGGCGAGGGCCGGCGCGATGTCCATGAGGGCGAGGCTCAGCGGGTAGTTCCACGGCGTGATGACGCCGATGAGGCCCTTCGGCGCACGACGCACCTTGGTGCGCATGACGAGCGGGATGCCGGCGCGGCGCCCCTCCGTGCGCAGGATGCGGCGCGCCGTGAGGGCGGCGTAGCGGGTGGCGGCGGCCGAGTTGAAGACCTCCTCGAAGGCCTGTCCGCGGGTCTTGCCCGTCTCGGACTGCACCGCGTCGAGCAGCAGCTCGCGCCGCTCGAGGAACAGGTCGTGGCCCGCCAGCAGCACGGATCGGCGGTGCGCGTCGCCCGCCTCCCACCACGCGCGCTGGGCGTCGCGGGCCCGCGCCGCCGCCTGCTCGACCTCGGCGACCGTCGCGTGCGGCAGCAGGTAGAGCTGCTCGCCCGTGAAGGGGGCGATGACGGGGACGGGGGTGGCGGCGCGGCCGGCGAGATCGGTGGTGAGCTCGTCGGCGAGCGACCGCGGCAGCAGCTGGCCGGGCATGCGGCGAGTCTAACTTGGACGGGCGTCCAAGTTCGCGACCCCTGTGCGGGGGAGGCTGCACGTGAGGGCTCCGCCGCCCGGATAGGGTGGCCCGCATGACATCGCCGTCCGGCACCCGACCGCTGACCGCATCCGTGACCGCCCGCTACGCCGCGGGCTCCCTCGGAACGGGCGGATTCGCCACCCTGCCGGGCCTCGTGCTCGCTATCTACCTCACCGACACGCTCGGGGTCGCCGCGATCTGGGTGAGCGTCATCATCGGTGTCGCGAAGGTGTGGGACGTGATCATCGACCCGCTCATCGGCGGGCGCAGCGACCGCAGCCTCGCCCTCACCGGGTCGCGGCGCCGGTTCATGCTGCTGGGCGGCCTGCTGCTGCCGGTGTTCTTCATCCTGACCTTCGCCGCGCTTCCCGGTCTCGGGCCCGTCGCGAGCGGCGTCTGGGTGCTGGTCGCGTTCGTGCTCGCGGCCACCGCCTTCAGCCTCTTCCAGGTGCCCTACATCGCGCTGCCCGCGGAGCTCGTCACCGACTACGACGCGCGCACCCGGCTGCTGTCGGCTCGCGTCGTCGTGCTGACCCTCGCGATCCTGCTGTTCGGGGCGGGCGGGCCCGAGCTCGTCAAGGCGTTCGGCGGCCCCACCCACGGCGGCTACTTCTGGATGTCGGTCGTCGCCGGGGTGCTGCTCGGCGTCGGCATGATCGTCGCCACCACCTCGGCACCCCGGAGCCTCCCCTCCGCGCCGCCCGCGCGCAGCTCGTTCGCGGCCCACTACCGGGACGGGGTGGAGGCGCTGCGCGGCAGCCGGCCGTTCCGCAACCTGCTCGGCACCTTCCTGCTGCAGGCGCTGGCGACCGGGATGATGCTCGCGGGAGCCGCCTACATCGCCAAGTGGGTGCTGCGGGACGACAGCGGCACGACCTACCTGTTCCTCGCGCTCATCGCGCCGGCCCTGGTCTGCGCGCCGCTGTGGTCGCTCATCGCCCGCCGCACCGGCAAGGAGTGGGCGTTCGGTCTCGCGAGCGTGCTGTACGGCCTCGCGGCGCTCTCGCTGGTGCTGCTGGTCTGGGTGCCCGGCCCGTGGCTCTACGGTCCGGTCGCGCTCGCGGGCGCCGCCTATGCGGGCATGCAGACCCTGCCGATGGCGATGCTGCCCGACGTCATCACCGACGACGCGCGGCGCAACGGCCCGGGGCGCGCGGGCATCTTCGGCGGGGTCTGGACGGCCGGCGAGACCACCGGCATGGCGCTCGGCGCGGTGCTGCTGACCCTGTTGCTCGCCGCCACCGGCTATCAGGAGTCGGTCGCCGGCGCTGTGGTCGACCAGTCGGCGACCGCGCTCACCGGCATCGTGCTGAGCTTCAGCATCGTGCCCGCCGTCATGATCGGCCTGAGCCTCTGGACGCTCGCCCGGTACCCGCTGCGACGCGCCGACTTCGTGACCGACACCGCGGATGCCGCGGCCGACCAGGAGGGAACACGATGAACCCCGCGGGCGACGTCGACGAGATCATCGGCCGGCTGACGGCTATGCGGGCCGTCGACCCGCCGACGCATGGCGGCCGGGTGCTGAGCTACGTCTACGACCCGGGCCTCGACGAGCTCGAGCGCGTCATGAAGCGCGCCATCCAGGAGGTGCTGCCGGTCAACGGCCTCGACCCCACGACGTTCCGCTCCGTGGGGGTGCTCGAGTCGGAGCTCGTCGGCTTCACGCGCGGTCTGCTGAACGGCGACGCGGAGGTCGTCGGGTCGGCGACGAGTGGCGGCACCGAGAGCTGCCTGCTCGCCGTCAAGACCGCGCGCGACGTGTGGCGCGAGGCGCACCCCGAGGGGCGACCGCGACTGCTGGCGCCCGTCACGGTGCACGCGGCGTTCCAGAAGGCGGCCCACTACTTCGACCTCGTGCTCGACCTGGTTCCGGTGTCGCCGGAGGGCGAGGTCGACGCCCGCGACCTCGTGGCGCGTCTCGACGACGACGTGGCGCTGGTCGTGGTGTCGGCGCCGAACTACCCGTTCGCCGCCCTCGATCCGGTCGCCGAGGTGGCGGAGGCCGCCGCGGCCCGCGGCATCCCCGTGCACGTCGACGCGTGCATCGGCGGCCTCGTGCTGCCGTTCTGGGAGGACGACGCGGGCGAGCCGCTGCCGGCGTGGGACTTCCGGGTGCCCGGGGTCACGAGCATCAGCGCCGATCTGCACAAGTACGGCTACGCGCCGAAGGGCGTCTCGGTGCTGCTGCAGCGCGGGCGCGACCGCCAGCGCCACCAGTACTTCGCGACCACCCGCTGGCCGGGGTATCCGGTCGTCAACCCCACCCTGCTCGGCTCGAAGTCGGCGTCGCCCCTCGCCGCGGGCTGGGCGATCGCGCAGTGGCTCGGTCAGGGCGGCTTCGCCGAGCTGACGGCGTCGTGTCTGCGCAGCACGCGCGTGCTCCAGGCGACCGTCGACGGCATCGAGGGGCTGCGGGTCGTGGGGGAGCCCACGGGCCCGCTGTTCGCGGTCGCGGTCGACGACTCGGTGCCCGCCGAGCGCCGGGTCGACCCGCACCACTGGGCCGACGCCGTGCGGCGCCACGGCTTCGTGCTGCAGCTGCAGCCGGCTCTCGCCCAGGAGGGCGGCGAGCTGCTGCCGTCGACCACGCACCTCACCATCACCCCCGTCACCGAGTCGGTGGTCGACGAGCTCTCGGCCGCCCTGGTGGCGGGAGCGGATGCCGTGCGCGGCGTGCCGCACGTCGACGGCGCCGCGCTGCTCGCGGGGCTGCCGCCGCTCGGCGCGCTCGACTCCGACACGGCGTGGGCGCTGCTGCAGGGCATCGGCATCGGCGGGGGCGGCGAGCTGCCGGACGCGCAGGCGCCGCTGCTGGCGCTCATCGAGGCGCTCCCGGCGCCGATCGCCGAGCGGCTGCTCGTCGAGCTGCTGGGCCGGCTCGTCGAACCCCGCTAGAGCAGGGAGCGGCCCGCGAGGCCGCGGCCGCGCGCGACCAGGGCGTCCGCGAGGCCGATCAGCGCGTCCGCCGCCGGGTCGGAGCCGTCGCCGAGCACCACCGGCGCGCCCGCGTCGCCCCCCGCGGCGACGGCGCCCGAGAGCGGGATGCGGGCGAGCACCGGCACCTCGAGGCGCCGTGCGACCTCGTCGCCCCCGCCCGAGCCGAACACGCCGCCCGCCATGTTCTCGACGACCCCGATCACGGTCTGCCCGGTCTGCCGGGCGACGAGGCCCGAACGCTCCGCCACGTCGGCGGCGGCCGCCTGCGGTGTCGTCACGACCAGCACCTCGGCGTTCGGCAGCAGCTGTCCGAGCGTGATCGCCACGTCGCCGGTGCCGGGCGGCAGGTCGAGCAACAGCACGTCGAGGTCGCCGAAGTAGACGTCGGTCAGGAACTGCTGCATCGTGCGGTGCAGCAGGGGCCCCCGCCACGAGACCGGCGTGCGGTCCTCGACGAACATGCCGATCGAGATCACCTTCACCCCGTGCGCCACGGGCGGCAGGATCATGTCGCCCACCTGGGTGGGTTTCGCATCCGGGATGCCGAGGATGCCGGGGATCGAGAAGCCGAACACGTCGGCGTCGACGAGGCCCACCGCGAGCCCGCGCGCCGCGAGGGCCACCGCGAGCTCCGCCGTGACGGTCGACTTGCCGACACCGCCCTTGCCGGAGGTGATGGCGACGACGCGCGTGAGGGTGCCCGGGCCGAACGGCATCCGGCGCTCGCCCCGCAGGCGGGTGACGAGCGCGTCGCGCTCGGCCGGGGTCATGACGCCGATCTCGAGGTCGATCGCCTCGACCCCCGGAACCGCGAGCACCGCCTGCCGCACGTCGCGCTCGATGCGGTCGGCGGCGGGGCAGCCGACGATCGTGAGGCGCAGCGCCACGCGGGCGGTGGCATCCGCCACCTCGACGGCGCCGACCATGTCGAGCTCGGTGATCGGCCGACGGATCTCCGGGTCCTGCACGCGTGCGAGCGCGGCCCGCACGGCGTCGGCGAGGGGACCGGACGAGGTCACCTCGCGACCTCGTCCGGCTCCTTCTCCTTGTCGAGCTCCTCGAGCAGCGCCCGCAGCTCCGCCCGGATGAAGTCCTTCGTCGCCATCTCCTTCACCGCGAGCCGCAGGGCCACCACCTCGCGCGCCAGGTACTCGGTGTCGGCGAGGTTGCGCTCGGCGCGCTGCCGGTCCTGCTCGATCTGCACGCGGTCGCGGTCGTCCTGCCGGTTCTGCGCCAACAGGATGAGGGGTGCGGCGTAGGAGGCCTGCAGGGACAGGATGAGCGTCAGCAGGGTGAAGTTCTGCGTGCGCGGGTCGAACTGGTACTCCTCGGGCGCGAGGGTGTTGTAGGTCAACCAGACCACCACGATCACCGTCATGCCGATGAGGAACCAGCTGGTTCCCATGGCGCGCGCGAACGACTCCGAGAAGCGCCCCATCCGGTCGCGCCCCGAGGGGCGGAAGCCGAACGCGGGGCGGATGCCCTTCGGCGAGTCGAGTCGTGGTTCGTTACGACGTGCCATGCGAGATCCTCCTTCCTCGGGTCGGGATGGCTGCGGTACCCGTGCTCACGGGTTCGGGCTCAGCCGGGGTACTTCGCCAGTCATCCGGCAGGAGGTAGTCGAGGACGTCGTCGATGGTCACCACCCCGACGAGCCGGTGCTTCTCGTCGACGACGGGAAGCGAGACGAGGTTGTACGACGCCAGGATGCGCGACACCTCGGCCGCGCTGGTGTCGGGGGAGACCGGCTCGAGGCTCGGGTCGATGAGGGTGCCGAGCCGCTCGTGCGGCGGGTAGCGCAGCATGCGCTGGAAGTGCACCACGCCGAGGAACCGGCCGGTCGGCGGCTCGTACGGCGGCAGGGTCACGCACACCGCCGCGCCGAGCGCCGGGGCCAGCTCGTGGCGGCGGATGAGGGCGAGCCCCTCGGCGACCGTCGCGTCGGCCGAGACGATGATGGGCTCGGTCGTCATGAGCCCGCCCGCGGTCTCGGGGGCGTAGTTCAGCAGGAAGCGCACATCCTCGGCCTCCTCGGGCTGCATGAGCTCGAGGAGCGCCTCGCCGCGCTCTTCCGGCAGCTGGGCGATCAGGTCGGCCGCGTCGTCGGGCTGCATCTGGTCGAGCACGTCGGCGGCGCGCTCGTCGTCGAGCTGGGTCAGGATGTCGACCTGCTCCTGCTCGGGCATCTCCTCGAGGGCGTCGGCGAGGCGGTCGTCGGAGAGCTCCTCGGCGACCTCCATGCGGCGCTCCTCGGGGAGGTCGAGCAGCGTCGAGGCGAGGTCGGCCGGCAGCAGGTCGGCGTAGGTGGCGATGAGCTGCTCGGCGGACTGCGATTCGCCGGGTGCGGTGACCTCGCTCACCTTGTCCCAGGCGGCGAGCACCGTGGCGCCCTTGCCGAACGGGGCGGGGTTGCTGCGCGGTCGGCGCAGGAACAGCTCACCCACGACCCACTCGCCCGGGCCGGCCTCCTCGATGGCGACGTCCTCGATCGAGGCGCGCCCCGATCCGTCGCGCAGCGAGACCTGTCGGCCGAGCAGCTCCGCGATCACGCGCACCTCGCCACCGCGCTGCTCGAAGCGGCGCAGATTGATGAGGCCGGTGGTGATGATCTGACCGGCTCCGATGCTCGTGACGCGTCCGATCGAGACGAAGACGCGCCGGCGTCCGGGGATCTCGACGATCAGCCCGACGACCCGCGGGGAGCCCGTGGTGCGGTACACGACGAGCACGTCGCGCACCTTGCCGACCCGGTCGCCGTTGGGGTCGAAGACGGAGCACCCGGCCAGACGGGCGACGAAGACTCTCGTGGCGCTCACGGGAAAACCCTACCCGTCGGATGTCAGAATGACGGGGTGACCAGCCCTTCGCCTTTCGCGCGCCCCGGGGTGCCGACATCGGTGCCGCACGGTGACGTGCTCGGCACCTACGACAGCTACCCCGAGGCCCAGAAGGTCGTCGACCGGCTCGCGAAGGCGGACTTCCCGGTGGCGAAGCTCGCGATCGTCGGCAACGGCCTCACGAGCGTCGAGGTCATCACCCGCAAGCGGTCCTGGAACCGCGCGGCGCTCTCCGGCATCCTGTCGGGCGCCTGGCTCGGCATCTTCCTGGGGCTGTTCCTGAGCTTCCTCTCGCCGACCTTCTCGTGGCAGCTGTTCGCGGCGGCCGTGTTCATCGGTGCGGCGCTCGGGCTCTTCCTGCAGCTGTTCGGCTACGCGCTCAGCCGTCGCAACCGCGACTTCGAGTCGGTGTCGCAGGTGCTCGCGGCGAACTACCAGATCGTCCTGGAACCCGGGTTCCTCACCCGGGCCCAGGACGTGCTGGCGCGCAACCCCTAGCGGCGCCCGGCCTTCGCGCGGAACAGCACGCGCGTGAGCACGAGCGCCACCGCGAGGATGAGGGCGCACCATCCGATCGCCCACCACCCGTCGGCGCCGATCTCGGTGCCGAGCAGCAGACCGCGGATGGTCTCGATGATGGGGGTCAGCGGCTGGTTGTCGGCGATCCAGCGCAGCCACTCGGGCATCGTGTCGACCGGCACGAACGCGCTCGAGAGGTACGGCAGGAACATCAGGAAGAAGCCGTAGCCGCTCGCCGCCTCGGGACTCGACGCCGCGAGCCCGATCGCCGCGAACAGGTAGGTGATGGCGAGGATGTAGGCGGCCACGAGCGCGAACGTCGCCGCCCATTCGAGCGGCGTCGCCGAGGGGCGGAAGCCCAGCAGCACGGCCACCAGGATCACGATCGCCGTCGCGACGAGGTTGCGCACCAGGCTCGCCACGACGTGCCCCGCGATGACCGTCTCGGCACGGAACGGCATCGTGCGGAAGCGCTCGATGACGCCCGCCTTCATGTCGTTCGCGACGTCGACCGCGGTCGAGGCGGCACCGAATCCGGCGCACAGCAGGATGATGCCGGGCACCACGTAGTCGACGTAGCCGCCCGACGGGTCGATGGCGCCCCCGAACACCTGCGTGAACAGGACCATGAGGATGGTCGGCAGGGCGATCGCCATGATGAGCGCGTCCGGGGTGCGCAGGGTGTGCAGCATGCTGCGAGCCACGAAGGTCGCGAACACGGTGGTCGGCCGCGGGGGTGAGGCGAGCGGGGTCGTGGTGAGTGCGGTCATGGTCGTCATCCCTTCGTGATGGCGGGTTCGCGGGTGCCCGTGACGGCGAGGAAGACGTCGTCGAGGCTGGGGGAGCGGAGGGCGACGGATGCCGACTCGTGGTCGATCGCCGCGATCGCGCGGCGGAGTCCCGCGAGGGTTCCGTCGGTGGGCAGCTCGGCGAGCACCGCGCCCTCCGGGTCGCTGAGGGTCACCACCTCGCCGCCGACGCGCGCCTTGAGCTCCTCGGGGGTGCCCTCGGCCACCACGGCGCCGTGCTCGATGACGGCGATGCGATCGGCGAGCCGGTCGGCCTCCTCGAGGTACTGGGTGGTGAGCAGCACCGTGGTGCCGTTCGCGGTGAGGCCGCGGATCTCCTCCCACAGCGCCTGCCGGCTGCGGGTGTCGAGGCCGGTCGTCGGCTCGTCGAGGAAGACGACGGGCGGCGTGAGGATGAGGCTGATCGCGAGGTCGAGGCGTCGGCGCATGCCGCCCGAGTAGGTCGCGACGCGCCTGCGGCCGGCGTCGTCCAATCCGAATCGGGCGAGCAGCTCGTCGGCGCGGCGGGAGGCGGCCCGGCGGCCGAGACCCGACAGGCGGCCCATCATCCGCAGGTTCTCGCGGCCGGTGAGCACCTCGTCGACGGCGGCCGACTGCCCGGTGAGGCTGATGCGGCGCTTGACCTCCTCGGGCTCGCGCGCCACGTCGCGACCCGCGACGGTCGCGGTGCCGGCATCGGGGGCGACGAGGGTGCTGAGGATGTTGATGAGCGTGGTCTTGCCCGCCCCGTTCGGCCCGAGCAGGGCGAAGACGGTACCGGCCGCCACGCTCAGCTCGACCCCGCGCAGCACCTCGGTGCCGCCGAAGCTCTTGCGGATGCCGCGCACGGTGATCGCGTCCACGACGTCTCCTTTCTCTGTTTTCGTCGTAAACTGTTTACGACGTATGCGTTACTGTTTAACACATACACAGTTGTTGGAGCGCGTGTCAAGCGCGGATACGATGAGGCCTCGATGAGCGACATGCCGACCGACCCGGAGCTTCCGCGCGCCGTCGCGCTCGCCTGGGGCGTGGCCGCGAACCCGCAGCGCGGGCCGAAACGGGAGCTCTCGATCGAGCGCATCGTCGACGTCGCGGTCGAGTTGGCCGACGCCGGCGGACTCCCATCCGTCTCCATGGCGGCCGTCGCGAGCGAGCTCGGGTTCACCCCGATGTCGCTCTACCGCTACGTGAGCGCCAAGGACGACCTGCTCGTGCTCATGCAGGAGCGCGGGATCGGACTGCCGCCCGAGAGCGTGCTCGAACAGGAGGGCGTGCGCGCCCGTCTGCGGGAGTGGGCCCGCGCCTCGGCGGAGACCTACGTCGAGCACCCGTGGCTGCTCGACATCCCCATCCTCGGCACCCCCTCGACGCCGAACAACCTCGCCTGGCTCGACACCGCGCTCGCGGCGCTCGCCGACGCGCCCGTCGACGACGACGCGAAGCTCGGCGTGGTGCTCGCCCTCATCGCCCAGGTGCGCTGGCAGGCGACGATCATGCGCGGCTACTCGACGGTCGTGGCGAGCGGGGGCGATCCCGATGCGTTCGACGCGGCGACGGAGCGGATGCTGGGCGAGCTCGTGACCGCCGAGGAGCTGCCGTTCGTTCGGCGGGCGCTCGACGCCGGCGCGTTCGACCCGACCCCCGGAGGCGACCCCTTCGCGTTCGGGCTCGACCGGCTGCTCGACGGCGTCGAGGCCTATCTCGCCGCCGGCACCGTGCCGCCCGAGCCGCCGGAGGTCGACCCGCTCGAGGAGCAGGCCGCACGCGATCCGAAGGTCAAGGAGGCGGTCAAGGCCCGCCGTGAGGCCGAGAAGCACCTGCGCGAGGCGCGGCAGCGGGAGCGTCAGCGCCTGCGCGACGCCCGGGAGCGCCTCCGCCGCGGGTGAGGCGTCACTTCGTGTCGCCTCGGCCATGCCTGAGGCGACACGAAGTGACGCCTCAGGAGACCGTCACGACGACGGATGCCGCCGAGCGGTGGTCCGCGGCGTCGACGGTGACGGCGCGGTACTCGAGGCGCGTGCCGCCGGCAAGGCCGCGCACATCGTGCACGACCCGCGGATCCGGGCCGGTCGCCGTGCCGATGGCGTGCCAGGTGTCCGTGCCCACCACGCGCCACGCGAAGGAGGTCTCGCTCCACAGAGGCCCCGCGTCGACGTCGAGGTGCACGATGCCGTCCACATCGGATGCGGCGGGTGAGGTGAACACCGGGGTCACGGCCGCCGCCGGGCTCGTCACCTCGCGGTCGGCGACCCACACCGCCGCCGACATGGCGGGGACCGTGACCGAGACGACGCCGTCCGCGGTGGCGCCCACCTCGTCCGCGGTGCCGGAGAGCGGGGAGAACCGGGCCCCGCGGGTGAGCGTCGGCACCTCGACGGTCACCGGCTTCGCGCTCGCGTTGAGCACCACGAGGTGCTCGACCTTCTCGTCGCCGTCGACGCGGCTGAAGGCGTACGTCGACCCGTCGGCGAGGCGCTCGAGCTGCGCGCCGGTCGCGAGCGCCGGATGCGAGGAGCGCAGGTTCGCGAGCTCGGAGACGAGCGCGTAGAGCGGGGCGTCGGTGTCGTAGCGGTCGACCGCCCCCGCGGTCTCGCCCGTCACCAGGGTCTGGTCGGCGTACTCGGTGGCGCGCGTCGCGAACAGGCTCTGCCGCGCGTGCCGGTCGGTGCCGTCGCCGACCCCCGTGAAGCCCTGCTCGTCGCCCGCGTACACGACGGGCTGGCCGCGTGCGAGGAACAGCAGCTGCTGCGCGAGCTCGTCGCGGGCGAGCGCGTCCTGGTCGCGCACCAGGTAGCCGACCCTGCCCATGTCGTGGTTGCCGAGGAAGGTCGGCAGGGCGCGGGCGTCGCCCGACGGCGTCGTGTACGCCGGATCGTCGGAGAACACCTGGGAGAGGTGCTGCGACCCGGCGCCGTTGACGAAGTCGAGTGCGGCCGCCTGGAACGGGAAGTCGAGCACCGCATCCAGGCCGTCGTCGCGCACATACGGCGCGAGCACGGCGGGGTCGGCGTCGTACACCTCGCCGAAGACGAAGAAGTCCGGGCGCCCGATCGCCTGCGCGTGCGTGTCGAGCGCGGAGGTGAACCCCTGCCAGAACTCCGAGTTCACGTGCTTGACCGTGTCGATCCGGAACCCGTCGACCCCGCGATCCATCCAGGCGGAGTACACGTCGACGAAGCCGTCGAGCACCGCCGGGTCCTCGGTCATCAGGTCGTCGAGACCGGCGAAGTCGCCGAGGGTCACCGACTCGCCCGCCCACGTCGTGTCGCCGCGGTTGTGGTACTTGGTGACGTCGTTGAGCCAGGACGGCACCTTGAGGTCGGCCTCCGCGGGGTCCACCTCGGGCACGTAGGGGAAGCTCGTGGCGGCGTCGAGCACCGGGAAGTCGTCGGACTCGGCGACCGCCCCCAGGTCGATCGGGTTCCCGTCGGCGTCGAGGTAGGGCTTCGCGGCGGTGGCGATGTAGCCGTGGCCCGCGGATCCGTACGAGATCACATCGGCCGTGTGGTTGGTGATGATGTCGAAGTACAGCCTCATGCCGCGCGCGTGCAGGGCGTCGACGAGCTCGTCGAGCTCGGCATCCGTGCCGAGGTGCGGGTCGATGCGGGTGAAGTCGGTGACCCAGTAGCCGTGATAGCCGGCCGAGCGGCCCGCTCCGATGCCCTGCACGGGCTTGTTGACGAAGCTCGGCGTGAGCCACACCGCGCTCACCCCGAGGCCCTCGATGTAGTCCAGCCGGTCGAGCAGGCCGGCGAGGTCGCCACCCTGGTAGTAGGCGGTGTCGGCGGGGTCGAACCCCGTCGCGTCCCGATCGCCCGTGAGGCCCCCCGTGTCGTTCGTCGGGTCGCCGTTCGCGAACCGGTCGGTCATCACGAAGTAGAACGACTGCCCGGCGCCCGCCGGCAGCGCCGTATCCCGGATGAGGGCCGCATCCGCGTCCGTGTAGGCCCCGCGGGGCAGCAGAGGGGCCGCGGTGGCGGCGAGCCCGGTGAGCCCGACGACGAGCGCGAGCACCGCCGCCCCGACGATCGCGAGGGTCGCGGGGCGGGGGAGGCGTCGGCGCACGCCGCGACGCTAACAGCGCCCACCCACCCGATGCAAACGCTTCCACTCGGATCCGCGTGCGAGCGCAGCGGGCGTGGGGTGCCGCTTTCGCGACGCTGGCATCGGGTCGGGCGGGAGCGCGCCGCCGAAGGCGGCACGCGGGGGCATGCGTCGCGAAAGCGGCACCCCACGCCCGCGGAGCGGCTCAGCTCAGCGCGCGGACGCCATCCACTCCTCGACCTCGTCGGCCGTGCGCGGGATGCCGGCCGACAGGTTCTCTGCTCCGTCGGCGGTCACCAGGATGTCGTCCTCGATGCGCACGCCGATGCCGCGGTACTCCTCGGGCACGGTGAGGTCGTCGGGCTGGAAGTAGAGGCCCGGCTCGATCGTGAACACCATGCCCGGTTCGAGCACGCCGTCGAGGTAGAGCTCGCGCCGCGCTTGCGCGCAGTCGTGCACGTCGATGCCGAGGTGGTGGCTCGTGCCGTGCACCATGTAGCGGCGGTGGAACTGTGCGTCGGGCTCGAGCGACTCCTCGGCCGCCACCGGCAGGAAGCCCCACTCGGCGGTGCGGGCGGCGATGACCTTCATCGCCGCGGCGTGCACCTCGCGGAAGCGGATGCCGGGGCGCACGATCGCGAACGCCGCATCCGCCGCCTCCCGCACGGCCTCGTAGACGCGGCGCTGCACCTCGGTGAAGGTGCCCGAGATCGGCAGCGTGCGCGTGATGTCGGCCGTGTAGAGCGAGTCGAGCTCGACCCCCGCGTCGAGCAGCAGCAGGTCGCCCGGCACGACGGGGCCGTCGTTGCGGGTCCAGTGCAGGATGCAGGCGTGGGGTCCGGAGGCGGCGATCGTGTCGTAGCCGACCGTGTTGCCGTCGGCGCGTGCGCGACGGTTGAAGGTGCCCTCGACGAGCCGCTCGCCGCG
The DNA here is from genome assembly GCF_024752305.1 of Protaetiibacter mangrovi. Classification (GTDB taxonomy): domain Bacteria; phylum Actinomycetota; class Actinomycetes; order Actinomycetales; family Microbacteriaceae; genus Homoserinibacter; species Homoserinibacter mangrovi. The sequence continues at coordinate 150,340 of NZ_JANTHX010000005.1, forward strand.
CGGGTGGGCGACGATCTGCGGCACGTCGGCGATGACGTCGTCGAAGCCGGTGCGGGTCGCTTCGACGGCGGCGCGCATCTCGGCGATCTCGTACTCGTCCTTCACGAGGCGCAGCTCGCTGACGGTGCGCAGCAGCTCGGCCTCGGCGGCGCTCGCCGACGCCAGCTCGTCGGCCGCCGGGTCGACCCCGCGCAGCACGAGCACCTCGTCGCCTGCGACGGCGAGCTCGGCGAGGGGGCGGGTGGCGAGCGCGAGGTCGGCGGCGACGTGCGCGAGCGACGGGCGCGGGCCGGTCCAGAACTCGCCGATCGCCGCGTTGGCGTAGAACTCGTCGGAGTCGCGCCCGGCGGTGGGCGTGAAGAACAGGGTGGCGGGGGCGTCCTCGCCCGGGCCGATGACGAGCACCGCGCCCGGCACGGTGTCGCTCGCCCAGCCGGTGAGGTGCGAGAACGCGGAGTGGGCGCGGTAGGGGTAGTCGGTGTCGTTGGAGCGCACCTTCGCGGGCCCCGCCGGGATCACGAGCGTCGCCGTCGGGAAGGCGGCGGCGAGGCGCAGCCGTCGCGCCGCGGCGAACGCCGCCTGGGCTCGGGGCGAGGGGGCGACGTCGGGCCGGTCGGCCCAGCCGCCGAAGATGAACTCGCGGAAGGCGTCGGAGGTGGGGGTGGTGGAGCGGTTCGCGGTCGCCGAGGGGGTGGCGGCGGGCGCGGCGGTGTCGACGGGGGTGCTGTCAGCCATGCCCCCATCCTCCCACCCGACGCCGGGAGCCGCCTCTACGATCCCGGGTCGGGGCGCAGCTGTGCGACGACCGGCCGGTGGTCGGATCCCGAACCGTCGAGCGACTCGATCACGCGGAACCCGATCGGCTGCCAGGCGGACGTGGCGAGCACGTGGTCGATCGGGGAGCCGAGCAACGGCGGCATGATGGCGGGCCAGGTGCCGAGCGCCGCCGCGCCGACCGCCCGTGCCACGTCGTCGCAGGCGCCGATGCCGGCGTCCGAGCCGAGATGCGCCCAGTGGTCGAGGGTCGAGTTCAGGTCGCCCGCGACCACCACGTCGGCGTCGGCGTCGGCGCAGCGCTCGGCGAGCCAGGCGAGCCCGTCGCGCCAGTTGTCCATCTCGCCCGGGACGGGGGCCACCGGATGCGCCGCGACGATCGTCGGACCGGTGCCGTCGACGGGCACCGCGACGACGCTCGGCAGGGTCGGCGTCGTGCCGGCGTCGTCGTCACGTCGGTACTCGCCGAGCTCGGTGCTGATGAGCAGCACGGTCGAGCGCGCCTTCGAGATCGTGTCGAGCTGTCGGTCGACGAGCTGCATGGGGTGGCCGGCCACCGCGAGGAGCGCCTGCACCGCCACGCCCGCCTCGTGGCTGGTCTCGGGGAGCGCGACGACGTCGGCGCCCTGGTCGATCGCGAGGCCCGCGATCGCGTCGGGCCCGGGGGCGTCGCCGAGCGTGTTCCACGACAGCACGATCAGATCGCCCGACGCCGTCGTCTGGAACGCGCCCCCGCCGACGCCGCGCACCGCGAGCACCCCCGTGGTCACCACGCCGAAGACGAGGAGCAGCACCGCGAGGCCGGCGAGGAAGCGCCGGATCCGGTACAGCAGCAGGGCGAACAGGGTCAGCAGCACGCCGGCGAGCACGGCCACGAGCGCCGCCAGCCCGCGCAGCGAGACGAGCTGGGCCACCCCGAACACCTGCTCGAGCCCGAACAGCTGGGGCCAGCAGGCGGCGAGGAGCAGGGCGGCGACGGCGAGGGTGACCGCGGCGGCGAGGAGGCGTCCGATCATCGTCTCCGAGCCTAGGCGACCGGCGCGGCCGCACCGGGCGTCCTAGCATGAGGGGATGCCCGGTCCGATCGATCTGCACGCCCATTCGAGCGTGTCCGACGGCACCGAGTCGCCGGGGGAGCTGGTCGCGGCGGGCGTCGTCGCGGGGCTCGGTGCGCTCGCGATCACCGACCACGATTCGACGGCCGGCTGGGATCAGGCGATCGCCGCCGCCGCGGGCACCGGGCTCGAACTGGTGCCGGGGATCGAGCTGTCGACCCAGCTAGACTACGCGAGCGTGCACATCCTCGGGTATCTCGTGGACCCCGCCGATGCGGATCTCGTGGCGGCGACGGCCGCCATCCGCTCCGAGCGCCTGCATCGAGCGGAGTCGATGGTGCGGCGCATCTCGGTCGACTACGCGCTCAGCTGGGACGACGTGCTCGCCCAGACCACGCCGGGCGCCACGGTCGGGCGCCCGCACATCGCCGATGCGCTCGTCGCGCGGGGGCACGTGCCGGACCGCACCGCCGCGTTCCAGACGATCCTGCACTGGCAGGGCGGGTACTACCGCCCGCACGAGGCGCCGCCGCCGGTCGAGGGGGTGCGGCTCATCACGGGCGCGGGCGGCGTGGCCGTGATCGCGCATCCGGGCGCCCGCGGACCGCAGCGGGTGCTGTCGGATGCGCGCATGCGGAAGCTGGTCGACGCGGGACTCGCGGGCATCGAGCTCGACCACCGCGACAACCCGCCCGCCTCCCGCGCGCACTGGTCGGATCTCGCCCGCCGTTTCGGGCTGCTCACGACGGGATCGAGCGACTACCACGGGGCGGGCAAGCCGAACCGGCTCGCCGAGAACACCACCTCGCCCGAGGTCTACGCGGCGATCGTGGCCCGTGCGACGGGCTCTCGGCCGGTGCGCGGCTGAGGGGGCTCACACGCCCGGCACGAAGTGCCAGCCGTAGGGCGCCGAGGTGGTGAACACGAGCTCGCTCGGCGAGCAGGTGAAGCCGTAGGTGACCTCGGTCTCGCCCGTGACGATGTCGCGCGACCAGGGGAAGACGGGGGGCGAGCCGATCGGCAGGAAGCCGTCGGCCACCGAGCCGTCGGGCAGGGCCGTCGTCGCCTCGTCCACGTGCACCTCGGAGGTGGGCACGCGCACCGTGAGCCAGCGGTCGTCGACCACCTCGAACTCGCCCGTCTGCGATTCGGCCTGCACCGAGCGGGGCACGATCGGCCCGTCGTCGGTCGGGATCGTCGCCGTGAACACGACGCCGTCGGCCGTGAAGACCCAGGAGCTGCTCGCGTCGTCGAACTCCATCGTCGCGGTGCCCTCCGCCGACCAGGCGCTCGGGGTGGCGTCGGGTGCGAGCGAGGAGAAGTACTGCAGGTGCTCGTCGAGCAGCCGGTCGAGGTCGAGCGACCACGGCTCGTGGGCGATGAGGCAGTCGCGGGCGCCCGCGCCCTCGCCGCCGGCGGAGTCGGGGGCGGGGTCGGCGGTGCCGCCGGAGGGGGCGGTGCATCCGCCGAGGATCAGCGCCGCGGCGGCGAGCGCGGTCGCGGCGCCTGCGGCGTGGGTTCGGACGGCCATGGTCTGCTCCTCGGATCGGTGTCACCCCACCGACGGAGCCCGGGCCCGCCGAGGTTGACGCTCACTCCGGGTAGAGGTTCCAGTTGCTCGGGATCCCGCCGACCGCGTCGACGATCAGGCGGTGCTCGGTGCAGGTGAAGGCGAGCGAGGCGCCGGCTCCCGCATCCCAGGGGAAGGCGGGTGCGGGCACGGTGACCGCTCCGCTCGTGCCGTCGGCGGCGGTCGCCGTCGCAGCGGAGTCCGCCGCGTCGACCCGCACGCTCGTGAGCACGAGCATCCCGCCGGAGGGGCTCAGGCGGTAGTCGCCCGAGTACTCACCGGAGACGGTCGTCGACTCACGGCTGCCGTCGTCGAGGAACAGCTCGTAGGCGACCCGTTCCGCGCTGAAACGCCAGCGCGGGTCGGCCGAACCGGTGAAGCTCAGCCGGGCGCTCCCCGTCACGTCGCCGGCGCGGACGCCCACCCCCTGGGCCGCGGCATCCCGCCAGGCGTCGTAGGCGGCGTCCAGGTCGACGATCCAGGGGGAGTGCTCGGCGAGGCAGCGGTAGTCGGAGGCCGCGTCGCGGCCGATCGGGGTCTCCGCGTCGTCGGGGGCGCCGCAACCCGTCAGCACGAGCACGGCGCACGCAGCCGCCGCGACACCGGACGCGCGGAGGACGCGCATGGGCGGACCTCCTCGCGTGCGGCTGAGCTCTCAGTATCGCGAGCCGCGCCGCGCGGGCAAAGCGCGGACGCTCAGCCGGCGGGCGGGGGAGTGGGCGCGCCGCCCGCACTCGAGCCGCTGCGGCGACGGCGCCGGCGCTTCGCGGGCGCCGCGTTGCCGTCGTGGTGCTCGGTGCCCTTGCCGTCGTGGGTGCCCGCGCCCTCGGCACGCGGGGCGGCCGTCGTGGCGGCGGTGCCGCCGCCCGAGCCTCCGCGGGTGCGGCGACGCGTGCGGCTGCGGCCCTCACCGGAGCCGGAGCCGCCCGATGCGGCGCCGTCGCGGGGCGGGCGCGCCGCGACGGGCTTCGGCGGCGCGATCCGCCCCTTGGTGCCCTCGGGGATGTCGAGATCGGTGTACAGGTGCGGCGACGACGAGTAGGTCTCGGTGGGCTCCGGGATGCCGAAGTCGAGACCGCGGTTGATGAGGCCCCACTTGTGCATGTCGTCCCAGTCGACGAAGGTCACGGCGATGCCGGTCTTGCCGGCACGGCCGGTGCGTCCCGCGCGGTGCAGGTAGGTGTCGGGGTCGTCGGGCACGGTGTGGTTGATGACGTGGGTGACGTCGTTGACGTCGATACCGCGCGCCGCCACATCCGTCGCGATGAGGATGTCCTTCTTGCCGGCCTTGAACGCCGCCATCGAGCGCTCGCGCGCATCCTGGCTCATGTCGCCGTGCACGGCGCCCGCGTTGAAGCCGCGGTCGTTGAGCTCTTCGACGAGCTTGGCTGCGGCGCGCTTGGTGCGGGTGAAGATCACGGTCTTGCCGCGGCCCTCGGCCTGCAGGATGCGCGAGATCACCTCGTCCTTGTCGAGCGCGTGGGCCCGGTAGATGACGTGCTTGATGTTGGCCTGCGTGAGCCCCTCGTCGGGGTCGTTCGCGCGGATGTGGATCGGCCGGTTCATGAAGCGGCGGGCGAGGGCGACCACGGGGCCGGGCATCGTGGCCGAGAACAGCATGGTGTGGCGGGCCGGCGGGGTCTGCGCGAACAGCTTCTCGACATCCGGCAGGAAGCCGAGGTCGAGCATCTTGTCGGCCTCGTCGAGCACCATCACCTGCACCTCCTTGAGGGAGAGCAGGCGCTGGCCGGCGAGGTCGAGCAGGCGCCCGGGGGTGCCGACGACGATCTGCGCGCCGGCCTTGAGCGCCTCGACCTGCCCCTCGTAGGCCTTGCCGCCGTAGATGGCGACGACCTGGGTGGGGCGGTTGGAGGAGGCGAGCTCGAGGTCCTCGGCGACCTGCACGCAGAGCTCGCGGGTCGGCACGACGATGAGCGCCTTCACGCCCGGCTCGGGGTTCTCGCCGAGCGCCTGGATGACCGGCAGGCCGAAGCCGAAGGTCTTGCCGGTGCCGGTCTTGGCCTGGCCGATGATGTCCTGCTTGGAGAGGCCGAGCGGGATGGTCTGCGTCTGGATCGGGAAGGGATCGACGATGCCCTTCGCCTCGAGCGCGGCGACGATGTCCTCGTCGATGTTGAGATCGCGGAAAGTCAAGGAATACCTGTCTGGGTAGGGGAGGATTCCAGTCTACCGGGCTCGCCTACACTGGGCCGGTGGCCTGGTTCCGTCGTCGCTCGCGTCCGCGCCCGGGGACCCTGCATGTGGCCCCGCGGTCGGAGGCGGTCGCCGTCGCCCGCGTGGAGCTGCGCGAGCTCGCCCCGTCTCCCGCCCGATTCCTCGGCCAGACCGCGTATCTGACGCTCGTGCTGTTCGAGAACCTCGGGCGCGCCGTCACCACCGCCCCCTCCACCGACGCCAAGTCGCGCCTCGCGCGTGCCGCAGCCGAGATGCTGCGGATGCACGAGGGCCTCGCGGCGGAGCTCACCCGCCTCGGCGTCGACCCCGCCGTCGAGATGGAGCCGTTCCGGGTGCCGCTGGACGAGTACCAGCGCCGAACCAAGGGCGCCGACTGGTACGAGATCCTCGTGACCTGCTACCTCACGAACGGCTTCCTGCTCGACTTCTTCGCGGGCCTCGCCGCCGGGCTGCCGGACGACCTCGACGACCGCTCGGCCGAGCTGCTGCAGAGCCGCGACGGCGAGGACGTGCTCGTCGAGGAGCTGCGGCTCGCCATCGAGGAGAACCCGCGCCTCGCCTCGCGTCTGGCGATGTGGGGGCGTCGTCTCGTCGGCGACACGATGCTGGTGGCGCGCCTCGCGATCGAGCAGCATCCGACCGTCTCGGTGGAGGAGCGCGTCGACCCGGTGTTCACCGAGCTCATCGCGGCCCACACCCGCCGCATGGACAAGCTCGGCCTCACCGCGTAGCGCTCGCTGCAGCCGCATCCGCGGTCGACGCCGGTCCCGGTCGGGTTCTCGGTCCGGTCTCGTTCTCCCAAATCAAGGATCCCGGCAACCCGAATCAAGGAGTCGGTGTGAGCCGAGTCGACGGGAGTGGCGGATGTCGCCCCAGAGCGAGGCGCGTTCCTTGACTCGGGTTGCGCATCTCCTTGATTCGGGATGCCGACGGACTCGAGCGGGATCCGTGCCGACGGGTGGCGGAACCGGCGGGCGACCTCGAGGCGGCCGCCGCGCGGGCGCGCAGCGCCTAGAGGCGGCCGCCTGTGAGGGAGTGCAGCGCGCGGGCGTCGGCGGCGTCGCGGGCTCGCGGCAGCAGCACGGCGACGAGCAGGTCGACGACGATCCCGGCGGTGATCGAGACGGTCCAGATCCAGCCGCCGTCGAACGGCCAGCCGAACCAGACCAGCACGGCCCAGACGCCCGCGGTCAGCGCCGCCCCCACCGCGGGGAGCAGGGCGAGGCCGTACGAGCGGCGTCCCGGCACGAGGTAGCGCAGGATCGCGCCGATGCCCGCGCCGATGAAGGTGACGAAGACGATCTCCACGCGAGGATCCTATGCGGCCCGGGCGCTACGCGACGAAGCCGACGCGACGGGACTCGCCGCCGCCGATCTCGATGTAGGCGAGTGCGGCGACCGGCACGACGTAGAGCTTGCCCTTGTCGTCGGTGAGGCTCAGGAACTTCGCGTCCGAGTCGAGCGCCGCGGCGACGGTCTTCTCGACCTCTGCGGCGGTCTGCGCGCTCTCGAACGAGAGCTCGCGGGCGGTGTTGGCGATACCGATGCGAATGTCCACGTGTCGAGCGTAGAGGATGCCGGAGGCGGCGTCGGGAGCGTTCACCGTGGGCGGAAACCGGCGCCCTGATGCGGTGTCGCAGCGGCCCGATACGGTAGCGGCATGCCCGGTACCCGCTTCGGCGTCGACGCGCCCGCGAGCGACGACGAGGTCGTGCTCGACACCTCGCAGGCCGCCGTCGTCGCCCTGCCGGACGACGCATCCGCGGCCGTGCTGGGTGCACCCGGCACGGGCAAGACCACGACCCTCGTCGAGCTCGTCGCCGATCGCGTCGCGCGCGGGTGGCGGCCCGAGCAGCTGCTCGTGCTCGCGCCGTCGCGCGCCTCGGCCGCCCGACTCCGCGACCGGCTGGCGCGCCGCATCGGCGTGCCCACCGACGGGCCCCTCGCGCGCACCGTCGCGTCGCTCGCCTTCGAGGTGGTGGGGGCTGCGGCGCGCGCCGCGGGGCGCCCCGCACCCCGGCTGCTGACCGGCACCGAGCAGGACGCCGACATCGCCGCCTACCTCGCCGGCCACCTCGCCGACGGCACCGGCCCCCGGTGGCCCGATCCGCTCGTGCCCGAGGTGCGGGGCCTGCGCGGCTTCCGCAGCGAGCTGCGCGAGTTCATGGCTCGCGCGAGCGAGCACGGCGCCGACGCCGCGGGCGTGGCGCGGCTCGCGCGCGAGGCGGGGCGCCCGGACTGGGCGGCGGCCGCCGAGTTCATGCGCGAGTACGCGGCGCTGCAGGCGCAGAACCGTCCCGACCAGTTCGACGCCGCCGAGCTCGTGGGGTTCGCGGTGCGCGCCATCCGCGAGGGCGGTGCGGACGACCGCATCTCGGCCCTGCGTCTCGTGCTCGTCGACGATCTGCAGGAGGCGACGGAGTCGACCATGGCGGTGCTCCGCGCGCTCGCGGAGCGGGGTGTCGCGATCATCGCCTTCGGCGACCCGGACGTCGCCGCCAACGCGTTCCGCGGCGGCGAGGCGGATGCCGTCGGCCGCTTCTCGGCGGCGCTCGGCCTCGCCGCGGGCGACCGGCTCGTGCTCGGCACCGTGCACCGCGGGGGTGCGCAGCTGCGCGCCCTCGTCTCGCGCACGGTGGAGCGCATCGGCACCGCGGCCGCGGGTCCGCAGCGTCGAGCCTCCCCGCCGGAGACCGGCGACGCGTCGGCCGACCGCCCTCCGGTGGCGACCATCCGCGCCACCACCCCCGCCCGGCAGGCGGCGGCGATCGCCCGCGTGCTGCGCGAGGAGCATCTGCTGCACGGCGCGCCGTGGTCGAGCCTCGTCGTCGTGGTGCGGTCGGGTGCGCAGATCCCGGCGATCGCGCGCGCCCTGTCGCGCGCCGAGGTTCCGACGCGCACGACGGGTCGCGGCACCCCGCTGCGCGACGACCCCGCCCCCCGCGCGCTGCTCGCGCTCGTCGAGGTGGGCATCGGCCGACGCGAGCTCGACGCCGAGGTCGCCGCCGAGCTGCTCACGGGGCCCTACGGCGGCCTCGACCCGCTGGGGCTCCGCCGCCTGCGGCTGGCGCTGCGCCACGAGGAGCTCGCGGGCGGCGGCATCCGGCCGGGTGCGGAGCTGGTCGTCGACGCCCTCGCCGCTCCCGGCCGCCTCGCGACGATCGAGGGGCGCGCGGCGCGGCGGGCCGCCCGTCTCGCCGAGACCCTCGCCGTGCTGCGCGACGCCGCGACCACGGCGACCATCGAGGAGCTGCTGTGGACGGCGTGGGAGCGCAGCGGGGTCGCCGAGCGCTGGCGTCGGCAGGCCCTCGGCGCCGGCATCGAGGCCGCCGAGGCCAATCGCGACCTCGACGGAGTGGTGGCGCTGTTCGCGGCCGCCCAGCGCTTCGTCGAGCAGCGCCCCACCGAGGGGGCGCTCGAGTTCCTCGAGCACGTGCTCGACTCCGACATCGCCGACGACCTGCTCGCCCCGACCCGTGCCGAGGAGGCCGTGCTCGTCGCGACCCCGTCGGCCCTCGTGGGGCTCGAGTTCCGCACGGTCGTGGTGGCCGCCCTGCAGGACGGTGCCTGGCCGAACCTGCGGCCGCGGGGCTCGCTGCTCGCTCCGCAGCGCCTCGTGCGCGCGCTCGAGGGCCGCGACATCGCCGCCATCGACGAGCGCAAGCTCGTGCTCGACGACGAGCTGCGCATGTTCGCGCTCGCGGTGTCGCGCGCCTCCGAGCGCGTCGTGCTCGCCGCGGTTGACAACGACGACGAGACGGCGAGCGTGCTGTTCTCGCTCGCCCCGGATGCCGAGGAGCTGCTGCGCCCGGGCGATCCGACGGCCTCCCGGCTGAGCACCGCACCGCTCACCCTGCGGGGGCTGACGGGCATGCTGCGCCGCGAGCTCGTGGCGCCGCGCGCGCCGCGCGACCGGGGCGAGGCGGCATCCGTGCTCGCGCGGTTCGCCGAGGCCGGGGTGCCGGGTGCGGATCCCGACGAGTGGCTCGGCATGCGCGAGCCCTCGACCGATCGGCCCCTGTTCGCCGACGAGCCGGTGCCGGTGTCGCCGTCGCAGCTCGCGAACGTCGAGGAGTCGCCGCTGGACTGGGCGGTGTCGCGACTCGCGGGGGGCGGCTCGTCGATCGCGATGAGCGTCGGCACGATCGTGCACTGGGCGATGGAGACCGCCGAGTCGCCGGATGTCGAGGCGCTGTGGGCGCAGGTCGAGCGCCGCTGGCCGGAGCTGCCGTTCGACGCCGCGTGGATCGCCGAGTTCCAACGGCGCGCGACGCTCGCGCTCGTGCGGGCCCTCTCCGAGTACCTGCGCGACTTCGCGGCCGCCGGCAAGCAGCTCGTCGCGGCGGAGGGGCGCTTCCGCTTCCCCCTGGTCGACGACGTGCTCGTCTCGGGCAGCATCGACCGCGTCGAGCTCGCCCCCACGGGCGAGGTGGTCATCGTCGACCTCAAGACGGGGAGCCCCGAGACGAAGCAGGCCGTCATCGACGTGCACCCGCAGCTCGCCACCTACCAGCTCGCCTACCGTGAGGGGGTGCTCGACGCGTTCCTGGCGCCGCACGGCCCGCACCGGGCGGGGGGCGCGAAGCTCGTGTTCGTCAAGCAGGGCGTGAACGGCAAGCTCTACCGCGAGGGGGTGCAGCTCGTGCTCGACGACGCGGCGCTCGACGGGTTCCGGGAGCGCATCCTCTCGGCCTCCCGCCTGATGGCCGCCGCGAGCTTCGAGGGCCCGCGCGAGGCACGGGAGTTCCGCGGCAAGCCGGTGCCCGAGTCGCTGCTCCCCCGGGTGCCGGAGGTGACCCATGACTGAGGTCGGTCCCGTGTCGGCGCGCCGGATCGCCGAGGCGCTCGCCGAGGTGCAGAGCGAGCCGGTGCGCTACCCGACGCCCGAGCAGCAGGCCGTCATCGAGGCGGATCCGCGCGAGCCGGCGCTCGTCGTCGCGGGGGCCGGGTCGGGCAAGACCGAGACGATGGCGAACCGCGTGCTCTGGCTCGTCGCCAACGGACACGTGAAGCCGGCGGAGGTGCTCGGCCTCACCTTCACCCGCAAGGCGGCGGGCGAGCTCGCGGAGCGCATCCGGGTGCGCCTCGGCGAGCTGCACGCGGCGGGCCTCGCGCCCGACGACCACGACCTGTTCGACGCCCCCGAGATCTCGACCTACAACTCCTTCGCGAGCGCCGTCTTCCGCGACAACGCGCTCGTGCTCGGGCGCGACGGCGACGGGGTCGTGCTGGGCGAGGCCGCCGCCTGGCAGCTCGCCCGCTCGGTCGTCGTGCGCAGCACGGACGAGCGCCTCGAGACGCTCGACAAGCGGCTCGACCGGGTCGTGGAGGCGACGCTGCAGATCGCCCGCGGCATCGCCGACAACGACGCCGATCCCGAGCGGGTGCGCGCCCTCGGGCGGCGCTTCGCCGCGATGTCCGAGCTGCCGCTCGGCGGCCGCGGGGAGTACGCCGACGCGCTGGATCAGATGGACGAGATCGCGCAGCTCGAGCTGCTCGTCGACCTGGCGGCGGCCTACGACCGCGCCAAGCGCGACCGGGGTGCCGTCGACTACGCCGACCAGGTGGTGCTCGCCCTGCACGCCGTGCGCGCCCGGCCCGATGCCGTCGACGAGCTGCGGTCCCGCTTCCGGGTCGTGCTGCTCGACGAGTACCAGGACACCTCGGTCGTGCAGACCGAGCTGCTCGCCGAGCTCTTCGCGGGCACGCCGGTCACGGCGGTGGGCGACCCCAACCAGTCGATCTACGGATGGCGCGGGGCGAGCGCGGCGAACCTGCGGGAGTTCCGGCCGCGCTTCCGTCGGCGCGACGGCGGCCCCGCCGACCGTTTCACCCTCGCGACGAGCTGGCGCAACGGCACGCGCATCCTCGACGCGGCCAACACGCTCGTCGGGGCCGACGCGGGGGAGGGTGCCGAGGTGCCCACGCTCTCGCCCCGTCCGGGCGCGAGCGGCTTCGCGGTCGACACCGCGTACCCCGAGACGGTCGCCGACGAGGCGACCGCGGTCGCGACGTGGCTGCGGTCGCGGCTCGACGTGGCGGCGCGGGAGTCCGGCCGGCCGGCATCCGCAGCCCTGCTGCTGCGGGCGCGCAAGACCCAGCCCGTCTTCCTGGAGGCGATGCGCGCGGCCGGCGTTCCGTATCACGTGCTCGGCGTCGGCGGGCTGCTCGCCGAGCCCGAGATCGCCGACCTGGTGAGCGCGCTGCGGGTGCTCGACGACCCGGATGCCGGACTCGAGCTGCTGCGGCTGCTGGCGGGGGTGCGCTGGCGCATCGGGGTGGCCGATCTCGACGTGCTGCACGAGGTGGCGGGCTGGCTCGCCCGTCACGACGGCGCCGAGAGCGGCATCCTGTCCGACGAGGTGCAGGAGCGGCTGCGCGCCTCGGTGGCGGGCGACGACACCGGCTCGATCGTCGACGCCCTCGAGTTCGTCGGGCGTGCCGCCGAGGGTCATCGCGCTCTGGCTGATTTCAGCCCGGAGGGCCTCGCCCGCCTGCGCGCCGCGGCGGACACCTTCGACCGGCTCCGTGCGCGCACCGGGCTCGAGCTCCCCGACCTGCTCGTCTTCACGGCCCACGAGCTGCGGCTCGACATCGAGGTCGCCGCCAACGAGACCCGCACGGCGGGCGAGGCGAACCTCGACGCGCTGCTCGACGCACTGTCGGGCTACCTCGCGATCGCCGAGACGGCGACGCTCGGCGGGTTCCTCGCCTGGCTGCGCGAGGCGGAGCAGCGGGAGGATCTCACGCCCCGCCCCGAGGACCCGGAGCCCGGCACCGTGCAGGTGCTCACCATCCACGGCGCGAAGGGCCTGGAGTGGGATCTGGTGGCCGTGCCGCGATGGGTGGAGGGCGAGCTGCCCGCCGCCCCCGTGGAGGGATACGGCGGCTGGCTGGGGTTCGGTCGCTTCCCGTGGCCGGAACGCGGCGACAGCGCCCAGCTGCCGCGCCTCGACCTCGACGCCGTCGACAGCCGCAAGGCGTTCGTCGACGAGGTGAAGCGGTTCCGGGCCGAGGTGGTCGAGCACTACCGCGCCGAGGAGCGCCGCCTCGCGTACGTGGCCGTCACCCGGGCACGCGACCGCCTGCTGGTCACCGGTTCGTTCTGGGGCGGGCAGCTGCGCCCGCGTACGCCGAGCGGTTTCCTGCTCGAGCTCGCGCAGGCGGGGGTCGTCGACGCCCCGCCGCCGGCCTCGTCGAGCGAGGAGCCGCCCGCCGGCGGCGAGGCGCAGTCGACCCGCTGGCCGAACGACCCCTTCGGCACCCGCGCCGCGGCCGTGCACGCGGCGGCGGCGGCGGTCCGCGGTGCCCGTCCCGCGCTCGTCGGACCGTGGGCGCGCGAGGCGGAGCTGCTGCTGGAGGAGCGCGAGCGCCGCCGCACGCGCGAGGGCGTCGTGCCGCTTCCCGTGCGCATCCCCGCATCCGCGTTCAAGGACTACGTGACCGACCCGGATGCCGTGGCCGCGGAACTGCGCCGCCCCATGCCCGAGCGCCCCTACCGCGCGACGCGCCTCGGCACCCTCTTCCACTCGTGGGTCGAGGAGCGCTACGGCCGGATCGGCGGCTCGGACGAACTCGACGCCGCACCGTTCGAGCGCGACGACGACGGGGAGCTCGTCGACGCGGAGCGGCTGGCCGCGTTGCAGGCGACCTTCGAGCGGTCGCCGTGGGCCGAGCTGAAGCCGGTCGAGGTGGAGCGCGAGATCCACCTCCCGTTCGACGGGCGGGTGGTGATCTGCAAGATCGACGCCGTCTACCGGCACGGCGACCGCTTCGAGGTGGTCGACTGGAAGACCGGCAAGGCGCCCAAGGACGAGGCCGACCTCGAGCGCAAGCAGCTGCAGCTCGCCCTCTACCGGCTCGCGTACGCGCACTGGACGGGCATCGATCCGAGCCTCATCGACGCCGCCTTCTACTTCGTGGCCGATGACCGCGTCATCCGCCCCGAGCACATCGACACGGAGGCCGAGCTGCTCGGACGCTGGCGGGCGGCGTTCCCGGTCTGACGGCTAGCGCGCCGTGGCGTGGATGGCGTTCGCGAGCGCCTCGGCCGCCTCCCGCGCGGACCGGGGATTCGACAGCAGTGCGAAGTCGATCTCGCCGAGGCGCGGCAGGTCGAAGGTGCCGGTGACCTCGACGAGGTCGTCGGGGATGAGCACCCGGGGGAAGACCGCGACGCCGATGCCGGCGCGCAGCGCCGCGAGGGCGCCGTTCACCTCGCGCACGTTGCAGGTGATGCGCCAGGTGCGTCCCGCGGCCTCGAGCTCGTGGATGGCGGCGTCCCGGGACGGGCTGGGCGCCTGGTACGCGATGAGCGGCACGGTCGCATCCGGGTCGAGGCGCAGCGACCGGTGCGCCACCCAGACGAGTCGCTCGCGGCGCACGGTGCGCCCCTCGGTGCTGCCCGGCTGCTGCTTGACGTAGACCAGGTCGAGATGCCCCGCGTCGAGCCGGCGGGAGAGCTGCCCGCTCTGGCCGACGGTCAGCTCGAGGTTGATCTGCGGGTACAGCTGCCGGAAGTCGCGCAGCACCTGCGGCAGGTGGGTGAGGGCGAGGTCGTCGGCCGCGCCGAAACGCAGCCGCCCGCGCATCGCAGAGCCGACGAAGTAGGCCGCCGCCTCGTCGTGGGCCGCCAGGATGGTGCGCGCGAATCCGAGCATCGCGTCGCCGTTGTCGGTGAGGCGCACGGCGCGGGTGTCGCGGGCGACGAGCACGCGACCCGCCGCGTTCTCGAGCTTGCGCACCTGCTGGCTGACGGTCGGCTGGCTGATGCCCAGCAGCTGGGCGGCGCGGGTGAAGCTCGCGGTGTCGGCGACGGCGACGAAGGTGCGCAGCAGTGCGGGGTCGAACATCCGGATTCCTCCGCTCATTCGGTAATCGAATGGTAGTTATAGTCAGGATAAGTCGAGATAATGGGCGCGCCTGCCTAGCCTGGAGGACGTGTCATCCGCGCCGCCGCCCCCCGCATCCGGCGACGACTATCCCGTGCTGACCGAGCCGATCCCGGTGTTCGACCGCCGCCCGACCCTGCGCGAGAGCTTCGCCGCCCTCGCCGTCTTCAACTACCGCCTCTACCTGGGCGCCCTCATGCTGGGCAGCACCGGCGGATGGATGGCGCGCGTCGCGATCGACTGGCTCGTGCTGGAGCTGACAGGCGACGTGCGCCTCGTCGGGCTCGCCGTGGCGCTGCAGTTCGCGCCGACCCTGCTGCTCGGCGCCTGGGCCGGCGTGCTCTCGGATCGGCTGCCGCGTCGCTACGTGCTGCTGACCACCCAGGTGGTCGCGACGATCTCGAACGGCGTGCTCGCAGTGCTCGTGCTGAGCGGTGCGGTGCTCGTGTGGCAGGTGCTGCTGATCGCGGCCGTCACCGGGGTCGCGGGGGCGATCGAGGGCCCGAGCCGCTCCGCGTTCGTCTCGGAGATGGTCGGCACCCGGCGGTTGCGCGGGGCGATCAGCCTCAACGCGACGACCTTCCACCTCGGCGGCCTGCTCGGCCCGGCGATCTCGGGGGTGCTGATCGCCGCCCTCGGGTCCGGCTGGTCGATCGCCATCAACGCGGGGACGACGGCGATCGCCGTGCTCGCGATCTCGCTCATGCGCGGGCACGAGCTGGTGCCCACCCCGAAGCAGCCGCGCTCGCGCGGCCAGATCCGCGAGGCGATGCGCTACGCCTGGCGCAAGCCCGCCATCCGCTGGACCCTCGTGCTGCTCGCGGCCGTGTCGGTGTTCGGGATGAACCTGCCCGTGCTGCTCGCCGCCGCGGCGGACGACACCTACGGCACCGGCGCCACCGGGTACGGGCTCTACAACTCCCTGTGCGCGGGCGGTGCGTTCCTCGGCGCGATCCTCTCGTCGCGACGACGCAGTCTGCGGCTGCGCGACGTGGTCGGGTTCGCGCTGCTCTACGGGGGCATCACGATGCTGGCGGGCTGGGACGGCTGGTATCCCGTGTTCCTGTCGGCGCTCGTCGGCATCGGCGTGAGCCGGCTGCTCTTCGCGATGAGCGCCGAGGCGCTCACCCAGCTCTCGACGAACCCCGCGATCCGGGGGCGCGTGGTCTCGTTCTACATCATGGTGCTGATGGGCGGGCAGGCCGCGGGCGGCGTCGTGATGGGGGCGATCGCCGAGGCGTTCGGCGGCCGCGTCGCCTTCCTCGTGGCGGGCGCCGTGCCCGTCCTCGTGGCGGCGATCGTCGGCCTCGTGCTCGCCCGCCGCCACCAGCTGCGCATCCGCGTCGACCTGCGCCGCCCCCGCCGCCTCCTCACGATCGTCCGCGCATAGTCCCTCGACGCTTCGCGGAGGCGCGGGATCGTTTCGCGGACGCATGCCCCCGCGTGCCACCTTCGGTGGCGCGCTCCCGCCAGTCCCGATGCCAGCGTCCGCGAAACGATCCCGCACCTCCGCTTCGCTCGCGCCGCGCCAGCGCGGGCTGGACCCGAGCGGAGCGGGGGCGGGGATTCGCTTGCGGGGCGCTGGCATCGGGCCGGGCGGGAGCGCGCCGTCCAGGCGCGCGGGGGCATGCGCCGCGCAAGGGGATCCCCGTCGCCGCGAAGCGTCGAGGGGTACTACGAGACGCGCTCGGCGCGGTCGAGCAGCGCTTCCACTTCGTCGACCGCGAGGATCGGCAGGGTCGGCGGCGAGATCGACTCGGTCGCGTCGCCGAGGCGTTCGTCGACGAGCCGCGACAGCATCGTGACCGCGTCGTCGACGATCGTGGTGTCGCGCTGCTCGGTTCCGTGCAGCAGCCAGCGGGCCACGTCGAGCTCGGAGAGCAGCGTGGCGCGTTGGCGCAGGCGGCGGTCGACGCTGCCGCGCACGCGGGTGTAGGCGTCGAAGACGGCGTCGGCGATGCCGTCGCGTCGGGTGCCGAGCGCCCAGTACAGGTCGCGCGCCGGGTCGTCGACGCGCAGCGCGTGCCAGCCGAGCACGCCCGTGACGTCGCCCGCGGAGGCGAGGAACGATCCGGCGCCGAGGTCGCCGTTGACGACCGCAGGCGTGTACTGCCACAGTCCCTGGTCTTCGCCGGCCTGCTCCCAGCGCTGCAGCAGTGCGGCGGGCACGAGCCCGGTGGCGGCGGCGCGGTCGACGATGGCGAGGGCCGCCCGGTGGGCGTCGACGGCCGTGCGCATGGGGAGTCCGGCGTCGGTGACGAGGCTGGTCGGGAGGGCGTGGAGGTGGGCGATGGCCTGGCCGATCGAGTCGGCGAGGGCGAGGTCGATCCCGGCGAGGGTCACCGGGGTGCCGTAGACGAACTCGGAGACGACGGCGCGCGTGCCGTCGACGGGTGTCTGGCCGGCGAAGGTGGTCACCTCGAACGGCAGTCGGGCGCGCACGCCCTGGCTGAGCGCCCGCAGCGCGACGAGGTCGGCGGACTGCTGCTGCTCGGCCCGTTCGGAGCGCGGCACGCGCACGATCCAGTGGCGTCCGTCGCGTCCGGTGATGACGGCCGCGTCGAAGTCCCCGCGCCCGGCGGAGCCGAACGGCGCGGCGCCCACGACGTCGAGCTCCGCGACGGCCGAGGTGGCGAGCGCCGCTAGAGTGAGGTGGGATCTGGCCATGGCGACAGGGTAGGTCTGCCCCGCCCCGGGCACCCGGCACGCCACGCCCGATGCGCGGTTCTCGCGGTGGGCTCACGGCCAGGATGGGATGGGATGAGCGCTTCGACCCGGCAGCCCGGCACCCCGTCCGGTCGCGCTCCGCTCGCGCCCGCCCTCTCGCGCTCCGACCTCGACCGCGACTACCTCTCGCGTGCGGGCGGCATCGAGGCGCTCGCCGAGGATCCGGCGACCCGCATCCTCGTCTTGCACGAGGGGCGCGCGCTCGGCACGCCGGAGGGGGCTCTCGCGCTCGTCGACCCGAGCGTCGTGGAGGTCGATCCCGAGGCAGCCGTCTTCCTCGGTCGCGCGCGCACCGCATCCGCCGACGTCGACGAGCGGGCGGCGGTGATCGCGGTGGTGGTGTCGGAGGCGGATGCCGTGCGCCTCGGCGCGCAGGGCAGCTGGCTCGATCTGCGGCGGGTGGGCGCACTGCTCGACCCCCGCGATGCGGGACTGTTCACGCAGGCGCTCGCGCTCGCGAACTGGCACCGGGCGGCGGCGTTCTCGCCGTCCACCGGTCAGCCGACGTCGGTCGCCCAGGCGGGCTGGGTGCGGGTCGATCCCGCGACGGGCCGCGAGCACTATCCGCGCACCGATCCCGCGGTGATCGTGGCGGTGCTCGACGACGACGACCGCATCCTGCTGGGCTCGAACGTCGAGTGGGACGCCGGGCGCTTCTCGTTGCTGGCGGGGTTCGTCGAGCCGGGGGAGTCGCTCGAGGCGGCGGTGATCCGCGAGATCTTCGAGGAGGCGGGGGTGGTGGTGGTGGACCCCGAGTACCGGGGGAGCCAGCCGTGGCCGTTCCCCGCCTCCCTGATGCTCGGTTTCGAGGCGCGGATCGCGCCGGGCTCGGCGACCGAGCCGCGCCCGGACGGCACCGAGCTGCGGGAGCTGCGGTGGTTCACGCGCGAGCAGCTGGCATCCGAGGCCGCCGCGGGCACGGTGCTGCTGCCGGGCGGCGCGTCGATCGCGCGCGCGATCATCGAGGACTGGTTCGGCGGGCCGATCGTGGTGTCGCGGTGAGCGAGCTGCTCGACGGTCTCGACGAGCAGCAGCGCGAGGCCGCCACGCGCCTGCTGGGGCCGGTGTGCATCCTGGCGGGTGCCGGCACCGGCAAGACCCGCACGCTCACGCACCGCATCGCGCACGGCGTCGCGACGGGCGTCTACGCGCCGGATCGCGTCATGGCGCTCACCTTCACGACCCGTGCCGCGGGCGAGCTGCGCGGGCGGCTGCGCGCCCTCGGCGCCGGCGGGGTCGCGGCGCGCACCTTCCACTCGGCGGCGCTCGCCCAGCTGAGCTTCTTCTGGCCGCAGCTGGTCGGCGGGCGCACCCCCGAGGTGCTGCCCGGGAAGGCGCGCCTGCTCGGCCAGGCCGCGGAGTCGCTGCGGATGCGGGTCGATTCGGCGGTGCTGCGCGACGTCGCGGCCGAGATCGAGTGGCGCAAGGTGCGACGCATCCCGTTGGAGGAATACGGCCGGATCGCGGTCTCCCGGGCCCTTCCGCCCGGCCTCGGGGTCGGCGGGGTGGTCGAGCTGCAGCAGCGCTACGAGGATCTGAAGGACGAGCAGCGGCGCATCGACTTCGAGGACGTGCTGCTCGTGACGGCCGGCATGCTCGACGCGGAGCGCCGCGTCGCCGAGCAGGTGCGCGAGCAGTACCGCTTCTTCGTGGTCGACGAGTACCAGGACGTGTCGCCCCTGCAGCAGGAGCTGCTCGAGCTGTGGCTGGGGCCCCGCACCGACCTGTGCGTGGTGGGCGACGCGTCCCAGACGATCTACTCGTTCGCCGGGGCCTCGAGCGAGTACCTGCTCGGCTTCGCGAGCCGGTACCCGGATGCGACCGAGGTGCGGCTGCAGCGCAACCACCGCTCGACTCCCGCGATCCTCGCGGCCGCGAACCGGCTCATGCGGGGTCGCCCGGGCGCGCTCGAGCTGGTCGCCGCCGACGGCGACGCGGCGTCGGCGGAGCCGACCGTGACCCGCTGGGACTCCGACGCCGACGAGGCAGGCGGGGTCGCGGAGGCGGTGGCCGCCCAGCTCGCGGCCGGTGTCGCGCCGGAGCGGATCGCCGTGCTCTACCGCGTCAACGCGCAGGGCGGGGTGCTCGAGAAGGCGCTCGCCGACCGCGGCATCAGCTCGAGGCAGCAGGGCGGTACGCGCTTCTTCGAGCTCGACGTGGTGCGGCGCGCGGTGCTCGAGCTGACGAGCCTCTCGCGCACCGGGTCGCCCAAGGGCCTCTACGAGACGGTCGCGGATGTCGCGCTGTCGATCGGCTGGACGGTTCAGCCGCCCGACAGCCAGGGCGCGGTGCGGGAGCGCTGGGAGGCGCTGAACGCGCTCGTCGAGCTGGCGGATCAGGCGTCCGAGGGCACGACCCTGGCCGAGTTCGTGGCCGAGCTGCAGGAGCGCCAGAGCAGCAGGCACGAGCCGACCATGGCGTCCGTGGCGCTGTCCACCCTGCACGGCGCGAAGGGCCTCGAGTGGGACCACGTGCACGTGGTCGGGCTGAGCGAGGGACTGCTGCCGATCTCGCACGCCCGCGGTTTCGAGGCGATCGACGAGGAGCGGCGGCTGCTCTACGTGGGGCTCACGCGCGCGCGGCGGACGCTCGCGCTGCACTGGTCGGCGGAGGGTCTGCGCTCCCGTCCCCGGGAGCCCAGTCGGTTCCTGGCGGAGCTGCGCAGCGGCACTCCGGGTGCGGGGCGACGACCCGCTCCGTGATCTCGGCGCCGTCGCCGGCGATGCGGATGCGACGGCCGGCGTCGGCGACCCCGTCGAGCGCGGCCACGACGACGCGCGCCGCGATCGCGAGTGCGCTCGCGGTGCGCACGGGGTGCGTGGCGGGCGGCCGGAGGCCGGTCAACTGCGCGGCGATGGCCGGCCAGGCGGGGTCGGCGTCGCGCTCGTGGAGGGCGGTGCAGTGCAGGCACGCGGACTCACCCGGCGTGACCAGGGGGCCGACGGTGATCGCCGTGTCGCCGGTGATGATCGGAAGATGCGGGATGTCGCGCTGCAGCCACCCGCGATGGTCGGCGGGGGTGACGATGCGGTCGGCGACGAGCACCACGAGGGCCGGCGCCGTCGGGTCGTCGGTGCGCACGCCGAGCTCGTCGAGCAGCCGCGCGAGGGAGCGGGCGGTCGGGGTGTCGCCGAGGACGAGGGCCTTGCGGGCGGATGCGGCATCCGGGTTCTCGGGCAGCAGGCACGGGCGCAGGGTCTCGAGCAGGCGGTCGCGCTGGCGTTCGGTCACCTTGTGGGTGCCCGCCAGCATCCGATATCCCGACGCCGACACCCCGGCGGCGAGCACCGACACGAGGCGCTCCACACCGGGGGTGACCTCGGGCAGCACCGTCACCACCGGGTCGACGCCGAACTGCAGCGTCTGCGGGTCGCGCCAGACGAGGGGGATCGCGGGGTCGAGGCGCAGCACCATGCGCCCACCCTGCCGGGCGCGGCGCGGCCGGGTCGTGCGCTGTCCACAGGCGCTCAGGGCACGTTGGCGCCGCCGTTGACGTTGATCACCTCGCCGACGACGAAGCTCGACTCGGGCGAGGCGAGGAAGACGTAGGCGGGCGCCTGCTCGACGGGCTGGCTCGTGCGGCCGAGCCACGACGACTCGCCGAAGCCGTCGAGCTTCTCGGCCGGCTGGCCGTCCGAGACCTGCAGCGGTGTCCACACGGGGCCGGGTGCGACGGCGTTCACGCGGATGCCGCGCGGCGCGAGGTCGGCGGCGAGCGCCTTGGTGAACCCGATGATCGCGAACTTCGTCGAGGCGTAGTTGATGATCATGGGCGATGGGTTGTAGCCCTGCACCGAGGTGGAGTTGATGATCGTCGCGCCGGCCGGCAGGTGCGGCAGCGCGTCCCGGGTGATCCAGTTCATCGCATACAGGTTGGTCCGGATGGTGCGGTCGAGGTCGGCCTCGTCGAGCTCGTCGAAGCTCTGGTGGTACACCTGGTGCGCCGCGTTGTTCACGAGGATGTCGAGGCCGCCGAGCCCCTGCACGGCGTCCGCCACGAGCCGGCGGCAGAACTCCCGGTCGCGGATGTCGCCGGGCAGCAGCAGCGCCGTGCGACCCTCGGCGCGCACCACCTCGGCGATCGCCTCGGCGTCGACCTGCTCCTCCGGGAGGTAGCCGAGGGCGACATCCGCCCCTTCGCGCGCGAACGCGATGGCGACGGCCGCGCCGATGCCGGAGTCGCCGCCGGTGATGAGCGCCTTGCGCCCGGGGAGGCGCCCGGTGCCCCGGTAGCTGGTCTCGCCGTGGTCGGCCTTCGGGTCGAGCTCGGCGTCGAGCCCGGGGAGCGGCTGCCACGAGGCGTGCGGCTTGATGTGCGCGTGCCGCTGCACGGGGTTGTCGAAGGTGAGCTGGTCCGACGCCATCGTCTTCTCCCTTTGTTGTGGGTCACAACATTAGGGGAGATCGTGCACGGCCGAAAGATGCGCGCGGAATTTCGAAAGTTGCGGGGAGTCACGCGTACACGCTCCGCAGCACCCGCCGCTCCGTATACGACCACACGCCCGACACGGCGAGGTAGAGCGTCGCGGCGAGCGGCACGAACGCGGCCGCGACGAGGGTGAGGAACGGCGCCCAGCCGAGCGGACCACGGGGGCTCAGCAACGCGGCACCGGGCACCTCCGTCGCGAGGGTCGGGGCGGCGTCGCGCAGCGCCATCCGTCGGTTCAGCCACGCCACCACGCCGATCACCACGAGCAGCGCGACGAACACGAGGTCGCTCGGCTGGAAGCCCGAGCCGAGGTCGATCAGGTGACGACCGAGTCCCGCTCCGAGCAGTGAGGCGTCGAGCAGGTGGTTCGGCGCACCGGCGATCGTCGCCGAGGCGAACAGCGCGTAGACGAGCGAGATCACCGGGGCCTGCGCGAGCATCGGGAGGCAGCCGGAGAGCGGCGAGACCTTCTCGCTCGCGTACAGCTCGAGGGTCGCCTTCTGCAGTTGCTCGGGGCGCTTCCTGTAGCGCTTCTGCAGCTCGGCGAGCCGGGGCGCGATGCGGCGGCGCCCCTGCGCCGCCTTCGCGACCGAGATGCCGACCGGGATGAGGACGGCGCGCACGGCGAGCGTGACGAGCACGACCGCGCCGGCGGGGGTGACGAGCCCGCCGAGGGCGGCGAGGGCGTCGGCGGACACCGCGAGGATCGCGGCGATGGGGGGCAGATCGAAGATGTTCATGGGTGCTCCGGGGTCGGATGCGGGCAGGCGGATGCGTCTGGCCGCCCGGCTCGAAGAGCAGGGGCGCGAGGGTGCGCGTCAGGCGGCCGAGGCCGACAGCCCCGGAGCGCGGGAGCGGACGTGGCCGCGTGCATCCGGATGCGAGGCGTCGGGCAGCCGCCCGAGCAGCACCGCGTGACGGCGGGCGCGCAGCCCGACCGCCAGGTGGCGTGGGGATGCGGCGAGGGTGGCGCGCACGAGCGCGACGACGACCGCCGCGAGGGCCCCGACGAGCGCGAGGGCGCCGAGGGTGGCGAGCGTCTCGCCCGGCTCCGTGATGCCGACGTACCCCGCGAGCATGGCGATGCCGTGCAGCAGCGGCGCGAGGAACCCGGTCACGCGCTCAGCCTACGGGCTCAGAACCGCCGGGTGAACGGCAGCGGCTTCCGCATCCGGATGAGGAGCAGCAGCGGGATGAGCACGTACGGCAGGTTGAAGGCCAGGAACTTGACCGGGTTCTGGGTCTGGAACTCCGGCTCGCCGAAGAACTCGACGCCGAACACGATGACGCCCGTGATGACGCTGATGGCGGTCGCGTAGATCACGGCGGGCAGCTGGATCCGGTTCCAGCCGCGGATGAGCGCCGGCACGAGCACCAGGTAGAAGGCGAGGTAGACGAACGCCGACAGGCCCGTCACGATGCGCATCCACACCGGCGGATGCATGAACAGCGGGTCGGCGTCGTGCGCGTACCAGTAGTTCGAGTCGACCAGGAACTGCCCGGTCGGCTGCGAGAAGTCGACGCCGACGGTCGGCAGCATGTCGGCGATGCACGACGTCACGATGAAGAGCGTGAACATGACGGCGAAGAAGATGTCGATGGGGCGCCTGCGCAGCGGCAGGTTGACGACGGCGTCGGGCATGGCGCGAGCGTAGCGGGTGGGGGATAGGCTGGATGCGAACACGGGAGTCCGGTGTGCCGGGCTGAGAGGAAGCTCATCCAAGCTTCGACCGTCGAACCTGATCCGGATCATGCCGGCGCAGGGAGGCCATCTCAGGGTCCGACCGCATCCGCGGTCGCCCACCCGTGCCACTTGCAGCGACACAGTCGCAGAAAGGGCACGCATCGTGACCACCGCACCATCCGCATCCGCACCCACCCGCCGCTGGCGGGTGATCGACATCGTCATCGCGAGCGTCCTCGGCGTCGCGCTGGGGCTCGTCTTCATCCTCTGGAACGCCACCAGCTCGCCGCTGCGCGACGCCGTCGGCGCCCTGCTGCCGGGGCTCGGCGCGCTGCTCGCCGGCATCTGGCTGCTGCCGGGCGTGCTCGGCGGGCTCATCGTGCGCAAGCCCGGCGCCGCGCTGTTCACCGAGCTCGTGGCGGCGACCGTGAGCGTCATCATCGTGCCGAACGAGTGGGGATGGTGGACGATCGAGGCCGGCCTCGTGCAGGGCCTCGGCGCCGAGCTCGTGTTCGCGCTGCTGCTCTACCGCCGCTGGGGACTCGGCGCGGCCGTGCTCGCCGGCGTCGGCGCGGGGGTCGCGATGGCGATCAACGACCTGGTCGTCTGGTACGCCGCGGGACTCACCCCCGAGTTCGCGATCATCTACCTCGTCTCCTCGATCGTCACGGGCGCCGTGATCGCCGGGCTGCTCTCGTGGCTGCTCGTGCGGGCGCTCGCGGCGACCGGGGTGCTCTCGCGCTTCGCCGCGGGACGCGAGCGCGCCGAGCTGGTCTGACGGGCGAGGCGATGGAGACGGCGGAGACCGGGGCGCGCGGCGCCCGGGTCGAGGCACGCGGGTGGGGCTGGCGGCACGCCGGTCGCCGCGACCCCGCCGTCTCCGGCCTCGACCTCGTGATCGAACCGGGCGAGCGGGTGCTGCTGCTCGGCGCCTCCGGGGCCGGCAAGTCGACGCTGCTGCACGGACTCGCCGGCATCCTGGGCGGTGCCGAGGAGGGGGAGCAGACGGGCGCGCTGCTCCTCGACGGTTCCCCCGCGGCGACCGTCCGCGGGGCGGCGGGGCTCGTGCTGCAGGATCCGGACACGCAGGCGGTGCTGGCCCGACTCGGCGACGACGTCGCCTTCGGGCTCGAGAACCAGGGCGTGGCGCCCGACGAGATCCGACGTCGCGTGCCCGAGGCGCTCACCGCGGTGGGACTCGGCGAGCTCCCGCTCGACCACTCGACCACGGCGCTCTCCGGGGGGCAGAAGCAGCGACTCGCGCTCGCCGGGGTGCTCGCCATGCGGCCGTCGCTGCTGCTGCTCGACGAGCCGACCGCGAACCTCGACCCGGAGGGCGTGAGCGAGGTCGTCGACGCGGTCGTGGCGGCGGCGGGACCCCGCACGCTCGTCGTCGTCGAGCACCGGGTCGAGGCGTGGTGGCCGCACATCACGCGGGTCGTCGTGCTCGCTCCGGAGGGCGTCATCGCCGACGGCTCCCCGGATGCCGTGGTCGCCGCGGCGCGCGCGGAGCTCGAAGAGGCGGGCGTCTGGTTGCCCGGCGCCGCGGATGCCGTGCCGGCCCGCCCCGCGGGCGCACCGGGGCCCGCGCTGCTGCGCGGCACGCATCTCGCCGTCGGACGTGCGGGGCGCACGCGACGCGACATCCGCCGGGGGCGTCCAGCGACACCGGAGCAGCTCGCCGCGGCCGCCGCCCGGGACGTCGAGGTGGAGGTGCGCGCCGGCCGGGTTCTCGCCCTCACGGGGCCGAACGGCGCGGGCAAGACGACGCTCGCCCTGACGATCGCGGGCCTGATCCCGCCGGTCGCGGGGGAGGTCGACGCGTCGGTGGAGCTCGCGGATGGGGCAACCCGCGACCCCGCCGCCTGGCGCTCGCGCGAGCTCCTCACGCGCATCGGCTTCGTGTTCCAGAGTCCCGATCACCAGTTCCTCACCCCCACCGTGCGGCAGGAGCTCGAGCTCGGCCCGCACGCACTCGGGATGAACCAGGAGGCGACCGCGCGGGTTGTCGACGAGCTGCTGGAGCGGTTGCGGCTCGCCCGCCTCGCGCGGGCGCATCCGTTCAGCCTCTCGGGGGGCGAGAAGCGGCGGCTGTCGGTCGCGACGGTGCTCGCGACGAGCCCCCGCGTGCTCGTGCTCGACGAGCCGACGTTCGGGCAGGACGCCCGCACCTGGCGCGAACTCGTCGCCCTGCTCGCCGAGCAGCGCGACGCCGGTCGCGCCGTCGTCGTCGTCACCCACGACCGCGCCCTCGTGCGCGCCCTCGACGCCGACGAGCTCACGCTGGATGCCCCGAGAATCGTGCGAGATGGTGGCTTCCGGGAGCGTGAAGCGACCATCTCGCACGATTCTCCGCGCCGCATCGACGGGGTGGCATCGTGACGCTGCTCGCACCCGTCACGGGCGATCGCCTCGTGCACCGCATCAACCCGGTGGCGAAGATCGCCGCATCCGCCGCGATCGGCGTCGCGCTGCTCGTCACGATCGACTGGGTCTCGGGCGCGGTCGCCCTGGCCCTCGAACTGCTGCTCGTGCCGTTCGCGGGGGTGCCGCTGCGTGCGCTCGCGGTGCGGATGCTGCCCCTGCTGGTCGCGGCGCCCCTCACGGCGGTCACGATCGCGCTCTACGGCGCCCCCTCGGGCGAGGTCTACGGCACCTTCCTGCTCGCCACCGTGAGCGAGGGCTCGCTCCAGCTCGCCGCCGCCGCCGCCCTCCGCGTGCTCGCGATCGGGCTCCCGGCGGTGCTGCTCGTCGCGACCGTCGACCCGACCGACCTCGCCGACGGGCTCATCCAGACCTGGCGCCTGCCCGCCCGCTTCGTGCTGGGCGCGCTGGCGGCGTTCCGCCTCGTCGGACTGCTCGTCGACGACTGGCGCGCCCTCGTGCTGGCGCGTCGCGCCCGCGGGGTCGGCGACGCCGGCGGCGCGCTCGGACGGCTGCGCTTCCTCGGCTCGGTCGCGTTCGCGCTGCTCGTGCTCGCCCTGCGCCGCGGCGGCTCGCTCGCGACGGCCATGGAGGCGCGCGGATTCGGCGGCGACGGCCCCCGCAGCTCCGCCCGCGTCGCACGGTTCGGCGCCGCCGAGTGGGCGCTGGTCGCGATCGGGGTCGCCATCGCGGGGTGCGCGCTGGCGGCGTCGCTCGCCGCCGGCACCTTCCACTTCATCCTGGGGCCGCGCGGATGAGCGACGACCTCGAGCTGGGGCCGCTGCTGGACCGGCTCGGCTCCGGCCCGCAGCCCTGGGTTCTGCTCGTCGACGGGCGTTCGGGGGCGGGCAAGACCGTGCTCGCGACCCGCATCGCGGCCGCGACCGGTGCCGCGCTCGTGTCGCTCGACGACGTCTACCCCGGCTGGGACGGTCTGGCCGAGGGCGCGACGGCGGTGCCGGGCATCGTGCGCGACGGCGCATGGACACGCTGGGACTGGGTCGCCGCCTCACCCGGCGGGTCGGCATCCGTCGACCGCGCGGGTTCGCTCATCGTCGAGGGATGCGGCGCGATCTCCCGTGCGTCGCGGTCACTGGCCGACCACGCGTGGTGGCTCCAGCTCGACGACGCCGAGCGCAAGCGCCGCGCGCTCGCCCGCGACGGCGACGCCTACGCACCGCACTGGGAGCGGTGGGCCGCCCAGGAGGAGGCGTTCGCCGCCGCCGAGGGGTCGCGCGAGCTGGCCGACCTCGAACTCAGCGGTGCCAGGTGGTCGTGAACGGCGACTCGGTCGGATGCGTCGTCATCGTGTCGCCCGAGCAGGTCACCTCGAGCGGCACGTCGCCCGCCACGTAGTCGGGCGCCTCGATCGGCGTCGAGACGGCGGTGCCGTTGATGTCGACGGTGTTCTGCACCGTGTAGGTGGAGTTGTCGAAGTCGGAGAAGTGCATCGTGGCGGATGTCTCCGCGGGGTCGCCCTCCCAGCTCCACACCGCGGTGACCGTGCCGGCGTGGGTCTGCGTCACCGTCATCACGATGCCGTCGCCGGTGTCGATCGTGATCACGAAGGTCATGGCGTTCTCGAAGTCCAGCCCGTCCGCATCGACGGTCAGGTCCTGGGTGCCGCTCGCGGTCGACGCCGTGACGTTCAGCCCGTTTCCGGCCAGGAACGAGCCGATCTGCGAGGCCGCGTCGTCGAGGTCGGCGTGCCAGTCGCCGGCGATGCAGCTCGCGAGCGCGGCATCCGCGGGAAGCGAGGCGCCGCCGTCGGCACCGGGCGTGGATCCCGAACCCGAGCCGCCGCCGACGACGCCGAAGGTGCAACCGGTGAGCGTGACGAGCAGGGCGGCGGGGACGACGAGGGCGGTGGCGGTGCGGCGGATCATGGGGGCCTCCTGTGGTGGTCGACCGCATCGTACGGTCTCGTCCTCACGACGCGGAAGGGGCCGTGCGCGGTTGACAGCCGAACCGTGATCGGCGTCTCAGGCCCAGCCGAGACGGTGCAGCTCCTCGTCGTCGATGCCGTAGTAGTGGGCGATCTCGTGGACCAGGGTGATGTGGATCTCGTCGCGCAGCTCGTCCTCGTCGGCGCAGATCGCGAGCAGCGGTTCGCGGAACAGCACGATGCGGTCGGGCAGCTCGCCGAATCCGTAGCGGTCGCGTTCGGTGAGCGCGGTGCCCTCGTAGACGCCGAGCAGGTCGAGCGAGCCGTCCTCCGGGCGGTCCTCGCACACGAACACGAGGTTCTCGAGGCCGTCGACCATCTCGTCGGGCAGCTCGTCGAGCTCGTCGATCACGATCCGCTCGAACTCCTCCGCCGACAGCTCCAGGCTCACGGTCCCTCCAGCGCGTCGACGAGCACCCATTGCAGCTCGCCGAGCCACCGGTAGATCTCGGCGAGCGGACCGGAACCCGGCTCGTCGCCGTCGGCGCGGATGCCGAGCCGGGTGCCCACCATCATCCGGATGCTCGTCAGCGCGCGCGCCCAGGTCTCGGCGGCCTCGGCGTCGAGCAGCACGGCCCCCTCGGAGGCGGTCGCCGAGATGGCCTCCACCGCCTCGATCTTGCGCTGCTCCAGCTCGTCGCGGGTGTAGCGCCGGAACTCGGATGCGGCGTCGGGGTCGTCGCGGTAGGCATCCGGGAACAGCGTCGCGAGCAGCGGCGCGTCATCGAGCTCCGGGTCGCGGACGACATCGGCGAACTGGTGGGCGAGCACGGTGAGCAGCCCCGCCTCCTCCGCCGCGAACTCGATGCGCACGCCCCCGTCGGCGCGCCCGATCATCATGGCGCGTCCCGGGCGACGGTCGCCTGCAGGCCGTAGTCGTGCATCGCCTGCGCGTGCCGCTCGACCTCCTCTCGGGGCCCGGTCGCGACGACGGCGTGCCCCTCGTGGTGCACGAGCATCATGAGCCGCTCGGCCTCGGGGCGCGGGTAGCCGAAGTAGCTCCGGAACACGTGGGCGACGTAGTTCATGAGGTTGACCGGGTCGTTCCACACGATCAGCACCCACGGGGCATCGAGCGAGATGCGGGTGTCGTCCTCGAGAAGAGGAGAGGAGTTGGGGCGATCGACGGGACTCGAACCCGCGACATCCGGCACCACAAGCCAGCGCTCTACCAACTGAGCTACGACCGCCATACGCTGCTCACGCAACCAGCCGATTCTACGGTATCCGCGGGGCCCATTTCGCCACGACCTCGTCGGCCGCGGCGTGGGCCTCGTCGCTCGTCGGGCCGGGGTCGGACACGAAGACCACCTTGCGGTAATAGTCGAGTTCGCGGATCGACTCGAGGATGTCGGCGAGCGCACGGTGCCCGCCGTTCTTGGCCGGCGCCTGGAAGTAGACGCGCGGGAACCAGCGTCGCGAGAGCTCCTTGATGCTCGACACGTCGACGCTGCGGTAGTGCAGGTGGGCGTCGACGCGCGGCATGTACTTCGCCAGGAAGGAGCGGTCGGTGCCGATCGTGTTGCCCGCGAGCGGCGCCGTGCCGTGCTCGGGCACGAACTTCAGGATGTACTCGAGCACCTGGTACTCGGCGTCGGCGAGGGTGACGCCGTGCGGGATCTCGTCGAGCAGACCGGATGCCGTGTGCATCTCGCGGACGAAGTCGCCCATGTGGGCGAACGCCGACTCGTCGGGCTTGATGACGATCGAGAAACCCGGGTCGACGGGCACCAGCTCGTAGTCGGTGATGACCACCGCCACCTCGACGAGCTCGTCGATCTCGAGGTCGAGGCCGGTCATCTCGCAGTCGACCCACACGAGGAGTTCGGCGCCCTGGCTCATGACCTCCACACTAGTCGCGGCCTCCGAGACGCTATGCGGCGTCGCCGAGCCCGATCGCTTCCGCCTCGACGAGCGGGGGCTCGACGTCGCCGTCGATGCGCGCGAGCTTCCCGCGGAACGCGAGCACGAGACCGGCTGCGAGGGCCAGCGAGAGCGCGCCGACGAAGTAGGGCAGACCCGCGCTGCCGAGGTAGGCGAGCACGGTCGCGAGCGGCGGGGCGACGGCCGCGCCGAGGAAGCGCACCCCCGAGTAGGCCGACGAGGCGACGCCACGGGGTAGATCGGTCGCCTCCATCACCGACTCGGTGAGCACGGTGTTCATGACACCGAGAAGCAGGCCTCCGACGATCACCGCGGCGACGAGGGCGGCGGGGGAGGAGACGAACACCCCGGCGAGCACCAGGTCGACCGCGAGCAGCGGCAGCACCGTCGCGATCACGGTGGTGCGCCGCATCCGGGCGGTCAGGATCGGCGCGACCCACACGCTCGTCACGGCCAGCGAGATGCCCCAGGCGCAGAAGGTGAGACCGAGGCCGATCGCGTCGAAGCCGAGCGGGAACGGGGTGTAGGCCAGCAGCACGAAGAAGCCGATGTTGTAGAACAGCGCGACGAGCGCGAGCACGGCGAGGGCCGGGATGCGCAGGGCGCGGAACGGTGCGGACAGCTTCGCCGGGGCGGGGCGCTGCGCCTTCGCGTCGCCCGGCAGCATGACGAGGATCGCGATGAGGGCGATCGCCATGAGCGCCGCCGTGCCGAAGAACGGACCGCGCCAGCTGATGGTGCCGAGCAGCCCGCCGAGCAGCGGGCCGATCGCGATGCCCACGCCGAGCGCGGCCTCGTAGAGGATGATGGCCGCACCGCTGCCGCCGGCCGCCGCGCCGACGATGGTGGCGAGCGCCGTGGAGATGAAGAGCGCGTTGCCGAGGCCCCACCCGGCGCGGAAGCCGATGATCGTCTCGACGCTGCCGCTGAAGCCGGCGAACGCGGCGAATACGACGATGAGGGCCAGCCCGATGAGCAGCGTCCAGCGCGCCCCGATGCGGCTCGACACCCAGCTCGTGAAGAACATCATCGCGCCCGTCACCAGCAGGTAGCTCGTGAAGAGCAGCTCGGTCTGGGTGGGTGTCGCGTCGAGGTCGGCCGCGATCGACGGCAGGATCGGGTCGACGAGCCCGATGCCCATGAAGGCGATGACGCAGGCGAACGCGACCGCCCACACCGCCTTCGGCTGCTTCAGGATGTTCGCCCCGTCGCCGTGCCCGCTCACGAGGCCACCGCCGCCGAGTCGGTGCCGAGGTTCGCCTGCAGCAGCGAGGCCGCGGAGGCCAGAGTCGCCCAGTCGTCGTCGGAGAGCTCGCCGAACCACGGCTCCAGGGTCTGCGCGAGCTGCGCGCGCCAGTCGGCGAGCGCCTGCGCACCCTTCTTGGTCACGACGATGAGCCAGGCGCGGGAGTCGTCGCGGTCGGCGATCCGCGAGACCAGCTCCTCCTCCACCATCGTCGCGAGCAGCCGGGTCATGCCGGGCTGGGTGACGCGGCTCGCGGCGGCGAGCTCGCCGATACGCATGGGGCCGTCGGCCTCGAGGATCGAGAGCGTGCGCCACTGCGCGGAGGGGGTCGTGCTGCCGGTCGCCTGCGCGGCCACCCGGGTGAGGCGGTGCGTCGACACGAGCAGCGACTCGAGGATGTCGGAGTTCATCACTCGAGAAAGTATATACCTGAGTTATATAACTTGCGCATGTTAACGCCGGTCGTTGCGTGAGGGCGCTGGGATAGCCTGGTCGGGCGCCCTCGTAGCTCAGCGGATAGAGCAGGAGCCTTCTAATCTCTTGGTCGCAGGTTCGATTCCTGCCGAGGGCACACCACGCACGCGAGGTCGAGGGGGGCACATGCGCGTCGCCCGAGCGCTGCTGCGCCGCAGCGCCACGCAGGCGGGCGCGCTGCTGGCGGCCCTGGTCGTCTCCGCCGTCGGTGCGGGATCGCTCGTGACCCTGCTCGCCGTGCCGTCCGTGGCGACCGACCATGGCGTGTCCGCGCTGCTGGCGGATGCCGAGCCCACGGCGGGCGCACTGCGCATCGACACCGCTCTCGCGCGCGACGACGCCGACTCCCAGGACGCCCGCGTGCGCGACGCGATCGCCTCGGCGGTCGGCGATGCGCCCCTGGACACCGTGCGCGCGGTACGCAGCGAGCCGGTCGAGGCCCTCGTCGGCGGGGCGGTGCGGCAGCTCGTGCTCGGAGACCAGCAGCGTCTCGCCGAACTGAGCGACCTCGTCGAGGGGTCCTGGCCGGCCTCCGGTGACGAGGTCACCATCGCCGAGCCCGCGGCCGAGATCCTCGGTGCACACGTCGGCGACGTCGTCGTCGTCGCGGGGCGGACTCATCGCATCGTGGGCATCTGGCGCGCCCGCGACACCGCCGACCCGGCGTGGTTCTCGGAGACGCTCATCGCATCCGGGCGGGCGGGTGACGCGATCGGCCCGCTGATGGTCGACGAGTCCGACCTCGTCGCGCTCGAAGCGCGCCCGCGCGTCAGCTGGACCCTCGTGCCGCGCGACCCGGACGTCGACGTCGCCGCGCTGGACGCGCTCGCGCCCGTCGACGCGCGGCTGCGCGCGGCGACGAGCGGACTGGCCTCCGGCACCAGCTTCGCCGTCACGGTGCAGGGTGAGCTGAGCGCGACGGTCGCGCGGGCGCGGGCCGCCGCCGACGCCTCCCGCGTGCTGAGCGACACCGCCGCCGTGCTCGTGCTCGTCGCGGCGGGCCTCGTGCTCGGCCTCGTGGCGCGCTCGATCGGACAGGTGCGCGACATCGAGGACCGCCTGCTCGTCGCCCGAGGTCTCGGACGCGTGCACGGACAGCTGCTGCGGCTCGCCGAGGCATCTGCGGTCGTCGGGACGGGCACGGCTCTGGGCCTCGGCGCCGCGGTCATCGTGTGCGCATCCGCCGGCGCCGACGCGGCGGCAGCGGTTCCCGCCGGGGTGGGGGCCGGCCTCGCGGGGGTCGCGGTGATGACTGCGGCGTCGCGGTCGACGGCCCGACGGGAGCGCGCCGTCGCCGAGACCGAGTCGGTCGTGCCCGCCCTCGCGGTCGCGGTGGCGGCGGTATTCGCCGCCACGACCGCCGCGGCCGTGCCCGCCTCCCCGCTGCGCACCCTCGTGCCCTCGCTCGTGCTGGTCGCCGGGGTGCTGCTGCTGCGTCTGCTGCTCGCGCCGACCATGCGCGTCGCCGAGCGGATCGCGGCGCGCGGGAACGGCCTGCTGCCGGTGCTTCCCCTCCGCCAGCTCGGTCGGCGCCCGCGCGCCGTCGCGAGCGCCTTCGTCGTCGTGGCGCTCGCCGCGGGTGCCGTCGCCGTCGCGGGCTTCGCCGCCGGGGCGGTGTCGCGCGATGAGGCCGCGGCCGTGCGCGCGGCCGTCGGAGGAGACGTGCGCATCGGCTTCGGCTCCGTCGACACCGACCCCGTCTCCGCATCCGCCTACGCGGGGCTGACCGGGGTGACCGCCGCGACCGAGGTCGCCCTGGTCGGCGTCGACGCGGGGTCGGTCGCGACGACTCTCGTCATCGGCGCGGACGACTTCGACACGGTCACCGGCATCGTGCCTCCGCAGGATGCGGGCTTGCTCGCGGTGCGCATCACCCCGCAGCTCGCCGCCCGACTCGGCACGGCCCCGGGAGACGAGGTGCCGCTCGCGATCCCCGGCATCCGGGAACGGGTGACAGCCGTCGTCGCCGTCGTCGGGCCGGTGCCCGGGATCGAGGGATCCGGACTGCTCGTCGCGCGCGACGCGCTCGCCGCCCGAGTGCCGGACGGCTCTCCCGCGCTCACCGTCGACGAGGTGTGGCTCGCCGCTCCGGCACCCGAGGCCGCGGCGGTCGAGGTGCGCGCGGCGACCGATCGCTCCGCCACGGTGCTCACGCCGGACGGTGCCGGCACCGCGGTCGCGACCTCCGTGGGGGTCTCCGCGGCCACCGTCGCGGCGGTGCTCGTGGTGCTCGTCGGCGTCGGAGGCTTCGCGGCGGCGTCGGCCGCCCTCGCGCGGATGCGTCGCGCCGAGGTGCTGCCGTTGCGCGCCCTCGGCGTCGGGTCGGGTGCGCAGGCGCGCTCACGTGCGGTGGAACTGGTGGTCACCGCGGCCGCCGCCGTCCTCGCCGGTGCGCTCGCCGGCGCCGCCGCCACGGCGGCCGCCGGGGTCGGATCGCTCGCGGGCGCCGACCTCCTGTCGGGGGTTCCCGTGCTGCTCGCCGCCTGCCTCGCGGTCGGGGTCGTCGGGGTCGCGGCGGCCGCCGCGGTGTCGGTCGCCCGGCGATCGGGGCCGGAACGATGAGCCGGCGTCCGTCGCGCACCCGCATCGCCCTCGCCGTCCTGGCCGACGCGCCGGGCGCGTCCGTGCTCGTGCTGCTGCTCGCCGCCGTGCTCGCGGGCGGTGCGGCGGCGGCGTCCGCGTGGGCGTCGGTCGCCCGTACCGAGGTGCTCCAGGCGGCCGTCGGCGCATCGCCTCCGTCGCAACGCGACCTGAGCGACGCGACGCGAGGCATCCCGGTGACGGGGCCGGGGCGCGGGGACCACGGTCTCGCCCCCGACGTCGCCCGCGCCTGGGGCGGCACCTTCGACCGGCTGGACGCCTTCGCCAGGGATGCCGATCCCGCCGCCGCGGCCGTCCTCGGCGCGCCGCGGGCGGTGGTGCGCTTCGATCGCACGGCCGCCGTGCCCGTCGACCCGTCCGCGTCCGCCCCCGACGGGCGGATCATCCTGAGCGCCGATCCGCTGCTCGACCAGCTCGTCGACGTCGTGGAGGGCCGGCTGCCGGGCCCCATCGAGGCCGGGCAGCCGATCCCGATCGTGCTGACCGAGGCGATCTCCGACGCATTCGCGTGGAAGCTCGGCGAGGTGCGCGCCGTGCACTACTCGGCGGGCGACCGACAGCTGCGGCTGGTCGGGCTCGTCAGCCCCCGCGACCCCGACGCCGGCGAGTGGGATCACGCCGCGATCGCCCTCGGCCCGGAGATCATCGACAACTTCGAGCAGCCGCCCACCTACGTGGGGGTGGGCTACGCGGACGCCGCCTCGATCGCCGCCCTCGAGGACCTCGCCGCCGCCTCGACGTTCGAGACCTGGCTGCCGATCGA
The DNA here is from genome assembly GCF_024752305.1 of Protaetiibacter mangrovi. Classification (GTDB taxonomy): domain Bacteria; phylum Actinomycetota; class Actinomycetes; order Actinomycetales; family Microbacteriaceae; genus Homoserinibacter; species Homoserinibacter mangrovi. The sequence goes on from NZ_JANTHX010000005.1 coordinate 185,003, forward strand.
ACCCGCGACGATCCACGCGGACGCGTCCGACGAGACGGTCGCCGCCATCCGTCGCTTCGAATCGACGCCGCACGAGCTGCCGCTCGTCACCGACTACGGCCGCTGGGACGCCGACATCTCGTATACGGGCACGACGCCGACCATCCTCGCGGCCTCCGCACCGCTGCTCGCCGGCCTCGTCGCCCTGCACACGGCGATCGCCGCCGGTGTCGCGCTCGCCGGTACCGCCGTACTCGCCCTCGCGGTGCGCGCTCTCGTCGCACGCCGACGGGGGCTGCTGCAGCTCCTCGCGGCGCGCGGCGCATCCGACGCCGCCCGTTCCGGAGCGCTCGCGGCGGGAGTCGGCGCGCTCGCCCTCGTCGGATCCGCCGCCGCCGCGACGGTCGTGCTGATCGTGGCGGGCGGCCCGGTCGCGCCGGTCGTGCTCGCGATCGCTCTCGTCACCGGGATCGCAGCGACGTCCGCCGCCGTCGACGGTGTACTGCTCACCCGCGCCGGCGTGCGCGCCAACGCGTCGGAGCGCCGCCGCTCGCGGGTGCGTGCGGCATCGGATGCCGGGATCGTCGCGCTGACGCTCGCCGCCGTCGTCGCGGTGGTGGTGACGCCCACGACCGACGGGGGAGCGGTGCCGCCGCTCGCCGTGCTGCTGCCCGCCGCGGCCACCGCGGCCGCGTGCGTGCTCGCCCTGCGTCTCGTTCCTCCCGCGGTCCGCGGCGTCGAGAGGCTCGCCCGCCGTGCCCGCGGACTCGTGATGCTGCTCGGGCCCGCACGTGCGGGGCGGGACGTGGCGATCGGTGCCGTACCGGTGCTCGCGCTGCTGAGCGCCGTGACGATCGCGGTGCTCGGGTCGGGGCTGCTCGCGACCGTCGAGCGCGGAGTGGACGACGCCGCGCGCGCCCAGGTGGGCGCCGATGTGCGTGTCGACGCCCGGTATCTGGGTCAGGACGACATCGCCGCTGTTGCGGATGTCGACGGCGTGCGCGCGGTCGCCGTCGTCGCCTCCGACCCCGACCAGACGGTCGAGTTCCCCGACGGCGACGGGCGCGTGACCGTCTACGTCGTCGACGAGGCCGACTTCGCGGCCGCGTCGACGAGCACGCTCGAGATCGCGGACGGCACGGCCCTCGTCTCGCGGACGGTCGCGGACCGCCTGGACGGCACGGATCTCGTGGTCGCCGACGCCCCGCTGCCGATCGCCGACGTCGCACCCGACGACGGACCGTTCGGACGGGCGAGCGCCTGGGTGGTCGTCACCGAGACGACCGCCGCCGACCTCGGGCTCGACGCCCGACCTCGAGCGCTCCTCATCGCCGCCGATCCGGGTCGCGCCGACGCCGTCCGCGCCGCGCTCGCCGCCCGCCTCGGCGAGGTCGGCACCGTGCGCACGATCGACGCGGTGCTCGCCGAGCGCCGGGGAGCGCCCGCCGTCGAGGCCCTCGTGACCGGCACGACGATCGCCGTGCTCGCCTCGGCGGTGCTGACGTTGCTCGCCGCCGGCCTCGCCCTCTCGGCGGGCGCGCCGTCGCGAGCTCGGGCGTTCGGCCTGCTTCGTGCTCTCGGCGCCCCCGCGCGCGACGAGTACGGGCTGGTGCTGTGGGAGCTGCTGCCCGCTCTCGTCGTCGCGGTGCCGCTCGGGTTCGCGGCCGGGCTCGGGGTGCTCGCCCCTCTGGCCCGCTCCGGCGATCTCACCGTGTTCACCGAGGGCAGCACGCAGCCGGCGCTCGTGGTGGGTCTCGGCACCTCGGCGGCGATCGTCGGCGCGCTCGTCGTCGTCGTGATCCTCGGCGTGCTGCTCGCCTCGCTGCTCGCCCGTCGCGCGGGTGCCGCCCGCGCCGTCCGTACCGTCGACGAGGAAGGATGAGCAGATGACCGCGCTCGCCGAACCCGACATCCTGTGCGAGGGTCTCGTGCGCATCTTCACCGCCCAGGGGGTGGAGGTGCAGGCTCTGCAGGGCCTCGATCTGCGCATGGAGCGCGGCGAGCTCGTCGCCCTCGTGGGCGCGTCCGGATCGGGCAAATCCACCCTGCTCGGCATCCTCGCGGGTCTCGACGCGCCGACCGCGGGCGTCGCGCGGGTCGCCGGTCACGACCTCACCGCGATGCGGCGGCGGGAGCGCGTCGCCTACCGGCGGGGGAGCGTGGGCTTCATCTGGCAGCAGACGAGCCGCAATCTCGTCTCCTACCTGACGGCGGCCGAGAACATCGCCCTCGCGCAGCACGTCGCCGGAGTGGTGCCGCGCGCCGAACGCGCGAGCCACGCCTCGGGCCTGCTCGAGCTGCTCGGCATCGCCGCCCTCGCCGACCGCCGACCCGCGGAGCTGTCGGGCGGGCAGCAGCAGCGCGTCGCGCTCGCCGTCGCCCTCGCCAACCGACCCCGGGTGCTGCTCGCCGACGAGCCGACGGGCGAGCTCGACGAGGAGACGAGCGCTCAGGTGCTCGAGGCGATGGAGACCGTCGGTCGCGAGCACGGCCTCACCACGCTCGTGGTGACCCACGATCCGGCGGTCGCCGAGCACGTCGACCGCACCATCCGCATCCGCGACGGGCGCACCTCGACCGAGGTGCTGCGCCGCACCCACACGGATGCCGCGGGCGATCGGGTGCGGGTGGCCGAGGAGTTCGCGGTGCTCGATCGGGCCGGGCGCATGCAGGTGCCGAGCGAATTCGCCACGGCCCTCGGCCTGCGCGACCGCGTGCGACTCACCCTCGAGCCCGATCGGATCGAGGTGCGACCCGGGCAGCCGTACGGGGGCGCACCGGATGCGTCGGTCCGGGATGCGTCGACCGGGGATGAGGAGTCGCGATGACGACGACCGCATTGCGCGCGGAGCACCTCACCCGCGTGTTCGCCACCCCCGCCGGCGAGGTGCGGGCCGTCGACGACGTGTCGCTCGAGGTGGCCGCCGGTGAGCTCGTCGTGCTGCAGGGGCGCTCCGGCGCGGGCAAGACCACGCTGCTCACGATGCTCGGCGGTCTCGACCGTCCGACCTCCGGGCGGGTCGAGCTCGAGGGGCGCGACGTGGCCGGGCTCGACGAGGCGGCGTTGCGCGAGCTCCGCTCCACCCGGGTGGCATCCGTCTTCCAGACCTTCGGCCTGCTGCCGGTGCTCTCCGCCGCCGAGAACGTCGAGGTGCCGCTGCGCATCCTGCGGGTGCCGCGTGCCGAACGGGAGCGCCGGGTGGCGGAGGCGCTCGCGATCGTCGACCTCGCCGACCATGCGGCCCAGCGCCCGGGGGAGCTCTCGGGTGGTCAGCAGCAGCGGGTCGGCATCGCGCGCGCGGTCGTCGCGCGGCCCGCGCTGCTGCTCGCCGACGAGCCGACGGGTCAACTCGACTCCGAGACCGGCTCCGCGATCATGGATCTCATCGCACGCCTCGTGGCCGAGACCGGGATGGCCGCCCTCGTCGCGACGCACGACGCGAACCTCGCGGCTCGCGCGGATCGGGTGCTGCGCATCCACGACGGCCGCCTGGACGCGTGACGCGGACGGCGTGAGGGGCGCTCAGCGCCCGGTCATGGGCTCCGCCGTGCTCACCGCGGGCGCGACGGGGGCCGAGTACCTGTCGTCGGTCTCGGCGGTCGCCGCCGGGGTGACGACCTCGGTCGTCGCGGTCTCCACCTCGGGCTCGACGAGAGGCTCGTGGGCGACGGACTGCTCCGTCTCGGCGGTGTACTGCTCCTCCGCCCACTTCTGCTGCTCCATGATCACCGGATCGGTCGCCTGGTCCTCGTAGCGCCAGCGCTCCAGGTCGGCGGCGAACATCTTGCGCCCCTTGTTCGGCTTGTGCAGCCACAGCACGAGGCGCTCGCGGTACTCGGCGAGGGTCTGGTCGGCCTGGTAGCTGAAGCTCACCGAGTTGACGCGCATGTCGGCGAGCTGGTGCGAGGCCCAGTCGGCGGCGTAGTTGGCGCCCGAGATCGGCAGCAGGCGCACCATGACATCCGCGTCGTTGGCGAGATGCTCGGCGTGCTCGCGGGCGGCCGGCGACTGGCTGTGCCAGCGGGCGGCGTTCTGCCCCGCCGAGATGAGGGCCGACACCGCGGCCGCCCGGGTCTCGTGGTCGCGCTGGGCGACCAGGCGCTTGACGGCACCGCGTCCGATGAGGGCGCCGAGGATGCCGGCGAGCACGATCGCGACGAACGGGATGACCGCGGTCACGAGGATCCGCTGGCCGTCCTCCGAATAGAACCAGTCCACGAAGTCGTTCCACCACTGCATGGCGGCACCATACGTCGCGTCGGGGCGGAACGAGCTGTCCTCCCCCGCGCGCCGCGAGATCAGCGGCGAACCGTGCCGTGCACCGCGAACGGCTCGATCGCGGTGATCTCCTCGTCGCTGAGCGGCGCGCCGTCGAGCGCGCCCAGGTTGTCCTCCAGCTGCCGCACGCTCGACGCGCCGATGAGCGCACTCGTGACGGCGGGCTGGCGGAGCACCCACAGCAGGGCGAGCTGCGCGAGCGACTGCCCGCGCGCCTCGGCGATCGCGTTCAGGCCGCGGGCGCGGTCCAGGTACTCGTCGCTGATGGTGTCGGCGGTGATCCACCGACCCTCGGCCGCGCGCGAGTCGGCGGGGATGCCGTCGAGGTAGCGGTCGGTGAGCAGCCCCTGCGCGAGCGGCGAGAACACGATCGACCCGATACCGAGATCCTCGACCGTCTCGAGCAGCCCCTCCTCGGGCAGGCGGTTGAACATCGAGTACGAGGGCTGGTGGATGAGCAGCGGCACGCCCTCGGCACGCAGCGCGTCGTACGCACGGCGGGTGTCGTCCGGGCCGTAGTTCGAGATGCCCGCGTAGAGCGCCTTGCCCGAGCGCACGGCGTGGGCGAGCGCCCCCATCGACTCCTCGATCGGGGTCTCGGGGTCGGGACGGTGGTGGTAGAAGATGTCGACGTAGTCGAGGCCGAGGCGCCCGAGCGACTGGTCGAGCGAGCTCAGAAGGTACTTGCGCGACCCGAAGTCGCCGTAGGGCCCCGGCCACATGTCGTAGCCGGCCTTCGACGAGACGATGATCTCGTCGCGGTAGGGGCGCAGATCGCTCGCCAGGATGCGGCCGAAGTTCTCCTCGGCGGAACCGCCGGGCGGGCCGTAGTTGTTGGCGAGGTCGAAGTGGGTGACCCCGAGATCGAACGCCCGCAGCACGATGTCGCGCTGGGTGGTCAGCGGCCGGTCGTGGCCGAAGTTGTTCCAGAGGCCCAGCGAGATGCGGGGGAGTCTCAGGCCCGAGCGGCCCACGCGGGCGTAGTCGAGCTTCTCGTAGCGGTCGGCGGCGGCGGTGTACGGCACCCGGTCAGCCTAGGGAACGGATGCGACATCCGCTGCGTTGTACCGGGTGTCCCCCTCCCCATAGGAAAGTAGGGTCGCATCATGCGCACATTCGTTCTCGCCGGTGGCTGCTTCTGGTGTCTCGACGCGGTCTACCGGACGCTCGACGGCGTCACGGATGTCGTGTCCGGCTACACGGGCGGCACGACCCCCGACCCCGACTACGAGCTGGTCTGCACGGGCGCCACCGGCCACGCCGAGGCGGTCGCCGTGACCTTCGACGAGGAGAGGATCCCGGCGAGCATCATCCTCGACGTGTTCTTCACCCTCCACGACCCGCGCCAGCTCAACCGCCAGGGCGCCGACGTCGGCAACCAGTACCGCTCGGCGATGTTCTACGCCGACGACGAGCAGAAGGCCGAGTTCGAGGCCGCGCGCGGGCGCGCGGACGAGATCTGGGGCGGCGGGGTCGTCACGTCGATCACGAAGCTCGGCGAGTTCTACCGCGCGGAGGAGTACCACCAGGACTTCTTCGCCAAGAACCCCGGCCAGGGCTACTGCCTCGCGGTGGCGCTGCCGAAGGTCAACAAGATCCGAAAGGGCTACGCGGAGTACGTGAAGGCCTCCTAGCGGCATCCGGTCGGCGATCGTTCCCTGAACGGTCGCCGACTCTTCGTCTGCGGCAGGTGACGCGGGGGCGGGACGGGCGTACCGTCGAAGCGACGACGTCGAGTGAGGCAAGGGAGCCGATCATGAACGACAACACGACCGTCGAGCAGCGCTGGGTGGCCTTCGGCCCGGCGGGAGCCGTGGGATCGATCCACCGCACCGCCGAGGGCTTCCAGGTGAAGCTCGTCGACGACGACGACTACCGCGGAAGCTACCCGAGCCTCGAGGTGGCCAAGAGCGCCCTGCACGCCTCGCTGGCACCCGGCGCGGAGTGGCCCGACTTCCGCGAGCACTGAGCGGCACCCCTCCTTCCCCGCCCCCGCCGGTGCGCTCCGTCCCCTGATCGCGCACCGGCGGCCCGACGGCGGCGCCCTGCCCGCGATCCTGGGCTGACGGCGCCCGGATGCGCTCCCCGGCACGATCGCATCCGGCGCCGTCCACGAGGGCGCGTCGAACAGGGAGGTACCGATGACCGACACGGTCACCGTCGCGGGGCTCGTCGCCACGCAGATCCGGCACACGTTCACGAGCGAGGGGCTCGAGATCACCTCGTTCCGTCTCGCGTCGACCAGCAGGCGCTACGACCGCGCCTCGCAGTCCTGGGTCGACGGCGAGACCAACTGGTTCACGATCACCGCCTTCCGGCAGCTCGCCGCGAACGTGCACGCCTCCATCGAGAAGGGCCACCGCGTCATCGCCACCGGGCGGCTGCGGGTGCGCGAATGGCAGGACGGCGAGAAGCGCGGCCAGGACGTCGAGGTCGTCGCCGATGCGCTCGGCCCCGACCTCGCCTGGGGTCAGGCGCAGTACACGCGCACCTCCCGCCCGGCGGCGCCCGAGTCGCGGCCCGCGCTCCACGCGGTTCCCGACGCGCCCGCTCCGGACGACGAGGGCGCAGCCGCCGACGTCGAGGGCTTCCCCGCGGAGGCGCCGGAGGCGGTACCGGTGCCGTTCTAGACTCGGAGGTGCCGCGCGGCTCGCGCGAGCGGAGCTCCGGAGGATGCGATGACCCGACCGCGTCGAGCGCTCGCATGCGCCCTGGCCACGGTCCCGCTCGCGGCGCTGCTGCTCGCCGGCTGCACGAGTCCCGAACCGATGCCCACCCCGAGCACGTCGCGTACGGCGACCGCCGCGCCGACCCCCACCCCGACGCCGACGCCCGAACTGCATCCCGAGGGCACCGCATCCGACAACCAGGCGTTCTTCGATCACGTGAACCGCGCGCTCATCGACTCCGGGGTCGCGCTCAACGGTGCGGCGTTCGTCGACAACCTCGTGGCGAACGGCTTCGTGCGCGCCGACATGGAGGTCACCCCCGATGTGACCGCGATCGGCGTCGGCGCCGACAACATCGTGTTCTCGGTGCGCTTCGGCGACACCTGCCTGCTGGGGCAGTGGGGCAACATCGGCTACACGAGCCTCACGACCGCGGTGCTCTCGACCGGGCGCTGCATCGTCGGCACCGCCCGGCCCGCCTGAGCCGTCAGGCGCCCTCGGCGGCCACCACCTGGATGGAGCGCATGCCGGCGAGCGACAGGGTGAACCGCGCCCCGTCTCCGACGACGACCGCGAGCACCTCGTGGCACGTCGCGCACCGCATCACCGTGCCCATGGCGCTCACATAGGCGATGCAGCGGGCGAGGAGGTCCTCGTGGCCGCAGTGGGCGCAGGTGGTGATCGCCAGCGAGACGTCGCGGCCGAAGACCTCGGCCAGGGATCCCGTGGCGGCATTCCCGTCGACCCGCATGTCACCCACCTCCGAATCGTTCGGTGCGCACGGCGCGCGGCTCATGCCCGAGCTCCACCAGCCAGTCCGAGACCGACTCCACGAACGGCGTCGGACCGCACACGTAGACGGCGGGCGCGACATCGGCCGGCCACGTCGTCTCCGCGAGGAGCTCGCGCGTCACGCGCCCCGGCGGGCTCGGCCATCCGTCGGGCGTGGAGCGCGTGTAGCGGTACGTCACGTCGATGCGGTCGCGGTCGGCGAGCTCGCCCAGCTCCGCCGCGAAGAAGCGGTCGTCCGGGGTGCGCACCGAGTACAGCAGGCGGAATCCCGCCGGGTCTCCTCCGCGACCGTGCGCATCCGCCATGGCGAAGAGCGGCACGACCCCCGACCCTCCCGCGATGAGCTGCACGTGCGAGGCGGAGGCCGCGGGATCCCAGATGAAGTAGTTGCCGAGCGGTCCGTGCACCTCGAGTGCGTCCCCCGGCCGCACGTCGTGCACCAGGAACGGGGAGACCTCGCCGTCCGGCACCTCGTCGACCGCGAGCACCACGCGGGTGGACTCCCCGGAGGAGGCGATCGAGTACGAGCGGCTCGCCTGGTAGCCGTCCGGTGCGGTCAGGCGCAGGTCGAGGTGCGAACCGGCATCGTTGCCCGGCCAACCGGGCACGTCCAGGGTGATGCGTTTGGCGGTGCGGGTCTCCTGACGGATGTCGACGACGGTCCCCGCGTGCCACCCGGTCGGTCGGGGGCTCACCAGTAGCGCTCTTCCTTCCACGGGTCCCCGTGCAGGTGGTAGCCGTTCTGCTCCCAGAAGCCGGGATCGTCGTCGGGCATCGTCACGAGCCCGCGCACCCATTTGGCGCTCTTCCAGAAGTAGAGGTGCGGCACGAGCAGGCGCGCAGGCCCGCCGTGCTCGGCGCCGAGCGGCTCCCCGTCGGCCTCGAATGCGATCCAGGCCTGCCCGTCGAGCAACTCGTCGAGCGGCACGTTCGTCGTGTATCCGCCGTAGCTGTGCGCCATGACGTAGTCGTGCGAGGTCTCGACCTCCTCGAAGATCTTGTCGAGCGGCACTCCCCGCCACGCCATCCCGAGCTTCGACCAGTGGGTGACGCAGTGGATGTCGACGGTCACGTCCTCGACGCCGAGCGCCTGCATCTCGTCCCACGTCCAGCTGTGGCGGCCGTTCTCGGTGACGACGGTGAACTCCCAGTCGGCCGTGTCGATCTCGGGGGTGGGGCCCGCGGACAGCACCGGCCAGTCCTCGACGAGCGACTGGCCGGGGGGAAGGGCGGGGTCGCGTTCGCGACCTCGTCCGGTGAAGCCTCGTGTGATGAACGACATGGCACCGCCTCCCGTTGCTGCTCACGATAGCCATGCGCGCGACCACTGTCATCCGTAGTCTGATTCCCATGTCGCGGGTCGCGCTCAGCATGCCGGAGCTGCGATCCGCTGCGCGGGCGGTCGACACGGTCGGGCGCCCGGACACCCCCGAGCTCGTCGACCGCTTCGGGCGCGTGGCGCGCGACCTGCGGGTCTCGATCACCGAGAAGTGCTCCCTGCGGTGCACCTACTGCATGCCGGCCGAGGGGCTGCCCGCGATTCCGCGCCCCGAGCTGCTGACCCCTGCCGAGATCGCCCGACTCGTGGGGATCGGGGCGCGGGATCTCGGTGTGGCGGAGGTGCGGTTCACGGGCGGGGAACCGCTCACCCGCGGCGACCTCGTCGAGATCGTCGGGCGCACACGCGAGGCGGCGCCCGGCATCCCGATCGCCATGACCACGAACGCGGTCGGTCTCGACCGCCGCGCCGCTGCGCTGCGCGCGGCCGGGCTCGGGCGCGTCAACGTGTCGCTCGACACCCTCGACCGCGAGCGGTTCCACGCGCTCACCCGGCGCGACCGGCTGCCGGCCGTGCTGGCCGGCATCGACGCCGCCATCGCGGCCGGCATCGGGCCGGTCAAGGTCAACGCCGTGCTGATGCGCGAGACGCTGCCGGATGCCGCGGACCTGCTGGCGTTCGCGGTGGCCCGCGGGCTGCAGCTGCGATTCATCGAGCAGATGCCCCTCGACGCGGACGAGGCGTGGCGTCGCGACGAGATGGTGACCGCCGCCGAACTGCTCGAGGTGCTGGGCTCCCGCTATCGACTCACCCCGATCGGCAGGCACGACCCGTCGGCCCCGGCGGAGGAGTGGCGGGTCGACGAAGGGGAGTCGACGGTCGGGATCATCGCCTCCGTCACGCGCGACTTCTGCGCCTCCTGCGACCGCACGCGGATCACGGCCGAAGGGTGGGTGCGCTCCTGCCTCTTCGGAGGCGACGAGGTCGACCTGCGGCAGCTGCTGCGCAGCGACGCGGACGACGCGGCGATCGGCGACGCATGGCGAGCCGCGATGTGGGGCAAGCGCGCGGGGCACGGCATCGATCGCGACGACTTCATCCGTCCCGCCCGTTCGATGGGCGCGATCGGTGGCTGAGGTGCTGGTGCGGTACTTCGCCGGCGCGGTCGATGCCGCGGGCCGCGAATCGGAGGTGGTCGCAGCCTCGACCGTCGCCGAGGTGCTCGACCAGCTCCGAGACCGCTACGGGCCGCAGATGGAGCGCATCATCCGCACCGGGTCGCAGCTCTCCGACGGCATCGCGGTGCGCGACGCGCGGGGTCCGGTCGGCGCGCGGCTCGACATCCTGCCCCCGTTCTCGGGCGGCTGAGTCACAGCCCGACCCACTCCGTGGCGCCGCCCTCGACGTGCTGGCGCTTCCAGATCGGGGTGGACTCCTTGACCCGGTCGACGAGTCGCGCGCACGCCGCGAACGCCTCGGCACGGTGCGGTGCGGCGACGGCGGCGAGCAGCGCCACGTCGCCGATGGCGAGCTCGCCGACCCGATGCCAGACCGCGACCCGCAGCCCGGTCGCGTCCGCGACCTCGCGACAGGCCTCGGCGAGGAATCGCTCGGCATCCGGATGCGCCTCGTAGTCGAGCGCGGTCACCGCGACGCCGTGGTCGTGATCGCGCACGACGCCCTCGAACACCACGAGCGCGCCGTCTGCCGGGGTCATCACGAAGGATTCGAGCGCGGCGCGGTCGGGCGCGTCGACACTCACCCGGGCGAAGGTGCCGGGCTGAGGGGTGCCGGGCTCACCCATGTCCGCCGCCCGCGAGCTGGGAGTGCAGGTGCTCGCGCAGCGGGTCGAGCGCCGCGAGGCCGTCGCGGACGCCGTCCGGGGAGCCGGGCAGGTTCACCACGAGCGTCCCTCCCCGGACCCCCGCGGTCGCCCGGCTGAGCGCAGCCATGGGTGTCGTGGCGCGCCCGGCGTCGCGGATGGCGTCGGCGACCCCGGGCAGCTCGAACTCCACGACGGCGCGTGTGGCCTCGGGCGTTCGATCCTGCGGGTGCACACCCGTTCCGCCGGTCGTCAGCACGAGGTCCGGTTCCCCGTCGAGAACCCGCCCGAGCGCCGCCGCGACATCGGCATCCGGCACGATCAGGGGATCGCCGACCTCGTACCCCCGGTCCCGGAGCCAGGAAGCGATCAGCGGGCCCGTGGTGTCGGCGCGGTCGCCCGCGGCTGCGGACGTGGACGCCACCAGCACGACCGCCGTGCGGACGGGCGGCGCGGTGGGAGTGCTGTGGTCGGACCGGTCGCTGCTCCGGTGCCAGCGGCCGTGGCGGCCGCCCGTCTTCTCGAGCAGGCGGATGCCGTCGAGCGTCGCCGCCGGGTCGACCGCCTTGACCATGTCGTGCAGGGTGAGCCCGGCGACGGCGACCGCGGTCAGCGCCTCCATCTCGACGCCCGTCCGGGCGGTCACGGCCACGGTGGCCTCGATCGTGACGTGATCGTCGCCGAGTGCGAATTCGACCTGCACCGAGTCGAGCGGCAGCAGGTGGGCGAGCGGGATGAGCTCGCTCGTGCGCTTCGCGGCGCCGATCCCGGCCAGGCGCGCGGTCGCGAGCACGTCCGCCTTCGGCAGCCCGTCGCGACGGATGAGCGCGATCACCTCGGGCGTCGTGCGGAACTCGCCCGTCGCGCGCGCCACCCGTCGGGTGATCGCCTTCGCGCCGACGTCGACCATGCGCGCGCGTCCGTCGGCGTCGAGGTGGCTGAGCTCGCTCATAGCTCCACGGTATCCACGAGCGCGCCCGCGGGCAGATCCCCGAACTGCGGCGGCAGGTCGATCAGCACGTCCGCCGCGGCCATCGCGGTCACGAGATGCGACCCGGTGCCGCCGATCGGCACGACCGCCCCGCGCTCGTCGAGGCGCGCCCGCAGGAATCGCCGGCGCCCGGGCGGCACCGCGACGGGTTCGGCGAGAGCCAGCCGGCGGCGAACGGCGGGCGGCAACCCCGCCCAGGCGCGCAACAGCGGCGAGAGGAACAGCGCGTACGAGACCTGGGCGCTCACCGGGTTGCCCGGGAAGGCGAGGATCGGGAGCCCGCGGATCGATCCGTGCGCCTGCGGTCCGCCCGGCTGCATCTCGACCGTTCCGATCGTTCCGCCGTGCTCGCCGAGCAGGGCTCGCACCGGCTCGAAGTCGCCCATCGAGATGCCTCCGCTCGTCACGACGAGGTGCGCCCCGGCGGCGCGCGCCGCCTCGACCTCGCGCGCGACGGCCTCCGCGTCGTCGGGGGCTCGCCCCACGTGCACCACCTCGGCGCCGTCGGCGGCAGCGGCGGCGGCGAGCGCGATCGCGTTGGCGTCCGGGAGCTGCCCCGGCCCGAGCTCGGCTCCCACCTCGACGAGCTCCCGTCCGGTGCTGACCACGGCGACCCGCACCCGTCGGGTCACCGTCACCGCGGCGACCCCGGCTGCCGCGATCGCGGCCAGGTGCCGGGGTCGCAGGCGCGTGCGGGGCGGCACCACCACCGTGCCTGCCGGGGCGTCGCTGCCGGGCTCGCGCACGTAGTCACCAGCGTGGACGGCGGCGCGGATGCGGATGCTGCCGTCGTCGAGCCGCTCCACCCGCTCGACGGGCACCACCGCATCCGCATCGACGGGGAGCGGCGCGCCGGTCATGACCTTGATCGCGCCCCCGCTGGGGAGGGTCGCCCCGGCGTCGCCCGCGGCGGTCGTCGAACCGACCAGGACCGCGGCGCCGTCGGCGGGGAGGTCGGCGACCCGCACCGCGTAGCCGTCCATCTGCGAGTTGCGGAACGGGGGGAGGTCGATGGAGGTCGACACGGCGTCCGCCGTGACCCGATCGAGGGCATCGCGGAGGTCGACGGTGGACGTCCCGCGGTCCGGATCCGCGACGAGTGCCGCGATGCGATCGGCGTATTCCTCGACCGAGATGCGATCCATGGCGTCAGTATCGCGGCTGTGGTTCGACGCCCGCACGGTCCCAGGCCTCGAGACCCCCGCCGAGATGTGCGGCTCGGGTGAATCCGGCGTCGTGCAGCAGCTCGGCGGCGCGTCGCGAACGCACGCCGCGTCGGCAGACGGCCACCACGCGGCTGTCGCGCGCGATGCCGTCCACGGCGAGAGCGAGCTCGTCGAGGTCGCCGATGATCGCCCCCGCGAGCAGGCTCGCGGGGGTTTCGCGCGAGTCGCGCACGTCGATGAGGATCGGCGGTTCGTCCGAGGCGAGTTCCCGGGCGAGCTCCGCGGGAGCCAGCTCCTCGGCATCGCGGGGGAGGGGGCGCGGCGACGGGACCGTCGGGGCGTCCGCCCCGCGCGCGAACTCGAGGCGCCGCATCCGGCCCCCGCGGGCGTCGTAGTCGAGCACCGTGCCGACGAGCGGATCGCCGATGCCGGTGAGCAGCTTCAGCACCTCGGTGGCCATGAGGCCGCCGATGACCGTGCACACCGTGGGGAGCACACCGACGATCTCGCAGCTGTCGGGGGACTCGTCTGCGGCCGGGAACAGGTCGCCGTAGCGCACGCCGCGCGCATCCCAGACGACGCCGGTCTGCCCGCCGTAGCCGAGGGCCGAACCCCAGACGAGGGGGATGCCCACGTCGGCCGCAGCCGCATCGGCGACCGATCGCGCAGCCGGGCTGTCGGATGCGTCGACCAGCACATCGGCGCCGGCCACGATGCGCGCGGCGGTGGTCGCGTCGAATCGCTCTCGCTCGGTGATCACCGTGACGTGGTCGGTGAGGGCGCGCATCCGATCGGCCGCCGAGTCGACCTTCGGCCGGCCGACGTCGCGCAGGCCGTGGACGGTCTGCCGGGGGAGGTTGCTCTCGTCGACGGTGTCGTGGTCGACGACGACGATCGTGCCGACCCCTGCCGCGGCGAGCGCCGGGAGCACGGCGCTGCCGAGCCCGCCCGCCCCGATCACCACGACGCGTGCGGCCGCGAGGCGCTCCTGCCCCGGCGCGCCGAAGCCGGTCAGCACGCGTTGGCGGGCGTAGCGAGGCGAGTCGGCGGAGCTCACCTCCGCATTGTGCCACCTGAGCCCTCGACCGCGGATGCGGCTACTCTCGCGTCATGGCGCGGTCGACCAGCTCTCACGGGCGAGCAGCCGTCCGTCCGGCCCCGACTCTTCTCGGGGCGTCGCTGCTCGTCGCCCTCGCCGGCTGTGCAGGCTCCGGCGCGGCGGAGGCGCCGGGAAGCGCCGAACCGGATGCGATCACCGGAACCGTCACCGTGTTCGCCGCCGCCTCGCTGACGGGCACGTTCGACTCCCTCGCGACGGAGTTCGAGTCGGAGCACCCCGGCGTGCGGGTGGTGCTCGACTACGGCGGCAGCTCGGGTCTCGCGGCGCAGCTGGTCGAGGGCGCCCCGGCCGACGTCTTCGCCTCCGCGAACGAGGCCACGATGACGACCGTCGTCGACGCCGGGGTGGTCGCCGATCCGCAGCCCTTCGCGACGAACGTGCTGCAGTTGGTCGTGCCCGCCGGGAATCCGGCCGGGGTGACGGGATTGGCCGACCTCGCGCGCCCCGAGCTCGTGGTCGCGCTCTGCGACCCGGCCGTTCCGTGCGGGGCGGCCGCCTCATCGCTGCTCGAGCTCGCCGGCGTCGTGGCGGTCCCCGACACCCTCGAGCAGGATGTCAAGGCGGTCGTGACGAAGGTCGCCCTCGGTGAGGTGGATGCCGCGCTGGTCTACACCACCGACACGATCGCGGCCGGCGACGCGGTCGAGGCGATCCCCGTGCCCGAGGCGGACGCGGTGGTCAACAGGTACCTGATCGCGCGGCTCGTCGACTCGGCCAACGCGCCCGCCGCGGACGCGTGGGTGGCGTGGGTGACCGGCACGCACGGGCGGGACGCCCTGCGTCGAGCCGGGTTCGGGGCGCCGTGAGGTGAGAAGACGCCTCCCTGCGGCGATCGTCGTCGTCGCCGTGATCGGATTCGCCGTGCTCGTCGTGCCGCTCGCGGCCCTCGTCGCGCGGGTGCCGTGGCCCGAGCTCCCCGCCCTTCTGGCCTCGCAACCGGTGCTCGAGGCGCTGTGGTTGTCGCTCGCCACGGCGGCGGCGTCCACCGCGATCTGCCTGGTGCTCGGCATCCCGATGGCGGCCCTGCTCGCCGAGGCGGATTCCTGGCCCGCCGTGCCGCGACGCCTGCTGCGCACCGCCGTGACGATCCCCCTCGTGCTGCCCCCGGTGATCGGCGGCATCGCGCTGCTCATGCTCTTCGGACGCCGCGGCATCCTGGGGCCCGCCCTCGGGGCCTTCGGCGTCTCGCTGCCGTTCACGACGCCCGCGGTCGTCGTCGCCCAGACCTTCGTCGCCCTGCCGTTCCTGGTGTTCGCCGTCGAGGGGGCGCTGCGCTCGACCGATCGCCGATTCGAGGCGGCGGCGGCGACACTCGGCGCCGGGCGCGTGCGCACCTTCGTCGCGGTCACCCTGCCGGCGGTCGCCCCGGCGGTCGCCGCGGGGGCGGTGCTGTGCTTCACGCGCGCGCTCGGCGAGTTCGGCGCGACGATCACGTTCGCGGGATCCCTCCCGGGCGTCACGCGCACCCTGCCCATCGCGAGCTACCTGGCCCTGCAGTCGGATCCCGCGGATGCGCTCGCGCTGGCGGTGATCATCCTCGCGGTGTCGATCGCCGTGCTGCTGCTGCTGCGCGACCGCTGGCTGCCGGGGGTGGTGGCCAGGTGAGCGGACTCGCCGTGGACGTCACGGTCGATCGCGGCGGGTTCGCGCTCGACCTCGCGATCGACGTCGCGCCCGGCACGACGACGGCGCTCATGGGTCCCAACGGGGCGGGCAAGTCGACGGCTCTCGCGGCGATCGCCGGGCTCGTCCGACCGTCCCGGGGGCGGATCGTGATCGGCGGGCGGCCGGTCGACGACGTCGAGGCCGGGGTGCATCTCGATCCGGCGCGCCGTCGCGTGGGGGTGGTCTTCCAGGATCTGCTGCTGTTCCCCGGACTCACCGTGCTCGACAACGTCGCGTTCGCGGGACGCATGCGCACGCGCAGCCGTCGTCGCGCGCGGGCGGATGCCGCAGCGTGGGTCGCCCGATTCGGTCTCACCGAGCTGGCGGATCGGTACCCCGCGCAGCTGTCGGGCGGGCAGGCCCAGCGCGTCGCCCTCGCGCGTGCGCTCGCCGCCGAACCCGAGGTGCTGCTGCTCGACGAGCCGATGGCCGCCCTCGACGTGCGTGTGCGCGAGCAGTCGCGCCGCGAACTCGTCGCGCACCTGACCGAGTACGCGGGAGCGACCCTGCTCATCACCCACGACTTCGGCGATGCGCGGGCGATCGCGGGTCGCGGGGTCGTGCTCGAGCAAGGGCGGATCACCCAGGCGGGAGCCCTCGCGGAGCTCGAGGCGACCCCCGCATCCGAGTACGTCGCGCGGCTCGTCCGGGGCGGATGATCGTCGCCGACGTCCATTCACCCTCTCGGGGCGATAGCGGAGTGCCGGCGCTCGGTCGAGACTCGTGAGCAGGTGTTCGTCGACGAACGGAGGGGTCATGTCCGATGCGGGCTTCCCGGTGAATCTCGACAGGAATCACCTCCCCGAGCCGGAATGGGCGTATCCGGATGCGCAGATCACGACCTACGCAGCCGACTCGACCCCCGACTTCCCGAGCCCGAAGCAGGCTCCCGAGGGCGCCCCCAACATCCTGCTGGTGCTGCTCGACGACGTCGGGTTCGGCTGGCCGAGCGTCAACGGCGGCCTCGTGCGGATGCCGACGGCGGAGCGGCTCGCGGGGAACGGCCTGTTCTACAACCAGTTCCACACCACCTCGCTGTGCTCGCCGACCCGCGCGGCGCTGCTGACCGGCCGCAACCACCACACCGTCGCCACCGGCGTCATCCAGGAGATGGCGACCGGCTACCCCGGCTACAGCGGCATCATCCCGAAGGGCACCGCGACCTTCGCCGAGCTGTTGAAGCACGCCGGCTACACCTCCGGTTGGTTCGGCAAGAACCACAACGTGCCCGACAACCAGACGAGTGCGGCGGGGCCGTTCGACAACTGGCCGACCCACCAGGGCTTCGACTACTTCTACGGCTTCATCTCGGGCGAGACCGACCAGTTCTTCCCCTCGCTCTACCGGGGCACCCAGCCCGTCGAGCCTCCCGCGCGCCCCGAGGACGGCTACCAGCTCACCCGCGACCTCGCGGACGAGTGCATCGGCTGGATCTCGCGGCAGAAGTCGATCGCGCCCGACCGCCCGTTCCTCGCCTACTTCTCGGCGGGAGCCGCTCACGCGCCGCACCAGCCGCCGCTCGACTGGCGGGGACGCAACGCGGGTCGATTCGACATGGGGTGGGACGCCTACCGCGAGCAGGTGCACGCGAACCAGCTCGAGCGCGGGGTCATCCCGCCCGGCACCCGGCTCACCGAGCGACCCGAGCAGATCCCCGCGTGGGACTCCTACCCCGCGGAGCAGCGCGCCCTGTTCGCGCGGCAGGCGGAGAACTACGCCGACTTCCTCGAGCACGCCGACTTCGAGGTGGGTCGGGTGGTCGACGCCATCGAGCAGATCGGCGAGCTCGACAACACGATCGTGATCTACATCATCGGCGACAACGGATCCAGTGGAGAGGGGTCGCTCGTCGGCACGCCGAACGAGCTGATGAGCCTCAACGGGCGCCAGCCGACGATCGAGGAGGCCATCGGGTTCCTGGACTCGTGGGGGCTGCCCGGCACCTCGCCGCACTACGCGGTCGGTTGGGCGCACGCCGGCGACACCCCCTTCCAGTGGACGAAGCAGGTGGCCTCGCACTTCGGGGGAACCCGCAACAGCATGATCGTGTCGTGGCCGGAGCGCATCACCGACACCGGTCGCGTGCGCTCCCAGTTCCACCACGTCATCGACGTCACTCCGACGCTGCTCGAGATCGTCGGGCTGGCGCAGCCGACGGAGGTCAACGGCTACATCCAGAAGCCCATCGAGGGCACGAGCTTCGCGTACACCTTCGCCGCGGACAACGCCGACGCCCCCAGCACCCGCACCCAGCAGTACTTCGAGATGTTCGGCAACCGGGCCATGTACGCCGACGGGTGGATCGCGTCGTGCCGGCACGGGCGGCTGCCCTGGGAGACCTCGGGCAGCTACAGCTGGGATGACGACGTGTGGGAGCTCTACGACATCACCCACGACTTCAGCCAGTCGATCGATCTCGCGGCGCAGGAACCTGCCCGCCTGCGGCAGCTGCAGGACCTCTTCATGGCGGATGCCGCCCGCTACCAGGTGCTGCCGCTCGACGACCGCTTCGCGGAGCGGCTCGACGTGACGCTGCGGCCGAGCTACTTCGCGGGGCGCAGCCGCGTGACCTTCCACGAGGGGATGACCCGGCTGCCCGAGGGCAGCGGGCCGAAGCTGGTGAGCGTGCCGCTCACCCTGACGGCCGAGATCGAGGTGCGGGACTCCGGCGCCGAGGGGGTCGTCTTCGCGGTCGGGGGTGACGCCGCCGGGTGGGCGCTGTTCGGCTGGGAGGGCGGCATCCGGTTCCACTACAACTTCTTCGGCATCCGGCGCTACGACCTCCGCTCGTCCGACACGCTCGAACCGGGGACGCACACGGTGGTGCTCACGATCGCGCCGCGCACCCCGCAGCCGGGTGGTCCGGCGGATGTGAGCCTCGCCGTCGACGGGGGAGCGCCGCAGACTCTCGAGCTGCCGGAGCAGGTGCCCCAGCGCTGCGGCACGGAGTGCCTCGACGTCGGGCAGGACAGCGTGTCGCCCGTGTGCGACGACTACGCCGATCGCGGCGTCTTCCCGTTCACCGGGCGCATCCACGAGGTCGCCTTCGACTTCCCCGACGTCGTCGGGCCGACCGGCCACGAGCGCCTCGAGCTCGCGACCCGGCTGGACTGAGCGCGCCGCGGCGTCAGAGCTCGAGGCGCATCAGCACCCGAGGAAAGCCCGCGAGCACCGAGTCGGTGTCGGCCGCGTGGCGGAAGCCGGCGTTCTCGAACATCCGGCGCGTGCCGACGTAGGCCATGGTCAGGTCGACCTTCTCGCCGCGGTTGTCGACCGGGTAGCCCTCGATCGCCGGTGCGCCGTTCGCGCGCGCGAAGTCGACCGCACCCTCCAGGAGGGCGTGCGAGATGCCCTCGCCGCGGTGGCCGGGCCGCACCCGGATGCACCACACCGACCACACCTCCGCGTCGTCGACGTGCGGGATGAGACGGCTGCGCGCGAAGCTCGTGTCGGCCCGCGGGTGCACGGCGGCCCAGCCGACGACCTCGTCGCCGTCGTAGGCGAGCACGCCGGGCGCCGGGTGCTCTCCGACGAGCTGCTGCACACGTTCCCCACGCGCTGTGCCGGTGAGCGCTCGGTTCTCCGCCGAGGCGACGCGGTAGCTGAGACACCAGCACACGTTCGCGTCGGGCCGCTTCGGCCCGACCATCGTCGCCACATCCGCGAACACGATCGCGGGTCGCACCTCGATCACCACACCGCCACCCTCCCAGCGACCCCCGTCAGCGGCAACGGGCGACCCGACGATCCGCTCTCGTCCGTATGATCTGACGCATGGCTTCGAGGCGCCCGAGAAGGCGAGGCATCGTGTTCCTCGCTGTAGGTGCTGCTCTCGCGCTTCTGACCGTCTTCGAGATCGTTCTGACGCTCCCTGGCTGGGGCGAACATGGCGGCCCGTACATGGCGATGGGCGCCGTGATGCAGTCGATCGCCGCCATCGCATTGATTCTCGTCGGAGTCCTCCGCTTCGTTCGGACCTCCGAGTAGCGTGGGTGGCCGACGTCGCCCCCGCGACCGGCCATCGGTGTCGCTTCTCAGTTCTCGGAGGGTGGGACGTCGATCCGCCCTGAGGCCGTCGTCGCCGATCCGCGAAGGAATCGCGCGGGTTCGCCTTCAAGGACGCACTCGAAGGTGCCGCCTTCATAGACACCATCTACAGTCACCGTTCCGCCGTCGGTGACGACCGCATTCACCTCTGCCGCGACGAAGTCAGGGACGGCGGCATCCATCGTCCGCAAGCAGATCGCTTCCTCTGAGCCCCAGTAGGCGCAGCCCGACAGAACGGACGACACAGCAACGATAGTGGTAGCCGCGACGATCCTCCCGATCACGACGCCAGTATGGCGCCCGAGGAGGGTGCGTGAGGCAGACGCGGCGAGCGACCGAAGTACCGGGGCGCGCCTCTTAGACTCGTACCCATGGCCGAATACATCTACTCCATGGTGCGCGCCCGCAAGAAGGTCGGCGAGAAGGTCATCCTCGATGACGTGACGATGGCGTTCCTGCCGGGAGCCAAGATCGGCATGGTCGGCCCGAACGGCGCCGGCAAGTCCACGATCCTGAAGATCATGGCCGGCCTCGACACCCCCAGCAACGGCGAGGCGAAGCTCACCCCCGGCTACTCGGTCGGCATCCTCATGCAGGAGCCCGAGCTCGACGAGTCGAAGACGGTGCTCGAGAACATCCAGGACGGCATCGCCATCAAGGCGAAGGTCGACCGCTTCAACGAGATCTCGGCCGCCATGGGCGACCCGGACGCCGACTTCGACGCGCTGCTGGCCGAGATGGGCACCCTCCAGGAGGAGATCGACGCCGCCGACGGCTGGGACCTCGACTCCCAGCTGGAGCAGGCGATGGACGCGCTGCGCACCCCGCCGTCGGATGCGCCGGTCGGCCCGCTCTCGGGCGGTGAGAAGCGTCGCGTCGCGCTCGCCAAGCTGCTGCTGCAGAAGCCCGACCTGCTGCTGCTCGACGAGCCCACCAACCACCTCGACGCCGAGAGCGTGCTCTGGCTCGAGCAGCACCTGCAGAAGTACCCCGGCGCCGTGATCGCGATCACCCACGACCGGTACTTCCTCGACAACGTCGCGGAGTGGATCGCCGAGGTCGACCGCGGCCACCTCTACCCCTACGAGGGCAACTACTCCACCTACCTCGAGAAGAAGGCCCAGCGCCTCGAGGTGCAGGGCAAGAAGGACGCGAAGCTCGCCAAGCGCCTCGCCGACGAGCTCGACTGGGTGCGCTCGAACGCGAAGGGCCGCCAGGCGAAGTCGAAGGCGCGTCTCGCCCGCTACGAGGAGATGGCGGCCGAGGCGGACCGCACCCGCAAGCTCGACTTCGAGGAGATCCAGATCCCGCCGGGGCCGCGCCTCGGCAGCGTCGTGATCGAGGCGAAGAAGCTGCACAAGGGATTCGGCGAGCGCGTGCTCATCGACGACCTCAGCTTCACCCTGCCGCCGAACGGCATCGTCGGCGTCATCGGCCCGAACGGCGTCGGCAAGACCACGCTCTTCAAGACGATCGTCGGCCTCGAGCCGCTCGACGGCGGCGACCTGAAGATCGGCGAGACGGTCAAGATCAGCTACGTCGACCAGTCCCGCGCGGCGATCGACCCCAACAAGACGCTGTGGGAGGTGGTCTCCGACGGCCTCGACATCATCGTGGTCGGCAAGACCGAGATCCCGAGCCGCGCCTACGTGTCGAAGTTCGGCTTCAAGGGCCCGGATCAGCAGAAGAAGGCGGGCGTGCTCTCCGGTGGTGAGCGCAACCGCCTGAATCTCGCGCTCACCCTCAAGGAGGGCGGCAACCTGCTGCTGCTCGACGAGCCGACCAACGACCTCGACGTCGAGACGCTGCAGTCGCTCGAGAACGCGCTGCTCGAGTTCCCCGGATGCGCCGTCGTGATCACCCACGACCGGTGGTTCCTCGACCGGATCGCGACGCACATCCTCGCCTACGAGGGCACCGACGAGAACCCGGACCGCTGGTACTGGTTCGAGGGCAACTTCGAGGCTTACGAGCAGAACAAGATCGAGCGCCTCGGGCCCGAGGCGGCGAAGCCGCACCGCTCGGTGTACCGCAAGCTCACGAGGGATTGACGCAGCTGTCATGACCCGCATCCACGTGCCGATCCGGCTGCGCTGGAGCGACGTCGACGCGTACGCGCACGTCAACAACGCCGAGATGCTGCGCCTCCTCGAGGAGGCGCGGATGGAGGCGTTCTGGCGTCCCGACGAGGGCGTCGACGGGCGGCCCACGGCCGTGCTCGACGCTCGGCCGGGGGCCGCGGTGCTGAGCCTCATCGCGCGGCAGGAGGTCGAGTACCTCGCGCCGATCCCGTTCCAGCGCACGCCCATCGTGGTGGAGCTGTGGATCGGTCGCATCGGCGGAGCCAGCATCGACATCTGCTACGAGGTGTACTCGCCCGACGGCGTCGAGCCGCGCGTGCGCTACACCGTCGCCTCGACGACGCTCGTGATGGTCGACGCGACCACCGGCCGCCCCTCGCGCATCGCGGACGAGCTGCGCGAGCTCTTCGCGCCGTATGTCGAGACGCCGGTGGGGTTCGCCAAGCGCGGCTGAGCACTACTCCCGCCGGAGCAGCGCGGGTACTCCACCTGGCGGTTCCGCGGCGGGAGAGCTCCTCCTAGCGTCGAGGACATCTCGTCCCACGTCCGTCAGGAGCTCGTCATGACCGCCATCGCCGACCGTCCCGCCGCCCGCACCCGAACCGTCGCCCTCACCGTGCTCGTCGCCCTCGCGGCGGTCGCGATCGCCACCTCGCTCCTCGCGCTCGCGGCGGGCGCGCTCGGCGCCGGTGCCTTCCCGCCGCTCATGCCCGCCGTATTCCTGAGCTTCGCGCTCGTCGGCACCCTCGCCGCGCTCGCGGGCTGGGTGCTCGTCGTGCGCCTCGTCCGGCGCTCGCGGGCGGTGCTGCGCGTTCTGGTGCCCGTGCTCGCCGTGGTGTCGTTCGCGCCCGACATCGCCCTGCTCGCGCTGGGCTTCATCCCCGGGACGACCGCGGTGGGGGTCGTGGCGCTCATGCTCATGCACCTCGTGGTGGTGGCCGCCGCGGTGATCGCCGGACGGCGGATCGCACCCGCGCGCTGAGCGCGCATCCGAATGCGCGGACGCCGGCCGCCCCCGAGGGGACGACCGGCGTCTCGTGGTCGCGACCGCGTCAGTCGGTCAGGATGCCGTCGTACGCGTCGGAGTAGGAGGCGATCCACTCGTCGATGGCGGCGGGCTCGTCACCCTCCTCGTGCTGGTTGACGACGAGGTCCTCGAGAGCGCCGTACTCGGTGTCGTCGAGCTTGATGCCTGCGATGTAGTCGGCCGCCTCCGGGTACTTCTCGGAGAAGCCCTTCGTGGCGAGGAAGTGCAGAGCCTCGGGCTCACCCATCGCGCCCTGAGGGTCCTCGAGGTCCTTGATGTCGAACGCCGCGTTGGCCCAGAAGGGACGCCACAGCGTGACGACGATGTCCTCCTTGTTGTCGATCGCGTCGCCCAGCTCGGTGAGCATCGCCGACGTCGACGAGGTCACGAGCTCCCAGTCGTCGAGGCCGTAGGCCGGCATCATCGAGTCCTGGGTGACGCCGGTGAGGCCGGCGCCCGGCTCGATCCCGTAGATCTTGCCGTCGAACATGTCGCCCTTGCCGGCGAGATCCGCGAGGGAGTCGACGTCGGTGTAGCTCGGCACCGCGATCGTGAGCTTCGCGTTGTCGTAGTACGCACCGAGGTCCTCGATGTCGTCGCCGTACTCGTCCATGTACTTCGCGTGGGTCACCTCGGGCCACGCCGAGGGGTAGATGTCGATGTCGCCGTTGGCGAGACCCGTGTAGAGCGGGGCCGCCTCGGTGAGGGTCTCCATCTCGACGGTGTAACCGATCTTCTCGAGCTGGTCCTGCAGCAGGTAGGCGGTGCTGAGACCGTCCGTCCAGCTGGGGATGAAGCCGAGGGTGATGGTTCCCTTGTCGCCACCGTCGCCGTTGTCGCCGGTGTCGGCGTCGCCGGTCGAGCAGGCGGCGAGTGCCACCGCGAGACCCAGGGCACCTCCGATCACGGCGGTGCGGCGCGCGAGAGTGCGTCGTTGGAACATGTGTGTCCTCTCTGTGTGGGACCCGCCCGGATGGACGGGCTTCGGGCAGGGGTTCAGGCCGCCGATGCCGCGGCGCGGCGGCGGCGGATCACGGAGCGCAGCGAATGCCGGTAGTCGGCGGGCGCTCCGAGAGCGGAGGTGAGGCGGTCGAGGTAGATGGCGAGCACGACGATGCTGAGGCCGGCTTCGACGCCCTGGGCGATGTTGAGGGTGGAGATGGCCGCGACCACCTCCTTGCCGGAGCCGTTGGCTCCGGCGATGCCCGCCACGACGGCCATCGACAGCGCGAGCATGATGACCTGGTTGATGCCGGCCATGATCGTCGGACCGGCGAGGGGCAGCTGGATGCCGCGCAGCACCTGACCCGGCGTCGCGCCGAAGGCCTGCCCCGCCTCGACCTTCTCGGGGTCGACACCGCGGATGCCGAGCTCGGTGAGTCGGATGCCGGGGGGCAGGGCGAAGATGATGGTCGACACGACTCCCGGTGCGAAGCCGATGCTGAAGAACAGCACGGTCGGGATCAGGTAGACGAACGACGGCATGGTCTGCATGAAGTCGAGCACGGGGCGCACGATCACGCTGACCGTCGCGTTCTTGGCCGCCAGGATGCCGATCGGGATCGCGATGACGACGGCGATCACCGCGGCGATGAGCACGAGCGAGAGCGTCTGCAGAGCGGGCTCCCACTGGTCCATGCCGAGGATCAGCAACAGCCCGAGGGCCGAGCCGATGCCGAATCGCCACGAGCGCACGAACCACCCGAGCGCGGCGAGGATCGCGATGAGCAGGAGGGCCGGAACGGCGATGAGCTCGTCCGAGAGCGTCTCGACCAGCCAGCGCAGCACGAAGCCGACGGCGTCGAGGAAGGAGTCGAGGTTGTCCTTCAACCAGCGGATCGCGGTGTCGGCCCATTCGCCGATCGGGATGCGGAATCCGTCCATCAGCGCACCTCCTCCGGGTCTGCGGCGTCGGCGGCGCCGACCGCCTCGCTCTCGGCGAGTAGCCGGTCGATCTCCCCCGTCGCGACGGGCGGCAGCGGCAGGGTCAGCTCCGCGGTGGCGGTGGTGCCGGGGCCGAGCGCGGCGAGCAGGGTCACGCGCGGGATCACCCCGACGAGACGTCCCTGGTCATCCGTCACGGCCAGCGGGAGAGGCGACTCGACGGCGGGCACGAAGAGGTCCATGAGCACGTCGTCGACGCTGACCGACTGCGGAACCGGCCGCACGATGCCGGCGAGCGAGCTCTCGCCGCTGCGCACGAGCTTCATCGCGTCGCGGTCCCGCACGATGCCGACCAGCCGGCGGTCGCGGCCGACGACGTAGGCCGCCGAGGAGTACCCGTCGCGCATCGTGCGCAACGCGGTGCGGGGGCCGGCGCCCTCCGCCACCGTGAGCCGGGGGCGCTCCATGACGTTGGACGCGGTCAGCACGCGCGCGCGGTCGACATCCTGCACGAACTGCTCGACGTAGTCGTTCGCGGGGTCGGTGAGGATGTCCTCCGGCGTTCCGATCTGCACGATGCGACCGTCGCGCATGACGGCGATGCGGTCGCCCAGGAACATCGCCTCGTTGAGGTCGTGGGTGATGAACACGATGGTCTTCTGCAGGCTCTCCTGGAGCTCGAGCAGCTGCTCCTGCATCTCGCGGCGGATCAGGGGGTCCAGGGCGCTGAACGCCTCGTCCATCAGCAGGATGTCGGTGTCGGCGGCCAGGGCGCGGGCGATGCCGACGCGCTGCTGCATGCCACCCGAGAGGGCGGACGGCGGTACGTCGGCCCAGCGGTCGAGGCCGACGAGCGCGAGGATCTCGCCCGCCTTCGCGAGGCGCTCCGCGCGCGGCACCCCGCGCAGCTCCAGGGGGTAGGCGACGTTGTCGACGACCGTGCGGTGGGGCAGCAGCGCGAAGTGCTGGAACACCATCGAGATGCGCTCGCGGCGGATCTCGCGCACCCGCGCGGCCGTGGCGCCGGTCAGCTGCTCGCCGTGGATCGTGATGGTGCCCTCGGTGGCCGGCTGCAGGCCGTTCAGGGTGCGGATGAGCGTCGACTTGCCGGACCCGGAGAGACCCATCACGACGAAGATCTCGCCGCGGCGTACCTCGAAGCTCGCGTCGATGACGGCGGCGGTCGCGCCGTCGAGCTCGTCGCGGGGGGTTCCGGCGCGCAGTCGGCGCACGGCGTCATGGGGGTTGCGTCCGAAGACCTTGTAGAGGCCGTCGGCGCGAAGGGCGGTGTCGGTCACGGGTTCCTGTGATCCCCGCGGGCGCGGGGCTTTCGGGTTGCGGTCCGGGCCCACGAGGCGTGCGTGCACGTCGTACGTGTCGCACGTG
This sequence comes from Protaetiibacter mangrovi, assembly GCF_024752305.1. Lineage (GTDB taxonomy): Bacteria > Actinomycetota > Actinomycetes > Actinomycetales > Microbacteriaceae > Homoserinibacter > Homoserinibacter mangrovi. The sequence continues at coordinate 211,190 of NZ_JANTHX010000005.1, forward strand.
GCACTGCCGGGTGACGGTGCACGTTTCGCGTTGCCGTACGCATGCCGACTCTGAGCGGTCGACACGCGCGGTCCTGGGCGTCAGGGGCTCTGCCGGTCGTGTCGGACGCGTCGTCAGCGAGCCGTCAGCCACGGTAGCAGCGCCGTGGGCCGCGGGCCGACGCCGTCCGGCCCCGTCGACACGCCCTCCTCGCCCGAGTTGGCGGGCGAGACGTGGAGGTCGCCCGCCCGAATCCGGGGGATGTTTCGTTATCGCTTGGTTATCGAATGGGGGACAGGATGCCGGTCAGTCGTCGATCTCGGGCACCCGCACCATGCCCTCCTGGGCCACCGAGGCCACGAGCACGCCGTCGCGCGTGAAGATGCGACCGGTCGAGAGCCCGCGTCCGCCGGTCGCCGTCGGCGACTCCTGCACGTAGAGCAGCCACTCGTCGACGCGGGCGGGGCGATGCCACCACATCGCGTGGTCGAGGCTCGCCATCCTGAGGCCGGGGTGCGTCCAGACCAGGCCGTGGCCGCGCAGCACGGGCTCCAGGATCGAGTAGTCGCTCGCGTAGGCGAGGGCCGCCCGGTGCAGGGTGTCGTCGTCGGGCAGCGTGCCGATGGTCTTCATCCACAGGGCCTGGCGCGGCACCGGGTGCGGGTCGGCCCGCAGGTAGATGGGCTGCTCCACGTGCCGGATGTCGAAGGCGCGGCTCGTCGCCCAGAACTGGGCGACCGGGTGGTCGACCGGGCCCAGCACCTCGGCCGCCGACGGCAGCTCCTCGGGCGGTGTGATGCCCTCGGGCATCTCGACCTGGTGCTCGAGACCGGGGTCGTGATCCTGGAACGAGGCGATCATCGACAGGATCGGCAGCCCGTTCTGGTACGCCTGCGTGCGCCGGGTCGAGAACGAGCGACCGTCGTGGATGCGATCGACCGAGAAGGTGATCGGCTGGTCGGAGTCGCCGGGCCGCAGGAAGTAGCCGTGCGAGGAGTGGATCGCGCGATCCTCGGGCACCGTGCGGATGGCGGCGATGATCGACTGCGCGTACACCTGGCCGCCGAACACTCGCCCGCCGGGTGTCCACTGGCTGGGTCCCGTGAAGATGTCCTCCGCGGTCCGCGCCCCCGTGTCGGTCAGGTCGAGGGTCGACAGGAGGCCGCTGAGCGGGTCGATTCCCGAACGGGGGTCGCGCATGGCATCAGTCTAGAAGTCCCGGTCGACGGGTCCGGATAGGCTGGGACGGTTGTGACCGCGCGCTCCTTCACCCTCGCAGACCCGGCGTCGCTCGACGACCTGCAGGTCTTCCTCGCGCGCGCCCAGCGCGTCGAGGACGGCTCGGTGCGGCTCATCGCCGGCAGCGGCGTGCTCGCGGTGTACGCCGCGGTGCTCTACCCGGTGGGGTTGCTCGACGAGACGCCGACGGTGCTCGGGCTGCGCACGCTCGCGCTGTCGAGCACGGGGGACTTCGACGCGGTGGTGCCGATCCGCTCGCTGCTGCTGCGCGTCGAGCGCGCGCAGGAGCTCGCCGTCGCCGCGATCCACGAGGGCCGTCAGGAGCCGGCCGCCGTCGGGCTGCCGATGGAGGTGCACACCGCCACCTGGGCGGCGATCTCGCCGCCGCGCGGCGGGTGGCGCGCGGTTCCCGGCCCGGACGCCGCGTCGCTCGACCGCGTCGCGCGCGCGGGCATCGCCGAGGTCGCCGAGGCGGTGCCGGATGCGGTGGGCGAGTCGATCGTGCGCCGCGTGCGCGCGGAGGTGTGGGGGCGGGAGATGCCCGACGCCCCGCACATCCCGGCCGGCGCGGGCTTCGCCGCCGTGAGCCTCGGCTTCCTCGGCGAGGACGCCGTGACCTCCTACGAGACCGGTCCCTGGACCCGCCTCACGACCCGGCGCGGCCACATCCTGGTCAAGCGCCGCGCCTGGACGCTCTCCCGTTAGAGCGACGCGGCGATGGCGCGTCCGGCGGTGCGGCCCGTGAAGAGGCAGCCGCCGAGGAAGGTGCCCTCGAGGGAGCGGTAGCCGTGCACGCCGCCGCCGCCGAAGCCGGCGGCCTCGCCCACCGCGTAGAGACCCGGGATCGGCTTGCCCTTCGCGTCGAGCGCCTGCGCGTCGAGGTTGGTCTGGATGCCGCCGAGGCTCTTGCGGGTGAGCACGTGCAGCTTCACGGCGATGAGCGGACGGTGCTTCTCGTCGAGGATCTTGTGCGGCTTCGCCACCCGGATGAGCTTGTCGCCCCGGTAGGTGCGGGCCCCGCGCACCGCCGTCACCTGGGCGTCCTTGGTGAACGCGTTGTCGAGTTCGCGGTCGCGCGCCTCCAGCTCGTGCCGGATCGACTGCACGTCGAGCTCGACGTCGGGGGCGAGGCGCCGCATCCCGGCGAACAGGTCGTCGAGCGAGTCGGCGACCACGAAGTCGGCACCCTGCTCCTTGAACGCCTCCACGGCATCCGTCGCGCCCTTGCCCAGGCGCTGGCGCAGCAGCTCCTTGACGCTCCTGCCGGTCAGATCGGGGTTCTGCTCGGAGCCCGACAGGGCGAACTCCTTCTCGATGATCGACTGGTCGAGCACGAACCAGGAGTGGTCGTGGCCGGTCTGCCGCAGGTACTCGAGCGTGCCGAGCGTGTCGAAACCGGGGAACAACGGAACGGGCAGGCGGTGCCCGGTGGCGTCGAACCACATGCTCGACGGACCGGGCAGGATGCGGATGCCGTGCATCGGCCACACGGGCGCGTAGTTCTCGATGCCCTCCACGTAGTGCCACATGCGGTCCTGGTTGACCAGTCGCGCCTTGGCCTTGGCGGCGATGCCCAGCATGCGGCCGTCGACGTGCGCCGGGACCCCCGACAGCATGTGGTCGGGGGCGGTGCCGAGCCACTCCGGCCAGTTCTCACGCACCAGCTCGTGGTTGCCGCCGATGCCGCCGGAGGCCACCACCACGGCGGCGGCGTTCACCTCGAAGTCGTCGAGCTCGTCGCGGTTCGACGCCTCGCCGCGCTCGGCGGGGTCGGGGGCGAGCACCTTCCCCGCGGCGCCGACGACGGCGCCCCCCTTGGTCACGAGACGGTCGACGCGGTGCCGGAAGCGCAGCTCCACGAGCCCCGACTCGACCCCCGCGCGGACCGTCTTGATGAACGGCTCCAGGATGCCGGGGCCGGTGCCCCAGGTGATGTGGAAGCGCGGCACGGAGTTGCCGTGGCCGCTCGCCGTGTAGCCGCCCCGCTCGGCCCAGCCGACCACGGGGAAGAACGAGACGCCCTTCTCGCGCAGCCAGGCCCGCTTCTCGCCCGCGGCGAAGGCGAGGTATGCCTCCGCCCATTCGCGGGCCCAGTCGTCCTCGGGGCGGTCGAACTCGGCGCTCGCGAACCAGTCCTGGCGGGCGAGCTCGTGCGAGTCCTTGACGCCCATGCGGCGCTGCTCGGGGGAGTCGATGAGGAAGAGCCCGCCGAACGACCACCACGCCTGACCGCCGACGCTCGCCTCGGGCTCCTGTTCGAGGATGAGCACCCTCTTGCCCGCGTCGACGAGTTCGGAGGCCGCCACGAGCCCCGCGAGTCCCGCCCCGATGATGATGGCGTCGGCCTGCTCCGGCATCCGTTCCCCCGCGTCCCCTCTGAGTCGGTCAGTCGTCCAACACTATCCGGAGGAGGCTTCTACCCGGCGCGATTGACCATCGCGTGCGCGGCGCGCTCCAGATAATCCCAGAGCACCTGCTGCTGCATCGGGGCGAGCTCGAGCTCGTCGACCGCGGTGCGCATGTGGGCGAGCCAGTGGTCGCGCGCCTCGGGGCTGACCGGGAACGGCGCGTGCCGCATCCGCAGCCGCGGATGGCCGCGCTCCTGGCTGTAGGCGGTGGGCCCGCCCCAGTACTGCTCGAGGAATCCGGTCAGGCGCTGGATCGCGCCCTCGAGATCGTCCTCGGGGTACATCGGCCACAGCAGCTCGTCGCCGCGCACCCCCTCGTAGAAGCGGCGCACGAGGCGCTCGAAGGTGGCGCGGCCGCCGACCTCGGACCAGAAGCTGGAGCCGACGACGTCGCCGCCCTCACCCATCCGCAGCTGGAGGTTCATGACTCGTCCTTCGGCTTCTCGAGCACGGGGAGCTGCGCGGTCTTCGGGGGGCGCGCCCCCCGAATCGAGCCGGCGCCCTCGAAGCCGGTGAGCACGATGGAGTTCAGCGCGGGGAGCTTGATGCCCGCGTCGTCGAGCGCGCGCTTCAGCCGCATCCGCAGTTCGCGCGCGACCTCGTCCTTGGCCGAGGTGCGGGTCTTGACGACCAGGCGGACGACGATCGCCTCCGCCGAGATCGACTCGATCCCCCAGACCTCCGGCTTCTCGATGACGAGGCGCTTCCACTTGGCCTCCGAAGTCATGCCGACCGCGGTGGCGAGGATGAGCGCCTCGACCTGGTCGATGTCCGACTCGTAGGGCACGGCGAGGTCGATGATGGCGCGCGCCCAGCCCTGCGAGAGGTTGCCGACCCGCACGATCTCGCCGTTGCGCACGTGCCAGAGGGTGCCGTTCACGTCGCGGATGTCGGTGACGCGGATGCCGACCGCCTCCACGACCCCCGTCGCCGGTCCGAGGTCGACGACGTCGCCGACCCCCAGCTGGTCCTCGATGACCATGAAGAGGCCGTTGAGCACGTCCTTGACGATGTTCTGCGCGCCGAAGCCGAGGCCGGCGCCGATCGCGGCCGTGATGAGCGAGAACGCGCCCACGGCATCCGGGGCGATGGTGGTGATCACGAGCAGCGCCGCCACGATGACGATCACCGTCGTGACGACGCTCGAGAGCACGCCGCCGAGCGTGCGCGTGCGCTGCACGACGCGCACCGCGGCGAGCGGGGTCGCGTTGAGCGCCTGGGTGTCCTCGACGCCCTGCTTCTTCTTGACGCCGGTGACGATGGAGCGCACGGTGCGGTTGATCACGAACTGCAGCACGAGTCGCACGAGCACGGCGACGACGACGATGAGGAGCACCTCGATGGGGGTCTGCCAGGGGCCGAGCCCCTGCCACCATGCGGCGAGTCCGTCCATGCGTCCAGCCTAACGGGGCACGGGGTGCGCGCCGTCCCGCCGGGCTCGGAGGGGCGGCGACGGGGGCTCAGCTGAGCCAGCCCTCGGTGATGTCCGCCGCGCGCAGCTTGATCCGCGCCATCCCGAGGTCCGACCTGGCCCGGTCGAGCACCAGCAGGATGAACACGTTGGGGTACGCCGCCACCGGCCGGAGGATGTGGTACTGACTGGTGAGGGTCACCAGGACGTCCTCGATCCCGTCGTCCAGGTCGAGCCAGGTCAGGGTGCGCCGCATGGCGCGCACGACCTCGGTGTGACAGGCGGCCGCGAGATCGACGTCCATGCCGGATCCGCACTGCGAGAGCACCATGCCGGAGTCGCTGTCGACGACGGCGGCGCACATGGCGCCCTCGATCGCGAGGAGGGCCGCGACGGCCGCATCCGCCGTGTTCCGCGCCTCGTCCGGGTCGAGCTCCTCGGGCTGCATGGGCTCCTCCGTGCCATCGGGTCGCGGGCGGCCGTCGGCCGCCCGCCGCGATGTGGTCGACACGGTCGACGATAGGGACGGGGTACGCTCGGGCTCTCACCCCCGAGCGGGGGTCGGGGTGCGTCCGCAGCTCTCGCGCTCCCAGCGGATCCGCAGCCAGGCATACCCCCGGGGGTATATCGTGAGGGCATGAGCACCACACGTCGCATCGTGATCGTCGGCGGCGTCGCCGCCGGGATGTCGGCCGCCACGCGGCTGCGCCGCCTCGACGAGACGGCGAGCATCACCGTGATCGAGCGCGGCGCCGAGGTGTCGTGCGCGACGTGCGGGATGCCGTACCACCTGGGCGGCGTGATCTCGGATCGCGAGGCGCTCACCCTCCAGACGCCCGAGCGCCTGCGTGCGCGGTTCGCGCTCGACGTGCGCGTGCGCACGGAGGTCGTCGAGATCGACCGTGCGGCGCGGGCGATCGTGCTCCACGGGCCGGACGGTGTCGAGCGCCTCGACTACGACGAGCTCGTGCTGGCCACCGGGGCGGCGGCCGTACGGCCGGGCATCCCGGGGGACGAGCGGGCGCACGTGCTGCGCAGCACGACCGACCTGGACGCGATCATGGCCGCGCTCGCCGACCACCCGCAACGCGCGGTCGTGCTCGGCGGCGGATACGTCGGTCTCGAGGTCGCCGAGAACCTGCGCGCCCGGGGCATGGAGGTCGCGGTCGTGCAGCGCGGACCGCAGCTGCTCACCGGCTTCGACCCCGAGATGGCCGAGCCCGTGGCCCGTGCCGCACGGGACGCGGGGGTCGCGCTGCATCTCGGCACCGAGGCCGTCGCGATCGACGAGGACGCGGTGCGGCTCGCCGACGGATCGGTGCTCCCCGCCGAGCTCGTCATCGCGGCGCTCGGGGTGCGCCCCGAGTCGTGGCTCGCCCGCCGCGCCGGGCTCGAGCTCGGCGCATCGGGCGGCGTGCTCGTGGATGAGCAGTTCCGCTCGAGCGACCCGGCGATCCGCGCCGTCGGCGATGTCGCCGAGAAGACGGATGCCGTGCTCGGCGGCACGCGGTCGCTGCCGCTCGCGGGACCGGCGAACCTGCACGGCCGCCTGGTCGCCGACGCCCTCGCCGGGCACCGCGTCGTCGCCCCGGCCTCCATCGGCGTCGCCATCGTGCAGGCCTTCGGCGTCACCGCCGCGACGGCCGGTGCGAGCGAGGCGCGCCTGCGCGCCGCCGGGCGACCCCACCGCGTCATCCACACCCATCCGCTGCACCACGCCGGCTACTACCCCGGCGCCGTCCCCCTGTCGCTGAAGCTCCTCGTCGACCTCGTCGACGACCGCATCCTCGGGGCGCAGGCCGTCGGCCGGGAGGGGGTCGACCGACGGATCGACGTGCTCGCCACCGCGATGCGCGGCGGCATCCCCGCGAGCGGCCTGGCCGAGCTGGAGCTCGCGTACGCGCCGCAGTTCGGCTCCGCGAAGGACCCGGTGAACATGCTCGGCTACGTCGCCGACAACCGCCGGACGGGGGAGCGCGCGATCCAGTGGCACGAGCTCGACGCGGCGCTCGCCGACGGCGCGCGGCTGGTGGACGTGCGCGCGGCGGGGCAGCTCGCGGAGGGGCTCATCCCCGGGGCGGAGTGGATCCCGGTCGAGCAGCTCCGGGATCGGGTGGACGAGCTGCGCGGCACCCGCGTGATCGTGCACTGCCGGGTGGGACAGGGCGCGCACACCGCGGCGAGCCTGCTCGCGGCTCACGGAATCGACGTCGTGAACCTCGACGGCGGCTACCTGACCTGGCGCGACGGACACGCCGCCCGCGCCCTGACCGGCGAGCCCGCGCTCGCCTGAACGGAGACGACATGAATTCGATCGAACCCGCCGAGCTCGCGGCCCTCGGGGCCACCGCCGCGATCGTGGACGTGCGCCAGCCCGACGAGTACGCGGCGGCCCACGTGTCGGGCGCGCAGCTGATCCCGCTCGGGGAGCTGCCGGCGCGCCTCGACGAGCTGCCCGCCGACCGCACCCTGTACGTGATCTGCCACTCCGGCGGACGCAGCGCCCAGGCGACCGCGTTCCTCGAGGCCCAGGGCATCGACGCCGTCAACGTGATCGGCGGCATCCTCGGCTGGCACGGGGCGGGCCTCCCGATCGAGCAGGGAGCAGAGTGATGGCCTGCGCGGGCGAGAGGGCCAGGCGATGAGCACGGATGCGGGCGACGAGCGGCGCGCGGTCGTGAACCGGCTGCGTCGGGCCGAGGGGCAGCTGCGTGCGCTGATCACCGCCGTGGAGCGCGGCGACGACTGCCGTGCGGTGGTCACCCAGCTGTCGGCGGTGTCGTCCGCGCTCGATCGCGCCGGCTTCGCGATCGTCGCCGGGGCGATGCGCGACTGCGCGCTGCGCCCCGAGGGGGAGGAGCCCGGTGAGGGCGAGCTCACCGTGGCCGAGCTCGAGAAGCTGTTCCTGACGCTCGCCTGAGCGCCTGAGCGCCTCAGCGGGCGGCGGGCTCGACGATCTCGAGCACGCCCATGAGGCTCAGCGCGTTGATGAGCGCGCGCGTCGGCTCGATCGAGCGGCCGGTGAACCCCGCGAGCTGCTCGACGGTGAACGTGCCGTTGCTGAGCATCGCGGCCTGACGCAGCGGATCGGTCTCGGGGGTCATCCCGGACAGGTCCGGCCACCGGCGCATCCGGTACGCGTCGCCCGAGCGCACCCACGGTGCGGGGCCGTCGGTGAACGCGGCGAACCCGATCTTCCAGAGCAGCCCGTCGACGGAGGGGCGCGCGCCCGTCCGGACCGGCGCGGTGGCGTCGACGATGCGCACCGCCACGGCCACGGACGCCGGCTCGGCGGGGAACCGGTCGAGACCGAGCTCCCAGGTGTAGGTGCCGTCGCGCAGATCGATCTCGAGCGGCGGGTGACCCGCGATCTCCACGTCGAGCACGGTCGGCACCCCGGCCGCGCGCATCGAGTGGATCGTGAGGGCGGCTCCGCCCCATCCGCGGGCGGGAGCCGAGGTGCCCGCCGTGATCGCGGCGGGTCCGGCCGGTGCGGTCGGCAGCGGGGTCGCGGGCACGCCGGGCTCGCCGGCGGAGGCGACCTCGTCGAGGGTCGGTTCCGGCAGCGTCTCCTCGTCGGCGGGGTCGGCGAAGGTGAGCGTGGGCGCCGCGAAAAGCGGTCGCCGGGCTTCGGAGGTGTGCTCGGCCCAGCCCTGGCCATCCCACCATCGCAACTGGGGGAGGCCCAGCGGATCGGGATACCAGCCGGCTGGGACCTGTCGGTCGTCAGTCACGGGGTTCTTCGTCGTCGAGGGGGAGGGGCGCCGATGGGCGCCGATCAGCGCGCGCGGCGCGCCGACGACATGCTAGCGGAACCCGCAGGGGGTGCGCGTGCCCCGAACGGGTGACGCCCCGAGCCGGGTGGGCTCGGGGCGTCGGCGGCGCGGGATCAGAGCTCGATCCCGGCGTCCGCCTCCTTCGCCTTGATGCGCGCGAGCGCCAGGTTCGCCTTGGCGCGGTCGAGCACGAGGTAGAGGAACACCTCGGGGGTCGCCCGCAGCGGGCGGATGATGTGGTACTGGCTCGAGAGGGTCACGAGGATGTCCTCGATCGCGTCGTCGAGGCCGAGCGACTTCATGGTGCGCAGCTTCGCGCGCACCACCTCGGTGTTGCCGGCTGAGGCGACCTCGAGGTCGAGGCCGCTGCCCGCCTCGGCGAGCAGCATGCCGGACGCGCTGTCGACGACGGCGGCGCACATGGCGCCGTCGACCGTCAGCAGCCCGGCGAGGGTCTGGGACAGATTGGACACAGCGGTTCCTTCGGGTTCGGGTTGGGTGAGGGAAATCTGAGGTCAGCGCGCGGAGGCGAGCTCGGCGCTGAGTTCGTCGGCGAGCTTGCGCGACACCGAGATGGCCTTGCCGACCGTCTCGTCGTCGTCGAAGACCCCCGCGAGGATGATCGGCTGGTTCGCGATCCGGCGCAGCAGCACGCGGCCGTGGTGGGCCTCGATGAGCGCGTACTCCGAGTCGCCGAGGCCGAGCTCGCGCGCGATGGCCTCCCCGAGCGCCTGGAGGGAGCTCGCCATGCTCGCGAGGCGCTCGTCGGTGCCGCCGTGCTGGGTGGCGCGCGCGATCTCGAAGCCGTCGTCGGTCAGCAGCAGGGCGCCGACGAGGGAGGGCAGCAGCTCGCGCAGGCCCGCGAGGGCGCGGATGGAGGCGTCGATCACGACCGGGTCGCGATGGGCCGCCACCACCTCGGTCTCGGTCTCGCTCATCGGCTCGCCCTCATCATTTCCGCTCGCTCCTCGACATCCGAGATCAGCGCCATCAGCATCGTCCGCATCTGCTCGTAGTCGCGCGCGTCCACCGCGAACACGGGGATCGACCGCTCGGGCAGCAGGGCGCTCGCGACCGTGCGCACGCGGTCGACGACGTCCCGGGGCCCCAGCTCGCTGCGGGTGATGCCGATCACGAGGCCGCCGCGGTTGGCGAGGTCGAGGAACGCGCCCAGCTGGTCGCCGACGGCGACGACCGGGTTGGGGGCGTCGGCGTGGATCAGCAGCATGAGGCCCATGGCGCGCTGCTGCAGGATCGTCCACATGAAGTCGAAGCGGCTCTGGCCGGGAACGCCGTAGAGGCGGATCTTGTCGTCGAGCCCGACCGCGATCTCGCCGTAGTCGAGAGCGACGGTCGTCGTGTCCTTGTCGGCCTGGAGGCGGTCGGTGTTGGCCGCCTCGGTGCTGACGACGTCGATCTCGCTGAGGGTGCGGATGGCGGTCGTCTTGCCGGCGCCCATCGGGCCGGCGAACAGGATCACGTGCTCGGGCATCAGATCCCCAGACGCTTCCGCAGACGGCCGAACAGCCCGCCGCCGGTGTCGCGGCCGGTGCGCACGATCGCGGGGGTCGCGGCGGCGACCTCCGGCGCGGTCACGGACAGCGCGCCGAGCAGGCTCAGGGTGTTGATCAGGGTGCGGGTGGTCTCGACAGAGCGACCCGCGTAGGCGGCGAGCTCCTGCACGCTGAACGCGCCGTTGGAGAGCATGGCCGCCTGGCGCATCTGGTCCATGTCGGGCTGCAGCGTCGTGAGGTTCGGCCAGCGGGTGAGCCGGTAGCGCTCGCCCGCGTGCAGCCAGGGCGCGGTGCGCTCCGGGAACGCGGCGTGACCGATCTTCCACAGCAGGGTGTCGAGGCTCTTGCCGGGCAGCACGACCGCGGGTGCGCCGCCGGCCTCCACGAGGTCGATCGAGACGCGGACCGAGGCCGGTGCGGCGGGGAAGTAGCCGAGATCGAGGTCCCAGCTGAACACCTGGTAGCGGGTGTCGATGAGGATCGGCGGATGCCCCGCCACCTCGATCTCGATCACCATCGGCACCGCGGCGCTCTGCACCGAGTGCAGGGTCAGGGCGGCGCCGGCCCAGCCGAGCTCCGGACCGGCGGCGCTGCCGACGGGGAGGGCGGCCGGCCCGGTCTTGGTGGCGGTCGTGGTCGTCGGCGGCACCGAGGCGGCGGCGGGTGCGGGGGCCGTCCGCGTCTCGACCGGCGCCGCTGCGGGTGCCGCTGCGGCGGCGGGTGCGGGCGCCGCCGGCGCGGGTGCGGGCGGGACGGGCGCGTGGGCGGGCGGCGCGGTGGGCGTCACGACCCGCGGTTCCTCGGGCTCGGCGAAGGCGACCGCCGGCGCGGGCTCGGGCTCCTCCGGCTCGGCGTACGCGACGGAGGTCACCGTCTGCGGGATGAGCGGACGGCGTGCGTCGGAGGTGTGCTCCGTCCAGGCGATGCCATCCCACCATCGCAGCTGGGGGAGCCCCAGCGGATCGGGATACCATCCGGCCTGGACCTGCGAATCTTCGTTCACGGGTCGGTTCTTCGTCTCGAGTGCTTGTGGCGACGCAGCGGTCGGAGAGGTCGTCGACGCGACGGCTTGTCACGCCATGTTCACGGTATCCCGAGGTCGGTCGGGGTACAGCCCCCGTGGACGGGTAGAACGCCCGTTCCGTGCGCCCCCAGTCAGGGGGTATGCAGCCGTCGTGCGAGGGCGTCGGCGGTCGCGCCGATCTCGGCCACGTCGTCCGGGACGAAGCCGTCGTCGAGCACCGCCACGAGGGCGCACGGCAAGTGTCCCACGCGGAGCGCCACGACGGCGCCCTCCGAGGCGTCGATCACGAGGTGCTGGTTGGTGCCGATGCGGAGCTCGCGCACCACGGCATCCGCGAGGGCCTGCATGGCGCTCGCCATGCTGGCGAGGCGACGATGCTCGTCGGCGCCGCGCGGGATGCGGGCGATCTCGAAGCCGTCGTCGGTGAGCACGATGGCCGCCCGCAGGGGACGGCAGACCGCCGCCAGGCCGGCGAGGGCCGCCACCGCGGCCGAGACGACGGCCGGGTCCCGGTGGGGAGGCAGCGCCCCGGTCACGGGGCCGCCGCCAACGCGTGCCGGGTCTCGATGTCGGCGATGAGCGAGAGCAGCAGTGTGCGCATCTGCTCCTGGTCGCGGGCGTCGACGGCGAACACGGGCGTGACCCGGTCGGGCAGCACGGCCCGGGCGGTGGCGACGATGCGGTCGCCGATGTCGGTGCGCTGGATGTCGTAGCGCGTGACGCCGACCACCACCCCGCCGCGGGTGGCGAGCTCGGCGAACGCCGTGAGCTGCTCGTGCACGTGGCGCTCGGGCTCCGGATCGTCGGCGTTGACGAGCACGATGAGCCCCATCGCCCGTTCGCGCAGGATGTCCCACATGAAGTCGAAGCGCTCCTGACCGGGGATCCCGTACAGCCGCACCATGTCGGGGTCGAGGTCGATCTCGCCGTAGTCCATGGCGACGGTCGTGGTCGGCTTGTCGACGGCGCCCGGCTCGCTGTTCGCGGCTTCGGTCGAGACCACCTCGATCTCGCTCAGGGAGCGGATGGCCGTGGTCTTGCCGGCGCCCATCGGCCCCGCGAAGAGGATGACGTACTCGGCCATCAGATCATCCGGAAGCGCCGCCGGAGTCGCTGGAAGAGACTGTTCTCCCCGAGCGCTTCCGGGGTGGCGGCCCGCGGCACGAGCGTCGCGGCGGGGGCGACGCCGAGCACGCCCATGAGGCTCAGGGCGTTGACGAGCGTGCGGGTGGTGTCGACACCGCGCCCGGACAGCGCGGCGAGCTGGGCGACCGTGAGCAGCGTGTTGGCGAGCATCGCCGTCTGGCGGATGTGGTCGGTCTCGGGCTGCAGCGTCGTCCAGTTCGGCCAGCGGGTGAGCCAGTAGCCGTCGCCCTCCTCGAGCCAGGGCGCGAGGCGCTCCGGGAACGCGGCCCGTCCGACCTTCCACAGCAGCTCGTCGAGGCTCTTGCCCGGCAGCTCGAACGGGGAGGGCGTCGAGTCGCCCACCAGTTCGACCGACACCACGACGCCCGTCGGGGATTCCGGGAAGCGGTCCAGCTCGAGCAGCCAGTCGTAGGCCTGGGAGCGGGGGTCGATGCGGATGGTCGGGTGGCCGGCCACGCCGAGCTCGATGAGCATCGGCACGCGCGTCGACTGGACCGAGTGCAGGGTCAGCGCGGCGCCCGCCCAGCCGAGCTCCGGGACCGCGCCGGTGCCGGCGGGCAGCGCGGACTGTCCGTTCGCCAGCTGCACGGGGGGCGCGGCGTGCTCGTCGTCGCCCGCCGGGTCGGCGGCACGGTGCCGCGCGCGGGGGCGGGACTCATCCGGTTCCGCGAACTCAGCGGGCGCAGCCTGCCGCACCGGCGCGTGACGCGCGGTGGAGGTGTGGCTCGTCCAGGATCGGCCATCCCACCAACGCAGCTGGGGCATGCCCAGCGGGTCGGGATACCAGCCTGCCCGGACCTGGGTGTCGGTCACGGCAGTTCGCTTTTCGGGTTGTGGGTTCGCTGCGGCCCGCGTGACAACTGCGCAGGTCTGTGCCGCTCACGATATCCGAGCGGAACTCCGACGGGGCAACCCCCGTGAGGGGGCCAGCCTCACCTTCCGGCGTCGCGCTCCTGCGCCGTGAGCGCGCGCTCGACGCCCGCGAGGGCCTCGACCACCATGCGCCGCAGGGCCGCCGGCTCCGGGTTCGCGTCGAGCCACGCGCGCGTCGCATCCACCAGCTCCTGCGACGCGAGGGTCGCGGGGTAGAAGCCGTGCACCAGGTACTCGGCGACGTGGTAGGTGCGCTCCGACCAGATCCGCCCGAGCGCGTCGAAGTACGGCGCGACGAGCGGGCTCAGGATCGACGGGTCGAGGGTGTGCGTGTAGCCGAGCGCCATGTTGCGCAGGACGACGTTCGAGATGCTCAGATCCTCGAGGGCCGCCTCGAGCGCGGCGCGCTTGGCCTCGGTCGTGGGGATCGTCGCGCGGGCGCGGGCCGCCGACTGCTGGCCGTTCGAGGTGTCGTCCTTCGCGAGCGCGGCCGCGATCTCGGTCTCTCCGGCGGCGCCGACGAGCACGAGGCCCTCGAGCAGCTCCCAGTCCAGATCCGTGTCGATCTCGAGGCCGTCCAGCGCGATCGAGCCGTCCCGCAAGCCGGCGAGCGCCGCGGCGTGGGCGTCGGTGGAGGCGATGTTCGCGAAGAACTTCACGAACTGGAACTGCGCATCCGACCCGGCCTCGGCGCTCTGCGCGAGCTCCCAGAGCCGGTCGCCGACCTCGCGGATGGTCGCCTCGCGGGTGGCCGGATCGACGTAGAGGCGGGCGGTCTGCAGCAGCTGGGTGAGCGAGAGGCGCATCGTGGTCGACTCGGTCTCCGGGCCGATGTTCGCGAGCACGAGCTGCACGTAGTCGCGGCCGGCGATCTCGGCGTCGCGCGTCGAATCCCAGGCCGAGCCCCACACCAGGGCGCGGGCGAGCGGGTCCGCGATCCGCGACAGCGCCGCGATCGCCACCTCGAACGAGCCCTCGTCCATGCGGATCTTGGCGTACGCGAGGTCGTCGTCGTTGAGCAGCACGAGAGCCGGCTTCGGCAGGCCGACGAGCTCGGGCACCTCGTTCCACTCGTCGGCGAGCAGGTCGAACTCGTGGCGGTGCAGGCGCACGAGCGGCGCGTCGGCCGCCTCGGAGGCGAAGCCGTAGAAGCCGATCGCGATGCGGTGCTGGCGCAGCACCGGGTAGTCCGGATGCGCCGTCTGGCGCACGCGGAACGCGGTGATCACGCCGGCCGCATCCGTCTCGATCTCGGGCTTCAGGGTGTTGACGCCCGCGGTCTCGAGCCACTGCGCCGAGAAGGTCGACAGGTCGCGGCCGGAGCTGGCCTCGAGCTCGCGCAGCAGGTCGGCCAGTTCGGTGTTGCCGAACGCGTGGGCGCGGAAGTAGGCCCCCACGCCTGCGAAGAACGCGTCGATGCCCACGGTCGCGGCGAGCTGCTTCAGCACCGAGCCGCCCTTGGCGTAGGTGATGCCGTCGAAGTTGACCTCGACGTCGTGCAGATCGCGGATGGGCGCGACGATCGGGTGCGTGGAGGGCAGCTGGTCCTGGCGGTAGGCCCAGCTCTTCTCCATCGCCTGGAAGGTCGCCCAGGCCTCGGTCCACTCGGTCGCCTCGGCGGTGGCAATGGTCGACGCCCACTCGGCGAACGACTCGTTGAGCCACAGGTCGTTCCACCACTTCATCGTCACGAGGTCGCCGAACCACATGTGGGCGAGCTCGTGCAGGATCGTCACGACGCGACGCTCCTTGATGGCGTCGGTCACCTTCGAACGGAAGACGTAGGTCTCGGTGAAGGTGACGGCGCCGGCGTTCTCCATGGCGCCCGCGTTGAACTCGGGCACGAACAGCTGGTCGTACTTGGCGAACGGGTACGGGTAGCCGAACTTCTCCTCGAAGTAGGCGAAGCCCTTGCGCGTGATGTCGAAGACGTAGTCGGCGTCGAGGTAGCCGAACAGCGACTTGCGGGCGAAGACGCCGAGCGGGATGGTGCGCCCGTCGGAGCTCGTGAGCTCGGAGCGCACGACCTCGTAGGGTCCCGCGACGAGCGCCGTGATGTAGCTCGAGATGCGCGGGGTGGGCGCGAAGCGCCAGACCGCGGTGCCCTCGCCCGCCGGCTGCGGCTCGGGCGTCGGCGAGTTCGACACGACCTGCCAGGCGGCGGGCGCGGTGACCGTGAAGCGGAAGACCGCCTTCAGGTCGGGCTGCTCGAAGACGGTGTACACGCGGCGGCTGTCGGGCACCTCGAACTGCGAGTAGAGGTACACCTCGCCGTCCACGGGGTCGACGAAGCGGTGCAGGCCCTCACCCGTGTTGGTGTACGCGAAATCGGCCACCACGACGAGCTCGTTGCTCTCCGCCAGGCCCGCGAGGGCGATGCGGCTGCCGTCGGCGACGGCCGCCCCGAGCTCCGCCCCGTTGAGCACCACCGAGTGCACCTCGGCGGTGATGGCGTCGATGAAGGTCGACGCGCCCGGGGTCGCCGTGAAGCGCACGGTCGTCGTCGATCGGAAGGTCGTCTCGCTCGTGGTGAGGTCGAGCTCGACGTCGTAGCTCTCGACCTCGACGAGCGCCTTGCGCTCCTGGGCTTCGACGCGGGTGAGGTTCTGTCCGGGCACCTGGGCTCCTTCTGGCATGGCGGATCGTGTCCGCCTGCCAGCCTAAGCGCTGGCGGCGACCGGCGCCCTCAGACCAGGACGGGATCGACCACGCGCGACTCGACCGGCGCGGCGGGGCGCACGAGGCGCTCGACGTCGTCGACCGCGAGGTGCAGCATCCGCAGCAGGTGCGCGTCCGGATCCGCCACGCAGGCCCGGGCGGTGCCCACGACGGCCGTCGCGACCACCAGCTCGCAGCTGATGGTGTCGAGCCCCGGGAAGCGCGTCGAGACGGTCGTGACGTGCGTGTGCGCCCAGCGGGCGGCATCCGGAACCTGATCGAGCACCCGGTGCGCCTCCTCGCGGAGCGCAGCCGAGGGGATGCCGCGGCGCTCCAGCAGCACGCAGATCGAGATCGCGCCCGCGGCGAGCACCCGCTGGCGCTCCATGCTGGCGATCGGCAGCGCGACGATCGCCGCACGCAGCGCGACGATCAGTCCGAGCTCGTCGCCGCCGCGCAGGCCCACCACGCGCGGGATGAGCTCGACGAGCTCGTCGCGCCGGTCGTCGGCCACCAGGTCGTTGACCCCGCGCGCGAGCGCCGCGAGCGTTCGGTCGGTGCACGCCGGATGGTCGCTCCACCGTTCGCCCGCCAGGTAGGAGGCGAACTCCATGAAGCAGGCGCCGCGGCGCGCGTTGCGGTGTCGTCCCGCCGAGAGGTGGGGCATGACATCCGGGATGAAGGGGGTGCGTTGGCGCATCGTGGTCACCTCGCCGTTCTCTCCTCCCCGATTCTGCTCCTGTTGTCCGGCGGAGGCTAGGGGGTCGGCGCCGGCTTCTAGACTCGACCCGTGCGCATCCACATCGCGACCGACCACGCCGGGCTCGAGTTCAGCCGGACCCTGCAGCAGCATCTCGCCGACGCCGGCCACGAGGTCGTCGACCACGGACCGCAGAGCTACGACCCGCTCGACGACTACCCCTCGTTCTGCATCGACGCGGCCCGCGCCGTGGTGCGCGATCAGCGCTCGGGGGTCGAGGCGCTCGGCGTGGTGTTCGGCGGATCGGGCAACGGCGAGCAGATCGCCGCGAACAAGGTCGAGGGGGTGCGCGCCGCGCTCGTCTGGAACGACTCGACGGCGCAGCTCGCCCGCGAGCACAACGACGCGAACGTCATCTCGATCGGTGCGCGCCAGCACACCGTCGCGGAGGCGATCGCCTACATCGACCGCTTCATCGCGACGCCGTTCTCGGGCGAGGAGCGCCACGCCCGCCGCATCGCGCAGCTGGCCGAGTACGAGACCACCGGCCGCATCGTCGGCCACCGCATCGAGTAGTCATGCCCGAGGGGCATTCCGTCCATCGCATCGCGCGGCAGTTCGCGGCCAACTTCGAGGGGTCGCCCGTCGCCGTGAGCTCCCCGCAGGGGCGCTTCGCCGCGGGCGCGGCGCAGCTCGACGGTCACGAGCTCGTGCAGGCGAAGGCCGTCGGCAAGCAGCTCTTCCTCGAGTTCGACCACGGGCTGTG
The DNA here is from genome assembly GCF_024752305.1 of Protaetiibacter mangrovi. Lineage (GTDB taxonomy): Bacteria > Actinomycetota > Actinomycetes > Actinomycetales > Microbacteriaceae > Homoserinibacter > Homoserinibacter mangrovi. Next base: position 228,684 of record NZ_JANTHX010000005.1, read on the forward strand.
GCTGCGGGTGCACCTCGGCATCTACGGTGCGTGGGACTTCGCGGGCGACATCAGCGTGGATGACACCCTGGCATCCGCGGGCGGCAGGATCGGGCAGACCAACCAGCGCGGCACCGTCGTCGGCGCGCACGAGGACTCGCCCTGGTCGATCGGGGCGCCGCGTCGCACCCGGCTGCGCATGGCGGAGTCCGAGAAGCTCGAGCCGGAGCTCGAGACGTGGCCGCCGGAGCCCGTGGGCGCCGTGCGGGTACGGCTGCTCACCGAGACGGCCTGCGCCGATCTGCGCGGCCCGACCGCGTGTGAGGTGCAGACCATCGAGGAGGTCGACCGCACGATCGCGAAACTCGGTCCGGATCCGATGGTCGACGATGCGGCCGCGGGCGAGGAGCGCTTCACGGCCGTCGTGCGGAGGAAGCCGACGCCGATCGCTCTGCTGCTCATGGACCAGTCGGTCGTCTCGGGCATCGGTAACGTCTACCGCGCCGAACTGCTGTTCCGGGCCCGGCTCGACCCCTTCCGTCCGGGGCGCGAGGTTCCCGAGGAGGTCGTGCGCGGCCTCTGGCGCGACTGGGTGCACCTGCTGCGGATCGGCGTCGAGACCGGGCAGATGCTCACCATGGACGACCTCGACCCGGATGCGTACGCCCGCGCCCTCGCCTCGCGCGACGACCGGCACTGGGTCTACCACCGCACCGGCGAGCCCTGCCGCGTGTGCGGCACCCCCATCGCGATGACCGAGCTCGGCGGCCGCAAACTGTACTGGTGCCCGACCGACCAGGTCTGAGGCCGCACCTCCGACCGCCCGAGGAGCCCGGATGCGTCACACCCCCCACTACCTGCTGACCGACGTCGACGAGGTCAAGCGCCTGGTGCGCCAGAACCCGTGGACCACCTACGTGTCGCACACCGCGGACGGGCTCGTCGCATCCCACTACGCGACACTGCTCGAGGAGACCGACGACGACAGCATCTCGCTCGTGTCGCACTTCGGGCGACCCGACGAGGTCGCCCACGAGCTGGGCCGGCACGAGATGCTCGTCATCGTGCAGGGCGCGCACGGCTACATCTCGCCCGGCTGGTACGCCGAGGGCGACTTCATCCCCACCTGGAACCACGTGACCGCCCACCTCTGGGGCGTTCCCGAGATCCTGTCGGCGGAGGAGAACTTCCGCATCCTGCACCGCCTGGTCGACCACTTCGAGGAGCGCATGCCCGCACCGCGATCGCTGCACATCGACGAGGCGTACGCCGAGCGCGTCGCCAAGGGCACCGTCGGCCTGCGCATCCGGGTCACCCGCTTCGACGCCCGCGCGAAGCTCAGCCAGAACAAGCCCGACGAGGTGCGCGCCACGATCATCGACGCGCTCGCGGGCGACGGGCCGTACGCGCACCCGGGGCTCGCCGACGAGATGCGCCGCGCCGAGGACCGCCGCGCGTGACGGGTCGGTTCATCCCAAATCAAGGAGTCGAGCAACCCGAGTCAAGGAGTCGGGTGGCCCGGGAGGCGTCTCCCGCCACAGGAGGGCACATCCGTCACACCGTGTCCTTGATATGGGTTGCTCGACTCCTTGATTCGGGATCCGGGTCGGTGCCCGGCCGCGCTACGGGTCGGCGTGTGCGCTGCGGTGCGGGATCGGAGAGCGGATGACGGGGTTGCTGCTGACCGGCGCGCGGGTCGTCGACGCCCTCGGCACCGCATCCGAGCCCGTCGACGTGCTGCTGCGCGACGGGCGGATCGCGGGCGTCGGGCCCGGGCTCGACGGCGAGGGTGCCGAGCGCGTGCCGCTCGACGGGCGCTACCTCATGCCGGGGCTGTGGGACGGCCACGTGCACGTGGGCCAGTGGGCGGCGGTGTCGCGGCGGCTCGACCTCTCGGGCGCGCGTTCCGCGGCCGAGGCCGCGGCGCTCGTGCGCGCCCGCGTCGACGCCGGCTGGGACGCGTCCGAGGTGCTGCTGGGCTACGGCTTCCGCGACGCGCTCTGGCCGGATGCGCCGAGCGCCGAGCTGCTCGAGGTCGGAGCCGTCGCCGTCGCGCTCGTCTCCGGCGACGTGCACACCGTGTGGGCGAACCGGGCGCTGCTCGCACGCATGGGGCTGCCCGCCGACGCGTGGTGGCTCAACGAGCAGGCGGCGTTCGACCTCAACGTGCGGCTGTCCGCGGTGGACGAGCCGATGCTCGACCGCTGGGTGGCGGATGCGGCGCGCGCCGCCGCCGCCCGGGGGGTGACGGGCATCGTCGACCTCGAGATGGGCGGCGCCGTCGAGGCCTGGGGCCGCCGCGCGGCCGCCGGCCTGCGCGCGCTCCGGGTGCGGGCGGGCGTCTACCCGGTCGATCGCGACCGCGTGGCGTCGAGCGGCCTGCGCTCGGGCGACGCCGTGCCGGGAACCGGCGGTCTCGCGACGGTCGGCTGGTTCAAGCTCTTCACCGACGGCGCGCTCAACTCGCGCACCGCGTGGTGCGTCGACCCGTATCCGGACAGCGGGAGCCGGGGGCTGCCCACCTACGCCGACGCCGAGCTGATCGCCGTCGCACGCGACGCGCTGGCCGTGGGGCTCGTGCCGACCATCCATGCGATCGGCGACCGCGCCGTCACCCAGGCGCTCGACGCGTTCGCGGCGCTCGCCGTGCCGGCATCCGCGGGGCTCCCACCGCGCATCGAGCACGCGCAGCTCGTGCTGCCGGGCGACGTTCCGCGGTTCGCGGAGCTCGGCGTCCACGCGAGCGTGCAGCCCGAGCACGCGATGGACGACCGCGACGTCGCCGACCACCACTGGGCGGGCCGCACCGACCGGGCGTTCGCCTATCGGGCGCTCGTCGAGGCGGGCGCCGCGCTCGAACTCGGCTCGGACGCGCCGGTCGCGCCGCTCGACCCGTGGGCGACGCTCGCCGCCGCCGTCACGCGCTCACGCGACGGGCGCGCGCCGTGGCATCCGGAACAGGCGCTTCCTCTCGCGGATGCGCTGCGCGCCTCGTGGGGCGGCGTCGCGGGGGTCGCGGTCGGCGGTCGCGCCGATCTGACGGTGCTCGACGCGGATCCGCACGCCGTCGAACCGGATGCCCTGCGCACCCTGCCGGTGCACGCGACCCTCGTCGCGGGCGTCCGCACCCACGGCCCCGACGCCTGACGCCGCTCACCGGACCCGTCGGCCCCCGCTCAGGTCGGCATCCGTTCATCCCGAATCAAGGACTCGAGCAACCCGAATCAAGGACGCCGACTCGCCGACTCGCCTCAGGAGTCGACGCAGGCCACACCCGCCACGCGGGCTCCTTGATTTCGGTTGCTCGAGTCCTTGATTCGGGACGGAGGAACCCGGGATGCGGGGGCCCCGGGCGCCGGAGCGGGGCGCTACTTCGTCGCGACGTGCGCGAAGAGGAACCAGCGGTCCTTGTCGAGGCCGTTCGCGATCTCGATGGCGATGTCCTGCGACGGCAGATCGAGCTCGTCGAGCTCCTCCACCGCGGTGCGCACGAGCGCGAGGGTCGCGTCGATCTGAGCGATGACGGCGGCGATCGTGGCGTCGGACTGCTGGAACCCGTCGGCGAGGGCCGGGGTGGTCGTCTTGTCGGCGATCGTCTGGATGCGCGCGTCGACCGGCAGGCCGAGGGCCACGATCCGCTCGGCGGCGAGGTCCGCCCAGGCGTGAGCGTGGTCGACGAGGACGTCGAGGAACTCGTGCACGCCGATGAAGTTGGCGCCGCGCACGTGCCAGTGCGCCTGCTTGCCGTCCACGGCGAGAGCCTGCAGGTTCACGACGACGGGGCTGAGGAACTGGGCGACTCCGGCACTGACATCCGGGTCGAGCGAGGTCGTGGGGATGGTCTTGGTCTTGGCGTCGGTCATGATCGCGTCTCCTCTCGGCCGGTCGTGCCGGCCTTCGTCTGATTCAACGGTACTCACGCGCGCGCATTCCGCAACGAAGATGAGGCTGGCCTGACCGGGGGTTGACGCGGGGAGGTCGGCGCGCTACCTGCGGTGCTCGAGGCCGTAGACGGCGGCCTGCGTGCGCCGCTCCATGCCGAGCTTGGCGAGCAGCCCCGACACGTAGTTCTTGACGGTCTTCTCGGCGAGTCCCAGGCGCTCGCCGATCTGCCGGTTGGTGAGCCCCTCGGTGATGAGGTCGAGCACCTGGCGCTCGCGCAGCGTCAGGCCCGGCTCGTCGCCGTGGGGTGCGGCGAACGAGCGGGCGACGCTCTCGCTGACCTTCGTCGAGAGCAGGGTGCCGCCCGCGGCGACCTTGCGCACGCCCTCGACGAGACCGCGGGCGCGGATGTCCTTCAGCACGTATCCGGATGCGCCCGCGAGCACCGCGGAGCGGCTCGCCTCGTCGTCGTCGTACGCGGTGAGCATGAGGCAGCGCACCTCGGGGAGCGCCGATCGGATCGCCCGGCACAGCTCGATGCCGTCGCCGTCGGGAAGGCGCACGTCGAGCACCACGACGTCGGGTCTCGTGACCTCGATCTTGGCCAGCGTGCCGCGCACCTGCCCGGATTCGCCGACCACCTGCAGGTCGCGCTCGGCGTCGATGAGGTCGGCGATGCCGCGGCGCACGATCTCGTGGTCGTCGACGAGGAAGACACGGGTCACGGGGTGCTCCTGTCGGATCCGGGGGTCGCGGGCGATGAGACGGGTGCGCTCCAGCGTGCGCGGGTGCCGCCCCCGGGTCGTGGCCCGAGCTCGAAGCCGCCGCCGCGCAGTCGGGCGCGTTCCTCGAGGTTACGCGTTCCCGAGGCCCGGCGTGCCCCCTCGGGCAGGCCCACGCCGTCGTCGTCGACGGTCACCACGACCAGGTCGTCGTCCACCGACACCGCGACCTCGACCCGGGACGCGTCGGCGTGCCGTGCCGCGTTCGCGAGGCACTCCCGGGCGACCGCGAGCACGTCGTCGGCCAGCTCGCCGGAGACGAGCAGGTCGACCGGGCCGGCGAAGGTCACGAGCGGCGGGTTCGCGAGCCCGGGGGCCGCATCCGTGGCGATGTCGAGCAGCCGGTGCCGCAGCCGCCCCTCGCCTCCGGTGCGCGGGGCGAGCGCGAAGATCGCGGTGCGGATCTCGCCGATCGCCGCGTCGATGGCGTCGACCTGGGCGGCGATCGCCTCGGCGGCGCCGGGGTTGCGGGCGCCGACCGCCTGCAGGGCGAGCCCGGTTCCGAACAGCCGCTGGATGACGTGGTCGTGCAGGTCGCGCGCGATGCGCGACCGGTCCTCGACGAGTGCGAGGCGCGCACGGTCGGAGCGACCCCGGGTCAGCTCGATCGCGATGCCCGCCTGCTGGGCGAACTCGGATGCCATGGCGCGCTCGGCGTCGCTGAAGCGCGGGGCGTCGGCCCGGCGGTAGACGGTGAGGGCGCCGAGCACGACCTCGCCCGCGCGCACCGGCAGCGCCATCGCGGCGCTCGGCCCGTCGCGCAGCACCGACTCGCCGGGTTCGCCCGACTCGGTGGAGGCGATGGAGCCCGAGGCGATCGCGCGCCCCGAGAGCGTGCCGTCCGCGGGGTAGCGGCGCCCGACGAGCTCCTCGGCGCCGACGCCGCGGGCGGTGTCGACGCGCAGCATCGGCACCCCGTCGTCGTCGCCCGCCGCGACGATCACGCACACCAGCTCGCTGTCGATGACCGAGGCGACGCGCTCGGCGAGCACCGCGAGCACGTCGACGGTGTCCTCCGACAGCAGCGCCGCGGTGACCTCGGCGAGGGCGGTCGACCAGCGCTCCCGGCGCACCTGCTCGTCGAAGAGCCGGGCGTTCTCGATCGCGATGGCCGCGACGCTCGCGAGCGAGCCGACGAGGCGCTCGTCCTCGTCGGTGAACTCCGGTCCGCCGTCGCGGCCCGTCAGGTAGAGGTTGCCGAAGACGCGCTCGCGCACCCGGATCGGCACGCCGAGGAACGCATCCATGTGGGGGTGGTGCGCGGGGAACCCGACCGAGCGCGCGTCGGCGGACAGGTGGGGCAGCCGGATCGGCTCGCCCGTGTCGATGACGGCGCCCAGGATGCCGTGCCCCTCGGGGAGGTGGCCGATCGCGCTCACCTCGTCGTCCGTCATGCCGACGTGCACGAACTGCTCGAGCCCCCCGTCGGGCGAGATGACCCCGAGCGCCCCCCAGCGCGCGTCGACCAGCTCGACGGCAGCCTCGACGATGCGCTCGAGCACGTTCGCCAGCTCGAGCTCGCCGACCACGTCGGGCACCGCCTCGAGCAGGCGGCGCATCCGCTCGGCGCGGGCGTCCGGGTCAGGCATGTCATCAGTCTCGCAGCACCCGGCCCCCGGGTGGGGAGACGCTCGCGGGACCTAGGACCCGTGCCCCTCCCGCGCGCGGGTGCGAGTCTCGACCGTATGACCGGCACCGCGCGCTACGTCGTCGCCGTCGACGGCTCGGCGCCGTCGGAGGCGGCGCTCGCCTGGGCGGCACGACATGCGCGCCGCGACGGGGCGCCGCTGCTGCTCGTGCACGTCGTCGACCCCGAGCAGAACATGAGCGGGCTCGAGGAGCTCGACGCGGTCGAGTCGGCGGGGGAGGGGCTCCTGCGCGAGGCGGCGGCCCGGGTGCGCACGGCGCGTCCCGGCCTCGAGGTCGCGACCGAGCTGCTGAGCGGGGTGCCGGTGTGGTCGGTGGCCGACCTCGCGACGGGCGAGGACACCCTCGTCGTCGGAACCGGCAAGACCGGCTACGTCTCGGGGCGGATGCTGGGCTCGCGCTCGGTGCAGTTCGCGCTCGCGGCCCGCTGCACCGTCGCCGTCGTGCCGGCGGTCGACCCGCGGTTCCGTGAGGGGGTCGTCGCGGGCATCGACCGCGTCGAGACGGCCGCCGAGCTCGGGCGCCGTGCGGCACGCGAGGCCGCCGATCGCGGGATGCGGCTCACGCTCATCCACGCGGTCCCGTCGGAGGCGGTGCACGCCGCGCGCGGCGACGCCGAGAGCCCGCTCGTGATCGCGGCGGATGCCGCCCGCGGGATCGAGGGGGTGCTCGAGATCCGCTCCCGCCTCTCGACCCGCCCGCCCGCCGAGGCGCTGCTCGACGCCTCGCGGGGCGCGGCCCTGCTCGTGGTCGGTCCGGGGTGGATCGGCGACGTCCGCTCGCCCCTCGGCACCACCCTGCACGCCGTGCTGCTCAACGCCAACGCACCCGTGCTGGTGGTGCGCCCCTAGCGTTCAGACGGCGGCGTCGACCGCCGCCCGGGTCTCGCGGGCGATCTCGAGCTCCTCGGCGGTCGGCACCACGAGCACGGCGGCGGGCGAGCCGGTCGGCGAGATGGCCCGCGGGTCGCCGGAGCGGGCCTCGTTGAGCGCGGGGTCGACGGCGAGCCCCAGGAACCCGAGCCCCGCGACGGCCCGGCGCCGGATGTAGGACGAGTTCTCGCCGACGCCGGCGGTGAACACGAGCGCGTCGATGCCGCCGAGCTCGGCCGCGTAGGCGCCGATGTAGTGCCGCACGCGGTGCACGTAGACGTCGAGCGCGTGCGCGGCGAGCTGGTCGCCCGACTCCGCCGCCGCCACCAGCTCGCGCATGTCGCTGCGGCCGGAGAGCCCGAGCAGGCCGGAGCGCTTGTTGAGCAGCTCGTCGAGCTGCGCGGTCGTGTAGCCGTGCTCGCGCGCCAGGTAGAGCGGGATGGCGGGGTCGATGTCGCCCGAGCGGGTGCCCATGACGAGCCCCTCGAGCGGCGTCATCCCCATCGAGGTGTCGACGGAGCGGCCGCCCTGCACCGCGCAGGCCGAGGCGCCGTTGCCGAGGTGCAGCACCACGAGCTTGAGCTCCGGGTCGCCCGCGCGGCCGAGCGTCCCCGCGGCGACGCGCGACACGTAGCGATAGGAGGTGCCGTGGAATCCGAAGCGCCGGATGCGGGTGCGCGCGGCCACCTCGGCGTCGATCGCGTAGTCGCGGGCGGCGGGCGTGATGGTGGCGTGGAAGGCGGTGTCGAACACGGCGACGTGCGGCAGCTCCGGAAGGGCCGCTCGCGCGGCGCGGATGCCGGCGAGACCCGGAGGGTTGTGCAGGGGCGCGAGGTCGGCGAGCGCCTCGATCTCGCGCTCGACGGCGTCGTCGATGACGGTCGCCTGCACGAAGCGGGTGCCGCCGTGCACGATCCGGTGGCCGACGGCGTCGATCGGCACGCCCGCGAGCTCCGCGAGCACCACCGCGAGCCCCGCGGCGTGGTCGGGGGTCTCCGACCCGGCGACACCGATCCGCTCGACGAGCCCCGAGGCGTGCACCTCGCCGCTGCCCACGTCGAGCACCTGGTACTTGATCGAGCTCGACCCCACGTTGAGCACGAAGACCGTGCGGATGCCGCTCACTCGCCGCCCTCCGCCTGGATCGCGGTGATCGCGATGGTGTTCACGATGTCGCGCACGAGCGCGCCGCGCGACAGGTCGTTGATCGGCTTCGCGAGCCCCTGCAGCACCGGGCCGATGGCGACGGCGCCCGCCGAGCGCTGCACCGCCTTGTAGGTGTTGTTGCCGGTGTTGAGGTCGGGGAAGACGAAGACGGTCGCCCGGCCCGCCACCTCCGATCCGGGCATCTTCGAGGCGCCCACGGTGGGGTCCGCGGCGGCGTCGTACTGGATCGGCCCCGCCACCGGCAGCTCGGGCGCCCGTTCGCGCACCAGCTCGGTCGCAGCGCGCACCCGTTCCACCTCGGCTCCGGATCCGGATTCCCCCGTCGAGTACGACAGCATCGCCACCCGCGGGTCGATGCCGAACTGCCGCGCGGTCGCCGCGGACGACACGGCGATGTCGGCGAGCTGCTCGACCGTGGGCTCGGGGATCACCGCGCAGTCGCCGTAGACCAGCACGCGATCGGCGAGCGCCATGAGGAACACGCTCGACACGACCGAGACGCCGGGCGCGGTCTTGACGATCTCGAACGCCGGGCGGATGGTGTGCGCCGTCGTGTGCTTGGCGCCCGACACCATGCCGTCGGCGAGGCCCAGGTGCACCATCATCGTGCCGAAGTACGACACGTCGGTGACGGTGTCGGCGGCGAGCTCGGGCGAGACGCCCTTGTGGGCGCGCAGTCGCGCGTACTCCTCGGCGAAACGGGGATGCAGCTCGGGGTCGCTCGTCGAGAGGATGCGGCTGTCGCCGAGGTCGAGGCCGAGCGCGGCGGCGCGGGCCCGCACGGCATCCGGTTCACCGAGGATCGTGAGGGTCGCGATCCGCCGCTTCACGACAATCGCCGCGGCCTGCAGGATGCGGTCGTCGTCGCCCTCGGGCAGCACGATGTGCTTGGCGGCGGCGCGCGCCCGCTCGACGAGGGTGTGCTCGAAGCGGATGGGCGTCATCACCCCGCCCGCGGTGGGCAGGCTGAGCAGTCGCACGAGCTCGGCCGCGTCGACGTGCTCGGCGAACAGCGACACGGCGCGGGCGTGCTTGGCGGGCGAGTCGGCGGCGAGCCTGCTGCGCGCCTGCGTGAGCCGCACCGCCGTCTCGAAGGTGCTGTAGTCGGTGCGCGCGATCGGCAGCGGCGTGCCGAGGCCGTCGATGAGGCGCTCGATCGCGGGGTCGATCTCGAACCCGCCGTTCAGGATGATGCCGGTGAGGGCGGGGAAGGTCTGCGAGAGCTGCGCCGCCATCGTGCCGACGAGCACCTCGGAGCGGTCGCCCGGCACCACGACGATGCCGCCCGGGATGAGCCGCGGCAGCACGTTCGGCAGGCTCATGGCCGCGATCGTCGTGCCCATCACGGGGCGCTCGAGCGCCGCCTCGTCGCCGCGCACGAGTTCGGCATCGGTCGCCTCGAGCACGGTGCGCAGCAGCGGGGCCTGCAGCTCGGCGTCCTCGGCGATCGCCCACGCGGGCAGTCCGGTCGCGGCGGCGACCCGCGAGGCGATGTCACCCACCCGCGACGGGTCCGCGGGGTTCACGATGGCGGCGAGCACCTCCGCGTGCTCGGCGTGCAGCTCGTCGAGCGCGATGCGGGCGATCTCGGCGCACTGCTTGGGCGTGCGGGGCTCGTCGCCCTCGGGCTGGCGGCCCCCCGTCACGAGCACCACGGGTGCGGCGAGGTTGGCGGCGATGCGGCCGTTCGTGGCGAGCTCGGTGGGGCTCCCGACGTCGGTGTAGTCTGAGCCGAGGATGAGCACGGCGTCGCAGCGCTCCTCGACGTCGGCGAAGCGCTCCACGATCGTGGTGAGGGCGGCATCCGGGTCGGCGTGCAGCGCGTCGTAGTCGACGCCGACGCAGTCCTCGTAGCTCTGCCCCGCGCTCGCGTGCTCCACGAGCAACTCCAGGATGAAGTCGCGTTCGGCGTCGGCGCGCACGATGGGGCGGAACACCCCGACGCGCGGCACGGATGCGGTGAGGGTCTCGAGCAGCCCGGCCGCGACGGTCGACTTGCCGGTGCGCCCTTCGGCGCTCGTCAGGTAGATGCGGGTCACCACGTCTCCCCACGCTACGCGCTCACCCGCGTCCCGGGCGGGCCCTTGTGCCCACCCCCATTCCGCGAGTAGTCGTATTTCCACCCCAAGAACGGCCGGGAGAGCCCGAAACACGACTACTCGCGGGGTGGGGGTGGGGCGGCTAGCGTCAGGACATGCCGCACGATGTCGTGAACCAGGTGCCGCCGCGGGTCGGGCTCGACGAGTTCGCCGCGCACGCCGCGCTCGTCGAGGGGGTCGAGCGCTACGACGCGGGGTGGGCGACCGACGAACTGCACCGCGTGGGACGGCACGTCGGCACTCCGGAGTTCCAGCGGGATGCGGCGCTCGCCAACAGGCAGCCGCCGAAGCTGCACCGGTACGACCGCTACGGGGTGCGGGTCGACGAGGTGGAGTACGACGAGTCGTACCACCGGATCATGGCCGCCGACCTCGCCGCGGGCGGTCACACCGCGGCCTTCGCCGAGCCGCGACCTGGGGCCGCGGTCGCCCGCGCCGCGACCTTCATGCTGTTCGCCCAGGTGGAGCCCGGGCACTGCTGTCCGGTGTCGATGACCCACGCATCCGTGCCCGTGCTGCGCAAGAATGCGGCGATCGCCGCCGAATGGGTGCCTCGGGTGCTGAGCCGCGGCTACGACCCGGAGCTGCGCGCCGGCAAGACGAGCGCGATCGTCGGCATGTCGATGACCGAGAAGCAGGGCGGCTCCGACCTGCGCGCCAACCTGACCACCGCCACGCCCGCACCCGGGGAGGGGGAGGGCGTGCACGTGCTCGACGGGCACAAGTGGTTCTGCTCGGCGCCCGGGTCCGACGCGTTCCTCATGACGGCCCGGATCCCGGAGTCCGCGGGGTCGCCGGGCGGGCTCAGCACCTTCCTGGTGCCGCGCGTGCTCCCCGACGGCAGCCGCAACCCGTTCCGCATCGCGCGCCTCAAGGACAAGCTCGGCAACAAGGCGAACGCCTCCGGCGAGCTCGAGCTCGAGGGCACCCGCGCGATCCTCATCGGCGAGCCCGGGCGCGGCGTTCCGGTGCTCATCGACATGGTGCACCGCACCCGTTTCGACTCGCTGCTCGGCAGCGCCGCCGGCATGCGGCAGGCGACCGCCGAGGCGCTGTGGCACGCCCGCCACCGCCGGGCCTTCGGCGCGGACCTCGTCGACCAGCCCGTCATGACCGCCGTGCTCGCCGATCTCGCGCTCGAGACGGAGGCCGCGGTCGCCACCGGTCTGCGGCTCGCCCGCGCCTTCGACGACGACGCCTCCGAGCACGACGTCGCGTTCCGGCGGCTCGCGACGGCGGTCGCCAAGTACTGGATCTGCAAGCGCGGCCCGGGTCACGCCTATGAGGCCCTCGAGTGCCTCGGGGGCAACGGCTACTCCGAGGACTTCCCGCTCGCGCTGCGCTACCGCGAGCAGCCGGTCATGGCGATCTGGGAGGGCTCCGGCAACGTCATCGCCCTCGACGTGCTGCGGGCGCTCGCGCGGGAACCGGATGCCGTCGCCGCGTTCGAGGCGGAGCTCGCGCTCGCCGCGGGCGCCCACCCGGTGTACGACGCCCATCTGGCGGCGACCCGCGACCGCATCCATGCCGTGGCGGGAATGGATGCGTCGGAGGCGGCCGCCTCCGCGCGCGGGCTCGTCGGCGACCTGGCCCTGGCGCTCGAGGCGTCGCTGCTGCTGCGCACGGCTCCCGCGGCGGTGTCGGAGCTCTTCGTCGACGCCCGCCTCGGCGACGGCGCCCGCCACGGGCACCTCTACGGCGACCTGCCGACCGGTCGCGATCTCAGGGCGGTGCTGGCGCGCAGCTGAGGCGGGCGCGCGGGACCTTGGGCCCTGACACTCCACCTTCCGCAGACGGAAGGTTGTCTCGTGACGGTCGCCGCGGCGGCGACCCCCGGAGGAGGAGACCCCTTGGATCCGCTCGAGATCGCCAGGTGGCAGTTCGGCATCACGACCGTCTACCACTTCATGATGGTTCCGCTGACGCTCGGGCTGGGCCTGCTCGTCGCGATCCTGCACACCATGTGGGTGCGCACGGGTGACGAGAAGTGGCTCCGGATGACGAAGTTCTGGGGGAAGCTCTACCTCGTCAACTTCATCATGGGCGTCGCGACCGGCATCGTGCAGGAGTTCCAGTTCGGCATGGCCTGGAGCGAGTACTCGCGGTTCGTCGGCGACGTGTTCGGCGCCCCGCTCGCGATGGAGGGTCTGCTCGCCTTCTTCGTCGAGTCGACCTTCCTCGGGCTGTGGATCTTCGGCTGGAACCGGCTCCCGAAGCGCCTGCACCTCGCGACCCTCTGGCTCGCGGTCATCGGGTCGTGGATCTCGGCGTACTTCATCCTCGCCGCCAACTCCTGGATGCAGCATCCGGTCGGCGTCGACCTCGTCGATGGCAAGCCGGTGCTCGTCGACATCGGGGCGGTGCTCACGAACAACACCCTGCTCGCCGCGTTCCCGCACACCATGGCGGGCGCCGTGGCGGTGGCCGGAGGCTTCCTGCTCGGCATCAGCTGGTACCACCTCTGGCAGCGCCGGCGCGACGGGATCGACACCGTCGACGCGCGCGGACGCGTCGTCGTGGGCGAGGCACCCGAGATCCCCGGGCGCGACGCGGCCGACCACCGGGTGTGGATCACCTCGCTCCGGATCGGGGCGGTCGTCGCGATCGTCGGCTTCGGCGCGGTCGCCATCACCGGCGACATCCAGGGCAAGCTCATGTACGAGCAGCAGCCGCTCAAGATGGCCGCCGCCGAGGCCGCCTGCCACACGGGCACCAGCTTCTCGGTGCTGTCGATCGGCGAGCTCGGCGCGCAGGACTGCGACAAGGTGACGCCCGTCATCGAGATCCCGGGGCTGCTCTCGTTCCTCGCGAAGGGCGACTTCACGACCGACGTCCCCGGCATCAACGAGCTCATCCCGCAGTACGAGGAGCAGTACGGCACGAACCTCCCCGACGACGCCCTCTACGGCGACCGGGCAGGACAGGCGATCCAGTACCTCCCGATCATGGAGGTCACCTACTGGGGCTTCCGCATCATGATCGGCTTCGGGGCGCTCGCGGCGTTCGCCGGCGTCGTCGCCCTCTGGCTCACCCGCAAGGGAACCGTGCCGACGTCGAAGCCCCTCATGCAGCTCGCGATCTTCGGCATCCTCGCCCCGTTCGGCGCGAACGCGGCGGGATGGATCTTCACCGAGATGGGCCGGCAGCCGTTCGTGGTCGCCCCGAACCCCAACCCGAGTGGCGTCGACGGGGTGTTCATGTTCACGGCGGCCGCCGTGTCCCCGGGGGTGGACGGCGGCGAGATCGTGTTCTCGCTCGTCTCGCTCGGCCTCGTGTACCTCGTGCTCATGGTGGTCGAGATCGCGCTCATCGTCCGGTACACCCGGGCGGGCGTCGCCGGTGTCATGCCCGAGCTGTTCGCCCCGCACGACGACGACACCCCCGATCCGGACGGCGACGCGGGCGACCGCGACGACGTGCTGGCCTTCGCGTACTGAGCCGGAACAGGAGAAACGGAAATGGACGCTCTGCCCATCGTCTGGTTCGTCGCCATCGCGGTGCTCTGGACCGGCTACATCCTGCTCGAGGGGTTCGACCTCGGCGTCGGGATGCACATGCTGTTCAGCGCGCGCGACGAGAAGCAGCGCCGCGTGATGCTCAACGCCATCGGCCCGGTCTGGGACGGCAACGAGGTGTGGCTGCTGACGGCGGGCGCAGGCACCTTCGCCGCCTTCCCGTACTGGTACGCCTCGCTGTTCTCGACGCTGTACATCCCGCTCGTGCTCGTGCTGCTCGGCCTCATCATGCGGGCGGTCGCCATCGAGTACCGCGGCAAGATCACCGCCCGCCGGTGGACCCGGTTCTGGGACTGGTCGATCGGCCTCGGCTCGGCGGTCGCCGCGTTCGGCCTCGGAGCGGGCCTCGCCCTCACCACCACCGGTCTGCCGATCGACGCGAACGGCGACCGCGTCGGCGGCCCCTTCGTGTGGCTCACCCCGGTCGCCGTGCTCGGCGGGCTCGCCCTCGTCGGCTTCTGCCTCGTGCACGGCGCCACCTTCCTCGCGCTCAAGACCGACGGTCCGGTGCGCGAGCGGATGGGGCGGCTTGTACCGCGCCTCGCCCCGGTCGCGCTGCTGCCGATCGCCGGCTGGGCGATCCTCGTCGAGGTGAACGACGGCAAGGTGCTGAGCTGGGTCCTGCTGCTGCTGGCCGTCGCGGCGGGGGTCGTGGGCTGGACGATGGCCCGCGGTCGACGCGAGGGCTGGGCGTTCGTCGGCTTCGCCGTCTTCGGCGCCCTCGGCGCGGCCTCGATCTTCGCGGCGGTGTTCCCGGTGGTGCTGCCCTCGACCATCGATCCGGCCTACGACCTCACCATCTGGAACGCGGCGAGCGGCGCGTACACGCTCACCGTGATGACATGGGTGACGGCCGTCGCCCTGCCGTTCGTGCTCGCCTACCAGGCGTGGAGCTATTGGGTGTTCCGCAAGCGGATCGCCCCGCACCACCTGCCCGAGGCGCACGACGTCGTGCCCGCCGTCCGGGTCGCGGCGGCGCCCGCCGAGCGCTGAGGTGAGCACGCCCCGCCCCGCCCGTCCGGGCCCCGAGCTCGGGCCGGGCGGTGCGCGCGCCCTCGTGCCGGTGGCGCTCGCGAGCGTCGTCGGCGCCGTCGGCATCCTGCTGATCGCCGAGTCGGTCGCGCGGCAGCTGGGGGCGCTCGCGGCGGGAGCCGACCCGGCCGCGTGGCTGCTGCCGGGCGCGGTCGGGGTGGTGCTGCGGGCGGGCGCCGTGTGGGCGCAGGCGGTGCTGGGGCGCCGGGCGGCGATCCGGGCGAAGTCGCAGCTGCGGCGCGACCTCACGGCGCGCATCGCCGCCGGAGATGCCGCGGGCGGCGGCACCGCGGTGCTCGCGACCGAGGGCGTCGACGCCCTCGACGACTACTTCGGCGTCGCCGTCCCCGCGACGATCTCGGCCGTCGTCGTGCCGCTCGCCGCCGGCCTGCGCATCCTCGGGGTCGACCTGCTGTCGGCGGTGGTGCTGGCGTGCACGATCCCGCTCGTGCCCGTGTTCATGGCCCTCATCGGCATGCACACGCGTGAGCGGGTCGAGCGGGCCACCGACGCCCTGAGCCGTCTCGCGGACCACCTCGTCGAGCTCGCCCGCGGTCTGCCGGTGCTCGTCGGACTCGGACGGCTCGAGGAGCAGCTCGCCGCGCTCGACGGCATCCAGTCCGACTACCGTCGGCGCACGATGGCGACGCTGCGCACCGCCTTCCTGTCGGCGCTCGCCCTCGAGCTGATCGCGACCATCTCGGTCGCCGTCGTCGCGGTCTTCCTCGGCATCCGGCTGCTGTCGGGCGAGGTCACGCTCGAGGTCGCGGTGCTCGTGCTGCTGCTCGCGCCGGAGTGCTTCACGGCGCTGCGCGACGTGGGCACGGCGTTCCACTCCTCGCAGGACGGCCTCTCGGCCCTGCGCCGCGCGCGTGCGCTGCTCGCCGACGGCCGGATCGGGCCGGTGCCGAGTCCGGGTGCCCCCGGTCTCGACGCCGTGTCGGTGCGGTTCCCGGGGCGCGAGCCGGTGCTCGACGGGCTCTCGCTGCGGCCCGTGGCGGGCCGGATCACGGCGCTCGCCGGACCGAGCGGCGCCGGCAAGTCCACCGCCCTCGCGGCCCTCGTCGGGGCGCTCCCGGCGGATGCCGTGCTCACGGGCGTCGTCACGGGCGATCGCGCCCGCACCGCCTACGCGGCGCAGGCGCCCCGCTTCGCCGAGGAGACGCTGCGCGACGAGCTGCTGTTCGCCGGCGGGGAACCGGATGCGGTGCGCGCCCTCGCGGGGGAGCTCGGACTCGACGCCCTGCTGTGGGCGCCGCTCGCCGAGCTGAGCCCGGGGGAGCAGCGCCGTGCCGCGGTCGCCCGTGCCCTGGTCCGCGTCGATGCGGGAGCGACGCTGCTCGTGCTCGACGAGCCGACGGCGCACCTCGACGCGGGCTCGGCCGAGCTCGTGCGCGCCGCCATCCGCGCGCGCGCCGACGGCGTCGCGACGGTGCTCGTCTCGCACGACGCCGCGACGCTGGCGCTCGCGGACGAGGTGGTCGCCCTCGCCGCTGGTCGAGTGGCCGCGCAGCGGCGTGTCGAGACCCCCGAGCCGACCCGTCTCGACACGCCCGCTGCGCGGACTACTCGACCAGCTGGCACGCCGGAGGCGCCCGTCTCTCGCCGCACCGGCACCCTCCGCACGGTGCTCGGCTTCGCGACCTGGCGCTGGATCGGCGCCTCCGCGATGGCCGCCCTCGCACTCGGTCTCGGCCTCGCGCTCACCGCGGTCTCCGGCTGGCTCATCGTCCGCGCTTCCGAGATGCCCGCGATCATGTACCTCCTCGTGGCGATCGTCGGGGTGCGCTTCTTCGGTCTCGCCCGCCCGGTCGCCCGCTACGCGGAACGGCTGCTCGCGCACGACGCCGTGTTCCGGGCCACCGACGGACTGCGGTTGCGCCTCTGGCGGCGCCTCGCCGCGCAGGGGCCCGCGATGCGCGGACTGCTCGGGGGAGGGGCCGCGCTCGACGTGCTCGTCACCGAACCCGCCGAGCTGCGGGAGCAGCTGCCCCGGGTGGTCCCGCCGGTCGCCGCCGGTGCCGTCGCGGTCGTGGGCGTCGGTGTCACCGCAGCCGTCCTCGCCCCGTCGCTCGCGCCGCTCGTCGCGGTGGTGCTGCTCGCGACCGTCGCGGTGTCGGCGCTCGCCGGTCTCACGGTCGGGCGGCGGGCCGCCGCGGAGCGGGTCGCCCTGCGGTCGGCGATCATCCGCCGCACCGCCGCGCTCTCGGGCGCCGCCGACGAGCTGCGCGGCTCCGGACTCGTGCCCGCGGTGCTCGCGCGGCTCGAGGAGCTGGATGTGCGGCTCGCGGCCGTGGAGCGGCGCGGGGCGCTCGCGAGCGGGCTCGGCAGCGCGCTCGCGCTCGCGGGCTGCGCGGGTCTCGCGGTCGCCGTGCCCACCCTGGCGCCGACCGCGCTGCCGGTCTCGACGGTCGCGGTGCTGAGCCTGCTCGCCCTCGCCCTCGTCGAGGCGGTGGACGCGGTCGCGGGGGCCGCCCGCCGCATCCCGACCCTGACCGCCGTGCTGGGGCGGCTCGCGCCCGTGCTCGACGCCCCCGAGGCCCCCGGCGGAGTGCGCGCGCTGCCCGGCCCGGTCGCGCGGATCGAGCTCGACGGACTCGGCCGCACCCTCCCCGGGCGCGATGCGCCGCTGTTCGCCGGTGTCGACGCCACCCTCGACAGGGGCGGTCGACTGCGCATCGACGGCCCCTCGGGGTCGGGCAAGTCCACCCTGCTCGCCCTCATCATGGGCTCGATCGCCCCCGACGCGGGCGCGGTACGCGCGGACGGGGTGCCCGTCGCCGAGCTGGCGCGCGCGAGCTGGGCGCGTCACGTCGCGTGGTGCCCCCAGGAGGCGCACGTGTTCGACTCGACCGTCCGCGGCAACCTGCTGATCGGCCGCCGCCGCGACGACGCACCGGACGACGCCGAGCTCGCCGAGGTGCTCGGGCGGGTGGGGCTCGGCGAGCTGCTGCGCTCCCTCCCCGACGGGCTCTCCACGCGGGTCGGCCAGGCGGGACGCGCCCTCTCGGGGGGCGAGCGCCAGAGGCTCGCGATCGCCCGTGCGCTGCTCGGGCGCGCCGAGCTGCTGCTGCTCGACGAGCCGACCGCGCACCTCGACGAGCCGACCGCACGCGCCCTCATGCGCGACGTGCACGCCGCGACCGCCCACCGCATGCTCGTGCTGGTCTCGCACCGCCTCGACGACCACGACGACGCCGACCAGGTGGTCGTGCTCGGGGGCTACCCCCACCCCGCCACGGTCTGACACCCGGATGCCGCCGCCACGCCGCATCCGGGATGCTGGTGCCATGAACGAGACGCGACGCGGCTACGGCAGGTACTGGATCGGCGTGCTGCCCGAGCTCGGCTACCTGCTGCCCCTGCTGCCGATCACCGTCGCCGCGTTGAGCATCCTGATGACCCTGTTCTGGACGGGCATCGGCATGATCCCGATCTTCGTGGGCGCGTTCATCGTGCTCGGGGCGCTGTTCGTCGCCCGCGGGTTCGGCATCCTCGAGATCTGGCGGCTGCGCGGAGCGCTCTTCCCGGCGATCACCCCGCCGCGCTGGGATCGCGCCGCCCGCGGCGGCAACGCGCTTGGCAAGTTGCTCGCCCCGCTCATCGACGGCCACTACTGGCTGTACCTGCTGCACGGCTCGCTCGTGAACCCGCTCATCGGCATCGTCAGCTGGTCGATCACGATCACCTGGCTGTCCGCGGGGCTCGGCGGCACGTTCTTCGCCGTCTACGCGCCGTTCCTCGGCGACGAGTCGGGCGGTTTCGCACGGCTCGTGCAGTACCTCGTCGACGAGGGGGTCGCGGTCCCGGCGGTGCTGCAGAGCCCCGTCACCCACATCGCGATCGTGACGGTCATCGGCGTCGTCTTCCTGGTGACGCTGCCCTTCGTCACGCACGGCCTCACCTGGATCCACCACGCCGTCGCGCGCGGCATGCTCTCGGCGTTCCGGTCCGAGGAGCTGCAGGTGCGGATGGCCGACCTGTCCGCGTCGCGCAGCGCCGCCGTGGCCGCCGAGGGCACGGCGCTCCGCCGCCTCGAACGCGACATCCACGACGGCCCGCAGCAGCGACTGGTGCGGCTGCAGATGGACCTCGCCTCGGCCGAGCGCCAGCTCGACAAGGATCCGGAGGCCACCCGGGAGCTGATCGCGCAGGCCCGCGCCCAGTCGAAGGAGGCACTCGAGGAGCTGCGCGCCCTCTCCCGCGGCTTCGCGCCGCCGATCCTGCTCGACCGCGGACTCGTGCCGGCGCTCGAATCGCTCGCCGTGCGGGCGCCGCAGCCGACCCACGTCGAGTCGCTGCTGCCCGCCGACCTCGAGCTGCCGCCGGAGCTCGAGCGCAACGCCTACTTCATCGCCGCCGAGGCGCTCACCAACGTCGCCAAGCACGCGAACGCCCAGAACGCCTGGGTGCGGCTGGAGCTGCGCCGCATCCCCGAGACCGACGCCGTCTGGCTCGACGTCGTGGTGACCGACGACGGCGTCGGCGGGGCGACGTCGCTCGAGGGGCACGGCCTCGACGGGATCGACGAGCGACTGCGCGGCCTCGGCGGCACGGTCGAGGTGCAGAGCCCGCCCGGCGGACCGACGCACGTCATCGCGCACTTGCCCGTCACCGGCGAGCTCGCCGGCTCGGTGTCCTAGCCTGGGGGCGTGAGCGTGCGGGTGGTGGTGGCCGACGACTCCGTGCTGCTGCGCGAGGGGCTCGTGCGGGTGCTGGAGGAGGCCGGACACGAGGTCGTGGGCGCCTACGGCGACGCGGATGCGCTGCTGGCCGCCGCACCTGCGCTCGAGCCGGACCTCGCGGTGCTCGACGTGCGCATGCCGCCCACCTTCCGCGACGAGGGGGTGCGCGCCGCGATCCGCCTGCGCCGCGAACTGCCGCGCACCGGCATCCTGCTGCTGTCGCAGTACGTCGAGGTGGCCTACGCGCAGGAGCTGCTGGGCGCCGGCTCGGGGGGAGTGGGCTACCTGCTGAAGGACCGCGTCGCCTCGCTCGACGACCTGACGGATGCGGTCGACCGCATCGCGGCGGGCGGCACCGTGCTCGACCCCGAGGTGGTGGCGCAGCTCATCGGCCGTCGCCACGATCCGCTCGCCTCGCTCACCCCGCGCGAGCGCGAGGTGCTGCAGCTCATGGCGGAGGGGCGCAGCAACGCGGCCATCGCGCGCACGCTGTTCATCGGCATCGGGGCGGTCGAGAAGAACGTGACCGCCATCTTCGCGAAGCTCGGGCTCGAGGACTCCGGCACCGACCACCGTCGCGTGCTCGCGGTGGTCGCCTGGCTCCAGCGCTGACCCACCAGGTGATCGAGTAGCGCGCGACGCGCGCGTGTCGAGATCAGGGAGTTGACGCGCGGGCGGATCCGGAGATCGACGCCCGCGCGTCAACGGATAGTCGGCACGCCCACCCGTCAGGCGGGCCGGCTATCGGTTTTGGGTATCAGCAGGTGTACCCGGGGGTCCGGCATGCGCCGGAGTCGGTGACGGTGGTGGTCAGGCCACCGACGAGTGGGAGGTCGCAGCGAAGTCGCTCGTCCACGACGGCACCTCGGCGCGGTTCTCCTGGATGTGGTTCGTCCAGGCGATGCCGTTCCACCAGCGCAGCTGGGGGATGCCGAGGGGGTCGCGGTACCAGCCGGCGGGGGCTGCGGTCGTGGAGGGGTTCACGACGGTCATGGGGTCGCTCCTGGGGGGATCGGGTCACGCCGCGGCAGGGGGAGAGCGGTGCGGCTGAGCCGATGGTACTGCCCCCCATTCGGGGGCGCAATGGGAAATTCTCGCGAATGCGGGAAGTCCCCCCGGACGCGGAAACGGCCCCTCTCGGAGGAGGGGCCGTCCGTGCGAGGTCAGGCGACGGGAGAGATGTTCTCCGCCTGCAGACCCTTGGGGCCCTGCGCGACGTCGAACTGCACGTGCTGGCCCTCCTCGAGGTTCTTGTACCCGGATCCGGCGATCGCCGAGTGGTGGGCGAAGAGGTCCGCGGTGCCGTCGTCGGGGGCGATGAAGCCGTATCCCTTTTCGGCGTTGAACCACTTCACGGTTCCGGTGGTCATTCTGTTCTCCTTCATATTGTCGTCGTCCGCCGGACACCGCCCTGGGCGATGCGACCTCGGTGGAGGCGGCGGACGCATCCGTTCCGGCGAGCCGGCCCGGACGTCCTGGGGCGCGTCAGGCGCGCCGGTATCGGGCGAGAAGCGGGCAGGTGAACGGGTCGAGCGCGGCGCGCCCCACCTCGTGCATGTGCCGCACGACCGCGGCGTGCGCGCGGGCGATGTTCATCTCGGTGTAGGGGATCTCGTGCGTGGCGCAGTACTCGCGCACGATCGTGCGGGCGCGCGCCAGGTGCGGGCGCGCCATGTTGGGGAAGAGGTGGTGCTCCACCTGGTAGTTGAGTCCGCCGAGCAGGGCCGACGCCCAGAAGCCGCCGGAGATGTTGCGCGAGGTGCGCACCTGCTTGGTGAAGAAGTCGAGCTTCTGATCGGCGGGGATGATCGGCATCCCGGTGTGGTTCACCGCGAACGAGCTGCCCATGTAGAGGCCGAAGACCGCGAGCTGCACCCCGATGAAGGCGAAGGCCATGCCGAGCGGCAGCACCCAGAACACGACGCCGAAGTAGACGGCGAAGCGCAGGGCGAACAGCCCGAGTTCGAGGAAGCGGCCCTCCACCTTGCGGCGTTCGAGCAGCGAGCGCACCGACAGGTAGTGCAGGTTCACGCCCTCGAGCAGCAGCAGCGGATAGAGCAGCCAGCCCTGCCGACGGGTGATGAACGCGAACAGCCCCCGCTGGGTGGCCGCCGACTCGGGGGTGAACGCGACCACGTCGACCTCGATGTCGGGATCCTTGCCGATCCGGTTGGGGTTCGCGTGATGGCGGGTGTGCTTCGTCATCCACCACTGGTAGCTCATGCCGACGCCGAGCACGCCGACGATGCGCCCGAGCCGGTCGTTCGCGGGCCCGGACGACAGCACCTGGCGGTGCGCCGCCTCGTGGGCGAGGAACGCGGCCTGGGTGAAGATGATGCCGAGCGCGCCGGCGATCAGCAGCTGGAACCAGCTCTCGCCGAGCAGCACGAATCCGGTGATCGCACCGCCGAGCGCGAGCAGCAGGCCCGCACCGAGCAGCGAGTAGAACCATCCGCTGCGGCGCAGCAGACCCGACTCGCGGATCGTGTGGGCGATCTGGGTGAAGGTACGGGTGGGGTCGATGGCGTCACCCGTGCGCGGCTGCGTCTCGCGGAGACGCCCCGGCACGAACGCCGAAGAGGTGGAGGAGATGACTGGTCCGTCCGCTTGGCGGCCCGAGCGGGCCGATGGAAAGCCAAGGGGCAGATCGCCTGTCGACTTGCCTCAGCCTACCCCGCGCCGTATGCCGATGGGCTGTGAGTCTCGGCCGGATGTTTCGCTTGCATGATGCAAGTGGTTGCGGGTAGCGTCCGAGCATGCTGGGTCGTGGCTACGAGACGCAGGTGTGCTCGATCTCCCGCACCCTCGAGGTGTTCGGGGAACGGTGGACGTTCCTCATCATGCGCAACGCCCTGTTCGCCGACTCGACCCGGTTCGTCGAGTTCCAGCGCAGCCTCGGCATCGCCACCAACGTGCTGGCGACGCGGCTCGAGCACCTGGTCGGCGCCGGGGTGATGGAGCGCCTCGCCGAGGGGGGCGACGAGTCCCCGCGCTACCGCCTGACCGCCCGGGGCCGCGAGCTCGCCCCGGCCCTCATCGCACTCACCGAGTGGGGCGACCGCTGGGCGGCGCCGGCCGGCGAACCGGTGCTCTACCGGCACCACGGGGGCGAGCATCCGGTGCGGATGCGGCTGGTCTGCGAGGAGTGCGGCGTGCTCGACGACGCCGACGACGTGGAGGCGCTGCCCGGCCCGGGCATGCCCGAGGAGCAGGCCGCGCGGCTGCTGCAGCGGCATCGGATGAGGCACGCGGGCTGACCGCGGCCGGAGGAGAGGGATCATGGGCAGGACGATCGTGGTGCAGTTCATCACGCTCGACGGCGTCGTCGAGGACCCGGACGGTCGCGGCGGCACCCCGTTCGGCGGGTGGGCGATGCGCTACGGGCCGGCGGGGATCGACGGCGACAAGTTCGACCTCGGCGAGGTCATGACCGACGGCGTGCTGCTGTTCGGCCGCACCACGTGGGAGCACTTCGCGACGCTCTGGCCGGCGCGCGACAACGCCTTCGCGAAGCTCATGAACGACGCGACGAAGGCCGTCGCGACCCACCGCCCCATCGATCGGGACGCGTGGTCGAACTCGTCGGCGATCGAGGGCGATCTCGAGGACTGGGTGCGCGCGACGACGCGCGAGCGCGACGTCGCGGTGATCGGCAGCCAGTCGGTGGTTACGGCGCTCGCTGCGGCCGACCTCGTCGACGAGTACCGGCTGCTCACCTTCCCCATCGCGCTCGGCGCGGGGCGGGTGCTGTTCCCCGCGGGCGTCGAGGTGCGGCTCGTCTCGACCGAGGCGCGGGGCCCCGGGATGCTGTCGGTCTACGCCGCGCGGTGAGCGGCGCGAGCTGAGGGGAGCCCCCGACCGGATGCCGGTCGGGGGCTCGGTGGGGCTCCGTCAGCAGCAGGAGCACGCCTCGGCGCACTCGCTGCCGCAGCAGCTGCCATCACAACAGTCCGTCATGATCGCCTCCCTCTCCACCCGTTGTCGGCGGGTGGTCGGTGCCGGCGTGCCGTTCGCACGCCGGAGATCGATGGGTGCTCGTGCTCACGCGCAGCATCCGGGAACGGGGCACGCGCCGTTCTCGCACGGTGCCGAGCTGTCGACCATGAGCGTCGTCGCGACGAGGGCTTCGAGCGCGAGCGCGAGGTGCGGGTCGGCGATCTCGTAGCGCGTCTGCCTGCCCTCCGGCTCGGCCACGACGATGCCGCAGTCGCGCAGGCATGCGAGATGGTTCGAGACGTTGGAGCGCGTGAGCTCCAGGTCGCGCGCGAGCGAGGCGGGGTAGCCCGGGGCGTCGAGCAGGCTGAGCAGGATGCGCGAGCGCGTCGGGTCGGCCATCGCCCGCCCCAGGCGGTTCACGACGTCGAGACGGGTCGCACGGGTCAGCATGCGATGACTATACAGCGACGGCTGACCTATCGCGAATCATGCAGAGAACTTGTGCATAGGTTCTGTGCATGCGATGATCGCGCCATGAGCGACGCGTATTCGACCCCCGGCGGCTACACCGGCATGCGGCTCGACGCCCGCGCGGTGCGGGTGCTCGCCCACCCGCTGCGCTCCCGCATCCTGGGGCGCCTCCGCCTGCACGGCGCGGCCACCGCCACCGAGCTGGCCGCCGAGCTCGGCACCAACACGGGCGCCACGAGCTACCACCTGCGTGCGCTCGAATCGGTGGGGCTGGTGGTCGACACCGAGGAGGGGGTCGGCAAGCGGCGGTTGTGGCGCGCCTCCACCGACAGCCACACCTGGGCGGACTCCGACTTCGCCGCCGACGAGGATGCCCGCACCGCGCTCGGCTGGCTGCAGCGCGACTACGTGCGCCAGCACGCCGAACGCGCCGAGCAGTGGCTCGACGTGAACGAGACCTGGCCGGCCGAGTGGGTGGACCAGCTCGGCCTCGACGACGCCGTTCTGCTCGTCACCCCCGAGCAGCTGGCCGACATGGAGCGCGAGATCGAGGCGGTCGTCGACCGCTACCGCAGCGCGGGGCGGGGCGATGCGCGCGCCCGCCGCATCCACGTCTCGCGCTTCATGCGGCCCGTCGAGCTGCAGGCGCCGGATGCGGGGGAGGCGTGACGCCGATCACCGCCCGCCAGGCGGACCGGCGGCTCGTGCTGCTGGTCGTGACCCGGTGGCTGCCGGTGGGCCTCGTCTTCGGTCTGACGGTGCTGCTGCCGCTCGAGCGCGGCGTCACGCTCGCCGAGCTCGGCGTGATCCTCGCGGTGCAGGGGATCGTGGTGGTGCTGCTGGAGGTGCCGACGGGCGGTCTCACCGACACCGTCGGCCGGCGTCCTGTGCTGCTCGCGGCGGGAGCGATCGCGATCGTCTCGGCGGGGATCTTCGTGACCGCGCAGGGCTTCTGGATGTTCGCCCTCGCGATGCTGCTGCAGGGCCTCTACCGGGCGCTCGACTCGGGCCCGCTCGAGGCGTGGTTCGTCGACGCCGTGCACGCCGACGATCCGACGCACCCGGTGGAGCGGGGGCTGAGTCGCGCGGGCGCCGCGCTCGGGGTGGCGATCGCCCTGGGTGCGCTGGCGGGCGGCGGGCTGGTGGCGTGGCATCCGCTCTCCGCGTGGTCGCCCCTCGTACTGCCGTACCTGGTGGCGATCGCGGTGATGGTGGTGAACCTGGTGCTCGTGGCGGTGCTCGTGCACGAGGCGCCGCGTACGCGGGCGGCGTCCGAGTCGGTGGGGCTGCGGGCGACCCTCGCGGGTGGGTTCGCGGTGCTGGGCCGCTCCCGGGTGCTGCGGGGTCTCGTGCTGGTCGAGGTGTTCTGGAGCGTGGCGATGATCGCGTTCGAGGTGCTCACCCCCGTGCGGCTCACCGAGCTGCTCGGCACGGAGGCGCTCGCGGCGGCGCTGTTCGGCCCCGCCTCGGCCGCCGCGTGGGGGCTGTTCGCGGTCGGGTCGGCGCTCGCGGGGGTCGTCGCCGCGCGGATCGGGGTGGCGCGCACCGCGATCCTGGCGCGGTTGCTGAACGGCGCGTTCGTAGTGGTGATGGGCGTCGCCGCGGGACCCGTGGGTCTCATCGCCGCCTACGGGGTGGTGTACCTCTTCCATGGTGCGGCCGGGCCGATGCACAGCGCGCTGCTGCACCGCCAGGCGAGCGCCGGCAACCGGGCGGTCGTGCTGTCGCTCAACTCGATGGTGGCCGGCGGCACCTCGAGCGTGGCGCTGCTGGTGCTCGGTCCGCTCGCCGAGGCGACCTCGCCGTCGTTCGCGTTCATCGCCGCGGGGGTGTTCAGTCTGGCGGGGGCGCTGTGCTACCTGCCGGCCCTCGGCGACGAGCGCCACACGCTCGGCAGCACCGCGTCGAGCAGTTTGTAGCCGAGCACGCAGCCGAGCGCGATCGCCATGAGCACGAGCGCGTCGAGCAGCGCGGGCTGGGGGCCGACCCCCGCCACGTCGAGGAAGCGGTAGGGGTACCACTCGGTGAGCGCCCCCTGCCCGAAGATGTAGACGAGCCAGGCCACCGCGACCAGATACGCCCAGAGCACCGTCGACCAGCGGAACCGCGGCCGCGGCCCGAAGGCCAGCCAGCCGAGAGCGGTCGCGAACGGCGTGACGTAGTGGAGGCCGACCGTGGCGACGAACAGCCATCCGGTCGGATGCACGTTCGGGGCGATCACGATCGCGAACACGATCCCCGTGACCGTGATCGCGAGCAGCGAGTTGAGGCGCAGCACCTCCCAGAGCCGCCCGCCGCGCAGCGGCTGCACGACGATGAGCGCGCACACGATCGCGACCACGATGTTGCTCTCGATCGTGTAGTAGCTCGCGAGCTTCCAGAGTCGCTCGACGATGCGCGCCGCGGGGGAGACGCCCGGCGCCTCGGCGAACGGGTCGGCGGTGACGATCAGCACGACCCGCACCACGAGCGAGAACACGATCACCGCGAGGATGCCGCCGTGCCAGATCCGCGCCGCGAGCAGCATCCGGCTTCGCGACGAGGACGTCATCGCCTCAGTGTGCGCGTTGCGGCTGGGAGGCGGCAGGTGAGGCGGGTGGAGGGGATGACGGGAATCGAACCCGCGTAATCAGTTTGGAAGACTGAGGCTCTACCATTGAGCTACATCCCCGGAGCGCCATATGCACGGCGCAACCACGCGAGTCTAACGCAGGGGAGAGGTGCTTCCGGTCAGCGCACTGGGTCGGGTCCGGCGGTCACGCGCTGAGGCGCGCGACCCCCACCAGCTCGGCCGTCTCGCCGTCGATGCGGGCGGCGACGCACACGTGCGCCTCCTCCCAGGACATCGCCCAGAAGGCGCTCGACTCGATCGGTCCGGTCTCGCCGCAGTCGAGGCAGCGGGGCTCGAACGCGCGGATCTCGTGGATGTCGATGTTCGCCATGAGGACATGGTGCGCCCGGCGTCCGACATCCGGGCGAAGGCACGCCCGATCGCGGCTAGACTATGCGAGGCCGTTTTCGGGCCGGATCGCTTCCGTCACCGCCCGAGCGCCGGCTGCAGGACCCGGCATGACCGGGGCGTAGCTCAGCTTGGCTAGAGTGCCCGCTTTGGGAGCGGGAGGTCGCAGGTTCAAATCCTGTCGCCCCGACGGAACATCAGCGAAACAACACCAGGAGAGACATCCCCCATGGTCAGCACGACCGTCGAGAAGCTGTCGCCCACGCGCGCCAAGCTCACCATCACCGTGACCCCCGACGAGCTGAAGCCGTCGATCGAGCACGCCTACAAGCACATCGCCGAGCAGGTCTCGATCCCCGGCTTCCGCAAGGGCAAGGTGCCGCCGCCCATCATCGACCAGCGCGTCGGCCGCGCCGAGGTGCTCAACCACGCCGTCTCGGAGGGCCTCGAGCGCTTCTACCGCGACGCCGCCGCCGAGGAGAAGGTTCGCCCGCTCGGTCGCCCCGAGGCGGATGTGACCACCTGGCCCAGCGAGAAGGACTTCACCGGCGACCTGGTCTTCACCGTCGAGGTCGACGTGCGCCCCGAGTTCGAGGTGCCGAAGTACGACGGCCTCAAGGTCGAGGTCGAGACCGCCAAGGTCGGCCCCGACGAGGTCGAGAACGAGCTCGAGAACCTGCGCACCCGCTTCGGCACGCTCGTCACCGTCGACCGCCCCGCCAAGACCGGCGACTTCGCGCAGCTCGACCTGGTCGCCACCATCGGCGGCGAGGAGATCGACACCGCGTCCAACATCTCCTACGAGATCGGATCGGGCGAGCTCATCGAGGGCATCGACGAGGCGCTCGACACCCTCACCGCGGGCGAGTCGACGACCTTCGAGTCGGAGCTCGTGGGCGGCGACCACCAGGGTGAGAAGGCCCAGATCGCCGTCACCCTCATCTCGGTGAAGGAGCGCGAGCTGCCGGAGGCCGACGACGACTTCGCCCAGATCGCCTCGCAGTTCGACACCATCGGCGAGCTCCGCAAGGACATCAAGGAGCAGCTCGAGAAGTCGGCCGAGTTCGGCCAGGCCGCCGCCGCCCGCGACAAGCTCGTCGAGCTGCTCGTGGAGAAGGCCGAGATCCCCGTTCCGCAGGGCCTCATCGACGACGAGGTGCACCGCCACCTCGAGAACGAGGGTCGCCTCGAAGACGACGTGCACCGCGCCGAGGTCGCCGAGGAGAGCGAGAAGGTCTTCAAGCGTCAGCTGCTGCTCGACGCGATCGCCGAGGCCGAGGGTGTGAAGGTCAGCCAGAACGAGCTCACCTCCTACCTCGTGCAGGCCTCCGCCCAGTACGGCATGGAGCCGGGCGAGTTCATCCAGGCGCTCGGCAACTCCGGCCAGATCCCGGCGATGGTGGGCGAGGTCGCCCGCTCGAAGGCGATCGCCGTCGCCCTGTCGAAGGCGAAGGTCGTCGACGAGAAGGGCAAGGCGGTCGACGTCTCCGCCCTCACCGCGACGGTGCTCGGCGACGGCGACGACGACTCCGAGATCATCGAGGAGTCCGACCTCGTCGGCGTCGACCACGACCACGACGACCACGACCACGACCACGAGGGTCACCAGCACTGAGCTCCGAGCTCTCGATGAGGGGTCGCGAACTGCACCGAACACGGCGTGTCGGATGCAGATTGCGACCCCTCACGCGTGCCCGGGCACGGGCGTAGGGTGACGTGATGCGGTACGTGATCCTGCTGCGCGGCGTCAACGTGGGCGGCGTCACCGTCCGGATGGCCGAGCTGCGCGAGCTGCTCGAGGGGCTCGGCTACGGCGAGGTGACCACGGTGCTCGCGAGCGGCAACGCGCTCGTCACGAGCGACGCATCCGCCGCCCGGGTGAAGGCGGATGTCGAGGCCGCCCTGCGCGAGCGCTTCGGCTACGACGCCTGGGTGCACGTGATGTCGACGGATGCGCTGCGCACCATCGTCGACGCCTACCCGTTCGAGCGCGGGCGCGACGGCTGGCACGACTACGTGCTGTTCGTGCTCGACGGCGGGGTGCAGGCGCGCATCCTCGAGCTCGAGCTCGACCCCGCGCACGAGAGCGCCGCATCCGGTGACGGCGTCGTCTACTGGACGGTGCCCAAGGGCGACACCCTCGACTCGCAACTCGGCACCGCGATCGGCAAGGCCGCCTACAAGCCGCACCTCACGAGCCGCAACATCAACACCCTCGACAAGTTGCTGCGCTAGCCGCGACGGCGCCGGCGCCGGCGACCGGTGCCGGCCTCAGCGCATCCGTTCACCTCAGAAATGCAGGAGAAACTCCGGCGGGGAAGCCGCCGAACCCGGATGCGGTGGGCATCGGCGGCGGATCTCCTGCATTTCTGGCAGGGGGGCGGTCACTCGAGCAGCGCGTCGGCGTAGGCGGGCACCGAGCGGTGGTACCGGGGCAGGTGCGGGGTGAGCGCGTGCAGCAGCGCCGACACCGCCTCGACCGGGCGGCCCAGGTCGACGAGGGCGAGCGCCGCGAAGGCGACGGCGGCATCCGCGTACTCGTCGTCGGATGCGCGCCCCACGAACTCCGTGCGCAGCAGTTCGAGCGACTCCTCGGGGCGCCCGAGGTTGCGTACGGTGCTCGCGAGCTGGATGACGCACTGGGCGCGCTCCGACTCGGGCAGGCCGGCGGCGAGCGCCGCGCGGTAGAGCTGCTCGGCTCCCGCCTCGTCGCCCGTGGAGTCGCGGGCGCCCGCGCGCTCGAACAGCGCGAGCGGCTCATCCGGATGCTCGGCGGCGATCTCGTCGATGCGCCGCACCAGCTCGGCGTCGTCCAACTGCTCCGCCGCGGCCCAGACGGCCGCCATCCGCTCGCGCCACTCCATCCGTCCACAGTATTCGCCTCAGAAATGCAGGAGTCTTCCGCTCGGCACCCCGGATCTCCGGCAGCGGCGCCGACGGCGGCGAGTATCTCCTGCATTTCTCGCAGTGGCGGTGCCGCCCCCGGCGGACGCGGCGCGCGACTCTGCCCAGGGCGAACACGGCCGGGTCGTCGAAAGCGCGCCGGTAGATTCGTGAGCGACCCCCGGGGCCCCGGCCTCGACCCGGCGTCCGACACAGACACAAGGAGCTCCTCCCATGGCAGAACCGGCATTCACGCCGAGCGTCTTCGACCGCCTCCTCAAGGACCGCATCATCTGGCTCGGTTCCGAGGTGCGCGACGAGAACGCGAACGAGATCGCAGCGAAGCTGCTGCTGCTCGCCGCGGAGGACCCGGAGCGCGACATCTACCTCTACATCAACAGCCCCGGCGGTTCGATCACGGCGGGCATGGCGATCTACGACACGATGCAGTTCATCCCGAACGACGTCGTCACGGTCGGCATCGGCATGGCCGCGTCGATGGGGCAGCTGCTGCTGACGGCGGGCACCAAGGGCAAGCGCTACATCACCCCGAACGCGCGCGTGCTGCTGCACCAGCCGCACGGCGGATTCGGCGGCACGAGCTCCGACATCCAGACCCAGGCCGCGCTCATCATCGACATGAAGAACCGCCTGGCCCAGATCACCGCCGACCAGACCGGCAAGACGGTCGAGCAGGTCAACGCCGACGGCGACCGCGACCGCTGGTTCACGGCCGAGGAGGCCCTCGAGTACGGCTTCGTCGACCACATCCGCGCCTCGGCGGCGGATGTCGTGGGCGGCGCCGGCACGGACGTGAAGAAGTAAGCGCGAGAGAGACGAGGAACAGACAGATGGATACCCCCACCTTCATGGCCGGCGGAGACCTGGCCTCTCGCATGCCGAGCTCGCGCTACATCCTGCCGAGCTTCGAGGAGCGCACGGCCTACGGCTTCAAGCGCCAGGACCCGTACGCGAAGCTCTTCGAGGACCGCATCATCTTCCTCGGCGTGCAGGTCGACGACGCGTCGGCCGACGACGTCATGGCGCAGCTGCTGGTGCTCGAGTCGATGGATCCCGACCGCGACATCGTCATGTACATCAACAGCCCCGGCG
Source organism: Protaetiibacter mangrovi (assembly GCF_024752305.1). GTDB lineage: Bacteria > Actinomycetota > Actinomycetes > Actinomycetales > Microbacteriaceae > Homoserinibacter > Homoserinibacter mangrovi. Next base: position 259,706 of record NZ_JANTHX010000005.1, read on the forward strand.
GCTCGTTCACCGCGATGACGGCGATCTACGACACCATGCAGTACATCCGCCCGCAGATCCAGACGGTCGTGCTCGGCCAGGCGGCGTCCGCGGCCGCGGTGATCCTCGCCGCCGGAACCCCGGGCAAGCGCCTCGCGCTGCCGAACTCGCGCGTGCTCATCCACCAGCCCGCCGTCGGCGAGGCCGGCCGCGGTCAGGCCTCGGACATCGAGATCCAGGCGAAGGAGATCCTGCGCCTGCGCACCTGGCTCGAGGAGACGCTGTCGCGCCACTCGAACAAGACGCAGGAGGAGGTCAACGCCGACATCGAGCGCGACCGCATCCTGTCGGCCGACGAGGCCCTCGAGTACGGCCTCATCGACCAGGTGCTCTCGAGCCGCAAGACCCTGCCCGCGCTCACCAAGGCGTAGGCGAGACGACGACGGCCCCCGGTCATGGACCGGGGGCCGTCGTCGTGCGGGCTCAGCGTCGCCGGGTGGCGATGAGCGCGACCGTCACCGCGATCGCGACGACGAGCACGGCCCCCACGATCCACAGCACGTCGCCGAGCGGGATGTCGACCGAGGTGTCGGTGTCGTGATGACCCGCGTCGAGCTCGGGAGGTTGCGTCGCGCTCAGGGTCGCCGTGGCGCCGCACGCGGCCGGCTGCGCGGACCCCTCGGCGGTGGCGTCGCCCGTCCAGGTGAAGGGGATCTCCCCGCCCACCGGATGCCCGTCGGCCGAGACCACCTGCCACTCCACGGTGTAGTCGCCGGCCGGCCCGACCGCCGCGTCCGTCGACATCGTGTTGTCGACGATCGTGAGGCAGCCGTCGCCGTAGTACCGGCGGTCCGCGCTCACGATCCGCATCGCGAAGGCCGCGTCGCCCGCGTCGGCGAGCAGCGTCTCGTCGAAGGTGACCGAGAACGCGTCGGGGAGCGTGTCGAGCGTCGCGCCCGGGGCGGGTGTCGAGTCGACGAGCACGCTGTGCGCCTCGGCCGCGGGGGCCACCACCAGGGCCAGGGCGAGCCCCGCGGCGGCGACCGAGGTCGCCGCGACGAGGCTCCGCAGGCGGCGGCTCACGCCGCACCGCCGGTTCCGGGGTCGCGCGGGCCGGCTGCGGCATCCGCGGCGCGCCGCCGCCAGACCACCGCGAGCGCGACGCCGACGGCGCCGACCGCGAGCCCGGCGACGCCGAGCACCCGCGCCACGACGTCGGTGCCGGATGCGCCGGCGGCGGATCCGTCGGCCTCCGGCTCGCTCGTCACCTCGGGGGCCGCGTCGTCGTCACCGTCGTCGTGGTGGTCGGCGACGGGCGCGTCGTTCACGTAGAGCACGGGTGCCGGGTGCTCCGCCCCCTCGCCCGTGTCGCTCCACGAGACGGTGCTGCCGTCGCTGTAGCCCTGCTCCACGGGCAGCACGATCGAGCCGGTGTCGGGCACCGGGCCGAGCGAGACGGGGAAGAGCCCCAGCTCGCCCACGCCGATGCCGGCGCCGTCGTCGGCGGTCCACACGATGCTCGTGACCGCCTCCGTGATCTGCGTCTCGCCGACGGTCACGGGCTCGGGCAGCGTCGTGCGCACGAGCTCGGCGCTCCAGCCGGCGATCGGCACGGTGCGCACGCTCGTGAACGGCGTGTCGGTGGGCAGCATGAGGGTGAGCGACACGGTGGAGGCCGACTCGGATTCGGTGGGCACCTTGAAGGTCAGCAGGGCGTAGCTGCCGGGGGCCGCCGTGTTCTCCGCGAGCGTGACGTGCGCGCTCGCGGAGAGGGGTGCCGCGAGCGCGAGCGCGGTAGCGGCGGTGAGAGTGATGAACGCCGCGGGGCCGCGGCGGATGGTTCGGGACATGGTTCTCCTGACGAAGGGATGATGAGGTGGTCTGCGGGCGCGCCGACGCGCGGCCGCGAGGACCGTCGACGTCAGACGCGGGAGGCGAGCGGGGGACCGCGCCGCGAGATCGCGGTGCGGAGGGTCTCGGAGACCGGGATGTCGCGGCGGCCGGCGACGGGCCTCGGGCGTCGGTTCGCGGGCCGCGGCGTGCGGATGCCGAGCACGCGCAGCAGGAACCCGCCGACGCGCGCGAGCACCGCCCACACACGCGACTCGAGTCCGCGCAGGTAGCCGACCGTCAGCGCGCCGGCGACGAGGTGCGCGAGCCACATGGCCGCACCGCCCTGGGCCACGGCCGCCGCGGGGTCGCTCACGAGCGCGAACAGCTCGTGGTGATGGCCGCCCGAGGCGGTGACCGTGGCGCCGGAGCCGAGCAGCGAGAAAACGAGGTGGAACGCGAGCTGGGAGATCGTGACCGCTGTGATCGTGCGCACCAGACCGACGCGCCGTCCGGCGACGATCCGCCCGACGGCGATCGTGCCGACGGCGCCCGCGAAGACCCCGCCGAGCACGAGGGCGATGCCCGTCGGTGCCGGGCCGCCGCCGACGAGGTGCGAGACGGCGGCGAGCAGGGTCGCGACGCCGCCCAGCAGGGTGCCGCGCAGGAGGCGGGAGGCGCGCGGCGTCATGCCTCCAGGGTAGTCGGAGAGGCTCCGCGCACCCAGTCGCGTCCCGCGAACGCGTGCCACGCGAACCGGGGGCGGCGCGCCGACACGGGAAATGCGGAGAGACCCACCTCGGTCGCCGGGACGGGTTAGGCTCCTGGTACCGCTTCGGAGGGAGAACGGCATGGCACGCATCGGGGAGAGCGCCGACCTGCTGAAGTGCTCGTTCTGCGGCAAGAGCCAGAAGCAGGTCCAGCAGCTCATCGCCGGTCCCGGCGTGTACATCTGCGACGAGTGCGTCGAGCTCTGCAACGAGATCATCGAGGAGCGTCTCGCCGAGGCGGGCGAAGAGGTCGCGAGCGAGTTCGACCTCCCGAAGCCGAAGGAGATCTTCTCCTTCCTCGAGGAGTACGTGATCGGCCAGGAGCCCGCCAAGCGCGCGCTGTCGGTCGCCGTCTACAACCACTACAAGCGCATCCGGGCGCACCAGACGCTCGCGCCGGCCGACACGAAGCGCGACGACGTCGAGATCGCCAAGTCGAACATCCTGCTCATCGGTCCCACGGGGTGCGGCAAGACCTACCTCGCCCAGACGCTCGCGAAGCGGCTCAACGTGCCGTTCGCGGTCGCGGATGCCACGGCGCTCACCGAGGCGGGCTACGTCGGCGAAGACGTCGAGAACATCCTGCTGAAGCTCATCCAGTCCGCCGACTACGACGTGAAGCGGGCCGAGACCGGCATCATCTACATCGACGAGGTCGACAAGATCGCCCGCAAGGCCGAGAACCCGTCGATCACGCGCGACGTCTCGGGCGAAGGCGTGCAGCAGGCCCTGCTCAAGATCCTCGAGGGCACGGTCGCCTCGGTGCCGCCGCAGGGCGGCCGCAAGCACCCGCACCAGGAGTTCATCCAGATCGACACGACGAACGTGCTGTTCATCGTGGCCGGCGCCTTCGCGGGCCTCGAGGAGATCATCTCGGCGCGCGTCGGCCGCCGCGGCATCGGATTCGGCGCCCCGCTGCACAGCAAGCGCGACGAGGCCGAGCTCTTCAGCGAGGTGCTCCCGGAAGACCTGCACAAGTTCGGTCTGATCCCCGAGTTCATCGGCCGCCTGCCCGTCGTGACGACCGTGTCGCCGCTCGACCAGTCGGCCCTCATGGACATCCTGACCGAGCCGAAGAACGCGCTCGTCAAGCAGTACCAGCGCATGTTCGAGCTCGACGGCGTCGAGCTGGAGTTCGACCAGGGCGCCCTGGAGGCGATCGCCGACCTCGCCGTGCTGCGCCAGACCGGCGCCCGCGGCCTGCGCGCGATCCTCGAGGAGGTGCTCGGGCCGATCATGTTCGAGGTGCCCTCGAGCGACGAGGTGGCCCGTGTCGTGGTGACGCGGGAGGCGGTCATCGACAACGCGGCCCCGACGATCGTGCCGCGTCCGGCGCGTCGCGCCGAGAAGTCGGCGTAGCGGGCACGCCACCCGTCGCCCTGCGGCCCGCGGTCGCGCGGCCCGCGGCACCCTAGGCTCGGATGCCGTGCGCGTCTCCGACCTGGCCCAGCCGATCGGCGCCGGTCTCGTCGGCGCCGTCACCGGATTCGCGAGCTCGTTCGCGCTCGTCGTCGCGGGGCTCCAGGCGGTCGGCGCGACCCCGGCCGACGCCGCATCCGGTCTGCTCGCGCTCTGCCTGCTGCAGGGGGTGCTCGCGATCGGCCTGGGGCTGCGGTACCGGATGCCGCTCGCCTTCGCGTGGTCGACCCCGGGGGCCGCGCTGCTCGTCGCGGCGCAGGCGACGACGGGCGACTACCGCGCGGCCGTCGGGGCGTTCCTGTTGTGCGGCGTGCTGCTGGTCGTCACGGGGCTCTGGCCGGCCCTCGCGCGGGCGATGACCCGCATCCCGCGTCCGATCGCGAGCGCGATGCTCGCCGGCATCCTCTTCCCGATCTGCCTCGCCCCCGTCTTCGCGGCGGTGCAGCTGCCGGCGCTGGCGCTGCCCGTCGTGATCGTGTGGCTGCTGCTGGCCCGGCTGGCGCCGCGCTGGGCGGTGCCGGGCGCCGTGTTCGCGACGATCGTCGCCGTCGTGGTGTCGGGAGAGGGGGCCGACCTGACCACGGCGTCGCTGTGGCCGACCGTCACCCTCACCTGGCCGAGCTTCGATCCGCTCGTGCTCGTGAGCCTCGGGCTGCCGCTCTACGTCGTCACGATGGCGGGCCAGAACGTGCCGGGGTTCGCCGTGCTGACCACCTTCGGCTATCCGCACCCTCCGGCCCGCGCGATCCTGGTCGGCACGGGCGCCGCCACGGCGGTGGGCTCGGTGTTCGGCGGCTTCACGCTCAACCTGGCCGCGATCACCGCCGCGCTCATGGCGGGTCCGGATGCGCATCCGGATCGCGATCGGCGCTGGATCGCGAGCGTGACGGGCGGGGTCGCCTACCTCGTGATCGGGCTCGGCGCGGGCGCGGCGACGGTGCTCGTGGCGGTGACGCCGCCCATCCTGATCACGGCGGTCGCCGGGCTCGCCCTGTTCGGCGCCTTCGCCGGCGCGGCCACGGGAGCGCTCGAGGAGGCCTCGACGCGGATCGTCGCCGTCGTCACCTTCCTCGTGGTGGCGTCCGGGGTGACGATCGCGGGCATCGGCTCGGCGTTCTGGGGGCTGGTCGTCGGGGGCATCGCGATGCTCTGGCTGGTGCGGCGCCCCCGTGGCGCGGGCGCGGTCGGTGGCCGACCGTAGGCTGCCGGGGTGAGCGAGGAACCCCCCTTCGCCGAGGCGGAGGCCGAGGCGGGCGAGAGCGCGGCCGCCCAGGCCCGCGCCGGCATCCGGGTGCGTCTGGCCGAGCTCCTCGGCCGCGACGATCCGGTGCTCGGCCCCCTGGTGCTCTCGACGGCGCTCGCGACCCTCGGTCGCGGCGTGTTCCTCACCGCCCTCGTGCTGTACCTCACCCTCATCGCCCGCCTGACCCCCGAGCAGATCGCGCTCGCCGTGGCGGTCTCCGCCGTCGCGGGCATGGCGGCCTCGTACCTCGGCGGATGGCTGTCCGACCGGGTGAGCGCGCGCCGCATCACCGTCGCCGGTCAGCTCGTCGGCAGCCTCGTGCTGATCGGGTACGTCTGGGTCGACGGCGTGCTGCCCGCGATCGTGGTGGGCAGCGTGTCGTTCTTCGCCGGCTCGATGGGTCATGCGGCGTCGTCGGCGATCATCGCGCGCGGCTTCGAGGGCCCGGGCCGTGTCCGCGCGCGGGCGGTGATGCGCACCGTCACCAACGTCGGCATCGCCCTCGGCTCGGCGGCGGCCGCGATCCCGATCCTGCTGTCGACCCCCGAGGCGTACCGCATCGCCCTCGTCGTGGCCGCGCTGCTGTCGTTCGTCGGGGCGCTCCCGCTGCTGCGCCTCCCGCCGCGGGTCGATGCGGGGGGCGTCCGCACCGCGGAGGAGGAGGCGGTCGCGCCGGTGCGGGGGCGCAGCCCCTGGCGCGACGCGCGGTACCTCGCCTTCGTGCTGCTCAGCTCGATCTTCGCGATCCAGTTCAGCGTGCTCGACTACGCGATGCCGCTCTGGATCGCGCACGCCACCGAGGCGCCGATCGTCGTGGTGTCGGTGCTCATCATCCTCAACACGGTCGTCGTCACCTCGCTGACCGTGCCGTTGTCGAAGGGCACCGACGACGTGCGGCGCGCGGGCCGGGTGTTCGCGGTCGCCGGGGTGCTGATGGCCGCCGCCTGCGTGGTCTACGCGCTCGCCGCCGGCGCGCCGGTGTGGCTCGCGATCCTCGTGCTCGTGCTCGGTGCGCTCGCCCACGCCCTCGCCGAGGTGCTCAGCCAGGCGGCCGGGTGGGGTCTGTCGTTCGAGCTCGCCGATCCGGAGTCGGCGGGCGCCTACCAGGGGCTCGTCGGCATGGGCTGGGGGGTGGTGTCGGCGGTCGGGCCGCCGGTCATCGCGATCACGGCCCTGCAGTTCGGCCTGCCGGGGTGGATCCTGCTCGGCGGGATCTTCCTCGCGTCGTCGCTCGGCATCCTCTGGATCGGTCGCCGAGCCGCACTCGCGACGGCGTGACGGGCCCTACGCTGCGGTGCGGCTCGGCGCCGGCACGAGCCACCGCAACGCGAGGCCGAACAGCAGCATGAGCGCGCCGACGCCCGCCGCGAGCAGGGCGACGCCGAACGACACCACCGAGGTGAAGAGCGAGGCCCGCAGGAAGGACGCGTTCATCACGGTCGCGCGCACCGGGTCGTCGCGGTCGAGCTCGGCGTAGGTCTTGCCGTCGCTCGCCTCGAGAGCGTGGTGGGCGATGATGTCGGCCTGGATGTACGCGTCGACGGGTCCGTCGACCACCTTGCCCTGGAACGCGGCGGCGTCGTCGGGGATCACGATGTCCTCGGCGCGCAGCTGGGTCGACACGGCGACCCAGGCGGCGATCGCCGCGGCGATCAGCAGGATGCCGCCGACGATCCCGGCGAGGCCGGTCAGGCGGATGAAGCCCACGTGGCGCGCGGGCAGAGCGGATGCGGTCTGGTCGGACATCGTGGGTTCCTCTCCTGGGGTCGATGACAGTCACGGTAGCCAGGGGTGCGCCGGTGCGAGTAGGACCATCGGCCCATGAGGTAATGGGATGTGAGCAGCACCACCCGCACCCGTCCGCCCCTCCGCATCCGCATCCGGGAGACCTTCTCCGACCCGGTGCTGCGCGCGCTCACCCTTGCCACCCTCATCAGCACGGTCGGGCGGGGGATCTCGCTCACGCTCGTGGTGCTCTACCTCTCGCTCGTGGCGCGACTGCCCGCGGAGCAGGTCGCCCTCGTGTTCGTGGTGGGGTCGGCGGTGGGGCTCGTCGCCTCCTACCTCGGCGGTCATCTGGCCGACAGCGTCTCCGCGCGCGCGATGCTCGTCGGCGGTGTCGTGATCGCCGGACTCGCGCTCGCCTCCTACGCGCTCGTGACCGAGCTGTGGCAGGCGATCGTCGCCGAGATCGTCATCTCGATCGCGCTCGGCACGAACGGCACCGTGCGGTCGGCGATCATCGCGCGGGCGTTCACGGCGGAGGCGCGGGTGAGCTCGCGCGCGGTGCTGCGCACCGTGACGAACATCGGGATCACCGCGGGCACGGGCGTCGGCGCGGTCGCGCTCGCCCTCGGATCCGACGAGGCCTACCGGGTGATCCTCGTCGTGGGCGGCGTCGCCTACGCGGCGAGCGCCGTGCTGCTGCTGCGCCTGCCGGCGCGGGTCGACGCACCTCGGCCGGTGGCGCCGGGCGAGGGCGAGCCGCCCGCCGAGCGCGGGCGCAGCCCGTGGCGCGATCCGCGCTACCTGCTGTTCAGCATCCTCGCGGCCGTGTTCGCCATCCAGTTCGTGCTGCTCAACATGGGCATCCCGCTCTGGGTCGCCCACGACACGGTCGCGCCCACCTGGGTCGTGTCGGTGCTCTTCGTCGTCAACACGGTGCTCGTGATCGCCCTGCAGGTGCCGCTCTCGCGCGGCACCCACGACTTCCGGCGCGCGGGCACCGTCACGGCGATCGCGGGCGTGCTCATGGCGTTCGGCTGCCTGCTCTACGGCGCCGCGGGCGGTGCGTCGCTGCTCGCCGCGGTGCTGCTGCTCGCCGCCGCCGCGGTGCTGCATGCCGTCTCCGAGGTGCTGTCGCAGGCGGGCGCGTGGGGGCTGAGCTTCGAGCTCGCCGATCCGCGGCGACCCGGCGCCTACCAGGGGATGGCCGGGATGGCCTTCGGCGTGGCGTCGATGGTGGGACCGGTCGTCATCACCGCGACCGCGCTCACGCTGGGGTTCCTCGGGTGGGTGATCCTGGCCGTCATGTTCCTCGCGGCCGCGTTCGGCGTCGCGGCGATCGCCTTCCGGGCGGCTAGGAGTTCTCGGCCCGTCCCTGACGCCAGTACCCCATGAACGCGACGGCGCGCCGGTCGATGCCGAGCTCGCGCACCAGGTGGCGGCGGATCGACGTGATCGACCCGGCCTCCCCGGCGAGCCAGGCGTAGAGCGGGGCGCTCGCGAGGGCGGCGCCCCCGCGGGCGCTGCGGGGGACCTCCCACAGCAGGCCGTCCTCGATGTCGACCTCCTCCGGTTCGGCGCCGGGGTGCGCCTCGAGGTGCGCGGCCGCGACGGCGGCGACGCGGGCGACGAGCGCCTCGCCCCGCGGGCGCTCGCCGCGCGCGAGGGCGTGCACCTCGAATCCGGGGTGCGCGGGCAGGTAGGCGGCGTCGTCGGCCTCGGGCAGCTCGACGACGACCGTGCCGCGCGCCCGCCTCGGCAGCTGCTCGAGGATGCGGGCGATCGCGGGCGCCGCGGTCTCGTCGCCCGCGAGCAGGTGGTGCTCCGTGCGCGCGGGGGGCACGAAGTCGACGCCGCCGTGCGGGCCGGGATGCTCGGCGTGCGGCCCCAGCACGAGCAGCTCGTCGCCGAGGGAGGCCGCCATCGCCCAGCGCCCCGCGGGCCCGTCTGGTCCGTGCAGGGCGAAGTCGACGAGCAGGTCGTCGCCTGCGAACCCGCGGATCGTGTAGGTGCGGAACGGCGGGCGCTCGTGCTCCGGCATCCGGCGCCAGCTCGCGTACCAGTCGGGGTCGGTGGGCATCGCGTCGATGCCCTGCGGGCTGGGTGGCACCACCTTGATCCGCTGGTCGAAGCCGGGGTCGGCCAGCCGGCCCCCGTCGCGTCGGGCGAGCACGATGCGGCGGAAGGTCGGCGTGAGCTCCTCCACGCCGACGACCTCGACGCGTGCGAAGGTCCAGGGCTCCGTGGCGGGGCGGGTGAGCGTGTCAGCGGGCATGGTGTCGTCCGATCGGGATGATGAGCGGTCGGCCCGCGACGGGGTCCGGCATCACGAGGCTCCGGATGCCGAACACCTCCTCGACGAGCTCGGGGGTCAGGATGTCGCCGGGGGCGCCGCTCGCGACGATGCGCCCGTCGCGCATGGCGACGAGCTCGTCGGCGTAGCGCGCGGCGAGGCCCAGATCGTGCAGCACCATGACGATCGTCGTGCCGCGCTCGCGCCCGAGCTCGGCGAGCAGGTCCAGCACCTCGATCTGGTGCGCGATGTCGAGGAAGGTCGTGGGCTCGTCGAGCAGCAGGATGTCGGTCTGCTGGGCGAGCGCCATCGCGATCCACACCCGTTGGCGCTGCCCGCCCGAGAGCTCGTCGACGCTCCGCTCGGCGAGGTCGGCGATCTCGGTCGCCTCGAGCGCGGCGGCCACCGCCGCGTAGTCGTGCTCGTTCCAGCGGGCCAGCAGTCGCTGGTGCGGATGCCGGCCGCGCCCGACGAGGTCGGCGACCGTGATGCCCTCCGGCGCGACGGGGCTCTGCGGCAGCAGGCCGAGCACGCGCGCGACCTGCTTCGTGGGGCGCGAGGCCAACGGCTCGCCGTCGAGCAGCACCTGTCCGCCCGTCGGCGCGAGCAGCCGGGCGAGGGCGCGCAGCAGGGTCGATTTGCCGCATCCGTTGGGCCCGACGATCGCGGTGATGCGCCCGGGCGCGACGTCGAGGTCGAGGTCTTCGACGACGGTGCGGTCGCCGTAGGCGAGTGTCACGTGGCGGGCCTCGAGCAGGTGGTCGCGGGTCATGTGAGGCCTCCGTGGCGGGTGCTCCGGGCGAGCAGGTAGATCAGGAACGGTGCGCCGAGCGCTCCGGTGACGACGCCGACCGGGTAGCGGCTGTCGAAGGCGAACTGGCCGAGAAGGTCGCCGCCGAGCACGAGCAGTGCGCCGACGAGGGCCGCGGGGAGCAGGGGCGATCCGCTCGGTCCGACGAGGCGGGTCGCGATCGGACCCGCCATGAAGGCCACGAACGCGACGGGTCCCGCGGCCGCGGTGGCGGCGGCCAGCAGGGTCACGGCACCGAGGATGAGCACGAGCCGCACCGCGGGCACCCGCACCCCGAGCGCGGCTGCCGCGTCGTCGCCGAGCCGCAGGGTGCCGAGGTCGCGGCCGAGGGCGAGTACGAGGGGGCCGATCGCGAGCACCGCGAGCGCCAGGGGGCCCACCCGCTCCCAGCTCGCGCCGTTGAGGCTGCCCGCGAGCCACTGCATGGCGGCGGGCAGGTCCCACTCGGATGCGCGCGACAGCACCCAGGCGACGACGCTCTGCAGCATCGCCGCGACCCCGATGCCGATGAGCACCAGGCGGGCGCCCGAGAAGCCGCGTCGGTACGCGAGCAGGTACACCGCGAGGGCGGTGAGCAGCGCGCCCGCGAGCGCGGCGAGCGAGACGGCGTCCTGGCCGAGCCCGAGCACCACGATCGACACGACCGCCGCGGCGCTCGCGCCCCAGGTGATGCCGATGATGTCGGGCGAGGCGAGCGGATTGCGCAGCATCGTCTGGAAGGTCGACCCCGCGATGCCGAACGCCGCCCCGGCGAGCACGGCGAGGCACGCGCGCGGCAGTCGCAGCTCCCCGACCGTGAACGAGGCGCCCGGCACCTGCCCGCCGAACAGTACCCGCAGCACCTCGTCGGGCCCGTAGAGGGTGTTGCCGACCATGAGGCTCGTGGCGAACAGGGCCACGAGCAGCGCGAAGAGCGCGGCGATCCGGGTGCCCCGGCGGCGCACGCGTCGACGACGCGCGACCTGGAGGCGCTCTGCGGTGGGGGCGGTCGTCACAGTTCGCGCACCTTCCGCCGGCGGGCGAGCGCGATGAAGACGGGGGCGCCGATGAGGGCGGTGATGATGCCCACCTCCACCTCCTCGGGGCGCGCCACGAGTCGGCCCACGACGTCCGCGGCGACGAGCAGCCCCGCGCCGACGATCGCGGTGGCGGGCAGCAACCAGCGGTGGTCGGTGCCCACCAGCAGGCGGCACAGGTGCGGCACGACGAGCCCGACGAATCCGATGGGCCCCGCGATCGCGGTGGCCGCACCGCAGAGCACGAAGGCGCCGGCCGCGGCGACGAGCCGCGTGCGCGCCACGCGTTCGCCGAGCCCGGCCGCGACGTCGTCGCCGAGGGCGAGCGAGTTCATCCCCCGGGCCGTCGCGAGCACGACGAGGGCGCCGAGGGCCAGGGCGGGGGCCACCAGCAGGATGCGGTCCCAGGTGGCGCCGCCGACCCCGCCGATCTGCCAGAAGCGGAAGGTGGTCATGACCTCGACGCGCGGCAGCAGCACCGCGCTCACGAGCGAACCGAGGGCGGCCGTGGTGGCCGCGCCGGCGAGGGCGAGTTTGAGCGGGGACGCGCCGCCGGGCCCGAGCGAGCCGATGGCGTAGACGAACACCCCGGCCGCCGCCGAGCCGAGCACGGCCACCACGACCGTGGCGACCGGGTCGCTCAGACCGAAGAACGCGATGCCGGTCACGACGGCGAGGGAGGCGCCCGTCGACAGCCCGAGGATGCCCGGGTCGGCCAGCGGGTTCCGGGTGACGGCCTGCAGTGCGGTGCCGGACAGCGCGAGCGCCGCCCCGACGAGCAGGGCGAGCAGGGTGCGCGGGACGCGCGAGGCGACGGCGGCGGTGCCGATCGACGAGGTGTCGCCGGCGAGTGCGGCGAGCACCTCCTCGATCGTGACCGGGCGGGTGCCGAAGGCGAGCGAGGCGACGGTCGCGAGCAGGAGCGCCACCACCCCCGCGAGCAGCCAGGCGAGGCGGACCCCCGCCGGACGCCGCAGTGACGCGGCGCCCGGCGCGGTGGTGGCGGGCGCGCTCGGCGTCACCCGGCCTGCGCGGCCGCGGCCAGCAGCGCGAAGTAGTCGTCGATGCCCCAGCCGATCGAGAGCGGCGAGGGGTTGGCCGACGCGGCGAGCGGGGTGTCGTTCTCGAGGATCGCGATGCGGCCGGCCGCAATCGCCGGGATCTTCGACAGCAGCGGGTCGGCCTGCAGCTGGGCGACGATCGCGCCCGAGGCGTCGCCGTAGGTGACGAACACGTCGACGTCCGAGAAGCGATCCGCCTGCTCGGCGCTCACCGTCGTGTAGAAGAGCTCGCTGCCCGCGGACTCCTCGGCGACGACCGTCGGCACCGGCAATCCGAGGCTCTCGAGGAAGCCCGGACGGGTGTCGAGGCTCGTGTAGAACCCGATCTGGCTGAAGTCGCTCGGGTCGATGTAGGAGAAGAGCACCTTCTTGCCCTCGAGCTCCGCGTGGGCCTGCAGGGCGTCGTCGATCTCGCCGTGCAGCTGCTCGATGAGGGCGTCGCCTTCGCTCGCGAGCCCGAGAGCCGCCGAGTCGAGTCGGATCATGTCCTCGAGCGAGGTGCCCCAGGCGACCTCGGGGTAGGCGACGACGGGGGCGATCTTGGAGAGCGTGTCGTAGTCCTCCTGGGTGAGCCCCGAGTAGGCGGCGAGGATCACGTCGGGCTGCGTGTCGGCGACGGCCTCGTAGTCGATGCCGTCGGTCTCGTCGAACAGCACGGGGGTCTCCGCGTCGAGCTCGGTCAGACGGTCCTCGACCCAGGGGAGCACCCCGTCGCCGTCGTCGTCGCCCCAGGTCACCTTCGCCATCCCGACGGGGACGACGCCGAGCGCGAGCGGCACCTCCTGGTTCGACCACGAGACCGTCGCCACCCGTTCCGGCTTCTCGGTGATGGTGGTCTCGCCGAATGCGTGGGAGATCGTCACCGGGAAGGCGCCGTCGCCGGAGGCCTCCGTGGCCGTGTCGGGGGTGGTGGTTCCGGCGCAGGCCGACAGCAGGAGTGCTGCGGCCGCGACGATCGGGACGGTGCGGAGAGCGCGCACGAGGATCCTTTCGGGACGGATGATGAGGATAGGCTCACCTTAGGGGGTGGTTGTTAGGTAAGCCTAATCTCACCAGCCGCGCGGCTGTCAACTCGGCGACGGGGATCCGGTCAGTCGAGACCGCGGCGCGCGAGGAGCGGGCCGAGTTCGGCGTCGCGACCGCGGAAGTCGCGGAACGCCGCGAGCGGGTCGCGGGTGCCGGCGGCCTGCAGCAGGCGGCGGCGGAAGCGCTCGCCGTTCTCCCTGGTCAGGCCCCCGTTCTCGCGGAACCACTCGACCGTGTCGGCGTCGAGCACCTCGCTCCAGATGTACGAGTAGTACCCGGCGTCGTAGCCGCCCGCGAACACGTGCGCGAAGTAGGTGGTCGCGTAGCGCGGGGGCACCGCGTCGTCCGCGAGCCCGACGGATGCGAGCGCCCCCGCCTCGAAGGCGGCGGCATCCGTGACCGCGGCCGCCTGCTCCACGTCGAGGGTGTGCCACGCCTGATCGAGCAGCGCCGCCTGCAGGTACTCGCTCGTGCCGAAGCCCTGCCCGAACCGCTCCGCATCCCGCAGCCTCTGCGCGACGCCCGCGTCGAGGGGCTCGCCGGTCTCGTGGTGCCGCGCGTAGTTCGTGAGCACCTCGGGCCACATGGCCCACATCTCGTTGACCTGGCTCGGGAACTCCACGAAGTCGCGGAACACGTTCGTGCCGGCGAGGCTCGGGTAGCCCGCGTGCGCGAACAGGCCGTGCAGGGCGTGCCCGAACTCGTGGAAGAAGGTCTCGACCTCGTCGAGGGTCAGCAGGGTCGGCTCGCCGGCCGCGGGACGCGGCACGTTGAGGTTGTTGGTGACCACCGAGGCGGGCACTCCGAGCAGCTCGTTCCGTGAGACGAGCGAGTTCATCCAGGCGCCGCCGCGCTTGGAGTCGCGCGTGTAGAGGTCGAGCAGGTAGAGGCCGATCGGGCCGTCCCCGTCGCTCACCTCGAAGACCCGCACCTCGTCGTTCCAGCCGTGCAGATCCGGGCGCTCCCGGAAGCTCAGGCCGTACAGCCGCTCGGCGGCGAAGAAGACGCCGTCCTGCAGCACGCGCTCGGCCTCGAACCAGGGGCGCAGCGCTGCGGTGTCGAGATCGTAGCGCTCGCGGCGCACGGCATCCGCCGCGAAGGCCCAATCGGATGCGGTGACCTCGCCCCCGAAGGTCGCCGACAGCGCCTCGCGCTCGGCGGCCGCGTTGCGGGCGGCGGCCGGGGCGAGGCGCCCCAGCAGCTCGGCGACGGCGGCGGGCGAGCCCGCGGTCTCGTCGGCCGTCACCACGGACGCGTGGTCGCGGAAGCCGAGCAGCCGTGCGCGCTCGGCGCGGGCGCGCACGAGCTCGAGCACGAGCTCCCGGTTGTCGTACTCCCCGCCGCGGGTGGCGCGGGCGCGGGAGGCCTCCATGATGCGGGCGCGGGTGGCGGCGGATTCGATCGACGACAGCCACGGGTGCCCGGTGGGCAGCACGAGGGTCACCAGCCAGCCCTCGAGATCTCGGGATGCGGCCGCCTCGCGGGCGGCCGACAGCTCGCCCGCCGTGAGACCGGTGAGCTCGGCGGCATCCGTCACGAGCACGGCGAGCTCGTTGGTGTCGTTCAGCAGGTTCTTCTCGAAGCGCGTGGTCAGGGTCGACAGCTGCTGGTTGAGCGCGCGCAGCCGTTCCTTCGCCGCGTCGTCGAGGGCGGCGCCGGCGAGCACCATCTCGATGTGCCGCCGTTCGACGAGGTATCGCTGCTCGTCGTCGAGGTCGTCGCGGGCGGCGTGGATCGCGTCGATGCGGGCGAAGAGGGCCGCGTCGAGCACGATCGCGTCGTGGTGGGCGGCGAGGCGCGGGGCGAGCTCCTCCTCGAGGGCCTGGATGGCGTCCGTCGTGTCGGAGGAGGCGAGCGTGAAGAACACGGTGGCGACCCGGTCGAGCACCCCGCCCGAGCGCTCGAGCGGCGCGAGCGTGTTCTCGAACGTCGGCGGGGCGGGGTCGGCGGTGATCGCGGCGATCTCGGCCAGCTGCTCGGTCATCCCCACCTCGAACGCCTCGAGGAAGTGCTCGTCGCGCACGGCGGCGAAGTCGGGCAGCTGGTAGGGGAGCTCGCTCTCGGCGAGGAACGGATTCGTCACCCGGCAAGCCTAGGGTTGGTCACGTGACCGACGAGCCCCTCCCCGAAGAGCACTACACCCACGGCCATCACGAGAGCGTGCTGCGCTCGCACATCTGGCGCACCGCGCTCAACTCGGCCGCCTACCTGCTGCCGCACCTGCGGCCGGGCATGAGCATCCTCGACGTGGGCGCCGGCCCCGGCACCATCACGGTCGACCTCGCCGAGCTCGTGGCGCCCGGGCGCGTGGTGGGCGTCGACGCCTCGGCCGAGGTCGTCGAGCAGGCGCGCCGGCATGCCGCCGAGCGCGGCGTGACGAACGTCGAGTTCGTCGTGGCCGACGCCTACGCGCTGCCCTACGCCGACGGGGAGTTCGACGTGGTGCACGCGCACCAGGTGCTGCAGCATCTCGCCCGTCCCGTGGACGCCCTGCGCGAGTGGCGCCGGGTGGTCGGCTCGGACGGCTTCGTCGGCGTGCGGGAGTGCGACTACGGCGGGGTCGTCACCTACCCGACGACGCCGGGTCTCGCGTCGTGGGCCGGTCTCTACCAGCAGGTGCACCGCAGCAACGGCGGCGAACCGGATGCCGGGCGCCGCCTCAAGGCGTGGGCGCGTTCCGCGGGGTTCGCGGCCGTCGACTCGACGGCATCCGTGTGGTGCTTCGCGACCGACGACGAGCGCGCCTGGTGGGGCGGCATGTGGCGTGACCGCGTGCTCGCCTCGGCG
The DNA here is from genome assembly GCF_024752305.1 of Protaetiibacter mangrovi. Lineage (GTDB taxonomy): Bacteria > Actinomycetota > Actinomycetes > Actinomycetales > Microbacteriaceae > Homoserinibacter > Homoserinibacter mangrovi. The sequence continues at coordinate 275,666 of NZ_JANTHX010000005.1, forward strand.
TTCGCGGGCGACGCGCTCGGCAAGGGCTTCGCGTCGCGTGCCGACCTCGAGGCGATCAGCTACGCCTGGGCCCACTGGGCGGAGGACCCGGACGGCTGGATGGTGTTCCCACACGGCGAGATCATCGCCCGCGCCTAGTCCAGCAGGTCGCGGTGCACCGAGCCGTCGTGCGCGAGGCGCAGCACGGTGCCGTCGCGCCGCCCTGAGCCTGTCGAAGGGTCGAGCTCGACCACGGGGCGCCCCTCGAGCCAGGTGAGGGTCCAGCGCCAGGCGGCGGTGTCGACGTCCGCGAGCTCCGCCTCGACTTCGCGGATCGCGGCGACCATCGCATCCGGCACCCGAGGGGGCACCTCCCCGCCCACCGGCCAGCGCGTTCCGAGCTGCATCAGCCGCGGATCTCGTAGGTGACCCAGCGGGTGCGGGTGGCGACCTTGTCGTAGAGCGCCTGCGCGGTCGCGTTGGTGTCGGCGGTGATCCAGCGCAGCGACCCGCCGGTGCCCGCCGCGAGCTGCGCGAGGTGCGCGATGAGCGCCCGCCCCGCACCGGTGCCGCGCACCTCGGGGTCGACGAACAGGTCGTCGAGGAACCAGTCGCGCCCGCCGGAGAAGGTGTCCGGATGCGAGCGGTAGTGCGCGATGCCGACGATCGCGCCGTCGCGCACGGCGACGAGCCCGTCGATGCCGGAGCCCTCCGCGAGCAGCTGCTCCCACACCCGGTCGAGCACCTCGTCGGTGAACGCGGTCTCGTAGAAGACCCCGTAGTCGGCGAACAGCGTGCGCCAGCGCGCCGCATCCGCCGGGGCGACGGGCCGCACGACGGTGTCCACGCTCAGACCTCCGCGACCTCGGCGAGCACGACGTCGCTCACCGCGACCTCGTCCGCCGCCACCAGGTCGAGACGCTCGATGCGGCCGACGGCGCGCAGGTCGTCGGCCGCCTCCGCGAGGATCGCCGGACCGGCGAGCGTCGCCGAGGTGACGGGCGTCTTCTGCGAGGCCTTCGCATCCGTCTTGGCGCGGCGGATGCCGATGAGCGCCGCACTCGTCGCGGTGAGCAGGCCGCGCGGTGCGTCGTCCGCGCCGAGCTCGAGCACCGTCGGCCAGCTCGCCGTGTGCACGGAGCCCGCGTGGGTCCAGCGCCACACCTCCTCGGTCGCGAACGGCAGCACGGGGGCGAGCAGGCGCAGCATCACGTTGATCGCCGCGCGCAACGCCGCCACGGCGGAGGCCTGACCGGCGCCCTCTCCCGTGTAGGCGCGCTCCTTCACGAGCTCGAGGTAGTCGTCGCAGAAGGTCCAGAAGAACTGCTCGGTCACCTCGAGGGCCCGCGCGTGGTCGAAGGACTCGTACGCCCGGGTCGCCTCGTCGACGACCCGCGCGAGCTCGGCGAGCATGTCGGCGTCGAGCGGTTCCGAGACGGCGGCGCCGTCGGGGTAGGGGAAGGAGTAGACGAACTTGGCCGCGTTGAGCACCTTGATCGCGAGCCGGCGGCCGATCTTGATGGTCTTCGGGTTCTGCGGGTCGAAGGCCGCATCCGTGCCGAGCTTCGACGACGCCGCCCAGTACCGCACCGCGTCCGAGCCGTGCTCGTCGAGCATGCTCTGCGGGGTGACCACGTTGCCCTTCGACTTCGACATCTTCTTGCGGTCGGGGTCGACGATGAAGCCCGAGATGCCGGCGTGCGCCCAGGGCGTCGCCCCGTGCTCGAGCCGGGCGCGCAGCATGGTCGAGAACAGCCAGGTGCGGATGATGTCCTGGCCCTGCGAGCGCAGCGCGTACGGGAACACCAGCTCGAACAGCTCCGGGTCGTCGACCCAGCCGCCCGCGATCTGCGGGGTGAGGCTCGAGGTGGCCCAGGTGTCCATGATGTCGAGCTCGCCCACGAAGCCGCCGGGCGCCCCGCGCTGGGCCTCGTCGTAGCCGGGCGCGGTGTCGGAGGACGGGTCGATCGGCAGCGACGCCTCGTCGGGCACGATGGGCCGCTCGCGCTGCACCTCGCCGTGCTCGTCGAGCGGGTACCACACGGGGATCGGCACGCCGAAGAAGCGCTGGCGCGAGATGAGCCAGTCGCCCGTGAGGCCGCCGACCCAGTTCTCGTAGCGCACCCGCATGAAGTCGGGGTGGAAGCGCAGCTCCTTCCCGGCCGCGAGCAGCTCCTCGCGCAGCTTCTCGTCGCGGGCGCCGTTGGCGATGTACCACTGCCGGGTCGAGACGATCTCGAGCGGCTTGTCGCCCTTCTCGAAGAACTTCACCGGATGCGTGATCTTGCGCGGCTCGCCGATGAGGTCGCCCGACTCGGCGAGCAGCTCGACGATGCGCGCCTTGGCGCTGAACACGGTCTTGCCCGCGAGCTCGGCGTAGGCGGCGCGGCCGGCATCCGTGAAGAGGGGCTCCGCGGGTGCCTCGGGCAGCAGGCGGCCGTCGAAGCCGATGATCGCGCGGTTCGGCAGGTCGAGCTCGCGCCACCACACCACGTCGGTCACGTCGCCGAAGGTGCAGATCATGGCGATGCCGGAGCCCTTGTCCTGCTGGGCGAGGTGGTGCGCCACGACGGGCACCTCGACCCCGAAGATCGGGGTCGTGACGGTCGTGCCGAACAGCGCCTGGTAGCGCTCGTCGTCGGGATGCGCCACGAGCGCCACGCAGGCGGGCAGCAGCTCGGGGCGGGTGGTCTCGATCTCGATGGTGCCGCCGTCCGGGCGGTGGAACGACACGCGGTGGTAGGCCGCCGGCTGGTCCTTGTCCTCGAGCTCGGCCTGGGCGACCGCGGTGCGGAAGGTCACGTCCCACAGGGTCGGCGCATCCGCCTGGTAGGCCTCGCCGCGGGCCAGGTTCCGCAGGAACGCGCGCTGTGCGGCGCGCTGCGCCTCGTCGCCGATCGTGCGGTAGGTGAGCGACCAGTCCACCGACAGGCCGAGCGTGCGCCACAGCTCCTCGAACTGCACCTCGTCTTCGGCGGTGAGCTTCTCGCAGAGCTCCACGAAGTTGCGGCGCGAGATCGGCTGCTGGTCGGCGGCCTTGCCGCTCGAGCCCTCGCCGCCCTGGAGCGGCGGCACGTAGCCGGGCACGTAGGGGAGGGTGGGGTCGCAGCGCACGCCGTAGTAGTTCTGCACGCGGCGCTCGGTGGGCAGGCCGTTGTCGTCCCAGCCCATCGGGAAGAACAGGTGCTTGCCGCGCATCCGCTGATAGCGGGCCATCAGGTCCATGTGGGTGTAGCTGAACACGTGGCCGATGTGCAGGCTGCCGGAGGCCGTGGGCGGCGGGGTGTCGACGCTGAACACCGCGTCCTTGCCGGCGGCGAGGGCCGCATCCCGATCGAACCGGAAGGTGCCCTCGCGCTCCCACACCTCGCGGAAGCGGGCTTCGAGCCCTTCGAGCGCCGGTCGTTCGGGGATGGCGGGGGTGATGGCGTCGTTCATCGCGGGGTGCTCCGGTTCGATATATGCGGCACCGCGTCCAGGGGTGCCTGAGTGTGGGGTGCCCCGATTCTACCGGTCGATGTGGGCATAGACATGTCTGCGCCCTCGTGGACACCCGCGCGCCGGTGTCCATCGAGCCGGAGACATGTCTGTGCGGATCGAGGTCAGGTCTCGCGGATCACGACGGTCTCGGACTGGGTCGAGCCGTCGGCGAGCAGCACCGTGATCGTGTAGCGCTGCTGCAGGTCGGGCTGGCCGCACTGGTAGTCGAAGTCCATCGTGTAGTTGAGCGGGAACTCGCCGTACGGGTCGGCGCGTGCGTCGTCGGTGCCGACCCCGAACCACAGCGTCTCGCCGCTGGCCGCCCAGCTGAACTCGACGGTGACCGCGCCGCCGCCCTGCCCCGTGCAGTCCACCTGGGTGGTCGAGGCCGTGTAGCTCGTGATCGCGTCGGCCGGAGGCGGGGGAGGAGCGGTCGTCTCGGTCGGCGTGGGTGTCGGCGTGGGCGTGGGCGTCTCCGATGCGGTGGGCGTCGGAGTCGGGCTCCCGGTGTCGGTCGGCGTCGGGTTCGGCGACCCGGACGCGACGGCGAGCCAGATGAGCACGCCGATGAGCGCGAGCAGCAGCACACCCGCGATGACCGCGAGCGTGATGATGAGCGGCTTCTGGTCGCGCCCGCCTCCGGATGCCGCGGGCGGTGCGGGAGGAACGGTGCCGGCGGGCGGGACGGTGCCTCCCGCGGCCGTGGTGTCGGTCGCCGCGGCGAAGCGCTCGGTGGGAGCGTCGGCGGCAGGCGTTCCGGCGGGCGGCGTTCCGGCGGGCGGACCGGCCTGCGGGGGAGGGGTGCTGCCCGGCGGCGGGAAGCCCTCGGGGTAGCGCTGCGTGGGGGTGTCGTCGCTCATGGTCGGCTCCGCGGCTCTCGAAGGATGCTCCGAGCCTACGGCCGTGGGTCGCCGGAGTCATCATCAGTTGTAATAGTGAAACTAGAACAATAGGATGGCGGGGTGCTCATCCGTGTCGACCCGGGATCCGGGGTGGCGATCTACGACCAGATCGCCGCATCGGTGCGCGCGGCGGCCGCCCGCGGGGCGCTGCGCCCGGGCGAGAGGCTGCCCGCCGCCCGAGAGCTCGCCGACGCGCTCGACATCAACATCCACACGGTGCTGCGCGCGTACCAGGACCTGCGCGACGAAGGGCTCGTCGACCTGCGGCGCGGCCGCGGCGCGGTCGTCACGGAGGCCGCGAGCCGCGGGGCGCCGATCCTCGAGGCCGTACGCGCACTGGTCGCCGAGGCGCGGAACGAAGGCGTCGGCGCCCAGACCCTCATCTCCCTGATCCGCGAGGAGTACCCCGCATGACCGACACCCGTTCTCCGCGCACCCGCCTGCCGCTCTCCGTCTGGGTGGTGACGGTCGCGCTGCCGCTCATCGTCGCGGCGGTCGCCGTCGCGCTCCAACTGGCCTGGCTGCCCGAGCTGCCCGATCCGATCGCCATCCACTGGGGTCCCGACGGCGCACCGGACGGCTTCGCGCCCGCCTGGGCGTCGATCGCCCTCACCGGCGGGCTGGCGCTCGGCCTCACCGGGCTCTTCGCCCTCATCCTGGGGCTCGCGCGGGGCGCCGGACCGACCGCGACGCACAAGCTGCTGGCTGTCGTCTCGCTCGGCGAGGCCCTCTTCACGGGCGTGCTCGTGACCGCCTCCGTCGGTCTGCAGCGCGGCGTCGCCGACGCCTCCGCCGCGCCCGACCTCGGGCCGTGGGTCGCGATCGGCCTCGGCGCCGCGGTGCTCGCCGGGATCGCCGCGTGGTTCGCCCTGCCGCCGGCGGTGCGTCCGGACGCGGATGCGGTGCCCGCCCGCCCGATCGCCCTCGCGCCGGGGGAGCGCGGCGTCTGGATCGCCACGACGCGCGTCTCCTCGGGGGCGGTCGCCATCATCCTCGTGGCCGTCGGCGTGGCGCTCGCGGCGTCGGTGTTCGCCGCCGTCGCGACGGACGGGGCCCTGTGGCCGGTGCTCTTCGTGCCGCTGCTGCTGCTCGTGCTCGTCTGCATCGGCGTCGCCTGGCGGGTGCGGGTGGACGCGTCCGGCCTCGCGGTGCGGTCCCTCCCGCTCGGCTGGCCGCGGGTCGTGATCGCCGCGGGCGACATCGCGGAGGTGGCGACGGAGCACGTCGAGCCGCTCGCCGAGTTCGGCGGCTGGGGGTGGCGCTGGGCGCCGGGACGCAGCTTCGGGGTGGTCACGCGCAGCGGCCCCGCCATCCGGGTCACCCGTCGCGACGGCCGCCGCTTCACCGTGACCGTCGACGACGCCGCGACGGGAGCGGGCCTGCTCGCCACCTCGTCCTCGAGCGCTACCGAAACCGGCGAGCGCGGCCCGCAGACCGGTAGCGCTCGCCGAGACCGGTAGCGCTCGCGGAAGCGGGATAGAATCCCAGCACAGACCTCGATCCGGCCATCACCGGGGAGTCCTCGGAAGAAAGCCCCGCGAGGGGCGAGTAGAACCGAGCGGGTGCGCCCGTCATCGCGTGAACGAGCGGTCGACCCCGGTCTCGTGAGAGGCGGAGTCGGCAAGCGAGGTGGTACCGCGGCATCCGTCGTCCTCGTGCAGAGCAGCCCAGAACGCACAGCACGGACGGACCAGATGAGCTACCCCCGACACGCCGCCGCAGGTGACACCCCCGCCGAGGGCGTTCCCGCGTCCCCGCGTTTCCCGGCCATCGAGCGCGACATCCTCGCCTACTGGAAGCACGACGGCACCTTCGAGGCGTCGATCGCCGAGCACGAGGGGGCCCCCGAGTGGGTCTTCTACGACGGCCCGCCGTTCGCCAACGGCCTGCCGCACTACGGCCACCTGCTCACCGGCTACGCGAAGGACGTCTTCCCGCGCTACCAGACCATGCGCGGCAAGCAGGTGCACCGCCGCTTCGGCTGGGACACCCACGGGCTCCCGGCCGAGCTCGAGGCGATGCGCCAGCTCGGCATCACCACGAAGGACGAGATCGAGCAGATGGGCATCGGCGCGTTCAACGCGAAGGCGCGCGAGTCGGTGCTGCACTACACGCAGGAGTGGCAGGACTACGTCACGCGCCAGGCGCGCTGGGTGGACTTCGAGAACGACTACAAGACGCTCGACGTGACGTTCATGGAGTCGGTGCTGTGGGCCTTCTCGCAGCTGCACGCGAAGGGCCTCGCCTACGAGGGCTTCCGCGTGCTGCCGTACTGCTGGAACGACGAGACCCCGCTCTCGAACCACGAGCTGCGCATGGACGACGACGTCTACCAGATGCGTCAGGACCAGTCGGTCACGGTGACCTTCCCGCTCGTCGGCGAGAAGGCGGAGGCGCTCGGCCTCACCGCGGTGGCCGCGCTCGCCTGGACGACCACCCCCTGGACGCTGCCGACCAACGCCGCGCTCGCCGTGGGTCCGGAGATCGCCTACGCCGTCGTGCCCGCGGGCCCGGCGGGCGCCGCCAACGGTCTCGAGGGCGACGCGGCGCGCTTCCTGCTCGCCGCCGACACCGTGGCCGCCTACGCGAAGGACCTCGGCTACCCGGATGCCGCATCCGCGGTCGCCGCCGTCGAGCGCACCGTCGCGGGCGCCGAGCTCGGCGGGGTGCAGTACGACCGACTGTGGGACTACTACGTCGACCAGTACGGTCCGGCGGCGTTCACGATCCTGGTTGCCGACTACGTCGCCACGGGCGAGGGTACCGGCATCGTGCACCAGGCGCCTGCCTACGGCGAGGACGACCAGCTGACCACCGCGGCGGCCGGCATCCCGGTCGTGCTCTCGCTCGACGACGGCGGCCGGTTCCTGCCCGCCGTGACGGATGTCGCGGGGCTCCGCTGGGACGAGGCGAACAAGCCCCTCATCCAGAAGCTGCGGGCCGAGAAGCGCCTGCTGCAGCTGAAGAGCTACGAGCACAGCTACCCGCACTGCTGGCGCTGCCGGAAGCCCCTCATCTACAAGGCCGTGTCGAGCTGGTTCGTGCGGGTGCCGGAGATCAAGGAGCGGATGCTCGAGCTCAACCAGCAGATCAACTGGGTGCCCGAGAACGTCAAGGACGGCCAGTTCGGCAAGTGGCTCGCGAACGCCCGCGACTGGTCGATCAGCCGCAACCGCTACTGGGGGAGCCCGATCCCGGTGTGGAAGTCGGACGACCCCGAGTACCCGCGGGTCGACGTCTACGGATCGCTCGAGGAGCTCGAGCGCGACTTCGGGCGCCTGCCGCTGGACGAGAACGGCGAGCCGAACCTGCACCGGCCCTACATCGACGAGCTGACCCGCCCGAACCCCGACGACCCGACCGGCCGCAGCACGATGCGCCGCATCGAGGACGTGCTCGACGTGTGGTTCGACTCGGGCTCGATGCCGTTCGCGCAGGTGCACTACCCGTTCGAGAACCGCGAGTGGTTCGACGGCGCCGACGGGGAGGAGGGGCACAACCCCTCCGACTTCATCGTCGAGTACATCGGGCAGACCCGCGGCTGGTTCTACGTGATGCACGTGCTCGCGACGGCGCTCTTCGACCGCCCGGCCTACAAGAACGTGCTGAGCCACGGCATCGTGCTCGGCTCCGACGGTCAGAAGATGTCGAAGTCGCTGCGCAACTACCCCGACGTCTCCGAGGTCTTCGACCGGGATGGCGCGGATGCGATGCGCTGGTTCCTGCTGTCGGGTTCCGTCATCCGCGGCGGCAACCTCATCGTCACCGAGGAGGGCATCCGCCAGGGCGTGCGCGAGGTCATGCTGCCGCTCTGGTCGAGCTACTACTTCTTCACCCTCTATGCGAACGCGAGCGAAGGCGGCTACACCGCCACCCGCCGAACCGACTCCGCGCATCCGCTCGACCGCTACCTGCTCGCCAAGATGGGTGACGTGGTCCGCGAGGTGACCGAGCGGCTCGACGACTTCGACACCCCGCTCGCGAGCGCGGCGCTGCGCGAGTTCGCCGAGGTGCTCACCAACTGGTACGTGCGGCGCAGCCGCGACCGCTTCTGGGCGGGCGACGACCCGGGCGCGTTCGACACCCTGTACACGGTGCTCGAGACGTTCACCCGGCTCGCGGCCCCGTTGCTGCCGCTCGTGGCGGAGGAGATCTGGCGCGGTCTCACCGGCGGGCGCAGTGTGCACCTGGAGGACTGGCCGGACGCATCCGAGTTCCCGCTCGACGCCGAGCTCGTGCGGTCGATGGACCGCGTGCGCGAGATCGCGTCGTCGGGTCTGGCGCTCCGCAAGGCGCAGAAGCTGCGGGTGCGGCTGCCGCTCGCGGCGCTCACCGTGGTCGGGGCGGACGCCGACGCGCTCGCCGGCTACGCCGACATCCTGCGCGACGAGCTGAACGTGAAGTCGCTCGCCCTGGTGCCGCTCGTCGAGTCGAGCCTCGCCGACTTCGGCATCACGAGGCGCCTGTCGGTCAACGCGCGCGCCCTCGGGCCGCGCATCGGCAAGGACGTGCAGCGGGTCATCCAGGCCGCGAAGTCGGGCGACTGGTCGGTCGACGGCGACACGGTCGTCGCGGGTGGCGTCGAGCTCGTGACGGGGGAGTACGAGCTGGAGCTCACCGTCGCCGACGCGTCGAGCGCGATCGCGTTCCTGCCGACCGGCGGTTTCGTGGTGCTCGACACCGCGGTCACCCCGGAGCTCGCCGCCGAGGGCTTCGTGCGCGACTTCATCCGCCGCGTGCAGCAGGCCCGCCGCGACGCGGGGCTCGAGGTGACCGACCGCATCGCGCTCGAGGTGGAGGCGTCCGCATCCGCAGCCGCGGCGCTGGAGTCCCACCGCGCGCTCGTCGCGGACGCCGTGCTCGCGACCTCGTTCGAGGTGCGGGCCGTCGAGGCGGTCTCGGCGGGCGAGTGGGCCGACCACGAGTCCGACCCCGAGTCCGGCGACAGCGCGTTCCGGCTGGCCCGCGCATGACGGCCTCCATCCGTCACACGGATTCCTTGATTCGGGTTGCAGGGCTCCGTGATTTGGGAGACTGGACGGGGAGGGAGCTCGCATGAGCGCAGACGACGACGCGCAGAGCGCCTACGACGAGGCCGAGGCCGCCGAGCACCGGGCGGCGGCGGATGCGGCGTACGCCGAACTGCTGGGCCGGGTCGGCGAGGGGGCGCCGCGACCGCGGCTCGAGCCCACCCGCCGAGCCGTCGAGCTGCTCGGCGACGTGCACCGGGCCGCCCCCGTCGTGCACATCACCGGAACCAACGGCAAGACCTCGACCAGTCGCATGATCGAGTCGCTGCTGCGCGCCACCGGGCTGCGCACGGGCCTCCTCACGAGTCCGCACCTCGTGCGGGTGACCGAGCGCATCATGATCGACGGCGAGCCCATCAGCGACGAGGCGTTCGCGCGCAACTGGGACGACGTCCGCCCCTACCTGCTCATGGTCGACGCCGAGCTCGCCGCCGACGGCGAGGAGACGCTGACCTTCTTCGAGGCCCTCACCGTGCTCGCCTTCGCGAGCTTCGCCGACGCCCCCGTCGACGTCGTCGTGCTCGAGGTGGGCATGGGCGGCGAGTGGGACTCGACGAACGTCGCCGACGGCCAGGTCGCCGTGTTCACCCCCATCGCCCTCGACCACACGCAACGGCTCGGCTCGACGGTCGCCGAGATCGCCCGCACCAAGGCCGGCATCATCAAGCCCGCCTCCTCGGTCGTCACCGCGATCCAGCCCATCGAGGCGCTCGACGAGCTGCGCTCCGCGGCGCTGCAGGACGAGGCGACGGTCGCCATCGAGCGCGCCGACTTCGCGCTCGAGTCGACGACGGTCGCGGTCGGCGGGCAGGTCGTCGACATCCGGGGCCGCGCCGGGCGCTACCGCGACGTGTTCCTGCCGCTCTACGGCGACCACCAGGCGCAGAACGCGACGATCGCGGTGGCCGCGGTCGAGTCGTTCCTCGGCGACGGCACGCTCGCCCTCGATCCGGATGTCGTGGCCGAGGGCCTCGGACGCGCCACCTCGCCCGGTCGCCTGCAGCTGGTCGGCGTCGAGCCCACGGTGCTCGTCGACGCCGCGCACAACCCGCACGGCGCGGCAGCCCTCGCGACCGCCCTGCGCGAGTACTTCGACTTCGACGAGTTCGCGATCGTGCTCGGCGTGCTCGCCGACAAGGACGCCCACGGGATCGTGCGCGAGCTCGCGGTCGTCGCGAGCCGTGTCGACGTGACCCGGCCGCAGTCCGACCGCGCGCTGCCCGCCGAGGAGCTCGTCGAGCTCGTCCGTGAGGACGTCGAACCGGATGCGGTGCGTCTGCACGACGACGTCGCCGACGCGGTCGAGGCGGCCCGCGAGTGGGCGGCCCAGTCGCCGCGGCGTGCCGTCGTCGTCGCCGGCTCCATCACCCTCGTCGGCGAGGTCATCGCGCTCGCCGAGGCGGAGGGCTGGAAGTAGTGGCCCGCATCCGGCGCGAGCGCTCGCTCACCGAGACGCTGCTGTCGATCACGCTCGGGCTCGAGGCGGCCATGATGTTCTTCGCCTCGCTCGTGATCTTCGGCCTCGACCGCCTCGACCCCGACTGGCTCGCGTTCGTCTACGGGGGGATCTTCATCCTGCTGCTGGTCGCCGCCGCGGGGGTGCAGCGTTGGCGCTGGGGCATCGCGTTCGGCGCGGTGCTGCAGCTCGCCCTCATCGCCTCCGGGTTCATCGAGCCCGGCATGTTCCTCGTCGGTGCGCTGTTCGTGGCCCTGTGGGCGTACTGCCTCGTGCGCGGACACCAGATCGACACCGCCAAGGCCGCCTGGCTCGCGGGCCAGACCGCCGCAACCCCCGCCCCGGAAGAAGGAGACGCCCCATGACCGACGTCGAAGAGACCCTCGTGATCGTCAAGCCCGACGGCGTGGCCCGCAACCTCACCGGCGAGATCCTGCGCCGCATCGAGGCGAAGGGCTACCAGCTCGTCGACATCCGCCTGCTGCAGGCGGATCGCGAGCTGCTGGCCGCCCACTACGAGGAGCACGAGGGCAAGCCGTTCTACGAGCCCCTCGTCGAGTTCATGCAGTCCGGTCCGGTCGTCGCGATGCGCGTCGCGGGCAACCGGGTGATCGAGGGATTCCGCTCGCTCGCCGGCACCACCGACCCCACGAGCGCGGCGCCCGGCACGATCCGCGGCGACCTCGGCCGCGACTGGGGCCTCAAGGTGCAGCAGAACCTGGTGCACGGCTCCGACTCGCCGGAGTCGGCGGCGCGCGAGCTGGCGCTCTGGTTCCCGGTCGGCTGATGGGAGAGCCGGGCGCCCCGATCGCGCTCGCGACCCTGCCCAACCTCCGCGACGCGGGCGGCTGGCCGACCGTCGACGGGCGACGGGTGCGCACCGGCGTGCTCTACCGCTCGACGGCGCTCGACCGCCTCGCCGGGGCGGATGCGGATGCCGTGGCCGCCCTCGGCATCCGCTGCGTCGTCGACTTCCGCACCGCCACCGAGCGCACGAACCAGCCGGACCGCCCGCCCGCCGGGGTGCGTGAGCTCGTCGAGGACGTGCTCGCCGACTCGCAGATCGCGGTGCCCGCCCAGATGCAGGCGTTCTTCCGCGACCCGGCGCGTGCGGCGACCTTCCTCACGGGTGGGGGAGCGGCCGAGGCGATGCGCGCCGCGTACCGCGAGTTCATCACCCTGCCGAGTGCGCGCTCGGGTCTCGCGTCGTTCTACCGGCTGCTGCTCGACGACGCGGACCTCCCCGTGCTCTACCACTGCACGACCGGCAAGGACCGCACCGGGTGGGCGACGGCCGCGCTGCTGACGCTGCTCGGAGTGTCGGAGGACGACGTCTACCGCGAGTACCTGCTCACCAACGAGCAGCTGCTGCCGGTGCTCGAGCCGCTGTTCGAGCGGTTCGCCGCCCACGGCGTCCCCCGCGAGCAGCTCGCCCCCGTGCTCGGCGTCGACCGCGCGTACCTCGACGAGTCGTTCGTCGCGGTGCGTGCGGCGTTCGACACGATCGAGCGCTACTTCGCCGAGGGTCTCGGCATCACCGACGCCGAGCAGCGGCAGCTGCGCGACCGCCTGCTCGTCTGAGGGACCTCAGCCCTGCAGCTTGGCGATCTCCGCGTTGACGAAGTCGTCGAAGCTCTGGTTCGAGTTGTCCCACTTGGTGCCGTTGATGACGACCGTCGGGGTGCCCGAGATGCCGGAGCGCGCCGTCGCCGAGGTCACCCACGGCGTGAAGCTCTCGCCGTTGATGCAGTCGACGACGTCCTGGTCGTCGACGCCGGCACCCGTCACGATGTCGACGAGGTCGGCGTTGCTGAGGCCCACCCCGCCTTCGTCGGCCTGGTTCGCGTACATGGCGCTCATGACGTCGAGGAACTGCTCGGGCGCGTAGTTCGCCACGCAGGCGCCGACGTTGTTGGCGCGCGTCGCCACCTCGCGGCCCGTGAAGGCGTGGTCGAGGATCGCGACCGGGTGCACCTCGAGGGTCGCGCTTCCGGAGGCGACGAGCTGCTGGATGCTGTCGGAGTACGCCTGCTCGAACTGCTGGCAGATCGGGCAGGTGAAGTCGACGTAGGTGACGATGTTGAGCAGCCCGTCGCGCGGGGTGGTCGCCACCGGGTCGGCGCCCTTCGCGATGGCCTTCGTCGGTACGTACTGCACGCCGTCGTCGCCGTCCGATTCGAACAGGATGCCGTCGCTGATCATGTTCTCGGGGCCGGCCTCCTTCTTGGGCGGCGGCTGGAGGGCGATGACGGCCCAGACGACTCCGGCGACGATCGCGATGATCGCGACCGAGGCGATCGTCGGGATGAGCCACTTGAGCAGCTTCTGTCGCTGCTGCTGCTTCTCGCGGGCGACGCGGGCGGCCTCGCGGGCCTCCTCACGGCGCTGGTTCTTGGTGGGCCTGGGCGCGTTGGTCACGGGTGGAATCCTGAACGGTCGGGATCGGAGGACGCTGGGAAGGTGCGGGACGAGTCTACGGGGCTCAGAACAGGCTCTGGATGACGGGGAACTGCGTCTGGGCGATGACGAAGATGACGAGCATCACGACGATCGTGATGGGCGCCACCCACGGCAGCAGGGCGCGTCCCGCGCGTCGGGCGCCTGCGCCGAAGACCCCGTCGGCCATGTTGCGGAAGGTCACCGCGAAGAACGTCGGATACGTGACCGACCACGTGAGCACGCAGTAGGGGCAGAGGGTGCGCAGCTCGCCGATCGACTGGGCGGCGAGCCAGATCACGAAGACGACGGCGAGCCCGACGACCGCGTTGAAGACGATCCAGTACCAGCGCGGGAACTTCGCGCCCGCGAGCACCGAGACGCCGACCACGATGGGTGCCATCCAGCAGATGAGCCCGATGATCGGGTTGGGGAAGCCGAACAGCGAGCCCTGCCACGATTCGAGGTTCTTGCCGCACTGCACGAAGACGCTCACGTTGCAGCTGAGGATCGCGTCCGGGTTCTTCAGCACCTCGATCTTCTCGAGGGTGAGCGCGAAGGCTGCGAACTCGCCGATCAGTCCCGCCAGGATCAGCCAGATGCCGAAGATCCACGGGCGGCGGGCGGGCGCATCCGGAGCCTCGTCATCGAGGATGTCGTCGTCGAATTCGTCCTCTGGATCGAGTTCGGCGGCGGTGGCGGCGACGTCGGTCATGGCCCGATCCTGCCACGCCGTGCATGAGGAAATGCCGCGAACGGCATCGGCGTGCGATAATCGTCGCAGTCGCCCCCCGTGGGCTGACGACAAAGCTTGACCGGGCATACCGGGCCAGCGGATGCTCTCGCCGCGTCGAGGGACATCCAGACGGATAGCCAGTTCCGACTGCGGTGAGAGCGCAGGCGCTGTGACAGGGCGCGCGACCGACCGCCTGTGCGAGGTCGCTGAACAGACAAAGGATTTGCATCCCGTTCCGACGGGAAGGCACGAGAGTACCCGGAGGCCGGCGCGGCCGCCCCGGGCGAGGAGTGCACCAGCGATGGTGGAGAACGACGCACCCGGAACTCCCGTCGAGGAGGTCCCCCCGACCGAACAGGCCGAGCAGACCGGTCAGGCGGAGCAGGCCCCCGCCGCCGAGAAGCCGAAGAGGGCACCCCGCAGCCGGGCGAAGAAGGCGAAGGCCGAGCCGGAGGTCCCCACGGAGACGCCGGCGACTGCCGAGGCCGTCGCCGAGGACGCGGCCGACGGGGGCTCCCCGTTCGCACTGCTGTTCCAGGCGCCCCCGCCCCCGCCTCCGGGTGCCGCCGCACCGGCGGTCGCCGACGAGGAGGCGCCTGCCGGCTCGTCGCGTCGCCGCACCCGGCGCCGTTCGGGGGAGGCCCCGCGCGAGGGCGACGACGCCCCCGGCACGACCGTGCGGGTGCGCCAGCCGCGCAAGCAGCCCGAGCCCATCACCGAGCCGCAGAAGGTGAAGGGTTCGACCCGTCTCGAGGCGAAGAAGCAGCGTCGCCGTGACGGCCGGGACGCCGGTCGCCGGCGCCCCGTCATCACCGAGGCCGAGTTCCTCGCCCGTCGTGAGTCGGTCGACCGGCAGATGGTGGTGCGCTCGAAGTTCGGCCGCATCCAGATCGGCGTGCTCGAGGACGGCGTGCTCGTGGAGCACTACGTCGCCCGCGCCGCGGATGCCAGCCTCATCGGCAACGTCTACCTCGGTCGCGTGCAGAACGTGCTGCCGAGCATGGAGGCGGCGTTCGTCGACATCGGTCGCGGCCGCAACGCCGTGCTGTACTCCGGCGAGGTCGACTGGGAGGCCGCCGCGGCCGCCGCCGAGGAGGCCGGTCGGGAGAAGAACCAGGCCCGCAAGATCGAACTCGCGCTCAAGCCCGGCGACCGGGTGCTCGTGCAGGTCACGAAGGACCCGGTGGGCCACAAGGGCGCCCGCCTGACCAGCCAGATCAGCCTCCCGGGCCGCTTCCTGGTGTACGTGCCCGGCGGCTCCATGAACGGCATCAGCCGTAAGCTCCCCGACACGGAGCGCGCGCGCCTCAAGAAGATCCTCAAGGAGGTGCTGCCGGACGACGCGGGCGTCATCGTGCGCACCGCCGCCGAGGGCGCCACCGAGGAGCAGCTGACCCTCGACGTGCAGCGGCTCACCTCGCAGTGGGCCGAGATCCAGCGCGCCGTCGAGACCCAGCAGGCGCCCGCCCTGCTGCACTCCGAGCCCGACCTGCTCGTGAAGATCATCCGCGACGTGTTCAACGAGGACTTCCAGAAGCTCGTCATCGCGGGCGACGACGCGCAGGCGACGATCGAGAAGTACCTCACGGCCGTCGCCCCCGACCTGCTCGACCGCGTCGAGATCTACTCCGACGAGGTCGACAGCTTCGACAAGCACCGCATCACCGAGCAGATCGAGAAGGCCCTCGAGCGCAAGGTGTGGCTGCCGTCCGGCGGGTCGCTCATCATCGACCGCACCGAGGCGATGACCGTCATCGACGTCAACACCGGCAAGTTCGTGGGATCCGGCGGCAACCTCGAGGAGACCGTCACCAAGAACAACCTGGAGGCCGCGGAGGAGATCGTGCGCCAGCTGCGGCTGCGCGACATCGGCGGCATCATCGTGGTCGACTTCATCGACATGGTGCTCGAGTCGAACCGCGACCTCGTGCTGCGCCGTCTCGTCGAGTGCCTCTCGCGCGACCGCACCAAGCACCAGGTGGCCGAGGTCACCTCGCTCGGGCTCGTGCAGATGACCCGCAAGAAGCTCGGCCTCGGGCTCGTCGAGTCGTTCAGCGAGACCTGCGAGGTCTGCGCCGGCCGCGGCATCATCGTGCACCACGACCCGGTGTTCAAGCACCGCGGACCGCAGGCCGAGCAGCCCTCGGGCGGATCGTCCCGTTCGCGTCGCGGTCGCGGCGGCAACGGCAACGGCGGCGGGAACGGCAACGGCGGCGGCAACGGGGGAGCGGCATCCGCCCCCAAGGCCGGCGGTGGCACGCACGAGATCACCGACGACGTGCGCAACGCCCTCGCGAAGATCGCCGCGAAGACCGTGCACCACGACGAGCACGCGGAGCCCGCCCCCGAGCAGGTCGCCGAGGCGGTCGCGGAGGCGCCGGTCGAGATCCTCGACATCCCGATCGAGCCGGTGCGGGGCGAGAAGCCGCGCGTCGCCGACGCGGATGCCGTGCTCGGCTCGGTGCTCGACGCCCTCCCCGAGCCCAAGAAGCCGGGTCAGGGTCGCTCGCGCCGCTCGCGTCGCGCCTCCTCGTCGGCGGGTTCGCCCACCCAGGCGGAGTGATCAGCGCCGCTTGTCCTTCTGACGCACCCGCAGCCCCGCCTCCTGCAGACGGCGCAGCAGCTCGCGTCCGGTGACCGCCTCGGCGCCGAGCGCGAGCAGCTGCTCGCGGCGCCCGAGCGGGTAGTCGTAGTGGTCGTGGTCGAATCCGCGCTCCGGGATGCCGGCGCGGCGCGCGAAGGCGTGCAGCTCCTCGAGTGAGGTGTCGGAGACCAGGTGTCCCCAGACGGTGCCGTGATTCGGCCAGATAGGCTCGTCGATCAGCACCGCCATGTCGCGATCATAGGAGCAGCCGCGTCGTCGTCGCCCGCCGTCGCCCCGAAGGGCCCCATCCGTCCCGCGCTGATCACCGCCGGTGTCGTCGCCGTCGCGCTCGTGCTCATCGAGATCGTGAACATCCTGTTCGGGCAGCTGCCGTGGCAGTTCTTCTACGGCGGCAACCCGGCCGACACGATCACCGGGCTCGGCTGGTCGCTGTTCGGATTCGTGCTGCCGTTCGCGGTCGGCGTCTGGCTCTCGCTCTGGCTGATCCTCCCCGTCGTTCCGGGTCAGCGGCTCGTCACGGTGCTCATCCGGGCGGTCGTCGCCTCGACGGCGGGCGCGGTGCTCGCCTTCCTGCTGGGGATCCTCATCCGTCTCGTGCAGTCGGGATTCCAGGACTTCGTGCAGCAGCTCGTCGGCAACCTGTTCGGCATCGTCTCGACCGCCGTCGTGAACGCGCCGCTCGTCGCCCTGGTGCTCGTGATCCAGCACCTCGTGCTCGCCGCGGGTCGCCGCGCCTGAGTGCTGCTCCCGAATCAAGGAGTCCGGCAACCCGAATCAAGGAACGCGGTCCGGATTCCGGCGACATCCGCCCCACGGGTTGACTCTGCTCACACCGACTCCTTGACTTGGGTTGCCGGACTCCTTGATTCGGGAGCCGGACGCATCGGCACGAGGGAGTCGCCATGACCGAGACCACCACCACCCCGTCGGCACCCGTGGAGACCGCCGCCCGGGATCCGCGGCGGGCGCTCGTCGTCGCGGCCCTCGTCGCGGGCGTGCTCCTACTCGAAGTCGTGGTCGGGTTCCTCGAGTCGTGGGCGTTCTCGTCGCAGAATGTGCTGTTCACGACGGGCGTGCTGCTGCCCCGACTGCTCGTCGGGATCCTGCCCCAGACGCTCGGGGTGTTCCTCGTGTTGTGGGCGTGGCCGGCGCGCCCGGGGGAGCGGATCCGGATGGTGCTGGCCCGCGCGCTCGTCGCCGCGTTCGCGGGGTGCCTGGCCTCCGTGCTGGCGGGGATCGTGTACCAGGTCGTGAGCTACGGGGTCGCGTTCTCGGACCTCGGCGCCCTGCCGTACGCCCCCTTCGGCGGGTTCGTCACCTCGGTCGTGGCCCTGGCCCCGGTGGTCATGCTCGCGGCGCTCCTGCAGTGGGCGATCGGGCGCGGCGCGCGGGTCTGAACGCCTTTTGCGGGAACGGCCCGCGTCGGCTATTCTTGACCCTTGGTGTCTGCGCCGTAGGGCGCGAATCTCGATGCCGTGCGTCCTCAGGGCGCGAGCCCTCCGGGGCACAGACTTCCATCCATACGTAAGGAACTCCCGTGGTTTACGCAGTTGTGCGCGCCGGTGGTCGGCAGGAGAAGGTCGAGGTGGGCTCGATCGTCGTGCTCGATCGCCTGAAGGCCGAGCAGGGCGGCAAGGTCGAGCTCACCCCCGTTCTCTTCGTCGACGGTGACACGATCACGCACGACGAGAAGGCCCTCGCGAAGGTCAAGGTGACCGCCGAGGTCATCGGCCACGAGCGCGGCAAGAAGATCGTCATCCAGAAGTTCAAGAACAAGACCGGCTACAAGAAGCGCCAGGGCCACCGCTCGGAGCTCACCCGCGTCAAGATCACCGGCATCAAGTAAGCAGGGGCTGAAGACATGGCACACAAGAAGGGCGCATCGTCCACCCGCAACGGTCGCGACTCGAACGCGCAGCGCCTCGGCGTCAAGCGCTTCGGCGGTCAGGTCGTCAAGGCCGGCGAGATCATCGTCCGCCAGCGCGGCACCCACTTCCACCCCGGCGTGAACGTCGGCCGTGGTGGCGACGACACCCTGTTCGCCCTCGAGGCGGGCTCGGTCGAGTTCGGCACCAAGGGCGGCCGCAAGGTCGTCAACATCGTCACCCCGGCGTAGTCGCCCGGCGACGTAGCTTTTTCGCGAAGGGCGGGCTGAGGCTCGCCCTTCGTCGTTTGTACCGACCGACCACACAGATCAGGAGCAGCGGATGGCGACCTTCGTCGACCAGGTCACCCTGCACCTGCGCGCGGGCCACGGCGGCCACGGATGCGTCTCGGTGCGCCGCGAGAAGTTCAAGCCGCTCGCCGGTCCCGACGGCGGCAACGGCGGCCACGGCGGCGACATCGTGCTGGTCGCCGACCCGCAGGTCACCACCCTGCTGAACTACCACCGCGCCCCGCACCGCGTCAGCGGCAACGGCGGCCCCGGCATGGGCGACCACCGCTCGGGCTACCAGGGCGAGGAGCTCGTGCTGCCGGTGCCGGTCGGCACGGTCGTCTCCGACCCCGACGGCACCCAGCTCGTCGACCTCGTCGAGCCGGGCATGCGCTTCATCGTGGCCGACGGCGGTCAGGGCGGGCTCGGCAACGCGGCGCTCGCCACCACCAAGCGCAAGGCGCCCGGCTTCGCGCTGCTCGGAACCCAGGGCTTCGAGGGCGATGTCGTGCTCGAGCTGAAGACGGTCGCGGATGTCGCGCTCGTCGGCTACCCGAGCGCCGGCAAGTCGAGCCTCATCGCCGCGCTCTCGGCCGCGAAGCCGAAGATCGCCGACTACCCCTTCACGACCCTGCACCCGAACCTCGGCGTCGTCGAGGCGGGCGAGGTCCGCTACACGATCGCGGATGTGCCGGGTCTCATCGAGGGCGCGAGCGAGGGCAAGGGGCTGGGCCTCGAGTTCCTGCGGCACGTGGAGCGCTGCACGGCCCTGCTGCACGTGCTCGACTGCGCCACCCTCGAGCCCGGCCGCGACCCGATCTCCGACCTCGACGTGATCCTCGGCGAGCTGGCCGCGTATCCGGTGCCCGAGGGGCAGACGCCGCTGCTCGAGCGTCCGCAGCTCATCGCCCTCAACAAGGTCGACGTGCCCGACGGTCAGGAGCTGGCCGACTTCGTGCGCCCCGAGCTCGAGCAGCGCGGCTACCGCGTGTTCGAGGTGTCGGCGGTCAGCCATGGCGGGCTGCGCCAACTCTCGTTCGCGCTCGCCGAGCTGGTCGAGGCCGACCGTGCCGCGAAGGCCCAGACGCCGCCGCCCGCGCGCATCGTCATCCGTCCGAAGGCCGTGAACGAGGTCGAGTTCGAGGTGAAGGTAGAGGGCGGCACCGAGACCACCTACCGCGTCGTCGGCGCGAAGCCCGAGCGCTGGGTCGAGCAGACCGACTTCACCAACGACGAGGCCGTCGGCTACCTCGCCGACCGGCTCGCGAAGCTCGGCGTCGAGGAGCAGCTGTTCGAGAAGGGCGCCGTGCCCGGCTCCACCGTCGTGATCGGCGAGATGGTGTTCGACTGGGAGCCCACGCTCACCTCGACCGCCGAGCTCATCACCTCGCCGCGCGGCACCGACGCGCGCCTCGACGAGAACCAGCGCGCCACCCGTGCGGAGCGGCGCGAGCGCTACCACGAGCGGATGGACGCCAAGGCCGCCGCGCGCGCCGAGCTCGACGCCGAGCGCGAGGCCGGCCTGTGGGCCGACGACGAGGACGACGAGCCGTTCGACGACGGCGACGTCGAGGTGTTCGGGCCGGGGGAGGGCCGATGAGTCCCGAGGCGCTGCGCGGGGCGATCGCGGATGCGAAGCGCATCGTCGTGAAGGTCGGCTCGAGCTCCATCTCGGGCGCGAACGTCGGCCAGATCGAACCGCTCGTCGACGCCCTCGCGGCAGCCCACGAGCGCGGCGCGGAGGTCGTGCTGGTGTCGTCGGGCGCCATCGCGAGCGGCATGCCGTACCTGCGCCTCGACTCCCGCCCCACCGATCTGGCGACCCAGCAGGCCGCGGCCGCCGTCGGGCAGAACCTGCTCATCTACCGCTACCAGGAGTCGCTGCGCCGCTACGCGATCGTCGCGGGGCAGGTGCTGCTCACCGCCGGCGACCTGGAGAACCCGACGCACCGCGGCAACGCCCAGCGCGCCATCGAGCGGCTGCTCGACCTGCGGATCCTGCCGATCGTCAACGAGAACGACACGGTCGCGACCCACGAGATCCGCTTCGGCGACAACGACCGGCTCGCCGCGCTCGTCTCCGAGCTCATCGACGCCGACCTGCTCGTGCTGCTCTCCGACGTCGACGCGCTCTACACCCGGCCGCCGCAGGAGCCGGGGGCGCGGGCGATCGACTTCGTGGCGTTCGACGACGACCTCGCGGGGGTCGAGCTCGGCGACATCGGCGCGGCAGGCGTCGGCACCGGGGGTGCGGGCACCAAGATCGCGGCCGCGAAGCTCGCCGCCGCCTCCGGCACGGCCGTGCTGCTCGCGTCGACCGCGAACGTCGCCGACGCCCTCTCGGGCGCCGAGACCGGCACCTGGTTCGAGCCCGCGCCCGCCGCTGATTGAGTAGCGGCCGCAGGCCGCGTGTCGAAATCAGCCTCGCTAGACTCGGCACATGTCGGAGACCGCAACCGCGCTCAGCCTCGACGACAAGCTGACCGCCGCCCGCACCGCCTCGATCGCGCTCGCGCAGGCGTCCACCGCCCGCAAGAACGCGGGGCTCGAGGCCATCGCCGTCGCCGTCGCGTCCGGTGCCGAGCGCATCCTGCCCGCCAACGAGCTCGACCTCGCCAACGGCCGCGAGAACGGCTTGTCGCAGGGCCTGCAGGATCGCCTGCGCCTCGACGAGCAGCGTCTCGCGGGCCTCGCGGCCGCCACCCGCGACATCATCGCCCTGCCCGACCCGATCGGCACCGTGCTGCGCGGGTCGACGCTGCCGAACGGACTGCAGCTCACCCAGGTGCGCGTGCCGTTCGGCGTCGTCGGCGCGATCTACGAGGCGCGCCCCAACGTCACCATCGACATCGCCGCCCTCGCCCTCAAGTCGGGCAACGCCGTCGTGCTGCGCGGCGGTTCCGCCGCCGAGAACACCAACCGCGTGCTCGTCGAGCTCATCCAGGGCGCCCTCGCCTCGGTGGGCCTCCCCGCCGACGCGGTGCAGACGATCGACGAGTTCGGCCGCGACGGCGCCACGCAGCTCATGCAGGCGCGGGCCCAGGTCGACGTGCTCATCCCGCGCGGCTCCGCCAACCTCATCGACACGGTGGTGCGCGAGTCGAAGGTGCCCGTGATCGAGACGGGCGCCGGTGTGGTGCACCTGTTCCTCGACAAGACGGCCGACGAGCGGATGGCGACCGAGATCGCCGTGAACTCCAAGGTGCAGCGCCCGAGCGTCTGCAACGCCCTCGAGACGCTCCTCGTCGACGCGGAGGCCGCGGAGCGCCTGCTGCCGCCCGTGCTCGCCGCGCTCCACGACAACGGGGTCACGATCCACGGCGACGAGCGCACCCGCGCCCTGTACCCGGATGCGGTCCCCACCACCGACGACGACTGGGCGACCGAGCACATGAGCCTCGACCTCTCCGTCAAGGTGGTCGACGACCTCGACGACGCGCTCGCCCACATCCGCCGCTATTCGACCCACCACACCGAGTCGATCGTCACGAACGACATGGCGACGGCGAACCGCTTCCTCGCCGAGGTCGACTCGGCGGTCGTCATGGTGAACGCCTCGACGCGGTTCACCGACGGCGGCGAGTTCGGCTTCGGAGCCGAGGTCGGCATCTCGACCCAGAAGCTCCACGCGCGCGGCCCGATGGGCCTGCCCGAGCTGACGAGCACGAAGTGGATCGTGCGCGGCGAGGGCCAGACGCGCGGCTGACCTCCACTAGACTCGTCCCATGCTCAGCACGCTCCTGGTCGCGATCGCCGAAGAAGAGCCCGCCCCGCTCATCGCCCCGCCGTGGGTGTTCGCGCTCATCGCCGCCGCCGTCTTCATCGTGCTGGCCTTCGTCACCTACAGCTACCGCGACGTCTCGAACCGCCACGCCGACAAGGTGGCCGCTCATGACGACGCCCACGGACACGGTGGCGGCCACCACTAGGCTCGCTCCGTGAGCGAAGGAGCCGCGCGCCGTCCCCGGATCGGCGTCATGGGCGGAACCTTCGACCCCGTGCACCACGGCCACCTGGTCGCGGCGAGCGAGGTGCAGCAGACCTTCGACCTCGACGAGGTGGTCTTCGTGCCGACCGGGCAGCCGTGGATGAAGTCCGCGGTGAGTCCCGCCGAGCACCGCTACCTGATGACGGTCATCGCGACCGCATCCAATCCGCGGTTCACGGTGAGCCGCGTCGACATCGATCGCGACGGCCCGACCTACACGATCGACACCCTGCGGGACCTCCGCACGCAGCGTCCGGACGCGGAGCTGTTCTTCATCACGGGCGCCGATGCGGTGGCCCAGATCGTGCAGTGGAAGGACGTCGACGAGCTCTGGGAGCTCGCCCAGTTCGTCGCCGTGTCGCGACCGGGGCACGCCCTCGACATTCGCGGATTGCCGGAGGCTGGCGTAAGCTCGTTGGAAGTGCCCGCTCTGGCGATCTCCTCGACGGAGTGCCGTGAGCGAGTGGCCCGGGGTTACCCGGTGTGGTACTTGGTCCCCGACGGTGTTGTGCAGTACATCTCCAAGCACCACCTGTATCGGAGTACGACATGACGACCTACCAGGATCAGCCGTTGTCGCGGCGCGAGATCCGGGAGCGCGAGGCCGAAGCCGCCCGCGCCGCCCAGGCCGCCGCATCCGGAGACGGCGCGGCGGGAACCGTGCCGCCGGCGACCCCGGATGCAACCCCCGAGCCCCTGAACTACGTCACCCAGGGCCGCACCCCGCTGCCGCAGTACGACGCGCCGGTCGCCCAGCCCACCACCCCGCCCGCGACCGCCGAGGAGGCCGACGCGGGGTACCGCTACCGCGACTTCAGCCCGGAGGGCCGTCGCGCCGCCCGCCAGGGCTGGCAGCCGCCCACCGAGTCGAGCGACCTCGACTACCGCACGCAGAACCGCGTCGAGCAGCAGTCGTCCGCGCCGCCCGCGTACTCGCCGGTCGCGCCCGCGACACCGTCTGCGGCGCCGGCCTACCCGACCGCGTCGCCCGCTGTTCCGCAGGGCGACGTCGAGGGCACGATGAGCCGCCGTGAGCTGCGGGCCATGCGCGAGGCGCAGGACCGCGCCGCCGGCATCGTGCCGGTCTCCGACGAGCCCGCCCAGCCCTCCGGGGCGCCCGTCTACCCGACGGCCGCCCCGTCGGCTCCGTTCGCCTCGGCGGCTCCCGCAGCCCCTGCGCCTGCCGCGCCTGTGCCCGCGACGCCCGACGCCGCCGCGCCGCAGCCGTCCGCACAGGTGGACGCCCCGTCGTGGCTCGCCCCGTTCACCGCGGGACCCGTCCCGGCGTCGCCGGAGCCCCAGCCCACCGCCTCGGCCGCGCCCGCGACGCCGAGTGCCGCTCCCGCGTTCGACGCCCTGCTGGCGCCGGCCCCGCAGCACGACCCGCAGGCGTCCGCTCCGCCCGCCTACCCGCAGGCCGCCGCGCCCGCGACGCCGCCGAGCCCACCGCCGCTCGTCGAGCCGGAGGAGCCCCGCACGGACGCCCTCGCGAGCCTCGAGGCGCTGTTCCGCGCCCAGAGCGGTGCGAGCCCCGTCGTCGCCCCCGCGCCCGAGCAGTCCGCCGCGCCCGCCTACGCACCGCCGCAGCCCTCCGCGCAGCCGTCAGCTCCCGCGCAGCCGTCGGTTCCCGCGCAGCCGCAGCCGACGTTCCCGCCGCCGAGCACCGCGTCCGCTGCCCCCGCCCCGGCGGCACCGCCGTCCGACGCCGTGGTGCCGCCCCCGTGGGGCGGGCTGACCCCCGGGCAGCCGAGCACCACGGCATCCGCTCCGGCGCAGTACGCCGCGCCGACCCCGCCGGCACCCGCGCAGCCGTCCGCCCCGGCGCAGTACGCGCCGCCCGCCCAGCCCTCGGTCGCGCCCGTGCCGCCGCAGTCGTCCGCCGCGCCGGTCGCCCCGGCCGCCGCATCCGCGCCTCCCGTGAGCACCTCGCAGCCGCCGGCGGAGCGCCCGCGCAACCACTGGTCGCGTCAGGCGGAGCTCGACGACGAAGCGCAGCCCGCCACCGGCGCCATCTCGCGCAGCGTCGGCGGGGGCCCCGCCACCGCGAACGCGCTCGTGCTGCCCGAGATCCCGAACCCCGACATCATCGTGAGCTCGGTCACCAGCACCGGAGACGTGCTCATGACCGGCTCGATCTCGCTGCCCGCGAGCCTCTCGTCGACGGGTGCGCTGCCGGCGCAGCTCGACGAGGCCGACCTCGACAACCTGCTCGACCCGGGCGACATGCAGGTCGCCTCGACCGACTCGCAGCCGGTGCGCGCAGTGCGCGCCGTCAGCACCCACACCTCCTCGCGCGAGATCATCGGCACCATCACCCCGAAGCGCAGCAACCGCGCGCTGACCGTCCTCATCGTCGCCGCGGCCGGTATGGCCGTGGTCGTGGTGACCCTGCTCGTCGTCGCGCTCACCTCCGGTGTGCTCGGCTAGGCGAACGTGACCTGGAAGAACCCCCCTCTGTGACCGCATCCGATCACGCGCGCGAACTCGTGCGCGTCGCCGCCCTCGCCGCCGACGCCAAGAAGGCGGAGGACCTCGTCGCCCTCGACGTCTCCGGGCCGCTACCCCTCACCGACGCCTTCCTGCTCGCCTCGGGCGACAACGAGCGCAACGTGCTCGCCATCGCCGGCGCGGTCGAGGATGCGCTGCTCGAGATCGGCGCGAAGCCGATCCGCCGCGAGGGGCGCTCCGAGGGCCGCTGGGTACTGCTCGACTTCGGCGACCTCGTCGTGCACGTCTTCCACCAGGAGGATCGGCTCTTCTACTCGCTCGAGCGCCTCTGGAAGGACGCGCCCGTGATCCCGCTCGACCTCAGCGCGCCCGCGACGGCCGACTGAGCCACGGGCGCAGCGCTCGCGTCACGAGCGGCAGCGCCGCGTAGGTCATGATCGGCGTCACCGTCACCACCGAGACGAGCACCCGCAGCCAGAGCGGCCACCCCGGGATCAGCCACCCGAAGAAGGCGTTCGCGGCGAGGCTCAGCGGGTAGAACACGATGAAGATCGCCACCATCTGCTTCCACCGCGGCGGTGCCGGGGGTGCGGAGGAGACCACCTCCACCGACGACGGCTCGTCGAACCAGCCCTCGATGCCGGTGCGTCGTTCGTGGCGCGCGTCCTCGACGAGGCCCTGCGCGGATCCCACCCACCAGGCGCGCTCGGGGGAGGCCTCCCACGCGGCGAGGCTGTCGGCATCCGCGAACCGGAAGAGCATGTGCCAGTCGGGGCTGTCGGGGTCGGGGCGGATCCAGCCCGAGCCGAGGTAGCCGGGACGCGCGCTCAGCAGATCCTGCCCGGCGCGGGCCCAGGCGGCGACCTCCGCCGCCCGCTCCGGATCGACGTGGCGGGTGACGGCGACGGTGATGGGTTCGCTCATGCGTCCATCGTCGCATCCGACATGTTGTAAGCTTGTCGAGTTGTCTCCGGAGACGGGGCAGCCCACGGGTCTGTGGCGCAGCTGGTAGCGCACCTGCATGGCATGCAGGGGGTCAGGGGTTCGAGTCCCCTCAGATCCACCACATCGGTTCTCGCCCTCCGCACAGGCGGCATCGCCGCGCGCGGAGTTGAGCGTTCTGCCCGGATTTCCGGGGGCTCGGCGCCCTCGATCGACACGCCGTGATCGAAAATGATCACTCCCTGGGGCCCCACGATGAGGTAGTTGATCCCGGCGTTTCTGGCATGCTCGGCGACCTCTTCGTCAAGTGATCATTTTCGATCTTTATTGACACGGTGTGATCGATACGTGATCATCGCAGGGTGACCCCTCGGTCACGGAGTCGGACTTCAACGAAGAAGGGACCTCCCATGTCTCGCGTGCGCCCCCTCGCGCCCACCACCTCCGCGATTCTCGTCGCCGGCCTCGTCGCATCCGCCGTGGTCGCCGTCGCCACACCGGCCGGCGCGGCAGCGCTGCCCGCCACCGTGCACGCCGCCGCCTACCTCGGCGCCGACGAGCTCGCCGAGACCTCGCTGCCGGCCACGGTCTCGGACGGCACGACCGATCACGCGGTCAGCTGGAACCTCGACGCCGACGACTTCACGGTGCCGTACCGCACCGTGCAGGTCGCGGGCGTCGCCGACGGGCAGAGCATCACCGCCGAGGTCGAGGTGATCCCGCCCGCCGAGAGCCCGCTCGTGTACTTCGTCGACGCGGGGCACGGCGGCGACTCGCAGACCCGCTCGTACTCGACACTGCAGACCGAGTCGCGTGCCTACAGCGGGGTCGAGACCCTCGCCGACGCGACGCTGCGCAACGCCGTGCCCGATCAGCGCTACCTCGCCGGCAGCACCGACTGGGGCTGGACCTCGAGCAGCACCGACAACTACAAGATCTCGGTGACCGGCGGCGACCCCAACCCCGCGGACGCCGCGACCCTCGCCGCCTACGGCAAGTACGAGCTCGGGGTGCGCACGAACGGCACGGCCATCACCTTCCGCCTCGCGCTCGACCCGGGCACCTACACGCTCTCGTCCGGGTTCTTCGAGTTCTACACCGGATCCCAGGGTCGCTCGCGCCTCATCGAGCCGACCATCAGCTACACGCTCGCCGGAGCCGCCACGAGCACGCCGCTCGAGCGGGCCGCGCTCGACACCCCCGCGGGCACGACCTCCCGGCTGCTCGTGACTGATGCGTTCACGATCCCCGAGGGCGCGACCGACATCCGCCTCGCCTACGTGCAGCGCGGGGGAGAGGCGCCGTCGCTCAGCTGGTTCGCGATCGCGGCGGGCGACGTCGAGCAGGCGATCGACGACGCCGTGGCGACAGTGCCGGCGACGACGACCGACATCACGGTGGACGCGGCCCGCATCGCGGCGGACAACGTCAACGGCCTGACCTTCAAGGGCTTCGGCGTGCTGTCGGCGAACTCGACCAGCTCGGTGCTCATGGACTACAAGGCGCAGCAGCCCGAGGCCTACGCCCAGCTGCTGCAGGTGCTGTTCGGGGGAGAGCACCCGATCATGGACCACGTCAAGATCGAGATGGGCGACGATCGCAACAACTCGACCGGCTCCGAGGCCGCGACCATGCGCTGGGAGGACGAGCCCGCGAACGTGGCGCGCGACCCCGGCTTCCAGTTGGCGGCCGACGCGAAGAAGATCAACCCGGATCTCAAGGTCAGCATCCTGCGCTGGAACGCGCCCGCCTGGGTCACCTCGAACGACGACGTCTACACCTGGTACAAGAACACGATCCTCGCCGCGTACCGCACCTACGGCTACATGGTCGACTACGTGAACCCGGGGGTCAACGAGCACAGCGCCGACCTGAACTGGACCAAGGAGTACGCGGATCGCGTGCGCACCGACTCGAGCGGATTCCGCGCCGGCGAGGCCGAGCTGTACCACCGCATCCAGGTGGTGATCTCGGACGAGGTGGGCGTCGGCACCTTCGGCAGCCAGATGGTGAGCGACGCGTCGCTGCGCGACGCGGTCGCCGTCGCGGGCTACCACTACAACACCGACGACGACTCGGCGAAGAACTTCACGAAGCTCGCCGAGCAGTACGACACCGAGGTCTGGAACTCGGAGGCGCAGGCCACCTTCAGCAACACCTCGTTCCGCCCCGCGAACAACACGGCCGACCCGACGACACCCGGCACCGGCATCGGGGGCACGGGCAGCGCGCTCGAGATGGCGAACACCATCGTCAAGGGCTTCGTGAACTCGCGCCGCACGCACTTCGTCTACCAGCCGGCGATCGGCTCCTTCTACGAAGGCGGTCAGTACTCCTCCAAGGAGCTCGTCGGCGCGCGCGACCCGTGGTCGGGCTTCATCCACTACGACGGCGGGCTCGCCGTGCTGCAGCACTTCGCGAGCTTCGCGAACCTCGGGTGGGAGAACGCCGACAACACGGCCGACGTGTGGCGCGCGATGCCGAGCGCGAGCGCATCCGGGGCGAGCGGCACGAACCCCGTGAACGGACGCAACGGCACCCCGAACTATCTGACGCTCGCGGCGCCCGACGCCTCGGACTTCTCGACGGTGTTCGTGAACGACTCGCAGTACAGCCGCGCGTACACCGTCACGCCGACCGGGTTCGACCTGCCCGCGGGCGCCCGGCTCGCCGTGTGGGAGACCCGCGCGGCCGACGACGGCGAGGCCTTCGACGCGAACTACAAGCAGCACGTCGCCGACCTCACGGCCGACGCATCCGGGCGCTACACGCTCACCGTGAAGCCCTACTCGATCGTGACCGTCACGACCCTCGACGTCAGCGGAGACGCCGGCTGGACGACCCCGCTGCCCGTCGAGGGCGAGCGCACCGTGCTCGACTCCGACCCGGCGGACGGCACGCTGTGGGCCGACGACTTCGACTACAGCGACCTGACCGTGCCGGTCTACGGCGCCGACGGCGAGCCGACCGGGGCGACCGAGTCGTTCATCGACTCGCGCGGCGGCGACACGGGCGCCACCCCGCTCTACAACTGGGACCGCAATGGCAGCTTCGAGGCCTACCTCACCGACGACGACGGCTACGTGCTGCGTCAGCAGGTCGACCGCGACGCGACGGGTGTCGGCGGCGCGTGGAACGGCGGCGATCCGATCACCGGCATCGGCGACCGGCGCTGGACGAACTACCGCGCATCCGTCGACGTGCGCTTCGAGACCGGGGTCGCCTCCGACAACTACGCGGCGCTCGGGGCCCGATCCTCGGGCGGCGGCAGCTCGAACAACCTGAACGGGACGCCGTACGCCATCAAGCTCGGCTCCGACGGCGGGTGGCAGTTCCTGCGCTACGGGCAGGCCGTGTCGACGGGCACGCTCGGCGGCCTGCGCTACGGGCAGGCCGTGTCGACGGGCACGCTCGGCGGAGCCGACTGGGATGCGGCCGCCTGGCACGCCCTGTCGCTGCGGGTCGCGGGTGACCGGATCACGGCGTGGGTCGACGGCGAGCAGCTGGCCGACTGGACCGACCCGGCGGCGGTGCTCTCGGGCTACGTCGACCTCGCCAGCGGATTCCACTACACCTGGTTCGACGACCTCGAGGTCGAGCGGGTCGACGGCTACACGCCCTACTACGGCGAGTACCTCGACGGGCTCGAGACCTACGACCTGACGGCGGCGCGCGACGCGAAGCTCGTCTACGAGGGCTCGTGGGCGCTCGCGATGGGCGCCGACATGTACACCTACCAGCGCACGACGGCGAAGAACACGGCGCCGGGGGCGTCGGTGAGCTACGGCTTCACCGGTTCGGGTCTCGACGTGATCGGGGTGAACGACGGCAGCGCGAAGCTCGCGGTGACCGTCGACGGCACGCTCATCCAGGCGGCGGCGGCGACGCGCGCCACGGGGTCGTACCAGCAGACGTTCACGCTGCGGGGGCTGCCCTACGGGACGCACACGGTGCGGCTCGAGGTGGTGGCGGGCACCCTCAACGTCGACGCGGTCGGCGTGGTGAGCTCGTCGTCGGACGTGGCGGCCTCGGCCGGCGCGCTCGCGGATGCCGTGACGGCGGGCCGCGTGGTGGCCCACACCGGCGACTTCACGGACGGCCAGTGGCAGCTGCTGCAGGACGTCATCGCGATGGGGCAGGCGGCGGTGGACGACCCGGCCGGGTACCGCCTCGACGCGGAGGGCGCCGGGCAGCTGGCCGAGCGCATCCGGGCGGCCTCGCATCCGCTCGCGGCGCGGATCGCGAGCATCGCGCCCGTGAGTCTCGCCACCTACACGGGCTCGTCTCCGGCGCTGCCCGCGACCGTGGTGGCGACGCTGACCGACGGCACGACGCGCGAGATCCCGGTGACCTGGGATTCCGGCGCGCAGTTCGACACCGCATGGTCGACGGTCGTCGTGACGGGACGCTACGGTTCGGCGTCGACCGAGGCGCGCATCGAGGTGGTGCCGCCGGGCACGGTGGCGTTCGCCGACGTCAACGCGACCGCGGGCGGAGCGCTCGGCTACGACTCGCCGAGCTACGCCGCGATCTCGGCGCTCACCGGCGGGCTGCTGAACCCCGCACCCGACCAGGTGCTCCAGGGCGACGCGACCTGGGGTCACGGCGGGCGCACCGCGTCGGGCGCGACGAGCATCTCGTACAAGGGCGTCGTCGCGGGACCGTACGACAAGACCACCACGACCGGCATGTACACCGCCAACCAGGTCGGCGCGGAGGTGAGCTACACCTTCACCCTCGCGGCGGGACGGTATTCGATCGCGGCGGGCAGCTACTCGTGGTGGCCGGGCAACTCCCGCAGCGAGGACGTCATCCTGCGCTACGACGGCGAGGATCACGCGGTCGACGCCGTGACGCTCGACGGCGGCACGCCGGGTCGGGTGCTCGCGTACGACATCGACCTCGCGGCCGACGGACCCGTGACCCTCATCCTGCGGGCCACGAACGCGCAGTCGCCGATGCTCTCGTGGGCCGCCGCCGTCGCGGGCGAGTACGCGGTCACGTACGCGCTGAACGGCGGAACCGGGGGTGCGCCGGCGGCGCGCGACGGGTTGCTCTGGACGGATGCCGGCCTCGATGCCGCCGACGACGCGTTCGCCCGACCGCTCTACACCTTCGCGGGTTGGAACACCGAGCCGGACGGCACGGGTCTCGCGCTCGACGCCGACACGACGGTCGCGCAGCTCGTCGGCGACCCGGCCGTGCACGCCGTGACGCTCTACGCGCAGTGGCGGCCGGTGCCGTCCGGGTGGTCGCCGAGCACCGTCTACACCGCGGGCGACACGGTCTCGCGCGGGGACCGGATCTTCTTCGCCCAGTGGTGGACGAAGGGCGAGCTGCCGGGCTCGACGCCCTGGGGCGCGTGGTCCGAGTTCGGTGCGTGGAACCAGTGCGCGAGCGGGGATGTGCAGGACTGGACGCCCACCTGGATCTACACCGGCGGCGAGAAGGTCGTGTTCGACGGGAAGGTCTGGACGGCGCGCTGGTGGACGCGCAACCAGGCGCCCGACGCCACGCCGTGGGGTCCGTGGACCCTGCTCGGTACCTGCTGAGGGAAGTGCAGGTGCCGCCCCGGCGGGGTGATCATCCGAACGTGAACGAGTAGGCCGCGAGGCCCGGGCTCAGTTCGATGGTCACCTCGCCGTCGTCGGGTGCGGTGGTCGAGACGACCGTGCGGATGTTGGGCGGCCCCGAGACCTCGATCGTGGTCGTGATCGCACCCGAGGTCACCCGCAGCGTGCCCTCGCCGCCCACGTTCAGGTACACCTTCGCCGCGTGGTAGTTCAGTGCGATGGAAGCGTCCTCGCCGGCCGTGATCGACTCGGAGCCGATCGTCCAGGTTCCGGTGAGCTGGTAGCCGCCGTCGGGGAGCCCCCGCGCGTCGTCGAACGCGCGGGTGCCCGGGCTGTAGTCGCCCGAGCCCGCGTAGAACTGCGAGCGGTCGGCGCCGAGGTAGGTCTCGCGGCTCTGCGCGGGGTCGGTGGGGGTCGTCACCGGCAGCTGCACGGACGCCGGCAGCGCGACATCCGGGTTCGCCTCGGTGAGCAGCTGACGGATGAGCTCCTCCTCGTAGCTGTAGGAGCCCTCGCCGTAGAGCACGTAGCGGATGGTGCCGGTCGCGTCGACGAGGTAGGTCGCCGGCCACACGTCGTTGTCGTAGGCGTTCCAGGTGCCGTAGTCGTTGTCGAGCGCGATCGGGAAGGTGACGCCGATGCGCTCGGCCCCGGCCTTCACGTTGTCGGGCACGTGCTCGAACGCGTACTCGGGGGTGTGCACGCCGACGACCGTCAGTCCCGCATCCGCATACGCGTTCGCCCAGGCCTCGACGTGCGGCAGCTCGCGCTGGCAGTTGATGCACGAGTACGCCCAGAAGTCGACGAGCACGACGCGGCCCTCGAGCCCCGCCATCGTGAGGGGGGCGTCGCCCGGGGTGTTCAGCCACTGCTCGATGCCGGCGAACTCGGGCGCCGGTCCGCAGTCGTCTCCGTCGATGACGTCGTAGGAGGCCTCGATCTGGCAGTGCAGCAGCTTGTCGGCGCCCGAGCGCTCGCCCCCGAGCGCGCTCTTGACCCCGCTGCCGGCGGCGGCCGCCACGGCCTCCGTGTAGTTCGGGATCGTGCGCTGGATGAGGTCGGTGACGTTGAAGGTGAGCGCGATCGCGAGGGCGATCATGACGCTGCCGCTGACGATCTGCACGAGACGCTGCCGCTTGCGGAACGCCGCGATGCGGGTGACGAGCTGCTGCCCGGCGAGCGCGAAGACGAGCAAGGGGATCGCGCAGCCGACCGCGAACGCGAGGGTGAGGGTGACCGTGCCCCAGCCGAGCGCGCCTGTGGCGCCCGCCACCGTGATCGCCGCGAGCACCGGCCCCGCGCACGGCACGAACACGGCGCCGAGGGCGAGTCCCAGCACGAAACCGCCGCGATCCGGGTCGACGTAGCGCTGCGGGATCCACGCGAACGGCTTCTCGACGAGGTGGCCGACCGCCGGGACGATCATCGCGAGCCCCAGCAGCACGAGCACGATGAGCCCGAGCCAGCGGATGAGGTCGGCGGGCAGGTGCAGCAGGGTCAGCACGACGGTGCCGAACAGGGTGAAGACGGCGAAGCTGAGCGTGAGACCCAGCACGATGAGGAGGGGGCGCGCTCGGCTCGGTCGCGCATCCGCGGCGGCGGTGCCGGCGGTGCCGCGGGTGGCCCCGCCGAGGAAGACGACCGGGAGCACCGGCAGGATGCACGGCGAGATGCCGGTGAGGAGACCCCCGACCAGCCCGATGAACACCAGCGTCACGCACACACGCTAGCCCCGCGCCCTCCGCGCGCGCCGAATCCTGACGGAACGGTAAGGAGCGCTTCGCGGATCGGCGTGGGGCGACGCGATCAGGCGAGCGCGAAGAGCCCCGCGACCCCGACCGCGTAGAGCAGGAGCACGACGAGCGAGTCGACGCCCATGCCGAGCAGGCGGCGCTTCGGTCGCAGGATCAGGCCGACCGTGTAGACGAGGGTCAGCACG
Organism: Protaetiibacter mangrovi; assembly: GCF_024752305.1. GTDB lineage: Bacteria > Actinomycetota > Actinomycetes > Actinomycetales > Microbacteriaceae > Homoserinibacter > Homoserinibacter mangrovi. The sequence goes on from NZ_JANTHX010000005.1 coordinate 309,335, forward strand.
ATCGCGAGCGCCGTGAGGTAGATGTCGGAGTCGTGGGCGGAGGCGAGCACCGGCTCGCCCGCGACGAGCGTCGCCACGAGGAACAGCACCGGCAGGAAGGCGTTTCCGCCGAAGATGTCGCTCATCGCGAGCTCGTCGTCGCCCTGGCGCACCGCCTGCAGCCCGGTCGAGATCTCGGGAAGCGAGGTGGCGAGCGCGAGCACCGTCGCGCCGAACAGCACGCCCGAGAGCCCGAGCTCGGACGCGGCGGCGTCGCCCGAGAGCTCGAGCACGACGCCCGCCGCGAGCGTCGCGACCGCCGACGCCGCGAAGAGCGCGAGCACCTTCGGGGTCGAGAGGGCGTCGTGGCGCTTCGACGGATGCCGCTTCCGCGCGCGCGAGGCGGGTGCGGACGCGTCCTTCGACGCCTCGGCGTGCACGAGACGCCACGGCAGGTGCTTCTGCGCGCGGCGGATGACGAGCAGCCCCGCGACCCACGCGACCGCGATGAGCACGGCATCCGGCGTCATCCGCGCGACGAGCAGCGAACCCGGCAGCTGGGTGCCCGCCACGACGAATCCGAGCACGGTGACGAGCACGATCGCCTCGAGCACCAGCACGAGCGACGCCGCGCGGAAGGTGAGCGGGCCGGCGAGCGTCGCGCCGTCCTGGCGGCGCCCGAACAGGTCGAGCACGACGAGCACGACGGTCTGCAGGGCGATGCCGCCCAGGATGTTGCCGACCGCGACGCCCAGGTTGCCGGAGACGGCGGCGCTCACGGTGATCGCGATCTCGGGCAGGTTGGTGGCGATCGCCAGGATGATGAGGCCGCCGAACGCGCTGCCGATGTGGAACCGCGCGTCGAGCACGTCGGTCGCCTTCGAGAGCTGCACTCCCGCCACCCACACCACGGCGGCCGCGGCGGCGAAGATCAGCGCGAGCAGCCAGAGGGGGAGGGAGTCCATCCACCCAGTAGAGCACCGGTGGCACGATGTGCACATGCGGATGATGCTGACGTCGAACGGGATCACGAACGGCACCCTGCAGGCGGAGCTCGCCGAACTGCTCGGCAAGCCCTTCGCCGAGGCGCGGATCGTCTACGTGCTGGACGCGATCCTGCCCTTCCCCGGTGACAAGGGCTCGCTCATCCGGGACCTGAATCGCATGCAGGGGCTCGGGTGGGCGCAGTTCGACGTGATGTCTCTCGCCGGGGCTACGTCGGCGCTCCTCCAGCAGCGTCTGCGCGACGCCGACGTCGTGTACTGCTTCGGCGGCAGCAACCACTGGCTCGCGCGCGCGTGGCGGGGTCACGACCCGATGCTCGCCGAGCTGCTGACCACGACGGTCTACGTGGGCATGAGCGCCGGGTCGATGATCTTCTCCCGTCGGCACACGGAGGCCGCGATCGCGTTCGGCGACACCGACGAGCTCGCGATGCTCGGGCTGGCTCTCGACGAGGTGTCGGCCGCGGTGCCGCTGTTCGACTGGGTGGTGATCGCGCACCGCGGCGCCGATTTCATGGGGGAGCGCTACGACGAGCGGGCGATCGCGGCCGCGGCGCGGTTCGGGGGCGAGGTGTGGTTCCTCGACGACGCGTCGGGTCTGGTGATCCGCGATCCGGACGCGGACCCCGAGCTGGTGACCGAGGGCGATCCGCTGCACCTGGTCGCGGGCGTCGCGGTCTGAGCCGCCATCACCGGCCGCTCAGTCGGCGATGAGGCGCTTGCCGAGGTCGATGGTGTCGTCGACGCGGTAGCCGAGGTGCCGGTAGAACGCGACGGCGTGGGCGTTGTCGGCGCGCACCTGCAGGTTGACCTTCGGGCAGCCGAGCGCGAGCAGCGCCGCCTCGACGTGTGCGACGAGGGCGCGGCCGATACCGGCGCCGCGGGCGTCGGGGGCGCTCGCGAGGTAGTTCATCCAGCCTCGGTGGCCCTCGTATCCGGCCATCACCGAGCCGACGATGCGGCCGTCGCCGTCTTCGGCGACGACGAAGAGCTCGGGCTGCACTGTGGACTTGCGGGCGATGTCGGCGCGGGGGTCGTTCCACGGCCGGGTCAGCCCGGCCGCCTCCCAGAGCGCGACGACCGCCTCCGTGTCGTCGGGGGCGAAGGGGCGGATGCGCATCGCTCCAGTGTGCCGCAGCCGCGCGCGCCGGCGCCCTACCGCCAGCCGAGCTCCGGGGCGACGTGGGTGAGGATCGCCTCCAGCACGTGCGCGTTGTAGTCGACGCCGAGCTGGTTGGGGATCGTGAGCAGCAGGGTGTCGGCCGCCGCGATCGCCTCGTCCTCGCGCAGCTGCTCGATCAGCACGTCCGGTTCGGCGGCGTAGCTGCGGCCGAAGACGGCGCGGTAGTCGTCGAGCTCGCCGAACTGGTCGCTGTCGTCGCGCCGGCCGTGGCCGAAGTAGCGGTGGTCGTCGTCGTCCACGAGGGCGAAGATCGAGCGGCTCACCGAGACCCGGGGCTCGCGCTCGTGGCCGGCCTCGGCCCACGCGGCGCGGAACTTCTCGATCTGCTTCCGCTGCTGCACGTGGAACGGCTCGCCCGACTCGTCCTCCTTGAGCGTCGAGCTCATGAGGTTCATTCCCTGCTCGGCCGCCCACACGGCAGTGGAGTCGGATCCGGCGCCCCACCAGATCCGGTCGCGGAGTCCCGGCGACTGCGGCTGGATGCCGAGCGGACCCGGATGCGGGTTCGGGAACATGGGACGCGGGTTCGGCTCGGCGAAACGCGCGCCGTCGATGACCTTGAGGAACACCTCGGTGTTGTTGCGGGCGACATCCGCCATCGTGAGGCCGTCGGGGGCGTCGTAGCCGAAGTAGCGCCAGCCGTCGATGACCGACTCGGGTGAGCCGCGGCTGACGCCGAGCTGCAGGCGACCGCCCGCGATGAGGTCGGCGGCGCCGGCGTCTTCGGCCATGTAGAGCGGGTTCTCGTAGCGCATGTCGATGACGCCCGTGCCGAGCTCGATGCGGCTGGTCTTGGCGCCCGCGGCGGCGAGCAGCGGGAAGGGGCTGCCGAGCTGGGTGGCGTAGTGGTGCACGCGGAAGTAGGCGCCGTCGGCGCCGAGCTCTTCGGCGGCGACCGCCAGGTCGATCGACTGCAGCAGCACGTCGGAGGCCGATCGCGTGTGCGAGCCGGGGGAGGCCGACCAGTGGCCGAACGAGAGGAATCCGATCTTCTTCACGAGGTCTCCAACGTATGCGGATGCATGGGTCATTCCCTCGCGGGAGATCAGCTCGGCGTGCGCAGCAGGGCGCCCGGGTGGGCGATGGTGGCGGCGGCGATCGCCATGGCGCGGCCGAGCGCGTCGTACCACTCGATGTCGGGGATCGCGGTGCCGGCGAGCTCGGCGAGCACCGAGGCGAAGACGGCGTCGCCGGCGCCCATCGTGTCGACCACGGCATCCGGGGTGGCGAGCGTGGGATGCCGCCAGCGCGCGTCGCCGATGCGGATGCTGGCGCCGTCGCCGCCCTCGGTGGCGAGCACGTAGGGGTAGCGCGAGAGCAGCCGCGGGGCGACGTCGGCGACCGGCTCGCCCCAGAGCAGGCGGGTGTCGTCGTCGCCGAGCTTGATGAGCTGCGCGGTGCCGCCGAAGGCCTCGAGGGCGTCGCGGAAGGCGTCGGCATCGTGCAGCAGGCCGGTGCGCGGGTTCGGGTCGACGGCGACGAACGGGCGGCCCTCCACGGCCTGCGTCAGCAGCGCGGTCTGCGCGGCGACGTCGAACGGGAACCCGCTGACGGCGACGACCTCGGCGCTCGCGATGGCGGCGCGCTGGGCGTCGTCGAAGGCGAGGGTGCGGCCCACCATCGAGTCGCTGAAGCTGTAGCGGGGCTCGCCGTCGATGCGCTCGGAGCGCGCGACGCCGGTGCCGTGCGGCGTGATCGTGGGGTGCAGCTCGACGCCGTGGTCGGCGAGGTGGGCGCGGATGAGGGCGCCGTCGACGTCGTCGCCGATCATCGCGACGAGTCCGGCGGGAACGCCGAGGATGCGGAGACCGACCGCCACGTTGAGCGCGGAGCCGCCGACGATGTGGGTGGTGCCGGTGTCGTCGACGAGCTCGTCGATGAGGGCGTCGCCGATCACCACCACGCGTGCGGTCATGCCCTCAGGCTAGGACTGGACGGCGCGCACCCCGTAGACGGCTCGCACGAACTGGCCGACCGCATGCGATTCGACCAGATGCAGCCGATCGGATTCGAGGCGCCGCGGGAACAGCGGCGCGCCGTCGCCGAGGGTGACGGGCGCGATCGTGACGGCGATCTCGTCGAGGGCGCCGGCGTCGAGGAACTGTCCGGCGAGGTCTCCGCCGCCCACCACCCAGATGTCGCCGTCTCCGGCGGCGGCGCGGATGGCGGGGAGCGCATCCGCGACGGCCGCGTTCACGAAGCGCACGTCGGCGCCGGCGGGGGTCGGGAGGTCGCGGCGCGTGAAGACGAAGACGGGGGTGGCCGCGAAGGAGGCGGCCCACTTCTCGGGGTGCTCGAGGGCCGCGAGCTCGTCGAGCACCCAGAGGTAGGTGGTGGACCCCATCACCTGCACGGCGGCGTCGGGCAGCTCGACCTGCTGCTCGGCGTCGGAGGAGCCGGGCACCGAGAACAACCAGGCGAGCGAGTTCGCGGGGTCGGCGATGCGCCCGTCGAGGGTGGTCGCGGTGTCGTAGCGGATGCGTGCCATGGGTGCGACGGTACGCCGGGGCGCCGACGGCGGCGCCGGGCGCCGGGAGTAACGTGCCCGTCATGGCCATCCGGATCGACAACGTCGGCATCGCGGTGCGCGACCTCGACGCGGCGATCGCGTTCTTCACCGACCTGGGTCTCACGGTGGTCGGTCGCGACGAGGTCAGCGGCGACTGGACCGACACCGTCGTGGGGCTCGACGGCAACCACGCGAAGATCGCGATGCTCGCCACGCCCGGGGGCGAGGTGCGTATCGAGCTGTTCGAGTACCTGCACCCGGAGGCGATCGAGACGCGGCCGACGCTGCCGAACGAGATCGGGATGCACCGCGTGGCGTTCCAGGTGGACGACATCGACGAGGCGCTCGCGGTCGCGGCGCGCCACGGATGCCATCCGCTCCGGGGCGTGGCGAACTACCGCGACGTCTACAAGCTCAGCTACGTGCGCGGGCCGAGCGGCATCATCGTGATGTTCGCGGAGGACGTGACCGCAGGCGATTGAGCAGCGCCCGCGAAGCGGACGCGTCTCGAAATCGCCGTCGACGCAGCCCGTCGCGTCTCCCATTCCGCCTACGCGGCGAGCGGCATCCGCCCCGCCCGCAGCGGGGTCTGCGCGGGGTCGAGCCACGGTGGCGGGATCAGGTACGGCACGCCGCCTTCGCGACTCAAGCCCCACCCGTCGAGGTCGAATCGTCGGTGGTGGCAGGGGCACATGAGCGCCCCGTTCTCGAGGTCGGTCTCGCCGCCGAGGATCCAAGCCAGGATGTGCGCCACCTCGCACCAGGCGGGTGGCACATCGCAGCCGGGCCCGACGCGTCCGCCGTCGATGAGGGACAGCGCCCGACGCTGGGCCTCGGAGAAGAGGCGCTCGCAGCGGCCGAGATCGAGCACCTGGGACTCGCCGCCCATCACCGCCGGGATGATCTCGGCGTCGGCCGCGAGGCGGCGGGCGGTGGAGGCCGAGATGGGCTCGTCGACCCCCGCGATGGTCGCGGTGCCGATGCCGGACTGCAGTGTCTCGAGCGGCACGGTGACGAGCATGGTCACGGCGGTGCCGGCGAGCGTGCCGCGATCGTGCGCGAGGAAGTCGCGCGCCATCGTGGTGAGCGCGTCGACCCGCTTCTGGGCGAGCGTGCGGCGGTCGTCGATCGCCGAATCGGGAAGCGGGGCGCCGGCTGCACCGACGGCGTCGACTGCACCGGCGGCGTCGGCCCCAGCGGCAGAGTCGGCTGCACCGGCGGAGACGTCGGCCGCCGCATCGGTGAACGCCACTTGCCGCCGCGGCGCGGTCTGCGCGTCGAGGGCGGTGCGCACGAACCCGGCCGCCTCGGGGTGCAGGTCGGCGATGAGGCGCGTGAGACCGTTCGGCAACTGGCGCAGCGTGAGCGACGACCTCGCCCGCAGCGTCTCTTCGCGCGGTTCGGCTCCGTCGGGGTCGAAGCGGTCGGCCACGGCACGACAGGCGCGTGCGAGCTGGCGGGTGGTCAGCGCGTTGGAGTGCTCGAGCAGCAGCGACTCGGCGGCGGCGACGTCGTCGGGGGAGGCGTGGTCGGCGACCGCGTCGATGCCGCGGGCGATGAGCGCCGCGGAGCGCGCGGTGACCTCGGCGCCGAGCACGGCATCCACGAGCGCCTCGTGACGGCAGGGCAGCGGCTCGCCCTGCAGGGTCGTGCGCGGCTCGATCGCCTCGGCGACCCGCTCCCAGTCGCGCAGGGTGTCGTCGGCGACGCGGAACGTCTCGCGCAGCAAGTCGCCGGCGAAGCGACCGCCCACGTCGCCGCCGAGAACCTCGCGGCGGAAGCCGGCATCCGTCTGGGTGCGGCGGGTGACCTCGCCGCACAGGATCGCACCGAGCGAGTCGACCATGCGTGCCATGTCGCCGGCGGTGCGGATCGTCGTCAGCAGCGACGCGGTGTCGAGGCCGGTCAGCGCGTCCACGCGGTCGACGCGCGCGCCGTCGAGCGTGTCGACGAGGGCGGTGGCCCTGTCGAGCAGGGCGCGGTCGAGCGGCAGCATTCCTGGACTCCTGATGGAGAGACGGTGTCGGCACGACGTTGTCAGGATATCGCGAATCGAACACAAATACAAGCGAAGTGCGGAATCATGCGCGAGAAATGCGGAGAAAGATTCGAGCGTGCGCCGATGATCTCGAGACGCGTCCGCTGCGCGGGCGCTCCTCGATCGACTGGGGGTGGAACCGCACGGGCACCCCTCGACCAGCTGATACTCGTGCCCGCCCCGCATCCGCGAGAAGATGACTCATGCCCTGGACGATGCCCGCCGAGACGCATTCGCACGACCGCACCTGGATGGCGTTCCCCGTGGCCGGGCAGACGCTCGGCGACACCGATGCGGAGCGCGAGGAGTGCTACGCCGCCTGGAGCGCCGTCGCCCGCGCGGTGGCCGAGTTCGAGCCGGTCACGATGCTCGTCGACCCGAGCGAGACCGCGAACGCGCGCGCCCGGCTGGGCGACGTCGCCGAGCTCGTCGAAGCACCCGTCGACGAGTTCTGGATGCGCGACCACGGTCCCACCTTCGTGCTCGACCCGGAGCGCCCGGGCGTGCTCGGCGCCGTCGACTGGGTGTTCAACGGATGGGGCGACCGCGGCTGGGCGGACTTCGCGAAGTCCGCGCGGCACGGCGCGACGATCGCCGCGCTCACCGACTCCGAGCTGATCGCATCCGCTCTCGTGAACGAGGGCGGCGGCATCCACGTGGACGGCCACGGCACCGTGCTCGCCACCGACACCGTGCAGCTCGACGACCACCGCAACCCCGACTGGACCCGCGCCGAGGTCGAGGCGGAGTTCGCCCGCACCATCGGCGCCGAGCGCGTCGTGTGGGTGCCGCGCGGCCTCACCCGCGACTACGACGACTTCGGCACCAACGGCCACATCGACATCGTCGCCACCTTCCCGAGCCCCGGCCGGGTGCTGCTGCACACCCAGCGCGACCCCGCGCATCCGGATCACGCGGTGACCGCCCAGCTGCGCGAGCTGCTCACGGGCGAGGGCTTCACGGTGGTCGAGCTGCCCGCGCCCGAGACGATCCGCGACCACGAGGGTCTCGTCGACTGGAGCTACGTGAACCACTACGTCGTCAACGGCGGCGTCATCGCGTGCGGCTTCGGCGAGGAGCGCGCGGATGCCGCGGCCCGCGAGATCCTGGCGGATGCGTACCCGGGGCGCCGCGTGGTGACCGTGGATGCGCGCCCGATCTTCGCGCGCGGCGGCGGCATCCACTGCATCACCCAGCAGCAGCCGTCGGTGTCGGTGTGAGCGCGGTCGCCCGATGATCGACGTCGTCGAGGCGTCGATCGCCGAGCTGCGCGCCGCGCTCGAGGAGGGGCGCACGACCGCGGTCGAGCTCGTCGAGGCGTACCTCGCGCGCATCGACCGCTTCGACGGCGAGCTCAACGCGGTCGTGGTGCGCAATCCCGCCGCCCGGGAGGAGGCGCAGGCATCCGACGAACGCCGGGCCGCGGGCGCCACGCGAGGCCCCCTCGACGGCATCCCGTACACCGCGAAGGACTCCTACCTCGTGCGCGGCCTCACCGCGGCATCCGGCAGCCCCGCCTTCGCCGAGCTGCGCGCCCAGCGCGACGCCTTCACGATCGAGCGGTTGCGCGCGGCCGGCGCGATCTGCCTCGGCCTCACCAATATGCCCCCGATGGCGAACGGCGGCATGCAGCGCGGCCTCTACGGGCGCGCCGAGAGCCCCTACAACCCGGAGTTCCTGACGGCGCCGTTCGCCTCCGGCAGCTCGAACGGCGCCGGCACCGCGACCGCCGCGAGCTTCGCCGCCTTCGGTCTCGCCGAGGAGACCTGGTCGAGCGGACGCGGCCCCGCGAGCAACAACGGCCTCTGCGCCTACACCCCCTCGCGCGGCGTGATCTCGACCCGCGGCAACTGGCCGCTCGTGCCCACCATGGACGTCGTCGTGCCGTACGCGCGCACCATGGCAGACCTGCTCGAGGTGCTCGACGCGATCGTCGCCGACGACACCGAGACCCGCGGCGACTTCTGGCGCGCGCAGCCGTGGGTGCCGATCCGGGCGGCGTCCGAGCTGCGGCCCGTGTCGTATGCGGCCCTGCTGCCGGATGACGCGGCCGGTGCCGTGCGCGAGCTCGCCGGGCGCCGCTTCGGGGTGCCGCGCATGTACGTCAACGCGGATGCCGCGGCCGGCATCGACGCGACGGGCATCGGCGGCCCGACGGGGCAGCGCATCGACACCCGTCCGACCGTGATCGAGCTGTGGGAGCGGATGCGCGACGCGCTCGTCGCGGCGGGCGCCGCCGTGGTGGAGGTCGACTTCCCGCTCGTGTCGAACTACGAGGGCGACCGCGCCGGAGCCCCCACGATCGCCACCCGCGGCCTCGTCTCGCCCGAGTACCTCGACCGCGAGCTGCTCGACCTGTCGGCCTGGGCGTGGGAGGACTTCCTCGCCGCCAACGGCGACCCCGCGCTGTCGTCGCTCGTGGGGGTCGACGGCACGCGCGTCTTCCCGCACTCGGAAGGCGCGCTGCCCGACCGCTACACGGGCTTCGACGACGACATCGCCGGCTACCCCGACTGGGTGCGCGCGCATCCGGACGCCACCTGGGACGACATGCCCGAGCTGGAATACGGTGTGCGTGGCCTGGAGGAGACCCGCCGTGTCGACCTCGACGAGTGGATGGACGAGCACGGCCTCGACGCCGTCGTCTTCCCGGCGGTGGCGGATGTCGGCCCCGCCGACATGGACGTGAACCCCGCCTCGGCGGAGCTCGGCTGGCGCAACGGCGTGTGGGTGGCGAACGGCAACCTCGCCATCCGCCACCTCGGCGTGCCGACGGTGACCGTGCCGATGGGGCTCATGTCGGACATCCGGATGCCGGCGGGCCTCACGATCGCCGGCCGCGGCTTCGACGACACCGCCCTGCTGCGCTACGCCGCCGCCCTCGAGACCCTCGCCCCCGGCCGCGTGCCGCCCCCGCTGCCTCCGGCTGATTGAGTAGCCGCGGGGCAACCCACCTCCCGCTGATTGAGTAGCCGCGAAGCGGCCCCTCCGGCTGATTGAGTAGCCGCGAAGCGGCGTGTCGAAATCGGCCCCCCGCTACAACCCCAGGTGCACCCGCAACGCCTCGTCGACCTCACCCATCAGCTCGGCCGGCACCCACCCGGCGGCACCCGCGATCCGCGACACCGACACGGTGCGCACCTGCTCCGCCTGCGCCTTCGAGTCGCGGGGCAGGCCGGTGGCGGATGCGGGCAGCAGGGCCTGGAAGGGGTACACGCGGGTCGTGTTGCTCGTGATCGGCACGACGGTGACGACGCCGTTCGCCCGCGTCGCGGCGGCGTTCGCGGTGTTGTTGCTCACGATGACGGCGGGTCGGGACTTCGCCGCCTCCGACCCCACCACCGGATCGAAGCCGACCAGCACGATGGCTCCCCGACGCAGCAGCGCCGTCGCGGATCCGTTCACGCGCCCAGCCCATCGGCCGCTGTGCTCTCCCAGCCGTCGTCCTGCCACTCGCCGAAAGCTTCGGCGTAGGCGTCGGCGAGCTCGCTCTCGCGCAGCATCCGGATGGCGTCGTGCAGCGCGGCGGAGCGGCTCGCGTACCGCCCGGAGAGCGTCTGGGTGTCGACGTAGGCGAGGTCGTCGCTCGGCAGGCTGATGCTGACCTTGACGCTGCTCATGCGTCGATGCTACCGCGGTCATACCGTAGGTGCTACCGGTCTGCGGTGGGCTGATTTCGACACGCGCCTTTGGCGCTACTCAATCCGCTGCGCGATTTCGACACGCGCCTTCGGCGCTACTCAATCCGCTGGTGGTGCACCCCAGCTGGTTGAGTAGCGCCCGCAGGGCGCGTGTCGAAACCAGCCGCGGCTAGACTCGACCGGTCGCCGCACCCCGGCGGCACGGCCGTGGGGCTGGCCGTTCCCAACCTCGGATGACCCGACAACAGTCCCTACCGCCCGGCGCGAGCCTGCACTCGCGCCGCCGGTAGGGAAGGAGCCAGATGTCCGACACCCCGCACGACGCGTTCCCCGAGCTGCCGCTCGACCCCGATACCGACGTCGTCGAGCTGCCGCCCGGACCCCCGCAACCGGCGCACCTGCGCCCCGCGCTGCTCGCGCTCGTGTTCGCGGGCGGCGCTCTCGGCACGGCCGCGCGCGAGGGTCTCGGCCTCGTGATCCCGGCGGATGGCGGGGTGCCGTGGGCGGTCCTCGCCGCGAACCTGGCGGGCGCGTTCCTGCTGGGGGCGCTGCTCGAGGCGCTCGTGCGCCGGGGGCCCGACCACGGCATCCGACGCAACCTGCGTCTGCTCGTCGGCACCGGGTTCATGGGCGGCTTCACCACCTACAGCGCGCTCGCCACCGACTCGGCCGCGCTCGTCGGCGCGGGCAGCGGCTGGCTCGCCCTCGCCTACGCGGTCGGCACCGTGGTGGTGGGCGCGCTCGCGACGGCGGCGGGGATCCTCATCGCCGCCGCGACCCATCGCGCGCGCGGCTCCGAGGGGGTCGCCGGATGACCCCGCTGCTGATCCTCGTGGTCGCGGTCGCGGGCGGGCTGGGAGCGGTGGCGCGCTTCGTGCTCGACGGCCTCATCCGCTCGCGCGCCGGGTCGCGGATGCCGTGGGGCACCCTCGCGATCAACCTCTCGGGCTCGCTGCTGCTCGGCCTGCTCGTGGGCGCGGTCGGCGCGGGCGCGCTGCCGGGGGAGTGGCAGTGGGCGCTCGGCACCGGGTTCCTCGGCGGGTACACGACGTTCTCGACGGCGAGCTTCGAGACGGTGCGCCTGCTGCAGGAGCGCCGCTACGGCGCCGCGCTCATGACCGGGCTCGTGCAGCTGGTCGCGGCGACGACGCTCGCCGGCCTCGGCCTGTTCCTCGGGGGGCTCGTGTGACCCGCGTGCTGCTCGCCCGCCACGGCCGCACGGCGCTCAACGCCGACGGCCTGCTGCGCGGCCTCGCCGATCCGCCGCTCGACCGCCGCGGACGCGCGGAGGCCGCCGCGCTCGCCGATGCCCTGCGCGCCGCCTTCGGATCGGATGCCGTGACCGCCGTGCTCGCGAGCCCGCTGCAGCGCGCTCAGCAGACCGCCCGCGCGGTCGCCGGCCGTTTCGGGGTCGAGTCGGTCGCATCCGACCCCGGTTTCACCGACCGCGACTACGGCGAGTGGACGGGGCAGCCGCGCGACGAGGTGGTGGCCCGCTTCGGCAGCGTCGACGCGGCGCCCGGCGTGCAGCCGGAGGGCGAGGTGGTGGCGCGCGCCCGCGCCGAGCTCGACGCGGTGGCGGACGCGCATCCCGAGCAGACCGTGGTGGTGGTGTCGCACGACGCCGTGATCCGCCCTCTCGTGGAGTCGCTCGAGGGCGCCGGCACCGACTTCATGCTGCCGACCGGCTCGTGGTGCGAGCTCGTGCGCACCGGCCGCGAGTGGACCGTGGTGTCGGTCGGCAACTCGCCTGTCGAGGCGCGCTGACGCCCCGAACTCAGCGGATTGAGTAGCGGCCGCAGGCCGCGTGTCGAAATCGCGTCGCGAGGGGCTGGATTTCGACACGCCCGCTGCGCGGGCTACTCAATCCGCGAGGGGCGCCAGCACCCCCAACGCCGCATCCACGTGCTCGCCGAGCTCACCCCCGCGCTCGAGCCACACCTCGAACCCGCGCCCGAACGCCCCGACCGCCGCATCCGCGATCGTCGCCGCCGCCAGCTCCGGCACCCCGCGCGCCCGCAGCGCCGCGGCACCCGCATCCTCGAGCGTCGCCATCTTCAGCAGCTCCCGCTCGCGCAGGCTGTCGTTGGCGGCGATCGCGCGCCCGCGGCGCCGCGAGTATTCGAGGTCGTCGAGCAGCCCGGCGACCGCTCGCGCGCCGCGTGCCGCCGCCGCGAAGGCGCTGTCGGCATCCGGTGCCGCGGCGATCGCCGTGACGAACGCGTCCTGCAGGGCGGTCGAGCCCGAGAACAGCACCTCGCGCTTGTCGCCGAAGTAGCGGTAGAAGGTGCGCTCGGTGACGCCGGCGCGGGCGGCGATGTCGGCGACGGTGGTGTCGTCGTAGCCCTGCTCGAGGTAGAGGTCGAGGGCGGCCGCGGCGAGGCGGTACTGCGATCCCGGTGCCCAGCGTCCCATGGGGCGAGTCTAGTGATGTCAGAGCATGACATCGAGTGATACAGTCATGTCACACACTGACATCAGGAGGTTGACATGAGGTACTTCGTCACAGGTGCGAGCGGATGGATCGGGTCGGCGTCGGTCGCCGAGCTGCTGTCGCGCGGACACGAGGTGGTGGGCCTCGCGCGCAGCGACGAGTCGGCGGCGAAGGTGGAGGCGGCGGGTGCGACCGCGGTGCGCGGCGGGCTGACCGACCTCGACGTGCTGCGCGCCGCCGCATCCGACTCGGACGGCGTGCTGCACCTCGGCTTCGTGCACGACTTCAGCCGTTTCGAGGAGTCGGGCCGCATCGAGCGCGCCGCCGTCGAGGCGTTCGGCGAGGTGCTGGCCGGCAGCGACCGCCCGCTCGTGGTGGCATCCGGTTTCGCCGGCTACGGCCTCGACCGCCCGATCGTCGAGTCCGACCCGAACCCGACCTCGGGCCCGGATGCGCCGCGCGGCGGCAGCGAGAACCTGGCCCTGTCGTTCGCCGCGGATGGCGTGCGCTCGGCCGTGGTGCGTTTCGCCCCGACCGTGCACGGCGCGGGAGACCACGGCTTCATGAGCGTGCTCGCCCAGATCGCCCGCACCACCGGTATCGCCGGCTACCCGGGCGACGGCACCACCCACTGGCCGGCCGTGCACCGCAGCGACGCCGCCGCGCTCGTGGCGACCGTGGTCGAGAGCGCCCCCGCCGGCACGATCGCGCACGCGGTCGCCGAGCAGGGCATCGAGTCGCGCGAGATCGCCGCGATGCTCGGCGCCGCACTCGGCGTGCCGACCGCGTCGATCCCCGAGGCGGATGTGATGACCCACTTCAGCTGGCTCGGCCGCTTCTTCGCCGCCGACATCGAGGCATCGAGTGCCGCCACACGGGAGCGCTTCGGGTGGGCCCCGGTGGGGCCGACGCTTGCGGAGGACATCGCGGCGGGTGCGTACTCCGACCCCAGGTGATCGAGGAGCGCCGCGAAGCGACGCGTCTCAAGCTCGCCGCCGCCTGACCGCGGATCGACCGCGTCGACATCAGTTGCCTGAGCCTCCGCACGATCTGATCGCCCACGAAATGGGGGTCAACGGATCCCCGACTTCACCCGATCCGGGTCGCCGAAGGCCCTAACCTCGAACCCAGGTGCGGAGTGCGCCTCAGGACTACCCCTATGCAGGCTTGTCCCTCGGGGTACGTCAGGCGAAGATGACCTGGGAGCTACGTCGGTGTCGACAGTGCGAGCGGTGAACGGAGTTGCGCCCCGGCGAGCGCCGGCGCAGCGATACGCCGTGGCCTCGAAATGGCCTCTCATCATGGGAGGCCTCGCATTCGCATTCGGTACGGCGCTGGCCCTCTGGACGGCACTCACCGCCGAGGTGCAACCGTTTCTCGGCAACTCCACCTTTCCATTCGCTGCTGTGTCTGCTCTTCCTCTCAGCATCGGAGGCTATGTACTGACCCCTCTGGTCGTCTTCGCGGCGCTGCTGTGGGATCGGCTTGCTCAACGTCTCGGACTCCGTGATCGGAACTTCGCGTTGCGCCCCGCTTACTCGCGTGCCCTGCAATGGCTCTCCGCCGGAGCGATGCTTGTGGGGATCTGGCACGTCCTCAATATCGCCTACGCTGCGAGCGGCACATGAAGCGCGCTCTCGCTTTCGTGACGACGACTGCTCTCGCCATCCTCATGTCGGTGGGATTCGCCTCTGGGGCATCGGCGGCTGGAGGCTACGAACTCACTTCTATAGCCAAGGGCGGGGTCGAAGACCTCCGCCAGTGCCTCGCGTCGTCCGACACTCTTGATGTGTTCTATCTCATCGACAGTTCGGGCAGCATGAAGGACACCGACAGCGGAATCGTCCGGGCAGACCTACTTGCCAACAGCCTCCGAGAGCTCGCCGGCCTCAAAGAGGGCCTCACCCTGAACTACGCTGCGAGCTTCTTCTCCACCCGCTACCTGCCCGAGATCGACTGGGTGGACGGGATCACTGCGGCTGATGTGGATGCGCAGGCCGACGCATTGGCGAACGCGATTCGCGCCAGGCCTCCCGCTGGAAGCACCAACTGGCTGCAGGCGGTGACGAGTGCGCAGTCGAGCGTCGCAGCACAGCACCAGAAGACGAACGGTTGTCAAGCGCTGATCTGGCTCACCGACGGCGGGATCTGGGTGGGGGACAACTCCGTTTCGGCGAACGCTACCGCTCTCAACAGCATGTGCGGGGCACCTCTCGTAGCGGGAGGTGCGGCTCCGGATCCCACTTCGCGCGGAACATTCAGCGAGATGCGACAGGCCGGCGTGATCGTCTTCGGCGTGATGCTCCGCGACGAGTCGGTTCGCGACACCCAAAGCGAGTATGTGAAGTTCATGCGTCCTCTCGTGGAGGGCCAAGACGGCGACATGAACTGCGGCGAGTACCCGGACGGACACGACGAACGCTATGTCAGCGGTGTGTATCTCCAGGCCGCGAACGCGGGTGACCTCGCGCGCGTATTCCTCAGGTTGGGAGCCCTCGTCGCGGGCGGAGCCGAATCCCCCTTCGGGCCTGACGGCGAGTTCCCGGTCGACGCAGGCGTCGCCAGCTTCTCGATCGTCACCGACAACGGATCGTGGCGGCTGACAGCCCCAGACGGCTCCGTCGTGACGGCTGCGAATGCAGATGCTGCGGGTTTCGATGTCGACCAGTCAGGACAGGCAGTGCGACTCACGTTGCGCGCGGTCCGGACGAGCGACATCGGGACCTGGAAGCTCGACACTCGCACGGATACGGATTCTTTGCTGTATTCGAGTGGTCTGCGTCTGGCTCTCGATCCCGGAGGGACTTTCGTCGCCGGGAGCGACTATGAACTCACAGGTCGCGTGGTTCGGGAGGGCGCTGACCTCACTGCGTTGCCGGTCGCGCTCGACGCCAATGAGTACACCCCGCGGGTCGGTTACGTGTCGCCGAGCGGGCTGATCGCGGTCGAACTCAAGGAAGTACACATCGATCCCACGGGCGGTGACTTCTCGTTCACGCTCAGCACGGCCGACGTGCCGCCCGGCAGCGCGACGTTCACCGTCTCGCTCACAGACGTGTCGTCGAGCGCAGCGCACATCCCACTCGCCGACGTCTCGGTCAAGATGCAGGTCGAAGTGACCGTCCCGGGGGACTATCCGTCGATTGCCGCGGTGGAGTTGTCGGACCTCAATGGTTCTGATGGTGTCGCCAGCGGAGCACTCACCATCGTGCCTCCGACCGAGCAGCCGAGCGGATCCGTGTGCTTTCCCGCGGGTGTGACACCGATCGTTGATTCGGACTCAGCCGACCGTTATACGTCGTGGGTGTGGGGCGGCCTGAAAGAACTCGAGCTCGACTCCGGAGGTTGCCTCACGGTCACGTCGCCCATCGACGTGACCTTGACTGCAGCCAACCCCGACGCTGCGAACAGCAAGGTGGCGGCCCATCTCGATGTCATCTACAAGACCTCATCCGGCGACGAGCTTCCCGGCTCCGTGCCGATCTCGTTCGTCACCACCCGTCCCGTCAATGGCGCCGCTTTCGCCGTTCTCATGGTGGGGCTGCTCCTCGCGGGACTCCTGTTGCCGCTGGTCGCACTCTGGATCTTCAGCTGGTTGTTTACACGGATCACCCGCGGCTCGCACCTTCATCGGGCCTCCGTCCCTGTTCGGATCGACGCCTCAGGTCGTATGACGACGGAAGATGGGCGCCCGCTGGCCAAACGGGATTGGTCCCTCGACGACTTCCCGTTCCACAGCAAGCAGCCGGACTCGCGGCGATTCTCCGATCCGCAACTCGGCACCTTCCGAGGTCGTGTCCCTTGGAATCCCTTCTCGCGCCCCTGGTATCAAGTCGCGGCGCGCGAGGGTATGGTCCTCTTCGGCCCGGGCGGGTATCTGCCGCGCTCCTTGAGCCAGAAGCGCGCTGCTGGCCGCGTGCTCGGTCTGAGCGGGGATCTTGGGCGTGTATGGGCCGTGACCATGGCGGCGGCCACGCTCAGCACGTTGCGCGACGATCCGGTTGCTGCAACTCTCGTCGTCTTCCTTCGCAATGAGACCGGAGACAAGTCCGCATATCGCGAACGCATCGCGAAGCTCGCTTCCGATGGGTCACTGGAACGGCAGCTGACCGCCGCGCGTGAGGCGGTCGCCGCCGAGCTCTCAGCCAATAGCACCAAGACGACATCGGGGGCTGCACAGAAGGCACAGGCCGGCGCAACCGAGACCGGTGCAGCTCCGCGCCGAAACGACGGGATGCCCGACAGCGAGCCGCCGCGCCGGCAACGGGGCGCAGAGGCCGCCGAGCCTCCTCGTCGGTCGTCGAGCTCCGACGGCCACCCGCCGCGCCGCGGAGTCTCAGGTGACGGCGGGCGGTCCTCTCATCCGGACGTATCGCCGCGCTCCGGGGGCGGCACTTCCGCGTCCGACCCGAATGAGCCGCCTCGGCGCACGCCTGCGCCATCCGACCCAGGAGAGCCACCACGGCGCTCGCGATGATGATTCAGCACTGACAAGAGACGAGGACCAGAGATGTTGCGACCCTTTCTGATCGTGGGTGTCGGTGGCTCCGGCGGCAAGACCATCCGAGGCCTCCGGCACGCCCTCGAGTTGCGACTCGAGCAAGCGGGCTGGAAGCGCGGCATCCCCGCCGCGTGGCAGATGATCCACTTCGACACCCCCCTCAAGCAGGACGGCACGGACTACGTCATGCCGTTCATCCCCGCCACCGACTACAAGGGTCTCGTCGCGAGCGGTGCTTCGTATGACGGCGTGCACGCATCGATCGTCGCGCAGGGGATCCCCGCCGACGTCGCGAGTGATGTCATCCGGATGTTCCCCGACCCGGCCCGCGTCAGTGTCGACGTGACGAAGGGGGCCGGGCAGTTCCGCGCGGTGGGACGGGCGGTTGCTGTCTCCAAGCTCGGCGAGATCTCGAAGGCCGCGAGTGACGCCATCAATCGTATGCAGGACGCGACTGCGCTGGGCGAGCTCCAGTCACTTGGCGAGTACCTCGGCGCGCGGGCCGAAGGCGGCAAGTCGGCCAACCCCACAGTGATCGTCGTCTCCTCGATCGCGGGTGGCTCGGGCGCCGGACAGTATCTCGACGTGATCGAGGCGGTGAAGTCGGTCGTTCGCAACGAGCCGTGGGCGCACCAGTTCTTCGCGCTGCTCTACGCACCCGATGTGTTCGACCAGATCAAGGGTTCCGCCGGAATCGCGAGCAACGCGCTCGCTACGGTGGCGGAGACGATGTCGGGGTTCTGGACCCAAACCCCGTCGAAGGCGACCCTCGAGCTCTACCGCAGCAAGGGTGTGAGCTCCTCGTTCGGATCAGCGCGCGATCGAGTCGGCGCGGCCTACCCCTTCATCATCGGTCGCCAGAATTCTCGAGTCGCTTTCGACAACCAAGGCGACGTCTACTCGGCAGTGTCGACGAGCATCTCGGCGTGGATGGCTGACGACAAGGTGCAGGGTGACATCGATGAGTACGTCACGGGCAACTGGAGCGCGAGCGTTGCGGCGTCGGTGCTTCCGGACAACACGAAGCTGATGAGGCCGCTCGATCAGGCGCCCCCGTTCTCGTCTCTCGGTTTCGGCCGGGTGACGCTCGGCCGGGAGAAGTTCCTCGACTACGCCTCCGAGCGATTCGCTCGTTCCGTTCTGGACCGCATCCTCTATGCCCACGGCGAAGAGGACCCTCGATTCGAGCAGCGCACGGAGAACGAATGGATCGACTATCGGAAGTCTCAGACGCTCGAGGCGTTCGTGCGCGACCTGCGTTTGGACGAGGAAGCCGATGGTCGCGATGACGTGATCAACCAGCTTCGGCCCGAAGATCTTCGCAAGTCGCTCGCTCTGGAGTTCCGTCAGCAGGTTCTCGACGCCAGCGCCCACAGTTTCGACAAGACAGGCGGCCTCGACGTCAACGACTGGCACTACCGCTTGACGGCTGCACGCGACGACCTCGTCGGCGGCTACCTCGCTCGTGATACGGCGGGAGTCGACGAAAGAGTCTCGCGTTGGGTCGCCGAGGCGCCGCCGCACATTATGGACACGATCGAGCGCTTCATCGCTCGCCAGGGTCTCGCCGTCGTGACCGAGTTGATGCGGGAGCTCTCCCGGATCCTTCGTGCCGCGTCCGAGAACCTCGCGAAGGAGGCGGAGCAGCGTCGCGGCTGGCTGACCCGGGTATCCGGCCGTGTCAGTGAGTCGCTCGCCGCCGCGGCCAACGCGGATTCGATCCGACCCGATCAAGACGTCGTCGAGCAGGCGTTGAACGATATCGAGGACTCCTTCGAGTGGGAGGCAGAAGCCAACCTCCGCGAGATCGCCTCGAAGCTGCTCGTCGAACTCCGTGCGGACTTCATCGACCCGCTCGCCGACTACCTCTCCTCGTCGCGTCAAGCCCTGCTTTCGCGAGTGACCGACCGACTGCAATCCGATGGCCGCGAGAATCCGTTCGATAGCTGGCCCAAGCGCGTCGATTCGACAGTGCCGCGGAAGTACAAGCCGGCTCCGAATGAGCGACTTCTCGTGCCCCACACCGATTATCCGGAGGAGTTCGAAAGACTGGTCGAGGGTTCGTACGAGAAGCGCCGCTATCAGGAAGCGATTCTCGACGCCGTGGCCGACATGGTGCGCGGACCGTCCATCGACGACGGGATCGAGACGTCGAAGATGTGGTCGTTCATCGACTTGCGGCGCGGATGGAAGCCGGCGACGACCGGAAACCCGGCGCAGCGCTCTGCGAATCAGGAGACGCCCCGGTTCTTCGTCGCGAATGAGCTCGACGACTACCAGGAGCGCGCACGTCTCTGGATGCTGCGCAAGGGCTATCCCTTCTTCGCATACATCTCTGAGAATCTCGAGGACTACTTCAACGCCGAGGAGATCGACCCCAATCGACTCAAGCAACGCCGCGACACCTTCCGCGAGGGCCTGACGGCCGCCCTCGGAGCCAGCGAGCCGCTCGTCAAGCTCAATCCCTCGCTTCTCTCGGAGGTGCACGGCAAGTCGATCGGCGACGGCAATCGGATGGTCTTCAGCGCGATTCCCTTCGCCGAGGGAACGGAAATGTACGAGGTCACCAAGTCTGTGCTGACGAGCGCAGGCATCTGGGACGAGAACGTCTCGAAGGGGTGGTTCAAGGACGCGAAGGTCGACGGCATCGAGGTGTTCGCGATGTCAGGCTTCCCGTATGAGCCGATCGTCATGGATTCCGTGATGGGGCCGATCGCCCGCGGCTGGCTGACCGATTCGACGACGGTCGAGTCGCGCGCGGCGTTCTGGAAGTGGAAGCGCGCTCGCCTGTTGCGGGAGGCGGTTCCTGCCGATCCCGAGGTCTTCGATTCGATGGTTCGAGGATGGTACGTCGCCAAGGTGCTCGGGCAGCTCGACGTCGACCGAACGGACGTCGACCGTGGGCCGAAGCTGTCGGTATGGGATGCCGAACGGCGGGAGTTCGCGACGTTCCCGCACCCGCTGCTCTACCCCGGCTCAGCTCCCGCCCACGATTACCCCGGAGCGATCATGGAGTCGCTCATCATCGCACTCGCGCTCTGCAACTCTCAGGGATCCCTTGCCCCCTTGCGTCCGTATCAGGCGCTCATGCGCCTCGGCGGGCAGCGCAACCAGCTGTCTCCGATCGTGACTGACTGGCTCCGTGATGGCGCACTTCCGCAGGGCAGCCCGACGCCGGCTGCCGACCGTGCCGGTACCTCGGGTGGCGATCTGCTTTCGCGTCAGACGGCAGTGCGCGAGCACTTGGACAAGGAACTGACGGACTTCCGTGAGGGAGTCGCGCGTCAAGATACGGATACCTCGGTCTTCGCATACCCGGTCAGTTGGGAGATCCGCGACTCGATCCAGACTGGGCTCCGCGAGCTGCGGGACGGTGTGCTGGAGACGAAGCCCGACTCGACAGGTATCTGAGTATGACCATGTGGCGAGACGGCGCCGTGAGCATCGTGCTGTTCTCGACGGGAGCGCAGGGCGATCAGCTCCTCGAGTTGGCGCGCGAGTGGACGAAGCATGGTCTGCTCGCGCCCGCGGCGTGGGTGCGCCCAGAGCAGATCACACGCGGCGACGGCCCCCCGGGGGTGCTGGCGACTCTCGTCGACGTCGATGAGAGCGGCGAGCTGATCGAGGCGGATGTCGATCTGTTCGAGATGCTCGCGATCGAGACGATCAACCGCGTTCGTCTCATCAAGCTGCGCTCGCCGTCACGGAACCCGCAGGCTGACGAACTTCAAGATGACGCATCGGACATCGTCAGCAGGTACGTGGCCTTCTCGATGCCTCAGACGCACCCGTCTGCTTCAGGTTCTGCTGACGCCGTCGAACTCATCCGCACCAGCCTCATCTGCACGCCTACTCAGGTGCAGCTTGACGAAAGGCTGCGCGGCGCCGAGAACGATTCGAGTGTCGTCGTCGTCGGCTCGCCGGAGGACCGCACCACCCCGAGCGCGGGTGATGCGTTCGTGAGGGAGAACGAGCGTTTCGACGGTTTCGTCTTGATGCATCTCGCCACGCTCGCCGGACTGTGGCGTGGAACACCGATCGGGACGCTCGAGATGTTCGAGCGCGAGAGCTCGGCGGCCCAGAGCATCTGGTTCCAACGGGTGTTCGTGCGAGGGGTGCTCACGCGAGGCATCGCTCGTCGCGCGGCCGCCGATGTGCTCGAGCGGCTCGTCGAGCATCGCGGTTCGGTCTCCGCGGCGGGCGTGACGGTGATCCCGGATGGAACCTCAGTGATTCCCGGCGAACGGGTTGCGACATACGTCGACCGGATGGTCGAGGCGGGCATGTCCCTCGACGACTCCGCGCTCGCGTTTCGCCAACCGCGGCTCGATCGGGAGCCAGCGCGTGAGAGCATCGGGATCTGGCAGCAGTTGGGCATGTTCGCGCGGTTCTCGGGCGGCAAGATCGCTCGTATCCCTCACTGGGCGTTCTTGTGGTTCCACGACCTTTTCGCCCGCAGGCTCTCGACCGAGTTGCAGGGCGAGGAGGGATATCGCGAGCTCGCGCTTCTGCTCGATCAGGAGCCAGACGCCATGGATCGGCGACTTCTGCTGACCGTCGAGCGGCTCCGGTCGCCGCAAGCTCAGCTGCCCCATGGGACGACCGCCGCTCCACTCGACCACCTTGCGCCCCGGCTCTGGGCGGGGCTGCGCAAGCTCGTCTTCGCGTCCGTGGATGGCAGCGCCGGTTCCAGCGACACTTTCGCACCCATCGATGGACGCGTCCCGGTGTTCGACTCGCTGGATCCGATCGCCCCCGACCCGCGGGGCGCCTGGGAACATCCGTCGCCTCCGCGTGGCTTCCCGTCGCGAGTCAGTTGGGCCGACTTCCGGCGCGATCAGACATTGCGCGACAAGCTCGTCACGGTGGTCGATGAGTCGACGAAGAAGCGAGACTCTGCGCGAGCGGACCACACGGAAGCCACGTCGACGCTCGAGGCGGTGAAGCGGGAGCATGCCGCCCTCCAGGCGAGGCTCCTCGGCGAGGGCGCCCTGAAGGCGCGGTCGGACGGCCGGATCGCCGCGGTGAAGGCGCCCAAGGATGCCGAGGCCGATGCAGTCGCCGCGCGCCAGGCGGCGATCGCGGAGTGGCAGGGTCTGGGCGAGCGCCTCAAGGCGGCGGCCGCTGCGATCGATACCGCGACCGCGCGCCTGGCGACGGCCATCCGCGAGTTCGACGAGGCGACCGCGTATCTGGGCTACTTCGATGAGTGGATCGCCGAGCAGCGGGCCACCTTCGCGGTGCGGCTCTCCGAGCGGATGGAGGCGGCGAAGTCCACGGCCGACCAGGAACTCGAGGCGGCTGAGAATGGCGGCCCCTCGCTCCCCGAGCTTCGCGAGCTGGTGCGACTCCGTAAAGCGTTCCATCGAGGCCTGCTGGTCGCCGTGATCGTGATCGGCCTGATCGCCGGATTCATCATCGCTCTGCCGAGCCTCGCAGCCTCCGAAGCCGGCAAGATCAATCCGGACTTCAGTGCACGGGTGAAGCAGGTCGTCGAAGACGGCGATTATCCAGAATGGTGGGTTGTCGTGCTGACGGCGCTCGGGCTCCTCCTACTGGTGACCCTGCTGCTGCTGGTCGTCTACTACCGCGGATGGTCGACCTTCGCCCGTCGGGTGCAGCTCGCCGAGTTCTCAGTTGAGACGCGCGCCATCCGCGCTCACGCGCTTCGTGGCGAGCAGCAGCGACTGCAGTCGGTGCACGAGCAGGCGGAGCAGTGGGTGGATCTCGTGTCGACGGCGCTCTACGACCCGTGGCAGATTCCGGAGGAGTGGAGCGACGCGACGCCAGCGACCCTGGACGCGACGCGGATGCCACTCGCGATGTCGATCGGCGAGGCGGTCGAGGGCACAGGCACTGGCGCCGATCGCATCACGCGAGACGCTGCCGCCGAGATCATCCGCAAGGGATGGCGCGACGCGGCGTTCCGCCAGCTTCTCGGCGAAATCGCCGACCGCCTCGGGCTGGACGAGTCGAAGCTCGGGTTGGAAGCGCTCGATTCCGACCTTCCCGAGGCGCCGAACAACTCGCGCAGCCTGGTCCGTCGCTACATGTCCGAGTCGGATGTGCTGAAGACGGTCGCCGAGCATCAGCTCGTCGCCATCGCCGACGGCCTGCAGGACGATCTCCAGTCGGGCGAACGTGTCCGCGTTCAGCCGATCTCACGCGAGGGGGCGATGGCGGCCTTCCGCCGGAATCGCGGAGGCGACGGCAGTCGGGGGTGGAGCGACTTCCTGCTGGAGCCCGTAGTCAACAGTCCGACGACTCCGACTCCCCTGAGCGCGCTCGGTATCGCGAATCACCAGATCCAACGTGCGCACCACGAGCAGGTCGCGTCGTACGTGGTCGCCCCGGAGTCGGTCGTGGAGTCGGCTGCGGCGCTCGCGCGTGATTCGCTGACGGTGCATTCGACGGGTGTCGATTCGAGTGAGGGGTTCGATGCGCTGGTGCGCGTCGACGTCGTCGGACCGGTTCCGCTCGACGCTGTCCACGCACTGGGCGGTGCGCGACCGTCGGCGCTGCCGGTCGTCGGTGCCGAGTCCGACGACTCGGGCATCTAGACGTGAGGGGCGAATGGCGGAGCGCCTTATGTGCACTCGGCGTTCCCGTGGTTGTGCTCGGGGCGGCCGTGGCGAGCAATGTCGCGACCGGCGCGCAGCGCGCTCATCCGTCGACGGATCTGCCGTCGGCGACTTCATCGGGGAGCACGGAGTCGTCGGAGCATTCAACGGCTCCGTCCTCGGCACCCTCCGATTCCGCGGCGGTGGCACTTGAGAGCCTCGATGGTGTAGCCACGGCCGGCCCACCGGCGAGCGGCTACCTGCGTGCGGACTTCGGGCTGGGCTGGGGTGATCCGGATCGCAACGGGTGCGATACCCGTAACGACATCCTCGGGCGTGATCTCGATGACGTCAGGTTCAAGACAGGAACTCACGACTGCGTCGTGACGAGTGGAACGTTGTCGGACCCGTACACCGGGGTGACGATCCCTTTCGTGCGAGGCAACGTGACGTCGGAGGCGGTGCAGATCGATCACATCGTGCCCCTCAGTTGGGCATGGAAGTACGGGGCGTCGACCTGGAACGAGCAGACCCGCGTGCTGTTCGCCAACGACCCCGACAATCTGCTGGCGGTCGACGGCCCGACGAACATGGAGAAGTCGGATTCGGGCCCGTCGGACTGGATGCCGCCGAACATCGCCTTCCGTTGCGAGTACGCGATCGACTTCGTCGGTGTGCTGGCAAGCTACGGCTTGTCGATTCCCGTCGATGATCGGGCCGAGCTCGAGTCGACCCTGCGTGAGTGCTGAGCCGTGCCGTCACTCATCGCGTGGCTCGACGCGTCCGCCGAGGAGCAACGGCGGATGCGCGACATCATCCGCCTGTTCGCCGACCGGGAGAGCCGTGACGAGCTGGGTCTCGGTCAGCTCCGCGATGGCATCGCGGACCTGCTGTTTCCCGGCACGTCGACGCTGCTGACCCGCGCACGCTATCTGCTCTTCGTGCCATGGGTGTACCAGCTGGCGGCGCGGTCGAGCGACCCCGTATCGCGGGCCGACCGCCTCGAGCGGGAACTGATCTCGACTATCAAGGGCACCGACGACTATGCGGGGCTCCTCGGCATGCAGGCGGGGGTCGCGCTGAAGACCTTGCCGTCGTCGATCTACTGGTCGATGCTGCGTCACTACGGCGTGCTCGGCGCCCCGACACTCTCGCGCGAGGATGCGCTCCGCATGGACGGCATGCGGCTCGCCGTCGAGGATGACGCGCCGAACGCCCGGTTCGCCGCCTGGTCGCACTCTCTCCCGACGGCGCCGGATGGCTTCCCCGGCACCGCGGAGGGTGGCTTCGCGCTCCGCCGCGAGGAAGCCGCCTGGCTTCGAGACCGCATCCTGGACGCGGCTCCCGGCACCTACTTCGCGCACCTCACGTCGGTCGCGCCGCAAGCTGACAGCCCCACGCCGTGGTCGGATCCGGCTGCGCGCGAACTCGAGCCGGAGCTGTCTCGGTTGCTCGCGCACGCCCGATCCTTCTCGGCCGTGATGCACGGCGCGCAACTGATCTACAACCTGATGATCGCCGAGCAGTACGAGGCCGCGGGGCTGGAGCGTGTCGCCGAGCCTGCTGCCCAGTACCGGTCCGAACTCGACGACTGGGAGCAGCGCTACCCGGACATCGTCGACCTGTCCCGCTGGGACCACGACGAGCTGATCGCCCGCGTCGAGATCGAACGCGGGTCGCCGATCCACCCCTCGACCCGTCGCTTCGTCGACGGATGGCTGAAGATCCTCCGCGACCGGCCGGTTTCCCTCGCGGCGAGCGAGGAGGCACGTCGACTCGTGACGACGCGGGAACGGCAGAACAAGGGAGCGCAGTCGCGGCTGAACAATCCGCGTCGGTTGCCCGGATGGGGCGGCGGCTCCGGTGCGGGCGAACTGGTGTTCCGCTGGCCGACTGTCCGTGGCATCCTGCGCGACCTGCACGACGGGCTCTCGAGGCAGGCGCTCGATGCTTGAGCCTCAGTCGCGTGCCACCCTCACAGACCAGCTCCGCCCGCCGACGGGATTCGAGCTCGTCCACGCGGTCGGCACCACGTTCACCCTCGATCTGACCACGGCGCTCTCGGTGCCGCTGTCGTTCGCCGCGCACCGCGCGACCGATCCTCGAGACCCCATCGGTGTGCTCGACGCGGTTCGACGGGTCGCCGACCGCATCGACCTGTTCGCCCAGGCGGGCGCGATGTCGATGGGCGTGCGCTCCGATCTGGTGGCTTTCCTCGAGGACATGGTGCATCCGGTCGCCGTCGACCATGGGCTCTTCCACCCCAAGGTGTGGCTGCTCGAGTACCGAGCGGGCGACGAGTCGCGATTCCGCTTCGTCTGCGCCAGCCGCAACCTCACTTCCGACCCCAGCTGGGATATCGTGCTGCGGCTCGACGGATGGTTCGCCGACGACAGGTACCGCGAGCATGCGGCAACCGTCAGTGCGCCGCTCGAGACCTTCCTCAAGGCCCTGCCCGGGATGGCGCTCCACGTCGTCGACGATGCTCGGCGTGACCGCATCTTCGACCTCGCCGCACGCACCGTCTCGATCGCGTGGGAGACCCCCGACGACATGAGGGATCTCGCCTTCCATCCGCTCGGTACCCCCGGAGCGAGCGCTCCCGACGTCAAGGGCAAGCGGGCCCTGATCATCTCGCCCTTCGTGTCGGACGACGGTCTGAAGTCCCTGCGGTCGGGAGTTCGGGTGGAGACGCATCTGATCTCGCGGGCCGAGAGTCTCGACCGGCTCGCACCCGCATCGTTCGATCAGCGGATGACGACCTACATCCTCGACGACGCGGCCGCGCAGCTCGGAGATGAGTCGGGCACCGAGTCGTTCGTGCCGGTGGGAGAGCGCCTCGTCGGGCTCCACGCCAAGGCCGTGATCCTCGATCGCGCCGATGGTGCGCACGTGCTGCTCGGCTCCGCCAACGCGACAGACGCCGCGTGGAACGGGAACGTCGAGTTCCTGGTCGAGCTGGTGGGCAGCCAGAATCGGTTCGGCGTGCAGGCGACCCTGGATGCGTTGGGCGAGTTGAAGGAGGAGTACCCGGCGGGCGGCGGCGAGGCCGTCGATCCGGAGGAGGAGGCCACCCGCCGACTGGAATCCGAGCTCCGGCGGATTGCTACCATCCCGCTCTGGGTGAGGGTTCTGGAGGGGGAACCGCACTCGCTTCGTGTCTGGGCGGGGGAGAAGTTCGCCAGCGCCGGCAGACGCCTGGCCGATCGGGGGCTGTCGCTGCGGTGGCATCTGCTGACGCGACCGGACGTGGGCAGCGACGCGCTCCGCAGCGGCGAGGCGAATGGCGTGGAGGTCGGGGGAATCCCTCTCACCGACGTGACCCCGTTCCTGGTGCTCGTCCTGACGGATGCCGAAGGACGGAGCTGCAGCTCGATCCAGCTCGCGCAGTTGCTCGACGACATCGACACACGGCGTGACGCGATCGTGGCGCGGCAGCTCACGGATCGTGCGGCGTTCATCCGCCTGCTGACACTGATGCTCGAACTGAGCGGGATCGGAATCGGGCCCGGCATGGCGAGTGCGGGAGCCACAGGTTTCTTCGGTACCACGGCTGGGGCGTCCGGTGCGGGTCTCTTCGAGGCGCTGATCCGTGCGGTGGGCGAGGGCCGCAGCGGCTTGGCCGAGGTGCGGCGGATCGTCGACTTCATGCGTTCGCAGTCGGACCCGGGTGACATCCTGCCGCAGGGCTTCGACGAGCTGTGGGAGCGCGCGTGGGCGGCGCATCTCGAGCTCGGGGGCACGGCGTGAACGGGTTCGATGTCGACGCCGTGCTGGCCGGACTGAAGGGATTCCAGCGGGCGACGGTCGACCATGTCGTGGATCAGTTCTACGGTGCAGGAAGCGAGTCGGGATCGGGGCGCTTCCTGGTGGCGGACGAGACGGGGCTCGGCAAGAGCATCGTCGCCCGCGGGGTGATCGCCGAGGCCATCGAGCACCTGCAGCACGTGGACGAGGTAGCGCGAATCGACGTCGTCTACGTGTGCAGCAACACCGATCTCGCGACCCAGAACCTGCGTCGCCTCAACGTCACCGGCGAAGACCACATCGGCATGGCGACCCGCCTCACGATGCTGGCGAAGGAGAGCCGCCGACTGGCCGAGCCATCGTCGTCCGGTGGCAAGAAGGTCAACCTCGTGTCGTTCACGCCCGGCACCTCGTTCAAGGACGGAGGGTGGCGCACGGGGTCGTCGTCAGAACGCGCGATGCTCACGGTGATCCTCGACCTGCTGGTCAATCACACGAAGTCCGATCGGCGTACGACCCGGCTGCTCATGCAAGCCACGGTCTCGACTCTCGAGCGATTCGAGAACACGGTTCGCGACCTCGAGCGGGAACTCGCCGGCGAACCGGATCCGAGGATCGTCGAGGCGTTCCACCGACTGATCGAGTCGGACGGAACCCTCGAGCGCTTCCTCGGCCTGAGGGATGAGGCTCGCGGACGGTCGAAGCTCTCACCCGAGCTCAAGCACGACGCGGCGAACCTCACCGCTCGCCTGCGCCAGTCGCTCGCGAAGGCGGGCGTCGACACCCTCGAACCCGACCTCATCATCCTCGACGAGTTCCAGCGGTTCCGGCACCTGCTGGATCCCGAGTCGGGCGATGCGGCGGAGCTCGCTCACGCGCTCTTCGAGCATCCGGACGCGAAGGTGCTGCTGCTCTCGGCGACGCCCTACAAGCCCTTCACCAACAGCGACGACGCGGATGACGACCACTACCGCGACTTCCTCGCAACGGTTCGTTTCCTCGCAGGAGGATCGTCCGCAGTGGTCGCCGGCGTCGCGTCTGCGCTCGACGGCTACCGCAGCGCGCTCGTCACGGGCGGCGATGCAGACGCAGCGGCCGAACTGGTGCGCGAGCGCCTGCTGCCGCTGATGTCGAGATCCGAACGGCCGCCGATCGCGGAGCGGGAGGATCTGGTTGTCGTGCGTCATCTGCCCACCGCGTCCCCGTCGGTCGACGACATCCGCGGATGGGCCGCGCTGCGACGCCTCGGCGACCTGGTCGACTCGCCGGTCGACATCGAGTACTGGAAGTCGATCCCGTACTTCGCCAACTTCATGGACGGGTATCAGTTGGCTCGGCGGGTCGACGAGCACCTGGAGAGCGAACCCGAGTCGACCGCGGCCGCATTGGCGGCATCCGAGTCGCTCGACCGGGAGAAGCTGGAAGCGTTCGACGAGGTCGATCTCGCGAACGGTCACCTTCGCGCCTTGGCCGAGCAGACCGTCGGCGACGGATGGTGGCGGCTGCTTTGGATGCCACCCACCATGCCGTACATCGAACCGGGCCCGGTCTTCGGCCCTCTCTCCGATGGGCGTGTCACCAAGCAGGTGATCTTCTCGGCATGGTCCGGCGTGCCGACGGCGGTGGCGGCGCTGCTCAGCTACGAGGCGGACCGGCAGATCGCGGCCGACAGGAGCGTATTGCGGGCGAACACCCCGGACGCGCGCAAGGCGGTACGGTCGCGTCTGAACTATCCGTTGCCCGAGGGTCGCCCAGCCGCGATGTCGACTCTGGCCCTCTTCTGGCCGCATCCGGCGCTCGCCGAGCTCGGCGACCCGCTCGAAGCCGCGCGCCGAGTCGGCGGACGGATCAGTGACGACGATCTCGTTGCGGATGTCGCTTCGCGACTGAGCGCGGAGTTCGACGCCGACCAACTCTGGGAGGCGAGCTTCGGCACGCCGGGCGGTGTGCCCGACGACATCCGTGCGACGTCACCCGAGCAGCTGGCCGCGGGCGGAGATGACGAGGAGGGCCCCGCCGGACTGATCGCGCACATCCGGCTCGCACTCGACACTCCGACAAATGACCCGCGGACGCATCCGGAGTTGGCGAGACTCGCCGCCCACGCGCCCGGCAATGTCGCGTGGCGAGCGTTGCGAAGCGTGGCCGGCCCGGAAGCCAGCGAGCAGGGTATGTGGCGCGCGGCCTTCGAACTCGCCGGCGGCATCCGCACCCTGTTCAACCGCAAGGAGAGCATCGCCCTGCTGGTCGCTCTCTATGGCGACGATCGTCAGGTGCCGTTCTGGCTGAGCGTTCTGGCGTATTGCGCCGACGGCAATCTTCAGGCGGTGCTCGACGAGTACCTGTTCCAGCTGATGAGCGAGAACGGGGGAGCTGAGCTCGGCGACGCCGAACTGCTCGATCTCGCCCGTCGGGCGGTCGACGCCCTGAGCCTGCGGCCGGCGCGGTACGAGGCGCGCGACGTGACCCCCGAACGTGCAGAGATCCCGCTGGTGGCGCGGTTCGCGCTCCGATACGGCGGCAAGACGACGACGGACGCGGATGAGCGCGCCGGTGTCCGCCAGGGCGAGGTGCGCGCCGCCTTCAACAGCCCGTTCGCCCCCTTCGTGTTGGCCTCGACGAGCGTCGGGCAGGAGGGCATCGACTTCCACTGGTGGAGCCACTCGGTGGTGCACTGGAATCTGCCGAGCAACCCCGTCGACTTCGAGCAGAGGGAGGGCCGGGTGAATCGGTACGCGGGCCACGCGGTGCGCAAGAACGTGGCTACCGCGCACTGGCAAGACGTGGTCGGTTCGTCGGATCCGCGCGCGTGGCGAGCCGCGTTCGACGCGGCAGGCGCCTCGGACAGCTCGACACTCGGAGAGTTCTCGCCGTGGTGGATCTACCCCGGGCCGGCGCGCATCCACCGCTTGCTCGCGACATACCCGCTCAGCCGGGACGCCGACAAGTACGAGCGCCTTCGCTCGGCCCTGACGCTCTACCGCCTCACACTGGGGCAACCGCGACAGGAGGACATGATCGACATGCTGGCGCGGCGGGACGTGGCGGACGACGCGCTGCCGACGATCGACCTGCGGCCGCCATCGGCCCGCCGTCGGTCGGTCGGTTGAGGAGGCAAATCGCTACTAGCGTGGAGTCTCGCGAGCCCTGTCGGCTCTGCATCGAGGAGCATTCGTGAGCAATCTGGGTTCGTTCGTTTGGCAGATCGCCGACCAGCTACGCGGGGTATACAAACCGCACCAATACGGCGACGTGATCCTTCCGATGACCATCCTGCGCCGCCTCGACTGCGTGCTCGAGAGCAGCCACGACGAGGTGGGCGCGATCATCGCGAAGCACCCGGAGGGCGGCCGGCGCGACGCTCTCATTCGCAAGGCGACCGGCGTCAGCTTCTTCAACACAAGCCCGTGGACGTTCGCGAAGCTCGTCTCCGACCCCGACGGGCTCGCCGCGAACCTCGCCGACTTCATCGCCCGCTTCTCCGACGACATCGACGTCTTCGAGCAGTTCAAGTTCGACAACGAGATCCACACGATGGCGGAGAACAACCGCCTGCTGCTCGTGGTGCAGAAGTTCGCCGCCCTCGACCTGCACCCCGACCGCGTCTCGAACGCCGAGATGGGCGACCTGTTCGAGGAGCTGATTCGCAAGTTTGCGGAGGCTTCCAACGAGACCGCGGGTGAGCATTTCACCCCACGCGACGCCATCCGGCTGATGGTCGACCTGCTGTTCGCGGGAGACGACAGCGGTATCAGCGAGGCGGGCATCATCCGCCGCGTCTACGACCCGACAGCCGGCACCGGCGGCATGCTCTCGGTGGCCGAGGAGCGCATCCTGGCCATGAATCCGGATGCGCGCCTGCGGCTGTACGGGCAGGAGATCAACCCGCAGTCGTACGCGATCTGCAAGTCGGACATGATCGCGAAGGGGCAGGACGCCTCGAACATCAAGCGCGGAGACACCCTCGCCGACGACCTGTTCGCGGGGCAGCGTTTCGACTACGTGCTCTCGAATCCGCCGTACGGGGTCGACTGGAAGGCGTCGCAGGCGGCGATCGCCGCGCACATCCAGGAGGCGGGCGACGCGAGCCGCTTCCCGGGCGGGCTGCCGCCGATCAGTGACGGGCAGATGCTGTTCCTGCAGCATGTGACCACGAAGCTCGAGAAGCGGCACAACGGCGGCGGGCGCGCGGCGATCGTGTTGAACGGGTCGCCGCTATTCACGGGCGCCGCCGGATCTGGGCCGAGCGAGATCCGCCGCTGGCTGCTCGAGAACGATTTCGTGGATGCGATCGTCGCGCTGCCGACGAACATGTTCTACAACACCGGCATCGCCACCTACGTGTGGCTGCTCGACACCGAGAAGCCGGTCGGGCGTGACGGCACGGTGCAGCTCATCGACGGTACGAGCTTCTTCACGAAGATGCGCAAGAACCTCGGCCAGAAGTCGCGCGAGATCACGGATGCGAACCGCGACGAGATCGTGCGGCTGTACGCCGAGCACGCCGAGGGCGAGCACGCGAAGATGTTCCCGACAGATGCGTTCGGCTACTGGACGATCACCGTCGAGCGCCCGCTGCGCGACGACGCGGGCGAGGTGATGACGGATGCGAAGGGCCGCCCGAAGCCCGACAGCAAGCTGCGCGACACCGAGAACGTGCCCTTCGGCTACGGCGGGAATACGGCGGGCGCCGACGGCCGCGACGCCGCCATCCGCGCCTACCTCGACGCCGAGGTGCTCCCCCACGTGCCGGATGCCTGGCTCGACCCCGCCAAGACGAAGGTCGGCTACGAAATCCCCTTCACCCGGCACTTCTACCGCTACGTGCAGCCGCGCCCGCTCGAGGAGATCGACCGCGACCTCAACGAGCTCGTCGCCGAGATCATGGAGCTGCTGCGCGAGGTGGAGCGGTGAGCTCGAGCGACCTTGACGGAGCGCTCGACGCTCTCCCAAGGGGTTGGGAGGTCCGTCAGATCGGTCGTCAGGCGTGGGTTCGTGCCCGCCTCGGCTGGAAAGGACTCACCGCGGACGAGTACGTGGACGACGGTGGCCATCCGATGCTCGCGACCCCGAACATCAAGGGAGTCGAGATCGACTTCAAGTCGGCGAACCGAATCTCCTCACAACGCTTCGAAGAGTCCCCGGAGATTCAACTTGCTCGGGGTGATGTGCTCCTCACAAAGGACGGTTCCACGATCGGAACCGTCAACATGATTCGTCATCTGCCGGAGCCGGCGACCGTCAACGGCTCGATTGCGGTGATCTCGCCCCGCGAGAACCTCGACGGGCGGTTCCTCTACTGGGTGCTCGTCAGCGAATATGCGCAGTCGATGTTTGATCGCTTCCGCGAAGGCATGGGAGTGCCGCACCTGTTTCAGCGCGACATCAACCGCATCCCGATTCCTGCGCCGCCTTCGTCAACACAACGTAGGATCGCCGACTACCTCGACCGCGAGACCGCCCAGATCGATACGCTCATCTCGAAGCAGGAGCAGTTGATCGCGAGGCTGCGCGAGCGGAAACAGTCCACGATTCTCCGAATGACGACGCGCGGGACCGACAGTCAGGCGCTGAAGGACTCGACACTCGAGTGGATCGACCAGGTGCCGGCGTCTTGGGACGTGGTCAACATCCGCCGAGTCGCCGAGATGAAGACCGGGCACACGCCGAGCCGGACGGTCGACGCGTACTGGGAGAACACGACGATTCCCTGGTTCACGCTCGCCGACGTCTGGCAGTTGCGCGACGGGACGCGGACCTACCTCGGTGAGACCGCGAACAGCATCAGCGAACTGGGCCTGGCGAACTCAGCCGCCGAGCTGCTGCCCGCCGGCACAGTCGTGTTGTCGAGGACCGCATCGGTGGGGTTCACCGGGATTATGCCCACGCCGATGGCAACCAGCCAAGATTTCTGGAACTGGGTGTGTAGCCCCGCGTTGCTCCCCGATTACCTCGTGTATGTGTTCCGCGCCATGCACGATCACTTCCGTTCCCTCATGATCGGGTCGACGCACAAGACGATCTATCAACCGGTCGCCGCAGCCATCCGCATCCCCCTCCCCCCTACCGACGAGCAGCGCCGCATCGTGGCGCAGCTCGACGAGCAGACCGCCAAGATCGACACCCTCATCGCGAAGGCGGAGCGGTTCATCGTGCTAGCGAAGGAGCGGCGGGCGGCGCTCATCACGGCGGCGGTGACGGGGCAGCTGGATGTGACCGCGGCCTGAGTGTGGCCTTGTGTGGTGCGTGGGCTGTCTTCGACACGCCCGCTTCGCCGGGCTACTCATCCGGCGGGGTAGACCCAGTCACCTGAGTGGGGGCTGAAGGGCTGGGTGACACATGCGCCATGCTTGAGAGCATCATGGCGATCCACCACGAGAAGGCGTTCGAAGACGAAATCTGCGCCGCCCTCGAAGCCAACGGCTGGCTGTACTCTCCTACCGCATCCGGCTACGACCAGAAGCGGGCGCTGTTCCCGGATGACGTGTTCGCCTGGCTGCAGGAGACGCAGCCCGAGGAGTGGGCGAAAGCCGTCAAACCCGCCGCATCCGCCGCCGAGCAGGAGCAGGCGAAGCAGCAGCTGCTCGACCGGCTCGTGACCACGCTCGACCTGCCGCTGGATGCGGGAGGCGGCACCCTAAACGTGCTGCGGAACGGGTTCAAGAAGACGCCCGCGTCGTTCGCCATGTGCGCGTTCAAGCCGGCGACGAGCCTCAACGCGAGCGCGCTGGCCCGCTACCAGGCCGTGCGGCTACGGGTCATGCGGCAGGTGTTCTACTCGTCGAAGAAGCGCGACTCGATCGACCTCGTGCTGTTCGTCAACGGCCTCCCCGTCGCGACAATCGAGCTCAAGACCGACGACACGCAGTCGCTCGCGGACGCCGTGCAGCAGTACCGCCACGACCGCGGCCCGCAGGGCGAGCCGCTGCTCGGCTTCGGCAACCGCACCCTCGTGCACTTCGCCGTCTCCACCGACCGTGTCGCCATGACCACCCGGCTCGCCGGTGCCGCCACCCACTTCCTCCCGTTCGACCGTGGGGACGCCGGCCGCAGCGGCAACCCGACCGTGCCCGGGAAGGCGGCATCCGCCTACCTCTGGGAGCAGGTGCTGCAGCGAGACGCGTGGCTGCACATCGTCGGCAAGCTGCTGCACCTCGAGAAGAAGACCAGCACCGACCCCATCACGGGTGCCGTCACGAAGTCGACGAGCATACTGTTCCCGCGCTACCACCAGTGGGAGCTCGTCACCACCCTGCTCGACGCCGCGCGTACCGAGGGGCCCGGTCATCGGTACCTCGTGCAGCACTCCGCCGGCTCCGGCAAGACCAACTCGATCGCCTGGCTCGCTCACGGCCTCGCCACCATGCACGACGACGCCGACCGGCGCGTGTTCGACACCGTCATCGTGGTCACCGACCGCACCGTGCTCGACGACCAGCTGCAGCGCGCCATCCGCGAGATCGAGGGCGTCGACGGCACCGTCGCCACCATCAACGCGGATGAGGTGCGCAAGGCCGGCGACGACGTCACCTCCAAGTCGGGGCTGCTCGCACGCGAACTGCTCTCCGGGAAGCACATCGTGATCGTCACGCTGCAGACGTTCCCCTTCGCGCTCGAAGCGATCCACAGCACCACGGGTCTCGCCGAGAAGCGGTTCGCGATCATCGCCGACGAGGCGCACTCCTCGCAGACCGGCGAGGCGGCGAAGAAGCTCAAAGAGGTGCTCACCGCGGAGGAGCGCGCCGACGTCGACGACGGCGCCGACTTCGACACGGAGGCCGTGCTCGCCGAGCAGATGGCGGCCCGCGCCGACTCCCCGAACCTCTCGTTCTTCGCCTTCACCGCCACCCCGAAGGCGAAGACGATGGAACTGTTCGGGCGGATCGGCGACGACGGCACACCGCATCCGTTCCACGTCTACACGATGCAACAGGCGATCGAGGAGGGCTACATCCTCGACGTGCTGAAGAACTACACCACCTACGACACCGCGTTCCGGATCGCCGAACAGAGCAGCCGCCACCTGCAGGCCGTCGACGTCGTCGACGAGACGGAGGCCACCAAGAAGCTGATGCGCTGGGTGTCGCTGCACCCCACCAACATCGCCCAGAAGGTGCAGATCATCGTCGAGCACTACCGCGCCAACGTGCGGCACCTGCTCGACGGGCACGCGAAGGCGATGGTGGTGACGAGCTCGCGCGAGCACGCGGTGCGCTACAAGGAGCTGATCGACGCGTACATCGCCAGGAAGGGCTACCGGATGGCGACTCTCGTCGCGTTCTCCGGCACGCTCACTGCGGAGCAGGTGCCCGGCGCGCACCCGCCGGGCGTCGAACCGCCGTACTCGGAGACGAACCTCAACGCGGGCCTGCGGGGGCGCACCCTGCCTGCCGCGTTCGCATCCGACGACTTCCAGATCCTCATCGTCGCCAACAAGTACCAGACCGGCTTCGACCAGCCACTGCTGAGCGCCATGTACGTCGACAAGCGCCTCTCCGGCGTTACCGCGGTGCAGACGCTCTCCCGCCTCAACCGCACCTACCCGGCGGCAGGCAAGGACACCACCTTCGTGCTCGACTTCGTCAACGACCCGGGCGAGATCCTCGGCTCGTTCCAGCCGTACTTCCGCGACGCGCGACTGTCGGAGGTGACGGATGTCGACACGATCCACGACATCCGCACGCGCCTCGACGCGGCCGACATCTACGCGGATGCGGAGGTCGAGGCGTTCACCGACGCCTTCTTCGCCGGCACCCGGCACACCGCCCACACGGCGCCGCTCAAGGCGGCCGCCGACCGCTTCAACGGGCGATACGCGGATGCCGTGGCCGTCGACAACCGCGCGGACCTCGAAGAGCTCGACCTGTTCCGCAAGAACGTCGGCACCTTCGTGCGCATGTACGACTTCCTCTCCCAGATCGTCGACTACGGCGACACCGGGCTCGAGAAGCGCTCGCTCTACCTGCGGCTGCTGCTGCCCCGGCTGACCGGGCGCCGGGACGAGGAGCCGATCGACTTCTCGACCGTCGAGCTGACCCACATCAAGCAGGCCCGCTCCGGCGAGCACCGGCTCGACCTCGCCTCGGGCGCCGAGGTGCAGCTGCATCCGCCGGGCGAGGCCGGCTCGGGGACGGCGCGCGACCCGCGGATGGTGCGGTTGGCGGAGGTGCTCGCCCGCATCAACGAGCTGTTCGCCGACGAGGACTTCGCGGCGTCCGAAGAGCAGTCGTGGGTGGAGGGGCTGGTCACCGTGCTGAGCGACAACCCGATCATCCGCACCCAGGCGAGCGCCAACACGCGGGCTCAGTTCGTGGAGTCGCCCGACCTCGGCGACGCGGTGACGGAGGCCGTGCTCGGCAATCAGGCGGCCCACGGGAAGATGGCCGACATCTACTTCGACCGCGCCGAGGTGCAGCTCGAGGTGAAGCGGTTGCTCGGTGAGCTCGTGCACGAGGCGATCCTCGGCGAGACTGGTGCCCGGGGCGCGTGAAGCGGCCGAATGTCGGGCCCGGGGGGCAGCCCGCCCCGAGTTGGGGGAGGTTGGGGTCGGCGGCGAATGGCAACATGACACGGTGAGCACAGCACGTTCTACGCGAGTTCGACGATGACCGACGAGATCGAGCTCGTAGCCGACGAGCAGGGACTTGCAGTGATCGGTAGCCCTCAGGCGGTCGATGTGTTCCTCGCCGAGCAGGAGCTCAACTCGCGGAGGCTGGACCTGGGCCGCCTAACCAAATTCGCGGCGCACGGTGGGTCCGCCGTGAACGCCGCCTCGCTGATCGCCGCCAACACCGGCAGGTGGGTGCAGATCACCGACAAGTCCGCGCAGCTGATGCAGACGAGCCGGATGATGACCGGATCCGCGGACGGCCTGAAGCGTGCGGTCTTCACCACCGACAAGGGCAAGATCACGGGCCTTCTCGAGATCGTCAAGACGCCCACCTCGATCCTGACCAATCCCGCGCTCCTCTCCGGAGTCGGCGGGCTCATGACGCAGATGGCCATGCAGAAGGCCATGGACGACATCCAGGACTACCTCGTGGTCATCGACAAGAAGATCGACGACGTGCTGCGCGCGCAGAAGGATGCGGCCCTCGCCGACATGATCGCCGTGGGATTGATGATCGACGAGGCAATGACGATCCGCGCCGAAGTTGGCAAGGTGTCGGACGTCACGTGGTCGAAGGTGCAAGGCGGCGGCATGGCGATCGCGCGCACCCAGGCGTACGCGCTGCGTCAACTCGATGCGCTCGCCGAGAAGCTCGAACGCGAGTCGCACGTCGACGACCTGGCGAAGACCACCACGGCTGCCGCGCGAACGGTGCAGGAATGGCTCGCCGTGCTCGCACGCTGCTTCCAGCTGCACGACGGCCTCGCCGTGCTCGAACTCGAGCGGGTGCTCGACGCGACCCCCGACGAACTCGATCGCCACCGCATCGGCTTGCAGAAGGCGGCACGCAAGCGATTCGAGTCGATCACCGCGACCACCACGCGACTGCTGAGGCGGATGGACGAAGTAGCGGGGTTCACGAGCGCCACCGTTCTCATGAACCCGTTCAACTCGCGCAAGGTCGTGAACTCGATCAACAGCACAGGGGCGGAGATCGCCCAGTTCCACGGCGTGATCGGGGTCGCTGGCGATCGTCAGGCGATTGAAGCCAAGCGGTGGCTCGACGCAGCGGGAGATGTGCGTGACGACACCATCGGCAAGGGGGCGGAAGCCATCGAGGTGACCGTCCAGTTCGGAAGCGACACCTTCACCAAGGCGCGCAAGGGCGTGGGGCGATTCGCTACGGATGTGTCGGAGAGGTTGTTGCGCGAGCGGGACGAGAAACCGATCGATTCATGATGCCGGTGGGTCTCGAGACGCGTCCGCTTCGCGGGCGCTCCTCGACCACCTCGGCTCGACGAAGCGGAGCGGGCGGGCTCCCGAAGGAACCCGCCCGCCCGTATCACTCGACCACGACCGGCCCGGCGTCGCCGACGCGGACGATGAACTGGCCGCGCCCGCCCGACGCGGCCGCCGCCTCGAGGGTGCGCAACTGCAGCAGCGCCGGGTGCGCCTCGAGCACCTGCGCGACGTTCGCGAGGGAACGCAGCGCGGCCGCATCCGCTCGAGCGCGCTCGAGCTTGGCGCGGCCCTGCTCGCGGGCGAGAGCCGTCTCGGCGAACGCGTGACGCAGCTCGGCGGTCAGGGTGATGTCGCGCGTGGCGAACTCCATCACCTCGGCACCGAGCGCGGCCGCGGCATCCGCGAACGCGTCGCGCACACCCGACAGCAGCTCGCCGCGCGCGGCCAGCACCTCGTCGAGCGTGCGGGCCACGACCGCCTCGCGCACGGCCAGCTGCGCCAGCACGTACACGGCATCCACCGGGATGTCGGCCGCCGTCAGCCAGGCGCGCGCGTCGAACACGCGGTAGCGCACCAGCGGGGTGACGCGCACCTGCATGCCGTCGGCGGTCAGCACGTCCTGCGTCGCCAGCGCCAGCCAGCGGGCGCGGGTGTCGACCAGCCGCCACAGCTCGCGACGGCGCCGGCGGTACCGGCCCGCCTCGACGGTGCGGGTGATGACACCCTCGCGCAGCACGACGGCCTGCTCCCACGGCTGCACGGTCACGCGCCAGCCGAGGTCGATGTTGCGGATGGTGGTCATTTGGGGTGTCTCCTTTCTTGAGGGTTGGTCTCGACACGCCGCCTTCGGCGGCTACTCGACCAACGCGAAGAGTGGGGTCTCGACACGCCCGCTTCGCGGGCTACTCGACCGGCGGGTAGCGGCGCTCCTCGACCGGCTGGCCTTGATGGGCTCCCGCCCCTGCGCGACGGCGGGTTGCGGGCGATGCGGGGGAGCGGAGCTCACCCGACCGCGCAGAGCGACCCGACGTCCGGTGCGCAGGGGCGGAAGCCCTGCCGACTCGAACGGCGTATGCCAAGAGCGGGAATGCAGTCCCGCGCTGGATCGTGCCCCGACGTGCGGAACCGGGTGGGCGACAGCCTCCGGCCGCAGGGATCCGACCTCGTGCGGCGGCCTCGACGGACCGCCAGGTCTCAGCGGGTGGAGGCGGGATTCTGGAGCAGCGCGAAAGCGCGCGAGATCCCGCGGTAACCCGCGTGGATGTCGTGTTCTGTGCGCACGTGCGTCTCCTCAGAGTGTGATCCCGCCCGGATGGGCAGGACAGCGACACTAGCGACACGCCCGGGATGCACGCAAGTCCCGATTCGGTCGCAACCCCCGTGCGGGCGGGCGACGAGGCTGTCAAGGGCGGTGCCGCATCCGGTCGACGCGCCTAGCGTCGAGGTATGGACGCCGCCGCAGCCACCGCCCGTCCCTCCGACATCACCCGCCAGATCGGGGTGATCTCCGCCGCCGTCTTCATGATCATCGCGGCGCTCGTCGGCACCGGGCTGCTCGGCGGCACACCCGTGCAGGACCTGCAGGGCGGGGCGCTCGACGCCGACGGCAGCTACCTCGCTCCGGCCCGGCCGGCCTTCCAGATCTGGAGCGCCATCTACCTCGGCCTGCTCGCCTACACGGTGTGGCAGGCGATGCCCGGCCAGCGCGAGAGCGCCCGGCAGCGCACCATCGGCTGGTGGATCGCCCTCACCATGGTGCTCAACGGCCTGTGGCTGGTGCTCGCGCAGTTCACCACGCTGCTGCTCACACTGGTCGGCATCGTCGTGCTGCTCGTGGCGCTCGCCGTGACGTTCCGCATCGCGGTGCGCACCCGTCAGGGCGGCGACGGGCTGGCGGATGCCCTGCTCATCGACGGCGTCACCGGCCTGCACCTCGGGTGGGTCACCCTCGCCACCGTCGCCAACGCGACGGCGCTGCTCACCCAGACGGCACCGGGTGCGTGGGCCGACGCCGCCACCGGTGTCGGCATCGCAGTGCTCGTGGTGGTCGGCCTCATCGGGGTGGCGCTCGCCGTGGCCAGCCGCGGGCGGATCGCGCCGGCCCTCGCGCTCGCGTGGGGGCTCAGCTGGCTGGCAGTGGCGCGGCTCACCGGCGAACCCGAGAGCTTCGGCATCGGGGTCGCGGCGATCGTCGTCGCGGTGGTGGTGCTCGTCGCGGCGGTCGTCGTGCGGTTCGGGCGCGCGGGGGTGCCGGCGGCGTAGAGCGTGGCGATGGTCTCGAGACGCGGCCGCTTCGCGGGCCCCCTTCGACAACCCGCGGGTGCGGGCGCTGTCGGAGGGCGCGCCTAGCCTGACGGTGTCGTGCCACCGATGCTCAGGAGGCATGCCATGAAGGTTCCCGTCGCCACGTCCCGGCTGCAGGGCAAGCGGGTACGGGCTGCGGGCCGTCGACTGATGGGCGGTTGTCGCACTCGCATAACGTATTGCGTTACTAACGTGCCGCGTTATATCCTCGAATCGTGATCCGGTCGTTCGGCGATCGCGACACTCAACGGTTGTGGCGACGGGAGACGGTCACGTCTTACGATCCGCGGATTCTGAGGACCGCACTTCGGAAGCTGGCGATCCTCGATGCCGCGGTCGTACTGGACGATCTTCGAGCGCCGCCGGGAAACAGACTCGAGCAGCTGCGCGGGAATCGCTCGGGGCAGCACAGCATCCGGATCAACGACCAATGGCGGATCTGCTTCACCTGGACCGACGCCGGCCCGGCCGCGGTCGAGATCGTCGACTACCACTGAGGAGGAACACCGATGGGCAAGCTCGCACCCGTGCGCCCCGGCGAGGTGCTGATGGAGGAGTTCATCGTGCCGCTCGGTGTCACGCAGCACCGCGTCGCGGTCGCCATCGGGGTTCCCCCGCGACGGATCAACGAGATCGTGCACGGGCAGCGGCGCATCAGCGCCGACACGGCGCTGCGCCTCGGGCGGTACTTCGGCAACACGGCGCAGTTCTGGATCAACCTGCAGTCGCACTACGACCTCGAGGTGGAACGGGATGCGCTGGGGGAGGTGCTGGAGGGGATCCGGCCGCTGGCATCTGCGTAGGGGGCGCGGGTGAGCTGGTTTCGACACGCGCCCTTCGGGCGCTACTCGACCAGCTGGGTCACGCCGACTCGCGGCGCACGAGGTGGGACTCGACGACGGTCGAGATGGGCACCTGCTCGCCGGCGAGGATGCGCAGCAGCAGGTCGGCCATCAGCTCGCCCGAGCGCTCCGAGGGCTGGCTCATCGTCGTGAGGGGCACCCGCGCCGACAACGCGGCGGAGGAGTCGTCGAAGCCGACCACCGCGACGTCCTCCGGAACCCGGCGGCCCGCATCCAGCAGCACCGAGACGGCGGCGGCCGCCATCACGTCGTTGGCGGCGAAGACGCCGTCGATGTCGGGGTGCTCGTCGAGCAGCGTGCGCATCGCCGCGGCGCCGCCGAGGGCGGTCCAGTCGCCGACCGCCACCAGATCGGCGGGCAGCCCCGCCGAAGCGAGAGCGGCCCGCCACCCGGCGGTGCGGTCGCCCGCCGCCGCCATGTCCTCGGGGCCGGTGATCGTCGCGATGCGGCGGCGTCCCAACCCGAGCAGGTGCGACACGGCGACCCCCGCCGCCCCCGCGTTGTCGACGTCGATGAAGTAGTTCGGGGGATCGGTCTCCTCGGTCGGCCGTCCCGAGAACACCACCGGCACGAGGTCGTGCAGGTGCAGCAGCGCGTCGTGCCGCGAGTGCTGCGAGGCCACGAGCACGCCGTCGACGACGCCGCTCGTGAGGTAGCGCATGATCTTCTGGTTCTCGGAGTCGCCCGCCACCATGAGGTTCAGCAGGTAGTCGGACTGCTCGATGCGCCGCGACACCCCCGCCATCACGGCCACCAGGTGCGGGTCGGCGAGCGCGAGCACACCCGGCTCGGGGATCACCAGCGCGATCGCCATCGACCGGGCGGATGCCAGCGACTTCGCCGCGCGGTTGGGCACGTACCCCATCCGCGCGGCCACCACGCGCACGTGCGCGATCGTCGTCTGCGACACGTCGGGCTCGCCGTTGAGGGCGCGCGAAACCGTCGAACGTGTCACCCCCGCCTCGGCGGCCACCATCTCGAGAGTGGGGCGGCGTGCGGGGGGCGTCTGCCGGGCCACCCGCTCAGGCTACCGACGCGGCGCGCGCCTCCGCGATCAGCGCGCGGTAGGCGAGCGCCGAATCCTTGAGCGTGCGCTGCTGGGTCGCGTAGTCCACCCGCACCAGGCCGAAGCGCTTCGCGTACCCCCAGGCCCACTCGAAGTTGTCGAGCAGCGACCAGTAGAAGTACCCGCGCACGTCGACCCCGGCATCCACCGCGTCGAGCACCGCGCCCAGGTGGCTCTCCAGGAACGCCGCCCGGTCCGCGTCGTGCACCGCGCCGTCCGCCGCGACCGCGTCGTCGAAGGCCGCCCCGTTCTCGGTGACGTACACCGGGATGCCGGCGGGGCCGGTGTAGTCGCGCTGCACGCGCTCCAGCAGCTCGGTCAGCCCGTGCGGCTCGACCTCCCAGTTCATCGCCGTGACGGGCGCGCCCGTCGGATGCCAGTGGATGCCGGCGGCGGCGGGGAACGGCGAGCCGGTCTCGCGCGAGGTCGGCGCCTCCTGCCGCTGCTCGGTCTCGGGCGGGATCACGGCCACGGTCTCGCCGTGGTAGTAGTTCACCCCCAGGAAGTCGACCGAGTCGCGGATCACCGCCAGGTCGCCGTCGTGCACGACCTCGTCGATGCCGAACGGCGCGAGGTCCGCCCGCAGATCCTCCGCATAGGACCCGCGGAACAGCGGGTCGAGGAAGAAGCGGTTGAACTGCCCGTCGATCCGGCGCGCCGCATCCAGGTCACCGGGATCCGTCGGCCGCAGCGCCCGCACGGGAGCGAGGTTGAGCGTGATGCCCACCTCGGATGCGCCCGCGTCCTTCAGCGCGGATGCCGCGAGCCCGTGCGCGAGCAGCAGGTGGTGCCCCGCCGCCACCCCGTCGGCCTCCGAGCGACGTCCCGGCGCGTGCGCGCCCGCCGTGTAGGAGAGGAACGACGAGCACCACGGCTCGTTGAAGGTGGTCCAGGTCTTCAGCCGGTCGCCGAGCGCGCCGTGCACCGCGAGCGCGTAGTCCACGAAGCGCTCGGCGGTGTCGCGTGCCGGCCAGCCGCCGAGCTCCTCCCGCGCCTGCGGCATGTCCCAGTGGTAGAGCGTGGGCCACGGGCGGATGCCGGCCTCGAGCAGCGAGTCGACCAGCCGGTCGTAGAACGCGAGCCCCGCAGGGTTCACGGCCACGTCATCCGGAACGACCCGGGCCCACGAGATCGAGAAGCGGTAGGCGTCGAGGCCCAGCGACCTCATGAGCGCCACGTCCTCCGGGTA
Organism: Protaetiibacter mangrovi; assembly: GCF_024752305.1. Lineage (GTDB taxonomy): Bacteria > Actinomycetota > Actinomycetes > Actinomycetales > Microbacteriaceae > Homoserinibacter > Homoserinibacter mangrovi. Next base: position 353,205 of record NZ_JANTHX010000005.1, read on the forward strand.
CCGGTGGTAGTGGTCGCACGCCTGGGCGCCGTCGTCGCCGTCGATGACGGCGCCCGGCACGCGGCAGAACGCGTCCCAGATCGAGTCGCGGCGTCCGTCGGTCCACGCGGCGCCCTCGATCTGGAAGGCGGCCGTCGCGGCACCGAACACGAAGCCGTCGGGGAAGGGACGGGTCACTTGATGGCTCCCTGCATGATGCCCGACACGAGCTGCTTGCCCGCCACCACGAAGAGGATGAGCAGCGGCACGGTCGCCACGAGGGTTCCCGCGAGCACGATCGAGTAGTCGACGAAGTAGTTCGCCTGCAGCAGCGACAGCGCCACCGGCAGGGTCGGGTTCTGCGGCGAGAGCACGATGAACGGCCAGAAGAAGTTCGTCCAGCTCGCCACGAAGGTGAAGAGCGCCAGCATCGTCGCGGCGGGCCGGGCGATCGGCAGCGCGATCGACCAGAACGAACGGAACGAGCTCGCCCCGTCGACGCGCGCGGCCTCGATGATCTCGTCGGGCAGCGCCTGCGACAGGTACTGCGTCATCCAGAACACGCCGAAGGCGTTCACGAGCGCCGGCACGATCACGGCCTGCATGGTGTCGATCCAGCCGTACTGCGCCATCAGCAGGTAGAGCGGCACGACGCCGAGCTGGGTGGGCACGGCGACGGTCGCGATGATGAAGACCAGCAGCGGCCCACGGCCCTTGAACTTGAGCTTCGCGAAGGCGTAGCCGGCGAGGGTGGAGAAGAACACCACGGATGCCGACACGGTCACCGACACGAGGATCGAGTTGCCGAGCGCCTTCCAGAAGTTCACCGCGGGGTTCGAGATCGCGCTGATCGCGTTCTCGAGGAAGTGCCCGCCGGGGAACCAGGACAGGTTCGGGTCGCGCGCCGAGGTCGAGTCGCCCGATGCGACGAGGAACGACCAGTACAGCGGCAGGATGCTCAGCAGCAGCACGAGCCCGAGGAACCCGTAGCCGACCCAGCCGGGGCGGCGCTGCGCGATCGCGAGGTTGCGCATCCGACGCCGGCGGAACCGGGCGAGCTGCGCGGGGGAGTAGGACGCGGCGGACATCACTTGGTCCCTTCGGTCGAGATGCGTCGCGAGAGCATCAGGTTGATGAGGCCGAACACGGCGATCACGAGGAACAGCAGCCACGCCACCGCCGACGCCTTGCCGAAGTCGAAGCGGTCCCAGCCGATGTTGTAGAGGTAGAGCGTGAGCGTCAGCCACTGCGAGTCGGAGCCGCCCTGACCGAACTGGTCGTACAGCCGCGGCTCGTCGAAGATCTGCAGGCCGCCGATCGTCGAGGTGATGATCACGAAGATGAGGGTGGGGCGGATGCCGGGGATCGTCACCGACAGGAACTGCCGGATGCGGCCGGCGCCGTCGATCACGGCCGCCTCGTAGTAGTCGCGCGGGATCGCCTGCATGGCCGCGAGCAGCACGAGGGAGTTGTAGCCGGTCCAGCGGAAGTTGACCATGGTGGCGATCGCGACGTGGCTCGAGAGCGGGTCGACGTGCCAGCGCACGGGCGGGATGCCGAAGATCGACAGGAAGTTGTTGATGGCGCCGAACTGGTCGGCGAACAGCTGGCCGAAGATGAGCGCCACGGCGACGGGCGCCACGACGTAGGGCAGCAGCACGCCCATCCGCCAGAACGTCTTGCCGCGCAGGTTGGTGTCGAGGGCGGAGGCGATGAGCAGTGCGAAGATCAGCTGCGGCACCGAGGAGAGCAGGAAGATCGACAGCGAGTTGCGCAACGCGATCCAGAACTTCTTGTCGCCGAGCACGGAGGCGTAGTTGTCGAGGCCGACGAAGCCGCCGTCGCCGCCGATGAGGCTCCACTCGTGCAGCGACACGTAGGCGGTGTAGACGAGCGGGAAGAGGCCGACGATCGCGAACAGGATGAAGAACGGCGAGATGTAGACGTAGGGCGTCGCTCGGTAGCTGAAGTTCGCGAACCGCTGCGCGCTCGTGAGCTGCGCGCGGGGGCGCGGACGCCGCGGCGGTGCGGCGGTGGACGTGGTCATGGCGGATCCTCGGATGCGGTGCGGGCGTGCAGGGGCGGGTGCGGGTGTCGCGGGGGCGGGCCGTCCCATCCAGTGGCCCGCCCCCGCGAGGGCTCAACTCAGCTCAGCGCGTTGACTTCGCTGACGAACTGGGCCCACGACTCGTCGATCGTCTGCTGTCCCTCTTCCACACGGGTGAGGGCCTGCTGCGCCGCGTCGTTGATCTGGAAGTACTTCGGGCCCTTGAAGGGAGGCTCCGGGTTCACCGCGTTGGCGCGGTTGATCAGGATCTCGCCGACGGGGGCGTTGTTGAAGTACTCGTTGACCGAGCCGGTGAGGGCGGAGTCCGAGTAGGCGTCGACCTGGCTCGGGAAGGTGCCCGCGTTGGCGAAGGCCTTGATCTGCTGCTCGGGCGCGGTCAGCCACGCGGCGAACTTCTTCGCCGCCTCGGTGTTCTTGCCCTGAGCCGGGACGGTCAGGTACGAACCGCCCCAGTTGCCGCCGCCGCCGGGGAAGACGTCGGCGACGTCCCAGCCGGTGGTGTCGGCCGCGTTGCCCGAGATCACGCCGAGCATCCAGCCCGGGCAGAGCATCGTGGCGTATTCGCCGGTCGAGAGGGCGCCGAACCAGTCGTCCGACCACTGGCCGAGCTTGGCCGACAGGTCGGCCGACTGCTCGAGCACCGTGCGGAAGGTGTTCTCGACGTCGGGGTTCTCGGTGGCGATGACCGTGCCGTCGTTCTCCTCGTAGTAGTTGGTGAACTGGTTGCTCATGCCCTGGTAGGTGGCGCCGGCCGAGTCGAACCAGGCCTTGCCGGTCTTCGCGACGTAGTCGTGGCCGACCGAGAAGTAGGTGTCCCAGTCGCCCTCGAGCAGGGCCGCGACCTCGGCGCGGTCGGTGGGCAGGCCCGCCTCCGCGAACAGGTCGGAGCGGTAGCAGATCGCCTCCGGGCCGATGTCGGTTCCGTAGCCGACGAGCCGGCCGTCGGGGTCGGTCGCCGCGGCGGCCTTCCAGTCGAGCCAGCGGCCCTCGACCGACGGGTCGGAGAGGTCGTAGAGCTTGTCGGCGTACTGCATGAGCTCGGGCAGCCAGTCGACCTCGATGGCCTCGACGTCGGCGAGTCCGGATCCGGCGCCGAGCTTCTGGAAGAAGTTCGAGCGCGCGTCGTTGCTGGTCGCGGCGCGGTTGTGCACGATCGTCACGCCCGGGTTCTCGTCCATGTACTCCTGGAGGAGCTCGTCGGTGTAGCCGAAGTCGTTGAAGCTGGCGAGGGTGAGCGTGATGTCACCGCCTTCGCCGCTTCCGCTGTCGCCGCCGGACGCGCATCCGCTCGCGATGAGCGCGACGCCCGTGATGGTGGCGATGCCGAGCGCGGTCCGTGCGCGCAGGGTCGTCCTCATGGTCACTCCTTTGTGTCGGTGAAGGTTCGGCGCGATGCCGGGCCGGGAGCGCTCCCGAAAATGCTGCCGGGAGCGCTCCCGGTATTGAGCCGAGACGGTATCCCGGGAGCGCTCCCGGTGTCAAGCCGACAGCCCCGAACGGGGGTGCCCACGAGGACAACGTGAGCCCTACTCTCGGATCAAACCCGAACCACCCGAAACACCCGAACCACCCGAACCACCCGAACCCGAACCACCCGAAACACCCGCGCGGGATCAGACCCGAACCCCGTGCGGGCCGATGCTCGCGGCGCTACCCGAATCCCGCCGCGGTCGAGCATCCTCGCGCACACACCGTCGTGCGCCCGACCCCACATCACTGCTACCCACACCACCGCTGGAGAACACCTATGCTCCGAACGCTGCCCGCGCGCGCCTCGACATCGCTCGTCGCCGCCTCATCGCTCCTCCTCGCCTCGCTCGTCGCCGCAGGCGCCGCAGCGCCCGCCGTCGCGGCCTCCTCCGAGGTCTACGACTCGATCCCGTCCACCCTCGACGCCAACTACCCGTCGCTCGGCTACCAGGCCACCTCGACCTCCGAGTTCGGCGACATCGTCGACCTCGGCGCGGGCGACCGCGCGCTCACCGGTGCCACCGTCGTCATGTCGTCCTGGGCCTGCGAGACGGGCGGTGGGCTCTCCTGCGTCACCGAGCCCGGCGCCGGCTTCGAGCACGACATCACCCTGAACATCTATGCGGTCGACGACTCCGGCGCGCTCCCCGCCGTGGGAGCGCTCCTCGGCTCGACGACCGAGACGCAGACCATCCCGTACCGCCCCTCGGCGTCCGAGGAGTGCGGTGACGGACGATGGACTCCCGACGCCACGCTCGCGAGCTGTGTGAACGGATACGCGTTCCCGATCTCGTTCGACCTCACCGGTCTCGGCATCTACGCGCCCGACCGGATCGCGGTCACGGTGGCCTACGACACCAACACCCACGGCGCCGATCCGATCGGGGCGAGCGGGCCCTACGACTCGCTCAACGTCGCCGTGATCGGCACCCCGCCCGCGATCGGCGCCGAGGAGCAGGACCAGGTGCTGCTCGACTCCAGCTGGGCCGGTGCCTACAGCGACGGCGGGGCGGGCGGCACCGCCTCGCTGCGCGTCGACGAGGACTGGAGCGGCTACGGCGGACTCCTGCTGACCCTCACCGCCGACGACTCGGCGGTGCCGACGCCCACCGAGCACGTGACGGTGCGCGACATCGACGTCGAGACCTCCGAGACCGCGGAGACCTACCAGAGCTGGCACGAGGGCCGGAACAACGCGACCCGGCAGTACCGGGTGGGCTCCGACGGCCTGCACCTCGGCATCTCGTCCGCGTCGACCATCATCAAGGGCACCGACGTGGGCACCACCGCCACCGCGGCGAAGGTCACCCAGAACGAGCTGCGCGAGCTCATCACCGGTATCGCCTCGGTGACGGTCGAGAGCGGCAACCCGACCTTCCAGGTGCCAGTGCACTTCGGGGCGGGATCGCCCACCGGTTTCACGACCCTGCACGTCGACCTGACGCCCGGGGTGAACACCTTCGCGACCTCGCAGACCTGGCGCACCTCGCGGGCCTTCGGCGGCTACTCCGCGCTCCAGGAGGACACGCTCGACGCGTTCCTGCAGGCCGTGTTCGCCCAGGGCGGCGACGTCTGGCTCGCGGGCTTCGGCGTGCAGGCCAACACCGAGGCCGTCGTGTCGTCGCTCACCTGGGATGACACCGTCTACACCTTCGAGCAGCCCGTCGTGGGCACCTGCTCCGCGGTGGCGAGCGGTCCGCTGGCGACCGACGACGACGCGAACGGCTGGGACTTCTCCGAGACCCGGACCGCCGGAAGCAACACCTTCGTCGACGGCGGCATCCGCGTGACCACGGTCGGTGCCACCTCGCAGAGCAAGGCCGCCGGCTACCACGCGATCGACATCGCGTTGTCCGAGGTGGGCGCGCCCGCCATGGACCTGACGCAGCACTCGGGCGGCGCGCCGAGCATCCAGCTTGGCGTCGACCTCGAGGACGACGGCGTGCAGGACGGCTACCTCGTGCGCGAGGAGGTCTACGCACCCGGCATGTGGTGGGCGTCGAACGGCATCCAGACGGGCGGCTTCGCGGGTCTCCCGGGCGTCGGTGGCGGCGGCTCGTCGGTGAACGGCACCCTCGACCAGTACCTGCTGGCCTACCCCGACGCGCGCGTGCTCTCCTACGGCTACAGCCTCGGCTCGGGCCTCGAGGGCGACGCGACGATCCACTCGATCACGGTCGGCTGCGCGGCCTCGACGTTCGACTACACGCCGTACGCCTTCGCCCCGGATGTGGAGCGCCTGATGGGACCGGACCGCTACACCGCGGCCATCGCCTTCTCGCAGAAGTTCGACCCGGGCGTCGACCGGGTCTACCTCACGAGCGGCGAGAAGTTCCCCGACGCGCTGAGCGCGGGACCGGCCGCCGGCATCCTCGACGCGCCCGTGCTGCTCACCTCGTCGACGGCGCTGCTGCCCGCGGTCGCGACCGAGCTGTCGCGCCTGCACCCGCACCAGATCGTCGTGCTGGGCGGGGCGGCGACGCTCGCGCTCTCCATCGACGACGAGCTCGAGGCGCTGCCCTTCTCGCCCGAGGTCACGCGCATCGCCGGGGCCGACCGCTTCGCGGTCTCGCGGATGATCGCGTCCGAGGCGTTCGACCACGCCGACACGGTGTACATCGCGACGGGGCTCAACTTCCCCGACGCGCTCGCCGCCGGACCGGCGGCCGTGGCCAACCACGCGCCGGTCGTGCTCGTCGACGGCTTCGCCTCGTCGCTCGACGCGGCGACCCTGCAGCTGTTCGACGATCTCGGCGTCACGACCGTCAAGATCGCCGGCGGCCCGGCGTCCGTCTCGACGGGCATCGAGCAGCAGCTCGCCGAGGACTACACGGTGCAGCGCTTCGGCGGCGCCGACCGGTTCGAGGCGGCGGTCGCCATCAACGACGACGCCTTCTCGGCGGTCGAGGAGGTGGCGTTCATCGCGACGGGGCTGAAGTTCCCCGACGCTCTCGCGGGCGGCGCGCTCGCGGCGAAGTACGGCGCCCCGCTGTACGTGACCCGCGACACCTGCATCCCGGGTTCGGTGCTCGACTCGCTCGCCGGGCTCGAGATCGAGAAGGTGTACCTGCTGGGCGGCCCCGCCAGCCTCAGCACGGACGTCGCCGATCTGGAGCGCTGCAGCTGAGCTGAGCCGACACGCCACGAGGGCCCGAGGGGATCGCCGCGCGACCTCCTCGGGCCCTCGTTCGTCGCAGCACGCATACCGTTCGTCGCGGGTATGCATGCGTTTGCATCCAGCGGGCCTCGAACGGCTGTCCGCGCGCGTCCGGGGGTAGACCGATACGTACGAAAACGCCGGTCAACCGGTACGATCTCTCAGTTAAGGGAGGGGGGTGCGTCAGATGGAGCGTCCGAACGGCTCGTACAGCGACGTGCTTCTCAAGCAGCGCTACCGGCCCGCCGAGGTGATCGGCCACGGCGGCATGGCGAAGGTCTACCGGGCGCGCGACGAGCAGCTCGGCCGCGACGTGGCCCTCAAGCTCTTCGGCGCCATCCCCGCGGGCGCCGAGGCCACCCCCGTGTTCAGCTCCGAGCTGCGGATGCTCGCCTCTCTCAACCACCACGGCATCGTCACGCTGCTCGACGCGGGCATCGACGACTCGCTGCCCGACGAGCCGCATCCGTACCTGATCATGGAGCTCGTCACGGGCCCCAACCTCGAGGAGGCGATCCGCGCGGGCGAGCTCACGCCCCGGCGCATCGCCGAGATCGGCTACGACCTCTCCGAGGCGCTCGAATACGTGCACGCGCGCGGCATCGTGCACCGCGACCTGAAGCCCAGCAACGTGCTGCTCGTCGACTACGGCGCCACCGAGGTGCGCTCGCGCGCCCGCCTCACCGACTTCGGGATCGCCTTCGACGCGGCCGCGGCGCTCGGCCCGGAGGAGACCAACACCACCGGCACGGCCGCCTACCTCAGCCCCGAGCAGGTGCTGCGCGACCTCGTGGGTCCGGCATCCGACGTGTACGCACTCGGGCTCGTGCTGCTCGAATGCTTCACCCGGCATATCGAGTACCCGGGCGACCCCTCGGCGTCGGCGGTGTCGCGGCTCAAGACCGACCCGGTGGTGCCGGTCGACCTGAACTCCGGATGGCGCAGCCTGCTTTCCGCCATGACCCAGCGCGACCCGGCCCAGCGCCCGCCGATGCGCGACGTGCTGCTCGCGCTGCGGCAGATCATCATCGACGACGCCGGACGCCACCGCAGCCGCCCCGTGCCGGTGCCGATCGAGGAGACGGCGCGCATGAACGCCGTGCGCCGCTACACGCCGTACGCCCGGCCGGGTTCCGAGGTCTTCGAACGGGTGGCGAACCTCGCCCGACGCGTGGCCGACACCCCGGTGGCGATCGTGAGCATGATCGAACACGACGAGATCGTGTTCCTCGCCCACCCGGGCACCGACATCGCCTCCCTCGACCGCGCCGACGGCCTCTGCTCGTCGGTCGTGTCGCACGACGAGCCGTGGGTGATCGAGAACTGCCTGCTCGACCCGCGCTCCTCCGAGCACGAGCTGGTCACGGGCGACTTCGCGATGCGCTTCTACGCGGGGGTGCCCATCCGCTCGCCCGAGGGCTACAACGTCGGCGTGATCTCGGTGGTCGACTTCGCCCCGCGCACCCTGACCGACGAGCAGCTCGACTCGCTCGTCGATCTCGCCGTGCTCGTCACCGACGAGCTCGAGCTGCAGGTCACCACCCATCAGCTGCGCAGCGAGCTGCGGTTGTCGACGGAGGACGTGCCCACGCCCGCCGTCCGCTACCCGCACGCTGTGTGACGCATCCGGAATGAGCGGTCGGTCCATGCGGTTGCATCGACCATGACGCAGCAGCTCGAACTCGGACTCGACACCTTCGGCGACGTGAGCGTCGACGCGGACGGCGTGCGCCTCCCGTACGCCCAGGTGATCCGCAACACGGTCGAGCAGGGCGTGCTCGCCGACTCGCTCGGCGTCGACGTGTTCGGCATCGGCGAGCACCACCGCGACGACTTCGCCGTGAGCGCCCCCGAGATCCTGCTCGCCGCGATCGCCGCGCGCACCTCGCACGTGAAGCTGTCGACAGCGGTGACGGTGCTCAGCTCCGACGACCCGGTGCGGGTGTTCGAGCGCTTCTCGACGCTGCACGCGATCTCGAACGGGCGCGCCGAGATCACCCTCGGGCGCGGCTCGTTCACGGAGTCGTTCCCGCTGTTCGGCTACGACCTGCACGACTACGAGGTGCTCTTCGAGGAGAAGATCGGACTGCTCGCCGAGCTGCTCACGGAGCAGCCGGTCACCTGGCAGGGCACCACCCGGGCGCCCCTGGTCGACGCGGACGTGTTCCCCAAGACCGAGGGCGGACCCATCCGCACCTGGGTCGGGGTCGGCGGCTCGCCCGAGTCGGTGGTGCGGGCGGCGCGCTACGGCTTCCCGCTCGCGCTCGCGATCATCGGCGGCGACCCGGTGCGCTTCGCGCCCTACGTCGAGCTCTACCACCGGGCGCTCGCCCAGATGGAGATGCCCGACCTCCCGGTCGGGGTGCACTCGCCCGGATTCCTCGCCGACACCGACGTCGAGGCGCGCGAGCTCGCCTGGCCGCACTACGAGGCGATGCACAACCGCATCGGGGCGGAACGCGGATGGGGACCCACCTCGCGCGACCAGTTCGAGCTCGAGGTGGCGCACGGCTCGCAGTACGTCGGCAGCCCCGAGACGGTGGCGCAGAAGATCGCGGCCACCGTGCGGGCGCTCGGCATCCAGCGCTTCGACTTCAAGTACGCGTCCGGTCCCGTGCCGCACGAGCACCTCATGCACGCCGTCGAGCTCTACGGCGGCGTCGTGATCCCGCGCGTGCGGGAGCTCCTGGCGGCGTAACCTCGGCTCGGGAGGGGTCATGGTCGAACGGTCCTTCGCGGCGCACGCCGCCGCGATCGTCGGCGACTTCCCGAACGCGATGCGGTTCCGGGCCCGCGCGATGCGCGACTGGGAGGTGCCGGCGTCCTTCGGCGAGGGTGCGAAGAACCCGGTGGTGGTGCTGCCCGGCGTGTTCGAGACCTGGCACTACCTGCGCCCGGTGGCCGAAGCGCTGAGCGCCGCAGGACATCCCGTGCACGTGATGTCGACGCTCGGCATCAACCATCGCCCGATCCCCGAGTCGGCCTCGCGCGTGTGGCGCCGCATCCGCGAGCTCGAGCTGGCGCACGTCACCGTCGTCGCGCACTCGAAGGGCGGCCTCATCGGCAAGCACCTCCTGGCGCACGACGACGTCGACGGCCGCATCGACCGGGTGGTGGCGATCGCGTCGCCGTTCAGCGGCTCGCGGATGGCGTACTACGCGATCCCGACCGCGATGCGCGAGTTCCGCCCCGACCATCCGGTGATCGCGGAGCTGCGCACCGAGCAGCAGGTCGACGCGCGCATCACGTCGATCGCCCCGGAGTGGGATCCGCACATCCCCGAGACCTCCTGGCTCGAGAACGGACGCAACGTGACGCTGCCGGTGCACGGCCACTTCCGCATCCTGCTCGACCCGCGTCTGCCGGCGCTCGTCGTGACCGAGGTCGAGCGCGAGACCGAGCGCGAGGAGCGACCGTGACCCGACAGCAGCGCCTCGTGCTGGCCATCGCCGTGCTGGCCACCTTCGTCGCCTTCCTCGACTCGACCGTCGTGAACGTCGCGCTGCCCGCGATCGAGCGCGAGCTCGGCGGCGGTCTCGCCGCGCAGCAGTGGATCGTCGACGCCTACCTGCTCACGCTCGGCTCGCTCATCCTGGTGGCGGGCGCCTTCAGCGACGTGTACGGGCGCATCCGGATGCTGCGCATCGGCATCGTGCTGTTCGGCCTCGCCTCGCTCGCCATCGCGCTCGCGCCCGACCCGCTCGTGCTCATCCTCGCGCGCGGTGTGCAGGGCATCGGGGGAGCACTGCTCGTGCCGAGCTCGCTCGCGCTCATCACCTCCAACATGTCGGGCGCACTGCAGGCCCGCGCGATCGGCATCTGGACCGCGCTCACCTCCGCCTCGCTGCTGGCCGGGCCGCTCGTCGGGGGGATCTTCGTCGACCTGCTGTCGTGGCGCTGGGCCTTCGTGATCAACGTGGTGCCGATCGCGGTCGTGCTGTGGCTGCTCGCGGTGCTCGGGCAGCGCGACGTGCGACGCTCCGACGCCTCCATCGACCTGCCGGGGGCGCTGCTGTGCGCCGTGGGGCTCGGCGGCATCGTGTTCGCACTCATCGAGCAGCCGCGCCTCGGCTGGGACCCGGGCGTCGTGATCGCCGGGGTCGCGGGCGTGCTGGCGTTCGCCGGGTTCCTGGTGCGCCAGCGGTTCGCGGCGCGGCCGATGATGCCGCTCGGGCTGTTCCGCATCCGCAATTTCGGGTGGGGCAACCTCGCGACCTTCTTCGTCTACGGCGCGCTCGGGCTGAACTCCTTCGTGATCGGCGTCTACCTGCAGCAGGGCGCCGGACTGCCGGCGACGCTCGCGGGGCTCGCGAGCCTGCCGATCTCGATCATCATGACCGTCGGCTCGTCGTGGTCGGGGTCGCTCGCGGGGCGCATCGGGCCGCGCGTGCCCATGACCGTCGGGCCGCTGCTGATGGCCGCGGCCTCGCTGCTCATGCTGCTCGTCGGGGAGTCGTTCTCGTACTGGACGCAGCTGCTGCCCGGCATCCTGCTGTTCGGCGTGGGCCTCACGGTGACGGTGTCGCCCCTCACCGCCGCGATCCTCGGGGCGATCGACCCGTCGCGGTCGGGCATCGCCTCGGCGGTCAACAACGCCGTGGCCCGCATCGCGGGTCTGCTCGCGGTCGCGATGCTCGGGCTCATCACGGGCGGGGTGCTCGATCTCGACGGCCTGCACCGTTCGCTGATCGTGATCGCCGGGCTGATGGCCGCGGGCGGTCTCGTGTCGTTCCTCGGCATCCGCCGGGTGGTGGATCCCGAGGTGGTCGAGGAGCGCCCGGCGTAGCCGGACGCATCTCGAGACCGCTCAGCCGGCCGCCGCCCACAGGAGCAGCACCACGTCGAGCAGCGCCCCCGCGATCACGAGCCGGAACAGCGCCCTGCTCGGCCGGCCGCGCAGCGCGAGCAGGATGCCGGCCGCCGCGATGAGGGCGCCCGCCGTCGCGCCCACCCAGGCGAGCGCCCCGCCGCCGAGCACGATCGCGAGCGGCACTCCCGCGGTGCCGAGCGCCAGGCAGGCCGTGACCGCCGTCGCCGTCGCGCCGATCCGATGCCCGAGTCCGCGCACGCCGGTGGCGCGGTCGGCCTCGAGGTCGGGCAGCACGTTGGCGAGATGGGCGGCGAAGCCGAGCAGCGCCGCCGCGGCGAGGAGCGGGAGCGGAGGCCAGGACGGCATCCGGGCCGACACGGTCACGAGCGCCGGCAGCAGGCCGAAGAACACCAGGTAGGGGAGGGCCGAGAGCACCGTCGACTTGAGTCCGAGGTTGTAGGTCCACGCCGCCGCGAGCAGCAGCGCGTGCAGGCCGAGTGCGGGCCAGCCGAGCGGGGCCGTGAGCACCAGGGCGAGCGAGAGCGACATGAGGGCCAGCGCGCGCACCGTGCGGGGCGTGACGTCGCCGCGGGCGACGGGCTTGTCGGTGCGGCCGCTCGCCCGGTCGCGCTCGGCGTCGATCGCGTCGTTCGAGAGGCCGACCGAGAGCTGGTCGGCGAGCATCGCGCATCCCAACAGGACGACGCGCCACGGTTCGAGGCCGTTCGCGACGGCGAGCAGCACGGTGATCACCGTGACGGCGACCGTCGGCCCCGGATGCGAGGACCCGATCACCGCGCGCACCCGTCTCACCATGCCGCCACGGTATCCCTCACCCGCCCCGCGCCCCCGACTCCACCCCCGGCCTCCGCGAGTTCGGCCTCACCTCAGAAATGCAGGAGATCCTCGGGGATGCCCCCGCCATCCGTCGAGCCGCACCCGTCGGAGCCGATTTCTCCTGCATTTCTGGAGCTGGGCCGAGGTCGCGGGTAACGAATTGGTATCGGCGGCGGCGGATGCGGAGGGCTCGTCGGCGAAATCGGAGAACCTACTGCAAGAAATTGCGTTGATTGCGTAGAGTTCTGGCATGTCGAGTCGTCTTGCCGAAGTCGCCAAGAAGGTCGGAGTCAGCGAAGCCACCGTGAGCCGCGTGCTCAACGGGAAGCCCGGCGTCAGCGAAGGGACGCGCCAGGCGGTGCTCGCCGCGCTCGACGTGCTCGGCTACGAGAGGCCCAGCAAGCTGCGCGGCGAACGCGCCCGCCTCGTCGGACTGTTCCTGCCCGAGCTCACCAACCCGATCTTCCCCGCGTTCGGCGAACTCGTCGGCGGCGGCCTCGTGCAGCAGGGCTACACGCCCGTGCTCTGCACCCAGACCGCCGGCGGCATCAGCGAAGCCGACTACATCGAACTGCTGCTCGAACAGCGGGTCTCCGGGGTGGTCTTCGTCGGCGGCCAGTACTCGCAAGGCGACGCCCCGCACGACCACTACCGCCGCCTCGACGAGCTCGGCATCCCCACCGTGCTCGTCAACGCGCGCCTCGACGAGCTCGAGTTCCCGACCGTCTCCACCGACGACAAGGTGGCCATCGAGCTCGGCTGGAACCACCTGCGCCAGCTCGGGCACGAACGCATCGGCCTCGTGCTGGGCCCCGAAGACCACGTACCCTCCCAGCGCAAGCTCGACGCCGCCCGGCGGCTCGCGGACGCCGCGGGCGTGCCGCTCGAGATCGCGCACTCCCACTACACGCTCGAAGCGGGCCAAGCCGCCGCCGCGCGGCTGCTCGCCGGGGGAGTCACCGGCATCCTCTGCGCGTCCGACCCGCTCGCGCTCGGCGCCGTGCGGGCCGTGCGCCGAGCCGGCAAGCAGGTTCCGGCGGATGCGTCGATCGTCGGCTACGACGACTCCGCCCTCATGAACGCCACCGACCCCGCGCTCACCACCGTGCGCCAGCCGATCGAGCCCATGAGCCGGTTGGCCATCGAGCTGCTCGTCGCGCAGCTGCAGGGCGCGCGGGCCAGCACCGAGGAGTACCTGTTCGAGCCGGAGCTCGTCGTCCGGGGGTCGACGGGGCCGGCGCCGCGGGCTTAGTTCCGCTCGGCGCTCCGTCGGGACGCGAGCACCGCCTCGGGTGCAAGGGGGCGCAAGTTTCTTGCAGATTGTTGAGTTCTTGCGTCAATCTGTCGGATTTCATACATTCGGGCTGTCGGCGCCGACTCGGGCGTCGCGAACGACCCGATAAGGACCCACCGCGTGGACGCAGACGTCCTCCCGCTCGACGAGCGGGCCGCCACGGCATCCGGCGACCTCGCCGTGGTGCCGGCGACCGACGACCCCGACTGGTGGCGTTCCGCCGTCATCTACCAGATCTATCCGCGCAGCTTCGCGGACGGCAACGGCGACGGCACGGGCGACCTCGCCGGCGTGCGCAGCCGGCTCGGCTACCTGCGCGACCTGGGGGTCGACGCGATCTGGTTCACGCCCTGGTACGCGAGCCCCCTCGCCGACGGCGGCTACGACGTGAGCGACTACCGGGCCATCCACCCCGACTTCGGCACCCTTGCCGAGGCGGAGCTGCTGATCCGCGAGGCGCTCGAGCTCGGCATCCGCACGATCATCGACATCGTCCCGAATCACGTCTCGGACCAGCACCCCTGGTTCCAGGCGGCGCTCGCGGCCGGACCCGGCAGCCCCGAGCGCGAGCGCTTCTGGTTCGTCGACGGCGACGAGCTGCCCACGAAGTGGGTCTCGCCGTTCGCGGGCGACACCTGGACCCGCACCACCAACCCCGACGGCACGCCGGGCCAGTGGTACCTGCACCTCTTCGACGCGAAGCAGCCCGACCTCAACTGGAACCACCCGGATGTGCGGCGCGAGCACGAGGAGATCCTGCGGTTCTGGTTCGCCCGCGGCGCCGGCGGCGTGCGCATCGACTCGGCCGCGCTGCTCATCAAGGACCCGGAGCTGGGCGAGGTCCCCGACAACCCCGGACCGGGGGAGCACCCCACACAGGATCGCGACGAGCTGCACGACGTCTACCGCGGATGGCGGGCCGTCGCCGACGACTACCCCGGCACGCGCGTGCTGGTGGGCGAGATCTGGCTGCCCGAGATCGACCGCTTCGTCGCGTATCTGCGCCCCGACGAGATGCACACGGCGTTCAACTTCGACTTCCTCGGCCGGCCCTGGGACGCCGCCCAGCTGCGCGCCTCGATCGACCTGACCCTGGGGGCGCACGCGCCCGTCGGCGCGCCGTCGACGTGGGTGCTCTCGAACCACGACGTGACCCGTCCGGTCACCCGCTACGGCCGCGCCGACAGCTCGTTCGCGTTCCTCAGCAAGCGCTTTGGCACCCCGACCGACCTCGAGCTCGGCACCCGCCGCGCCCGCGCCGCCGCCCTGCTGACGGCCGCGCTGCCCGGCTCGCTGTACATCTACCAGGGCGACGAGCTGGGGCTCCCCGAGGTGGAGGACATCCCGCGCGACCTCATCCAGGACCCGATGCACTACCGCTCCGGCGGCGTCGACCCGGGGCGCGACGGATGCCGCGTGCCGCTTCCCTGGTCGGGCACCCGGGCACCGTTCGGCTTCAGCTCGCCGCACGCGACCGGCACCCCGTGGCTGCCCCAGCCGCGCCAGTGGGCGCTCTACACGGTCGAGGCGGAGGAGGCCGACCCGCACTCGATGCTCAACCTGTACCGGGCGGCGCTGCGCATCCGGAGGGCGGAGCCGGCGCTCGGCGACGGCGCCCTCACGTGGCTCGACCTCGGCGCGGATGCGCTCGGCTTCCGCCGCGGCGACGCCGACGGCGTCATCAGCGTCACGAGCTTCGACGCCCCCGTCGAGCTGCCGCCCCACCGCGAGGTGCTCCTCGCCAGCTCGGAGGTCGCCGACGGCGTCCTCCCCCCGAACTCCACGGCGTGGCTACGACCACAGCACCAACCCGGAGAAACCCAGCACCACCCCAACACACCCAGATGAAAGGCAAGACAATGAAGTCACCCACCAAGGTGATCGCGATCGCCGCGGCCTTCGCCACGGTCGCGTCGCTCGCCGCCTGCAGTTCCGGAGGCTCCTCCGACGGCAAGATCGAGCTTCGCGTCGCGACCTTCCCGCCCGGCGCCGACCAGGCCGCCTACGACGCGTTCGCGGTGCAGGAGAAGCAGTTCGAGGAGAAGTACCCGAACATCGACATCGTCGGCGTCGAGTACGAGTGGGAGGGCCCGACCTTCACCGCGCAGCTCGCCGCCGGCAGCCTGCCGGACGTCTTCACGGTGCCGTTCACCGACGCCAAGACGCTGCTCGAGAACGGCCAGCTCGCCGACGTCACCGCCGAGGTGAAGGAGCTCGGCTACGCCGACAAGTTCAACCCGATCATCCTCGACGCCGTCCAGGACGACAACGGCGACATCTACGGCTTCCCGCGCCAGGCGTACGCGCTCGGTCTGCAGTACAACCGCGACCTGTTCGAGCAGGCCGGCCTCGACCCCGACTCGCCGCCCACCACGTGGGAGGAGGTCCGCGAGGACGCCAAGATCATCGCCGAGAAGACCGGCAAGGCGGGCTACGCCACCATGACCCAGAACAACACGGGCGGATGGCAGCTCACCGCGCAGGCGGCCTCGCGCGGCGGGTTCATGCAGTCGGACGACGGCGCGACCTCGACGATCGCCAACGACGGCGTGAAGGCCACCCTGCAGTACTTCCACGACCTCCGCTGGGAGGACGACTCGATGGGTGACAACTTCCTGCTCGACTGGGGTTCGATCAACCAGGAGTTCGCGGCCGGCAACATCGGCATGTACACCTCCGGCTCCGACCTGTACACGGCCCTCGTGCGCGACTTCTCGCTCGACTCGTCGGTGTACGGCCTGACCACCATCCCGATGGAGGACGGCGGCAAGGTGCTCGGCGGCGGCGACATCGCGGTGCTCCCGCCGACGCTCGACGACGCGACCAAGGACGCGGCCGTCAAGTGGATCGACTGGTACTACATGCAGAAGCTCCTCAACGAGGACGCCGCCGTCGCGGACGCGAAGGCGCTGTCCGACGCGGGTCAGGCCGTCGGCACCCCGGTGCTGCCGGTGCTCGACCAGGCCACCTACGAGGAGTCGCTCACCTGGATCGAGCCGTACGTCAACGTGCCGCGCGACCAGATGGCGGGCTTCACCGACGGCATCTTCGCGCAGACCCCGGTGGGCGAGCCGAAGAGCCACACGCAGGAGGTCTACGCCCTGCTCGACCCGATCGTCCAGGCCGTGCTGACGGATGAGAACGCCGACATCGACGCGCTCCTCGCCCAGGCCGACAAGGACGCTCAGGCGCTCATCGACGGCTGATGCCACCCCGGGGCCGCCGGACCTCCCGGTCCGGCGGCCCCTCCTACTCGAAGGAACCCGACATGACCGTCCTCGACGACCGGCGCACCGTGGCGCCCCCGGTTCGACAGCACGCGCCCCGCCGGCGCGACCGCAGCATCCGCGGATGGGTGCGCCGCGGCGGGCTCGTCACCCTGCTGTTCGCGCTGCCGATGATCCTCGTGTTCGCGATCTACAGCTGGTGGCCGATCCTGCAGTCGATCTGGATGAGCTTCCAGAAGACCAACCTGATCACCTACCAGTTCGTCGGGTTCGACAACTTCGTGAACGTGCTGAGCGATCCGCTGCTCGGGCGCGCGGTGCTCAACACCCTCTACTTCGCGCTGCTCGCCCTCGTCTTCGGCTTCCCGCTGCCGATCTTCATGGCGGTGCTGATGAGCGAGGTCAAGCGCATGAAGGGCCTGTACTCGGCCCTCGCCTACCTGCCCGTGATCGTGCCGCCGGTGGTCGCGGTGCTGCTGTGGAAGTTCTTCTACTCGGCGGCCCCGACGGGCGTGTTCAACACGATCATCGGCTGGTTCGGCATCCCGCCCCAGCCGTGGATCCAGGATGCGACCCAGGCGATGCCCTCGCTCGTGCTCGAGGCGACCTGGGCAGCGGCCGGCGGCTCGATCATCATCTACCTCGCGGCGCTGCTCGCGGTGCCGCCGGAGCTCTACGACGCGGCCGAGGTCGACGGCGCCTCCATCTGGCGCAAGATCTGGCACGTGACGCTGCCGCAGCTGCGCGGCGTGATCTTCGTGATGCTCATCCTGCAGATCATCGCGACCGCGCAGGTGTTCCTGGAGCCGTACCTCTTCACGGGCGGCGGGCCGAACAACGCGACCGTCACGGTGCTGCTGCTCATCTACCGCTACGCGTTCGAGAACAGCCTGGGCGGCAAGTACGGCGAGGCGACCGCGCTGTCGGTCATGCTCGCGCTCTTCCTCGCCGCCGCCTCGTTCCTGTACTTCAAGGCCACCGAGAAGTGGAGCACCAACTGATGACCACCCTCACGCGACTGCCGGGGCGCCCGAGCTTCCGCGCCCGCCGACGCCTGGAGGCCGCCTCCGAGCCGGATGTCGAGCGCGGCATCCTGTCGCCGCACGACCGCCGCCGCCGGCCGGTCAAGGTCGGGCAGGTGCTGTCGCACGTGCTGCTGCTCGGCGGGCTCGTGGTGGTCGGCCTCGGACCGCTGCTGTGGCTCGCCAAGGCGGCGATCTCGACGACGCAGGACACCATCCAGTACCCGCTGCAGTTCTGGCCGAGCGGCATCGACTGGGCGAACCTCGAGCAGGCCTGGGTCGACGTCGAGGTGGGCAAGTACTTCTTCAACACGATCGCCCTCGCCCTCGGCCAGCTCGTCGTGGGCCTCGTGATCGCCACGAGCGGCGCCTACGTGCTCGCGATCCTGCGGCCCGCCTACGCGCGGGTGCTGCAGGCGGCGGTGCTCGCGACGCTCTTCGTGCCGTCGGTCGTGCTGCTCGTGCCGCTGTTCATCACCGTCGCGAGGCCGCCGTTCGGGCCGAGTCTGCTCAACAACTACCTCGGGGTCTGGCTGCCGACGGCGGCGAACGCGTTCAACATCCTGATCGTGAAGCGGTTCTTCGACAGCCTGCCGCAGGAGGTGTTCGAGGCCGCGAAGACCGACGGCGCGGGCCCGGTGCGCGTGTTCTGGTCGATCGTGCTGCCGATGTCGCGGCCGATCCTCGGCGTGGTGTCGGTGTTCATCGTGATCGCCTCGCTGAAGGACTACCTCTGGCCGAAGCTCGTGCTCACGGATGCCGCCGTGCAGCCGCTCGGCGTGCGCCTGCCGAACATCCAGTCGCAGACCGAGCTCGACGTGACGCTCGCCTCGCTCGCGATCGCGACGATCATCCCCGTGGTGCTGTTCCTGCTGTTCCAGCGGCTCATCCTGCGGGGTGCCGGACTCGGCGGCGCCGTGAAGGGGTAGCGCCCGCGCCCTACGCTGGATCCATGCGGATGCGGGCGGCGGGGCTCGCGGCGACCGTCCTGGCCGCCGCGGCGCTCGCCGCCTGCGCCCCCTCGCCGGCGCCCGTCTCGGCCGCGCCGCCGCGCGCCTGGCAGCCGTCGGTCGCGCCCGCGGCCGTGGATCCGGATGCGACGTACGTCGAGGCCCGCCTCGCCGACATGACGACGCTGGAGCGCGCCGAGAGCGTCATCATGGTGCGCATCCCGAGCACCGATCCGGCGACGGCGCGGGCCGCGGTCGCGGCATCCGGGGTCGGCGGCGTGATCCTGCTCGGAAGCGACACGCGGTACTCGCCCGCCGTCTCGGCCGCGCTGACCGGGGCGCTCACGACGGACCCGGGGCTGCCGCCGCTCACCGCCGTCGACCAGGAGGGCGGCACGGTGGCGCGCCTCGACGACCCGGGTCCGAGCGCCCCCGCGCTCGGACGGATGCCGCCCGAGGCGACGCGTGCGGCGGTCGCCGACCGGGCGCGGCTGGTGGCATCCGGAGGCTTCGACGTGAACTTCGGCATCGTCGCGGATGCGACCGCCGATCCGGGCTCGTTCATCGCGCCGCGGGTGTTCGGGGGCGACCCCGCATCCGTGTCGGCGCGCGTGGCGCAGGCGGTCGCGGGGGAGCACGGCATCGTGTTCTCGACGCTCAAGCACTTCCCCGGCCACGGCGCGGTCGCGGGCGACTCCCACCAGCTCATCCCGTCGACCTCGATGAGCCTCGAGCAGTGGCGGGCGACGCAGGCGCCGCCGTTCGAGGCGGGCATCGCCGCGGGCGCGGAGCTCGTGATGGTGGGGCACCTGCGCTACACCGCGGTCGACCAGGCGCCCGCCTCGCTCTCGCCCGCCTGGTACCGCATCCTGCGGGAGGACCTCGGCTTCGACGGCGTCATCGTCACCGATTCGCTCAGCATGCTGCAGGCCGGCGGCGAGCCGGCGCTCGTGGATCCCGCCGCGAACGGGGCGGCGGCGCTCGCCGCGGGCGCCGACCTGCTGCTCTACGCCGGCCCGGTCGACCCGGCCGCCGTCGCGGCCCGCATCGCGCAGCAGGTCGCCGACGGCACGATCCCGGCCTCGCGCCTGGAGGACGCCGCCCGCCGGGTGCTCGAGCTGCGCCGCGCATCCGCCTCCTCCGACACCCCCTACGTGCGGTGTTCCGGGGCGTGTGCGGTGGCCGCGAGCTGACGCGGCTCCGGCCTCCCGGGTTGCGCGCGGCTCAGCCGACCTCGATCGGG
Source organism: Protaetiibacter mangrovi (assembly GCF_024752305.1). Lineage (GTDB taxonomy): Bacteria > Actinomycetota > Actinomycetes > Actinomycetales > Microbacteriaceae > Homoserinibacter > Homoserinibacter mangrovi. The sequence goes on from NZ_JANTHX010000005.1 coordinate 373,262, forward strand.
GAGCCGAGGAAGCGCCCGTAGCGGCGCATCGCGGAGGCGAAACCGCGCTCGGTCGCGGCGGGCAGCGGCGCGAACGGCAGCGGGGTGGCCCGGACGGTTCGGCGGTTGCGGTCGCGCGTCCAGGTGCCGACGACCTCGCCGCGCGCGACGAGCGTCGGCAGGAACATGCCGTTGCCGCCCGGCACGATGCGGTCGGCGTGCTCGGGGGGCAGCGCGGCGGCCCGGTCGGCGTAGCCGAGCAGGTACTCGTCGAAGCCCGGCAGTGCGTGCACCCGGTCGGCGAGCGGTTCGAGCCCGGGCCGCATGAGGTACTCGACACCGTCGACCTCGAGCGCGTCGAGCCGGTCGCGCACGCGCGCGACGGCTGCGCGCACCGGCGTGAGGGGCAGTCCCGACCACCAGGCGAGGTCGGGCACGGATGCGGGGCCGTGGCCCGTGAAGTACCGCAGGGCGAGCTCGTCGAGGGCGGCGTCGGGGTCGAGTCGGCGCGGATGCGGCACGTGCTCGTCGAGCAGGGCGTACTCCGTGCGCCCCGAGAGCACGATGAGCCCGGTGTGCGCGAGGTTGCCGAGCAGGTGCGCGCCGCGCTGGCCCTCGGTGCCCACGCCGCCCGCGTGGAACGCCTCCAGCAGCTCCGCCCGATCGGCGCGTCCGCCGCCGCCCAGCCGTTCGCGCGCGATCGCGGCGGCGCGCGCGAAGTCGGCGTCGTCGAGCCCGAGCTGCCGGTGCCGGCCCGCGGCGCCGCGCACGGTGCGCTCGCCGGTGAGCGACAGCATCCATCCGAGATCCTCCGCGGCCACCAGGTGCAGGGTGCCGCGCAGCGGCCAGGAGCGCACGAGCGCTCCGGATGCGTGGGCCGCCTCGACGTCGGCCTCGGTCGCGGATGCGGTGCGCAGCCCCGCCGACCAGAGCACGCCGAGGTAGTCCTGCCCCTGGAGGGCGAGCATCGCGCGCACCGCCTCGACCGGGTCGGCCGCGCGAGGTTCGGCGATCCCCTGGGCGGCGAGGCGCAGACCCGTCAGGTGACGGCGGTCGCGGGCGGAGGGGCGGGTGGTCACCCGGCCAGTCTGCCGCGTGCCGCCGACGGGCTACTCGTCGAGCGCGAGCGTGGGCAGCTGCACGTCGGGCGCCGTGTCGACGACAGTGACCACCTCGACGTCCGCGTCGGCGGCCGGGGCGGTCGCCGCGGCGGGCGCCACCGCGAGGGCCGAGACGCCGAGCGCCGCGGCCGCTCCGGTCAGGGCCAGCAGCGCACCCCCGGCGAGCGCGGGGCGCGGGGCGAGCCGCCGCGCGCGGTGCAGCACCACGAGGGCGCTCACGACGGCGGTGAGGGCCGCCGCGGCGAGCGCGACGATCAGCAGGGTGAGCAGCCCGGGCATGCCGCGATCCTTCGGGTGGGATGGGCCGGTGGGGGAGCCGGCCCTGGGGGGTGGCTTCACGCTAGCAGTCCCCCGTCCGGGGGGCAACGGATCGCGGGCTACGCGCGGGGGGTCTCGAGCAGGCCGAGCGCGGTGAGCTGACCGGCCAGCTCCGCCCCGTCCACCCCGTACACCCACGGCGCCGCGCCCTCGTGGGTCTCGCGGGGCGAGCGCCCCCCGGAGAACACGGCCTCGCCGGGGGTGAGCTCGCGGATCGCGACCGCCGCGACGTTCCCGGGATGGGCGTCCGCGAACTCGCGATAGCGCTCCTCGTCGTGCTGGCCGTCGTCGCCGATGAGCAGCCAGCGCACGCCGGGGAACTCGGCGGCGAGCCGGGCCAGGCTCGCCTTCTTGTGCTCCTGTCCGCTGCGGAACCACCGGTCGGTCGTCGGACCCCAGTCGGTGAGGAGGAAGGTCCCCCGCGGGAAGAGGTGGCGCGACAGGAAGCGGTCGAGCGTGGTGACGATGTTCCAGGCGCCGGTCGAGAGGTAGATGACGGGGCTGCCCGGATGCGCCGCGGTGAGGCGGTCGTAGAGCACCGACATCCCCGGCACGGGGCGGCGGGCGTGCTCGTTGAGGACGAAGGTGTTCCAGGCGGCGAGCAGCGGATGCGGCAGCGCCGTCACCATCACGGTGTCGTCGACGTCCGACACCACCCCGAAGTCGACGTCCTCGTCGACGACGAAGACGGGGGCCTCGATCGCGTCCGACCCCTCGAGCGTCAGCAGCATCGAGCCCCAGCCGGCCGGGATGCGCGCCTCGACGCGGGAGTCGATCACCCCGCCGCGGTCGGCGTGGATGACGTGCTCCGATCCACCGGCCCGCACGTGGATCTCGGCGTCGCGCACCGGGATGCTCGTGAAGCTGCGCCACCCCCGGATGCTGGTGTACCGGTCGGGTGCGCGGCGGCCCGGGCGCACCAGCACGACGCGGCCGAGGACGCGCAGCCAGCCGTCGCCTCCGTACCCGGGGAACGGCACGATCGTGGGGACCAGCCCCCGGCGCCGACCGTTGCGCTCGCGGAGGCGATGGACGGCGTCCTCGATGCGCGCGGCGAGGTGCACACGGGGGCTCTCCGCGTCCGCGGACGAGGCCTCGGCGCGGGACTCCATGCTCCCCAGTGTGTCACGGCCGTTCCCAGCCCCGACCAAGGTGCAGTCGGGCTACAATCACCGCAACGACGGAGGAGTGACCTGTGCCCGACACCCTGGCCGCCGCTCGCGACATCCACGCGAGCCTGATCCGGAACGAGCCTATGCAGGCGCGCAGCACAGCGCGCCTCGCAGCCCTGCTCGACGCGGCCGCCGCCGTGGTCGACGAGATCGGCTACGAGCGCCTGACGACCGCGATGGTCGCCGACGGCGCGGGCGCGTCCATCGGCACGGTGTACCGCTACTTCCCCGATCGCATCGCGGTGCTGCAGAGCCTCGCCGCGCGCAACGAGGAGCGCATCATCCACCGCGTGACCGACGCGATGGCCGACCCGGCCCACGGGGACTGGCTCGACGCGCTCGCGGCCACCTTCGACGTGCTCGTGGCCTTCTTCCGCGAGGAGCCCGGCTTCGCCTCGCTCCGGCTCGGCGACGTGCTCGACCTGCGCCCGGCGGAGGGCACGCTCCGCAACGCGGTGATGTCCGACGCCATCTACGACGCCCTCATCGAACGCTTCGACCTCGACGACGACCCGCGCGTGCGCTTCGGCTTCCAGGTGGCGATCGAGGCCACCGACGCGCTCGTGTCCCGGGCGTTCGCCCGCGACCCGCAGGGCGACCCCCAGCTGCTCGAGGCCACCCGTCGCGCGGCGCGCGACATCCTCTCGGACTACCTCCCGATCCCGCGCCGCTGACCCGGCCCGGATGATCGTCCGGATCGCCCCCGATCGCGCGTCGTCGCGATCGGGGGCGATTCCTTAACGATCCGTCATCGGCCCGAGCCAGCGTCGGGGGCGCCCCATACGGTTGAGTGGTGGTGGAGTCGGCGCCCCCGCGTCGGCACGGAGGGGCGAGCATGATCGAGTTCCGTTCGGTGACGAAGAGATTCCCCGACGGCACCGTGGCGGTCGACGACTTCAGTCTCGTGATCCCGGCGCGCAAGACGACGGTGCTCGTCGGGTCGTCGGGCAGCGGCAAGACCACGCTGCTGCGCATGATCAACCGGATGGTCGACCCCACCTCGGGCGAGATCCTCATCGACGACGAGAGCGTGCACGACCGCGACCCCGTGAAACTGCGTCGCAGCATCGGCTACGTCATGCAGAACGGCGGGCTGCTGCCGCACCTGACCGTGATCGACAACGTCGCGACCGTCCCGGTGCTCACCGGGGTGCCGCGCCAGCGCGCGCGCGAGCAGGCGCTCGAACTCCTCGACACCGTCGGCCTCGACCGCTCCCTCGCGAAGCGCTACCCGAGCCAGCTCTCGGGCGGGCAGCAGCAGCGGGTCGGCGTCGCGCGCGGGCTCGCGGCCGATCCGAACATCCTGCTCATGGACGAGCCGTTCGGCGCCGTCGATCCGATCGTGCGGGCCGAGCTGCAGCAGGAGACGATCCGGCTGCAGCAGGAGCTCGACAAGACCGTGGTCTTCGTCACCCACGACATCGACGAGGCCTTCCTGCTGGGCGACCAGGTGGTGATCCTCGAGAAGGGTGCCCAGATCGCCCAGATCGGCTCGCCGTCCGAGATCACCGAGGCCCCCGCGAGCGAGTTCGTGGCCTCGTTCATCGGAACCGAACGTGGAACCCGTGCCCTGCACGCCAAGCGCACCGGCGCCGGCACGGTGCTCGTCGACGCCGCGGGTCGCACGCAGGGCGTGCTCGTCGAAGGCGACGCATGACCTGGGTGCTCGACAACCTCGACCTGATCGCGGCGCTCACGCTCGAGCACCTGCGGCAGTGCCTGTTGCCGATCCTGCTCGGTTTCGTGCTGGCGATCCCGCTCGGCTGGGTCGCGTTCCGCTTCCGACTCACGCGCGGGCTCGTGCTGACCGTGACCGGGCTGCTCTACACGATCCCGTCGCTCGCGCTGTTCGCGATCCTGCCGACGGTGCTCGGCATCCGCTTCCTCTCCGAGGCGAACCTCGTGATCGCGCTCACGATCTATGCCGTGGCGATCATGGCCCGCTCGATCTCGGATGCGCTGGGCTCGGTCGACCCCGCCGTGCGCCAGGCCGCGACGGCGGTGGGCTACGGTCCGTGGCGGCGGTTCTGGACGGTCGAGTTCCCGCTCGCGGGGCCGGTGATCCTCGCCGGGCTCCGCGTGGCCGCGGTGTCGACGATCGCGCTCGCGACGGTCGGCATCCTGATCGGCGTCGAGAACCTCGGCTACCTGTTCACGAACGGGTTGCAGCGGCGCATCATCCCCGAGGTGTTCGCCGGGGTGATCGCGGTGATGCTCGTGGCGCTCGTGATCGACGCGCTGCTGGTGCTGGCGGGGCGCCTGCTCATGCCCTGGGCGCCGCGACGCACCGCGGGTCGGCGCCGGCGCCTCGCCCTGCGTCTGGGGGAGGCGGCATGAACCTCTTCGCCGACGCCATCGCCTGGATCTTCGCGCCCGAGCGGCTCGAGGGCAGCGTGTCCCTTCCGCTCGCGATCGGCCAGCACCTCGCCTACACCTTCGTCTCGGTCGTCGTCGCCGCGCTCGTCGCCGTGCCGCTCGGCTGGGCGATCGGGCACACCGGTCGCGGTCGCGAGGTCGCCGTCGCGGTGTCGGGAGCCGCGCGTGCCGTGCCGTCGTTCGGGCTGCTCGTGCTCCTGGTGCTGATCTTCGGGGTGCTGCACAAGCCCGAGGCCGCGGTCGTCTCCTTCGTGCTGCTCGCGATCCCCTCGATCCTCGCCGGCGCCTACTCGGGGTTCGAGGCCATCGATCGACGGGTCATCGACGCGGGTCGCGCCATGGGCATGACCGAGTGGCAGATCCTGTGGCGCATCGAGGTGCCGCTCGGGCTGCCGCTGCTGATCGGCGGGTTGCGTTCCGCCACGCTGCAGGTCGTCGCCACCGTCACGATCGCCGCCTACATCAACCTCGGCGGCGTGGGTTACTTCATCATCCAGGGTGTGCCGCTGCGCGACTTCACCCAGATCCTGGGCGGCGCCCTCGTCGTGGTCGCCCTCGCCCTCGTGCTCGACGGGCTGTTCGCCGTGCTGCAGCACCTCGTCGTCCCGCGTGGAGTCTCCGCGGGACGCACCCCCGATGTCCGCGCGACGCCGACCCGGCGCCGCGCGGTGGTGGAACCTGCCACCGAATGAAGAGAAGAGAGAACGTGATGTTCACAGCACGGAACAAGGGCCGGCTCGCACTCGGTGCGGTCGTGGTTGGGGCGGCATTGGCCCTTTCAGGGTGTGCCTCCGGGGATCCCCTCGACTCGGGCGGCACGGATACCGGTTCGGGCAGCAGCGACACGATCGTCATCGGGTCGCAGGCGTACTACTCGAACGAGATCATCGCCGAGATCTACGCGCAGGCGCTCGAGAACGCCGGCTACACCGTCGAGCGCAACTTCAACATCGGTCAGCGCGACGCCTACCTCCCCTCGCTCGAGGACGGCACCATCGACCTGTTCCCGGAGTACACGGGCAACCTGCTGCAGTACTACGAGCCCGACACGACGGCGACCACCTCCGACGACGTCTACGCGGCCCTGAAGGACGCGCTGCCCGACGGCCTCACGGTGCTCGACCAGTCGCCCGCGACCGACCAGGACTCGTACAACGTCACCAAGGCTTTCGCCGACCAGTACGGCCTGACGAGCCTCGACGACCTCGCCTCGGTCGACGTCCCGCTCATCCTGGGCGGTGCACCCGAGCTCGAAGAGCGTCCGTACGGCCCGACGGGCCTCAAGAGCCTCTACGGCGTCGACGTGCAGTTCCAGGCGACGGGCGACACCACCGTGGAGGACCTGGTGGCCGGCACGGTCAACATCGCCAACGTCTACAGCGCAGACCCGCGCATCCAGACGGAGGACCTGGTGACCCTGGACGACCCGAAGGGCCTGTTCCTGGCATCCAACGTCGTGCCGCTCGTGAACGCCGACATCGCGGACGAGATCGCCGACATCATCAACGCGGTGAGCGCGAAGCTCACGCCCGCCGGCCTGATCGCCCTCAACGTGCGGTCCACCGTCGACCAGAAGTCGACGGATGCCATCGCCACACAGTGGCTGAACGGCCAGGGTCTGATCTGACCGCGGGTGGCCGGGAGTCGTCGCACGCGGCGGCTTCCGGCCACCTCACTCCTGGGAGTCGGTCTCGTCCTCGGCGGGGTGCGCCCAATGGCGCGCCTCCGCGCGTTCCAGCAGCTTCTTGCCGACGACCACGGCGATCAGGAACACCGCGATGATGCCCACGAACACGTATCCCGCCCAGTGCAGCTGCTGGGAGAGCTCGCGGTAGGAGCCTGCCGCGACCGCCCCCACGGTCACATAGGCGGCGGCCCACAGCACGCAGGCGGGCGCCGTCCATGCGAGGAACCGGCGGTAGCTCATCGGGCTCATCCCCACCGTGAGCGGCACGAGCGAGTGCAGCACCGGCAGGAACCGCGACACGAACACCGCGATCCCGCCGCGGCGGTCGACGTAGCGTTCGGCGCGATGCCAGTTGTGCTCGCCGATGCGGCGGCCGAGACGCGAGTGCCGGATCCGGGGTCCGAAGTAGCGGCCGAGGGCGAAACCCACCGACTCCCCGCCGAGGGCGCCGACCACCACCACGACGAGCAGCGCCACGTATTCGGCGGGGCTGCCGATGGCGGTGGCCGACACGATGACGATCGTGTCGCCGGGCACGACGAGGCCGACGAGCACCGAGGTCTCGAGGAACATCCCCACCCCGGCGAGCAGCGTGCGCAGCACCGGATCGACCGACTGCACGGCGTCGAGCAGCCAGGTGAGCGTGTCGGTGAACCAGTTCACGCCGCGCCGATCCCGCCGTCCGGCTCGGGGAGGGGGCGGCGCAGGGCGTCGAGGCGCAGCCGCCAACGCGACAGACGCCCCGGCTCCTCGGCGGTCGAGGCGGGGCCGCCCTGCCACGCCGTGACGATGCGGATGCCGTGCAGCGCGTTGAGCGCCCACACCTCGCGTCCGTCGAGCTCCTCGGGACGCACCCGCTGCTCGTCGATCGGGATCGAGAGCGCGGTGGCGAGGGCGACCACGGTGCGCTCGGTGATCGACGGGATGCGCGGCATCGTCCGGTCGGGAACGCACAGGGTGCCGCCGTCCCACCAGACGAGGCAGGTGGTCGACCCCTCGACGATGTGGCCGTCGTCGTCGACGATGACCGCCTCGTCGGCTCCGCGGCGCTGAGCCTCGGTGCGCAGTCTCACCATCGCGCCGAGGTCGGGGCCCTTCACGGTCGGCTGGGTGCGCGGGTCGCGACCGGTGTGGGTGGTCAGGATGAGCGAGCGCTGCAGCGCGGGCGCCTCGCGCAGCCGGAACAGCAGCTGCGGCATGCCGAGCTGCTCGCGCAGCTCCACCCTCGGGAACCACGCGCCGTGACGCGGGATGCCGGCGATGCTCGCGCTCCAGAACGATTCGAGGTCGAGATCGCGTGCCCGGGAGCGCGGGATCGAGGTGAGGAAGCGCTCGCGGTGCAGCTCGAGTCCGCGCACCGTGCCCTCCTCGACCAGCCAGGAGTCCGCCACCTCGACGATCGCGGGCGCGAGGTCGCAGTCGTCGCGGGGCACGAGCTCGCCGCCCTGCCACAGCGACGTCGTGGCCGCCGGTGCGGACGCGGGTGCGCTCATATCATCAGGCTATGCGTCTCCGGCTCCTGCGGCATCCGCTCGGCGACGGATTCGACGCCCGCGCGCTGTTCGCGACCCTGCACCCCGAGGGCGACGCGTTCTGGCTCGACTCGGGGCCGGGCGGCCGCGCGTTCCTCGGTACCGGGGAGCGCGTCGTGCCCGAGGCCGGCGAGGTGCTGCCGACCCTGCGGGCCGAGCTCGCCGCGCCGGCCGTCGACGAGCCGCTCGGCGGCGTTCCGCTGGGGGTCGTGGGGTGGCTCGGCTACGAGCTGCGCGGCGAGACGACGGGCGTGCCGGTCCGCGCGCGGGGTCCGCATCCGGATGCCGCGTTCCTGCGCGTCGACCGGCTGGTCGCGGTGGAGGCCGACGGCTCCGCCGCGCTCCTCGCGCTCGGCGGGTCGTGGGACCGCGAGCTGGGCGCGTGGCGCGATGCGGTGGTCGCCGCCACCCGTCGGTTGAGTAGCCGCGTCAGCGGCGTGTCGAAACCGACCGACACGGACGCGCGGATCTCGACACGCTCGGCTGCGCCGAGCTACTCGATCACCTGGCACGACACCCCCGACCGCTACCTCGCGAACATCGCCGCCTGTCAGCACGCGATCCACGAGGGCGACGCCTACCAGCTGTGCCTCACGACGGAGGCACGGGTCGCGGGGGCGTTCGATCCGCTCGCCGTCTTCGACGCGGTGCGCGCCTCCGGCGCCACCCACCACGGCGGCCTCGTGCGGATCGGCGGAACCGCCCTCGTGTCGGCTTCGCCCGAGCGCTTCCTCGAGATCGACGCGTCGGGGCTCGTGCGCACGAGCCCCATCAAGGGCACCCGCCCTCGCGACCCCCGCCCCGACGAGGACGCGCGCCTGCACGGCGAGCTCGTGGCGAGCGAGAAGGAGCGCGCCGAGAACCTCATGATCGTCGACCTCATGCGCAACGACCTCTCGCGGGTGTGCGAGCTCGGCTCGGTGGCGGTGACGCGGCTGCTCGAGGTGGAGTCGTACCAGCACGTGCACCAGCTCGTGTCGACGATCGAGGGCCGTCTGCTGCCCGGGATGGGCGCGGTGGATGCGGTGGCCGCCTGCTTCCCGGCGGGATCCATGACGGGCGCCCCGAAGCTGCGCGCGATCGAGGTGCTCGACGGCCTGGAGGCGCGGCCGCGCGGACCCTACGCGGGCGCGTTCGGCTATCTGGCCGCCGACGGCTCCGCCGACCTCGCGATGACCATCCGCACGATCGTGATCGACGCCGACGGCGCATCCGTGGGCACCGGGGGCGGCATCACCGCCCTCTCCGACCCCGACGCCGAGCTGGCCGAGGCGCGGCTGAAGGCCGCCGCGCTGCTCGGCGCCCTCGGCAGCGCCTAGGCTCGCTCCGTGGCTGCCGGCGCGACGATCTACACCTTCACCGTGAACCTGGCCGACGTCGACCGCGGCGTCTACGAGCAGCTCGAGCTGCGGGTGGCGCGCCATCCGTCCGAGACGGCGGAGTACATGGTCGCGCGCGTGCTCGCCTACTGTCTCGAGTACGAGGAGGGCATCGCCTTCGGCGGCGGCATCTCCGCGGTCGACGAGCCGGCCGTGCTCGTGCGCGACCTCACGGGTCTCATCCGCGCCTGGATCGAGGTGGGCGCCCCGGATGCCGAGCGCCTGCACGCGGGCAGCAAGCAGGCCGACCGCACCGTGATCTACACCCACCGCGACCCGGCGAAGCTGCTGCCGCAGTGGGCGGGCAAGAAGATCCACCGGGCCGACGAGATCGTGCTGCACAGCTTCGATCCGGGCTTCGTCGACGAGGTCGCCGGGCGCATCGGCCGCCGCACCGAGCTGAGCCTCTCCGTCACCGAGCACCAGCTCTACCTCGAGCTCGACGGCACGACCCTCACCTCGGCCGTGCACGACCACCCGCTCGCCTGACCGCGGGCACACCGAACACCTCCGGAACGTTGACTACTCTGTAAAGGTTGCAATCCCGAGAGGCAGAGCGTCAGTGACCCAGCACGAGCAGACCGACGAGCACGGATACGACTTCCGTCGCATCCAGGAGCACTGGCTCCCGATCTGGGACGAGCTGAAGCCGTTCTCGACCTCGGACCCGGCCGACAAGCGCCCCCGCAAGTACGTGCTCGACATGTTCCCCTACCCCTCGGGCGACCTGCACATGGGTCACGCCGAGGCGTACGCGCTCGGCGACATCATCGCCCGCTACTGGCGCCTCCAGGGCTTCAACGTGCTGCACCCGATCGGCTGGGACTCGTTCGGGCTGCCGGCCGAGGGCGCGGCGATCAAGCGCGGCATCGACCCGCGCGAGTGGACCTACGACAACATCGCCCAGCAGCGCTCCTCGATGCGCCGCTACGCGACGAGCTTCGACTGGGACCGGGTCATCCACACCTCCGACCCCGAGTACTACAAGTGGAACCAGTGGCTGTTCCTCAAGCTCTACGAGAAGGGCCTCGCCTACCGCAAGGCGAGCTGGGTCAACTGGTGCCCCTTCGACCAGACGGTGCTCGCCAACGAGCAGGTCGTCGACGGGCGCTGCGAGCGCTGCGACAACGTCGTCACCAAGAAGAAGCTCACCCAGTGGTACTTCAAGATCACCGACTACGCCGACCGGCTGCTCGACGACCTGAACCAGCTCGAGGGCAGCTGGCCGTCGAAGGTCATCGCGATGCAGCGCAACTGGATCGGGCGGTCCACCGGGGCCGACGTCGACTTCGTCATCGAGGGGCATGACGAGAAGGTCACCGTCTTCACGACGCGGCCCGACACGCTGTTCGGCGCCACCTTCATGGTCGTCGCCCCCGACTCGGAGCTCGCCGCCGAGCTCGCGGCCGGCTCCACCCCCGAGGTGCAGGAGGCCTTCGCGGCCTACCTCGCCCAGGTGCAGAAGTCGACCGAGATCGAGCGTCAGGACACCACGCGCGAGAAGACCGGCATCCCGCTGGAGCGCTACGCGATCAACCCGGTGAACGGCGACCGCATCCCCGTGTGGACGGCCGACTACGTGCTGGCCGACTACGGGCACGGCGCCGTCATGGCGGTGCCCGCCCACGACCAGCGCGACCTCGACTTCGCGCGGAAGTTCGAGCTGCCGATCCGGATCGTGCTCGACGTGACGGCGCCCATCACCGGCGCGATCCCCGTCATCACGCCCGAGATGCTCGAGAACCCGGATGCCGTGCGCGACCTCGCGTCGATGGATCCGGCCGTCACGGGCGAGGCGCTCGCGGGCGACGGCCGCATGATCAACTCGGGCCCGCTCGACGGCCTGTCGAAGCAGAACGCCATCCGCCGGGTCATCGAACTGCTCGAGGAGGCCGGAACGGGGCGCGCCGCGAAGACCTACCGGCTGCGCGACTGGCTGATCTCGCGTCAGCGCTACTGGGGTACGCCCATCCCGATCCTGCACGCCGAGGACGGCCGCGAGATCCCGGTCGACGAGTCGGCCCTGCCGGTCGCGCTGCCGGCATCCGCTGGGCTCGACCTGCAGCCGAAGGGCACCTCGCCGCTCGGCGGCGCCGAGGACTGGGTGAACGTGACCCTGCCCGACGGCACCGCGGCGCGCCGCGACCCCGACACGATGGACACCTTCGTCGACAGCTCGTGGTACTTCCTGCGGTTCCTGTCGCCGAACGACGACGCCCAGGCGTTCGACGTGAAGGAGGCCGACAAGTGGGCCCCCGTCGACCAGTACGTCGGCGGTGTGACCCACGCGATCCTGCACCTGCTCTACGCGCGCTTCATCACCAAGGTGCTGTTCGACCTCGGCTACGTGGGCTTCACGGAGCCGTTCTCGGCGCTGCTCAACCAGGGCATGGTGCTGATGGACGGCTCGGCGATGTCGAAGAGCCGCGGCAACCTCGTGCGCCTCTCCGACCAGCTCGACGAGTTCGGCGTCGACGCCGTGCGTCTCACGATGGCCTTCGCGGGCCCGCCGGAGGACGACATCGACTGGGCCGACGTGTCGCCCTCGGGCTCGGCGAAGTTCCTCGCGCGCGCGTGGCGCGTCGCGGGCGACGTGGCCTCCGAGCCGGGTGTGGCCTTCGGCTCGGGCGACACGGCGCTGCGGCGTCAGACCCACCGGCTGCTCGCGGATGCGCCGGGGCTCGTCGAGTCGTTCAAGTTCAACGTCCTCGTGGCCCGGCTCATGGAGCACGTGAACGTGGTGCGCAAGGCCATCGACGCGGGCGTCGGCGGGGCGGATCCCGCCGTGCGCGAGGCGGCCGAGGCGCTCGCGATACTGCTCTCGCTGTTCTCGCCCTACACCGCCGAGGACATGTGGGCGACGCTCGGCCACGCGCCGACGGTGGCGCTGCAGGCGCTGCCGAAGCCCGACCCGCGACTGCTCGTCGAGGAGTCGGTGACCTCGATCGTGCAGGTCGACGGCAAGGTGCGCGACCGGCTCGAGGTGTCCCCGACGATCGACTCCGCCGAGCTCGAGGCGCTCGCCCGCGCCTCGGCGGCCGTGCAGCGCGCGGTCGGCGAGCGCGAGATCGTGAACGTCATCGTGCGGGCTCCTCGCGTCGTCAACATCGCGACCCGCGGCTGAGCTCTCCACCAGCCCGACTCCCGCCCGGGCAGGCGTCACTTCGCGCCTCCTAGCCTTCCCGGGTGAGCGTCGACCCCGACCCCGGCACCTCCCGCGCCCGGGTGCGTCGTGGGGTCGGGGCGGCGCTCATCGTGCTGCTCGCGGGCGCGGCGATCGCGGTGTTCGTGACCGTCGTGACCCCCCACGGCGTCACCCGCGAGGTGCTGGCGAGCGCGACGCCCGCGGCGGATGAGCTGGTCGCTGGCGGAGGCGATGGTGCGCCCCTCTTCGTGCACGTGCTCGGGCAGGTCACCCACCCCGGGCTCTACGAGCTGCGCGAGGGTGACCGCGTCGTCGACGCCGTCGCGGCGGCCGGTGGCCTCACGGATGCCGCGGACCCGGCGGGCGTCAACCTGGCCCGGCTGCTGAGCGACGGCGAGCAGCTGCGGGTGCCCGCGGTCGGCGAGGTGCCGCCTGCGGCAGCGGGCACCGCATCCGACGGGCGGGTCGACCTCAACACGGCCGATGCGGCGACCCTCGACACCCTGCCGCGCATCGGTCCGGCGATGGCGCAGCGCATCATCGACTGGCGCGAGGCGAACGGCCCGATCACCTCGGTCGACGACCTGCTGGCGGTCAGCGGGATCGGCGAGAAGACCGTCGACGCGCTGCGACCGCTCGTGGTGCCGTGAGCGTCGCGGCGGTCGTCGACACCGTGCGCGTGGCGCGAAGTGGGCCGCGAGCGGCGGAGCTGCGGCTCGTGCCGGCGGCGATCGGAGCCTGGGCGGCCGGGGGAGTGCTCATCGGGTGCGCGCCGGATGCGCCGCTCGGCGTCGCCGCCGCGGCGCTCTGGGCGGCCGCGGCGCTCGCGGTGGCGATCGGGCTGCGCGTGCACGTGCCCGCCGCCGTGGTGCTCGCCCTCACCGCCGCCGCACTCGTCGCGACCATCGTCGCGGTGCGCACCCCCGACCGGGTTCCGCCCGCCTTCGCCGAGGTCGCCGGTCCGGTCGAGCTGGCGTTCGTCGTCGACGGGCAGCAGGTGGACGGGCACGTCACGGCGACCGCCGCCCTCGCGGGCCGGCCCGAGGCGGGATCGACATCCGTGCTCCTGTTCCTCGACCAGCCCGCCGCGACCCGGATCGGCGAGACCTGGACGGCGACCGCCCGCCTGCGACCCGTCGATCCGGGAGACGAGGAGGCCTTCCTCGCGTTCGCGGAGGGTGCGGCGGTGCGGGTGTCGGGCCCTGCGCCGGCGCTCGGCGGTGCGGCGGCACTGCGCGAGGGGCTCGTCGCGATGAGCGAGACGCTGCCGGGGCAGGGCGCGCGACTGCTGCCGGGTCTCGCCGTCGGCGACACCTCTCGCGTCGGCGCGTCGCTCGACGCCGCGATGAAGACCGCATCCCTCAGTCACCTGACCGCGGTGTCGGGGGCCAACTGCGCCGTCGTCGTGGGGGCCGTGTTCGCCCTGGGTGCGCTGCTCGGACTGCCGCGCGCGGGGCGCGTGGCGGTCGCGCTCGCCGCGCTCGCGGGGTTCGTGGTGCTCGTCACCCCCGAGCCCAGCGTGCTGCGCGCGGCCGTCATGGGGGCGATCGTGCTGCTGGCGCTCGCCCTCGGGCGTCCGACGCGGGGTGTACCCGCCCTGTGCCTCGCGATCGTCCTGCTGGTGGTGATCGACCCGTGGACGGCGCGGTCCTACGGCTTCGCCCTCTCGGTGCTGGCGACAGCGGGGCTGCTGCTGCTCGCCGGGCCTCTCGCGGCCGTGCTCGCGCGGCGCATGCCGGCACCGCTCGCACTCGTGATCGCCGTGCCGGTCGCGGCGCAACTCGCCTGCCAACCGGTGCTGCTGCTCCTCACCCCGACGCTGCCCGTCTGGGGCGTGCCCGCCAACATCCTGGCCGGGCCCGCCGCCCCGGCCGCGACCGTGCTCGGCCTCGTCGCGTGCCTGCTCGCACCCCTCGCACCGCCGCTCGCCCAGGCCGTCGCGAGCATCGCGTGGGTACCCGCCTCGTGGGTGGCCGCCGTGGCCACCTCCGTCGCGGCGCTCCCCGGGGCGCGGATGCCGTGGCCGGCGGGAGCGGTCGGCGTCGTGGCGCTGGTGCTGGTGAGCGGCGTGCTGCTCGTCGCGGTGCTGGGTCGGCCGGGGTCCCGGCGTCGCCGCGCCGCGGCGGCCCTCGTGAGCGTCGCGATGCTCGGCTACCTCGGTGCCACGGCCGGCATCCGGGTGGTGGCGCTCGCGAGCCGTCCCGCCGACTGGCAGTACGCCATGTGCGACGTCGGGCAGGGCGACGCGACGGTCATCCGCTCGGGCGACGCGGTGGCGCTCGTCGATACCGGGCCGGAGCCCGCGCCCCTGGCTGCATGCCTCGACGAGCTCGGCATCGGCCGCATCGACCTGCTCGTGCTGACCCACTACGACCACGATCACGTGGGCGGCACGGATGCCGTGCTCGGCCGGGTCGGGCTGGCGCTCGTCGGCCCGGTCGGCGACCCGGGCGACACCCGGCTGCGCGAGCGGCTGCGCGACGGCGGCGCCGAGGTCGTCGCGGCGGAGGACGGCCTCTCGGGTGCGCTGGGAGCGCTCGACTGGCGCGTGCTCTGGCCGCCGCCGAGCGGTGTCGAGCCGGGGAACCCGGCGAGCGTGACGCTGCTCGTGACCCCGGGGGCGGGGTGCGGCGCGTGCCTGAGCGGGCTGCTGCTCGGCGACCTCGGCGAGGAATCGCAGCGCCGACTGCTCGGGCGCGCGCATCCGCCGCACGTCGAGGTGCTGAAGGTCGCCCACCACGGCTCGGCCGACTTCAGCACCGAGCTCTATGCGCACGCGGCGGCGTCGGTCGGTCTCATCGGCGTGGGTGCCGACAACAGCTACGGGCATCCGACGGAGCAGGCGCTCGACTCCCTCGCGGCATCCGGAACCGCGGGCCTGCGCACCGACACCGACGGGATGATCCTGGTGGCACCGCCGGCAGGTGCCGGCGAGCCGCCTCGGGTCTGGACCGAGCGCTGATCCCGCACCGACCGTCGCACGCGCTCCCTAGACTGAAGCCATGGCGGTGCGCGCGGCGACGAAGGGGGCGAAGACCACCATTCCGCAGCTGGACTGGCACCGCGTCGAGCCGGCGCCCGTCGTGCTCGTCACCGGCCCCGAGGAGCTTCTCGCCGAGCGCGCGATCCGCGCCATCCGCGAGAAGCTGCGCGCCGCGGACCCGAGCCTCGAAGTCTCCGACATCGACGCGGGGCAGTACGCCCCGGGGGAGCTGCTGACCCTCGCGAGTCCGTCGCTCTTCGCCGAACCGCGACTCATCCGGGTGAGCCAGGTCGAGAAGTGCACGGATGCGTTCCTCGAGGAGACCCTCGCGTATCTCGAGGCGCCCGCCGACGACACCGTGCTCGTGCTGCGGCACGGGGGAGGGGTGCGCGGCAAGAAGCTGCTCGATGCGATCCGCGCGGGTTCCGGGGGTGGCGTCGAGGTGGTGTGCGCTGAGCTGAAGCGCGAGGGCGACAAGATCGACTTCGCCGCCGCCGAGTTCCGCACGGCGCAGCGCAAGGCCACCCCGGGCGCGGTTCGCGCGCTCGTGTCGGCGTTCACCGACGATCTCGCCGAGCTCGCCGCGGCGTGCCGTCAGCTGGTCTCGGACACCGACGGCGACATCACCGAGGCGGTCGTCGATCGGTACTACGCGGGCCGCACCGAGGTCACCGCCTTCGCGGTCGCGGATGCGGCGATCGCCGGGCGTCCGGGCGAGGCGCTCGGGCTCATGCGGCACGCGCTCGCGTCCGGGTCCGACCCGGTGCCGATGGTGGCGGCGTTCGCCATGAAGATCCGCACGATGGCCAAGCTCGCCGGGGCGCGCGGTTCGTCGAACGACCTCGCCCGCCAGTTCGGCCTGCAGTCGTGGCAGGTCGACCGCGCCCGCCGCGACCTCCAGGGCTGGACCGACGAGGGGCTCGCCCGCGCCATCGAGGCGCTCGCCGACGCCGACGCGCAGGTGAAGGGCGCCGGCCGCGACCCGGTCTACGCGCTCGAGCGCATGATCGCCGTCATCGCCGCCCGCGGCGCTGCCGCCTGATCCGTAGCCCTCCGGTATCCGAACCCCGGTGTCCGAACCCCCGCGTCCTCGGCATCCGGGGTCCTCGGCATCCCGAATCAAGGAGTTCAGCAACCCGAATCAAGGGGTCTGCGTGACTGCTGTGGCGGATGTGGCGGACGGGGGCCGATTTCAGGACTCGGTCCTTGAGTTGGGTTGCCGAGTTCCTTGATTTGGGAGACGGCGACACCGACGTGGGAGACGGCGGCACGGAGGCGGGAGGCGGCGGCACCCGGAAGACGGAACGGGCCCCGCACCGTGAGGTGCGGGGCCCGTTCGACGCTGTGGCGGCTCAGAGAGCGGCGACCTGCTTCGAGATCGCCGACTTGCGGTTGGCGGCCTGGTTCTTGTGGATGACGCCCTTGCTCACAGCCTTGTCGAGCTTCTTGCCGGCCTTGGTGAGGGCGGCCTCGGCGGCGGCCTTGTCGCCCGCGGCGATGGCCTCGCGCGTGGCGCGCACGGCGGTCTTGAGCTCGCTCTTGACGGCCTTGTTGCGCTCCTGCGCCTTCTTGTTGGTGGTGATGCGCTTGATCTGCGACTTGATGTTCGCCATGGATGTGTCTTTCGTTCAGGAACGGATGGTGTGTGCCGTCTGCGGTAGAGGGGCGCATCCCGGCGAATCGCGTGTTGTGGGGCACGCGGAAACCAAGGGTCAACGTTACCAGGCCGAGGGGGAGCGCGCCAATGCGGTGCCCGGCCACCGTCCGCGTCCGGGGATGCCCGCCCGCCGCATCCGGGGGTTCGCCGGATACCGCGGCCCCCGCCGGGCGCCGAGGCTGGGTGCATGACCGATACGACCTCCACCCCCGCCGTCGACGAGCCGACCGCCGCCGCCGAGCAGCCGCCCGCCGCGACCCCCGAGAACCCCTACGCGGCCCCCCGCGCGGCGTCGCCGACCACCGCCACCAACGCCTTCAGCATCGCGAGCCTGGTGCTCGGCATCGCCGCGATCCCGACCGGATGGTGGATCGCGTCCGTCGTCGCGATCGTCTTCGGCTTCATCGCCCGTTCGCGCGAGCCGCAGGCGCGCACCATGTCGACCTGGGGCATCGTGCTCGGCTTCGTCGGCGCGTTCGGCTGGCTCGTGCTCGCGATCCTCGGCCTCGCTCTCGCCGCGCCGTTCGCGCTCTGGGGCGCGGCGATCGGCTGGGGCCCCGACTTCCTGGGCTTCTAGACCCCGCTACCGACCCGACGGCTCCCGCAGGAACACGGCGGGGCCGTCGGGTTCGAGCGCGTGCCGGATGCGGTCCGCGAACTCCGCCCGCATCTGCGGAAGGGCCCCGAGCGCGAACCAGGCGACCTCGAGCGCTTCGCCGTCGACCGGCGCGGGGTCGCCCGAGACGTACCGGCAGCGGAAGGTGAGGTCGAGGTACTGGGCGCGGTCGCCGTTGTCGTAGACGACCGGTTCGGTGACCCAGGTCGACGACAGGCGCTCCACCTCGATCTCGACGCCCGCCTCCTCTGCCGCCTCCCGCGCCGCGGCGACCGCCGGCTCCTCGCCCGGATCGACGATCCCCGTGATGGGCGCCCACTCGCCCGTGTCGGAGCGGCGGATCAACAGCATCCGGTCGCCGTCGAGCACCACGGCCGTCGCGCCGGTGAGCCAGAGCGGGGTGGTGCCGATGTGCTGGCGCAGCTCGCGTACGAAGTCGGGGATGGGCACGCAACGAGCCTACGCATGACGAAGGGGGCGGACCGTCCGGTCCGCCCCCTTCGTGCAGGCTGTCAGTCCTCGATGCGGCGGCGCATGCGCGCGCTGGCGACGAGGGCTCCCGCGCCGAGCAGCAGCGCGACGGCGCCGCCGATCAGGTACGGGGTGGTGTTCGCGCCGGTGTCCGCGAGGGCGGGCGCGGCGGGGATGACCGCCGCGGCCACGACGAGGTTCTCGAGCTCGGGCAGCACGTCTCCGTCCCAGAGCACGTCGTCATCGTCGAGGTAGTAGCAGTAGGTACCGATCGGGAGCGGCTCGTCGAAGATCACCGTCACCGAGAAGGTGCCGTCGGGTCCCGCCACGCCGCTGCCGTCGTAGGAGTTGGCGGGCGAGTCGTCCTCGCTGTCGCAGACGAATACGTCGATGTAGATCTGCGCTCCCGGGAACCATCCCGATCCGGTGAAGACGAGGCCGGTGGTGCTGGTCTGCTCGGGGGTGACCGGGTTCGGGGTGACCGACCGCGTGGGGATCGGCGTGAACACGCTCAGGTCGTCGAACACGTCGACCGAGTAGATCGAGACGGTGGTGTCGGGGTTGACCCAGAGGCCGTAGGCGAGCAGCTCGGGGGTCTCGCCCTGCATCAGCGCGGCCACGAACTCGTCGAGGGTCGCGGTGTCGTTGGCGGCGTACAGCGTCGCGCCGGCCCCGTCGGTGATCGCACCGGAGGTGATCCACGTCGCGGTCCGGTCGGTGGTGCCCGTGCTGGCGGGACGCAGCGTGGTGAACTCCGCGTCGGTCTCGCCGAAGATCGGCAGCTGGAACACCCAGTCGCTGCTCGAGGCGTGGATCACGGCGCCGTCGATGGCGCTCGCGAAGTCCTCGGCGTTGCTGATGAGGCGCGACTCGTTGTTGAGGATCTGCAGCGCGTCGCCCGCGCCCGCGTCGATGTCGAGGCCGGTGGCGCTCGAGGAGGCCGACGCCGACGTCCACGACGACCCCAGCTCCCCGAAGAACCAGTCGTTCGCGGGGTACCCCGCGCCCGTCTCGGTGCCGAAGTCGGCCGTCGTGTAGAACACGGCGTCGCCGATGGGCGTCGAGGCGCTGGCGGCGCCCGCGAGTGCGAAGGTCGAGAAGCCCACGAGGGCGGTGGTGGCCAGGGCGGCCAGGGTCTTCTTCATCGGGTGGTCTCCGGCGGTGGTCGGGCGATGTACCCTCCGACGCTATCGGGTGTCCCCCGTTGATCCGGAGTCGTGAGCGATCATCCGTACCCCCAGTGCGGGGGCTGGACGGATCGGTCCACCCGCTCGCACGAGCGGAGCCCGCGCGCATGGGAGAATCGTCCGGATATGTCACCCCGCGCCCTGAAGCCCCTGCCGCCTGCTGCGACCGA
This sequence comes from Protaetiibacter mangrovi, assembly GCF_024752305.1. Taxonomy (GTDB): domain Bacteria; phylum Actinomycetota; class Actinomycetes; order Actinomycetales; family Microbacteriaceae; genus Homoserinibacter; species Homoserinibacter mangrovi. The sequence goes on from NZ_JANTHX010000005.1 coordinate 393,055, forward strand.
TCCCGCGCGCATCCGGAATTTCTGCATCATCGCGCACATCGACCACGGCAAGTCGACGCTCGCCGACCGGATGCTGCAGATCACCGGCGTGGTCAGCGACCGCGACATGCGCGCCCAGTACCTCGACCGCATGGACATCGAGCGCGAGCGCGGCATCACGATCAAGAGCCAGGCCGTGCGGATGCCGTGGCAGGTCGCCGGCGACACCTTCGCCCTCAACATGATCGACACCCCGGGGCACGTCGACTTCACCTACGAGGTCAGCCGCTCGCTCGCCGCGTGCGAGGGCGCGATCCTGCTGGTGGACGCCGCGCAGGGCATCGAGGCTCAGACGCTCGCGAACCTGTACCTGGCGCTCGAGAACGACCTCGAGATCATCCCGGTGCTCAACAAGATCGACCTGCCGGCGGCCGACCCCGACAAGTACGCGCGCGAGCTCGCGCAGCTGATCGGCGGCGACCCGGACGACGTGCTGCGCGTGTCGGGCAAGACCGGCATGGGCGTCGAGGAGCTGCTCGACCGGGTCGTCGAGCGCATCCCGGCGCCGGTCGGCGTCAAGGACGCGCCGGCGCGCGCGATGATCTTCGACTCCGTCTACGACTCCTACCGCGGCGTCGTCACCTACGTGCGCATGGTCGACGGGCAGCTGAACCCGCGCGAACGCATCCAGATGATGTCGACGAGGGCCACCCACGACATCCTCGAGATCGGGGTGTCGTCGCCCGAGCCCTCGCCGTCGAAGGGCCTCGGCGTGGGCGAGGTGGGTTACCTCATCACGGGTGTGAAGGACGTGCGCCAGTCGAAGGTCGGCGACACGGTCACGAGCGCCGCGAAGCCGGCCACCCAGGCGCTGCCGGGCTACACCGACCCGCTGCCGATGGTGTTCTCGGGCATCTACCCGATCGACGGCAGCGACTACCCCGACCTGCGCGAGGCGCTCGACAAGCTGAAGCTGTCGGATGCGGCCCTGCAGTACGAGCCCGAGACCTCGGTGGCGCTCGGCTTCGGCTTCCGCTGCGGCTTCCTCGGCCTGCTGCACCTCGAGATCATCACCGAGCGCCTGCGCCGCGAGTTCGACCTCGACCTCATCACCACGGCGCCCTCCGTGCCGTACCAGGTGACCACGGAGGACAAGAAGACGGTCACGGTGACGAACCCGTCCGAGTACCCGACGGGCGCGAAGATCGCCGAGGTGCTCGAGCCGATCGTGAACGCCTCGATCCTCGCGCCGAAGGACTACGTGGGCGCCATCATGGAGCTCTGCCAGCAGCGCCGCGGCACCATGAAGTCGATGGACTACCTCGGTGAGGACCGGGTGGAGCTGAAGTACACCCTCCCGCTCGGCGAGATCGTGTTCGATTTCTTCGACCAGCTGAAGTCGAAGACGCAGGGCTACGCATCGCTCGACTACGAACCGGCGGGCGAGGCGCCCGGCGACCTCGTGAAGGTCGACATCCTGCTGCAGGGCGAGACGGTCGACGCGTTCAGCGCGATCGTGCACAAGGACAAGGCCTACGCCTACGGCACGATGATGGCGACGCGCCTGCGTGAGCTCATCCCGCGCCAGCAGTTCGAGGTGCCCATCCAGGCGGCGATCGGCGCCCGCATCATCGCCCGCGAGAACATCCGTGCGATGCGCAAGGACGTGCTCGCCAAGTGCTACGGCGGCGACATCACCCGCAAGCGCAAGCTGCTCGAGAAGCAGAAGGAGGGCAAGAAGCGCATGAAGATGGTCGGCCGCGTCGAGGTGCCCCAGGAGGCGTTCATCGCCGCGCTGTCGGGCGACGTCGAGGCGAAGAAGGACAAGAAGTAGCTAACGTCATCCGCATGAGAAGCGGGGCGCAAGCGCAGACTGTGGTCGGTCCCGAGGTCTACCGCTTTCCTGGTTCTCTTCATCGTTCTCTCGATCGTCGGGGCGTTCCTCCTGACGGGGGCTTGGTTCAGTGGTCGAGGTGACGCGGGAACTCTTCTCGGTCTGGGGTTCATCATCGTTGGGCCACTTGGAGCCATCGCGGCGACCGTTGAACTCATCCGCTCGGCCCTCAGCGCCGACGGCTCGGGTCGTTCCGGCAGACTTGACACATGACCGTCGACGTCCCGATTCGCGGTCGGGCGACCTCGACGCGAGGAAGCACCAGAAGTAGCGGGATGCAGCGTGCCGCCCGTACGAGTGACCGGTGAACCTGCGGCGCGACGTCGCCCGAGCCGTCGACGAGGCTGCTGATCCTTCGACCCCGCTCGAACGTCTCCGTGTGCTCGCTGTGCACGACTCCCGTGTCGTCCGCGCCGCTGTCGCCGCGCGGCGACCCTTATCCCGAGAACTCGCCGAGCAGCTTCGTGAGGATGACGCGTGGCAGGTCCGCTTCGCGCTGATCCCCGCCGCCGAGGGCGATCCGGAACGGCAGTTGATGCTCGCGGCTTCAACGGACAAATGGATGCGCGCCATTCTGGCGGAGGTGCCCGGGCTGTCGATCGAAGCCCAGAGAATCCTCGCCGGCGACGAGTTCTCGGAAACCGTCGGGCGAATCGCCAAGAACACCCGCGATCGCGCGCTCTACGACGAACTGATGCTCGACCCTCGTCCACGGGTTCGGGGGTTCTGCGCGTGGAATGACGCGTTGTGCACCGCCGATGATGCCCGTCGGCTCGCGCGAGATCGTTCGTCGGTCGCCCGCGCATCCGCGGTGCATCGCCCCGAGCTCGATGAAAGCGACCTGATCGAACTTGCGCGAGATCGGTCCGCATCGGTGCAGTGGCAGGTGATCGCCACGCGTCCGTCTTCGCGTGCGGCGCTGGAGATCATCGCGCGCGAGGGCGACGACGTGAACGCGCTGCACGCGCGGCGTGCACTCGAGAGCCTCGACGCCGTGGCGAGGCATCACGATCTGCCCGATGGTGCGGGAGCGTAGTTCTTTCGGCCCCGTCGTCGTTCGTCCTGACATGATCACGACGTGGACGAGATCTCGACCGACGGCCTGACGTACTCGACGATCGGCGCCGCGCGCCCGGATGCCGCCCCGGTGCCCGGCCTCCGGGCCCGCACCCAGCGCATCCGTGTGGGCGAGGGCGACGTGCTGTGGGAGCGGGCGGTCGCCGTCGTCTCGGGTTGGGCGATCAAGACGGCGATCGGGTTCACGGTCGAGCCCGACGACGCGCAGGTCGTGCTCGGGAGGGACTACGACACGACCTACCACCGCGGATTCATCCACCAGTTCGAGCCCGTGCGCGTCGTGTGGATCGCCGAGGAGCCCGACTGCCGGGGTTTCGGATACGGCACGCGGGTCGGGCATCCGATCACGGGGGAGGAGTGCTTCCTCGTGGAGCGCGACCCCGACGGCACCGTGTGGCTCGTGGTGCGCACGGTGTCGCGCGTGTCGGGCGGCAGGTGGCGGTGGCTCTGGCCCGGTATCCGGATCGCGCAGCCCTACTTCCAGCGGGCGTACGCGCGTTCGGCGATGCGGCTCATCGTCGAGACCGACGAGCCGCTGCCGGGGCTGCGCGGGATGCGGCGCGGTCTCGTCAGCGACGGACCCTCCGGGGTGGAGGGCATCTCCCGGCTCGGGTACGGACTCGGGGGCCCCGAGAAGACACCGTTCGACGACCCGCCGCAGGAACCGGTGGAGCTCGATCCCGCCGAGCTGCCGTGGGAGCTGCGGGGCGACGAGCGCGAGGAAGCCTCGGGCGAATAGCGCCCACGCACCCGATTCTGGGAGAATCGGCACGTGACCTCCGCGTCCGCGCCCCCCGGCGACGCCCCCCGACGGTCGACGGCTCCCGCCTCGACCGCCACGGTCGACCCCGGCGAGCTGTGGCGCGTGCCCGTCACCTACGGTGCGGTCGGGGCGACCCAGGCCGCCGACCTGCTGCAGTACCCGCCGCGCGGCTACAAGCCGATCGAGCGCCGCATCCGCATCGGCCACGGCGCCGACCGCTGGGAGTACGCGTGGATGCGCGTCATGAGCTGGGGCATCCAGCGCGGAGCCGGTTTCCACGTGACGCCCGTCGAGGCTCCCGAAGCGGCGACCGCAGCGAGCTACACTCCGGTGGCCTTCGATGCGCAGGGCAACCCCGTGCGCCCCTCGACGGTCGGCGCCGACGGCGAGACGCTCTACACCCCCGAGGGCGACCCGATGGTGCGCGCCGGCGACACGGGGATGCTGAAGCCCGCCTTCTGGCCGCGCGCGTTCCCCGTGCGCGTCGTCTACGTGGTCGACGAGCCGGAGCGGCGCGGCGCGGCCTTCGGCACCCTGCCGGGGCACCCGCTCGAGGGCGAGGAGCTCTTCGCCGTCGAGCGTGGCGACGACGACTCGGTCTGGTTCGTGGTGCGCATCTTCTCGAAGCCGGCGACCGGCTTCTGGCGCGCCGTGCTGCCCGCCCTGCGACTCGTGCAGGCGATGCTCGTGCGCCGCTACCTGCACGAGCTGACCGGCCCGCTGCCCGTCGCCTGACTCAGAGCGAACGCTGGTAGGCCCGGATCGAGCGCACGGTCCACGCGAACGCGAGCGCGGCCAGCAGCACGAGCCCCGCGCCCTCGAGCAGAAGGCGCCCCGCATCCGCCGACCCGTCGAACAGCGTGCCGTCGAGTCCCGCCCGACCGAGCTCGACCGCCCACGTCATCGGGTTCCACCGCGCCACCGCCTGCACCCAGTCGGGCAGCAGGGTCGCCGGCATCATCGTGGTCGACAGGAAGGTGGCGGGAAGCACGATCAGCTGCGACAGCCCGATCAGCGCCACCTGGTTGCGCGTGGTGAGCGCCACGGCGCTCGATGCACAGCAGAACACGGTGGCGAGCAGCGTGGCCGCGACGAGCGCGAGCAGGATGCCGCCCACGCCGCCCGGGTAGCTCGCGCCCGCGAGCGCGCCGATCCCGAGCACCACCGCCGACTGCAGCACGTTGATCACGAGCTGCTGCAGCAGCTGGCCGGTGACGATCGCGCTGCGCGACAGGGGCGCGCTCAGCAGCTGATCCATCACGCCCGAGCCGATGTCGTCGATGTAGCCGGTGCCGGCCCAGGCGCCCGAATACAGCACCGTCATCATGAGGATGCCGGGCACGAGGTAGCCGATGTAGCCGTCGTCGCCGAACACCGGCAGCGTGCCGAGCGCGCTGTACACCTGGCCGAACAGCACGATCCAGATCACGGGCTGCAGCAGCGACATCGCGGGACCCCACACCTGTCGCCAGGTGCCGATGATCCAGCGGCGGAAGACCTGTCCGGTCTGCGACGCCCAGGAGGCGCGGACGATGCGGGGGGATGCGGGGGCGAGGGCGGTCATGCGGCGGCTCCTTCGGTCGGGTGGGCCCCGCCGAAGCTGTGGCCCACGTGGTGCAGGTACACGTCGTCGAGCGTCGGACCCGAGACGGATGCGGCGCCGAACGCGACCCCGGCCGCGTCGAGCGCCTGGATGAGCGGCGCGAGCACGGCGGAGCCGTCGGCGGCGCGGGCGTTGAGCGACCCGGTGGGGCCGGACACCTCGACGACGACGTCGCGCAGCAGCGGAACGGATGCGGCGGCGCGGCGCACGCGGTCGGCATCCGGTTCGAAGAGCTCCACCCGCACGCCGTCGCCGGCGAGGTCGGCCTTGAGCGCCTGCGGGGTGCCCTCGACGACCTTCGCGCCGTGGTCGACGATCATGACGCGGTCGGCGAGGCGGTCGGCCTCCTCGAGGTAGTGCGTCGTCAGCACGACGGTGAGCGACTCCTGGCCGGCGAGGCGCCGGATCTCGCCCCACATGGCGGCGCGCGACTCGGGGTCGAGGCCGGTGGTCGGCTCGTCGAGGAACAGCACGCTCGGCGCGTGCACGAGGGCTGCCGCGACATCGAGCCGGCGCCGGGTGCCGCCCGAGAGCTTGCCGGCGGGCCGCTCGACATGCTCGGCGAGCGCGAACTCGTCGATGAGTCGCCCGGCCCGGCCCGCGGCATCCGCACGACCGACGCCGCGCAGCCGGGCCGCGAGCTCGAGGTTCTCCCGCACGGTCAGCAGCGGGTCGGTGCTGGTGCCCTGCGAGACGTAGCCGATGCGGGTGCGCACGGCGGCCGCGTCGCGCACGACGTCGGCGCCGGCGACCCGCGCCGTGCCCGAGGTGGGCAGTGCGAGAGTCGTCAGGATCTTGGTGGTGGTCGACTTGCCGGCGCCGTTCGGGCCGAGCAGCCCGAACACCGATCCGGTGGCGACCTCGAAGCTCAGCCCGCGCAGCGCCTCGACGGGCGGGGTGCGGCGGCCGGTGCGGTAGCGCTTGACGAGCGCCTCGGCCTCGATGGCGTGGGGAGAGGTGGGCATGGTGAACCGTCCTGAGGTGTGCGGTGGGAAAGGAGAGGGGGAGAGGCGGATGCGTCAGCGCGCGGGCGGGAACAGCATCCGGGCGAGCACGATCATCATCAGGAGGAAGCCGCCGACGAGCGCGAGCCACGACCACGCCCAGCCGAGCGTGACCGTCAGCACGATGAATGCGACGACCGCGAGCACCATGATGACGAGCGTGTAGATGCCGAAGCGCGCGGCGGCGGCCGGATCCCGGGTGAAGCGGTCGCCCTGCTCGGCGTAGTGGTCGGACTGCTGCAGCGCCCAGGCCTTGTGCCGGTTGGTCTGGCTCGCGCCGAGGCCCGCGAAGAGGGCGACGCCCCCGAGGAACAGCACCCCCGCGAGGGCGAGCCACGGCAGCTCGACACCGTTCAGCAGCAGCCACCCGGTGCCGAGCGCCCCGAGCACGGCCGCGGTGGCGAGACCGTATCCGGAGGCCCGCCGCGGCGACATCGGGTAGTCGGTCGACGTCTCCTGGCGCAGCGCGTCGGCGACGACGACGCCGAGAGCGAGGGCGACGACCGCGACGGCGACCGCGAGCGCCCCGGCCGGCAGCGCGAGCAGGCCGACGCCGTCGAGCAGCAGCAGCGCGAGCGCCGCCGCCGCGACGATGCTCAGCAGCACCGTGCGCACGACGAACGCGGGGCGCGGGCGCACCCGGTGCGCGTTCCACGGCGAGGTCGCCGGAAGGTCGGCGACGAGCTCGCGCACGTCGCCCAGCTCGTCGATCGCCCGGCGGGCGGCGGCATCCGGCTCGGTGCCCGCGGCCTCGAGCTCGGCGACGCGGGCTTCGAGGTTGGCGCGGATCTCGTCCTTCAGGTCGAGGGCTTCGGGGGTGGGCTCGATGCCGGCGAAGGCCTCGTCGAGCAGTCGGTGGATGGCGGCCATGTCAGTGCCTTTCGGGTGCGCGGCCGGAGCCGCGGGGGTCGAGGAGGGAGTCGATGATGTCGCGCGTCGCCGTCCAGGCGGCGACGTTGCGCTGGTAGACGGCGCGTCCGGCATCCGTGATGCGGTAGTACTTGCGGCGGCCGCCCTGGGTCTCGTCGCCCCAGAACGACTCGACGAGGCCGTCCTTCTCGAGTCGGCGGTAGGCGGCGTAGAGCGTCGCCTCCTTGATCTCGTGGGCGCCTCCGGTCGCGTCGCGGATCGTCTTGTAGATCTCGAAGCCGTAGCTCTCGCCGCGGCGCAGCACGCCGAGCACGATCGTGTCGGTGTGTCCGCGCAGCAGATCGGCCGCGAACGCATCGGAGTCTTGAACCATGTCGAGTACTGTATCTGATCAAGTACTCGATCTGCAACACCCCGGCGCGACGGCGAGAATGGACGGATGCCGAGCACCCTCCCGATCGCGGACCCCGCCCCCGCCGACGGGGCCCTGCCGGCATCCGCTGCCGACGGATCGGGCGAGCGCGACCTGGGGGTGTACCTGCACGTGCCGTTCTGCCGGGTGCGCTGCGGATACTGCGACTTCAACACCTACACGGCGTCCGAGATCCGCGGCGTGCGGCAGAGCGACTACGCGAGCCAGGCGGTCGCCGAGCTGGACTTCGCCCGCGGCGTGCTCGCGGATGCCGGAGTCTCCGACCGTCCGGTCTCGACCGTGTTCATCGGGGGAGGCACCCCCACGCTGCTGCCGCCCGGCGACCTCATCCGCATGCTCGACGCCGTGCGCGACGGCTGGGGGCTGGCCCCGGATGCCGAGGTCACGACCGAGGCGAACCCCGACTCGGTCACCGAGGCGGGCCTCGCCGAACTCGCCGCGGGGGGTTTCACCCGGGTGAGCTTCGGCATGCAGTCGGCCGTGCCGCACGTGCTGCGCACCCTCGAGCGCACCCACGACCCGGCGCGCATCCCGCTCGTGGTCGAGTGGGCGCGGGAGGCCGGACTGCAGGTGAGCCTCGACCTCATCTACGGCACGCCGGGGGAGAGCCTCGACGACTGGCGACGCTCGCTCGAGCTCGCCCTCGCCCAGCACCCCGACCACCTCTCCGCCTACGCGCTCATCGTCGAGCCCGGCACGAAGCTCGCGCGGCAGATCTCCCGCGGCGAGGTGGCCGCGCCCGACGAGGAGCTGCAGGCCGACCAGTACGAGCTCGCCGACGAGCTGCTCGCCGCATCCGGCTACTCCTGGTACGAGGTCAGCAACTGGGCGAGCGACGCGGCGCACCGCTCACGCCACAACCTCGCCTACTGGACCGGCCAGGACTGGTGGGGTGTGGGTCCCGGCGCCCACAGCCACGTCGGCGGGGTGCGCTGGTGGAACGTCAAGCATCCGGCCGCCTACGCCGATCGCATCGCCGCCGGCGTCTCCCCGGCGGCCGGCCGCGAGACCCTGGACGCCGAGACGCGGCGGGTCGAGGACGTGCTGCTGCGCAGCCGCATCGTCGACGGCCTGCCGACGGAGGTGCTCGGCGACGAGGGGCGGAAGGCGGTCGCCGAGCTCATCGCCGACGGACTGATCGAGGGCCGGAACGCGATCGCCGGCCGCATCGTGCTCACACGACGCGGCCGGCTGCTCGCGGATGCCGTCGTCAGACGGCTGTGCTAGTCCGGCGCCGCGATAATCCGCGGCGCACGCTCCGCCGGCCCCGCGCGAGGGCCCGGCTGCGCTAGTTCTGCGCTAGCTGACGAACTTGATCGACATCGGGTACGTGTAGAACTCGCCCTTGTTCGCGGCGATCGCGGCCATGATGCCGAAGATGATCGACAGCACCCAGGCGGCCAGCAGCACGAGGAAGCCGATGATGATGACCGACAGCACGGACCCGACGATGTACGCGATGAGCAGCGTCAGCTGGAAGTTGAGGGCGGTCGCGGTGTGCGCCCGCACGAACGCGCCGCGGTCCTTCAGCACCAGGTAGGTGATGAGCGGCGCGAGCCAGCTGAACAGGATGCCGCCCACGTGGGTGAGCGTCGACCAGAGGCGCTGGTCGGCGGGGCTCATCTCGGCGGTCGGCGCGTAGTCGGGAGTCGGCGGAGGAGGCGGGGTGGCAGTCATGCCGCCATTAAAGCAAGTGCGCCGGACCCGAGGGGTCCGGCGCACCGAGCGGATGCCGCTTACTTGATGAGGCGGATCGCGAAGGGGTAGCGGTAGCTCTCGCCCGCGTTGACCTTGGTGAAGGCGATGATCGAGAAGATGATCGACACCACCCAGGCGGCGAGGGAGATCAGGCCGCCGATCAGGATCACCGACAGGATGATGCCCACGACGTAGGCGATCGTGATCGTGATCTGGAAGTTGAGGGCCTCCTTGGCCTCGACGTTCGTCTTCGGGCCGCGGTCCTTGAAGATCAGCCAGATGATGAGCGACGGCAGGAAGCCGATGATTCCGCCGAGGTGGGCGAACGAGGCCCACTGCTTGTCCTCGGCCTCGGTCAGAGGAGCAGCGGGCTGCGGCGCCGGCTGAGCGGGATCGGTCATGGTGGTGGTGCCTTTCTCTATTGGGCAGACTCGGGCGAGCATGCACACGCTAGCGCCCAGCATGCCCCGGTGCAACGGCGACAGGCCGCCCCGCGGCAGCCCGCGACGGGCCCGAACGCTAGTATTGGCAGTCACGAACCCGGAGTGCCAGCGGATGCCGGACGGGTGCGGATCCTGGGGAAGGCGGTGCACATGGTCTCGGAGCGGAGCCTCGCCGTGCTGCGCGTCATCGTGCAGGACTACGTGTCCACCAGCGAGCCGGTCGGATCGAAGTCGATCGTCGAGCGGCACTCCTTCGGCGTCTCGAGCGCGACCATCCGCAACGACATGGCGCAGCTCGAGGAGGACGGCCTGATCGCCGCCCCCCACACCTCGTCGGGGCGCGTGCCGACCGACAAGGGCTACCGGGTCTTCGTCGACCAGCTGAGCGAGCTGCGCCCGCTCAGCCCCGCGCAGCGCAGCGCGATCGAGACCTTCCTCGGCGAGAGCGCCGACCTCGACGAGGTGCTCGGGCGCACCGTGCGGCTGCTCTCGCAGCTGACCAACCAGGTGGCCCTCGCGCAGTACCCCTCCTTCGGCACCGCGCGGGTGCGTCACGTCGAGCTCGTCGGCCTCGGCCCGCACCGCGTGATGGCCGTGCTCATCACCGACACCGGCCGCGTCGACCAGCGGATCGTCGACAGCGTCGCGGGCGGGGACCCGGAGCAGCTCGCCCGGCTGCGCGAGCGCATCAACGGCGAACTCGGCGGCGTGGCCCTCGCCGACGCCGCGGGCTCGCTGGGCGGCATGCTCGCGCACATCGAACCGGGCGATCGCGTGGCCGCCGCGCCGCTGGTGGCGAGCCTCGCCGAGCAGGTGGCGGCCAACCGGCACGATCGGCTCGTGATGGCCGGCGCCGCGAACCTCGCGCGCACCGAGCGCGACTTCACGGGCTCGATCTTCCCCGTGCTCGAGGCGATCGAGGAGCAGGTGACGATCCTGAAGCTGTTCGGCGAGCTGCACCTCGACTCCGAGGAGGTCACCGCCCGCATCGGCCGCGAGAACGCCGAGTACGGCCTCTCGGAGACGAGCGTTCTCGCCTCCGGTTACACCGCGCCGGGCGGCTCGGTGGCGCGCCTCGGCGTGCTCGGCCCCACCCGCATGGACTACTCGGGCAACATGGTCGCCGTGCGCGCCGTCGCCCGCTACCTGTCGCGCCTGCTCGGCGACGACAACGGATGATGAGGAACGTTGAGTACTGACCACTACGAGGTCCTGGGCGTCGAGCGCACCGCGTCGCCCGAGGAGATCAAGAAGGCCTACCGCCGGCTCGCGCGCGAGCTGCACCCGGATGTGAACCCGTCCGAGGAGGCGGCCGAGCGCTTCAAGCTCGTGACCCACGCCTACGACGTGCTGAGCGACCCCGAGCAGCGCGAGCGCTACGACATGGGCGGCTCCGGGATGGGCGGCGGGGGCTTCGGCTTCGGCGACATCTTCGACAGCTTCTTCGGCGCCGCGGCCGGACGCACCGCGGGCCCGCGCTCGCGCACCGAGCGGGGCCAGGACGCGCTGCTGCGCATCGAGATCGACCTCGACGAGGTGATCTTCGGCACCAAACACGAGATCGAGATCGACACGGCCGTGCTCTGCAGCGCCTGCGAGGGGTCCTGCTGCGCCCCCGGCACCTCGATCGCGCGCTGCGACATCTGCGGCGGCACCGGTCAGATCCAGCGCTCGGTCCGTTCGCTGCTCGGCAACGTGATGACCTCGAGCCCCTGCGGAACCTGCCGCGGCTACGGCACGATCATCCCCAACCCCTGCGCGACCTGCGCGGGCCAGGGGCGCGTGCGCGCCAAGCGCAAGGTGGCCGTCGACGTGCCCGCCGGTGTCGACACCGGCATGCGCCTGCACCTCCCCGGCGAGGGTGAGGCGGGCCCCGCGGGCGGCCCGAACGGCGACCTCTACCTCGAGGTCAAGGTGCGCCACCACGACATCTTCAGCCGCTCCGGCGACGACCTGCTCGCCACCCTCGAGGTGCAGATGACGGATGCCGTGCTCGGCGCCGCGGTGACGCTCGACTCGCTCGACGGTCCCGTCGAGATCGAGATCAAGCCCGGCACCCAGTCCGCCGACATCGTCTCCATCAAGGAGCGCGGCGTCACGCGGCTGCGGGGCGGTGGTCGCGGCGAGCTGCGCGTCGGCATCGCCGTGCAGACCCCGGTGCGTCTCAACTCGAGCGAGCTCGACCTCATCAAGCAGTTCGCGTCCAAGCGCCCCCCGGCGAAGCCGCAGTTCTCGAAGTTCCAGCAGGGCCTGTTCGCGAAGCTCCGCGACCGCTTCCTGGGCTGACGAAGGGCCGGTGGTGGCGAGCCTCTATCTGACCGACGCACTCGGCGATCCGCGTCCCGGCGCGCGGGTCGAGGTGACGGGCGACGAGGCGCGGCACGCGCTGCAGGTGGCGCGCATCCGTCCGGGCGAGCGGATCGCGGTGGGCGACGGTCGCGGCACCGTCGTGCGCGGTGCGGTCGTGGAGGCGGCACCGGGTGTGCTCGCGGTCGAGGTCGACGAGGTGGCACACGAACCGGAGCCCAGCCCGCAGCTCTGGCTGGCGCAGGCGCTCGCGAAGGGCGACCGCGACGAGCTCGCGATCCAGGCCGCCACCGAGCTCGGTGTCGCCGGGGTGATCCCGTGGGCGGCCGAGCGCTCGGTGACCCGATGGGAGGGTGCCAAGGTCGCCCGCAACGAGGAGCGCTGGCGCACGATCGTGCGGGAGGCCAGCAAGCAGGCGATCCGCGCGCGCGTGCCCGAGGTCGCGTCGCTGACCACCACCGCGCAGCTCGCCGGACGGCCGGGGCTCGTCGTGGTGCTCGAGCCGACGGCCGACGTGCCCCTCAGCGCTCTCGCCCTCGACGACGTCGCCCGCATCACCCTCGTGGTCGGTCCCGAGGGCGGCGTCGCGCCGCGGGAGCTCGCGCGCCTCGCCGACGCCGGGGCGGTGCTCGCGCGGCTCGGTGCGGAGGTGCTGCGCACCTCGACCGCCGGGCCTGCGGCGCTCGCCGTGCTGAACGCGCGCCTCGGCCGATGGTGATGCCGATCGCCTCCGCCCCCGACGGTCCCGTCGAGGTTCCGGACGCGGTGCGCACCCGGGTGCACGCGCCGCGGGCGGTATGGCGCAACATGGTGGGCGGGCTCACCTTCCACGACGCCGCGGGCGCGCGCTACCTGAAGTGGAATCCGGCGGGATCCGGCGCCTCGCTGTCGGCGGAGCGCGACCGGCTGACCTGGGCGATCCGCTTCCACCCGGTGCCCGAGGTGCTGGAGTACGCGAGCGACGGCGCGGGCGAACTGCTGGTCACCCGCGAGCTGCCGGGCAGCGGCGCCGTCACGCCTCGCTGGCTGGGGGAGCCCCGCACCGCCGTCCGCGCGATCGGCGAGGGGCTGCGCGCGCTGCACGAGCACCTCCCGGCGGCCGAGTGCCCCTTCGACTGGTCGGTCGCAGCCCGCACCGCGGGGCACGAGCTCCCCGCGCTCGGCGACCCGCCCCCGATCGACGAGCTCGTGGTCTGCCAGGGCGACCCCTGCGCGCCCAACACGATCATCGGCGCCGACGGACGCTGGACGGGGCACGTCGACCTCGCCGCGCTCGGGCTCGCCGACCGCTGGGCGGATCTCGCGGTCGCGAGCATGAGCCTCGGGTGGAACTACGGAGACAGCTGGGAGCCCGAGTTCTTCGTCGCGTACGGCATCGCCCCCGACCCGGAGCGGATCGCGTACTACCGCGCGCTCTGGGACGCCACCTGATCGACCGGCGGAGGCGCAGCCCGCATCCGTAGAATGGGGGGCATGCCGGACGCCCCCACGATCTTCGAGCGGATCATCGCGCGCGAGATCCCCGCCGACATCGTCTTCGAAGACGATGCGGTCATCGCGTTCCGCGACATCGCGCCCAAGGCGCCGGTGCACCTGCTCGTGGTGCCCAAGACCGCCGCCTACCCGGATGTCGCCGCGCTCGCGGCGGCCGACCCGGCGCTGCTCGCCCGCGTCGTCGCGATCGCGCAGCAGCTCGCCGCCGAGCACTCGGACGGCGACTACCGACTCGTCTTCAACTCCGGCGCGAACGCCGGGCAGACGGTCTTCCACGTGCATGCCCACGTGCTCGCGGGAGGCCTCACGGAAGGCTCCCTTGGCTGACGGACTCCCCGAGGGCGGCGCCGCCCCGCGCGCCGAGCGCGGTCACGCCGAGTTGGAGGTCGACGGCGTCGCCATGGTACGGCTGCTCGGCCCCCAGGACCGCCTGCTCACGACGCTCGAGCACCAGTACCCGGAGGTCGTGGTGCTCGTGCGCGGCAACCGCGTGAACCTCGACGGCCCGGAGGCCGACGTGCAGGCCGCCGCGCGTCTCGTCGGCGAACTGGTCGAGCTGGTGCGCAAGGGCGTCGACCTGGGCCCGGCCGAGGTCACGACCTCCCGACGCATCCTCGACTCGGGCGGCGCGCCCGCCGAGGTGCTCAGCCAGGCGATCCTCACGGCGCGCGGCAAGGCGATTCGCCCGAAGACCCTCGGCCAGAAGGCCTACGTCGACGCGATCGACACGAACACCATCACCTTCGGCATCGGGCCCGCGGGCACCGGAAAGACCTACCTCGCCATGGCGAAGGCCGTGCAGGCGCTGCAGCGCAAGGAGGTCGACCGCATCATCCTGAGCCGGCCGGCCATCGAGGCGGGGGAGCGGCTCGGGTTCCTGCCGGGCACCCTCACCGACAAGATCGACCCGTACCTGCGGCCGCTCTACGACGCCCTCAACGAGATGATGGACCCCGAGCTGGTGCCGAAGCTGCTCGCCGCCGGCACCGTCGAGGTCGCGCCCCTCGCCTACATGCGCGGGCGCACCCTCAACAACTCGTTCGTCGTGCTCGACGAGGCCCAGAACACCACCCCCGAGCAGATGAAGATGTTCCTCACCCGTCTCGGCTTCGGCACCAAGATGGTCGTCACCGGCGACATCACCCAGGTCGACCTGCCGACCGCCGCATCCGGGCTGCGGCTCGTGACGCGCGTGCTGAACGGGATCGACGACATCCATTTCGCGACGCTCACGAGCGAGGACGTCGTGCGGCACTCGCTCGTCGGTCGCATCGTCGACGCCTACACGGAGTACGACGCGAAGAAGCAGGCGCGCGACCACGAGCGCCGCGAGGCGAGCGAGTTCGCGAACCGCGCTGAACGCCGCAAGAACATCAGGAAGAGCTGACGGATGTCGATCGAGATCAACAACGAGTCCGGCGTCGAGGTCGACGAGACCGCGCTGCTGCGACTGTCCGCCTTCGCCCTCGACTTCCTGCACGTGCACCCGGACGCCGATCTCGCCATCGTGCTCGTCGACGAGGCCGCCATGGAGCAGCTCCATGTTCAGTGGATGGACGAGCCCGGGCCGACCGACGTGCTGAGCTTCCCCATGGACGAGCTGCGCCCCGGCAGCGAGGACGAGATCACCCCGCCGGGGCTGCTCGGCGACATCGTGCTGTGCCCGCAGGTGGCGATCGAGCAGGCCAAGACCGCCGGCCACCCCACCCAGGACGAACTGCAGCTGCTCACCGCGCACGGCATCCTGCACCTGCTCGGCTTCGACCACGCGGAGCCCGACGAGGAGCGCGAGATGTTCGGGCTGCAGCGCGACATCCTCATCGGCTTCGCCCACGCCGAGCGACGACGGTAGTCGGCGATGCTCGGGCTGTTCATCGCCGTCGCGGTGCTCGCGGTCGCCTTCGGGGGTCTGCTCGCCGCCGTCGACGCGGCCCTCTCGGTGCTCTCGCGCACCGATCTCGTCGAACTCGCGGCGACCCATCGGGCCAAGCGCTCGCTCGTCGCGATCTCGGGCGACATCGGCGCGCACGTCAACGCCGTCAACTTCATGCGCGTCTTCTCCGAGGCGCTCGCCGCGGTGCTCGTCACCCTCACCTTCGCCGAGGTCTTCGACCAGTGGTGGTGGGTGCTGCTCGCCTCGGTCGTCGTGGTGACCGGCATCTCGTTCGTGCTGGTCGGGTCGAGCCCGCGCAGCGTCGGACGCGCCCACGCCAAGGGGATCGTCGCCTTCTCGGCGCTGGTCGTGCGGGCCATCCGGGTGCTGCTCGGCCCCATCGCGGATGCGCTGGTCGCGCTCGGCAACCGCGTCACCCCCGGCCGGCCCAAGACGGCGGTCAGCTTCTCGAGCGAGGAGCAGCTGCTCTCGATGGTCGACGAGGCGACCGAGCTGGCCGTGCTCGAGGAGGACGACCGCGAGCTCATCCATTCGATCTTCGAGTGGGGCGACACCGTGGTGCGCGAGGTCATGGTGCCGCGCACCGACATGATCACGATCGACCACGACGCCTCCATCGGCGCCGCCCTCGGCCAGTTCTTCCGCACCGGGGTGTCGCGCATCCCCGTGATCGGCAAGGACGCCGACGAGGTGCTCGGGGTGCTCTACCTGCGCGACGTCGCGCGCCTGCGTCACGAGCAGCCGCTCGAGGGGGCGCCCATCCCGGTGGTCGAGCTCGCCCGCCCGGCGACGTTCGTGCCCGAGTCGAAGAAGGCCGACGACACGCTGCGCCAGATGCAGCGCGAATCCACGCATCTCGCGCTCGTGGTGGACGAGTACGGCGGCATCGCGGGGCTCGTGACGCTCGAGGACCTCATCGAGGAGCTCGTGGGCGACATCTCCGACGAGTACGACCGCGAGGTGGCCGAATTCGTGCAGCTGTCGGATGGCGTGTTCCGCGTGAGCGCGCGCCTGCCCACCGACGAGCTCGGCGACCTGTTCGGCATCGAGCTCGACGACGACGACGTCGACTCGGTCGGCGGGTTGCTGACGAAGACGCTCGGGCGCCTGCCGGTCACGGGGTCCACCGTGACCGTCTCCGGGCTCGTGCTGACCGCGGAACGCACCGAGGGCCGCCGCAAGCGGCTCTCGACGGTGATCGTCGAACGCGACGCCGCACTGGTGGAGGCCGAGGACGCCTTCGAGACGGGGGAGAGACGATGAGCATCCAGCCCGCGTTCCGCGCCGGTTTCGCGACCTTCGTGGGGAGGCCGAACGTCGGCAAGTCGACGCTCACCAACGCCCTCGTCGGCGAGAAGGTCGCGATCACCTCGCCGAAGCCGCAGACCACCCGTTCCGCGATCCGCGGCATCGTGCACAACAGCGACGGCCAGCTGGTGATCGTCGACACCCCCGGCATCCACCGGCCCCGCACCCTGCTCGGGGAGCGGCTCAACGCCGTGGTCACCTCGATCCTGGGCGACGTCGACGTCATCGGCTTCTGCCTGCCGGCCGACGAGAAGATCGGCCCCGGCGACCGCTTCATCAACGAGCAGCTGGAGCACTTCCCCCGCGCGAAGAAGATCGCGATCGTCACCAAGATCGACGCCGTGCCGCGTCCCGCCGTCGCCGAGCAGCTGCTCGCGATCAGCGAGCTGCGCGACTGGGAGGCGATCGTCCCGGTGTCGGCGACCAGCCGCATCCAGCTGGACACCCTGCTCTCGCAGCTCATCGGGTTGCTGCCCGAGTCGCCGCCCCTGTATCCGGACGACGCGGTCACCGACGAGACCCTGGAGCATCGCATCGCCGAGCTCATCCGCGAGGCCGCGCTCGACGGGGTCTCCGACGAGCTGCCGCATTCGCTCGCCGTCACGATCGACGACATCGTCGAGCGCGACGACAAGGAGCTCGTCGAGGTGTACGCGAACCTGTGGGTCGAGCGCGACTCGCAGAAGGGCATCGTCATCGGCAAGGGCGGGGCCCGCCTACAGGAGGTGGGCGCCCGTGCCCGCGCGGGCATCGAACCGCTCATCGGCTCGCAGGTCTTCCTCTCGCTCCGCGTGAAGGTCGCCCCCAACTGGCAGCGCGACCCGAAGCACCTCTCCCGCCTCGGCTTCTGAACCCGCGAGATGTCCCTTCTGACACATCTCGGCGCTCAGATCTGCAGTTGCTGACATCTCGCGGGGGCTGTGGAGGGGGAGGTATCCACGGATGGGCGCGGGCGCGTTCGTGAGGGATCCTGCGAGGTGCAGGGTGGGACGCCATGGAGCCGCTTCCTCGTGATCTCACCGCGCGTCCCTTCAGCGTCCAGGAGGCCGCGGAGCGCGGCATCCCCGTCTCGCGGCTGCGGCGACGAGGCCTCCGTTCGCCGTTCCCGGGAGTGCGGATGGCGGACGGCGCGGTCGACGACATCGAAGCCCTCTGCCGTGCCTACGCTCCCCGCATGACCGAGGGCCAGTACTTCAGCCACCTCACCGCTGCGCGGATGTGGGGGATGTGGTTGCCGACGCGCTTCAATCCGGATGAACTCCTCGACGTCACAGTCACCGACACGGCACGTGCTCCACGCCTTCCGGGAGTACGTGGGCATCACGTCGACCCGGATCGCGCCGCCGCGACCACATTGCGGGGTCTCCCCGTGGCGACGCCGCTCGAGACCGTGCGAACGCTCGCGCCTCTCCTCGGTCTGGAGGCGCTGATCGTCCTGCTCGATGGAGTTCGAAGCAGGACCGGACGTCTGGTCAGCGAGGAGCAGCTGCTGTTCATGCTCGCGAAGCACCGCGGGCAGCGCGGAGTGCGCAAGCTCCGCGCGGCATTCGAGGCGAGCCGCCCCGGGGTCGACTCGCCGCGTGAGACGACGCTGCGACGCGGCGTCGTTCGCGCGGGCCTGCCCGAACCCGAGGTCAATGCGATCATCTCGCGGCCTGGCGAGCCGCTGCGTCTGGGGGACCTCGTCCTTCGCGCCTGGCGGGTGGTGATCGAGTACGAGGGCGACCACCACCAATCCGATCGCACGACCTACGTCGGTGACATCGCGCGCTTCGAGCAGCTGGCGGACGACTGGAGTTTCGTTCGCGTGACGCGTGAGCACCTTCGCGACATGCCGTCGGTGATCGCCCGCATCGTGCGCGCGAGACGGCACTGATTGCGAGCTTTCACGTCGAGATGTGCCAGAAGGGACGTTTCGCGGATACATCGGGGGGTGGATGTCGGGCGGGGTGCCGGCGCGTAGCGTGAGGGGCATGTGGAGGAGGCTCACGACGCCGCAGCTGGGCGTCGACATCGCCATCGCCGCGATCTTCTTCGTCATGTTCGGCGTGCTGTTCCTGCGGTTCGGCGCATGGGACTTCGTGGTGCTGCTCGGCCTCACCACCGCCTTGCTGCTCCGACGGCTGGCCCCGGGGCTGGCCCTCGGCGTCGCGTGGGTGGCCGCGATCGTGCAGATGGCGATGCAGATCGATCCGAACCCTGCCGACATCTCGCTTTTCGCGATCGTGTACGCGGCCGCCGCCTACGGCACCTCGGCCGTGCGCTGGCTGGCGCTCGCGTCGTCGCTCGTGGCGCCCGCGGCGATCACCGGCTACATCATCGTCACGCAGGGCATCTCGGAGCTGGCGATGTGCATCCAGTTCCAGTACGCCTACTGCGTCACCTACGTGCCCGACCTCGCGGGCCGGGCGGTGGGCTGGTTCATCGCCTTCGCGTTCGCGTTCCTGCTCGCCTGGACGATCGGCCAGCTCGTGCGCACCCGCATCCGGGCGCGCGTCACCCGGGCGGCGATGCTCGCCGCGGAGCAGGAGGTGGCGGCCGAGCAGGAGCGCACCCGCATCGCGCGCGACATGCACGACGTGGTCGCCCATTCGCTCGCGGTAGTGGTGGCGCAGGCGGATGGCGCGCGCTACGCGGCGCGCACCGACCCGGCTGCGGCCGAGGAGGCGCTGCGCACCATCGCCGCGACCGCTCGCGAGGCACTCGGCGACGTGCGGGTGCTGCTCGCGCAGCTGCGCTACCAGCAGGAGGACGGCCCCCAGCCGACCCTCGTCGACCTCGACCACCTCGTCGAGCAGCTGCGGTCGTCGGGGCTGCGCATCGCGCGCGAGGACTCCGGTGAGCCGCTCCCGCTCGGCTCGAGCCAGCAGATCGCGGTCTACCGGATCGTCCAGGAGTCGCTCACGAACGTGCTGCGGCACGCGGATGTCGACCGCGAGGTGCTGCTGCGGTTCAGCTGGACCTCGCACGGGCTCGAGCTCGCCGTCGTCAGCCACCTGCCCGAGGTGAAGCCGCGCACCGGCATGATCCCGATCGGCGCCCCCGTCGCCGGGCACGGCATCGCGGGCATGACCGAGCGCGCCGCGCTCGGGGGCGGATGGCTCCGCGCCGGAGCCGACGGCGACCGCTTCGTCGTGACCGCCTGGCTGCCCTACCAGCCGACCGCCCCGCACGCGCCCCTCGCCCCGCTCACGGAGGAAACCATCCGATGACCGAACCCATCCGCGTCGCCCTCGTCGACGATCAGGCGCTGTTCCGCACCGGCATCCGGATGCTGGTCGGCTCCCAGCCCGACCTGGAGTTCGCGGGCGAGGCGGGCGACGGTCTCGAGGGCGTCGCCCTCGTGGCGCGCACCCAGCCCGACGTGGTGCTCATGGACATCCGGATGCCGGTGATGGACGGCATCGAGGCGACCGAGCGCATCCTGTCGGCCGCCGACGCGGCCCGCCGGGCGACGCGCGTCATCGTGCTCACGACCTTCGACCTGGACGAGGCGGCCACGCGCGCCATCCGCGCGGGGGCGAGCGGCTTCCTGCTGAAGGACTCGGATCCAGAGTTCCTGCTCGCCGCGATCCGCACCGTGCACGCCGGCACGGCCGTCATCGCTCCCGGCGCGACGCGCGAGCTCTTCGAGCACTTCGACTCGCGCGCGGCGTCGACGGGGGAGCCGACCGAGTTCGGCGCCCTCACCTCGCGCGAGCGCGACATCTTCCTGCTCGCGGGCCGCGGCATGTCCAACTCCGAGATCGCCCGCAGCGAATACGTGAGCGAGGCGACCGTCAAGACGCACATCTCCCGCATCCTCGCCAAGCTCGGCTTGCGCGACCGCGTGCAGCTCGTCGTCTACGCCTTCGAGAACCGCTTGCTGTAGGCGGCATCATCCCCGGGGCGGATGCGGATGCGACGGCCGCCGGACGCGCCCGTGCCCGCTCGCTTCGTAGCGTCGGGGCATGGACATCACCACCAGCATCGACGTCGTCGCATCGGAGCCCGCCGCGCCCGCTCTCGTCGCCCGCGTCGCGAACCTCACGAAGAGCTACGGGTCCCACGGCGCCCGCATCGACGCCCTGCGCGACGTCACGGTCGGCATCCGGCGCGGCGAGTTCACGGCCGTCATGGGGCCGTCGGGATCCGGCAAGTCGACGCTCATGCACATCATGGCCGGGCTCGACTCGCCCACCGAGGGCCGGGTCTGGCTCGGCGACACCGAGATCGGCGGGCTGGGCGACGAACAGCTCACCCTGCTGAGGCGGCGCCGCGTCGGGTTCGTGTTCCAGTCGTTCAACCTCGTGCCGACGCTCGACGTCGAAGGGAACCTCCTGCTGCCCTTCGAGCTCGACGGACGCACGCCGAGCCCCCGCGAGCGCGAGTGGATCGACGAGCTCGAGACCGTGCTCGGTCTCGACCCGCGGCTCAGCCACCGCCCCCACGAGCTCTCGGGCGGCCAGCAGCAGCGCGTCGCGATCGCTCGCGCCCTGGTCACCCGGCCGGAACTGGTGTTCGCCGACGAGCCGACGGGGAACCTCGATTCCCGCACGGGCCGTGAGGTGCTGCAGGTGCTGCAATCCGCGACGCGCGGCTACGGCCAGTCGATCGCGATGGTCACCCACGACCCGATCGCCGCCAGCTACGCCGATCGGGTGATCTTCCTCGCCGACGGCCGCGTCGTCGAGGACCGTCCGCGCATGGAGGCGTCGGAGATCGCCGCGTTCATGCTCGCCATGGAGCAGGCGGCGTGAGCGGCGCCGGACCCGCCTCGGGCGTGCGCGAGCACGGGTCGTCGATCCTCGTGGCGCTGCTGTCGTCGGCCTTCGGGGTGGCGCTGCTGCAGATCACGGGCGTGCTCGACGACGCCATCCGCGCCGATCCGATCACGGGGCGCAGCACGACCGTGGGCATCATGCTCACGGTGATCGCGTGGGTGTTCATCGCGATCGCCATCTACGTCGGCTCGATCGTGACCGCCAACACCTTCGCGACGATCGTCGCGGGTCGGGCGCGGTCGATCGCGCTGCTGCGTCTCATCGGGTCGAGCGCCCGCCGGCAGCGTCGCGCCGTCGCCCGCGAGGGGCTGGTCGTCGGCCTCATCGGCGCGGTGGCGGGGGCGGCGGTCGGCACCGGGCTCGCGGTGGCGCTGGAGCGCCTCGCGGTGTGGGCCGACTGGCTGCCCGAGGTGGCGCACGACTGGGCGGACCCCGGGCTCGCCGCGCCGATCCTCGCCGTCGTCGCCACCACCTGGTTGGCCGCGTGGGTCGGTTCCCGCCGCGTGCTGACCGTCACGCCGCTGCAGGCGATCGGCGGGTCGCAGCCGCTGTCGCTGGAGGAGGCGCGATCGCGGCCGGCGCGCAACGCCATCGCGATCACGCTCTTCGCCGTCGGCACGGCGACCCTCGTGCTCTCGATGCTGCTCGGGCTCGTGACACCGTTCGCCGTCCTGATCGGCGTCGTCGGCGGCATCCTCTCGTTCACGGGTGTGGTGCTCGGAGCCCACCTGATCATGCCGCCCGCGCTGCGGCTGGTCGGTCGGATGCTCGGCCGTTCCCCGTCGGCGCGCCTGGCGGCGGCGAACGCGCTGCGCTACCCCGAGCGCTCGTCGCGGACGACGATCGGCGTCGTCATCGGCGTCACCCTGGTGACGATGTTCGGTGTGACCGTCGCGAGCTTCCGTCTGCTGATCGAGGCCGCGCAGGCCGAGCAGCCGGAGGTGTACGAGGGGACCGGCGCCATGCTCGACGGCGTGACCGCGGTGTTCTCGGTGCTCATCGGGGTGAGCGCGCTCATCGCCGCGGTCGGCCTCGTCAACGCCCTGTCGCTGAGCGTGCTGCAGCGCACCCGGGAGCTCGGGCTGCTGCGCGCTCTCGGGTTCTCGCGCGCGCAGCTCCGGCGGATGATCCTCGCCGAGAGCGTGCAGTTGACCGCGACGGCGGTGCTCGTCGGCCTCGTGCTCGGCACCTTCTACGGCTGGGCGGGGGCGCAGTCCCTGCTCGGCTCGGCCTCCGGGATGCCGGGGATCGTCGCGCCGGGGGTGCCCTGGACGATCCTCGCGATCGTCGTGGTGTCCGCCGCGGTGCTCACGGTGGCCGCGACGATCACGCCGGCCCGTCGCGCCACGCGGGTGAGCCCGATCACGGCGCTCGCGGTGGAGTGACCGCGCGTCAGGCGCTCTGGCTGCCCGCGGCCGTCCCGGGGATGAGCACCGGTCGCGTGCCGTCGAGCAGGTCGCCGACGAACTCCGACCCGTCGTAGCTGCCGACGAGGCAATCCATCGTGTACCAGGTGTCGGGGACGGGCGGCGCGTCGGCGAGGTCCTCCCAGATCTCCGGATAGCGCGCCCAGCCCCATACCGTGAGCCCCTCGGGGACGGTCGGGAGCAGTGGCGCCACCAGGTCGGCGCAGGTGGCGTTGACGAGCTGCCACTGGGTGTCCGTGAACTCCGTCTCGGGGGCGAGGAACGAGTCGCCGAATGCGGAGCGCGCGTCGAACCAGAGGATCGTCTGGTCGGTGTGCGGCTCGGTGCAGTCGACGGGGTCGGCGGTCGTGCTGTCGGTGACCCAGCATTCCTCTGTGCCGGCCCCGGCATCCGCGACGAAGTCCTCAGGAAGTGTCGCACCGGTCGTGCGCGCGTGCTCGTCGAACCACCCCAGCGAGCAGAGGGTGCGGTGCTCGCCCGCGTCGAAGTCGGACCGGGCGGCGAGCGACATGTCGAAGCCCCACTCGCCGGCGGGCATGACGTGAAGGTCGTCGTAGCGGGGATGCAGCCCGCCCCAGCCGAGCGCGTCGCGGACCGCCGCGGCGCAGAACTCGTGGGCCCATCCCCAGTACTCGCTGACGAACGTGTCGTCGCTTCCGCCGTTGATGGCGGAGAAGACGCGGGCCGGCGTCGCGCCGTCGATCGCGGCGTCCATCCCCGGCCACTCGTCGATGGCGACCACGTCGTAGAGGTGGGGCCGGGTGCACTCGACGTGGGATCCCCAGTCGGAGTCCACCCCGTTCATCCCGTCGAGGCAGTCGCCGACCACCGGCGCGCCGGCCGGAGCCGCCGGACCGCCGTCCGCGGTTCCCGCGGCGCCCGGTCCGCGCGGGATCGGCAGGGGGAGCGGCATGGCGCATCCGCTCAGGACGGCGAGCAGGCTGACGCCCGCGAGGGCGGCGACGAGGCGTCGGGGCACGTGTTCCTCCGGTGATGGTGCGACCACGCTAGCCGCGCGGTGCGACCGGACGCGCCCCCGCATCCGGGGCGCGTCGCACCCGCCGCGGCACGGTGCTACCCTTTTCGGGTGCGCTTCGGCCTGCTTCTTCTTAGCTGCCGCGACGGGGCCTAACTCTCAGGCCTTCCCCGTCGCGGAGTTCGTCGTTGGCTGACCATCCCGACCGGAAGATCCAGAGACCATGAAGAACACCCAGCAGCCCTCGGCGATGCCCGTCCACCGGTATCGCCCGTACCACGAGCAGTTCCGTGTCGAACTGCCCGATCGCACCTGGCCCGAGCGTCGCATCGAGAAGGCGCCCATGTGGTGCGCCGTCGACCTGCGCGACGGCAATCAGGCCCTCATCGACCCGATGAGCCCCGAGCGCAAGCGCATCATGTTCGACCTGCTCGTGCGCATGGGCTACAAGCAGATCGAGGTCGGGTTCCCGTCCGCGAGTCAGACCGACTTCGACTTCGTGCGGCAGCTCATCGAGGAGGGGCTGATCCCCGACGACGTCACCATCCAGGTGCTGACCCAGGCGCGCGACCACCTCATCGAGCGCACCTACGAGTCGATCCGCGGCGCCAAGAGCGCGATCGTGCACCTCTACAACTCGACGAGCGTGCTGCAGCGCGACGTCGTGTTCCGCACCGACAAGCAGGGCATCATCGACATCGCCCTGCACGGCGCCCGGAAGTGCCGCGAGCTGGAGGCGACCGTGCCCGGCACGGACGTCTACTACGAGTACTCGCCCGAGAGCTACACGGGCACCGAGCTCGAGTTCGCGGTCGAGGTCTGCAACCAGGTGCTCGAGATCTTCGAGCCGACCCCGGAGCGCAAGGTCATCATCAACCTGCCGTCGACCGTCGAGATGGCGACGCCGAACGTCTACGCCGACTCGATCGAGTGGATGAGCCGCCACCTGGACCACCGCGAGAACGTCATCCTGAGCCTGCACCCGCACAACGATCGCGGCACCGCGATCGCCGCGGCGGAGCTGGGCTACCAGGCCGGCGCCGACCGCATCGAGGGATGCCTCTTCGGCAACGGCGAGCGCACCGGAAACGTCGACCTGGTGGCGCTCGGCATCAACCTGTTCACGCAGGGCGTCGACCCGCAGATCGACTTCTCGGACCTCGACGCCATCCGGGTGACCGCCGAGTACTGCAACCAGCTGAAGGTGCACGAGCGCAGCCCCTGGGCGGGCGACCTCGTGTACACGGCCTTCTCGGGCTCGCACCAGGACGCCATCAAGAAGGGCTTCGAGGCCATGGAGGCCCGGGCCGACGAGCTGGGCGTGCCGGTGGCGGATCTCGAATGGGCGGTGCCGTACCTGCCGGTCGACCCGAAGGACCTGGGCCGCGGCTACGAGGCCGTCGTGCGCGTGAACTCGCAGTCCGGCAAGGGCGGCGTCGCCTACCTGCTGAAGACCGACCACGCGCTCGACCTGCCCCGCAAGCTGCAGATCGAGTTCTCGGGCGTCGTGCAGGCGAAGACGGATGCCGAGGGCGGCGAGGTCACGAGCGAGCAGATCTGGGAGGTCTTCCAGGACGAGTACCTGCCCGCCGCGGACGACACCGACAAGTGGGGCCGGTACGAGCTGCTCTCGACCCGCACGGCGAGCGAGCTGACCGGGGTCGTGAACCTCGACATCCGCTGGCGCGTCGGCGACGAGGTGGGCGAGGAGCACGGCGAGGGCAACGGCCCGATCGCGGCGTTCCTCGGGATCATGTCCGAGCAGGGGCACGAGATCAAGCTCTACGACTACGTCGAGCACGCCCTCAGCGCATCGGGCGACGCGCAGGCGGCCGCCTACGTCGAGCTGCAGGTGGGCGAGAAGCGCCTGTGGGGCGTCGGCATCGACGCCGACATCTCGACGGCGTCGCTGAAGGCCGTCGTGTCGGCCGTCAACCGCGCCGTCCGCCTCGAGTCGGGCGACCGGGAGCTCGCCGCCGTCTGACCGACGCGGCTCACCCCGGGCCGCGCGGCCGCATGCCCCACGAGGGCGGTCGTCATCGTGCCCGGGTGAGGGGTCGCAAAGTGTCGCCCCCGCCGGCGTGTCGGCGACACTTTGCGACCCCTCGACTCATGTCAGGGCTTGGGGCGGCGCACGATGCGGATCGCGCCCGTCGGCAGATGGCGCTGCTCGGGGAGCGACCAGTGGAAGGCGAGCGCGAGCACGCGCACGCCGAAGGTGACCGCGACGCCCACGATACCCGCGACGAGCACGTCGACGCCGACCGCGTCGAGCACGACGAGCACGGTCGACCCGGCGATCGCGGCCACGGCGTAGAGCGACCCGACCTGCATGATCGCGATCGGCAGCCCCAGCAGCAGGTCGCGCAGGATCGATCCGCCGACCGCGGCGACCGCCCCCACGAAGATCGCGGGCACCACCGGCAACCCCAGGGCGAGCGCCTTCGTCGTGCCGATCGCGCCGAACATGCCGATCGTCACGGCATCCAGGATGTTGATGGTCACGCCCAGCCGATGCACGAGGCGCTGCAGCAGCATCCCGAGCAGCGCGGCACCGGTCGCGACCGGCAGGTACCAGTCGCTCCGCAGGGCGAGCGGCACCTGGTTCAGCAGGATGTCGCGCAGCAGGCCGCCGCCGAACCCGGTGGCGATGCCGACGATCGCGACGCCCAGCAGGTCGAGGCGTCGATCACGGAACTGGGCCGCGAACGCCGCCCCCTGCACGCTGCCGATCCCGACCGCGAGCAGGTCGATCCAGAGCGGGATCGTGAAGACGTCCTCGGTCACGCCCCATTCGTAGCACGCCGAGCACGATCACGATGACCCCGATCGCCGCGACGAGACCGTTCCCGAGCAGCAGGTACGCCGTCTCGCCGGCGTCGGCGCGCTCCAGGTGGGTGGCGTGGAACACAGCATGCGGCACCGCGAAGACCGAGAACGCGACGCCCGCGACCGTGACCAGGGCACCCGTCGGAGCGATGATCGCGGCGATCAGCACGACCGCGATCCCGAGGGTGGCGCCCCCGAAGTCGCGCGCGTAGTGCTCGCTGAACGGGGGATCGAGCGCCACCGTCGGGAAGTCGGCGTAGAAGCTCTCGGGCCGGAGTTGGTTCCACAGCCCCACCACGAGTGCGTCGATCGCGAGCAACCCCAGCAGGACCCGAGTGGTCGCGATCATCGCTCGCGGGCGAGGTACTCGCGGAACGTCACCCGCCCCGCGCCCGGCAATCCGGAGGTGAGCCGCCCCTCCCGCACCGCGCGCGCGAACCCGCCCGGCAGTCGCAGCGACCAGACGGGGCGTCGGATGCCGCGGGCCGCCTGCCACTGCGCGGCGTGCTCGCGCAGGGTCAGCAGCTCGGGCCCGCCGAAGTCGGCGACGCGCCCGGCGGGACGCGTCTCGACCAGCTCCACGAGACGCTCGGCGACCTCCGGGATGTGCACGGTCTGCGCGACCCCCGGCACCACGAGCGTCACCGGCGATCTGCGCTGCGCGTCGAGCAGCTCCTCGACGAAGCCGTGGAACTGGGTGACGCGGATGATCGTGTGCGCGATCCCTGAGGCAGCGATCGCCTGCTCGCTGGCGACCTTGTCGCGGTAGTACGCGAACGGCACCTCGTCGACCCCGACGATCGAGACGAACACCAGGTGGGCTCCCGTGTCGGCCATCGCGGTCAGCAGCATCCGGGTCTGCCCGATGTCCTTCGAGCGCGAGGTCGCGAGATGTACGACCGTCTCGACGCCGTCGAGCGCGGCGGCGAGGCCCGCACCCGTGGCGAGGTCGGCGACCGCGTGGTCGGGTCCGGGGCGGCGGCTGAGCACGCGCACGGTGTGCCCGTGGGCGCGCAGCGCGTCGACGGTCGGGCGGCCGAGGCGGCCGGTGCCGCCGGTGACGAGGATCGTCATGGGTGTCCTTTCCTGGAGGGTCACCCGCTCAGACCGGACACCGCCGTGATTCGTGACAGCTTGGCCGGATTCAGCACGTTGTAGAACCCGCGGACGCCCTCGGGGCCGATGTCGAGCGTCCAGACCGCGATCGTCTCGCCGTCGCGCGAGCCGACGAAGGAGATGTCCCCGTTGCAGCTCGCGGGCACGTTGTCGAGATCGGAGGCGAACTTCTCGACGACACCCAGGAGGAACCGGGCGACGCGCTCGCGGCCGACGACGGGCTTGCGCGCCGCGATGACCGCGCCGCCGCCGTCGGACAGCGCCACGACGTCCTCGGCGAGCACCGCCTCGAGCGCCTCGAGGTCGCCGTGCTGCGCCGCGGCGAGGAACGCGGCGAGCACGCGATCGCGTTCGGCGGACGACACGGATGCCGTGCGCCCGCCCGCGACGTGGGCACGCCCGCGCGCCGCCAGCTGGCGCGCGTTCGCCTCGCTCGTCTCGAGCACTTCGGCGATCCGCCGGTAGGGGTAGTCGAACGCCTCGTGCAGCACGTAGACGGCGCGCTCGGCGGGGGTGAGGCGCTCGAGCAGCACGAGCATCGCGACCGACAGGGCCTCGCCGCGCTCGGCGCCGAGCGCCGGATCGGCGGAGGTGTCGACGGGCTCCGGCAGCCACGGGCCGACGTAGCTCTCGCGGCGCGCGCGGGCGGAGCCGAGCTCGGTGAGGGCGAGCCGGGTGATCGTCGTCGCCAGGAACGCCGCCGGCTCCCGCACCGCGTCGTGGTCGACGCCCTGCCAGCGCAGCCACGCCTCCTGCACCAGGTCCTCGGCCTCGGCGACGGTGCCCATCATCCGGTAGGCGATGCCGAACAGCCGCGGTCGCACGTTCTCGAAGGTCGTGAGGGCCGTATCCGTCGCCACGCCCCCATCCTGGCATCCGGGCGGATGTCGGGCGCGGGGGCGATAATCGAACGTGCCCACTTACCGTGACGAAGCCGTCGTGCTGCGCACCCACAAGCTGGGTGAGGCGGACCGTATCGTCACGATGCTGAGCCGGCAGCACGGCAAGGTGCGCGCCGTCGCGAAGGGCGTGCGCCGCACCGGGTCGCGTTTCGGAGCCCGTCTCGAGCCGTTCATGGTGGTCGACGTGCAGTGCTACATCGGCCGCAGCCTCGACATCGTGCAGCAGGTCGAGATGCTCGGTTCCTACGGCGGCGACATCGCGGGCGACTACGCCCGGTTCACGGCCGCCACGGCCATGGTCGAGACGGCCGATCGGCTCACCGAGCACGAGGCGGGGCTGCAGCACTACCTGCTGCTCGTCGGTGCGCTGCGCTCGCTGAGCCGCGCCGAGCACGCCCCGGGGCTCACCCTCGACTCCTACCTGCTGCGCGCGCTGTCGATCGCCGGATGGGCGCCGAGCTTCGTCGACTGCGCCGTCACCGGCGAACCCGGACCGCACAGCGCGTTCGTCGTGCAGCTCGGGGGTGTGGTGTCGGATGCGGCGGCCCCGCCCGGATCCCCGCGCCTCGACGCCGACACGCTGCAGCTGCTGGCCGCGCTGCTCGCCGGCGACTGGCAGACCGCGGACGCCGCCGACGAGCGCACCCGCGCCCAGGCATCCGGTGTCACCGCGGCGTACACCCAGTTCCACCTCGAGCGCGGGCTGCGTTCGCTCGAGCACGTCGACCGCACGACCGCGTAGCGCCATCCGCGTAGGGTCGTCGTGTGAGCCCGGTCCGCAAGACGCACAAGGATGCCGTCGACTTCGTGCCGCTCGACTGGACGGGTCAGCAGCCTCCCGCGATCCCCGCCTCCGCCGTGCCGAAGCACGTCGCGATCGTGATGGACGGCAACGGTCGCTGGGCGAACCGGCAGGGGCTCACCCGGGTGGAGGGTCACAAGGCGGGCGAGGCCGCCCTGCTCGACGTCGTGGCGGGAGCCATCCAGATCGGCGTGACCCACCTCTCCGTCTACGCCTTCTCGACCGAGAACTGGCGCCGCAGCCCCGACGAGGTGCGGTTCCTCATGGGCTTCAACCGCGACGTGCTGCACCGCCGCCGCGACCAGCTCAACGAGTGGGGGGTGCGCGTGCGCTGGGCGGGCCGCAAGCCGCGACTGTGGCGCAGCGTCATCGACGAGCTGCAGTTCGCCGAACGCCTCACGGCCGGCAACTCGACCCTCACCCTCACGATGTGCGTCAACTACGGGGGACGCACCGAGCTCCAGGATGCGGTGCGCGGCATCGCGCGGGAGGTCGCGGCCGGCCGGCTCGACCCCGACCGCATCAGCGAGAAGACCATCGCGCGGCACCTCTACCAGCCCGACATGCCCGACGTGGACCTGTTCGTGCGCAGCTCGGGGGAGCAGCGCACCAGCAACTTCCTGCTCTGGCAGAGCGCCTACGCCGAGATGGTGTTTCTCGACACGCTGTGGCCGGACTTCGGCAGGGCCGAGCTCTGGGAGGCGGTCGAGCTCTACGGCAGCCGCACGCGGCGATTCGGGGGAGCGGTCGACACGCCCGACGCGGCGCTGTAGGCGCAGGCGACTCGGCGGGGAATACGCCCTGGGTTAAGGTCGCAGAGTGGATCTCGTTCCGCTGCTCGTCGTCGCGCTGCTCATCCAGCTCTCGATCCTCGCCCTCCAGGTGGGCGACGCCCTCACGGGCTTCATCGACGCGCGCCGGGTGCGCGACACCGACGACCCCGAGGTGATCACCCGCAACGGCGTGCGCGAGCTGACCTGGACGATGGCCGTCATCGCGATCACCGCGGTGCTGGCGGCGTTCGCCATCGACCTCGCCGCGCGCGCCCTGCTCGACGGATCGCAGCCGTTCACGGCGTTCCTCATCCTCGTCGCCGTCGCGCTCGTCGCGTTCGCCATCGGGATGGCCGCCGTTCTCGCGGTCGTGCGGCGCGACCGCCCCACCTACGCGCGCATTCGTCGCGACCTCCGGGATCGCAGCGTGATGCAGCTCGGCGAGGAGGAGCTCGCCCACTTCGACGCGCGTCTGGCCGAGGCGGACCGCTCGCGGGCCCGACGGGATGCGGCCGGGCCGACCCTCCGTCTCGCCGCCCTGCTCGCCGTGGTCGGCATCGGCGTCGCCGCGGCGATCGGCGGGTTCGCGGAGGAGCTCCCCGGTTTCGCCGTCGCGGCGATCGTGGCGGCCGCGCTCAGCATCGCCGCATTCGTCGTCGCCGTGCGCGCGGCGGTGGTGCGCGCCGCCGCCTTCGAGGCCGTCCGCCAGGCGCAGCGTGCCGAGGTCGTCGCGCTGCTCGAACGCGCGCGCATCCCGCAGCGCACGAGCGTGCCGGGCCTGCGCGATCGGGTGAGCCGGGCGCTCGCCATCCTGCGCGAACAGCAGAAGTAGGCGGCCCGCGCGCACCGCCGGCCCTGGATAGGGTGTGCGCATGTCGTTCGAACCCACCACCACGAACCCCGCGCAGCCCGCCTCGGCCCCCTCCGAGGTGCAGGCGCAGACGCAGCTGCCGGCGCAACCGGTGCTCGCGCAACCCGCGACGCCGCGCAGCAGCCTCTTCGGATGGGCGGTGGCGGGCTTCATCGTGATCGGCATCTTCGCGATCGCCCTGCTCGCCTACCTGTTCCTCGCACTGGGGCCGGCCCTGCTGGTGGGCGCGGCGGTGCTCGCCCTCATCCCGCTGGCGGTCGTGCTCTTCGGGGTCGCGTGGATCGACCGCTGGGAGCCGGAACCGCGGGGGCTCCTCGTGTTCGGCTTCCTGTGGGGCGCGATCATGGCGGTGGCGATCGCCCTGCTGGTCGACCTGGGCGTCCAGATGGCGAGCTACGCCGCGGGCGTCGACCCGAGCGCGCTCGACGTCGTCGGCACGGTGGTGCAGGCCCCGCTCGTCGAGGAGTCGGCGAAGGGGGTCGGCGTCCTGCTGATCTTCCTGGTGGCGCGCAGGTACTTCGACGGTCCCGTCGACGGGATCGTCTACGCGGCGATCATCGCGGGCGGTTTCGCCTTCACCGAGAACATCCTCTACTTCGCGGATGCCATGTCCTACTCCGGCGCCCTGTCGTCGGACGTCGCGCTGACCTTCTTCGTGCGCGGCGTGATGTCGCCCTTCGCGCACGCCATGTTCACGTCGATGACCGGCCTCTTCATCGGCCTGTGGGGCCGCACGAGCGTCGCCGGCGGCATCGGGGGCTTCTTCGTCGGGCTGATCCCGGCCATGGCCCTGCACGCGCTCTGGAACGGCACCTCCTACCTCGGTCTCGCCGGCTGGTTCGTGCTGTACCTGGTGCTCCAGGTGCCGCTGTTCGCCGGCTCGATCGTGCTCATCGTGCAGTTGCGCAAGCGCGAGGCGAAGCTCACCCAGGAGCGTCTGGCCGAATACGCCGCCGTGGGGTGGTTGAGCCCGTCGGAGGTGCAGGCGCTCGGCACCGGCGCGGGCCGCAAGAACGCGATGGCGTGGGCGAAGGCGAACGGCATCGGACCGCTGATGGCATCGTTCATCCGCGACGCGACCACCTTGGCGTTCACCCGTCAGCGGATCATCACGGGTCGCGACCGCATCGGGGCGCAGCGCGACGAGCAGCAGCTGCTCGCGCGGCTCACGGCCTCGCGGCACGCGCTCCAGGCGCACGTGGTGGCGCGCTGAACGGGCCCCGGACAGACTCATCGCCCAGTGGCGGGTCGATGACTCCGGCTCTTCTGGGCGATGAGTTGAACTGATTCCAGGGTGCACC
Organism: Protaetiibacter mangrovi; assembly: GCF_024752305.1. GTDB lineage: Bacteria > Actinomycetota > Actinomycetes > Actinomycetales > Microbacteriaceae > Homoserinibacter > Homoserinibacter mangrovi. The sequence continues at coordinate 425,582 of NZ_JANTHX010000005.1, forward strand.
CGGTCGCGTCCGGAGTCAACCCTCGGACGGATGTCGGGCGCAGGCGGTAGAACGTCGTCATGACCGAACGGCAGGACTTCGAGAACTGGGTGCGGCGGTATCGCGTGGCGTGGGAGTCGAACGCGCCCGACGACATCCGCGCGCTCTTCACCCCCGACGGGGAATACCTCACCGGACCGTCCGAGCGGCCGTGGCGGGGGCACGACGAGATCGTGGCGAATTGGATCGAGGCGGCCGATCAGCCGGGTGACACGAGCTACACGAGCACGGTGATCGCGGTCGACGGCGAGCTGGGCGTCGTGCAGCTGACGGTCGACTACCGCGAAGGGCGTCTCTACGACAACATCTGGCTCGTCGAGCTGGCGGCCGACGGTCGGGCGCGGCGCTTCACCGAGTGGTACATGAAGAGGCCGGATTCGGCGTAGCGGCGCTCAGCCGGCGACGCAGTGTCCCGGCTCGACCGGGGCGGTGAGCGACTCCGCTCCGTCGAGCAGCGGCTCGAGCTGCAGCATGGTGGTGGCGTAGCCGACGTTCTCGTGATCGGCGTTGCGCGCGAAGACGATCCCCGCCACCTCGCCCTCCAGCGTCACGAGCGGGCCGCCGGAGTTCCCGGGCTGCACGTCGGCCGCGATCGTCGCGACCTCGCGGGTGCTCGCGCTGTCGCCGTAGATGTCGGCCACGCGCTCGTCCGAGATCGCCAGCACCTTCGCGGCGCCCGAGGTGAAGGGGCCGCCGTGCGGGTAGCCGTCCACGACGCCCTCGTCGCCTATCCCGGCGTCCGCGAGTGCGAGCGGCGTCGCCACGAGTCCGGGTACCGCGAGGATCGCGACGTCGACGTCCGGGTCGAACCAGACGACGCGCGCGTCGAGCACCTGGCCGTCGGGGAGCTCGACGACGGGGTTCGCGACGCCCGCCACCACGTGCGCGTTGGTGACCACCCGTTCCGCCGCGACGACGAAACCGCTGCCCGACTGGTTCTGCCCGCACGCGTAGGCGGTCCCGCTGATGCGCGCCACCGATCGCGAGGCGGCCTCGAGGGGGTCCGTGGCGGTGTCGACGTCCGGCGGCTGCTGCCCGGTCGCGATGCCGCCGAGTGCCTCGTCGATCGTCGGGATGCCCTGCTCCAGGATCGCCGAGCGCAGCTGCGCGATGCCCTGCGCCACGGGGCCGGGCGTGATGCGGTCGATCGTGCTGATCACGACCGAGCGCTTGACCGCCTGGGAGATCACCGGCACGCCGAGCTGCGCGACGCTCCCGGCGACGAGCGTCACGACGAGGGCGGCCGCCACCAGGTTGGCGACGGCGCCGAGCACGCGCTCGAGCGTCGTGAGGTCGCGCTCGCGGCGGGGGTCGTCGGGGCGCCGACCGCGCACCGCCGCGCCGATCGTGACCCCGAGCAGGTGCCCGCCGACCAGCAGCAGCACGGCGAGGGCGAGCGAGATCCCGAGCCGCCAGTCGGGCGAGGGGATCGCGGCGGCCACGAACGGCACCGCGAAGAACGCGGCCGCGCCACCCGCCGCCACTCCGAGGATGGCGCTCACACTGCGCAGGATGCCGTTTCGCCATCCCTCCCCGAGGTACACGATCAGCACGAGCACGAGCAGCACGTCGAGCAGTCGGGCGGCGATCACGGCTCCAGTCTCGCAAACGGTCGGCCGTGAGGTTCATCGGCGGCTCCTCCGCGTGCGCTGTGGGTCGCCCTCCGCCCCTTGCCGCCGGCACCGCGTACCCCCAGAATGGGGGGCATGACGGTCGCCGCCCCCACGACCCGTCTGCCCTTCGGCACGACGGTCGAGCGCGCGCGTCGCGGCATCGCCTGCGCCAGCTGCCGGGCGCCCTCGCTCGAGGGCGAGCCGTTCTGCGCGCACTGCGGAGCGCGAGTCGTGATCCCGGCGACGGGTCGTCCGGCCGCCGACGTCGCCGCCACCCGCAGCCTGCAGTTCGCCGGGCTCGTGGTGCTCGCCAACGCGGTGGTCGGCGGGCTCGCGTTCGCGGTCGTCTACCTGGTGTCGGATGCGGCGCGGCTCACCGAGGCCGCGATCTTCCTGCAGGGTCTCCAGCTGCTCGTGGTCGCCGCGCTCGCGACCACCTCCATCCGCTTCGGCGTGCGGGGGCTGCGCGACACGGCCGACGGGATGCTGCGCCGCCGCGGGTGGGCGGTCGCCGGCATCGTGGTGTCGTCGACCATCGCGCTCCTCGTGACGCTCTCGTTCGCACTCGTGCTGGTGCTCGCCATCCGCTGAGCACCGCCCGCTCTGCTAGACTCCCAAGGTTGCCGTCCAACGGCCGCGGATCGAGAGAGCCCCCCGCATCGGGTGGGGAGCACCGCGCAACGAGAAGAAAGGGGATCCCTCTATGGCACTGGATGCAGACGTCAAGAAGGCGATCATCGACGAGTACGCCACCCACCCCGGAGACACCGGATCCCCCGAGGTGCAGGTCGCGATCCTCACCAAGCGGATCAAGGACCTCACCGAGCACCTCAAGGAGCACAAGCACGACCACCACTCGCGTCGTGGCCTCCTGCTGCTCGTGGGCCAGCGTCGCCGGCTGCTCGGCTACCTCCAGGACATCGACATCGAGCGCTACCGCTCGCTGATCGAGCGTCTGGGGCTGCGTCGCTAGGGAGCGAGACCCGAGCGCGCATCGTCGACAGACACCGCGAACTTCTTCTTCGAAGGCCGTCACCGCAAGGTGGCGGCCTTCGTCGTTCGGCCCCCGAGCAGGGGCGCGACATCGGGCGGGAGGCTCGCGATACTCCCACCATGAGACAGCAACGTTGGGCCCGACTGACCGAGTGGCCGCTGGCGATGGCCGCGGTCGTGTTCCTCATCGCCTATTCGGTGGAGGTGATCGGCGATCTGGACGATGCTGCCGCGGTCATTCCCGAGGCGCTCATGATCGTCACGTGGGCCGTGTTCCTGGTCGACTACTCCGTCAACCTGGTGCTCGCGGAACGGCGCGGTCGCTGGTTTCTCACCCATCTCTTCGATCTGGCGATCGTCGTGCTGCCGATCCTCCGCCCGCTGCGGCTCCTGAGGCTCGTGACCCTGTTGACGATCCTGCAGAGGACCGCGGGGACGGCGCTCCGTGGGCGCATCATCATCTATGTCGTGGGCGCTTCCGTGCTTCTGGTGTACGTGGCCGCCCTCGCGGTTCTGGACGCGGAGCGTGGCCAGGGCGGATCCATTCAGAATCTCCAAGAGGGCCTCTGGTGGGCCTTCGTCACGATCACGACCGTCGGCTACGGCGACTACTACCCGATCACCGCCACGGGTCAGATCGTCGCGGTCGGCATCATGGTCGGAGGGATCACACTGATCGGCGTCGTCACCGCGACCTTCGCATCCTGGATCGTCGAGAAAGTGGATGCACACAGCGTGCGTCAGCAGGCGGCGACCCGAGGGCAGGTCGAGGAGCTCCGGGAGGAGATCCGCGCTCTCCGTGAGCTGCTCGCGGGGAGCGGAGCCCCCTGACTCTCGAACACCCGTGCGCACCCGCACGCGTGCCACCCCAGTTGGGGATGGCCGCCCGGTCTGTCCAGGCGCACACTTCGTGCCATGGACGAATGTCGACACGGGCTGCTCGAGGCGGTGTGCGCGGTGTGCTGCCGCGAGTCCGCCGCGGCCCCCGCGCCGTCCGCACCCGAGCCCGGTCGCGTCCTCGCCGGTGCCGGGTCGGACGCCCGCTGAAGCCCGCATAGGATCGCGGCATGGCATTGTTCCGCCGACGCGGCGTCGACACGAACCTGCCGCGCGACGACCGCGGCTTCGGCAGCTTCGACGACTACGTCTACAACCTGACCCCCCGCAACAAGCGCACCACGATGGTGCTGGCGAACTCGAACCCGTACCAGGACGAGCTGCGCGAGCTGGTCGAGTCGGGGGCCACGGGGATCGAGACGGCGATCTCGCCGCGCTCGATCCAGGCGGAGGGGCAGGATGCGCCGATCGAGGTGCGGCTTTTCACCGGGCGCCGCGTGAGCGGTCCAGTCGGCATGGTGCCGCGCGGCCTGGAGTCGGTGGTCGACGAGAACCTGCGCCGGCTCGACGACCGCGGCGTGAAGGTGCGCATCCCGGTGCGGATCGACCGGAAGCGCGAGGGCTACCGCGTCACCCTGCTGATGGGCGCGCTGAAGTAGCGTCGGCTCGTCGCGGCTACTCGGCCTGCGCGGAGTCGAGCTCGGCCTGGGCTGCGGCGACCTTCTCGCGCACCTCGTCCATGTCGAGGGCGCGGATCTGGCCGATGAGGTCCTCGAGCACGTGGCCGGGCAGCGCGCCCGCCTGCGCGAAGATGCCGATGCCGTCGCGGAAGGCCATCAGGGTGGGGATCGAGCTGATGTTGAGCGCCGCGGAGAGACCCTGCTCGGCATCCGTGTCGACCTTGGCGAAGGTGATGTCGGGGTGCTTCTCGCTCGCGGCCTCGAACACCGGCCCGAACGCGCGGCACGGTCCGCACCAGGCGGCCCAGAAGTCGACGAGCACGATGTCGCCCTCCAGCACGGTGTTCTCGAAGGTCTTCTCGGTGAGCTCGACGGTCGCCATGCATTCAGGCTACGGGAGCACCGGATGCCGCGCTGGCGTCGGGAATACTCCCGGCATCCGTACGGTTTCACCGGATATCAATGCAAATGCATAGAAATACCGAGGAGACGGAACAGGCCATGAGCAGCCAGATGCAGTTCGGCATCTTCAGCGTGAGCGACATCACGCGCGATCCCACCACGGGCGAGACGCCGAGCGAGGCGCAGCGCATCCGCGACATCGTCACGATCGCGAAGCACGTGGAGGAGGTGGGCCTCGACGTCTTCGCCCTCGGCGAGCACCACAACCCGCCGTTCTTCTCGAGCTCGCCCACGACGACGCTCGCCTACATCGGCGCCCAGACGGAGCGCCTCATCCTGTCCACCGCGACGACCCTCATCACCACCAACGACCCGGTGAAGATCGCCGAGGACTACGCGATGCTGCAGCACCTCACGGGCGGTCGCGTCGACCTCGTGATGGGACGCGGCAACACCGGCCCGGTGTACCCGTGGTTCGGACAGGACATCCGCCAGGGCTTGCCGCTCGCGATCGAGAACTACGCCCTGCTGCGCGAGCTCTGGGAGAAGGACGTCGTCGACTGGGAGGGCAAGTTCCGCAGCCCGCTGCAGGGCTTCACCTCGACCCCGCGCCCGCTCGACGGGGTCGCGCCGTTCGTCTGGCACGGCTCCATCCGCACGCCCGAGATCGCCGAGCAGGCCGCCTACTACGGCGACGGCTTCTTCGCGAACAACATCTTCTGGCCCAAGGAGCACTACCAGCGCCTCATCACCCTCTACCGCCAGCGCTACGCGCACTACGGTCACGGAACGCCCGAGCAGGCGATCGTGGGCCTCGGCGGGCAGGCGTTCATGGCGAAGAACTCGCAGGATGCGGTGGCCGCGTTCCGCCCGTACTTCGACAACGCGCCGGTCTACGGTCACGGGCCCTCGCTCGAGGAGTTCCAGGAGCTGACCCCGCTCACCGTCGGATCCCCGCAGCAGGTCGTCGACCGCTACGCCGCGATGCGGGAGCACTACGGCGACTACCAGCGCCAGCTGTTCCTGCTCGACCACGCCGGGCTCCCGCTGAAGACGGTGCTCGAGCAGATCGACCTGCTCGGAACCGAGGTGGTGCCGGTGCTGCGACGCGAGCTGGCGCAGAACCGTCCGGCCGAGGTGCCCGACGCCCCCACCCACGCGGCACGCGTCGCCGCGGTCTACGGTGACGGTCCCGCCCGCGAGGCGCGGCCGACGTCTGCCGGTGGCAACAACCTCACCGTCGGCGGCCCCTACCAGGACACCCCGGTCGCGGTCGCCGTCACGAGCGGCTCCGCCTTCGGCGTGGCCGCGACCCGGACGGGGGCGGCACGATGACCCGCCGTATCGCCGTCGTGAGCGCGGGTCTCTCGAACCCGTCGTCGACCCGCATGCTCGCCGACCGGCTCGCCTCGGCGACGGTCGGCGAGCTGCGGGAGCGCGGGATCGAGGCCACTGTCGACGTGATCGAGCTGCGCGACCTCGCGCACGACATCACCAACAACCTGCTCGCGGGGTTCGCGCCGCCCGCGCTCGAGGACGCCCTCAACCGGGTGGTGTCGGCCGACGGCCTGATCGCCGTGACGCCGATCTTCTCGACGAGCTACTCGGGGCTGTTCAAGTCGTTCATCGACGTGATCGACCCGGACGCGCTCGCCGGGATGCCCGTGCTGATCGGCGCGAACGCGGGAACCGCCCGCCACTCGCTCGCGATCGACTACGCGATCCGTCCGCTGTTCGCCTACCTGCACGCGGAGCCGGTTCCGACCGGTGTGTTCGCGGCGTCGAGCGACTGGGGTGCGCAGGCCGACGACGTGAAGCCGCTGGCCTCGCGCATCGAGCGCGGCGCGCGCGAGCTCGCCGAGTCGATCGCGCGGCGCGAGCAGCAGGAGGTGCTCGACCCGTTCGACCCCGACGCGTTCCTCGGCGAGGGACGCTCGTTCGGTCACCTGCTGGGCGGGCTCGCCTCCGACTGAGCGAGCTCAGCCGCGCCGGGTCTCCGCGCCGCCCACCGCATCCGCCGCGCGCACGAGCGCGAGATGCGACAGGGCCTGCGGGGTGTTCCCGGCGTGGCGGCGGGCGGTCACGTCGTACTCCTCGGACAGCAGCCCGAGGTCGTTCGCGAGGGCGCACGCGCGGTCCATCAGGGCGATCGCGTCGCCGGCGCGCCCGGTCGCGGCGTACTGCTCGACGAGCCAGAACGAGCACGCGATGAAGGGGTGCTCGTCGCCCGGAAGCCCGTCCACCCCGGACGAGGTGCGATAGCGGTGGACGAGGCCGTCGCGCATCAGCGTCTGCTCGATGCGCTCCACGGTGGCGATCATCCGCGGGTCATCGGGCGGGCAGTAGCCCACGCTCGGGAGCATGAGCAGCGAGGCGTCCACCTCGTCGTCGTCGTAGTTCTGGCGGAACCAGCCGCCCGGCGCGACCCCCTGCGCGTCGATCTCGGCGCGCATCCGCTCGCGCAGCCGCTCCCACTCCTCGACCGGGCCGTCGAGCCCGTGCTCGTTCACCGCGCGGATGCCGCGGTCGAGCGCGGCCCAGATCATCGCCCGCGAGTGGGTGAACATGCGCGGGGCGCCGCGGATCTCCCAGATGCCGCAGTCGGGCTCGTCGATCCGGTCGCCGACGCGCGCGAGCAGCGCGCGCTGCAGCGGCCAGGAGAACTCGGACTCCTCGAGACCGGCTCGGCGCGCGACGTCGAGCGCCACGAGCACCTCGCCGATGACGTCGGCCTGGTACTGCTCGGCGGCGGCGTTGCCGACCCGCACGGGTGCGGCCCCCTCGTAGCCGGGCAGCGAGGCGAGCTCCCGCTCCCACAGGTCGCGTTCGCCGGCGATCCCGTAGACGATCTGCATCTGCGCCGGATCACCCGCGATCGCGCGCAGCAGCCACTGCCTCCAGTGCTCGGCGATGCCGAGGAACCCGTGGGCGATGAACGCCTCGAGGGTCAGCGCGGCATCTCTCAGCCACACGAAGCGGTAGTCCCAGTTGCGCGAGCCGCCGAACTCCTCGGGGAGCGAGGTCGTCGCGGCCGCCACGATGCCACCCGTGTCGCGGTGGGTGAGCGCGCGCAGCACGAGAAGGGAGCGTCGCACCTGCGCGCGGTGGACGTCGGGTGCGTCGATGCGGTCCGACCAGCCGCGCCACCACTCGCTGGTGCGCCCGATCGCCGCATCGATGTCGAGGGCGGCCGGCGCCTCGTCGGAGGAGGGGAACCAGGTGAGCGACAGATCCACGAGCTCGCCCTCGCGGACCGCGACGGTGCCGCTGTGCAGATGGTCGGCCGCCTCGAGCGCGGCGCCGCGGAGCACGACGGCGTCGGGTCCCGCGATCGCGACGAGCTCGGGCGCGCCGGTCTGCCGTCGCTGCCGCACCCACGGCACGGCGCGGGCGTAGTCGAACCGCATCCGCAGACGCTGCGCGAACTCGACGCCTCCCGACACGCCCCGGATGCGACGCACGAGGTCGGTGCGCCGGGGGTCGCCGTCGGGCGACATCACGAGCAGCTCCTCGACCTCGGCGACCCCGTCGGCGGTCTCCCACCGGGTGACGAGGGTGAAGGTGCCGTCGTCGTAGCGACGGGACACGAGGGCGGCCTCGTCGACCGGGCGCAGCTGCCAGCTGCCGTGCTCCTCGTCGCCGAGCAGGGCGCCGAAGATCGAGGGGGAGTCGTAGCGCGGCAGACACAACCAGTCGATCGAGCCGTCACGGGAGACGAGCGCCGCGGTGCGGCAATCGCTGAGCAGGGCGTAGTCGTCGATCGCTGTCATCACGACCATTCTCCCCAGCGCCCCCTCGGAACGCCGAGTAGGGTCGCGCGCATGGGCGACGTGACGACTCTCGCGATCATCGGCGCATCGGGCGATCTGGCCGCACGGCTGCTGCTCCCGGCACTCGGCGAGCTGCTGCGCGACGAACCCGGGAGGCGGGTGAGGCTCGTCGGCGCGGGCAGCTCGGGCATGGACGACGCGCACTGGCGATCGCGCGTCGAGGACGCGTTCGGAAGCGCCGACGCCCGTGATGCGCTCGACCGGGTCGAGCTCGGCGGGTATCTCGAGGTCGACGCGACGACGGCCGACGGGCTGCGCGAGATCATGGGCGCGGCCGAGGGCGGATCCCTCGTGCTGTACTTCGCCGTGCCCCCGCAGGTCACGGGCGCGGCGTGCGCCGCGCTCTCGCCGGACGACCTCCCGGATGGCGTCGTCTTCGCGCTCGAGAAGCCCTTCGGCACCGACCGCGCGAGCGCCGAGCACCTCGACGAGGTGCTGCACGGGCTGCTGCCCGAGACGAGCATCTTCCGGGTCGACCACTTCCTCGGGCGTTCGACGGTGCTCAACGTGATCGGGGCCCGCGTGGCCAATCGACTGTTCGAGCCGATCTGGTCGGCCGAGGACGTGGAATCGGTCGAGATCCGCTTCGACGAGTCGCTCGGGCTGGAAGGGCGGGCGGGCTACTACGACCACGCCGGCGCGCTCGTCGACATGATCCAGAGCCACCTGCTGCAGGTGCTCGCGATCGTCGCCATGGAGCCGCCCGCGACGCTCGGCGAGGTGGACCTGCGCGACGCGACCGCGGCGGTGCTGCGGGCCACCCGCATCCGGCACGACGACCCCGTGCGCCATTCGCGTCGCGCCCGGTACACGGCAGGCAGCATCGACGGGCGGCAGCTTCCGTCGTACGTCGACGAGGACGGGGTCGACCCGGCGAACCGCACCGAGACGCTCGCCGAGCTGGTGTGCGAGGTGCGCACGGCGCGGTGGGTGGGGGTGCCGTTCACGCTGCGCTCGGGCAAGGCGCTCGCGGATCCCGCCACCGAGATCGTCGTGCGGTTGCGGCCCGTGCGGCACCTGCCCGCGGGCATGACCGGCGACCCGGCGGGTGCCGTGCTCCGCTTCTCGCTGGGACCCGATCGGCTCTCGGTCGCGATCAACGTCAACGGGGGAGAGGATCCGTTCGAGCTGCATCGTGCCGAACTCGAGGCGGAGCTCGGCCTCGGCGCGCAGCGTGCCTACGCGGAGGTGCTCGGTGCGATCCTCGACGGCGACCCGGCGCTCACGGTGCGCGGCGACGCCGCGGAGGAGTGCTGGCGCATCGTGGAGCCCGCGCTCGACGCCTGGCGGCACGGGAAGGTGCCGCTCGACGAGTACCCCGCCGGATCGCGCGGTCCGTCGGACTGGCCGGACGAGCGCTGAGGCGGGTCAGCCCGACTTGCGGCGGAACTCCCGCTTGCCGCCGGCCTTGTTGTGCGCCTCGTGCACGGCGCCGTCGCCGTCGAGATGCCCGGGGCGGTCGTGCTGCTGCTGCTTCTTGCGATCGAGCGCCTCGCGGAACTTGCGCTTGGTCTCCTCGGAGGCCGCAGTCGCCTTGTCGTCGGAACTCATGTCGCCAGCATAGGCGGCGCGCCGGCCGAGCAGCAGGTCGATCGCCGCACCCGCCGCGATCGCGACGGGCACCGACACGAGGATCCCCAGCCACGGGGTGTCGGCGAACACCGTGCCGAACAGGGCCCCGATCGCCACGTTGTACAGCGCCCATGCGCTCCCCGCGAGGGCCGACAGCGGCAGGAAACGGCGCCACGACAGGCGTGCCGCACCGATCGAGAGGTTCACCGCGATGCGGGCGAACGGGATGTAGCGCGCGGTCAGCACGAGCGTGGCCGGACGCCGCAGCACGAGCCCGCGCGCGCGGGCGATCGCGCGACCCACCCGTCCACGGCGCTGCCATCCCCACCGCTCGGTGCCCACGGCGCGCCCGATGGCGACGCAGGCGCTGTCCCCGACCACCGCACCGACCGCGGCGACGGGCACCACGAGCCAGAGCGACGGATGCCCGGTCGCCGCGGCGAGCGCACCGAGCGCCACCACGAAGGTCTCGCTGGGCAGCACCACGAGGAACGCGTCGCCCACCACGAGCGCGAACAGCACGACGAGCAGCCAGGGCGAGACCGTCACCGCCTCGAGCCACGCATCCACGGAACCCTGTCTCTCACACCGCGGTGAACGGCGGGCGACGCTCCGGCGACCGGATGACCCGCGGGAGAGGCGCGCACGACGGTCGGGTGTCGACTCGGTGAACCCTCGTCGATCCGTTGCGTCGGCGGCGGCCGACCGGGTCGCGCGCCGGTCATCCTGGCGACGTGAGAGTCGCGCTGATCGCCGAATCCTTCCTCCCGCACATGAACGGGGTCACCCACTCGCTGCTGCAGGTGGTGCGCCACCTGGAGCGCGGCGGGCACGAGACGCTCGTGATCGCCCCGCGCACCGGGCGCACCGTGCCGGAGCTGCCGGGCTCGGAGCTGGCCCTCATCCGCTCCGTGCCGCTGCCCGGCTACCCGCAGGTGCGGCTCGCCGTCGCCTCGACGAGCCGGCTCGAGGCGCTGCTGCGCGACTTCGCCCCGGATGTCGTGCACCTGGCATCCCCGTTCCTGCTCGGGTGGCAGGCGGTCAACGCCGCGCAGCGGCTCGGCATCCCCACCGTCGCCGTCTACCAGACCGACATCCCCGGCTATGCGGCGCGGTACGGCATCGCCTCCGCCGAGGCGGAGCTCGGGCGTCACGTGACGCGGCTGCACGCCCGCGCGACGCTCACGCTCGCCCCGTCGACCTCGGCGGCGGACGACCTGGCGGTGCTCGGAGTGCCCCGGGTGCGCCGCTGGGCGCGCGGCGTCGATGCGGAGCGTTTCCACCCCGACCGGCGCTCCGCCGCCCGGCGCGCCGAGCTGGCGCCCGACGGCGAGGTGCTGGTCGGCTACGTCGGGCGGCTCGCGCCCGAGAAGCAGGTGGAGGACCTGGCGGCGCTCGCCGAGCTGCCCGGCATCCGCATGGTCGTCATCGGCGACGGTCCCGATCGGGCGCGCCTCGAGTCGCTGCTCCCCGGGGCGGAGTTCCTCGGCTTCCGCGGCGGCGACGAGCTCGCCGTCGACGTCGCGAGCCTCGACCTCTTCGTGCACCCCGGCGAGAGCGAGACCTTCTGCCAGACCGTGCAGGAGGCGCTCGCGAGCGGCGTCCCCGTCGTGGCGACCGGGCGCGGCGGGCCGCGTGATCTCGTCGACAGCGGCCGCACCGGGTGGCTCTACCGCCCCGGCGACCTGGCCGACCTGCGGGCACGGGTCGCGGACCTCGCGGGCGACGCCGCCAAGCGCCGTGCGTTCTCCGTGGCGGCGCGTGCGGCGGTCGAGGGGCGCAGCTGGGCGGCCCTCGGCGACGAGCTGCTCGGCCACTACCGCGCGGCGATGGTGATGAACGCGGCGCCCGCCCCCGTCGTCGCGTCCGAACGGCGGGTCGAGGAGGTGCCCGCCGTGTCGCGCATCACGCGATTCGCCGCGGTCGGGGACTCCCTCACCGAGGGGCTCTGCGACACCTCGCGGCAGGCGCCGGGCGACTACCGCGGGTGGACCGACCGCCTGGCCCTGCTGCTGGCCCACGCCGACGGGCGCCGCGCGCCGCTGCACTACGGCAATCTCGCGGTGCGCAGCAGGCGCGTGGCCGACGTCGTCGAGCATCAGCTGCCGCGTGCGCTCGAGCTGAAGGCCGAGCTCGTGACCGTTCTGGTCGGCGCCAACGACCTGGTGCGGATCGGCGCCCCCACGGTGACGCTGGCCCGTCGGGTGGCCGACGGCGTCGACCGCGCGCGCGAGACCGGGTGCACGGTGCTGCTCGTCGCGCCCTTCGCGCCCCCGCGCGGGTACCTGCGGGCGCTCCACGACCGCACCCTCGTCTTCGCGCGCGAGCTCAGCCGCCGCGCACGCGAGTCGGGGGCCCTCTTCCTCGACCCGAGCGCCGAGCTCGACCTCGCCGATCCCCGGATGTGGGCGGGCGACCGCGTGCACCTCAGCTCCCGGGGGCACCGCATGCTCTCCTACGCGGCCGCCGAGACCCTCGGACTCGCGGGCGCCGCCGAGCTCGCCCGCCTCGAGGCCGCGATGCACGACGAGGAGCCGGGCGCCGACGACGAGCCGCTGTCGCACGCCCGCTGGCTGTGGACGCACGTGCGGCCGTGGGCCGCCCGCCGCATCCGGGGCCGCACCGCGGGCGACGGGCGGGTGGCGAAGCACGACGAGCTCGTGCCGATCCTGCCGGGACGCGCCGGGGTGGCGAGTCCCCTCGACATCCGCTGAGCCGCGTCGACAATGAGGGGATGACGCGGCGCGAGAGAAGAGCGGCACGCATCGGGGGTGTGCTGGTCGGCATCGTCATCGTGGCGGCCATCGCGAGCCTCGCGATCCACGGCTCACCGCAGGTCACGTTCAGGGATGCCAACTCGACGGTGCCCGCCGATCTCAGCTGGGCTGTTCTGAGTTCGTGTTCGTCGCCCGACGAGATGGGGACGTTCAGCAGCGAGACGGTGACTCTGACCGACGGACGTATGACCGTGCAGCTGACCCCCGTCTCCGGACGGGAGGAGGAGTCGGCGCTGGCCGAGCGGTTCACGAACGAGTGCCTCGCCGGCTACAGCTTCCCCGATGAGCTGCCGGGCACGGCGCCGCGATTCCCGAGCGCGGCGGAACGGCTCGTCACCTACGACGTCGCCCAGCGCTGGCTGCTGCCGTGTCTCGCCGCGCATCGGCAACTGCCGCAGCGCATCCCCACCGTCGAGGGTTATCTCGGGGTCGATCGCGCCACGGCGACGCCATGGCTGAACTTCTACGACTACTTCGGGCAGGACGGTCTCGACAGTCTGCTCGCCGCGCGCGAGGACTGCGGCTCGCCATCGGCGCCGTTCGCCTGGGCCGGGGGATGAGCTCGTGACCGACGGACAGGGCGTGTACTGAGCCCCTTCGTCCCCGACGTCGCGCTCCGGCCGGTGGGATGATGGCGGGGTGAGTACGCGCCGCCGCCTGCGCGCCGTCCTCGGGGTCGGCATCGTCGCCGCCTGCGCCCTCGCGTCGGGGATCGTGCTGGCGGGGCACGCCGCGGCACCGGCGCGTGCCGGGGGTCTCGACGGCGATCGCGTGCCGGAGGATCTGCTCTGGACCTGGGTCGCCTCGTGCTCGGAGGAGGACCCGTCCCGCATGATCACCTCCTTCGGCTACGACGCCGACGGGCGCGTGCACGTCGAGGTCTCCGAGACGGGGCTCGACGGCGCGCCGATCACCGACGACGTGGGAGGTGTCGTCGTCGACGCCCCCGCCACGCGCAGTCTCAGCGCGTGCCTGAGCGATCGACGGGTCGCGACATCCGATCGGCTGATCGTGGCGACCCCGGCGGACCGCCTCGAGCTCTACCGATGGGCCCTCGCCTGGCAGGTGCCCTGCCTGCGGGGCAGCGGTTTCGAGGTCGCGCTGCCGGCGTTCGCCGACTTCGTGGAGCCGAACGTCGTCCCCTGGTATCTGCTCGGCAGCGCCGACGTCACGAGCGTGCCCTTCGAGCGGGTGCTCGACGCTCGATGGCGATGCGACCCGATCCCTCCGATCGTCGGCCCCTCGGGCTGGGTCTGGTAGCGCGAGGGGCGAGCCGGATGCGACGGGCCGACGCGGTGATGACCGCAGCAGGCGGGGCGTTCGTGGTGGCGGCCGCTCTCGTCACCTCGGGGTGCTCGCGGTGCACGGAGCGCGTCCCGCGGCCCCGCCCGCCGCATCCGACACGGTCCCCGGCGATGTCGCGTGGGCGGTGTACCAGGGCTGCCTCAACGAGGTCCCGACGTTCTCGGGCAGTGCCGCGGTGGGTCTACGCGAGGGGCGGATCACCGTCGACGTCATCGGCACCGGGCTCGACCCGGAGGAGGCGCAGCGGATCGAGGACCAGCTGAACGGGTGCCTGGCCGAGTTCCCGATCGGGGGCGAGGGCATCTTCGGTGCGCCGTCCGACCTCGTGACGCAGGCCGAGCGCCTCGAGCTCTACGACTACGGGATGCGCTGGATGCTGCCCTGCCTCTCGGCGCGGGGGCAGCTCAACTGGTCGCACCGGATCGCGCGCGAGTACCTCTCCGACTACAGCGCGCTCTGGGCGGACTACTACTTCGCCCTCGTCGACCAGAGCGCGGATGCCGTGATCGCCGCGCGACGCGCCTGCGGCTCGGGCAGCGACATCCTCGCCCGCGGGTAGTGCGGCTGATAGCATGGGTCCGGCCGCCATCCGGCGGCTGCCCCGCGTGCGCGAGCATGATGGGGATGATCCGGAGCAGGCCGGCACGAAGCTGGTCACCGGTGGTGGTTCTCCGAACAGGGAGTCGGAGCCCTTCTACTGTTGACCAGATCCCGGCGGCCGGCGCGCGAATCTCAGTGCGCCCACGTCCTTCCTGCCCGCTCCTGCTCCGATGTAGTGCCGCGCGTATCGCGGCAGCAAGGAGTGAGACCTCGTGGAAGGTCCCGAGATCAAGTTCGCCGAAGCCGTTCTGGACAACGGCAAGTTCGGCACCCGCACCATCCGCTTCGAGACCGGTCGTCTCGCGCAGCAGGCCCAGGGCGCCGTCGCCGCCTACCTCGACGAGGACACCATGCTGCTGTCCGCGACGAGCGTGTCGAAGCAGCCGCGTGACGGCTTCGACTTCTTCCCGCTGACGGTCGACGTCGAGGAGCGTTCCTACGCCGCCGGCAAGATCCCCGGCTCGTTCTTCCGTCGCGAGGGCCGCCCCTCGACCGAGGCGATCCTCGTCTGCCGTCTCATCGACCGCCCGCTGCGCCCGTCGTTCGCCGACGGCATCCGCAACGAGGTGCAGGTCGTCATCACGGTGCTCAGCATCGCGCCCGACGAGTTCTACGACGCCCTCGCGATCAACGCGGCGAGCGCCTCGACCCAGATCTCGGGTCTGCCGTTCTCCGGCCCGATCGCCGGTGTGCGCCTCGCGCTCATCCCGACGCCGGGCGAGGCGGGCGGCCAGTGGGTCGCCTTCCCGAAGCACTCGCAGCTCGCGGATGCGGTGTTCGACCTGGTCGTCGCCGGTCGCGTCGTGACGAAGGCCGACGGCTCCGAGGACGTCGCGATCATGATGGTCGAGGCCGAGGCCACCGAGCACAGCTGGGAGCTCATCCAGGGCGGTGCCGTCAAGCCGAACGAGGCCGTCGTCGCCGAGGGTCTCGAGGCGGCCAAGCCGTTCATCGCCCAGCTCGTGAAGGCGCAGGAGCAGCTCGCCGCGCAGTCGGCCAAGGAGATCAAGGACTACCCGATCTTCGTCGACTACAGCCAGGCCGCCTACGACGCCGTCGCCGAGCTCGCCTACGACGAGCTCGTCGGGATCTACCAGATCGCCGACAAGATCGAGCGCCAGGAGAAGGACGACGCCCTCAAGGAGCGCGTCAAGCTCGCGATCAACGAGAAGGCCGTCGCCGGCGAGCTCGGCGGCGACATCCCGCCGATGGTGTCGGCGGCGTACAAGGCCGTCACGAAGAAGATCGTGCGCGGCCGCATCCTCACCGAGGGCGTCCGCATCGACGGCCGCGGCCTGACCGACATCCGTGCGCTCGACGCCGAGGTGCAGGTCATCCCGCGCGTGCACGGCTCCGCCATCTTCCAGCGCGGCGAGACGCAGATCCTCGGCGTCACGACGCTCAACATGCTCAAGATGGAGCAGCAGATCGACTCGCTGAGCCCGGTCACCAAGAAGCGCTACCTGCACCACTACAACTTCCCGCCCTACTCGACCGGTGAGACCGGCCGCGTCGGGTCGCCGAAGCGTCGCGAGATCGGGCACGGCTTCCTCGCCGAGCGCGCCCTCGTGCCGGTGCTGCCGAGTCGCGAGGAGTTCCCGTACGCGATCCGTCAGGTCTCCGAGGCCCTCGGCTCGAACGGCTCCACCTCGATGGGCTCCGTGTGCGCTTCGACCCTGTCGCTGCTGAACGCCGGCGTGCCGCTCAAGGCCCCGGTCGCCGGCATCGCGATGGGCCTCGTCTCCGACACGGTCGACGGCGAGACCCGCTACGCGGCGCTCACCGACATCCTGGGCGCGGAGGATGCGCTCGGCGACATGGACTTCAAGGTCGCCGGCACCAGCGAGTTCGTGACCGCGATCCAGCTCGACACCAAGCTCGACGGCATCCCCTCGGATGTGCTCGCGGGCGCGCTGTCGCAGGCGAAGGACGCCCGCACGGCGATCCTCTCGGTCATCAACCAGGCGATCGACGGACCGGACGAGATGGCTCCGACCGCGCCGCGCGTGATCTCGGTGAACATCCCGGTCGACAAGATCGGCGAGCTCATCGGCCCCAAGGGCAAGACGATCAACGCGATCCAGGACGAGACCGGCGCCGAGATCTCGATCGAGGAGGACGGCACCGTCTACATCGGCGCGGTCGACGGCCCCTCGGCCGAGGCGGCCCGTGCGCAGGTGCTCGCGATCGGCAACCCGGTCAACCCGGAGGTCGGCGAGCGGTTCCTCGGCACGGTCGTGAAGATCGCCACCTTCGGTGCGTTCGTCTCGCTGCTCCCCGGCAAGGACGGCCTGCTGCACATCAGCGAGGTGCGCAAGCTCGCCGGCGGCAAGCGCGTCGAGAACGTCGAGGACGTACTCTCGGTCGGGCAGAAGATCATGGTCGAGATCACCAAGATGGACGACCGCGGCAAGCTGTCGCTCGCCCCGGTGGTCGACGAGGCCGAGACCGAGGCTGCCGACACCGACAGCTCGGCCGCCGCGTCCGACGGCCCGGAGGCTCCCGCCGAGGGCTGACCTCTACCTCGGTGATCGAGGAGCGCCGCGAAGCGACGCGTCTCGAGATCACCACCCGGATGCCCGTCCCACCACGTGTGGGGCGGGCATCCGCCGTCTCAGGCCGGGGTGACGCTCGTGCCCACCGTCACCCCGCGAGCGAGCTCGTGCTCGCGCAGCACGAAGCCGAGCACCGCCGGGGTGATCCCGGCCGACAGTTCGAGGTGCGGCGTCGAGAGGGCGCTCACGACGAAGAAGTAGCGATGCTCGCCGTGGCCCGCCGGGGGAGCCGCGCCCGTGTACTCCTCGCCCCGCAGCTCGTTCGCGACGGTGACGGCCCCGGCCGGGAGCAGGCCGGAGGACGGCGTGCCGGCGCCGCGGGCGAGGTGGTCCGTCGCGGCGGGCAGGTCGTACACCGCCCAGTGCCAGAAGCCGCTGAGGGTCGGTGCGTCGGGATCGAACACCCGCACCACGAAGCTGCGGGTGGCCGCCGGTGCGCCGACCCAGCGCAGTCCGGGGGAGAGGTCCTGGCCGCCGGCCCCCCGCGCCCGCGCCCAGTCGGGCAGGGCGCCGCCGTCGTCGAAATCGGGACTGCGCACCTCGAGCGCTGCCACGTCGGGGAGCCGCTGGAGCGGGTCGTTCGCCATGATGACCTCCTGCCCTCACGTTGCCACGCGGCATCCGGTTCGTCGAGGGGAATCACGAAATGGTGACGATTCATAACGATCCGGCCATCCTCCCGGCGTGTGCGGGTGCACGGGGCTAGCCTCGCTGCAACCCGAGGAGGTGGGGGATCATGCAGACACGGACGACGCAGCACGGCGCGTCGCCTGTCGCCCCGGTTCCCACCACGCTCGAGACGGCCGCCATCGTCGGCCGCGCCACGCCGCTGCGGCGCGAGATCCCGAGCACCGGCATCGAGGTATTCCCGCTCGCCATCAGCGGCAAGCGCTTCGGAAGCCATGTGTCGGATGCCGCCGTCGGCGAGATCCTCGACGCGTACACCGCGCTCGGCGGCAACATGATCGACACGGCCGACTCGTACAGCGAGGGCCGCAGCGAGCAGCTCGTCGGCGAGTGGATGCGGCGCCGCGGCAACCGCGACGCGATGGTGCTGGCCACCAAGGTCGGCAAGTCCACGGCGCACCCTGGCCTCTCGGCGTCGGCGATCCCGGCAGCCGTCGACGCGTCGCTGCGGCGCCTCGGAACCGACCGCATCGACCTGCTCTACCTGCACGTCGACGACACCGACGTGCCCTTCGAGGAGACGCTTCTCGCGGTCGACGAGCTCATCCGGCGCGGCAAGGTGCGCACCTTCGGGATGTCGGACCACACGGGCACCCGGCTGCTCGCGGCGCGCGTGGCGTGCGCCCTTCTCGGCGTCGCCCCCATGTCGGCGCTCCAGAACGAGTACAGCCTGGTCAACCGCAGCGGATACGAGGGCGATCTCGCCCGCGTCGCCGCGCAGCAGGGCCTCGCCGTGATGCCGCGGTTCCCGCTCGCGGGAGGCTTCCTCACCGGTGCATATCGCACGCGCGCCCAGCTCGCCTCGACGCCTGCCGCCGCCTACATCGCCCCCCACCTCAGCCGCCGTGGAAAGCGCGTGCTGACGGCGCTCGAGAAGGTGGCGCGCGAACACGACGGGGCCGCACCGGCGACGATCGCGCTCGGGTGGCTGCTGAGCAAGCCCGAGGTGGTGGCTCCCGTCGTCTCGGTGAGCTCGGCCGATCAGCTGTTCGACGTCATGGCGTCGTGCGAGGTGCGCTTCAGCCGGCACCAGCTGGCAGAGCTCGACCGCGCGAGCGCCTGAGGCGCCCGCGCGGTCGCTGTCCGGTCCGCGGATCGGGGAGCGGCGAAGCCGCGCATCCAGGTCTCAGTTGACGCCGGGGATGTGCACCCAGCCGAAGGCGAGCACGAGCCAGACAGCCGTGGCGATGAGCGCGATCACGGTCAGCGAGACGCCGCCGCCGCGTCGCACCGACCCCCGCAGCACGAGCTGCAGGATCAGAACCACCAGCAGGGCGATGCCGAGTGTGATGGCGCCGAACGGGATCGCGACGAAGAGCGCGAGGATCATGAGCGCCGCGACGACGATCTCGATCACCGCGAGCACGGTGTTGCCGCGGCCTCGGGCGCGGATGATGCCGTCGATGAGCGCGACGACGGTCGCGACGAGGTAGATCAGGGTCATGATGGTGATGGCGGGCAGGACGATCACGTGGTGCTCCTTCCGGTCGCGGAGCCCTCGTGGGGATCCGACGCGGCGGGGGAGCCGCGCGGCGATCACCATATCGTCGCCGCGGCATACGATGCCGCATCCGCCCGCACCCCTGGCGCGGTACGGCGGCGTCCGCTAAATTACGCGGCCTCGCGCTCCGTCGCGGCGGCGATCACCCGCTCGTACATGCGCAGCAGGCCGGCGTTCGCGGCGATCGAGTCGCCCGCGTAGCCTCCCGACATCGCGCCGTCGCGGGCGAGCATCAGGTCGTCGGCCGCGTCGCCGGGAAGCGGGTGCCCGATCGCGCGCAGCAGGGTCTCGACGATGTCGTGGAACCACTCGCGGTGCTGCTCGACGGCGCGTCGCACCGGGTGGGCGGCGTCGGTGAACTCGGACGCGGCGTTCAGGAAGGGGCAGCCGCGGAAGCCGGCGGCGGAGATGAACTGGGTCTGGATCTGCGCGATCTCCCGAAGCAGCTGCTCGGGGTCGTCGGTGGCCTGGGCGGCCTCCTCGACGAGCTCGGCGACCTGCAGGTGCCGGTAGGCGATGTACTCGACGATCAGCCGATCCTTCGAGCCGTAATGCTTGTAGAAGGTGGCCTTGGTGACGGTCGAGGCGGCGATCAGGCGATCGATGCCGACGGCGCGGATGCCCTCCTCGTAGAACAGACGATCCGCGGTGTCGAGGATGCGCTGCTTCGCGGGGGCGAGCGTGTGGCGCTTCGGCGGCTTCACGAGGTCGATCGGCATCCCGGTGCTCCTTCGGTGTCGGGGAGGGGTGCGGCCCCACGTGCCGCGACCGCCCGGGGAGGCGGTCGCAGCGCGGTCGAGTTCGGGTCTCGCGGATCAGCTGCCGCACGGGGCGGCCCGGGGGGACGGGTCCCCGGCTGGGAAGTGCCGATCGGTTCGGGTCCGTTCGTTTTCCGCGCTGACAAACTAACACGATGAGGACAGACAGACTTGTCTGTTTGTCCTCATCCGTTCCCCCAGTCCGGGGGTCGGGCCGCCGGAGAGGACCGGATCGATGGCGTAGGCTCGGCTCGATGAACGGCGCGGTGCAGCTCCCTCTCGACCTCGCGGAACTCCGCATCGACGCGTCCGGGGGAACGCTCGTGCGACGCACCGTCCTGCCGAGCGGTGTGCGCGTGCTCACCGAGCAGGTGCCCGGATCCCAGAGCGCGACCGTCGGCTTCTGGGTCGCCGTCGGCTCGCGCGACGAGCAACCCGTCACCTACGGATCCACCCATTTCCTCGAGCACCTGCTCTTCAAGGGCACACCCACGCGCAGCGCCCTCGACATCGCCGTGGCGTTCGACGCGGTGGGCGGCGAGCACAACGCGGTGACCGCCAAGGAGCACACCTGCTACTACGCCAAGGTGCGCGACCGCGACGTCGAGATGGCCGTTCGGGTGCTGGCCGACATGTTCGCGTCGTCGCTCATCGACCCCGACGAGTTCGAGAACGAGCGGGGCGTCATCCTCGAGGAGCTCGCGATGGCGGACGACGATCCGGGCGACGTCGCGGGGGAGCGCTTCTTCGAGGCGGTCTTCGGCGCGCATCCGCTCGGCCGCCCCATCGGGGGCAACCCCGAGTCGATCGGCGCCGTCGACCGCGACGCCGTCTGGACCCACTACCGCGAGAACTACGGCCCGCGGGATCTCGTGATCACCGTTGCCGGCGCCGTCGAGCACGACCGCATCGTCGGGATCGCCACCTCGGCGCTCGCGGCGGCCGGATGGCAGCTCGACGTGGACGCCGCCCCGGTGCCGCGGCGCGACCCGTCGTCCGAGCTGATCGAGCGGGGCGCCCCGCTCGTGATCGTCGACCGGCCGCTCGAGCAGGTCAACCTCTACCTCGGAGTCGCCGGGCTCGCCGCGGCCGACCCGCGCCGCCCCGCGCTGACGGTGCTCAACTCGGTGCTCGGCGGCGGCATGAGCTCGCGGCTGTTCCAGGAGGTGCGCGAGAAGCGCGGCCTCGCCTACTCGGTGTACTCCTTCGCGTCCAGCTACTCGGACGCCGGCCTCGTGGGTCTCTACGCGGGCTGCTCGCCGAAGCGCGCCGCCGATGTGGCCGAGCTGATGCTCGCCGAGTTCCGCCGCGTCGCGACCGACGGCATCACCGAGGAGGAGCTGCTGCGCGCCCGCGGGCAGCTCGGCGGCGCCTCCGCGCTCGCGCTCGAGGATTCCGACACCCGCATGAGCCGCCTCGGGCGCAGCGAGCTCACCCTCGGCGAGTTCTCCGACCTCGACGAGACGCTGCGGCGCATCGACGCCGTCACGGCATCCGAGGTGCGCGAGCTCGCGGGGGAGCTCGTCGAGCGCCCTCTGTCGACGGCGGCCGTCGGAGCCGTCGCCCCCGCCGCCTTCGCCGGCCTCGACGGCGAGCCGGCGGCGGCCTAGGACCTCCCGATGTCGCGTTTCCTCTACCTGGTCCGCCACGGCGAGCAGCAGGACGCCGAGCACGGCCTGCCCGACGGTCCGCTGTCGGCGCGGGGCGTGCGCCAGGCCCAGGCCATCGCCGAGCGCCTCGGGGGTGTGCCGTTCACGGGCGCCTGGACGTCACCGCTGCAGCGCGCCCAGGAGACGGCGCGCATCATGACCGACCGGATGCCGGCCATCGAGCCGGAGCCGTCGGCGCTGCTCATGGACTGCGTGCCGTCCGGTCCGACCCCCGACCTCCCGCACGCGTGGGAGCACTTCTTCGGCTCGGTCACCCGTGAGGAGATCGAGGCGGGCGAGGCGCAGATGGCCGACGCGACCGCGGAGTGGCTCGCGCCGACCCGCGAGGACCGCCACGACCTGCTCATCACGCACAACTTCGTGATCGGCTGGTTCGTGCGCGAGGTGTTCGGGGCCGCGAGCTGGCGCTGGCTGGGCATCAACCAGGCCAACTGCGGTCTCACGATCATCCGGGTGCGCTCGGCGAAGCCGCCGGTGCTCGTGACGCACAACGACCTCGGTCACCTGCTGCCCGAGCTGCGCACCGGGTTGTCGGTCGAACAGCCCTATTGAGCGGCGACCTCCGCCGGCTCGGGCTCGCGTGCCGCGGAGGGGAACGTCGCCCGCGTGAGCACCGCGATCGCGGCGATCATCATCGCGACGCCCAGCCAGTAGGGCGCCGAATGGGTCAGTTGCGAGTAGAGCGCGCCCGCCGTGAGCGGGGCGACGATCCCGATGGCCGCGCTCAGCGACTGCGTGGTGCCGGCGAGCCATCCCTGCTCGTCGTCGCCCACCGAGTTCGAGAGCACGCCGTCCATGGTCGCCGTCGCGGCGCCCTGTCCGGCCGCGAGGGCGAGCGTGCCCACGATGAAGAGCCACGGTTCGGCGAGCAGGGATGCGACGAGCGCCAGCCCGAGCAGCCCGATCGCCTGGGTGGCGACACCGCTGATGATGACGCCGCGCTCGCCGAGTCGGGGCAGCAGCACTCCCAGCAGCACCCCCTGGATCGCGATGTCGATGATGCCGACGGCGGCGGTGAGCAGGCCGATCGAGGTCGCGTTCCAGCCGATGGAGTCGAGGGCGAGCACGCTGAAGTTGTTCACGAAGAATCCGAACGGGATGCCGACGAGCACGAGGCCGACGAGCAGGAACCGCAGCTGCGGTCGGCGGAACGCATCCCGGAAGGCGGCGAACGGGTGCAGCGCCGTCAGCTGGAGCCGCGGCGTGCGCTTCTCGGGTGCGAGGCTCTCGGGCAGCAGGAAGATGCTGAGCACGGCGATGAGCGCCGCGATGGCGGCGGTCACGAACACCGGCAGGTCGACGTCGATGGCGGCGAGCAGGCCGCCGACCGCCGGGCCGACCATCGTGCCGATGCCGGAGAGCGCGCCCAGGATGCCGAAGCGGCGGGCGCGCTTCTCGGGCGGGGTGATGTCGGCGAGGTAGGCGAAGAGGGCCGGCAGATCGCCTGCCGTCAGCCCCTGGATGACGCGGCCGAGCAGCAGCACCCAGATGGAGCCGCCGATGCCGAACAGCAGGTAGCCGAGCGCCGCGCCGAACCCGGCGACGATGATCACCGGTCGCCGACCGTAGCGGTCGGAGACGCGACCCAGCAGTGGGGCCACGAGGAACGCGCACAGCGCGTTGACGGTCTCGAGCACGCCCACCCAGAGCCCGAGGTTCGCCTGGTCGGGCACGTAGCGCAGCACGACGAAGGGGAGGATCGGCAGCACGACCGTCATGCCGGCTGTCGTGAGCATCGTGATGACGATGAGCATGAACCACGCGCGGCGGGTCGTGTCCGGGTGCGCGGTCGAAGGGGAAGCGGTGTTGGTCACGCAATAACTGTAGTCATACCAGTTTTGAAGTCAAGCCAGTTTTGAATCGAGTTCGCTATAGTCGGCGCATGGGCACCGAACCGATGGGGCGCCGGGAGCGCAAGAAGGCCGCGACGCGCAAGGCGATCTCCGACGCCGCGACCCTCATGTTCATCGAGCGCGGCTTCGACGAGGTGAGCATCCGCGAGATCGCGGAGGCGGCCGACGTGTCGCCGACGACCGTCTTCGCGCATTTCGCGCAGAAGGAGGCGATCATCTTCGACGAGGACGACGAGCAGCGCGAGCAGCTCGTCTCCGCGGTGCGCGACCGTCCCCGGGGCACGACGATCTCCGCGGCTCTCCGCGCCTACTACCTGCAGGCCCTGCTCGAGGTCGAGCACGACCACGACGGCGAGAACCTGCAGCTCTTCATGGACCTCATCGACCGCACACCCGCCCTCCGCGACTACGCGGCCCGGATGTGGCTGCGCCACGAGGATGCGCTCGCCGATGCCATCGCCGTCGAGTTCCACCTCGACACCCCGTCCGAGGAGATCCGCGCCTACGCGCGCTTCGTGCTCCAGATCCAGCTGCTCGCCACCGGTACCCGGAACACCCGCGCCGTCATCGAGGCCGGCTTCCGGGTGCTCGACGCGGGTTGGGCCCCCGTCGAGGCGGAGCTCAGCGCGCGCTGAGCTCCTTCCGGAACCACGTCGTCGCGTTCGGGTTGTCGTTGTACGGCGGGATCTCGACGTAGCCGCTCGTGCGGTAGAGCGACCCGGCGGCGGTGAGGTTCGCGTTGGTGTCGAGCACGGCCTCCGTGGCGCCGAAGGCGACGGCGCGCCGCTCCAGCTCGGCGAGCAGCGCGCGACCCCAGCCGCGACCGCGGGCGGCGTCGCGCAGGTAGAGGTGCTTCACCTCGGCGCGGTGCGGTTCCAGCATCCGGATGCCGCCGCAGCCGACGGGGGAGCCGTCGTCGTCCTCGATCACCAGGAACACCCCCGCGGGCGGTTCGAACGTGGCGGGAACGGGGAACACCGTGCGGTAGCCGCCCGCGGTCGGGTCGAAGCCGAGGGTGCGCTCGGTGAAGTACTCGGCGAGCAGTTCGTGCGCATCGGGGTCGGTGACGGGGGCGGCACGGAAGACGGGGTCCACACCGTCAGCCTAGATAGGCTGGCGGCATGGCGTATTCGGTGGCCGTCGTCGGCGCGACGGGCAGGATGGGAGCCCTCGCGACGCGGCTCATCGAGGCGAGCGGCGACTTCACGGTGCACGCCCTGCTCGGCTCGCGCGACCCGATCGACGGTGTCGAGGGCGCCGACCTGGTGCTCGACGTGACGCTGCCGGCCGTCTCGCCCGGCATCGTCGACGCGGCGGTCGCCCGGGGCATCCCGGTGCTCGTGGGCACGTCCGGGTGGACGGCCGAGCGGCTCTCGAAGCTGCGGTCCCGGCTCGGCGACGACCCGCAGCTGGGCGTCATCGTCATCCCGAACTTCTCGCTCGGCTCGGTCGTCGCGACGCGCCTCGCGACGATCGCCGCACCGTACTTCGACTCGATCGAGATCATCGAAGGACATCACGCGGGCAAGTCCGACTCGCCGTCCGGCACCGCCATCCGCACCGCCGAGCTCATCGGGCAGGCGCGCGCCGAGCAGGGGCCGGTCGCCGCACCGCACGCCGATCAGCGCGCCCGGGGGCAGCAGGTCGCGAGCGTTCCGGTGCACAGCCTGCGGATGGACGGGGTGCTCGCCGAGCAGCAGGTGATCTTCGGCGGCGTCGGCGAGACCCTGCGCATCGGCCACCAGACGGTGTCGGACGCGTCGTACGAGGCGGGCATCCTGCTCGCCCTGCGGGCGCTCCCGCAGGCGCGCGGGCTCGTCGTCGGGCTCGACTCGCTGCTCGGACTCGACGGTCGGGCATGACGACGCGGATCGGCGCCGTCGTGATGGCGGTGCTGCTGGGGCTCTACCTGGTCTTCGCCGGTTTCTACGCCACGGTCCTGTTCGGAACCGGGTCGGCGATCGCGATCGCCATCGGCGTCGGACTGCTCGTGCTGGCGGTGATCGGCGCGGCCTTCATCGCACTCGAGATCGTGTTCGGCATCCGCGCCGAGCGCCTGGCGGCCCGCCTCGAGCGCGAGGGGGGCCTGCCCGACGAGCAGCTTGCGGTGACGGCGAGCGGGCGCGTCGACCGCTCGGCCGTCGATGCCGTGTTCCCTCGTTATCAGGCGGCCGTCGAATCGGCTCCGGATGACTGGGCGGCGTGGTTCCGCCTCGCCCTCGCCTACGACGCGGCGGGCGACCGCCGACGCGCGCGCTGGGCCACCCGTGAGGCGATCCGCCTCGAGCGCGCGGCGCGCTGAGGCGGCTCAGGCCAGGCTGGCCTCGAGCGTGATCGGGATGCCGGCGAGCGCCTTCGACACCGGGCAGTTCGCCTTGGCGTCCTCGGCGAGCCGCTCGAAGTCGTCCTCCGAGATGCCGGGGACCTTGGCGCTCACGAGCAGGTGGCTGCCGGTGATGCCCTCCCCGGGCTGGAACGTGACGGCCGCGGTCACCTGCAGGCTCTCGGGCGTGTGACCGGCCTGGGCGAGGGCGTTCGAGAACGCCATCGAGTAGCAGGCCGAGTGGGCGGCGCCCAGCAGCTCCTCGGGGTTCGTGAGACCCTGCACCCCCTCCGAGCGCGCGGCCCAGCTGACGGGGAACTCGGCGGCGTCGCTCGAGTCGAGCGAGGTCGTGCCCGACCCGCTCATCAGGTCGCCGAACCAGAGGGTGGTCGCTTCGCTCGTGACTGCCATGGGGGTCTCCTCCGTCCGCGGGGCGGCGGCGCCCCGTCGCATCCACTCTAGGTCGGAGCCCTAGACCGCCGCAGCCTTCCGCACGAGGCCGGCCCGCACGAGCAGCAGGTAGAGCTGGCAGCCGAGGCAGTATCCGAAGACCCCGTTCAGGAACGCGGCGACGAAGGCCGCGGATGCCGCCGCGACGAGCCCGTAGGGCACGCCCGCGAGGTGCAGGGCGACCCCGACGAGCGTCACGAACGCGCCGACGCCCTGCGCGAAGGTCGGGGGCGCCGCGTCTTCGAGCTCCGCGGGCGGTGCGAGCCGGGGGCGGATCAGCCGGCGGAACAGCAGCGACCAGGGGTTGCGTGCGACCCCCGCTGCCGAGCTCCACACGAACACCGCCGCGAGCAGGGCGAGCAGCACGAACGCCGGCTGCACGGCGCGGGCGGTGAGGCTCGACGCGACGCCGCCGACGAGTCCGAGGGCGACCGTCACGAGCAGCAGCACCGCCGTGACGGATGCGGTGAAGCGGGCGCCGCGCGGGTCGATCTGGGCGGGACGGGACATCGGGCGCTCCTAGGCGGCGACGGGGGCGCCGAGCACCCGGTCCAGTTCGGCGGTGAGCAGCTCGCGCCGCACGGCGCCGCCGATCCGCGCGCGGACGGTGCCGCGGCCGTCGACCACGAGCGTGGTCGGGGTCTGCAGGATGCCGAAGCGCGCCGCCAGCTCCGGCCGCTCGGCGACGTCGAGCTCGACGTGGCCGAGGCCGTCACGCGATCCGACGAGCTCGTCGAGCACACGGGCGGTCGCGCGGCAGGGCGCGCAGAACTCGCTCGAGAACTGCACGAAGGTGGCGCCCGACGCCAGCACGACCCCGTCGAGCCTCGCGGATCCGGTGGTGCGGCGCACCCGCCCCTGCGTGCCGCGCCACACGAGACCGACGATCGTCGCGACGGCGACGAGCGCGGCCACGAGGGCCAGGGCGAGGAGCGGATCCATGGGCGATACGGTAGCCACCGCGAACCCGCGGATGGCCGACTATGACACCGGATGACGATGCGTGACCATGCGTGACACCGTGCGACGCGGCGGGGAGCGGCGTGCCGGTCTGCGCGGGTCGGCGGGCCCGGATATCGTGAGGGCCGTGCCGGAGACGACGAGCGACGCGACCCCCATCCAGTTCCGTTCCGACATGACGGTCGAGCTCGTGCGGGCGAGCGCCCACGACTCCGACGTGCTGTTCGCGGCGCGCGTGTCGACGCAGGGCGAGAAGACCCTCGACGCCGCCGCATCCGGGGCCGAGGCGACCGACCGCGACCGCGGGCTCATCAACTACTTGATGCGCGACCGGCACGGTTCCCCGTTCGAGCACAACTCGATGACCTTCTACGTGCAGGCGCCGATCTTCGTGTTCCGCGAGTTCATGCGGCACCGCATCGCCTCCTACAACGAGGAGTCGGGCCGCTACCGCGAGCTGCGTCCGGTGTTCTACGTGCCGGGCCGCGAGCGTCGTCTCGTGCAGATCGGCAAGCCGGGTGCCTACGAGTTCGTCGAGGGCAGTGCCGAGCAGACCGCGCTCGCCGTCGAGGAGTCGAAGGCGGCGGCGACGTACGCCTACGAGGCCTACCAGCGGATGCTCGCCGCGGGCATCGCACGCGAGGTGGCGCGCGGGGTGCTGCCCGTGTCGACCTACTCGTCGATGTACGTCACGATGAACTCCCGCTCGCTCATGAACTTCCTCTCGCTGCGCACGAAGCACCCCGAGTCGCACTTCCCCTCGTTCCCGCAGCGCGAGATCGAGATGGTCGCCGAGCAGATGGAGGCCTTCTGGGCCGAGCTCATGCCGCTCACGCACGCCGCCTTCCAGGCGAACGGTCGGGTCGCTCCGTAGCTGCTCGCCCTCGCACCCGTGGGCCGTCCCCCACTCGGGTCTCCTCACACTCGGGTCTCCCGAATCAAGGAGCCGAGCAACCCGAATCAAGGATCCGGCGTGGCTTGTGTGACCGGTGAGGTCCATGAGACGGATACGGAGACTCGCCTCCTCGAGATGGGTTGCTCGACTCCTTGATTCGGGAGTCGACGGATCACCGACCCGCTCCTCCCAGGCTCCAGATGCCGCCGCGTCTCCCCGATTCATCCGGATCGGCCGACGGGACCCGCTGCGACGGCGCACGATCCCGGCATGAGCCGACTGCAGCAGGTCATCGTCGAGCTGGGCGGCCTGGCTGCGACGTTCGAGTTGCACCGGCGGGGCTTCGGGCGCGAGCGACTCCGGACAGCGGTCCGAGCGGGCGAGATCCGTCGTATCCGGCAAGGCTGGTACATCCTGCCGGAGACACCTGCGGCTCTCGCCGACTGCGCTCGCGTCGGCGGACGCGCGACCTGCATCACCGCCGTCGAGCACGCCGGGCTCTGGGTGCGCGAGCACGCGGCGGAGATCCACGTCGCGGTCGCCGCGAACGCCTGCCAGCTGCGTGATCCGCATGACTACCGGCGGCGTGACCCGTCCGACGCCGTCGTGCACTGGACCGACTCCGGCACCGGCGGCACCCGTCTCCGCGCCTCGCTGGCGGATGCGATCCGCGAGCTCGCCGGATGCCGCGGAACCGAGGCGGCGTTCGTCGCGCTCGAATCCGCGCTCGCGGCCGGCGAGCTCCGCCTGTCGGATGTCCCGCGGATCGTGGCGGGGCTGCCGGCGAGCTCCGCCATCGCGCTGCGCGTCGCGGATGCGAAGTCGGCGAGCATCGGCGAATCGACGTTCGTGTTCCGCGGCCGGAGGCTCGGGGTGCGGATCCGCCAGCAGGTGCAGATCGGACCGGACCGGGTCGACGCGCTGCTCGGCGATCGGCTCGTCGTCGAGATCGACAGCCGGGAGTTCCATGACGTCCAGCGCGACTACGCGCGCGACGCGCGACTGATGGCTCGTGGTTACCGCGTGATCCGCTTCACCTACCGGCAGGTGATGTTCGGGTGGGAGTCGGTCGAGGCGATCCTGCGGCTGGCGATCGCGCGCGGCGACGCCGCCTGACCCTGCGATCCTCCCGCCGGTCGGCGCGCACCGTCCGCATCCCGAATCAAGGAGTCGAGCAACCCGAATCAAGGAACTCGGATTGCGGATGCCCACTTCGGCCGACTTCAGCCCCACAGGCCACGCCGACTCCTTGAGATGGGTTGCTGGACTCCTTGATTCGGGAGGGACCGGACCGGGAGCACCGCGCCGCACCGCACCGAACCGAAGCGGCACCGCGTCGCGCCGCGCGCCCCCGGGCCGCTACTTCGCGTCCTGGATCGGCATCACGACCTTCTTCACGATCAGTACGAGCGACGCCGACACCGGGCACGCGACGAGCGCACCCAGCAGCCCGAGCAGCGTGCCGCCGATGAGCGCCCCGATGAGCACGAGCGATCCGGGGATCTCGATCGCCTTGCCGACGATGCGCGGCGTGAACACGTAAGCCTCGACCTGCATGTAGACGAGCAGCAGGATGAGGGTCACGAGCCCGGCCGTCGGCGAGGTGAAGAACGCGACCGTGGTGGCGATGATCGCCGAGATCACCGAACCCACCAACGGGATGAAGGTGATCGGCAGGGCGATGGCGGCCAGGAGTCCGGCGTAGCGCACCCCCACCGAGGTCAGCACGATGAAGGTGAAGAGCGCGTTCATGATCGCGAGGATCACCATGCCGTTGAGGTACTTGCCGACGGAGGTGATGATCTGCTCGGCGATGTCGCGGAACCCGACGCGCTTGCTGGCAGGCACCAACCGTACGAGCGCGTCCTTCATCTGCTCGTGTCCGATCACGAAGTAGAGCGTCAGCGCGACCACGAAGATCACCGAGAAAACCCCGTTGACGACCCCGATGCCGACGCGCAGCGCACCGCCGCCGACGGTCACCCAGAAGTTCGGGTCGGCGAGCGTCTCCTGCAGCAGCGTCACGAAGCCGGCGAGCGCACCGCCGAGCGAGTCATTGAGCGAGACGAACCAGTCCTGCTCCTCGATCTGATCGAGCCCCTCCGGCAGGTACGCGATGAGCTTGCCGAGCTCGTCGACGACCACCGGCATGATCAGCCACACGAGCAGGGCCACGAACAGCAGGAACCCGGCGAGCACGATGAGCAGCGCTACCACCTTCGACACCCCCATCCGCTCGAGTCGCCACACGATGGGCTTGAGGCCGAGGGAGATGAACAACGCGAGGAAGATCAGCGTCAGCGCCTGCGCGAGCGAGGCCACGGCGAAGCCGAGCGCCAGGGCGAGCAGCACCCCCGTCGCGGCGATGAATCCGAAGCGGAAGGGGCCTGCCTGCAGCAGGCGGGGAGTGGTGTCCATGGTTCTGCCTTTCCGGATGCTGGTGCTCACCCTAGGGCCGTCGACCGGCGGCCCGTGAAGCGGCGGCGGCCCACCCGCTAGCCTGTAGACCGTGTCGACGTCAGAGAACCCCTTCGGACAGGTGCTCGTCGCGCTCGTGACCCCGTTCACGGCCGACGGCGAGGTGGACTGGTCCGACGTCGAGAAGCACATCGAGCACCTCGTCACCCACGGCGCCGACGGCATCGTGGTCACCGGCACGACCGGCGAGACCTCCACGCTCACCGACCCCGAGAAGGTGCGCCTCGTCGAGGTCGCGAAGGATGTCGCGGCCGGCCGCGCGAAGGTCATCACGGGCGGCGGCTCTAACGAGACCGCGCACGCCATCGAGCTCTACAAGAAGAGCGAGAAGGCGGGCGCCGACGGCATCATGATCGTCACCCCGTACTACAACAAACCCACCCAGGCGGGCATCCTCACCCACTTCCGGATGGTGGCCGACGCCACCGACCTGCCGGTGATCCTCTACGACATCCCGGGCCGCACCGGGGTGCCGATCAAGTACGAGACGATCCTGCGCGCCTCGAAGCACCCCAACATCCGCGCCGTGAAGGACGCCAAGGGCGACCTCTCGGAGGTCAGCCGGGTGATGAACCAGACCGACCTGCTGTACTTCGCGGGCGACGATGCGAACGCGCTGCCGACCCTCGCGATCGGCGGCACCGGCCTCATCGGCGTCACCGCGAACATCGCCCCGGCGCCGTACCGCACGATGGTCGACGCCGTGAACGGCAACGACCTGCGCACCGCGACCGAGGCGCACCGCGCGCTCGAGCCGCTCGTGCGCGCCACCATGACGCACGTGCCCGGCACGGTCGCGACCAAGTACATCCTGCACGGCCTCGGCCGCATCTCGAGCCCGCGCGTGCGCCTGCCGCTCGTCGGTCCCGAGGAGTCGGAGGCCGCCCTCATCGAAGACGAGATCGCCCTCGTGAAGCACATCGACGGCGTCGACTTCAGCAACTTCCGCCCCGACCGCAACGCAGCCGCCGGTGGCGCGCTGCCGAAGGTCGCCGGCACCACGCGTTGAGCACTACCTAAGGAGGCCGCATGGCCATCGACGTCGTCGCGCCGCCGGAGCTCGCCTCCGGCACCCTGCGCGTCATCCCCCTCGGCGGGGTCGGAGAGATCGGCCGCAACATGACGGCCTACGAGATCGACGGCAAGCTGCTGATCGTCGACTGCGGGGTGCTGTTCCCCGAGGAGAACCACCCCGGCGTCGACCTGATCCTGCCGGACTTCGATCCGATCCGCGCGCGCCTCGACGACGTCGTGGCGGTCGTGCTCACGCACGGGCACGAGGACCACATCGGGGCGGTGCCGTACCTGCTGAAGCTGCGCGGCGACATCCCGCTCTACGGCTCGAAGCTCACGCTCGCGCTCGTCGAGGCGAAGCTCCGGGAGCACCGCATCGCGCCCGTGACGAACGTGGTCGCCGAGGGCGGCCGGGCGGACCTCGGCCCGTTCACGCTCGAGTTCGTCGCCGTCAACCACTCCATCCCGGATGCGCTGGCCGTCGTCGTGCGCACCGCCGCCGGTCTCGTGCTGCACACGGGCGACTTCAAGATGGACCAGCTGCCGCTGGATGGGCGCATCACCGACCTGCGCGCCTTCGCGCGCCTCGGGGAGGAGGGCGTCGACCTGTTCCTGCCCGACTCGACGAACGCCGACGTGCCGGGCTTCACGGCGCTCGAGCGCGAGATCGGACCCGTCATCGAGCGGGTCATCGCGAAGGCGCCCAAGCGCGTCGTGGTGGCGAGCTTCTCGAGCCACGTGCACCGCGTGCAGCAGGTGCTCGACGCGGCGGTGGCGAACGGTCGCGTCGTCGCCCTCGTCGGGCGCTCGATGGTGCGCAACATGGGCATCGCCGCCGACCTCGGCTACCTGCAGGTGCCCGAGGGCGTGCTCGTCGACCTCAAGACCGCCCTCGAGCTGCCGGACGACCGCGTCGTGTTCATGAGCACCGGATCGCAGGGCGAGCCGATGGCGGTGCTCGCCCGCATGGCCAACAACGACCACCGCATCGAGGTGGGCCAGGGCGACACCGTGATCCTGGCGTCGAGCCTGATCCCCGGCAACGAGAACGCCGTCTACCGCGTCATCAACGGCCTGACGAAGCTCGGCGCCAACGTCGTGCACAAGGGCAACGCGCGCGTGCACGTCTCGGGTCACGCGGCCGCGGGGGAGCTGCTCTACTGCTACAACATCGTGCGACCGAGGAACGTGTTCCCGGTGCACGGCGAGTACCGCATGCTGACGGCGTCCGCCGATCTCGCGGTGGAGACCGGCGTGCCGCGCGAGCGCACGATCGTCGGCGAGAACGGCGTCGTGATCGACCTGGCGGACGGCCTCGCCCGGGTCGTCGGGCAGCTCGACGTCGGCTACGTCTACGTCGACGGCTCGACCGTCGGCGAGATCACGGATGCCGACCTCAAGGACCGCCGCATCCTCGCGGAGGAGGGCTTCATCTCGATCTTCGTCGCCGTCGACCGCCAGACGGGTCGCGCGATCGTCGGACCCGAGATCCAGGCCCGCGGTTTCGCGGAGGACGAGTCGGTGTTCGACGATGTGCGGCCGCAGATCGTCGCCGCGCTCGCCGAGGCCGCGCGCAACGGCGTCACCGACCAGCACGGCTACAGCCAGGCCGTCCGTCGCACGGTCGGTCGCTGGGTGAACACGCAGCACCGCCGCCGCCCGATGATCATCCCGGTCGTCATCGAGGCGTGACCACTCGGGGACGACCCCGACCGCACCCTGAATCCACCCCGAGGATGACGTCGCGTCCGTGTCGGCTCGCCTAGCGTGAGCACCGGGCGACGCTCGACCGCCACCGAACGTTGGGATGCGGTCGCTCCGCGTCGCTGCTTGCCTGGGAGGGGTCGCGTCGCGAGGCGCGGCCCTCCGTACGTGGACAGGAGGACGCGTGTCGATCGCGCGCCGATGGGTGTTCCCCATCATCTGGATGGTCATCTTCGCGGTCATCGGTGCCGCCCTCGTCAAGATCGCGTTCTTCCCGGACGCGTCCGCGCAGGGATCGGACGGGCTCGAGCCCACCGGTCAGGTGCTCGACCCGCAGGTTCCGGTGACGGTCGGCACCATTCGCAACGACGTGGTGCTCGACGGCACGGTCGCGGCCGACGCGCCGACGCCGGCGCGCGCCGCGATCTCCGGCGAGGTGCGGAAGGTGTCGGCCGCCGTCGGGCAGCACGTCGACGCCGGGGCGGAGCTGGCGCAGATCCGCGGCGTGAACGACGACGGCACGAACCGCTGGTCGATCCTGACCGCGCCCATCGCCGGCACGCTCACGAGCTTCGACCTGCTCGTCGGGCAGCAGGTCGGGCTCGGCGACTCTCTCGCCCAGGTCTCACCCGGCACCTTCGGCGTCACCGCGACGCTCGCCCCCGAGCAGCAGTACCGCCTGCTCCAGCAGCCCACCGAGGCCGAGGTCGCGATCACGGGCGGTCCCGCCCCGTTCACCTGCACGGGCCTCACCATCACCGCGGCGACCACCGGCGGCACCGGATCCGACGGAGGCGGCCAGGGCTCGTCGGGTCCCGTCGTGCGATGCGCGGTCCCGGCCGAGGTGCAGGTCTTCACGGGGCTCACGGCGAAGGTCACGATCGCCGGCGGCATCGCCGAGAACGTGCTCACCTTGCCGCTCACCGCCGTCGAGGGGGCCGCGGGCACCGGGACCGTGTACCTCGTCGGGCCGGACGGGGAGCCGGTCGCGACGCCCGTCACGCTGGGGATGAACGACGGGGCGAGCGTGGAGATCACCGGCGGTCTCGCGGAGGGCGACCTCGTGCTGCAGTTCGTGCCCGGCGCTCCCGCCGACGACGGTTCGGGTGCCGTCGACGGCGGCTTCGTGGTCAAGGGCGGCTGAGCGGATGGCGCTCCTGCGTCTCGACGGCGTCGCGCGCAGCGTGCAGCTGCCCGACCTGACGACCCTCGAGATCCTCCGCTCGATCGACCTCGAGGTGGAGGTCGGCGATCATCTCTCGATCGTCGGCCGCTCCGGATCGGGGAAGTCGACCCTCCTGAACCTGCTGGGCCTGCTCGACGCCCCGACGGCGGGCCGGCTGTTCTTCGACGACGTGCCCCTGGAGCGCCTGCGCGGCGCGGCCCGCGACCGCCGCCGCGGCCGGGACATCGGGTTCATCTTCCAGCAGTTCAACCTGCTCCCCGGGCGCACCGCCCTCGAGAACGTCGCCACGCCGCTGCTCTACGCCCACGACCGCGGTTTCTGGCGACGCGAGCGCCTCGCGGCCGAGATGCTCGAGCGCGTCGGCCTCGGCGACCGGCTGCACTCGTTCCCGACCCAGCTCTCGGGCGGCGAGCAGCAGCGCGTCGCGATCGCCCGCGCGCTCGTGCGGGGCCCGCGCCTCATCCTCGCCGACGAGCCGACCGGCGCGCTCGACGTCGAGACGGGGGCCCGGGTCATGGCGCTGCTCGACGACATCGCCGAGCAGTCGGGGGCGGCGCTCATCACCATCACGCACGATCCGAACGTCGCCTCGCTCGCCCGCAGGCACTACCGCCTCGACCAGGGCGTGCTCACCGCCGTCGCCACGGCGTCCACGGGGGTGACCGCGTGAGACTGGTCACCGGATTCGTCGGCGCCGTCGTCGAGGCATGGACGGAGTTGCGCATCCATCGCACCCGCGTGCTGCTGAGCCTTGTCGGAGTCGGCATCGCGATCGCCGCGCTGACGCTCGTCGCGGCTCTCGGCGGCATGGTGCAGCAGTCGCAGACCGAGACCTTCGAGCGGCAGAGCGGACGCCCCGCACTGCTCTCGATCAACGCGTACAACCCGACGACGGGTGATGCACCGGATGCCGCGACCATGCGGCAGGCGTTCGCGGCGGCGATGGAGCGTTACGGCATCGACTACTCGAGCCGCGTCTCCTACGGGCAGTGGCGCATCCAGCTGCCCGACGGGGTGACGGATGCGAGCGTCACCGCCGTCGACGCCGACTACGGCACGATGCACCGGGTGCAGCTCGCCCAGGGGCGCTGGTTCACGGACCGCGACGAGTTGCGGCTCGCCCCGGCCGTCATCGTCAACGAGTACCTCTGGAACCGCATCGGCGCTCCGGCGCTCGCCTCGCATCCCACCCTCGAGCTGCCGGGCGACCCGGGCACGACCGCGGTGATCGTCGGCGTCACGCCCTCGCCGGTCTACGACGAGTGGCCCTCGCTCTATGTACTGGAGACGGCCTACGAGGCTCGCCAGGCACCGGGGGACCAGCAGCTGTACGGTCCGCCGAACTACGAGGCCTGGGTGCCGCCGGAGCTCGCCGACCAGCTCACCGGACTCGTGCAGGCCGACATCGGCGGCTCGCTCGGAGAGGGATGGGAGGCGAGCGTCAGCCGTCAGGACTACCTGGCGTGGGGCGGCGACTACGACCCGCTGCTGCCGCTGAAGCTCATGGTGGGCGGCGTCGCCGGGCTCATCCTGCTGCTCGGCGCGCTGGGGCTGCTCACCATCTCGCTCGTGACCGTGCGGTACCGCATCCGCGAGATCGGCATCCGTCGCAGCTTCGGCGCCACAGGCGGCCGCGTGTTCTTCGCGGTGATGATGGAGTCGGTCGTGGCGACGTTCGTGGCCGGCGGCGTCGGCGTGCTCGCGGCCGTGCTGCTCAGCCGACTCGACGTCGTGCGCGAGTACCTGCTGCAGGGGGCGCAGGACACGCCGCCCTTCCCGTGGGAGGCGGTCGCGATCGGCCTCGGGTCGGCGACGGTCGTCGGCGCGCTCGCGGGGCTGCTGCCCGCGCTCGTCGCGGTCCGCGTCAAGGTGATCGACGCGATCCGGCTCTAGCGTTCGTCGGGTGTCGCTCCCCGGGGGCGTCGGCCCCCGCGGATACCGTGAACGCATGGCCACGAGCACCCGGTCGTCGACGTCGCGCGCCCGCACGAGCAGCACCTCGCGCGGGTCGTCCTCGCGCTCCTCGTCCCGCGGCCCGCAGGGCACCAAGAAGCTCCCCGTCGCGCAGGAGAAGCCGGGGCTGCTCGGCGCGGCCTGGATGGGCATGGCCCATGTCGTGGGCGGCGCCGCGCGCCTGTTCGGCAAGGAGGGGCTCGAGAAGCACGAGCGGCGCGACGGGGTGCCCTTCCTGTTCTTCCTGCTGGCGATCGCGACCGCGGTCGTGGAGTGGTTCGCGCCCGCGAGCGACGTCGCGCTCGCCCTCGACAACTACGGATTCGGAGGGCTGCTCGGCCGCGTCGCCTTCGCGCTGCCGGTGATCCTGCTCGTGCTCGCCGTCTGGCTGTTCCGGCATCCCTCGAGCGTGAACGACAACGGTCGCCTCGGCGTCGGCCTGGTGCTGCTGCTGACGAGCCTGTCCGCCCTCTGCCAGGTGTTCGGCGGCCTGCCGAGCCCGTCCGACGGCGCGGGCGCGCTGGCGGCCGGCGGGGGGGTCGTCGGCTGGGTCGTGACCTGGCCGCTCGTGACGATCGGTGCGCCCTGGCTGGCCGCACTGCTCGCGTTCGGCGTGCTCGCCCTGTCGCTGTTCATCCTCACCAAGACACCGCCGAACCGGGTCGGCCACCGGCTGCGCGAGCTGTACTCCTATCTGTTCGGCGCCGAGCTGCCCGAGCCGGCCGAGCGGCCCGCCAAGGCGCGCAAGGGAGAGGGCGACACCCAGACGGTCGCCTTCGGCACCCTGTCCGATCTCGGGCTCGAGCCCGACAACCCCGAGTCGATGCCGTGGTGGCGTCGCAGCAAGCCGAAGGACGAGTCGCCCGCCTTCGACACCCCCGTGCTCGGGCGGGAGCTCGAGACCGAGATCGTCGACCCGCTGCCGTCGCCGTCGGACGCCGACTTCGACGTCGAGCTCCTGGAGGAGCTCGTGCGCGCCGAGGATGCCGTGAAGCGCTTCACGGGCGAGGTCGACACGGGCGCCACCGGGCTCCGCGACGACTCCGCGCTGCTGCCCGGCTTCCCCGACTCCGCGAGCGAACGCGGGGACGCGGGCGAGTTCGCCCCGGCCCCCGCCCCGGCCGCGACCCGCGCGCCCGCCGCGCAGCGTCCCTACCGGCTGCCCGCGGCATCCGTGCTCGCCGCAGGCACCCCGCCGAAGGCGCGCACCGCCGTCAACGACGAGATGATCGCGGCGATCACGAACGTGCTGAACCAGTTCCAGGTCGACGCCAAGGTCACCGGCTTCACGCGCGGCCCCTCGGTCACCCGTTACGAGATCGAGCTCGGCCACGGGGTGAAGGTCGAGCGCGTCACGGCGCTCAGCCGCAACCTCTCGTACGCGGTCGCGTCGAACGAGGTCAACATCCTCTCGCCGATCCCGGGCAAGAGCGCGATCGGCGTCGAGATCCCGAACCGCGACCGCGAGATCGTGTCGCTCGGCGACGTGCTGCGCTCGGGCCCCGCGTCCAAGAGCAACCACCCGCTCACCATCGGCCTCGGCAAGGACGTCGAGGGCGGCTTCGTCGTGGCGAACCTCGCGAAGATGCCGCACCTGCTCGTCGCCGGATCCACCGGGTCCGGCAAGTCGAGCTTCATCAACTCGATGATCACCTCGGTGCTGATGCGGGCCAAGCCCGCCGAGGTGCGGATGGTGCTCGTCGACCCGAAGCGGGTCGAGCTCGCCGCCTACCAGGGCGTTCCGCACCTCATCACCCCCATCATCACGAACCCCAAGAAGGCGGCCGAGGCGCTGCAGTGGGTCGTGAAGGAGATGGACATGCGCTACGACGACCTCGCGTCGTTCGGCTTCCGTCACATCGACGACTTCAACCGCGCCGTGCTCGCGAACGAGATCCAGCTGCCGGCCGGATCGGAGCGGGTGCTGCAGCCGTATCCGTACCTGCTCGTGGTGGTCGACGAGCTGGCCGACCTCATGATGGTCGCCCCGCGCGACGTCGAGGACTCGATCGTGCGCATCACCCAGCTCGCACGCGCCTCGGGGATCCACCTCGTGCTCGCGACGCAGCGGCCGTCGGTCGACGTCGTGACGGGCCTCATCAAGGCGAACGTGCCGAGCCGTCTCGCCTTCGCGGTGTCGAGCATGACCGACAGCCGCGTCATCCTCGACCAGCCCGGCGCCGACAAGCTCATCGGCCAGGGCGACGGGCTCTTCCTCCCGATGGGTGCCTCCAAGGCCATCCGCGTGCAGGGCGCGTGGGTCACGGAGGACGAGATCCACGCGGTCGTGAAGCACGTGACCGAGCAGGCGCGGCCTGAGTACCGCGAGGATGTGCAGGCCGTCGTCGAGAAGCGCGAGGTCGACGCCGACATCGGCGACGACCTCGAGCTACTGCTGGAGGCCGCGACGCTCGTCGTGAACACCCAGTTCGGCTCGACCTCGATGCTGCAGCGCAAGCTGCGCGTCGGTTTCGCGAAGGCCGGCCGCCTCATGGACCTGCTCGAGTCGCGCGAGATCGTCGGCCCGTCCGAGGGCTCCAAGGCCCGCGACGTGCTCATCACGGCCGAGCAGCTGCCGGGCGTGCTCGCCCAGCTGCGCGGGGAGCCCGCGCCGTCGGCCGCCCCCGTCGCAGCGGCGCCCCCGGCGGCCCCGATCGACGCCGTGGAGGCGCAGTTCGACGGCTATCCTGTCGAGGAGGGCGACTCGGACGAGGACGCCTGGGGGCTGACCGGCAGGGAGTGACGTGTGTCCGTGACCGAGCCCGACCCGGAACCGGCGCCGCCGAGCCGCACCAACCCGATGCGCGGGCGCGTCGTCAGCCCGGGGGAGACCCCGGCCAGCATGGGCAACATCGCCAACATCATCACGGTGGTGCGCATCCTGCTCGCGCCCGTCTTCGTGTGGCTCATGGTGCTCGACGGCGGGGAGCTCGGCGTCTGGCGCTGGGTGGCGGGATTCCTGTTCATCCTGTCGATCACGACCGACTCGGTGGACGGCTTCCTGGCTCGGCGCAACAACCTGGTCACCGACTTCGGCAAGCTCGTCGACCCGATCGCCGACAAGATCCTGGTCGGCGCCGCGCTCGTGGCCCTGTCGATCGTGGGCGAGCTCTGGTGGTGGGTGACGATCGTGATCCTCGTGCGCGAGTTCGGCATCACGATCTTCCGCTTCCTCATGCTGCGCGACCACGTGATCCCCGCCGGCTTCCTCGGCAAGCTCAAGACCGTCGTGCAGTCCGTCGCGGTCTCGTTCGCCCTCGTGCCCCTGTGGACGGTGCTCGGAGACTGGGTGCTGTGGGTGAACTGGGTGCTCATGGGGGCCGCGCTCGTGCTGACGGTCGTGAGCGGAGTGCAGTACCTGTGGGACGCCTGGCGTGTGACGCGGGCGGCGCGGAAGGCCGGATGACCGCGCGGTCGCTCGCCGAGCGGATCGTGGGCGAGCTGACGCGGCGCGGCGAACGGGTGGCCCTCGCGGAGTCCCTCACGGGCGGCCTGCTGACCTCGGCCCTCGTCGACGTGCCCGGTGCCTCGCTGGCGGTGTCGGGCGGCGTCGTCGCCTACGCGACGCCGCTCAAGGCGCAGCTGCTGGGCGTCGACGCGGGGCTCCTCGCCGAGCGCGGCCCGATCGACGCGGAGGTCGCCCGCCAGATGGCCGCGGGGGTGCGCGAGCGCCTCGCCCTCGACGGTCGGGCGGCCGACTGGGGGCTGGCGACGACCGGAGTGGCGGGGCCGGATCCGCAGGACGGCTTCGCGCCCGGCACGCTCTGGGTCGGGATCGCGGATGCGGCGGGCGCGTCCGCCCGGGAGTTCCGCCTCGCAGGGGGTCGCGCCGACATCCGCGCCGGCGCCGTGGCGGCGGCCCTCGGGCTGCTCGCAGAGCGCCTGGATGTTGCGCGGGAATAAACCGCCGTTTCGATCTCGTTACACGTGGTGACTTCACGGCGGTATCCGAGGCAGCAGGAATTAGAGTTTCTGCAACGGACGGGGTAGCGTGAGCCCCCCGGAAAGCACCGCCTCTCACGGGCAAGGAGGAACACCCATGGTTCTGGTTCGACAGGAACTCGGCGATGTCCTCCGCGA
This sequence comes from Protaetiibacter mangrovi, assembly GCF_024752305.1. Taxonomy (GTDB): domain Bacteria; phylum Actinomycetota; class Actinomycetes; order Actinomycetales; family Microbacteriaceae; genus Homoserinibacter; species Homoserinibacter mangrovi. The sequence goes on from NZ_JANTHX010000005.1 coordinate 466,297, forward strand.
CTTCCGCCTGCAGAAGGCGATGACGCTGCGCCAGGTCGCCAGTCGTGCGAGCGTCGCCCTCGGCTACCTGAGCGAGGTGGAGCGCGGCCAGAAGGAGGCCAGCTCCGAGATCCTCGCCTCGGTGGCGGAGGCGCTCGGCACCCCGGTCTCGGTCATCATGCGCGAGGTGGGCGACCGTCTCGCGGTGGTCGAGGGCATCTCGACCGTCCCCGACACGCTTCCCGACGAGCTCGTGGCCGAGTTCGACGCGGATCTCGCGGTCCGCTGAAGCTCAGCGAGTTCCACCGGGCCGTCGACGACGAGTTCGGTCCCTTCGGTCGTGTGCTGCTGAGCGACACGGTCGTCGTCGCGCTCGGCAACCGCACCCCGCTGGCGGCGCTCGACGCCGGTGTCCCGGCCCGCGAGGTGTGGCGCGAGCTGTGCCGCGCCCAGGAGGTGCCGCGTGAGCGCTGGCATGGCGCCGGCCGCCCCGACCCCCGCGTCTGACGGCGGCGCGCCGAGCGCGACACGCCGCCCGCCTCTCGAACATCGGTTCGATTCTCTGTAGTGTCCTCCACAGGATCCGTCGAAGAATCGTCGTCGACAGTTCCGCCCGTCGCTCACACCGGATGTCGGTGGGCGGGCGTAGCGTCGGCGACGTCACCGAGATGGAGACACCAGCCCTGCCGCGAGAGCGTCGGCCTTGCATCACCGGTCGACGAAGGGCACGGCAGCCGATGGGCGCATGGAACACGACACAGAAGGAGACCGGGCACATGCCTACAGCAGCAGACCGCGAGAAGGCCCTCGAGGTGGCCCTCGCACAGATCGACCGCCAGTTCGGCAAGGGAACCGTCATGCGCCTCGGCAGCGACGAGCGCGCCCCGGTCGCCGTCATCCCCACGGGTTCCATCGCGCTCGACGTCGCGCTCGGCATCGGGGGCCTGCCCCGCGGCCGCATCGTCGAGATCTACGGCCCGGAGTCGTCGGGTAAGACCACGCTGACCCTGCACGCGATCGCCAACGCGCAGCGCGCCGGCGGCATCGCGGCCTTCATCGACGCGGAGCACGCGCTCGACCCCGAGTACGCCAAGAAGCTCGGCGTCGACATCGACGCGCTCCTCGTGTCGCAGCCCGACACGGGGGAGCAGGCGCTCGAGATCGCCGACATGCTCGTGCGCTCGGGTTCGATCGACCTCATCGTCGTCGACTCGGTCGCGGCGCTCGTGCCGAAGGCCGAGATCGAGGGCGAGATGGGCGACAGCCACGTCGGCCTCCAGGCCCGCCTCATGTCGCAGGCGCTCCGCAAGCTCACCGGTGGGCTCAACCAGACGCAGACCACGATGATCTTCATCAACCAGCTGCGCGAGAAGATCGGCGTGTTCTTCGGCAGCCCCGAGACCACCGCGGGCGGCAAGGCGCTCAAGTTCTACGCGTCGGTGCGCCTCGACATCCGTCGCATCGAGACCCTCAAGGACGGCGCCGAGGCGGTCGGAAACCGCACGCGCGTCAAGGTGGTCAAGAACAAGATGGCGCCGCCCTTCAAGCAGGCCGAGTTCGACATCCTCTACGGCGTCGGCATCTCGCGCGAGGGCAGCCTCATCGACTACGGCGTCGAGCACGAGATCGTGCGCAAGTCCGGCGCCTGGTACACCTACGACGGCGACCAGCTCGGGCAGGGCAAGGAGAACGCCCGCAACTTCCTCCTCGAGAACGCCGACGTGGCGGCGGAGATCGAGCAGAAGATCCTCACGAAGCTCGGCATCGGCGCGGCGGCCAAGGCGGCGCAGGCCGCGAACGTCGACTCGCTCGAAGACAAGCTCGCGGCCCGCAAGGCCGTGGGCGAGTAAGGACCCCCATGGACGAGACCGACGGCCGACTGGCCCCCGTCAGCTACCTGTTCGGCGCCGCGCCGTCGGTCTCGTCCGCATCCCGGCACGACCTCGACTCCGGTGCCGAACCGGAGTGGAACGACGAATGGGGATCCGACGTCGACGGCAGCTGCGCCGAGCTGGTCGACGCCGGCGCCCTCCCCGACGCGGAGCGCATCTCGATGAAGGCCCTCGGGCGTCGTGCGCTCTCGCGCCGCGAGCTCGAGCGGGTGCTCCGCGACGGGGGCGTCGACGAGCAGGTCATCTCCCACGAGTGCGACCGCCTCGCGCGTGTCGGCCTCATCGACGACGCCGCGCTCGCGCAGAACCTCGTGGCGACCCTGCAGGAACGCAAGGCGCTCGGGCGCACGGCGATCGCCGCCGAGCTCACCCGCCGCCTGCTGGCCCCCGCGGCCATCGAGTACGCGCTCGAGCTCGTCGACACGGGCGATGAGCTCGCCCGGGCCCGGGAGCTGGCGCGCAAGCGGGCGACCCAGCTGTCGGGCCTCGACCGCGACGCGGCCGTCCGGCGCCTGAGCGGCTTCCTCGCCCGCCGGGGCTACTCGGGCAGCACCGTGCGCGCCGCCGTCGACGACGCGCTGTCGACCCGCCCCGCGGCGGGCGGCGTCCGCTTCCGTTGACCATCGCGTGCGCCGTTGTAGCCTCGCGTACATGACCACCACTCCGTCCTCGCGAATCCTCGCGGCGATCGCCGCATCCACCCTCGTGCTCGGTGCCCTCACCGGCTGCAGCCTTCCCTCCATCCCCGGACTGCCGGGGTTCGGCGGTGCCGGCGACGCGGTCGTCGACTCCGAACTGGTCGGCACGACCTGGAGCGGCACCGACTCCGACGGAGACAGCTGGGTGCTCGAGCTCCAGGAGGACGGCACCGTCGGTCTCACCTACGACGGTTCGAGCTACGACGACAGCACCGACACCTGGGCGCAGGTCGGCAGCACCGTCACCTTCCACATCGGCTTCGACGACGGCGACATCGACATGATCGGCGAATACGCCGGCGTGGACTCGCCCATGGAGGCCTCGGGCACCTACCCGGGCGGCAGCTTCACGGTCACACTCGTCCAGGGCTGACGGGTCCGCGTCGGCGGGCGGAGCGGCCCGCCGACGTAGACTGTCGGCACCATGACGCTGCTCGACGCCGCCCCGCGCACCTACGAGGTGCGCACCTTCGGCTGCCAGATGAACGTGCACGACTCCGAGCGTCTCTCCGGATCGCTGGAGGCCGCCGGCTACGTCAAGGCGACCGAGGGCGAGGCCGACATCGTCGTGATCAACACCTGCGCGGTGCGCGAGAACGCCGACAACAAGCTGTACGGCACACTCGGCCATCTCGCGAGCGCGAAGCGCGAGCACGAGGGCATGCAGATCGCCGTCGGCGGCTGCCTCGCGCAGAAGGACAAGAACGTCATCCTCGAGAAGGCGCCCTGGGTCGACGTCGTGTTCGGCACCCACAACATGGGCTCGCTCCCGACGCTGCTCGAACGCGCCCGCCACAACGGCGAAGCGCAGCTCGAGATCCTCGAGTCGCTCGAGGTGTTCCCCTCGACGCTGCCGACGCGACGCGAGAACACCTACTCGGGGTGGGTCTCGATCTCGGTGGGCTGCAACAACACCTGCACGTTCTGCATCGTGCCATCGCTGCGCGGCAAGGAGAAGGACCGCCGGCCCGGGGACATCCTGGCCGAGATCGAGGCGCTCGTCGCCGACGGCGCGATCGAGGTGACGCTGCTCGGCCAGAACGTGAACTCCTACGGGGTGGAGTTCGGCGATCGCGGCGCCTTCGCGAAGCTGCTGCGCGCCGCGGGCCGGATCGAGGGGCTCGAGCGCATCCGGTTCACGAGTCCGCACCCGGCCGCGTTCACCGACGACGTGATCGACGCGATGGCCGAGACGCCGACCGTCATGCCCCAGCTGCACATGCCCCTGCAGTCGGGCTCCGACCGCATCCTCAAGGCCATGCGCCGGTCCTACCGTTCGGAGCGCTTCCTCGGCATCCTCGAGCGCGTTCGCGATCGCATCCCCCACGCGGCGATCTCGACCGACATCATCGTCGGATTCCCCGGAGAGACCGAGGAGGACTTCGAGGACACCCTCCGCGTCGTCGAGCAGGCTCGCTTCGCGTCGGCCTTCACGTTCCAGTACTCCATCCGCCCGGGCACGCCCGCCGCGACGATGCAGGAGCAGCTGCCGAAGGAGGTCGTTCAGGAGCGCTACGAGCGGCTCATCGAGCTGCAGGAGCGCATCTCGGGCGAGGAGGCCCAGAAGCTCGTCGGCACGCCGATCGAGGTGCTGGTCGCCACCGGCGAGGGCCGCCGCGACGAGCGGACCCGCCGGATGTCGGGCCGTGCGGAGGACAACCGCCTCGTGCACTTCGACGTGCCCGACGGCAGCGGCACGCCGCGCCCCGGAGACGTCGTGAGCGTGGTCGTCACCCGCGCCACGCCGCACTATCTCATCGCGGCGCCGACGGACGCGACCCTGCCCATCCGGCGCACCCGCGCGGGGGACGCCTGGGACCTCGCCGAGGCGGAGTCGTGCGCCGTGCCGACGCCCGCCTCCGGGGCGCGCGCCGTCAACCTCGGACTCCCCGGCCTGCGCCCCGCGTGAACCCCCTCGTCGCCGTCGTCGGCGCGACCGGCACGGGCAAGTCCGCGCTGTCGCTCGACCTGGCCGAGCTGCTCGCGGCCGACGGCACGCCGGCCGAGATCGTCAACGCCGACGCCATGCAGCTCTACCGCGGCATGGACATCGGCACCGCCAAGCTGCCGATGGTCGAGCGCCGCGGTATCCCGCACCATCTCGTCGACGTGCTCGAGCCGCGCGAGGAGGCGAGCGTCGCCCGCTATCAGCCGGAGGCGCGCGAGATCGTCGACGACATCCTGCGGCGTGGCGCCGTGCCGATCCTGGTCGGCGGCAGCGGACTGTACGTCTCGAGCGTCCTCTACGACTTCCGGTTCCCGGGAACGGATGCCGGCATCCGCGAGCGGCTGGAGGCGGAGCTCGACGCCGCAGGGCCGGGCGCCCTCTTCGATCGGCTGCGCGCCCAGGACCCCGCGGCGGCCGCGGCCATCGGTCCGCACAACGGGCGTCGGATCGTGCGCGCGCTCGAGGTGATCGAGCTGACGGGGGAGCCCTTCGGGGCGGGCCTCGACGCGGAGTCGCGGCCGTGGCGCCCGAGCGCCGTCATCGGGCTTCGCCTCCCGCGTGAGGAGCTGGTCCAGCGTCTCGACGCCCGCGTGCTCGGGATGTGGTCGGCGGGGCTGGTCGACGAGGTGGCCCGGTTGCGTCCGAGCGGCTTCGGGGCGACCGCCGCGCGCGCGATCGGCTACGCGCAGGCGCTCGCGCAGCTCGACGGCGAGCTCGACGAGTCCGCCGCGATCGCCGAGACGCAGGCGTTGACGCGTCGCTACGCGCGCCGCCAGGTGTCGTGGTTCGGCAGGTCGCGCGACACCGCCTGGGTCGACGCCGACGACCCGGCCCGCGTGCGGACGGCGCTCAGCACCGTGCGGGCCGCCGCCGCTAGGCTGCCCCGGTGAGCATCGACATCGCCTTCACCAAGGGGCACGGCACGGGCAACGACTTCGTGCTGTTCAGCGACCCCGACGGTGCCGTCGTGCTCGACGCCGCCCAGCTCGCCGCCCTCGCCGACCGGCGGTTCGGCATCGGCGGCGACGGCGTCATCCGCGCGGTCCGCTCCGCGAACCTGCCGGAGGGTTCCGGTGCCCTCGACGAGGATCCCGACGCCGAGTGGTTCATGGACTACCACAACGCCGACGGCAGCCCCGCGGAGATGTGCGGCAACGGCATCCGGGTGTACGGCGCCTACCTCATCTCGGAGGGACTCCTCGACCTCCCGGTCGGGGAGACGGTGTCGATCGGCACCCGTGGCGGCGTGCGGCGTCTGACCCGCACCGACGACGGATTCGAGGTCGACCTCGGCCCCTTCGTCGTCGCGGGGGAGGCGATGGTGGCGGCGCGGCGACTCGAGATCGATCGGCCCGGCCTCGCGGTCGGCGTCGGCAACCCGCATGTCGTGGTCGCCCTCGCAGACGACGGCGAGCTCGACGCCCTCGATCTCTCGGAAGCCCCGGTCGTCACGCCCCTTCCCCCCGACGGCGCCAACGTCGAGTTCGTGGTGCCCGCCGAGCCCCTCGTGGCCGCGGGCGTCGGACGCATCCGGATGCGCGTGCACGAGCGCGGCAGCGGCGAGACGCTGTCCTGCGGGACGGGTGCCGCGGCCGCCGCGCTGGCGACGCGCGCCTGGGCCGGCCGGGGTGCACCGGATGCCTGGCGCGTGCGGGTGCCCGGCGGCGAGGTGGGCGTGCGCGTCGTCGAGACCCCCGACGGCCCCCACGTGCTCCTCAGCGGCCCCGCCGAGCTCGTGTTCGACGGGACCGTGTCGCTCTAGGGGACCGTGTCGGTCTCGTCAGTCGACGATGTCGATCGGCTCCGTCAGCGCGGTGCCCGAGCGGTGCCGCACCCGCAGCACGCGGAACCCCTTGCTGGTCGCCGCGCGCAGCACGGCGAAGTCCGCGGGCAGCTCGCCCTGCAGCCAGCGGTGCAGCGAATCCGATCCGAGGTTGCGCGCGACCACCAGCCACGCGTCGGAGGACACGTCGAGTCGCGGCAGCCAGTGCGCGAGCATCGCGTGCAGCTCGTTCTTGCCCACCCGGATCGGAGGGTTCGACCAGATCGTGCGGAACACCACGTCGTCGGGAACATCCTCCGGGCGGCAGACGTTGACGTTGTCGAGGCCGAGGGCCTGCGCGTTGCGACGCGCGAGGTCGAGCGCCCGCTCGTTGACGTCGACGGCCCACACCGTCGCGCGCGGCGATTCGAGCGCGAGGCTCAGGGCGATCGGCCCCCACCCGCACCCCAGGTCCAGGAACGCGCCCCCGGGCGGCGGCGACGGGGTGTGCGCGAGCAGCACCTGGGTGCCGGTGTCGACGCGGTCGGGGCTGAAGATCCCTCCGGCCGTGGTCACCTCGACATCACGGCCCGCGAGCCGGGCGGTGATGGTCCGGAGCACCGGGTCGCCGGACGGCGACGTCGAGAAGTAGTGCTCGGGCGACATGCAGAGAACCTACCGAAAACGAATGACTAGGGTTAACCCGAACATGAGCGATTCCCCCGAGAACGACCCGATCGAGCCGGTCGACGCCGCCCCGCGCGACGCGCTCGACCGCATCCTCGCGAGCGACGAGGCGCACGCCGGCGTGCGGGTGTTCGGCGGTCGCGCCACGGCGCTGCAGGACGCCGCCACCGCATCCGGGTCCGATCGCGACGGCGAGCAGTTCGACCGCGAGGAGCGCGCAGCACTGCGTCGCGTGGGCGGGCTGTCCACCGAGCTGGCCGACGTCACCGAGGTCGAGTACCGGCAGGTGCGTCTCGAGAACGTCGTGCTGATCGGCGTCTACACCCCGTCCGAGTCGCTGGAGGACGCCGAGAACTCCCTGCGCGAGCTCGCCGCTCTGGCCGAGACGGCGGGTGCCGTCGTGCTCGACGGCGTGCTGCAGCGACGCCCGCACCCCGACCCGGCGACGTATCTGGGTCGTGGCAAGGTGGCCGAGCTCGCCGACATCGTCGCGGCCCTCGGCGCCGACACGGTCGTCGCCGACACGGAGCTCGCACCCAGCCAGCGCCGCGCCCTCGAGGATGCGGTGAAGGTGAAGGTCATCGACCGCACCGCCGTGATCCTCGACATCTTCAGCCAGCACGCGAAGTCCCGCGAGGGCAAGGCGCAGGTGGAGCTCGCGCAGCTCGAGTACCTGCTGCCGAGGCTCCGCGGATGGGGTGAGTCGATGTCGCGCCAGGCGGGCGGCCAGGCGGCCGGCGGTCAGGGCATGGGCTCCCGCGGCCCCGGTGAGACGAAGATCGAGCTCGACCGCCGCCGCATCCACTCCCGGATGGCGAAGCTGCGCAAGCAGATCAAGGGTTTCGCCCCCGGACGTCAGGCGAAGCGCGCGAACCGCGACCGGTACCAGGTTCCCGCGGTCGCGATCGCCGGCTACACCAACGCCGGCAAGTCGAGCCTGCTCAACCGGATCACCCGCGCCGGGGTGCTCGTCGAGAACACGCTCTTCGCGACCCTCGACCCGACCGTGCGCCGCAGCCGCACCCCCGACGGCCGGCTCTTCACGATCGCCGACACCGTCGGCTTCGTCCGGAATCTGCCGCACCAGCTCGTCGAGGCGTTCCGCTCGACGCTCGAGGAGGTGGCCGCCTCGGATCTCGTGCTGCACGTGGTCGACGGATCCCACCCCGACCCCGCCGCCCAGCTCGCGACGGTGCGCGACGTGCTCGGCGACGCCGGCGCCCGCGAGGTGCCGGAGCTCGTCGTCTTCACGAAGGCCGACCTGATCGAGCCCGACCGCCGACTGCTGCTGCGCGGCCTCGAGGCCGACTCGGTGTTCGTCTCGGCGCGCACCGGCGAGGGCGTCGAGGAGCTGCTCGAGGAGATCGGACGCCGCCTGCCCCAGCCCGAGGTCGAGCTCGAGGTCGTGATCCCGTACGACCGGGGCGACCTCGTGGCGCTCGCGCACGATCGGGCGCGCGTCGTCGAGACCCACTACGAGGAGGCCGGCACGCGACTGCGCGTGCAGGCGAGCGAGGCGGTCGCGCACCAGCTCTCCGCGGCCGCCGCCGCACCCGCGTAACGCACCGCAACGTTTCCGATCGAGGGGCTACCCTGGTCGTGCCGCGCGAGGGCGCGGCAGGAGCGACAGCCGAGCCCGGCATCCGCCCCGTGGTCTCGCGCACCCGCGCGACGATGGACGGAGGATGCATGGACGGTGGGCACGTGGCCGCCCCGACGTTCTCGTTCGAGCTCTTCCCGCCGCGCGACGCCGCGGCCGAGGCCGCCCTCGTCTCCGAGACCCTGCCCGCCCTGGTCGCCGCGGGACCCGAGTTCATCTCGGTCACCTACGGTGCGAGCGGGTCGACCCGCGGTGTCTCGCTCGACGTGCTGCGGCGGCTGCTCGCCACGCCGGTGAAGCCGATGGCGCACCTGACCTGCGTCGGGTCCTCCTATGCGGAGGCCGCTCGCCTCATCCGGGAGTTCCTCGACGCCGGGGTCACGAGCTTCCTCGCGCTGCGCGGCGACCCGCCGGCCGGCATCACGGAGGACGACGCGTTCCTCGGCGACCTCGGCAGCGCCGGAGAGCTCGTGCAGCTCATCCATCGCGTGCAGAAGGAGCGGATGCCGTTCCGCCAGATCGACGTGCCGGGCGTCCCGGGCGCGAAGCGGCTGGCATCCGGGGAGAAGGTCACGATCGCGGTCGCGGCGTTCCCCAACGGCCACCCGCGGTCGCGCTCGCGCGCGCAGGATCTCGACACCCTGCTCGCGAAGGAGGCCGCCGGTGCGAACCTCGCGATCACCCAGCTGTTCTTCGAGCCCGACGACTACCTCGGCTTCGTCGACGACGCCCGTGCCGCCGGGGTCACGATGCGCATCCTGCCGGGCATCATGCCGGTGCTGAGCGTGCCGCGGCTGCGCCGCATCCTGGAGCTCACGTCCGAGCGCGAGCCGTCCGCCCTGCTGCGCGAGCTCGAGGCGAGCGGCGACCCGGCGTCCGTCGGGATCGACCACGCCGCCCGGCTCGGGCGCGCGCTGCTCGACGGCGGAGCCCCGGGTCTGCACCTGTACACCTTCAACCGGCACGAGGCCCCGCTCGCGGTGCTCGATCGCGCCGGACTCCTTCCCCAACCCGCCTGAGAATCGGAGAGCATCGCATGACCGCCCCCTTCCCCACCGGCACCATCCTCGGTTACCCCAGGATCGGCCGTCGCCGTGAGCTCAAGCGCGCCGTCGAGTCGTTCTGGGCAGGGCGCATCGACGCGGCGGAGCTCGAGCGCACCTCCGCCGAGCTGCGCCGGGCCACCCGCGGACGGCTCGTCGAGCTCGGGCTCGGGGCCGCGGACTCCTCGATCCCGGAGTCGTTCTCGTACTACGACCAGGTGCTCGACACCGCGGTCGCGGTGGGTGCGATCCCGACGCGCTTCGCCGGTCTCGCGGATGCCGACGGCGCGGTCGACCTCGCCGGGTACTTCACGATCGCACGCGGCGAGGGCGATCGCGCCCCGCTCGAGATGACCAAGTGGTTCGATTCGAACTACCACTACCTGGTGCCCGAGATCGGTCCGGAGACCGAGTTCCGGCTGGTGGGCGACCGGCTCGTGCGCGAGGTCGAGGAGGCGGTCGCCGACGGCTTCGTCACCCGCCCGGTCGTCGTCGGGCCGGTGACCTTCCTGCTGCTCGCGAAGGCGAGCGACGAGGCGCCCGCCGACTTCGCGCCGCTCTCGCGTCTCGAGGACTTGCTTCCGGTCTACCGGGAGCTGCTCGCGCGGCTCGCGGCGGCCGGAGCGCAGTGGGTGCAGGTCGACGAGCCGGCCCTCGTGTCGGAGTCGCTCGGGGTCGATCGCGGTGCCGTGCTCGCCGCCGCGCAGACCGCCTACGAGGCCCTCGGCCAGGCTCGGCCGCTCGGCATCCTGGTCGCGGCGCCCTACGGCTCGCTCGACGACGCCCTCCCGGTGCTCCAGGCCTCGCCGATCGACGCGATCGCGCTCGACCTGGTGAAGGGCGAGGTGCCGACCGGCGCGGGGACCGAGCAGGTGCTGGTGGGCGGCGTGATCGACGGCCACAACATCTGGCGCGGCGACCTCGCGAGCGCGTTCGCGAAGCTCGAGGCGCTGCGCGCGGTGTCGCCGAACGTCTCGGTCGCCACCTCGACCAACCTGTTCCACACCCCGCACGACGTCGACGACGAGCCGAATCTCGACCCGCGTCTCGCGAGCTGGCTCGCCTTCGCCGATCAGAAGGTGGGACAGGTCGCCGTCCTGGCGCGGGGTCTCGAGCAGGGGGTCGACGCCATCCGGACGGAGCTCGACGCCGCGACGGCGGCGCTCGAGGACCGCCGCTCGGCACCCGGGGTGCGCGACGGCGCCGTCCGCGACCGCATCGCGGCACTGGGCGCCGAGGCGTTCTCGCGCGGCGACTACGCGGCGCGCCGCGCCGCCCAGGACGTCGCGCTGCGCCTGCCGCCGCTGCCGACGACGACGATCGGGTCGTTCCCGCAGACCGGCGACATCCGCCGCGAGCGGGCGCGCTTCGCGAAGGGCGAGATCTCCCGGGAGGAGTACGAGGGCTTCCTCGAGAAGGAGATCGAGGATGTCGTGGCGCTGCAGGAGCGCATCGGCCTCGACGTCATCGTGCACGGCGAGCCCGAGCGCAACGACATGGTGCAGTACTTCGCCGAGAACCTCGACGGCTTCGCGGTGACCGAGAACGGCTGGGTGCAGTCCTACGGTTCGCGCGCCACGCGTCCGTCGATCCTCTGGGGCGACGTGTCGCGACCGGCGCCGATCACGGTGCGCTGGTCGACCTTCACCCAGGGACTCACCGAGAAGCCGGTGAAGGGGATGCTGACGGGCCCCGTGACGATCCTCGCCTGGTCGTTCGTGCGCGACGACCAGCCGCTCGGCGAGACCGCCTACCAGGTGGCCCTCGCGCTGCGCGACGAGATCGCCGACCTCGAGCAGGCGGGCATCGGCGTCATCCAGGTCGACGAGCCGGCGCTGCGCGAGCTGCTGCCGCTCAAGAAGCGCGACCAGGACGCCTACCTCGCCTGGTCGGTCGACTCGTTCCGCCTCGCCACGAGCGGCGTCGAGGTGCGCACCCAGATCCACACCCACCTCTGCTACTCGGAGTTCGGGGTGGTGCTCGACGCCATCGACGGCCTCGACGCCGACGTCACCTCGATCGAGGCGGCGCGCAGCCGGATGGAGGTCGTGCCCGAGCTCGAGCGCAGCGGCTTCGCCCGCGGGATCGGTCCGGGCGTCTACGACATCCACTCGCCGCGGGTTCCGAGCGTCGAGGAGGTGGGCGAGCTCATCGGCATCGCGCTCGAGGCGATCCCCGAGCGCCAGCTCTGGATCAACCCCGACTGCGGGCTGAAGACACGCGGCTACGCCGAGACGGTCGCGTCGCTCGAGAACATCCTGTCGGCGACGCGCGAGGCGCGCGCCGAGCTCGGGGCCTGACCTCACCGTCTCCCCAGGAGAGGTGGGGCGTCCGCCCAGGCGGGCGCCCTACCCTCGTGGCGTGCAGCTGGCAGTACACGTCTCGGGATCCGGATCGCGCACGGCGATCCTCATCCACGGCATCATGTCCGATCATCGTGCGTGGCACCGGGTCGGCGCCCAGCTGCAGGCGACCGGGTTCCGGGTGATCGCCGTCGACCTCGCCGGTCACGGGGCGTCGCCGCGCGCGCGGCGCTACTCGCCGCGCGCCTGGGCGGACGACGTGGTCGAGAGCGTGGCGCCGCTCCTCGGCTCGCCGCCGGATCTGGTGATGGGCCACTCGCTCGGCGGACTGGTGGCATCGCTCGCCGCCGACCGGCTCGCGCCGCGTGCCGCGATCTACGTCGACCCGGCGTTCGCGTTCCCGCGCGGCATCCGGGGCGCGCTGTTCAAGCTCGCGTTCGCGATCGCCCCGCGCCCGCCCCGCTCGGCGCTGGTGCGCTGGAACCCGCGCTGGAGCGCGGAGGACGTCGAGATCGAGCTCGCGACCCTGCGCGACTGGGACAAGCGCACCATCCTGGGCTTCGCCGACTCGCGCCCGATCGTGCCGCCGCTGCGGCTGGTGGCGCCGAGCCTGGTCGTGCTCGCCGAGAAGAGCCTGCTCATCACGGATGCCGCGGCCGCGCAGCTGCGTCGGCTCGGCATGACCGTCGAGACGATCCGCGGCGCGGGGCACACGGTGTTCCGCGACGACCACGCCCGCTTCATGCGCGTGGTCGAGGAGTGGCTCGCGCGCTACACCGAGCGCAGCACCGCGACGACCTTGCCGAGCACCTCGGCCTGATCGCCGAGGATCGGCTCGAAGGCCGTGTTGCGCGGCAGCAGCCAGGTGTGGCCGTCGCGCTGGCGGAACACCTTCACCGTCGCCTCGCCGTCGAGCATCGCGGCGACGATCTCGCCGTTGTCGGCCGTGTGCTGCGACCGCACGACCACCCAGTCGCCGTCGCAGATGGCCGCGTCGATCATCGACTCGCCCGACACCTTGAGCATGAACAGCTCGCCCTTGCCCACGAGCTGGCGGGGGAGCGGGAAGATCTCCTCGACCTGCTGCTCGGCCGTGATCGGCACGCCGGCGGCGATGCGCCCGACCAGCGGCACCATGGCGGCATCGCCCACGGGGGTCGCCGCGGTCGGGTCGTCGGCGACGGGGATGTCGATGAGCACCTCGAGCGCGCGCGGACGGTTGGGGTCGCGGCGCAGATAGCCCGCCAGCTCCAGCTGGTTGAGCTGGTGCGTGACGCTCGAGAGCGAGGCGAGCCCGACGGCGTCGCCGATCTCGCGCATGCTCGGCGGATATCCGCGGCTCGACACCGAGCGCTGGATGACCTCGAGGATGGCCAGCTGCTTCTCGCTGAGGCTCTTGCGCCGGCGCGTGGCGGGGCGCTCCTCGGCCTGCTCGATGTCGCTCATGCGCTCTCCTCGGCGGATCGGGGGATGCGATGTCGGTGGTCCGTGATCGGATGCATCCCGTCGATCGAAACTGTATCCGCTTCGGCGGGCGCAGGCAAACATCCGTTCGAGTGTGTCGCGTGATCCGATCCCCGCACCCGCGGGAATCCGGGGAATCCCGCACGAGGACTTGAACGTTTGTTCGATCGAAGATACATTCGGAACACAGCTTCGCATCCGGCCTCCCGGCCGAGGCCGGATGCGGCGGCTGTCCATCGAACACCACTCGATCAGCAGCAACCGACCAGTAGGAGGAGAACCGATGAGCACCATCGCCCTCGCCCCGAACCGCACCGTCACCGCTCCGCGTCTGCGCCTCACGGCTCGGGGCCGCATGGTCGTCGGCTTGCTGCTGGCCACGCCGCTCGCGGTCGCGCTGGCGGTCTCCGCGCTCTCGGGAGCGCCCGCCGAGGCGGGCTCCTCGGTCTCCACCTCGAGCTTCGAGTACATCACCGTGGCGTCGGGCGAGTCCCTGTGGGATCTCGCGGGCTGGGTCGCCCCCACCGCCGACCCCCGCGACGTGGTGGCCGAGCTCGTCGAACTCAACCAGCTCGCCACGACCGAGGTGCAGCCCGGTCAGCGCCTCGCCATCCCGGCGCAGTACAGCGCCCGCTAGGCGATCCAGGGCCGCGCACGCTCACTAGAATCGCCGGGTGGCTTCCCTCTCCGATCTGCCCATCCGCGACGATCTGAGGGGTCTGACCCCGTACGGTGCTCCGCAGAAGCACGTGCGCTACGCGCTCAACGTCAACGAGAACACGCATCCGATCCCGGAGGATGTCGCCCGCGACATCGTCGAGTCGCTCGCGCGTGCCGTGCTCACCGCCAACCGCTACCCGGATCGCGAGTTCACCACACTGCGGGAGTCCCTCGCCGCCTATCTGGGTCACGGTCTCGGCCCCGAGCAGCTCTGGGCGGCGAACGGCTCGAACGAGATCATCCAGCAGCTGCTGCAGGCCTTCGGCGGCCCGGGGCGCAGCGTGCTCGGCTTCCCGCCCACCTACTCGATGCACCCGATCATCACGGCGGGGGTCGGCAGCACCTGGGTCGCCGCCGAGCGCGACGCCGACTACGAGATCTCGCCCGAGACCGCCGTGCGGGCCATCGAGCAGCACCGTCCCGACCTCGTGTTCCTCTGCGCACCCAACAACCCCACGGGCACCGCGCTTCCCCTCGAGACCATCGCGGCCGCCTACGAGGCGACCGACGGCATCGTCTTCGTCGACGAGGCCTACGCCGAGTTCATGCCGAAGGGGCAGCCGAGCGCGCTGACGCTGCTGCCGGGGCGCGAGCGGCTCGTCGTCTCGCGCACCATGAGCAAGGCCTTCGCGTTCGCGGGCGTGCGGCTCGGCTACCTCGCCGCCGACCCGGCGATCGCCGACGCGCTGCGGCTCGTACGCCTGCCGTACCACCTGTCGGCGCTCACCCAGGCGGCCGCGGTCGCGGCTCTCTCGCACGCGCCCGAGATGCTCGCGATGGTCGACGACATCGCCTTCCAGCGCGATCGGATGGTCGCCGAGCTCCCATCGCTCGGGTTCCACCCGTGGCCGAGTGAGGCGAACTTCGTGCTGTTCGACGGAGTGGAGGACCCGCAGGCCACGTTCCGCGCGCTGCTCGAACGGGACATCCTCATCCGCGACGTCGGCATCCCGCACGCGCTCCGCGTGACCGCCGGCACCGCCGCCGAGACCGACTTCTTCCTCGAGAGTCTCGCGTCCGTCACGCGTCGGTAGTCTGAACGCATGAGCACGCACCGCACCGCCCGTCTGTCGCGCCAGACGAGCGAGTCGAGCATCGAGCTGACCCTCGATCTCGACGGCACCGGCACGTCCGACATCCAGACCACGGTGCCGTTCTTCGACCACCTGCTCACCGCCTTCGCCAAGCACGCCCTCGTCGACCTGACGGTGCGCGCCGAGGGCGACACCGACATCGACGTGCACCACACCGTCGAGGACACCGGCATCGTGCTCGGCACGGCCATCAGGCAGGCCCTCGGCGACAAGCGCGGCATCGGCCGCTTCGGAGACGCGCTCGTGCCGCTCGACGACGCCCTCGCGCAGGCGGTCGTCGACGTCTCCGGCCGCCCGTACCTGGTGCACACCGGGGAGCCCACCGGTTTCGAGTTCCACCTCATCGGGGGCCACTTCACGGGCTCGATGGTGCGGCACGTCTTCGAGGCGATCGCCTTCAACGCGGGGCTGACCGTGCACCTGACGGTGCTCGCGGGCCGCGATCCGCACCACATCGCGGAGGCCGAGTTCAAGGCGTTCGCGCGCGCCTTCCGCCAGGCGGTCGCGCGCGACGAGCGCGTGGACGGCGTGCCGTCGACGAAGGGCGCGCTCTGACCATGACCGCCCCCTCCGTCGTCGTGCTCGACTACGGCTCCGGCAACGTCCACTCCGCGGTCAAGGCGCTCGAGGCCGCGGGTGCCCGCGTGGAGCTCACCGCCGACCGCGATGCCGTGATGGCCGCAGACGGCCTGCTGGTGCCGGGCGTCGGCGCGTTCGCCGCCGTCATGGGGGCGCTGGACGCGGTGCGCGGGCCCGAGCTCATCGAGCGACGCCTCGCGGGCGACCGCAAGGTGCTCGGCATCTGCGTCGGCATGCAGGTGATGTTCGAGCGCGGCGTCGAGCGGGGCGTCGAGACCGAGGGTCTCGGCGAGTGGCCGGGCGTCGTCGAGGAGCTCCACGCGCCCGTCCTGCCCCACATGGGCTGGAACACCGTGAGCGCCCCGGACGACTCCGCTCTCTTCGCCGGCATCCGCGAGGAGCGCTTCTACTTCGTGCACTCCTATGCGGCGCGCAGCTGGGACCTCGATCCGATCGGCGCGTTCCGCCACCCGCGGGTCACCTGGTCCGAGCACGGCGAGCCGTTCGTGGCCGCCGTCGAGAACGGCCCCCTCAGCGCCACCCAATTCCACCCCGAGAAGTCGGGGGAGGCCGGCATCCGGCTGCTCGGCAACTGGCTCGAGACCCTGTGACCGGGGCTCGTGCGGATGCTGGGCTAATATCTGAACCTTGTGTGCGGGTGTGCGGCCCGCGGAAAGCCCCGAGATGACCGAGTTCACATCCTCGCCCGCCCTGACCCTGCTGCCGGCGGTGGATGTCGCCGACGGCAAGGCCGTCCGTCTCACCCAGGGTGAGGCGGGAACCGAGACCAGCTTCGGCGACCCGATCGACGCCGCCCAGGAGTGGGCGGACAGCGGCGCCGAGTGGATCCACCTCGTCGATCTCGACGCGGCCTTCGGGCGCGGCAACAACCACGCCGTCATCAAGCGCGTCATCAAGAACACGCCGCGCCGGGTGCACATCGAGCTCTCGGGCGGCATCCGCGACGACGCGAGCCTCGAGGCCGCCCTCGCGACCGGTGCGAAGCGCATCAACCTCGGCACTGCGGCGCTCGAGAACCCCGAGTGGGCCGCCCACGTCATCGCCGAGTTCGGCGAGGCGATCGCGGTGGGCCTCGACGTGCGCGGCACCACGCTCGCGGCCCGCGGCTGGACCAAGGAGGGCGGCGACCTCTGGGCGGTGCTGGACCGTCTCGAGAACGCCGGGTGCGCCCGGTACGTGGTCACCGACGTCACCAAGGACGGCACCCTCAAGGGCCCGAACCTCGAGCTGCTCTCGGAGGTCATGTCGCGCACCCCGAAGCCCGTGATCGCCTCCGGCGGCGTCGCCTCGCTCGACGACATCGCGGCGCTGCGCACCCTCGTGCCGCAGGGGCTCGAGGGGGCCATCGTCGGCAAGGCCCTCTACACCGGCGCTTTCACGCTCGCTGAGGCCATCGACGTCGCGAGCGACTGATCGAGGCGGCGCGGATGGATCACCGGCACGCCGACAGCGCCGGCATCCCGTTCGAGGGGCGGCGGTTCCACGAGAACCCGGCCGCATCCGATGACGGTTCGGCTCCGGAGCGACTGATCGAGGCGATCCGGCGGCTGCGCGCGGGCGAGCTCGGCATCCAGGATGTCGTCGCGGTGCTCCACGAGGAGCGCCTGCTCGTGCCGCTCGTCGCCGAGGCGGGCGACGAGGGCATCGGACCGCACGGTCAGCGGGTCGACAAGACGCAGGAGCTCTCGATCGTCACGGTCGCCGGCCCCGACGGCCGCGAGGTGCTGCCGGCGTTCAGCTCGGTCGACGCCATGGCCCGCTGGAATCCGGGTGCGCGCCCCATCCCCATCCAGGCGAGCCGGATCGCGCTGGCGGCGGCCGCCGAGGGCACGCCGCTCGTCGTCGTCGACCCCGGCTCCGACACCCAGACCGCCGTGCGGGGGCCCGCCTTCCGCGCGCTCGCGACGGGCGAGCCGTGGACGCCGGCGTTCGAGGATCCGGAGGTCGCCGGTGCGTTCGGCGACTCGATCGCCCACGAGGCGGGGGTCGCCTCGCTCGGTCTCGCCCCCGGGGATCCGGACTCCCGTCTCGCCGGGCCGGAGGTCGTCGTGGTGCTCGGCGTCTCGGCGGAGCTCGCCGAGCCCGAGCGGCGCGCGCTGCTCGCCCGGCTCCAGCAGCGCTGGTCGGCGCACGAGCTCATCGCGTCCCGCGTCGACTCGATCGCGGTGCGCGTCACCGTCAGCTGACGGGACCCGTCCACTTCTCGCCCGGCCCCTTGCCGTGCTCGTCGGGGAACGGCGAGGCCTCTCGGAACGCGAGTTGGATGGAGCGCAGCCCGTCGCGCAGCGCGCGGGCGTGGTGGTCGCCGAGCGCGGGCGCGGATGCCGTGATGAGCCCGGCGAGGGCGTCGATGAGCTTGCGCGCCTCGTCGAGGTCGAGCTGCTGCTCGGGATCGTCGGCGAGCCCCACCTTGACGGCGGCGGCGCTCAGCAGGTGCACCGCGACCGTGTTGATCACCTCGACCGCGGGGACGTCCGCGATGTCGCGGATCTCGTCGTCGACGCCGGGCGTCTCGACGGCGGGGGGCTGCTCTGCGCTCACGGGGATTCCTCTGCTATCCTTATGCGGGCTCCGGGGCCATCTCCCCGGAAACGCAAGTGGAGAAATCCCACCCGCCGACCGCCTCTTCAGGTTATCGGGTTCGAGTTGGTAGTCCGTCCGCACCCGTGAGGGGTGGGCGGATGGCGCACTCCGCCGAATGTGCCTTTCGAGGTGCGGCCGGTTGCACGGGTGCGGATCTCTTCACGTGCGTGCCTGCAGAAACGAGTGAAGGAGACCCGCATCAGCGATCCCAGAACCAACGACCGTATCCGCGTCCCCGAGGTCCGCCTCGTGGGTCCTGGCGGAGAGCAGGTCGGAGTCGTGCGCATCGAGGACGCCCTGCGTCTCGCGCAGGAGGCCGATCTGGATCTGGTCGAGGTGGCGCCGAACTCCAAGCCGCCCGTGGTGAAGATCATGGACTACGGCAAGTTCAAGTACGAGCAGGCCCAGAAGCTCAAGGAGGCTCGGCGCAATCAGGCGAACACGATCCTCAAGGAGGTCCGGTTCCGTCTGAAGATCGACAAGCACGACTACGAGACCAAGCGCAAGCGCGCGGAGGGCTTCCTCCAGGCCGGGGACAAGGTGAAGGCCATGATCCTGTTCCGCGGTCGTGAGCAGTCCCGCCCCGAGCAGGGTGTCCGACTGCTCCAGCGCTTCGCCGAGGATGTCGCGGAGTTCGGAACGGTCGAGTCCAACCCCACGATCGACGGTCGCAACATGGTCATGATCATCGGCCCCCTGAAGTCGAAGGTCGATGCGAAGGCCGAGGCCAACGCCAAGCGCGCGGCGAACCGAGCGCGCCCCCAGAGCCCGACGGATTCCGACGGATCCGCCGACAACGCGGCAGCTGCCGACAAGACAGAGGAAGAGTAATGCCCAAGCAGAAGACGCACTCCGGTGCGAAGAAGCGCTTCAAGATCACCGGAAGCGGCAAGGTCAAGAAGCAGGGCGCGGGTATGCGCCACAACTTCGAGCACAAGTCGTCGCGCGTGACGCGTCGTCTCAACCAGGACGTGGTCCTGGCTCCGCAGGACGCCAAGGTCATCAAGGGCCTCCTGGGCAAGTAAGCCCGGACGAGTACAGAAGGATTTCGAGAAATGGCACGTGTCAAGAGGGCGGTCAACGCCGCCAAGAAGCGTCGCACCACGCTCGAGCGCGCCGAGGGCTACCGCGGCCAGCGCTCGCGTCTCTACCGCAAGGCGAAGGAGCAGGTCACCCACTCGCTCGTCTACGCCTACCGCGACCGTCACGCGAAGAAGGGCGAGTTCCGTCGCCTGTGGATCCAGCGCATCAACGCGGCTGCCCGCGCGAACGGCATCACCTACAACCGCCTCATCCAGGGCCTCGGCCTCGCGGGCATCGAGGTCGACCGTCGCATCCTCGCCGACCTCGCGGTGAACGAGCCGGCGACCTTCGCGGGTCTCGTGGAGGCGGCGAAGGCCGCCCTCCCGAAGGACGTGAACGCTCCGAAGACCGCCGCGTAACCCGCGGGTCTTCCGTCGTTTCCTCAGAAGTCGGTGCGCGCCTCCGGGCGCGCACCGACTTCGTTTTCTACCATCGGCATGTGATCGACAATCCGCGTTCCCCGCGCGTGCGCGCCGTGGCGAAGCTCGCCAAGCGCAGCGCCCGCGAGGAGACCGGCCTGTTCCTCGTGGAGGGGCCGCAGGCTCTGCGCGAGGCTCTGACCTTCCACCCCGAGCTGATCGTCGACGTGTTCGCCGCGAAGGGCGTCTTCGAGCGGCATCCGGAACTGGGTCGCGGCCTCTCGGCGGCCGGTATCGAGCCGGAGCGCGTGTCGGATGCGGTGCTCGAGGCGATGGCCGACACGGTCACCCCGCAGGGGGTGGTCGCGGTGGCGCGCCAGTTCCCGGTGACCATCAAGGACCTGTTGGCGCGGGGTGCGAAGCTCGTCGCGATCCTCGAGGAGGTGCGCGATCCGGGCAACGCGGGCACCATCATCCGCGCCGCCGATGCTGCGGGCGCCGACGGCGTCATCCTCACCGGCAAGAGCGTCGACGCCTACAACCCGAAGGTCGTGCGCTCGACCACCGGTTCGATCTTCCACCTGCCTCTCGCGCAGGGCGGCACGCTCGAGCACGCGTTGGACCTCGTGCGCGGTGCCGGGATGCGGGTGCTGGCGGCCGACATCTCGGGCGACGAACTGCCGACGCTGCGCGAGCAGCTGCCCGCGCCCACGGCCTGGCTGTTCGGCAACGAGGCGCACGGCCTCAGCGAGGAGCAGCTCGCGCTCGCCGACCGCGCGGTGCGGGTGCCGATCTACGGTCACGCCGAGTCGATGAACCTCGCGACGGCCGCCTCGGTGTGCCTGTACCAGTCCGCGTTCGCCCAGCGCTCCTGAGCCTGCAGACGTCCGAACTACCTCAGGTACAGGAACTTCGCGAGGAGCGCCTTCGGCGAGGTGCCGGCGGCCGTGGTCACCATCACCTCGACGAGCCTCGGGGAGGCGACGCGGGGTGCGGTCGCGCGCAGCGTGGTGGGCGAGACGTACGTCACCGCCGTCGCCGGCACACCTCCGAAAGCGACCGTCGCGGTCGGCGTGAACCCGGTGCCGGTGATCGTGACGACGGTGCCGCCCGCGCGGAGACCGACGGCGGGGGAGGTACGGGCGACCGTCGGCGGCGCGGACGGCGCCTGGCTCACCGTGACGACGGCCGTTCCGGTGCCGAAGTAGAAGCCACCCACCTGGATCAGGAAGCTCTCTCCGGCTGAGGCCGGGAAGGTGGTGATCGCCGCCTGGGTTCCCGGGTACCCGTCGACGGGCGAACCGATGGGCGGGCAGGCGACAGGAGCAGACAGATCCTGGTCGCGGTATACCGCGAAGGTCACGCGGAAGTCGGATCCCGTGAGGTCCACGGTGACCGGCCCCGTTACGGGAGCCGTGACCCGGAACCACACGTCGTTCATGATCGCGCCGTCCTCGGGCTGGCATCCGTACGGTTCGACCAACTCATCGTCCGTGCCGTATGTCCACTGAGACGTGGTCGAGGGGACCGCCAGCGGCGTGGCCGTCTGCGGGGTGGTGTTCGAGATCGCCGGAAGGCTGCCGAGGAAGAGGGTGGCCTCGTCGAGTGGCGGGGCGCCCGCGAGTGAGCCGACCTGGATGACGAACTGCTCGCCGGCCGACGCGTGGAAGAAGAAGTTACTGCGGTCGTGACTGTCGGCGCAGGTGATCGACTCGAGCGAGCCGCCCACCCTCCGGAAGACGTGGGCGGAGGCAGACGGCTCGCCCTGGTAGTCGGTGATGGCGCCGTGGACGGTCTGCGTGGACGTCGAGGTGAACGAGTACCACACGCTCGCGTCGGTGGGGTAGAAGTAGCTGCTGAGATCGGGGTCGTACTCCACGCATGTGGTCGGCTCGCCCGCCTCCACTGTGGCTCCGGTGAGATCCGCCACGGTCCAGCCGAGGGTGATCGGAGCGGCGTCGGCCAGGTCGTCGTTGACCGGGGTGGCCGACGCCGCTCCCGCGGGGAGGATCGTGAGACCGACGGCCAGCAGGGTGCCGACGGCGAGGGCGATGCGTCGCTGGGAGGGCATGGTCAGAACTCCTCGAGAGGGCGGTCATGACCGGGACACATCCGCGTGATGGCCCCCATTGTGGGGGTTCGGCGTCGATCGGGTCAAGGTCGGCCAGGTTTCCATGCGGTAACGGCTGCCCTCCGCGCGTTGACCCCCTCTCAGGGGGCATGACAGGGTGAAGTGATGGAACCTCTCGTCGAGATCGACCACGTCGACAAGCACTTCGGCGAGCTCCATGTGCTGAAAGACATCACCACCACGGTCGACCGCGGCGAGGTCGTGATCGTGATCGGACCGTCGGGCTCGGGCAAGTCGACGCTCTGCCGCACCATCAACCGCCTCGAGACGATCGACTCCGGCGAGATCCGCATCGACGGCACGCCGCTCCCGTCCGAAGGGCGCGACCTCGCCCGGCTGCGGGCGGATGTGGGCATGGTGTTCCAGTCGTTCAACCTGTTCGCGCACAAGACGGTGCTGCAGAACGTGACCCTCGGGCCGATCCGCGTGCGCGGGCTGTCGCGGCGGGACGCCGAGGCGCGGGCCATGGAGCTGCTCGAGCGCGTCGGCGTCGCCGACCAGGCGACCAAGCTGCCGGCCCAGCTCTCGGGTGGCCAGCAGCAGCGCGTGGCGATCGCCCGGGCCCTCGCGATGGAGCCCAAGCTCATGCTCTTCGACGAGCCCACCTCGGCCCTCGACCCCGAGATGATCAACGAGGTGCTCGACGTGATGACCGAGCTCGCCCACGACGGCATGACCATGATCGTCGTCACCCACGAGATGGGCTTCGCGCGCAAGGTCGCGAACCGCGTGCTGTTCATGGCCGACGGTGCGATCGTCGAGGAGGGCACCCCGGAGGACTTCTTCACCCATCCGCGCACCGATCGCGCGAAGGATTTCCTCGGCAAGGTGCTGACCCACTGAGTCGAGTCCGAGCCGCTTACCCACCTATCCGCGTCGACCCCGAGGCGCACCGAGAGAGAAAGAGGCAGAGACAGAGATGAGACTCACGAAGTCGTTCAGCATCGCCGCCCTCGCCGTCGCGAGTGCGCTCGTGCTGGCCGGATGTTCGGACTCTGAGGCGCCGGGCGGGGAGCCCACCGTCGAGGAGACCCCGGAGTTCGAGGCCGGCACCACGATGGCGGCGCTCGCGGATGCGGGAAGCATCACCATCGGCACCAAGTTCGACCAGCCGCTGTTCGGACTGGTCGGCCCCGACGGCACCCCCGAGGGGTTCGACGTCGAGATCGGCAAGATCATCGCCGGAAAGCTCGGCATCGCCCCGGAGGACATCGAGTGGGTCGAGACCGTGTCGAAGAACCGCGAGCCCTTCATCCAGGCGGGCCAGGTCGACATCGTCGTCGCGACGTACACGATCAACGACACCCGCAAGGAGGTCGTCTCGTTCGCCGGGCCGTACTACACGGCCGGTCAGGACATCCTGGTGCCCGCGGGCAACCCGGACGGCATCACCGGCATCGAGGATCTCGCGGGCAAGACCGTGTGCTCCGTGTCGGGTTCGACCTCCGAGAAGAACCTGCAGGACGCGGGGGTGACGGTGCTGCCGGCCAACGGCTACAGCGACTGCCTCGAGCCCCTGCGCAACGGCGCGGTCGTCGCGGTGTCGACCGACAACGTGATCCTCGCGGGCCTCGCCGCCCAGAACGAGGGCGAGTTCGAGGTGGTCGGCAACCCGTTCACCTCCGAGCCGTACGGCATCGGTCTGGCGCTCGAGGACGACACGTTCCGCGACTGGATCAACGACGTGCTCGAGGAGTCGTACGCCGACGGCAGCTGGGCAGCGGCCTGGGAGAAGACCGCGGGCACCGTGCTCGCGACGCCCGAGCCGCCGGCCGTCGACCGCTACACGCGGTCCTGACACCGCGGATGCGGCGCCCGCCGAGAACGCGGGCGCCGCATCCGTCACCCCGGCCCCACGGGCCCGAGAGCCGCGAAGGAGGAGTGTGGACGCCGTCCTCGAGAACCTGCCGACGTTCCTGCGCGGCTTCGGTGTCACGATCGCGCTGCTCGGGATCGCGGGCGCGGGCGCACTCGTGATCGGCACGCTCGTCGCGGCGATGCGGATCTCGCCGGTGGGCTCGCTGCGAGGTTTCGCGGTCGTGTACACCGAGATCCTGCGCAACACGCCGCTCACGCTCGTGCTGTTCTTCTGCGCGTTCATCCTCCCGTACCTCGGGGTGCGCATCGACTTCTTCGTGCTGGCCGCGATCGGCCTGACGGCCTACACCTCGCCCTTCGTCGCCGAGGCGGTGCGTTCGGGCGTCAACGGAGTACCGGTCGGGCAGGCGGAGGCGGCCCGCTCGATCGGCCTCGGCTTCGGTCAGACCCTCGGCCTCGTCGTGATGCCGCAGGCCATCCGCATGGTGATCCCGCCGCTCATCAACGTGCTCATCGCGCTCACCAAGAACACCTCCGTCGCGGGGGCGTTCTTCGTGAAGGAGCTGTTCGCCTCCGCCCAGGACGTGATCAACGTGCGCGGCGACCAGGTGTTCGCAATCCTCATGGCGGTCGCCGTCTTCTACCTCGTCATCACGGTGACGCTCGGCCGGATCGCCGCCGTCGTCGAGAAGCGCGTGGCGGTGCTGCGATGACGAACGTGCTCTACGACACCCCGGGCCCTCGCGCCCGGCGGCTCTCGCGCATCGCCTCGATCGTCGGCGTCGTGGTGATCGCGATCGGGCTCGTCGCCCTCATCGCCGCGCTCGCGGCACCGCGCATCACCGCCGCGGGGGCTGAGCTGCCCGGCGTCTTCGACCCCAGCCGCTGGGACATCCTCGGCGATCGTGCGGTCTGGCGTCGGATCGGCGCGGGCCTCCTCAACACCCTGCAGATGGCGGGTGCCGGCGCCGTCGGCGCGGTCGTGCTCGGCATCCTGCTGTCGTTCCTGCGCACCGCTCGCAGCCCGTGGATCCGCTACCCGGTGGTCGTGGTGCTCGAGTTCCTGCGCGGCATGCCCGTGCTGCTCATGATGCTGTTCACGCTGCTGATCTTCTCGACCGGCGCCTACTGGGCGGGCGTCACCGGTCTCGTGCTCTACAACGGCGCGATCATCGGCGAGGCGCTGCGCGCGGGCATCGCCTCCCTGCCGCGCGGTCAGCGGGAGGCCGGCCTCGCGATCGGTCTGGGGCCGGTGCGCACCCGGTTGCTCATCGAGTTCCCGCAGGCGTTCCGGCAGATGCTGCCGATCATCATCGCCCAGCTGGTGGTGCTGCTGAAGGACACCTCGCTCGCCTACGCGATCGGCTACAACGAGCTGCTGCGCACGACCACCAACCAGATGGTCAACTACTACGGCAGCCGCTACCTGTTCACCCTGTTCTTCGTGAC
Organism: Protaetiibacter mangrovi; assembly: GCF_024752305.1. Lineage (GTDB taxonomy): Bacteria > Actinomycetota > Actinomycetes > Actinomycetales > Microbacteriaceae > Homoserinibacter > Homoserinibacter mangrovi. The sequence goes on from NZ_JANTHX010000005.1 coordinate 491,510, forward strand.
CTTCGCGATCTACCTGACGATGAACCTGCTGCTCTCGTGGATCGCCCGGGTCGTCGCGCGGCGCACCGACGCGGGACGGATACCGAAGGGCTCGACGCCGTTCTCGCGGCGGGCGGAGAAGCGCGCCGCGGCGCGTCGGGAGCGCGCCCTCGACCGCGCGGGTCTCGAGGCGGGCGGCGGCGCGGACGCCTGACCGGCCAGCCCCGCGCGCGCCGATAGACTCGATCCTCGTGTCGAACCCCATCACCGAGCAGGCTGTCGCCGACGCCGTGACCGCGGCGCTCGCCGCGATCGATGCGGCGCGCGATTCGGCCGACCTCAAGGCCGCCCGCGCCGCGCACGCCGGAGAGACCTCCCCGCTCGCCCAGCTGAACGGCGCGATCCGCGAGCTGCCCGGCGACCAGAAGGCCGCCGCCGGCAAGCTCGTCGGCCAGGCCCGCGGCCAGGTGACCCAGGCGCTCGCGGCTGCCGAGGAGCGCATCCTCGTCGCCGAGGAGCAGGCGCGTCTCGCCGCCGAGGCGGTCGACGTGACCGCCGTGGCGAGCCGCTGGACGGCGGGCGCCCGGCATCCGCTGTCGCTGCTCATGGAGGAGATGAGCGACCTCTTCATCGCGATGGGCTGGGAGATCGGCGAGGGCCCCGAGCTCGAGCACGAGTGGTTCAACTTCGACGCCCTCAACTTCGACGAGGACCACCCGGCCCGCGCCATGCAGGACACCTTCTTCGTGGAGCCGGCCGAGCGCCACCTCGTGATGCGCACCCACACGAGCCCGGTGCAGATCCGCTCGCTGCTGGCACGCCCGCTGCCGGTCTACGTCGCCGCCGTGGGACGCGTCTACCGCACCGACGAGCTCGACGCGACCCACACCCCCGTCTTCCACCAGATCGAGGGCATCGCGATCGACAAGGGCCTCACCATGGCGCACCTTCGCGGCACCCTCGAGCACCTCGCCCGGGCGATGTTCGGCGAGGGCGCGCAGATCCGCCTGCGCCCCAACTACTTCCCGTTCACCGAGCCGAGCGCCGAGATGGACGTCTGGCAGCCGAACGCCAAGGGAGGCGCGCGCTGGGTGGAGTGGGGCGGCTGCGGCATGGTGAACCCGAACGTGCTGCGCTCCGCGGGCATCGACCCCGAGGAGTACCAGGGCTTCGCCTTCGGCATGGGCATCGAGCGCACGCTGCAGTTCCGCAACGACATGAACGACATGCGCGACATGGTCGAGGGCGACATCCGCTTCTCGCAGCAGTTCGGGATGGTGGTGTGATGCGCGTCCCGATCAGCTGGCTGGGGAAGTGGACCGATCTTCCGGAGGACGTGACCCTCGAGCACCTGCACGCGGCGCTCGTGAAGGTGGGACTCGAGGAGGAGGACACCCACGGGTTCCCGCTCACCGGGCCGATCGTCGTCGGCCGGGTGCTCTCGGTCGAGCCGGAGCCGCAGTCGAACGGCAAGACCGTCAACTGGTGCCAGGTCGACGTGGGAGAGAGTGAGCCGCGCGGGATCGTGTGCGGTGCGCACAACTTCTCCGCCGGAGACAAGGTCGTGGTGACCCTGCCGGGCGCCGTGCTGCCCGGCCCGTTCCCGATCGCCGCGCGCAAGACCTACGGACATGTCTCGGACGGCATGATCGCCTCCGCGCGCGAGCTCGGCATGGGCGACGAGCACGACGGCATCCTGCGGCTCGCCGAGCTCGGCCTCGATCCCGCGCCCGGCACGGATGCGATCGAACTGCTGGGCCTCGACGACGCCGCCGTCGAGGTGAACGTCACGCCCGATCGCGGCTACGCGTTCTCGATCCGCGGCATCGCGCGCGAGTACTCCCACTCGACGGGTGCGGCGTTCCGCGACCCGGCCGCCGCGATCGCGGCGCCGCCGGTCGCCGGCTACCCGCTCGCGATCACGGATGCGGCACCCGTGCGCGGCAACGACGGCTGCTCGGTCTTCTCGGTGCGCGTCGTGCGCGGCATCGACCCGTCGCGCCCCACGCCGCCCTGGATGGCATCCCGTCTGCGGCTCGCCGGCATGCGCTCGGTGTCGCTCGCGGTCGACATCTCCAACTACGTGATGCTCGAGCTCGGCGCTCCGAACCACGCCTACGACCTCGGCAAGGTCGACGCCGGCGGCCTCGTCGTGCGTCGTGCCACGGCGGGGGAGCCGCTCGAGACCCTCGACGGCAAGGCCCGCACCCTCGACGCCGCCGACCTCGTGGTCGCCGACGCGCAGCGCGTGCTCGGTCTCGCCGGCGTCATGGGCGGCGCGTTCAGCGAGCTCGGAGACGACACCCGCGATGTGCTCATCGAGGCGGCGATCTGGGATCCGGTGACGGTCGCCCGCTCCGTGCGGCGCCACAAGCTCCCGAGCGAGGCCGCGAAGCGCTACGAGCGCGGCGTCGACCCGACCCTCGCCCCGCTCGCCACCGCGCGCGTCGCCGAACTGCTCGTCGAGCTGGCCGGCGGCACGGTCGACGAGGGCCTCGGCGCCCTGTACGACGCCTCGACGCCGCTCGCGCCCGTGCGCCTGCCCCTCGACCGCGCGGCATCCGTGATCGGCGTGCCGTACACCCGCGACGAGGTGATCGGCACGCTCCGGCTCATCGGCGCGACCGTCGAGCTCGACGGCGACATCGCGACCGTCACCCCGCCGTCGTGGCGCCCCGACCTGATCGACGACGTCTCGCTCGTCGAGGAGGTCGCCCGCATCACGGGCTACGACCGCATCCCCGCCGAGCTGCCGATCGCCCCCGCGGGTCGCGGTCTGACGCGCGCCCAGTCCGCACGGCGTCGGGTCGCGCAGACGCTCGCCGCCGCCGGCTCGACCGAGGTGCTCGCGTACCCGTTCGTCGCGGATGCCGTGGCCGAGCGCTACGCGCCGGGCGCCGCGTCGGTGCGCCTGCAGAACGCGCTCGACCCGAACGTCTCGCTGCTGCGTCGCACCCTGCTGCCGGGTCTCGCCGAGATCGCGCACCGCAATCTGTCGCGCGGCCTCACCGACCTCGCGCTGTTCGAGATCGGCACGGTGTTCCTGCCCGAGTCGGGCGTCGCCTACGGCACCGACTTCATCCCGCTGGGCGCCGCGCGTCCCGGAGACGACACCCTCGCCCGGCTGGGAGCAGGCATCCCGCCGCAGGCGCGCCACGTCGCGGGCCTGTTCCTCGGCGAGGTGACGCCCAAGCAGCCGGGCTCCGCCGCGGTCGCGTCGGGGCTCGCCGACGCGCTCGACGCCGCCCGGCAGGTGGGCCTCGCGCTCGGCCTCGAGATCCGCGCGGTGCAGGGCGCGCACCCGGCGCTCCACCCCGGTCGTACCGCCGAGCTGCGCGTGGGCGACGCCGTCGTCGGCGTCGCGGGGGAGCTGCTCCCGTCGCTCGCCGCCGAGTCCGACCTGCCGCGTGTGGTGGCGGTGTACGAGCTCGATCTCGACCTGCTCGTGGAGCTGGGTGCATACGACCGCCAGGCGACGCCCATCGGCACGCTGCCCGCCGCCACCCAGGATCTCTCGCTCGTGGTCGCGGACACGGTCGCCGCCGGGGACGTGCAGGACGCGGTCGCCGCGGGGGCGGGAGAGCTGCTCGAGCACATCCGCCTGGTCGACGACTACCGCGGGCCGGGGGTCGCGGAGGGCGCCAAGTCGCTCACCTTCGCGCTGCGCTTCCGGGCCGCCGACCGCACCCTCACGGCCGCCGAGGCCACCGAGGCGAAGCTCGCCGGCCTCGCCCGGGCCGCCGAGCTCTTCGACGCGACGCTCCGCGAGTAGCGGCCGCCGCATCCGGGGGCTCGCCCGGCGGGTCGGGGCGCTAGATTCGGCGTCACCATGACTCTCGACCAGCTCGGCGACCTCGACATGCACGATGCCTCCGCACTCCGTGAAGCCGGTCGGGCGCGTCGGGCGGCCGTGCCCCGCGCGGCGCACGCCGAGTACCTGCCGCGCGGCGACCGCGACCCGCTCGGCATCATCGAGGCGCAGAACGACGACCGGCTGCCGCAACTGCTCGCCCTGCGCACCGAGCGGATGCGCGAGAGCGCCTTCGCCTTCTATCGCGGCACCGCGGCGCTCCAGGCCGCCGACCTGGCCGCCGACCCCGTCAGCGGTGCCCACGTCGTGATCTCGGGCGACGCGCACCTGTCGAACTTCGGCTTCTACCGCTCGCCGCAACGCACCCTCGTCTTCGACATGAACGACTTCGACGAGGCGGCGGTGGCGCCGTGGGAGTGGGACGTCAAGCGCCTCGTCGCGAGCGTCGTCCTCGCGGCCCGGGCCCGAGGCGCCTCGGCGGCCGACGCCGAGCGCGCCGCCGTCGCGACCGCCGCCGCCTACCGGGCGGGGATCCGCGAGTTCGATGCGCTCCCGGCGATCGAGCGCTACTACCGACGGGTCGACCTCGACGCGGGCGGCACGGTGCCGCCGAGCCTGCGCGGCGTCGTACGGGATGCGCGACGGGCGGCCGAACGGCGCACCTCCTCGCGGGTGATCGCCCGCACCACCGAGCTCGCCGCCGACGGGCGACGCCGTTTCCGCGAGCAGCCTCCGGTCATGACCCACGTCGAGGACGAGCTGCGCGATGTCGTCGAGCGCCTGTTCGACGAGTATCTGAGCACCGTCCGCGCCGATGTGGCGCTGCTGTTTAGCCACTACCGCATCGACGACCTCGTCCGTCGGGCCGTCGGCGTCGGGAGCGTCGGCACGCGCTGCTACATCCTGGCGCTGTCCGACGCCGACGGGAAGCCGCTCGTCATGCAGGTCAAGCAGGCCGGCGCCGCGGTCGCGTACGCGTACGGCGGCATGCCAGGGGAGCAGCTGCCGGGGATGCGCGAAGGCCGGGCGATCGCCGACCACGGCTTCCGCGTGGTGAGCGGGCAACGCATCCTCCAGGCGGTCTCCGACCCCTTCCTCGGTCACCTCGAGAACGGGGGACGGGCCTTCTACGTGCGGCAGTTCCGCGACGGCAACTCCTCGGTCGAGGTGGAGTCGCTCGATGGCGACGGCTTCGTCTGGTACGCGCGGATCTGCGCGTGGGTGCTGGCGCGCGGGCACGCCCAGAGCCCCGCGTTGCCGTACATCGCCGGCTATCTCGGGCGCGGCGACCCGTTCGATCGGGCGGTGGGCCGCTGGGCCGCCGCCTACGCCGACCAGGCGGAGGCGGATCACGCCGCCTTCGACGAGGCCGCTCGCGAGGGTCGATTCCCCTGCTAGTGTCATCCGCATGGGTCAGCGGATCGTGATCGAGAGCCTCGTGCTCCGTCGCGTCCGCCGCGTGCGCCGAATCTCGGCGACGTCGCGCCGCTGACTCCCTCTCAGCCCGTCGCGTGACGCCGCCGCCCTGGCCCAGGTCCACACGACAATAAGGTTGAAACCATGCCCATCTCCGTCGCCGTCGCGGGCGCGAGCGGATACGCGGGGGGCGAGCTGCTGCGGCTGCTCGCGAACCACCCCGAGTTCGAGGTCCGCGTCGTCACCGCCCACCAGAACGCCGGACAGCGCCTCGGCGCGGTGCATCCGCACCTGCTGACGCTCGGCGAGCTCGAGCTGCAGCCGACCGAGGCCTCCGTGCTCGCCGACGCGGACGTCGTCTTCTTCGCGCTTCCGCACGGTGCCTCGGGCGCGATCGCGGCCGAGCTCCCCGACGACGTCCTCGCCGTCGACTGCGGAGCCGATCATCGCCTGACCGACGAGTCGGCCTGGGACGCCTTCTACGGCGGCGAGTACCACGGCGCCTGGAGTTACGGCATGCCCGAGCTGCTGCTCGACGGCGGCACCGTGAAGCAGCGGGAGAACCTGGCGGGTGCGACGCGCATCGCCGTCCCCGGCTGCAACGTCACCGCGATCACCCTCGGCCTCGCCCCGGGTGTCGCGTCGGGTGTCGTCGAATCCCACGACCTCGTCTCGGTGCTGGCGGTCGGCACCTCGGGTGCCGGCAAGTCGCTGCGCACCGAGCTGCTGGCCAGCGAGATCATGGGTTCCGCATCGGCGTATGCCGTCGGAGGCACTCACCGCCACACGCCCGAGATCGCGCAGAACCTGACCGCCGCGGGCGGCGAGGGGGTGACGATCTCGTTCACCCCGGTGCTCGTGCCGATGTCGCGCGGGATCCTGGCCACCTCGACCGCGCGCCTCGCGCCGGGGGTCTCGGCCGCGGATGTGCGGGACGCCTGGGAGGGCGCCTACGCGGGGGAGACCTTCGTGCGGGTGCTGCCCGCGGGCGCGTTCCCGCGTACGAACGACACCACGGGTGCGAACACCGCCCTCATGGGCGTGGCGGTCGACGAGGCCGCGGGTCGGGTCGTCGTCGTGTCGGCGATCGACAACCTCGTTAAGGGCACCGCCGGTGCCGCCATCCAGTCCGCCAACCTCGCGCTCGGGCTGCCCGAGACCGCGGGGCTCCCCCTGAACGGAGTCGCCCCGTGAGCGTCACCGCCGCATCCGGATTCACCGCCGCGGGCATCGCCGCCGGTCTCAAGGGCTTCGGCAAGCGCGATCTCGCGCTCGTCGTGAACGAGGGGCCGCTGCGCAGCGCCGCCGCCGTGTTCACGAGCAACCGCGCGAAGGCGAACCCCATCATCTGGTCCCAGCAGGTCATCGCCGACGGCACCGTCAGCGCGATCATCCTCAACTCGGGCGGCGCGAACTGCTTCACCGGAGCCGAGGGCTTCCAGACCACCCACGCCACCGCAGAGGCGGTCGCCGAGGCGCTCGGCGTGTCGGCCGGAGACGTGCTCGTGTGCTCCACGGGCCTCATCGGCGAGCAGCTCGACCGCGAGAAGCTGGTCGCGGGCGCCCAGGAGGCCGCCGAGCAGCGCTCGTCGAACGGCGGCGGCCACGCCGCCGAGGCCATCATGACGACCGACTCGACGCCGAAGAAGGCGGTCGTGAAGCGCGACGGCTGGACGATCGGCGGCATGGCGAAGGGCGCGGGCATGCTGGCTCCCGGCCTCGCGACGATGCTCGTGGTGATCACCACGGACGCCGTGCTGCTCCCCGCGCAGCTCGACGCGGCACTGCGCGCCGCCACCCGGGTCAGCTTGGACCGGCTCGACTCGGACGGCTGCATGTCGACCAACGACCAGGTGACGCTGCTCGCGAGCGGGGCGTCGGGGGTCGAGCCCGAGAGCACCGCGTTCACGGCGGCGCTCATCGAGCTCTGCCAGGACCTCGCCCGCCAGCTGCAGGCGGATGCGGAGGGCGCGAGCCACGACATCGCGATCGAGGTCGTCGGCGCGGTCACCGAGGACGACGCCGTCGAGGTCGGCCGCTCCGTCGCGCGCAGCAACCTCTTCAAGGCCGCCGTGTTCGGCAACGACCCCAACTGGGGGCGGGTGCTCGCCGCCATCGGCACCACCGGGGCCGCGTTCGACCCCTACGCCGTCGACGTCTCGATGAACGGCGTCCGGGTCTGCTCCGCGGGCGGTCCCGATCGGCCGCGCACCGACGTCGACCTGCGTCCACGCGAGGTCCACGTGCTGATCGACCTGCACGCCGGCACCGAGACCGCCACGATCCTCACCAACGACCTGACCCACGACTACGTGCACGAGAACAGCGCATACGCCTCATGACCAACGACACCCCGATCGACGAGCTCGACCCGCGCACCGCGGACGCCGCGGTCAAGGCCGACACCCTCATCCAGTCGCTCCCGTGGCTGCTGCGCTTCTCGGGCCGCATCGTCGTGGTCAAGTTCGGCGGCAACGCCATGGTCGACCGCGAGCTGCAGCGCGCCTTCGCCGAGGACATGGTCTACCTGCGCTCGGTGGGTCTCAAGCCCGTCGTGGTGCACGGCGGCGGGCCGCAGATCTCGGCGATGCTCGACCGGCTCGGCATCCCGAGCGAGTTCCGCGGCGGCTACCGGGTGACCACCCCCGAGGCCATGGACGTCGTGCGGATGGTGCTCACCGGCCAGGTGAGCCGGGAGCTCGTCACGCTCATCAACCAGCACGGTCCGCTCGCCTCCGCGATCTCGGGCGAGGACGCAGGGCTCTTCCAGGGCCGTCGGCGGGGCGCGCTCGTGGACGGCGAGCTCGTCGACATCGGTCTCGTCGGCGACGTCGTCGCCGTCGACCCGGCGGCGGTGCTCGCCGAGATCGACGCGGGCCGCATCCCCGTCGTCTCCTCGATCGCGCCCGACGCCGACGTTCCCGGGCAGTCGCTCAACGTGAACGCCGACTCGGCGGCCGCCGCGCTGGCCGTGGCGCTCGGCGCGGAGAAGCTCGTGGTGCTCACCGACGTGTCGGGGCTCTACCGCGACTGGCCGAATCGCGACTCGCTCGTCTCGCAGATCACGCGCGACGAGCTCGCGGAGCTGCTGCCGCGGCTCGAGTCGGGCATGATCCCCAAGATGTCGGCCTGCCTCGAGGCCGTCGACGGGGGAGTGGCGAAGGCCGCGATCATCGACGGCAGGCGCCCGCACTCGATCCTGCTCGAGATCTTCACGGATGCCGGTATCGGCACCGAGGTGGTGCCCGCATGAGCGCGACCGACGACTACACCGAGCTGTTCTCGCGCGTCATGATGCGCTCGGCCCCCGCGCCGCTCGCGGTGATGGCCCGGGGGAGGGGCGCCCGCGTGTGGGATGTCGAGGGGAAGGAGTACCTCGACTTCCTGGCCGGCATCGCCGTGAACGCCCTCGGACACGCCCACCCCGCGTTCGTGGAGGCCGTGAGCGCTCAGGCGGCGACCCTCGCCCATGTCTCCAACTACTTCGCCACCGCACCGCAGCTCGAGCTGGCCGAGCGCCTCACCCGCCTCACCGGCGGCGACCGGGTGTTCCTCGGCAACTCGGGCGCCGAGGCGATCGAGGCGGCCGTGAAGCTCGCCCGGCTCACCGGCAGGCCGCGCATCCTGACCCTCGAGAACTCGTTCCACGGCCGCACGATCGGCTCGCTCAGCCTCACCGGCAAGCCCGCGCTGCGCGCACCGTTCGAGCCCCTGCTGCCGGGCGTCGCGCACATCCCGTCGACCCTCGAGGCGCTCGAGCGCGAGCTCGCCGCGGGCGACGTGGCGGCGCTCGTGATCGAGCCCATCAAGGGCGAGGCCGGAGTCGTCGACCTGCCGACCGGCTACCTGGCGGCCGCCCGGGAGCTGACGACCGCGCACGGCGCGCTGCTCATCCTCGACGAGATCCAGACCGGCGCGGGCCGCACCGGCGACTGGTTCGCCTTCCAGCACGAGGGCGCGCTGCCGCCCGGCACGCTCCCGGATGCGGTGGCGCTCGCGAAGGGCATCGGCGGCGGCTTCCCGATCGGCGCGCTCGTGACCTTCGGCGCGGCGTCGACCCTGTTCGGGCCCGGCCACCACGGTTCGACCTTCGGAGGCAACCCGCTCGCGGCCGCGACCGCCAACGCGGTGCTCGGCGAGATCGAGAGCGCCGACCTCGTCGCGAACGCCCGCACCCGCGGTGCCGAGCTGCGCGCCCGTATCGAGCTGATCGGCTCGCCGCTCGTGACCGACATCCAGGGCCGCGGCCTGCTGCTCGGGATCGGCCTCTCCCAGCCCGTCGCCGGGATCGTCGCGAGCCGAGCGCTCGACCGCGGGCTCATCATCAACGCCGCCAACGAGAGCCGCATCCGGCTCGCGCCGCCGCTCATCATCGGCGACGACGAACTGCACGAGTTCACCCGCCTGTTCGCCGAGGCGATCGACATCCCGCACACAGATCCTGGAGACCACGCATGACCCGCCACTTCCTGCGCGACGACGATGTGAGCCCGACCGAGCAGGCCGAGATCCTCGAGCTGGCAGCCCGGATCAAGGCCGACCGCTGGGGGAGCAAGCCGCTCGCCGGGCCGCAGACCGTCGCCGTGATCTTCGACAAGTCCTCGACCCGCACGCGCGTGAGCTTCGCGGTCGGCATCGCCGACCTCGGTGGCAGCCCGCTCATCATCTCGACCGCCAACAGCCAGCTCGGCGGCAAGGAGACGCCCTCCGACACCGCACGGGTGCTGGAGCGGATGGTGTCGGCGATCGTCTGGCGCACCTACGCCCAGTCCGGCCTCGAGCAGATGGCGGCGGGCACCACCGTGCCGGTCGTCAACGCGCTCTCCGACGACTTCCACCCGTGCCAGCTGCTCGCCGACCTGCTCACGATCCGCGAGCACAAGGGCGGGCTCGCGGGCCTCACCGTCACCTTCCTCGGCGACGGCGCGAGCAACATGGCGCACAGCTACCTGCTCGCGGGGGCCACAGCCGGCATGCACGTGCGGGTCGCGGCGCCCGTGGAGTTCAGCCCCGCCGACGAGGTGGTCGCCGACGCCGGCCGCCGCGCCGCCGAGACGGGCGGCTCGGTCGCCGTCTACACCGACCCCGTCGAGGCGGTCGCCGGGGCGGACGTCGTGGTCACCGACACCTGGGTGTCGATGGGCAAGGAGGAGGAGAAGGCGCATCGGGTCGCCACCTTCGGCGGCTACCAGGTCACCGACGAGCTGATGGGTGCGGCCGCATCCGACGCGATCTTCCTGCACTGCCTGCCCGCCGACCGCGGCTACGAGGTGGCGCCGAGCGTGATCGACGGCCCGCAGAGCGTCATCTGGGACGAGGCGGAGAACCGCCTGCACGCCCAGAAGGCGCTGCTGGTGTGGCTGCTGGAGCGCGCGGGCTCCTGAGTCAGAGCCCCGCGGTCGCCGCGAGCTGCGGATCGGTCAGCAGGATCATGAAGATCAGCACCCAGAACAGGATCGCCGCGATCACGCCGATCGTGAGCGGCACCCAGAAGGCGATCCGCTTCGTCACGAGCAGCGGGATCGAGATCCCCACGGCGAGCAGGTAGAGCACGACATGGCTCACGATGATCACGAGCGGCAGCACGCCCACGTCGCCGCTGAACCCGTCGTAGCCCTGCTGCCGGAATCCCTCGTCGAGGATCTCGGGCGAGCTGAACAGAGCGCCGTAGGCCAGGCCGATCAGCATGCCGAACAGGCCCAGCACGAGAAGGATGATCGTGAGCACGACGTCCCAGGTGCGACGGCGGCGAGGTGCGGGAGCCGCCCCGAATCCGGGCTGGCCGTAGACGGGCTGCGCGGGTGCGGCGCCGGGGTAGCCCTGCGGGTAGCCGGCCTGCGGATATCCGGCCCGGGGGTAGGCGGGCGCCGGAGCCGCGGCGGGCGCGGGCACCGCGGGAGCGGGCGCGGGCGCGACGGGTGCGGCGGGCGCGGCCGGGGTCGCGGTCTGCTCGACCGGCGCGAACTCCCCGAATCGCGGAGCCGGAACACCGGATGCGGTGGCCGGCGCGGCGCTCTGCGGGTCGCCCTCGGCGGGCGGGACGGGCGGGATCGGCGGCGGGGTCGGCTCGGACATGACGCAACCTTAGCCGCCGCCGCACGCTTCTAGACTGGACACGACACGAGGAGACCGGAACCGATGGCACCTGGCCCCACCACCCCCGAACCCGCCGACCGGGCGGGGGGCGCGAGCCTCTGGGGCGGACGTTTCGCGAGCGGACCGTCGCCCGAGCTGGCGGAGTTGAGCCGCTCGACCCACTTCGACTGGGAGCTCGCCTCCTACGACCTCCAGGGCTCCCGCGCGCACGCCCGCGCGCTCGCCGCGGCCGGATTCCTGAGCGCCGACGAGCTCCGGCGGATGCTGGAGGGCATCGAGGTCATCGATCGCGGGGTACGCGACGGCGTCATCCGTCCGCTCCTCGAAGACGAGGACGTGCACTTCGCACTCGAGCGCGAGCTGGTCGCCACGGTCGGCGCGGAGCTCGGGGGCAAGCTGCGCGCCGGCCGCAGCCGCAACGACCAGATCGCCACGCTCGTGCGGCTCTACCTGCTCGACCACGCGGCGCGCATCGGGCATCTCGTGGTGCAGCTGATCGACGCGCTCGCGGCGCAGGCGGAGGCGCATCCCGGCGCCGTGATGCCGGGGCGCACGCATCTGCAGCACGCGCAGCCGCTGCTGCTCGCCCACCATCTGCTGGCGCACGCCTGGCCGCTCGTGCGCGACCTGGAGCGTCTCCGCGACTGGCGCGTGCGCGCCACCGAGTCGCCGTACGGCGCGGGCGCGGTCGCCGGGGGAGCGCTGGGGCTGGATCCCGCGCCGATCGCCGCGGAGCTCGGGCTCGCGCATCCGATGCCCAACTCGATCGATGCGACCGCGAGCCGCGACGTGGTGGCCGAGTTCGCCTACATCGCGGCGCAGCTCGGCATCGACGTGTCGCGGCTGGCCGAGGAGATCATCCTCTGGAACACCCGCGAGTTCGGCTTCGTGCGTCTGCACGACGGGTTCTCGACGGGTTCGTCGATCATGCCGCAGAAGAAGAACCCCGACATCGCCGAGCTCGCGCGCGGCAAGTCGGGTCGCCTGATCGGCAACCTCACGGGGCTGCTCGCCACGCTCAAGGCGCTGCCGCTCGGCTACAACCGCGACCTTCAGGAGGACAAGGAGCCCGTGTTCGACTCGGTGCGCACCCTCGAGGTGCTGCTGCCGGCGTTCACGGGCATGGTGGCGACCCTCGAGTTCGACACGGCGCGGATGGCGGAGCTGGCTCCCCAGGGCTTCTCGCTGGCGACGGATGTGGCCGACCACCTGGTGCGGAAGGGCGTTCCGTTCCGGGAGGCGCACGAGATCTCGGGCGCGCTCGTGCGGTTCTGCGAGGCGGAGGGGCTGGAGCTCGACGAGCCGAGCGACGCGCAGTACGCCGCGATCGATCCGCGGCTGACCGCCGACGTGCGCGAGGTGCTCACGGTCGACGGCTCGATCGCGAGCCGGGCGGGCATCGGGGGGACCGCACCCGAGCGGGTCGCGGAGCAGCTGGCGGCGCTCGCCGCCCGAGTGGCGGAGGTGACGGCATGACGCTGTCGGGACAGGGTGACCCGCGCAGGCGACGGGATGACGCGAGGGAGGTGCGCCGTGACGTCGACGAGCGCCGACCGTGGCTGTTCTGGCTGCTGGCCGGCGTCGGCGTCGTCGGCGTGGCCGTGGTGCTGATCGTGTCGCTCGTGAGCGGGAACCTGTTCTGACCCCGCTCGCCGCCCTGCTGTCGCGGCGCGCCGACGAGGTCGCCCCGCTGCTGCTCGGCGCGGTGCTCACCGGCCGTGGCGTGTCCGTGCGGCTGACCGAGGTCGAGGCCTACCTCGGCGAGACCGACCCCGGGTCTCACGCCTTCCGCGGCGTGACCCCGCGCACCCGCACGATGTACGGCGAGCCGGCGCACCTCTACGTGTATCTGAGCTACGGCGTGCATGCCTGCGTCAACGTGGTGTGCTCGCCGGCGGGCGAGGCGAGCGCCGTGCTGCTGCGTGCAGGCGAGGTGGTCGAGGGCGTCGAGCTCGCCCGCGGGCGGCGTCCCACCGCGCGCCGCGACGCCGAGCTCGCCCGCGGGCCCGGCAACCTCACCCGCGCACTCGGCATCGCTCTGACCGACGACACGGCAGCCCTCGACGGCGCGCCGTTCGCCCTCGCGCCCGCGCCGCATCCGCCCGCCCCCGCTACCGGCAAGCGCGTCGGCGTCTCGGGCCACGGAGGAACGGATGCGTTCCCGCTGCGGTTCTGGATCCCCGGCGATCCGACGGTCTCGGTCTACCGCGCCTCGACCCCGCGGGTCCGCGTCACGCGACCGTGAGCACCGCGAGCACCGCGCAGGCGCCCGCCCAGAGCATGCTCGCGAGCGTGCCGATGATGAAGCGCTCGCGCGCGGATGCCGAGTCCAGCTCCGAGAAGCGGCCGAGCCCCTTGATCGCGATGATCGCGAGGATCACCTCGGGGTGACCGAGCGCGATCGAGCCGACGATGGCGGCGCGCTCGAGGTGCCCGACGGTGGCGCCGCCGCGCAGCACCTCCTGCTCTTCGCCGGTGCGCTCGCGGTGGATGAGGATGCCGCCGTTCACGCCCCGCCGCACCGGTTCGCGGCTGGCGAGATCGAGCACGTAGACGGTGAGGGGGCTGCCCGCCAGCACGCCGAGCCCGGCGACGCCGAGGGCGAGCACGACGGCGAAGGCGGGCGGGTCGGGCAGCAGTCGCACGCCGAACACCGCGAGCAGCAGCCCGAGACCGATCGGGATGAGGGCGAGCAGCGCGAGCCGAGGTCGCGCGAGGCGGATCGCGAACACCGTGGCCACGATGCCGCCCGCGATCACGAGCAGCGCGAGCACCCAGCACAGGTAGTCGATGACGATCACGAGACCTCCTCCGTGGCGGACGGCGCCGCACCTTCCGCGAGCCCGAGCAGCTGCACGAGCGACGCCCGGGCCGCGGCATCGAGCCGCACCCCGGCGGCGATCGCCCGCTTGCTGGCCGCTTGCGGGGTGATGCCGAGCCGTTCGGCGGCATCCGCCTGGGTCAGCCCCGACTCGACCAGATCGTACAGTTCCCAGCCCTCGGTCGAGCGGCGCTCGCGCAGCTGCAGCAGCAGTTCGAACACCGTCTGCAGCGTCGTCGCGTCCGGGCGGATGCCGCCTCCCGCCACCGCGACGCGCCAGGGCCGCCGCTTGGCGGCGTCGACCGCCTCGCGGGCCGCGACGAGCGCCTCGCCCGTGGTGGCGCGGGTGGCCGTCGGGAGGGGGGTGCGCACCTCGCCGAGTCCGAGTCCGATGCTCCACCCGCCTGCGCGCGCGAGTCCGAGCACGAGCGCGACGGCGGTCTGCGGGTCGGTGGTCAGCGCCTGGATCTCGTCGCCGGCGGTGCGGTCGGCGGGCAACGCGAGCCGGTCGCCGCCGAGTCGGGTGAGCAGGGCGAGCCCGTCGTCGGCCCGGTCGGGGCTGTGGCGACTGTCGATCTGGTCGGCGGTGAGGGCGAACATGAGAACCTCCGGGTCAAGCCTAGAAGCATGATGCACGACACATCAACCCCAGACGCTAGATACGTTGATCATCAACCCCGTGGCGCTGCGGGTAGCCTGACCGGGTGCCCGCATCCGAGAACCTGAGCGCGCAGCGCAACGACCCCACCTTCCCCGACGTCTGGGAGGAGCTCGTGTGGCGCGGGCTCGTGCACGTGTCCACCGACGCCGACTCCCTGAAGGCGCTGCTCGCGGGGCCGCCGATCGTCTACTACTGCGGCTTCGACCCCACGGCGCCGAGCCTCCATCTCGGGAACCTCGTGCAGATCCTCGTGCTGCGCCGCCTGCAGCTGGCGGGGCACCGGCCCCTCGGGCTGGTCGGGGGGTCGACCGGGCTGATCGGCGATCCGCGTCCGAGCGCCGAGCGCACCCTCAACGACCGGCAGACCGTGGCCGACTGGGTCGGGCGCCTCCGCGGGCAGATCGAGCCGTTCCTCTCGTTCGAGGGCGACAACGCCGCGCGGATGGTGAACAACCTCGACTGGACCGCTCCTCTGAGCGCGATCGACTTCCTCCGCGAGATCGGCAAGCACTTCCGCGTCGGCACGATGCTCAAGAAGGACGCCGTCGCGGCCCGGCTGAACTCGGATGCCGGCATCAGCTACACCGAGTTCAGCTACCAGCTGCTGCAGGGCATGGACTTCCTCGAGCTGTACCGGCAGTACGGATGCGTGCTGCAGACCGGCGGTTCGGACCAGTGGGGCAACCTCACGAGCGGCACCGACCTCATCCACCGCGTGGAGGGGGTGAGCGTGCACGCCATCGGCACACCGCTCATCACCAACTCCGACGGCACCAAGTTCGGCAAGAGCGAGGGCAACGCCATCTGGCTCGACGCCGAGATGTGCAGCCCCTACCGCTTCTACCAGTTCTGGCTCAACACCGACGACGCCGACGTCATCACCCGGCTCAAGGTCTTCACCTTCCTGACGCGCGCCGACATCGAGGCACTCGAGCAGCAGGTCCGTGACGAGCCGTTCCGCCGCGAGGCGCAGCGCACGCTCGCCCGCGAGGTGACAGCTCTCGTGCACGGCTCGGCGGCGACGGATGCGGTGATCGCCGCATCCGAGGCGCTCTTCGGACAGGGCGACCTGGCCTCGCTCGATGCCGCGACGCTCGCGGCGGCCGTCGACGAGCTGCCGCATGCCGAGCTCGCGCCCACCACTCCCGTCGCCCAGGCCCTCGTCGAGACGGGTCTGACCTCGAGCCTCTCCGAGGCGCGTCGCGCGATCGCCCAGGGCGGGGTCTACCTCAACAACGCCAAGGTCGACGACGAGGCGGCGACGCTCGACGGGGCCGCACTCGCCGGCGGTCGGGCCGTGCTGCGCCGCGGCAAGAAGACCCTCGCCGGCATCCTGCTCGGCTGACGGGGGCCGCCCGTGCCGTTCACCCCGAGCCACGCGGTCGTCGCGCTGCCCTTCGTGGGCACCCGGATCGTGCCGGCGGCCGTCGCGATCGGGGCGATGGTCCCCGACCTCCCGCTGTTCGTGCGGGTGGGTCCCGACTACGCCGACGCCTACCGCCTCACGCACAGCGCGCTCGGCGCGGTGGTCCTCGACCTGCCGCTCGCGTTCGCCGTGCTGGTGCTGTGGCGTGTGCTGATCCGACCGCTCGTGCCCGCCCTGTCCCCGCGGACGCTCCGCGGTCGCTGGCCGGGGGAGTGGGCGCTGGGATCCCGGGTCGGTTGGCGTTCGCTCGGTGCGGGCGGGCTCACCGCCTGGCTCCTGCTCGCGGTCGCGCTGCTGATCGGCATCGCGTCGCACATCGTGTGGGATCTCTTCACGCACCCCGGTCGGTGGGGGTCCGAGCTGATCCCGGCGCTCGGACGGATGTGGGGACCGCTCGGCGGCACCCAGTGGCTCCAGTACGGCAGCTCGGCCCTCGGCCTCCTGGTTCTCGGCGTGTGGGGCGTCCGCCGCCTCCGCAGCCGAACCCCCATCGACCCGCCCGCCTCGGCGCCGCGGTGGCTCGCGCCCGTCGTGTGGGTCTGCGCGGCCGCCGCCCTCGTGGTGCCGGCGGTCGCCGGCCTCCTCGCGCACGGCGTCCCCGATCGTGCGGGCATCGGCCTCGCGCTGTTCCGCTGGGTCACGCAGGCGGGGCTCGCGCTGCTGCTGATCCTCGTGGTCGCGTCCGTCGTCGCCGCCGTATGGCGTCGCCGCCGGGTGCGCGGCTGAGCTCGGAACCCCGGAAACACGGGCGACACGCCCGGGATGCGGGTGCGATTTGGCGGGACGCCGGATCCCACGTAGTGTTCTTCTTGTTCGCCCCAAAGGGAAGAGCGGAGCGGCCTGAAAGGCCCCGCCCCCTCAAGCGGAGGAACAAAACCCCCTCAGAAGTGAATCCCAGGATTCGCACGGCCTTCTGGTCTATGATGGGGATCCTCCTCTCGGAGACCGCGGTCATCGATCGCAGCCCGGAGCTTCGCTCCCGGCGCGTCGGTTTGACAGACGGAACGAGAAGGCTAGGATGGAGAAGTTGCCCTGCGGGCGAGCCGGAAACGGTGAGCAGCAGGAGCGCCCGATCCTTGAGAACTCAACAGCGTGCACTATGTCAAATGCCAAAAACCTCGACGTTCGACCTTCGGGTCGAACAGAGATTCCTTTGGATTGACGGATTGTCAGTAGACGATCCTTTCAGTCAGATCAACTCGCAGGATCGACGGTTTTCCCCGTCGTGACAGCAACGGTTCTGCCGGCGACCTCGGTCGCCGTGCTACCAAACCTTTACGGAGAGTTTGATCCTGGCTCAGGACGAACGCTGGCGGCGTGCTTAACACATGCAAGTCGAACGGTGAACGAGGGAGCTTGCTCCCTCCGGATCAGTGGCGAACGGGTGAGTAACACGTGAGCAATCTGCCCCGAACTCTGGGATAAGCGCTGGAAACGGCGTCTAATACCGGATACGACGCGGGAGGGCATCCTCTCCGCGTGGAAAGAACTTCGGTTCGGGATGAGCTCGCGGCCTATCAGCTTGTTGGTGAGGTAACGGCTCACCAAGGCGACGACGGGTAGCCGGCCTGAGAGGGTGACCGGCCACACTGGGACTGAGACACGGCCCAGACTCCTACGGGAGGCAGCAGTGGGGAATATTGCACAATGGGCGCAAGCCTGATGCAGCAACGCCGCGTGAGGGACGACGGCCTTCGGGTTGTAAACCTCTTTTAGTAGGGAAGAAGCGAAAGTGACGGTACCTGCAGAAAAAGCACCGGCTAACTACGTGCCAGCAGCCGCGGTAATACGTAGGGTGCAAGCGTTGTCCGGAATTATTGGGCGTAAAGAGCTCGTAGGCGGTCTGTCGCGTCTGCTGTGAAAACCCGAGGCTCAACCTCGGGCCTGCAGTGGGTACGGGCAGACTAGAGTGCGGTAGGGGAGAATGGAATTCCTGGTGTAGCGGTGGAATGCGCAGATATCAGGAGGAACACCGATGGCGAAGGCAGTTCTCTGGGCCGTAACTGACGCTGAGGAGCGAAAGCGTGGGGAGCGAACAGGATTAGATACCCTGGTAGTCCACGCCGTAAACGTTGGGCGCTAGATGTGGGGACCATTCCACGGTTTCCGTGTCGCAGCTAACGCATTAAGCGCCCCGCCTGGGGAGTACGGCCGCAAGGCTAAAACTCAAAGGAATTGACGGGGGCCCGCACAAGCGGCGGAGCATGCGGATTAATTCGATGCAACGCGAAGAACCTTACCAAGGCTTGACATATACGAGAACGCTCTAGAAATAGAGAACTCTTTGGACACTCGTATACAGGTGGTGCATGGTTGTCGTCAGCTCGTGTCGTGAGATGTTGGGTTAAGTCCCGCAACGAGCGCAACCCTCGTTCTATGTTGCCAGCGGTTCGGCCGGGAACTCATAGGAGACTGCCGGGGTCAACTCGGAGGAAGGTGGGGATGACGTCAAATCATCATGCCCCTTATGTCTTGGGCTTCACGCATGCTACAATGGCCGGTACAAAGGGCTGCAATACCGTAAGGTGGAGCGAATCCCAAAAAGCCGGTCTCAGTTCGGATTGAGGTCTGCAACTCGACCTCATGAAGTCGGAGTCGCTAGTAATCGCAGATCAGCAACGCTGCGGTGAATACGTTCCCGGGCCTTGTACACACCGCCCGTCAAGTCATGAAAGTCGGTAACACCCGAAGCCGGTGGCCCAACCCTTGTGGAGGGAGCCGTCGAAGGTGGGATCGGTGATTAGGACTAAGTCGTAACAAGGTAGCCGTACCGGAAGGTGCGGCTGGATCACCTCCTTTCTAAGGAGCACTGCACTCTTCGGAGTGACAGAGCCGGATTCGAGCCGAATGTGCTCGACCGGAGCTCATGGGTGGAACATTGACATAGGCCATGCGCAGAACCTCGAGATCTCAGTACGTCTTTCGGGACAGGAACGGATCGGAAGCGGATGGGCATGGCATGCACGCTGTTGGGTCCTGAGGGACCGGGCCGGCCGCCTTCGGGTGGCCGTGACGACCTCAGGACTCGAACCACGTTCAAGCAGAGCTTCGAACGGGATCGAGTACCGCCCGTCATTTGAGAACTACACAGTGGACGCGAGCATCTTAGAACGAGGTCTTCGGACCTCGATCTACAAGATGATCAAATAGGGACGCTCTTCGGAGCGTCTCCGATAGATCATTGGTCAATCTGCCGCACTTCGGTGCGGCCGATCGATTCTAAAAACTCATGTAGTCAAGTTTCTAAGAGCAGACGGTGGATGCCTTGGCATCTGGAGCCGAAGAAGGACGTATGAATCTGCGATAAGCCTCGGGGAGTTGATAACAGAACTTTGATCCGAGGATTTCCGAATGGGGAAACCCCGTCAGGCGTGGCAACACGACCTGATGACTCCCGCCTGAATATATAGGGCGGGTAGAGGGAACGTGGGGAAGTGAAACATCTCAGTACCCACAGGAAGAGAAAGCAACCGCGATTCCGTTAGTAGTGGCGAGCGAAACCGGAACAGGCCAAACCGATCATGTGTGATAGCCGGCAGGCGTTGCATGGTCGGGGTTGTGGGACCTTCACGTACTTCTGCCGAAGTACACGTCGACGTGCGCGATATAGGTGAACAGCTTTGAAAGGCTGACCACAGAGGGTGCCAGTCCCGTAACCGAAATGTCGCGCAGAGGCGGAAGGGATCCCAAGTAGCACGGGGCCCGAGAAATCCCGTGTGAATCCGCCAGGACCACCTGGTAAGCCTAAATACTCCCAGATGACCGATAGCGGACAAGTACCGTGAGGGAAAGGTGAAAAGTACCCCGGGAGGGGAGTGAAATAGTACCTGAAACCGTCTGCTTACAAACCGTTGGAGCAGCCCTAGCAGCTGTGACAGCGTGCCTTTTGAAGAATGAGCCTGCGAGTTAGTGGTATGTGGCGAGGTTAACCCGTGAGGGGCAGCCGTAGCGAAAGCGAGTTCGAATAGAGCGATTCAGTCGCATGCCCTAGACCCGAAGCGAAGTGATCTATCCATGGCCAGGCTGAAGCGACGGTAAGACGTCGTGGAGGGCCGAACCCACTTGGGTTGAAAACCGAGGGGATGAGCTGTGGATAGGGGTGAAAGGCCAATCAAACTTCGTGATAGCTGGTTCTCTCCGAAATGCATTTAGGTGCAGCGTTGCGTGTTTCTTGCCGGAGGTAGAGCTACTGGATGGCCGATGGGCCCTACAAGGTTACTGACGTCAGCCAAACTCCGAATGCCGGTAAGTGAGAGCGCAGCAGTGAGACGGTGGGGGATAAGCTTCATCGTCGAGAGGGAAACAACCCAGACTACCGACTAAGGCCCCTAAGCGTGTGCTAAGTGGGAAAGGATGTGGAGTTGCACAGACAACCAGGAGGTTGGCTTAGAAGCAGCCACCCTTGAAAGAGTGCGTAATAGCTCACTGGTCAAGTGATTCCGCGCCGACAATGTAACGGGGCTCAAGCACACCGCCGAAGTCGTAGGATTCGCATTATAGGTAGGCCTTCGTGGTCCAGCCGTGCGGATCGGTAGGAGAGCGTCGTGTGGCGAGTGAAGCGGCGGGGTAACCCAGCCGTGGACGCCACACGAGTGAGAATGCAGGCATGAGTAGCGAAAGACGTGTGAGAAACACGTCCTCCGAAAGACCAAGGGTTCCAGGGTCAAGCTAATCTTCCCTGGGTAAGTCGGGACCTAAGGCGAGGCCGACAGGCGTAGTCGATGGACAACGGGTTGATATTCCCGTACCGGCGAAGAACCGCCCAAGCTAATCCAGTGGTGCTAAGAGTCCTAATCCGGCAGATGGATCCCTTCGGGGTGAAGCAGCCGGCCTAACGCTCGACCCCATGCTGGTGCGGCTAGCGTATTAACAGGTGTGACGCAGGAAGGTAGCCGAGCCAGGCGATGGTTGTCCTGGTGTAAGGACGTAGGGCGAGAGATAGGCAAATCCGTCTCTCACATAGCCTGAGATCTGACGCATACCCCTCACGGGGGAATTCGGTGATCCTATGCTGCCGAGAAAAGCATCGACGCGAGGTTCCAGCCGCCCGTACCCCAAACCGACTCAGGTGGTCAGGTAGAGAATACCAAGGAGATCGAGAGAATCGTGGTTAAGGAACTCGGCAAAATGCCCCCGTAACTTCGGGAGAAGGGGGGCCTAAGGCGTGTACGGACTTGCTCCGGAAGCGCTGCAGGGCCGCAGAGACCAGTGGGAAGCGACTGTTTACTAAAAACACAGGTCCGTGCGAAGTCGCAAGACGATGTATACGGACTGACGCCTGCCCGGTGCTGGAAGGTTAAGAGGAAGGGTTAGCTTCGGCGAAGCTCTGAATTTAAGCCCCAGTAAACGGCGGTGGTAACTATAACCATCCTAAGGTAGCGAAATTCCTTGTCGGGTAAGTTCCGACCTGCACGAATGGCGTAACGACTTCCCAGCTGTCTCAACCGCGAACTCGGCGAAATTGCACTACGAGTAAAGATGCTCGTTACGCGCAGCAGGACGGAAAGACCCCGTGACCTTTACTACAGCTTGGTATTGGTGTTCGGTGTGGCTTGTGTAGGATAGGTGGGAGACTATGAAGCGGGCACGCCAGTGTTCGTGGAGTCATTGTTGAAATACCACTCTGGTCACTCTGGATGTCTAACTACGAACCGTAATCCGGTTCTGGGACAGTGCCTGGTGGGTAGTTTAACTGGGGCGGTTGCCTCCCAAAGAGTAACGGAGGCGCCCAAAGGTTCCCTCAACCTGGTTGGCAATCAGGTGTCGAGTGTAAGTGCACAAGGGAGCTTGACTGTGAGAGTGACGGCTCGAGCAGGGACGAAAGTCGGGACTAGTGATCCGGCAGTGGCTTGTGGAAGCGCTGTCGCTCAACGGATAAAAGGTACCTCGGGGATAACAGGCTGATCTTGCCCAAGAGTCCATATCGACGGCATGGTTTGGCACCTCGATGTCGGCTCGTCGCATCCTGGGGCTGGAGTAGGTCCCAAGGGTTGGGCTGTTCGCCCATTAAAGCGGTACGCGAGCTGGGTTTAGAACGTCGTGAGACAGTTCGGTCCCTATCCGCTGCGCGCGTAGGAAATTTGAGAAGATCTGTCCCTAGTACGAGAGGACCGGGACGGACGAACCTCTGGTGTGTCAGTTGTTCCGCCAGGAGCACCGCTGATTAGCTACGTTCGGAACGGATAACCGCTGAAAGCATCTAAGCGGGAAGCCGGCTTCAAGATGAGATTTCCATCCCTTCGGGGGAGAGGCTCCCAGCTAGACTACTGGGTTGATAGGCCGGATGTGGAAGTGGGGACTAAAGACCCATGGAGCTGACCGGTACTAATAAGCCGATAACTTGACAACACATGAGTTCTTCGAATCGTGTTGCTCGCGTCCACTTTGTGGTTCCCGATTGACGGTCGGGAACGCGTCGAATAATCGATGCACTTTGACTGAGAAATCAATAGTGTTTCGGCGGCCATAGCGTAGGGGAAACGCCCGGTTACATTCCGAACCCGGAAGCTAAGACCTACAGCGCCGATGGTACTGCGAGGGCGACCTCGTGGGAGAGTAGGACACCGCCGGACTTCTTTCGAGGAGGCCCACCCGCACACCGGGTGGGCCTTCTTCGTTTAAGGCCCTGCAGCCTCCGCGCCGACGGCGCGAGGCCGTAGCATGAACCGACCACGGGAGAGCGATGGCTGACGACAAGCGTCCGCACGGCAAGCGGCCGGACGGCGGTGCGCCGCGCGGCGACCGCAAGCCCGGAGGCTCAGGTCGCCCGGGTGGCGGGAAGCCCTACGGTTCCGGATCCCGTGACGGCAAGCCGGGTGAGCGGGGCAAGCCCGGCGACCGCGGTAAGCCGGGCGAACGAGGCAAGCCGGGTGACCGGAAGTTCGCCGATCGCGGGAAGACCGCAGACCGGGGCAAGCCCGGCGAGCGCAAGCCGTGGGCGTCCAAGGCGGGCGAGCGTCCCGCATCCGGCGATCGAGCCCGCCCGCCGCGGGATGACGATCGCCCGCGCCACGACGACCCGGTCATCCCCGAGGACGTCGCCGCCAACCAGCTCGACAAGGCGGCGCGCATCGAACTGAAGACTCTCAGCAAGGACAACGCCGACTGGGTGGCTCGCCACCTCGTGATGGCCGGCCGGCTGATCGACGACGACCCGGCGCTTGCCCATCGCCACGCCCTGGCTGCCGCGAGGCGTGCGGGCCGGATCGGCGTGGTCCGCGAGACCGCGGCCATCACCGCGTACGCCACGGGCGACTTCGCGCTGGCGCTGCGCGAGCTGCGCACCTACCGCCGGATCACCGGACGCGACGATCAGCTCCCCCTGATGGTGGACTCCGAGCGCGGGGTCGGGAGGCCGCAGCAGGCGCTCGAGCTCGGTCGCTCGGTGCCGCGCGACAGCCTCGACGCGGCCGTGCAGGTGGAGCTCGCGATCGCGATGTCGGGTGCGCGACTCGACCTCGAGCAGCCCGAGCTGGCGCTCACGGAGCTGCAGATCCCGCAGCTCGACCCGGAGCGCGCGTTCTCGTACAGCCCCGCGCTGTTCGACGCGTACGCGACGGTGCTCGAGGAGCTGGGCCGCGCCGACGAGGCCGAGCAGTGGTGGCAGCGCTCCGACCGCGCCACGATCGCGCTCGAGCAGGCAGCGATCCCCGAGGGCCAGGACACGGTCGAGATCATCGAGGAGTTCCTCGAGGAGCCGGGCGACACCGAGACCGGCGACACCGAGGCCGGGGGCGGCGAGGCGTGACGGTTCCCCCCGAGCGGGCTCCGCTCGACGGCGTCGACGTGCTGCTCGCCGACCTGGACGGCGTCGTCTACGCCAGCCACGAGGCGATCCCGCACGCCGTCGACGCGCTCAACGCGGCGGCGGCATCCGGACGCCGACTCGGGTATCTGACGAACAACGCCTCGCGCACCCCGCAGACGGTGGCCGCGCAGCTGCGCGAGCTGGGTCTGCACGCCGAACCCGACGACATCGTGTCGTCGCCGCAGGCGGCGGTGGTGCTGCTCGCCGAGCTGGTGCCTGCCGGTGCCACCGTTCTCGTGGTCGGCGGCGACGGGCTGGTGTCCGAGGTCGAGCGGGCGGGCTTCCGCGTGACGCGCTCGGCGGATGACGCACCCGCCGCGGTCGTGCAGGGTTTCGCGCCCCAGGTTGCCTGGACGGATCTCGCCGAGGCGGCCTTCGCGTTGAAGGGCGGCGATTCGGGCATCCCGTGGGTCGCCACCAACACCGACTGGACGATCCCGCAGGCGCGGGGAACGGCGCCGGGCAACGGCACCCTGGTCTCGGCCGTGCACACCGCGGTCGGCCGTCTGCCGGTCGTCGCGGGCAAGCCCGAGCGCGCGCTCTTCGACGTCGCGGTCGCACGATTCGGCGCCGCGCATCCGCTCTTCATCGGCGACCGGCTCGACACCGACATCCTCGGCGCCCGCCGAGCCGGCATGCCCTCGGCTCTCGTGCTCACCGGCATCGACGGCCCGAAGCAGCTGCTGGCGGCGGCGCCCGACTCGCGTCCCGACTTCGTGCTCGCGGATCTGCGCGGGCTGACCGAGCCGTACCCGCGCACCGACGACGTGCGCGACATCGCGGGGGTCCGCCGGGTGCGGGTGGGGGAGGCCGTGGTGGCCCATCGCGGCCAGGCGCTCACCCTCGAGAGCCCCGGGTCGCCGATCGACCGGATCCGCGCCGCGGCCGCCGCGGTGTGGGGAGCCGGGGTGCCGATCTACGCGCTCGACGTGGCGCCCGAACTATATTCGTGACGTGACAGATCACGCCTCCGAGCCCGATGCGGCGACCTCCGACGCCGAGCCGAGCGCCCTGCTGTCGCGGCTGCGGCTGATCGAGGACCAGCCGCTCGCCGACCGCGCGGGCGCTCTCGCGCAGGTGCACGACGAGCTGCGCGGACGGCTCGAGTCCGGGGACGCACCGCGCGCGCATGCCTGACACCGCCGCATCCGTTCGGCTCGACGCCGAACTGGTGCGCCGCGGACTGTCCCGTTCGCGTGCGGTCGCGGTCGAGGCCATCGCGAACGGGCTCGTGACCGTCGACGGCCGACCCGTCGCGAAGGCGTCGACGCCGGTCACCTCGGAGTCGACGATCGAGGTCGCGGGAGCCGACCACTACGTGAGCCGGGGAGCCCACAAGCTGATCGCCGCTCTCGACGCGTTCGATGTCGATCCGGCGGGCCGGGTCGCGCTCGACGCGGGCGCCTCGACGGGCGGCTTCACCCAGGTGCTGCTCGAGCGCGGCGCATCCCGGGTGTTCGCGGTCGACGTCGGCCACGGCCAGCTCGCGTCGAAAGTGCAGGAGGATCCGCGCGTGGCGAACCTCGAGGGCTGGAACCTGCGGCACCTGACGCGAGAATCTCCTGCATTTTCGACATACGCGGGGGAGTTGGCGCAGAGCGGATGGCCGAGCCTCGTCGTGGGGGATCTCAGCTTCATCTCGCTGACCCAGGTGCTCGAGCCGCTCGCGGCGCTCGCCGAGCCGGATGCCGAGCTGCTGCTGCTCGTCAAGCCGCAGTTCGAGGTGGGCCGCGGCGGCGTGCGCGAGGGCATCGTGCGCGACCGCGCCCTGCGGCACGACGCCGCCACCACGGTGCTGTGGGCGGCATGGGATCTGGGCCTCGGCGCGCGCGGCATCGTCGACAGCCCGATCCCGGGAGGCGGCGGCAACCGCGAGTACCTCGTGCACCTGCACCGCACCGCTCCCGACCCCTCCCACCTCCGCACGGTCATCCCCCTCCTCGCCTGACCCCTCCCTCATCCCCCTCCT
>NZ_JANTHX010000005.1:517520-551861 GCF_024752305.1 Protaetiibacter mangrovi
CCCAGCGGGGCACGTGCGCGCGCGAGCGAAGCGATGCGCAGGATTCGCTTTCGGGACGCTGGCACCGGGCCGGGCGGGAGCGCGTCGCCGAAGGCGGCACGCGAGGGCATGCGTCGCGAAAGCGAATCCTGCGCATCGCGAAGCGGCCCTGTGCGGCAGAGCGGCACGCGTCCGACGCATCCGACAGAATGGGGGCATGACCGACGACGCGCGCCACCTGCTGGTCGTCGCCCACACCGGCCGCGCCGATTCGCTCGACGCCGGCATCCAGGTGTGCCGACGGCTGATCGCGGCGGGCATCACGCCCGTGGTGTCGGATGACGAGCTCGCCGACCTGCGTGAGGCGGCCCCCGACCTGCAGCCGCTCGCGCTGCTCGGGGTCGACGTCGCGCCGTCGGCGCTCGAGCTGGTGATCGTGCTCGGCGGCGACGGCACGATCCTGCGTGCGGCGGAGCTGGCCCGCGGATGCGAGGCCCCGGTGCTCGGCGTGAACCTCGGCCATGTCGGGTTCCTGGCGGAGGCGGAGCGCGAGGATCTCGACGAGACGGTGCAGCGCGCCCTCGCCCGCGACTACGTGGTCGAGGAGCGCATGGCGCTCTCGGTGCGGGTGAAGCTCGGCAGCGAGGTGGTCTACGAGACGTGGGCCCTCAACGAGGCGACGGTCGAGAAGGCGAGCCGTGAGCGTTCGCTCGAGGTGGTCGTCGAGGTCGATGCGCGTCCCCTGTCGACGTTCGGCTGCGACGGGGTCGTGGTGTCCACGCCGACGGGGTCGACCGCCTACGCGTTCTCGGCGGGCGGTCCGGTGATCTGGCCGAGCGTCGAGGCGATCCTGATGGTGCCGCTGTCGGCGCACGCCCTGTTCGCGCGCCCGCTGGTGGTGGGCCCGGATTCGCCGTTGGCGATCGAGCTGCTCGACCGCTCGCAGGGCAGCGGGGTGCTCTGGTGCGACGGGCGCCGCACCTTCGACCTGCCGCCGGGCGCGCGCGTGGTGGTGCGCCGGTCGCCGCAGCCCGTGCGGCTGGCGCGGCTCGCGGCGCATCCGTTCGTCGACCGCCTGGTCGGCAAGTTCGCGCTCCCGGTCGACGGCTGGCGCGGCCCGGTCGGCGAGGGTTCCGGCGGCGAGGAGCGGGGCAGGGCGTGATCGAGGAGCTGTCGATCCGCGACCTCGGCGTCATCGGGGATGCGCGGCTGCCGCTCGGCCCGGGGTTCACGGCGGTCACGGGTGAGACCGGTGCCGGCAAGACGATGGTGGTGACGGCGCTCGCGCTGCTGCTCGGCGAGCGCGCGGATGCCGGTGCGATCCGTGCGGGCAGCGTCCAGGCGGGTGTCGAGGGGCGCTGGCTGGTGCCCGAGACCGGTGCCGTGGCGGAGCGCGTGCGCGAGGCGGGCGGCGAGGTCGACCCGGTCGGCGACGGCCGGGCCGAGCTGATCCTCGCCCGGACCGTGTCGAGCGAGGGCCGCAGCCGCGGCATCGTCGGCGGTCGCTCGACCCCCGTCGGCGTGCTGGCCGAGCTGGGGGAGCGGCTCGTGGTGGTGCACGGGCAGTCGGACCAGCTGCGGCTGCGCTCGGCCGCGGCGCAGCGCGAGGCTCTCGACGCCTCGGCGGGTGCGGAGCACGCGTCGACGCTGCACGACTACGCCGACGCCTACCGCGACTGGCGTGCGCTCGCCTCGGAGCTCGAGGTGCTCGCGCTCGACCGCGAGACGCGCGCGCGGGAGGCCGAGCAGCTGCGGCTCGATCTCGACGAGTACGCGGAGCTCGCGCCGCAGCCCGGCGAGGAGGACGAGCTGGCCGCCCGCGCGGAACGGCTCGGCAACCTCGAGGATCTGCGCGCCTCGGCGGCGCTCGCCCAGGAGGCGATCTCGGCGCAGTCCGGGGACGACCATCCGGATGCGGTCGCCCTGGTCGAGGAGGCGCGCCGCGCCCTCGCCCGCGTGGTCGACCACGATCCGGGGCTGGCGCCCGCACGCGACGGGCTCGACGCGGTCGCGTTCCAGCTCGCCGAGGTGTCGGCGGAGCTGTCCCGCTACCTCGGCGGGCTCGACGTCGACGGCGCCCGCGAGCTGGAGGGTGTGCAGGAGCGCCGCTCCGCACTCGCGGCCTTCTCGCGCAAGCACGGCGCACCCGTCGACGAGCTGGTGGCGCGCTTCGAGCAGGCGGGCCTGCGGCTGGTCGAACTGGACGGCGACGACGACCGCATCCGGGCCCTCGAGCACGAGGTGCAGCGGGCGCGGGTGCGGGTCGACGAGCTGGCCGATCGGGTCGGCGCGGGGCGACGGGCGGCCGCCGAGGCCCTCGCCTCGGCGGTGACGGCGGAGCTCGCCGCGCTCGCGATGCCGGACGCGCGTCTGGTCGTCGAGGTGGAGGCGGCCGAGCTCGGGCCGACAGGCCGCGACCGGGTCGCCTTCCTGCTGACGCCGCACACGGGCGCGGAACCGCGTCCGCTCGCGAGGGGCGCATCGGGCGGCGAGCTCTCGCGCGTGATGCTCGCCCTCGAGGTGGTGCTGGCGGCGGGCGGCGAGACCCCGACGTTCGTGTTCGACGAGGTCGACGCGGGGGTCGGCGGTGCGGCGGCGATCGAGATCGGGCGCCGTCTCGCCCGGCTGGCCGAGTCGGCGCAGGTGATCGTGGTCACCCACCTGGCGCAGGTGGCGGCCTTCGCCGGCAACCATCTGGTCGTCGAGAAGGACCGCGACGGTCGGGTGACGGCCTCGAGCGTGCGGCGGGTCGACGCGGATGCCCGTGCGGCCGAGATGGCGCGGTTGCTGTCGGGCCTCGCCGACTCGGAGAGCGGTCTGGCGCACGCCCGCGAGCTGCTCGAGCTCGCTCAGCCCGCGCGCTGAGCGAGGTTCGGCATCCGATGTCGCCGTGTCGCAGCGGACGCTCGGTTTCGTGACATATGCTGAAACCCCGTGGTGAACAATCCGGGACAGACCGTTACCAAGCACATCTTCGTCACGGGGGGCGTCGTCTCCTCGCTGGGTAAGGGCCTCACCGCCGCCAGTCTCGGCAACCTCCTCACGGCACGCGGTCTGCATGTCGTGATGCAGAAGCTCGACCCGTATCTGAACGTCGATCCGGGCACCATGAACCCGTTCCAGCACGGCGAGGTGTTCGTCACCGACGACGGCGCCGAGACCGACCTCGACATCGGCCACTACGAGCGCTTCCTCGACATCGAGCTGAGCCAGGCCGCGAACGTCACGACCGGTCAGATCTATTCGAGCGTCATCGCGAAGGAGCGCCGCGGCGAGTACCTGGGCGACACCGTGCAGGTGATCCCGCACATCACCGACGAGATCAAGCGCCGGATGCGACTGCAGGCCGCGCAGAGCCCGGCGCCCGACGTCATCATCACCGAGATCGGCGGCACCGTCGGCGACATCGAGTCGCAGCCCTTCATCGAGTCGGCGCGTCAGGTGCGTCACGAGCTCGGCCGCAAGAACGTGTTCTTCGTGCACGTCTCGCTCGTGCCGTTCATGGGCGCGTCGGGCGAGCAGAAGACGAAGCCCACCCAGCACTCGGTGGCGGCGCTGCGCTCGATCGGCATCCAGCCGGATGCGCTCGTGCTGCGCAGCGACCGCATCGTGTCGGAGTCGAACAAGCGCAAGATCGCGCTCATGTGCGACGTCGACGAGCAGGCGGTCGTGAACGCGGTCGACGTGCCCTCGATCTACGACATCCCCACCATGCTCAACCAGCAGGGGCTCGACGCCTACATCATCGAGCAGCTCGGTCTCGACGACAAGGCGGGCGAGGTCGACTGGAGCGGCTGGTCGCAGCTTCTGAAGGCGGTGCACGAGCCCGCCCACGAGGTGACGATCGCGCTCGTCGGCAAGTACATCGACCTCCCCGACGCCTACCTCTCGGTCACCGAGGCGCTGCGTGCCGGCGGGTTCGCCCACCAGACGAAGGTCGCGGTGCGCTGGGTCCCCTCGGACGAGTGCGAGACGCCCGAGGGCGCGGCCCGGATGCTGGGCGACGTCGACGGCATCTGCGTGCCGGGCGGCTTCGGCGTGCGGGGCATCGAGGGCAAGCTCGGCGCCCTGCGCTTCGCGCGCGAGAACGGCGTCCCGGCGCTCGGGCTGTGCCTGGGTCTGCAGTGCATGGTGGTCGAGTACTCGCGCAACGTCGCGGGCCTGCCCGGTGCCAGCTCCTCCGAGTTCGACCCCGACACCGAGTTCCCGGTGATCGCGACCATGGCGGAGCAGGTCGACATCCTCGACCACGGCGACCTGGGCGGCACCATGCGCCTCGGACTCTACGAGGCGCACCTCGCCCCCGGGTCGGTGGTCGCCGAGGCCTACGACGCCGAGGTCGTGCACGAGCGGCACCGCCACCGCTACGAGGTCAACAACCACTACACCGAGCGCATCGCCGCGGCCGGGCTGGTCTTCTCGGGCACCAACCCCGAGCACGGGCTGGTCGAGTTCGTCGAGCTGCCGCGCGAGGTGCACCCCTACTACGTCGGCACCCAGGCGCACCCGGAGCTGCGCTCGCGTCCGAACCGCGCCCACCCGCTGTTCCGCGGGCTCGTGGGGGCCGCGCTCACCCGTCAGCAGGCGTCGCGCCTCTTCGAGGTCGAGGGCGCGGATGCGCCCGCCGAGCAGGTCGACGAGCTGGATCCGGCCGCCGCCGTCGCCGAGCCCGCCGAGGTCTGACCCCCGTGACCCCCGACGAGCGCGCCGCGCTGCTCGACGGTCCGCTCGCCGACCTGAGCGATCCCGCGGAGCTCGTGTGGTCGCATCGCGTGTACGAGGGGCGCGTGTGGGACATCCGCCGCGACCGCTTCCGTTTCGGCGACCACGAGCTCGAACGCGACTACGTCGACCACACGGGAGCCGTGGCCGTGCTCGCGCGGGACGCCGAGGATCGCGTGCTGCTGATCAACCAGTACCGGCATCCGATCCGCTCCCGCGACTGGGAGCTGCCGGCGGGGCTGCTCGACGTCGAGGGGGAGGACCCTCTCGCCGCGGCACGGCGTGAGCTCGCCGAGGAGGCGGATCTGGTCGCCGAGGACTGGAGCGAGCTGCTCGTGTTCGCGACCTCGCCCGGCGGCAGCGACGAGGTGATCCGGGTCTACGAGGCGCGCGGCGTCTCGGCCGCACCCGAGGTCTTCGACCGCACCGAGGAGGAGGCCGAGCTGCTGCTGCGCTGGGTGCCGCTCGCCGAGGTCGTCGAGGCGGCGCTCGCCGGACGGTTGCGCAACTCGATCCTGCTGCTCGCGGTGCTGGCCGCTGATGCCCGCGGCTGAGCTCGCGCGGCACCTCGACCGCTACCTGCGCCACCTCTCGATCGAGCGCGGTCTGTCGGCCAACACGGTCGCCGCCTATCGGCGCGATCTGACGGCGCTCCTCGCGGCGCTCGTCGACCGCGGGGTGACGGATCCGGCCGCCCTCGCGCCGGAGCTGCTGCGCGGCTACGTGGTGGGTCTGCGCGACGGGGAGGCCGGTCTCTCGGCGAGCTCGACGGCGCGCGTCATCTCCTCCATCCGCGGGTTCACGCGCTTCCTCGTCGAGGAGGGCGTGCTCACCGCCGACCCGGCGCAGGATCTCGTCGCACCGAAGCTCCCGAAACGGCTGCCGAAGGTGCTCAGCCAGCAGCAGGTGGAGGCGCTGCTCGCGGCCACCGATGGCGACGATCCGGTGCGGATGCGCGACAAGGCCCTGCTCGAGCTCCTGTACGCGACCGGTGCGCGGGTGTCGGAGGCGGTGGCGCTCGACGTCGACGACCTGGTCGGACCGGACGGCACGCCCGAGCTCATCCGCGTGATCGGCAAGGGTGACAAGCAGCGGATCGTGCCGGTCGGCTCGTATGCGCGGGCGGCTGTCGAGGCGTACCTGGTGCGGGCGCGCCCGCTGCTCGCGGGCGGGGGCCGGGCCACCCCCGCGCTGTTCCTCGGCGCCCGCGGCGCGAGGCTCAGCAGGCAGAACGCGTGGCTCGTGATCCGCGCCGCCGCCGAGCGCGCGGGGCTGACGGTCGACGTCTCGCCGCACAGCCTGCGCCATTCCTTCGCGACGCACCTGCTCGCGGGAGGCGCGGACGTGCGGGTGGTGCAGGAGCTGCTCGGACACGCGTCCGTCGCGACGACGCAGCTCTACACGCACGTCACGATCGACAACCTCCGCGACGCCTACCAGCTCTCCCACCCCCGCGCCCGCTGACCCCGCGCGACGCGCCGGTTTCAGGCTCTAGTTGAGGGTTAGGTGAACCCGGAGGGGCGCGCCTGTCGTCGCGGGGGGCGCAGAAGGGCCGGACGTACACTCGCGATATGACAGCGCAGCGGGAGGCCACCCAGCTCCGGGACGGCAGCACCGAACTGCCCGGGCTCGAGGACCTGGGCGTCGAACTGGGTCCGACGGGGCGCCCCGTGACCGAATTCCCGGAGCCGAAGACGCTGAGATCGCACGGCCCGGCCCGGATCATCGCCCTCTGCAACCAGAAGGGCGGGGTGGGCAAGACCACCACCACGATCAGCCTCGGCGCCGCCCTCGCCGCCTACGGCCGGCGGGTGCTCGCGATCGACTTCGACCCCCAGGGCGCGCTGTCGGCGGGGCTCGGCGTGCCGACGCACGACGTCACCACGATCTACGACCTGCTGCTCGGCTCGGCCAAGGACGTCGCTGCCGCGATCCAGACCACCGGCACGCCGGGGCTCGACGTGATCCCCGCGAACATCGACCTCTCCGCGGCCGAGGTGCACCTCGTGAACGAGGTCGCCCGCGAGCAGATCCTCGCCCGTGTGCTGCGCCAGGTCGCCGCCGACTACGACGTCATCCTGATCGACTGCCAGCCCTCGCTCGGGCTGCTCACCGTCAACGCCCTCACCGCGGCGCACGGCGTGCTCATCCCGCTCGAGTGCGAGTACTTCGCGCTGCGCGGCGTGGCGCTGCTCGTCGAGACGATCGACAAGGTGCGCGACCGGCTGAACCCCGCGATCGAGCTGGACGGCATCCTCGCGACCATGTACGACCCCCGCACCCTGCACTCGCGCGAGGTGCTCGAGCGCGTCGTCGAGGCGTTCGGCGACCGCGTGCTCGAGACGGTCATCAACCGCACCGTGAAGTTCCCGGATGCCTCGGTCGCGGCCACCCCGATCACCGAGTTCGCGCCCGACCACCACGGCGCCGACCAGTACCGCCAGCTCGCCCGCGAGCTCGTGCACCGTCACGCCGTCGCCTGAGCTCCGGCCGCCGCTGACTAGACTCGCCACCATGCAGGAGGCGTCCGTCGAGGTCGATCAGGCCGTGGCGGACGACGCCCCGCCGGAGGCGGGATTCCGCCTCAC
This sequence comes from Protaetiibacter mangrovi, assembly GCF_024752305.1. Classification (GTDB taxonomy): domain Bacteria; phylum Actinomycetota; class Actinomycetes; order Actinomycetales; family Microbacteriaceae; genus Homoserinibacter; species Homoserinibacter mangrovi. Next base: position 524,810 of record NZ_JANTHX010000005.1, read on the forward strand.
CTTGGCGAACTTCGACGGTCCCTTCGACCTGCTGTTGTCGCTCATCACCAAGCACGAGCTCGACATCACCGAGGTCTCGCTCTCGAAGGTCACCGACGAGTTCATCTCCTACCTGCGGGGGCTCGACGGCCCGGAGGAGCTCGACCAGGCGAGCGAGTTCCTCGTCGTCGCGGCCACCCTGCTCGACCTCAAGGTCGCGGGGCTCCTGCCGCAGGGCGAGCTCGTCGACGCCGAGGACGTGGCGCTGCTCGAGGCGCGCGACCTGCTGTTCGCGCGCCTGCTGCAGTACCGCGCGTTCAAGGAGGCCGCCCGCTGGTTCGAGGCCGGGTTCGAGGCGGAGTCGGGGCGGCATCCGCGGTCGGTGCGTCTCGAGGAGAAGTACCGGAGGCAGACGCCGGAGCTGGTCTGGACGCTCAGCCTGCACGACTTCGCGGCGCTCGCCGCGCTGGCGATGGCTCCGCGCGAGATCGCGGTGGTCGGCCTCGACCACCTGCACGCGCCGCTCGTGAGCATCCGCGAGCAGGCGGCGGTCGTGGTCACGATGTTGCGAGCGGGCCAGGCGACGACCTTCCGCGAGCTGATCGCGGGCGCCGCGCAACGCGGCGTCGTGGTGGCGCGCTTCCTCGCGGTGCTCGAGCTGTACCGTCACGCCGCCATCTCCTTCGAGCAGTTCGAGCCGCTCGGCGAGATCACCCTGCGCTGGACGGCCGCGCACTGGAACGACGACCAACTGGCGACCCTGGGGGCCGACTATGACCGATGACGTGCACGACGACGGTGCGGCGCTCGAGCGACGCCTCGAGGCGATCATGCTCGTGGCCGACGAGCCGCTTCCGCTGGTGACGCTGGCGACCGCGCTGGGTGCACCGGTGCCCGCGGTGCGGCAGTCGCTCGAGCGTCTCGTCTCCGACTACGACGGCGAGATCGGCGGGCCGCGTCGCGGCTTCGAGCTGCGGGAGGTGGGCGGAGGGTGGCGCCTGTACGTACGCCCCGAGCACGACGAGGTCGTGCGCGACTTCGTGCTCACCCAGAGCCCCACCCGCCTCTCGCAGGCGGCGCTCGAGACGCTCGCGGTGATCGCCTACCGGCAGCCGATCGCCCGCAGCTCGATCGCCGCGATCCGCGCGGTCAACGTCGACTCGGTCGTGCGCACGCTGCTCGGCCGGGGCCTCATCACCGAGGCGTTCACGGATGCCGAGACCGGTGCCATCCACTACGAGACCACCCCGCTGCTGCTGACCCAGCTCGGCATCAACTCGCTCGACGAGCTACCGCCGATCTCCCCGCTGCTGCCGGACGGGGTCGAGGGGTTCGAGGAGCTCGGCGCCCGATGATCGACGAGCAGCCGGAGGGCGAGCGACTCCAGAAGGTGCTCGCGGCGGCGGGCGTGGCGTCGAGGCGCGTCGTGGAGCAGTACATCGTCGCCGGGCGCATCCGTGTCAACGGTCGCGTGGTCACGGAGCTCGGAACCCGGATCGACCCCGAGAACGATCGGGTCGAGGTCGACGGCACACCCGTGCAGCTCGACGCCGACAAGCGCTACCTCATGCTCAACAAGCCCAAGGGCGTCGTGAGCACGATGTCGGACGAGAACGGGCGCCCCGACCTGGCCCGCTACGCCGAGCAGGCGGGGGAGCGGGTCTACAACGTGGGCCGGCTGGACGCCGAGACGACGGGCCTGCTCGTGCTCACGAACGACGGCGAGCTCGCCCACGTGCTCGCGCACCCCTCCTACGGGATCGAGAAGACCTACCTCGCGACGGTGCGCGGTGTCGTGAAGCCCGAGGCGCTGCGGCGGCTCCGGGCCGGAGTCGACCTCGACGACGGGCCGATCGCCGCCGACCGGGTGCGCGTCATCGGCGAGCCATCCGGGGGGCGCACGATCGTCGAGGTCACGCTGCACTCCGGCCGCAACCGCATCGTGCGCCGGATGCTCGCCGAGGTGGGCCACCCCGTGATCGAGCTCGTGCGGCGCCAGTTCGGCCCCCTGCACCTCGGCTCGCTCGGGGCGGGGCGGATGCGCGACCTCACTAAGGTGGAGGTCGGCGCGCTGCTGGCCCTCGCCCGCGACGCCGCAGCCGACGCCGCACCGCCGACCACGAAGCAGGAACCCCGATGACCGACCCGCACCCGGGCGACCACCGTCTCGCGGAGCAGGTGCGCATCGTCGGCTCCGGACTGCTCGGCGCGAGCATCGGCCTCGGTCTCTCGGCGAAGGGCGTCGACGTCATCGTCGACGACGCCTCACCGTCGACCCGTTCGCTCGCGATCGCCTACGGCGCCGGCCGTGCGCCCGCCGCGGGCGATGCGCCGGGCCTGATCGTGGTCGCCGTGCCCCCGGATGTCGTGGCCGAGGTGGTCGCCGCCGAGCTCGAGCGCTTCCCCGAGGCGCTCGTGACCGACGTCGCGAGCGTGAAGCTCTTCCCGCTCGAGCAGCTGCGCGCCCGCGGGGCGGACCTGTCGCGCTACCTCGGCTCGCATCCGATGGCGGGCCGGGAGCGCGGCGGCGCCGTGTCGGCCCGCGCCGACCTGTTCGTGGGCCGGCCCTGGATCCTGGCGGGACACGACCGCATCAGCTACCGCCGCGCCGCCGCCGTCGAGCACATGGCGCTCGACCTCGGCGCCGTCCCGATCCAGTTGGATGCCGCCGAACACGACCGGAGCGTCGCCCTGGTCTCGCACGCGCCCCAACTCGTGGCGAGCCTGCTCGCGAGCCGGCTGCGCGACGGCTCCGCCTCCGCGCTCGGCCTCGCCGGGCAGGGGGTGCGCGACACCACCCGCATCGCCGGCAGCAATCCCGAGCTCTGGGTGCAGATCCTCGGCGCGAACGCGGCCGAGATCGCCGCGGTGCTGAAGCCGCTGCGCGACGAGCTCGATGTCGTGATCGCGGCCCTCGACGACCCGGAGGCGCCCGCCTCGCGGCGGGCGATCGCCGAGGCGCTCGTCGCCGGCAACGACGGCGTCGCGCGTATCCCGGGCAAGCACGGCCAGGACAAGCGCTACACCTCGCTCGTCGTCAAGATCGACGACCGTCCGGGCCAGCTCGCGAGGCTGCTCACCGAGATCGGCGAGGAGGGCGTGAACATGGAGGACCTGCGCCTCGAGCACTCGCCCGAGACGAAGGTCGGCTTCGCCGAGATCTCGGTGCTGCCGGAGGCCGCGCATCCGCTCGCCGCCGCCCTCGAACAGCGCGGGTGGACCCTCATGGAGGCCGAGCGGTGATGTGCGCAGCAGTCGTCGTCGCCGTCGACGGCCCGGCGGGCTCGGGCAAGTCGAGTGTGAGCAAGGCCGCCTCGCGTGCGCTCGGCTACGCCTTCCTCGACACGGGCGCCGCCTATCGCGCGCTCACCTGGCAGGCGCTCGAGTCCGGCATCGACACGGCCGACGCCGCGGCCATCGTGGCGCTGCTCGACGGCTTCGACTACCGCACGACGGTCACCGACGAGGGAACCCGCGTCACGGTGGGCGACGCCGACGTGACCGACGCCATCCGCGAACCGCGCATCTCCGCCGTGGTGAGCGACATCGCGCGCGTCCCCGAGGTACGGCTCGCCCTCAACGACGCGTTCCGGCGGATGATCCGCGAGACGGATGCGCCGGGCATCGTCGTCGAGGGCCGCGACATCACGACGGTCGTCGCCCCGGACGCCGCCGTGCGCATCCTCCTGACGGCCGACGAAGCGGTTAGAATTGCCAGGCGATCGGCCGAGCTCGCGCCCGGCACCGCCTCCACGGCGGGGCAGCTGCGCGAGCGGGATGCGCGGGACGCCCAGGTGGTCGACTTCCTGACCGCGGCGCCCGGCGTCGTGACGATCGACTCCACCGAGCTCGACTTCGACCAGACCGTCCAGGCGGTCGTCGGGCTCGTGAATGACGAGCAGGAAAAAAGGTTATAACCCCGGGATATAAGCTAAAATCTCGGTATGGCACTGAATACGGTGGCAATCATCGCGGACATCGTGCGCTCTCGGGAGATCGGAAGCCGGGATGCCGCGCAGCTCATCTTGGAAGAAGCCTTTCGTCGTGTACGCGACCTCGTAGACCTGGAGGAGCCGTTCCGGCCCACGGTTGGTGACGAGTTTCAGGCCGTGGCAGGGGATCTAGGTGACGCCATATGGGTAACGATGGCCGCTCGACTCACCTTTCCCGCGGGGGTGGAATGCCGTTTCGGGCTTGGACGAGGAGATACCCACCTGGTCACTTCGAGTGAGCGGGATGGAATTCGAGATGGCTCAGCCTGGTGGCGTGCCCGAGAAGCAATAGAAACGGCGCACCGCGAGCAGAGCAATGGGCGGTCATCGCTGCGCACAAGTTTCGCATCCGATGACATCAGCGAAACGAATGGTGTCAACGCCTACTTGACCATCCGCGACCACGTTATCTCGAGGATGAAGAAGCAGGAGCGCTCAATTGCCTTCGGCCGCATGTCGGGAGCGACCCAAAGCGCGATCGCCCGTGCACACGAAGTCTCCCAGTCGGCCGTTTCCCAGAGTCTGCAGCGGTCTGGGGGAGCCGCCCTAATCGATTCGGCCACGTTGTGGAAGGGAAGGCCAGTTGGTTGAGGCAGCGTCGCTGTTGCTGACCGTTGCTCTGGCGGACCTGGCGCGGGCGTTCGCCCGCACCGTCACGTGGTGTTGGATTCTCGGACTAGCTAGCGCAATGCTTGCATCGCTCGGATTGTGGGCGATGCTGGGGTACTCCTGGGTGGTTGCCGCCCTTGTTCTCGTGATCGCTGCCAGCTGGGTCCTACTCGTAGGAGTCAATCCATCAGTCGGAGCTACTCGGATCTGGCCAGCGCTCGTCCTCACCGTTCTCGTTGTAGTGCTTGCTACCGGGTATGCGTCGGAGGCTCACTTGAATGCTCAGATCCTGGCTTTGTATGAGAGCACTCCGATCGCGGGAGCAGGCGTCAGCTGGCGAGTAGCACTTGCGGCGGCCAGTGTGACTCTCTTCATAACACGAAGCGCCAACTTGATCGTCAGGGGCGCGATCGTCTCGCGGGCCGCACAGGCGGAGTCGAGCAGTCCGGACGAATCATCCAGGATCTCGCCGATCCGACCACGTTGGCGAGTGGCGTGGAAGAACGTCGAGCTTGCAACGATCGAACGCGCCCAAGAGAGTCCTCGCGCACACAATGAGCTAGCAGGCGGGCGTGTGATCGGGCCTATCGAGCGGATACTTCTCGTCGCGCTGATGCTGAGCGGCAATGCCGTCATTGTCGCCGCGTTGGTCGCAGCCAAGGGAGTAGTGCGCTTCCCCGAAATATCTGCCGACCGAGACGGGGGCTTGAACGCCGAGACATTCCTCGTTGGGAGTCTCACGAGCTGGACTATCGCTGCTGCAGCGGCGGCGCTCATCTGGGCGGCGGGACCCTAAGGAGCGTACGCAATGCTCCTGGCAGAATGGAAAGCCGTGCGTGGCAACGAACTTCGCGCCTTGAAGGAGAACCAGCATGTCAACTGATGTCCCGCACGAACCTGACGCCCCCCTCGAGGCGGAGTTCGCCGCCGACAACACCGACTCGGACTATGCGGGCGAGGTCGACCCCGGCCTCGCCGACCGCCTGGCCGAGCTCGACGACGAGGTGGCCGAGCAGCGCGCCGCCTCGCTGCGCGCCGGCCTCTCCGACTACGAGCTCGACGAGGACGACCTCGACGTGCTCGAGGCCGCCGAGGCGGGACCCGACGGCATCACCTACCTGCCCGCGCTCCCCGTGCTGGCGATCGTCGGCCGCCCGAACGTGGGCAAGTCGGCGCTCGTGAACCGGATCCTCGGTCGCCGCGAGGCGGTCGTCGAGGACGTGCCGGGCGTCACGCGCGACCGCGTCTCGTACAAGTCCGAGTGGCTCGGTCGCCGCTTCACCGTGGTCGACACGGGGGGCTGGGAGCCGGATGCCGCGGGCATCAACGCCTCGGTCGCCGCCCAGGCGGAGGTCGCCGTCGACCTCGCCGACGCCGTGCTGTTCGTCGTCGACATCAACGTCGGCGCGACCGCGACCGACGAGCACGTCGTGCGGATGCTGCGCAACGCGAAGAAGCCCGTGATCCTGGTCGCGAACAAGGCCGACGACGCCATCAAGGACCCGCAGGCCGCCGAGCTGTGGAGCCTGGGCCTCGGCGAGCCGTGGCCCGTGTCCGCGCTGCACGGCCGCGGGGTCGCGGATCTGCTCGACCACGTGATGACGGTGCTGCCCCCGGTCTCCGCGGTCGCCAAGCAGGAGATCGGCGGGCCGCGCCGCGTGGCGATCCTCGGGCGCCCGAACGTCGGCAAGAGCTCGCTGCTCAACAAGGCCGCCGGCGAGGAGCGCGTCGTCGTGAACGAGCTCGCCGGCACGACCCGCGACCCGGTCGACGAGCAGATCGAGCTCGGCGGCCGCATCTGGACCTTCGTCGACACCGCCGGCATCCGCAAGCGCGTGCACCTCCAGCAGGGCGCGGACTTCTACGCCTCGCTGCGCACCGCCGCGGCCCTCGAGAAGGCCGAGGTGGCCGTCGTGGTGCTCGACGTCACCGAGCCGATCAGCGTGCAGGATCTGCGCATCATCGACCTGGTGCTCGAGTCGGGGCGGGCGCTCGTGCTCGCCTACAACAAGTGGGATCTGCTCGACGACGACCGCCGGCGGTACCTCGAGCGCGAGATCGAGCAGGACCTCGCGCACGTGACGTGGGCGCCGCGCGTGAACATCTCGGCGCGCACCGGCCGGCACCTCGAGAAGCTCGTGCCCGCGCTCGAGACCGCCCTCGAGAGCTGGGACACCCGCATCCCCACCGGCAAGTTCAATGCGCTGCTCGCCGAGCTCACCGCGGAGCACCCGCACCCGGTGCGCGGCGGCAAGCAGCCCCGCATCCTGTTCGGCACCCAGGCGTCGACGCGTCCGCCGACGTTCGTGCTGTTCACGACCGGATTCCTCGACCCGCAGTACCGCCGCTTCATCCAGCGCCGGCTGCGCGAGGTGTACGGCTTCGAGGGCACCCCGATCGTGGTCAATATGCGCGTGAGGGAGAAGCGGAAGCGCTGAACGCGCTTCCGCTTCCGGGAGGGCCATTTCTGGCCCTCCCGCCTCACGCGCCGCGGCCGTCCCGGCCGCGGTCCGCCACGGAGGCGCGCAGCGGCGAGGGCGGTGAGGGAGAAGCGGAAGCGCTGAACGCGCGCTAGGCGGCCAGCTCGCCCTCGGCCACCTCGGCGTCGGCGATGCTCGGCACCGGTCGCTCGCGCCCGGGGAGCAGCAGGCTCGCGAGCAGGGCGAGCACGGCGACGCCCGTGGCGACCCAGAACGCGGCGTGGAAGGCATCCGCGGCGCCCGTGGTGTCGGTGACCCCGTCGAGCAGGGTCGTCAGCACGACGGCGAGGATGGCGGTGCCGAAGGCCCCGCCGACCTGCTGCGCGATGCGGGTGATCATGGTGACCTGCGGGATCTCGTCGTGGGCGAGCCCGGTCATCGAGACGGTCATGAGGGGGATCAGCACCGTCCCGAGCCCGAGGCCCCGCACCACGAGCACGGCCGAGAGCCACACGTTCGAGGTGCCGGCGTCGGCGAGGGCGAAGGGGATCGTGCCGAGCGCCATGAGCGCGAATCCGATCATGGTGAGCGCGCGTGCGCCGATCCGCTCGAGCAGCACCCCCGCGATCGGGCGTGCTGCGAGCGAACCCACCCCCTGGGGGATGAGCAGCAGGGCCGCCGTCAGCACGGTCTCGCCGCGCAGGGTCTGCCAGTAGAGCGGCAGCAGCAGCATGGCGCCGTAGAGCGCCGCCCCGGAGAGCCACATGACGGTGGACGCGCTCGCGACCGTGCGGCGGCCGAGCATGCGCAGCTGCACGAGCGCCCTCTCGCGTCGGGCGAGCGACCAGAAGACGAACGCGACCGCGAGGGCGATGCCGACGAGCAGCGGCACCAGCACCTCGGCGCTGCCGACGCCGTCGCCGGTCTCGATGTCGGAGAGGCCGAGCAGGATGAGGGCGAGGCCGGGCGCGAGCAGCATCAGCCCCACGATGTCGAGCTTCGGGCGGGTGATGCGGCTGCTGTCGTCGGGCAGCAGCCACGCGGCGAGCGCGATGCCGACGATCACGATCGGCACGTTCACGAGGAACAGCCACTGCCAGCTGAGGTCGTTCAGGATGAGGCCACCGACGACGGGTCCGAGGATGGGACCGAGGGCGATCGGCACCGTGACGACGGCCATCATCCGACCCATGCCCCGGGTGCGCCCGCCGGCCGCCTGTACGGCCAGCGATTGCATGAGCGGGAACATGATTCCGCCGCCGAGTCCTTGGAGGACGCGGAAGACGATGAGGCTGGGGGCGTCCCAGGCGAGCGAGCAGAGCACCGATCCGAGCAGGAACAGGGCCAGGGCGGCGATCCACAGACGCTTGCCGCCCACGCGGGCCTGAGCCCATCCGGTGAGCGGGATGGCGACGGCGAGGGCGAGCAGGTACGCGGTCGAGACCCACTGGATCGTCGAGACCGGCACGTCGAATTGCCGGGCGAGGGTGTCGATGGCGATGGCCACGATCGTGGAGTCGAGGATGGCGGCGAATCCGCCGATGATGAGCACCCAGACGGTCCGCAGCACGGCGCGCGGGATGCGGGTGTCGGAGGGGACGGGTGCGGGGGAGTCGGTCATGGGGTCCGTTCCAAATAAGAGACGTTAGTGTCTCTTGTGAAGATACGCCGAGGCGATAAGATACGCAAGTGACTCTTGAAAAGGCGACCCGACGCCGCGGCGCGGAACTCGAAGACGCCATCCTCGACGCCGTCTGGGACGAGATCGCCGAGAAGGGCTACGGCGGTCTCACCTACGAGGCCGTGGCCACGCGCGCCCGCACCAGCCGCGCCGTGCTGTATCGGCGGTGGCCGAGCCGCGAGGAGCTCGTGCTCGCCGCCATCCGCCGCCTCGGCGAGCGCACCCCCACGATCTCGCCCGACACCGGCAGCCTGCGGGAGGACATGCTCGAGCTGCTCCGGTACTCCAACGCCAATCGGCTCGGCACCTGGGTCGTGCTGAGCGTGCAGCTCGCCGGGTTCTACGCCGAGACGGGCATCACGCCCGCCGAGCTGCGGTCGCAGCTGCTCGGCGAGCGGCCGAGCCTCGTGCCGCTCATCGTCGCGCGCGCGGTCGCGCGCGGCGAGGCGCGCGCCGATCTCACCGATCGCGCCATGCGCTCCGCCTTCGACCTGTTCCGCTCCGAGGCGATCATGCGACTCGGTCCCGTGCCGGACGAGGAGATCGTCGCGATCGTCGACGAGGTGTTCCTGCCGCTCGTGCGCCCCTGATCGCGGGAGGATCCGGATCAGGCGATCCCGAGTGCGGTGCGGACGGCATCCGCCTCGCGTGAGACGACGTCCGACGACACCAGGTCCTCCGCCTGGGTGTCGAGGGTCTGCTGCCAGGCGTCGACGAGGGATGCGGCGGTCCCGTCGTCGAGGAGTCGAGCGGTCAGCGTCGTGGTGGCCTCGGCGTACAGCTCGGCGAACGCGGGGACCGCGAGGAATCGCTCCTTCAGCAGGCTCTCGCCGCCGCCACCGCCGCCACCGCCACCGCCGCGCGCGGGGCCGGCACCCGGTCGGTCGCCGCCGCCCGCGGGCCCGCCGCCGCCCGGGCTCTGGCCGAACGCGAGGTTGAGATCCCAGTTCACGACCGTCGCGACGCCCGTGGCGTCGTCGACGAAGAGGTACCAGTTGTTGCCGGGACCGTCGATGTCGTCGGTGTTCTGCACGAGCTCCTGGAACGCCAGATAGTCGGCGAAGGCCTGCACGTCGAGGTGATCGGGCAGCGCGGCGGCGAAGGTCTCGTCGTCGGACTCGTCGACGAACTGCAGGAAGGCGATGAGCGCCGACAGCTCGTCGTCGCCGCCCTCCTGATCCCAGGAGTCCGCGTAGGCCCCGGGGTCGGTGCCGTGGTAGTCCTCGTCCCCGCCGCTCTCCGCCTTGTAGAGCTGCCCGGCGGTGCCGAACTCCTCGTCGGCCCACGCGCCGGTGGGGTTCTCGACGACCAGGCGCAGCGCCGCCTGCTCGTCGCCGACGCGGAACCGCGCGGCGACCGCGTTCTCGGCGGCGAGACCGGATGCGCGCAGCAGACCCAGCGCGACCGCCTCGTTGAGCGAGGTCTCCGAGCTGTTCCCCCGGATCACCAGCTCGGTCTCGCCCTGGTACGACTGCCCGTCGACGAACTCGTCGAGGCGCAGGATCCACGGCACCTCCGCGAGCGGGGTCTCGGCCGAGACCGTGCGCAGCGAGGAGTTGCCCTTGAGCTTGATGCCGACGTCGTCGAGGGTCGTCCCGTCGATGGTCACCGTCACCGACCCCCAGTCCTTCTCGCCGCTCGCGAGGAACGTCGCGACGAGATCCTCGAGCACCGTGTCGTCGTCCTCGACGCGGATGTCGTGCACGAGCGAGGTGTCCCTCCACGCGTCCCCGGTCGCAGCCTCCGCGGAATCGGACCCCGCGGAATCGGACCCGGAGGATCCGGCCCCCGCGGCGACCGAGCAGCCCGCGAGCAGCAGCACCGACGCCCCCGCCGCGGCGGCACCGGCGACCCGACGCCCGGCGCGGACACGCGGCGGCGCCGGGGCGGGTGCCGCGGGTGCGCGCGAGGCGCGGCGGGCGAACACCAGCATCCGCTGGATGCCGAAGGAGGCCGCGAACAACGCCACCTCCACGGCGACCTTGGCCGCGAGCAGGGGCGCACCGGCGTCGGTCATCGCGGCGAGGACGAGGTAGTTCACGGCGAGGACCACCGCGGCGAGCGCGGCGTACCGCACGGCCTGACCGCCGAGCGACCCCGCGCGGGCGCGGAACACGAAGCGACGGTTGAGGGCGAAGTTCGCGGATGCGCTCACGAGGCGCGCCGACACCACCGCGGCGAGCAGCGGGGCCCCGAGCAGCACGAGGCCCTGCAGCAGCACGACGTCGATCACGAACCCGGCGAGGGAGGCGCCGAGGTACCGCGCCATCGGGCGCATCACCCGCAGCGAGTCGACGAGCGGCCGGAAGTGGCTCGACGCGTTGCGCTCGAGGTACACCGTCTGCACCGGCACCTCCACGACCGGCACGCCGCCCCCGCGGCAGGCGAGCAGCACCTCGAGCTCGTAGGCGAACCGCTCGCCCGGCACCTCGAGCGCCCAGGGGATGCGCTCGGCGGGGATGCCGCGCAGGCCGGTCTGGGTGTCGCGCACCCGGTAGCCCGCCGCCATCCCGAACAGCGCGCTCGAGACCGCGTTGCCGAACCGGCTCCGCGCGGGCGTTCCCGGCCCGAAGGCGCGGGTGCCGAGCACGAGCGGACGACCCCCGTCCGTCGACACCCCATCCGTCGACGTCTGCTCGGCCAGCCGGTCGGCGACGCGCAGGATGTCGACCGCCGTGTGCTGGCCGTCGCTGTCGGCCGTCACGACGTCGCGGCCCGGGTGGTGCGCGAGCGCATGCCGCAGTCCGGTGCGCAGGGCGGCCGCCTTGCCCCGGTTGCGCGGATGGACGAGCACCTCGGCGCCCAGCACCTGCACCGCGTCGAACACGGCCCGGTAAGAGGCGCCCGAGCCGTCGTCGACCAGGAGCACCGTCAGCCCCGGGTCCATGCGCCGCAGCTGGGCCACGAGCGGGACGAGGCGGTCGCCCGGCTCGTAGGCGGGGATCAGCACGATCATCCGGGTCACCTCATCCCGCGACGTAGAGGATGTCCGAGGTGCCGCGCTCGCCGCCGTTCGAGGGCGAGTTGATCACCTCGCCGCCGAAGTACATGGTCGAGCTGCCGCCGCCGTCGAGGTTGTAGGCGGTGGTCGCGCCGAGCGAGATCATGATGTCGGCGAGGTCGGTCAGGGTGACCCCCGCGCTGTAGCCGGCCTGCCGCCCGTCGACGACGACGAACACCAGGTGGTTCTCGTCGATCACCCCGACCGCGGTGCGCGGCTGGGTGCCCTGGATGGAGTGGTTGCCGAAGTTCGTGTCGACCTCCGCCGTGTCGATGCCGGCGGCGACCTCACCGTCCTCGACGAGGGCGGGGCCGAACGAGAGCGTGTTCCAGACCCCGGCGTCGAGCAGCTCCTGCGCGGTGGTCTGCGTCTCGTCGTAGACCTCGACGCGGCCGTCGGAGTAGAACGCGAGCCCCTCCCGCGCCCCCGCGTCGCGGTAGATCACGCCGTTGCGGATCTCGATGCCCGTGTCGCGGAACCCGTAGTAGTCGCCGTTGATCGCGAACACCGCGCCGTGCGCCTCGGCGATCGCGGAGGTGGTCTGGGTGATGTTGGTGCCGAAGGAGTCGTCGGCGAACGCGGAACGCAGCACCGTCGCGTCGCCGAGCGTCACGTCGGCCATGTAGTAGGTGACGGTGTCGTCGCCCGAGCCCGTGGTCACCGTCGACACCGTGATGCTCGCGTCGTCGCTCGTGTAGCCGTCGGAGGTGAGGGTCCCGCCCTCGTCGGAGACGGTCTGCGCCGTCCCCGCCTGCTGCTCGAGCGCCGAGACGTCGGAGACGGCGACGTGCGGGATGAGGTAGCGGTCGGCGGCCCACCAGGCGCCGCCGCCGAGGACGAGCGCCGTGGTCGCGCCGATCGCGACGAGTGCGCGCCCCCGTCGCCGGGAGCGTCGCGGGGTTCCGGATGCGTCGGTCATGCCACGAGGATGGGCGCCGTGCGTGGGGCGTTCGTCGGTGGCGCCTTGGTCGCGGCTGGGACTTCCGGCCTGTCGCGCCGGCGGCGCCGTGCGCCAGGATCGGGGCATGGCCGTCATCGAGAACGCGAAGCTGACCGTGATCGGGGCGGGTGCCGTGGGCACCTCGCTCGCCTACGCCGCCCTGATCCGCGAGTCGGCGCGCGAGGTCGCGCTCTACGACATCGACACGGCGCGCGTCGAGGCCGAGGTGCTCGACCTCGCCCACGGGACGCCCTTCACCGGGTCGTCCAGCATCCGCGGCGGCTCCGACCTCGGCGTCGTCGACGGGTCGAACGTGGTCGTCATCACGGCGGGCGCCAAGCAGAAGCCCGGCCAGACCCGGCTCGAGCTGGCGGGCGTGAACGTGGGCATCATCCGCGAGCTCATGCCTCGGCTCGTCGAGCGGGCGCCGAACGCCGTGTTCGTGGTGGTCTCGAACCCCTGCGACGTGCTCGCCGTCGCGGCCCACCGCTTCTCGGGTCTCCCCGCCTCGCGCGTCTTCGCCTCCGGCACGGTGCTTGACTCCTCGCGGCTGCGCTGGCTGCTGGCGAGTCGGCTCGGGGTCGCGGCGTCGAGCACCCACGCGATGATCATCGGCGAGCACGGGGACTCGGAGTTCCCGCTGTGGTCCCAGGCGCGCATCGGACCGGTTCCGCTCGACCACTGGGATGCCGGCCACGGGCCGCTCGACCGCGAGGAGCTCGACCGGATCGCGGACGAGGTCAAGAACGCCGCCTACACCGTCATCGCGGGGAAGGGCGCGACGAACTACGCGATCGGGCTCTCCGGGGCCCGCATCGTCGAGGCGATCCTGCGCGACGAGGGCGCGGTGCTTCCCGTGTCGAGCGTGCTCGACGGCTACCACGGCGTGAGCGGCGTCGCGCTCTCCGTGCCGAGCGTCGTCGACGCCGGCGGGGTGCGCCGCGTGATCGACGTGCCGTTCGACGACGAGGAGCAGCAGCGGTTCGCCGCGTCAGCCGCGACGATCGAGCGCTCGCTCGCCGAGCTCGGCATCCGCTGATCCGGTCCGCTCGCGCCGGGGGCCGAGGGCGCGCAGGGCGGCGAGGATCGTGATGAGGTCGACGACCTCCTGCAGCAGCGCGCCGAGCGTGGCAGGGATCACCCCGAAGCTCGCCACCACCATGAGCCCGATCGACACGGCGATGCCGACCCAGATGCTCTGCAGCGCCACCGCGACCGTCCGTCGTCCGATCTCGACGGCGTCCGCGACCCGCCCGATGTCGTCGACGAGCACGACGACGTCGGCAGACTCGCTCGCCGCGGTGGCGCCCTTCGCGCCCATCGCGACGCCCACCTCGGCGGAGGCGAGCACCGGGGCGTCGTTGACCCCGTCGCCCACCATGATGACGGGGCGCTCGGCGATACCCCGCACCGTGGACACCTTGTCGGCCGGGAGGCATTCCGCGCGCACCTCGGCGATGCCGACCTCGGCGGCCACGTGCTCGGCGGTCTCCCGGGCGTCGCCGGTCAGCATGAGCGTGCGCCGCACCCCGAGGGCCGCGAGCCGCTCGAGCGTCCGCCGCGCGTTCGCGCGGACGGTGTCGCGGGCGAGGATCGCCCCCGCGTACCTCCCGTCGACGGCGGCGTAGATCGCCAGCTCACCCGGGGCGATGCGGGTGCGCACGGCATCCGGCGCGTGCGCCGCCACGAACGCGAACTTGCCGAGCACGACCGCGCGCCCGTCGAGGGTCGCCTCCACCCCGTCGGTCGCCACCTCGCGGGCGTCCTCGGCCTCGCGGAGGGTGAGACCGCGGGCCGTGGCCGAGCGGATGAGCGAGGCCGCGAGAACGTGCGAGGAGTACTGCTCGGCGCTCGCCACGACGGTGAGGAGCTCGTCCGCATCCGCGCCGGATGCCGTGCGCACCTCGGTGATCTCCGGGGCGCCGTGGGTGAGGGTGCCCGTCTTGTCGAACACGGCGGTCCGCGCCGCCGCGAGCTGCTCGAGCACGCTGCCGCCCTTGACGATGAGACCGCCGCGGGCGGCCCGGCTCATGCCCCCGACGAAGGCGACGGGCGCCGCGATCAACAGCGGGCAGGGGGTCGCGAGCACGAGCACCTCGGCGAACCGCGCCGGATCCGCCGACACGGCCCAGGCGACGCCGGCGAGCGCGAGCGAGAAGGCGGTGAACGGCACGGCGAAGCGATCGGCGAGCCGCACCACCGGCGCGCGGCTCGCGGCCGCCTCCGAGACCAGAGCCACGATCTGCTGGTACTGGCTGGCGGCGGCGGTCGCCGTCGCCCGGAGCTCCACCGCCTCCGGACCGTTCACGGAGCCGGAGAGCAGCAGCTCGCCGCGGACCTTCTCGACCGGCACGCTCTCTCCGGTGAGCGAGGACTCGTCGACGGAGGCGTGCGCCGCGAGCAGCGTGCCGTCGACCGGCACGACCTCGGCGGGGCGGATCAGCAGCACCTCGCCGATCGCCACCTCGTCGACGGGTACCTCCTCGAAACGGTCGCCGCGCTGCACGTGGGCGCTGTGGGGTGCACGGGCGAGCAGCGCGTCGAGCTCGTGCTTCGCCCGCCGGTTCGCGAAGTCCTCGAGGGCCTCGCCGCCCATCAGCATCAGCACCACGACGAGGGCGGCCACGAACTCGCCGACCACCACCGTGGCGACGATCGCCATGATCGCCAGCACGTCGAGCCCGAACTCGCGCCGCAGCAGGCGGCGCACCATCACGACCGCCTGCCAGAGCGCGATCGCGAGCGCATAGGCGCTGAACAGGTACTGCACCGCCGCGCCCGCGCCCGCCAGGGCCAGCACACCGCCGATCCCGCCGATCACGAGGGTCAGCGTGACCGCCCAGTAGCGGCGGGCCGCCCGGAGGACGGCGCGCATCGCGGTCGGCACCTTTCAGGCTTTCGCGGCGGCCTTCATGGCCTTCTTGTGTGCGCGGACGGTGAGCAGCGAGTCGTGGTCGACGATGTCGGCCACCGAACGGAAGGAACCCGGCTCGGCGTAGTCGCCTGCTGCCTGCTGCCAGCCCTCCGCCTCGAGCTCGTACTGCTTGCCGAGCAGGGCGAGGAAGATGCGGGCCTTCTGCTCGCCGAAGCCCGGCAGCGCCTTCAGTCGCGTCAGGATCTCCCGGCCGTCGGGGTCGCCGTCGGTCCAGATCGCGGCGGCGTCGCCGTGCCAGTCGGTGACGACCGTGCGGCAGAGGGTCTGCACACGGGCGGCCATCGACCCGGGGAAGCGGTGGATCGCGGGCGGTTCCTTGAAGAGCTCGGCGAGCGCCTCGGGGTCGGCGCCGGCGATCGTCTGCGCGTCGAGAGCGCCGCCCATCCGCACGCGCAGCTTCTCAGGACCGGCGAACGCCGTCTCCATCGGCACCTGCTGGTCGAGCAGCATCCCGATCAGCAGCGCGAGCGGGCTCTCCGACAGCAGGCGGTCGGCATCCGGTTCCCCGGTCAGGTGAAGCGTGGGCATGCCCCCATGGTCACACCGATGCCACGTAGCGCGCCAGGTGCTGTGCCGTCAGGGTCGAGCCGTCGGCGATGAGCGCGCCGGGCGTTCCCTCGAACACCACGCGGCCCCCGTCATGGCCGGCACCCGGCCCGATGTCGATGATCCAGTCGGCGTGCGCCATGACGGCCTGGTGGTGCTCGATCACGACGACCGACTTGCCGGCGTCGACGAGGCGGTCGAGCAGACCGAGCAGCTGATCGACGTCGGCCAGGTGCAGCCCGGTCGTCGGCTCGTCGAGCACGTAGACGCCTCCGTCCTCCGCCATGTTGACGGCGAGCTTGAGCCGCTGCCGCTCACCGCCGGACAGGGTGGTCAGCGGCTGCCCGATGCCGAGGTAGCCGAGCCCCACGTCGACGAGCCGCTGCAGCACCGCCTGCGCCGCCGGCAGCCGGGCCTCGCCCTCGGAGAAGAAGGCGAGGGCCTCGGCGACGGGCATCGCGAGCACCTCGCTGATGTCGCGCCCGCCGAGCCGGTACTCGAGCACCGACGAGTCGAAACGGCGGCCGCCGCACACCTCGCAGGGCGACTCCACCCCGGCCATCACCCCGAGGTCGAGGTAGATCACGCCCGCGCCGTTGCAGTTCGGGCAGGCGCCCTCCGAGTTGGCGCTGAACAGCGCCGGCTTCACCCCGTTCGCCTTGGCGAACGCCTTGCGGATGGGCTCCAGCAGCCCGGTGTAGGTGGCGGGGTTGCTGCGCCGCGAGCCGCGGATGGCACCCTGGTCGACCGAGACGACGCCGTCGCGGTTCGCGATCGAGCCGTGGATGAGCGAGCTCTTGCCCGAGCCGGCGACGCCCGTGACGACGACGAGCACGCCGAGCGGCACGTCGACGTCGACCTCCCGCAGGTTGTGGGTGGTCGCGCCGCGGATCTCGAGTGCGCCGCGCGGCGTGCGCACCGACTGCTTGAGGCTCGCGCGGTCGTCGAGGTGGCGGCCGGTGAGCGTGTCGGCGGCGCGGAGCTCGTCGACGGTGCCCTCGAACACGATCCGCCCGCCCTCCGAACCCGCGCGCGGCCCGAGATCGACCACATGGTCGGCGATCGCGATCGCCTCCGGCTTGTGCTCGACCACGAGCACCGTGTTGCCCTTGTCGCGCAGCTGCTGCAGCAGCTCGTTCATGCGCTGGATGTCGTGCGGGTGCAGGCCGATGGTGGGCTCGTCGAAGACGTAGGTGACGTCGGTGAGCGACGACCCGAGATGCCGGATCATCTTGGTGCGCTGCGCCTCGCCGCCCGAGAGGGTGCCCGAGGCGCGGTCGAGCGACAGATAGCCGAGCCCGATGTCGACGAACGAGTCGAGCAGCTGCCGCAGGCTCGCGAGCAGGGGAGCGGCGCCCGCGTCGCCGAGCCCGCGCACCCAGGCGGCCAGGTCGCTGATCTGCATCGCGCACGCATCGGCGATCGAGACGCCCTCGATCTTCGAGGCCCGCGCACCCTCGTTGAGCCGCGTGCCCCCGCAGTCGGGGCAGGGTCGGAAGGTGACGGCCCGCTCGACGAAGGCGCGGATGTGCGGCTGCATCGCATCCGGATCCTTCGACAGCATCGACTTCTGGATGCGCGGCACGAGGCCCTCGTAGGTGATGTTGATGCCGCTGATCTTGACCTTCGTGGGCTCCTTGTAGAGCAGCTCGTGCAGCTGCTTCTCGCTGAACTCGCGGATCGGCACATCGGCCGGCACGAACCCCGACTCGGAGTACATGCGGGTGCCCCAACCGTCGGCCGTGTAGCCGGGGACCGTGATCGCACCCTCCACGAGCGAGCGCTCCGCGTCGTAGAGCTGGGAGAGGTCGATGTCGTTGACCGTCCCCATGCCCTCGCAGCGCGGGCACATGCCGCCGAGCTGCGCGAAGTCGCGCACGACCTTCTTCACGCCCTCGCCCTTCTCGATCGTGATCGCGCCGCCGCCGTGCACGGTCGGGATGTTGAAGGAGAAGGCCTGCGGGGAGCCGATGTGGGGCTGCCCGAGCCGGCTGAACAGGATGCGCAGCAGGGCGTTCGCGTCGGTCACCGTGCCGACGGTGGACCGCGAGTTCGCGCCCAGGCGCTCCTGGTCGACGATGATCGCCGTCGTCAGCCCCTCGAGGCGGTCGACGTCGGGGCGGGCGAGGCTCGGCATGAAGCCCTGCACGAACGCCGGGTAGGTCTCGTTGATCATGCGCTGCGACTCGGCCGCGATCGTGCCGAACACGAGAGAGCTCTTGCCGGAGCCCGACACCCCGGTGAACACCGTGAGCCGCCGCTTCGGCAGGTCGAGGCTCACGTCGCGCAGGTTGTTCTCGCGCGCGCCGCGCACCCGGATGAGGTCGTGACGATCGGCCGGAGTCTCGGTCATGCATCGACGGTAGCGCCCACGGGCGACGCGCGTAACGTCCCGGAAACACGGCGGGACGGATGGCGAAATCTGGCGTCGATAGCGTCGGTCCCATCACACTCCACCCCTCTGCATCCGAAGGGATCCGCATCCGCATGGCACCCACCGCGCACCCCGCGCATCGCATCGCCCGCCGCGTCACCGCGGCCGTCGCCGCCTCCGCCGCGGCCGTCCTCGTCCTCGCCGCCTGCGCCTCGGGCGACAGCACCGACACCGGCTCCGACGGCGCCTCCGCCTCCTACGGCGAGATCAGCGTCCAGTACTCGTGGATCAAGAACGAGGAGTTCGCGGGCGAGTTCTACGCCTACGAGAACGGCTACTACGACGAGGCCGGCTTCGACGACGTGATCGGCGTCTCGGGACCCGACACCGGTGTGGCGAAGCTCCTCTCTGGCACCGTGCAGGTCGCCCTGTCGGACGCGGCGTCGATCGGCGCGGCGATCGCCGAGCAGGACGCCCCGCTCAAGATCATCGGCGCGACCTTCCAGAAGAACCCCTTCACGATCCTGTCGCTGACCGACGGCGCCGACATCCAGACCCCCGAGGACCTCATCGGCAAGAAGATCGGCGTGCAGGACTCCAACGCGAGCGTCTTCGCGGCCATCCTCGCGGCGAACGGCATCTCGCCCGACCAGGTGACCGTGGTGCCGGTCGACTTCGACCCGACCCCGCTCATGAACGGAGAGGTCGACGGGTTCATGGCGTACCTGACGAACGAGGCGCTCACCGTGCAGCTCGCGGGCTACGACATCACCAACCTGCCCTATGCCGAGAACGGCGTGCCCTACGTCGCCGAGACCTACTCCGTGACCGACCAGTACCTCGCCGAGAACAAGGACCTCCTGAAGGCGTTCCTGATCGCCGAGATCAAGGGCTGGACCGACGTGTTCCAGAACTCCACCGAGGACACGGTCGACCTGATCACGAGCTACTACGACAAGGCGGCGTCCGAGAACGCCGACGGGCTGGAGGCCGTCTTCGGCGCCCTCGACCCGACCAAGACGGGCATGGGCCTCGAGGCCGAGAAGGAGCTGATCTCGACCCCCGACACGGAGGCGAACGGCCTGTTCACGATCACCGACGAGCTCAAGAAGCAGACGGTCGCCTCGCTCGCGGCCGCCGGCTGGGACGTCTCGGTGGACGATCTCTTCGACACCACCCTCATCGACGAGATCTACGCCGAGCACCCCGAGCTGAAGGCGTACCTTCCGTAGCATGACGATCTCCGCAACACCGGATGCCGGTGCCCGGGTCACCCCGGGCACCGGCATCCAGATCACGGGTCTCAGCAAGGCGTTCGACGCCGGGCGCGGTCGCACGGTGCAGGCGCTGCAGGACACCGAGCTGCACACCGAGCAGGGCTCGTTCCTGGCACTTCTCGGGCCGTCCGGCTGCGGCAAGTCGACCATCCTGCGCATCCTCGCCGACCTCGAGGAGCCGACGACCGGCGAGGTGCGCGTCGACGGCAAGACGCCGCACGAGCTGCGCCGGGCGAGCGAGCTCGGGATCGCCTTCCAGGACCACGCCCTGCTGCCGTGGCGCAGCGTGCGGGCCAACATCAAGCTGCCGTTCGAGGTCGCGGGCCGCACGGCCGACGAGGCCTACATCGACGAGCTCATCGCGCTCGTCGGCTTGACGGGTTTCGAGAAGGCCAAGCCGGCGCAGCTCTCCGGCGGTATGCGCCAGCGCGTGTCGATCGCGCGCGCTCTCGCCCTCAAGCCCTCGGTGCTGCTGCTCGACGAGCCGTTCGGCGCCCTCGACGACATGACGCGCCAGAACCTCAACCTCGAGCTGCTGCGCATCTGGACCGAGAAGCCCGCGACGACCCTGCTCGTGACGCACGGCATCTCGGAGGCGATCTTCCTCTCCGACCGGGTCGCCGTGATGTCGCCGCGTCCGGGCCGGGTGAAGGAGATCATCGAGGTCGACCTGCCGAGGCCCCGCACGCCCGACATGATGCGCAGCCCGGAGTTCCACGCCCTCGTCGACCGCGCCTCCGAGCTGCTGTTCGGTTCCGACGGGCACGCCGAAGCGGAGTCCTGAGGTGGCGGGCTCGAGTTCTCGTCGCCGCGGGATGCCGGGCTGGGCCGCCGGGATCATCGGCGCGGTCGTGATCGTCGGTGCCTGGTGGCTCATGTCGGCGACGATCTTCACGCCGCCGCCCGGCACCGACTTCACCCCCGTCCCCAGCCCGTTCGCCGTGGTGGCGCAGCTGGTCGCCGACGGCCCCGCCGCGTACTGGGAGGTCTTCAAGGTCACCATCACCGAGGCCCTGCTCGGCTTCGCCTGGGGCAACGGCCTCGCGCTGCTGCTCGCGGCGACGGTGCTGCTGCTGCCGCGGATCGAACCCGTCGTCACGCAGATCGCGGTCGTCTCCTACTGCCTGCCGGTGGTCGCCGTCGGCGGCATCGCGATCGTCGTGCTGGGCGGGGCGAAGAGCCCGGGCGACCCCTCGAAGACCGCGATCTTCCTCGCCGCCCTCGCCGTGTTCTTCACCACCGTGGTGGGTGCCCTCGCCGGCTTCCGGGCCGCCGATCGGGCCAGTCTCGACGTCGTGCGCGTCTTCGGCGGCGGACGCTGGACGCAGCTCACCAAGGTGCGCCTCATCGCGGCGACACCCGCCATCCTGAACGCGCTGCAGATCGCCGTGCCGAGCGCCTTCCTCGGCGCCGTGCTCGGCGAGTACATGGGGGCGACCGACCGCAGCGTCGGCATCACGCTCATCCGGTTGCAGGGCAATCTCGACTCGACGCGCGTCTGGGCCGTGTTCCTGCTGTGCGCGCTCGTGGCGCTCGTCGGCTACGCGCTCGTCGGGCTGATCGCACGGCTCGTGACGCCCTGGGTGGCGGGGAGGGCGACCTCGTGACGCTCGCCCAGTTCGACGCGCTGACCTCGCCCGATCCGGCGGAGGCGGATGCCGCGATCCGCCGGCGGGTGCGGCGCGACCGCGGGCGTGCGCTCGCCAAATCGGTGGCGCGTGCGCTCGGCAACGCCCTCCTGACGATCGTGATCGTGCTGCTGCTGTGGCAGGCGGTCGTGAGCCTCACCGGCATCTCCCCGTACGTCGCCAAGGGGCCGCTCGACGTGTGGGACTTCCTGTTCGTCGACCAGCCCGGCGTCGACCCCGACAAGTCGGCGGCGGCCCATCGCGCCGCGCTCATGCCCCTGCTCGCGCAGACGCTGCAGGATGCGGCGCTCGGCTGGGTGGTCGGCATGGCGGTCGCCATCGTGCTCGCCGTGCTGTTCTCGCTCTCGCGTGCCGTCGAGGCGGGCGTCATGCCGCTCGCCCTCGTGCTGCGCACCGTGCCGCTCGTGTCGATCGCGCCCGTCATCATCCTGCTGACCGGCCGCGGCACCACGGCATCCGTCGCCGTCATCGGCTCGATCGTGGTGCTGTTCCCGGCGCTCGCCTCGGTCATGTTCGGTCTCTCGCGCGCCAACAGGGAGAGCCTCGACCTGGTCGCCGTCTACGGCGGCACCCGGCTGACGCAGCTGCGCAAGGTGTCGATCCCGGGGGCGCTGCCGTCGCTGTTCGTCGCGGCGCGCGTATCGGTGCCCGGCGCGGTGACCGGTGCACTGCTCGCGGAGTGGCTCTCCACCGGAACCGGCATCGGCGGCATGATCCAGAAGTTCTCCGCCTCCGCCCGCTTCGACGAGCTGTGGGCGTCGGTGGCCCTCATCACGATCGTCACGCTGCTGCTCTACAACCTCGTGCAGCTCGTCGAGAACATCGTGCTGGCGCGCATGGGCATGGCGTCGACCCTGAGCTGACGGGGGTCGCCCTCGACGCTCCGGCGGACGCGCGATCGGGTTGCGCGACGCATGCCCCCGCGTGTCGCCTTCGGCGACGCGCTCCCGCCAGTCCCGATGCCAGCGTCGCGCAACCCGATCCCGCGCCCGCCTTCGCTCGTGTGTCCACCCGCAGCACCGTCGAGGTGGTCGAGGAGCGCCGCCCGCAGGGCGACGCGTCTCGAGACCCCCGCACCTTCGCGCCACGCGTCAGGCGGCGGGGTGCGTCGTGTACTCGCGGCCGAGGTAGCTGGTCCAGGTGAGGGCGCCGCCGCGCGTCTGGCGCACCCGCCAACCGCCGTGGTGTTTGAGGGTGTGATGCCCACGCGACAGGTGTGCGAGGTTGTCGTGATCGGTCGGCCCGTCGTACGCCCAGTCGTGCGTGTGGTCGATGTCGGACCGTGAGGCGCAGGTGCGGCACATAGGGAAGCGGCAGGTCTCGTCGCGGAGGCGGAGCCATCGTCGCAGCGGCTCCGGGATGCGGTAGCTCGTGCGGGACAGGGAGAGGTGGGCGCCCGTCTCGGGGTCGGTGAGGAGCCGGAACAGGGTGGGCGCGTGGGAGGCGAGCCCGCGCGCGGTCGCGGGATCGACGGGGCCGACGCCGTCGAGGTGCCCGGGCTCCGTACCGCCGAGCAGAGTGCCCACCGGCACCGTCACGATGACGGTGGGAACGATGCCGGCGAACGGCCCGAACTCGGCGGACTGCACCTGCGCCATCGCCTCCGGGTCGGCACCGAGCTCCTCCAGCTGCGTGCGCGAGAGCCCGAGCACGGTGTCGCGCTCGAGCAGCGCGTCGACCATCAGGTCGACCCGCAACTGGGTGACGGTGCGGGGGTCGCCGTCCGCGTGGGTGCGTGCCGCGGCGGCGGTGGCGCGATTCCAGATCGCCGATGCTTCGACGGCCCCGACGTACAGCGTCAGATACGCCATGCCGTCGCGAGCCGGGTCGAGGGCGACGGTGCGCTCCAGGTGCGCGTCGCGCCTCCGCTCGCTCATGGTCTCGGGGTGACGCTTCTCGCGGAGGCGCCGCACCCGAGCTCGGAACTGCGACACCGTGGTGATCGCGGCGGTGCCGAGTGCGACGCGCTCGATGGCCGCCCGATCCTCGGACGCCAGCCCGGCGGTCTCGTCGACGAGCACCTGCGCGTGGCGGTAGGAGAAGCGGCCCTCAGCCAACGCCTCCAGGGTCGCGGGCAGCTCGTGGACGAGCATCCGCGCCTCGCCCAGCAGCGACTCGACGGCGCGCTCCGGAGTGCGGAGGGCGCAGGCGAGCTCGGCGCGCTCGGCCCGGTCTCGCATCGCCCGCGCCTCGGGCGCATACGCCGCCTGGAACGCCTCCTCGAAGTCGAGCAGCGCCGTAGCGCGCTCCGCCGCCAGGGCGTCGATGCGTGCCTGGATGTCGACGACGCGATCGAGCGCGGCGTCCGCTGCGGCGATCGGATCGGTCGGGTTCTCCATGCGTCCAGACCACACGGGGGCACCGACATCCGAACCTCCGAACGGCTCGTTTCACTCGTCCGGAGGGGGCTTCGGACGCCATCGTTACCGTTTCGTGATGTCAGCCCTATGCCCGCTGCAGCGCCAGCACCTCGTGCGGCGCGAGCCGCTCCCGGCCGCCGAGCCCGTCGAGCTCGAGCACGACGGCGGTGCCGGCGAGCGCCCACCCGGCGCGCTCGATGAGCCGGTGCGACGCGGCGAGCGTGCCGCCCGTGGCGAGCACGTCGTCGACGAGCAGCACCCGGGTGCCCGCGGGCAGCTGGTCGACGTGCACCTGCAGCGCCGCCTCGCCGTACTCGAGCGCGTAGCTCTCGGTGAGCGTCGCCCCGGGCAGCTTGCCGGCCTTGCGCACGAGCAGCAGGCCGTGGCCCGAGCGTGCCGCGGAGGCTGCCGCGAGAGCGAACCCGCGCGCCTCGACGCCCGCCACGACGTCGTAGGCGCCCGCGAACGGCGCGACCAGCGCATCCGCGATCGAGGCGAGCGCCGCGGCATCCGCGAACACGGGCGTCAGGTCGCGGAACAGGATGCCCGGCTCCGGGAAGTCGGGGATCACGCGGGTGAGCGCGTCGAGGTGCGCGGTGGCGTCGGTCACCCGGCCAGGCTACGCGCGGCGTGTGGCGGCGGTGTTACGCGCGTCGGCGGGGAGCCGCCGCGGCCCGTGGCTCGCGAGGAAGCGACGGTGGGCGGCCATGGCGGCGGCGCGCAGGCTGCGGAAGTACCCGATCAGCTCCCGATCGCCGGAGTCCTCCGCCCAGGTGACGGCCCGGTAGCCGCGTTCGCCGCCGAGCTCCAGCAGCCGGATCACCCCGTACGGGCGCCCGTCGGGTGCCGTCATCGTCCAGGTGCCCACCGGCTGCTCGACGGCGGCGAGCAGCGGATGCCACTCGCCGCGGTATCCGGCCCGCGCACGTTCTGCGGCGTCGAGCCCGTCGCGGGGGTCGGCGTTGACGGCCATGCAGTGCCTCTCATCTCGAGCGGCCGGCCCCGCGCTGCCGAGGGTACCCCCGGGCGCCGACCGCGCCCCCGGGAATGCAGGGTTCGCCGTCTGCTGTTGCACAGGGGGAGCGCCATGACCGAGACGACCGCATCCGCCCACGCGCGCCACGAGACGATCGCGCTGAGCCGCGTCCTCGCGGCGGATCCCGCCGACGTCTACCTCGCCTTCGCCGACGTCGCGCTGCGACGTCGCTGGGTGCGGATGCCGGGCCGCACCGTCGAGGTCGCCCACGACTTCCGCGCCGGAGGGGGAGAACGTCTCGAGGCGGTGTTCACCCATCCGGATGGCCGCGAGGAGCGGTTGCTCTCGACGATGCGCTACCTCGCGCTCGAGCCCGGGCATCGTCTCGTCTACGGCTACGACTCCACGGTCGACGGCGTCGTGCGCTGGACGGCGCTCGTGACGATCGAGTTGACTCCCGACGGCGTCGGCGGCACCCGCCTCGACTGGACCGAGCAGGTGGCGTTACTCGTCGCGTCGGGCGACGGATCCGCCGACCTGCCGCATCTGCGCGGCGCGATCGCCCTGCGCCTCAACGGGCTCGCGATGGTGCTCTCCGACGGACCGTCGCTGGCGTCGGCGACCCCCGGGACACGGTAAGGTAGGTAGCCGTGCCGGTGACGGCACGAGCCACGGGCTGTGGCGCAGCTTGGTAGCGCACTTGACTGGGGGTCAAGGGGTCGCAGGTTCAAATCCTGTCAGCCCGACGTCATGCGAAAGGGTCGTCCGAAGGACGGCCCTTTCGCATTATCTCGAGCCGACGAGAACTGCACCTGCGAGCAGGTGGGCCCACGCCGCCGCGGGGCCCCGGGCGCGGCGTAGCCGCGTCTGGGGGAGGCGGTGGGGACGAATCCTGTCAGCCCGAGACGTCGACGGCAGGGGTCGCCGTCACGCGTGGGCGCCGCTCGTCTGCGCCGCGTCGCGCTGCAACCGATCGATGGTGCGGACGACGCCGATCGCCAGCACCGCAGCGGCGAGGTTGAGTGCGTCGACGAGCACCAAGGCCGCCGACGCGGCGATCAGGGCGTCGAGGGTGGTCGCCGATGCGGAGAGTCGCGCGACGAGACCGCCTGCGATGCTGGAGCTGATCCACAGCGCCCACCACCACGAGAGCAGCGGGATCCCGCCGGTGGCGGCACTCTATCCGCTCGCCGTCGCCATGCGGCGCAGCCGCGCAGCTGCGCCGTCTCAGCTGGCGAGCGAGTCCCGCAGCAGGGTCGCCTGCTGGAGGAGGCGCGCGGCCACCTCGATGCGTTCGTCGGTGTCGATCGGCGACGCCGACCATCCGATGCCGCGCAGGCGATCCGTGGTGGCGTACGACTCGCCCCACACGAAGACGTCGGGGAAGACCTCGACGGCCATGATGGTGCTCCCGCCGCCGCTCAGGCGATGGGTCACGCGCATCGCGGCAGCCGCGTGGGGGGCCGCCGTCGCCCGGGATCCGGGGGTGATCGCGGGGGGCTCGGTCGGCGCGGGGAGGGCCGCCAGCGCCTCCTCCGTCACGGGCACGGCGACCGGGTGCGTCGGCGTGGCGGGTGCCTGGGCCGCGACCGCGGCGCGCGCCGCAGCCGCCCTCTCGGCGGCGCGGCGGGCGTTCTCGAGGGCGGCGGCGGCCTCCACCTCGGCCTGGGCGGCCTCGGCCTCCGCGGCCGCCAGCGCGGCGCGTTCGGCGGCCTCCGCGGCACGCGCCTTCGCCTCGGCGAGACTGCCCGGCATCCCCGAGAAGTCGGACGACAGCTCTCCCGCATGGCTCGGAGCGACGACGGGCGGTGCCCACGCCGCGGGTGCCGGCGCAGCGAGTTCACCCACCCGTTCGCCGGTGATCGGGGTCTTCGCCAGCAGCCCGCGGCGCCGGGTGCCGCCGAACGCGTACGGCCCGTGCAGCGAGATCTCGTACGTGTAGTGGGCGTTCCCCCGTGAGGAGCCGGCCGAGAGCAGCTCGAAGCGGATCGCGGCGCCGTCGAACTCGACCCGCGCCGCGGTGCCCGCGCCGTCCGGGTCGGTGTCGACCACGACGACCCGTCCGTCGCGCTCGAGGAACGCGATGCGTCCGAGGGATGTCTTCTTGGTGCGATCGATCTGGGAGATGTCCCATTCGCCGAGGATGTCGCGGATCATGTGGAGCCCTCTCGAGGATGGTGGGGGCGGAGCCGTCTGCCACCAGCAAAGAGGTCGAATGTCTCGCGCGCGTTACGGGGGTGTCACCGAGCGGGAAATTCCCGCTCGGCGGCGTGGGCCGCGATCCGCATCGCGATCCGTTGCACGATGGCGGGG
>NZ_JANTHX010000005.1:552011-553883 GCF_024752305.1 Protaetiibacter mangrovi
ACCGCACCTCGGCGACGCGCGTCCGCGCACCGGCGACCGTCGTCACGGCCGCCTCGATCGCGTCGTCGAGCGGCCAGCGGTAGACGCCGGCGCTCACCAGCGGGAAGGCGACGCTGCGCACCCCGAGCTCGTCGGCGACCTCGAGCGAGCGCCGATAGCAGGAGACCAGCAACGCCCGGTCGCGTTGACCGGCGCCGAAGTCGGGCCCGACCGTGTGGATCACCCAGTCCGCCGCGAGCGCGCCGCCCGTCGTCCAGCCGGCGTCGCCTGTCGCCAGCCCGTCGGGGAAGCGGCGGATGCAGTCGGCCAGGATCGCGGGACCACCGGCCCGGTGGATGGCGCCGTCGACCCCGCCCCCGCCCCTCATCGCGGTGTTGGCGGCGTTCACGATCGCGTCGACGCGCTGGGACGTGAGGTCGCCGTGCACGGCGGTGAGGATCGTCATCCCCTCAGTGTGCGCCGGGTGTCGCCCACACGCCTCTGGCGTGTCGCCGTCCGGGGGAGCACAATCATGTGGACAGTGTTCACATCCTCGGAGGTCCCCATGGCCGTGATCCTCAACCCCTACCTCAACTGGCGCAGCGGAGCGCGCGAGGCGATGGAGTTCTACCGCAGCGTGTTCGGCGGTGAGCTGAACCTCATGACCTTCGCCGAGGGCGGCATGCAGGTCGACCCGTCCGAGTCCGAGCTCATCATGCACGGCCAGCTCGAGACCCCCGACGGCTTCACCCTGATGGGCGCCGACACCCCCTCGCACATGCCGCTCGCCGAGGGCGGCAGCATCTCGGTGTCGCTCTCGGGCGACGACGACGCGAAGCTCCGCGGATTCTGGGACGCCCTGCTCGACGGCGGTTCGCAGACCGTCCCCCTCGAGACCGCGCCATGGGGCGACGCGTTCGGCATGCTCGTCGACCGGTTCGGCATCGCCTGGCTGGTGAACATCTCCGCGCCCTCCGCCTGAGTCCGCGGCCTCCGCGCTAGGGTGACGGCTATGGCGCAGAAGGACCACGACGAGACCCTCGGCATCCGGCAGGGATCGAAGCTCACCGGCTTCCTCGTGGGCCTGCTGGTCGCGGTGGGCGTCATCGTGCCGTTCACCTCGGCGATCGGCTTCGCGACCCACCCCTACACGCAGCGCCTCTTCAGCGGTCGCCTCGCCGACGTGAGCCAGGGCGGCTACGTGGTCTTCTGGTGGCTGGTCGCCGCCATCCTCGCGGCGCTGCCGTTCCTGGTGGGGTACGCGGTCGACCGGCTCAGCACGCGCGGGCTCTCGATCATGGGCGGTGTCTTCGCCGTCGTCGTGATCGTCGCGCTCGTGCTCGGCATCGTCTTCGTGTTCTGACCGTGGCCACCGCGATCCGACCGGTGCGGGTGGTCGTCGCGCGCTTCACGCGCACCCGCTTCTTCCGCAGCTACGGCCCGCGGATGATGCCCCCGCTCGAGCGCTTCGCCGCCCGGGTCACCGGGGGTCGTCGCGGGCCCCTCAGCGGGGCGGTGGTGCCCTCGCTCGTGCTGCACACCGTCGGCGCCCGGTCGGGGGAGCCGCGCGAGACCCTGCTCATGTGCTGCCCGGTGCCCGACGGCACCATCTACGTCACGGGATCGAACTTCGCCCGACCCGAGCATCCCGCCTGGACCTGGAACCTCATCGCGAACGGCGACGTCGAGATCGAGTACCGCGGTGAGCGGTTCGCGGTCCGCGCCGAGCTGGTCTCCGACGCGGAGCGCGAGCAGACCTGGGAGGTGCTCGAGGAGAACTGGCCGGGCTACCGCGGCTACGAGCGCAGCTCGGGCCGCACGCTGCGCATCTTCCGCCTCGTGCCCCGCTAGCTGTAGTTCCTCGACACGTTGTGAACGGCTGAGGTAGGCGAA